>OY787449.1:0-4103350 GCA_963678785.1 Bacteroidales bacterium | reverse complement strand
TTATGAAATGCTAAAACCCGGTGGGCATTTTTTAATGGCAACTCCCTTTCTGATAAAAATCCACCCCATGCCTCATGATTGTACCCGATGGACCGAGACTGGTATGAAATATTTTTTACATGAATGTGGTTTTGAACTTGAAAATGTAAAGACCGATTCGTGGGGTAATAAAAGCTGTGTGAGGGCAAATTTAAGAAAAGGATGGGCTCCAAGAGGTTGGTTTGGATCGTTGAAAAACCAGGAATATTTCCCCGTAACCGTATGGGGATTAGCACGAAAAGACTAATCAATTTGAATTGTATTTAAGATGAAGGGCGCATTTAAAATAAATTGGTTGATTCGACAATTTACCAATCCAAGACTGATTAAAAAGCAATTTAAGACTTTAAAAAACCCATGTTCTTTTTATATAGGTGCAGTTCTAAAATTACTTCCTTTTTTTAACAAAAAAATCATTAGCCTGAAATTTAAAGATGGGTATAAAATCCATATTTATGATTTTATGTCTTTTTATATTTATTCAGAAATCTTTATTGATGAATGTTATGATGTAAAATTGGATGTTAAAAACCCTGTTATATTTGATGTAGGAGCCAATACCGGTTTTTTTACCCTGAGAATGAAACAGTTATATCCCGATTCAATTATTTATTGTTTTGAGCCTTATCCTCCTTGCATTGATCAACTAAGAGAAACAATTAATATCAACCAGCTTAAAAACGTTGAAGTTAAAACTTTGGCCATTAGTGATAAAGCAGGAAAGAGCAAATTATATATTCACCCTACAAACATTGGCGGACATAGTATTTACTCCGAAAATGTAAGTAGTAATTTTGTTGAAATTGAATCTATTCGTTTGGAAGAGGCCTTGAATTTAACAAAACCTAAATTAAGATGTGATTTGTTAAAACTCGATTGTGAAGGTGCTGAATATCCAATTATTAAATCTTTAAATACAAATTTGAGTAATCAATTTAAGTGTTTAATTTATGAACCAACTTATGATTCATACAATATTGATGAATTAAATGAATATCTGAAACGCTTTACCTACGAAGTTTCAAAAAAGCAGAGTTTATATTTGGCTTGTAAAAGTTGGGAAGATTAAAGTTTTCTGGAAATTAGAATAGAAATAGATGTTTAATAAGAACTAAATTATGATAGGAGTAAAGCTTCCAAAATGGATTCACCAGCACAGATACTCAAATAGGAATTTTAATGAATTGAGTGAGGCTGAGTTGCATGATTTAAGATCCAGAATTAGCAAGTTTCAGGATGATGATCCTTTGGTGTCGGTTGTTATTCCTGCCTGGAACGAAGCCAATCATATTTTTCAGGCACTTTCATCTTTAGCAAGTTCGAGCTCCAAACATAAAATTGAGATTGTAGTCATTAATAATAATTCTACTGATAATACCCAGGAAGTTTTAGATAACTTGGGTGTAAGAAATTATTTTGAAGCTAAGCAAGGTACATCTCATGCCCGACAATGTGGTTTGGATCATGCCAAAGGTAAATATCATTTATGTGCAGATTCAGATACGCTTTATCCACCCCGATGGATCGATTTAATGATTAAGCCGATGCTTAAAAATAAAAATATTACCGGAGTATATGGTCGTTATGCTTTTATACCCCCTGAAGGTATCAGTCGTTTATCGATGTGGACTTACGAACGCATCGTTGGTATATTGGTACGTATCCGGCGAAAGAATCGTGAATATTTAAATGTGATGGGTTTTACCATGGGTTTGGTTGCTGAAGTTGGAAGAACCAACGGTGGTTTTAAGGTAAAAAATGTGCGGGTGTTTCAAAATACCAAGGATAGTAAATATTTTACCGAAGAATCGGAAGATGGAACCATGGCTCTAAATTTAAAGAAAAAGGGTCGGCTAAAATTGGTGACAAATCCAAAGGCGGTGGTAATTACCTCTTCTCGTCGAATTGTTTACGACGGCGGAATATGGGAATCTTTTAAGCAAAGATTTGCTGTTCACTCCAAAAGATTGTTCGAATATTTTACAGGAAGAGAAAAATAATTAGTCTGTAGATTCTGGAATTCCTCTTATTTCTCTATCTAACATCGGTCCCATAAACAGGAAGCCCCAACTCATATAGGTAAGAATACCTGTTGGAATCTGACCAAGTACACCATTACCATAGCTTGCACCAATAACACCAGCATAAGCACAAGCCAATGCACTTAGTTTACCTCGGAGTTCGGGATCTTTCACCCGAAACATTATGAAATATGACGATTTTGTTAGGATGTAGGCAAGTATAAAAAGATGGAGGGTTAATCCGATAATTCCCATTTCGGCCCAAATTTGAACGTACCAACTATCTGTTGCCACATTCGCTAAGAATCCGTTGGGTGAAAAACGTAATCCCCAGTTACCCGCACTTCCAATACCACCGCCAAAGGGGCGGGAAGCCAGATAAACTTCCAGTACCCGTCTGTTTTCCAGTCGAACTTGGAGAGATGCATCATCCGCAGGAAAGAATGCGGTACGCATCCTCCTGATTTGGGCAATTCCTGACCCTATATAGGTGTACTTAAAGAATACATATATACCAATAATTACCACCAAACCTAACATGATAACCCTTAGATTTTTACGGTGAATCAAATAGAGTAGAGCTCCGATAAGTGGAACAATAATGGCACCACGTGTACCTGAAATCATCATACCCCAAAGCCCGGTAATTCCCATAATCAAGAAGAAAACCTTATCAAAGGTTTTCTTGGAGTTTAGAGCCACTAAAACTCCAACAATACCTGCAGCACCCTGGGCAGCACCAAACTGACCTGCATCTGTGTAAAATGAGAATACCCTTAGCTCTCCAAATAAAACGTGGGTGATATAACCAACTTCATTCAACCATCTTTGTTCAGCAAAATCCAAACCAATATAAACTTGCTGGAAACCTTTCAGGCTACCAAGAATGGAAATTACGCCCCACATATAAAGAAATAAATTCAGGTATTTTACCCTGCGGAAAAGAATGAATACCAAAGGAACGGTTAATAGAGAATATAAAGCTACACCACGCATGGCGTAAAACCAGGCAGTTTTACTTAAAGCTTCGGGATTCATTATTTCTGCAAGCGCATATAAAAACCACAAGGCGAGTAGGATCACCAGGTCATTTTTAAAATATTTTACATCTAAACCACTATAAAAGGATTTAAAAAAAACGGCTACAAAAGTCAATACAAGAAAAAAGTCGATACTTAAACCGAAAGGAATTCCTCTGATGTATCTGGTAATTCCAACAGCTAACCAGGCCAGTACAATGAGTGTTATCAGTCCAATTTTCGGATCATTAAAAATGCGGTTCAAATAAATCAATCCAACCGGAACAATTAACAAAATCATTGCTATTTGAATGCTCACCTTGGTCAGTATAAAACTAAAAATTACAGCCATCACAAACATTCCAATCATTAAAATCGGATCGTTTAGTTTTGCAGAGCCTGTATATCGTTTTAGTTTTTTTAGCATTTAATAATCAAATATTGGTATATAAAGTTACAAAGTTTTTAAACATTAAAAACAGTCCTAATATCTTTAAGAATTGTTAAAAAGAATTTCCAGCCTTCCGTAATAATTTTTCTGAGAGAGAGACTTAAGTATTGGTTTAAATATTTTAAACCTACAATGATTCCAATGAGCGTAAATAATATGGTAACAAAGGAAACCATTTCCAGAGTATTTAAAACTGTAAAATTATATGCTCTAATTTCAAGTCCGAAAATATCAAGATTAATAGGAACAATAAATCCTGCGATTGCAATGAACAATAAAATCTTCCCGATATAAAAAATAACTACAATATCGCCAACAATATTTGCGATGGCCATATAAACGACTTTGATGAAGTTTGTTTTTGGTTTATTGATGCTATCAAGAGCGATACCCGTAAATTTGTCAACAGAAATAAACAATCCATATATGCAGAAAATTCTGAAAATATTTTGTGTTTCGATGTATTTTGCGCCTCCTAGAATATAGACAAATTGTTCAGCGAAAATAAAACCTATGATGAGTATCGGAAGAATGAGAAAGGTTAATCCTCCTGAATAAGAATAAAAAATTTGTTTTACTTTCTGCATGTCATTTTCTAAACTTGCTTTCGACATTCGAGGAAAAGCAACTGCAGCAAAACTTCTTAATGGAATTTCTAGAATTTGGGTGAGCTTTAGTGGAACTGCATACATTGCAACACCTGTTGTTCCTACAAAAACACTCATACTAATTAAAAATTGATCAGAAAACTTTAATAGATTTGAACCGATAAGAGTGCCTGTAGAGAATTTACTAAAATTCCAAACTATTTTATTTGTCTCTTTATTTGCATAAAAAATGTATTGAATTCCATCCCATTTATTTATTAAACAGATGAGAGATACCAAAATGTTAATTCCCAGATGTGTATAAATAATTTCTAAAATTTCCCAGTGCAAAAAGAAGAAATTTATAACTAAAAAGAAGAAGAAACCACCATAGTTCAGAACATTTATGAGTAAAATTTTTCCGAAACGTTGGTCGGCATGCATTACTGAAATGGCCATGTTAAACGGAAGATTAACAATGGATAGGAGTGGATACCACAAGAAAAATAGGTAGTAACCAGAGTTTTCTATTTTTTCAGGAAACAGAAATAATAAAATCCAAATTATAGCAGCTAAAATAAGCGTTGCAAATAAGCCTAAAGCCCAATTTGTACCAATTAATCTTTTACGTTCAATCCCTTTTGCTCCGGATAGATAACGAATAATTGCAGTGCGTGTTAGCCCAAAACGGAGCATTTCCAGAACATTGCCTGCAGCTAAATAAAGCACCCATTCGCCCATCATATCTAGGCTTAGAGTTCGAACAAGTACAAAAAAGCTTAAGAAACCAAAAATGGCTATCCCGAGATTACTCGATAAGGACAGAAAATTATCGTTTTGAAATGCTTTCGAGAAGTTTACTTTCACATTTGTCGATTTAATCAACCCTTACTTTAACCCTTAATCTGAAAGGATAAGTAACTACGTTTTTAAATTTACGTCTTAATGATCTTTGCTTCTTTTCAGGAATATCATTGATTAAATCCTCTAAAGAGTGTAACTCAGTTTGATTCAGCACAACCATTGGCTTCTCACGCGATACATCTTCCATCATCTTTAGTGCAGCAATATCAGCACTTCTCCAATTGTCATTGGCTTTTGCAATCATTAATGGAACATCTACAGAACTCATAAGTTCAAGTGGATATGAATTGAAGATTATGGCAGGAATTTCAAGGAAAATATAATCATACTTAAAGTTATCCTGTCTGAGGTAATTACTAACCAATAATTCATTAATGTGTTTTATCTCTACAAATTTATTATCAATTTTATAAGTAATTGTATTATCTAAATCGTCGCCATTTTCTGCTTCATCACTTGAGTAATTCAAGAACAAAACATTTTCACCATATGATCGGAGCTTTTTAATCAGTTCAGTAGCGATGGTTGTCTTACCAGTTTGGCGTTGAGTACTAAAAACCAATATCAAATAAGGTTTCTCGGAGGTGAAAACAGAATTGTGTGTTATATGAAGTTTAATTTGCTGCAATAACATTTCAGTAAGACGATTACTGATGTATGAGCTGTCGCGGCCTGGCTCGATTACTGGGTAAGCACCAGCCATTTTTAAATTGGTAGATTTTTCTACTGCAGATGGGTTTTTGACGGTAGTATCAAAATATTCAAGCATGATAATGATGAATGCTACAATAAAGAAACCGAATACAGCAGCAACCAAAATCAATAGTTTCGTTCGTGATGGATTTGATTGCAATGGGAACGATGGTTCATCAACAATCTTAATATTTGTGGATAGCAAATTATTTTGTTGCTCCATTTTCGCAACATTAAAACTGTGCAAGAATTCCAGATAAGATTGTTCAGCTACACTAATTTCTCTTTCAATCCGTTTCAGCATTGCTCCAAGAGGTGCAAATATTTGATAGATACGAGTGAAATCTTGTTTACGATTACTTAAAACCCTTAAACTTGCTTGTGCTTCAACAAAAGTTATGTTGTTATCCAGGTATTCAACCAAAAGATCTTTAATTGGAATCCCTTCATTTGAACGTTGGTACATAAATAGTTGATCGACATGAGCTTTAACATCATCTTTAATCCTTTTCGATTCTGCTTTTAGTTCATTTAAGGTATTACCGATATAAGGGTCATACTCATTTGAGATTTCATTGATGACAACCAATTCAGAGATTTCTGAAATTCGTTTCATCTTCTGCATGATGGCATCACTTTTCAAATAAATGCTGTCTTTACCCATTAATTTGGTGTCAAGCTCTCTAAGTGCTGCAGAGGCTCCAGCCAATCTGATTTGTTCATTTTGATAATAAAGATCCAAATCTTCCTTCTGAGCCGCAATATATTTACTTTGCTCGTAATAGTTTATGATATTATTCTCTTTGTTAAATTGAAGCAGTCGATCTTCAGCATCTTGTAATTTCGCGTCTGCTTCTTCAACTTTTCGCTGGTAATAGGCTACTACTGCATCGGTTTCATTGGCTTTTAATAAAGTATAATTTTTGATGAATACTTCAGCCAATATTTTTAGTGTTTGTTGACAAATTCCAGGATCATCAGTTTGATAAGTTACCCGAATAAAGTCTGAATTGCTAACCCTAAAAACAGATGAGTTACTTTTAATTCCTCCAACGCTATAATGGGGATGATTATAGTGTAATAACTCATAAATAAAATTATCGTCGCTTGAATTATAGTAATTGGTGAAGTTTTCTACTGTATTGTAGAAGTCATCCTTTCGGATGTATGGAGGAACTACTGGATCTTTTTTATAAGGCCATTCAAATCTGCTAAAATCAATTTTTGCATCCTCCGGATTGATAATTACTGAAGAAGTATTGGTTGGATCTGTTGTGTTATTCGTTACAGAGGCTGTTGGATTAACCTTGCTAATCATAATTCGGTTACCTACAACCAAATCATCAGAATATAATCTGTTTAGTTTACGAATATCATTAATACTGGTGTTGTAAATCTTTGATATAGAATAAACCGATTCGCCTGGCTTTACAATATGATATAAAAATTCAGTTGGAATATTTCTTTTAATCACAAGAGATTGTCCAACACTTAATGAGTTATTTGATAAATTGTTTTGATCAATGATTTCACCAGCACTTACGCTATACATGGCAGCGATTGAGTAAATAGACTCACCCGGACGTACCGTATGGAATATGCTGTTATCTGTTTTTTGAATGTTTTCTTGGGCAGTGCTTCTGCTTGCTGTTAGTTGGGTATTTGTATTGCTATTTAATAATTCGCTTGATCTTTTTGTTGTGATTTGTTGCTCGAGGCCAAGAATTTCTTCTTGTAATTGTCGGATTTGTTCCTCCTTATCTCTAGCCAATCCCATTTTCCCATTCTTTACAACCAAATCTTTAACATGTTTCGGAACCATGTCGTGTAAAGCAGCATAATTGCTATTTGAAATGTATTGTGGGTTTGGTTCCTCAAGAGAGACATCCTGGGCTAAAAGCCTGATGGCTGTATTCTCAATTGTTTGATTTGAGTTTATGAGGTTAATCAGATTGTCAAATTGAATGTTAGTAGAGAAATAATCTACTGATCTGCTGTTTGTTGATTCAATTGAATATCCGGTAGCTATACCCGTATAAATTATGACCTCTGATGAATATGTTTGTGGTTGATTTCGAGTGAATAAATACACCAACACCGCCATGAATAGAGGTATGGCAATCAATAGAAACAAATGTCTTCTTATTAGCTGTAAAATTTTATGTATATCCATTATTTTAAAACATTAATAAGATTAAATCTCATACCTACTAATTCTTCTAGTAAAGTATATGCATTATTAAAACGTCCGATAGTCAGCGCATAATCAGTGGCACCTCTGGTTTGATAATCTTTTTGCCTGGCATATTCTTCAGGTGGGATTTCACCATTTAAAAACATATTTTCAGCATTACGCATCATCATGTCAGCTACTTGCTGATAATCGTTTGTGATTCGTAGAATATGCTGCTGTTGCATGAGGGTGTTATAGGTTGCGATTACCGTTTGTCTGATATCTCTAACGTGGACTTCTCTATTGACAATGGCAATTTCAAGAAGTTTTCGTTTTTTGTTAATTTCATTTTTCCTGTCAACAAAATAAAAAACAGGGATACGTACATAAACACCTGCACCGTAATTTAATCTTCTGGATTCAGAAAGATAAAATCGGTCGAGTCGTGTTAACTCGTCACGATCATTATACAGATAGTTACCGTAATTTGCTACCATATCGAGCCCCCAGTGACGAAGCCATTCTCTTCTGGCAGAGGAGATTTCGTAGCGGGTTAAATCTGCTTGTAATTCTTCAAGCTTTATCTGTGGTGAATGATGTATGGCTGAATCTATAAGCGCTTCAAGGGGCGGAAGTTTTTTCGCTATATCATCTCTAATGGGATTAAAGAGCATAGAACTATCAATTACTTGTGAAAATGAAATTGAAGTTATTGCAACAAAAACAACAATGAGTGATATTCGGGCTAATAGTTTATTCCAACAAACCATGGGCTATATTTTTTCGAACAAATTAATGTTATTTAAAATTAAATTTTTTTAATTAAACAAACTACAACTATTTTACTTAAAAAAATAGTAGCAATTAAAAATAGTTATTAAATAGTTTTTAACAGTATTTAGTAGTACAATCAATTAAAAAAGAAACAAATATGCGCTGATTGCGTTTGTTTTTAATAATCGCTAAACATTTTCTTTTTGGAAGAGCGCAGGAATTGTTCTAAGAATGAGTCGAATGTCTCCCCAAAATGAATAAGTTTTTGCGTAATGATTATCCAAGGCTTTACGTTCATCTTCCGACATCTCTCCTTTACGTCCTCTTAATTCAACTTGCCATAAGCCTGTAATGCCGGCAGGTCCTAAAAATCGTTCGCTCCAGTCATCAGATGTTAATAATTCAGCTTCATAAAGTGGCAATGGTCGATTACCGACGATTGACATATCTCCTTTAATCACATTGATCAATTGGGGGAGTTCATCAATGCTGGTGTTTCTTATAAATTTTCCAACTTTTGATACACGTGGATCATTTTTAATTTTCTTAAAGGTGGATGAATCTGTATTCTTTTTGATTTCATTATACCAATATTCACAAACTTTTTGTCCACCAGTGTATAGTGTTGGTGAGCAGTATATTCCGGGTTTGAGCTTTGAACATCTGGGGCATTGTTTCCTCAGGTAATCATCACCGTCTCCCATTTCATTCCCATTGTTTTGTGAATATTGATTTAGGTGATCCAGGTCTTTTAATCTGGCATCAGCGCCATGATACATGGATCTGAATTTGTAGAAGTCAAATATTTTATATCCCGTTCCAACCCGTTTCGAAGTATAATAAACTTTGCCTTTTGATTCCAGGCGAATGGCAATGGCTGTGAGTAAAAAAACAGGTAATAAGAACAATAGTGCAAAACCCGAAACCAAAATATCAAATAGTCTTTTGATTAAAGGGATGCTGTAGTCATGAATGTTTTTATTGGTGGTTTTATCTTTAGAGTAATTAGCTTTAAAGGTTTTTAAAAACTCAATTCTGGTATATATTTGATCTACATCCATAGGGGTGATGTAAAAATCATCAATTCTTTCCTTAATCGCTAGTTTCCTAACTTTTTCGTCAGCTTCGTGGTTAATTAAAATGAAAGGAGTTTTGATATGTAGATTTTCATTTCGAAGCATTTTGAATACTTCTATGCCATTTACGCCCGGCAAATGAAATTCTGAAATGATGGCGTCTAAATTGTTTAGCTTCTTAAGTTGATTAATGGCTTCGAGGCCATTTTCCACCTCAGTAACTTCGAAAAGTAGGGTGGAATCTTGATATTCTTTGGTGACTTTTTTATTGCCACCAATATATAGGATATTTAATTTTTTTTTATTCTCGTCGCCCATTAAAATCAAATTTAATGATTGAATTATGATTTTCTGGAAATAAGTAATTCAATTCTAATTGATAACTCTTCCGGATTAAAGGGCTTGACAATATAATCATCCGCTCCTAATTTCAAACATTTAATCTTTTCAGAAGTACTTTCTATCCCCGATAACATAATTAATGGGATATGCTTGAAGTATCCACTTGCTCTCAAATTCTTTATGAAATCGTATCCATCCAAATTAGGCATTTGTATGTCTGCTACAATGAGGTCGGGAATATTACCCTCTTCAAGCCATGTAAGGCCTTCCATTCCATCATTTTTTGTAACGACACTATATTCTTTTTTTAGAAAATTTTCCAATAACATCCGAATGCTCAATTCATCGTCTATAATAAGAATTTTCTTTTTCATGTAATTCTTTTTTAGTTAGCGTGCAAAACTCCTTCAGAGCCCTAATATTTGACGTAAAAATAGCACATTTTAGTTATTAGACACCTATGTTTTGCAATATTTATCTACAAAAAAAAGTTAATAAAATTGATGAACTCATTAAATGGTCTAAGAAGTTTCTAATAATTTCTTTAATACATTGATTTCATCTCTTAATCTGGCAGCTTCAATAAAGTCCAATTCTTTTACTGCAAGTTCCATCAGCTTCTTATTATTTTGAATGGCCTTATTAATTTGTTCAGGTTTCATATACTTAACAACAGGATCGGCAGCAACGGTTATATTTTCGTTTTCAACATAAGCTTTGGCATTTGCAACACTTGTTTGTCCAATGATAGATTCTTTGGATTTTACAATTTGTTTTGGGGTTATTTTATGTTTTTTATTGTAGGCCATTTGAATTTCTCTTCTTCGCAAAGTTTCATCAATGGTTTTTTGCATTGAGTGCGTTATCTTATCTGCATACATGATCACTAAACTATCTAGGTTTCGGGCAGCGCGCCCAGCCGTTTGCGTTAGCGATCTTTCCGATCTTAAAAATCCTTCTTTATCAGCATCAAGTATAGCTACCAGCGATACTTCAGGTAAATCCAAACCTTCTCTAAGTAAATTGACTCCAATGATTACATCATAAACCCCCAGCCTTAAATCTCTTAATATTTCAACCCGATCAAGGGTTGTCACATCCGAATGAATGTAGTTGCAACGAATGCCCAATCTCAACATGTATTTGCTTAATTCTTCAGCCATCCTTTTGGTTAGAGTTGTTACCAGAGCACGCTCTTTTTTATGAATCACACGATTCACTTCATCCAATAAATCATCTATCTGATTTTGGCTTGGACGAACCTCTATCACCGGATCAAGAAGCCCGGTGGGCCTGATGATTTGCTCTACATATACACCGCCTGAAATCTCCAATTCATAATCCGCCGGGGTCGCACTTACATAAATACCTTGATTAATAATCGCTTCAAATTCTTCAAATTTTAAAGGACGGTTATCCATGGCCGATGGTAACCTAAAACCATATTCAACCAAGTTCTGTTTTCGGGATCGATCTCCTCCATACATGGCTCTGATTTGAGGTACAGTTACATGGCTTTCATCTACAACCAAAATAAAATCATCAGGAAAGTAATCGAGCAGGCAGAAGGGCCGACTACCGGATTCTCGTCCATCGAAATATCGCGAATAATTCTCTATTCCAGAGCAATAACCCAATTCTCTCATCATTTCTAAATCGTAAGTTACCCTATCCTCCAATCGTTTGGCTTCCAGGTTTTTGCCGATTTCTTTAAAATAATTTGTTTGCTTTACCAGGTCATCCTGAATTTCAAATATTGAATCCTTCATTTTATCCTTGGAGGTAACAAAAATATTTGCCGGATAAATGGTCATATCTTCTAACTCACTAATGGTTTGTCCGGTCACAGGATCAAAAGTTTCTAATTCTTCAATTTCATCTCCCCAAAAAACCACTCGATAACAAATGTCGGCATAGGCTGGAAATATATCTACACTGTCTCCTTTTACCCTAAAATTACTTCTCGTAAATTCTATTTCATTTCTCGAATACAAACTGGTTACCAATGCATGTAAGAATTTATTTCTGTTAATCTGGTCTCCGATTTTTAACCGAATCACATTTTCGGTAAAGTCATCAGGATTTCCAATTCCATAGATACACGAAACAGATGAAACAACAATCACATCTCTTCTACCTGAAAGCAGGGCAGAGGTTGTACTTAATCTTAATTTCTCTATCTCATCATTGATTTGTAAATCTTTTTCAATATAGGTATTGGTAACAGGAAGATATGCTTCTGGTTGATAATAATCGTAATAGGAAACAAAATATTCGACGGCATTTTCGGGAAAGAATTGCTTGAGTTCACCATAAAGTTGCGCTGCCAGGGTCTTGTTATGGCTTAAAACCAAAACAGGCCGATTGAGTTCATGAATAACATTGGCTACGGTAAATGTTTTCCCGGATCCTGTTACACCGAGTAAGGTTTGGGCTTCATCTCCACGCTGAATTCCTTCTACAAGTTGTTTAATCGCTTCAGGCTGATCTCCAGTGGGTTTAAAATCGGATGTGAGTTTAAATTTCATTTGTTGGTTTATTGTAATCAAAAATAGTCAATTGGGAATTAAAGCCTAATCTTAATTATAGTATAATTTAGCTTTTATGGGATAATGATCAGATAATTTAATTTTAAATTCCTGATAATAAGTTGAAGTTAAACGAGGATCAAAAAGGATGTAATCAATTCTGAAAAATGGTAAACTACCAGAAAAGGTTTTACCAAAGCCCAGTCCGTTTTCAACAAAAGAATCTTTTAATCCGGATGCAATTTTGCGGTAATTATATGATGTTGGTAATTCGTTAAAATCGCCGCAAATAATGACCGGATATGGTGAATTTGAAATATGATCACTGATTATTTTGGCTTGTTTTGTTCTGTTTATCAATGCTTTCTTAAGCTTCTTTAATATAAGGCCCGTATTTGAATTTTGAACGCTGTCGTTTTTTCGAATGTTGTTTACAAAGGCATAATCTTCTTCTTTCAGACTGATTGATTCCAGGTGAATATTGTAAACCCTCAAGGTGTCATTTTGTTGCAAAATATCGATAAATGTACCAAACTTACGGGTCTCAGTCAGCTCAAAAATTCCTTTATCAATTATGGGATATCTGCTGAAAGTAGCCATGCCAATAACCTTACTCTTTTTAGGATTGAAATAACTTTCAAAATAGTAATTATCCGAACCGAGTCTTTCTTTTAACTGGGCATGAGAAGCATATATGTTTTCGCCTACATAATTAAATTCCTGAAGGCAAACGATATCTGCCTTTTGAGATTCTATGAAATCGAAGGTTTTTTGTTGGATTTCCTTATTGAATATCCCCGACTTTGATTCAGGAGAAAAATTGTGAACGTTGTAGGAAAGTAGTGTGATGCTGTTCGAGGCTGTTGAGTCCTCCTGTCCAAAATTTAGTTGCAGTATTTCCCCGATCAGGTTGAATCCTAATAAGATGCCAATAAGCGACAATAATAAATAGCTTTTTCGGATGCATAACCATATTAAAACAAACAAAAGATTAGCAATGAGGATGAAGGGGTAGGCCAGGCCGAAAAGTGATAAAATCCAAAACATAGAAGGATCTGTATAAACAGAGAGGTAAGATAAAAGCAAACTAATCACCAATAAAATATTTATAATCAATAAATATCTGTAAAGAGGCTTTTTGATATTCTGATTTGAAATCACTTTTTGTTGCTGCTTTTAAATAATAACTCCTTTTCTTTTTTTGATAAACTGCTATAACCTGATTTTGAAATCTTATCAAGTATTGCATCAACCTCTTTTTGTTGCTGCTTTTTTCTTTTATTGTACTCATCGTCCGTAACAGGACGCTTGTTGTAGTTCGGGTTTTGGTAGGCCTTACGTGGCCTTGGTTTTTTGCCAAAAGTAAATTTTGGAAATTTAAATTTACCCCAATTCATGCGATGATTGTTTTTGATGAGCCAAACATAAATAAAACCCCATAAGGCGCCTCCGATATGGGCAATATGCCCACCGGCATTGCCTCTTTGAATGCTTAAAATATCAATTACAATGAATACAATAGCCAGATGCTTTAATTTTACCCTTCCGATAAAAATAAGAGGAACATTATAATTTGGAACATAGGTAGCGATGGCAAATAAAATGGCCAGTACTGAAGCGGATGAGCCTAACATGGGTACCGAAACCCTTACCGAATCCGCAAATACAGGAAATGTGTTGTAGGCAAATAAATACAGCAAACCTCCAATAATTCCACCCCAAATATAAACACTTAACAGTTTACGATGGCTCAGGTATTCTGAAAATATCCTACCACTAAAATAAAGCATGATCATATTAAACAAGAGGTGGAAAAAATTCTCTTGAAGAAACATATAAGTGAATAGGGTCCAAGGCTTTAAAAGTAGTGCATTTAAGTTTGATGGAAGCGCAAACCAGCGGGTGATGAATTCATTATCAGCCGATTGAAACAACCATAAAATGAGGTTGATAAAGTTGGCAAATATAAAAACCGCAATGTTGATTAGTATTAATTGTGATAATATTGACCTATGTTTAAAAAATGATTTTATCTCGTCGAGAGGACTATTTTGTACGTACATTTTATGTTAATTACGTTTCCAGTATTTGATTAAAATAAATCCAAAAATCATTCCACCTAAATGCGCAAAATGAGCCACATTATCTGCCGGATTATTGGCAATTCCTGAATACAGTTCGATGGCTCCGTAAATAATTACAAACCATTTTGCTTTAATGGGGATGGCAAAATATAAATAGATTAAAGCGTTTGGGAAAAGCATACCAAATGCCAATAACAAGCCAAAAACCGCTCCTGATGCACCCACTGTCGGGGTATTAATCATGGCATTTAGTTTGGCCATGGCTTCATTTGAATAATTCATGCCCTGTTGTAAAACGCCACTTCCTTCCCGATATACCAAATCTATTACATCGGCACTTAAGGTTGCTTCTATGGCCTGAATTCTAAAAAATGTGATTATCATCTGAATGACGGCAGCGCCAATTCCGGTTACCATATAATAGGTCAGGAATTTCTTAGGCCCCCACACTTCTTCCAAGGTTTTACCAAACATCCACAAAGCGAACATATTGAAAAAGATATGACCCATGCCACCATGCATAAACATATAGGTGACAAATTGAAACGGGTTAAAGTCTTCGGCAGCCGGATAATGTAATCCCAAATGTTTGCTCAGGTCAATTCCAAAAGTACTTTGAAAAGTAAGAGTGGCCAGGAAAAACAAGCCATTTATAATTAATAAGTTTTTTACAACCGGAGGCAATATTCTAAAGCCCGTTGGTCTTAACTGTTGAAAATTCATATTCACTGTTTTAATTAAATAATTTCTCAACCTCCTCTATGGAAATAACCCTGAATACAGGTTTTCCCTGAGGAGATACATCAGGTATTTTGCAGGCAAACAATTTGTCAACTAAAGCATTCATTTCCTCTTTTTGCAGAATTGTACCCGGTTTAATCGCCATATTTCCTGCCAAAGCACTCACTAAATTAACCCTTTTATTCAGGTTCAAATCTACCAGATTTTTTCGATAATTTTCTATGATGCTTTCCAGGCTCTCTTTAATGTTGATGTCCTGCAAATCGGCAGGCTTACCTGTCACAACATAAGTATTTTGCCCCATCTCATTGATGACGAATCCAAGGGTTTTTAAGTCCTCTTTTATTTCTTCAATAATTTCTGCATCCGAAGAATTAAAACCAATGGTTTCCGGAAACAATTCTTGTTGTGAATGTGAAAGTTGTCCATTAAAAACTTCCATATAATCTTCGTAAAGAACACGCTCATGAGCCCTTGTTTGGTCTATAATCATCACTCCGGATGAAACTATGGTCACAATAAAACGCTGTTTGAATTGAAATATTTTTTCGTTGGCTATTTTGCCGGATTCATCATTTATGTGCCCAAGTTCAGTTTGAGGAGCTGATTGAATTTCTTCATCCTTTTTGGGAGTGTATTCCTGGGGCTGATACAGCTTTTCCCAGTTCTTCTGATTGCTTAAATCTCTGGGTTGCTGAACCGGTTTATGGGTCACATCAAAAGGATTATAATCGGAATTAATCCGAATTTGTGGTTGCTCAATTTCAACCCCTTTTGGGGGATCGGTAAATTCAAGCGACTGCTCAACATCAAAATCAAGGGATGGTGTAATATTGTATTTTCCCAATGCTTGCCTGATGGCAGAACGAAGCATGGCATAAAGCATTTTATTGTCCTGAAAATTGACTTCAGTTTTGGTAGGGTGGATGTTAATATCGATAAAACCCGGATCAATTTCAATAAAAATAAAATAAGAAGGGTAGGTGTCTTTGGGCAGCAACTCCTGAAAAGCAGCATCTACCGAATGGTGCAAATAGGGGTGCTTAATATATCGGTTATTGGCAAAGAAAAACTGCTCTCCACGTGTTTTACGTGCATATTCTGGTTTGCCCACAAAACCGTAAATTTTAATTTTTTCGGTAAGGTGTTCAACCTGTACCAACCTGCTCGAATAATTTGAGCCCAATAAACCACTGATGCGCTGTTTTAAATTCGAGTTGTTTAAATGGAAAATCATTTTTTCATTGTGATGTAATGAAAAAACGATGCCTGGATTAACCATGGCCACTCTGGTAAATTCCTCGATGATATGTCGGGTTTCTACCTGATTGGATTTTAAAAAGTTTCTGCGGGCCGGAACATTAAAAAATAAATTTTTAACGGCAATATTGGTTCCGGCAGGGCATTGGGTGGGTTGTTGATCAATTATTTTAGAAGCTTCTGTATTAATTTGGGTGCCAAGCTCGTCATCCAGTCTGCGGGTTTTTAATTCAACCTGTGCAATGGCGGCTATGGAAGCCAATGCTTCACCCCTAAAACCCATGGTTCTGATGGCAAATAAATCATCTGCCTTCCGGATTTTTGAAGTGGCATGGCGCTCAAAAGCCATTCTTGCATCAGTTATGGACATGCCACAACCATTGTCAATAACCTGGATCAGGGTTTTTCCGGAATCTTTGATCACCAGCTTGATGACTGTTGCACCTGAATCAATGGCATTTTCCAGCAATTCTTTAACGGCAGATGCCGGCCTTTGAATAACCTCACCTGCTGCAATTTGATTTGCAACAGCATCAGGAAGTAGACGAATAATATCTGACATTAAATGCGTGTTATAACGGTTACCATTTTTTCAACAAAATCAGTGAAAAAGATGTAATAAACGGCAATGAGCAATATGACCATGTAGATGATTGTCTTTTTCTTCGACTTTTCTTCTCTTGGATCACCTCCTCTTCGCCATTTTGATTGTAACTCTCCTTTAAAAAAAGATTTATGATCGGAGTTTCCATCGTCCAATCCCAGTTCTTTTCTGCGTTGTTCACGCTTTTCTTTTATGGGGTCGTAATAAAGAGGCCTGTATTCGAAAGGCTTTGGTTTTTCCGTTTTGAAAAAAGAAAATTTCATAATTTTTTTTCTAAGTAAAATGGGTTAAATCAATTCACTAAATAGTTGTTCTAGTCATGCAAAAATTCGACCGAATTCTTCAAACGCTCCATTTATACGAATTAAAAACAAAATTATTGTTTTTTTATAAAACGAACAGTATTGATTCAGTATCTTTTGGTAAATTTATGCTAGTATTTAAATAAAAGCAATGAAAGTACAATCAAAAAAGAAACTGGATAATTTAATAGTGGTGGGTGATCGGCTTTTAATCAAACCTAAAACCTTAACAAACAAAACAAAAAGTGGCTTGTTTTTGCCTCCCGGTTATAAAGAACGGGAAGAAATTCAAACCGGATACATTATAAAATGCGGACCGGGTTATCCCATTCCGTTACCATCCGAAGTGGATGAACCCTGGAAATCGGGAGAGGATCAGGTGAAATATGTACCATTACAGGCAAAGGCTGGAGATTTGGCCATCTTTATGCAAAAAGGAGCCATTGAAATTGTTTATGATGGAGAGAAATATTTTATTGTTCCCCAACAATCCATTTTATTGCTCGAAAGAGACGAAGATTTATTTGCTTAATCTAAATAATTCCAAATACTTTCTGAATTTTTCATCCGATAATGCGTTGAATGTAAAGACAGAAATAGAAGGAACGTAGATTTAAAATTTAATAAGTTTTTAATTGAAAGCATATTTTTTAAATTTGTTTATTCACGACCACCTAAATCTTTATGACATGAAAAAGTTAATCTCGTTCATTTTATTATTACCCATTTTAATTTCTTGTTCGCACATGAAAACTCAAGTTGATTTAATTGTATTTAATTCCAAGATTTATACTGTAGATAAAGATTTTAAAGTTGTAGAAAGTTTTGCTGTAAAAGATGGCAAATTTGTGGCAGCAGGAAGCAATGAAGAAATTTTGGATAAATACAGTGCCGAAGTTTCAATCAATGGAGTGGGAAGATATGTTTATCCTGGATTAATTGATGCCCATGCCCATTTTTATGGTTATGGCATGAGTTTGCAAACCAATGCTGACTTAAGAGGAACCAAGTCACCTGAAGAAATTGTTGAAAGATTAATAAGCTTTCATGAAACCCATCCGGGTGAGTGGGTAACCGGCAGAAGCTGGGATCAAAACGATTGGGAAATTAAAGAGTTTCCTTCAAAAGAAATTTTAGATGCGGCTTTTCCAAACAATCCGGTTTCGTTACGTAGGGTGGATGGTCATGCAGCCTGGGTTAATAGTGAGGCATTAAAACGCGCCGGAATTACAGCAAAAACCAAAATCTCGGGAGGTGATGTGATTCTTGAAAACGGAGAACCTACAGGAGTCTTGATTGACAATGCCATTGAATTGGTTGATAAAATTATCCCTGAACCAACCCCTGAAATGAGCGCAAATGCGCTTTTGGAGGCTCAGGAAAATTGTTTTAAAGTTGGCCTGACTTCAGTTGTTGATTGCGGATTGGGTTATTCAACCGTGCAGTTGATTGATGAACTCAATAAAAAGGGTGATTTAAAAATGCGGTTGAATGCCATGCTGAGCCCCACTCAGGAAAATTTTGATCATTATGTAAAAAATGGACCATACGTAACAGATCGGTTAACGGTTCGTGCCATCAAATTGTTTGCAGATGGTGCTTTGGGTTCGAGAGGGGCTTTGATGATTGAGCCTTATTCTGATGATCCCGACAATAAAGGATTGTTAATGATGGAAGAAGATGAGTATCGTAAGATCTGCGAACTGGCTTATGAAAATAATTATCAGGTTTGTATTCACGCCATTGGCGATATGGGAAATCGCTTTAGTTTGAATATATTCGGAGAAACTTTAAAAGAGAAAAATGATCGCAGATGGCGCATTGAACATTCCCAAATTATTCACCCAGATGATTTTCAATTGTTTGAAAAATATTCTATCGTACCATCCATTCAGCCTACCCATGCAACATCTGATATGTATTGGGCTGAAGACCGCATAGGAGCAGAGCGGATGAAAGGAGCTTATGCCTATAAAAAATTACTCGATACTTTTGGATGGGTGCCTCTTGGAACTGATTTCCCGGTTGAAGAAATTAATCCAATGTACACCTTTTATGCAGCGGTAGTTCGTAAAGATAAATCAGGTTATCCTGAAGAAGGCTTCCAGATGGAGAATGCCTTATCTCGCGAAGAGACTTTAAAAGGAATGACCATTTGGGCGGCTAAAGCTAGTTTTGAAGAAGAGGTAAAAGGTAGTATTGAGCCTGGTAAATTTGCTGATTTTGTCATTCTTGAAAAAGATTTGATGACGGCCGACGAGCAGCATTTGCCTCACATCAGAGTGGTTTCAACTTTTGTAAATGGCGAAGAAGTTTTTAAACTCGAAAAATAATGATCTTATATTAGATTTAAGTTCATAAGCAAATACACTAGGTAAAATACCTACTAATGGTAAGCTAACATCTTTTACATTTGACTCTTAAATAGTAACCACTGAACAGACCTTTTAGAAGCTTATGAACATTTCTTCTAACAATAAATTCTTACTGATTGTTTTATTAGCTATTCTAGCATCCTGTAGCTTGTTTGAACCTGTTGAAACCAAGCCAAGCTTGAAAATAGGGGTCATGTTTCCTTTTTCCGGTGACTATCAATCTGATTGGAGCAATGCCCTCGATTGGGCTGTTGAGAACATCAATATTGCCGGAGGAGTTGCGGGATGTAATATTGAATTGGTTAAAAAAGATCTTGCCAAAAATGATTTGAATACGGTTGCTGATGAATTTATTGCCAATGAAGAAATTAAGGCCGTAATTGGGCCTTTTACATCTTCAGATGTTTTTGAGATTGCTCCCAAATTCATATCATCATGTAAAGTTTTAATGGCTCCGGTAGCTTCATCAGCCAATATTTCAAGAGCCTTTGCTGGTAAAAAATATTTTTGGCGATTAGCAGAACCCGATATTGCTCAAACAAAAACATTACTATTGTTGGCACAATCAGGTGGGGCACGAACGGTGGGTTTAATTACCGAAGATTCTCCTTATGGGGCTTCATTCGAAGATTGGTTTGGCTATTTTGCTACTGAGTTGGGATTGGAAGTTGCCGGTATTCATGTGATGCAAACTACAGATACCCTTGAATGTGATCAGGCCTGGGAATCACTCATTACAAAGAATCCGGATGCGGTTATTTCGGCTTTGGTGTCACCTTCTCAAAATGCAGCCTTGGCTAGATCTTATCGTGCCAACGGACAACAAGCACGACTTTTATATTCTGATGCAGCATGCTTGCCAAATTTGATTAGCAATTTAGGACTTTTGGCCGAGAATCTGGAAGGAACAGCCCTAACTTCAAATCCTTCTTCAGGTTTTGATATTTCTTACAAAGTGAGGTATGGAAAGTATCCGGATGCCTATTTGGCAAATATGTACGATGCGGTGATGTTGCTTGCTCTGGCTTTGGAGGCTTCGGGTGGAGAAGGAGGTGAAGCTTTGGCAACAGCTTTGATGACTTTGGTATCGGGTAGAGAAGGAGAATTTAGTTGGCAACGTGATGATATTGCTGATGTAATTGCCTTAATACAAGACGGTGTATTCCCGGACATCGAGGGTGCGAGTGGGGCACTTGATTATGATGAACTTTATTTTACGGATGTTACCTCCTCAACTTATGGGCATTGGCGTGTAGATGCCGGGCAGTTTGTAATTACCGATTTCTATACTTCTGACGGCAGTGGTCGAATCAGTTCAACTTCGGCTGCATACAGGATTATTGCCAACGAACGTCAGGAGTTTAATGCTTCAGGAACATGGCCTGAATTACAGTCCAAAACTGATAATTACGCCTTTTTGATGGCCACCTCAAAAGGATGGGACAATTACCGGCATCAGGCCGATGTACTTCATACTTATCAGTTATTGAAAAAGAATGGGTTTGATGATGATCACATCATTTTAATATTGGCTGATGACCTGGCAGATCATGCATCAAATATACTTCAGGGTGTAGTTAGGAATGAAGTTGGGGGAGAAAACTTATATGATAATGTAGTAGTTGATTATAAACTTGACGATGTTAGTAGTGAAAGTATCAAAAATATTCTGAGTGGCAATGTAACTGATGAAACTCCCATTGTATTATCATCCAGTTTAAACGACAATATTTTTATGTTTACATCCGGCCATGGATCGCCTGGTGGTATGGTTCTGGAATCTAGTAATTATGAGTTTTTAACTCCTCAATACTGGAATGAGGTTTTTGAAAATATGCATGAGCTCAATAATTACCGACAGGTTTTTTGGTCGCTCGAAGCGTGTTATTCAGGAGCGATTGGTGAAAATATTTCAACTCCCGGAGTGATGCTTATGACCGGCGCCAATGCTTACGAAACTTCAAAAGCCAATTTTTACGATTCGGAAATTAAGGCCTGGCTGGCCGATAAATTTGCCTACTCCATCAATAACTGTATTTCAGAATCACCCGAAGATGAATTTCACGAAGTGTACGAAAAAAGCTATTTATATGTAAATGGTTCACACGTTTCCTTTTATAATTATCAAAACTTTGGGAACATACACGACATCAAACTCAGCGAATTTGTTCAACGATGAAATTAAAAACCTATCTCATATTAACCCTCTTATTATTCGTTACATCCTGCAGTAAAGATGCGGTGATCGAAATTTTTGAACCGGAAATTGAAATCACCGTTTTGTTTCCGAAAGAGGGTGTTGGTGATCGTGGTTTTATCGACATTATTTATGAAGGCGTTGAAACAGCCAAACTGGATTTTAAGGCCAGTGTTAATTATATTACCCCTGCCAGCCAGGAAGAAGAAACGGAATGGATCATGAATTTGCCAAATTATCAAGGCAAAACGGATCTCCCTTCACTGATTATTATTGCCGGAACCCAATTTTTAAATGCCGTAAATGATTTGGAAGGAAACTTTGGTCCGCATAAGGTTTTTTTTATTGGAGGCCAGCTTGATGAGCAGCCGGATTTGGCTTCAGTGATTTATCACACTTATGCGGCCTCCTATCTTGGAGCTTATTTATCTACTCAACTGGTGCCCAATTGCAGGGCATTGGTTATAGCGGGTTTTGATGCCTCTTTTTTTACCGAATACATTGCCGGTTTTAAAGAGGGAGTTACAGATGCAGGAGGAACGCTTAATGAAACCGAATTTTTAAGTGATGGTTTTGCAGGATTTGAAATGCCTGATCAGGCTTATCAAATAACAAATACATTATTGCCCGACAATGATTTGGTATTTGCTTTGTCCTCAGGGTCTAATGTTGGAATTATCAACGCCATTCGAAACTATCCCGATCAACGTTATGTCATTGGGGTGGATGCTGATCAAAGTTGGATGGGCCTAAAGGTGGTTACCGGATCGGTGGTGAAACTTTTTGGTGTTGATATTTATCGATATATCGAGCAATTTTCACATGGTGATTTTGAAGAGGGGCATTTCGTTCGCACCTTGGAAGAAGAAGAAACAGCTTTTTTAATGAATGAAATTGTATTTGGTGATTTTGAAATACCAGATGAGCTTTTAGAAAAGGCCATCCAAAAGGAAAAAGAATACCTCTTAAAATAAATTTCTTTACTAAATCTTTAACCTTCTCTATTTTTTTTTGTCTTTTAAGGTGCTGATTGTAAGTTACAATCAAATGGTCTATGTGTTCGTTTCTGCCTTTCAAAAATTTTATAAATAAAATTGAAATTTAGGCATTTTACCTAATGTATCTATAATTCCTATATATATATTTGTGATAAATGTTTAAAGATGTTTTAATATAAAAGGATTAAATACACCCCAGAAATCTGCCTACGACACCTTCCTGGAGCGAGTATCAAAACTAAGTTTATGAATTAATACGCTTAAAAATGAAAAAATTAGAATTAGTAATTATTTTATTTGCTGTAGGTTTATTATTTACCTCCTGCCAAAAAGAAGAAACCATTGAAAATTACGACAGCATTAGCGGCGTACTTATGGCTGGCGAAAATATAACGTCTGCAGATTTAGAAGGTATAAAAATATACCTGGGCCGGTTTCACGATTCGATTGACTTTTCGAGCATTACCTTTAATACTGCTGCCATCGATTCGGTTGGAACAACGGTAATTAATGCCGATGGTTCATTTGCATTTACAGGACTTGCTCCCGGCAATTATGGTATAGCCCTTGAAGAAGGATATATTTTTAGCTTCGACACGGCTTTAATGATTCAACTAGACGGCAAAACAATACCTCAAATTATTAAATCAGTTGAAACATGTATTCCTGAGAATGCCGATCCTGGAAGTTTTTATATAAGTGTTTGTTTTAAAAAAGGAAGTTTATCTGATGTATACCAACTTAAGAGATACCGTGTATCTATTGATGATGATAATAATAAGCCTTTTAGTGGCGAGTGTAATTTCCCTATTCTTACTGAAGAGATGGTATTTGAAAAAGTAGGAGCCATCTTTGATTATATTGAATTTGAAACCTGGATCTATGACCAATCAGGAATGAAAACAGGTGTAAGTACTTCCGGATGGTTACCCTTACGCTCCAGTGAATACAAAACTGAAATTCAAACCTATCATGCCGGTCCGATTGATATTACATGGGTGCCGAACAATGAAGAAGGTTTTTGGCTATGGAAAACAGGACATAATGGGTATTATCTTTTTAGCGATCATCAGTAATCTTAAAATCAAAAGAAAAATTTAAACACCTATCATGATGAATCAGAAGAGTACCTTAGGCAGAAATTAATAAAAATAAAAACAAGAATATGATGAAAAAAACTAAGATTTTACTCATTTTTATAGCTATAAGCCTGTTTTTTACAGCCTGCCAAAAAGATGAAATTGAAGATTACGACAGCATTTCGGGTGTATTAACCCCCGGCGAAAATGTAACAGCCGAAGATTTAGCCGGCATCAAACTCTATTTAGGAAAATTACCGGACGATACTGATCCGGCAAGTTTTACTTTACAAACCGGACAAGTTGAGTCAGCAATGACCCAGGACCTCAATGCCGATGGCAGCTTTATGTTTAGCAATCTTGCAAATGGCAATTATGTATTGCTTATTGAGCCGGGCTATACATTTCCTGAGGACGACTATTTGAATATAAGTATTGATGGAATTACAGAACCAGCACCTATTCAACAAAATGTTTCTCGTGCCGAACCTGATAATACCCCAATTGGCGGGGATCCTTTTAAACTTCAAAATGCAGGCTATATTGTATTGGGTTTAGACTCTATAACGGCACAGGAAGTTCAAATTAAATGTGTAATAGATAATCAAGCTAAACTAAGCAATTTGAAATGGAATTTTTATACTAACACAGGGTTTTACGAAATAACTACCTCGACTTATCCAATAAATGAAGAAGGCAAAACTACTATAGATATAACTTTGTTGGATGCGTGGATAAGAACCAGCCTTTCATACTCCTATAATGGAGAAATTAAGAAGTTTATGAATATGGAAGACTTGTATTTGTTTTGCAGGGAAAAAATTAACGATTTTGAAATAGAAGGAACAATAAAAATTGAATCTGCACCGGATAAAAAAATTAAAGTAGTGTTTCACAAAATTGGGACCGGAAATTATAGCATTACCTTAAGTGAGGTGTAAGACACAAGACACAAGACACAAGACACAAGATACAAGATACAAGATGCTAGACACAAGATGTTAGATAAAAGATAGAAGATTTAGACACAAGACACAAGATATAAGATGAAAGACGCTGGAAGTTTGATGCTTTTTGCTTCTATTTAAAATTATAAAAAGTTATGAAAAAAATAAAAATATTGGTGATCGTTTTTAGCACTGTTTTATTATTTACAGCCTGTCAAAAAGAAGAATCCATTGAAAATTACGACAGCATTTCGGGTGTATTAACCCCTGGCGAAAATGTTACAGCAGAAGACTTAGCCGGCATCAAACTCTATTTAGGAAAATTACCGGACGATACTGATCCGGCAAGTTTTACTTTACAAACCGGACAAGTTGAGTCAGCAATGACCCAGGACCTCAATGCCGATGGCAGCTTTATGTTTAGCAATCTTGCAAATGGCAATTATGTATTGCTTATTGAGCCTGGCTATACATTTCTTGAGGACGACTATTTGAATATAAGTATTGATGGAATTACAGAACCAGCACCTATTCAACAAAATGTTTCTCGTGCCGAACCTGATAATACCCCAATTGGCGCAGATCCTTTCGTTATACAACTGGTTTCTTATGCTTTATATGGCTTAATTCCTAACTATACGGTAAAAGATAAGCAATTTCATTGTGTGGTAGATAATCAAACTGATATAAGCAGCTTCAGTTTAATTATATCTGCTTATAATCGGGATGTAGAAATAGATACCTGGACATCTGCAATAATGAATGAAGGTGAAACCAATTTCAATCAAACATTTTTAGATGTGTATTCATTTATTACTCTTTCATACAAGTATGAGGATGAAATAAATAAAATTATTGATAATAAACCGCTATGTATTTTTGGAGGGGATGATTATTCAGCTATTATTCCTGAGACTCATGCAGGTGAGATAAGTGATTTTGAAATAGAAAAAAAGATAAAAACAGGATTTCTCAAACATAAAACAATTAAAGTAGTGTTTCACAAAATAGGGACTGGAAATTATAGCATCACACTCAGTGAGATGTAAAACACTGTCTATAAATCAAAAAACAAAATGTTGAGGATGGGGATTGGATTCAAGGTGTAAGACACAAGACACAAGGCACAAGGCACAAGGCACAAGACACAAGACACAAGACACAAGACACAAGACACAAGACACAAGACACAAGACTCAAGACTCAAGACACAAGACTCAAGACTCAAGATACAAGATGTTAGATAAAAGATAGAAGATTTAGACACAAGATATAAGATGAAAGACGCTGGAAGTTTGATGCTTTTTGCTTCTATTTAAAATTATAAAAAGTTATGAAAAAAATAAAAATATTGGTGATCGTTTTTAGCGCTATTTTATTATTTACAGCCTGCCAAAAAGAAGATACCATAAAAAATTACGATAGTATTTCGGGTGTACTAAGCCCCGGCGAAAATATCTTGGCCGAAGATATGGAAGGCATCGAAATTTATCTTGGTCGATTTCACAACTCGGTAGATTTTGCAGACATAAGTTTTAAAACTTCTGCTATCGACTCCGTGGCAGCAACAAGCATTGCAGCCGATGGTTCATTTGCCTTTACAGGACTCACTCCTGGCTATTATGGCGTGGCATTGGAAGAAGGTTATATTTTTAGTGCGGATACGGCCATAGCACTGCATATAGATGGCGCAAATCAAAACCAGCTTTATAAAACAATTGAAAGGTCTTCACTCGAAAATATTATTGTGGTTATTCCTCCTCCTTTAGGGTACCAAAATCCTGATTTAGTGAATGTTTATTTGGAAAAAGATGGCTTAAGCAGCCGCTATCATATCAATAAAACCAATTTCTTTCTTAATTCAAAACTTGGAGAAATCTATCCCGTACAGGCTTTTAATGAGCCCTCTATTATAGTTCACAATACAATAAGTAGAAGTGATGATACTTATGAGTATTTGATGAACAACTATAATCAAGACATCAAAATTCAATTTGAAATTCTAAAGTTCAATGAGGCGGGTAAAGTATCCGACACCATTTATTCCCCAATGATTCACTATCCCTGGGATTTTAAAACTGATTCATATGAGTTTTCACCGCTTAAAATTGAATTAGATACTGCATATGAAATGGGTTATTGGTTTTGGAAAGAAGAAAAACCGGACCGTTTTGTGTTCTCAGAGATTGAATAATCAATAAAATACCATTCATGAAAAGTGCATTTTAAGATTATGGCCATTTTATGTCATCAGTCGGATACACTATTTTAATTAAGTATCATTTATTAGAATCTAGGTAATCTGCCTATATATTGACAGCTTTTAAGCCCTAATTTTAAGTCTTAAATTAAAATTGAAGGAGTGAATTGCGAAGTGGAAAATTGAATGAAAATTGATCGAATTCCGGAACTTTCGACCAAAAACAAATATGAATAAGTAAATAAAACATGATGAGAATTATTAAATCGCTATTGATTATCCTAAGTATGGCTTTATGCTTTACAGCCTGCAAAAAAGAAGAAACCATTGAAAGATATGACAGCATTTCGGGTGTATTAACCCCCGGCGAAAATGTAACGACTGAAGATTTGGCCGGTCTTGACATTTACCTGGGACGATTCCACGATACGATAGATTTTTCAAGCATAACATTTAGTACCACTGCCATCGATTCAGTAGGAGCTACCCTTATAAGTGCCGATGGTTCATTTGCTTTTACAGGACTTGCTCCTGGCAATTATGGTATAGCCCTCGAAGAAGGATATATTTTTAGCATTGATACCGCTGTAGTGGTTCAACTAGATGGAAAAACCATAAAACAAATCAATAAATCAGTTGATCTATGTCCGTTGGAAAATTTAATACTGGATCCTCCTAATGAATATGGCTATAGCATGGTAAAATTCAAATTAAACAGGGGATCTTTATCTTCCATATACCAAATAAAAAAGATGCACGCCTTTCATTCTGGTTATCATTCTTCCTATGAAAAGACAATAAATGTTCCTTCTTTTACAAGCGAATTAATAATAGAGTGGGGGGAGGTGCCACTCTATCCAATTCCTTCTACAACATTTGAAATATGGATATACGACCAGGAGGGAATTGTAACAGATACATTAACCACTGGATCACTTCCAACCCGTCCTGTTCATTACAAATTAAAGAAGGAAACCTTTCGGGCTGGTCCCATTGATATTACATGGGTTCCCCATACTAGTGGTTTTTTCTGGTGGCAAAATGAAGAAGATGGGTACTACCTTTTTAATGAGCATTAAGATGAATATAATAGCTTGTAAAATAGT
This sequence comes from Bacteroidales bacterium, assembly GCA_963678785.1. Lineage (GTDB taxonomy): Bacteria > Bacteroidota > Bacteroidia > Bacteroidales. Next base: position 4,074,890 of record OY787449.1, on the reverse strand, counting down.
AGAATCTAATGTGATTTTTTACGTTAATACTGTTGATAAACAGATGGATAAAAAAACAGGAAATAAAAGGCTTTATTTTCTGAATTGTAAGAAACAGATCCCTATCAAATATTCATCGTAAAATAAATTGAATCAAACCAAAATTTAGGCATTTTACCTATTATATCTATAATATATACATATAAATTTGTATTAGATATTAATAAAATGGATATCAATTACATTGATTAACCACCAGAAATCTGCCTATACGACACCTTCCTGGAACTAGTATAAAAATTATGAATTAATAGGCTAATAAAATGAAAAAATTAGAATTAGTAATTATTTTATTCGTTGTAGGTTTATTATTTACCTCCTGCGAAAAGAATGAAGAAGTAAAATGTTATGACAGCTTTTCAGGTGTACTTATGCCTGGTGAAAATGTGAGTGTGGATGAATTGGCCGGGCTTACTATTTATTTAGGAAAATTGCCGGATGGAGTTGAGCCCACAACCCTTAGCATCGAAAGCGAAGAAATTGAATTGATTCAAGAATTGACTTTAGGTGTCGATGGCAGTTTTACCTTTAATAATCTTGTAAATGGGAATTACATATTATTACTCTCCGAAGGATTTACTTTTAACCAAGACGAGTTTATTACCCTAAATATCGATGGAATTACGGAACCCCAACTTATTAAACAAAATGTTAGGCGCATTGAACCAGATAATTCTCTTGAAGAATCGTGGGATAATTATTTACGAGGAATGATTGCTCGTGGACAAGATAATACACCAAAGAATATCGGTTTTAAAGCTAAAGTGAAAAATGAGGCTAACTTAAGCAATTTAAAATTAAATCTTTACGTAGATGCAGTGGATGAACCTACAAAATCTTATTCAATAAACGAACCGAATTTCAACATTGATGAAGCTTTTTCAACCAAGGCCTTTATAAGCTATAAAATAACTTATGATAATAATACAGCCATTTCATCTTTGAAAACGATTATTTGGGAGTATACGGAAGGATTTATCGGAGATCATGATTTTAAAAAGAATTTTTGGTTTAAGAAAGACATCAAAGTAGACTATAAAAGAAGTGATGGAGTTTCCATATTTACAGTAAGTTATTAAATATGACATAAAAAAGGAATAAAGTGCTTTAAGTCTTTTTATTCCTTTTTGCTTTTGGTATCTATTCAGATGATTGTATAAATAATTACCACCTTTTACTTTTAAATTGATAAGAAATACCAATCAATATTTTATCTAAAAAAGTTGTCATAAACCATTCAGGAAATTAAGCTGAAAAAAAGTGCTTAAATAGGCATTATACCTATAAATTGGAAAGTACATAGCCGTAATTTTATCTGTAAAATAAAAATTTAGTAATGTTAAAAATACAAAGTTTAAGAATGGTGCTTATAGCACTTTTGTTTTTTTCAATATCGGCTTTGGGAAACTCAGCTGAAAATAAAAACACAAAATCTTTTCTGGGAAAACATGAAGTACAGCAAGCTTTAAAAAAATACTTTTCTGAAGAAGGACAGAAGAAAATCCTTGCAGACAACCCGGCTTTTATGGATTTCTATCATTCATTGCAAATATCCAAAGAAAACAATCCGAAGCAGTTTAAGTTAAAGTCGACATCAGCTGCTACGCATACGCTCGATAGTTTGTTGGTTGAAAGCTGGAATGAAAGCAGCGGAAGCCTCGAAGTTTCTCAATTAGAAAAATGGGCCTGGTACGAAAACGGTCTGGGTAAATCCTGGGAATTGTATGATCTGGATAGCATTACCAAGGAGTGGAATCCCAATGATAAAGAAGAATATGAATGGGATGATGCAGGGAATAAAATGGTTCATTTCGATTATAACCCCGATACCATCAATGGAGGATGGCTTATTAATGCAAAAGAAAGTTATACCTATGATGCCAATAATAACTTATTAAACCATTTACTGCAGTTTAGAAATCACACCCTGGAAATATGGGAAAATTCAGAAAGTATGAACATTACTTATGACAATAATGGAAACATCATTGAACGTATTTTCTTGGATTGGGATACTGCAACCAATGCCTGGATAAATGATAGTAAAGAGCTTACAAGTTTTGACGAAGATGGCAGAATGCTAAGGGATGATGTGTTTGAATGGGACACGACTACTAATGATTGGGTGATCAGCATGTTTATGCGATCGGAATATGACGAAAACGGATATGAAAGTTTATTGGAATTAGCCATTAATGAATATTTTATGCGCTTTTTAACTGAGACTGTTAATGATAGCTTAGGGAATGAATTAGAAGTTGTTAGTTATAATTGGGACTTTTTTCAAAACGTTTATAAAAAAGGTTTAAAAAATGAAAGGGTTTATAATGAAGATAATATGCTAACGAGTTGGTCAAATTCTACCTGGAATACTTCAGACAGTAGTTGGTTGCTTAATTGGCAAAGAAATTACCAATATGATGATCGATCAAATTTGATTTACAGAGATACCTATGTTTTGGCAGATACAGGAGATGCCATCGTTCCCTATTCGAAAATTGATTATGTAAATAATTTGGCAGGGAATCCCATTTTAACCAATATCATGAACTGGAATGCCGATAATAAGATTTGGGTTAACAGCAATCAGGAACACATCAATTATGATGAAGCACAACATCAAACCTATTTTGGACGCTATTATTGGAATGCCATTGATGCTAAATGGATTCCTAACTATGTGAAAATTTATGAGCATGATTCGTATGGCAACTTTTTGTTTCATTCAAGGCAAAACTATGATAAAGAAAAGCAGCAGTGGGTGGATGAATATGCCGATGAATATGACTATGATTTAAGTATTGAATTTTTAAATATTTCTTATCCTTCAGAATGGCCTTTGGGGCACCTTTCAAATCTATATCGTTTTGATAATTATCATCATGCAATGCAACAAAAGACCTATTCTGAATTAAAGAATGGCCAATTGGAAATCACCCATAGGTTGACTTTTTATTACACCCCGGTCATCACCACCGGAACACCTGAAATCGTTCAGGCAAAGTTCAGGGTGTTTCCAAACCCAGCCATGAATTATATTCGTTTCGAACTTGAAAATCATTCCTTACCCGGCATGATCAAAGTTTACGATTTACAAGGCCGTGAAGTCATTGATCAAAGATTACCAGCCGATCATCGTTTGCAGGTCGGCAATTTGGAAAAGGGTATTTATGTTTATACAATTATTCAGGGTCGTGAGATAACCAAAGGGAAATTTATTAAGCGATAATAGTTAACAAGGAAAAGAAACGGGAATGAGAAGAAGGCAGTTTGCCTCGATATAAAAAAATAATGGCATAAATAACCATTACCAGAAATGGTTTTAGAATTAATTTAAGCTTAGAATTATGAAAAATGATATTCACAAAATGATTGACGAGTTTCAGGATGAATCGCTTCCAACTTTAAAGAAATACATTGCCCATAAAAGCATACTGGATGTAGGATGCGGTAATGGTCTTAATTCATACTTCTTTCATAAAAAATTAGGTACAGAAGCGATCTTGTTTGATGTTGAAGATATACGGGATGAGGATGCCAAATCATTCCATTTTGTTGAATCTTCGATTGATAAAATGCTGTTTGGAGCCAATGCTTTCGATGTAGTTTTTGTGCAATATGTAATCCATCATTTGCCGCTGGAAATAGATTTCGAAAAGGTTTTAAGGAACATCGGGAAAATTGGAAAAAAAGTAATTATTGTAGAAGAAATAATCAGTGATAAAACCAATGTTCCCAGAGCCAGAGCATTCGACGAAAAAATTAATCAAATGATTCATCCCTCTTCTCATAATATGGAGATTTATAAGTATTATACCGATACTGAATTAAAGAGTTTATTTGCCAAAACAAATTTACAACTGATTGAAGAAGAGCTTTTAAATGAAGGAAATATGGAAAATGGATTTTTACAACAGAAGATTTATGTGCTGGAACAAGAAAATCAAGCCGTTGAGGCTTTACTAAAGACAGCCTAAATACAAATATTATTTAACAAAAATTAAAACCAGTATTGATGATGACGAAAAACACTTTTAAAAGCCTCTTAATTATTTTAAGTGTAATGCTGTTTTTTACAGCTTGTGAAAAAGAAAAGAACATAGAAAATTTTGATTCCATTTCGGGTATTTTATCCATTGGTGAAAACATGAGTAATGATGCTATTACAGAAGTAGGAGTGATCCTTGCTAAAGTTGGAGACGGAATTCATCTTTCAGAAATTACTACCGAAACAGATGAAATTGAGCTTATTAAAATGGCGGTGTTAAACGCTGATGGCTCCTTTGCTTTTGAGAATCTCGAAAAAGGAAATTACCTGATTGCACTTTCCGAAGGTTTTTCATTTTCGAATAAAGATTTTCTAACGGCCGTTGTGGATGGGAACACTCCAAACCTGATTGAACAGATCGTTGACCGACTCGAAGTTGACAATGGCAACAAAAATTATAACTGGAAAATTAAAAATTTAACCAACTATTCTGTTTCAAGTGTTTCTTTTTACTATGATGGGCAACTTTATAAAACCATTGATAAATCAATGATCACAAATGGTGAGTTTTCAGTATCACTCGATCGTAAAAAAGAAGTTACCCTGCGCGTTGAATGCTTAAATGGAGAATATGTATTGCTTTCAAATCCGGTTGAGTTTTTTGGTTTAGCCTCAGCTTGCAACATATTTACAGAAAATCCGAATGGCGATTTAAATGTTCTGGCCTATTTGTGGTTTAAACGCCGAATTACACTAAGGAGCTATAGATTTGATGATGGTATGGGCGCATAAGTTGCTCGATTTATTTTGTGCTTATAAAAAACAGTATCCAAACATGATGATGAAACTAAAAAGTAAGCTGGCATTTTTTATGCTAGCATTATTGTTGTTTAGCGCTTGTGAGAAGGAAGAAGTTATGGTGGCAGTGGAGCCTCATCAAGTGGTGCTGCTCACCGATTACACCTCTGGTTCGGATGTATTGATTAGTATAGAAGGAAGGCTTAAAAGCCGGTACCCGGATATCATTATTAATTATATTGAGGCTGATGCTTTTAATGTTGTGGAAGCTTCTTATCAATTACAAATAGCGGCCGAAAATTATCCGGAAGGTAGTTTTTTTATGGCCTTGGTTGAACCCGGTGCTTCATCCGAAAGAATGGTTTTTAAGACTGATAAAAACCAGACTTTTGTGGTACCCGACAACACCATTTCAAGTCGTTTATTTCATACCGGCGGCATTCCCGATTGTTATCAGATTGAGAATGCTTTTGCTTGCAGTCAGGAAATCCCCGATGATTTAAATTACATAGAGGTTTATACTTTTGCGCTCATCGATTTGATTGAAGGGCGTGATCCTGCAGAATTTGGTTCCCGCATCGAAAATCCTGAAGTTTTTGAAATTCAGGATGCCCACTCTACAAATGGCATACTGTATGGTCAAATTATTTCAACCGATAATTTTGGAAATTGCATCAGCAATATTTCAGGTGATTTACTCCAGGCTTTTAATGTTGGTGATTTGTTAGAAGTCAGCTATGATGGAGGCACCTTTTTTACCAGCCTTGGCGATTACTATTCTTCGGTACCTATGGGGCAAAATGTAGTTTTTAAAAACAGCCTTGGCAAGGTAGAACTTGCTGTTAATTATGGCGATTTAACAAATCGATATCCGATAGCTGCCGGGAGTTTCATTCAGATTTCAAAAAAAAGTTTAAACATTGGAATGCTTCAATTTAACAGTCATTCTGATCAATTTGTTGAAGAAGTAAAAACACAAATCAGTGCTTTGGGAATGAATGCCAATTATATAGTGAAAAATGCTGAGGGTGATTTTGGCTTAATGGAAACACTTATCCAGGAGTTAGTAAACGAGGAAGTCGATATTATCATACCCTTTTCAACTCCGGCAGCCCAGGCAGCTGTTTTGCATGTCCCCGAAACCATTCCACTGGTATATACCGTTGTTACCGATCCGGAATCGGCCGGTATTATTGAGGGACGAAATAATTGTACCGGATTATCGGATGCATCCGATCAGCAACAATTTTTTCAGTTCGTAAAACAAATACTTCCTCAACTAAAAATTGTTGGAAGCATCTACAATGACTTGGAAAGCAATTCAGTATTTGCACAAGAAAAAATGCATCAAATGGCTTCGCTTTTCCAACTAAGTTATTTTTCGGAAACAGCCGACACGCAAAATGAAATGATTAATGCTTATCAAAATATTCGTGATAAAGAGATACAAGCCATCTTAATTTCTGATGATAATTTCATGGCCGACAATTGCAATTTTTTGGTTGATCTGGCATTAAGCGATTCCATTCCTGTTTTTGGAACGGCCATAAAAAACACCAAAAATGGAGCCCTGGCCAGTTTAAGTATCGATTATAAAGAATTATGTTCAAGTACGGCCGATGTTGTGGTTTCGGTTGTACGTGGTCAAAACCCGGATGACATCCACATCAAATATTTTGAAACAAAAATTAGTGCCATAAATAAAACCACTGCCGATAAATTAGGCATTACCATTCCGGAAGATATCCTGGAAAATGCGAATTATACATTTGAATAAAAACGATTTATGAAGATTAACAATTACCTCATTAGCTTTACCATTCTATCTGCCATTCTACTATTTAGTGCTTGCGAAGATGACAAACCTATTGACAACCAAACATCACTGAGGTTTATTACAGAAGAATACAAACCATTTAATTTTACCGAGGATTCGGAAGCCAAAGGACTTGCTCCTGATTTATTGAAAGAAATCTGTGACAATCTGGATATTGATTACCAATTGGAGTTTAAGGATTGGGCAGATGCCTATGATGAAGTTTTGACAAGTGAAAATACCGCACTGTTTTCAACGGCTTTAAATGAAACCCGCAAGGATCAGTTTAAATGGGTTGGCCCGATTGCTTCCCTTGATTGGAATTTGTATGCATCAACAGGCCATACCTTAAATATTAATGAGCTGGATGACGCAAAAGGAGTTTCGAATATTGGGGTGATTGAAGGTTACCCGATGACTGAATTTTTGAAAGAAGCAGGCTTTAGCAATTTGGTTTATTGCACTGATAATGTGGACGCTTTAACAAAGCTTTTAAGTGGCGAAATTGATCTTTTTCCATCTGATAAGTACACCACAGCCGCCGCACTCGAAACCCTGGGAAATACGATTTTTGGGGTTGAAAGTGTATGGACTTTAAAAACAGAACTGCTCTATTTTGCATTTAATTCCGAAACCTCCGATGCCGTTATCTCTGCTTTTCAGAATCAGGTTGATCGTTCAAAAGAAAACGGAGTTCTTCAGGGCTTGAGCGAAAAATATCTGAACACCAGTGATTTTCCGGATGTAATGCAGGTTTATACCGAAGCCTATCCTCCTTTAACCTTTATGGATAACAGTGGCAATATATCAGGTTATGGAAGTGATATTGTGAAGGAAATCATGAATGCCAATCAGGATTATCACCGCATTAAACTTACTTCGTGGAGTAATGCCTATCAAATGGCTTTGGTGAACCCGAACTTCTGCCTTTACACCATGGATCGAACAGAAATTCGTGAAAATTTATTTCAATGGGTGGGACCCATCGGAACCAATACCACCTGGATTTATACCAAAAAGGGGAGGGGAATCAGTATTTCTTCAATGGATGAAGCCAGGAGCCTGAATTCGATAGGAACCGTTAATTCATGGTTCTCAACCCAATATCTGGAAGAGCAGGGCTTTACAAACCTGGTGTTTGAGAGTGACCCGGAAGTGTTGGCGCAAAAACTTTTAAATGGTGAAATTGATGCTTTTGTTTGCACGGATATTACTTTCCCTTCAATTTTGGCTCAATTGGGGTATCACATTACCGATGTTGAACCGGTATTTTCGATCATGTCATCTGATTTTTATATCGCTTTTTCAAATGCCACCTCTCAAAGTGTTGTGAATAAATGGCAAACGGCCTTTGATCAGTTAAAAGAAAACGGAACTTATGATGCCATTCATTACAAATGGTTTCAGAATTAGGAGAATCTCTTATGAAAAATAAAAACACTTATTTATTGATAGCAATTTCATTGCTTTTGTTTTTAGTGGCTTGTGATAAAAATGAAAATGCAATTGTTTATGATACAATTTCTGGTATGCTTATCGCTGGTGAAAATGTAAGTCTTGAAGAATTAAGTGAATCAAACATCATTTTGGCAAAATTGGATGAAAGTGTAGATCCTTTGTTAGTTACAACTGAAACAGATCAAATGGAACTGATGGGTTATGCAGATATTGATACGGATGGCTCTTTTGATTTTTCAAATTTGGGTCCGGGTCATTATGTGCTCTTTTTTGAAGAAAAATTTATTTTAAGTCCGGATACGCTAGCTATCGCAAATATCGGATCGGTTGATCAATCAGACTTGAAATTTGTGGTTGATAGAATAATTCCGGATAACTCAGACGATGTGACATATGTTGAATTTTACTATTCTAATAAAGCTACATTTGATCAGCACGGTCAATATTTTTTTAGTGCCAGTTCTCCAGAAAATCCAAACCCGGTCTTATATCCTAGTTTTAAAACAATGAGAGCTTTTAAAATTTTTGAACTAAGGTGTCGATTCTTTTTCAGTAATAATGAAATGAATGCACAAACTTCAAGCATAGACTTTCCGTCTTTATTTCACAATAAAAAAGCAGAAGCGGTTTTTGAAAATGGAGAAAAGATTTATATCAATTTTGAGCGAAAGGTTTCCTTTAAAAAGAAATACAATATCTTCTTTTCAGATACACCAATATAAATGGTCGGGGAGTTTATTGTTCAGTATCGTAATAAATTTTATAATACTTACGGCCGTCATTTTCAACTCCTGATTCTATCTTACTTTTGTCTCCATGGATGTAAATGTGAAAATTTTTATCCAGCTTTAATACACTTTTAAAGGCCCGGGCCTGTTTTTTAACAGCCTGATCAGAAATTTCAAAATCTTCAACGATCGCCATTTCGTTTGTTTCGCGATAAGAATTGTCAAATTTGCGGAAGGATTCAATCAGTTCTTCATTGTTAAAAACTTCGGTTTCAAATTCTGTTTTGTTGAATGAATCATTTGATTTAAAGTAATCAACCGATCGGTTCAAAATATCAATTTTATCAGTTTTACTGATCTCAAACTCTTGCGAAACTTGTTTTGTTACATAAGTTTTTGCGATGTCCAGAAAGTCTTTTGTGTGATGATAATTGTCACTACACGGCTTCAGGTTAAGAAATGAATCTTTCCAATATTGGGCTTCTGTTGATTTATTTGATTTATCGACAATGGCAATTTTATAACCATTTGTTTGATCGGTATTAAAAACTAAGCAACCTTTATCCAACTTTTCGATGTTTATTCCATCTTCATGGTTTACAATAAAGTCCTCATTATTTTTATCAACTTTTAAGAAAGAGTGTTGATTCTCAGATTTAAATATCCCGATGGCCTCAAAGGATTGGTTATCAATATAAAGATTGGAGAATTTTGCTATAAATAAATCACCTGATTTGATGTTCGGATGATTGGAAACTTCATACAAATGTTTGGCAATTTTGATCGACGTCAGATGAAAACAATCCGGATCTTCAAAAATATCTGATGTATAATTAAATAAGGGATTTAGCTTAAAATCATCATCTGTAAAGGTGAAATTATAATACTCAGTATTCGGAAATGGTTTTATAAAATAGGTCGTTAGCAAATCCAGTAAACGCTCATCCGATAAATCAACTTCAGTTTTAGATAATTCTAAATCTTCATCATTGGTTTTGTTCCCAACTTTATGAATGGCCATTTGTTCAATTCGACAATCAGTGTACTCAATCATGCTTAAATCCGAATAAATTGTATTGATTTATTTATGCAATTGATAATTAAAATAAATCTTTAAAGATTTGCTCTTCTCACAGGCATGGTCATACAACGGGCACCGCCACCACCTCTCGAAAGTTCAGAACCATCGATGGTTACCACGCATTTTTTATAATCATCGAGATTAACTTTTCCTTTTATAATTTCTTTTGAAGGAACAATATCGTAACCATTTTTATTCATCTCCTCGATGGTATAAACGTTACGGCTATAACCCATAACTTTGCCCGGACTTAACGCAAAAAAGTTAGCACCACTGTGCCATTGTTCTCGTTCCTGAGTCCATAAATCAGCCCGACCACCACAATAGATGGGCTTTACTTCTTTGCCAATTTTCTTTAAGCATTCGAGGATGTTTTTTTCTTCGGTGATCTTAACCTTACCGTTATCGGTTTCAATATGAATGGTTTTAAACCGGTTAGGTTGCATAATCACGGGCTCGTAAACCATACACTCGTCATGATTCAGAAGGGTGAAAACCATATCTAAATGAATGAAGGATTCGCGATCGGTGGGCAGTTCCTGAACGATGATGTGTTTTTTCAGTTTTCTTTTTTTAAAATTTTTGATGATCTTATCAATCCCTTCAGTCGTTGTTCGGGCGCTGATACCAATCAATAATAAATCTTCGTCACCGATCAGAACATCTCCACCCTCAATTTTAATGTTTGCACGGCTGTCATTTTCAATACTGAATGTTTGGGTGTTGAACATTGGAGTATGGGTAAAAATGGCATCCATAATTTGTGCTTCTCGCTCTCTTACATTACTGGCCATTCTTCCGATCAGCACTTCATTTTGTATAGAAATAGATGCATCGCGTGTGAAAAAGAAATTATGCAATGGGCGCATTGCAAAGCGTTGATTGCTCAAAAAACGTGTTAGATTGTCGCGGGTTAAAACAATTCCTTCAATCAGAATCTTAGCTAATTCAGCCGGATCTAAATCATAAATATAATCGAGGGTATTTGAATGTCGGCACGAATCACAGACTTTTGATAGCAGATTAGCCTTAACAATATTGTCTTTTAAAATATTTTCAAGTAAATCTTTAACTTCAAAAACCTGGGTTGTTTTTTTCAGTACACTTCTAAAAGTCGCATATTCATTTTGTGCAACCGAAAGATTTAAAATATCGCTATAAAGCGCCCGCTCTGCATTCTCGGGAGTCATGTTTTCAACTTCACTTCCCATACTGTGAATAATCACAGCCTCTAACTTTCCGATTTCGGAATTTACATTAACACTGAAATTTTGCTTTGTATCCATCACTTAATCCCTCCTTAAATTTTCTGCAAAGATATAAATTCAAAATCAGAAAAAAATAAAACTATTTCAAGCTTGAAAATAATTCTGGTGGCCTTCGGTGTTTTGTTCCTTGCTCGTATGCATAACACAGTTTAATCAATGTTGGCTCGGCATACATTCTACCTAAAAATTGTAAGCCAGCAGGCAAATTTCCTTTTGTAAAACCCATTGGAACAGTGAATGCAGGTTGACCTGTATGAGGTGCAATGATTTGACTGTTATCGCCTTTATATTCTTCCATATGACCAACCCGGGCAGGGGGGTGGTTCCAACTTGGGTAAATGATGGCATCCAGTTCGTATTCATCCATTACATCTTCGATAGCCTTTCTGAAAGCAATTCTTCTTTTATCGGTATAAGCATCTGAACAAACTTCATCAGTTACAACATCTTCATTTTCTAAATGATATTTTAGATTTCCTTCGATATAGTCTGAATATTTACCAGATTCAATAATTTCTGTAAGGTTTTTAACAGGAACCTGATCACCCAGTGAAGCCAAATAATGATTCACATCATTTTTAAACATTGAGCACCATTGATTTTTACGCAGTTCACTAAAATTTGGAATAATTAGCGGGTCGACGATTTGGGCACCTAAGTTTTCTAAATCTTTAATGGCTTGATTAAAGAGATTTGAAATTTCAGGATTTGTTTCGAAATCACTCAATTCTCTTAAAATACCAATCTTTGCTCCTTGTAGTCCATCAACTTTCAGAAATTGTTGATAATTATCTGGGATTTTCCCTGCTGAATTAATTGTTATTGGGTCATCAGGATCATAAGCTGCTATAACTTCCAGTATTCGTGTTGCATCTTCTACAGATCTGGCAATGGGGCCACCAACATCATTTCTTAAGTATAAGGGAGCGATGCCTGCACGACTTGTTAATCCGATGGTCGATCGAAAACCAACCAAACAGTTATGTGATGATGGTCCACGAATTGAATTACCGGTATCGGTTCCAAAGCCAACCGCTCCTAGATTTGCTGCTACGGCTGCTGCTGTTCCTCCACTCGAACCTGCCGGAACATGACTTAGATTATAAGGATTAAGTGTTTCTCCGGCAATGGAACTGATGGTTACTTTTGCACTAAAGGCCCACTCAGCCATATTTGATTTGGCTAAAACAATGGCTCCTGCCTCTTTGATGGCCTTTACCTGAAAAGCATCCTTCTCGGGTTCAAAACCTTTTAATGCTGCTGAGCCGGCTGTGGTTTGCAATCCCTTGGTATTATAATTGTCTTTAACAATGATAGGAATACCATGCAAAGCTCTTAGTTCACCTGTTTCACGATATTCCTGATCTAAAGATCTGGCAATTTCTATTGCATTTGGATTTAAAAGCACAATTGAATTTAATTCACTCGTTTGATCGTATTTTTGAATCCGTTCAATGTATAAATTGACTAGTTTTTCGGCCGTGAGAGTTCCATTTTCAAAGGCCTTATGAATTTCTGAAATGGTAGCTTCTTCTAAAATAAAAGAATCTGACTTTGAATTTGTATCCATGTTTAGAGAATCACAGGAGCTGATTAATGAAATAATGGTGAGGGAAATAAGGGCAAGATATTTTTTCATCTGATAAAAGCATTGATTATAGCTTAAATATAGAAAAAAAGAATGAAAATAAAACTAAGTTCCTATAACAAAGTTGTTGCGTTTTTATCCCCCGCGATAGCTTAGGAATTATTATTTAAAGTGCTTGTTAATGAGGCTCATGAGAACATATTTGCCAATAGGTTTCGAGATGTAGTCATTGCAACCGGCTTCAATTGCATTTTTATAATCTCTTTCAAATCCGAAGGCCGTTTGGGCAAATATAATGACCTCTTTATTGAATTCTCGAATGTTTTGAGTTGCTTCGTAACCACTCATTTTAGGCATACGAATGTCCATGAAAATTAAATCAATGTCAGGGTTATTCCTACATATTTCAACTGCTTCTAAACCATTACCAGCAGTTAAGGTTTGTCTGCTGAATGATTTAACCATCTTTTTCAAAAGAATATTTGAAGCTTCATCATCTTCGGCAATAAATATTTTTAGCTGTTTATCAAATGAACCAGTGGTTATTTCAGGGGATTGATTTTTATTCTTGATTTGTTTGTCCTCATTGTTCATATAGGGGATGGTAAAAAAGAAGGTAGTTCCTTCATTGATTTTACTTTCAAGCCATATTTTTCCACCCAGGATTTCAACATATGCTTTGGATATTGAAAGCCCTAGTCCTGCACCCTCATAATTTCTTGTTAAAGATTCATTCCCTTGTCTAAATCTTTCAAAAACCAATTCCTTTTGATCATCAGGAATCCCTTTTCCAGTGTCATTAACATAAAATTTAAGCTCACTTATTTTGTTTTGTGCATTCTTAGATTTTGAATACAATAGTTTATAGCCTATCTCAATGTGGCCATTATTGGTGAATTTTATTGAATTCTTCACCAAATTGGTGAGTATTGCATATAATTTTTCTTTATCTGTATTGATGATTGCTTCTTTGGAGGGTAAAGAGTTTATTAGTCTGAGTTCAACACCTTTTTGTTCAATTTCATGCTGAAAAAATGAATAAATGTATTCGGTTTGCTCATTTACATTGGTTTCCGAAATCGAAAGCTCCATTTCTCCGGATTCCACTTTCGAAATGTTTATGATGTCATTGATGATGTTTAATAAGCGTTTTCCACTCTTTTCAATGATCCCGATATATTTTTGTTGATCCTGTCCTTTTAATAGAGGCTCTTTTAATAATTGCGTAAAACCCATAATCCCATTCATGGGAGTTCTGATTTCATGACTCATGTTTGCCAGAAAAGCAGTTTTTAATCGATCACTCTCTTCTGCTTTTAATTTTGCCGAAATGATTTCAAGCTCTGCTTGTTTCCTGTCAGTTATATTTGTCATCATTATTCCTATATCTCCCAAATCGGTTCGGAAGGCGTTAACCTGAAAATATTTATTTAAGGAGCTAAAAAAAGCTTCAAAATATTGGGCTTTCTTTGTGAGTTGGACATTTTCAAGGTTTTCAATCCAGTAAGATTCTGCAGATGGAAATATTTCATAAAGGGTGTGTCCGATCAAATTGTCCTTACTTCTTTCAAATTCACGCTCACAGGCAGGGTTGGATTCATTGAAGCGAATATCAACTGCATGATTATCATTATCATGAATTAGTTCTACAATACAAAAACCTTCGTTCATTGCACTGAATAAACTTCGAAGTCGTTTCTCGTTATTTTTGAGAGCCAGTTCTGAGGATTTGAGTTCAGAAATATCTGAAATAATCCCTTGTAAGCCTACAACCTCATCGTTTTTTATGATAGGCTGACTTGAACTTCTTACCGTTTTTATACTTCCATCTTTGGCAATTATGCGATATTCGTGCGGAGTTGTTTTTCCACTCAAAACTTCAGCAAATCCCTTTTTAATAAAATTTAAATCTTCAGGATGTATAAACTTTAAAAAATTGATTCCGATTAATTCTGTGGTTTCATAACCAACCAATAAATAAATAGATGGACTTAAGTAGGTTAAAGTTCCGTCTTTTTTGGTTATAAATACTACATCTCTTAGATTTTCAATGAGTTCACGATACTTGGTTTCTGATTTAACTAATTTTTCTTCAGCAACAATTCGTTCCGAGATATCTCGGGTTACTCCATGAATCCCTATAAAATTATTGTTATGATCGAAGTAAGGGGTCATCAGAACTTCACCGGTTTTTACTCCTCCATCTTTACATCTATAATCAAAAATGATCATTTTCTTATAATTTTTTGGAGGGCCCTGAGGGCTATAAGCCAATGAGATTTCTTTTTTTAGTGTTTCCAAGGCTAATTTGGCAGAAGCAGGAGTGAAACGATCCTGGATGCTTTGACTCAAGTATTCATTAACTGTATATCCTGTGAATTTTTCTATGGAAGACGATACAAAAAGACTTTTACCTTTTATATCCATCAACCAAACAACATCTCGAATTTTTTCGGTAATTAATTTGTATTTGGTTTCGCTTAACTGATGTAATTCCTGAAAGTTGGAACGTTCAGTGGTATCACGAATAAGGAAAATAAGCCTGCCTTCTTTGTAGGGAATAAAACTAACATTTGCTTCAATATTTATAAGTCTGTCATCCTGACGTTTAAGCCTGCACTCGAATTGTTCATTTGTTTTACTCCTGATTTTTTTTAAAAAAGAGGGAGTAATTATGGGCGTTTCACTATCAAAAAAATCAATAATGTTTTTGGTCCGTAATTTGGCCTCTTTGGAAACACACATTTTGCAGAAGGTTCTATTTACTTTAAAAATTCTACCTTGTAAATTTGTTAAGCAATAGCCACCTTTTGAGGTCTTTAGGATGGCTTTATAGTGCTGATTAAGCTCCTTTTTACTGTTGGGTTTTTCTATTTTTTTTAAGTCGTTGGCTTCAAACATATTTAATATTCCTTAAATAATAAAAATAAGTAGTAATTAGGATCACTAAATTTACCAGGCTCCAATTACCTGTACTCAGTTTCCTGTTAATCCGTTTAATCCAATGGGAAGCCCACATCTCTGTTCATATAAAGGGATGCTATTTTATATATACTAATTTAATATCTAAAAGAAGTTGATATGTAGGTAAATTACCTATTTTTGATATGGGATTCTAATCTTCAGTAATTAAAAAATGTAAACCCAATAAAAAAGCCTTGATTATCAAATAGAATTTAATAATCAAGGCTTTTTTTATGTGAACCCGAGGGGATTCGAACCTCTAACCTCTTGATTCGTAGTCAAGTGCACTATCCAGTTATGCTACGGGTCCAGCTTATTTCAAAAAATTCATTTGAAATTTGCGTTTGCAAAATTAATAAATTTCTGAATAAAAGCAATTGCCTAATAAGATATTAATAATTATTCATAAATCATTTTGATATTTTAAACTTTCAGGCTCCAAAAAATTGAGTTTTGTTCAATGATTTTACTCATTATTATTCTTAGTATCCTGATTACTATTGAGTTTTAATTATGAAAAATCGAAAATATCAATATAAATAACCGGTCATATTTAAATAAATTAAATATTGTATATATAATTGGTTCTTTGTTAAAGCTTTATATTTGAATTAATGTAATCAACAATAAACTTTTTGACTTGGTTATTATTTAAATATCATCCTATGAAAAAAAATGGGCTAGTATTTTTGAGTATCTCCTTCATCATTCTTTTAAATTCCTGTAATGAATACCCTCCCAATTGGAGTGATGGAAATACAACCGGAATTAAGATAGATGGCCCTAGTTATGTTGAAAAGCTTAACAATGCACTTTTGGCCGAAATGACCCCATTATCAGATGACCCTGGTGTTTGGTCTGATGAGCAAATGTATTTATTAGATCGATTATCCAGTTCTGAAATTGTAGGCTTGGGTGAAGCAACTTATGGTACATCGGAATTCTTCTCTGCCAAACATCGTATTTTAAAATATTTGGTTGAAAATCATGGGTATAAGATCCTTGTTATGGAAGCAGATTTTGGGGAGTCTATCTTGATTAATCAGGCAATTAACGAAAGCAGAACGGAAGATATTAAGCTTTTAATGGCAGAACATATACATAAATGGACCATAAAGACACAAGAGATTCAGACCATGCTTGAATGGATGAGTGAATATAATAAAGGTAAGGCTGATTATGAAAAAGTTATTTATATGGGAAGTGATTGTGAGTTTAATAATTCTGATAGTTATTTATTGAAACGATATTTACAAGAAACAGATCCGGATCTTTACAACCAAGTTTTTGATCTGATAACCTCTATTACACAATACCCCAGTTTTTTTGAAAATATTTCATCTGATGAGTATAAAGTCTTAATCGAAGATGTCACCCATCTTTTAAATATATTTGAAGAGAATAGAAGTAATTTTGTTCAAAAGAGCAGCGAAAAGGAATTTGAATTAAATATGCATATAATACAGGTCTTGAAACAGGTTATTCAAAATCATTATCATGCAACAAGTTCAACCGCTCTGGATTTTCTGAGAGATGAATTTATGGCTGAAAATGTTCATTGGATTTATAATTATTATGATCAGAAGAAATTGGTGGTATGGTCTCATAACATTCACATTGCTGATGATCCAATGTATTCTAGCTTTGGTGGATCTATGGGAAATTATTTAAAACTAAAATTTGGTAACAAATATGTTAAACTTGGTTTTAGTTTTTATAAAGGAAGTTTTTTAGCCAAAAACTACCAAGGAATTATAACACCTTTTGAAATAAAAGCGGCGGTTCCTGCATCACTAAATGAAGTATTTTCGAGAACCACAAAAACATTTTTGGTTGACATTGAAATGTTAAATTCGACCTCAGAATGGAATGAGTTTTTTAAAGAGTATAATACACTGACTGCAATTCAGGAGTTATATACTCCTTATTGGCTTACAACATCTTATAATAAACCTTTTTTTCCGTATCATTTTGATTTTATGATACATTTTCAAAATACTACGGCATCCAAACAGTTTTAAATTGGTCACTTCAAAACTTGGATATGAAAAAATTCTCATTTCTTGAAAATTCTTTAATCTTTAAGTAGCTTGCTATTTTATCTGTTCTGTTGTTGTTTTCTTGTAATGAATCCCCCCAATTGGAGTGATGGAAATACCAATGGTATTTCAATTTAAGGTTTGGGTGAAGTTGAAAAGCTAAATAATGCATTTTTACAGGAGGTTGTTCAATTATTTGATGATTCGATGGAATGGACCGATAATCAACTAAGTATTTTAGATGTTTTTGCAGATAAAAAGATTATCAGTTGGGAGAAGCCACGCATGGAACTTCTGAGTATTTCAAAGCTAAGAATAGAATATTCAAATACCTGGTTAAAAATCATGGCTATAAGCTTTTTATGATGGAAGCTGATTTTGGTGAATCATATATTACCAATAAAGCGATTTGGGAAGGAAGAACCGCAGACGTGAAAAGCATGATGAAAGAAAATATGCATTTCTTGACCTGGTATACTGAAGAGGTGAAAGATTTGTTGGAATGGATGAGTGAATACAATAAAGATAGACCTGAGCATGAGCGTTTGGTCTATGTTAGAATTGATTGCTAATTCAACGATTTAAATGCCGAATTATTAAGCGATTTTTTATTGGATCATCATAATGAATTGTTTAATCTCTATGTAAATACATTAGCTGCGCTAAAAGCAAATCATTCAGATTTTACAACTGAAAGTTATATTGATTTAATATCGCAATTTAACCAATTAGATTGAGTGGAACAATTACCTAAAAGGAAATGTTAGTTATTTGGTGATCGGTTCAGTGTTTTATAGACAAACAACCGCCAGTAATTATGTGCCATTCTCACGAGAATTGTATGATTATATGATTCATCTTCATAATACACAAGCTGCAAGTATTCTGAACTTCTAAATTCTGTTTTAAAACTTTAAGTATCTCATCAACTTATCTCGAATTTAGCTGTTAAATGATTTCAATATCCACTAAATATTGATATTTTTGAATTTAAAATTTCCTAAAAATGAATATCCAAAGTTTAATTTCTGAATTTCATTCTAGATATGGGGCAGGGGATGAGCTAACACAAGTTTTCTTTGCTCCCGGACGTGTAAACCTCATTGGTGAACATACCGATTATAATGGGGGTAAGGTCTTCCCGATGGCCATAGATGCCGGAACATATCTGGTGATTCGCAAAAATTCGAATCAAAAAATAAATTTTGCATCTGAAAATTTCTCATTTAAGGCTGAATTAGATTTGGCAAACATTGACAAATTGGATGATGGCGTTTGGGTGAATTATCCATTGGGTATTTTAAATGAATTTAAATTGAGAAGGAAGAGTTTTTCTGGATTCGATGCTTTATACTCTGGAAACATACCTGCTGCCGCGGGTTTATCTTCTTCTGCATCTATAGAGATGGTCACAGCTTTTGCCCTTAACCAAGTTTTTAAGGCTGATTTTGACACCATGAATTTGGTTCAATTGTGTAAAAAATCAGAAAATGATTTTATAGGAGTAAATTGTGGAATCATGGATATGTTTGCAGTTGGTTTCGGTAAAGCAAATAACGCCATTGCTTTAAATTGTGAAAATTTAAATTTTGATTATGCCCCGTTGGAAATGAATCATTTGAAATTTGTGGTTTCGAACAGCAATAAAAAAAGAGGCTTGGCAGATTCTAAGTACAATGAGCGGGTGAGTGAATGCGAAGAAGCTGTTAAGGTCATTGGAAAGGTGAGAAAAATTAACAACCTGAGTGAATTAAGTTTAAAAGATTTTAGAGAAGTTGAACATTTATTTTCTGATCCTGTTATTAAAAAACGTGCTTATCATGTGGTAAGCGAAAATTATCGTGTAGATGAATCTTTAAAAGCTTTGAAAGAGAACAATTTGGTTTTATTTGGCAAACTGATGAATGCATCACATATTTCTTTAAGAGACCACTATGAAGTTACAGGAATGGAGTTGGATGCTTTGGTGGATGCCGCCAATCGATGCGAAGGTGTTGTTGGCAGTCGTATGACTGGTGCAGGTTTTGGTGGTTGTACCATCAGTTTGGTAGAAACTGATAAACTCGATAATTTTTATGAAAGCGTAACTTCTGAATACCATAAAAAAACAGGATTAAATCCTGTTTTTTATGTGTTTAAAGCATCAAATGGGGTAAGAGAAATCGAAATAGCCTAAACATTTCGTTCTCCAAAAATGGCACTTCCAACGCGAACGAGGGTGCTGCCTTCTTCCACAGCAATTTGATAATCATGAGACATGCCCATGGAAATTTCTTTAAAAGATTCAACATTTGAATAGAACTCTTCTTTCAATCCGTCAAAACCTTCTTTAAGCGTTTTAAATTCTTGCCTGATGATTTTTTCGTCATCTGTAAAGGTTGCCATGCCCATTACACCAACAATTCTTACATTTTTTAGTCCTTTAAAATAATCACAGGCAATAACAGATCTCGCTTCTCTTAAATTTAGACCAAATTTTGATTCTTCGGTAGCAATATGAAATTGTAGCAAGCAATCTACCACCCGATCATTTTTATAAGCATGTTTGTTTATTTCGCCCAATAACTTAACACTATCAACCGAATGGATTAAATGAACAAACGGGATGATGTATTTTACTTTATTGGTTTGCAAATGCCCGATAAAGTGCCACCTGATGTCTTTGGGAAGATCCGGGTATTTTTCACTCATATCCTGAGCCTTATTTTCACCAAAGTCGCGCTGACCGGCCTCATAAGCTTTCAGAATATCTTCTTTGGGTTTTGTTTTAGATACGGCAATCAATTTTACTTGAGGAGGGAGGGTTTTCTTAATTTCTTGGATTTTGTTTTTAATATTCATTTGGATTGGTTTTATACAAATTTAAAATTTTAAGGAATGTTACAGAGATAAATTTTTATAATTTTGCGAACATCATTTCACACATTATGTTAGGATTAATAAAATCACTGTTTAAGCAGTTAGTTTTCTGGATATTATTTTTTGCCTTTATTCGAATTATTTATTTGATTTACAATTTTAACGAATTGCAAAATGCCCAAATTGGTTGGGGTGAGGCACTTTTAACGTTTTGGTTCGGTTTAAAGCTTGACCTTGCCACTGCTTGTTATCTGATTATCATTCCCTTCTTTCTAATCCTGGTTCAAACAGTTTACAGCCGATCATGGCTCGGAATTGTTAATAAAATTTATGTGGGTATAATTCTGTTTTTTTATACGCTATTGGCAACTGGTGAGCTTGGAATTTATGAGGAATGGAAAACAAAGCTTCATTATAAAGCATTGATGTATCTTAAAAATCCATCAGAGGTCTATAATTCGGCAGAAACACATAAGTTTTTTGTTCTGTTTATTATTTTTTTGTTGGTTACAATTTTTGCATTTTGGGTTTATCGTAAATTCTTCTTTTCAAAAGTTGTAAAAGTAAAAGCCAATTTCGTTCATTTTGTCGTCATCTTTTTAATTGCTCCTGTATTTATTGTTTTGGGGATGCGTGGTGGAATTCAAGAAATACCTATTAATCAGAGCCAATCATACTTTTCAAAGAAAAATATTTTAAACCTTGCTGCGGTAAATTCCGGTTTTAACATGTACATCAGTGTGGTTGAGAATATGCAAAACTTTGGAGAAAATCCTTTTGAGTATTATCCTGAAACTGAAGCAGCAAAGGTAGTCGAGCAGATTTATGCAACGCCTAAAGATACGTGCATTAAAATTTTAAATAATGAACACCCGAATATTGTTTTGGTGATGTTGGAAAGTTGGTCGGCTACGCTTATTGAATCTTTGGGTGGAGAACCCGGAATAACACCACAATTTCATGAGCTCGAAAAAGAAGGGGTTTTGTTTACCAAAATTTACTCTCCGGGTTCTCGTTCCGAACAGGGAATGTCGTCAATCCTTGCTGGATTTCCGTCTCATCCAATTTCTTCAATTACGGTTCAACCCGATCGTTTTGCCCATTTAAAGACCATGACTCATGTTTTAAAAGATGAGGGATATCAAACTTCTTTTTATTTTGGTGGGCAGCTTATCTATGGTAATATTAAAAGTTTTATCATGCACAATGGTTTTAACCGTATCAATGAAATATATGATTTTCCGAATGAACCCAAAGGGAAATTAGGCGTTCATGATGAATTTGTTTTTGCCAAACAATTGCGGGAATTGGAGGATGAAAATGAACCATTTTTCTCCATGATATTTACTTCAAGCACCCACTCACCATTTGATATGCCCATGGATCCTGTTATTGAATGGGGAGATGATTTAAAAATGTATTTAAATTCTGCTTATTACACCGATCGGTCATTGGGTGATTTTATTGAGGATGCAAAAAAAGAGGATTGGTATAAAAATACCTTATTTGTTGCTATTGCTGATCATAGTCATCATTCATATCCGCGAGACCCTTATCATTCAAAAGAATATCATCAAATTCCGATGTTATTTTTTGGTGAGGTGGTTAAACCAGAATATCGTGGAATGCAAATTCATAAAATAGGTTCTCAGGCTGATTTTATCGCCACCCTTTTTCCTCAAATTGGGTTGAAGCAAGAAAGCAAAACCTTTAAATGGAGTAAAAATCTACTTAATCCTTATACCCCCGAATTTGCCAATGTATGTTTTGAAGAAGGCATTGGATGGGTAAGGCCCATCGGTGATTTCTTTTATGACAACCGACTGGATTATTATTATCACAATAATGTTCCGGAAATTTATCAGGATTCTATCATAAAAGAAGGTAAGGCATTTTTACAGATGTTGTTTAAAAACTATATGGCCTATTAATTTCATCCAGTCCTGTTTATTTGATGTTTTCTCCGTTTTACTTTTTTTTAAAAAATAAATATCTTATAAGTAAAAGGGAATCAGGGGCTTGTTGTTTGTATAAAATTTTTATGAAAAATAATTAGATTTTAAGGGTGACTTTTTGCAATAAAATGGATTAATAAATAGTAACAGCGTTTGCAATAAACATTGTTAGTTTGTATCCTACCAAAAAGTTCACACGTGCAATTGGCTCCGGTTTTATACTCCAGGTTCATATTCCCATAACCGGGGCCATTTTTTTACATAAAAAAAAGCAACGTTTTTACGTTGCTTTAATTTTTATATTCAGATATGATTTAATCTAATGCATGCACGATTAATCCACTTCTTAATTTTGGTTCAAACCAGGTAGTTTTAGGAGGCATAATATTACCTGAATCTGCAATGTTGATTAATTGTTGCATTGAAACAGGATAAAGAGCAAAAGCAACTTCCATTTCGCCACTATCTACTCTTTTGCTTAATTCACCTAAACCTCTGATGCCACCAACGAAATCAATTCTTTGAGATCTTCTCAAATCTTTGATATCCAATAATGGATCTAAAATTTGTTTGGTTAGGATGGTTACGTCTAATACACCGATTGGATCGTTATCATCATACGTACCTTCTTTGGCAGTTAATGAATACCATTTTCCATCCAAATACATTCCAAAATTATGTAAAGCATCGGGTTTATAAATCTCTGCACCTTTTTCTTCAACAACGAAACTTGCATCCAATTTTCCTAAAAGATCTTCTTTTGATAAACCGTTCAAATCTTTTACTACTCGATTGTAATCGATAATGGTAAGTTGATTGTCGGGGAAATGAACTGCCAAGAAATAATTATATTCTTCATCACCTGTATGGTTAGGATTGTTCTTTTTACGTTCGTTACCTACCAAAGCAGCAGCAGCTGTTCGATGATGACCATCGGCAACATAAGTTGCAGGAAGTTTGTTGAAGTGTTTGATGATTTCATCAATTTGGTTTTGCTCTCTGATCACCCAAAAATGATGACCAAATCCATCCTTACTTGTAAAATCGTATTCAGGAGTTCCTTTAACAACTTCAGCTACGATGTTATCAATTTCCTGAACAGCAGGATAAGAGAAGAATACGGGCTCATAGTTCATACCACTGGTACGTACATGATTCATTCGGTCTTCCTCTTTGTCCGGACGGGTTAATTCGTGTTTTTTAATTACATTATTCATATAATCTTCAACACCGGCAGCTCCAACAAGGCCATATTGTGTTTTTCCGTTCATGGTTTGAGCGTAGATGTACAGATAATCTTTGTCATCCTGCACCAATACTTTCTCTTCCATCAATTTGAAAAAGTTCTCTTTTCCTTTGTTGTAAATTTCCTCGCCATGTAAATCAACGTCATCTGCTAAGTCGATTTCTGGTTTGATTACGTGTAAATATGAATATTTATTGTCTCCTGATTCAATTCTGGCTTCTTCCCGGTTTAATACATCATATGGGCGAGAAGCGATGGCCTGTGCTTTATCAGCAACAGGTCTTATTCCTTTAAATGCTTTTAATATTGCCATTTTAATTTTTACTAGTAATTATTATTTTGTTTTATTAGTAGGTGTTAGCGTCGAAGTCGTGTTCATATTCAGTTTCTTCTTCTACTTTAACAGCACTACGCTGCAATGAAGAGATTAAAGCTCCAATCATTTTTGTCATTTCCATTAATTGATTTCTGGAATGTTGTTCCTGATCGTTGTCAATGAGACCCAAAGTGAGAGATAGTGTTCCATAAACCAA
This sequence comes from Bacteroidales bacterium, assembly GCA_963678785.1. Lineage (GTDB taxonomy): Bacteria > Bacteroidota > Bacteroidia > Bacteroidales. The sequence goes on along the minus strand of OY787449.1, from coordinate 4,050,530 downwards.
ACATTCTCTTAAGGCACTTTTAGCCATTTTTAAGTAGTAAATAAACTGACTCTTATTTCTTGCAGAGCCTTCAGCAATATTGATCGCAATAGATAGTGCGGATGAACTGAATTTATTAGCTAGGTCAATATTTACGGGATCAGAATACGAAGAGGTAGCTTCTTTAACCCACACTGAATAGTCGAGTGATTTATGATATACGCGTAAATCTTCAAATCTAAAAAATGTGAATTGCTTTTCGTGATTGTTATCCATTACAGAAATTTTTTTAAAGTTGTGACATTGATTTTACTCTAATCAATCATCATTAGTCATTAATCAAATATGATTTAATTCACTTTGAATGTTTCGTCACCTTTTTCTAAAAAGTTAACGATTTGGTTTGCAGAAGCAATACCAGCATTGACATTGGCTTCTGAAGTTTGAGCACCCATTTTCTTTGGCGTGAAATAACATTGACCTTCAAAGGCTTCCATTAATTCAGCTGCACAGTTTGGTGCGATGTCAGACAGATAACTAAAATCAGCTCTTTCGGCCAATAATTTTTTCATGTCTGCTTCATTAACAACTTCTTTTCTTGCGGTATTAACCAAGGTAGCGCCTTTAGGCATTTTTGATAATAAATCGTAATTAATTGATTCTTTTGTTTTATCATTTGCAGGAATATGTAAAGAAATGTATTGACATTCTTTATAAAGGTCCTCAACAGAATCAACTGCAGTAACACCATCAGCTTCAATTGCTTTTTTGGCTACGAAAGGATCGAAAGCATATACACTCATTCCAAATCCTTTGGCGATTGTAGCTACATATCTACCTACATTACCATAAGCGTGAATACCAATTTTCTTACCTTTTAATTCAGTTCCTGCAGAACCATTAAATTTATTTCTGGCCATGTATACCATCATTCCAATGGCAAGCTCGGCAACGGCATTTGAATTTTGTCCGGGAGTGTTCATGGCAACAACACCATTGGCAGTAGCTGCTGCTAAGTCAATGTTATCATATCCGGCTCCTGCTCTTACGATCACTTTAAGATTTTTTGCAGCATCTAAAACTTCTTTGGTTGCTTTATCACTTCTGATGATAATGGCATCAACATCACTCACTGCATTTACAAAATCTGATTGATCTGCATATTTTTCAAGCATTACAGTTTCATAATTTGCTTGATCAAATACTTCTTTAATTTGGTCTACGGCAGCTTTAGCAAAAGGCTTAACTGTCGCTACTAATACTTTTTTCATTTGTTTAATGTTAAAACAACTCAGGTTGTTATATGCCAACAACCTGAATCATTATTTGTAATATATAATATCAAATTTCTTATGAAACTTTCTTTTCGAAATCTTGCATTACTTTAACCAATGCTTCAACACTTTCTAATGGAAGTGCATTGTAAGTAGATGCTCTGAAACCACCAACAGAACGATGGCCTTTGATACCGATCATTCCTTGCTCAGTGGCATAAGCCAAGAAATCAGCTTCGAGTTTTTCATGGCCTTCAGCCATAACGAAACAAACATTCATGATTGAACGATCTGCTTTGTCTTCAACGGTACCTTTGAATAATGGGTTGCGATCAATTTCGTCATACAACAAACCAGCTTTTTTTACATTAATTTCGTTCATTTTTGCTACGCCACCCTTGTCTTTTAACCATTTTAGAGTTTGAAGTGCAGCATAAATAGGCACTACTGGAGGGGTGTTAAACATTGATCCACCTTTAATATGTGTTTCATAGTTTAACATGCTAGGAATAGTGCGATCTACTTTACCTAAAATATCATCTCTGATAATTACGAAAGTAACACCTGCAGGCGCTAAATTCTTTTGCGCACCGCCATAAATAACGGCATATTTTGAAACGTCGATGGGACGGCTGAAAATATCTGATGACATATCGGCAACCAAAGGAATATCTATATCAAGATCTTCTTTGATTTCGGTTCCGTAAATGGTGTTGTTTGTTGTAATATGAAAGTAATCAGCATCTTTAGGGATGGTATATCCCTTTGGAATATAATTAAAAGTTTTGTCTTCTGAAGAAGCAACTACTTCAACTTCTCCAAAAAATTTAGCTTCTTTTATTGATTTTTTCGCCCAAACTCCAGTGTTTAAATAAGCAGCTTTTTTATTTAAAAGGTTATAAGGAACCATGGCAAATTGGGTACTAGCACCACCACCAAGAAATAATACAGAATATCCTTCTGGGATATCTAATAATTCCTTAAATAAAGCGGTGGCTTCATCAACAACTGCAACAAATTGCTTACTCCTATGAGAAATTTCCATAAGAGATAAACCCATATCCGCAAAGTTTTCTATAGCATTTTTGGTATTCTCAATGGTAAATTGAGGAAGGATAGAAGGGCCGGCATAAAAGTTGTGTTTTTTCATTCTTTTGATTTTTAATAGATTATAAATTGATATTGCACTAATTAAATTAGTACAACAAAGGTATAATATTTGGCTTAATATCGGCCAAAAATCGATATAAATATTTAGTTGTAGTTTTGCATATAAATACATTAAAAAGTATAAATATGGATTTTAATAAATCGCAAATTGCATTCGCAAGGCTTGGGGGATTTTTGAATGATTACTTACAAAAGAGCTATTCTGTTAATGATTTAATAAAGGAAGATGATTACAATATGTTTGGACAAAGCTGCCAAAAAGCTTTTCAAGCTAACCCTTGGTTTATTGATGAAAGTATTAATTATGCATTACAACAATGGGCTCAGATATTGAGTCAGGAAAACATTGAAAAATGGTTAAAAAAATACCAAGAGCCCAAAGATGATCAACAACCTCAGGTAATCGGAGTAGTGCTTGCTGGTAACTTGCCCTTGGTTGGTTTTCACGATTTTGTAAGTGTATTGGTTTCAGGAAATAAATTTCTTGGAAAATTATCATCATCCGATCAGTTTTTGCTCCCTGCCATTGCCCGTATTCTCATTAAAATAGAGCCTGAATTTGCTGAGCGAATTCAATTTACCGAAGATCAATTAACGGGCTTCGATGCCATAATTGCCACCGGTAGCAACAATAGTGCGCGTTATTTTGAATCCTATTTTGCAAAGTATCCTCACATCATCCGAAAAAACAGAAATGGTGTTGCTGTTTTAACGGGTGCTGAAACGAACCTGGATTTACTGGCTGAAGATATACTCAGGTATTTTGGACTGGGTTGCAGAAATGTATCCAAGCTATTTGTGCCTGTAAATTATAATTTTAGCCCTTTGTTAGAGTCAATGACGAATTTTGAATTTGTGGCCAATCACAATAAATATCGAAACAATTATGATTACAATAAGTCAATTTTATTGGTGAACAGGGTACCTCACTTGGATAATGGATTTGTGTTATTAAAAGAAGATACTTCTATTGCCTCCCCAATATCTGTTATTCATTATGAGTATTATCAGGATCTGAATGAATTAAGGAAGCAATTAGCCGCTGATAAAGACCTTGTGCAATGCGTTGTTTCTGAGGAGAATATTAATGAAGAGAGCGTGTTGTTGGGGCAAAGTCAAAACCCAAATTTATGGGATTATGCTGATGGGATTGATACCATAGAATTTTTATTGTCACTTTCATCAAAAAAATAATAAAGAAATAAAAGCTTTGGCTTTGTTTTTAAAAGAATAAACTTTATTTTTGCCGACCGAAAATTCAAAGAAATCCAAGATGAAAAAAGACATTCACCCAAAAGATTATAGATTCGTTGTTTTTAAAGATATGTCGAATGAATACGCATTTCTAACAAAATCAACTGTAAACACAAAAGATACCATTAAATGGGAAGATGGAAATGAGTATCCATTGGTGAAATTAGAAATCTCTAATACTTCGCATCCATTTTACACTGGTAAAATGCAACTTATCGATACTGCTGGTAGGGTTGATAAGTTCAAAACAAAATACAAAGCGCATTACGCAAAAACTAAATAAAACTGTTCCAGTTTTTGAAAGGCCCTTAACTTGTGTTAAGGGCCTTTTTTGTTCAACAAAGTACCAAATAAATTCTTAGTTTTGTTCTAAACATTGATCTTTACTATGAATTGTATCCTTTTTGATTCTGCCCGTAGAATAAATTTATTACCCTTAACTTTAATGAGACCCATGGCCGATATCCGAATCGGTATTATGACCATTCGTGAGAAATGGGAGAAGTATTTAAACTCAGAAACTTCAAGTTTAACGGAAGAATATTTAAGTGCTAAATTCCCACTAATTAAAAGTGATGACAACTTATTAATAGATGGTTCAGTGTGCCCGACAAAAGCATTGGTTGATCAAATCTTAAAATTGAAAATGGAGGAGGCAATCCTTTATAAGGGTGATATCATTGCAGTAAGAACTGAAGTTTTTAATAAGATCGATTTAAATGCTGTTGATAAATTTAAACATTTTGAATTTGAAGGAAGCCTGCTTAGGATTGAAAATAGTTGGGATATATTTTCTAAAAATACCCAGGCATTAGAGCAGGATTATGAATTTTTGACTTTAAACAAACAAACTCAAAACCTGGAATCCTATTCTTTTAAAGGTTCCAAAAAAAATATTTACATCCATCCGGAAGCAAAAGTCAAACATTGTTTTTTAAATACAGATGCTGGCCCCATTTACCTTGATAAAGGAAGTGAGGTTATGGAAGGAGCCATGATACGGGGACCATTTTATTTAGGTCAAAACTCAACGGTAAAAATGGGAGCCAAGATTTATGGTGCAACTACCATAGGACCTGATTGTAAGGTAGGAGGGGAGTTAAACAATGTAGTGATGTTTTCTTATTCGAATAAGGGTCATGAAGGCTTTTTGGGAAATGCAGTAATTGCTGAATGGTGCAATATTGGAGCTGATACCAATAACTCCAATTTAAAAAACACCTATGATCATGTAAAGCTTTGGAGTTATAAGGAAAGAAAATTTGTGAACACAAAATTGCAATTCTGTGGCTTAATTATGGGGGACCATTCAAAAACAGGAATTAATACCATGTTTAATACAGGAACTGTTGTAGGAGTCGTATCAAACATTTTTGGATCAGGTTTCCAGCGCAATTTTATTCCGTCATTCTCATGGGGCGGAACAGCAAAGATGATTAAACACGATTTAAAAAGAGCCATAATTACAGCAGAACAGGTTTACAAAAGAAGAAATCTTGAATTTGGAGAGTATGAGAGTGAGCTGTTCAGTTATTTATATTCTGAAGGTTTGAAAGATGCCCAATTATAGTTTTTAGTACTTTGGCACATAAATTGCCAATATTAATCAGAAGATTGATAAGGTATTATTGTTTGTTGTAAATAACAGTAATGCAATGTTTTATGAATTAGGATTTTGAGTCATTTTTACCATAATGACACATTATGCTGACAGAATGACTTGAAAGAATTGAATATGGATTTTTTAAATTTTACAGATATGATAGATTCAGAAACTGAATTTATCCCCTTACTTACCTCTGAAGACGAGCAAATAATGAATGCAGAGGAAGTTCCTGAAGAACTCCCGATTCTACCTTTAAGAAATACGGTTTTATTTCCGGGGGTTGTTATCCCCATTACGGTTGGACGAGATAAGTCCATAAAACTCATTAAGGAATCTTATAAAGAAAAAAAGATTATTGGTGTTGTTGCCCAAAAAGACATTGCCATTGAGGACCCTGAATTTACTGATTTAAATGCCATTGGAACTGTGGCTCAAATCATAAAAATTCTTCAAATGCCTGATGGTAGCACAACAGCCATTATCCAAGGGAAGAAAAGGTTTACACTACAAGAAATGGTTCAAAGTGAGCCTTATTTCATTGCAAAAGTGACTCAGTTTGGTTCTCCTGAGCATGTGAGAACAGATGAGAAATTTAATGCATTGATTGCTTCTTTAAAAGACCTTTCAATTCAAATCATCAAGCACTCTCCTAATATTCCTACTGAAGCAAGTTTTGCCATAAAAAATATCGAAAGTCCTGTATTTCTGGTAAATTTTGTTTCTTCTAATTTAAACATTGATGTGATTGAAAAGCAAAAATTGCTTGAAATCAGTGATTTGAAAGAGCGTGCCAATCAGGTATTAAAAGCTTTAACGGATGAACTTCAGGTCTTGGAACTTAAAAATCAAATTCAGAAAAAAGTTAAAGTTGATCTGGATAAGCAACAGCGTGATTATCTGCTTAACCAGCAGTTAAAAACCATACAGGAAGAATTGGGAGGAAGCCCCAATGAACAGGAAATTAAAGAATTAAAGGCCAAGGCAAAAGAAAAGCTGTGGTCGAAAGAAACTTCTGATGCCTTCAATAAGGAACTGAACAAATTACAGCGCATGAATCCACAGGCTGCTGAGTATTCAATTCAATTGAATTATTTAGAGATAATGGTGGAGTTACCCTGGAATGAATATACTCAGGATAACTTTGATTTAGTGCGTGCGCAAAAAATTCTGGATAACGATCACTTTGGACTCGAGAAAGTTAAAGAGCGCATTATTGAGCATTTGGCGGTTATTAAGCTGCGAAATGATATGAAATCCCCAATTCTTTGCCTGGTAGGCCCTCCTGGGGTTGGAAAAACTTCATTAGGTAGATCAATTGCACGGGCCCTCGATCGAAAATATGTGAGAATGTCGTTGGGCGGACTCAGAGATGAAGCTGAATTAAGAGGTCACAGAAAAACATATATTGGAGCAATGCCGGGTCGTGTAATCCAAAATTTGAAGAAGGTAAAATCTTCAAACCCGGTTTTTGTACTCGATGAAATTGATAAAGTAAGCGGAAATACGGTTCAGGGTGATCCTCAGGCTGCTTTGCTCGAGATTCTCGATCCGGAGCAAAACAACACCTTTTATGATAATTATCTGGAGTTGGATTATGATCTTTCAAGTATCATGTTTATTGCAACAGCAAACACTTTGTCAACTGTTCACCCAGCGCTTCGTGATCGAATGGAAATCATTGATTTGAGTGGGTATTTAATCGAGGAAAAGGTTGAAATTGCCAAAAAACACCTCATTCCAAAACAGATGAAAGAACATGGCCTGAAAAAAAGTCAGCTCAGTTTTGGAAAAGAAGTGATTGAAAAACTAATTGATGATTATACCCGCGAATCAGGGGTCAGGTCTTTGGAAAAAAACATTGCTAAAATAATTCGTAATAAGGCCAAGTTTATTGTTATGGATAAAAGTTTTGACAAAAAACTCAGTACATCTGATGTGGTCGAAATTATGGGAAAGCCTAGATTTCAGCGAGATAAGCACATTAAGAATAATGTGGCTGGCGTTGTTACAGGTTTGGCATGGACCATGGTTGGAGGTGAAATTCTTTTTGTTGAAGCTAGCTTAAGCCGTGGAAAGGGAATGCTTACCATGACAGGTAATTTAGGTGATGTAATGAAAGAGTCAGCTACTTTGGCTTATGAATATTTGAAATCACATTCCGGAATGATTGGAATAGATTCGGAATTATTTAGTAAATGGAATTTGCACATTCATATTCCTGAAGGAGCTACCCCAAAAGACGGACCATCTGCGGGAGTCACCATGTTTACTGCCATAGCATCGGCCTTTACACAGCGCAAAGTTCGCTATAATATTGCGATGACTGGAGAAATTACCTTGAGAGGGAAAGTACTTCCGGTAGGAGGAATTAAGGAAAAAATACTGGCCGCCAAAAGAGCCAAAATCAAAGATATTATTCTCTCTGCTGAAAATGAAAAAGACATAGCCGAAATCAATGAGAGATACATCAAAGGACTTAATTTTCATTATATTAATGAAATGATTGAGCTCATTGATCTGGCCTTACTAAAAGAAAAAGTAGATCAGCCTTTAATTTTAAGCTAAATACATTATTCTGATTTTTATTCTTATGATAAGTTCATGAGATTTTTTACATTTGAAGTTCACCTACAAATGTAAGATGCCTCGTATAATTCAAATCTTCATAATTCAGACACCTTATATTTTATGGAGCCCTAATATTTTTATGAATCTAACTTTAAAAAATGTTTGACCAATTGGCTATCTTGGTAAAGGATGTAGCCACTTGGATTTGGGGTTACCCCATGCTTCTTACTTTATTTTTAATTGGAATTTATTTTAGCATTCGATTAAAAGGTCTCCAGTTTTCAAAATTTTTGAAAGCAGCTAAACTCACTTATAAAACCCGAACTTCTAAAGGGAAGGGAAATATTTCACCCTTACAATCATTGTTTGGAGCTTTGGGTGGAATTATTGGAAATGGGAATATCGCAGGGGCAGCAACAGCAGTTTTTATGGGAGGACCTGGTGCTTTGTTGTGGATGTGGTTGGGGGCTTTTATTGGGATGATTATCGTTTTTGTTGAAACATTACTGGCACTTAAATATAGAGAAAAAGCAACTGATGGAACCTTTAGTGGTGGTCCTATGTATTACATCCAAAAGGTGTTGAAAATTAAATGGTTGGCTATAGTATTTGCCCTTTCTATGGGTTTGAAAACACTGTTTGGAACGTCTTTGGTACAATCAAATTCAATTTCTTTGGTTGCCGCAACAATCATTGATGTTTCATGGATTCCTGAGTGGATTCCTTCTCAACTTCCGTTTTGTATTTTACTTGCATTTCTTACCTGGATTGTAATTATTGGTGGTTTAAAATCAATGGTTAAGGTGCTCGAGAAAGTTACACCGCTGATGGTTCTGATCTATATAATGCTCATTATGATCATTATTCTTTCAAAAATTAATCTTATTGGCGAAATTTTTTCTTTGGTTGTAAATAATGCATTTAGTACCAGTAGTGCTGCGGGCGGTTTTGCCGGAGCAACTGTGATGATGGTGATTAGATACGGAATTGCCAGAGGATTCTATTCAAATGAGGCAGGTACCGGAAGTTCTCCTATCATGTATAGTTCAGCAAAGGTTGATAATATTTATCACCAAAGTTTGGTGAGTATGTTTGGCGTTTTTATTGATACAGTTGTTTCAACTGCAACCATTATTGCGATTTTAATCACCGGTGTATGGACGAGTGGATTAACTTCAACGGCATTAACAACAGCAGCCTTTAGTAGTCAGTTTGGTGAATATGGCGGTTTTCTTATTTTAGCTTCCTCATTTTTATTTGGTTATTCTACCTTAATTGCATGGTGCTTTTATGGTGAACAATGTTTTGCATTTATTTGGGGAAGCAAGGTAAAGATTATTTTCCGCTGGGTATTTAGCTTGGCAATCGTAATGGGTTTCCTTCAGGTAGAGACCATCTGGAGCATAGCAGATATTTTAAATGCGGTATTAATATTGATCAATCTATCGGTATTGATCATTATTTTAAAGAATGTATTTGATATTCTTAAGTCTAAGCAATTTCAGATCCATTAAGTTTGTGTTTCTTAACTTCTTCTTAACTATTTAAATTCAACAATTAACATTTGATAACACTTATTAACCAAAAATTAACCCTTTGGTCAGTTCATGCGATTTATCTTTGTATTATAAATTTTTAATCATGTTTATATTCAATTTTAAATTATTCTTTAAAATCGCTGTAGCCATTTTGGGGGGCGGTTCATTGGCTTCAAGTGCTGATACAAGTGTTGATACAGTAGCAAGTCCTGATACTCAATCCATAAAAACTGAAGTTGTGATTAACAAAGAAGAGTCGGTAAAAGGATTAAAAGCAATTCAATGGGACGAACAGCTGTCGGACTCCCTTAAAATAAATAATAAATCTGTCAGTATTGAAAAGGACATCTAAATGGTGAATCCATAAAATATTGTAGGATAATAATTTGTTTTAAGGCTTGATATGTGTTTGGAAAACCCTGAACAGAAAATGTAAGAATAAAATAACTTAGTCCGCATATTCTGCTTCTTCCTCTTCATTTTCCTCTTCTTCCAACTCCTTCGCAATACTTTTTTTGTCTATATTTTCAACAATACCTTGTAGGTCATCTTCTTTTTCCCAATAATGAAATGAATCAATTTCAACAGGAACTTTAACCAAATAGGAAATGTCCTCAAACTCTAAAGGAATCGCATGGAAATATTCATCATTGCCTTTACTTATTTTAGTCGTTTGTCCGTTCCATCCTTCCGGGTATTTTTCCTGAAGTGCTTCTAATACATCAGCTGGGAGCTTTTCTATGCTTGAGATCTTTCTGAGTTTTGCCATCTTATATTCATCAAATTTCAGTCTGCAAAATAAAACAAGATTTCAAAAAATCAAATACAAATAAAATTTTTTTCATTAAAAATTATAATCAATTTTTATTATTTAGCTTGTTTTATAAGATGATATTATTGCTTCATAAGTTTGTTTTGCTTGACAATAAATAAGTTTTGTCTAATATTTAGAAAAGATGACTCCTTCCTCTTTTTAGAAGTAGATATTTTTAATAAATTCACATAAATATTTATTTAATACCTTAATCAATGCCCGAGCATAATAAAAGTCAAATGAAAAGGCGGGATTTTCTGAAGTATGGAAGCCTGGCAGGAGCTGGTTTAAGTATTGCCGGAATTGCCGGTGCAGGTTTTGCTGCCGGAAAGGATACAGATAGTTATACAGGTTGGGAGCGATATACCCATGGCGATGGCCAATTTTTTAATCGCAAACCATTTTTTGTGGAAAAACCACCTAGTTTTCAAAAGGTCGGACCAGTTCGCAGAATTAATGCTGAGGAACAGCTTTTTTATCGCATGAGTATGCTTTATGGAGCGATGAGTCCGGGGAGAGACGGAAGTCCGCCAAAGTGGAAACCTGAAGAAGGTACTGATGCATTACCTGAGCCTTTGGCGAATTATTACCGCGAACATCCCGATAGCTTTACAGAATCGATGAAAGCTCAAGAAGCTGGAGATCAGCAGCATAAAAACTGGCCTAAATTCAAAGACCGATATTGGTTGGCAGATGCATGGAGCAACGCTCATGCTGCGGCTATGTCAAGATTTCCAGCGAGGATTAAGTCCAAACCTGAAGAATCAGATTTTAAAGGTGTGAGCGATGAAAAGCTCAAATTTAAAAGCCCGAAGCATGCTTCTGAATTGATGAAGAAAATTGCGCATTCGTTTGGTGCAACCTTAGTTGGCGTCGCTAAACTAAATCCTGATTATGTTTATCAAGGAAGACTTCGTGGTGTTGGAATGGGTAATTTTGATGTTCCTAAACACTGGAAAAATTGCATTGTTGTTGCCACTCCTCACGAATGGGATGCCCTTTATGCAAATCCGACCTATGGCACTTCATACGATGGCTATTCAAGAGAGTGTGTGATTGCCGGCAAATTAGAAATCTTTTTAAAAGAACTTGGTTATTCAGCACGAGCGCATTATCCGGGTAATTCATACGATCTGGCGGTGATCCCCATCGCAATTGATGCAGGATTAGGCGAATTGGGCAGAAACAATGTTTTAATTACCCCTGAATTGGGAGCCAATGCTCGTTTGGCAGTAATTACCACAGATATGGATCTTGAAGCCGATCGTCCTATTGACTTTGGAGTGAAAGAATTTTGCGAAAAGTGTAAAATTTGTGCCGATCAATGTCCAAGTGGATCGATCAGTAAAGCCGATAAACCTGATACCGTCATTCGTGGATTTAAACGATGGCAATCAGATGCAGATCGTTGTTATACCATCTGGAATTCAGTCGCAACAAGTCACGCCAGGGGATGTAGGATTTGCATTGCTGTTTGTCCTTATTCACGAAAGAATAACTGGATTCATACCATTGCCAGAGAAGTTGATCCCAGAGATCCTACCGGTATTTTTGCAACGTCATTATTGGCCATGCAAAAAGCATTTTTTGAATATCCTGAAAAGGCTGAAGATTATCTGCCTCCACCAGACGGAAACAATAAAACTTATCAAAATGGACCGGATTGGCTCCGCACCGAAAAGTGGTGTGATGTTAATGCTGACTGGTTATAAATAATAAACCTATGTTCCCACATGCTACTATTCTTGGGCCCCTATTCTGGATTGTTATGGGTCTTTTATATGCACTTTTAATTCTCGGAGCCCGGATTTGGTTTAAAGACCTTGGCTACCAAATGAATTGGTGGAAATGGTTCATCACCGCCTGCTGGTTCATATTCTTGAGTGTGACGATTGCAGGTGGTTTTACCCTTTTTGGAGAAAATGAAATGAAAGCCGGATATTATTTTCTTGGTTTATTTGGGATGATTAGTGTCATCAGTGGAGTTGGAGTTTGGAGATTGCTTTCTTATAAAAAATAGTAAATTTGTCTGCTGATGAAGACAAAAAAAAAGGGTATGGGTAAATACCGCGAGGCAATCATCTTTCTGGTGATTTTAGCGTTAAGTAGTTTTTTATTGCCAAAAGGTTCAAAAGGAGAAGCATGGATTGTTCTTCCTATCAAAATAAATCCATACGTCTCTTCAAGGCTTGATAAAAAAGATTCAAAAGTTACATTAAAATACCCTCAGGAAATAAGTGGTGAAATAATTGGAGAAGCACAATCAGCAGTCCTGAAATTTATGGTGGATGATGTATTTTACTATCTTCCACTTCAAATTCTCGTCAAAAAAATCGATATCGATAAAAAACATCCAAACCTCGAAATTGGATCTGAAAAAGTTGATATTGAAACACCTTTATCCCATAAATACAAACCTGATGATCTCTTAAAAATCAATCAAGATTGGAATTACCATGCGGCAGATTATGCAAAATATTTAAGAGAGGATGCTGCAAAAGCTTTAGATGAAATGTTTTCTGAAGCTAAAAAAGCAGGGCTTTCACTAAAGGTTGTTTCTGCTTATCGTTCATTTAAAAAACAAAGACAACTCTACTTAAGAGCCATCAATAAAAATGGAATGAATCAAAATGTAGTGGCTAAACCCGGGCACAGTGAACATCAGTTGGGAACCACCATTGATGTGAGCTCATTTAGCCCAAAATTAGTTTTAAATCAGGGATTTGGAGAAACAAAAGAAGGGAAATGGATGGCAGAAAATGCCCATCGATTTGGCTTTTCTCAATCTTATACAAAAGATAATTTTTCAACTTCGGGTTACATTCCAGAGCCCTGGCATTTCAGGTATAAAGGGCGGTAGAGCTGATATCTAAAATCCTGATTTTTTCTTTTTTTATTTTTTTTTGTTTGAAATTAAAATAATATTAATAATTTTGCCAGCACTATTTAGAACCCCTATACACAAAATAGGTGTTTAATTATGTAGAAGAGGGGAGAGATTAGGCTCTATGAACCTCTAGCAACCTTCTAATCGTTGGAAAAGGTGCTAAAACCTAACCTACAATTTTGTGGGAAATAATAATAAAACATTGAATGATGAAAACATTTTATCTTTTACATTTTACATTTTTGAGTAATCATTTTACCATGCCTGAAATGCCTATGTGCATGGCCTGGGTCAAGTCAGTATAATTATCGACTTGAGATTACTCTCGACAGGCTTTGTTTTTGCAAAAGCCCCTTCAATCATATTAAATCATCTTTAAAGAAATAAAAATGACAAAAAAAATTGTTATTAAAATTGGCGGATCAAATTTGAAAGATATAAGAAGTCTCGAAAAAATAATTAAAATCATCAATCAATACCCCAGGCCTGTAATTATTGTTGTTTCAGCATTTTATGGTATAACAGACCGACTCATTAAAATTCTAGAAAATGTTGTGAATGAGCCGGAAAACCTGAAACCATCACTTGAGCAAATTAAGGCCTATAAATTTAAAATTTTAGCCCATTATATAAAAAATGAAGAAGCACTCATTGTAGCAAAATCGGGCATAGAATCCTTAATCGATGAATTGGAAAAATACCTTTACGGTACTGCATATATTGGCGAAACTCCCGACTTCTTATCAGATAAGATTTTAAGCTATGGTGAGAAGTTAAGTGCAAAGCTTATCAATTCGGTTTTCAATAACAATGGAATTGAAAGCTCAGAGGTTTTGCCAGCAGAAATTGGCCTCAGAACCAATGATAAATATGGAGATGCCAGCATCGATTTCAAACTTTGTACAACTGATTTGGATGAAGTTTTTAAAAACAATCAAGTTTATATTGTTCCTGGTTTTTATGGGATTTCTTCACAAGGAAAAGTGAACCTTCTAGGAAGGGGAGGAACAGATTATTCGGCGGCATGTATTGCCCGTTTGGTAAAAGCAGAATCATTGGATGTATGGAAGGATGTGAATGGGTTTATGTCAGCTGATCCGAAATTGGTAAAAGATCCAATTAAGATTAATCATTTATCCCATTCAGAGGCTGCTGAGCTTGCTTACTTCGGAGCTAAAATATTGCATCCGCGAACCATTGAACCATTGACAGACACAGATATCCCCATTCAACTTTTTGATATAGAAGCATTGAACGGAAGTATTAAGGCTGTTACTAAAATTAATTCAGCCAAAACTGAAGGGGCTGAGATTGTAAAAAGTATCACTTCAAGCCGGGAGTTTTCGGTATTGAAACTAAAAGGCCCCGGGCTGGGTATCATGCCAGGAATTTTAGCAAGAATTACTACAAAACTAAATGACGCAGGCATCAATATTAAATCCGTAATTACTTCTCAAATTGCCATCAATTTTTTACTCTCAGCAAAAGACCTTAAAAAATCTGCGCGCATCATCCGAGCCCTGAATCTGGATGAAGTAAATGAAGTTATTTCGGTCAAAGACATTGCTGTGGTTGCTGTTGTTGGACAGGGAATACTTGAACGTCCGGGAATAGGGTATAAAATCTTTAAATCCCTGGCCAATGAAAAAATCAATGTTTTGATGAGCACATTGGGCGGTTCAGATGTGGTTTGTTATCTGGTTATAGATAAGAATCAGGAAAAAACAGCCATTACAAAAATTCACAATACTTTCTTTTCTAAATCAAATTAAAATGAAAAATACTAACCTACATTTCGATACACTACAAGTTCATGCCGGTCAGGTTGTTGATGAAACCACCCTTTCCCGAGCAGTTCCACTATACCAAACAACTTCCTATTTATTTAAAGATGCAGAACATGCGTCTAACCTTTTTGAATTGAAAGAAGAAGGAAATATTTATACCCGAATTATGAATCCTACCACCGACGTGCTTGAGAAAAGAATTGCAGCCTTAGAAGGTGGTGTAGGAGCATTAGCTGTTAGTTCTGGTCATGCGGCTCAATTTATCGCATTGTCAAACATTCTTAAGGTTGGTGATAATTTTGTTGCTTCACCTTTTTTGTATGGAGGTTCTTTCAATCAATTTAAGGTTACTTTTAAACAATATGGAATTGAAAGTAGATTTGCAGCCTCTGAAAATGCAGAAGACTTTGAGAAATTAATTGATAAGAATACCAAAGCGCTTTACTTTGAAACCATAAGTAATCCTGGTTTTACCATTCCTGATTTCGAAAAATTGGTTGCGCTTGGAAAAAAATATGGCATCCCTTTAATTGTTGATAACACATTTGGAGCAGCCGGATATATATGCAGTCCTATCAAACATGGGGCAAATATTGTTGTTGAATCCGCTACCAAGTGGATAGGTGGTCATGGAACCAGTATTGCCGGTATCATTGTTGACGGTGGAAATTTTGATTGGGGGACGGGTAAATTCCCACAATTTACTGAACCTTCTGAAGGATATCATGGACTTGTTTATTGGGAAGCTTTAAAAGAACAATCTTTTATCGTAAGGGCCAGAATAGAAGGTTTAAGAGATTTGGGAAGCTCAATCAGCCCGTTTAATTCCTTTTTACTTTTGCAAGGATTAGAAACCCTATCTTTGAGAATGGACAAACATTGTGCAAATACTCTAGAATTGGCACAATGGCTGGAAAATCAGAATTGGGTTGATAAGGTACTTTATCCGGGATTGAAAAGCAATACAAGCAATTTGTTGGCTGATAAATATTTGCAAAACGGATATGGTGGCGTGCTTTCTTTTACCATTAAAGGGCAAAAAAAAGATGCCAGTAAGTTTGTTGAGAATTTAGAATTGGTAAGTCATTTGGCAAATGTTGGTGATGCCAAATCTTTGATTATTCAACCTGCTGCCACAACGCATCAACAACTTAATGAAGAAGAGCAACTTGCGGCCGGTGTTACACCAACCTTATTAAGGGTAAGTGTGGGCATAGAGCACATTCAAGATATCATCAATGATTTTAAACAAGCTTATAACTCAATACAATAATGAATACCGAAATTTTTAAATATGAGTCTGTTTTTCAACTAGAATCAGGTGAAGTTCTCAATGGAATTGAGCTTGCTTACCAGACTTATGGAACTTTAAATAAGGCAAAGAATAATGTTATTTGGATCTGCCACGCTTTAACGGCTAATGCCAAAGCTGCCGATTGGTGGCCCGGTATTGTTGGTGAAGGAAAATTATATGATCCAAAAGAATACTTTATCATTAGTGCCAATATTCTGGGATCTTGTTATGGCTCAACGGGTCCTTTATCGATAAACCCAAAAACAGGAAAGCCTTTCTTGCGTGATTTTCCGCTAATTACAGTTAGAGATGTGATTTATGCTTTAAGTCTTTTACGACGAAGTCTTGGTATTTATAAAATTCACACCTTAATAGGAGGATCTGTTGGCGGTCAGCAAGCCTTGGAGTGGGCGATCGAGCAACCAGAACTGATTGAAAATTTGATTGTTTTAGCTTCAAATGCCAAAACAACCCCTTGGAATATTGCTTTAAATCAATCTCAGAGATTAGCCATTGAAGCCGATCAAAGTTTCCAAAACCAGGAAGTTGGTGGAGGGAAAAAAGGACTGTCTGCAGCCCGATCAATGGCTTTGTTGAGCTATCGAAATCATCACACATATAATAAAACCCAGGCTGAAGATGATCTTGAAAAAGTGGATGATTTTAAAGGTAGTTCATATCAAAGCTATCAAGGAACAAAACTGGTTAACCGCTTTAATGCTTATTCGTATTATACCCTTACTAAGATGTATGACAGTCATAATGTTGGACGAGGGAGAGGAAGTGTTGAGCAAGCTTTAAGCAAAATAAAAGCACAGACTTTATTGATAGCCCTGGATACAGATATTTTATTTCCGAAGACCGAAATAAAAGGCATGAAAAAATCAATACCAGCGGCCATGTATGAAGAAGTAAAGTCGGAATTTGGTCATGATGGATTTTTACTGGAGTCAGAAAAAATTACTAATATCGTGCGCCGATTTTATCTACTAACCTCACCTGATGAGGATACTAAGAACAGAAATAATCCAAACCTAATTAAAAAACTTATTAAACAAAATTAAAATGAAAATTGCAGTAGTTGGAGCCACAGGGCTCGTAGGAAGAAAAATATTAGAACTTATTGAAGAACGAAATATTGGCTTCACCGAATTAATTCCGGTAGCCTCAGCAAAATCGGTTGGAAAAAAAATTAGTTTTAAAAACAAAGAATGGACAGTCTCATCTTTAAAAGATGCTGTTGCTCAAAAACCAGATGTTGCTTTGTTTTCAGCCGGTGGAGGAACATCCCTGGAATGGGCCGAAGAATTTGCCAAAGTTGGAACTTATGTGGTAGATAATTCATCGGCATGGAGAATGCATCCTGATAAAAAATTAATTGTTCCTGAAATTAATGCGAACGAAATTACCGAAAACGATAAAGTCATTGCCAACCCAAATTGCTCAACCATTCAATTGGTTTTGGCCCTGGCTCCACTTCATAAGAAATATAAAGTAAAAAGGGTGGTTGTTTCAACTTATCAAAGTATTACAGGATCCGGAATTGCTGCTGTAAATCAGATGGAAGATGAACGTAAAGGAATTGATGGAGTAAAGAAATATGCGCATCCCATTGATAAGAATGTGCTTCCGCAATGTGACGATTTTTCGGAAGGTGGTTATACCAAAGAGGAATTGAAATTGGTAAATGAAACCATGAAAATACTTGGTGATCAAAGCATAAAAGTAACGGCAACAGCAGTGAGGGTACCGGTTGTAGGTGGTCATTCAGAAGCAGTAAATGTGGAGTTTGAAAATGAATATGAGTTGGATGAACTCAAATCATTGTTAGCTACCCAGGACGGAATTACCATCATGGACGATATCGAAAATAGCGTTTATCCGATGCCCATCAATGCCGGAGGAAAAGATGATGTTTTTATTGGAAGAATTCGAAGAGATTTTTCTCAGGAGAAAACAGTAAATCTTTGGGTTGTAGCTGATAACCTAAGAAAAGGAGCGGCCACCAATGCAGTTCAGATCATGGAATATTTATTAAAAGAAAATTTTATTCGCTAAGTTGCTTTAATACGTTAAATGTTTTGGCAGCGTCTTGCTCATCCACAACAATAGTGAATTCATTGGTGGTTGAAATCAGCTCTAAAATATTTATTTTTTCCCAGGCAATACGTTTTAAAATTAAATAATACAAGCCTGTCATCATAACATTATTCTCAGGAAGCCTGAGCGTTACTGATGACAGGTTTTCTATTTTTGAAACCAATTTTTCATTAACGAAAAGATTTTCAAGTTGCCCGCACATTGAGCTGCTAATAACCATGGTTGTTTCATAAATTCCTTGCGAAAAAGTATAAAAAGCTTCTCTTTTGTCCTCTATCAGTTTCAAAAGTGATTTTTGCTTTTCAACAATTCCG
Source organism: Bacteroidales bacterium (assembly GCA_963678785.1). Taxonomy (GTDB): domain Bacteria; phylum Bacteroidota; class Bacteroidia; order Bacteroidales. Next base: position 4,031,945 of record OY787449.1, on the reverse strand, counting down.
TCTGAATTTTTATAAGTATAGTCAGAAAGTTTTGAACGCACAGTAATTTCGCCCAATTGAGCCAATGAATTTTTAAGCTTGATGTTTATCGAAACATCCAAATGTGAAGTATATCGTTTAAGAGCCATTAAAATGGCACCTTCTTTCACTTCACGTCCTAAAGCTGATTCAATCTCTGGTTGAATATTTCTGGACATGGCCGATAAATTCAATAAGCCTTCGGCGATAACTTCCTCTAAAAAAGGATGTTCCTTCATGATGTTGTCAACCAATTGTGCAATTGTTAGCATAGTACGAAAATTAACAAAATGTTAAAAATACAACAAAAATGTACAAAATAGAACATTTTATGTATTAATTTATTTTTCTATAAAACTTTAAATTATTTTTGCAGCGTAAATGTAAAATGAAAAAAATGAAAGAAATTTTAAATCTTAGAGGTTCAATTGTTGCATTGGCTACGCCATTTGATAGGGCAGGAAATATTGATTATGCGGCTTTAGAAACTTTGGTTAAATTCCATCTGGAAAACGATACAGATGGGATTGTGGTTTGTGGAACCACAGGAGAAGCCAGTACTTTAAGTGATGATGAATATCGCGAGATTGTTAGTTTTGTAGTTAATAAAGTTGATCGAATAATTCCTGTAATAGCGGGTTCAGGAGGAAATTCAACAGCTTTAACTCTGGCCAAATCTCAAATTGCCATTGAAAGTGGTGTAGATGCCTTATTGATTGTTACGCCCTATTATAATAAGCCCAATCCAAGGGGAATGTATGAGCATTATAAATACATTGCTGAAAATGTGAATATTCCAATTATCTTATACAATGTTCCTTCCAGAACTGGTAGCAAGCTTTCTGCAGAATTAACTGTAAGATTGGGAAAAGAGTTTCCGAATATCATGGGTACCAAAGAAGCAACAGGTGATTTTAATCAAATGATGGAAATTATCAATGCCCGACCTGAAGGTTTTAAGGTGTATTCGGGCGAAGATTCTTTGGCTGTATCAATGACTGCCATTGGAGCTGATGGATGTATTTCGGTTGCAGCCAATATTATACCCAAAGAATTTAGTGAAATGATTCATGCTGGCTTAAATTATGATTTTGAACGTGCCACAAAAGTACTTTATAAGTATTTGAATCTGATGAATCTGAACTTCATTGAGTCGAACCCTATTCCTGTTAAAACTGCTTTGTATTTGATGGGAATGATCCAGAATGAATTTCGCCTCCCCTTGGCTCCGCTAAGTTCCGAGGCTAATTTTGAAAAACTTAAAATAGAATTACAAATATTATCACTAATCAACTCACAGGTTGTGAGCTAATCTACCTAAACTATCTAAAGAATGATAAGAATAAGTAAGTTTGGTGGTACGTCGGTAGGATCGGCAAAACAAATGCGACAGGTTGCAAGAATCGTATTGGAAAACCAATCGAAAGTTGTCGTATTATCAGCAATGTCAGGAACTACAAATACCCTTGTCCAGATTGTTAAACATTTAAAATCGGCTAAGCTGCCAGAAGCTGAAGCCCTGATTATCGATTTAAAATCAAAATACTTATTCGAATCATTCATGCTTTTTGAAGAATTTGATGAGGGCAATATTTTGCATGATGAGATTGAAAAATTTTTCGAAAACATTCTTTATCTTGCCACTAAAAAGTATTCAATAAATTTAGAAAAAGAATTTTTGGTTCAGGGTGAGTTCATCACTACACAAATGTTCTATACTTATTTAAAAATGATTGGAGTAAATACTGAGTATGTTTCCGCATTGAACTTTATGAGAACAGATCGCGATGGTGAGCCTGATCAGTATTATATTTCTGAAAAATTAAATGATGTTCTTAAAACTGAATCTGATACGCAGGTTTATGTTACCCAGGGTTTTGTGTGCAAGAATGTTTATGGTGAAATCGATAATTTAGGTAGGGGAGGAAGTGATTATTCTGCTACCATCATTGGTGCCGCCATCAATGCTGATGAAGTTCAAATTTGGACCGATATCGACGGTATGCACAATAACGATCCTCGTTTTGTTGAATCAACTCAAGCAGTGCGTAATTTATCCTATAACGAAGCCGAAGAACTGGCTTATTTTGGTGCTAAGATTTTACATCCTACTTGTATTTTACCTGCACAAGAGTCAAGTATTCCAATTCACATAAAAAATACCATGGAGCCTGAAGCAACTGGAACTAAGATTGGAAACGATAGTTGCGAAGAAGGGGTGAAAGCCATAGCTGCAAAAGATGGTATAACTGCAGTTAAAATTAAGTCAGGGCGAATGTTGATGGCTTATGGATTTTTAAGAAAAGTATTTGAAATTTTCGAAGATTATAAAACACCCATCGACATGGTAACTACATCTGAAGTAACCGTATCGATGACCATAGATAATGATCAGTATTTGAATGAGATTGCTGATGCCTTAGAAAAATTGGGAGAAGTTACAATCAACAAAAATCAATCTATTGTTTGTGTGGTTGGAAGCTTTCAGGCCAACACCAAAGGAATGGTTGGCCGGATTGGAAGAGGTATGAAAGAGGTACCCATTCGCATGCTTTCATATGGAGCCAGCAGCAGTAATATCAGTTTAGTTATTGATACTGATCAAAAATCAAAAGCCTTAAATAACCTAAATGAAGCCCTTTTTAACACCCCCGTTTATGTTTAGCAATGAATTAATACATCGGTTTAAGGAAACACCCACTCCTTTTTATTATTACGATTTAGATCTTTTAGAGCAAACCATTCAAAGCTTGAAGAAGCTGATTGATGAGAATCTGTTTCAGATACATTATGCTTTTAAAGCCAATGTGAATGTACCCATCTTAGAAATGATTTTAAAGAATGGTTTTGGCGCCGATTGCGTAAGTGGTAATGAAGTTTTACAGGCAATCCGGTCGGGTTTTAGTCCGGAAAAAATTGTTTTCGCAGGTGTTGGAAAATCTGATGAAGAAATCAAATTAGCCCTCGATCATAATATTGGATTTTTTAATTGCGAGTCATTACAGGAAGTTAGTGTGATTAATGAAATGGCACTTAAAAAAGGTAAAGTTGCAAAAATTGCCATCAGAATAAATCCCAATGTAGAGGCTAAAACCCATAAATACATTACCACCGGTATGCAAACCAATAAATTTGGTTTTAGCCAGGAAGAACTGGATGAGTATATTGATCATATAGCAGATTATAAGGCCATTGACATTAAAGGTTTGCACTTTCACATTGGTTCCCAAATAACGGATCTCAATGTTTTTAAAAACCTTTGTTTGAGGGTTAATGAAATTCAGGATTGGTTTGAGGCCAAAGGCTTTAAATTTGAAAATATAAATCTTGGTGGAGGATTGGGCATTGATTATGATCATCCTGTAGAAAACTCCATTCCCAAGTTTGAGCAGTTGATTCAAACCATTAAGCAAAACCTGATTCTCAGGAAAGGCCAAATGATTCACCTCGAGCCTGGCAGATCGATTGTAGGGCAATGTGGTAGCTTAATCAGTCGTGTTTTGTTTGTGAAAAATGGAGGAGAAAAAAGATTTGCAGTGATTGATGCAGGATTTACAGAACTTATTCGCCCGGCACTTTATCAATCTTATCATAAAATTCAAAATCTAACTTCAAATGGCAAACCGAAAGCTTACGAAATTGTTGGCCCCGTTTGCGAAACAACCGACAGCTTTGGAAGTGAGGTTGAACTGCCTGAAACCAAGAGAGGTGATTTGCTGGCCATTAGATCAGCTGGTGCATACGGGGAGGTCATGTCTTCATATTACAATCTTCGAAATAAAGTAAAAGCATATTATTCACCCGGATTTTCAGATGGAAAAACGACGGATCATACTAATCTTTCAAATCAGGATGAATATCTAGAAATTAATTTGAACCTTTGATATTTTTAAAATGAATATTGCAATTATTGGTTATGGCCGAATGGGACGTGAAATTGAAGAAATTGCCATCAATAGAGGACATACCATTACTTATAAAATAGATAAAGACAATTGGACAGAGATTCATAAAATGAAGGCTTCGGAGGTTGATGTAGCCATTGAATTCAGTAAACCTGATGCTGCCTATTCAAATATTGTAAATTGTTTTGAACTGAATATTCCGGTAATCAGTGGAACTACAGGCTGGAATGACAAACTCTTCGAACTTAAAGACCGCAGTTTTAATGAGAAAAAAGGTTTTTTATATGCTTCAAATTTTAGTGTGGGTGTGAATATTTTGTTTGCAATGAATAAAAAACTTGCGAAAATAATGAACACCCAAGCTGATTACCGCGCTGAAATTGAAGAAACCCACCACCTCAAAAAACTGGATAGCCCCAGTGGCACAGCCATTACACTTGCTGAAGGTATTCTTCAATATACAGATCATTTAAATGAATGGACTTTAGGTGATTCATCGAATGATAATATACTTCCTGTAAAATCTATACGAGAAGGTAAAGTTCCTGGTATTCACGAAATAAAGTATGAATCAGATGCTGATACGATCAAACTAACACATTCCGCAAAAAGTCGGAAAGGTTTTGCATTAGGTGCAGTATTGGCGGCTGAATTTATGCAGGGTAAAAGAAGTTATTATGAAATGAAAGATGTCTTAAATTTCAATAATATTTAGTTGCCTGAATTGCGAAATACCCATCAAGAAATGATCTCTAAAATTTTAAATTCTTCTCTCACCGGATTGAAGCAATCGATTATAAAACAATCTGTTAAGGCTTCAATGCTGTGTTCCGCATTTGAAGGTATATGAGCAGCCATACCTGGTGCTAAAACTTGTGTTTCATCTCCAATGGTAAATGACAATCGGCCTTCGATTAAGTGGGTCCACTGTTCGTGAGGATGTGAATGTGGTTCCAGTATGGTTCCTTTTTCAATATAAAGCCTGGCGAAAGTCATGGAATCAGAATGTGCTACATAGCCGGTGATTCCTTCCCAGACCTTAACTTTATCGAGTTTATTAAAATTTATAAATGACATGATTATTTTTTCTTTAAAGTTAATCATAATATTTCTGATCAAATTATAGCACTTTAATTTATTCAGTCAACTTAATACGTTATTCTGAACTTGTTTCAGAATCTATAATAGATGAGGGAGGTATTGAAACAAATGCATCAAAAATGATTCTTTCTTTTTAAACACTTGGCTAAAGCTGGTTGATATCGTTAAAAATGGTATTTGTCGAAAAGCATTGCGAGCATTTTTTTATTCCTTTTTTTCAATTTATATTTACTCAATAAAGAAACCATTAATTAACTCAAATTGTTGCTCCTATGAATAAGCTAAGCAAATTAACAAACATTATTTTTGCCTTTCTATTTATTACCACCTCTTTAAGTGCTCAGAAAACTTATTTTCCTGAAAAGAATAAGAATTGGGAAATGAAAACTCCCAAAGAAGTTGGAATCGATCAGGCAACTGTTGATAATGCCATTAAATTCGCCAACGAAAATGAATATTCCGGAAGTAAGGATATGCGAATTAATATTTTAGAAGGTTTTAAACACGAACCCTATATTAGCATTGTTGGTCCTACTAAACACAGAGGTGGCCCTGCCGGAATGATCATCAAGAATGGTTATATTATTGGTCAGTGGGGTGATTTGAATCGTGTGGATATGACTTTTAGTGTAACCAAAAGTTATTTGTCGACAATGGCCGGTTTAGCTCTTGATGATGGCTTAATAGCCAATGTTAATGATAAAGCCAAAGATTATGTTTGGGATGAAACCTTTCAGGGCGAACATAATTCAAAAATTACCTGGCATCATCTACTTACACAATCTTCTGACTGGTACGGAAATTTCTGTGGTAAATACGATTGGGCTGATCGTCCACCTAAAGAAGGAGGAATTGATGATTGGAGAAACCGTAAACTTTACGAACCGGGAACGCATTATAAATACAATGATGTGAGGGTTAATGTAACAGCCTATGCACTTTTGCAGGTTTGGCGTAAACCATTGCCAAAAATATTGAAGAAACGAATTATGGATCCTATTGGTGCAAGTTCTACATGGAGATGGTTTGGTTATTCTACCACCTGGACCAATGTTGACGGAACAAAAGTTCAGTCGGTAAGTGGTGGAGGACACAGTGGTGGTGGCTTATTCATCAATACTTATGATCACGCACGTTTTGGTTATTTGTTTTTAAATAATGGAAATTGGAATGGTACCCAACTCATTTCTGAGAAATGGGTAAAAGCTGTCCAGCAACCTTCAGAAGCTTACGGAAGTTATGGTTATATGTGGTGGCTAAATCAAGGTCCACGAAGTTTTGAAGGTGTGCCTTCACATATTTTTTATGCTGCTGGTTTTGGTGGGAATTACATCATTATTGACCAGAAAAATGATATTGTGATTGTCACCCGTTGGCTGCAACCCAGCAAATTGGGTGAATTCCTCAAAAGATTTTATGAAGGATTGTAAATTCCAAATATGAATTAAACAAAAAGCCATCAGGATTCTGGTGGCTTTTTTTATTCTTGCAATATTAGTTTTTATTGATGTTAAATAAGTCGACATTTATAAGATTAAGGTATATATGTTTGTAATCTATTTTTTTATTTAAATTCATAAAATGGAAAATAATAATTATAAGAAACTGTATTGGCTATTAGGAATTATCTTTCTGGTGTGGATGCTTTTTTATTTAATAGAATATAGTTCAAGTTTAAACTGGACTGACCTTGGACAAATAGGGGATTCTTTTGGTGCCCTTAATACATTGTTTTCAGGGCTGGCATTTGCTGGAGTAATCTATACAATTTTATTACAACACAAAGAACTAGGGTTGCAAAGAGAGGAGTTGAAAACCACAAGAGAAGTCTTGAAACGGTCTGCTGAAGCTCAGGAAAAAAGTGAGGATGCGCTCAACCGACAGATTAATGAAATGAATACAAGCTCTAGAATTAATCTTATATCTGCAATAGTTGCTCTCAATAGCTTGAAAACAGATGTTGTAGAAATTGGGTTAAAAGCAACAACTGACGGAATGTATATAAAGCAGGTAAATGAGATAATAGAAAAGTTACATCCTGTAATATCAGATGAGTTGAGAAAAATCTCTATAGATATTTAGAATTTTCTGTGTTTATGTTAATTTATGGCTGTTTAGTTATTTTGCACCCTTCGATAAATTTCTACGGAACACTCAGGATGCTATAATAAGGTTATTTAGTTTCTCACCTAAGTGAGAAGAAGTATCTAAATACTATTATAAAATTACTTTTTATCGGTAATTTAATCTTCTATACAGCTTTTACTACTTGTACGGACATTTTGCCCGTGCCTTTCACGAGGCTTTTAAAAATATGCTCTTTTGATCCTGTTGCTTTGGCTGAAGATAAATGAATAAAGTAATACTGCTTTTTAATGTTCATTTTCTTTGTTTGTCCAAAGAAAACGAACCAAAAGAAAGGACACTTTTTCAAAGGTATTTTTGGAGTTACACTCCAAAATCAGACTTATCTTTCTGAATTTTGCTACTCAAAATATCGAAGCGAAAAATAAGTCTTATACTTCTGAAAAAGCAAAATACTTATTTTACAAGCTTTAACAAAAAGAGTTGGCATAAACATCCGCGATGTCAGGGAGTGGCATGTGGGCTTTGCCCACCGGAGTGAAACGTAGGCGGGAAGGTTTGGATCGGATGTTTTTGATCTTTTGGTTCTTTTGTATCAAGACAAAAGAACAATTATATTTTTTTAAAAAATGCCAGCCCCTTCGATAAGTTTCTTCGGAACACTCAGGCTGCTTTTCTCTATGGACGTTGAGTTTCCCGACAAGCGCCGGGAAGTATCGAAACGCCTTGGGTAATATTATTAATCTTCTTTACAACTTTTATCGCAAATGGGTGGTGTTTTGGTTTTCTTACACATACACCACATCACTTCCTGGTTTTTTTCAAAAGTTACAGCGCAAGGTTCTTTACCTGAGCCTTTGTGAGACCCATCGCAAAATGGCTGGGTTGAACTTTCACCGCATGAGCACCAATGATATTCACCGGCTTCCATTTTCATGATTTTGGACTGAACATCCTTTTCATCAGATTTATCTTTCATAATTAATAGGTTATTAAATTGTTAACTATATTTATTAATAAGACTTAAGAAATTAAGAGAGAAATGTTGGTTAATAAGGTAACAAATCATTCTAAGATTCCAATGAAGCTAAGATCGTAAAACTCATGATTTATTCATAATTATTGTACTTAAATTTTGAAGATTTTATTTCAGTTCTTTTAAGATTTTAGTTTTATTCAAAAAAGAACAGAAGAAAAATAAATATTCCAAGCACCTTTCGATACGTTTCTTCGGAACACTCAGGGTGCTTTTTCTTTGGGCATTGAGAATCCCGCTATAATCGGGATTTATCGAAACGCCATGTGAAAATTACTTTTTGTCTAAAATCTAATATCTAGCGTCTTGATACTTGTGTCGTAAATCTTAGTTGCAATAAATATTACCTAATTTAATAAAGCAGGCGTTTCGCATATCATTATCTTTGTTTAATGCTCCTGAATTGTCATACTTATTTCAGTTATAAATTTGGTACACTCTCCATTGAGGAGCTGATAGATGAGGCCATTAAAAATAATTTTCAGCAACTTTGCCTAACCGATATTAATAGTACTTCCGCCTGCATTGATTTCATCAGAATTTCAAAGGGAAAAGGAATCAGGCCTATAGTCGGCATTGATTTCAGAAATGGAGCAGAACTGAAATATATCGGAATTGCCAAAAACAATGAAGGCTTTCAGGAATTAAACGAGCACTTAACATTTCATTCACATCAGGTGATTAAGTTTGAAAATAAAGCTCCCGATTTCAATCATTGCTTTATTATTTATCCTTTTGATGCTAAAAATATCAGAGACCTAAAAGAACATGAATTTATTGGAATCAAACCAGAACAATTAAGCCGCTTGGTGGTTTCACCCTGGAAATTGAAAATGGATAAACTACTGATTTTGAATTCGGTTACTTTTAGACACCAACGCGATTTTAATATACACCGATTATTGCAAACCATCGATAAAAATACCTTATTAACCAGATTGCCTCTGACTGAACAGGCTTTGCCAAATGAAATCATGCCGGAGCGAGCTGAACAACTAAAATTATTGGCAAACTATCCTCAAATTGTAAAAAATACCCAAAAGCTGATCGACAAATGTTCCATTGATTTTGAATATGGAAAATCTAAAAATAAAGCTTGTTTTACAGGCTCAAAAGCTGCAGATATTGAATTGCTAAAACGGGAAGTTGAAGTAGGGGTGAAGTATCGGTTTGGAAAAGCCTCAAGCGCAGTTCGAGACCGAATTAATACAGAGCTTAAGGTGATTCAGCAAATGGATTTTTGCTCTTATTTTTTAATCAATTGGGATTTGGTAAAGTTTGCCAGAAATCAGGATTTTCATTATGTGGGAAGGGGTAGTGGAGCAAACAGTATGTTGGCCTATTTGTTAAGGATTACCGATGTAGATCCCATCGAACTTGATTTGTATTTCGAGCGATTTATAAACCCGGCACGAAGCAGCCCACCTGATTTTGATTTGGATTTTGCCTCCAGAGAGCGTGATATCATTACCAAGTATATTTTTGATCGGCATGGTTGGGATCATACGGCTTTGCTTGGTTCCTACAATACTTTTCAATATCGGTCGATGATCCGTGAATTGGGTAAAGTATTTGGGTTGCCTGCTGAGGAAATTGATGAACTTCAGGCCAATAAAGCACGCAAAGATCTGGATCATATCGGGAAATTGGTGTTAGGCTATGGTCAACTTATACAGGATTTTCCAAGTCATTTAAGTGTTCACTCCAGTGGAATTTTGATTTCTGAGAAACCTATTTCTGCCTATTCTGCTACCATGATGCCGCCCAAAGGTTTTCCAACCACTCATTTTAGCATGCTTGAAGCTGAGGATATTGGATTGGCAAAATTTGATATTCTTGGTCAACGAGGTATTAGTAAAATTAAAGATACCGTTGACATGGTTAAAGAGCGTAACAAAATTACCATAGATATTCATCAACTCAATCAATTTAAAAAAGATAAAAGGGTTAGGGCGTTATTAAAACAAGGTATGGCCATTGGTTGTTTTTATATTGAATCACCGGCCATGCGTATGTTACTTAAAAAACTGGAAGCTGAAGATTACCTTCGATTGGTAGCTGCCAGTTCCATCATTCGCCCGGGAGTGGCCAAAAGCGGAATGATGCGCGAATATATCCTTAGATATCGTGATCCCAAAAGGAGGGAAGAAGCCAGAAAAGCCTTGCCTGAACTCTATTCCCTTTTAGAGGAAACCTATGGAGTGATGGTCTATCAAGAGGATGTGATTAAGGTGGCTCATCTTTTTGCGAATTTAACACTCGCCGAAGCTGATGTATTAAGGCGTGGCATGTCGTGGAAATTTAAGCAACGAAATGAATTTCATAAGGTAGAATTGAAATTCTTTGAAAACTGCAAATTAAAGGGTTACCCTGAAGAAACCATTCAAGCTATTTGGGATCAAATAGAAAGCTTCGCGAATTATGCCTTCTCTAAAGGGCATTCGGCTTCTTATGCCGTTGAAAGCTTTCAGGCACTTTTCCTTAAGGCATATCATCCCCTGGAATATATGACAGCTACGGTAAACAATGGAGGCGGGTTTTATCATGCTGAACTTTATTTACATGAGGCCAAAATGCATGGCGCTCAAATTGAAGCTCCTTGTGTTAACCAAAGTGATGGCCCTTGTATTTTAATCAACAAGAAAATTTTTGTTGGATTGGCCTTTATCAAAAATTTTGAGAATAAAAGTGTGAAAAACATTCTGGATGCACGAAAGAATGGTCGATTCACATCTCTGCAAGATTTTATTAGAAGGGTTTCTATCAGTCTTGAACAACTGATTATTCTTATAAAAGTTGGTGGCTTTCGGTCGCTTAATTCAAATAAGAAGGAAATGCTTTGGGATGCACATCTTTTTTTATCGAAATCCAAGAAGACAAAACCTGTAAGTTTATTGTTTAATGAAAATGCGAAGCGATACAAATTACCCGATTTAAGACATATTCCAATTGAAGATGCCTTTGATGAAATAGAATTGTTAGGATTTCCAATTACAGCTAGTCCTTTTGATTTGGTGGTTGAAAAACCAGATCTCAAGTTGAGGGCAAAAGATTTAATATCAAAAATTGGCAAACAAGTCGAAATTTTGGGTTATTTGGTTCATGTAAAAGGTACGATGACGGGTGATGGAAACCGAATGAGTTTTGGTGTTTTTATCGACCTGGACGGACATTGGATAGATACGGTTCAATTTCCAAATATTGCAAAACAGTACCCTTTTCAAGGGCGAGGTTGTTATGTGTTGAAGGGTAAAGTTGTTGAAGAATTTGGTTTCATTAGTATTGAAGTAAATTACCACAAGCGACTCATGAATTTAAATATTGAAGATGTTTGAATGTAGAGTTAAAAGTTAGGAGTTAAAAGTTAAAAGTATAGAAACTACTTTCACTTACCAAGGATTCCATCGTCATTCCGGCCTTGTGCCGGAATCTAAATGATTTCTAAATTATTCCATAGAAAAACTTAAATTTATAGAACCAAACAATAATTCAACTCTCATGAAAAAATTTTCATCTTTAATGATTATTATTCTGTTTTTATCCAAGATTATCATTTCGCAAAATTCATATCCAGAGCCTATTGAAGGTGATTATCTAATCAAAAACTTTACTTTTGAAAAAGGGGAGAAGATGAAAGAGGTTAACCTTCATTATCGCACATTAGGTGAAATTAAGAAGGATGTAAATGGTCAGGTAACTAATGCAGTTTTGATCATGCATGGAACCACCGGAAGTGGTAAGGGGTTTTTGAGTGAAAAATTTGCCGGAGGATTGTTTGGTAAAGGCCAGCTGTTGGATGCAACTGAATATTTCATCATTTTAACCGATGCCATTGGTCATGGAAATTCCAGCAGACCAAGTGATGGATTGCACATGAAGTTTCCTAAATACACTTATGATGATATGGTTTTGCTTCAGTATAAGCTTTTAACTGAGCATTTAGGGGTAAATCATTTGCGTTTGGTGATGGGAACCTCAATGGGAGGAATGAATTCATGGGTTTGGGGTTACACTTATCCTGGTTTTATGGATGCTCTGATGCCATTGGCAAGCTTGCCTGTTGAAATTGCCGGTAGAAACAGAATGAACAGAAAGATGATGATAGATGCTATAATGCTTGACCCTGATTGGAGAAATGGAGAATATGAAACACAGCCCAAACTTGGATTAACTGCAGCAGTGCATGCTTTGGTTTTTATGGTAAGTAGCCCCTTGCAATGGCAAATGGTGGCACCTACCAGAGAAACTTCTGAAGAGATGTTTGAGAAGATGGTCAAGCGTTACTATTCAAATTTGGATGCCAATGACCTGATTTACCAATTTGATGCTTCACGAGAATACAATCCTCTGCCTCATCTCGAAAAAATAATAGCTCCGTGTTTTGCCATAAACTCTGCAGACGACCAGGTGAATCCACCGGAATTAAAAATTTTGGATAAAGCCATTAAAAAGGTGAAAAAGGGTCGTTATATTTTATTGCCCATTACTGAGAAAACCAGTGGTCATGGAACGCATTCAAATCCGGCCATTTGGGGTAAATACCTGGCAGAATTATTGGAAATCAGCAGAAAATAAAAATAGCTTTCTACCACTATTTTGAGCGAAGGTAAAAGTTAAATTCAGTCCCTTCATGGTTTTTGCTAATGATATTGAGCTTTCCTCCATACTGTTTGATAAAATATTTTTCTTTCCTAAGTTAGGATTCTATTTTGTAAGAATTTAATAATTAATGATTTAGTCTTTTAAACCACGAATTTTTTTTGAGAATGCATTTGAAATCAGGACTAAATGATCTCTTTAGAATTGAATGAATCGAATTTTTAATTGATTAATTTATTGATTTCTAATATTCTTTTCATTGATTTGAAATTTGTGTCATTAAAAGAACTAATTTTGCAGCCTCAAAATTTGAACAATGCAATCAATTCGAAATATCGCCATCATCGCTCACGTAGATCATGGCAAAACTACCCTGGTCGACAAGATTATCGCCGAATGTAAAACCCTGGATGCCCGCACTGATGCAGGAGAATTAATCCTCGATAGTAATGATTTAGAGCGGGAAAGAGGAATTACCATCCTTTCAAAAAATGTATCCGTAAATTATAAAGGGGTAAAAATTAACATCATTGATACACCTGGTCACGCCGATTTTAGCGGTGAGGTAGAACGTGTACTAAAAATGGCCGATGGCGTTTTATTACTTGTAGATGCTTTTGAAGGCCCTATGCCTCAAACCAGATTTGTTTTAAGCAAGTCTTTATCTTTAGGTATGCACCCAATCGTGGTTATCAATAAAGTTGATAAACTGAATTGTCGGCCGGAAGAAGTTCAGCAAGATGTTTTTGATTTGATGTTTAACCTTGATGCTACGGAGGAGCAGCTTGATTTTGTAACCATCTTTGGCTCTTCAAAACAGGGCTGGATGAGTACTGATTTCAACAAACCAACTGAAAATATCATTCCATTGCTAGATTCAATTTTGGAAAATGTTCCTGAAGCTCCTTTTGTTGAAGGAACACCTCAGATGCAAATTTCATCACTCGACTTTTCCAGCTATGTTGGACGAATTGCCATTGGAAGAATTTTTAGGGGAAACATCAAAGAAGGCGATTATGTAACCTTATGTAAAAAAGCAGGAAAGCAAAGCAAGGAGAAAATTAAGGAATTGTTTGTTTTTGAAGGCTTAGGTAAGGCAAAGGTGAAGGAAGCACGATCGGGTGATATTTGCGCCATTGTTGGAGTTGAAGACTTTGAAATAGGGGATACCATCGCTGATTTAGAATCTCCGGAACCACTACCCCGAATTGCCATTGACGAACCTACCATGAGTATGATGTTTGTCATTAACAACTCACCGTTTTTAGGTCAGGAAGGGAAATATGTGACCTCACGTCATTTACGGGATCGTCTTTTCAAAGAAATGGAAAAGAATTTGGCTTTAAGGGTTGAAACCACTGATTCTGAAGATAAATTCAATGTCTTTGGTCGTGGTATTTTGCATTTGTCCATTTTGATTGAAACCATGCGCAGAGAGGGTTATGAATTCCAGGTGGGAAAGCCAAAAGTGATTTTTAAAGAGATAGACGGAATTCGTTGTGAGCCTTATGAAACCTTGGTTATTGATGTACCCGACGAATTTTCGGGTAAGGCCATTGAGTTGGTAACCCAAAAAAAAGGTGAATTGTTGATCATGGAGCCTAAAAGTGATTTGCAGCACCTTGAGTTTAATATCCCTGCCCGTGGCTTGATCGGACTTAGAAATAACGTTTTAACGGCTACTACCGGAACTGCTGTGATGACGCATCGCTTTAACGGTTATCAAGCCTATAAGGGTGATATTGCTGAGAGAAATGCGGGCTCACTGATTGCCATTGACGGAGGTCAGGCCCTCGCTTATGCTTTATTTAGATTGCAGGACAGGGGTAAGTTTTTCATCGCACCCGGTGACCAGATTTATAAAGGTCAGGTTATTGGTGAACATACCCGTGATAACGACATTGATGTGAATGCAACCAAAGGAAAGAAATTAACCAATATGCGTGCTTCAGGAAGTGATGAGTCAACCAAAGTTTCGCCTAAAATTAATTTCTCATTGGAAGAAGCCATGGAATATATCAAAGAAGACGAATATCTTGAGATTACTCCCAAAAGCTTAAGAATGAGAAAAATAACTTATAAGGTGGCCAAATTTCAAAAATCTTAATTTTCCTTTTCTGATAGGGTAACATACTGCTTTAGCCATCTCAAGGTATCATTTAATTACCAAAATTAGAAGTATACCTATGTATTGGATGAAAGGCATCATCGTTATTTTATTGATTTCTTTTTTATCTCCGAATTCGAGCAAAGTTAATGCTCAATGCTCAGACCCCTACGAAATTTTATTTATCGGAAGTAGCTATTTTGCTTTCAATGATTTACCAATTCTAGTTAAGAATTTTTCCGATCGGTTTGGGAAGGAAATAATTATTGGGAGGCAAATTTCTTGTGGTTTATACCTGGAAGATCATGCAAAAAGCAGCTCTACTCATGAAACGATTAAAGAAAGAGACTGGGATTTTGTAGTCATACAAGGTGTTGGTAGCCTGGCTGCATATCCTGAAATCTTTACAAAAAATGCCATCTTTCCGGCTTTAAAAAAATTATATGATAAAATAAAAGCCAATTGTGAAACTACCAAGGTTATTTTCTGCATGCCCTGGGCTTATGAAGATGGCATGACCTGGAAGAAAGGCTGGGATGACGAATATGCTGAAATGCAAGCTAATATTTATGGCAATTCCATCAGATATTCAGAAGAAATTGGATATGGGATTGCTCCGGTAGGCTGGGCATGGGCAAAAGTGTTGGCTGAGAAAAATTACCAGCTCCATTATTTACATATGAGTGATTGGAATCATCCCAATGAAAAAGGATCTTATTTAATGGCTTGTGTAATATATGCCAGCATATTTCAGGAAAGTACATGTGGAAATAGTTTTTATTCGAATATATCCGCTGATGAAGCCATTTATTTTCAGGAGGTTGCCTCAAAAATTGTACTTGAAAATTTAAGTTTATGGAATATTAGCCCAATTCAGCTTGGATTCAATGATGGGATTGAACATATGGATCGGTTAAAATTGTCACAAAATTTTCCAAACCCTTTCCATTCATATACCCGAATTGAATATGAGATTTCTGAATATGGTAAAGTTGAAATTGAAGTATTTGATGAAGGAGGTCATAAGGTTAGATCTCTTCTTAATGAAAATAAAAGACCCGGGAAATATCAGCTAAACCTCGATACAGAATCTCTTCAAAGTGGGATGTATTTTTATCAAATCAGAAGTGGTGATCTGGTTCAAACCAAAAAAATGACGATAGTGAGGTGATGATTTTTATTTTAAAATCATTAAAAAAGGGTGTTGCTACTTTCTGTAACTTCACCCTTTTTATTGTCAAACTAATATAAAGCAGATTTTTATTGCCCTTTTATCTTTTTAAGAATTCGCTTAGGAATCACATCTTTATGTACATAAATTGATAAGGTTTTGTATAAAACAAATGATTCAGAAACGTATTCGAATCCTTTATTTTTCCCTTTTGTTCCCCAAGAATTTTTAACATAATAATACATATTATCCATCTGGTCAGTTGCCATTCCCATGATTAACATCGCATGGTCATCAGTGGTTATAAAATTATCATATCCTTGCTGACGGAATTCTTGAGTCACCTCACGTTGAGCTGCAGGTGCATTTAAAAACTTTTTCTTTTTTTCTTTATCCATTTTTGAAACATCCTCTTTTGGAAGTGTCCAAATACCATCTTGTCGTCCGGTAAATTGATCGCCCATATCGCTGGCCCATGCTACTGAATAGCCCTTTTCTATTGAATTCTTAATAACAGCTCTTAAATCTTCAAGAGGAATATTCATGGCTTTTGCCTGACTCCAATTATCCGGAACTTCTAAAACAAATTCTGAATAAAATGGGAAATGAGTAAATGAACTCAATAAAATATAGTCATCAGGATTAAAGCCTAAAAATTTACCAAAAGATTTTGGTGTATAAGTTTTCCCTTGGTATTCAAACGATTCAGGAGGAGTACCTAACCATGTGCCCAATAAAGCATCAAAGCCTTTTTCCCACATGGGTGAAATATAGCTTACTTCTTTATAAGATTTTGAACGGGCATCCCAGGATTTTTTGGTCGATACACTTTTTAAATATGCATTTAAAACACGTGCAAATTCGCTATGATTATGGGTTTCGCTACCGTATTGCAATCCGTTGTAAACTGAATTTGGGATGGCCCCGTAAATTTTAAACATATCAGGTACATCATTTAAAGCACCTCCATTGGGGAAATTCCCAATATGATAACGTTTTAGACGCAAATATCGGTTTGCTTTGTAATGATAGGCATTGTAAACCGTAAACATGGGTGATAATTCATGCATGCCTTTTCCTTTACGGATCGCTTCCGTTTCAACAAAGGAAGTGAGTGCAAATGACCAACAGGTGCTGGTTCGGCTTTGGTTTTTAATGGGTGTTGTTTTGATTGATTTTAGCATCTTAAACTCATAAGAATTTTCTTCCTGAGCAGAAACATTGCTTATAAAAAACAATGAGATAAGAATGATGAGTAGATAAGGTCTTAAGATTTTTTTCATTGGTTCGGTTTTTTATACAAATTAACGGATAAGGATGATAATAAAAAAAGTAAATCGATCAATGAATTGGTTTTTTATTCAAAGAGTAGTTAATAAATTATGAACCCAAACTTTCAATGTGTTTTCTTTTGAATAAAAAAAATGTTTAATCATAAATCGAACTCTTATTTTGCTTTCTGTTTTCTCAATATTTTTCAAAACGAAACTTTTAATTTGTAAGTTTAAAATAACTATATACTTTTGCACCCAACAATGGATAAGTTAAATACATATGATTTTCAGAAACTACTACAAAAGACTGTAGTTACATCTGTATTGACTTTTACCACCCATTGTAGAAATAGACGCCCCTCCCGGGCATAATTTTATTTAGCGGGGTTACGTACCCTGCAATTACTCAGTATTTACATATTATTTTATTCATTCTTTAGCCAAAGAATTTATTCACATTTACCATGAAAATTATCATTGGTGTGGCCAATCTTAGCCACCTAATTTATGCAACAGAAGTTTGCAAAATGATTGAAGAAGCCTCAAAAATCAGAGGAACAGGAATTGCCAAACGTGAGCCTGAATACATTAAGCAAAAAATTAGAGACGGAAAAGCAGTTGTTGCTATCCATAAAAAACAATTGGTTGGATTTTGTTATATCGAGAGTTGGGAAGAACAAAAATTTGTCGCTAACTCAGGTCTCATTGTTCACCCCGATTACCGTAAAACAGGATTGGCCAGAGCTATTAAAAGTGCCATTTTCAATTTGTCAGTTAAAAAGTTTCCCAACTCCAAATTTTTTGGAATTACGACCAGTCTGGCTGTGATGAAAATCAATTCAGATTTGGGGTATAGACCAGTTACTTTTAATGAATTAACAAAAGATGAGAGTTTTTGGAGAGGCTGTGAAAACTGTGTGAATCACGATATTCTAGTCCGAACAAACAGAAGCATGTGTTTATGTACCGGTATGGTTTGCGAACCGGCCAAATTACCTTTCAATAATCATAAGTATCGACAAAGTATATTATGGGAAAATTTTAAATCATTTCTGGAACATCACGCAAATCGGAAACATCAAAAAATCAAAAAAAAATCAATCTTAAATAAATTATACCATGAAAAATAAACGAGTAGTGCTTGCATACAGTGGTGGCCTCGATACCTCATACTGCTTAAAATTCTTATCAAATGAAAAAAAGATGGAAGTTTATTCTGCCATTGTTAACACCGGGGGTTTTACAAAAAAAGAACTTACAGAACTTGAAAACAAAGCTTATGATTTAGGCTCAAAAAAACATATCTGTCTGGAAAATACCGAGGAGTTTTATGAAAATATTGTCAAATACCTCATTTATGGTAATGTTTTGAAAAACAATACCTACCCATTATCTGTAAGTGCTGAGAGGGTTTACCAGGCAATTGCTCTTGCAAAATATGCCAAAGAAATAGATGCTGAATTTTTAGCACACGGGAGTACAGGAGCAGGGAATGATCAAATTCGATTTGACCTCATTTTTCAATTGATCGCTCCGGAAATTCAAATTATTTCATTAACCCGTGATCAGAAACTTTCGCGAGTGGATGAAATCAACTACTTGCGAAAAAACGGTGTTGAGATGGATTGGGAAAGTACAGATTATTCAATAAATAAAGGTCTTTGGGGTACAAGTGTTGGAGGTAAAGAAACTTTAAGCTCTCATCAGACATTGCCTGAAAAAGCCTATCCCAGTCAGCTCAAACATTGTGAACCTAAGAATATTCTTATCGAATTTAATGAAGGTGAAATATGTGGACTAGACAACCAGAAAATGAAGGCTATTGACGCCATACAAAAACTTAATGAAATTGCCAGTGAATTTGCCATAGGGAGGGATATACATGTGGGTGACACCATTATTGGAATCAAAGGCAGAGTAGGATTTGAGGCCGCCGCCGCTCAAATTATTATCAAAGCACATCATAGTCTGGAAAAGCATAATCTTTCGAAATGGCAGCTTCATTATAAAGAACAAATTGCCAGTTGGTACGGAATGTTTATTCATGAGGCCCAATATCTTGATCCTGTAATGAGAGATTTGGAGGCTTGCATGAAAAGTTCACAAAAATATGTAACAGGCTTTGTAAATGTCACAATGCATCCGCATCGCTTCGAAATCTTAGGAATTGAATCAAAACATGATTTGATGAATTCCGATTTTGGAGAATACGGTGAAATGAATAAGACATGGAGTAGTGAAGATGTAAAAGGTTTTACCAAAATTTTGGCAAACCCCATGCGAATTTATCATCAAGTAAATAAAATAGAATGTTAGAAATAGGAATTATTGGAGGAAGTGGTTTTGTAGCCGGAGAACTTATTAGATGCCTGCTAAATCATCCAAAAGTTAGGATAAAATACGTTTATAGCCACTCAAATGCTGAAAAAAGTATAGGTGATGTTCATCAGGATTTGATTGAATTTCAGCATTGGAAATTTAGCAATAAAGTGGATTTAAATGTTGATTTAATCTATCTATGTCTTGGGCATGGAAACTCAAAAGCATTTTTAGAAAAATATGAGTTTTCAAGCCGAACCAGAATTATTGATTTAAGCAATGATTTCCGTTTAAAAAAGGATTCGAATTATCAAAATAGGAATTTTACTTATGGTTTGGTTGAGCTTAATAAAACAGAAATCTGTCAATCACAGAATGTTGCAAATCCGGGTTGTTTTGCCACAGCCATACAATTGGCCATATTGCCATTTGCTAGGTACAGTAAGGTATTGAAAAGTTTTCACATCAGTGCCATTACTGGTTCGACGGGGGCAGGGAAATCCTTAACGCAAACTAGTGCCCATAGCTGGAGAAATAATAATATATCAGTTTATAAGGCCTTTAAGCATCAGCATTTGGACGAGATTAAAGAAAATATTTCATTGTACAGCAATCCTTCCCATATGGAAATAAATTTTATTCCATATCGTGGAGATTTTACCCGAGGCATTTTCGCCAGTATTTATACCGAATCCGACTATTGTGAAAAGGAATTAAGAGGTCTGTATGATGAATTCTATCATGAGTCAAAATTCACCCATTTAGTACAAAAAGACATCAGCCTAAAGCAGGTTATAAATACCAATAACAGCCTGATTCAGGTTCAAAAAATTGGTAGTAAAGTATTGGTGAATACTGTGATTGATAATCTGTTAAAAGGTGCAGCAGGTCAGGCCATTCAGAATATGAACCTAATGTATGGTTTTGACGAATGCATGGGACTCAAACTAAAATCAAGTTATTTCTAAGAAAACCTAATATAAAATATCATGAAAATGTTTAATGTCTATCCTCATTATCCTATCAATATTGTTAAAAGTAAAGGCGTTTATTTGTGGGATGATAAGAATAGAAAATACCTGGATTTGTATGGAGGTCACGGAGTTATATCTATAGGCCATAGCCACCCTGATTATGTTGCGGCTATTAAAAATCAGATTCAAAAAATCGGATTTTATTCTAATTCTATTCAAATTCCTTTACAACAAGAGTTTGCGGATCAATTAAGTCAGTTGAGTTCGTACAATACCTATCGATTATTTCTTTGCAATTCGGGTAGTGAGGCCAATGAAAATGCCATCAAATTGGCTTCTTTTCATACAGGTAAAACGAAGGTAATTGCCTTCAAGAATAGTTTTCATGGCAGAACAGCTGCTTCATTGAACGTTACCAATCAACCAAATATCTCAGCTCCAATCAACGAGAATCAATTTGATGTTGAATTTATTGAACTGAATCATCATAAACAGATGCAGGAGGCGATGAAGGATGAGAATATTTGTGCGGTCATCCTTGAGGGCATTCAGGGAGTTGGAGGCCTCGATAAGCCATCAAAACCTTTTATTAAAGAACTCTCAGAGCTTTGTATTGAAAAAGGAATCGTGTTGATTTTGGATGAAGTTCAAAGTGGTTATGGAAGAAGCGGGAAGTTTTTTGCCCATCAGCATTATGGCATAAAGGCTGATATTATTACCATGGCCAAAGGCATGGGCAATGGATTTCCCATCGGAGGATTGCTGATTAATCCGGTTATTAAATCCAGGTATGGAATGCTGGGTACAACATTTGGTGGAAATCATTTGGCTTGTGCTGCCGGAATCTCTGTTCTGAAACAGATCAAGTCAGCGGCACTGATGAATAATGCAAAACAGATTGGAAAAATACTTATTGAAGCGCTTCAGAAATTACCTGATGTTAAAAATATTAAAGGGACTGGCTTAATGCTTGGAGTTGAGTTTGATTTCCCGGCTAAGCCAATACGCAATCAGCTTTTGAATGATTACGGCATCTTTACAGGTGCTTCGGCAAATCCAAATCTGTTACGAATTCTTCCTCCCTTATCAATTACCTATGATGAGATCAAAATATTTCCGGAAGTTTTATCCAGGATTTTAAAAACTTTTAAAAAGGATGATGATGAAGCCTAAACTGGAAATTGTAAAAATAGGAGGGAAGCTTATTGATGATGAAAACCTACTAAATACAGCTTTGAAATATTTTGTAAAATCAAAGAACTTAAAAATATTGGTGCATGGTGGTGGAAGCCTCGCTTCAAATCTGAGCAAAAAAATGGGCTTAAAACCCAAAATGATTGATGGTCGCAGAATTACTCAACCCGATGACTTAAAAGTTGTGACCATGGTTTATGCCGGTCTGATAAACAAGTCCATCGTTGCTCAACTTCAGTCTTTAGGATCTAATGCCCTTGGTTTATCAGGTTGTGATTTGGACTGTATAAAGACCAAAAGAAGAATAATTACAGACATTGATTATGGGTTTGTTGGTGATATTGTAAACATAAATAGCGAAGGAATAGATTTTCTTCTAGGAAAAAATTTGCTTCCTGTTTTTTCGGCTATCACTCATGATGGCGATGGTCAATTGTTAAACACCAATGCAGATACCATTGCAGCTGAAATAGCTATTGCTTTATCTTCAAAATACAAAACAAGACTAATTTATTGCTTCGAGAAGAATGGGGTATTGTTGAACGAAGATGATGAAAATTCGGTTATCTCTGAGATAAACAAGGCAACTTTTTCGCAATATAAAATGAGCGGAGAAATTAATGGCGGAATGATTCCAAAACTTGAGAATTGCTTTAAGGCGCTACAAAAAGGGGTGTCGGAAATCAGAATTGGGAAAGCGGAAATAATTGATGATACCACCCAGTTATATACTAAATTAATACTTTAAATATGAATGTTATAAAGCTTAAATATGAGGTTGTTAGATTGCTTGAAAAGCTTATATCAACACCATCATTTTCTGGTGAAGAAGATGAAACAGCACTGAAGCTGGAAGCTTTTTTGAGGTCTAAAAACATAGAAGTAAATCGAAGTAATAATAATGTTTGGGCAGTAAATAAATACTTTGATAAAGACAAACCTTCAGTCCTTCTAAATTCTCATCACGATACCGTTCGACCAAACAAAGGTTATACACGGGATCCTTTTAAAGCTGAACTGATCGATGGAAAATTATTCGGTTTGGGAAGCAATGATGCAGGAGGAAGTTTGACTGCTCTTCTGGCAACATTTGTTCATTTCTATGCAAAATCAAATTTGAAGTATAATTTGATTTATGCAGCTACGGCAGAAGAGGAAAGTTCTGGTAAAAATGGTTTGAACAGCATTTTGAAAAAGTTTCCCGAACCGGATTTTGCCATTGTTGGCGAGCCTACAAATATGAATCTAGCGATAGCTGAAAAAGGCTTGCTGGTTATTGATGCCTATGCTGAAGGTATTGCAGGTCATGCAGCACATATGAATTCAGATAACGCAATTTATAAAGCCATACATGACATTGAGTGGCTCAGAAATTATGAATTTCAGAAAATTTCAAAAACTTTAGGCAAGGTAAAAGTTACAGTAACGCAGATAAATGCGGGTCGCGAGCATAATGTAATTCCTGATCATTGTCATTTTGTAATTGATGTTCGGGTAACCGATGAATATACCAATAACGAAGTTTTTGATATCATTAACGCTTTTACAAAGAGTAAATTAAAAGCCCGCTCATTTAACCTCAATTCTTCTTCGATCGATTCTAATCATCCTATAGTAAGGGCAGGAGTGGAGCTTGAAAGAATAACCTATGGATCACCTACCTTGTCTGATCAGTCTGTATTAAGCTGCCCATCATTGAAGTTAGGACCGGGTGATTCAACACGTTCTCATCAATCGGATGAGTATATCAAAATAAGTGAAATTGAAGATGCTATTGATTTATATATAAAAATGTTTGAAAAAATTCTATAATAATATGAAACTTTGGGAGAAAGGGATTGCAACCCATAAAAAGATTGAAAGTTTTACGATTGGTGAAGATCGAACTTTGGATTTAAAACTTGCTAAGTATGACATAAAAGCCAGTTTGGCGCACGCAGAAATGCTTCATAAAGTAAAACTTATTTCTGATCAGGAACTTACTGATATCAGAAAGGGGTTGAAAATTTTGGCCGAAAGCATTGAAAATGAAAATTTTGAAATTGAGTCTGAATTTGAAGATGTGCATAGTAAAATTGAATTTGAATTGGGAAGACTGATTGGAGCAAGTGCCAAAAAAATTCATACTGCACGATCACGCAATGATCAGGTTTTAGTAGACTTGCATCTTTATATAAAAGATGAGATTTTAAGCATCAGATCGCTTATTAAGGATTTGTTTGAGGTTTTAATAGAACTGAGCAAACAACATAAAAATGTCTTAATGCCTGGATATACCCATTTTCAGGTTGCCATGCCATCTTCTTTTGGATTGTGGTTTTCGGCCTATGCCGAAAGCCTGATAGACGATCTCATCCATTTAAATGCGGCTTATCAAATTTCAGACCAGAATCCCTTGGGATCTGCTGCAGGTTATGGAAGTTCCTTTCCAATAGATCGTGAGTTGACAACAAGGCTTCTTGCTTTCAATACCATGAAATACAATGTTGTAGCGGCACAAATGAGTCGGGGTAAATTAGAGCTTTCTCTGGCTTTTGCCCTTTCTTCTATAGCTTTAACCTTATCAAAATTTACAACGGATATTTGCATCTATAACAGTCAAAATTTTGGTTTTATCAGCTTTCCGGATGAATTAACAACGGGCTCAAGCATTATGCCTCATAAAAAAAATCCGGATGTAATCGAATTGATTCGGGCGAACTGTAATAAGATTCAAGCTTTGCCTGCTCAAATTTCAATGATTACAAATAATTTACCTTCCGGGTATCATCGCGATTTTCAACTGCTTAAATCAGAAATCATGCATGGAATTGATTTAATGAAAGAAAATTTAGAGATTCTTAGTTTCATGTTGAAAGAAATCAAAATCAATAAAAATATACTTGAAGATGAAATTTATGATAATCTTTATAGTGTTGAGGCTGTGAACAATCTTGTAATGCAAGGAGTTAGCTTTAGAGATGCTTATAAAGTGGTGGCAAAAAATATAGCTTCCTCAAATTATGAACCTTCTAAAGAAATCAATCATACCCACATCGGAAGTTTAGGTAATTTATGTTTGACAGAAATTGAGAAAAAGCTTCATTTCATTTATTCCAAAACTTTTGATAAAGCCATTGATTAAAGCTTTGAAGTTCATGGATCGTTTTCAACTTGCTCATTTAAATTTTGTGCATTTTTAAAATCTTTTAAAGGCGTCACTTTATTTGTTTTTATTTGAAATATATTTATGAGGTTCTTGATTGAGAAACGTTGGTTAGTGCTAACTTTTATTCGTTCTGTGATAACTTTTATCTTTTCAATGAGTGTGATCTCTTTTTCACTGGGGCGCTGGCTGTGAATATAATTATTGCAGGTATTTTCATTAAATTCCAAAGTTTCCGCATCAAGAATTAATCCGATTTGGATGTTTTTCAAAAACTGCTCCAAATGCCTTAAAGCGCTATTTAAAACGTCACTCAGTTTGATGTTTTCATCTACCATTGCAATTTGTATATTTGAATATTGAGTTCCGTGAATAGATTCGGAAGCCAGCATTAAATTTCTATTGGCCATATCTGGTTTTGAATATTCCTCTTCTTCTTCTATGGGTTCAAAAATTAAATCTTCAGTAAAATTCATCAGGTAGGTTTTTAGTTTTTCCCATCGAGAAACTTTGACTTCTTTCTCATATTGTTGGTAATACTGAGGTTCCTTTTTTTGTTCTGTTTTAAAATGATTTGATTGTATTTTATTTTTATTTCTGATTCGAAGTTCGTGAATACTGACAAAATCGTCTTTTAGTGGCTCTTTATATTTTGATCTCATAAGACTAAATTTTTATGTTCTGATTTTTAGTTTGCTAGATTATTTTTGATGAACGAGTCAATAAGAATACAAGAATACAAAAGCTATGTGGTTGCTAGCAAGTTATTTAAGTTGTTTTTTGTTACTTAATTATTGATTTCAGTCACTTAATTAAGTTTACTTAATCAAATGTTTAAATACTTAATTTGACTTAAAAAAAGGCTTAAAAAGTAAATAATAGCTTAATTTTGTATTACATTTGTAAGAAATCATCTTTAATGAATTATCGCTACACTTTTACCGAACACGATTTTGAGAGTATTCTGCGAAATGCTCAATTAATTGTGCCCGGGATTAAAAAAATGATAGCGATTTTTAAAGCAGATCAAAATTCTGAAGTTCAAGCCATGATGCGGGATCGACCAGAACGTTCGAATGAATTAGAATCATTAAACATAATAGATCGTTTGCAGCGCATTGAAGAGTTACGATCTTCGGAAAGCCGATTTGAATGGCTGGATGAAAACGATATTGGAATTGAGCAAAAGCGAACGAAAATTGAAAAGGCCGAAATCTTTGATGAACTCAAAAAGAATATTCTTTTACTCAGGTTCAAAAATGAATATGACGGGCTCAATGATTTGCTTCTGATTTATCTAAATTCTAATCAAGGAAATTATGGCTTAAGCCGCTCAGATAAAGCATTATTTAGTACTCAGAAAAGCATTATCGAATATCATATGTACAATGCATTTAATGCTTTTTTAATTACAAACAGAAACAATAGGAGCATTCAGCAGCGTATTATTGCCGACACTCAGGCACTGATTCAGGAGAATCGTCAATTGAAAGAGGATTTAAAACTGAGTGAAAACAGCAACCGAACGAGTTTGAAAAATTTGGCAAAGCAGTATTGTGAGAGCTTATCAGTGAGAAATCGCAAAAATTATATACTCACTGAATTGGCCTATGAAAAAATTCAAGGGTTTAAAGGTAACATCAATCACCTATCAAGTATTTTGGAAAATGCCATCGTTTATGCTGAAAATAATAGCAGTAAAAATCAGACTGATATTTTTTATATCGATGATTGGCACCTAAATTTAACCAGTTACGAAGTAAAGGAAATGGACGAAGTTGTGGTTCAATCTTTTTCCGAACAAAAGTATGCCAACACCATTGCTTTGCTTAACCGACTTGAGAGCGGGGCAAAATTGGTGCAAAGTAAAAATGAAAAATTAACAGGAATAAACGTTGGGCTGGCTTGTAATCGCCCTATGAAGGCCCCCGGAATTACTGATGCATTGAAAAATCATAAATCAAAGATTCTTACTTTATTTCAAAAATATCCCAACAAATGGGAAATTATACGTAATGAATTTACCCCCGTCAAAAATTTAATCATCTCCTCTTTAAAAAAAGATCAATTAAGCGCATAGTCAAATTAAGGGTATTTTAGGAGTAAATATTAGCTCTCAAATCCTTTAAATTAATAGGCATTTTTTTTGTCGCAATTAGCTTAACTTTGCATTCAATTTTAAAATTATGAATGTATTATCAATAGAGGGTTTAGGTCGTCAGTTTGGAGAAAGATTGCTGTTTGAAGATCTTAGTTTCGGTTTGGAAAAGGGAGAAAAAGTGGCACTAATAGCTCCCAATGGTACCGGAAAATCAACGATCTTAAAAATTATTGCAGGTAAGGATGAACCCAATCAGGGAAGTGTTGTAATTAATCCGGATGTACCCTGGGCATACCTGGAGCAGGAACCGGCTTTCGAAAAGAATATCACCATTCATGATTATATAAAAGGTACTCATTCAGAAGTTTTAAAAGTAATCAGAGACTATGAAAAAGCCGTAGCAGCGCAAAGTGAAAACTGGAATAAGGAAACCCAAAAGCAATTTGATTTGGTTTCTGCAAAAATGGATCAACATGAGGCCTGGGATTATGAGCGCAGACTTGAACAGTTGCTGAGTTTATTTCAAATCAAGGATTTAGATCAAAAAATAGAGGCGCTTTCAGGAGGTCAACGTAAAAGACTGGCTTTGGCATTGGTTTTATTGGATAAACCCGAGTTTCTGATTTTAGATGAGCCCACCAACCACCTTGATATTGAAATGATTGAATGGTTGGAGAAATACCTTGAAAAATCTAATATTACTTTACTGATGGTTACTCACGATCGTTACTTTTTAGATCGTATTTGTAATCAAATCCTGGAGCTTGCCAACGGTAATATTTACTCTCATCAGGGCAACTATGCTTATTATATTGAGAAATCTGCTGCTCGCGAAGAAGTTGAGAAAACTGAAGTGTTCAAGGCCCGTAAATTGATGAAGAAAGAGTTGGACTGGATCAGAAGAATGCCAAAGGCCAGAACAACGAAATCAAAAGCACGAATCGATGCCTTTTACGAAACAAAAGAACGCGCAGATGTAAATATTATTGAGCATGAAATAAATTTAGATATTAAGAGTCAACGCATTGGTGGAAAGGTTTTAGAAGTAAAAAATTTAAGCAAGTCTTTCAATGGACAAATTTTTATAAAAGATTTCAATCATAACTTTTTAAAAGGTGAAAGAATTGGAATTATTGGAAATAATGGTAGCGGAAAATCAACCTTATTAAATCTGCTTACTCAAAATTTAAGCCCTGACGCTGGTACAGTCGTTAAGGGAGAAACCATTAAAATTGGTTACTATAAGCAGGAAGGTATTAAGTTTGAAGGAGATCAAAAAATGCTTGATCTTGTAAAGGAGAAAGCTGAAGTCATTCAATTGGGAAATGATCACAGTTTAACGGCCTCCCAATTTTTGCATCATTTTATGTTCTCGGCACAAATGCAGCATGCACCTGTTTCATTGTTAAGTGGTGGAGAAAAAAGAAGATTGTATTTGTTGATGGTTTTGATACAAAACCCCAATTTTTTGATACTGGATGAGCCGACCAATGATTTGGATTTGCTAACCCTGAATAAGTTAGAGGAGCTTTTACTCTCATATAAAGGCTGCTTAATGCTGGTTTCGCACGATCGGTATTTCATGGATAAATTGGTTGATCATATATTTATTTTTAATGATGACGCATCAATTCGGGATTTTGCCGGAAATTATACCCAATATCGAAATGAAGTGGTCATTCCTGAACTTCAACTCAAAGAAAAAAAAGGAAAAGAAAAGAACATTCAAAAACCTAAGAAAACTCAAAATCAGGTTAAAACAAAGTTGAGCTTTAAAGAACAAAGGGAGTTTGAGCAGTTAGAAGCTGATCTTAAAAAGCTGGAAGAAGAGAAATCTTCATTGGAAGAGCTCTTGAATTCAGGGGAACAGGATTATCAAAAACTACAATCTGCATCAGACCGAATCAAGGAGATTTTAAATTTACTTGATGAAAAAGAAATGAGGTGGTTGGAGCTTTCTGAGTATGTATCATAATTTTTTTATTTGTCAGGTTTTTATGCCAAATCATGCAAAAATAATGATCAGTTGATGATGGTATAATAATTGATCTGCTTTCTTTCGTCATTATGAAAGCAGAAGTTAGAAAAAGTAAACTCACACTCGACGGATTTAGAAACCTCCTGAAGTTATATAAATACATCAAACCCTATCGTGTTGAATACCTGATTGGGATGTTTTTTTTGTTTGTTTCCAGTCTGGCAAATCTGGCTTTTCCTAAATTATTGGGAGAGCTGGTAAGCTCCGGTAATGAAGGAAGTTTAAGTGAGGACATCAATCGCATTGCGCTCATGCTGGGCGGTATTTTAATCATACAGTCGGTGTTTTCATATTTCAGGATAGTACTTTTTGTAAATGTGACCGAAAAAAGTTTGGCCGATTTGCGCCAAACTACTTATAGCCATTTAATAAAGTTACCCATTAAGTTTTTTGAGAAGCGAAGAGTAGGAGAGTTAAATAGCCGGATATCTGCTGATATAACTCAGCTTCAGGAAACGCTTACTTCTACTTTGGCCGAATTTATCAGGCAAATAATCATCATTACCGGAGGGATCACTTTGTTGGTTATAACCTCATTAAAGCTTACACTTTTCATGTTGGCGATACTTCCTGTGATGTTTTTGCTGGCGGTATTTTTTGGACGTTTTGTGCGTAAATTTTCAAAATCCGTTCAGACCGAAATCGGAGAATCAAATACCATTATTGAAGAAACACTTCAGGGAATTCAAAGTGTAAAAGTATTTACGAATGAGTTTTTTGAAATCAAAAGATACAAGCAAAAAACCAAAGAAATTGCAAAGATTGGAATGAAGAGTGGTAGGTATCGTGGTGCTTTTTCGGCATTTATGATACTGGGGCTATTTGGTGCCATGGTTGCTGTAATTTGGAAAGGTGCAACACTTTTAGGGCAAGGGGTTATTGATCCAGGGGAGCTTTTTTCATTTGTAATTTATTCAGGTTTTATCGGTGGAACCATTGGAGGATTGGCGAATGTTTATACCCGTATCCAGAAATTTATCGGTGCCACCGAAGATTTATTTGAGATATTTGAAGCCGATGAAGAAGATTTATCAGAGCTTAAGCCCACCGATTTTAAACATCGCTTTGATGGGGCTATAGAAATTAAAAATTTGAGTTTTGCGTATCCCAATCGCCCTGAAGAAAAGGTTTTAAAGAATATAAATGCTCAGATTAAACAAAATCAATTGCTTGCATTGGTTGGTCCCAGTGGATCTGGAAAATCAACTTTGAGTGCTTTACTACTCAAACTTCATGAAGCCCAAGAAGGCAGCATTTCCTTCGAAGGTATTGATAGTAAAGAAATTCCATTGTCAGAATTAAGAGCTCAAATTGCATTGGTTCCTCAGGATATCTTTTTATTTGGAGGAAGTATTCGTGAAAATATTGCCTACGGTAAACCTGAGGCAAGCGATGAGGAAATTTGGGAAGCTGCTTCAAAAGCAAATGCTCTTGAATTTATCAATCGGTTTCCGGAGAAAATGGAAACCATTGTAGGTGAAAGAGGAACCCAATTATCAGGAGGTCAACGACAAAGAATTGCCATTGCCAGAGCCTTGCTTAAGGACCCTAAAGTTTTAATACTAGATGAGGCCACTTCGTCACTAGATTCTGAATCAGAGCGTTTGGTGCAGGATGCCCTTGAAAAACTTATGCAGGGCAGAACCTCAATTGTGATTGCCCACCGACTGGCAACCATTCGAAAAGCAGACAATATTTTGGTGCTTGAACGGGGCGAAATCATAGAAGAGGGGAATCATGATGATTTAATAAAGATAAAAAATGGAACTTATCGCAAATTGAGTGAATTACAATTTGCTAATTTTTAAAAAAAGAAAATGGACGGAACGAAAAGATCAGATATTCAAATTGGTGCAGAAGTTAAAATTGTACTTAAAAAGGATCAACGAAGTGGCGAGCTTACTGAGGGTTGGGTGAAAGATATTTTGACAAAAGCTCCAAAGCATCCTCACGGAATTAAAGTCAGACTTGAAGATGGACAGATCGGCAGGGTGAAAGAAGTGTTGAGTGATGAGTGATGAATGTAAAATGTAGAATGTAGAATTTAAAATGTAGAATGTAGAATGTAGAATGTAGAATGTAAAATGTGGAAGAATACCTATTGATCGTTTTTAAATCCTTCGCTCATATTTATTTTTACTGCTTCATGGTAAGCAGCTAAAGTTTTTGTTTTTTTTATTCTTTTTAATGCTTTGTGCGAATCTTTAAAAGAGATTGAGAAGTAATGCCAGAATCCCAACATTTTCAGTAACAAATGTTTGTCGCCCGACAAATGATTGGCATAATCATCCAATAAGCACTCATGGAAATCTATAAAGGTTTGTTTGTAATCAGTCGGAAGCTTATCTGTGCTATTTTTGATCATGCCGGCCAGAAAGGGGTTTGCAATTATTCCCCTGCCAATCATCCAGCTCCGGATTTGTGGAAAACGAATTTTGAGAGTTAAATATTTCTGGAAACTGTCAATATCTCCGTTAAAAATTAAATCGTGTTTTGTTTGAATGATACATTTTTCAAAAGCATCCAGATTAACCCGGCCTTTATACATTTGCTTTGCGATGCGTGCGTGAATGATGATGTTGGTGATTGGTAATTCATTGAGTCTGGGTAATAAATGATATGCATCTTCTTCATTTTCAAAACCCAAACGTATTTTTAAGGAGAGCTTGTTTTTCATTTTAGGAAGAACTTCCTCCAAAATTTTGATGATTTTATCAGGAGTTTGCAAAAGTGCTGATCCCAGGCCACGCTTGGTAATCATCGGATATGGACAACCCAAATTCCAGTTAATTTCCGGGTAACCTAAGTCAAAAAGATAATCAGACAGCTTTAAAAAATCTTCTGATTGCTTGCAAATAATTTGCGGAATAAGGTACAAACTTGAATTGTTTTCAGGCTTTACATCCCGTATTTGTGCATTTTTTAAATTGCCATCACCATTAAGTCGTATCCACGGAGCATAATACTGATCCAGATCGCCAAAATATTTTTGATGGGCATTACGAAAATGAAAATCAGTGAAGCCCTGCAAGGGAGCCAGTAATATTTGGGTTTCAGAATTCACCTTGTAAAAATAGAAAAAGAATTGCTCCCAAGAAAATCATGGAATGATTTCAATCAAATACAAAAACGGTATCTTTGCAGCTTAATTCTAAGGTATGAAATTTGAAAAGTATCGCATTGCGGACGGAATAAAAAAAAGTATTTCCAAACAAGGATATACCAAACCAACTGATATTCAGTATAAATCAATTCCTCCCATTTTGAGAGGTGAAGATGTTTTGGCCATTGCGCAAACCGGTACCGGAAAAACTGCGGCTTTTGCCATTCCAATTTTGCACATTTTGCAGGAGCGAAAGATTGATAGACGACCTGATGGGGTTAAATGTTTGGTGATGGCTCCAACCCATGAGCTGGCTTTACAGATAGAAAATGTATTTTATACCTTAGGAAAACATACGAATATCACTTCTTTTTGTATTCATGGCGGCGTTAGTCAGCAGCCTCAAATTAAAGAGCTTAACAATGGTGTGGATGTTTTAATTGCTACTCCGGGTCGGCTGTTTGATTTACACAGCCAGGGTTTTCTTTTACTCGACCGGGTTGAAATCTTGGTTTTAGATGAAGCAGATCATATGCTTGACTTAGGTTTTATTAAAGATATTCGAGATTTAATGCGGCATTTACCACGTAAGAGACAAACCTTGTTTTTCTCAGCAACCATCAACGAAAAGATTAAAAACCTGGCTTACTCTTTGGTTACAAATGCCATACGAATTCAAATTTCGCCCAAAGATCCGGTAGCCAAAAACATTGAGCATGCCGTTGCTTTTATTGAAATGGACGATAAGCGGTTTTTTCTGGAAGGCTTGATTAAAGAACATGCCGATAAAAAAATTCTGGTTTTCGTTAGAACAAAAGTCCGGGCTGAACGGGTTAAAAAAGCTATGGGCAGGGTAGGATTGGAGTGCAATACCATTCATAGCGATATTGAGCAGGAGGAACGCGAGTTTACCATGGAAGATTTCAGAGCGGGCGATTTAAAAGTTTTAATTGCTACTGATGTAAGTGCCCGTGGAATTGACATTCCTGATGTCGAGTATGTTGTTAATTACGACCTGCCCGATACCTCCGAAAACTATGTACATCGGGTTGGAAGAACCGGAAGGGGAAAAAATAAAGGTCAGGCAGTTTCATTTTGCAGCAGTCAGGAAAAAGAAATATTGGCTGAAATAGAAAAGAATCTGGGTAAGCCAATTCAACGCCTCGAACTGTCAAAAAAAGAATATCAATATACCCTGGAAGAAGTCCAGGAGAAAAAGGACGATTGGAGATCCTTGATGGATGAAGCTGAAAAAGAAGAAAATACCCGAAAAAAGGCTAAGAAGAAAAAGTTTAAGAAATAACCACAGCCTGATCTAATATTCAAACTTATAATCTTGATCAATTTCAACAATTGATTTTAAGATTAATTCGGCTACTTCCTTATAAAATTCATGATTCGTATTCTCATAATCATCAGTAGGTCGGTGATAATGAATGTGATCTTCCTCACTGAAGGTAATATTTGGAATTCCTTTTCTGAAGAAAGGTCCATTGTCTGAAGAAGTCATCCAATAATCTTTGGTTTTGTCGTTCGGATCATCATGACCATATGAAATATTAAGCAAACTGTTCTTTCCTGACTTTTCTATAAATGGTTTAAATTCAGGGAATTGATGGGTTCCTACCACATAAATTTCATTGGCTGGGTTGAAGCTCAGCATATCAAAATTAAAATTTAATAGAATCTGATTTAGCTCAACAGGAGGGGAGCTAACAAATGCCTTGGAGCCTTGAAGTCCCATTTCCTCTCCGTCGAAAGCTGCAAAAATGATGGAATGATTGGGCTGATATTTTGAGAAATACTCTGCTAGAACCATAAGCGTTGCGGTTCCAGAAGCATTGTCATCAGCTCCATTATAAATGGTGTCATTAATGATTCCTAAATGATCATAATGAGCACCAATTACAAAATAATGCTCGGGCTGTGTTTTTCCTTCGACAAATCCAATCAGGTTTTTGGCATTAATTTGTTTCTTTGTTCGGTAACTCTTAAAAGTGAAATCTTTTGTATAAGATGAGTTAAACGATCCTAATTGAATAGATTCAAAGAATTCAGAGATTAAATCTTGGGCAAGTTTATTGTTTCCACTTCCACGACCTTCAAACTCATCGGATGCCAATCTCTCCTGAATTTTTAACATTTTCGACATATTTAATTTAGAGCTGATTACATTGTACCGATCAATTTCATCAGCAGTCATCCAATGAATTTCATTGGCAGGTGCAGCTTCTAAAGTGTACCAATAAAACGCTGAAGGGATATCCATTTCTTTGTAGTAGTCTAAATACTTTTGATGCTCAACATCATCTTTTGGGTATTCAAGGGCTTCCATTTCTCCACCGCCCCACGAATGCACACCCAGTTTTGCGCTAGGATGGATGTTGCGATTTTCGCCCGCCAAAAACATATCTGTTCCACCGGAAGCGACCCAGCCATTTTCGGGGATGTAGGTATTAATAAGGTTTTTTCGAATTTCTTTTGAAGCAAGTAAATTAATTTCATCATCCACAGAACCAGGAACTTCACCCATAACAAGGGTTGTTATTTGTGGGTTTTTATTAAGCACCTTTTGAATGTCTTTGAGTGTTCCTGAATAAATGACACCGTCCATAAAAAGGCTGTCTTTCATCAAATTTTCATCCTTGAAATAAAATTGTGCTGCTTTATCGCCTTCGATTCTGAGTATGATTTTTTGTCCGAATGAGGATGCATAAAAAATGGAAGGGAAAAACAGAACCAATGCCGTAAATAGTAAAATGGCTGCAATCAATGCGAATAATAACTTCTTCATATCATAGAATTTATTAGGGATGAGTAAAAAAAATCCACACACCCATCAAATTGTAAGGTATGCGGACATTCCGCAGGAAATTCATCTGTTTTTTCAATTTCTTCCTTATGATAAAAAATAGATGAGCAAGGCTTGGCTTACAGAATTTCTTCTGTTTCAAATGTAATAAAATTCAAAAATTTAAATCATGAAAAAGATAAAAATTCCTAAAATTTTACATATAATTTAGAATGAATATAAATAAAGTGTTATTTTAGCAGAATATTATAAAGATATTTGAGAAGCATCAAGCTTTGGAGATATGTAATACTTGATTAAGTATGAAAAAATATTGGGTTCTTTTAGGTCTTATCCTCGGAATGCTGACCTCCGAGGCAAAAATAAACAAGGATATGCAGATTAAAGATAATGAGAGTAATAAACATGAAACTGCTGTATTGGGAGCTGGTTGCTTTTGGTGTGTTGAAGCGGTATTTCAGGAATTGAAAGGAGTGGTTAAAGTTGATCCCGGTTATGCGGGTGGAACTCTGGAAAACCCTAAATATAAAGAGGTTGTAACCGGAGCTACCGGACATGCAGAAGTAGCGAAAGTAACTTATGATCCTGAAATTATATCTTTTGAGTTTTTGCTTTCCGTATTTTTTCAAACGCATGATCCAACCACTTTAAATTATCAGGGTGCCGATCGTGGTACGCAATATCGCTCGGCTATATTTTTTAATTCCGAAGATCAAAAAGTGAAAGCTGAACAGATTATTGATGAATTAAACAAACAACAGGTTTATCCAAATCCGATTGTAACAGAAGTTACCAAGCTTGATCGGTTTTATGTAGCAGAGAATTATCACCACGATTATTACGAGAATAATAAAAACGAATCATACTGCAGATATGTGATCCAACCTAAACTGAAAAAGTTTAAGGCCGTGTTTAAAGATTATTTGAAGTAATTTTGAGATTCCTATCATGAGTAAATTTGAATCCCGGTATTTCCGGGATTTTTTTTGTTATTGTTAAATCTGTTTTACTAAACATTAGAATAGGTTAACTGCTTAATTAATATTATGTTGTATGATTGAATTAAAGAATTTAAATGAGTTTTAACTTCACGAGAATCGAATATTTTGGATGAAACTGTATCTCTGCCAGGAATATTAAATTCTGAGCGATTAAGAATCTATATAATTTCAGGATAGCAGACATAATAGATTATAGTTGACAGAGTACTAAAATTAAATTACTAAGTATTCGCATATTCCTTAACATAAAATCGGTAACGATTTAGAACAAGAAGTTTGTCCGAAATCTGATTTTATGTTAAATCCGCCAAACGGCGAATTACGGAAATGCTTATTGATGTCCTATAATTAATATTATGTTAAATAAGATATTTTATTAAATAGGGAGCACGTTTTAATGCATACTCCCTATTTATAGCTTTAGAATAATTTTTTATTCTTCAGGTACGCCAATCTCAGCGAGTTTGTCGTTTACTTTTTTATACTTTTCTGATTCACCGGTACGAGAATAGATTTGTTTCAGAGAGAATAAGGTATTGTAATCGTCATCTTTCAGCTCAAGAGCTCTTTCCAAATAAGGTAATGCAATTCCTAAAAATTCATCTCCTTTTGCTTTAAGTGGCTCATAACCTTTATCACCAAATGGTAATTCATCAGCTTTACTCAAATAAAATACACCTTTATTGAAATAAAGGGCTCCTAAATTATAAATTGATTCAAAGAAATCAGATTTTAATTCAATGGCTCTTAAGTATGCTGCTTCACTTTCGTCAAATGCTGATAGTCTTTCTTCGTCAGAATATTCATCATTATTGAAAATTACGTCAAACATGGCTCCTACAGCATGGTAAACAGAGTAATTGCTTTTGTCGATGGTTAGCAAAAATTTAAGGTTTGCAAGCGCTTTTTCTGTTTGTTTGGTTTCAAGGAAAATATTTGTTTCAGCTAAAATTAAGTTTACATCTTTAGGAAACATTTTTCTTCCTTTATCAACAACTGCAGTTGCTTTAACAGTATCACCTTCCATTTTCAAAATATTGGTATAAGAATAATAAACCAATGAATTTGAATAATCCATTTCAGCTAATTTTGCATAATTTTCACCTGCTTTGTCATAAACTTTACCTTTATCAAAAGCCATTCCACCATTAAATAAGGCAGTAGTATCAAAACGACCTGTGGAGTTTGCAATTGCAAAAGATTGATTAAACAATTCTCCAGCTTCAGGATATACTTTTTCATTGTATTTACTTACAGCCAGGTTAAAATATACCTCTGAAGCCATTCCTAAATAGGTTTTTAAATCATCAGCAAAATCACCATCAGTGTCCAATTCTTGAGCTTTTAATAAAGCTTCATAACCAGTTTTTGCAGCTTCATCTGGTCCAATCCCTACTAGATCTCCTAGTGGGCTCTTAGCGATTTCAATATAAATTTCACCTCTATATAGCCATGTTTTAGCATCATTTTTTGTTTTTGAATGCTCGGTAGCTGCATCAATTGCTGCTTTAGCTTTAGGTAAATTACCGCTTCTCATAAAATTAAAAGCGCTGTTTCGTTTTCCATTTTGTGCTTGCGTAAGACTAAATACAAATAACAAACTCAAAAGAATTGCGTATTTTTTCATATTAATTGTTTTTTCGATTTTTTAATTGTGCAAAGATACATATTTGACAAATTAAAAAATAAATGATTACTTATTTTTAACAGTTTTATATTGGTTACTCTTCAATTTCCTTGCCATTTTCGTCTTCTACCGAAAGATTGTCGGAAAGATCCTCATTATCAGATTCATCTATTTCATCATGACCGTTAATCATTTCAACTTTTGCAACAGATGCAATCGAATCTCCATCCTTTAAATTGATTAATCGGACCCCTTGTGTT
Organism: Bacteroidales bacterium; assembly: GCA_963678785.1. Taxonomy (GTDB): domain Bacteria; phylum Bacteroidota; class Bacteroidia; order Bacteroidales. Next base: position 3,994,075 of record OY787449.1, on the reverse strand, counting down.
GCTCTTCCCATTACTCTTAAGTCTTCGACTGAAAGTCGAATGATTAAGCCAGAACGATTGATAATCATTAAATCATCTTGATCCTGAACATTTTTAATGGCAATTAATTTCCCAGTTTTATCGGTAATATTTATGGTTTTAACACCTTTTCCACCTCTGTTTGTAATTCTGTAATCTTCAACAGATGAACGTTTTCCATATCCATTTTCGGAAACTACAAGGATGTTATCGTGTTCTTCATTGATACAAATCATTCCTACAACTTCATCTTTTGGTCCGGCTAAGGTGATACCCCTCACTCCTGCTGCATTTCTACCCATCGGACGAACTTTTTCTTCGCTAAATCGAATGGCTTTACCAGATTTAAGAGCCAGAAGAATTTCACTGTTTCCAGTTGTAAGTCTTGCTTCCAGAAGATGATCGCCTTCGTTGATGGTGATGGCATTTATTCCATTTTGTCGTGGACGAGAGTAAGCTTCTAATGAAGTTTTCTTAATGGTACCTTTTTGTGTGGCTAGAATGATGAAATTGTTCTCAACATATTCTTTATCCTTGATGTCTTTCACATTAATGAAAGCACGCACTTTATCATCCGGATCGATATTAATCATGTTCTGGATGGCACGTCCTTTAGATGTTTTACCACCTTCTGGGATTTCAAATACCCTTAGCCAGAAGCATTTACCTTTCTCGGTAAAGAACAACATATAATTATGCATAGAAGCCACAAATAAATGTTCCAGAAAATCTTCATCTCTGTTTCCACTTCCTTTGGCTCCACGCCCTCCCCTCTTCTGTTGTCGATATTCAGTGAGTTGAGTACGCTTAACATATCCCATATGAGAAATGGTAATTGCCACTTCATCGTCAGGAATGATATCTTCAATTTTGAAATCTTCTGCTGAATAAATAATGGGACTTCTGGAAGTGTCACCATATTTCTCTTTTACTTCAGCTAATTCGGTTTTAATGATATCCATTCGCATGGATTCATTGTTTAAAATTTCCTGGTAATGAGCAATTTGTTTAATCAATTCGTCATATTCCAGTTTAATTTTATCTCTTTCCAGGCCGGTAAGTTTCTGAAGTCTCATATCCAGAATGGCTCTGGCTTGAATTTCTGATAGTTCAAACTTTTCAATCAGGCCATTTCTGGCTTCTTCAGGTGTTCGTGATGCACGAATCAATGCAATAACTTCGTCCAGGTGATCTAAAGCAACCAATAAACCTTCTAAAATATGTGCCTTTTTCTGAGCTTCAGCCAATTCGTATTTGGTTCTACGGATAACCACTTCATGACGATGCTCAACGAAATGATAGATCATATCTTTAAGGTTCAGCATTTGAGGCCGGCCGTTAACCAGGGCAATGTTATTAACACTAAATGAGGACTGTAGAGCAGTTAGTTGATACAATTTGTTTAGTACCACATTGGTAACAGCATCCTTCTTTAATTCATAAACAATTCGAATACCATTTCTATCTGATTCGTCACGGATATCAGAAATTCCGTCAATTTTTTTATCATTAACCAGGTCAGCTGTTTTCTTAATCATTTCAGCCTTATTAACCTGATAAGGAACCGTAGTTGCAATGATGCTTTCACGGCCTCCAGAGTTTTCCTCGATGCTGGTCACACCTCGCATCATTACTCTACCCCTACCCGTTTCAAAAGCATCCTTTACGCCTTCATATCCATAAATCATGGCACCAGTTGGAAAATCAGGTGCTTTGATAAACTTCATTAGTTCTGGGATGGTGATTTCCCGATTGTCGATATAGGCAATGGTTCCGTCAATAACCTCTGAAAGGTTATGAGGTGGCATATTGGTAGCCATACCAACTGCTATACCAGAGGCTCCATTAATTAATAAGTTTGGAATACGGGTTGGAAGAACTGTTGGTTCTTTCAACGAATCATCAAAATTTAGTTGAAAATCAACCGTATCTTTATCAATATCTGCAACCATTTCTTCAGCAATCTTTCTCAAACGCGCTTCTGTATAACGCATTGCTGCAGGACTATCACCATCAATTGATCCAAAGTTTCCTTGTCCGTCTACCAAAGGATAACGTAAAGACCAATCCTGGGCCATACGCACCATTGCATCATAAACGGAGGTATCTCCATGGGGGTGATATTTACCTAAAACTTCTCCCACAATACGTGCAGATTTTTTATATCCTCTATTAGATAAAACGCCTAAATCCAGCATTCCGTATAAAACACGTCTGTGAACTGGTTTAAACCCATCTCGTACATCTGGTAATGCTCTCGATACAATAACTGACATCGAATAATCGATGTAAGCCGACTTCATTTGGTCCTCAATATTTACCTTCAGTATCTTACTTCCTTCTTCCATATTATAAATAGCTTAATCTTCTGTGTATTAATCAATTATAAATATCACTTATAACACACGAAAATACTAATTTTTTCCTTTAGCTCCCAGCTTTTTGGGAACTTTTTATTACTAACACAGACATGTTGATAATTATTGTCATTTATTTAAAAATGTGACATGAGACTATTTAAATTTAATTTTATATAAAAAGCTGTTTTTCAGGTTGTGACAATACATGTATACATATTTTAAGTTTTAAAAATATGAATCAAATTTGGGTGGCATTATAATTGATGGACATATTAGATAGATTATCGTTATTTTTGTAATAATTATGAATTAAAAACCATATATGGAAGCAAAGTTTTCACAGAGAGTAAAGAATGTTTTAACATTTAGCAGAGAAGAAGCCATTCGGTTAGGAAATAGTTATATAGGACTGGAACATCTTTTGTTGGGAATTATAAGAGAAGGAAATGGAATGGCCATTCAAATCTTAAAATATTTTGGTGTAGACATCAATGAGATTCGAAGAACCATTGAAGCATCGATTCGAAATGCTGAGAAAAGTTATAAAAAACCAGAAAATATACCTTTGATTAAACAAGCCGAGAGGGCATTGAAAATTACTTATCTTGAAGCTAAGCTTTTTAATAGTGAATTGATCGGTACTGAGCATCTAATGCTTGCAATATTGAAAGATGAAGATAATGTTGTGACCAAAACTTTAAATAAAAGAGGTATTGACTACGAGGCTGTTAAAGAAGAAGTTAAAGCATTAACCATGAGAAATGATGAAAATAAGATAAGCCCAAGTTCTGATGTTCCCAGCGATCCTGCTGAAGAAGAATATGATGAAATTAGTAAGAATTACGGAGGTGGAGCTAAAAAAGTTCAGGATTCGAAATCTAAAACACCCGTACTTGATAATTTTGGCCATGATTTAACCTTGGCAGCTGAAGAAGATCGATTGGATCCGATTGTCGGAAGAGAAAAGGAATTGGAGCGAATTGCTCAGATTTTAAGCAGAAGAAAGAAAAACAACCCCATTTTAATAGGTGAGCCTGGAGTTGGTAAATCTGCAATTGCTGAAGGATTGGCACTTAGAATTATCAATCGAAAAGTATCAAGGGCTTTATTTAATAAACGTGTCATTACTCTGGATTTAGCTTCTTTGGTGGCAGGTACAAAATATCGTGGACAGTTTGAAGAACGAATGAAGGCCGTATTGAATGAATTAGAGAAAAACCCGGACATCATTCTATTTATCGATGAAATACACACCATAGTTGGTGCAGGAAATGCATCTGGAGCCTTGGATGCTTCAAATATGTTTAAACCGGCATTAGCGAGGGGTGATATTCAATGTATTGGTGCTACTACTTTAAATGAATACCGACAGTATATTGAAAAAGATGGTGCTTTGGAAAGAAGATTCCAGAAAGTATTGGTTGATCCGACAACACCTGAAGAAACGGTGGAGATTTTAAATAATATCAAAGAAAAATATGAAGATCACCATTTGGTAAATTATACACCTGAGGCCATCGATGCTTGTGTTTCTTTAACCACGCGTTATATCAGTGATAGATATTTACCAGACAAGGCCATTGATGCTTTGGATGAAGCAGGATCAAGGGTTCATATTACCAATATTCATGTACCGGTTGAGATCATCAATATTGAAAATCGCATTGAGGAAACCAGACTTAAAAAAACCAAGGCCATTAACAGCCAAAAGTTTGAAGAAGCTGCTGAATTCCGTGATTTAGAGAAAAAACTTCAATCACAACTTGAAGATGAAAAACATCGTTGGGAAGAGGAGTCAAAAATTCATCGCGAATCGGTTGAAGAAGATAATGTAGCGGAAGTGATTGCCATGATGACGGGTGTTCCTGTGCAAAGAATTGCTCAGAATGAAGGGGATCGATTGATTAATATGGAAAAAGATCTGGAGAATTCTGTAATCGGTCAAAATGACGCCATTAAAAAAGTGGTGAAAGCCATCCGCCGAAATCGTGCAGGTTTAAAAGATCCCAATAAGCCCATTGGAACCTTTGTGTTTTTGGGTCCAACAGGAGTTGGTAAAACATATCTTGCCAAAGTTCTGGCTCAGTTTTTATTTGATTCGGAAGATGCACTTGTAAGGATTGATATGAGTGAGTATATGGAGAAATTTGCGGTTTCACGCTTGGTTGGAGCGCCTCCCGGTTATGTGGGTTATGAAGAAGGCGGACAACTTACCGAGAAAGTGAGGCGTAAGCCCTACTCTATCGTTTTACTCGATGAAATTGAAAAAGCACATCCGGATGTTTTCCATTTAATGCTTCAGGTTTTAGATGATGGCGTTCTGACAGATAGTTTAGGTCGCAAGGTAGATTTTAAAAATACCATCATCATCATGACCTCAAACATTGGATCGCGACAACTTAAAGATTTTGGTACTGGAGTTGGATTTGCCACTGCAGCGAAAAATGCTTCAAAAGCGAGTTATGCCACGGGTGTTATTGAAAATGCACTGAAAAGAGCTTTTGCCCCTGAATTCCTGAATCGTATTGATGATGTTATCATCTTTGATAAATTAGTTCGGGAGGACATTCACAAAATCATAGATATTGAATTGAAGCATTTATTTAAGCGTGTTTCTGAGTTGGGTTATAAAATGAAGGTAACTGCAAAAGCAAAAGACTTTATTGCCGAAAAAGGTTGGGACGAGCAATTTGGTGCCAGACCTTTGAAGCGTGCCATCCAAAAGCACATTGAAGATGTTTTAGCCGAAGAAATCATCAAAATTAAAATGGTTGATGGTGATATTATCAATGTTGATTATAGTGCCAGAGCCAAAGAAATTGTGATTAAAATTACAAAGCCAAAATTACCGGCTAAACAGGCTAAAAAGAAATAGCTTTCTTATTTAGAAAGTATTCTTCCTTCATACGACTCCCCTTTATTTAAGGGGAGTTTGTTTTTTTTAAGGTATACATTTCTTCCTCAAAATCTTTAATTTTTGCTTCTTAAATACTTGATCGTTATATTTGCACGTTTTAAAAAAACCAATTATTAGCATAATAAATAAACCAAATAAAAAGACGTTATAATGGCAAATGATCAATTAATTAAAGGGGGTGAATTTTTATTAACGGATACCCAGGCTAATCAAACTTTTATACCAGAAGAATTTGATGAAGAACAAAAAATGATTGTTCAAACTTGTGAAGACTTTTTAGAAACTGAAATATTTCCAAATCTCGATAAAATTGATGATAAAGAAGAGGGCCTGATGGAAAACCTGGTTTCAAAAGCAGGTGAACTTGGTCTGTTAGGAATTTCTGTTCCTGAAGAATATGATGGATTTAATCAAAATTTCCTGACCAATATGCGTGCAAATGAAGCCATGGGTGCTGCACATTCATTTTCGGTTGCATTTATGTGTCATACAGGCATTGGAACCCTTCCTATCTTATATTATGGAACTGAAGAACAAAAACAAAAATACATACCTAAGTTCGCCAGTGGTGAGTTGAAAGCAGCTTATTGTTTAACTGAGCCGGGAGCAGGATCTGATGCCAATTCTGGAACTTCAAAAGCAGTACTTTCGGAAGACGGAAAACAATATATTTTAAATGGACAAAAGATGTGGATTACCAATGGTGGATTCGCAGATGTTCAAACGGTATTTGCCAAGATAGATAACGATCGCGTATTGAGTGCTTTTATTGTTGAAAAAAATTGGGAAGGTGTTGAAATTGCACCCGAGGAAAAGAAAATGGGAATTAAAGGTTCATCTACTACTCAAATCTTTTATAATGACGTGAAAGTGCCTGTTGAAAATCTATTGGGTAAACGTGGTGAAGGTTTCCGTATTGCTTTAAATATTTTGCACATTGGACGAATTAAACTTGGAGCAACTGTTATCGGAGCTGCAAAAAGAGCTGTTAATCATTCCGTTACTTATTCAAATGAGCGTAAGCAATTTGGTAAAACCATTTCAAATTTTGGAGCCATCAAACATAAATTAGCCGAGCAGGTAATTCAAACTTATGTTACCGATTCTGCTGTTTACCGTGCCAGTAAAGATGTAAATGATACCATCGAAGCTTATGAAGCAGATGGAATGTCGCATGGAGAAGCAAATATTAAAGGATCAGCTCAGTTTGCCATCGAATGTGCGTTGATTAAGGTATTGGGATCAGAAGCTTTGGATTTTATCGTAGATGAAGCGGTTCAAATTTGTGGTGGAATGGGCTATTCTTCTGAAGCACCTGTCGACAGAGCTTATCGTGATTCAAGAATTAACAGGATTTTTGAAGGAACCAATGAAATTAACAGATTGTTGATTGTTGACACAGTGCTTAAACGTGCGATGAAAGGCAGCATTAATTTGTTTGAAGAAGCCAAGAAAGTTGTTGAAGCTTTGAATGAATCTGCAAGTCAGGAATTTGCCATTGATAATTACTTCCAGGAAAAACATAAATACATTCAAAACTTCAAGAAAGCAGTCTTAATGATTTTAGGAGTTGCTTCAGATCACTTCAAAAGAAAATTTACTGAAGAACAAGCCATTTGGATAAATATTTCAGATATGATCATTCAGCTTTACGGTAGTGAATCAACCATGTTAAGAGTAGAAAAATTGGTTAAAATGAAAGAGGATAAAGAAGCCAATGAAGAAACTACTGAAAATGGTGAAACGGTAAATTATGGTAAATTGATCTTGAATGTAAATGTATATGATGCTGCCGATCGGATTTATAAAGCTGGTGCAGATGCCATTAATTCATTTGCTACAGGAGAAAGACAACAATTGTTATTGAATGCTCTTGAACAATTTACAAAAGTTGCTCCGGTAAATATTGCAGAAGCAAGAAAAGTAATTGCCGAAAAATTAATTGAAGATAATACTTATAAGTTCTAAACTGAACATTGATCATATAAAAATCCTCCTGATAGCATCAGGAGGATTTTTTTTGCTTAATCATTTAGTACGCTGAGTTTAAAGAGCCTCAATCGTATTAGTAATAACTCTTTACAAAAAAAAACATTTTGTCTTGTGTTCTAAGTCTTAAGTCTTTTGGCTTTTATTTTAAGATGGCTTTTGAAATGACGATTCGTTGAACCTGATTGGTTCCTTCATAAATCTGACAAAGTTTAACATCCCGCATGATTTTTTCTACCCCAAATTCTGTAGAGTAACCATCTCCTCCCATTACCTGAACCGCATTGGTTGCAATTTGCATCGCTGCATCAGATGCATAAAGCTTCGAAATAGCTGATAATTTTGATGCACTTCTAACCTTATTATCATACTCCCAGGCAGCCTTCCAGGTCACCATTCTGGCTGCTTCCAAACTGGTTGCCATATCTGCCAACATAAACCCAATAGCCTGGTTTGCAGAAATTGGTTTGCCGAATTGGATTCTTTTTTTTGCCCAATCTTTAGATACTTCAAAAGCTTCTCTTGCAGCTCCGACACTTAACGCAGCTACGCCTGTGCGGGTGCGGTCGAACGTTTTCATAGCAAATAAAAATCCATGTCCCTCCTCTCCGAGTCTGTTTTCAACAGGAACTTCAACATCTGTAAAAATAATTTCATTTTGTACCGAAGCTTTTTGTCCCATTTTCTCGAGGTGAGGCTTTACTTCTATTCCCGGTAAGTCAGCAGGAACTACCAAAGCGGTTAAACTCCGAGAACCTTTACTGGGATCTGTTTGTGCAAATACAGTATAAAAGGAGGCTACTTCACCATTGGTGATAAATCTTTTATGACCGTTCAGAATGTATTTATCCCCTTTTTTAATGGCACTCGATTTAATTCCCTGAACATCAGATCCGGCATTGGGTTCTGTTAAACAATAAGCTGCTACCGCCTTTTCTTCAACAATTTGACCAAAAAATCTGTCTTGTTGTTTTTCGTTTGCTGCTAATAATAAAGGTGTTAACGCCAAAGTATTGGCATCGATACAGATTCCGATTCCGATACACCCTGCGCCCAATTCTTCTGAAGATAAAGCACTATCAAAAATATTGAATCCATTACCTCCATACTTTTTTGGCATCGGACCATTCATGATCCCTTCAGCATATGCTTGCTTTACAATCTCCCACGGAAATTCAGCCAGTTTATCGTATTTTAATCGATTAGGTCTGATTACTCTATTGGCAAAATCCCGGTATTTCTCAATTATTTCTTGTTGCTCATTCGTTAATGAAAAATCTATCATTATATTAAAGTTTAGTGGTTAGTATGTCTATTGCAATAGTTATTTTAAGCATCTGTTTGATAACAAAGATGGTCTGAGTTGTTATGCCTTTAACAAATATAAAAAAATATATCTAAAAATTTAGATTCTCTTAATTTTATGAAATTGCTTGAAATAGTTTTACAATAAATAGGTAAATTGCTTTATTGACTTGGCACGACTCTAGAGATGCGCTCCAATAATTAAGACTTAAATAAAGAAGATTCAAATAAAGAATAAATTCGACATTTAAAGAACATAAATTATGCAAGCATTTAATTTTCATATTCCAACAAAAATCATTTTTGGAAAGGGTAAAATTGATTTATTAAAATCTGAATTATCAGATGATATTAAATCGATTTTAATTGTTACTGATAAGAATTTACATTTAAAAACAAATATTGTTGAAGATATAAAGTTTCAATTGAGTGATTTAGGTGTTTTTATTTATGATGAAATAGAAGAAAACCCAAGCATGAAAACTGTCGATAGTGGGGCTCAATTTGCAATAAAGAATAAGATAGATTTAATTTTAGGAATAGGTGGTGGATCAAGTATGGATGCAGCAAAAGGCATAGCTTTACTTGCAAATAATGATGGTTGCATTCAGGATTATTTGAATGGAAAAAAGCCCAATAAGCCTACCTTGCCCTTGGTTTGTATTCCTACAACTTCCGGAACAGGAAGTGAAGTAACTCCATTTGCAGTTTTTACTGATAAAAAGGATGAATCGAAAAAAGGCTATTCTCATCCATTTATTTTTCCAATGCTTTCTATCATTGATCCAGAGCTTACTTATTCAATGCCAAAAAATGTAAGAATAAATACAGGATTAGATGTGTTGGCTCATGCCGTAGAAGCCTATTTGTCATTAGAATCAAATGAGTTAAACGATCAGATTGCACTGGAGTCAATTGGTTTGGTGGTGGATCATTTACTCAAAGCTGTTGAAATGAAAAAGTCATCAATTCAGGCCATGGCTTATTCATCAGTGCTGGCCGGAATTGCAATTACCCATGCAAGTACAATTTTACCTCATGTGATGGGATATCCACTCACCGTTTTTCATCAGATTCCGCACGGAAGGGCCAGTATTTTAACTTTAGATGCCTTCATGAATTTTTTGGATAATGATGCCAAAACCCATAAAAAAATTGAAATTTTACAATCAATCTTTAAAAAAGTGAACGGTTTAAGAGGCTTTCTTAATTCTTTAAATGTTTCATCAAAATTAAGGAATTATGGAGTGAAAGAATCAGAGATTGAATTGTTTGTTGAGAAAACAATGGGTAAAGGTGACATCGCAATAACTCCCGGAAAAATAAATAAAACCGTTGTCAAAAATTTATACAAAGATTCTATCTAAGCTCAATTAAAGCTTTAAGCGAAATCCTAAATTACCTAGAAAATAGGAAATTGGTTTTTTGTCAATTCTAACTTCATTGGCTGTCCAAAAGGTAAAATTGGCTACTGCATGATGGTAAGAAGTGTGCAAAATTAGACTCCAACTATTCCTGATTTTGTATTCCAATTCCATCGAAAGCTGATAGGAAAATGCATAATCAATGGCTGAAGTTATTTCAAAATATTCAGGGCCATATAAAAAATACTGAGGCTTATAAAGTTGATAAGGAGTATTTACTCGCATCACACCTGCGTTAACTCCACCTAAAATATTTAATTTATCCAAAAGACGCTTTTCATAAAAAACACCTCCTGTTATGGAATAGGCCATAAATGGATCTGATCGGATGTTAACATCTTGCAGAAATGGGTCTGCCTCAACTTTATACCAACCCAGGCTGGATACATCAACAGGGTTCATATTGCCAATTGCAGAAATCCTTATACCAAAAGGAGCTTTTACCAACCAACTAACATTCAATGTTAAGTTCCCTCCTATTTCAGCAAAACTTCCTTCGTCCAAATTTTGATTTCTGTATTCACCAGTGGGCAAAGATATTCCACTGCTAAAATCAATGTAAATATTATTGGTTTGAGAATGAGCAGAAAAGCTAAATAAAATGATCAGGCAGCATAAATAGAATTTCATAGTAAATGAGTTAAAAAGGCACCGTATGCGGATACAAATTAACAACGACCAGTCCTAATATAATGCCCAGGATGCCAATGAGTAAAAATAAAAAAGCAAGAACCATCTTTTTTTTAAAAAACATAATAATTCCAATAATGAAGAAAATAAAAGAAAAAATTAATAGCTGAAGAATCATCATGGTTTTTATAACAAATCTAATCAAAAAGATGATTATGGGTTAAATAAAAAAGAGAGGAACAATACCATAATTCGGTTTCATTCCTCTCTTTATAAATTTTAAAAAATGTTATTTTACAATTTTAACAAATTCAATTTCGAACAATAAAGGAGTGAAAGGTTGAATCATTGGTGGTCTTCCGGTTGGACCGTATCCCAGTTTTGAAGGAATTAGCCAAAATGCTTTCCCTCCTTCTCTCATTAGTTTTATTCCTTCATGCCATCCCTGGATGATACCTTGCTGGTCTACTGTGAAATCTAAGGCTTCTCCTCTGGTAACCGACGAATCGATGGTGTCGTTATTTAAAGTTGTGAGTGTATAATGAACTTTTACCTTATCTCCACTAATTGGAATTTCACCTTCACCTTCTGATTTTTCAATAAAGTACAAACCATTATCAGTGGGCTTAACATTTAATTTATTGTCGGTTAGATATTTTTTAATGGCATCTTTTTCTGCATCTGCAAGTGCTTTGTTGGCAAGCTCAGCTTTTGCATTTTTTTCTTTTTGCCAGGCTGTTTTATCTTTAATGTCAACCACTTCAATTTCATAAATTAATGGAGTATAAGGACCTACACTTTGTCCGGCTCCGGTAGCCCCAAATCCTAAACTTGATGGAACAATAAAAGTGGCTTTTTCACCTTTTCTCATCATTCCTATTCCTTTTGTAAAACCTTTGGTGTCAAACCTGGTACCATACTCAAAGTCAATCAATTCACCTTTTGTAAAGGTGGTAAATAAAGTTTCACCATTGGTGAATTTTAAGGTGTAATTGATTAAAATAATTTTTCCTTCTTTTACCTTTTGCCCATTTGTTTTTTTGCTTCGGATAAAATATAATCCTTCATCATCTGGCTTAACGCTTATGTTATTATCATTTACGTATTTTTCAATGATCCCTGCTTCTTTTTCCTGAAGTATTTTAAGCTCAGCTTCTTGATCAGCTTTTGCTTCATCCTGGGTTTGAAATTTTTTCAATGCAATATGGAAATCCATATAACTGGTGCTATCAACATAAGACGGTAAACTTGGTGCACCGGCTGTTATGTAGAAAAAAGAATCGGCCTTCACCATAAATGAAGCACTATCTCCTAATGACAGCATAGATAAGCACTCATATATATCACCACCATATTGTGATTCTTGTAAAACCAATTGAAACGCTCGTGGAACTTCAGAACTATTGAAAAGTACGCTATCCTCTACTCCATAAACCATGTTTAAAGTAACGACATCGCCAAGTTTTGGAGATTCGCTATCTTCCTGAATATGAAATTTATAATATAAACCGGTATCAGTTTCCTGATATCCTGAAAACTTCGATCCGCATGAACTTATTACGAAAGCAGCGATCAATCCTAGAAATGTAAATAATAGTTTTTTCTGTATCATTGGTTAAAAGTTGATTTTTTGTTTTAAATATTGGGGCTGTTTTTAAGATTGCGAAGTTAATAAAATATGTAATCCTAGACCATTTAGTAAAGCCTCATTTTTAAATCGATGTTAAGATTTCATTCTTATGTTGCTGGAGTAATTTATTTAACTTTTTGATGGTTGTGTCCATCGAATCTGTTGAATTCCCACCAGCAGCCTTCTGATGGCCTCCTCCATCGAAGTAATTACGTGCAAAATCGTTGACTGAGAAATTACTTTTCGACCGAAATGAGATTCGTATTAATTTATCTCGCTCTGTAAGTAAAACTGCAACTTTCACTTTATCAATGGATAATGCATAATTTACAATCCCTTCGGTGTCACCAACTTGAAAATTAAATCGTTTTAAATCATTGTTATATAAGTAAATATAGGCAGCTCCGCAATCTGGCAAAACCACAAGCCTTTGACTTAAACAGAATCCAAGCAAGTTTAGTCTGTCTTCTGAGAAGGTATCATAAACCAGGCGGTGAATGCGTTCACCATCAATTCCGCATTCGATAAGCGAAGCAACCGTGCGATAGGTTTTTGGATAATTGCATGCATAACTAAATGACCCTGTATCTGTTACGATCCCAACATAAATTGCTTCAGCAATATTTTTGTTGATAAGCTTAACATCTAATGATTCCTCGATCAAATCATAAATCAATTCTGATGTGGAAGAAGTTTTTGTCGTTGAGTACACTAAATCGAATATGCTGCTGGGCTCCAAATGGTGATCAATGAGAATTTTTGTTCCTTTAAAACTTTCTAAAACCTCTTTCATGTCACCAGTTCTGTGCATGGCATTGTAATCCAAACTGAAAAGAGTTTCTGATTCCTTGAGTACTTTTTGAGCATGTTTGGCATCATCCTGATAAATGATGATCTGATCACTATTAGGGAGCCAGTTTAAAAAGGCCGGAGCAGAGTTTGGAATAATAACGTTTACTTCAAAATTCTTTAATTTAAGATATTCATAAAGTGCTAGTGATGATCCTATTGCATCTCCATCAGGGTTTTTATGACTAGTAATTACAATCTTTCCTGGTTTAAGGGATAGGTAATTTACGATTTTTTTTAAGTCAGAATTAGTCAATATATTATTGTATTTAAAGAGGTGAGTAATGATTTCTTTTTTGCGGGTAAAATTACTATAAAATATTTAATTCTCACCTTATTGTTAAGAATACTAATAATTGCTATTTTTGTTATAACTAATTAATGCATAAAGCATCATGAGAGGAAATAGAACTTTTACAATGATTAAGCCTACCGCAGTTCATAATGGGCATATTGGCCCTATTTTGGCGATTATTAATGAAGCGGGATTTAAAGTTATTTCAATGAAATTAACTAGATTATCTATTGAGCAAGCCCAACAATTTTATGCTGTGCATAAAGACAAGCCATTTTTTAATGACCTATGTTCATTTATGTCATCCGGACCTATTTTAGCTGCCATTGTTGAAAAAGACAATGCTGTAGATGCTTACAGAGAGTTAATTGGGGCAACCAATCCGGTAAATGCAGAGGAAGGAACCATTAGAAAATTGTTTGCAACTTCATTACAAGAAAATGCCGTACATGGCTCTGATAGTGATGAAAATGCAAAAATCGAAGGTAATTTCTTCTTCTCAGACACAGAAAAATACAATTAATCTTCAGGTAAGTATTCCTTAAAGGTTTTATCTGTATAGAATATCACAATTTTACTCACCTGCTTTTTAGCACTCTGAGAGCTTATTTTTTTGGCCTCGTTAATTTCATTACTTTGATTCACCTTAACAGCAGAAGTAGGAGTTGTATTTTCTATCATTGTAGTTGCACCCATACTTTCCTCTGTTTTGATTGAATTTGTTTTTTCTGGAATATTCTCGAATAAATTACCTTCATCTAACAGCATTTTACCCTTTCCAAGAATGAGCCAATCAGAATTTATTTCAGGATAAGCCTTTAATAGTTTTTGAATGAAATCAAGGCTGGGCTTATTTCTTCCTGAGAGTACATGAGAAATACTTGAACGTTGTACTCCAATTTCATCAGCAAATTTTGATGAATTAAGTTTATAAAATCGTATGATTTTGTTGATACGTTCTGTCATGATAAATGTGAAGTTAATTTACAAATGTAATACAATTAAGCATTACAAATGTAACATTATAATAGTTTACAATTGTAACACTTTTCTCCATTATTCATAATTTAAGTCTTCAATATATAATGAACTGTAATAAAAGTATATATACATAAGATGGCTTATATTCATAGCTAAGCGTTAAAAGTTAAACCAAAACTTTATTAAAAGTCTGTAAAAGACAAGAAATTAGGTCTATGGGAACTATTAATTAATAATTTATAACAACGAGTTTACATATTGAAATTTAATATGAAAATAATACATTTGTTACAAATGTAAAACAAAGTATAAAATACTTAATATAAGTAGGTTATGTAGTAAATTGCATAGTGGTTACATATGTAACACTGATTGTATCGTATTGAACAAATACATTAGAATTTATTATTTATGAGAGAATACTTACTGATAGAAAGCTTAGCCTGGAACACTCCTATCCTATCGATTAATCTTTAACAATTTTTGAAGAAGGGTTTGTTTTGAACCCATTAATTCAATTATAAATAATCCACTAGGTATAAAACCTATATCTTGGAATACAATATAATTTACCCCTTCTATTAAAGAATGTTCTTTAATTAATATGGTTTTGCCGGAGATATCTGAGATTCTAATTTTAAGTTGTTCGTTAACTTTAGAGAATAAAACGAATCTCAATTCATCGGTAAATGGATTTGGATAGGATTTTAACAAAATTAAATCTCCCGATTGGCTATCATCTGAAAAATTTGCTATTTGCATGGCCAGGTTGAAATCAGGCAATCCAAAGCCATAATAATTATTTGAGTGAAAATAGCGATTCGAGCTCTTATAAATACTTTCTTTCAATTGCTGATTGCTCAATTGTGGTTTGCTTTGCCATAAACATGCGGTTAATCCTGCAATAATGGGTGAAGAAAAAGAGGTTCCATTGG
The DNA here is from genome assembly GCA_963678785.1 of Bacteroidales bacterium. Taxonomy (GTDB): domain Bacteria; phylum Bacteroidota; class Bacteroidia; order Bacteroidales. The sequence goes on along the minus strand of OY787449.1, from coordinate 3,978,742 downwards.
CAAATACCAGACTTCCATCTGTGTTAGCAAGTGCTACAGAAGCTCCCTGGGCAACAATATCAGGTTTAATTCTCCCATCAGGTGTTGGCCCCAATGAACTAAAATCAACCCTCATTCCGCTTGCATCAACAGCTCCAACAGCCATTACATTTTCAGCATCTGCAGGAGATCCAACATATTGCCAACTCTTATTGCCATAGTTGCCTGCGCTATTTATTAAAAGCATGCCTTTTGAAAATGCTATTTGGGCAGCTTGACTGACAATGGTTGTTTTTCCATCCAGATCTGGATATGAGTGATTCTGGAGGTCTTCATCAAATTCAGTATAACTAAGGGATGAATTGATGATATCAGCTCCCACACTGTCTGCGTATTCTGCCCCGCACGTCCAAAGATATTCCTCTAATATAGATTCAGAATCTTTTATCTCTGTTCGAAGTAAATGATAATTGGCTTTAGGTGAGCTACCAATTAAAGTTCCAGGTGAATTTGCGGCCATTACTGATAAAACCTTACTTCCATGACTTCCTTCATTAAATTCAACCTCTCTTTTTTTAACAAAATCAAATGTGCTTTTTACTTGATCATTCATCCAGATACTATCAAGTAATGACAATCGATTTGCATTAAAAAAACCATTGTCGAGCACTGCAATGGTAATTTCTTCTCCTCGAAAACCCTTTTGATGTAATAGATCTCCATTGAGCATTTTAATTTGGTTCAATCCATAACCATATACTGTTTCGTTGATGGTGTTGTGTTTTTGTAAACTTGATTCTGTTTCACTAAATTTATCAGACCAGGTTTTGATGGTTTCAATGTGATGATATTTAATTAATTGTATGTTTTGAACAAAGGATAATTCTCTAATTTTTTCAAGGCTGGTTGGAGTGTTTGGAATAAAGCCAATACCATTAAGCCACTTACTGACAAACTGGATATTGGCACCTTTATCTATTACTTCTTGAATATATGACTCTACAACTGGTAAATCCCTTTCATCAAATGGAATGTTTTGATCCACTCTTCTTTTGATGGCTTTATCTGATAAGAAATCATGGGCTTGATTGTAGGAAAATAAGCTGTTAAGCTTATCGGTAAACTGCGCATAATAAACATCTCCATTGAATTGAGCGTGAACACTTTGATTGAATTGTAGTCCAATTATGAAAAGAAGAAGTAATTTAATTTTATTCAGCCCCATTATACAAATCTAATTATTCTTTGTCGTTTCTCAAATATCAACAATAAAGCCAAAGGACTACAATAATTATTTATTTTTGTTAATTATTACAAATACAAACAAATGAAGATTGACATAATAAGTTTGTTCCCAGACATGTTTGAAGGTATATTCGGACAATCAATTTTGAAACGAGCACAGGATAAAGGATTGGTTGATATTAATTTACACGACCTTCGTGCCTATTCTCTCAATAAATATAAAAGTGTTGACGATTACGCATTTGGAGGTGGTGCAGGTATGGTAATGATGATAGAGCCCATTGATAATTGTATCAATGATTTAAAGGCAAAAACCGATTACGATGAGATTATTTATTTAAGTCCAGATGGAGAATTATGGGATCAGTCTATGGCCAATCGCTTTTCAAGTCTAAAGAATATTATTTTATTGTGTGGTCATTATAAAGGGGTTGACGAGCGTGTAAGAAAACATTTGGTAACAAAAGAGATTTCCATAGGTAATTATGTATTATCGGGTGGTGAGCTTGGAGCAGCAGTTATGGTAGACAGCATTGTGCGTTTAATTCCTGGTGTTTTGGGTGATGAAACTTCTGCTTTATCAGATTCTTTTCAGGATAATTTAATTTCACCACCAGTGTATACCCGACCTAGAGAATATAAAGGCTTAAAAGTTCCTGATGTTTTGCTTTCGGGCAATGAAAAGTTAATTCAAAAGTGGAAACTGGAGCAATCATTTGAACGAACCAAAGAACGAAGACCTAACTTATTTAATGAACAATAATAAATTTATATATTTTTTGCAAATTATAGTTTTTTATTAAAAATATAGACGTATATTTGCACTCATTTTTGAAGAAACCCATTTAAAAGCAATAAGATGAGTAAGAACGAGTTGTTACAGCATGTTGAAGACTTAGTTACTGTTAAAGAATACCCAAATTTTAAAGCTGGGGACACCATTACAGTTACATATAAAATTAAAGAAGGCGACAAAGAAAGATTACAAAGCTATCAAGGGATTGTTTTGCAAAGAGTTGGAAGTGGTATCACTGAAACTTTTACTGTAAGAAAAATTTCTAATAATATAGGTGTTGAAAGAATCTTTCCATTGGCTTCTCCATTCATCGACAGTATTGTTGTAAATAAAAGAGGTGTTGTTCGCAGAGCAAGAATCTTCTATCTAAGAGCTCTTAGAGGTAAGAAAGCTAGAATTAAAGAAGCTAGAAGATAATCAGCCAAAAAAAATTATTATAAAAAAAGCTCCTTTTAGGAGCTTTTTTTATGTGTTGTTATTTCGATTCTGTTCGTTGTCTGACTACCTCATAAAGCAAAACGGCTGATGCAACAGAAACATTCAAAGATTCTATCTTACCTAAAATAGGAATGCTCACCAGGTAATCTGAGCGTTTTAAATATTCTTCAGAAATTCCTTGATCTTCTGAACCCATTATAATTGCAGTTGGTTTCTGGTAATCGACACTCGTATAGTTTTTGTCAGTTTTTTCAGTGGCAGAAACAATTTGCAAACCACTTTCTTTTAAAAATTCTATGGTTTCTTTTAGGTTAAATGATCGGCAAACCGGAACTAAATTTAAAGCACCAGCAGAAGTTTTTATGGCTTCAGAATTAATTTGTGCACTTCCTCTTGATGGAACAACAATGGCATGCGCCCCTGTGCATTCAACCGTTCTGCTAATGGCCCCCATATTTCGAACATCGGTTACTCGATCTAAAATAAGTATGATGGGAGACTCGCCTTGTTCGTAAATTAAAGGTATGATGTCCTCAACTATTTGGAAACTAACTGGCGATATAAATGCAATGGTACCCTGATGATTTTTAGTGGTAATTCTATTTAATTTTTCGATGGGTACATTTTGAGTAGGAATGTTATTGTCTTTTAAAATTGCGTTTAACTGCATATAAAGAGGATTTCTCAATCCTTTTCGAACCAAAACTTTATCAATTTCTTTACCCGATTTTACCGCTTCAATAATGGCACGAATGCCAAATATAATATCTTCCTTCTTCGCCATTTTAATGTTGATTTTTATTCTTGCTCATTAAGTCGTTCTAATAATTTGTCAGGTATAGATTTGCTGGTTTTAGCACCCAGTTTTTTAATGTTTTCTACCCTCCTTAGCAGGTTTCCTTTTCCTGTATGTAGTTTGTTCATCGACGATTCATAAGACTTTTGTGTTGCTTTAATTCTGTTTCCAACATCAATCAAATCATCAACTAGTCCTACAAATTTATCATATAAATCACCACTTTGTCTTGCAATTTCTTTTACATTTTGCCCTTGGTATTCCTGCCTCCATAAGCTTTCAACCATTTTCAAAGCAGCAATTAAATTGGTAGGACTGATTAAAAGAATGCGTTTATCGTAGGCATAATTCCAAAGTTCAGGATCTTTTTGAACAGCCAATAAATATGCAGGTTCGAGGGGTAAAAACATCATCACAAAATCTAAGCTGTTTAGTTGATATAAGTCCTGATAATTTTTCTGACTCAATTCATTAATATGGCTTTTTAAGGAGATCAAATGTTCTTTATAGGCCTTCTCTTGTTTCTTTTCGTTATCCTCAGAAATGTATCGCTCATAAGCAGTTAAGGATACTTTTGAATCAATGACTACATTTCTTTTGCCAGGATAGGTAATAATTACGTCTGGTTGCATTCGTTTCCCATCTTCAGAAGTGTAAGAGGATTGAACAAAATATTCTCTATCTTTAAGTAAACCTGATTTTTCTAAAATGCTTTCAAGAACAACTTCGCCCCAATTTCCCTGAATTTTTGAATCTCCTTTTAAGGCCTTGGTTAAATTTACAGTATCAGCACTTACTTGCTGGTTGAGTTCCTCAAGCCTTTTAATCTCTTCTTTTAACGAAAATCTTAATTTTGATTCCTTATCATAGGTGTCTTCAACTTTTTTCTCGAAGTCTTTTATTTTCTCACCCAGAGGTTTTAGAATTTCATCCAAATTACTTTTGTTTTGCTGTGTAAATTTCTGGGATTTTTCTTCCAGTATTTCATTTGCGAGATTCTTAAACTCAATCCTAAATCGATCTTGAAGCTTTTCCAAATCTTGTTTCTGCTCATTGAGTTTTTCGTTTAGATGAGATAGATCAGAGTTTTTACTACTCAAACTAGAAGTTAGTTCAAGAATCTGTGTCTCCTTTAACTCAAGTTGATGATTAAGCTCTTCATTCTTCTCTTTCAAAAACTTATCATTTGTTTGAAGCAGATTGTTTTCGCTCTCAAGCGAAGCTTGTTTTTTCAGAAATCGATTATTACTAATAAAGTATATTAAGGTAGCTCCCAGGAGCAATCCAGAAATAAGATAGATGAATTCCATAACAATGTTTTGTTGTGTAAAAGTATCAATATTTTGCGAAAAGATTTAAGTATTTCAGTATGGAATAATGATGTATTAAAAATTCATTATATTTGCCCCCACGATTTTTTTGAATTATTTTGTACCTTAAATAATTATTTCACATAAAATTTTATTTCATGGAAGACATCACCAAGTATTCTGACTATGCACTAAATTTACTTTTAGAGTACGGTCCTCAATTGATCTTAGCCATTTTAACACTGGTAATTGGATTATGGATTATCAAACTTGTTTTAAAAGGTTTTGGAAAATTAATCGCAAAACGAGAATTGGATCCCAGTTTACAACCATTTTTAAAGAGTTTTTTGTCAATCCTACTTAAAACGCTATTGGTTATTAGTGTAATGGGTATGGTTGGAATTGAAATGACCTCCTTTATTGCAATATTAGGTGCCGTAGGTTTGGCAGTTGGAATGGCACTTTCTGGTACTTTACAAAATTTTGCAGGTGGAGTTATGATTTTGGTTTTTAAACCATTTAAGGTTGGAGATGTGATCGAAGCTCAAGGCTATACAGGTGGAGTTAAGGAAATTCAGATTTTCAATACCATACTTACAACACCTGATAATAAAACCATAATCATCCCAAATGGTGGACTTTCCAATACTTCGATGATAAATTATTCAACTGAACCAAAGCGTCGTGTCGACTTTGTTTTTGGAATTGGTTATAATGATGATATTGATCAGGCAAAAGCAGTATTGAAACGTATTATGGAAGCTGATGATCGGGTTTTAAAAGATCCGGAGGTCTTTATTGCTGTGAAGGAATTAGCGGATAGTTCTGTGAACTTTGTTGTAAGAGCCTGGGTTAATGCTCCTGATTACTGGGGCTTATATTTTGACACCCAGGAAATAGTGAAGAAAGCATTTGATAAAGAAAATATTTCGATTCCCTTTCCTCAGCAAGAACTCCATGTTGTTTCTCAAAAATAAATAATTTAACATGAAAAAATATCTGAGCTTAGTAGCGGTTCTTTTCTTTTATATAAATGGTTGGGCGCAAGATGAAGTTAAAAAAGATAGCTTGTGGAAAATTGGATTTGAAAGTGCTTTAAATTTTTCGCAAGTATCTTTGTCTAATTGGGCTGCCGGTGGTGAAAATTCTATTGCTACCAATGCATTCATCAATGTTTATTCAAATTATAAGCATAATAAAACTATTTGGGAAAATAAACTTGAAATTGCTTACGGCCTTCAAAAGCAGGGAGAATTCGCCGTAAGAAAGAGCAATGATAAAATTAATTTTTCATCAACTTATGGTCAGAAAGCATTTAAAAACACTTATTTAACATCTACACTCAGTTTTAAGTCTCAATTTTCAGATGGTTATAAATATCCAAATGATTCGGTTATTATATCTTCATTTTTGGCTCCGGCTTATATATTGCTTACTGTTAATCTCGATTATAAACCCAATGATTTTTTTACTTTAGGGTTCTCACCTTTCTCAGGTAGGGTAACCATTGTAGGAAATCAATACTTATCAGACTTGGGTGCTTATGGTGTAACCAAAGGAAAGAAAGCAAGATATGAGTTTGGAGGTACTGTAAACTTGAATTACAAAAAGGAAATTTTTAAAAATGTGGAGTTAAAAACAAATCTCATTTTATTCTCAAATTACCTGGATGCACCTCAAAATATTGACATAAACTGGGAAGTTGACCTAAATATGAAAATCAATGAGTTTTTATCAGCAAAAATTTCAACAGATCTCATTTATGATGATGATGTGAAAATTACTGATAAAAATGGCAAAACCGGACCACGTACCCAATTTAAAGAATTGTTTGGGGTTGGATTTGCTTATAAATTACACAGATACCGATAAGCTTTTTGAAGAATGATTAAAATCGGATTACTATCGGACACTCACGGATTTATAAATCCGAAAGTTTTCGATTTTTTTAAAGAGGTAGATGAAATTTGGCATGCCGGAGATGTTGGTAATTTGGAGACTGCCAAAAAATTGGCTGAATTTAAGCCATTATATGCTGTTTACGGAAATATCGATGGACATGAATTAAGGGTTTCTATGCCTGAGAGAAGGATTTTTATGCGTGAAAAGCTGAGTATTTTTATGACCCACATTGGTGGATACCCTGGAAGATATGCTAAAGGAATTAAGAATTTATTATTGAAGCATAAAACCAAATTGTTTATCAGCGGTCATTCTCACATCTTAAAAGTAGTGAACGACAAAAAGTTAAATTTGCTTCACATCAACCCCGGAGCAGCAGGAAACAATGGATTACATAAAGTAATCACTTTTACCCGCTTTGTGATCGATGAGGATAGAATTCGTGATTTAGAAATTATGGAAATCGATCGGCAGTCATAGGAGTTCTCTACCTAAGTCGATCGGCAGATCTTACCAAATTCTCATCTTTTTTAACTGAACGGTAGGACAATACCAGAAAAACCAATGAAATAATCGGGAAAAATCCGGCAGTCTTAAAAGATTCATTTACATCAATGGTTGATTGAATGACTCTTGAGTACAATAAGAATATTCCAATGATCAAAACAGTGTTCAAAAGAATATCAATTTTAATCAATTTTAATTGTTTGACTCGGTTTTTAAATAAAAATATAATGGTGATGTTAAATATTAAAATACAAACTACTAAAAAAACCAATGGCAGTGTAAAGTATTGTGTGAAAAGCAATTCAGCATCAGGTGCCATATCTCTCATCCCCAAGATAGAAAACTGAAATGCATGTAAATTACCATAATATCCAGCTATTGGAAAGAAAAACATGAGTGTAATTGCTATGCTCGCAATAAATAAATAGAGGGTTTGAATTCGTTGGATCATAATTATTTTTTTTGCAAATATAAAAATCATCTTTCTATGATTATATATTATTTAAAAAAACTCAATATTTCTTATAATTCATTTATTTATAATGGTTTTAAAATGATAAAAATGTATAAATTCGTGCATATTCAAATAATATTGATTATATTTGCAGATATAAAATCCCAAGTGAACCTTACGTCTTTCATATTTTAAATCAAGAAGTCAATTTTTAGCCAACATTTTTCCACTATTCTATACTAATTGATAAAATCAAAAAAACATTTAAATGTACGACATTATTGAATTAAACAGCAAGCTTGTTTCTGAACTAAGAGACATTGCAAAGCAGTTAAATATTCCAAAAGTTGATAAGCTTTTGAAACAAGACTTAATTTATCAGATACTTGATCATCAGGCATTAAACCCTACGGCAGAAGTATTGAAAAAAGAAAAAAAGGAATCTAGCAAAAAAGCTTTTAAAGGAAAACGTACACGTATTCCTAAGGCAAAAGCTCCTCTAAATGCTCCTGCTGATAAAAAAGAGGAATCTAAAGTGTCTACAAACTCAGGAGACAAAAAGGAAAAGAAATTCACTGTACCAAAAGGACGCATAGAAAAAAAAGAAAAGACTCCTGTTGAAAATGCCAAAGAAGAAAAGCCAGTTCGTGAGGAGACCTCAAAAACTTCTGCACCTGCTCCAAAAAGAAAGGAAAGCGGAGAAGCTAAAAAGCGGATTGAACATAAAGCTGAGCATTCCAATGAACAAGTAAAATCTGAAAACAAGACTAATGCTAAAACTGAGGATGCAAGGAAATCATCTGTAAAAGTTGAAAGTACTAATCCTGAGAGACCCCAGCATTTAGAATCAAAAAAGAGACCTCAATATTCATTTGACTTTGAAGGAGTTGTTTTAAGTGAAGGTGTTTTAGAAATTATGCAAGATGGTTATGGGTTTTTAAGATCTTCTGATTATAATTACCTAAACTCTCCTGATGATATTTATGTTTCTCAATCTCAAATAAAATTATTTGGATTGAAAACCGGTGATACTGTTCAAGGTACCATTCGTCCTCCAAAGGAAAGCGAGAAATATTTTCCTCTTATTAAGGTTGAATTAATTAATGGCCGGAAACCGGAAGAAGTACGTGATCGTATTCCTTTCGATTATTTGACTCCATTGTTTCCTGAGGAAAAATTTAACTTGATTGGACATAAAGGTGAAACCATGTCGACAAGGATTATTGACATGTTTACTCCTATTGGAAAAGGACAAAGAGGTTTAATTGTAGCGCAACCTAAAACAGGTAAAACGGTTTTATTAAAAGAGGTTGCCAATGCAATTGCTGCCAATCATCCTGAATCATATTTAATTATTCTTTTAATTGATGAGCGACCTGAAGAGGTTACCGATATGGCCAGAAGCGTAAATGCCGAAGTGATTTCATCCACTTTTGATGAACCCGCTGAACGTCATGTAAAGATTGCCAATATTGTGTTAGAAAAAGCGAAGCGAATGGTTGAATGTGGTCATGATGTAGTGATTCTTCTGGATTCGATTACCCGTTTGGCCAGAGCTTATAATACCGTTTCTCCTGCCTCCGGAAAAGTACTTTCGGGTGGTGTTGAAGCCAATGCACTACAAAAACCTAAGCGTTTCTTTGGTGCTGCACGTAAAATTGAAAATGGAGGTTCTTTATCAATTATTGCCACTGCCTTAACTGAAACAGGTTCGAAAATGGATGAAGTAATTTTTGAAGAGTTTAAAGGAACCGGTAATATGGAATTACAACTCGATAGAAAATTATCAAACAAACGTGTTTATCCTGCAATTGATATTGTTGCTTCAAGTACGCGTCGTGAAGATTTACTACTTGATAAAGAATCATTGCAAAGAATCTGGATTTTAAGAAATCATTTGGCCGACATGACTCCATTAGAAGCCATGGAATTTTTAAGAGATCGAATGAAATTTACTCAAAGTAATGAAGAATTTTTAATCTCGATGAACGGATAAAAGATTTAAATCATATAATTCATAAAAAAGGGAAGCAAATGCTTCCCTTTTTATTTTCAATATATTTAGATTCTGTTATTTTTCTTGCAGAATATTTAGTGCAAACGATTTATAATCCAATCCATCAAAATTACCAGAAGACATCAGTAGTAAATTTTTATGCTTCCAATTATGATTAAGGAGGTAACTAATCAATACATCTGAATCTGAATACACATTTAAATTCGGATGATTAAAAGCATTACGAATTTCATCGCTGTTTAAAGGAGGAAGCTTTTTATGTTTTAAAGTTTCAGGATTAAAATAAACAAAAGCTATATCTGCTTCATTCATACATCCTTTATATTCTTTTAAAAAAGCTTTGTTTAAACTGCTAAAAGTATGAAGTTCCATACAGGCTACCAATTCTAAATCTGGATATTGATTTTTAACTGCTTTTATGGTTGCCTTTAGCTTGGATGGAGAATGTGCAAAATCCTTATATAAACGGGTATATCGATCTTCGGCAATTAGTTCCAATCGATTTGAAGCCCCTTTAAAGTTTTTGATGGCTTCGTAAAATACTTCATTTGTGACACCCATTTCTTGGCAAATATATCGGGCGCCATTTAAGTTCATTAAATTATGTTCACCAAATATTTTAAGTGTAACATCTCCAATTGAAGGACTTAAAATAGTTTTTCCTTCTTTAATTTTGTGATAAGGCAAATTATAAGATTGAAGACGGATTGATCTAGTTTCTTCTTCAACCAAATCTTTTAAAACTTCATCCTGCGCACAATAAATTAAACAACCTTCTTTTTCAATGGAATGAATAAAAATTCTAAATTGATCTACATAATTTTCAAAGGTTGGAAAAACATTGATGTGATCCCAGGCAATTCCGCTCAACAAAGCGATATTCGGCTTGTATAAATGAAACTTTGGTCTTAAATCTATGGGCGAAGTTAAATATTCATCTCCCTCAAAAACCATATATTTTGCCGTATCTGATAAACTAACCATTACCTCAAAACCTTCGAGTTGGGCTCCAACCATATAATCGGTTTCAATTCCTGCATATTTTAAAACATGCAAAACCATGGCCGTAATGCTTGTTTTTCCATGACTTCCACCAATTACAATTCTGGTTTTATTTTTGGCATGTTCATATAAATATTCAGGATAAGAATAGATTTTTAATCCTAATTCTTTGGCTTTTAATAATTCAGGATTATCCTTCCGGGCATGCATCCCGAGGATGATGGCATTCATCTCATGGTGAATGCGTTTAGGGTCCCAACCCATTTTTTTGGGTAGTAAACCATATTTTTTTAATCGACCTCGAGAAGGCTCGAAGATTTCATCATCCGAGCCTGTTACTGTTTCTCCCTTGATGTGAAGTGAGATGGCTAGGTTATGCATGGCAGCACCACCAATCGCAATAAAATGAATTCTCATTTGTTGAAAATAGCTTTAAACAAATTTACGATTTAATTATATATTTGCCTCTTATAAATGAGCAGAATAATGAACTTAGAACAAATAAATGATTTAAACCATAAACTAGAAGATTACACTGCAGAGCAAATAATAGCGTTCTTCATTGAAAAATATCAAGGTAGTATTGCTTTTGCTTCAAGTTTTGGTGTTGAAGATCAGGTAATTTTGTATTACCTCTCTAAATTAAAATCAAATACAAGGGTTTTTACACTGGATACAGGACGACTATTTCCCGAAACTTACGAACTGATTGATAAGAGTAGAAATAGATTTAAAATTCCTGTTGAAGTTTATTTTCCGGATGCATCAGAAGTGGAGAAAATGGTTGGAGATAAAGGAGTTAATCTGTTTTATGAGAATATAGAAAACAGAAAACTATGTTGTGGCATTCGAAAAATCAACCCGCTTAAAAGAGCTTTAAAAAACACCGATGTTTGGATCTCCGGATTGAGAAGAGAACAATCCCCTACCCGATCGGATATGAAAATTGTAGAATGGGATTCGCTTAACGGATTGATAAAAATAAATCCTCTGATTGAATGGACCGAAGAACAAACCTGGGATTTTGTTAAGAAAAATAATATTCCCTATAATTCATTACACGATCAAGGTTTTTTAAGCATTGGTTGCCAGCCATGTACCCGAGCCATTGAAAAAGGTGAAGATACCCGTGCAGGAAGATGGTGGTGGGAAAACCCTGACACCAAAGAGTGCGGCTTGCACAAGCGATAGTTTAAAAAAAGCTTAATTAAACCTGATTGCCTTTAAAGGTGAAATTTTTCCTATAATTACTGACGGAATAATCAGAATTAAACTACACACCAAAAAGGTGAGAATATTTACTGTTAATATCGCCAAAACATCGATGTTGATTGGAACCATTGAAACATAATAAGATTCCTGATCGAGTGGGATGATCCCAAATTTTTGCTGTACAAAGCAAAAAGTGAGTGCAATAATATTTCCCCAGATCATTCCTTGCCCAATGATATAAATTGAATTGTAAATAAATAATTTTCGGATTAAAAGGTTTTTTGCACCAAACGATTTTAAAACGCCAATCATTTGGGTGCGTTCTAAAATAATAATGAGTAAAATAGAAATCATGGTGATACCTGAAACCAAAATCATTAAAGCCAGAATAATGATGACATTCATGTCCATTAAATTAAGCCAATCGAAGATATGCGGATAAACCTGTTTGATACTGCTTGCGTTTAAATCATAACCAATAACATTGTACACATATTCAGTCATTAAATCAATATCATCAAAGTTATCAATGAGCAATTCAAAACCGGCAACTTGATCTGGCGTCCAGTGATTTAATCGTTGAATTTGCTTAATATCACCAATCACAAACAATTCATCAAATTCGAGCAATCCGGTTTCGTAAATCCCTGATATATTAAATCTTCGTCCTCTTGCTCCTTGTTGATCTGATGCAAGAAAATACATTCGTAAAGGATCTCCAACTTTTAATTTAAGCTTTGAAGCCATCACATTTGAAATGATAACATCTGTTGATCTGGCCGTTGCAGAAAGTTTTAAAGCTTTTCCCTCAATTAAATTTTTTTCAAAAAAACCAAAGTCAAAATCCGTTCCAACTCCTTTTAGTACCACAGCTTCAATTTGATCTTCTGTTTTAATGATGCCGGCTTTATAAGCATAAACTTGGATGTGATTGATCCCATCTAGGCGATCTATTGTTGGATAAAAATGTTGGTTTTTATCGATGGGATCAGCTTCGTAAGAGGAATTAAAATCGTATTTATTGATTTGTATATGCGAGCCAAAACCAATAACTTTATCTCTGATTTGTGTTTGGAAACCGGTAACAATGGCCACAGAAATAATCATTACAGCAATGCCAAGACTTACGCCGGCAATTGCAATTCGAATGATTGGACGAGAAAAGCTATTTTTTCGGGAAGAACTAATTCTTTTCGCTATAAATAAAGCTGTATTCACATTGTTTTTTTACAAAGATAGAAAATGAAATCAATTCCTAAACTCCTTATTTTAATTTGTCTTTTTAGCAGTTGTTTTGCGTCAGAAAATGATCATAAAGTTGAAATTGTATCATACAATGATTTAGTGGTTGGAGCTGCTCAAACTGATATTTATAAGCCTTTACTGAAAGATAAGAGAATTGCAGTGGTTGCAAATCATACGTCTATTGTTGGGAACATCCATACAGTTGATTTATTGATTAATGAGGGTTTGAATATTATCAAGGTTTTCAGTCCTGAACATGGTTTTAGAGGTAATAAATCGGATGGAGCCCTCATTGAAAACCAAAAGGATGTAAAAACCGGCTTACCAATTATTTCTCTTTATGGAAATCATAAAAAGCCTACTGCCGATGACTTGAAAGAAATTGATGTTGTAATTTTTGACATCCAGGATGTAGGGGTTCGCTTTTATACTTATTTGTCAACCATGACCTATGTGATGGAGGCTTGTGCTGAGAATAAAGTTTCTGTAATCATATTTGATCGCCCCAATCCCAATGGGTTTTATGTGGATGGCCCAATCATGAAAAAGGAACATAAATCTTTTGTTGGTATGCATCCTGTTCCGATCGTTCATGGGATGACCCCAGGCGAATTTGCCTTAATGATTAATGGTGAAAAATGGTTGGCTAATAAAGTGAAATCTGATTTGAAAGTTATCCCGGTTAAAGATTATAAGCATTTACAAACCATGGAATTACCTGTCAAACCTTCTCCAAACTTACCCAATTTCTTATCAGTTATTCTTTATCCTTCTATTGCCCTATTTGAAGGTACTGTTGCAAGTATTGGTCGTGGAACCGATTTCCCTTTTCAGGTAATTGGTCATCCAAAATACCCTAATAAGAATTTTTCTTTCACTCCCAAGAGCATACCTGGCGTGAGCAAATATCCACCTTTGCAAGATCAAAAGTGTTATGGAATCGACTTAAGAAATATTGAAATTGGCAGACTGTTGGCTGATGGTAAAATTGAAATTAAATGGATTCAAAACTTTTACAATAGTCTTGGAAGCGAAACAGATTTTTTTAAGGCTTATTTTGAAAAATTGGTTGGACAAGATTTACTTAGATCACAAATAAAATCAGGAATGAAAGAATCGAAAATTAGAAAGAGTTGGAAAACTGATTTGGAAAGATATAAAAAAATCAGGGCAAAATATTTACTTTACCCTGATTTTGAATAAGTTTTATTTGAATTTATACCGTTCTACCCGGATACACTTTTAATGCTTCTTCCAGGCATTTAACCGAACTTCTTAAATCATCACAATTTAAAACATAACTGATACGAACTTCATCAAGTCCTCTTCCTTCTGTTGAATAAAAACCTGAGGCAGGTGCCAGCATTACAGTTTCATTATTGTAATTAAAATCTTCGAGTAACCATCTGCAAAATTTATCGCAATTATCGATAGGCAATTTAGCGACTACGTAAAATGCACCAATTGGATTTGGGCAAAATACGCCTTCAATTTTGTTCATCCCTTCATAAACAACATTTCGGCGTGCAATATATTCTGCTGATACTTCTGTAAAATATGAATCCGGAGTTTCTATGGCCGCTTCGGCAGCAACCTGACCAAAAGTTGGAGGACTTAATCTGGCTTGCGCAAATTTTAAGGCTGTTCGCATTACTTCTTTATTCTTAGAAATCATACATCCAATTCTTACCCCACAAGCACTGTATCTTTTCGAAACCGAATCGATCAGAATTACATTGTTTTCAATTTCGTGCAAATGCATGGCAGAATAATGTTGATGTCCATCATAAACAAATTCACGATATACTTCATCAGCAATTAGGTACAAATCATATTTTTTAACCAGTTCCTGCAATACTTCTAATTCTTCTTTTGAATATAAATAACCCGTTGGATTGTTTGGATTACAAATCATCAAGGCTTTAGTTTTTGGAGTAATGGCTTTTTCAAAGTCAGCCATTTCTGGTAATGCAAAACCACTTTCAATACTTGAATAAATAGGTTTTACAGTAACTCCGGCATTGGTTGCAAATCCATTATAATTTGCATAGAATGGCTCGGGAATGATGATTTCATCACCTGGATCCAAACAGGTTTGCATTGCAAAAAGTATGGCTTCAGAGGCTCCGGCGGCAATAATAATATCGTTTGCTTCAATGTGGATGTCATTCTTCTCGTAATAAGTAACTAACTTTTTGCGATAAGATAAAATTCCTGCAGAATGGCTGTAGGCAACAACTTTCTGATCAAAATTTCTGACGGCATCTAATGCAACTTCTGGTGTTTTAATATCGGGTTGACCTATATTTAAATGGTGAACTTTTACTCCTCTGCTTTTTGCTTCTTCAGCAAATGGTACCAATTTACGAATTGGCGATTCAGGCATGGCCTGACCCTTTAATGAAATTTTTGGCATTTTAGTCTGCGGTTTAACTCCTCTCGAAAGAGCGGAATTTTTGTTTTTAATTAGGTTTATTTACTAGTTGGTGCGGAGCCACTATTTTTTGTTGGCGTTCCGGTTGCAAGTTTATTTACAACTTCACCTTTTACTTTTAATACAACTATTGGATTTTTAGCATTCGACATGATGGTTACTGTTTTCATGAATGCTCCTACTCTTCCAGTGGCATAGGTAATTTCAATTACATCAGATTTTCCAGGTAAAATGGGCTTTTTGGGCCATGTTGGAACAGTACATCCACAAGAAGATCGGGGTCGGGATAAAATCAGTGGTTCTTTACCCGTATTGGTAAATTTGAATTTTGATTTTCCATCCCCGTTTCTTAAAATGAAACCATAATCATGTATTAATTTCTCAAACTTAATTTGAGGTGCGTTAGGGTTATCTGCCTTTTTCTCCTGAGCATTTACAATGATAGAAGAAAAAATGAACATGCTAATGACAAATAATATCTTTTTCATAATTCGAATATTTGATTTAGTGATCTGAATTATACTCCTGTAAATCAGCTATTAAAGTAGTTTAAGGAGTAAGAGACAATATCTATATAAATATTATATGCAAATATATTAAATTATTCTGCTGACTATTTAAAATGAAATGTAATTTTTATGCACAGAAAAAATTTAACAAATTAAACAATGATAATTTTTACGTATTTAAAATGAGCTTGTTACGTGTAAATGATGTTTTTTTAGGTTCATAAGTATAACATCCACTTAATCAGATAGTAAAACATATACATGAATATGTATATGTCAGTTAAACAGCGCCTTGAATATAAGGCCAAATGATCGATTCTAAAATAGAATCCTTATCTTTGCCAAGAATTTTTTATGAACAAAAAAATTAATTTTGTCAACATATATCGCAAATAGTAAGGAACTTGACGGAAAACAGCTCTATTATAGTTTTCTGGCCGGAGCTCAAAGAATTTTTGATAATCAGAAGCATTTAAATAAAATAAATGTTTTTCCGGTAGCAGATGCCGATACAGGTACAAATTTGGCTTCAACCATGAGAGCCATTATTGACACCTCAATTCCAACTGGTGATTTAAAGCAAACTGCTGATGCGATTGCCAATGCTGCTCTCGTTGGAGCACGGGGTAATTCGGGGATTATTTTCGCTCAATTTTTGTATGGTTTTAGCAATGAAATAAAAGCCGACCAAACCATCAATGTCAACTCATTTTCCAGAATAATGGGAGAATCAGTGAAATATGCTTACGACGCTATTTCGAATCCTGTTGAGGGTACCATGATTACCGTGATGAGGGAATGGGCTGAGCATATTGATAGAGTTAAGGACAAATGCGATGATTTTAAAAATTTAATTACCGACTCAATCGAATCTGCAAAATCATCATTAAAAGGAACTACTGAAAAGCTTGAGGTATTGAAAAAGGCAAAGGTCGTTGATTCAGGTGCCAAAGGTTTTGTTGTATTTCTTGAAGGAATGATTGACTTTTTTAAACATGGGGAAGTTAAAAAAATACTACCAGCCAGAAATGTTATAAAAGTTCAATCAACTGAAGCTGAGCAAATTTCACATGATGAAATAAAC
Source organism: Bacteroidales bacterium (assembly GCA_963678785.1). Lineage (GTDB taxonomy): Bacteria > Bacteroidota > Bacteroidia > Bacteroidales. The sequence goes on along the minus strand of OY787449.1, from coordinate 3,961,812 downwards.
TATAGGTATTGTACTGAAGCGATGTTGGCTGGTGAAAGTATGCTTAAGAAAGATATCAGTGAAAACATAGAATCTTTGGGTGATTCATTGGTTGTTGCTGGTTCTCCAAATAAACTTAGAATACATATTCATACAGATGATCCAGCAAATTTATTTGAAGAATTAAATAAGTATGGTGAAATCACCTATCAGAAAGTAGATGATATGGTTATGCAAAATAAAGTTGCTTCTGATCGAGTAGCTCCCATAGCCATTGTTACGGATTCGACTTGTGATCTGCCTGATGAATTACTTGAAAAGCATCAGATTCATATGATTCCTTTAACCATTCATATTGGGGATAGTTATTATTTGGATCGAACGACTTTGAAAGCCGAAAAATTTTATAAATTATTTCCACAGCTTAAGGAAAACCCTACCACAGCGCAACCCACTTTTGAGCTGTTTTCAAATAAGTATTCCTATTTAAGTACGCATTATGATTCGATCATTGGCCTGCATTTGAGTGATGCCATGAGTGGAACTTTTTCTAACAGTAAAAAAGCTGCAAAAACAATCGGCTTACAATTGAAAAAAGAAATTTCAGTTATTGATTCAAAGCGGCTAACAGCCAGTTTAGGACTTATGGTGTTGCGCCTTGCTCAGGCAGTCGAATCGGGAAAGTATACTCATGAACAATTGGTTGAGGAAACCAAAACCTGGGTTGAAAAATCAAAAGTCTTTGTGAGTGTCAAGTCACTTAAATATATTGCCAGAAGTGGAAGGGTAAATCCTTTAAAGGGATTTATTGGTAAATTATTAAACTTAAAACCTATCATTACCGTTAATTCTGAAGGTAAATCCGAATTACTCGAAAAATCTTTTACAGATAAGGGGAGTCAGAAAAACCTACTTTCACATGCCAGAAAATTTGCAGAGAACCATGAATTATGGGGCTATGCCATTACGCACGCAGATAGCATAAAATCAGCAAACTGGTATGCCAAAGAATTAACCACCCTTTTTAATAAAAAACCTGAATTTATCAGAGAAGCTTCACCTGTGTTAGGTGCAAATACAGGCCCTGGAATTGTTTCTGTAGCCTTTTTAGCAAAATGATAAGGCGAGAATGATACTAAAATAAATTTCTCATTTATGTTTTTTTAATTGGTATTAAATATTTGATTAGATTAGATACGTTTTAAGAACCAAGCGATTTAATCATGAACAAATTATATTTAATTTTTGGATTATTTATAATCCTTCATCCATTAAGCCTTGATGCACAGAAAAATGTAAAGCAGTATATTGAAATTAAGGGCAAAGTTGTCGAAGCAAAAAGCGAAGAACCCATACCCTTCTCTCACGTTTTTATTGAAGGAACTTTAATGGGTACCACCACAGACGAACTTGGTTATTTTACACTAAAAATCGAAAAGCTATCTTCTAAGCCAATCATTGCAAGTGCCATTGGGTATGAAACCCAAAAATACATTGGTTATAATTCAGAATATGAGCTTTTACTGAAACTTTCTCCTAATGTTTATATGCTTGATGATGTTGTTATTCGTGCCGATAATTTACCTATAAAAAGAAAGTTGAGAATGTTTGAGTCCTATTTCTTAGGCTTGTCAGGAAACGCAGAAAACTCAGAAATCGTTAATGCCGAGGTACTCGATTTGTATTATGATAAAAAAGCTAAAACTTTACACGCCACTGCTAGTGAACCTTTAATAATTGATAACTTTTCATTAGGTTACCGGATTATTTATGATTTACAAGATTTTATAGGATCTCATCGTAGCATAAAATATTCAGGAAATTATTATTTCACAAGTTTAACAGAAAATCAACGATTCACTGATAAAATTATTCAGAGAAACAGGCGCGATACTTATCTGGGTTCAAGGCTTCATTTAATTAGAGCCATTTGGAATAATGATTTGAAGAAACAGGACTTTAATTTATTTTATAATAATTATAAAAAAGTTAAGGTAGAAGATGTCATGGTTAATCTGCCAACTGGTGAAAAAACAATTTGTTTCAGGCAAGGTATTATTATTTATTATGGTGACAGTCATTATACCGAAACTTCATATTTAACACAAATTGGAGGTTGTACTAAGATTGATGAGGATGGTTATTTTGACCCTGATTCACTACAATGGTCTGGGGATATTTCTGAAAAACGTGTAGCTGATTTATTACCTTATGAATATCAGTTCATAAAATAATGACAATAATTCTATTAAAAATAAGATGTACAGTAACCCATCCTATGAGTGATGAGTTACTGTATCAAATACACACACATTTGTTTATTCCGGATGATTTCCAAGTTTACGGTACATATAAACTTCATACATAAAATACCCGAGATAAACGATCAAACTCAAGGCTATTATTGATCGAACAATCCAACAATAGGTCTCACAAAAATATTGATCGCCTGCACCCAATAAACATGAAGTGCAGCCTAAAATTGCAATGATAACATAGTCTACGAATAGCAACAAGGTCAGTATTAACCCAAATTTTATTAATATATTTTTCATGTCTCTATAATTAAGTTAATATTAAGATTCTCAATTTAAAATATTTATTTGAATATGTGAAATTTAGCAACCACCTTCATCAGCAACTTCAGGATGAGCTGCAGCATCTAAATTTTTATCATATAGTAGTGGGTATTGAAGTTCCCATGCTTTCCATCCTCCTTCCACATAAGTTACATTTTTGTAACCAATTTGTGCCAATAAATTGGCGGCTAAAACAGATCTTTTGCCTTTCTTACAGTAAACGATGATTTCATCTGTAAGCTCTGGCTTGTACATCATTTCACTATCCCAAAATGCATCATTTCCTGTATTAAAGATGACCAATCCAGTTGGAATATTTATAGAACCAGGGATGTATCCAAAATTGTGCTCAGCGGCCTCTCTTACATCAATTAAAAAGATGTATGCGTCTAAATCATCCATTTTTAATTTTAAATCGTCAACGGTTAATGATTTTAAATCAACTTTTAAATCATCAATCATTGCATCGGCCGATTCATAGTTGGTAGACTTTGAACAGGATGAAAACACTACTAATCCAATTATTATTAAGCAAAAATTATTTAATATCTTTTTCATTTTATGTGATCTTTAAATTTATTATTCTAATTCTTTTTGTGGTTACCATTTTGAAGAATCAATTCCTCAACCATTCCTTTTATATTTTCTTTATTTTCTTGTTTTTTATTTTTTGGCTGAGTTCTAATGATCTTCTCAGCACTGTTAATAACATCTTCTAAAACATCATTTACTTCAGCGTCTTCCAGCTCTTCCCAACCTGTTATCATTGCCTTAAGGTTAGAAAAAACAGTATGACCTGTAGTAATAAGGTATAAATGAATTATCAAAAAACCCACCAATAAATAAGCACCTGCAACATGCAACAATGCGATGGTTTCTAAACTTGCAACTTCTATACCTGCTACCGGATAATGAAAAAACATATAGAACAAGCCACTTAAAACCGATAATGGAATTAAAATAACTTTTAATCCAAAATAGGTGATTCGTTGTAAAGGGTTTAATTTGCTTAAAAGTCTCTTACCTGTTGGATGCGGACTATTTCTAAAAATTCCACCTAAATAATATTCAACTTGTGCTTTTAAATTATTGATGGTAGGAACATATTGAACCCACTCCCCTGTTGTAATATGCCAGAATATGGCAAAAACCATAAGGATCATAAATGACCACGCCATGGTATTATGTATCACGATGGCATCTCGATATCCGAACAATTGAAATGAACCATGAATCTCGAATCCTGTAATCATGAGTAAAATTATGAGTATTGATTGTGACCAGTGCCAGAATCTTTCAAATCCTTTATATAAATATACTTTCTTCATCTAATTTAGTTTTATCGATTAATCAATAATTGACAAGAATAACTTGCCTGTTTTTATTAGCAATTGCGTTTTAAGAATTTTCGGCACAGTGCATGGCCAATGCTTCCTCCTAATGAAAGAAAAATGAATAATAAACCTCCTGTTTCTAAATATGAATTTACATCACGGGCAGGTAAATAAAAATCATTCAAATTATCAAGTCGTCCTCCTTCTCTGGTATGACAATCAACACATTTAAGCGATTGCCCTATGGGTGCTACCTGATGATTGAGTGGCCAATACATTTCTGTTTCAACAAAATCATATTCTCCACTATAAGGTAGATCTAAATAATCCATCCCAACTTGTGAAGCTACTCCCCAGTCAAAATCTTTCCAATAAGCACCATTTCCTTTTTCTGCTGAATGTAGCTTTGGCTGGATCAGCGTCATGTTTACAGGATCATAAATTTGACGGCCACGATGTACTTTCACAGGCCAAATTTTTGATGGAGATACAGATTCCTGGCAATCACCCTTATCAGCATAACATCCCATGAGCGTATTCATTTGAACAGGAATGGTGTCAATTTTGTCGGTTATGAGTTGATGGCCTGCTAAGCCATTAAACCATTGGTATTCAGGTATAACATGATCATCCCAAACAAAGGTTCCTTTTATCGACATATACTTATGGTTAAAATCCTGATCATATTCATGAATGGCTTCTCCGTGCTCATCCAAAATCCCTGCAGTTGACCAATCCCAAATCATTTTGGTACTGTTTGCTTTTGCATAAGTAGGAATGTGGCAGGTTTGACAAGCAATTCTGATGATGTGATCATCAAGAATTTGATCTTTATGAGGTGCCTCACCATGACATTGCTCGCAAGTTACCCGATCTTTATTTTCTGAGGATAAAGCATAAAGTTTTCCGGTAATTTGATGATTTTCTGTGACATGACATTCAACACATGACATATTCATTCCATCAGTTCCCATATGAACATCTACATCACGACTACAATCCAGCATGGCTTTTTCCAGATCACCATGCTTCACATTATTTCCTCCACCGCCCCAAAAGTGGCAAACTCCACAATTAGCTCTTGTTGGGGTTCCAACATTTTTTGCAACGTAGCTTAGATTTACAGATGGATCTGGATGCCCTGCTCCCCCTTTTTCCTTTTTATAAGTGCCAGTATTATCATGGCAAACCAGGCAATCAATATTTGTAGCCTCTGAAAAATCAAAGTTTTTATCTTCATAACCATATCCAATATGACATCTTGTGCAGCTTTCCTCACTACCGGAAACTCCAATACAAAAATTATTCAATATGTTTTTTTTACCCAAAGGAACCACTCCTTTTCCTTGGATATATTCTTCTCTTTCCCATTTCCAATGGGCTGTTTGCATGATTTCATGTTGTCTCTGATTGTGGCAACTTAAACAGGCTGCAGTTAGTTCAGGCCCGGTTTCAAAATCTTTTTGTAATGCCTCAAAACTTGAGTGATCAACAATTTTCATTTTCGACTCAATAATTGGTTGGCTTGCCATCGGATCTATAACTAGGTGTTTTTTTCCAAAAGATTGTAGAAAAATTAAAATCAGAATGGGTACCAGAATTCCAACTATGCTTATTAGGTAGTTTCGCATTTTTGTTTTTTGTAGTTAATAATTTTGATTTTAGATTTATTGTTACTAAATTAACAGTACTTTTAATGCGAGAATATGGTAAAATGGTGACCTAAATATGGTTTGAGTATGATTTACAACATATTTTGAAGTGTAATTTATAACAAGGAATTTGAGATATTGCAATGTTTTTAAATTTAAGAATCGGATAGAGAGATAATTATGAACACGATCGACATGAATTCTACGTGTACAGTGGCAAAAAGTCATTGTAAATGTTTCGACTTATTAACGGATGAGCAACTTCAATTGCTGAATGAAAAACAAGTTGAGATTAAGTTTAATAAAGGTGAGATTATTGCCAAACAAGGAGCTTTTGCAACCCATGTCATATTTTTATGTGAAGGTTTGGTTAAAGTTTATCTTGAAGACAATGATGAAAAGCTGATTCTTAAAATCATTGGACCTGGAAATCTCGTTGGTTTGACTTCTTTAAGAGATGATGATGAAACCTTTAATTATACAGCGGCATCTTATCAAAATTCGATTGTACGAATGATTGATATCAATGTATTTAAAAAATTGATTCGCGAAAACGGATTATTCGCTTCTCGTATCATTCAGTTTATGGGCGAAAATGCTGCACAAATTAACAATCGGTTTTTCTGCATGATGCATCGACAATCTTATGGAAAACTTGCCGACCTTCTGCTTTGCCTCGCCGGTTCAGTATTCAAGACAAATGATTTCGAATTATTATTAACCCGAAAAGAGTTGGCGGAATTGGCAGGACTTTCTACCGAGAGCGTTATTCGTTTGTTAAAAGATTTCCAGTCTGAGAACCTCATTAAAATTGATGGTAAAAGGTTTAAAGTATTGGATCCGGAAGGTTTGAAAAAAATATGTAAAATAGGATAGTTGTTAACTTAAAACAAAACTCATAAAATTTTAAAGAAATAAAACTTGAAATAAAAGTCCGGTATTTTTTCAATACCGGACTTTTCTATTAAATTTTAACAATTTTCTCAGTAGCAATAACTTCACCTTTTGAGTTGGTGATCAAAATGTAATAGTTTCCATCAATTAAATGTCCGAGATTGATTTCTACTTTATCATTTAATTTAGGGAATTTAAACTGCTTCACTAAGTTTCCATTTGTATTTACCACACTGATGAGTTTTGCATCCAATTCATCTATTTCAATATAGAAAATATCTTTACTTGGATTTGGATAAACTTTTATCTGATTATTATCCTTTAGGTTTTCTATTGCAGTCATTTCTGATACATAAACCCTCACAGTATCAAAGCTTCTTTCATAATCATCTTGAACATAAACAGTATACAAAGTGGTTTGTGTAGGTTGAACATAAGTACTTTTATCAGTACAAAACTCTCCGTTTTCATTCTGCCAGCTACACATAACTAACTGATCATCTATGTTTATTAATTCAATTGAAAGTTGCACATCCTGACCAGGAATGATAGAATCAGGAGTAGCAATAGCCCTCATAAATAACTCTCCGCCATAATTTTGTTCTACTATATTTTCACCCACATAATTAAATGCAATGCTGTCTGGTTCAAAAATATAGCCAGCTCGTGATGGAATGGCCCAACCGCAATATCCAGATGGTACCTGCATTGAATATTCACCTTGGTTGTTGGTGGTTACAGTTTGATCAATACCCGTAAAGTATATTTGAGTTGAAGGTAATGAATTTTTTAAACTGATGGATTGTATTTTACCACTTACCAAGTAAGTAACAGTATCTGGTTCAACAGTTAAAACCAACTCATCTTCGATAATACAACCTGTTTCTGTGTCAGTCACTTTAAATAAAAATGTAGTCGTTTCAGAAATTGAATCAGTGATTGGATTTAGAATTGATGAATTTGAAAGCAGGTTTTCAGGCATCCATAAATAATGATAATTTCCTGAACCAATCACTTTGGCTTCAAGTTGGACTTGAGAATTTCGAGTGATTGTTAAATCACTGCCGGCATCAGTAATGGGTGTATGGTAAAAAGATAAGCTTATTTGGTCCAAAACCTGCATTTCGCAAGGTGAAAGAGCCTGAGCCTGAATTGTCAAAATAACTTTCCCATTTGCAATATCATTATTACCGGGTGTATAAACCGGATTTAAGATATTTACATGATCAAAGATACCGTCTCCAGAACTAAGCCATGTAACTGACTCATAATTTTGAGCACTTGCCTCAAGTTGATAATTTACATTTGGACATATTTTATCTTCATCCATTACGATATCAACCACAGGCTGTTGCTGGATGCTTATAACAACAGCATTGGTAGTATAGCTTCCGCAATTACTTGATGAAGTTTGAACTTGTCTGAAATAAGTCTGAGCAGCTAAAGCTTCAGGTTGATAATTTAGGGCAGTTGCGCCTGCAACGTCTGTATAAGTAATACCATCCACCGAACTTTGCCATTGATAAGTGTAAGGCAAATCTCCACCGGTTGGCGATGTTCCTATAATTGGCTCAGGTGCAGAATTAAAACAAACCATTTGATCTTCAGCAATACTTCCAACAATAAATTCAGGAAAAACAGTAATGCATACTGTGTTGGTAGGCTTACTTGCATAATCGTAGGCCGAAGATTGAATTAATTGATAATAGGTTGTTTCAGTAAGAGCTGGTGCTTGATAATCCAGACTGGTTTCACCTGGAATATCGCTAAAGGTAACACCATCCGAGGATTGCTGCCATTGATAAGTATATGGATATCTGCCACCGCTTGGTTTTGTGCCTGATAGATTTTCAGGAACAGAACCATAAGCAATTTCCTGACTAGTTTCGATTGTCCCTACCATAAATTCAGGAAAAACAACCACAATAATGATATTTGTAAATTCTGTTCCACAGCCATTAGATGAATTCTGTTTGAGCCTGAAATAAGTTGTGTGTGACAATCTCCCTGCCTGATAATCCAAATCCTTTCCTCCATAAATATCTGTAAAGTTTACTCCATCTGAGGATTGTTGCCATTGATAAGTATAGGGTGCTACACCTCCTGTTGGAGCAACTCCTATGAACGCTTCAGGTAATTGTCGGTAATACATGATTTGGGATGAACCAATAGAACCAGCTACAAACTCATCATGTATCGTTATTTTTACAATATTTGTTGATACGGTTCCACAACCTGAAGTTTGTAATAATTGATAAAAGGTAGAAGAAGTTAAAGCAGGGGGTTGATAATTAAGCGTTGTTGCACCCGCAATATCAACAAAAGTAATTCCATCTGAGGATTGTTGCCATTGATAAGTATAAGGTTCCAAACCTCCGCTGGGAGCAGTTCCTGTTAATTTACCTGGAGTCGAATTATAGCACAAAGTTTGCTGAGAGGTGATATTGCCTGCAATGAATGGTAAGTAAATAGTCATCTCAATTACATTTGACTCAAGAGCTCCGGACCAATCACTTTTACAATTAACGCGCACCAATCGCTTAAACCAGGTACTTTGGGTTATATTCGTGGGGTCATAGGTAGCAGTATTGCTGGCAGGAATATCAGTAAAGCCAGTTGTACTGTTTGTTGTTGACTTTTGCCATTTATATTCCAACGTTCCGGTATTTCCGGAAGGAAGACTAAGGCTTGTAATTATCAACGGATCAAAAGCCATACAACTTTGTTGTGCATTCCCAATGCTACCTGCCGATGTTGGCATGATACAATTGACGGTTGTGAAAGTCATATCTGAACCTACGGTGGTTCCAGATGAATTAACTCCTACAACCCGATAATGGTAAGTTGTGTTTGTTGTTAAGCCATTAATCAATTTATTTACAGCTGTATTAATATTTCCATTAATTGGACTTTGATCTGCTGTAACAGTAGCACCGTAAGCTACAGTTAAACCATATTCAAAAGTAACAGCGGTACTGTCTGAATTTGGATTAACAGTGCCATTTAATATAGCTGTATTAGATGAAATGCTAGTTGCAGATTGAGTTGTTAATATTGGAGCTTCATCAACATCGGTGATATTTATGGTAATGGTTTCAATTGCCGAAGTATTTGAACCATCACTAACGCTCAAGGATAAAACATAGCTATTTGTTGATTCAAAATCTAAATTAGAATTATCAGAAATACTGATTACTCCACTACTAGAATTTATGGCAAAAACTGCATCTGCATTTCCATCAATTATTGTCCAGTTACTAAAGGTAGTTCCAGCATCAGCATCTGTAGCTAAAACTGTTCCTACAATAGCAGAATTCAAAGCGGTTTCATCAATTGTAAAGCTCTGAGAAGTTGTTATTACTGGTGAGGCATCATTATCGTTGATGGTATAAGTATGAACTGTATTTGGACCTAAACTCGCATTGACTGGATTCGATAAGGTTACAATTACCGTTTCATTCGTCTCATCCAACAAATCATTAACAATGCTTGCAATCGTAATATTGTTATTAACATTACCAGCAGCAATGCTTAATGTTCCATCAGCCAAAGTATAGTCCGTTCCACCTGCACTGGCTGTTCCGCTTACGGTATAATCAACGTTCACTGTTCGGCCACTTACTGCAGAAAGGTCAACTTGTAAGTTAGTACTGCTTACAGATTCAGAACCGTTTGATGAAGTCGCATTAAAAGCGATTGTCGGTGTGGCATCATTATCATTGATCGTATAGGTGTGAACCGTATTCGTCCCAAGTGTTGCATTTGTTGGGTTCGATAAGGTTACAATTACCGTTTCATTATTCTCATCCAAGAGATCATTAACAATGCTTGCAATGGTAATATTATCATGCGCATCACCAGCATCAATTGTTAAGGTGCCATTAGCCAAGGTATAATCTGTTCCACTTCCGCTGGCTGTTCCACTTACCGTATAATTAACGATCACTGTTCGGCCACTTGCAGCAGAAAGGTCAACTTGTAAATTTGCACTACTTGTAGTTTCAGATCCGTTTGAAGAAGTCGCATTAAAGGATATCGACGGAATGTTATCATCATCGGTTATCGTTACTGTTTTTTGTTGTATTCCATTCTCTGTGCCATTTGTAACACCAGACACATTTACGATAACTGTTTCATTATTTTCATCTTTTGAATCCTGAGTAGCTGTTATTGTAGCAGAACCTGTTGTACTTCCTGCAGCGATAATAATTGAACTTGAAGATAAAGTATAATCCGAAGAAGAAGCCGTACTTGAACCATCCACAGCAAGAGTTACGGTTACATCCTGACTTGAGGCTGCACTTAGCGTAGCTGTTATTGTTGAAATACCTGCAGCTTCTGCAATAGAGGTAGTAGATACAGAAAGTATAACACTTGAACCAGTATTGGCTGCACCCATACTTGCCATTCCCAAAGTAAAATCATTACTGTCATCATCGGTATCCAAACCATTGGTATAGCGTTGTATTGTTTCATTATAAATACTACTAGCATTACCAGACGGAGCTTGGCCAACAGCACCGCCAATCACAACAGCATCGACAAGAGCTCCACTTGGATCTTTAAGATTAATGGTTAAACCTGTATTATTCATGGCTCCAGAAAGATCCACATTACCAAGCACCAAATAATCTCCAGAATTAGTATTGTTGAATGAACCGGTTCCTGAAAAAACGATAACGTCAAAAGCACCTGTATTTGTTAAATCTCCGATGACATTGGTTCCGTCCAAAAGTTCTAAAGTCCAACCTGAAAGATTAATACCATTTGAATTAATTAATAATTCAATCCATTCATCTGCACCATCGCTAATTGCTCCAGCACCAACTATTCCATTAAAACCATTGGTACTCCAATCCTGTTGTGGATTAGTCACGACTTCATTTATCACCACATCAACCGCAGTGAAATTAAGTGTTGAATTGCCGCTGATTCCAGTATATGAATTGCCTTCGTCATCATCAAGCGCTGTCAAATCAATTTCTAAGTAATACGTTTCTCCTTTTATAAAATTATTTGCAGGATTAATACTCACTTTATTTGATGAGATATTAATCTTAGAGTCTCCAATTGGAATTTGTTCAAATGCAGTATTATCACTGGAACGTCTAATGGTAACATAACCAGTTCCAGCAGTCATATTGTCATCAAAGTTTAGTACAATATTTTCACCTAAGTTAACATTTGTTGCATCATCTAAAGGGCTGTTCGAAATAAGCAATGGAGCAGTAAGATCAGCAGTTCTGAAATTTAGTGTTGTATTATTTGAAATTCCAGCATAACTATTTCCGTTACTGTCATCAATGGAAGTGGCTGCCAATTGAATGGCATAATTGGTACTTTCTTCCAAATCGCTAGAAGGATTCAAAGTTAAAATATTGTTTGAAATTGAAGCTTGGGTTCCAGGAGAAGTGGCATCAATGGTGACGGAACTTGATGCATCATCCAAATCGATAATTTGTATATTACCTGCACCAAATTCAATGTTTTCGCTAAAGGTTAAAGTAAGATCAGAAGAAGCAGAAACGCCACTGGCCCCATCATTAGGAATTGATGAGTATAATGTAGGATTATCCAAATCAACAATGTGTGTAGCACCCGAACTATAGGCTGCAGGTGGTGTATTTGCAGATGGATCAGCGATGTTTGTTGAAGCATCTAAAATAAGTTTCAAAGTACCCGATCCACTAATATTATTCACCGTTACATTCATGCTTGTTCCTACAGATGAACTTACTGAAACGATTGTTGCACTGGCAGAACCAGTTACTATCAAAGAAAAGTCATCGGTACTCACATTCACAACCGATTCATTAAATGTAACCACATAGGTGATTGAAGTGGATCTAACTGGAGGAGTGCCACTTATGGTCATGTTACTAACCTGTGGTTTTGTAACATCATTAACCTGTACTTTTGCTTGAACTTCTATTGTACTTTCTGCATTACTATTATCTAAAACAGTTGTGGTAAAAGCATTTAATGATCCATAAGTATTAATAGCAGGAGTCCAATAAGCATTATGTGTCGCATCAATGGTTTTATTGCTTGAAGCATTAAATGCTGTTGCTGTACCTGAATTTGCTCCAATATTTAATGTCCCTGTACTTAATGCTTTTACAATAAAAGCTTCAACCGTTCCGTCAATATCCGCTTCATTTCCTTGCGCTTTTAATTCAGCAAGGCTAATTTCTATCTCCGTATTTTGAGTAGTATTTTCAACAACACTGGCAAAATTGGTTAAAGTTGGGGCATCATTTACAGCAGTTATATCAACATTAATTGTCCCCAGCACAACATTGCCACCTCCACCAGTGCCTGTATTTCCGCCGTCATTTGCCGTAAGTGTTAGGGTTGTTGCATCATTTCCGTTTACATTTAGAGCACTTGTATATTTTATGTTTGTGGCTGTATTTAAATAAGTATCAATATTGGCAACTGTTCCGTTTAGGCTAAGTGTTCCTGTACCTGAATTACCAATAGCAACACCACCTCCCGATGATGCTGAAAGCGTACCTTGGCCTGCTGCTATTGTTAATGTAATGCTACTAGAGCCTGCATCAACATCACTAAATGTTGTAGCAGATAAATCTACGTTGCTTGCTACATCTTCTGTGGCTGAAATATCTGTTGGTAAATTTGCTATGGTTGGATCATCGTTCACACCAGTTATACTAAAAGTAACAGAGGCAGTATTTGAATCTGTTGTTCCATCATTTGATTTAAATGAAATAGTACCTGCATTTGTTCCATAGAGGTTAGGAGTTGGAGTAAAAGTTGCTGCATCCAAAGCGGTATTAATTGCCGCCAACGTACCGGATACTGTAAAACTTGATGAACAATTCCCGCCTCCACCAAAAGTAATACCTGATGTTCCGGTAGTTAATGTTCCTCCAGTTATGGTAAAAGTGACTGTTTGATTATCACCATCTGAATCTGCTACTTGAATGTCATTTGCCAATGCGACATTTGTATCATCTTCAGTTACGCTTGGGGTACTAGGGGTCGTTGCGGTTGGGGCAGAGTTAGAAGGCGCTATGGAAAATGTAAAGTTATCCATTGCAAAACCTGCAAAATTAAAAGCTGCGCTGGTATTTAAACCTCTAAACTCCAGCTCATCAATTTTCGTTGTATTATAAGAACTTAAATCAACAAAAATCCAATCATGATCATTACTATCATCAACAGATGTTGTACTTGTAAATTGTGTAGAAGAATCTAATTTTCCATAAATATAAACAGTACCAATTTTTGTTCCATCCATACCCGTAACACGAACGTATATGCTATGTGCATAAAAATCATTAGTTGAATTAACAATGGACCCATAGGTCTGATCTATGTCATTTTCATCCTGATTGGGATATGTATCAATAAACCAATCGCTTGACCCCACACCATAATCAGCTAATTGCTGAACAGTAAAAAGTCCACCAGTTAGGCTAAAATTATATCCACTCTCAGAAAAGGTAGTACCACCAGTTTCTGTTTCAAAGTTTTCTGTTATTTGAGCAAAACCAAATGAAATAGAGAAAATCCATAAGACCAATATCCCTATAGCCTTTATTGCAATTTTAGGTTTGTTATTAATTTTTCTCATGTCAGTTTTTTTGATAATTATTATTTTTTGCAATTGTTCTTTTAGAATGTATTGCACCTAAACAACTCAATAAATTTCAAGTCCTAAACATGCAATCATTTGTTGTAGTAGCAGTATGCAAATTAATACCGGTAATGGTTGTCAGTATCCTACCATCGGTTCCGTCACCCTCATATATGATCATCGTTTTATTGGTAACATCGCTGACTGATACTACTGAAACATCCAGAAGAAATCCAGTTTGACATGCCTGAAAACTATTGCCTGAATTATTTACTGTGGTGGCATTAATATTACCCCCCAATGTTACTAATGTACATTGCCCCATCGATTGAAAATTAACCAACAACAATAAAATACCACCCATTAGTATTTTATAAAACAAGGGTGGCTTGCTTTCATAAATTGATTCATGGTTTTTCATTTTTATAAGATTTAAATTAATGAGTTTTGACAATCTTACATATTGAAATAAATGTGGAATCAAATTTGGCATCCCTATAAAATGAAATGTTTTTATAAATCTTTGATAAAGAAGTTGTATAGAATTATACATTATAAGTTCATTTTTTTAACTAAACCAAACATAAAATACAGTTATAAAACAGGGTTTTAGTTTATGTTAAACCTACACTATGGGTATCATCGTTAGATAGAGGGTACTCACCAGTTATGGTCGTATTATAATAATATGATAGGAAGTATAACAAATTTAAACATATGTAAAGGTAATATATATGTATATGGTTTTATTAGGTAAATTACCTATTTTAAATTGTATTATTAACAGAGGTTATAGAGTTTAATAATACTTCAATTATAGGATTTGTAATTTGTGGATGTTAATCAGTGAAACTTTTTCCAATAGTCCAAATTAGACAATTATTTGCAAGTAGAGGCCGTTTTATGCTGCCTGCTTTTAGTGTGTCAATAAGTAAATCACCTGGGAGTTAACCTATTTTATGGTGGAATTGTAAGTAAAACAGTTCGATATTTAATTAATACCGGACTGCGTTGTAATTAGATTTTAACAATTTTCTCAGTAGCAATTAGTTCTCCTTTAGAGTTAGTAATGATGATGTAATAATTTCCTTTAATAAGATGTTCAAGATTGATTTCAACTTTTTCATTTAGTTTTGGGAATTTAAATTGCTTAACCAGGATTCCATTTGTACTTATAACACTGATGAGTTCATCATCCAATCCTTCTAATTCAAGATAGAAAATGTCTTTAGCAGGATTCGGGTAAACCTTTATTTGTTTGTTGTTAAAGAGATCATCAATCGCTGTGGTGGTTGAAACATAAACCCTCACGGTATCAAAACTTTGCTCAAATTCATCCTGAACATATACTGAATATAAGGTTGTTTGTTGGTTGAGTAGACACAACTACATTATAACAAAATTCGATATTCTTTTTATGTACTCAAAATTACTATACTGTTAAGGTAATAATAAAATGAAAAATTATTTGGAAAATAAATAATGATGATATACATTTGCAGTGTACTAATATGGTAATACACTAGTACATCTGATAAATAATTAGAATATTGTTGATATTTACTGTAACGGATCTTATATCCGATCGTCTAAAAATTAGCAATTCAAAAGTTATTTAATTAACCTTTCTAACAACCAAAAATTATTGATTTGTAGTTTATGAATATCGACATTCAAGGATTAAGCAAAACGTACAAAAACGGGAAAACCGCATTAGCAGATATCAACCTTAATATTGAAAGTGGAATGTTTGGTTTACTGGGACCTAATGGTGCCGGAAAGTCAAGCCTGATGCGAATTTTAGTAACCATCATGAAACCAAGCACGGGTATTGTTGATGTGAACGGTTATGACTTAAAGAAGAACCGCAAGGAAATTCGGAAAATGCTGGGGTATTTACCTCAGGACTTTCGTTTTTTTACCAAGCTAAAAACATGGGAATTTTTAGATTATGCCGCAGGATTATCAGGCATAAAAAATAAAAAACAGAGACTTAATAAGGTGGATGAATGGCTTGAAAAAGTGGGCTTGTTTGATTCAAGAGAGCGACAGGCCAATAAATTATCGGGAGGTATGAAAAGAAGACTGGGCATTGCTCAAGCATTGATAGGCAGTCCTAAAATTATTGTTGTTGATGAACCTACAACAGGGCTCGACCCGGAAGAACGCATTCGATTCAGAAATATACTTTCGGAATTAAGTCAACAAGATGTGATTATTATTCTTTCAACACATATTGTAGGAGATATCTCAAGTGTTTGTAATGACCTAGCCTTGCTTGATCAGGGCCGACTTCAATTTAAAGGGCCGCCGGAAGAACTTGTAAATAAAGCAAAAGGTCATGTTTGGCAGGTGAACACTTCGGGAACTGAGTACGATATGCTAAAAGAAAAATATGCGGTGATTTCAACCATTCCGTCTGAAGAAGGATGGGAAGTTCAATTGGTTGGTGAAGAAATTGAAGCAAAGCATGCCATTGAAATTGAGCCAAGCCTTGAACATGCCTACGTTTATTTCATGGAATATTTATCAAAACATTAAGAAAATTTATATTATGTTTTCAATCCATGCCCTTAAAACCATTGCCCGTTACGAAATGCGAACATTACTTCGTGGCTGGTTTTTTAGAATATTTGCAGGATTAACGATTTTTAGTCTTGGCATGTTTAATATTGCTGTTTTTGTGGCTCAGGGTGGTCCGCCTTGGATTTATCGAGCCCTCCCCGCCTCCATGCCTTATGCCAATCTGATCATTTTAAATTTAGGACAAGCCATTGTGGCTGTATTTCTCGCTTCCGAATTTTTAAAACAGGATCGTAAAAATGATACAGTAGAAGTTATTTATGTAAGGTCGATGACCAATGCTGAATACATTTTAGGGAAAACACTGGGGATTTTAACCGTGTTCTTCATTCTTAACCTTATTATCTTACTTATGGGCATTGGTTTTTCATTCTTCAGTATTGATTCAGCCAAAGGCATTTCCGAATTTATCTACTACCCTCTTCTAATCAGCCTACCTACATTGGTTTATATCCTTGGACTTTCATTTTTACTAATGACCCTCTTTAAAAATCAGGCCATTACTTTTATAGTAATTTTGGGATACATTGCTTTAACCATCTTTTACCTGAACACAAAATATTATCATTTATTCGATTACATTGCCTATCAGGTACCCATGTTTAACTCAAGCATTGCAGGATTTGGAAATTTCAATGAAGTTCTTATTCATCGTGGAATTTATTTCTTTATAGGATTGGCGTTTATCTTCTTCACCGTCTTTAAGTTACAGCGCTTACCTCAAGCAAAATCACTCACCTCATTCCCCTTATTTTTGAGCATTATATTTCTTGTTATCGCGGGTTTATTGGTAAATAATTATATAAATCTGAAGAAATCAAATGTTGAGTTAAAAAGGCAAATGATAAGCATGAATGATCAATATGTTTATCATTCGAAAGTCAAAATTATTGATTCATATATTGAACTGGAACATACAGGAGAAAGGATAGATGTAGCTACCAATATGCAATTTACCAATCCTGATGACGAAATAATCGACACCCTCCTATTTAGCCTGAACCCTTCGCTTATTTTAAATAACATAAAAATAGATGGCGTAAATACAACATTTATTCGTGACTTGCACCTGATTAAAATTCCAAATACCCAAAATGCAAGATTTGATGAAATACATTCTATTGCAATGGAATACCAGGGAACCATTAATGAGAACACCCATTTTTTAGATGCAGATCTGGAAAATTATACCGATAATTTTTCTCTGGAAATGTTTCGGATCAGGAAACGATATGCTTATCTAAAAGAGGATTTTGTTTGTTTAACAAGTGAATCTTTATGGTATCCTGTTTCTGGTGTTGGATATGCTTCGAAAGAACCGGCTCTTTATTATCCTGATATCACAAATTTTAAATTAAAAGTAAAAACGAGGAATGGCCTAATTCCAATTTCTCAAGGAGAAATGAAGGACTTGGGCAATGACACCTTTACTTTTGAATCTGAATATCCCTTACCTAAAATAAGCTTACTCATTGGTCATTATAAACAGCATTCTATAAGTGTTGACTCCATAGAATATAACCTGTTTAGTATTGATGGGAATGAATATTATGAAATGTATTTCAACGAAGTTTCTGACAGCTTACCTGGTATTATCAGAGGCTTAAAAAATGAATATGAAAGTCATGTCGGGCTCGAATACCCTTTTAAAAGATTTTCGCTGGCAGAAGTACCTGTGCAATTTGCCATGGACAAACATTCTTATTCGATGGCGAGTGATGCGGTTCAGCCAGAAATTATTTTTTACTCAGAAAAGGGAGTAACCATGGAAGAAACCGATTTTAAGTACCGTACTAAGCGTTCTGAACGCCAAATGGAGCGTGACAATGAGGAAGTTTCTCCCGAAGAACTTCAATCCAGAATATTTAAAAGATTTGTGAGAGGGAATTTTATGGCCAATACCCGTGAATCTTATCAGTTTGATATTATCGATCGTAACACTTATTCTATATTTCCTAATTATTACTCGTTTAGTACGCAGATGAAATCAATTGATTGGCCCATGCTTGATTTGGCACTTGGAATTTATTTGAAGGATCGGAATGAAATGGCCTTTTCGTCAAGGAGGTGGTTTTTTGAAGGCATTAGTAAAGGTGAACGAATAAATTTAGAATTAAAGAAAAGCTCGCTTAAAGATTTAATGCTTCATGGAATCTCTGAACAACCTACCAGTGATGAAGTCGACAGAGATGAAGTCGTTACCCTGAACGATGTTATTTTAGCCAAAGGAGATCACTTATTTTCCTTATTTAAAGCCCGATATGGAGCCGATAAATTCAATGATTTCTTAAATAAAATACATCAGGAAAATTTGCATCAGTCATTTTCATTTGAAACTTTTAATCGGAAAATGCAAGAAACCTTTAAAGACAGCATTTCCAATGAAATCCATGATTGGTATTCAAAAAGAGAGCTTCCGGGTTTTCTGATTAAAGATATTGAAACTTATAAAGTATTGGAAGGTGAATTCACAAAATATCAGTTAAAGTTTAAAATTTCCAATCCTGAAAATGTGGATGGACTGGTAACCATAAATATTGATCTCGACAATCAGGAATTGCGTGCTGACAACAATCAGGTAAATGTTGATTTTGCCCGTGAAATTTATATCCCGGCTCAAACTGCGAAGGAGATTGGCTTTGTTTTTACAACGGAGCCCAACAGAATGAATATTTATACCCACATTTCCGAAAATCTACCCAATAATATTATTTACGATTTCGATTCATTTGACGAGATAAAGCGGGTTGCATCTTTCGATAAAATTCAAAATTGTGAGTGGTTTGAAAACTTGAATCAACCCAACGAAATTATAGTTGATAATGAGGATGAGGGCTTTGAATTTATCCAAACTTCTAATAAAAGTTACTTAAAGACTTTGGTTGATAAAAACAAAACACAGCCTTATAAATACGAAGGAATCAGATACTGGAATCCTCCGGTTGAATGGAAATCAATTTTGCGTTCTGGTTTTTATGGTAAATATGTTCGATCGGCTGTTTATACCAGTTCAGCTGGAGAAGAGCGAACTGCCGTATGGAAAGCTACCCTCCCTGAGGAATCATTTTATGATGTTTATTGCCATCTTGAAAAAATTAACATCAGCAGAAGAAGGCAAACAAGAAAATCGGATTACAACTTCAAAGTTTACCATGAAGATGGAGTTGAGGAAATCAATTTATTAGATGAAGAATTAGAAGATGGTTGGAACTATTTGGGATCTTTTTATATCGATCCCGAGTCAGCGAAAGTTGAGTTAAGTAGTAAATCCATCGGGCAAATGATTTTTGCAGATGCCATTAAGTGGGTAAAAAACAATTAGAAAGAAATTAATAACCATTAAAGAAAATAGGTAATATGAAAGTGTTGAAATTAATGTTGGCGGCAGTGATAATGTTTCTGACCGTCGGTATAACAAATGCACAAACCCGGCTAACCTTAGATAATGCAATGGAGATTGCATTGGATAATAGTCCGGAAATTAGGAAATCCCGTTTGAATATGGAGCAAAATAAAGAGTATTTAAATGCTCAGTTGGCATCTTTAAAATCCAAATTCTCTTTTGAAGTAACTCCTTTTTCATATTCAAAAACCGACACTTATAACGATTATTTTTCTGAATGGTACACTTCAGAAAATAAAGGTGCAAGCGGAAGTTTTATTGTAGCTCAACCCATTAAATTCTCGGATGGTACTTTTATTTTGCGCAATGATTTTGGGTTTCAGGACAATTATGCTGAAGCGAGTGATAACAATTATAAGGGCTACAATAACTACTTATATTTACAATATACCCAGCCACTTTTTACCTATAATCGAACCAAAATGAATTTGGAGCGAAATCAATTGAGTTTAGAAAATGCAACCCTCGCCTACTCTATTGAAATGTTAAATCTGGAGCGTTTGGTAACCCAGGCTTTTTATTCTATCTACCAAAAGCAAATGTCGTACGAAATTGCCAAGGAGGAATATGAAAACCAAAAAATAAGTAAGGAAATTATTGAAAGTAAAGTTGAGGGAGATTTGTCGGCTCGTGAAGAATTGTATCAGGCTGAGCTTAATTTGGCGACCAGTAAATCAAGTTTAGACAATAGTTTGGTGAACCTGGAGAATGCCGAAGATCAATTCAAACAATTAATTGGGATGTCGTTATACGATGAAGTTGAGGTGATTACTGATATAAAATATGCCCCTGTAACGGTAAATTTGGAAAGAGCCATTGAAAATGGACTTTCGCAAAGACTGGAATTAACCCAACGTCAGATTGGTTTGGATAATGCCCAGTTTAATTTAATAGAAACCTCTGCTACCAACGAATTTAGAGGAAATTTAACACTTTCTGTAGGAATTTCAGGCAATGATGAAAAATTTAAAAATTTGTACGACCGACCTACAAAAAGCCCTCAGGTTGGGGTTACTTTTTCCATCCCGATTTTTGATTGGGGTGAGCGAAAGGCCCGAATAAGAGCGGCTGAAATTCAGGTTGAAACCCTTGAAATTGATAAAGTAGCTTTAGAAAATGAAATCATCATTAAAATTCGTCAGGTTTACAGAAATCTGAATAATCTGATCATGCAAATTGAAATTGCTGAGCAGAACGAAAAGAATGCTCAATTAACGTATGAAATTAATCTGGAGCGATACAGAAATGGGGATTTGACCAGTATGGACTTGCAACGCTATCAAAATCAGTTATCTGAAAAAAAGATGGAAATGTCGAATGCCCTCATAAATTATAAGTTGGAGTTGTTGAATATGAAAATTCAATCACTCTGGGACTTTGAACAAAACACCTCATTTGTTCCTCAGGAATTACAAAAAAACATGAATCAATAAGTCAATAACCATACAAACAATAAAAACATGAAACGTTTATTAATCATCATTCTTTTAGGAATCATCTTAACTTCCTGTAATGAGAATAGTACGGAATTAAAAAAAGATATTTCAGTACCTGTTTCAGTCATGGAAATTAAACCCTCATCCATTGAAAAGTATATCAGTACTACCGGAACGGTAAAACCCATCAAGGAAGTAAGTATTGTGGCAGAAATCAACGGTTTGTATAAGCTCATGGAAAACCCACGAACCAAAAAACCTTATGCTTTAGGCGATTATGTTGAAGCTGGAGAAGTAATTGTTGGTCTGGACAATCCGGAATATAAAAATGGGATTAAAAACAATTCACTTGAGTTACAACTCCAAAGTGCCAAGCAAACCTATGATAAGCAAAAGAGCCTTTATGATAAGGGAGGAGTTACGCTTAGTGATATGAAAAATGCAGAAATCAGCTATATAAATGCAAAATACAGTGTTGAAGATGCGGTTCTTAAGCTCCGTAAAATGACGGTTATGTCAACCATTTCAGGAGTGATTGTTGAACTTCCCTATCACACCCCAAATACACCTGTAACCACCGCAACACCTTTAGGTAAAATTATGGATTACAGTGAATTGATTATGGAAATCAATCTTGCAGAGAAAAACATTAATGATGTAAGCAAAGGGCAGGATGTTCGAATCATGAATTATACCATTCCTAATGATACTTTAAAAGGTAGAATAACCCAGGTTTCACCTGCCGTTAATGCCGATACAAGATCTTTTAAAGCAGTTCTGAACATTAAAAATCCTGATTTAAAATTAAGAGCCGGAATGTTTGCCAAAGGTGAGATCGTAATTGCCTCGGTTGAAAACACCATCGTAATTCCAAAAGACATCATTTTATCAAAACAAAAAGGAAATACGGTTTATGTCATTGATAAAGGATTGGCGCAAGAGCGAATTTTAGCATTTGGCCTTGAAAACCCCAATATGGTACAAATAATTTCAGGCTTAAATAATAACGAACGTATTGTGATTAAAGGATTTGAGACCTTAAGAAATCGTTCAAAAGTAAAAGTGGTTAAATAGGCAATTTTGAATTCAATAAATTTTTCAAAAAGCATTTTCTCACTTTAAAAAATTAATACATGAAAAAAATTACTCGTTTTTCAGTTCAATATCCGGTTACAGTTTCGATGATTGTAATTGCGATTCTGCTCCTTGGCTACATTTCTTTTGGAAAGCTGAGTGTGGATTTATTTCCTGATATGAATGCGCCACGAATTTTTGTGGAGATTAAGGCCGGTGAACGACCTCCGGAGGAAATTGAGAAGCAATACATTGAGAATATTGAAGCACAGGCCATCCGACAAAAAGGAGTTACCCAAATCTCATCCGTTTGTATGGTCGGATCGGCAAGGGTTACTGTTGAATATACCTGGGGCAGAGATATGGATGAAGCTTTTTTAGATTTACAAAAAGCCCTCACAACCTATAGCCAAAATTCAGATTTAGAAGAATTTACAATCACCCAACACGACCCCAACGCCTCTCCTGTTATGATCGTTGGGATGCTTCACCCCGAAACCAAGGACATGGATGAAATGCGTAAAATTGGGGAAAATTACATCCGAAATGAATTGATTCGTCTAGAAGGAATTGCAGATGTAAGCTTAACAGGTACCGAAGAAAAGGAAATCCAAATTGAAACCAGCCCTTACATTTTAAATGCTTTTGGATTGACGGCCAATGATATTGTGCAGCAAATTCAAAATATGAACCGAAATGTTTCGGGTGGTACCATCGTTGAGATGGGTAAAAAATACATCATCAAAGGCGCCGGACTTATTAAAAGTTTAGATGATTTGGAAAATATGGTAATCACTTACAAGCAAGTTGGCGCAAATCAGAATGTTCAGGCAGCAGCAAGTGTAGAAACTAAAGTTCCTGTTTTTCTCAGAGATATTGCAAAAGTAAGTTTTGTAAATAAGGATCCCTTAAATATTGTGCGTATCAACGGACAGAGATGTGTTGGTTTATCGGTTTATAAAGAAACAGGATACAATACGGTGTCAGCGGTTAAAAATTTGAATGTTGCCTTAAATTCCATAAAAAAGGCATTGCCCGGCTATGAATTTATTGTGGTTCAAAACCAGGGAGATTTTATACAAAATTCTATTGATGAAGTGGAAGAAACTGCCCTTATTGGAATCATCATTGCCGTGATTGTTCTTTTTGTGTTTCTACGCCGATTAAAAGTAACCCTCATCATTAGTTTTGCCATCCCAATTTCGGTTATTGCAACCTTCAATCTCATGTATTTTAATGGCTTAAGTTTAAATATCATGACCTTGGGAGGCCTCGCTTTAGGTGCTGGAATGTTGGTTGACAATGCCATTGTGGTGGTCGAAAACATCTTCCGGAATATGGAGCAAGGCATGAGTGTGAAAGAAGCTGCAATTACCGGTACAGCTGAAGTTGGTGGTGCCATTACTGCTTCTACCCTCACCACCATTGTCGTGTTTTTACCCATCGTTTATTTACAAGGGGTGTCAGGGGCTTTATTTAAAGATCAGGCATGGACGGTAGCTTTTTCATTACTGGCATCTTTATTCGTAGCCATTCTGGTAATTCCAATGCTTTTTAATTTCGCCTATCGGAATAAAAAAACAGAAACCAACATTCAATCCATTAAAATTGGGTGGTACGGTCATTTATTAGGCAAGGTTCTTAAACTCAGATATTTTGTATTGATGATTGGAATTTTGGTCATCTTTTCAACCATCTATATTTATCCCAAAGTTGGGAGCGAATATTTACCCAAAACAGAAACCAGCGAATTCAATTTAGATATAAAACTGATTGAAGGAACCGAATTAAACAGAACGGCTTCAACCGTTGATGCGATCGAAAATATGATTTCGGAAGTTTTGGAAGGAAAGCTTGAAACCATTTACAGTCAGATCGGTCCTGCCTCATCACTCTCTTCAGATCGATCAGTTTTTCAAAATGAGAACAGCGCTTCCATTAAAGTCAAACTAAAAAAAGAGTTCATTTCAGAATCGGCAGGTATTATTGCCAGCATTACCGAAATGGTGAGTAGTATTCCGGATGCCGAAATTACGATTCAACGGGATGAAACAGCGCTTCAATCAACCGTTGGTACCGATGAAGCTCCTTTGGTTGTTGAACTTAAAGGTCGTCAACTGGATGTATTGGAAGAAGTTTCCTTGGATATTAAAACCCTGCTAAGTGAAATACCGGAACTGTTAAACATCAAAACTTCTATAGAAAAAGGAGCCCCAGAAATTGATGTAGTGATTGATCGTTATAAAGCCGGAATCTTTAATCTTACTGCCAGCGGAATTGCCTCTCAGCTCAATGAAATTTTGATGGGCAAGAATGCCGGTAAATATGAAAAATCAGGTGAGATGAGTGACATTACTGTTAAAATGCCTGACATCAGTTTGTACGAGTTTAATTCAATCAAACTAAAAAGTGGAAACATTGAAGTGCCACTTTATGAGGTAGCCAATATCAAAAGGTCAAGCTCACCCAAACAATTGCTGAGGAACAACCAAAATAGAATTGCAAAAATCACTGCAGATCTTGACCGAAGTATTCCTTTTGATCAAGTAATTAAGAAGGTGCGTAATCAAATTGACGATTTGAGTTTGCCAGATGGCTACCAAACAGAAATTGTGGGTGTTGAACAAAAACGGCAAGATGCGATGTCAAATTTAAATTTTGCGCTTTTATTATCAATCATCCTGGTTTATATGGTGATGGCTTCTCAATTTGAATCACTGATTCATCCATTCACCATTTTACTAACGATTCCGTTGGCAGCTGTGGGTGCAATTTGGGCATTCTTTATTCTAGGGCTTTCATTAAATATCATGGCCTTTATCGGAATCATCATGCTTGCCGGAATTGCGGTGAATGACTCCATTATTCTGGTCGATTCAATCAATCAATTTAAAGCCAAAGGACTTTCCTTAAAAGATTCAATAATTAGAGCAGGAGAAAATAGAATACGGCCTATCATCATGACCAGTATCACAACCATTTTGGCTCTATTTCCATTAACGCTTGGAATTGGTGAAAGTGCCTCATTACGCGCTCCGATGGCAATTGCAGTAATTGGAGGTTTGGTAACCAGTACTATTTTAACACTGATTGTCATTCCATGCGTTTATTATCTTTTCGAAAATCTCAAGGATTTTATTTTCGGAAGAAAGTCAGAACAAATCATTAACAGTTAACTCATTTAAAAGAATATATTTATGAGTTTCATTATAAAAAGAAAAGTATTGATTGCCATGCTGTTCAGTGGCCTGAGCATGTTGGGGTATTTTTCATACAAACAATTAGCGGTTGAACTTATTCCCAATGCACAGCTTCCCTTTCTATTTGTTCAGGTGGGAAGCCAACTAGAGGTTGATCCTCGCTACATGGAGAATCAGGTGATTATTCCCCTCGAAGGAGCCATCGGTACTTTGGAAGGTGTTGACAAAATTGAATCTTCTGCAGGCCAGCAACAAGGAAGCATTCGGGTTTCTTATCAACCTTCTGCCAATATAAAATTTTCATACCTCAAATTGGTTGAAAAGGTGGATGAAGTTAAAAGAAATCTACCCGAAGGTTTTTTTGTTCAAGTTTATAAATTTGATCTTGAGCAGATCAACAATATGTTCATGAACCTTCAGGCCCGCGGAAGTGGTGGTGTTGATAGGGTGCGACAATTGGTTGATAAGGAAATTCTAAATCCTTTGCGTAACATAGACGGAATTGCCAATGCTCAGGTATTTGGCGGGCAGGAGAAATCAATTGAAATTAAACTGAATGAAGAAGTATTAAAAAGTCATGGCCTCTCCCCTGCTGATATTCGTGCCGCCATTAATAGCAATCAACTATCCCGAACATTTGCCGGAAAGGTAAATCAGCAAAATCAATTTTACTTTGTTAATGTAATTTCCGAATTCGACGACATCAATGATTTATATGAATTGGTGGTTGACCCAAGAGGACCTGTAAAACTTAAAGATATTGCTGAAATCCACTATGGGGTAAAAGAGCAAACATCCTATAGCCGCGTAAATGGCAAGGAGTCGGTAACCATTCAATTAACAAGAGACTCGCAAGCAAATATTATCGAGCTTTCCAATATTATTATTGAAAGAATTGAAAAATTCAACATCGATCTGGCTGAAAAAGACATTGAATTGGTGGTGCAGTATAATTCTGCCGAAACCATGGAGAAAAATATCGATCTGATTATAAATTTGGCTGTTGTTGGAGGAATCCTGGCCATTTTTATTCTTTGGATCTTTCTTAAAAATTTCAGATTGGTTGCAGCCATTGCCCTGGCTATACCCATTTCTGTTTATACAGCCTTTAATTTTTTCTATGCTTTTGATATTTCTATCAATACTTTAACGCTTTTAGGAATGGCCCTGGCCATCGGTATGTTGCTCGATAATTCAGTGGTGGTTTTAGAAAATATTTATCGATTGGCTGCTAAAAAATTAAGCCCTGACAAAGCTGTTATACAAGGAACCAAGGAAGTTTGGCGATCAATATTTGCAGCTACATTGACGACCATTACAGTCTTTTTACCTTTTGTATTCTCCACAAACTTTTTCATCAGTTTACTGGGCAAACATATCGGAGTTTCCATTATTTCAACACTTTTGGTTTCATTGGTGGTGGCTTTATTGTTGGTGCCTATGATTACCCATGCTTTTCTTAAACGTAAGAAAGAAATAAAACCCATTGAATTTGAAAACATCTCCATTCACAATCGCTTAATTCAAATTTACAGGGTTTTACTTAAAACCTGCATGCGGAACCCAGGTAAAACGATTATGGGTGCACTGGCTATATTTTTCCTTACTTTACTCATAAGTCTGGGAATGAGTTTCATTTCATCGCAGGAGGCCGAATTAAAAGAAATGAAGCTTTATGTGAACTTACCTGGCGGAACTACGCTTGAAAATACAGATATTTTGGTTCGTGAAGTTGAAAATAAATTATCTGATCTGGAAGAGAAAAAAGACATCATCAGTTCGGTTTATGAGGAAGAAGCGATTGTGACGATTTCCTTGGTTGATGATTATAAAAAAATCAGAAACTATTCAATTCCAGCCATTAAAAACAATATTATTGAAGAATTGGATGACTTACGAATGGCAGAATTTAGCTGGGATCCTCCGGCTTCAGGACAAAGATTTGGAAGTGGCGGTTTTGAGGAAGATGATGGTTTTTCAAGAATGCTTGGAATTGGTGCTCAACAAGAAAAAGTTGTGATCAAAGGGCAGGATTTCGATAAAATGCTTGATCTGGCAAAGGATGTGGAGTATTATTTAAAACAGCTTACTTCTATGGAGAATGTAAGGATTAATGCCCCAGCCAAACGTCCTGAATTGATGCTAAGCTTCGATAAACAATTGATGTCATTGTATGACATTCCAATCACATCCGTTCTTTCAGAGCTAAATTCATTCCCAAAAGAATTCTCAAGCGGGATAAAATTTAAACATGGAACCGATGAATATGACATTCAAATTATTACTGAATTAGAAGAAAAACAAGAAGCAAGAAACATTTACGACTTGAAACATTTGGATGTGAAAAACAGTCAGAATGCACGATTTGAAATTCAGAATATCAGTACATTTAATTTTACCGAAGGGCTATCAACCATCCGAAGAACAAATCAGGAAAAACAACTGACCCTTCAATATGAATTTATTTCGGAGATCAATGACGATAATGATTTACTCAATGCTGCAAGGGTTGAAGTTGATGAATTGATGGCAAGCATAAATTTACCTTCCGACATTGCTGTTGAAGTCATCCATGATGAAAATGAATTGGGAGAATTTGGCTTCTTAATCTCGATGGCATTTATTTTGATATTCATGATTTTGGCTTCAGTATTCGAATCTTTTGTGGTTCCATTTGTTATGATGTTTTCTATACCAATGGCTGCTATTGGGTCGCTCATTGCCCTCATTTTAACAGGGACTTCCATCATGAATGCCAATGTATTTATCGGATTCCTGATCTTATTGGGAATTGTGGTAAACAATGGAATCATCATGATTGATTACACCCGGGTGCTGCAAAGAAGAGGCTTTAATGAAGGTCGTGCCCTTATGACAGCAGGATTGGCCAGGGTTCGTCCTATTTTAATTACGGCCATTACAACCATTATTGCATTAATCCCATTGGCTTTAGGTAAAGCAGAATTTGTAACACAAATTGGGGTTCCGTTTGCAATTACTGTTATCGGAGGATTGGCAGTGAGTACTCTGCTGACACTGGTCTTTATTCCAACCTTAAATTCTGGTTTACAAGCTTCTTTAAAATGGATTCGTTCACAATCTACCTTTATTAAAGTCATTCAAATAGTACTTTGGGTTGCAGGTTCATACTACATCTTTACGGAAGTTGATAGTAAAATCTGGCGTATTATTGAATTTATCTTGCTGATGATATTGGTTCCTGCAAGTATTTATTTTATCAAACATTCGTTGAGACAGGCCAGTGAAACCTTAATCGACCCCAAAACTCCACTTCGGATTGAGATTCGGAATTTGGTTAAAATTTACGATTGGGACAGTCGGTTTATGCGCGAATGGAAATCAGGCCTGAAAACAAGAAAAAGACTGGGGCTTGATAAAGAATATACTTCGGCCAAGGATCTTGAAAAACTCATTTGGCAATTGCCGCTTATTGGTTTTGTAATTTATTTTATCTATTTCCATTTGGAAAGCGGATTTTGGTATTTCATCTTACCCATTGGTTTATATCTTCTCATTTGGGTGATGGTGAAACCGTTAAAATTATATGCTCAAAACCTTAAAAAGATCCAACAGAAGAAATTCATTCGATTATTGATTACAATGATTGTGAAGCTTTTCCAATGGGGTTTTCCTCTTATAGCTCTAGCTTTGATGAATCAAAAATATTCCTTAATTGGATTAATCATACCTTACGGATTTTTCTGGTATTTAGCCATTATGATTAAGGTAACTTCGGATAATATTTATAAAAAGAAGATTAATATCAACAGAATTACCGGACGTTTTAAAGGCATCAGAAAAGCATTTAGCCGTTTTGTAATGGTGATCCCGATTATTGGTAAAAAGAAAACACCTTTCAAAGCTGTTCGAGGAGTTTCATTTAATATTGAACATGGAATGTTCGGCTTACTCGGGCCAAATGGTGCAGGTAAATCTACTTTAATGCGAATCGTTTGTGGAATCCTTGATCAAAGTTACGGACAGATTACCATCAACGGCATTGATGTGCGCAAGAAGCGTGAAGAGCTTCAAAGTTTGATTGGTTATCTTCCTCAGGAATTTGGAATGTATGAAAACATGACGGCCTGGGATTTTCTTCATTATATGGGTTTATTGAAAAAGCTTTTTGATACAAAAGCCAGAAATGAAAGGGTTGAATATGTGCTGAATGCGGTGCATATGTGGGATAGCCGAAATGAAAAAATTGGATCTTTTTCAGGTGGAATGAAACAGCGAATCGGTATAGCACAAATTTTACTTCATTTACCTCGAATATTAGTAGTGGATGAGCCTACAGCTGGTTTGGATCCAAGAGAAAGAATTCGATTTAGAAATTTATTGGTTGAATTAAGTAAAGAACGAATTGTAATTTTTTCTACCCATATTATTGAGGATGTTGCAAGCTCTTGTAATAATGTGGCGGTAATGAAACAAGGTTTTCTGAAGTATTTAGGAAAACCTGTTGAAATGGCTAAAATTGCCGAAGGTAAAATCTGGACTTTACAACTTCATCATGAAGAATTTGAAACCATAAAAGATGACTTAACCATCATCCATCACATGCGCGATGGTGATTTGATTAAAATGAGGGTTTTGGCAGATAATCAACCACATGAGGAAGCACATCTTGTGAAAGCAAATCTTGAAGATGCATACTTGTGTTTATTGAATCAAAATGATTAGCCTTACAAATTAATAATTGATTGCATAATGAAGACATACGATAGGTTTCAGCTGATTAGAAAAAGCATTTCATACAATTTGAAAATTATATTCGCCAATAAATTTATCTTCTTTTTAATTGCAGCTGTTGCATTTTATCTGATGATCATCGGAATAATGTTGTTCGATGATTCAGCTGTAGATATGGAAGATGTCTATGATACGCTTTTATTTCCAGGTATTCTAATACTTTTTTATCCGGTAATTTTCAACATCCAAAACGATAAAGATACACGAATGTTAGAGATCGTGTTTGGTATACCCAATTATAGATACAAGGTTTATTTATTGCGTTTTGGAATCACCATGGTCATGTTATTTTTCATCTTAATTTTAATGGGATGGTTTGCCGTTTTTGCAGTTGCCAGGGTTCAGGTATTTCCCATTGTTTATCAACTGATGTATCCCTTGCTTTTTTTATCAGGACTTTCTTTTATGTTCTCTACTTTAATCAAAAATGCAAATTCTACGGCAGCCATTATGGTCATTATTGGGTTGGTTACACTCATTATGTCGGAGCCCATCGAACATAGCAAATGGAATATTTTTCTGAATCCATTCAATGTACCTTCAGATATGAGTCAAACCATTTGGGCAAACGTTATTCGTGAAAATCGAATTATGCTGATGGTAGGCACAATTATTTCGATACTTTGGAGTCTAATAAATTTACAGAGAAGAGAACGATTTGTATAGGAAGTAAAGCAGAAATAATCAGAGAGTATTACTTTGAATAAACTGAAATTATCTGAATCCTTTATTGACTGTTTTCAATTTTCTTTATAAGTTTACATCATGGCTCGAAAAGTATTTAAATTTTTTAAGGAGAACAGCAGTATTATTCTCATCTTTTACATTTTATTGTCAATATTATTTCGAATTTCAGGATTCTCAATCATCTCAGAAATTGTATTGTGGGCTCTTTATACACTTTTAGCCTTATTTTTTATTTCTTTTTTTATACAGGCAAATTCAAAAGAATTAGAAATTCCGGGAAAGATGATACTCATTCTGATACCATTTTTACCACTTTTTAAGTTTATGGATTCATTTCTGATAAAGGCTGTAATGAGTTTGAGTGTTGTGGTTGTATATTTAATAGCAAGCAATAAAATATTATGGCTCAATAAAAAAAATTGGCAATATTCTTTTCTGATCATATTTCTTTACATTATTTCAATAGTATTTTCATTCTTTACTTTAAAATATGCCGGAAATACAGAACTGAAACTTATTGATGAATCAATTTCGCCAACCGAAGAATATAATTTGGTGACCAAAAGAGAAGTTTCAGGCTCATCTGTTGGTCAAACACATGTTTATCTCGAAAAAAAATATTTTTATTTTGTTAAAAAAAGTGAGATAAAACACTCATCCTCATGGACTGGATTGCCCATTCTTGAATGGGTAAATGAAAAAGAGTATAAGATCGGTCATAAGGAATTTAGTGTGGATGATTAAGTCTGAGCAAAAAGAACAATTTCTATCATATTCAACCCTCATTTTTTTATCAGTGAATAGATATTTCCAATGATTTGGAGATCTTTAGATTTTTTATAATAAATTAGGACTTATGAATCAACAAAACATTCCGTTCCAAAATATCCATTGGAACAAAATCCCAAAAACAGAACACAAAGGTAAAACCGGAGTGGCCTATTGGAAAACCGTTCAATATGAGGGCTTGCGCGTGAGGATGGTTGAATACTCTCCGAATTATATTGCTGATCACTGGTGCCAAAAGGGACATTTTCTGCATTGTATGGAAGGAAGATTGACCACCGAATTTGAAGATGGGAAAAGCGCCCCTCTGGCTAAAGGTGAGTCTTATATTGTTACTGATGAATTAAGTTCACACCGATCTGTAACTGGTGATGAAGGTGCTACTTTGATAATCTTAGATGGCGACTTCCTGAAATATCATGAATAAGTTCAAATTATTAATCATTTTAAATATTACCCATGAAAAATTACTCTTTAAAAAATCAGTCTAAACTTTTTGTTGGTGTGTTGATCATATTTTCTTTTTTTATGATGAATGCATCATTAGCTCAGGATAAGCCAAGAGAAGTTTCAGCTACCAGCTTATCAATTAAGGCCGACAAAGGGATTGTTAAACTCAATTACTTTTCTTCTCCTTCAATCGAAAAGAAAAATAGAAAAATTACAAACTTGGTCATTGTAGTTCACGGAACAGGTCGAAATCCATACACCTACCATAAAAACATGAGAATTGCAGCTGATAAATCAGGGGCCTCTGATCATACGTTAATAATTGCACCGGGTTTTATCATGGAAAAAGATTTGGATGCAAATAAAGATCTTCTTTCTGATAAACACATTTTCTGGACCAATAATGGATGGAAACAAGGAGATGCTTCATTATGCAATTCTGAGAAAAATAAACGGACAATCAAAATGAGTTCATTTGAAGTTATGGATCATATAGTATTACAAGTTTTAAACTCAAATAAATTTCCAAATATTAAACAAATTGTTATTGCGGGTAATTCTGCCGGTGGTCAATTTGTGAACCGCTATTTAGGAAGTAACTTAATACACGAAAAAGTTAAAAAGGAATTCAACATTGAAATTAAATACCTTGTTGCAGCCCCGTCTTCTTATACTTACCTATCTCCTGAACGACCTGTAATTGGTTCACCTGGTAAATTTTATATTCCTGAAGCAGATGCTTGCCCTGTGGGTTATAATTCATACAAATATGGATTGGAGGGGATTAACGAGTATCTTTTAATTACAGGAGCTGAAAAAATTAAAAAGCAATATGCTTCGAGAGCAGTATCTTATTTTGTGGGTGCTTTAGATAATGATCCCAATGGTAAATCTTTAGATAAAAAATGTCAGGCCATGCTACAAGGACGTGAGCGCAAAGAAAGAGCTGAGCTATTTATGGATTATTTATATCACCTTTATGGTAAAAGATGGAGTTTAAATATTGTTCCCGGATCAGCACATAATCATGCTAAAATGTTTGCATCTGAAGAAGGCCAAAAATGGCTATTCGGTTCTGCCAATAAATAAATTTTAAAGAGATATCGTATTTGATATAAAAAAGAAAGCAACTCATTTGAGTTGCTTTCTTTTTTAAGCATATTATTTATTATCAATTATCTTTCTTCTTCATAATATCTGCGTCTTTCGGGGGCATTTGAATATAATTTTCCTCCTGCATTTTCAAACTCTTTTTCCAGAGCTGGCAGCTTTGTCTCAAACAATTCGTTCAATAATGAAGATTGTCCGTTATAAGCTTCTTTTGCAAGATTAAATTGTTCTTTCTGTGCTCCGGTAATGTCAACTTCTGCAGATGAAGTAGTATATAAAGCGAATCGTAATCGGCTGGCTACTGAATTTTTAGCACCGAATCCGCCCATAATTACTTTTGTAACTCCGTCAACCTCTTTTTGCATGGCATCAATTTTCTTAACCAAAACATTGGCCTCAACAGCAGTGCTTGCTAAAATGGTTTTCATGTTTTTAATACGTGTATTCATTGCTTGAACTTTTGAACGGGCAGCAATTACATCTGCATTCAAATCACTAACCTTTTTCAAGAAATTGAAATTGGCAACATAATTTGGTGTGCCCAAAGCATTTGGCATTGAATTAATCTTAAATGGAGATGGCTCGATCAAGCGGGTAAAATCACCGTTATGATTTTTATCAACTGCCACTGTATATTCTCCCGGAGGAACGACCGGACCTCTGTTTGAAAGATATCTTAAATTCCATGAAACAGACTGATATCCATTACGGAATGGAGAGGTCATTTTACGCATTATTTTACCATTGGCATCATAAATGGTGAAAACCAATACAGGTTTTACTTCATTTGCTTCTGCTCTTAAATCATCTTCGCTGGGATAAGGATATGCACCACCCGATTTTGAAGCTGCTTTTTGAGTTTGTATTCTATTTTGCTTCAGGGATTTAAATCCATCTTTGATGTAATATTCAAATTTCGCTGCTGGTGTTGGATTTGGAGTTCTGAAATGAACATCCCCCTGGTAATTCAAATTACTGGCAGGATAATAGAAAAGAACATCATTAATACTGAACATATGAGCTTCTTTTTTAGCCAGATCTGCACTCAATTCTCTTAAGGCAGAATAATCATCCATGATATAAAAACCACGACCGAAAGTAGCTACGACTAAATCGTTTTCACGTTCTTGAATGACTAGGTCTTTAACTTGTACCGGAGGAATTCCGTTTTTAAGCTGAACCCATTTCTTACCGCCATCGATGGTAGTCCAAACACCCCATTCAGTTCCTATAAATAGAATATTAGGATTTTTAAAATCTTCCTGGATACAATAAACCGTTCCAGAAGGAAGATTAGAGGCAATTGAAGTCCAGGTTTGTCCTTTATCCGTACTCTTTATTAAATAAGGTGTAAAATCACTACTGTTCTTTCTACCGTCAAAACAAGCATAAACCGTATTTTGCTCGTGTTGTGAAGGAAGTACATAATTTACGAAGGTCATATCAGGTACTCCTGGGAATGAAGAATATTTGGTCCAATCTCCACCATCATTTTCTGTGATCCAGATTAGTCCGTCATCTGTTCCAGCATAAAGCATTCCTTGCTTTAAAGGAGACTCATTCAATGCAAAAATATTTCCAAATTTAGAAGTAGACATATTTTTTGCAACTGCTTCCGGTGGCCACATTTTACCCATCATAGGTAAAGTATTCTGGTCTATTTGACGGGTTAAGTCTGGACTAACTTTTTTCCATGTTCCACCCATATCAGTGCTTTTCAATACATATTGACCCCCGATATAAAGTGTTTTTGAATTAAATGGACTTAAAATATAAGGTGTGTTCCAGTTCCAATTGTAAGTTTCATCTTCTGTAGGCTGAGGCTTTATTGAAACACTGTTATTGGTTGTTCTGTCATATCTTCTGATACCACAGTACTGAGATTCGCAATAAGAAATATCAGGATTGCTTGGGTCTGGAATTGATAAATATCCATCACCACCTATGGTGTAAGTCCAATCGGCATTAACCATTGAACGTCGATGTGTTTGAGAAGGACCAAACCAAGAACCATTATCCTGAGCACCGCCATAAACATTATAAAATGGAAAATCATTATCAACTCTTACGTGATAATATTGAGTGATGGGCAAATTACTGGCAAATTGCCATGTTTTGGCTCCATCATAAGTTTCGTATAATCCACCGTCGCACCCCATTAAATAATGATCAGTATCATCTGGATTGATCCAAATGGCATGATTGTCAACATGTTTGTTTCTACCTTCAATATTTTCCCAGGTTTTTCCACCATCTTTTGATCGGGCAGCACGGGTATCCATTAAAATAATTAGATCAGGGTTGATGGGATCAGCATATAACTCGTTATAATATTGAGGACTTCCGGAAACTTTATTGCTTCTCTTTTCCCAGCTTTCGCCCATATCTGTTGATCGATATGTTCCTCCTTTATTGCCAGGAAGTTCAATTACGGCATAAAGAATATTTGGATTTGCTGGAGAAAGGGCAAGACCAATTCGTCCTACATCACCACCTGGCAATCCTTTTTTAAGCTTGGTCCAGCTTGCACCAGCATCAACTGATTTATAAATGGCCGATTCAGGACCACCATCAATTTTTGAATATACCCTGCGCTCTCTTTGATGAGATGCTGCATATAAAATATCAGGGTTTCTTGGATCCATCTCCATGTCAGAAACTCCGGTATATTCGCCAATTTCCAAAACGCAATCCCAGGTTTTTCCACCATCAATGGTTTTATATAAACCACGCTCACCACCAGGACCCCATGCCTGACCTTGAGCAGCCACATATACAACATTGCTGTTTCGTGGATCTACCATAATTTTTCCAATTTGTGAACTGGTTTTTAATCCCATATTTGTAAAGGATTTACCACCATCGGTTGTTTTATAAACACCGTCACCGTATGATAAGTTACGTTGTGTATTGTTTTCACCCGTTCCTACCCAAACAACATTTGAATTGTTAGGATCCATGGTAACACAACCAATTGAATAAACAGCTTGTTTATCAAAAATAGGTTCGAATGTAGTTCCGTGGTTCATGGTTTTCCATAATCCTCCAGCTGCAACACCCACATAATATTCTGAATGATTAGCTGGATTTACAGCAAGATCAGAAATACGACCTGAATATGCAGCAGGACCTATACTTCTAAACTTTAAGGTTCTCAGCATTTTGCTATTCAATTCAAATTGCTGGCTCGTTTGAGCAGTTTTTTTCTTTTTTCGTTGTGCATTGGCTTGCATCGAAGGAACCATAAAAATTATGGCCAGGATAAAAACGACTATCCATCCTTTGTTTTTCATTTTATACATGGTATCGAATTTTAGTTGATATTTTTTCTAAAAAATAAAAATAGCAATTTCTAGGTTCTTCTCATATTCTTTTCTACCAAAAGGGATTTTACTAAGACCTATCACAAAGATGTTTAGTGAAGCACGAATTCATAAAATCAATTAAAAATGTAGAAAAATTTCAAGTTTTCTGATTGACTGAGACAATTGATGGAAAAGATTAATAATAATTTTTTAATTTTGTAAAGTAGAAAAATCAATTATTGCTATGAGTTTATGTTGTATTTTACTTTCATTCAATACACTTCCACACGCCCTTGTTGGATTTCATAGCATTCAGATTCCTTATAACACTACCTGGAGAGATTAATCATTATTTTGAATAGGCTGAACACCTATATTTCCTCATTTTAAATCTCAAATATAGATTATTTGGCCAATTCATTAGAAGTTGATCAAATGATATTATTAACTATTTAATTTAAAATTTAACCTAATGATTACAAAAGAACTGATTGAACCTAAAAGCATCGTAGTAATTGGTGGTTCAGCAGATATTCACAAGCCAGGCGGGAAAGTACTTAAAAACCTTATCGACGGAAATTTTCAGGGTGACTTATATGTTACCAACCTCAAAGAAGATGTTGTTCAGGGTATCAAAAGTTACAAAAATCCCAATGAATTGCCTCATGTTGATCTGGCCATTATTGCCATTGCAGCTCCTTACATCTTGGAGACTGTAAAACTATTGGCATTTCAAAAAAGCACCAAAGCATTTATTATTTTATCAGCTGGTTTTAGCGAATTTAACGAGGAAGGCAAAAAACTTGAATCTGAAGTTGTAAAAATCATTGACTGCGTGAACGGGAATTTAATCGGTCCAAACTGCACAGGTGTTTTACTACCAGCTTATCATGGTATTTTTACCTTGCCCATCCCAAAATTAGATCCAAAAGGATGTGATTTTATTTCAGGATCAGGAGCAACGGCTTGTTTTATTTTAGAATCAGCCATTCCAAAAGGCCTTACTTTTGCGAGTGTATTTTCTGTAGGTAACAGTGCACAATTGGGTGTTGAAGAAGTGCTGCAATATTTTGACGAATCATTCGACCCCACCACCAGCTCAAAAGTTAAGCTTCTTTATATTGAAGATATTGCGAAACCCGAGAAACTTCTTAAACATGCTTCTTCTTTAATTAGAAAAGGTTGTAAAATTGCAGCCATTAAAGCAGGAGGTTCTGAAGCTGGAAGTCGGGCTGCTTCGTCACATACTGGTGCATTGGCAAGCTCCGATGTTGCTGTAGATGCATTGTTTAAAAAAGCTGGGATTGTAAGATGTTATGGCCGAGATGAATTGATGACGGTTGCATCCATATTTATGCATCCTGAGATTAAAGGAAAAAACATCGCCATTATAACCCATGCAGGTGGTCCTGCAGTTATGCTAACTGATGCTTTATCAAACGGAGGTATGGATGTTCCGCATATTGAAGGAGAAACATCTAATGAATTACTAAGCCATCTATATCCTGGTTCTTCTGTGAGCAATCCGATTGATTTCTTAGCAACAGGCACGGCCGATCAGTTAGGTACAATTATAGATTATGTTGATCAAAAATTTGATGACATTGATGCGATGATCGTAATTTTTGGGACTCCCGGCTTGATTGAAATATCAGATGTTTACAATGTCCTTCATCAGAAAATGAAAACGGTTAAGAAACCATTATTCCCGGTACTTCCATCCATAAAAACTGCCGATAAAGAAGTTAAAGAATTTCTGGACAAAGGGCGCATAAACTTCCCGGATGAAGTCACGCTCGGGAATGCTTTGGTTAAGGTTTTTCATACAGAAAAACCAGCACCTGAAAACATTGAACTTCCCGCCATTGATAAAACTCAGATCAGAGAAGTTATTGATGGGGCAGATAATGGATATTTAACACCCGAACAAATTGGCAAATTGCTTGATGCTGCTGGTGTAGGCCGATCAAAAGAAGCTGTGGTAGATTCAGAAGAAGGAGCTTTGGAGTTTGCAAGAGAGGTTGGATTTCCATTGGTGATGAAAGTTGTGGGACCTGTTCATAAATCTGATGTTGGCGGTGTGGTTCTGAATGTAAAAAATACAGAAACCGTTATCGAAGAGTACCATCGCCTAATGAAAATTAAAGATACCACTGCTGTATTAATAACGCCCATGCTGAGCGGAACTGAAATTTTCATTGGCGCAAAACGCGACACAAAATTCGGCCACATGATTTTATGCGGTTTGGGTGGCATATTTATCGAGGTATTGAAAGATGTTAATACCGGACTCAACCCACTTTCAAAATCCGAAGCCTTGAAAATGATTCAGCAATTGAAAGGTTACGGAATTATAAAAGGCGCTCGAAAACAAGAACCCGTTAATGAAGATCTGTTTTCTGAAGCCATTATTAGAATAGCTGCTTTGGTTGCTGTGGCTCCTGAAATATTTGAAATGGACTTAAATCCATTGCTGGGAACACAAACGCATTTAACAGCAGTTGATGCCAGAATAAGAATCGAGAGATGATAATACTTATAGATTGACATCAAATAAATACATAACTAATTTAATTTAAAACCAATGTACTGTGTTCACATATCAAACATTAATCTTAATTTTGTAAACACAGAATATTTCAAAATATAACATATGTCTAATATCGCAGCAGAAATTATGGAATATACACCCATCTCATCTGAAATTATTAATAAAAATTTAGAAAAGAATTTGATTACAGATGTTGGGGAAGCACCTATTCGTGTTATAAAAAAATTAGTCGACAATATCGAGGAAGATTCTAATGTAAAATTTGTTAGAATGGAGATGGGAATCCCAGGTTTACCTCCCACTCAAATTGGCGTAGATGCTGAAATTGATGCATTACGAAAAGGTGTGGCAGCCATTTATCCAGACATACATGGAATTCCTCCATTGAAGAAAGAAATTTCAAGATTTGTAAAATTATTTATGAATGTTGATGTTTCAGAAGAAGGTTGTATTCCTACAGTAGGTACCATGCAGGCAGGTTTCGCGGCATTTATGACCATTCATCGCATTGACCCTAATAAAGACACTACCTTGTTTTTAGACCCAGGATTTCCAGTTCATAAAATGCAGCACAAAGTTTTGGGCATTAAACATGAATCTTTTGACGTCTATAATTATAGAGGAGAAAAACTAAGAGAAAAACTTGAATCTTATTTAAAAAAGGGAAACATTTCATCGCTTTTATATTCCAACCCGAACAATCCTTCATGGATCTGTTTTACCGAAACTGAACTTGAAATTATTGGTGATCTGGCCAACAAATACAATATCATTGTTATTGAAGATCTGGCTTATTTCGGTATGGATTTCAGAGTTGATATTTCAACACCAGGTCAGTCTCCTTATCAACCATCGGTAACCAAGTATACCGATAACTATATGCTCTTTATTTCCAGTTCGAAAGCATTTAGCTATGCTGGGCAAAGAATTGGAATGATGATCCTTTCTGACAAGGTATTTAATATTAAGTCTGACAATCTGCTTAAAAACTATATGTATAATAAGTTTGGAATGGCTATGATTTTTGGATCAATTTACACCCTTAGTTCAGGAACGGCACATTCATCACAATATGCCTTGGCTGCTATTCTTAAAGCTGCCAACGACGGGAATTTCAATTTTGTTGACGGTGTTAAAGAATATGGTGCAAAAGCTGCCATTATGAAGAAGCTATTTATAGAAAACGGTTTCTACATTGTCTATGATAAAGATGAAGATCAGCCGGTAGCTGATGGTTTTTATTTCACCATTGCTTATCCAGGGATGAATGGAGGTGAACTACTTAAAGAATTGCTGTTTTATGGTATCAGTGCCATCTCTTTGAAAATAACCGGAAGTGAAAGAACCGAAGGAATCAGAGCCTGTACTTCTTTGCCTCAAAGATCGCAATTTCCTGATTTGGAGAAAAGACTCCAAAAATTTCATGAAAATCATCCAATAAACTAATTTTATAAGCCCATTCATTATTGTATGGGCTTTTTGTTAAATACTATGAATAAAGAATTGCTTCGAAGGGCCTATGATCCTGAATCTTTCAGAAAAGAAGGCCACCAACTTATTGATTTACTTGCTGATTATTTGCAAGATTGCCAAACCCAAAAGGATATGCCAGTTCTACCGTGGATTGATCCGAATACACATCATAAAGATTGGAAGGAATTCTTAAATCAAAAAAGCAGTCCGAAGGAATTTTATCAAAAATTTATTGATCAATCCAATCACCTTCATCATCCAAATTACATTGGTCATCAGGTGGTTCCGCCTTTACCCATAGCGGCACTGACAGATTTAATGGCCACCTTTTCCAATAATGCCATGGCTATTTATGAAATGGGCCCTGCTTCTACTTCCATTGAACGTAATGTAATCGAATGGTTGTTAGGCTTTTTTGGCTGGGGCGAAAGCGCCAATGGTTTGCTAACATCAGGAGGTTCATTGGGTAACCTGACAGGTTTGTTGGCTGCTCGTCAAGCGGTTGCTGAATATGATGTTTGGGAAAATGGCGTGGCCGGTGATTTGGCTGTTATGGTTTCTTCCCAATCTCATTATAGTGTCGATCGAAGTGTTCGGATTATGGGTCTGGGTGATAAGGGCGTGATTAAATTACCAGTTGACGATCAACATAGAATTATCGTGGATCAATTGCCAAAAACATTACAAAGGGCAAAAGATGAAGGCAAAATTGTCATGGCTCTGGTTGGAAATGCTTGTTCTACATCAACAGGAACTTATGACCGGAATGATGAAATGGCCGATTTTTGTGCTGAAAATAATATTTGGTTTCATATTGATGCGGCTCATGGTGGGCCAGCCATCATCTCTGAGAAATATAAACATCTTACCAAAGGAATTGAAAAGGCAGATTCTGTTGTGATCGATTTTCATAAAATGATGCTCACCCCTGCCCTCACTACTGCAGTAATTTTTAAAAATGGAAATACATCTTATGAAACATTTACACAAAAAGCATCTTATCTTTTAAATAAAAAAGGGGAAATTAATTGGTATGATGGAGCAGGCAGAACCATTGAATGTACCAAAAAGGCCATGGGTTTAAAGGTTTATTTAATGATTAAAACCTATGGTGATGACCTTTTTTCTTCCTATGTTGACCAAACCTATGATTTGGCACGTGAATTTGCCGAATTAATTAATGAAACTCCATACTTTGAGTTGGCAACTAAACCGGACTCAAATATCGTTTGTTTTAGATTGGTTAAAGATGGATTATCTGATGATGAAATTAATTCGTTAAATGCAAACATTCGGGAAAAGATTAAAAAGGATGGAACTTTTTATATTGTGCAAACTGTAGTAGATGGAAAAGTTTATTTAAGAATAACGATTATGAATCCGTTTACGACCATCGAAATTCTGAAAAATCTTTTGAATTTAATTCTTGAATTAAAATAGTAATATAAAAATCTGGTTTTGTATTTTTTTGAGCCTTTTATGAGAAATTAACTAAAATAAGGCCTTTTTAAATAAAAATATTGACCATCTTTAGATGTAAGTATAATTATACAATTAGTTGTATAATTATTTAAAGAAATAAAAAATCAATTCTATCTTTGTTTTGATTACAAAAAATATTGTTAACAAAATAACAAATCTTTTTTAATATCGATTTCACTTACAATATCTTACGTTAATTTCTAGTATAAATGCCTAAAATTTAGATTCTCATAATATAAATAAAGTTGTAGTTTCTTGGGCAATTCTACTTATAATTTGACAAAATTTTGTAATTTCGCAGTACAAAGAATAATTAAAACTAACGAATAAATATCAATTCATAATGGCAAAAGTTAGAGGAGTAATTATCGTTGATACCGAAAAATGCAAAGGATGCGAAGTATGCGTCGGAGCATGTCCTACAGGAGTTATCAGCATGTCAGAAAATGTGAATGGAAAAGGGTATCATTATGCATATATGGAGAATGCAGATGCATGCACTGGATGTTCAAATTGTGCAATTGTATGCCCTGATGGTGTAATAACAGTTTACAGAAAAAAAATATCAGTTGAAGTTTAACCTAATAGAAATAAAAGTATAATGGGTGAATTAAAATTAATGAAAGGTAACGAAGCAATTGCCGAGGCTGCAATCAGAGCCGGAGTTGATGCTTATTTTGGTTACCCTATCACACCTCAATCGGAAGTCATTGAATATTTAATGGCTGAAAAACCTCATGAAAGAACCGGAATGGTTGTTTTACAGGCAGAGAGTGAAGTAGCTGCTATAAATATGGTTTATGGTGCAGCTGGAACCGGAAAAAAAGTAATGACTTCTTCATCAAGTCCTGGAATCAGCTTAAAAATGGAAGGACTTTCATATATGGCTGGTGCAGAATTACCATGTGTGGTTGTTAATGTTGTTCGTGGTGGACCAGGTTTAGGAACCATCCAGCCTTCTCAAGCTGATTATTTTCAAGCAACCAAAGGTGGTGGACATGGAGATTATCGTCTCATCGTTTTAGCCCCTGCTTCTGTTCAAGAAATGGCTGATTTTGTAGAATTGGCTTTTGAGCTCTCTTTTAAATATAGCAATCCTGCTATGATTTTGAGTGATGGTGTTATCGGCCAAATGATGGAGAAAGTTGAATTGAAAGATTCTGTGCCACGTTGGACTGATGAAGAAATTAAGAAAAACTCACCTTGGGCAACGGTTGGAAAACCTGAAAGCAGAGAACGAAATATCATTACCTCATTAGATTTAGATCCTAGTCGACAAGAGAGACACAATGAAAAATTGATGGCTAAATATGATGAAATACGAGATAAAGAAGTTCGATTTGAAAAAATTGATTGTGATGATGATATTGATTACCTATTCGTAGCTTACGGTTCAAGTGCACGAATTGCTCAAAAATCAATTAAATTACTCAGAGAAAAAGGAATTAAAGTTGGGTTACTACGCCCGATAACTCTATTTCCATTTCCATATGAGGAAATAAACAAACTTGCATCTCAGGTGAAAGGGATTCTAGCCGTTGAAATGAGTTCAGGACAAATGGTTGAAGATGTAATGCTCGCAGTAAGTGGAAAAGTACCTGTAAAACATTATGGTCGAATGGGAGGAATTATTCATTCACCTCAGGAAGTTGCTGAAGCCCTGGAACAAAAAATTATAGGAGGTTAAGGAAATGAGAGACGAATTATACAACGAAATCGTTCAACCAGAAAACCTGGTATATAAGAAAACAAAATTAATGACTGACAATACTTTGAGTTACTGTCCCGGTTGTGGGCACGGTACTGCTCATCGTATTGTAATGGAAGTTATTGAAGAACTTGACATTGCTGAAGATACCATAGGTGTCGCACCTGTAGGATGTTCAGTACTAGCATATGATTTCATGAACATCGACATTCAGCAAGCAGCTCACGGTAGAGCTCCGGCTGTTGCCACTGGAATAAAAAGGTGCTGGCCTGAGAAGAATGTATTCACTTATCAGGGAGATGGTGATTTAGCTGCCATTGGAACTGCCGAAACCATTCATGCCGTTAACAGAGGCGAAAACATCGTAATTGTTTTCATCAACAATGGTATTTACGGAATGACCGGAGGCCAGATGGCACCAACTACCCTTGCAGGAATGAAATCTTCAACTTCTCCTTATGGAAGAGATACACACATGATGGGAAACCCAATAAAAATGACAGAGCTTATTTCTCACTTGGGTGGAGCTTATTATGTTACCCGACAAGCAGTACATACACCTGCTCATGTTCGAAAAACTAAAAAAGCCATTAAAATTGCATTTCAAAATCAGATGGACAAAAAAGGTGGAGTTTCTTTCGTAGAAATTGTATCAAATTGTAATTCAGGTTGGAAAATGAGTCCGGT
This sequence comes from Bacteroidales bacterium, assembly GCA_963678785.1. Taxonomy (GTDB): domain Bacteria; phylum Bacteroidota; class Bacteroidia; order Bacteroidales. Next base: position 3,917,063 of record OY787449.1, on the reverse strand, counting down.
ACAAGCCAACCAATGGATGGTTGATAATATGTTCCCATTTTATCCCTTGGGAGATATTAAAGTGGCTGGCGAAATGGTAAATAAATAATACTGTTAAGATTTAAAACATAATAAAATGACTGAAGAAATTATCATTGCCGGTTTTGGAGGACAAGGCGTTTTATCAATGGGTAAAATACTTGCTTATTCCGGAATTATGCAAGATCAGGAAGTTAGCTGGATGCCATCTTATGGTCCGGAAATGCGTGGTGGAACTGCAAATGTTTCGGTTATCATTAGTGACGAAAGAGTAAGCTCACCTGTTTTAACCGAGTTTGACACTGCCATTATTTTGAATCAGCAAAGTATGGATAAATTTGAAAGCAGTGTAAAACCAGGCGGATATCTTTTGTATGATCCTAATGGAATTTCAAAGCATCCGCAAAGAAAAGACATCAATATATTTAAGATTGAAGGTAATAAACTGGCTTCAGAAATGGGTAATACCAAAATCTTTAATATGGTCGTATTAGGTGCTTATATGAAAATGCGCCCAATTGTAAAAATTGAAAATGTTATCAAAGGATTAAGAAAATCCTTACCAGAAAGATATCACTCCTTAATTCCTCTTAATGAGGAAGCTATTAAAAAAGGAATGGAAAATATTGTTAATGTTGATTAATTTTTCATAGGATTAAAAAAACCTCCCTAATTTAGGGAGGTTTTTTTTATTTTAAAACCAATTAAAATGAAAATAAATTATATTGAACAGATTTTAAAATCAAACCAGCATTTTATAGAACGTACCGGTAAAGATTTTTTTTCTGAATACCAAGATAATCAAAACCCTTTCATGACTTTGGTTACCTGTTCTGATTCTAGATTACAAAGTGAGGCATTCGAAACTTGTGCCATTAACAAGATTTTTATTGTTCGTAATATTGGTAATCAAATTTACTCGAATGAAGGATCAGTAGATTATGGTGTTTTATTCTTGAAAACTCCTGTTTTGCTTATTTTAGGGCATAGTGATTGTGGAGCCATTAAAACCTTTATTAAAGGATATAAAAATGAACCTGTTTCTATTAAGCAGGAACTCGATCACCTAATTCCTGTTGTTGATAAAAAAGATAAAGCTTTACTCGAGAACATAACCTCAAATATCCAATATCAGGTTGAAGTTGCTATGGAAAAATACTCAGAACTTGTTCATGAGAATCAATTGTTGATATTAGGAGGTTTTTATGATTTCAAAAATGAATACAATGAAGGATATGGTAAATTAAAAATCCTGAGTATTAATGCCGAACCTGAGGACTGAATTTTTTATTACTTCTGAAAATTAAAATCTATATACTAAAGCATCACCTTTCGAAATATCTTAATTATAAGATTAATTACTCTAATTAATACATTTTTATTACCCCTTAAAATAGGAATACTTTACTTTACAAAAAAAACTTATTAACTTTTTTTGCTTAAATTACAGAAATAGTGAAGATTACAGTGTTCTTCTCAAAGTGCAATTAACCTTGTGCTTTTGTGTGAATAATTTGAAAAATTAATACTTTTGCACTCTTTAATTCGAGTAAGAAATTTTTAATTTAATGAAACAAATTCTAGCGTTGTTTTCACTTTTTATTTTAACCCATCTGCTATTGTACATAGTTGATGAGGCCATTGTTACCTAGGCTAATATTTTTCTTTTGCCTCTTTCATAGATTTAATTTATTACACTTATTTATTGTATAAAGATGGATATCATCTTATTTAAAATTGCAATTGCTCTGACTTTTGCCTTATTTATAATTCCTGAAAAATTTCAGTATTACTGGTCATTTTTTGTTCAGCTCATAATAATTACAATTAGCAGTGGTTGGGCAATACAAAGTTTATTTCCCTTATCAAATGGTCTCCAATTGAAATTGATGATTTTTAATGGAAAGCCATTGATTCTGGAAGTTGATCAGCTTTCATCATTCTTTATTCTGGTTATCAACTTAAGCGTTTTTACAGCAATGATTTACGCCAAAGGATATTTAAAACCATATCTAAATAAGAAGACAAAGGCTGAAATGGCCTGTCACTATTTTAGTTTTTTATGGTTACATATTTCAATGTTGATGGTTGTTATGATAAATGATGGATTGGCTTTTCTGATCATCTGGGAGCTCATGTCATTATCTTCTTTCTTTTTAGTCATCTTTGAGTCAGAAAAAAAAGAAACACTTAAAGTCGGAATTCGATATTTGATACAGATGCACATAGGAGTTGTCTTTATCATGCTCGCCTTTATTTGGGCCTATTATCAAAGTAATACTACCTTCAATTTTGATGGATTGGCGACCTATTTTGCATCCCATGATCCCTTTCTTGTATTTTTACTTTTCTTCATTGGATTTGGGATAAAAGCTGGATTTATCCCTCTTCACTCTTGGTTACCCCACGCCCACCCAACAGCACCATCTCACGTTTCGGCTGTGATGAGTGGAGTGATGATAAAAATGGGCATTTATGGAATTCTGCGTGTACTGACTTATATTCATCACGATTTGTTCGGAATTGGTCTTTTTATTTTAATTATTTCACTTATTTCTGGAATTGTTGGCGTTTCTATGGCCATTGTTCAGCATGATATTAAAAAGTTATTGGCTTATCATAGCATCGAAAACATTGGAATTATTGGAATTGGAATTGGGTTGGGAGAAATTGGTTTGGCTAAAAATATTCCACTGCTAGCGGCTCTTGGTTTTGCCGGAGGAATCCTTCATATCCTAAATCATTCCCTTTTTAAATCACTGTTATTTTATACTGCTGGAGCCGTTTATCAGCAAACACACACAAGAAATATTGAGCAATTGGGTGGTTTAATAAAAAAAATGCCAAAAACTGCCTTGTTTTTCCTATTAGGTGCCATTGCCATTAGTGGCTTGCCTCCACTAAATGGCTTTATTTCTGAACTGCTAATTTATGTCGGAATGTTCAAATCATTACAAAATGCTAATCTACATACCGATATCATTCTTCTATTCAGTTTTTCAGGTCTAGCAATTATTGGTGGCCTGGCAGTATTTTGTTTTACCAAAGCTTTTAGTATCATTTTTTTGGGCCACCCGCGATCAAAGATAATATCAAATGTTAATGAAATTGAACCATTTATGCTTGCTCCCAACTTCATCATTGGAGCCATCATGATTATTATTGGTTTATGCCCAATCATATTTATGTCGACCTTGGCTAAGGTAACAGCAACTTTTATTAACAATGTTGATGCCATTAAACAGCTTACTCCGATTTTAAATGGAATTAGTATTTCATCAGGTATTTTCATTTCCTTCATTGGTTTACTTTGGCTTGTTCGCAGCTGGCAGCAAAAGAAGCAAAAGCTTAGTTCTCAAAATACTTGGGGATGTGCCTACTCAGCTGCCAATCCGTCGGTTCATCAATATACTGCTACTTCCTATGCTGATAATTTTGGAACCTTAGCAAATAAAATCACCAATGTTAAAAATGAATTTAAAGAATATGGTGATGATGAAATTTTTCCTAAGGAAAGAACTTTCAAAACCCATTCAAGTGACTTTTTTGAAGACTATTTGGTGAGTAAACCCAGCTTTAAACTATTAGAATGGCTGAAGCGAATGGCTGTTTTTCAAACTGGGAAAATACAGCATTACCTACTTTATTCACTGGTATTTATTGCCGCCATTTATTTGCTCACTCTTTTAAATTGGATTTAATATGATCAGTCTATTGCTTATTGTGATCTCCGCGCTCTTTTTTACAGGGATTATTGTCAAAGTAAAAGCGAAAATAGGAGCGCGAAAAATGCCTTCCATTTTACAGCCTATCTATGATGTGATTCGTTTATTCAAAAAAGGGGCTATTTATAGTTCAACCACCAGTTTGATCTTTAAACTAGCTCCATTGATTTCGTTTTCTTCAATCGCTGTAGCAGTTTGCTTAATTCCTATTGCCAATCATCCAGGATTGCTAACTTTTGAAGGTAACTTTATGTTCTTTGCCTATATTTTGGCATTGGGAAAATTCATGAACATTATTGCAGCAATGGATACAGGCAGTGGTTTTGAGGGAATGGGTGCTAACCGTGAAGCATTGTATTCCATGTTGGTCGAACCTGCATTTTTTATATTGGTCGGATCATTGGCACTTTTTACCCATACGGTTTCTTTTAAAGATCTGTATTTCAACTTGCATATCGGATCTCAGCTTTCTTCAATTATTTCTATTTCTGCAATCTATGTTCTTATTTATATTGCGATGGTTGAAAATTCGCGTATGCCTGTTGATGACCCTAAAACCCATCTGGAGTTAACCATGGTTCATGAAGTGATGATATTGGATAATAGCGGATTTGATTTAGCTTTAATTCATATTTCATCCTGGTTGAAATTTTCAATCTACGGAAGTCTAATTTCAAATTTCGTCATTCAAAACGCATGGCCACTTTATTTTCAGTTCATTTCATTTTTTGCAATCCAGGTCCTATTTGCAATCTTAATTGGAATTCTGGAATCCTTCAGAGCGAGAAACAAACTGGAAAAAAACCCACAGTGGATTATCATGCTTTCAGCGATTGCTGTTATTACTTTTTTAACCACTTTAATAATCACTCAAAAAATTGTTCTAAACTAAATGACTTACTTATTCATCATATTATATGCCATTACACTTGTTTATTTTGCCCTTTCTGAGCGTGTAAAAAAATTTGTTTGGCTCTTATCTTTGCAAGGAGCCCTGTTATTTGGAGTGGTGTTTTTTAGTTTGCACGAAATTGAAATATTTGATTTTATTTTTATTCTCGTTGAAACCATCCTGGTAAAAACCATTCTAATACCCTATTTCTTAAATAAGGTTCGAAGACATAATAAATTAAAAAGAGAACATGAACCTTATGTTCCTGTTTTTTATTCCATTCTGATGGTTGTATTCATTTTGCTCATCAGTTTCATCCTTAGTAATTCACTTATCCACACTTCTTTACATACCCAATATTTTACAGTAGCCATCGCATCTGTTCTTTTTGGCATCTATTTTATTATTATCCATAAGAACATTTTTTCACATGTTGTTGGTTATTTAATTATTGAGAATGGGATTTTTTTACTCTCGCTGGCAGTAGGAAGCAATAAACCAATGATGGTTAATTTGGCCATTTTGCTTGATGTTTTCATTGGAATCCTTGTGTTTGGGATATTTATAAACCAGGTTGGCGACACTTTTAACAGTGTAAAAACCGATCAAATTTCAAAACTTAAAGATTAACCATATGTTACTTTTGTTTTTCGCTTTTGCATTGTCACTTAGTGTAGCCGTTCTTTTATCTAATAATAAGCTAGTCACTAAAATATTAAGTTTTGCTTTTATAATCATTCAGCTTTTGTTTAGTATTTACACTTTTTTTCATCTTGGTGAATACGACACAGATTATTTCAAATATGATTCATTAGGTGTTCTTTTAAGTTTTGTTTTAAGTGTTTTAAGTTTGGCTACTTTTTATCACAGCATCATTTATTTGAAACGTCATCAATGCAATATTAAACATGAATCCGTTTATTATGCTTCTTTGATGATGCTTATCACAACAATGATGAGTTCTTATTTTGCTGAAAATATTGCCGTAATGTGGGTAAGTATTGAAGCAACTACTTTGTTGGTATCAGTTTTAATTTTTCATGAACGAACTAAAGAAGCAGTTGAAGCAACCTGGAAATATTTATTTATTTCGTCGGTAGGTGTTGCTTTTGCATTTATAGGAATCTTGTTTCTAAGTATGGCTGTAGAATTAGAGGCCTCAGGAAATTTAAGTTTAACAAATTTGGTTTCAAAAGCTCATCTCATGAATCCCATATGGTTAAAAATTGCTTTTTTGTTGGTCTTAACAGGCTTTAGTGCCAAGATGGGATTATTTCCTTTACATACCGTTGCTGTTGATGCTCATACGGTTGCACCGCCACCCATTAGTGCTTTCATTTCAACCACATTGATGAATGTCGGATTTGTTGGCATTTTTAGGATTTTCACAGTAATTTCTCATTCAAGTATTTTACATTGGGCTCAAAATGTTCTACTCGTAGCAGGTGTACTCTCGGTTTTTATGTCGACCATTCAATTATTGCGAATTAAACACTTTAAACGCATGTTTGCTTTTTCAAGTTTAGAACACATGGGCTTGGTTGCCTTAGGCTTGGGAATTGGTGGATTGGGTTATTATGCTGCCATACTACATTTGGTTTTTCACTCTTTTGTTAAAGCCAGTTTATTTTATCAGATTGGTCAGGTGCAGCAATTTTTTAAGTCGTACTGGATTAAAGATTCTTCTGGATATTTTAAATTAAATCCCACAGGAGGTATGGCCATGATTTTGGGATTGATTTCAATTTCGGCAATTCCTCCTTCCGGACTTTTTATGAGTGAATTTATGTTATTTAAAACTATGGTTTTGAGTGGGCATCTTTATATTACAATTATAGTCCTATTGCTTTTAAGCATTATTATTTATGTTTTTTGCAAAAACATCTTCCATCTTTTGTATGACTCCCCCCCTGCCCATTTCAATTTAAATGACATTAAAATTAATTCATACGAAAGTATTTCACAATTTGTATTTCTTTTCTTGGTGATATATTTGGGGATTAATCCTCCTTTATTTTTCACCAATTTGATACAATCTGCTTTGGTAATTTTAAATTAAGCCTGCATGACAAATCTTAAAAATACACTAAGGATAAAAAATCAAGAATCCATTGATTTAGACAGAATTCCATTATTGGAGTATTCAACTTTTTCTGATTTGGTTATAAAACTGTTAACGATTGAGGGAAATCATTGTGTCGCCTATTATGCTTATCGGGAAGATTTAAATTTGCGTTTTATTATCGCCATAGCCGATGATTTGAATCATGACATTGTGGTGATTTCTCATCAACTATGTAGTGAAGACAAACAGGAATTGGCATCTCTAAGTGCATCTGTTTTTGCATTACATATTTTTGAAAGAGAAATATATGAGAATTTTGGAGTGAAATTCATTGGTCATCCCTGGTTAAAGCCCATTAGATTTGCCCACAACCGAAAAGATAAAGAATCAAGCATTAAAAACTACCCTTTTTATGCTGTTAAAAGTGAAGAGTTACATGAAGTAGGTGTTGGTCCTGTTCATGCCGGAATCATTGAACCCGGACATTTTCGATTTATATGTAATGGCGAGAAGGTGATACATCTCGAAATACAATTGGGATGGCAGCATCGTGGTGTAGAGCAACTATTTCTGGAGAAAAAAACAAAACTTCAATTAAATATTTTGGCCGAAAATATTGCAGGTGATACAGTAATTGGTCATGGCAGTGCATTTGCTCAGCTTATGGAAGCCTTGACCAAAAATCCAATAAATGAACAAACACAAATTGAGCGAGCTCTGGCATTGGAATTAGAGCGAATTGCCATTCATACAGGTGATATTGCTGCTTTATGTGTAGATGCAGCTTATTCGTTGGGTGCCAATGTTTTTGGAATTCTTCGTACGGCTATCATTAATTTTGTACAATCTTGGTGTGGTAATCGTTTTGGTAAAAGCTTGATTAGAATGGGGGGAACAAACTTTCCTTTTACTGAAGAATTAAAGTTGCAATTAATTCAAATATTGGATCATTTTGAAACACGTTTTAATGAAATGGCGCATTTAACCTACCGGTTACCAAGCATTCAAAATCGCTTTGATTATGTTGGTAGCATCAATCAAAAGCAAGCTCAACTTTTGGGTTCGGTTGGACCATCGGCTCGCATGTCAGGAATAGAGAGAGATATAAGAATAAGTCACCCTTCGTTTGCATATAAAAAATTTCCTTACAACACCATTATAACAGAAAAAGGAGATGTTTTTGCTCGCTTTTTAATGAAACGAAAAGAGGTAAAGAATTCAATTACATGGATCAGAAATTTGCTAAATTCTTATACTTTTTCACATTCTAAAAGTGAAAAGCCAAACTATAATCAAGCCTTAAAATCGAATCAGTTTTCCATTTCACTTATAGAAGGGTGGCGCGGTGAAATTTGTCATTGTGCCCTTACTAATCAGGATGGTCATTTATTGCATTATAAAGTAAAAGACCCATCATTGCATAATTGGAAATCTTTAGAACTTTCTCTGCGGAATGTTGAAATTTCTGACTTCCCAATAAATAATAAGAGTTACAATTTAAGTTATTGTGGTCACGATTTATAAAAAAAAGATGATTAAAGAAGCGAAAATAATTTATAATAACGGAAAACAATACATTCCAAATCTAAGAAAGGCGGTTTTAAAACCTCCTTTTAGGGGTAGACCGGAAATCAGCCTAAAAAGAATTAATGAGCAAGCTTTGGTTGATTGCTGCCCTTTGGGAGCTATCGATAAGGATCCTGTAAGGATTGATTTAGGGAAGTGTGCATTTTGTGGTGAATGTGCTTTTGCCTTTCCTGATAAAATAAAATTCACCGCAGATTTTAAAACCGCCAGTAATAAAAGAGAAGATTTAATTGTTACTGAAGGTGTTAATTCGGCCATTAAAATTGTGGAGTCGCAAATTAGACCCATTATTCGAAAAACCTTTTCTAAATCCATAAAACTCCGTCAAGTTTCGGCAGGAGGAGATAATTCTTGTGAAATGGAACTAGGTGCCTGTGGCAATGCAAACTTTGATATGGGGCGTTATGGAATTGAGTTTACTGCCTCACCCAGGCATGCTGATGGAATTGTTCTTACCGGACCTATTACAGAAAATATGGCCGAGGCATTGCACCTTACCTATGAAGCAATTCCAGAACCAAAAGTATTGATCCTCTGCGGAATTGATGCAATAAGTGGAGGCATTTTTGCCGAAAGCAAAGCACTAAACAGATCTTTTTTAAAAGATGTAAAAGTTGATTTGTACATCCCCGGAAATCCAACACATCCTTTAACTTTTATAAATGCAATATTGGACCTTACACGAGGTAGAGTGATTTAAGTAAAGATAGATCAAACATAAATCTATTTATTTCAATAAAGAAGCATAGAAGAAAAAATAATTTATTTTTACACTATGGTTTTTGAAGAAAATGAACTTTATGAATTACTAGAAGGTAAATATCGGCAATATAACCAAGCTCAGTTTATAGACACCGATCCCATACAAATTCCTCATCTATTTTCTAAAAAACAAGATATTGAAATAGCCGGATTTTTTGCTGCTACATTGGCCTGGGGACAACGCCCAACCATTTTAAAAAACGCCAGCCAATTGATGGATTTGATGGATCACTCACCACATGATTTTATTCTGAGCTTTCAGGAAAAAGACCTAATACTTTTCAATCAATTTAAACACCGAACTTTTAATGGTGAGGATTGTAAATACTTTCTGATCGCACTACAAAATATTTATAAGAAATTTGATTCCATGGAAGAGGCATTTATCTCTGACACAAAAGCACAGCTCATTCCTGAAATGATTTCAAGATTTAAAACTTTATTCTTTTCATCCTCACATCTACATCGTACAGAAAAACATTTGGCTGATCCATTGAAAGGTTCAGCTGCCAAACGAATCAATATGCTTTTAAGATGGATGGTCAGAAATGATCAATTTGGGGTAGATTTTGGAATTTGGAAAACGATTTCACCTTCTAAATTATACTGCCCGCTTGATGTACACTCAGGTAATATTGCACGAAAACTTGGTCTTTTAAAGAGAAAACAAAGTGATTGGAAAGCAGTGGAAGAACTTACTTCCCAACTACGCAGATTTGATCCACAGGACCCTGTTAAATATGATTTTGCTTTATTTGGCATGGGTATTTTCGAAAAGTTCTAAACTTCTCACTTGATTAGACATCCCCAGCACTGAGGATATCACTCAAGTGGTTCAATTTTGGATTTTTTATTGAACATCCTTATTTATTCAGATTCTTTTGGTTTCTCACTTTCCGGGGTAATATCTTCAATTTTAATTTTCTTGGATTCATCTTCTGCAGTGTAAACATTTTCTTTAAAAAGTTGAGTTATTTTATTCAGATTATTATCAATGGTTAATTTTGTAGAAGAGTTAATATTTACCAAGACATCCATAATGGCATTAATAACATTGTTGTTAGGAATCTGTATAAAGCAGTTTAAATCACAATTTTCTTCATTTTGAAAGAGTTTAGTAAAAACTTTTCCCTTAATCTTTGCATCTCCTGAGACACTAAATTTTCCCGTACAATAAATGTTTCCTTCAAATGTGCCACTAATATTCAATTCTGAACAAACAATATCACCTTGAACTTTGGCTGTTGAATCAATGATCACCTTTTCAGTTGATAATAATGTTCCATAAAATATACTTTCTATCCTAAATGATTTTCTAGTTTTAATAAATCCTTCAATTATAGTCTCATCAGGTATTAAAATTGGAGTACTACTGTTTTCAATTCTCATTTCTTTGTTATTAGATTGATTAATAAATTTGGATTGTTTCATTTTATTATTGATAATATTAATTTTTAAGATGTTCGTTAAGCTTCCTAATCAGCAAGGATTTATCTATTGGCTTAGATACATAGTCATTACAACCAGCTTCAATTGCTTTTTCATAATCTCCAGAAATAGAATGAGCTGTCTGAGCTATGATAGGTAATTCAGGTCTTAATTTTTTAATCGCTTTGGTTGCTTGATACCCATTCATCAGCGGCATGTTTATATCCATTAGTACTAAATCAATATCGGATATATCTTTACATAACTTAATGGCTTCCTTACCATCCTTTGCGCAATAATCTATTATATTTAGTTGTTTTAAAACGGCCTTTAAATATTTAGCACTATTTTCATCATCTTCAACAATTAAAACTCTTTTTAACGATAATGCATTTCTATCTGCTTTAAGTTCAGGTTGTGGTTTTAAGATATCTACTTTACCATTAACTGGTATTGTAAAATAAAACGTGCTTCCAACTCCAACCTCAGAGTCTAACCAAATTTTTCCACCTAACAACTCTGTTAATTTTTTTGAAATTGACAAACCAATCCCAGCTCCACCAAAAGGCCTGCTATAAGAATCATCAATTTGCCTGAAGGTTTCAAAAATTAAATCAAACTTTTCCTTTTCTATTCCAACTCCGGTATCTGAAACATAAAACTTCAAAAATTCTTTGCCTTCTGCTTTAATCTTGTTATAGCCAAAATTGATTGAACCTTCAGTTGTGAATTTCAATGCATTCTTTAACAAATTAATAAGAATCTGTTTTAATTTTGCATTGTCAGTATTAATAAAAAACTCATCATCCTGAGATTTATTCATACAAACAATTTCAATATCATTTTTATTTAAATATTGTTTTTCATAATCAATGATGCTATGAACTTCACAAATTAAAGCAGTTATTTCGAGCTTCTCTTTTTCTACTTTAATTTGACCTGTATCAATTAATGAAACATCAAATAAATCTTCTATGACATTTAATAAATGGTTTCCACTCGAATTTATTAAATCATTGAATTGTTTTATACTACCAATGTTTTCTTCTTCTTTAATTAAATCACTAAAACCGATAATAGAATTTAACGGAGTGCGTAGTTCATGCGACATAGTTGCCAAGAATGCTGACTTTAAACGATCACTTTCTGAGGCTCTTTCTTTAGCAAGGATTAATTGCCGTTCTACTTCCTTTCTTTCAGATATATCTTGAAAAGTACCTATCACATGGGTTATTTCGCCTTTGCTATTTCTTTTGGCTCTCCCCATCGAATTCACTGATTTTATATTCCCGTTTGACGTTACAATTTCCAAATCTAAATTAAATGAATCACCATTTCTAATGGCACTATTTAAAGCCTCTCTGATATGTGGTTTTGATGTTTCAGAATAAAAATCGATTGCTTGATCAAGATTAGGTTTATAATCAATAGCTGCTTCATGAATATTATAAACTTCTTTTGTCCATATCAATTCTTGGGTTAATAGATTCACTTCCCAGCCACCAACTTTTGTTATTTTACCTGTTTCGTTTAGTAACAGTTCATTTGATTCTGCCTTTTCTTTTGCTTTTATTAATTCATTATTCAATTCTGATAATTCAGTTGTTCTTTGCTTTACCCTTACCTCTAATAAGTCATTGGATTCTATTAATTTTTTTTCTGCGTCCTCTAATTTTCTAATATATCTTTTGATGATTCTATAACCGAATATGAATACAAGAATCCCTATTGCCCAAATAGCAGAATATGATATCCAATATGCATTCCATGTTCTACTCTTTTGAATAAGGTATGGAGTTAATGGTATTGTAACACTAACACCTCCTCTAATATCACCAACTTGATATCCCTGGTGACTATGACATTTTAGACAACCGTTCGTTGCAATTAATGGACGCATTAATCTTAATGACTCAATATTATTAGCCTTAATAAACTCTGAGACTACTGTATCTCCTTTTTCAAATTTTTTCAATGCCTCCGATTCCCAAGGGTCAGGAAAATTTTCAGGTCGTAACGGTTTCAGGCTTGTAATATGGCCAGAAATTCCAATAGCTTCCGTAAAATCCTGATTAATTTGGCGTAAAGCATAAGCTGGATTCATCAAAGTCAATTTTTTTCCGGTAGAAGTTGTAATATCTCTATCGCGTATATGTGCCAAATATGGATTAGCTGGTGTTTTCTTGGTTTCTGCAACATACAATCCGCCATGTCCTGTGGCCCAAACTCTAAAAACCTTATCTCTATTAAAATAAGAGTTGGCTTCTTGATATGCTAAATTTTCTGTAGTCTTATTAAGATTAAAATAATTATATATTAATAGCCCAATCATGGTTATAGTCCATCCCAATATTAAATACATAACGTAATTGAAAGACAGTTTCTTTAATGATTTCTCCCACATAATTAAAATATAGTTTTATTGATAAATCAACTAATAAAGATTATTTTACTGTTTGAGAATGGATTTATAATTTGATTTAAGGTTCATACGATTACATATACCAAATTTAATATATTTGCTAATTAAATATGTAGGTAAATTACCTAATCGCTTTTATTACCTATTTTATTTCTTCGTTTTTATGTAAAGAGTTATTACAAGATAATTGATGAGTGAAGTAATTTATGACTCGTTCGAATGAAGCCAAATTCTTTTAATTAAATATAATCAATTTCAAAATGAGGTAAAAATGTACTGAAGCAATATGGAAAAATGCATTTTTAAAGGGTGTAGCATAACGATTGACAAAGATTTATATGTATATGTAAATTTATTAAAACATTCTCCCCTTTAAATCAATTTATCTAGTTTTATTGATAAAAGTTAATTGATACAAATAGCTAAAATAGGTCTGCGTATTTTCAAAGAGCTTTAAAAATAATTCAAAATCTGATTTATCATTAAGAAAGCAAAAATCAATAATGATATCACAAGAATAATTTTTGTTACCACAGAATTTTTATATTCTTTTAACCAAGTAATTTTGCTATTGAGATAAAGTAGAGTTAATGCTAAAAATGGCATAAAGAAAGCACCTGCAACTGCATATAAAATTACAATCCAAACCGGCTTGCCCATAAAAAGCAAAATGATGGGTGGTAAAGCTAAATATAAAACGTAGTATTTATAGGAATTGCTTTTTGAAAGTTGCCCTTGTTTTGTCTTTTTGCTCTTAAATTTTAATTGAATAAAATCTGCAAACAAATACGGAATTCCATGCCAAACACCAATCATAGAAGAAAATACAGCACCCCAAAAGCCAATCAGAAAAATCCATTTCCCGGCAGAACTGGTGACCTCTCCCATCCTATTGGCTAATTCTAATACCATTAAATTACCTTTCATCACTTCAGGCTTAGCACCTGCAGCGACAATCATGATCGCCAGACCAAATATTCCGGTTAAAGCATATGCAAAACCTAAATCGATTCGACTTTGTTTGATATAGGAACTTCCTTTCCAATTCTTCTCTCGAATCCAATATCCATAGCTCAAAAGAGTCACACTTCCACCCACTCCACCAATCACACCGAAAATAAAGGTCAATGATCCTTCAGGTATCTGAGGAATAAAAACAGACTTCAATATCTCAAATAAATCAGGCTTAATGAGTATAGCACTACTAATGGTGATGATGAACATCAATGCGATAAAAAATTTCATTAATCGCTCAATATGCTTGTACTTACCTGCTAAAACCAAAACAGCAGCCAACAAAGAGTGAATGATTCCCCACTGAGCTACTGATAATGATGGAATGATTGCATGTGCTGCCAATCCGCAGGCAGCCATTAAAGCCGCTGCCACAATAAATGACCATAGTATGAGGTAGACAAAAAAGTACCAACTGAATCCAACATTTAGTTTCTCGGTCCAGGCTTGTAACAAACTGCTATTGTTTACAAGTTGCCAGCGAGAGATTCCTTCATTTAAAACATATTTTAATAGGGCTCCAATAACGGCAGCCCATAACAAAGCATATCCATACTGTGCTCCTGAAACTGCTGCGGCTATTAAGTCTCCTGCTCCAATACCAGTAGCTGCTACAATAATCCCAGGACCGAAAATTTTAAATATTTTTTTAGCTTTCATACATAATTATTAACATTGACCATTATTTGTAGTACAAGTTGAAACTGGTTCACGGCGATAAGACCATATCATGGTTAAAACACTTAATAATACAAATATGATTGATAAACCAAAGGTTGCTGTAAATCCAAATAGTTCGTAAAAAAAGATTCCAAATAAAGGTGCAATAAGGGCTCTTAAACCAACCAGAGAAAGGTGCAAAGATTGATAGATTCCAGCTTCATGAGGTTTACAGAAGTAAGAAGAGCCAATATTCCATAATAAAACCATCGAAGCAGCAAATACTCCATGGAAAACTACATATGCAATGAGTGAATAGTAAAGCTTAATATTTAAAAAATCGAAGTGAAATGGAATGTAAGTGGTAAGTCCCAAAAAGAAAATATATAAACCCAAAGACGAATAGGTTAAAATGCCAAAAATTCTAGGATCGGTTTTCCCCATTAATTTACCAAACCAAGGAAGCAATAAAATTGCAATGATATTATAGGCATTTCGGTAAAATGCCACACTCACATAATTCAGATTTAATTCGTCATAAAAGTAAATGAATAAGATGGGCGTGGTAAACATGAAAGCAAATCCGTACATCATAAAACCCAATTCAAAATGACGGTAAGGAACATTGTCCTTTAAAATGCAATACATGTTTTTGCCCGACTGATAAACTGAGGCAAAAATACCTGTTCTGGTTTGAATAGGTTCCTCCTCCGGGAATCTGATTTTAGTAAGTAAATAAACGGATAAAATTCCCAAAATGGCCATGAGCGGAAAAACATAAACGAAAATATAATTATTAACATCAAGTAGTAAACCGTAAACCAATGTAATTACCAACATCACAACCTTATTTAAAGATGTGGATATGCTGTAAAGTGACGAAAAATTTGCTTGTTTATAATTGGCTTTTAACAGAAAGTTAATGTTTGGTAAGATAATAGGATTCCCAAGAAAGTAAATTAAAAATATGGCAAGAAAAATATAGTGATAGATTGAATCTGCCTGAAACGAAGCTGCATCACGTGGAAAAAAGATCAATAAAAACAAAGGTAGTCTGGTAGCAAGGCCTGTTACAAGCAAGAGCCTTTTTCTGTTCTTAATTCGCCTAATGAATTCATTTACAAACAACAAGAACACAAAAACTACTGCGCTGAACTGAAATAAAAAACCTAACTGATAATTAGAGCCGGATAAACTTTTTAGAAATACAAACTCATTTAATGCTAAAACTCCAAGAATAACACCCTCGAGTAAGGTGTAAATGGTATGTAGCTTGAAGGTTCGCTTCTCGAGTGGATTTAGGTTAAGTTGGCGAAGTTTAAACATAGTCGTATAATGCAATTGCAAATGTAATTCATTTATTTGTAATCTCGCTTGGCTGTTAATCAATTGTTAAATTTATTTAGAATGTATCTAAACAATAAATTTGAATTATCTTTGTAAACACAAAATTGAAAATCAATGAAAAAATTATTTATAGCGATCATCATAATAAGTATAGCCGGAATCAGTCAAGCCCAGGATAAAAACTTCCATAGCTTTTCAGCAGAAACCATTGATGGAGAAACCATCAGCTTATCACAGTTTAAAGGAAAAAAATTATTGGTGGTTAATACCGCTTCAAAATGTGGTTTAACTCCTCAGTATGAGCAATTAGAAAAGCTTTATGAAACTTATGGTGGAGAAGGATTTGAAATTATTGGCTTCCCTGCAAATAATTTTGGGAAACAAGAGCCGGGTACCAATGATGAAATAAAAACTTTTTGCGAACAAAACTATGGTGTGACTTTCACCATGATGAGCAAAATCTCGGTAAAAGGTGATGATATTCATCCAATTTATGAGTGGCTTACTCAAAAAGAAAAAAATGGAGTAAAAGATTCTGAAGTAAGCTGGAATTTTCAAAAATATTTTATTGATGAAGAAGGTAATTATGTAGACTTTGTATCTCCACGAACAAAACCCTTGGATGAAAAAGTTGTGGGTTGGGTTAAAAAATAGTTATCTATTTTTGAATCATGGCTTACCGCGATCAGACCAGAGTTGTTGCTTAGTATTATAATGAAGCCCTTTTGAGAAATAGGTGTCACGAAATGATTTTTACATATTGCCCACAGAAAGGTTTTGTTTAAATTGGTTCAGAAGTAATTGAAAAAGGTGTTGATTTGGCCGAGTGGCTGCAATTATACATTGATTATAATCCAAGAGCAAAATTATCAAAAAAGCAAAAAAAGAAACAAGCTCCATCCTTCTGGAAACAAACTAAACCATTTCACATATACATTCAGACTATTTACATATCTTTATGTAAAACATTATATCTATGAACCAAGAGGCATTATTTAAAATCACTTATGGACTTTATGTTGTAAGTGCATCAAATGGTGAAAATCTAACCGGACATGTATCAAACACCGTATTTCAGGTAACTGCAAACCCTGTTAGATTTACAGTTGCATCAAACAAAGACAATCTCACAACAGAATTTATTTCTAAGAGTCAATCTTTCAGTGTTTCGGTACTTTCTGAAGATGTTGACTTGAACTTTCTTGGGCCTTGGGGCTTTAATTCAGGAAGAGATACCAATAAGTTTGAAAACCTTAATTATAAAACCGGAGAATCGGGTGCACCTATTCTTCTGGATAAGTGTTTGGCCTATTTCGAATGCAAAGTTTTAGAAACCATAGACACGGGAACTCACATTTTGTTTATCGGTGAAGTGATCGATATGGATGTTACCGAAGAGCAGGGTAATGCTTTGACTTACGATTACTACCGAAGAGTTATTAAGGGTATTTCGCCCAAAAATGCACCAACTTATATTGCTGATCATGATGAGCATGAGACCTCAGAAGAAGCACCAGAGGAAGAAACATCAAATGTATCCAAGCAATTGTACCAATGTGTCGTTTGTGGATTGATCTATGATCCAGAGGAAGGTGACCCCGATTCAGGGATCGCTCCCGGCACTGCTTTTGAAGACATTCCGGATGATTGGATCTGTCCTATTTGTGGAGTCACAAAAAGCGATTTTAAACCCATTGATTCTTAAACTAGGAGTCCGAATTTTCTTTTAAATTTCAATTTTTTAAATTTACATTTCATTCATTATTTGTAGATTTGTAGGTGATGATTTTAATTTATTAGGTTTTAAATGAAGAAAATTCTATCCTACATCTTTACCCCCATTTTTTTTATTGTTTTTGGATTGATCTTGCTCATCTTTCATCCAATACAAGTAATCTGCAAAAATATTTGGGGATATCAATCTCATAAAACATCTGTAGATATTTTAAATTTTCTCATCGTAAAAAGCTTATTTATAATGGGAGCTAGAATTAAAATTACTGGCAATTTTGATCTTCCAAAAAATCGCCCAATCATCTTTGTTTCTAATCACCAGAGTACTTATGATATTCCATTTATGATTTGGTTGTTTAGAAAAAACCATCCTAAATTTATTGCAAAAAAAGAATTGGCTAAAAACATTCCAAGTATTTCATACAATTTAAAACATAGTGGAGCTGCCATCATCGAAAGAAAAAACCCTTCTCAAGCCATTAAGGAAATTATTAAATTGGGCAGATTGATGAAAAAAAACAATTATTCAGCATGTATTTTCCCTGAGGGAACACGCACTCGCACTGGGAAATTAAGAGCATTTCAATCAGGGGGAATTAAAACCTTATTAAAAATCGCCCCTTCATCATTAATTGTACCCTTCGCTATTAAAGGCAATAATAAGCTTCATAAATTTGGCAATTATCCACTGTCTTTTGGTGAAAAACTTAACTTTAGCGTTCTTGAACCTATTGATCCAAAGGGAGTTAATGTGGATGAATTGGTTTTAGAAGTCAAGGATTTGATTGAGAAACAAATACAATAAGTGCTCACATCGTCCATCTATTCAAGAAACGCCATGTGTTCATTCAAAAGGATTTAAATTTAGATGAGCATCTTTTTAATACTGAAGTACATCAATTTAAAAGAAGTTCATTTATCAAGCTTGATTCCAAAATAAGATTGGAATTTTAAATAAATCAGTTGTAAATAATTAAAAATTACCCATTCTTCATCTTTACGTCATTTTATTTCCTTTGTTTTGTACTATTAAAACTAAAATAATGAAACTCAAGATAAATCTAGTTCTTGTTATATTATTCTCAAGCCTTTTTACATCCTGCGAACAGGAATTAAAAGATATTACAATCCCGGAAGAAACTAACACTGAAACAGACAATAACAATTCATCCAACTTGGCTTTAAACTATAAAATAGTGGATACAGGTACTATAAAATTCTATAGTAATGATGCTGAAATAAAGAGCCCTCTTACAAGTGAGGCATTTTATGGACAAGATGCACATTTTCAAATTAATTCACCTTCTTATACGGACAATGGGGATGGTACCATCACCGACAATGTAACTGGATTAATGTGGGAACAATCCATGGGCGAGAAAATATCCTTTGACGAAGCAAGCACAAAAGCTACAATTTCTACTCTTGGCGAACATACAGACTGGAGGGTACCAACAATAAAAGAACTCTATTCTCTGATTTTGTTTACAGGCAGTGTTCAGGGAGCTACTACTATCAAAAAATTTATTGACACCAACTATTTTGATCAACCGCTCGGAAATACAAGTCTTGGAGAGCGTGAAATTGATGCCCAAACCTGGTCTTCAACTGAATATGTAGGGCGAACCATGAATAACGATGAAACTGTTTTTGGAGTAAACTTTATAGATGGAAGAATTAAAGGTTATCCTAAATATAAGCAAGGAGCCGGAGTTGCAAATACCATGTATTTTCGAATGGTGAGAGGAAACACAGAATACGGTAAAAATAATTTTGTAGATAATGGAGATGGAACTGTTAGCGATTTGGCGACAGGGCTCATGTGGCAACAAAATGACAACTCTACAGGGATGGATTGGGAAGATGCTTTGAGTTATGCACAGAATTTAAAACTTGCTAATCAAACGGATTGGAGACTACCCAATGCCAAAGAATTGCAAAGCATAGTCGATTATTCTCGTTCGCTGCAAACGACCAATTCTCCAGCTATCGATGCTGTTTTTAATTGTACTCCCATTACAGATCCTAATGGAACCCTCAATTATGGTTTTTATTGGACCAGTACAACCCATCTCGACGGAGTAAATCCAGAATCACATGCTGCATATGTATGTTTTGGCGAAGGACAGGGAAAAATGGACGGAACATTAATGGATGTTCATGGAGCCGGTGCTCAACGCAGTGACCCTAAATCAGGAAATGCTTCAGATTATCCACAGTTTTTTGGCCCGCAGGGTGATGTGCGTTATGTGTATAACCAAGTAAGATGCGTTCGAACAATCAACTAATATTGCAATCTTCTGAACTTATTCAACAATGAAATTTAAATCCATTATACCTTTTCTGATATCATTATTTAGCCTTTTTGCATGTAGCAAGGATATGACAGATCAAGTCGCAACTGAAGAGGGCGAAAATAAGAATGAAACACAGGAAGTAAATGGAGACAATCCTAATATTTTATTGATAATTGCTGACGACATGGGGCTCGATGCTTGCCCCGGATATCAGATTGGAGATCAAAAGCCCACTATGCCTAACTTACAGGGGATGATCAATACAGGTATTCGATTTAATAATGTATGGGCTAATGCAGTTTGTACTCCAACCCGATCAAGTATATTAACAGGGAAGTATGGTTTTAGAAATGGAATGACAAAAGTTGGTGATGAATTATCAACCTCTGAAACTTCTATTCAAAGTTTTTTGGACATGCATACAAATGAGGCCTACAGCAACTCAGTTATTGGAAAATGGCATTTATCAGAAAATGCCAATCATCCGGCTTCTGTGGGTATAAGACATTATGCCGGATTGTTAAGTGGTGGTGTTCAATCATACTCAAACTGGAATCTCACAGAGAATGGACAAACGAGTATTTCCAATGAATATTCAACCACAAAATTAACCGATCTAGCGATTGATTGGTTGGATCAACAGACAAAACCTTGGTTTTTATGGTTGGCTTATAACTCGCCTCATACTCCATTTCATTTACCACCTGATAGTTTACACACACAAAATGGATTAGCCACTGATCAGGCAAGCATTGACGCAAATCCAACACCTTATTATATGGCTATGCTCGAAGCGATGGATACCGAAATAGGTCGTTTGTTGAATACTTTAAGCACCGAAGAATTAGCCAATACCATTATCATTTTTTTGGGTGATAATGGCAGCCCCAATCAGGTGGCACAAGAATACAATTCCCGCAGGGTAAAAGGAAGCATTTATCAAGGAGGGATTAATGTACCCATGATTATCTCAGGCAAAGGTGTGAACAGATTTAATCAAACAGAAGATGCCCTTATTAATAGTACTGATTTATTTGCAACTATTGCAGATATTGCAGGAACGGGGATAACTGACATTAACGATAGCAAAAGTTTTAAACCATTATTTAATAGTTCATCAACCATCAGAAGTTATGTGTACTCTGAGGTTGCCAAATCCGGTTCAACCCAGTCAGATATTGCCATCAGAAACAACACCCATAAGTATATCTTATTTAGTGATGGTAAAGAAGGTTTATTCGATTTGAGTAATTCTTTTTTTGAAAATGTAAATCTTTTAAACGAAAATCAATTGCCATTAAACCAGCTTAATAGTGCTTCAAAAACTGATTTGGTGCAACAGCTGGGAGAAATTCGAAAAGAGCAGAAATGATACAAAATGCAAAGCAAGCAGTAACGCTTTGTTGGTAAACAATTAAACCGAAATCCGATAGCTAAATTTCACTAAAAATATATTACTGGCTTGTACATCAAACAAATCTCCAATGATGTTTGTAAAATCGAATTCGCCCATTGAATTTGACAGGGTTCGACCTTGCGACCAAACCAAGAACAAGGTTGAGCCAGGTACGTATTCCCAACGCAATACCAGGTTTGACCGAAATTGAGCAAAGTTATATTGTGGGCGACTGAATGAATAATCCTCTACCCCATCCATGTCTTCATCGATGCTGTAAAGTTCGTCATCTGAATGATATGAAATTTGATTTGCAGAAAACTCACTGAATCTATTCTCGTAGTCATCAGCTTTTGAATCTGTAATCAATTTATATTTATCATAAGAGCCTGCGGATGTGAACGGCTGTCCATAATACTGAATCGTTAGATCAGGCGTCACATTATAGTTTAGGCGAATGGTAAAGCTTAAGGTTTTCTGATCAATACTTCCAAAAATATATCTAGGATCTCCATTCATCTCTTCTTGCGTAATGTATTGCAATTCTTTTTTATAATTATTTATCGAAGATGAGAGAGAAACACTTAAAGCATCCATGGGACGATAGGTAAAACCAGTCCATGCATTATTTGATTGGGTATACTTTAATAAGCCCCGGTTAAGCCAAAACCCTCCGTACCAGCTTATCTTTTTGCGATGATCAGAATTGATGTTTATATTATAACCCCAGCGTCCAGGCTCGATTAGCGCAGGTCCCCCTCGCAATGCACTTACCCGGTAATATTCTCCGTTATGAGTTACTGAACCATTAAAATTCCATTTGTTTTTGAGCTTGGTATGAAAATTAATATTCTGACCAAACGACATTAACTTACCATCAAAGTTCATATTCAGCCAATAATTATTGTTTAAAAAGAAATTTTCAAAAATACCGAAAGGCTTTCTGATATAATACCCCACCCAAGTACCATGATGAATTACATCGGTACTTTGCATATAGCCAATATCATTAATCTCAAAACCCGGCGATCGGTAAATAATGCTGGATTCAAAATTCCATTTTCCATTCCCACCTTTTCCTATTTTTACTGCAGCAGCAGTACCGGAAAGTTGTGTTTTGCTTTCATCCAATTCAACATGATCAGCATCGGGTCTTTGGAAGTAACGTGCCGAAGAATTTTGCAAATTGGTAATGGCTTCCATATCTCCTCTAACATGACTAAAATTGGCATTAAAACCCACATAATAAGCTCTTCCTTTCCAGTAATGTTTAAAATCAATACCTCCGGTATATGCAGATTTGGGTAAAAACAACAAATCATCACTTTCAATATCTCTGTTTACGGCCGTAATCATTCCACCAAATGTTGTTTTCCCTTTATTGTAGTCCTTCTTTACACGCGCAACAAAATAATTGGTCATGGGTTCAACGCTTACTTCGCGCTCATTTCCCATATAATTAACCTTAGCCTTTTCTTCAGAAGCCAAACTTTCCATGATTCCGATGGATAGACCATTTTTTGTTTTTCCGGAAAGTTTAAAAGCTGTTAAAATTGTGGTTGCTTCTGGGACATCCGCATATTCATCATCTCTTAAATCAGGGTAGTAATGCGGGCTACGACCTATGCGCCTTGAATAAAATAAATTATCACGGTTAAAATCACTAATCACTGGTCCGCTCGAAGGTTGATAATTATAAATACTTTTTCCTTCAATAAAAAAAGGCCTCTGTTCAGAGAAATAAGATTCAAATGCCGAAAGATTTACTTCAGAAGGATCTGCTTCAACCTGTCCAAAATCAGGGTTAATGGTAAAATCTAAAGTTAAATCATTGGTAATTCCAATTTTACCATCCACTCCTACTGCTAGATTAGAATTGCTTCCGTCGGCATAAGGATTATTGGCTTCTTTTTCAAAACTTTCGGTTTTGACCAATGTATAAGGAATGATGTCAACCTGCTTTTTGGGTTGAATGTCTTTTATGCCTGTCAGGTCGCCAAACAAACTCAACATTACCGGAGCATCTTGTGGTATGAATTGCCATCTGGATCTCTCATCCTTTCGAAATAGGTTTCTCATAACCTGCAATCCCCATATATGATTTTCTTTTTTACCAAATCTCAACTGACTAAATGGAATTTTAAATTCTCCATTCCAACCTTCATCATCAATCGAAGATTTAAAATACCAGATCGGGTTCCAACTTCCATCCCAATTATTTCCTCCTCTTGAAATTGCCTCATCACCAATAACACCAGATGCCGAACCTGTAAATGAAAAAGCAGTTTGCCGATCTAAATCACTGTCAATATTAATTTCTACAAAGTCTCCCGGAAAATGATCTCTTCTTGCCAAACGCCTTGAAATTAAATCGGGTTCGGTGTCGTAAGCTTTTACAAAAACATATAAATAATTATCATCGTATAAAATTTTAAATGAAGTTTGTTGAGAAGGAGCTTCACCTTCATTTGGTGTAAATTGAATAAAATCACCAGTCCACTCTACCTGATCCCAGATATCTGCATCCAAAAGACCATCTATCACAGGTGCTTCGGTTGTTTTTTTTGTAGAATAGGTTTTTTTATCAGTATTCAGTGCAAAAAGAAATGAATAACAAAGTACAAAAACTATGGTCAGCGTATAAGGTTTCATCATGGGAATTTGGTTTAAAACTGTATTACCGCATTCCATGTTAGAGGTGCAATTCCATTTATAATTACTGGCTTAACGGAATAATGTTACACTTCAATATTTAAAAAATGTTAATGATTGTTAATTTTTCAGATAGATGTTAGCCGACAATCGTTTTTGTATAAAAAATAAAGGGACAAAATAAACTGTATTACAGTGTTTTATATAAGAAAAACAGAATCCGAATAAGTGTAAAATACGATATTGAAAATAATTTATAGGCAAAATTTATTAATCAGGAAATTCCATTTCAAAAACACTTCCTTTTCCAATTTCACTCTTTACTTTTAATTTTCCATTGTGAATTTCGACAAATTCCTTGCAAATTATAAGTCCAAGGCCCGTACCTTTTTCATTATTTAGTCCATCTGTGCTAATCATGCTGGATCCATCTAATAAATCTTTGATCTGTAAATCTGACATGCCAATACCATTGTCTTTAACCTTAATAATAAACTTTGATTCTTGCTGCAAGGCAATAACTTCAATGATTCCATTTTCCTTGGTAAATTTCAGGGCATTCGATATCAAATTGGTGATGACAATTCGGAGGATGTTTAAATCTCCAAAAACTTCAGATTTAGTTTCATCCTTAAATTCAAGTTTAATTCCTAACTGCTCAGCTTCATTAATATAAAGGTCATTCAAATCCTTAAACAATTGTTTTATCCATATTTTATCAGGATTAAACGCAATTCTGCCTGTTTGCGCTCTCGACCAATTTAAAAGATTGTTTAAAAGCTTTAAATTTTCTTCAGAAGATTTTTGTATAATGCTGGCATGTTTTATTGCTCTTTCATAATCTTTATTCTGCAGTTCATCAATTAAAACATCGCTGAAGCCAATAATCGAATTAAACGGATTTTTTAAATCGTGAGAAATAACTGAAAATAATTTATCCTTTGATTGATTGACTTGCTTTAGTTGCAAGTTAAGTTTGCGCTGAGCTCGCAATCGCCAAATGATTAGTATGATAATTCCTATAAGTAAAACCAAAAACACAGTCAAATGAACTCTCATTAAACTGGTTGATTCCAGCTCATCCTGAATTTTGTTTAAGTTTTGATGAACAAAGAAATTGTTTTCAATCTCTTTCAATATCACAAATTTTTGAATAGACAAGAGCGAATCGTAGAGGGTAAAAAGCACATCTAAACTTTGGGTGGCCTTTTTATAATCATCTAAGATTTGATAAAAGATGGAATAAGTTTGATAGGCTTTTAAAATTTCTGAATACAGGTTTAATGAAGTTGCTATCTCCAGGGCAGCCTCAATTTCCTTTTCTCCTTTAATTACTTTGTTTTGCTTGGCATAAACTTTAGCCATTCCAAGATGATTATCAATTTGGGCATACACATGATTCTTCTCAAGGTTTAAATTTACTGATTGGGTATAAAAATCAAGTGCTTCATCATAATTACCCTTACGATAATAAATGTCAGCCATTCCGTTTAAACAATGAGCCATATGGCTATAGTTTTTGAGAATTACATGCTGCTTGTAAGATTCCTCATAAGTCAGCATTGCTTTTTCAAGCTTCCCCTCCTCTTTATAGGTTCTTGCCAATTCAATCAAATTTGAGGCTATACCCGTTTTATCGTCTAATTCAGTTCTTATGCTTTTAGCAAGATTGAAATATCTGATGGCTTCTTCGTAGTTTTTTTCAAGTCTGGCTACCAATCCCATATTGACATAACTATAGGCTATCCCTGCTTGATAGTTTAAGTTTCTGAAAATAACCAATGAAATTTGTGCGTATTGTTGTGCCAATGGAGCATTGCCGGTTAGCATAAAAGCATCACCCAGATTATTGTATGAGAATCCTAGCTGAATAGAATCATTTGTAAGGAGACTAATTTCTAATGCCTTATGGAAGTATGAAATAGAGCTTTGGGCATCATATAAATAATGGATGTAAACAACCCCAACATAGTTATAGATTCGTGAAATTTCATTTGGAAGGTTATATTTTTCAGCCAAAGCAATGGCCTCCAGTCCGATTTTAATGGCTGAGTCAGAATGACTTTCTCTCAAACTCCAACATCTTTCGGCCATACTTTCTATTTTAGCCTCAATATTGGTGGTCAATATTAGCTCATCTTCAAAATTATCTTTGGTTTGTGCCCATATCTGACACGACCAACTCCCAAAAACAATAAATAAGAATAAAATTCTAATATTCATAGATAAGCTAACTTTCACAAATGACTTTAAGCTGTAAATATAATATAAATATGCATGCCGTTTTACTAGGTAAAACTCTTATAATTAGCCTATTTAGAATCATTTTGTAATGATTTTAATACATCTGCTGCTATATGCAAGCCTAATCTTTAGTTTATTATGTAACTGTTAGTAAGAATTTTTATTAATGTATGAGAAAGTTTATTTTTTTATAACTTTAAATAAATTTAACCTCTATTTGATTAATTCAACCACTTGATCAATTGAAGTTACGATTCATATTTTTATTTAAACAGTTCAATAATGAATGAAATTCAAGCTGGAAATCAAGAATTTAAGTCAAGTGGTGTATTAACTTTTCTTGATAATTTAACATTAAATTTTAAAGACAAAAAAATCGAAGAGGAATACAAAAAGGAGTTTTTTAAGAATTCTTTGATTCCATTCAGATTTTCATTTATTATCGTAATCTTACTTTATTCTGCCTTTGGTTACCTCGACTTAGTTACCTCTTCAGAGTTTATGAGTGAGTTTTTCCTCATCCGCTACTTTATCGTTCTTCCGGTTTTACTGAGTGTCTTCATTCTCTCCTTTCATACCTATTTTATGAAAATCTGGCAATTACTTTTATCCATCTGTTTTATCATTAGCGGAAGCGGAATTATTTATATGCTACTTCGAAACCCGGATAATATTTATTATTACGGTGGTATGTTCTTAATTTTTATTGCAGGATACTTCTTTATAAAATTAAGATTTATTTATGCAATCATACCGGGGATTGTTTTATTGCTCTTTTATAATATCAGTGCTTTATTATTATATGCCATTTGGGACATCACCTATCAATACATTTTAAGTACAAATGCATTTTTTATTTCTGCTAATATCATTTGCGTATTTGCTTTATATAGCAATGAGAAGCTACAACGACTTTATTTCTACCAAAAGATTTTATTATCAGAAAAGCAAAGAGAAATTGCAGAAATAAATGAGAACCTGGAAACCCAGGTTTTAGAAAGAACCAAACTACTAGATATAAGAAACAAGAGTCTCAAAGAAGAAATCAAGCATAGTAAAAACATTGAATATAAGCTTACCATTGCTAAAAATAAGGCTGAAGAAAGCGATCATTTAAAATCAATTTTTCTGGCCAATATGAGCCATGAAATTCGAACGCCAATGAATGGAATTCTTGGTTTTGCCAACTTATTAAAAGAATCAGGAATAACAGGAGAAGAGCAACAAAAATACCTGGATGTTATCGAAAATAGTGGTGTAAGAATGCTTAACATCATCAATGATTTAATTGACATTTCGACCATAGAAGCCGGTCAGATGAGCTTAAAAAAGGTTGAGATAAATATTAATGAAGAGCTCAACAAAATTTACCATTTTTTTCTGCCTGATGCCCAGTTCAAAGGCATTCAACTGTTATTCAAATACCCGGATAAAGATCAGGACTTTGAGTTAAGCACCGATTTAAAGAAGCTTCAAAACATCTTCAAAAACCTGATTAAAAATGCCATTAAATATACCAACGAAGGTGTAATCGAAATTGGTTATTTAAAAAATGAAAGTCAAATTCAATTCTTTGTAAAAGATACTGGAATTGGAATTCCAAAAGACAAACAAGATATTATTTTTAAACGATTTGTACAGGCCGATTCTAGTTTATCAAGTGCTTACGAAGGCGCAGGTCTTGGGTTATCAATAACCCATTCTTATGTCGACATGTTGGGCGGCAACCTTTGGGTACAATCGGAAGAAGGAATTGGATCACAATTTTATTTTACCATCCCATATAAAAGCCAGAACCAAATAGGAGAAGTAGAAAAAGTCTTCGTTAAAAAAGGAATCAGCATGAGTCAGCTTAAAGAAAAAACCATTTTAATTGTAGAAGATCAAAAGAGTTCAGACGTTTATCTTACAGCCATTGTCAAGAATCTTTGCAAGGATATAGAACATGTACAAAATGGATTTGAGGCCATTGAAGCATGTACCAGCAATAAAGATATCAAGTTAATATTAATGGATATCAAAATGCCTGAAATGAGTGGTTACGAAGCCACCAAAAAGATTAGAAAATTTGACAAAGAAACTATTATCATCGCACAAACAGCTTATGCATTACCCGGAGATCGAGAAAAATCTTTAGCTGCAGGATGTAACGATTATATCGCAAAGCCAATTCATAAAGATGATCTTATAAATCTAATCAGTAAATATTTCCCCGAATAATATTCTAAATAAGTATGCAGAAAAACTTCATCGCAATATGGGTCATTTTTACAATACTTTTATCATGTAATCCGACAACAAGCAGCAGAGATGTTCAGATGGAAGAATGGAAATCGGAAGTAATGAACACTGAGCTTGCCTTTGCCAAAATGGCTCAATCTGATGGAATTACAGAAGCTTTTTTGGCTTTTGCTGCTGAAGATGCTGTTTTAATGCGAAACAACCAATTGATCCGTGGGAAAAATGCCATTGAAGAAATGCTTGCTTCTCAAAAATCAGAAAATATCAAACTTAGTTGGAAACCCGACTTTATTGAAGTTTCGACTTCCGGGGATCTGGCATATACCTATGGACAATTTCTCTACACCCTTATTGATTCATTAGGAAAGGAGCAGCATCAAAATGGGGTATTTCATACGGTTTGGAAACGCCAAACAGATGGCAGCTGGAAATATGTTTGGGACTAACTCACAATTTAGATTAATTAGGAGCGATTATATCTTAGTAAAAAAATATATTCATTGAAACCAACCAATATTCAACATGAAGAATAAAATTGAAATTCAAACCAGTAAAGTAAAGACCTCATTATTATTAATCGGTTCGATTGTTTTTGTTGTTTTTGGTTTGCTGTTTCTTCTGGCCCCCGAATCTTATATCTCACCAGTTTTCGAAAATCTAACAATTATTAGAGTGGTTGGAATTGCATCCCTCCTATTTTTTGGAGCAGCAGCTTTATTGTCCTTTAAAAAACTATTTGATAACACACCCGGGCTCATCATTGATAAAAACGGAATTACCGATCATACAAATGCAGCCAGTGTGGGGCTTATTAATTGGGCTGATATAACAGAGATTAAAACCAGGCAAATAATGTCGAATAAATCTATACTCATTTTTACGGCTAACCCGGATGAATATGTAAACAGAGCCTATGGATTTAAGAAAATGTTGTTGAAAGGAAATATGAAGACCAACGGAACACCACTTGCTCTGAATTCAAGCACATTAAAATTGAATTTCGATAAACTTGAAAAAATCATAACAGAAAGTTATCTTGAACATAAGGTTTAAATATTTAGTGAATGATGTCTTCATTTTTTATTTAATTCATTGCGATTGGAAGAATTGACAGAACACATATTTTGTTTCACCGCTAAAATTATCTATCTTTAATTGCCTAATATTAAAATTATTAACCAATGGTTCTTTCTAAAAGCAGGACCTGGCAACAATCAGTTAATAATGAAATTTAGCCATGTTTTAATACTATCTCTAATTGCAATCATTACCCTCGTTGTACTTTTTGCAATTTACAATCCAACGCTTTTGGAAGATACCTGGTTGTGGCTCATTGGCCTTTCAGGAACCATTATTGCCTATTTCCGGGAGCTGTATAAAACAATCAAACGATTCATTCTAAAAATCATAACCGATGGCAACAAAAAATAAAAAGCCTCCAAAATTAATCATCGCTTCTGTCATTTTATTTACCATCATTTTAATTGTATTTAGCTGTTTATTTAACAAACAACAATCTATTTACAAAATCATCGCCATTGATATCATTATGCTATGGTTGGGGATATTTGTCACTTATTTTATTTGGGCTCTGTATTTTTACAACTTCAATTATGGCATAAGTCAGGGTGAATGGGATAAAATACAAGCGGCAAAAGAAGCTCGCAGAAAAGGAGAAACCTATAATTTACATGACATTAATGAAGAACCAAAATACAATCCATACAAAGAACAAACCTTCGGATTTCCGGGAGGAACGGTTCGGGGCATGATTGCTTTTACCCTCCTGTTTGGAGCTCTTGCCCTACTCATCGTCTCTTTCGATCCTACATTATTCGACAATCAACAGAGCTTTTTCTTCGAGCAATTTGAATTTTATAAAACCGCATTTTTAATGATGATTGCTTTTTATTTTGGCAGTCGTTCATTGGAATATTTACGTAATAAATCTAAACCCACAGACGCAAAAATAGATGAGCCGGGGGAGCCCACCGAAGTTGTTGCGGAAATTGAAGCGAAGGAAACTGAAACTTCTTCTGAATCTCCGAATGAGGCTCCGGTAGCTAATACTCCAAAAATTGAAGTAAATGTGGATGGTAATGTATCAAAAATTCCAATGATCACTCATATAAATGATCCTATGAGCCATTAAGTTCTTAAAATGAAATCATGCCAAAAACACAACATATTTTCTTATTAATAGGCCTTTTACTGTGCTTTACTGCTTGTAAAAAAGACGATAAAAGCATGGTTATAGGCAAAATTAAAAAGGCTTCGGATTTAGCAACCACACGATTTACCATTGACAAACTGGTTTATGGCAAAAAAAAGAAAAGCTTATTTTGGGTTGTCAATCTACGTGAATCCAGGTTTTTGGCAAAATCACAGGCCATTGTAAAAACCGGCATTGATTTGAACGAATTGAAGGCGGATGATGTCCGCATTGAAAATGAAAGAATCAGCCTTAAATTACCACATGTTCGGGTCATTAGCCTTTCATACCCTGCTGATCGTTTCGAAGAAATCACAACCTATTCTAAAGATTTCGCATTTAGTAAGATTTCTGTTGCCGAAAAAGAAGAACTTTTTCGCGATGCCGAGTTAGACATTAGAAGTTCATTAAAATACATGGAAATAAGAAAGACTACAGAGAACAAAACCCGAATACTTTTCGAGTCTCTTTTACGGAATCTTGGTTATAACGAAATATACATTGAATTTAAGGAAGGGGAACTAATATCAGAACCTAATCTGGATATTGTACAATGATTGGACTTATCTTAAAATATTGGAAACTTATAATTGATATACTCATTGTCATCGCGCTTTGCATTGCATTCAGTTATTTTGATCCCTTTCACATGTTTCGCAAAACCAGATTACAACCAACAGCCAATTTGATTAGCAATGTTAAATCCATCGGAGAATTGGTTACTGCTGAATATTATGGAGAGGTTATTACTGATGGAAAAGTTTCAAAAATTGATTACACTATCGATTATAATGCTTTGGCACATCAATTTAATTTGGATCTAAAAATTATTTTAGAAAACCACATTAAAAATGATGATGAACAAAAAATTGAAACTTATCATTTAGATACTTTAAGAGATGATTACGACGAATTTCAGTTTTTAATTACTCACATTACGCTTCAACCGTTAAAAAAGGCAAACAATAAACGACTTATTGAAAAAACCAAAAATAAATTTAGAGATGGTAAATTTAATTGGATTCAAAATAGGTTTTTAAGTGGCCTAAATAATGTCATCAATCCCAGGAAGAATTTCAGTAAAAATGCCAAATCAATTGAAGCATATATTTTAGTCGATACCAGCAGTTTTAGTGAGCTGTATTGGGAACTTAACAACATCCAATTTGAAGGCAAAAAGGCGAAAGAAAAAATTATTTTAATAGGACGAGGAACTGTAAAAGCTGGTTATGATTTTGGCACACTAGATGAGACTAAATTCATCTACCAAAAATCAAAAAAAAGAATCAGGCTCTATGATTTTAATGCTCAAATTTTGGATACCATTATCAATCCGTGGTTCATTCCTGAACTTAAAATTGCTGGTTATGAGTTTGTAAACAATCCCAAAATAAGTGACTATTCAAAAGTTATTGAGGTAAAAAATAAATGTAGAATTGAGCTTAGCAATCAGGCTTATAATGCAGGAATTATTGAGCAAGCAAATATTTATGGAAAAGAAGTATTGGAGCAGTTTTTTATCACTTTGACCAACGAACCTGATTTGGAATTAATATTTGAAGATTTACCATACAAAGAATTATTGAATGGCATAAAAAAAGATGGCATTATCGATTCAGTTGAATCCATAAAAGTCATGAAATTATTTAACAACTATGACATGGCTTTTTCTTCTGAAGCAAATGACAATGAAGAATCGATTAGCAATCAGAAACAGATTATCATTGCCCGGCTTAAAAAACTTAATTATAGACTAACAAGTAGAAGATTCAACCTTTTCGATTTGGAATATGTTAAATTTCAAAACCAGCTTCACCTTCTGGGGCTTGACTCATCGAATTGGTTTCATAAGCAGATTGCCTGCGGACAAGACAGCGTTCAGGTAAAACATTACATTATTAATAATGACACCATTGACATTAATGAATTAACAAAACGCAAAATTATTGAAATCAGAGATACCATTCGCCCAACAAAAAAAGGACGTGGCATGACCTATATTACTCATTTTACTTCTGAACACAAAGAATGGTATTCCCAATCAACCAATGACACCGCTTTTATTAAAGATTTCAACTCGTCTTTGTACTTATTTATGAGGCATCTAACTGATAAAAGAAAATTAATTGATTTGTATAAATACCCGGAATGGAATATTAAAAATTCATATTTTGATAAAGTAGCTTTTCAAGACACCCTGGCAATAAAAAAGATTTTGAATGAAAAATTTAATAAAATTGAGGGTGAAGAAGCCAAAATAATTTATCAAACTGAATTAAAAAAAGCATTGGATTACGTAAACTCAAAACCCATTAAAGAGTTTACACATGCCATTAAAAACCTATTCAAGAAATAATTTGAGCCATGATAAAAACACATTATTTACAAGAGCTAAACATAAAGTCATCCTATATTAAAAAAGGTGACAAAGGAGCAGATGTTAAAAGAGTTCAAGAATGGATTATGCTTTGGAATTTAATGAATAATGAATTTGAGGCCCCCATTGCAATCGATTCTGATTTTGGTCCGGGAACCCTGCGTGCTATAAAGAAATTTCAAGATTTTAAGGATCTCCAACCAGATGGAATAATAGGAAATAAAACATGGAGGGCTCTTACGCAAAACATGAAAGAAGCCTTCTCAATTATCGACAAGTCAAGCTTGTCTTCTCTTATCATTGCTTATTCTGAAGTTCACATCAATGCTGAAGCAAGAGAAATCATTCAAAATAAGGGTCCGTGGGTTAGGGCTTATACAAATGGTTTTGATGGATCAGACTATGCCTGGTGTATGGGATTTGTTATGACCATTCTGGATCAGGCCTATTCAACTTTGGGTGATGACCTGATCAATCATATTCCTTATACACTTTCATGTGATGGGATTGGTAAATTTGCATTGGAAAAGAAAAAGCTGATTCGAAATAAAGCCATTAAAACTCCTGAAAAACAAATAAAGCCTGGAGACATTTTTTTACGTTGCAGTAAAACAAATGACAGAGATTGGACACACACCGGTTTTGTTACAAAAGTTAAAGGGAACATCATTCATACAATTGAAGGTAACACCAATGACGAAGGCATTAGAGATGGATTTGAAGTTTGCCGACGTGAAAGAAACCTGAAAAAGGAAAATTTAGACATCTTTAATTTGATTGCTTAAGCCCAATTTTATCTAAGTGAATTTTGAAATAATTTCAATTCATAAAAGCGTATGATCGAATAATTAACTTCCAAACATTCTAAAAGAATAAGATTTAGATTAGCCCGAATCAAAAGCAAACCTAAGAAATTTCAGCATAACCTTCAATTCTGTAGATAAATCTGCGGAGACTGTTGAATATCTTTTATTCTTCAAGAAAAAATCATCATTCTTGCCAAAAAATTTTTATCTCTCAATGATCATAAATTATTAATTGATCTAACAAACCCGATTAATGAACAGTAATTTGAGAGATCATAAAAAACAATTACAGTTTTAATAATCGAAAAACTTATAACTAATAACCACTAAAAAACGATTTACTGATGAGCACTTTTACTGAATCAAAAGAAGAACTCCAGAATGAGTTAATAAATGAAAACAACTCAATAAAAGCAAACTATGAAAAAGAATTATTAGAGCAAAAACAAATCATCGAAGTTCTGGAATTTAAAGACAAGCAACACAAAGCCATTTTAGGATCAGCATTGAGTGGATTTTGGAGGTACGATTTGCAAGGTCGCTTATTGGAAGTGAACGAAGAATATTGTCGCATGAGTGGGTTCAGCAAGAAGGAATTACTAAAAATGCACATTCATGACTTGGAAGCCATTGAAGACCAAGCCGCCGCTGCCGCTCACATAAATAAAATTACAAAAAATGGATTTGATTGTTTTGAATCAAAACATCGTCGAAAAGATGGAAGCGTTTTTGATGTAGCCGTAAACATACAATATTTGGATATAGGTGATGGGCAAATTTTAGGCTTTCATACCGACATTACTGAAAGAAAACAAATATTAAATAAATTATCTGAAAGCGAACAAATGTTTCGCGATCTCATTCAAAATTCGCCCATCGGCCAGGTAGTTATACATATGGATGGACGAATCACTGATACAAACATTGCCCTTTGTAATTTAGTTGGCTATTCAAAAGAAGAATTCTCTGAACTTAATTTGCAGGATATTACTCATCCTGATGATGCAGATACCGATTTGAACTTTGTTCGTCAGATGATGGATGGCGAGATAAAAAAATATGAAATTGAAAAACGCTTTATTCATAAAGACAAGCATTTAATTTGGGTTTTAATTAACTTCTCATTTGTATTGAACGACGATGGAAGCCCAAAATATTTTATCGGGCAAATTCAGGATATCACAGAGCGAAAAAACAAGGAGATGCAGCTCAAACATCGTATTCAAATAGAAAAAGTATTTAATGAAGTTTCTTATCAATTTGTTTGTAATAATTATTTAGAAACAGATCATTCGATAAATTCAGCTTTAGAAAAACTTGGCTTATTTACAGAAGTTGACCGGGCTTATGTTTTTCAACTTGAAAAT
The DNA here is from genome assembly GCA_963678785.1 of Bacteroidales bacterium. Lineage (GTDB taxonomy): Bacteria > Bacteroidota > Bacteroidia > Bacteroidales. Next base: position 3,881,817 of record OY787449.1, on the reverse strand, counting down.
GATGAAACCAGCATGTCTAATTTATTTGAATGGTGCAATAAAGGAATCCAATCTCAAATAAATGATCTTCAACAATTGCCTTTGTCAAAATTCCCCTGGTGGATGAAACAATTGAGTGATCATAAAATCATCCAGCTCGAAAATATCTCAGCATTACCAGAAGAAGCCAGAGCGGAACACAAAATTCTAGAAAAGCTAGGCATCACTTCAATACTTGTAATTCCCATGTTTTCGCAAGGACGACTTACCGGTTTTATTGGCTTCGATTCGGTAAAACATGAAAAAACATGGATCGACACAGATATCATGATGTTAAAGACCTTATCAGATTTAATATCAGGTGAATTATCCAGAACCCAAAGCATGTACGAACTCATTGAAGCAAAGCAAAAAGCCAAAGAAAGCGATAGACTCAAATCCGCATTCCTGGCAAATATGAGTCATGAAATACGCACACCGATGAATGGAATTCTTGGTTTTACAGAACTTCTTTTAGAACCTGATTTAACGAGTGAACAAAAAGAAGAATACATAAAAATTGTCCATAATAGTGGTCAACGTATGCTTAACACAGTAACAGATATTGTCGAAATATCGAAGATTGAAGCAGGATCAGTTCAGATTAACAGTGAAAAAATTAATGTAAATGAATGTATTGAAGAACTCATTGCTTTTTTTAAAAACGAAGCCGAAAATAAAGGACTTAAACTCTTGATTGATGAGCTACTACCTGAAACCTCTAATAAAATCAATACTGACCTTAACAAATTCAATTCCATTCTCACCAACTTGATAAAAAACGCCGTAAAATACACAAATTCAGGAACAATCAATATTGGTTGCCGCCGGAATGAAGCTGTACTTGAATTCTATGTAAAAGACACAGGCATTGGAATCCCGGCAGACAGGCAGTCTGCTATTTTTGAGCGTTTTATGCAGGCTGATATCACAACCACCAGGGCCTTTGATGGCTCGGGTTTGGGGTTAGCCATTTCAAAATCTTATATTGAAATGCTGGGAGGTAAAATATGGGTTCAAAGTAAAGAAGGTGTCGGTTCAACCTTTTATATTTCTTTACCGGTTCATGAAGAAGAATCAATTAAATCCAAATACAAGAACTACATCTTAAAAGCCTTAAACAAAAGCGTCTTAGGTTCTTTAAATTCAAATCATTTTGGAAGTGTTCTTAATTAAAGGCCGGGCCTAAACATCATCAAAAGAAAAGGAATTGTACCTGGTTCTGTCGGACATACATTTTTATTGCTTAATAAGTGCTAAGGTACAGTTAATAAATTTTTTATAGCTTCACTCCTTAATTCTTTTCTGTAAGTGATCGTTGATTAAGAATATCAATTAAACTATAATAAAAATAATTTCGATTTCCCATTAAATCGAGGAATGATTAAGATTAATATTATGGTTTGAATAATTTACATTTTGATGAATATTCTGTAATGTGGGAAATCCCATGCTTTTAAACAAAAATTATGTATGATAAGCAGTCCTTTATTAACCATGATTTAAATTTATCAGCTTAAACCTTTAATAACAACAGATATTTCACGCAGTTGGGTTGTATATAACTGTTCAGTGGCTCTAAAAAGCACCTATCCCAACTTTTCTAAACTGTATACAACAACTTAACTTTCAGTTAAATTGATAGTCTATTTGGAATCATTATAAATAATGTTTACTTTTGCAACTCATTCAGTGATTTCTAATAAGAATCGATGAGCAACATCAAAACAAAACTTATTTCATTTTTATTACTTCTGTTGTTTTTGGCTCCTATGGCCATAATCATAGAACACAATCATGAAGTTGATGCTCATCATTGCTCAATAGGTTTCGAAGATACAGAAGATGATTTATCTTTTAGCGACTCACATGAGGAATGCTTTATTTGTGAGTATGAGTTTACATTTCTGTTAACTTTTAAACGAGACCTCGAATCACAAACCAGCAGTTTAGATTTTGACCTATTAAATAATTATACTTCCATCCTTAACTCAGGAACAAGTTCAAATTATTGTTCGTTGAGGGCCCCTCCCCTTTTGGTTTTATAGCTTCCTTCCCTATAAAATCACGTTTAACAATTATTTATTCAACTACAATGAAAAGAATTTTTCTCATTAGCTTCATGCTATCTCTATTTATCGTATTGCATTCTCAGAATGTATTAAAAGGTAAAATAACTGATCAAAACAATGAACCCTTGCTGGGTGCAAGTATTTACATTCCTGAACTAAACAAAGGAACCATAACCGATGCAGAAGGCAATTACCAAATTCAAAACATTCCCAACGGAAAGATCAAACTTCAATATTCGTTCATTGGTTTTGCCACGCAAATAAAAACCCTAAACCTACACAACCAAAGTTTGGAGCTTGACATCTCTATGCTACAAACGGCTGTAGAGGCTGAAGAAATTGTCGTATCAGCTGGTTATAGTACTACCCAGCACGAAAATGCCGCTAAGATTGAACTGTTAAAGCTTAATCATAAAAGCATGAAAAATTCCGGAAATTTTATGGAAACACTGACGAAGGTTGCTGGTGTTGATATGATTTCAAAAGGTCCGGGGGTTACCAAACCAGTGATTCGGGGACTATCCTTAAATGATGTTTTGGTGTTGAATAATGGAGTACGCTTTGAAAATTATCAATATTCCGATCATCACCCCTTGGGTATCGACGAATTTGGAATTGAGAACATTGAGATCATCAAAGGACCTGCATCTTTATTGTATGGTTCGGATGCTATAGGTGGAGTTATTAATTTCATCAAAGAAAAACCTGCCAATATCGGAACTATGAGCGGAGATTACAATCTGCAAATGCACTCAAACAGCCAGGGAATCGTTCACAATCTTGGCATTAAAGGAAGCTCAAAAAAACTGTCTGGAGCTTTAAGGTTTGGAAGTAAATCTCATGAAGACTTTTTACAAGGTGGCGGACAATGGGTGCCAAATACACGCTTTAATGAGAGCTCATTTAAGAGCAATATGGGCTTTTCAGATAAGCTTGGTAGTTTTAAATTATTTTACGATTATAACAAACAAAAACTGGGTTTGGCCGAAGAACATGCCATTGAAGACATTACTGAAAGAGGCCGAAAAAATGAGATTTTTTACCAGCAACTGACCACCCACATGCTTTCTTCGCAAAACAAATTATATCTGAACGACTATAAACTGGGTTTATATGCGGCTTACCAGAACAGTGAGTTGATCCATTTTGGTGAAGAAGATGAATACGAATTGCAAATGCAATTAAAAACCCTTACTTACGAAACCAAACTCCATATTCCTTCCGATGCCAAGTCAGAATACATCCTTGGTTTCCAAGGAATGTTTCAGGAAAATCAGAACACCAACAACCGTGAAACCATTTTACTACCTGATGCCACTACCAACAGTTACGGCCTTTTTGGTTTGATTCAGGAAACTTTTTTTGATGAATTGAAAGTTCAAACCGGTTTCCGTTACGATCGGAAAAACCTAAATTCGGAAGCTGTTGGAGTGCCCACCTCGGAAACCTATCGACCGGCTCTTGACAAATCTTACGGTAGTTTTAGCGGCTCTATCGGGGCAACCTATCGTACACAGCAGAATTTAATTTTCAGGGCAAACCTGGCTTCGGCTTATCGTACCCCAAACTTGGCAGAACTCACTTCGAACGGTCCGCATGAGGAACGTTACGAAATTGGCGATGCCAGCCTTCTGCCACAACGAGCCTATGAAACGGACATGAGTGTACACTATCATATCGATCATTTAACCATCGATATTGCAGGGTTTTACAATACAGTAAATGATTTTATTTACATCTCACCCACTGCTGAAACGATTGATGACTTAGATGTTTTTAAGTATAAACAATCCAATGCCGAGCTTTACGGAGGTGAATTCGGCATCCATCTTCATCCCGAGCACCTCGACTGGTTGCATATTAAAACCATTTTTTCCTCAGTTGTTGGAAAACAGAAAAATGGAGATTATCTGCCATTTATCCCGGCCCATAAATTGAATTTCGAGCTTCGCTTTGAAAAAATGAAAGTGTTGTTTTTCAAGGATTCTTATTTCCAGCTGAATTCGAGCATTGCCTTTAATCAAAATAACCCATCACCCGATGAAGAAGCAACATCCGGTTACAGTTTGTTTGATTTTAGTTTTGGAGGAAATATTAAGTTGATGAATCAAATGGCTTCCTTAAACATCACAGCAGCCAATATTTTTGACAAAAAATACATCGATCATCTTTCAACCTTGAAAGAAAGTGGGTTCTTTAATCCCGGAAGAAATATTTCAATAAGTTTAAAAATTCCATTTGGGATTATTACAAGATGACCGTGCATTTCATATAAATATCCTAAGCTTATAAATTCTTAACTTATTTAAAGCAAAAGAACAACTAAGAAACTAGCTATATCACATTAAAACCCTCAACTACAAAAGAGAGAAATTTATTTTAATAAAAATTTATAGAAAATTATTTTTTTCTCAACACCTATTTTGTAATTTTGCCAAATAGAAAAATAGATATAGCATGAGCTGATACATTAAGATATAAATGCGTGATGAGATTTATTTCTAATGAAATAATTGCATTGAATTATGCTGAATATAAAACAATCAGTTTTAAAAAAATGAATTATGAATAAAGAGATAGAAAAGGAATTTTCGGAAAAGGCAGAGATCTTCAAAGCCTTGGCACATCCAACGCGCTTATTTATTATTCATGCCGTGAACGATAAAAAATTGTCTGTTAAGGAACTTACAGATATAGTTGACATTGATATTTCTACCATGTCAAAACACCTCGATATTCTTAAAAAGAATAAAATAATTGAAGGAGAAAAATTTAAAAATTTTATTTATTATCGCCTAGCCATCCCTTGTGTTCTCGATTTTATGAGTTGCGCAATTAAGGTTATCAATAAAAAATAGAAATATTATAAACCTAATTGGCTTTTTGCCAATGATAACTTATTAAAAAATGAATGAATTAGAAGATGTAATTTGTGAAATGGATTTCCAATACTTTGGAGCAGGTCAACACAAAATGGAAGTAGATGCATTTCTTTCAGCCGAAAACACCATTTTTTTGGATGTGAGAGCAAAAAAAGAACAAGAAACGGTAAAACTTCCGCTATTACATCATTGTAAAGTACTAGAAATACCAACTCATGAAATTCCAAAAAGAATCGATGAAATTCCCAGGAATAAAACCATAGGTGTTTTTTGTTCAGCAGGTGTTAGGGCAAGCATCATTTTCATATACCTAAAAAGTAAAGGATATAAAGATGTGAAGATTTTACTTGGAGGTTATCCACCATTGATGGCAGCTTTGATGCCGGGAAAACTATATAAAAAACTTAGCAAATAGCATAGGATGAATGTTTGGATATTGGCTGTCATTATAATGCTGATTGCTTTTTTAATGACAATGACAGGACGAGGCGGAGGTAATTTTTATGTGCTTACGCTTGTCTTATCCGGAATTAGCATGAACATTTCCGCCTCCACGGGGCAGTTCATTTTAATGTGTTCATCACTCATGGCAGCCATTCTTTTTAGTAAGCAAAAGATGATCCATTGGAAGTTAACCATACTTTTGGGGGTATTAATTTTTGTGTCTGCAATGGGCGGTGGTTTTTTAGGTCAATATTTTAACGAAAAATTACTTAAAGTCATTTTTGCCATTGTGATGTTTTTGGCTGCCCTTCTGATGTTACGTAAACCAAAACAACACCTTAAAAGTGATCATAAATGGATTATTTCACTGAAATCGAATGCTGAGGTTTATCATGTAAATTTAATACTTACGGTTCCCATTGTATTGCTAACCGGATTTATTTCCGGTATGGTGGGTGTTTCAGGCGGTTCCTTCTTAGTGCCTTTAATGCTCTTAACAATGAGTGTTCCGATGCACACCGCTGTTGCAACTTCAACCACATTGGTTACCATTTCGGCAGCAGCCGGATTTTTTGGGCATCTGGGGGCAGGCATTTTCAACCCTCAGTTGGCTATTCCTCTGGCAATAGGTGGCTTAATAGGTGGTTTTTTCGGTGCCAAGATGGCCTTGAAATCGAAGCCAAAAAATCTGAAATATTTATTTGCCGGCACTCAACTGGTAGCTTCTGTAATAATGATTATAATTCTATTATGATTTTTTATAAAAGATTTAACCCATTGTTATCAGTATGGCTAAAAGTAAATGTAAATGATTAAATTTGTATAAGAGCTGTTGTTTATGATATTATTGATCGTTTATTTATTTATCGCCCTGGTAGTTTCCTTCTTATGTTCAATCATGGAATCTGTTTTACTATCCACCCCATCTTCATTCTTATTGGTAAAAGAGGAAAATGGACACAAGTGGGCCGGAATTTTCACTGATTTAAAAACCAATATTGATCGCCCATTATCAGCCATTTTATCATTAAACACCATTGCACATACTGTTGGTGCAGCGGGCGTTGGAGCACAGGCAGTAAAAGTTTTCGGAGAAGCTTCTTTTGGAATCGCCTCTGCCATTTTAACGGTACTTATTTTAGTTATTACCGAAATCATTCCTAAAACCATAGGCGCACGATACTGGAGAAACATCGCAAAAATATCAGCCTATTTAATCCGAAGCACCATTTTTATTACCTATCCTTTGGTTGTTGCCTCTTTACAAATTACAAAAGCTTTTTCGAAAAAGGATCAAGAGCAGAGTACCAGCCGTGAAGAAATTGCAGCCCTTGCAAGCATTGGTAGTGATGAAGGTGTTTTTAACGCAACAGAAGGTAAGGTTATTCAAAATCTTCTAAGACTCAGAAACGTTAAAGTTAAAGAAATCATGACCCCTCGGGTTGTGGTGGCCGTTGCAGATGAAAACTTGAGTTTAAGCGAATTCCTCGAAAATAAAAATTATTTAAAATTTTCACGCATTCCGGTATACCTTGGTGATGATGAAAACATCACAGGTTATGTGTTTCGACAAACAGTCTTTGAAAAACTGGCCGAAGACAAGCACAAACTAAAGCTGAAAGATTTAAAACGTGAAATAATTCCGGCACCCAGCAGCATGGCTCTTTTTTCATTGTGGGAAAAGCTTTTGGATGAAAAAGAACATATTGCCCTCATCGTGGATGAATACGGTGGGTTGGATGGTATAGTTACCATGGAAGATATTATTGAAACCTTACTCGGTCTTGAAATCGTGGATGAAACGGATACAGTTACTGACATGCAAAAATTTGCCCGTGAACGATGGAAAACCAGACAGGCTAAATATAAATTATTGAACCGTTTAAAATAACGATGATTAAAATCTCGGACCATTAATAAAATACCATCGTCTCATAGCGCATTTAGGCTTTAATTATTTAAAGATAAGCAGGAAGTAGAACCCCTGGCAAAGGAATATTTCCAGATTTGAATTTTACGACACCCACAGTAATTAGTTTATTTACCATTATAGGTTGTTTTTTTAACATGAAACATGCGACTAAAACAGCTTTGTTCAAATTCAATCAAAAAATATTGAAAAATTAAGAAAATAGTATGGAATCACTGATCAGGTTTCGGGATTTTCATATATTATTCAATGAATCAGAGGTTAGCAAGCTTGTTTACAGAAGGCTATCCACAAATTATGTTTTTTTTTAAACAACGTAGTTCACTAAGAAAGCTGGACTTATTCTTATTTTAATAAGCGTTAAAATCTCATCCTATTATTTGAGTTCTATTAAAAAATATCCTATTTTTAATAAATATTGATTCAAAGCTCTTTAAAACAATACGATATCAACGCAGACTAACGAAACAGAATACAATCATTAAATCAGTAAATCTCATAATACAACAGCCTACATAAATAATAATTAAAATAGAAGACCAAAACTAAAATTTGGTCTTAACAAATAAAACCATTCATGGTTTGCACATTTATTAACTATAGATTGTTTGAATGATTATGAAGAACTATTTGGAAAAGGAATTGTATGAACTTATTGCAAAAGACCAAAACATATTTAACTTTATCCAAGAGGGGTCTTTAGATGGTCTTTGGTATTGGGATTTAGAAAAACCTGAAAATGAATGGATGAGTTCCCGTTTTTGGGAAGTATTGGGTTACAATCCCAAGGATATGCCACACAAAGCAAGTGCCTGGCAAGAAATCATCAACAAGCATGACCTGAAATTAGCTTTTGATAATTTCCATCAGCATCTTGCCGATCCTGATCACCCCTATGATCAGGAAGTTCGTTATAAACACAAAAACGGATCTGTGGTTTGGATACGATGCCGCGGACTGGCCATTCGTAACGATAAAGGTGAAGCCATACGCATGATTGGGGCCCATCAGGATATTACGGCTTTTAAACTCAATCAAAAACAAAATCAAGAAGAAAAAAAGAAGCTTAGTAGAGATTTGAATCTTGTCACAAATGCCCTAAGCAATTCGATAGATGCTTATGACATTGTTGATGAAAACGGCAAATTTACATACATTAACAAATCCTATCTGCAAATGTGGGGTTATGATAATGAAGATGAAGTATTGGGAACTTCACCTTCCGATCATTGTGCTGATCCCAAAATGCCTGATAAAATCATAAAAAAGGTAATAAAAGATGGAAAAGGAACATTCGAATTCAAAGCCCTGCGTAAAGATGGTTCGACCTTTGATGTTTTAATGAGTGTTACCAAATATGTTGATAACAGGGGGAAAATATTCTTCCCAACTTTTTCAAGAAACATCACAAAACAAAAAAAGCTGGATACTGAACTCAAGAAACATCAAAATAAACTTGAAAAACTGGTTATCCAAAAAAGCAAGGCATTAATTGAAAGTGAAAAAAGGTTCCGCATTTTATTTGATGATTCACCAACAGGAATTTATGAAACCGATGCCGATGGTAAATGTCTGATGGTAAATAAGCGCTGGCAGCAATTGGCCGGCATGAGTCAGGAGGAAGCCCTTGGTGATAACTGGATTAACGGGATATTTGAAGAAGATCGGCAACAAATTCTGGACAACTGGAACAAATATGCCAAAAGCGGAAAAAGCTGGACACAGGAATACCGTTTCTGCGACAAAGAAGGAAATATTACCTGGGTGTACGGAGTTGCAAAGCCTTTAACCGACGAACATAATAATGTAACAGGTTATATCGGGACCAATACAAATATAAGTGAGAGGAAAAAAGCGCAAAGTGAAATAAAAAAACAGCGGGATATGTTCGAAGCAGTTATCAATTCTGTGCCTACGCGCATATTCTGGAAAGATCAAAATTCAGTTTATCTTGGATGCAATCCAAATTTCGCCATTGATGCGGGAGTAAAAACCATCAATGATGTTATTGGGAAAAAAGATGAAAATTTTATTTGGGGAAAAGATGCTGAAAAATACCGTGCTGATGACCGCGAAATAATTGAATCAAAAACTGCAAGGTTAAATTACGAAGAACCTTTTATTGGGATTGATGGCGATCAAATTATCTGGAGAACCAATAAAATGCCTTTAAAAAGCGACAGTGGTGAAATTATAGGAGTCATAGCTACTTCCGAAAACATTACCAAAGAAAAGCAGATTCAACAGAAGATGAATGCCAGCGAAAAGCAGTTTCGTGCCCTGTTTGAGCAGGCAGGCGATTATTGCATGATTATGGATCCGAATACCGACAACGGCATCCCCATTATAGCTGATTTAAATAAAGCTTTTTGTTCTGCATTGGGTGGGAGCTCTCGTGAAGAGTTTATTGGTCAATCAGTAGCCGACATCGATGATCAGGAAGCCCAGCAACTGTGTTTGGAAAGAACTGAACGGATTTTGAATGGAGAATCTCTGCGTATTGAAACAACCCATGTTAGAAAAGATGGGTCAACATTTATTGTTGCTGCACACGCCAATCGAATCGATTTGGAAGGACAACCCCCTCTGATTTATGTTACAGAACACGACATAAGCAAACGAAAATTGGCAGAACAGAAATTAATACAAAGTGAAGAAAAATACCGTTTGATATTCGAAACCGCTGCTAATTTAATAACTTCTGTAGATAAAGACGGAATCATTGTAGATTGTAATGAACGCATCAATGAGATCTTAGGCTATGAGAAAAATGAGATTATTGGTAATCCAATGACCAATATCATACATCCCGAATATCATGAAAAAGCATTTAAGTCATTACAAACCATCATCAGGCAGGGGTATAATTACAATCAAACCTATAAAATGGTTAAAAAAGATGGAAATATCATCGAAGTGAATATTAATGCTTCAGCGATTAAAAACAAAGGTGTTTTTAATCGTACCATATGCATCATTGAAGATATAACAGAACGCCTTTTAGCTGAAGAAAAAATCAAAAAAAGTGAAGAGAAATTCAGGGGAGTATTTGAAGATTCCAATGTTGGAATAGCTATTGGTTCGGCAGATGGATCTGTATTGGAAGTAAACGATGAATATCTAAAAATTACCGGCTACTCTCGCAATGAATTTGTAAATCTTAATTTTACTGAGATTACCCATCCTGAAGATCTTGAAAATGAATTGCCTTTTTTTGAGCGACTTAAGAATTCAGAAATTGATCATTATCGCATTGAAAAAAGATTGCTGGATAAGAACGGGCAATACTTATGGCTCGATTGCGCCATTACAGGACGTAAAAATAATAAAGGAGAAATTGACCAAACCCTAGCATTGGTCGTTGATATTTCTGAAGGTAAAAAAGCAAGTGAAACGGTTAATGTCTTTTTTGACCAACCCATGAATATTCACCTGATCGGAACCATTGAAGGAAAGATTTCGAGGGTAAATGAAGGCTGGGTAAAAACCTTAGGCTATGCAAAGGAAGAAACCATTGGTAAAAATATTTTCGATTTTATACATCCTGATGATAAAGCTATAACACTGAATGAATTAAAAAATCTGGAAAGCGGTAAAAGAACCTTCTATTTTGAAAATCGCTACCAACACAAAAAAGGGCATTATGTTGTTTTGGCATGGTCGGCCATATTCAATACGACTGGCAAGCTTTTACACGGAGTAGCCAAAGACATTACCAAACAAAAAGCTTATCACGAAGCTTTAGCCAAATCGGAAGAACGCTATAAGGCCTTATCTGAAAATGCCAAACACATCATTATTACCCACGATTTTGAGGGCAAAATAAGCTATGTAAATAACTACGGAATTCAATTTATCAACCTGGACAAAGAAGAACTCATTGGTTCTGATATTAAAAATTTTATCAAAGAAGCTAATGACAATCAAAAGCTTAAACAAAGAATTGATGATTTTAAGAATGGAAATTTCAAAGCCCATCAATATGAAATCAAACTTGAATTACCTTCAGGAGAAAAGAAAACACTTGAAGTCATTGGCAGCCCGATAAAACTAAATAATAAAATTGATTCCGTTTTATTAACGGCTTATGACATAACAGAACGAAAACATGCCGAACAAAAAATCCTGAAACAAAACGAAGAATATGAAGCTTTAAATGAAGAGCTCCGTCAAACAAATGATGAGTTGGTTTCATCCATTGATCGTGAACGTGAAAGTAATGACCGTTTCGACAAAGCCATGGAAGCAACAACCGATGGTCTTTTCGACTGGAACCTGATTACAAACGAAATTTACTATTCGCCTCGTTGGAAATCCATGCTTGGTTATAAAGAAAATGAACTTGCCAACGATTTTGCAATTTGGGAACAACTTACCCTACCCGAAGATGTGAAACGCTCATGGGAAATGCTTAACGACCTCATAGCTGGTAAAGTTGAAAAATTCGACCTCGAATTTAAAATGAAGCATAAAAAAGGTCACTGGATAGACATACATTCCAGGGCTGATGTTTTTTTTAATACAGCAGGAAAAGCAAATCGGGTTGTAGGTACACATAGCGATATCACTCAAAAGAAAAGAGCAGAAGAAAAGCTGCGCGAAAGTGAAGAAAAACTAAAACTTGCTATTGACAATTCTCCTTTGGGTATTACTATAAATGACATGGAGGGCAACTACATCTCTGTGAACAAAGCCTATGAAAATATAGTGGGTTATACAGAAAAAGAGCTATTAAAGATGAATTTCTTTGACCTTACCCATGAAAATTATCGACCTAAAAACAAAGAATTGTTTAATGCCATGGCCACCAATAAGGAGCCTGGCTTTGCCATCGAAAAAAAATACATCCATAAAAACGGAAACCTTATTGATGTCCGGGTCAATGCAGGCAGTGTTCACGACAATAATGGAAAAACTTTGTTCGGGATGGCTTTTACGGAAGACATTACTGAAGAAAAAGTCGCCAGAGAAGAACTGCAAAAACTTTATGATGAGCTAAAAGTAATTTATGAAAACGATCCAACCTTCATTATTTTTAAAGATACCAAGAATAATATCCTTCACATAACCGAGTCGGTTGCTCAAATGACCGGTTTACCTAAAAACGAAATCGAAGGTAAACCTTCGAAAGAAATATACCCTGATATGGCTGATAAATATTATCAGGATGATCTGGAAGTTATGAAAAGTGGGAAACCAAAACTGGGGATCATTGAACCATTACCTACCACCGATGGAAAAACCAAATGGCTGTTGACCAACAAGATCCCATATCGCAACAATCAGGGTAAATTAAAAGGTATAATACTGTTTTCAACTGATATCACCAATCTTAAACAAAGTGAAGAACGTTTTCGCAAAGCAGAAAAGATTGGCAGGGTGGGAAATTGGGAATATGACATTAAAAAGCAACAATTCTGGGCTTCGGATGAAGCAAAATTACTTTTTGGTCTTGAACAGCAAAAACAATATTTCACTTTGGAGGAGGCCGAAAGCAGGATTCCAGAACGTAAGAAAACAAACAAAGCCTTAATGGATTTGATTGCAAAAAACACCCCTTACGATATCGACTATGATATCCTGATTCCCGAAACCGGGATCAAAAGAAGTTTACACTCGGTTGCCATACAAGAAAAAGACAAGAATGGAAAGGCTTATAAAATCAGTGGTATTATTCAGGATATTACAGAACGTATACAATTTGAAAAAGAACTTCAACTAGCAAAAGAAAAAGCCGAAGAAAGTAATCGCTTAAAATCAGAATTCCTGCATAATATGAGTCATGAGATACGTACTCCAATGAATGGGATTTTGGGATTTTCTGATCTCCTCAGTGAACCAGATACTTCAAAAGAACAACTTAAATATTATACTACCATCATCCAAAATAGCAGTAATCAGTTATTGAGGATCATCAATGATATTCTGGAAATTTCTATTCTGGAAACAAAGCAGCAGAGAATTTCAAACAACAGCTTTTCAATTAATGATTTCATTATGGAAATGTTTTCAATCTTTAATTTAAAAGCCACAGACCGGAAACTCCCATTTTATGTAAAAAAAGCATGGCCTGATGCGGAAAGTATAATCGTTAGTGACCAAGCTAAACTCAATAAAATCATGAGTAACTTACTGGAAAATGCCTTTAAATTTACAAATGAGGGGTTTATTGAATTTGGATATTATCCGGAAAATCAAAAGATGGTGTTATATGTTAAAGATACCGGCATTGGAATTTCTATGGAAAAGATTGAACGAATTTTTGAGCGTTTTTCACAAGAGAATAAAGGCATCGCCCAAAGTCATGGCGGTTTAGGACTCGGACTTTCAATAGCCAAAGAAAATACTAATTTGCTGGGTGGAGAAATTTTTGTTGAATCCAAGAAAGGTGAGGGAACTACCTTTTATGTAAGGATACCTTATAAAACACCCAAATACGAAGTCAAACATATAAAAAAGGACACTGATGTAAGTAAAAGCACCTTAAAACATTACACCATTCTAATAGCTGAAGATGAAGAAGTTAATTTTTTATTTCTGGAAACCTTATTCGGAAGAGATAAAAAGTATAACTATAAACTTATTCATGCAAAAAACGGTAAAGAAGCAGTGAATATCTGCATGGATAATAAAGGAATCGATCTGGTATTAATGGATATTAAAATGCCGGTTATGAATGGTTTTGAAGCTACTGGAAAAATTAGAGCTGAATTACCCGATCTTCCGATTATTGCTCAAACTGCTTATTCAGCTTATTCCGATCAGGAACTGGCTCGTAAACACGGTTGTAACGATTTTATTTCAAAACCAATTAAGAAGGACAAATTATTTACAATGATTCATCAACATTTAAAAACAAAATAATTTTTCTTGGGCATCCAACTTTTAAAGCACCAGTGGTTGTATATTAAATTGATGCCATCTGATAAAAGCCTTTAAATATAAAAATAAAGAAGAAAAGTAGCTCATTGATTTGACTTACTAAATCTGCAAAAATATTTCCATTTTTAACAGCTCTGTTAATAAAATAACATTACTTTTGCGCGAATTTTCATGGTACTTAAACTTAACGGATTGAGGAAGTAGAGATGATAAATTTTAGAATTAGTAAGAAAAGTGGATTTTTAAAGCAGCGCAGGTACGAAGCAGGGATTTTTTTACTGCTATTTTTTGGATTTTTCGGTTTTCTGGGACATAAAATGGGCGTTGGTAATATGTTAAATACCCTCATGAATACAGCCTGGGATTTGTTGATGAATACCGTATTTTATATCATGGGAATCACCGTCCTTACCGGAGCCTTGGGCCGACTTATGATTGAATTTGGAGTGGTTCGTTTACTGGAAGTTATTTTATCTCCCCTCATGCGTCCGCTCTTCAATTTACCCGGGGTTTCATCGCTGGCAGGTTTAATGACATTTTTCTCCGACAACCCGGCTATCATCAGCCTTTCTAATGATAAAAATTTTAGCAGATATTTTCTAAAACGTGAATTGATCAGTCTTACCAATTTCGGAACTGCTTTTGGAATGGGTTTGATTGTACTCACTTATATGTCGGGTTTTGGATATTTTGAGCCTGCATTGGTTGGTTTATTCGGAGCCGTTATTGGAGCTGTTGTTTCAACACGTATCATGCAGAGATTAACCCGTAGTTATTTTGAAGATGAGGTTAATTTAAAGAAAATGCCTTCTCCAAAACAAGATGATGAAAACATCAGTTTTCGATCCAAAGGAAGCACCTTCCTGAGGTTCTTAAATTCAATTTTAGATGGGGGACGGTCGGGTGTAGATTTGGGTTTAAGTATCATTCCTGGGGTATTAATTATCAGTTCTATCATTATGATATTAACTTTTGGCCCCAATAATGCTGAAGTAGGTTATCAAGGTTTAGCTTATGAAGGTGTACCCATACTCCCTTATTTGGCCGGAAAAGTTGACTGGCTTTTTAAAGCCTTATTTGGTTTTGAAAATCCTGAATTAATTGCTTTCCCAATCACCTCCTTAGGAGCTGTTGGCGCCGCACTTTCATTGGTTAAAGCTTTTGTAGCCGAAAACCTCATCGACGGAAATGTAATTGCTGTTTTTACAGCCATGGGAATGTGCTGGAGTGGTTACTTAAGTACCCATACTGCCATGCTAGACACTCTTGGGTATCGACAGTTAACCAGTAAAGCCTTGCTTTCTCATACCATTGGAGGGCTAGCTGCCGGAATCGCAGCTCATTACACCTACGTTCTTCTCAATCTCTTTATTACTATTTAAACCATACCTTACTAAAACAGCACTCAAAAAATGAAAAAAATCATTTTTGGGGTTTTATTTATTTTCAGTTACGGATTGCTTCTGGCTGAAAACAATGAAACCACTAAGCCCAAACAAATCATGGTTCCGGCTAACAATGCAGAACTTCCAGCAAAA
Source organism: Bacteroidales bacterium (assembly GCA_963678785.1). Lineage (GTDB taxonomy): Bacteria > Bacteroidota > Bacteroidia > Bacteroidales. Next base: position 3,866,051 of record OY787449.1, on the reverse strand, counting down.
ATAGAACTTAGTACAACTTTTATCAGTCAGCACCTTTGGAGAGCATTACCTTCAGGTAATGCTCCTGCTATTGAACCACTCATAAGCTTTAAATCTGGCAAATTTTCTATGAATGCCTGGGGAGCCCAAGCTGTTAACAATAGCTATCGGGAATTTAATTTTTATGTCAGCCACACCTTTAAAAACTTCACTTTAGGACTTTTTGATTACTATTGCCCAAGTATCCAAAATCCCAATCCTGCATTTTTCGATTATAAAAGTGAAAGCACCAAACATCTCATTGAATACCAGATACAATATAATGGAAGCAAAGAATTCCCGATTCAGTTAATGTACGGACAATTTGTGCATGGCTTCGATACCAAAGAAAATGGGAAGCAATACTTCTCCAAATATTTTGAAGTTTCCTATGCTTTTGATTTTAAAAGTTACCTGATAAAAATGGAAGTAGGAATGACCCCAGAAAAAGGCATGTATGCCAACCATGCCACGATCTTTAATTTTGGCTTTTCGATTTGCAATAAAATTAGAATCTATGAAAACACTGAAATTCCTGTTATTTACAAATTGGTTTATAATAAGGAAACCCAGGATCTGTATTTTAATATAGCTTTAAAACTCTTCAGCTTTTAAGCCTTGAATATATAATGATTTTAAAAGAAAATATATCAATGCAATCATCAGTGATCGAGATTGATTAAATTGTATAAGAGCTTCGGTACCTGATACAATTAATTGTTTATTTATTTGTTGCTTTGTTGATTTTCTTTTTGTGCTCAATTATGGAATCAGTTCTGCTATCTACCCCACCCTCTTTTCTTTTGGTAAAAAAGAAGTCGGGCATAAATGGGCACAAATATTTATCGACCTGAAAGCCCATATTGACCGACCCTTATCTGCAATATTATCCATGAATAACATTGCACATACCTTAGGTGCTGCTGGTTTTGGGGCACAGGCTGTTCATGTATTTGGAGAAGCTTATTTTGGATTAACTTCTGCTGTTTTAACCATAATCATATAGGTGATTACCGAAATCATTCCCAAAACGCTTGGCGGTCGTAACTGGCGAAGTATCGCAAAAATTTCAGCTTATTTAATCCGAGCCACTATTTTCATCACTTACCTATTGGTGTTGGTCTCCATGCAAATCACATAGGCTTTTTCAAGCAAAGATCAGGAACAGAGTACCAATCGGGAGGAGATTGTTGCCCCGGCAAGCATTGATACTGAAGAAGGTGTTTTTAACGAAAGAGAAGGAAAGGTTATTCAGAATTTGATAAGGTTTAAAGATGTAAAAGTGAAAGAAATTATGACTCCTCGGGTAGTGGTTACTGTAGCCGATGAGAATCTTAGCCTCAACAATTTTTTAGAGAACAAGAAATACCTAAGATTTTCACGCATCCCGGTATACCTTAAAAATGAGAGAAACATTACTGGCTATGTACTTCGTCAAACCGTTTATTAAACTCGCAAAAGATAAACATAAGTTCATTTTCAAAGACCTAAAACGTGAAATTATTCCAGCTCCCAGCAGCATAGCCCTCTTTTCGTTATGGGAGAAACTACTGGAAGAAAAAGAACATACTGCCCTTATTGTTGACGAATAAGGTGGCATGGACGGTATCGTAACCATGGAAGATATTATTGAAACCCTGCTTGGACTTGAGTTTGTTGACGAAACTCATACCGTTACCAACATGAAATTTGCCCGCGAACGATGGAAAACCCGACAGGCAAAAAATAAATTATTTTATCGGCAGATGTAAACATTTAGCAGTTTTCCTTTTAGTAAAAATTGAAGCATAGAATCAACCAAGAAACTGTGTTTAATAAGAACCCAAACATTTTAATGCAACCTGTGGTTCTGTTCAACTTTATTTGGCATTTTCAAGCCCGATCACCTTCGGTTGAAGAAATTTTAGATAAGCATTATAAATACCTCAATAAATGAACAAAAAAAGTAATCCTTTCACTTGAAAGCCTTACAAAAATGGCAAACTAAAATTTAATCCCTTTGTTTGCACTTAATATAGTGCTAAATTGCAAATAAGTATTTTTAACATCAATTGCATTTACTTCAAACAAAAAGTTTTAGGTATAGCCTGCGGAATGTAGGTTAATCTGGTAAACAATCGAAGCAAAAAAGGAATTCAATCGTATGGAATTAAAAAAGGGGAAACATCATCAGCAATCTTAAATTTTCAAATTATTTCAATCATTATTGTTATAAGAATGGTAATTTCATGAAATATGAAAGCAAATACATGCAAATTAAAAATCCCCTAAAGCTTATAGGTCACTTTTATTAAGCTCCAGAAATGGTTTTTATAGAGCAATAATTTATATTAATAGTTTGTCCTGATTCCAAATGTTAAAAAAGCACAATTTATGAAGAGCTGGGCGACAAAAAGAAACACACGTATTGTTAAAATTTTGAAAGGCAGGAGTAATTCCTATCTGATTGTAAAAGATGATCAGGCTGTTTTGGTAGATACAGGTATGAGCTCAGCATTTAATTCTCTAATCCAAAATATTAAAAAAGTAAGTCATGGTTCAGATTTTGTTTCAAAACTCATCCTGACCCATACCCATTATGACCATTGCCAATCTGCACAAAGACTAAAAGAATACAGTAACTGTAAAATCATGGTTTCTGATCAGGCCAAAAAATCAATTCAACAAGGTTACACTAAGTTACCTTGCGGCACATTGCTCATCACCAAAGCTTTGATAAAAGCTGAGCCCTGGTTCGGTAAAAAGTATTTTAGCTATGAGCCATTTCACGCTGATATTTCTATAAAGGGAGATACTGAAATCAAAACTGGTTCTATCAATCTAAAAATTATAGAAACTAAAGGACATTCTGCCGACTCAATCAGTATTTTGGTTGATGATGAAATTGCCATTGTTGGGGATGCCATGTTTGGGGTATTTAGAAATTCAATTTTCCCACCCTTTGCCAATGATGTTCCTGAGATGATAAAAAGCTGGGGAAAATTACTAAAAACAGATTGCCATATTTTTCTGCCTGGTCATGGCAAAGCAATCAAACGTAGTTTATTAATGAAATCATATAAAAATCTGTCACATAAACATAAGCTACTAACCCACACTAAGTAACAAAACTTTATAATGTTTTATTAAATCATTTCATAAATCTGAGAATTGAAATTGAAACTATTAAAGTCAGATGTGATTCCGCGCTGTTCATCTTTTAATTTAGCTTATCTTCGCAAAAAATGAGCCTGTGAATAAAGAAATACTCCGGATTGCCATCCCCAATATCATTAGCAATATTACCATTCCTTTACTTGGAATGGTTGATTTGGCTATACTTGGCCATCTCGAATCAGGCATTTATATTGGTGCGGTTGCTCTGGGAAGCATGATTTTTAATTCCATTTATTTTGCCTTTGGATTTCTGCGTATGAGCAGTTCAGGTTTTACAGCACAGGCATATGGTGCCAAAAACAATCAGGAAATCATTTTAACTTTAAGCAGAGCCATTATGGTTGCGCTTATTGGGAGTGTTTTAATTATCGCTTTACAATATCCCATTTCTCATTTAGGTTTTAAATTGATTTCAGGTAGCTCTGAAGTAGAAGCTTTAGCCAAGGAATATTTTCACATTAGGATTTTTGCTGCCCCTGCAGCCATTAGTTTATTTGCCATTACGGGCTGGTTTTTAGGCATGCAAAATGCCCGTTACCCGATGATTATTGCCATCAGTATCACCTTACTCAATTTGCTTTTCAACCTGATTTTTATTTATGGATTTGGGATGAAATCGGATGGAGTAGCTTGGGGAACATTAATTGCACAATATTGCGGGCTAACTTTGGCCATTATATTGTTTTTGAAAAAGTACCGATCTTATTTAAAACACTGGACCTATCAGGCCATGATGCAAATCAAGGCACTCAAAAGATTCTTCCTGGTTAATCGCGATATTTTTATTCGGAGCTTTTTGCTGATACTTACTTTATCATTTTTTACCGCTGAATCGGCACGCATTAGTGATGAAATATTGGCTGCCAATACCATTTTATTGCAATTCTTTTTCATCTACTCCTATTTAATAGATGGCTTTGCTTATGCAGCGGAAGCCTTGGTAGGAAAGTATATTGGAGCTAAAAATCAATTAAACTTAAAACTTACCATAAAAAACCTGTTTAAATGGGGCATTGGAATCAGTTTGATTTTTACGCTTGTTTATTTTTTAAGTGGTAAAAGCATCCTTTACATCATTACCAATGATCAAAAAGTAATTAATGACACCATGCCCTATCTGATTTGGATGATCAGCATTCCCCTACTCACTTTCGCGGCCTTTATTTGGGATGGCATTTTTATTGGAGCCACAGAATCTGTTTCTCTCCGAAATGCCATGATTATTTCAACTGTCCTCCTATTCTTCCCCTTCTATTATCTAATAGGAATAGACTTTGGAAATCATGGTCTATGGATGAGTTTGATGCTATTTATGGTATCCCGAGGACTGGTTTTAACATTTTTCTCAGGAAAAATTAAAATTGAATCCTATTAAATTATTTGATAATTAGTTGCTTCGTTAATCTTCCTTTTTTGTGGGTGAAGGTAACGAGATAAGTTCCTTTTTTAAAATCGGAAACATTGATTCTTTCACTTAAGAATTCCTGACGTTCCAATACACATTGGCCTGTAACATTATAAATATGAAGATGAACTTTTTCGGGCGAACTAATGAATACCTGATCTAAAGCCGGATTGGGATACATTTCCAATTCCTGATCATTTGCCTGATCAAAAATACCTGTACCCACATCAGTTGTAAAACTCCAAACGGGTCCTTCGGTATCTCCAAATGAATTTTTGTTTACGACTTTCCAATAATAGGTTGTTGAATAATTTAATGTAGCTGGTTGATAGTTTGATACACTCACGTTTGTCTGTACTTTCTCTGTAGGCGAATTATTGGTATCAAAATATAAATCAACCCAATCAGTATTCGAACCATTGGTCCAACTTAAGGTTGGATTGGTTGAAACTGCAGTTGCCTGATTCTGTGGTGATGAATTGGTTGCTTGTCCGGGAGGATCAGAATTTGGAGCAACATTTTTTATCCTTACTTCATCCATATAACCATCAAATTCGCAATTGCTTGCACCTCCCAAACCTCCAATTTTGACAAGATGTTCATTTGCTTTAATAACTCCATTGCTTCCATCAGGGAATGGCTGAAAGCTTTCATATATTATATTAAAATCCTTATCTCGAACGTAAAAAAAGATTTGTTCTAAATTGGCATAACTTACCATGGCAACATGATACCATTCATCGAGCAAATAAGCTTCTGGATGGTAAAATTCAATATTTGTTCCATTATCAAAATTTACATGGCCATTAAAATGCCCCCAGCCCCCATTTATTCCAAATGCGTCCCATTTATCTATAATTATTGCAAGAGCTGTTTTTTCCCCCATAACACTTTTGACTTTTACCCAGGCTTCTAATGCCCAGTCATTTCCAAGATCTAAGTCTTTGGAATCACCCAAGTCAATGTTATGAGTAATCGGACTTCCATCTGAATTATCGAAACGAAATGCTTTACCTAGATTTTGATCATAGTTATCAACATAATACCCGATGGGCATACCTTCGAAAGGAATTAAATTACTATTTGCAGAATTAATTAGATCTTCTTCAAAATGCATCAATAAAATGGTATTTTCATCGGACTTTTTTACAAAGCTATTCGATTCGCTGGTTGTAATACTAAATGTTTCTGATGTGAAATTTAATTCAAAATTAAAAAGATCGGTTGCTCTGAGAATAACAGTTTCTTCATTTGTTTTAGGAAATTCAAACTCTATTTTATCACTGGTATGAACAGAATCATTCATTAGTGTCCAATTTGTTCCATCAATAGAATATTCTAGTTTAAATGCCTGTATTCCTTCTGATTGCCAATATATAGGCTGTGCTATTCCTCCTAAAAGTTGAGTGTTTTGTTTTGGATACTCAAACTCAAATTCTTGAATATCGAATGCGCTAAACTTTCCAGTTCGTCTATAAACATTCAGGTTTTCATTATCAGAAACACGTACTTTATATTCGTTAGACACTATATTTGGAAGAACCCAATTATAACTTCCAACAGAAGCATCTGTATTTTCGGAAATAGTATTCCAAATTTTTCCTCCATCAGTTGAATATTCTATAATTACACTATTGATGTTCTCTGATTCCCAGCTAATTTCAACATCAGTTCCAACTTTATAATAATCATTTCCTGAAGGGCTTGTTAATGTTAATATTTTATTCCCCCAGTCAGACTCGGCAAAAATAAGGGCGCTTTGGTTTTGTCCATATTCAAAATTATCAATATCAGTCCACCATTCGATTGCACCAATTGATAAGTCTGTATGAAATTTATTTTCTGAATTATAACCATCGCAAATGTAATAATGGCCTGCCCAACTTCCATTGTCAAATCGTTCTGCTGTTCCTTCAATCAGGATGGGTCGTCCGTGGCTTAATTCATTTTTAAAAATATTCTCCCACTCTTCTTTTGTATATTCTTCGCGATAAATAAATTTTAATTCTTTTTTATATTTAAAATACTTTTCCAAAATGGTTTTTATAGATGCTCCACCACTTCCTATTCGATAAAATTTTGAAGCAGCACCAATCTGTGAGACCATAGTTGCCGCCGCAGAATATTCTTCCTCTGTTGGATTTGAACTAAAGGCATACGGCATTTTGTCAAATAAATATTCAGTGTTATCAAAATCTGCTTGCCAAAGGAATTCACCATCGTCGAAATTGATATTTCCTTGAGGAAACCTTGGATACTCCCAAAAATGAATTAATCTCATAATTGCTGTCATGCCACAACTATTTCCTTTATGCAAATTACCGGTTATTGTACTTCTTGGAAAATAAGCCATAAATGGCCATTGATACACTTTCCATTTATCACGCAAGAGAGGAGCGACGGAATCTTGTAATTCAGAGATGTTTATGGTTGAGGGAATATCATCCCGATATTTCCGGTATTTATTACTAATTCGTAGTTCATCTATATTACCATCGAAATATGTATTATCATTGTTTCCAAAGCCTATAAATAGTTTATCGTTACTATTAAAAGAACTAGTATAAGAGTATCTGTGACTTGCAAATATTTCATTAAACTGATTGTCGCGAAGAACTAAATAGAAATGTTTATGAGCAAAATTGAAATATACAGCTATATGATACCATTGTCCAAGTTCTATTATATCTGTTGTACACACATCTGAATTACGTTCATACTCTTCGTCTATCAAGTTGAGATTCGAAGCCAAAGATAAAGATTCAGGATTTAAAAGAATGTCATAATCCGCTGGCCATCCCTCCCCTTTTCTTAAGAGAAATGGCATTCCCGTATGATCTTCTCCCCATGAATTGATTTTAAACCAACATTCAATAGAAAATTCATCGGTAAAGTTTAACTCATCATAAAACGGAACTTCTATCCAGCTTTGTTTGTCCGATGTGGAATTATCTATGCGCAGACTTTGTCCATGAATTCCGGTTTCGTACGAAACACCCGAGCCGTGTTCAATTCCATTGTTTCCAACATTGGCAGAGTTTGTTACATCTCCATTAAAATGCATTAAAAGAACAGTGTTGTTGTCGGGAGTGTATGGGCCTCCAGTTTGTTGTGAAAATAAATTAAATGTGGATAGTAGTCCAAGCAGGATAATTAGGTAGGATTTCATAAGCTGGATTTAAAGGATTAATAATTTATTCTTAGTCCGACAACCCATGCCAACCTAATCTTGAGATTAGAATAAAACCCCAACGAATCTTCTAATTTAAGTAAAATCTAAGTACTAAAAACCATAAGTTATTTAAATTGACTAAAAATTATTTTTTAATTTTTAGCACACAAAATACAGAATATCAGGGAATATAATAAATCTATAGTACTTTTATATACAAGCTAATATTAATTTATTGGTACTTTGTCTTGCATAGTACTAAATAATATATTATGTTTGTAGCATGAATATTGAAAAAACAAAAGCACAGATGAAGAAAGGGGTTCTGGAATTATGCATTTTGTCCATAATTACAGGCAAAGAAGTTTATGCCTCCGATATTCTGGAAGAACTAAAATCTTCTGAACTCATCGTTGTGGAAGGTACACTCTACCCCCTCTTAACTCGATTAAAAAATGAAGGCTTATTAAGTTATCGTTGGGAAGAATCAAAATCAGGCCCACCACGTAAGTATTACGAAATAACAGAAATAGGAAAAAGCGTTTTAAAAGAGTTGGATGTAAGTTGGAAAGAACTGGTAAAAGCCGTTCAATCTCTAACCAAATCAAATAAAGTTTAATCAAAAAAAACACCATAATAAGATGAAAAAAACATTCACGATCAATATTAGCGGAATAATTTTTCACATTGATGAGGATGCTTATTCAAAGTTGAATTCTTATCTGAGTAGTATAAAAGTTCATTTCAACAATTTAGACGGTAAGGAAGAAGTGATTTCTGACATTGAGAGTAGAATTGCTGAAATATTACAATCAAAGCTTAGCGACACCAAACAAGTTGTTGTGTTAGAAGACATTAATGAGGTGATTGAAATCATGGGGCAGCCCAGTGATTTTTCAGATGAAGAGGAAGAACCCACCCGACAACAAACTAACTACAGCTATAAGCAATCAGGATATAAAAGATTATATCGTGATCCCGAAAATAAGATGATTGGCGGTGTTGCAAGCGGAATTGGAGCTTATTTAAATATAGATCCTATCTGGATACGGATATTATTTATTGTTTCATTGTTTACCACCCTTGGCGCATTTATTTATATTATTTTATGGGTCGCTGTACCTGAAGCACTAACTACTTCTGAGCGTTTAGAGATGAAAGGTGAGCCTGTAAACATCTCGAATATTGAGAAGTCGATTAAGGATGAATTTGATCATCTGAAAGGCAAAATCAACGATCTCACACAGCATGCCAAAGAGACCTATAAAAAAAAAAGTGATGTTCCGAAAACATTTTTTGAGGACGTCTTAGAATTGTTCATTAACATCGTGAAAATTTTCTTTAAAGGAATAGTAATCCTAATGGGAATTGTAATCATCATTACAGGTTTATCACTTGTATTGGCTTTCATTGCCGCATTTTTCGGTCATGGCATCTGGTTTTTTAATGAACCCAACGTAGGGGTTTTGCCGGCCATGGATTTAATGGATCTTTTTCTGAGTAGTTCAGGAAACATTGGATTATTGAAAGTTGGACTATTTTTCCTCATTGGAGTTCCTTTAATTATGTTGATTTATGCAGGTATTCGAATGATATTTGGCTTTGAAAAAATCAGACATTTAGGACTGACTGCCTTTATTCTTTGGCTAATGGGACTTGCAATTACAATTACCTTCTCTTTTAAAATATTCCATAATTTCAGGTATGAAGTTGAAGACAAAGAACAATACGCTATTGAGCAAATTGGCGAAAATGAAATTTTCCTACAAACACGCGATAAATATGATGGAGCTTATAATAACTATGAAGATTATATTGAAATTGATGATTTGGAAATTGCCATTGCAAGTGATGGTTATTACATTAACCAGGCCCGACTGGAAATCAGAAAGAGTAATTCCGATGAAATTTCACTGATAAAATATTCTTCGGCCAGAGGGCGTTCAGGTTATCATGCGCGTGAAAGAGCTGAAATGACTGAATATCATTTTGAGCAGGATGGGAATCATTTCATTTTCGATGAATTTTATAAAATCCCAGATGGAGAAATATGGGCAGATCAACAAATTTGGTTAGAATTAAGGGTTCCGGTAGGAATGAAAGTTCATCTTGATAAAGATATGTATAACATTCTTAAAAGAAATTCAAGATATTATTATTACAGCTGGTCGGATCGGGATTATTTTATGACAGAGGACGGATTAGAAAAATTGAGAGAGGTTAAAGAAAAAGTGAAGGATTCGATTAAAAAGGGTTATTCCGGTTTAAATACCATCACCAATAATTTTGCAGGATGGTCGTTTAACTTATTATTAAAATAATTGCTTCGTTCATTACTTAATTCTGCGTTTTCATTAAGTAAACTGAACACAGTAGCGGTAGAGCTCCTCTATCGCTACTTTATTTTTACAAAACAGACAATCTTTAAGTTGCTTATATTCAAAATATTTTCCGGTTACGTTTTTTAATTCCGGGTTGGTGGCCAACCAAACTGGGGTCTCAGCTCCGAGTTCTGGTGATTCATGACCACCAAAGCCCAAATTATTGCTCAGTTTTGAATTAACTTCGCCGGGATGACATGCATTAACTTTTATATTTAAAGGTTTTAGTAGTACAGAAAAAGCAAGACTTAACATCCGATTTGCCTGTTTCGACTGACGGTAGGCCGTATCATTATTATAGGTTCTTTTTTCAAACTGTAGATCCGTTAAATCAAGACCACCTGCCCAATAACTGGCTACGTTTACAATTCTGCTATCTTTTTGATTCTTCATAAATTTATGGAAGAAATGCATCATTCTAAAATAGCCCAAAACATTGGTCGCAAATTGCAATTCTAAACCTTCTGTGGTAAGTCTGCGGTCACGGGGAGTTGTTGCAGCATTATTGATCAGTACATCCAGTGGCCCCTCCCATTTTTTACTAAGCTCTTTAATAGAAGACAAGCTTGATAAATCAACGATTTCAAACCAAACTTTAGCATCATTTTTAAGAGCTTGAATGGTACTCACTGCTTCTTCTAATCGATGCTCACTCCTGCCAAGCAGTATTACTTCATAGCCCATAAATGCTAATTTACGTGCAATGGCAAATCCAATCGCTCCATAGGCTCCAGTAACGATAGCGGTTTTTTGAGCTTCCTTTTTCATCTAACAAATCAATTATAAACCCGAAGATAGCAGTTGCCACATCATTAAGTCAATTTTTGTTGATAAGTTGATACAATTGTGAATTTTTTATTTATAATCATTTTAATTAGCTTTGCATTAACCGTAAGAATAAAGACGAATGATAAAAATACCTGATGGTAAAAACATCCTTAAAAAACTTAATAAAGAAGAAATCCTGAACGATTTTCGAATTGCAAATGAAAGCAGGCAAGTTAGTATACTCGGAAGAAGAGAAGTATTGACAGGTAAGGCCAAATTTGGCATTTTTGGTGATGGAAAAGAAATCCCTCAATTAGCGATGTCAAAATTTTTTCAAGCAGGTGACTGGAGGTCGGGTTATTATAGAGATCAAACTTTCATGTTTGCCTCAGGGATGATGTCTCTCGAAGAGTTTTTTGCCCAATTATATGGTGATGCCGATCACGAATTTAATCCGGGCACAGGTGGTCGGTTGATGAACAATCATTTTTCTAATCCTACACTCGACAAAGAAGGATTTTGGCTCAACTTATCTGAACAAAAGAATTCAGCTACTGATTCCTCTCCTACTGCAAGCCAAATGCCTCGATTATTGGGATTGGCTGAGGCTTCTAAAATGTTTAGGAACAATCCAGAATTGAATAAATTCAGACAATTTTCAAACAAAGGAAATGAAGTTGCATTCGGCACCATTGGTGATGCCAGTACTTCAGAAGGTCATTTTTTTGAGACTTTAAATGCAGCAGGCGTTTTACAGGTCCCTATGGCCATTTCGGTATGGGACGATGGTTGGGGGATTTCGGTACCTATCAAGCATCAAACCACAAAAAGCAACATTTCAACCTTGTTAAAAGGATTTGAAAAAACAAATAAGGAAGATGGTTTCTTAATCTATCATTCAAAAGCATGGAATTATCCTGAGCTGATTCGCACATATGAAGAAGGAATCAAAAAATGTAGAGAGAATCATATTCCCGTTTTATTTCACATAACCGAAGCAACGCAACCCCAAGGACATTCTACTTCCGGATCGCATGAAAGATACAAAAGTGAAGAACAACTTAAAAACGAAGCTGAAAGAGATGGAATAAAGGTGATGAGAGCCTGGTTGTTTGAAGAGAAAATTGCCACCGAAGAAGAATTAAGTCAAATTGAAGCTGAAGCCATTAAAAGAGCCAAAGAAGCTAAAAAAAATGCATGGAATAACTTCCAAAAACCCATCAAAAAGAAACAAGCAGAATTTTTAAAATTAGTAGATGTAACCACCTGTAATTGCGCCAAAACTGAAAAAATTGAGCAAATAAAAAAAGATTTATCAAAGGTTGGCGAACCCATTTACAAAGATTTAATGTCCTCCGGAAAAAAAATTCTAAGGCTCATTTGTGATTCTTGCAGCAATCCTGAAAACTCATTAAAGACCAATGTTACCCATTGGTTAGAGAAGGAAATGAAGGAAAGTCGAGAGAAATACAGTTCACATTTGTACAGTCAAAGCGATAAATCGGCAACCAAAATTAAAGAGGTTGATGTAAAATATGATGAGGATGCTGCTTCTATTCCAGGGCGTGAAATCTTACAAAAAAACTTTGATTATATTTTTCAGCATTATCCCGAATCCATGATTTTTGGTGAGGATGTTGGCAAAATTGGTGGAGTAAATCAGTCTTTAGAAGGTCTTCAAAAAAAATATGGAGATTTAAGAATTGCAGATACCGGCATTCGGGAAGCCACAATCATTGGACAAGGTATTGGATTGGCCATGCGTGGCTTAAAACCCATCGCTGAAATTCAGTATTTTGATTACTTACTTTATGGTTTACAATTATTGAGTGACGATTTGGCCACCCTTCGATATCGAAGTCGGGGAACCCAAATGGCTCCTTTAATTGTAAGAACCCGCGGGCACCGACTGGAAGGAATCTGGCATTCAGGATCTCCACTAAGCATGGTTATTAATTCGGTGCGAGGTATGCACGTTTTAGTTCCAAGAAACATGACTCAGGCTGCGGGATTTTATAATACCATGATGGCATCAGACGATCCAGCATTGATTATTGAGCCTTTAAATGCCTATCGAATCAGAGAAAAACTTCCTTCAAATATTGGAGAATTCAAGGTCATTCCGGGCAAGGCCGAAATTTTAAAAACAGGCCAGGATCTTACGTTGGTTACTTATGGCTCATGTGTTCGAATTGCTCAGGATGCAGTTAAACAACTCGAGGATTTTGACATTGATGTTGAGTTAATTGATGTTCAGTCATTATTGCCTTTTGATACCGATCATTTAATTCGTGAATCTCTGAAAAAAACCAATAAAATTCTATTCTTCGACGAAGATGTTCCGGGTGGAGCTACAGCCTATATGATGCAAAAAGTGGTCGAAGAACAACAAGGCTTTTACGATTTAGATGCAGAACCTAAAACACTTACTGCAAGAGATCATCGCGCAGCCTATAGCACAGATGGAGATTACTTTTCCAATCCCAATGCCGAAGATGTTTTTGATGCTGTTTATAATATCATGCATGAATACAATCCGGCAAAATATCCAAAGATTTTTTAATACTTTTATTACGTCATAAACACAACGTATGAAAAAAATTCTATTGAGTTTAATTTTCCTGATGATCATCTCTGTTTCAGGATGGACACAAAACAATTATAAATCAGTTGTTGCAAATAAAGGTGAAGGCATTTATTCTTTACTACGTCGAAATGGTTTAGACCCTGTCAAACATATCAAAGAGTTTAAGGAAATTAATAAAAGTCTTTTGGGTAAAAAAGGTGGACTTATTGCTGGTAAAAAGTATTTTCTTCCGGGAAGCAAAGCAGCCAGTACCTTTGCCATTTTTGGAAAGAAATATGAAACCGTAGGCATCATTGATCAACAGCTTAAAGGAGCAACCTATTATCTGGTAAGTGGCCATGGCGGGCCGGATCCGGGAGCAGTTTCAATCATCGAAAATCAGCAGGTTTGCGAGGATGAATACAATTATGACATTACCCTCAGACTTGCACGGAAATTAATCCAACATGGAGCGCTGGTTTATATGATCACTCGTGACTTAAATGATGGAATCAGAGACCAAAGATTTTTATTGAATGATCACGACGAAATTTGTTATCCAGACAAAAAGATTCCCAGAAATCAATTACTCCGGCTGCGACAAAGAACCAATGCTGTTAACAGACTTTATTTGGCCAATCGGGATCGTTTTCAAAGGGTTATCATTATGCATATGGATTCAAGAAGTAAAAATGAAGATTTAGATGTTTACTTTTATTACGACAGAAGAAGTAAGAGTGGTAAAAAACTATCTTTAACTTTACTCAATAAATTGAAAGAGAAATATAATGAACATCAACCCGGACGTGGTTATGATGGCACTGTATCTACCAGAAATTTGTATGTTTTGCAAAACACCTACCCTACCGCAACTTTTATTGAGCTGGGAAATATGAATCATAAACAAAACCAAAAACGTTTTCTTATAGCCGACAATCGCCAGGCACTGGCAAATTGGTTAACCGAAGGTTTAATCAAGGATTTTATAGAAGATGATGAGAATAAATAATTTATAATTCAGTTAACAATTCAGAGTCTTCCATAATTACTTTATAGATATATCCTGCACCAAAATCTTTATCCAAAAAAATGGTTCCGCTAAAGGTGACCACATCACCAACATTAACCGAATTTTGCGTGGTAATGGTTAAATCAAAATCATTTCCGCTTCCGGTTCCATCCTGAATGTGTACCCAATTCTTACCCATTATGGCTTCATTATACTTTACTACCTGACCTTTTATTTTTACAATTTTACCTTTGTAATTTTGAGGGTTGGAGTAGAGATCTTCCAGGGTAATTCCTCCTTCAGCACGATCGACTTTAATTTCTGCCTTAACAGCCTCTTTAACCATTCCTTTTGGTGCAGCATGTGTATGCATATGTTCCTCTCCTTTTTCGAAAGTAACTTCATTTAAAAAGTATACAAGGTCAAAAGTACGGTTCAATTCCTTACTGTTAAAATTCTCCATAGCTAAACCCGTCATAAAATATACGGTTTGATCTACGAAGAATTCCTGCCGGGTACAGGCCACCCAATAAGATTTATTATGCTCTTCAACAAACAGATAACTATAAACCGGAGTTTGTAAAATTTCTTTAACCACCGCTTTATGTTGGTCTGTGGCTTGCTCCGTAGCTTCTACTGCTTCAATAGAATCTGCATTGGTGCCTCCAGTGTTGCACGCAATTATAGTAACAAATAAAATCAGAATTAATAAATAGTTTTTGACGTTCATAATGGTAGGTATTATAGTTATTATAAGTTTTGTAGTTCGATGATTGTTTATCAAAAATAACTATTTTTTATTGCTTTTGTATTAAAATCTTTTGACAAATAAGCATTTTATTTTAGTGTTTTCCAAAAATTAAAACGAATAATGCACCTTCATCCTTTTCAGAATGTGCTGAGATACTTCCGCCATGCATCAACATTATTTGTCGGGCTAGGCTCAATCCTATCCCTGATCCTTCGACTCGGGTCGTAAAGAAGGGAATAAATATTTTATCCAATAAGGCTTCATCAAAACCTATACCTGTATCTGAAATTTCTATTTGTACTTTTTTATTGTCATCCATAAATGCATTTACCGAAATAATTTTCCTTGATGAATTTTTAACTGCCCAAATAGAATTCTTTATCAAATTGATGAGTACCTGCTCCAATTGTTCTTTATCTGCATTTAATATCAGTTGGCTGGGTTCAACCTTTAACTTAAAGTTAATTCGTTCTTTTTCAAAACTTTCTTCAAATAAGGCCCATACTTCATTCATCATTTCAGGAATAGATATTTCTTGAATTTGGGGTAAGGGGAGTATCGTCAGGTTTCTGTATTTCCTTACAAATTCCATCATACCCTCGCCCCTGTTTTTAATGGTTAACAATCCCTTCTCTATTTTTTTCCTTTGCTTTTCACCAGATTTCTCTTCCTTTTTTATAATTGTTGATAAAGATTGAGCCAATGAAGTTATAGGTGATACAGAATTCATGATTTCATGGGTTAAAATTCGAATCATTTTTTGCCAGGTTTCGGTTTCTTTTAAATCCAATTCGGGTTTAATGTTTTGTAGTGAAACCAAATTTAATTCTTCTCCGGCAATTTTATATTTCTCAACTTTGGCTGCAAGTTGTAACAATTCGTTTCCTTTTTTAATTTCCAGCAACTGCTGTTGACCAGGCATTAGCTTCAAAAAAAATAAACTCAGATTAGTGTGCATAAAATCCAGTGCAGAAACATTTTTCAAACGAGAAAGCCCGAATAGTTTTAAGGCTTCTGAATTTACAAACCGAATAAACCCTCTCGAATCAAAAGCGAAAATACCTATCCCAACATGCTCTATAACAGCCCTGAAATATTCATCCTTCTCTTCTCTTTTCAAAACAACTTCTTTAAAATGTTTTGAAAGTTGATCTAGTTGTAAATTTAACTCACCAAAATCACCCCTAATACGATGTTTGCTAAAAACCACATTATAATCTTCGGTCTTAACAGATTCAAAAAACAAGGCTAATTTCCGGCTAATTCCATTGATGTAATGAATCAAAAAAACAATTTGCAGAACCGTTAAAAAAACAAGAAACAATTTAAGATAAAGCAAATTTGGGTAATTATAAATCTCGATAAATACAAAGCCTGTTAGAAATACAAGTACAATTCTGATGACAATTTGAATATTAAACCGCTTATAAGTCATATTTTTTCATTTTATTATAAATGGTTTGCCGTGTAATATCCAGTTCACGTGCTGCCCTTATCATGTTTCCCTGATGTTTTTTGAGTGCAGCTAAAATGGCTTGTTTCTCAATCTCTTCCAAACTTCCACTCATCTTTTTCATGTTCTGCTTATTCCTAACATCCAGGTCTTCCGTTTCCAGTATACCCGATTGATTCAGAATCACACATTTTTCAATCACATGTTCTAACTCTCTGATATTCCCCGGCCATTCATATTCCTTCAATGCTTTAAAAAACGGTTTGGAGCATCTCAATTCCTGACGTTTATACTTCCTTTTAAATTTTTCAATAAAAGCATTTGCTAACAATGGTATATCATCAACCCGATTCCTTAATGGCGGCATTTCAAGGGTAATGGTATTAATTCTATAAAGTAAATCTTCCCTGAATTCCTGATTTGAAACCAGCAGACTTACAGGCCGGTTTGTTGCGCTTATCAGCCTGATATCAAGAGGTTCAGATTTGTTTGAACCAAGAGGCGTAATCCGCTTCTCCTGTAATACATTTAAAAGTTTCATCTGTAAATTTGGAGAGAGGTTTCCGATCTCATCTAAAAAAAGAGTACCCCCATTCGCAGTAATTAATCTTCCTGCTTTGTCGGTTTTCGCATCTGTAAATGCACCTTTCTTATAGCCAAAGAGTTCACTCTCAAATAAACTTTCACTTAAAGATCCTAAATCAACGGTTATGAAAGCTTCATTTTGTCTTTTTGATTTGAGGTGGATTTCTCGAGCCAATAAACTCTTACCTGTACCATTTTCCCCTGTAATTAAAACACTTGCATCGGTAGGTCCAACTTTTTCAATGGTTTGAATAATCTTATTAAAAGCGCTCGATTTACCAATGAATGGATTTCGACTTTGTGTGATTTCTTCCTCTAAATAGTTTTTATGTAGTTTTAGTTTTTCTGAATTCCTTTGAGAACGACTAAGTCTGACAGCAGCTTTTAAGGTGGCTACCAATTTGTCATTATTCCAAGGTTTTAAAACAAAATCAGAGGCCCCTTCTTTCATTGCATTTACAGCTACATGAACTTCGCCATAAGCTGTAAACATGATTACTTCAATGCTTGCATCAAATTCCTTTATCTTTTTAAGCCAAAATATTCCCTCATTACCCGTATTAACTTTGCCGGTAAAATTCATATCAAGCAAAACTACATCAGGTCGCTTTCCTTGAATTGTATTAGGAATTTGATTTGGGTTAGAAATGGTCGTTAAATCAAATTCATCGTCCAGTAAAATCTCAAGGGCGCTCAATACATCCTTATTATCATCAACAATTAATACTACCGCTTGATTACCCATAAAATTACTTTCTCTCAAATGTAAAAAAAATTGACTTATAAGTGTAAAATATTTTTACATTCCCTCAATTCATTTCCAACAACTAAAACCCTTATACCACTAACAAACAACATATTAAAATATATGGCACAGCATTTGAAAATATTATTTTTTGAATCAAAAAATATCATACAATGATTAAAAACTATTTTAAAACAGCATTGCGAAACATCGCGAGAAACAAACTGTTTACCTTTCTGAACATACTTGGTCTTTCGCTGGGTCTTGCAACAGCTATTTTAATCCTTTTTTGGGTGCAGGATGAACTGAGTTATGACCGCTATCATAAAAATGCAGAAAATATTTATCGTATCAGTGGCGATTATCACTTAAATGGAGTGAGTGTAAAGGTTGCTTCCAGCCCTCCTCCCATGGCTTCAACTTTAATCAGAGATTATCCTGAAGTCGTAAATGCCTGTCGTTTCAGACAAATTGGACCAAGGATGTTTGGCATTGATGATCAAAGGATCAGAATAAATGACTTAACCTATGCAGATTCAACATGTTTTGAGCTATTTGATATTCCTTTAGTGCTGGGCGATCCCAAATCCGCATTAAATGAACCCAATTGTGTCGTTTTAAATGAAACAACTGCAAAGGTGTTTTTTGGTCACGAAAACCCTCTGGACAAAACCATAAGAATGGAAGACATGACCCTGATGGTAAAAGGAGTTTATAAAGACATTCCTGAAAATTCACATTTTCATTTTGACCTGATGATTTCTATGCCAACGCTTGACAGAAGCTTTGAACAAAATTGGTTAACCAATAATTTCCACACCTATATTTTGCTTCATCCCGGTGCTGATCCACTGAAGCTTGAAAAGCAAATGCAGGAAATGATTGTAAAATATGTAGGTCCGGATTTGGAAAGATTTATGGGGCAAAAACTGGAGGATTTTGAAAAAGATGACCATGCCTCATTTGGATTACAGAAACTCACCGACATCCATCTGCATTCGGATTTGATGGCTGAACTGAGCACTAACAGTGACATTAACAATGTTTATATCTTTTCTTTTATCGCCATTTTCATTTTAATCATTGCTTGCATTAATTTTATGAATATGTCGACGGCCAGATCTGAAGGGCGGGGCAAAGAAGTGGGAATCAGAAAAGTAGCCGGGGCGCTGCGAGGGCAAATTGTATTTCAATATTTACTTGAATCTTTTGTAATTACACTGATCTCTTATTTTATTGCCATGATTTTGGTAGAAATCTATTTACCCACATTTAATGATCTTTCAGGAAAAAACATCAACATTCATTATTTCGAGCCTCAAACGCTTCTTATTTTAGCATTTATCATTTTATCTACAAGTTTTATTTCCGGAAGTTACCCATCTTTCTATCTGTCTTCATTTCAGCCCATAGCAACCCTTAAAGGCACTTTAAGGACTGGAAAATCAAGTGGTTATTTGAGAAACATTCTTGTAATACTGCAGTTTTTCACAACCATTATCCTGATCAGTTGTAGCATTTTTGTGTATAATCAATTGCATTATATTCAGTCTAAAAAGCTGGGCTTTGATAGAGAACAACTTATTTGTGTGCATAATATGAATGCACTGGAACATAATGCAAACTCTTTCAAACAGGAATTATTAAACCATCCTGAAATTTTGAATGCCAGTATTTCATCTTATCTCCCGGTTCCTTCCAGTATGAATAATTCAGTCGCATTCCCGGATGGAGATCATTCAAAAATAGTAAGTATGTTCCACTGGGTTGTTGATGCTGATTATATTGACACTTATAAAATGAAGATGATTGATGGCCGGAATTTCTCCGAAGATTATGGTACCGATTCATTAAACATACTCATCAATGAAGCAGCCATGAAACAATTCGGATGGGAATCCATTGAAGGTCACTTTATCGAACGATACATCGATAATGAAGGGGGAACCGCTGATTTTAAAGTCATTGGTTTAATCAAAGATTTTCATTATCAGTCTTTAAAGGAATCCATTTCACCGATGCTGATGGTTTTAGGAGAGCGCGGCTATTATTTAAGCCTCAGGTATGAAGCTGATAAAACCCAGGATATCGTTAAATTACTTGAAACTAAATGGAATGAATTCGTGCCCAATTATCCTTTTGAATACTCCTTTGTTAATGAACGGTTTAACAACATCTATTTTCAGGAGCAACGAATTGCACAAATCATGAAGATTTTTACCATCCTGGCTATTGTCATTGCATCTCTGGGCTTGTTTGGGTTGACCGCTTTTATTGCCGAAAAAAGAACCAAAGAAATCGGGATTCGCAAGGTAAACGGAGCAAGCTTATTTAGCATTTTCATGCTTTTCACCAAAGATATGGCAAAACTGGTGCTGATTGCATTTGCTTTAGCAGTGCCGCTTACCTGGTATGTGATGGATAACTGGTTAAACAATTTCAGCTACCGCATAGAAATTAGCTGGCTGGTTTTTGTAGGGTCAGGGATTATATCTTTTTTAATCGCACTAATTACCATTTCGTACCAGGCTTATATAGCTTCTGCGCGTAACCCTGTGGTATCTCTTAAATACGAATAATCACAGTTCACTTTTTATTTAAGGCAGAAATTGTTTTCATGGGTACAATTTCTGCCTTTTATTTTTTTTCAATCGATCGAAATCATGGATAAGTATTTGCAAAATGGTTTTTATTTATCGACCTTTGATTTAAACCAAGCAATCATATACTGAACCTAAACCCTATTACCATGAAATCTAAATCAATTAAAATCCTTTCACTATTTGTTTTTGTTGTTATTATTGGCACTCAACTTAATGCCCAGGAAAAACCCTTTCGTATTGGTGTTAAAGTGGGGTTTCCAAATATTGTAACCGGAAATATTGAGATTGTAACTCCTCTTGCAGATGAAAGATTGTCGTTAATGGTTGATTACTCCAAGTTTTCTTTTTCGGCCGAAGATGTTGAACTTGACTATTCCTATTTTGAAGGAGGAATGAATTATTATTTACGCAGAGCAGGTCATGGCCCTTATATTGGAGTAAGTTATACCAATATGAGTTTAGATCTTTCCTACGACGATATTGAATCTGATAATACAGCAGGCTTAATTGGTTCTGCCAGAGCTGATTTAGGCTTAAACACCCTGAATTTGAAATTGGGAGCCAAATGGGGAGGCTTATTATATTTCAGACCAGAAATTGGATATTCTTTCACCGCTTTGCCAAATACAGTAGAAGTTGATGTAGAATTTCAAGGACAGAGTAGCGAAGTACATATAGTAGATGTTCCTTCAGTTATTACAGGAGGAATCATTGTTAATATAGGATTTGGATTCTCTTTTTAGAGCATTTCAATTCCTTAAATCATTTTAATTTATAAGCTGATGAAACGCTTCATTTTTATTTCATTGCTGGCACTCATTCCTTGTCTGTTATGGGCTCAAAGTGACAAAAGCAAAACCCGAAAAGAGTTAAGGGCTGAAAAAAGGGCAAAAATTGAAAAAAGAGTTAAAAGAACCATTGAGTCTGGTAATTTTTTATTTATTGTCAGGACAGCGAATCCTCAGTCAGGCCCCTCAATTACACTGACTTCAGATTATGACATCAAGATGAGTGGTGATTCTGTTTATAGCCATTTACCTTATTTTGGCGAAGCATACAAAGCAGAATATGGAAATTCGGATGGAGGAATTAAATTTCAGGATATTCATTATAATCTTGAAACAGAGTTCAACGAAAAGTCAAAGTATTATGAAATAAAATTTGAAGTTATTAAAGCCAACGATAGCTTTAAAATTTATCTGAGTATTTCAGCATCAGGTTATGGCAATCTAAAAATAATTAGTGAATCTCGTCAAGCCATTAGTTATGATGGTATTCTTGCACTTCTATTGGAATAGTTATTCTTCTAAAAACAGATGTAAAAATTTCTTGAGTTCATCCCAATATTTCTCATGTCCACCGTGCGCTTGCCATAATGCTCTAGAGCCATGGTATCCTTCAAAATCAGGAACAAATTTCATTTTATATTTTGAAGGTATCACCTCATAAATTGATTTCCAATAATTTTCCTCATTTTGGGCTGAGGTAATAAATACAGGCATTTGTAAATTTTTTGCAAAATCCGCAATCCTCTTACCTTCAAATTTAAAATATTCCCCGGGTGAAAATGCCAGGACACCATCCAGCATTTCCATATTCTTTTCAGCCAATATTAAGCTTAAAGAGGCTGAATACGAGCTTCCCCATATAAGCAAAACTGTAGGTTTATATTCTTTATATACATAATTTATTGCAGCCTGTAAATCAGGATAAGCATCCGTATATTGTATGTCTAAACCCTTTGCTTTGGCTCTGGCTGTAGTTTCATTTTTAAGTCCATTTATTTCATTTCCCGACCGTTGATCAATAGCCATACAATTAAACCCCATCTGGTTTAATTTGGGCGCAATTTCTCGATAAGCCCCCCGACTCCATCCTGCCTGATGAAATAGCAATATAAAGGGAGCATCTTTATCAGGAATCAGATAAACATCTGCTGTAATTTCCAATTCATCCATTGAAGGGAATTCAACGATCTCACCTTTAAATTCCGTTTGATTAAAGCCCCAAATTGGGATGAGCATCAATGCACCCATTGCCCATATTTTTTTAAGTTTAGATTTCATAAGACCTGTTTTAAAGATTAACATAGTTTTTATCCATTTCTGATGATTAATCCCGCAAGTTCTTTGAGCAATTTTACAGCCAGTGCTGCAGTAATCCCATTGACATCCCGATCGGGATTAAGCTCAACAATATCTGCACCTATTAAAGGTGACTCAACTTGATGAAGCAAGTGTATAAGTTGTCTGGTCGAGAAACCTCCGGGCTCATGATGCGATACACCAGGTGCAAAAGCAGGATCCAAAGCATCTAAATCAATTGAAATATATAAAGGATTCTGAAAATTAAAATCTTTTATTTTGTCTATATCTTTCATCATCACAATCTCAATTCCAAATTTTTCAGCCTGTTGACTGAGATGAGCCGACATATTTCGCATCCCAACAGAAACCAGTTTTTTCACAAAACCCGTTTCCATGATACGTGCAAATGGACATGCATGTGAATATTTATCTCCATCAAAATGGTCATAAATATCAGCATGAGCATCAAAATGTAAAATATCGAATTCTCCATAAACCTTATTCAAGGCAAGGCTGATTGGATATGTTACCGAATGATCACCACCCAGAAAAAGAGCTGGGATATCTGCATCTAGCACCTCGTGAATTTGAGAAGAAATTTGATGATATTCTTCTATTTCAATATTCCCAAGATCATTCAACTTTATTTCCTGTCCCAAATCAATACCCGTTTCGGTCATATAGTTTGAAGAACCTTCATGTAAAATCTCTCTGATCCGATCCGGTGCTTGAGCCGTCCCCTTCATAAAAGTTGATTTATCATCAAAAGGCAAACCAATGATGTTTAATTTCTTTTTTTTCATTGTTTGAAATATTGATCTATACAAAGATAATTTTTCAGGATTATAATTTTGATTTTTTTCATTAAACAAAGGAAATGATCAGATGATATTCCTTACATTTATACAAAAAACCAACCTATGAGCCTACGAAACAGATTGAAATCATTAGGACCCGGAATACTTGTTACAGCCGCATTTATCGGTCCTGGCACCATTACAACTTGTACCCTTACTGGTGCAAGCTTTGGATATGCTTTATTATGGGGATTGCTCTTCTCCATTTTTGCCACCATCATTTTACAGGAAATGTCGGCTCGTTTAGGAATAGTTGGTAGGCTTGGACTTGGAGAAGCTCTAAGACAACAGTTTAAAAACCCCATCACGAAAATAGCATCTGTTATTTTGGTTTTATCTGCCATATTTATCGGAAATGCAGCTTATGAAACAGGCAATATTTTAGGTGCAGCACTTGGTTTAGAAGAAATTACAAGGTTTACTGGTTTTGAATTTCAAAGTGGATTTGTTCTAAAAATTTGGGGTCCGGTTATCGGAATTACAGCCTTCATATTATTAATTCTGGGTAGTTATAAGTACCTGGAGCGCGCATTGATTGCTCTGGTTTTGTTGATGAGTGTATCATTTATTGCAACCATGATTATTATTGGCCCTGATCTTAAACAAATTTTGGCAGGAATCTTTATCCCCAGCTTTCCTAGAGGAGGCACCTTAATGTTGATCGGATTAATTGGAACTACAGTTGTACCTTATAATTTATTCTTACACGCCTCAACAGTTCAAGAAAAATGGAAAGGAAAAAAAGATTTGAAGGTTGCACGCACCGATCTTGTAATTTCAGTCATTCTTGGAGGCATGATTTCAATGTCGATTGTTATCACTTCAGCAGTTGCTTTTTTCGGAACCAATGCAGACATCAAAGGAGCGTCTGATTTGGCCAGTCAATTAAAACCATTTCTGGGCGATTGGGCAGGTATTTTTATGTCTATAGGACTTTTTTCAGCTGGAATTTCTTCAGCCATTACAGCTCCTCTGGCAGCCGCTTATGCAACTTCCGGAATCTTAGGTTGGAAAACCGATATGAAATCCAAAAAGTTTAAAGCAGTTTGGATGTGCATTTTATCAATCGGAATTATTTTTTCCGCCATAGGCTTTAGCCCGATTAAAGCCATCATGTTTGCTCAGGTTACCAATGGGATTTTACTTCCGGTGATTGCCATTTATCTACTGATTATTATGAACAGTAAAAAATTATTGGGTGAAAATTCAAACAGGTTATTTCAAAATATATTGGGTTTAATTATTGTATTAATTATGCTGTTATTGGGCGGGAAAAGTATTCTTTTAGCTTTTGGCGCACTTTAAAATTTGATTTATTGAAGTAAATAAAAGATTAACATGAGAGTAGATATTAATTCAGATTTAGGAGAAAGTTTTGGTAATTATAAAATTGGGAATGATGCCGAAGTAATGAAGTATATTTCCTCAGCTAATATTGCCTGCGGTTTTCATGCCGGCGATCCTTTAGTTATAGAAAAAACCATCAAACTAGCTTTAAAAAATAAAGTAGCCATTGGTGCTCATCCGGGATACCCAGACCTTCAAGGGTTTGGACGTCGTTCGATGAAATTATCAACAGAAGAAATCCGCTCCAGCGTTTTCTATCAGGTAGGAGCCTTAAAATCAATGACTGAAGCTTTAGGTGGGAAATTGCAGCATGTGAAAGCGCATGGGGCCTTATATAATGACGCTTCTGTTAATGAAGAAATTGCAAAAGCCATTGCAGAAGCAGTTCTTTTGATTGACCCTGATTTGATATTTATGGGGTTGGCAAAATCTAAGATGACAGATGTCGCCCATAAAATGGGATTAAAAACAGCCAGTGAAGTATTCGCCGATCGTGCCTATACAAAATCAGGAACCTTGGTATCCCGGTCGCTTCCCGGATCAGTCATACACGATTCTTTGCGTTGCAATGATCGGGTGCTTAAAATGATTAAGGAGAAAAAAGTCATTGAAATTGAAGGCAGTGAAGTTGACATCAATGCAGAATCTATCTGCATTCATGGCGATAATCCTTCGGCCCTCGAAATGGCTAAATCTTTGAGAGAACATCTTGAAAACAACAAAATAAAAATTCAAGCTTTAAGTTATGAGTGATCAAGAAATTAATATTTCACCTTCCGGAGATTCTGGAATTCTGGTAAAATTTGGAAATAAAATTTCCGAAGAAATTAATAAAAAGGTTCATGATCTGCAGTCTATGTTAGACTTGAACAAAACTCAAGGAATCATTGAAATGGTACCTGCATATACCGACCTATTGGTTCTTTACAATCCACAGCAAATTTCTTTTCATACTTTGGTTGGAGAAATTAAAAAAGCCGTTAAAAGTCCGAATAAATCTAAAATTCAAAAACAGCAACTGATTAAAATTCCTACTTGTTACGAGGATGAATATGGAGCTGATCTTGGAGAAGTATCTGAAAATACGGGATTGAGCAAAGAAGAAATTATTAAGATTCATTCATCTGCAGAATATTTAGTTTATATGTTGGGCTTCACACCTGGTTTTAGTTATTTAGGCGGAATGGATGAAAGAATTGCCTGCCCCAGAAAAAAGATTCCACGCCAAGACATACCTGCAGGTTCTGTGGGTATTGCTGATAAGCAAACAGGAATTTACCCTATTGAAAGTCCAGGTGGTTGGCAACTCATTGGCCGAACTCCACTCAATCTGTTCGATCCAAAAAGAGAAGAAATATTTCTCTGTAATGCCGGCGACAAATTACAGTTTGTGCCAATCACAAAAAAAGAATTTGAAACCATACAAAAAGATCAAGGCAAATCATGGGACAAATAAAATTCATCAAAAGCGGGATGCTTACAACCATTCAGGATTTTGGAAGATATGGTTATCAAAAATTTGGGATGCCGGTTTCCGGTGCCATGGATACACATTCGTTACAATTGGCCAATTGGTTAGTTGGAAATAACAGAAATGAAGCCTGTTTTGAATCAACATTTCTAGGACCAGAGATAAAGTTTTTATCTAAAACAAAAATTGCAATTAGCGGTGCCATATTACATGCTAGTTTGAATGGTGAACCCATTCGAATGAACTGCAGCATATCAGTTTCAAAAGGCGATGTATTAGAAATGGGCGCGGTTAGAAAAGGTATGAGAGCCTATTTATCTATAGCCGGAGGTATTTCAGTTCCTGAAATAATGGGCAGCAAATCAACCTATTTAAGAGGTAAAATGGGTGGTTTTGAAGGTCGTAAGATTGAAGATGGAGATGTGATTAAAACAGGAGAAACTCACGACGATATTGATTACAGAGAAGTGCCATCTCAGCTCCTGTTTATCTATCCTTCAGTTCAAACCATTCGAATTCTCAAAGGAAGCGAAAGTGATCGATTTACAGATGAGGGTCTAAAGACATTCCTTGGATCAGTTTATGAAGTAAGCAATCAAAATGACCGCATGGGTTATCGATTATCAGGACCATCCATAAAGCATAAAGATGGTGCAGACATTATCTCTTCGGGAATTGCAAATGGGAGCATTCAAATTCCAGGACATGGTGAACCCATCATCATGATGGCCGATCATCAAACAGTTGGTGGATACACCAAAATTGCCAATGTAATTACTGTTGATCTTCCGATTCTGGCACAAATGAAAGCGGGAGATCAACTAAAGTTTAAAAAAATAAACCTTAATGAAGCTCAGGATTTGTTAAAGATGGAAAATCAAAACATTGACAAACTTTATCAATTATAAAACAAGAAGAGGCTGTCTAAAAAGTATCTAATCCGTCATTCTGAATTTATTTCAGAATCTAGAAATAGATAATATTGAGACTCCGGAAGAAGTCCGGAATGACGTAGCTTAGAATAGCTTTATCTTTTTAGACATCTCCAAAAACTACAATCATATGAAAATGAATATTTTTACGGTTTTTAAAAGCCTAACATTTATAATTCTTCTCACTTTTAATCAATTATCTGCACAAGAGAATTTAAATAATAAGCGCATTAAGTTATCAGAAAAAGTCGCTTCTAGTTTTGTTCATTTGGCCTTAAATTGTGTTCAGAAAGAATACCCAAATAAAACCGGGCATGTGATGAATGATGCATCTGAAGTACTCTCCCCATCAGAAATGCACCCTGCTTTTTATGGCTGTTTTGATTGGCACTCTTCGGTTCATGGACATTGGATGCTGGTTAGGATTTTAAAACTATTTCCAAATCTTCCGGAAGCAGAGCAAATAAGAAAATCTTTAAATGAAAATTTGAGCGCTCTAAATATTCTTAAAGAAGTTGAGTATTACAATCAGGAAGGTCGAAAATCTTTTGAAAGAACTTATGGCTGGGCCTGGCTATTAAAACTTGCCGAAGAACTAAATGCCTGGGATGATGAAGATGGTAAATTATGGGAGAAAAATTTGACACCTCTAACAAATCGAATTATAAAAAGCTTCAGTGATTTTCTACCAAAACAGGTTTATCCTGTTAGAACTGGAGTGCACCCCAATACAGCATTTGGAATATCTTTTGCCCTTGATTATGCAAAAAAATTACAAAATCAAGAATTTAAGGATCTACTGATTGAAAGAAGTAAATTCTATTATTTAAATGATAAAAATGGACCTGCATTGTGGGAACCCGGAGGAGAAGATTTTTTATCACCCGTATTGGTTGAAGCTGATTTAATGAGACGTGTTTTAAATCAAGAAGAATTTAAAAACTGGGTTCATCAATTCTTACCTGGTTTTATGGATGGAACATACAGCAATTTATTAAACCCTGCCATTGTATCTGACAGGGAAGATCCCAAAGGAGTTCATCTGGATGGATTGAATTTGAGTCGTGCATGGTGTATGTTAGGCATTTCAAATGCTTTGCCTGATGATTACCCCATGAAAAACATTTTGCTAAAAGCAGCGAAAGTCCATGCAAAAAGTGCCCTAACTAACGTTGCAACAGGAAATTACGAAGGAGAGCACTGGCTCGCCTCCTTTGCAGTTTATATGCTTTCGTTGGAACAATAATTTACCAACTTTTTAATTTTTTTGAATTTACTGCTGCAATCAAGGCCCTGGCCAAAACAAGGGTAGTATCAATTAATGGAATATCTTCAAAAAACTTTTCAGGATAGGCCAAAGGTAATTCAGTACACCCTAAAACAATCACTTGAGCTCCTTTATCCATCAATGAACGGAATGCCCTTTTTAAAATTGCTTTGGATTCGGGACTAATCTTTTCAGGATCCGATTTTATACCATAAACCGGGTGATAAATAGATTGATGAACTTCTTCAACTTCTTTTTCAGAAACATTGATAACTTCTAAATCATATTTTTCAATGAGATTGTATTGGCGTGTTTGAAAAGTTCCTGCAGTTCCTAAAATGCCAACATTCTTATAAGCCGGAAATTGCGTTTTTATAAACTTCCCGACTTCATCAATCATGTGAAGTAATTTTATTGAAGAATTATGTCGCTTTAATTCCTCTTCAACTACTCCATAAATGTCAGGTGCATGCGCTGAATTACACGGCAAACCTGCTACTGTTGCGCCCATTTTTTCAAGGCTCAATAAAATTTCAGAAATGGCAAAAGCTGGATTTGTTTTAATTTTCCCTTGAATAAACTCAGTACGATCACCAATTCTTTCTGATGCAGCATATAATATCTGAGAGAGATGATCCTGATCTTTACCAGCAATGGTTTCATTGACAATTTTTCTTGAGAGATCAATACCCGCTATTGGTCCCATCCCTCCTACAATTCCAATCATTTTTAAATATTTAGCGAAATTTGGAGGTAACACCTAATAGGGTGTCACCCCTTTAAACTCTTTATTTTCTTGCTTCTAGTATCAGATTTAGTAAAGTACCAAAATCATCTTTTGAAACTGTATTACGAACAAAGGTATCAACACGATGAACAACTACCATATTGTACTCTGGAATTATCATAATATAATGTCCACCTGAACCTCTTGCTGAATAGGTTCCTTCTGGTACTTCAACATTTGGTAAATGAGGATATTTATTGAATTTTCTTGATACCCACCACATATAACCATAACCATCGCTGAAGTATAAAGTAGCATCCGAATGATAACGAGTACTCTCATCAACCCAATCGGCATCAATAATTTGTTTCCCATCCCAGTTTCCACGATTTAGCATTAACAATCCGAAACGCGCACAATCGTGGGCAGTAATAATAAAAGGATATGCAGGATGAATAGACTCTTCACCTGTTACATACTCACCATCTTCAACTTCAAAATCTTCCATACCAATAGGATCAGCAATGGATTCTTTTATGGCTTCAAATATTTTTTTTCCGGTAAATTTCTCGAATATGGTTCCAGCGGCATTAAAATCCCAATTGTTATAGTACCAATGAGCACCTGGTTTTTCGGTATGTCGGGCAGGTTTTTTATCTTTCATACTTTGAGATTCGTAAAGAGCAGGGTGATAAATTCCAGATCTGGCCTTAATACAATCCCTAATTGTAGCCTTATTTTCAACATCGGATAATGGTGGAACATCGTCTATTCCTATTTCGATCATTTTTTTATCCAAATCAATGGTTCCATCCTTTACATACTTACCATACATGGCACTTAAGAAACTTTTGCGGATGGAATGGGTCATGTATTTTTTATCAACTTCTCCCCATTCGTCGACAATTAGTCCATTTTCAATGATAACGACTGCAGCAGTATTTATTGTTTTTGAAAATTGTTCCGCTTTATCCAGTTTCACAGGATTATAGCCCATTTCTTTTACATTCTTAACATGATCCCAATGCTTAGACGGAAAGACTGTTTTTTGCGCATAGGTCGATAAACTAAAGGTTAGAAATAAAACAATTGAAATAATTCTTAAATTAGTGCTGAGCTTTTTCATTATTAAAGTATTAGAAGATTAAATTCACTGTTTAAATTTACCAAATCCGATAACAATTACAAATTAATTCCCCACTTAATATAAAAAAACATGAACAAATCAATTATTAAATTATGCTTACTCATTTTTGCAGTGACTCTATACTCCTGCGAAAATGAAAATCACAAAGATTTTAAAATCGGAGTTGCCACCTTTTCTCACGAAACCTGCACCTTTTGCCCTACTCCAACGGGTATCGATGAATTTGAATATTATGGAGCACCTCTGCAGGGCGAAGAAGTCTTACAGGCAGGTAATTATATTGAAGGTTTTGTAAACCAGGCTAGTGAACTTGAGGCTCTTGAACTGGTTGGAATTACTTCTCCCAGGGGTGCTAAAGGAGGATCGTCAGGAAGCTGGATTACTCAGGAAGCTTTTGACAAATATGTAGGATTAATGGCTAAAGATCTGGAAGAAAAAGGTCCATTTGACGGAGTTTATCTTTCCCTTCATGGAGCAATGGCTGTCACCGGAATTCCAAAACCAGAAAGTGAAATTGTCAGGCGATTACGTAAAGTAGTTGGCGATATTCCAATCTTTGTAACCCTCGATCTACATGCCAATGAAGATCATGAATTAAGTGACGCTGCAGATGCTGTTTTTATCATTAAAAGGTATCCTCATTATGATTCATTCCTACAAGGAGAAAGAGCGGCAAGATTAATGAATTTAACCCTTAAAGGAGAATACAAACCTACAATGGCAACCCGTAAGCCTGGTATAATTACTCCTAGTGTATATCAGGGAACCGGTGTTTCTCCAGCCATGGAAATCATGGAAAAAGCAAGAAGAATAGAAGAGCGTTATCCCGGAGTTTATGTTTCTGTTGCCTTTGGTTTCGCCTATGCTGATGTACCTGATGTAGGAGCAACCATTATGGTTATAACCAATGATAATCAGGAATGGGCAGATGAAATTGCCGATGATATGAATGATTATATTTGGCGACAAAGGCTAGCTTTTGCTGGCAAAAAACTTCCAAAAACAAAAGAAGGAGTTAAATTGAGTATACAGGCAGTTAAAGAAGGTAAAACACCTGTTGTTATTGCAGATCATGCCGATCGTACAGGAAATTCTTCGCATATTCTGGAAGAACTCATTAAACAAGGTGCTGAGAACTTTTGTATTGCAACGATTTCGGATGTAAAAGCCATTGATAAATTAGAAGCTGATGCCCGTAAAGCTGGAGATGTTGTAGAACTTGAAATTGGAGGCTATGAAGATGAGTATGCTGGTAATCCGGTTAAAATTAAAGGTGAACTTGAGTTTTATGACAATGTCGGTCATTTTAATAAAAAGCTTGCTGTATTGAAATTTGGCAAAAACAACCGCGTCATTATAACTCCGGTTTTACATCAAATTACAACACTGGGTATTTTTAAGCAATTAAATCTAGAACCTGAAAAAATGGATATTATTTCATTGAAGTCAAGGGTTCATTTCAGGAGAGGTTTTTATGAATCGGGCTTCGCCGGATCCATTTTTGAAATTGATGCTCCGGGCTTAGGTCCTGCCGATTTAACAACTATCGAATACAAAAACATTCCAAAGGATATCTATCCTATTTATAAGAGAGATTAAACAAATTTATATTTCAATAAAAAAAAGCTTCCCGTCCATTGGTCAGGATGCTTTTTTTATGGCTTTAATTCAAGCTATTTTTTGATCAATTCCAGGGCTTCTTTTATGGGTAAAGCTTTAACTGTTCTTCCATGACAACCTGAAGTTGTAGTTGCCATAAATAAGGAATTATAAACGGCTTCTTGCGTAGCTTCCTCAACTGCCTGAAAAAGAGCAGTCATTGCAGAATTTACAATCAATGGAGGCACTTCAAAAGTTTTTTTATCATTTTGATACGGAATGGTATAGGCCGTAGAAAAGGCAATGGCAAAATCTCCCGAGGAATTAGACATCACATTGGATGTTCTTCCCATTCCGATAAATGCCCGGCGTGCCAGTCTTTTTAAATTTCTGGGTGATAATGGTGCATCAGTTGCTATAACAATCATACATGAGCCATCTTCTGTTTTCTTTATTTCATTGCTCTTTATTTTTGTTGTTACCGGAACTCCATTAAGATAAAGCTCTTTTCCAAAATTCGATTGTAATAAAACTCCCACAGTATACTTTTTTCCATCAATGGCAACTGTCATCCTTGAAGCTGATCCAATTCCACCTTTAAAACCCAAGGCAGTCGTTCCGGTACCAGCTCCTACACAACCTTCCTCAAAAGCACCTGTTTTTGAATTTTCAATGGCCTTTACAATATGTTCCCCTTTTATATGCTGCCCACGAATATCATTTAAATAACCATCATTGGTTTCACCAACAACTGCATTTACTGATCTAACATTTTCATTTCCTTTTTGATTGATCGTATATTTAACAAGAGCTTCAACACCAGTTCCAACATTCAGGGTATTTGTTAGAATGATGGGTGTTTCAATATTTCCTAACTCCTCAACCTGTGTATAACCAGCCAATTTTCCAAATGCATTAAAACAAAAGATACCTGCAGGTACTTTATCTTGGAAAATGTTTCCTTTATGAGGTAAAATTGCTGTTACCCCCGTTCTAATATTCGCTCCTTTTTTTAATGTAAAATGACCCACCTGAATACCTCTTACATCCGTAATCATATTCAGTGGACCCTTCTCGAGCAGTCCAACTTTAAGCCCATAATCGGTTGTTCTACCCCGCTCCTCCTGGGCTATTAAATTAATTCCAAACAATAGAACAAAAAGCAAAGTGATAATTTTTTTCATAATAAAAAGTAATTGAATTATTCTTATAATTTTTTTAACCACTTAAAAAAAGCAGTTCGAATTTTTACAGAAAGGTAATAATTTTAATAAAGCAAAAATGATATATATCATAAGTGAAGATTCATGAAAAAATCATTTTATATATATATTTGCATATATATTTATATAGATAAGATAATTAGTCTTAATTGAATCAAACTTGATAACAAAACTAAAATAAACTTTATGAAACGGAAACAAAATTTTAAAAGCAAATTTGTAGTTGCTTCATTGGCATTCATTATGATGAGCACCACTGTTTTTGCTACTGACGGATACTTTGGAGCAGGTTATGGTACAAAAAGCAATGGCATGGCCGGATCTGGAATTGCACTATTTCAGAATTCATTGTTCGGAGCAAACAATCCAGCCGGCTTAGTATTTTTAGGAGATAAATATGGTGTGAGTCTTGCATTTTTCAATCCAAACAGATCTTATGAAGTATCTGGTAATCCAAGTGGGTATCCAGGAACTTTTGGATTAGCTCCTGGAAAATTTGAGAGTGAATCAAATTTATTCTTAATGCCTGCCATTTCTGCCAATTGGATGTTGAATGACAAAAGCGCATTCAATGTTTCCTTATTTGGAAATGGAGGAATGAACACTGATTACCCAACTGCTACTTTTGGAGGAACAAGCCCGGTGGGTGTAAACCTCATGCAAATGTTTGGCGCTTTTACTTATTCAGTAAAGCTGGGTGACGATTGGAGTGTTGGTCTTTCTGCAATGACAGCGTGGCAATCATTTGAAGCTAAAGGTCTTCAAGCTTTCGGCGGATTTTCAATGGACGGATCGAGCTTGACCAATAATGATGCAAGTACTGCTTTTGGATTTGGTGGAAAAATAGGTATTTATGGAGAAATAGCTGAGGGTTTAACCTTTGGAGCTACTTACCAAAGTAAAATTTCAATGGGTGAATTTGATGAGTACAAAGGATTGTTTGCCGAAAACGGAGATTTTGATATTCCAGCCACATGGACCGCTGGTTTAGCATATGAATTTGTACCTGAAAAATTGGTTTTTGCCCTTGATATTAAACAGATCTTTTATAGCAAAGTAGCTTCAATCGCAAATCCAATGATGAGTGCTACCGGACCTAATTTCCCTTTAGGAACTGATACCGGTGCAGGTTTTGGTTGGGAAGACATGACCATCATTAAAGCGGGCTTTGAATTTGCTGCAAGTGATGAATGGACTTTAAGAACTGGTTTCTCACATAGTACAAACCCTGTACAGGAAAGTGAAGTAATGTTCAATATTTTAGCACCTGGTGTAATTGATGATCATATTACTTTTGGATTTTCGAAGAAGATGGGTAAAAATGAATTGAATTTTGCAGTTGTTCATGCCTTATCAAACACTGTTACCGGACCCAATCCAATGGAAGCCCCGGGACAACAAACTATTGCTCTAAATATGAGTCAATGGATTTTTGAAATTGGATTTACTTTCTAATTTTTATAAAACACGAAATGAAGAGGTTGTCAAATATGACAGCCTCTTTTTTTTATCCGGTTGCAGAACAGATACCCATTTTTGATTGGGTTTTGCTCACCTAAATTTTACTATATTTGCCCAAATTATTCCATCATATGTTTGAATTCCACGCCGACAAGGAAAGATATTTTGAAATGCAATTAAGTAATTCAAAAGAGTATATCATACCTTTTATTAAACCTTATTTTGATTCTCAAAAAGAATTGAAAGTAATGGAAATTGGGTGTGGTGAGGCCGGAGTACTCAAAGCTTTCATTAATGAGGGACATAAATGTCTTGGTGTTGAATTAAGCGAATACCGTGTAGATTTAGCCAAAGAATTTCTGAAGGAAGACATTAGGAAAGGCAATGTTCAAATAATCAATAAGAACATTTTTGATTTTAATGTAAAAGAGTTTAACAAGCAATTTGATTTAATCATTTTGAAAGATGTGATTGAGCATCTGCCAAATCAGCGAGTATTTATTCGTGAGCTCAAACGATTTTTAAAACCACAAGGGATGATTTTCTTTGGATTTCCTCCGTGGTATATGCCTTTTGGAGGACATCAGCAAATTTGCAAAAGCAAAATTGCTGCAATACTCCCCTATTATCATATATTCCCAAAATCGCTTTATAAAGGTATGCTGAAAATATTTGGTGAGCATGATGATACCATTAAGGAATTGATGGAAATAAAAGCATGCGGAATTTCTATCGAAAGATTTGAGAAAATGGTAAAGTCTGAAAATTTTAGAATTGAAAGGAAATTACATTATTTCATCAACCCAATATATCAGTATAAATTCAACTTAAAAGTTCGAAAACAGGCAAGACTTATTAGTCGAATACCATTTTTTAGAAATTTTTTAACTACAGCGGTATATTACCTAATTAAGTCAGATTAAAACTTTAAATTATTCCTTAAGGTCTTATAACCACTGGAACTCACCTTTAATTTTGATTCATCTTTTAAAATGGCCAAATAACTGTCCTTTTCATAGCGTTCGATTCGATCTAACTCATTCACATTTAAAATATAAGAACGATGAATCCTAATAAATTGATTGGAATCTAAATGAGTTTCAAAAAACTTCATGGTTTTTTCCTTCAAGTATTCACTGCCTTTTGAGTGTATTCGCACATAGTCATCGTCAGATTCAAAATAAGCAATGTCATCAACGGGAATAACTTTTATTTGAGTTCCTGTACGGATCGCAATTCGATTTATAACTTCATCATTTTTAGACGAATCTAGAATTTGATGACTTAAATCCTTTGCATGACCACTACTATCAGACTCACTAAGCAGCTTATGAATCGCTTTTGAAAAACGCTCTTTCGAATAGGGCTTTAATAAATAATCAATGGCATTTTTCTCAAAAGCTTTAATCGCATATTGATCAAAAGCTGTGGAAAACACTATTTTGGGGTTTTCATCTATCAATTCAAGGATCTCAAAACCCGTGAGTTTTGGCATTTGAATGTCCAAAAAAATGATCTCAGGTTTTAATTCATTAATCAACTGCACACCTTCGAAACCATTGCTGGCCTCTCCTATAACTTCAAAAGCTTTAAAATCTTTTAAATACTCTCGAACCAATGAGCGCGCAGGTTCTTCATCATCTATAATTAAGCATTTATATTTCTTCATTTTTTGATCGATATGGAATGAACAATTCTACTTTAAATTCAGATTCACTTTTAATCGTTTTTAAAAGCTTATCATTTTTATAGAGGAGTTTTAGGCGATCACCAATATTCTTCAGCCCAATACCTGCTCCTTTTCTTGCAGCAGCATCGCTGTCGTAATTGTTAATTATTGTGATCTGCAAATGGTCTTCCTTCATCTTACAATTTGTTCGTATCAAAACAGTGGACGTACTTTCGTATACTCCATGCTTTACAGCATTTTCATAAAGAGGTTGTAAAATCATTACGGGTATAAAAACTTCATTACACTCACCTTCCAAATTAAACTCAAATTGTAGTTTTTCGCCAAAACGAATTTTTTCGATTTCCAGATACCTCTTTACATTTTCAATTTCCTTACCTAAAACAGTAAATCGATTATTGTCTTTTGAAACCGTATGCCTTAAAAAATCAGACAATTTAACAATCATCTCGCGGGCCTTTTCTCCATCACTCACTGTTAGCGAACTAATCGAATTTAAGCTGTTAAATAAAAAGTGGGGGTTAATTTGGGATTTCAACAGATTCAATTCACTTTCAATGATGGTTTCATTTAACTGAATTTCATTTTTATACTTTACCTGCAGATCATGGTAATACATGATTAGATAATAAATGAGTGCAATAATTGAATACAGAAAAACGGCACTAATAACACGCCATGGAATCGATTCTGTCAATAAAAGCTGATATTCTTCACTTTGTATAAAAAGTTTAGCAATGTATGAACCTGCACTAATCCATATTAGCACAATAATGGTTAAAGAGGTAAGATGACTAAAAACCTGATTGAAGAGATGAATTTTATCGGGTTTTGTATAGCCAATGGTAAACCACAACGACAATCCAAAAAAAGCAAAAAGGATATTAAAAACCAATGAATCGGTGATGGCCACAACCATAGTTTGTTCATAAAAGCCAAACAAAATGTAAAAATGGATTCCCATGGTGAGAATCCAAATTAGAACATATATCCCAAAAGATTTTGCTGTTTTAAATACGGGGTGCTCCATGATTTTGGTTTAGCTATAACTTTTTATTTCTCCTCCACCAAAAACACAATTTCCTTTTAGGACTAAAACTTTTGACGAGTCTGTACTTTGTTTAATAATTCTTCGTTCATCGCTAAATCCTCCAAATATAGAAACCACTTCAATTCTTACATTCCAATCTGCAGGAACAATCAATGTCCCTCCTCCAAATACGTATTGAATATTTAAAACCGTTTCTCCATCTCCTAAAATAGCTTGCGTTAAATCAAGTTCTGAGCCTCCGAAAACATTACTGATTTCTCCACCTTTAAACACCTCATTTGCAAATCTTCTTTTCGATCCGCTGAATACATTAAACTCATCAATCACCCCTGCTTCTGAAACTTTATCTTTGCGTTGCCTTCTCCAGCATCCATGATAACTTTTGTTTAAAATCAAAGACAAGCCAACAACTATTAATAATAAAGGCCAAAAAAGGCGAATAAAATTAAATGAGAAATCGAATAAATCGGGTAATAGAAAAAATGAACCAACCGAAATAAGTATTAAGCCTGTTGTTTTACTTTCGCTGCTAACCAGGTTCACCAATCCAAATGCGATTAAAAGCATTTGCCATGAAAAGAAAATGTTTCGTAAATGATAGGGTAAATATCCAAAATTTGAGGCCATCAAAAGTGCACCTACAATTACAACTATGATTCCAAATACAACTTTTTTCATACGTTTATTCTCACTGTGATTTTCAATATATTTTTCCATCGAATTAATTTTTAAAGTTAATAATTTTTATATGAAGCAAAGTTAAGTTGAGCATATAAACCTCAAAAGCAAAAATCGGTAAACAACGGTTAGAATACGGTATATTCTTTTTTTTATACTTTTACTTTAAGGACTCAAACACTCATCTTATGAAAAAGAATCTACTTATACTATTCATCACATTGGTTATAAATTTAAATGCTCAGGATGCCAGAATTCAATCAGGACCCATGCTGGGGTATTCAGAAATGAAAGAAGTTGTAATCTGGATACAAACCAAAGCGGCCTATGAAGTGCAAATATCATACTGGAATACCGATGATAAGGCCAAAATTTATAAAACCAATTTGGTTCGTACCGAAAAAAGCAACGCATATACGGCAAAACTTATAGCCGACAATGTTGAACCTGGAATTAGTTACGAATATTCCTTATCGGTAGATAAAGAAACCATTGAATTTAACTACCCAACAATTTTTAAGGCTCAACCCATTTGGAAATACAGGGGCGATCCTCCAGAATTTTCTTTGGCAACAGGAAGTTGTGCCTACATCAATGAAACCAAATATGATCGACCCGGGAAATATGGAAGTGATTATGAAATATTTGAGGCCATACATTCTAAGCATCCAAATTTAATGATTTGGCTGGGCGACAACTTCTACTATCGCGAACCCGACTGGAATTCCTGGACGGGGATTACTCAACGGAATACGCATACGCGTTCTATTCCAGAACTACAGCCTTTATTGGCCTCAACGCATCATTATGCCATTTGGGATGACCATGATTATGGACCAAACGATAGTGATCGTAGTTTCTGGAATAAGGAACAAACCTATGAGGCATTTAAGCTTTTTTGGCCAAACCCATCTTTTGGAATTGAAGGAGCAAAAGGAACCATAACTTCTTTTCAATGGGGAGATGCCGATTTTTTCTTGCTTGATAACAGAACCTACAGAACGCCCAACAAACTTAAAGCCAACAATAAAACCATTCTAGGGGCAACCCAGCTTCAATGGATAAAAGATGCGCTGGTTAGTAGCTCCGCAACTTTTAAAATTATTGCCATGGGAGGTCAGTTTCTAACCAGCGTTCAGGCTTTTGAAACCTATGCTAACAATGGATTCAAGCACGAAAGAGATGAAATCATAGCTTTCATTTACAAGCATGATATTAAAGGGGTTATTTTCTTAAGCGGCGATCGCCATTTCACAGAATTGAGTTTATTAAAAGAAGAAGGCAAACCTGATATTTACGATTTAACCACTTCATCTTTAACAGCCGGAGTAAATACATACGGAGATCAGGAAAACAACAGATATAGGATTCCAAACACCCTGGTAATGAGGCACAATTTTAGCCTATTAAATTTTAGAGGCCCTGTAGAAAAA
The DNA here is from genome assembly GCA_963678785.1 of Bacteroidales bacterium. GTDB lineage: Bacteria > Bacteroidota > Bacteroidia > Bacteroidales. The sequence continues at coordinate 3,826,469 of OY787449.1, read as the reverse complement.
AGAGAACTCTTTATCGAAAACTTTGATTTTGAGGGTAAAAAAATGTGGGATTATTCGATCACGCCTGAATAGGTTTTTGTGCACTTAATATTTCTCTTTTACCTTTTGGCCCTGGCAATTTCTCTATTTTAAAACCGGATGATTTCAGAGCTCGTTTTACAACTCCTTTAACAGAGTAGGTTAACAAAATGCCTTCGGGTTTCATTGACTTGAATATCTTTTTAAAAACCGTTTCTGTCCATAATTCAGCTTGAACATCAGGTGCAAAAGCATCAAAGTAAACCAGATTGAAAAAGTCTTTAGGTAAATCAACGTCCTGCACAGTTTCTTGGATTTTTCTTAATGTAAAATTGGTCGACAATTTAAATTCTTCATTCCAAGGAATTTGATGCATCTGATCAAATTTAGACACCAATGATTTATGCTTTAAAATCTCTCCATAATTTAATGATGTAATTAATTCTGAAGCCACAGGAAAGGGCTCAATGCCCCAATATTTAACATTCTCATTTTTTGCAGTTTGCAAACTCATCAAACAATTTAAGCCTGTTCCAAAGCCAACTTCAAGTAAATTTATTGATGGTGTTTTAGCAGCCAAATATTTGAAACCAGCCTCGATAAATATATGTTGAGACTCTTGTATTGCCCCAAAAGTTGAGTGATAATGTTCATTTAACTCCTCCAAATAGATGGTGGTTGAACCATCTTCTGTTACGATCAATTTAGCCATATGCGAAGATAGATATTTTAATATTTAAGAGAAAGAGGAATAAATTTAACTTTATGGTATTAAAGAAAAAAACAATGTTAAAAGATATCAAGCTTCAATATATTTTGTTTTTAGATATTGAAACAGTGCCAGCTTATTCCAATTATGATCAAATGCCTGAAAAATTCAGATTACTTTGGGATCAGAAAGCTGAAAGATTAAAAAAGTCGGATTCAGAAACACCCGACCTCATTTATAATAAAGCTGGAATTTATGCTGAGTTTGGTAAAATTATTTGTATTTCAGTAGGTTTCTTCTACAATCAGGAGTTCAGAATAAAATCTTTTTATGGCGATGACGAAAAAATCTTACTTCAGGAGTTTAATGAATTGGTAAACAATCACTTTGGCTACCGTCATCATCTTTTATGCGCTCATAATGGGAAAGAGTTTGACTATCCGTTTATTGCCAGGCGTATGCTTATCAATGAATTAAAACTTCCGGCCATGCTGAACATTGCAGGTAAAAAACCCTGGAATATTCCACATTTGGACACCATGGAATTATGGAAATTTGGCGATTACAAACATTATACTTCATTGGTTTTATTAGCGGCATGCTTTGGAATACCCACTCCTAAAGACGACATCAATGGTGGAGATATTGTTGAAGTTTATTGGCAGGATCACGACCTTGAACGCATTGCCAAATATTGTCAAAAAGATGTCTTAACAGTTGCCCAGTTATTTTTAAAATATCAAGGAAAACCCTTACTTAAAGATGATCAAATTACTTTTATCTCTTAATCTTTATTTAGAATTTCTTTGAATTGTTTTATTTGTTAATTTACTAACATCTAAACTAAAAGCATATAAGATTTATTTTATCTTTGCTCTCAACCTAATCTCTAATTAAAATAAATCATTCCAATCATGAAAAAACCTCCAATATTATTTTTAGCCTTACTCCTACCCTTATTATCAATTGCTCAAGACCTTCCAAAGTTTGGTATTAAATTTTCTGGTTTTGTAAAGAGTGATATTTACTTCGATTCTCGTCAGAATGTTTCAGCGCGTGAAGGCCATTTTTATTTATATCCTATGAATGAAGCTTTTGATGTAAATGGTGTAGATATCAATGGAAAATCTACATTTAACATGCTCAGTATTCAGACCCGATTAAAAGGTGCAATTACTGGCCCTGATGCATTTGGAGCCAAAACTTCAGCAGTGATTGAAGGGGCTTTCTTCGGACATACTGCTCCTGATATAAACGGCTTTAGATTACGACATGCTTTTGCTAAATTAACTTGGGAAAATACTGAGCTCTTGGTCGGACAATACTGGCATGCCATGTTTATTACAGAGTGCTTTCCAGGTACTGTTTCATTTAATACAGGAGCGCCATTTCAGCCCTTTTCACGAAATCCTCAAATTCGTTTTACCCAAAAATTTAATGAGGTAAAAATGAGCTTTACTGCCATTTCTCAAAGAGATTTCACCAGCACAGGACCTATTGGCGGAAGCACCTCATACCTACGAAACAATGTAATTCCAGAATTAAATTTCACCCTTCAATACAGTACTAAATCAGAAGGTGGGAACACCTTTCTGTTGGGAGCAGGAGTTGATTATATTTCGCTAATTCCAAGGATAGAAAATGATTTGGGTCTTGCCGTAGACGAGTCTGTTCAAGGCTTTTCAACCATTGCTTATATGAAATATACTTCCAAAGATGTAACCATTAAATTTGAAGGTGTTATGGGACAAAACACCACCCATCTGACCATGCTTGGTGGTTATATCGAATCATACCAGACTGGTGAATTTCTTCCGGTGAATACAAACTCATTATGGACAGACATTCACAGCAATGGTAAGAAGGTACAAGTGGGTTTATTTGCAGGATACACAAAAAACAAGGGAACCGGTGAAGATAACCGAGGAGCTTTCTATAGTCGTGGATCCAATATTGACTATGCCTACAGAATCTCACCAAGAATTAATTTCAACTCTGGAAAAATGCGCTTTTCAGGGGAAGTTGAATATACCACAGCAGCTTATGGATCTGTTATAGAAGATAGTTCTGTTACAGATAGCAAAGAAGTTAGTAACTTACGTTTGTTAATTGGTGTATATTACTTTTTTTAATAGATAATTAAAGATACTGGAATTATTAATAAACGGTAAATAATAGTCTATACTCCCTTCAATAATTGAAGGGAGTTTTTTTATCTTTATACAAGATTAAATCCTATCATTTAAACTATCTTTTTGATCATTTTATGGAAAAGCATCTACTATCAAAATCAACCTTTATAAGAAGTGTACAATGTTTAAAATCTCTTTATCTGCATAAACGAAGACCTTTTTTAAGAGATCGAATATCAGAGGAACAATTGAAAAAGTTTAGAAGAGGAACAAACATTGGAATACTTGCCCAGGATTTATTTCCCGGAGGAACCAATTTACAACCAAAATCTCCTTCACAATACCGAAAAGCTGTGTCTGCTACCAATGAACACATTGCTCAAAATGAAGACTTTATCATTTATGAAGCCTCTTTCCAGGCAGATCAAATATTGATAATTCTAGACATACTTGTAAAACATGAGGGGAAAATTCATGCCTATGAAGTTAAAAGCTCAAAGGCCATTTCAAAAACTTATTTACAAGATGCAGCACTGCAATACTACGTAATTACTAATTCGGGCATCACCATCGACGATTTTTCCATCATTTATGTGAACGAAAACATCGACACAGAAAATACTAAGGAGCTCAGTAAGACAGATGTTGCAGAGATATTTATTAAGCAATCGGTTTTAGAAAAAGTTCTGGAACTTCAACCCTTTATTAAATCACATATCCCAAAAGCAAAAGAAGCCTTATTTTTAAAACATTCTCCTGAAATCGCAGTCGGTCCACACTGCCATTCACCCTATGCATGCGATTTTATTGGTCATTGCTGGAAAAACATCAAAAAAGATTCTTAAGACCTTAACCGTAGCCAATTTTCGCATAAAATATCAAGAGCGGATGTTTATAAAATATTCAATTGATTCATTTTATTAATGAATTGGTTTAGCTTGCATCATCGACTATATAATATTCGATAAAATGGTTAAAACCTAATAAACATTGAAAGTTCATTTGAGTTATACAACATACATCTTTATAGAAATGACTTTTTATTTTTATGGATTAAATGAGCAAAACAATCGTATAAAACTGTTTATAAGTTTTTTTCGGTTTTGTTAATAAATTTCAAGTCATTTTTCAAAACAAATCGTGTTATAATTTTATATATTTGGCTCATGGAAGATGCTTCAAAAAGGAGAACAGAAAATACCCGAAAACGCACCAAACCAACTAGCCAAAACACTGGTTTATGGGAACATGGCAAAGTTCCCCCTCAAGCCACTGATTTAGAAGAAGCAGTATTGGGAGCCATCATGTTGGAGAAAGATGCCCTTACTCAGGTAATCGACATCCTCAAACCTGAAGTTTTTTACAAAGAAGCACACATCATTATATTCTCAGCCATTTCTCGTTTATTTGGCAAATCCGAACCTGTCGACATTTTGACCGTCACCAATGAATTAAAAAACAGCGGAGAGTTAGATGTTGTGGGTGGACCTTATTATATCACCCAATTAACGAATAGAATTGCCTCTGCCGCCAATGTTGAATATCATGCCAGAATCATTTCTCAAAAATACATTCAACGGGAATTAATTCGTATTTCATCTGAAATTATTAAAGATGCTTTTGAAGATACTACCGATGTTTTCGATCTCTTGGATCGGGCTGAACAAAATTTATTTTCTGTAAGTGAAGGAAATCTTCGAAGAAGTTATGACGATATGCAATCGTTGGTTACTGATGCCATTAAAGAAATTGAATCGGCCAAAGGGCAAGAAGGTCATCTCAGAGGAATTGCCTCAGGATTCACAGATTTAGATCGAATTACCAATGGTTGGCAAAAATCAGATTTAGTGATTCTTGCAGCTCGCCCGGGTATGGGTAAAACTGCTTTTGTTTTATCCATGGCCAGAAATGCAGCCATTGAGTTTAATAAATCGGTTGCTTTTTTCTCCTTAGAGATGTCATCTGTTCAGTTGGTTACACGTTTAATCTCAAGTGAAACTCAACTATCTGCCGATAAACTTAAGAAAGGAAACCTGGAAAGCTATGAGTGGGAACAATTACACTCAAAAATCAATAGTTTAACAGATGCAAATTTGTTTATTGATGATACTCCTGCACTTACCGTTTTTGAACTCCGCGCCAAATGTAGAAGGCTAAAGGCCCAGCATGATATCGACATGGTCATCATTGACTATTTACAGTTAATGAGTGGAAGTGGAGATTCAAAAGGAAATCGTGAGCAAGAAATCAGTACCATTTCAAGGTCGCTAAAAGCTTTGGCCAAGGAACTCGACATTCCGGTAATTGCATTATCTCAGTTGTCTCGGGCAGTTGAAACAAGAGGGGGATCTAAGAAACCAATTCTTTCGGATTTACGTGAATCAGGTGCCATTGAGCAGGATGCCGACATGGTAATGTTTATCTATCGTGCAGAATACTACAAAATTGAGCAAGACGAAGATGGTAACTCCACAGCCGGAATTGCAGAGATTTGTATTGCCAAGCACCGTAATGGGGCCTTAAAAGACATCCCTCTTCGATTCATCGACAAATTTGCCAAATTTGCTGACCTTACTTCTGACGACATGGATTATTCTGGTTTTGAAGCCAATGAAGATTTCGAAGACGGACAAACCACTCGTACCATTCCATCGAAGATGAATGAAATGGGTGATGACGACATTCCTTTCTAATCCTTAATTAGCGCACTATTCAGATTATTTTATGAATAGCCTAATAATAAAATAAATGATACTTCGCAACAAAGATTTAAGTGATCAATTGGAATAGCAGTTATTTTCTTAACTGCATACAGCATAATATAGATTTATTTATCCTTATACACTTTGCTATCGGGATTCGTTCAACTTAGAATTTTTATTACATTAACATTTATAAAAATTTAGTTTCACGAATAAGCTTATTATTGTTTAATTCTTAACAGTAGGATTACTATCTTTGCAAATTAAAATTTATTACTAATTATTAGCCTTTTATAATAATGTCAAAAAATCTGTACATAGCAGCAGCAGAAGCCTATTCAGGTAAATCCCTCGTAGTTTTAGGGATTATGAACATCTTATTACGCAACCTGAAAAACGTTGCTATTTTTCGCCCGATTGTAAATACAAGCGCCGGCATTGATCCACACATCGAATTAATCACCAAACATTTTAATCTTCCCTTCAATCATGATGAGATGTATGGAATGAATGATGAAGAAGCATTCGAACTTATCCAGAAGGATGATATGAATAATTTATTCACTACCGTCCTGAATAAATACAAAGATCTTGAAGCAAAATGTGATTTTGTTTTGATTGAAGGAACTGATTTTACAGGTTCTCTAAAGTCTTTTGAATTTGACTTTAATGCAAGTTTGGCAAACAACCTGGGTGCTCCCATCATTACTGTGGTTAACGGAAATGGAAAATCAGTTGAAGAAATTAATAAAACCATTCAATTAACTGAGAAGATTCTTAAGAATGAAAAATGCAGCTATTACGGTGTATTTGCGAACAGAGTAAAACCAGCTGACAAACCTAAGATTGAGCAATTTTTACAACAGGCACATGCAGATAAAATGATCAACTTTGTGATTCCTGAACTTGAATTGCTTCAAAAATTAACCATCCGCCAAATTGCAAACTCATTAAATGCGAATAAAGTATACGGTGACGATGTTGTTTTGGATTATGATGTAAGCGAATACCATATTGGTGCCATGGGCATTGAACACATACTGGAACATACGAAAGCTGGTTCTCTTGTAATTACTCCCGGCGACCGACCTGATGTAATCATTAGTTTGTTTATGACATACATTTCTGAAAACTTTCCTAAAATAGCAGGAATATTACTTACAGGTGGTTTCAAGCCCAGCGATGTTATCATGAAATTAATTCATGGAGTTAAAAAGTTGCCCATCGCTGTTTTGGAAGTTCAGGAGGACACATATACTACAGCCATGAAAGTTCATAACCTAAAAACGGTATTAAAAGCCGACAATGAACGAAAAATGGCAGCAGCTTTAGGTTTATTTGAAACCCATGTTGCTGATAAAAACCTTACAGAGTTAATAAATTTAAAGCCATCAAATGCGCTTACACCTCTGATGTTTGAATATGAATTATTTGAACGTGCGAGATCAAATCACAAACACATTGTTTTACCCGAAGGTACAGACGACAGAATACTCAGAGCTTCAGAAATACTCTTAAAACGAAAAGCAGTTGATATTACTTTACTCGGAAATGAGGAAGAAATCTTTAAAAAAGCTGAAGCCTTACAACTTAAACTGGAAGGCGTTAACATCATCGATCCTTACGATAATGATTTGATTGGAGATTATTCAGCGACCTATTATCAATTACGAAAACAAAAAGGTGTAACCAAAGCATCTGCTGCTGAACTGATGTTAGATGTCAGTTATTTGGGTACAATGATGGTTTATAAAGGTCACGCCGACGGTATGGTGTCGGGAGCTGCTCACACCACTCAACACACCATTCGTCCTGCATTTGAATTTATCAGAACCAAACCTGGATTTTCAATTATTTCTTCAAGTTTCTTGATGTGTTTCGAAGATAAAGTTTTGGTTTATGCTGATTGCGCTGTAAATCCAAATCCAAATTCTGAGCAGTTAGCCGACATTGCCATCAGTTCTGCTGAAACTGCAATGATGTTTGGCATTGAACCACGAATCGCAATGCTTTCTTACTCAACAGGAAAATCTGGTAAAGGAGAAGATGTTGACAAAGTGAGAATGGCTACAGAAATTGCTAAAACCCGTCGACCTGACTTAAAAATTGAAGGCCCTATTCAATATGATGCGGCCGTTGACGCTACTGTTGCTCAACAAAAAATGCCAGGAAGTGAAGTTGCAGGTAAAGCAACCATCTTTATTTTCCCTGACCTAAATACAGGAAACAATACTTATAAGGCAGTACAACGTTCTGCTGGAGCTGTTGCTGTTGGTCCGGTTTCTCAAGGATTAAACAAGCCTATCAATGATTTAAGTCGTGGATGTTTGGTAAAAGATATTGTAAATACCGTATTAATTACAGCCATTCAGGCACAAGAAAACAAATAGAAAAACAGATTATCAACGCAAGGAGTAATCATCTTTTCACTTTATTTACAAAATACAATCCCGATAATAAGCTTATCGGGATTTTTTATGTCATTTTATTCAAAAGATTATTTTTAAAGCAGTCTTCAGAAAAAATACAATTTTTTGTTCTTAACTTAGTGGTCATCAAATTAACCTAATAATTTCAATATCATGAACCACTTTTTCAAACTTGGTTTCTTCCCTACCCCCATCGAAGAATTAAAAAACTTAAGTAACGATTTTTCAGATTATCAAATATTTACCAAAAGAGATGACAATACAGGTTTGGCTACCGGAGGTAATAAAACCCGAAAATTGGAATATCTTTTACAAGATGCGCTGGATCAGGATGCTGACACCATCATCTCTGCCGGAGCACAGCAATCAAATCATTGCAGGCAAACCGCGGCTGCGGCTGCAAAAGCAGGAATGAAATGCCATTTGGTTCTGGGAGGTCACCAACCAAAGAATGAGTTTACGGGGAATTTATTGTTGAGCAAATTATTAGGTGCAGAGCTTCATTTCATGGGCGAACAACGAAAAGGTGAAGATATCCCTCAAATTAAAAATGATTTAATCAAAGCTGGAAAAAGACCTTATGTCATCCCTTATGGTGGTTCAAATTCTGTTGGCGCTTTGGGATATGTGCGAGCCATCAAAGAATTAAAAGAACAAAGCAAGGAGTTAAATCTGAACTTTGATTATATATATTTCGGATCCAGTTCAGGTGGAACTCATGCCGGAATGATCATGGGAAAAGAACTCTTTAAGCTTGATAGCAAAATTATTGGAATTCAAATTGATAAAGACAAAATTAATGGTTTGAACCTGAATGAAAACATTTTGAAAATTATCGGTGAAACGCAGGAAAAATTAAACATTTCCAGAGAGTTTAAGCTTGATGAAATTAATTTATTAGAAGATTACGGAATTCCCGGTTATGGTGTTTTAACAGATCATGAAGCCTATGCCATCAATCTTTTGGCAAAATCAGAAGGCATTTTAGTCGATCCCGTTTATACCGGTCGGGCCTTTTATGGAATGATCGATCAGCTTAAAAACAATAAAATCAAAAAGGGTTCAAAAGTATTATTTTGGCATACCGGAGGATTCCCTGCTACTTACAACTATCTGGAACAACTTAGTAAATAAAAAACATGGCTCTACTCATCATTTGTGAAGATCGTGACTTAACTCCATGGATAAATGCATTAAAGGAAGTTGCCCCTGACTCCGACATCAGAATATATCCGGAAGAAGGTAATATTGATGACATCGAATTTGTGCTTTGCTGGAAACATCCTCATGGTACTTTAAATCGTTATCCTAATTTAAAAGCAATTTCTTCGCTGGGAGCAGGTGTTGATCACTTATTTCAGGATCCTGGTCTCCCTCAAAATGTGCCAATTACCCGTATTGTCGATCCAGAACTAGGGCAAGCCATGAGTGAGTTTGTAATCGGCCTTGTACTCAATCACATGCGCTCATTCACTCAATACTCACATAATCAAAAGGATAAACTCTGGAGCGCAAATCATTTCAAAATCGCGAAAAACATACAAATTGGAATTATGGGAATGGGGGTTTTAAGTCATGATTTAGCTCAAAAACTTAGTGCGATAGGATTTAAAGTTGTCGGTTGGGCTCAATCGGATAAACAAATAGAAAACATTCGGGTTTTTAAAGGTAATGAAGAATACGAGTTATTTTTAGAACATTCCAATATTTTGGTTTGTTTACTCCCCTTAACAGATAAAACAAAAAATATACTTAATGAAAAGACTTTCTCAAAACTGCCTGCCCATGCTTTCGTGATCAATGTTGCAAGGGGCGAACATCTAGTAGATGATGATTTGATAAAAATGATTGATAATGGAAAACTTTCTGGTGCAAGCCTTGATGTTTTTAGGAATGAACCATTACCAAAAGATCATCCTTTTTGGGAGCACCCCAAAATTAATATCACGCCTCACATTGCCAGCTTAACAAATCCGGTATCTGTAGCACCTCAAATTATTGAAAACTATATTAGATCGAAATCCAATCAGCCTTTATTAAATTCGGTTTCTTTCAAAAATGGATATTAAGGCAAATCGAAATCATTGTTATCTTTTGTTTCAGCAACAGCAGATATTTCAATATCTGAACCGCCAGGAATTTTAGACACCTCCAGACAAACCCGGGCAGGGTATACATCATCTTCAAAAAAGTTTCGATAGGCATCATTTACTTTTCCATAATCGTTCAAATCCAGTAAAAAAATTTGAACCATCATTAAATCATTATAACCCATTTTATTGGCCTTTAAAATGGCACCAACATTCTTCATGCATTGCTCGGTTGCTTTTTTGATATCCCCTTCAATCAGCTTTCCGGTTTCTGGATTTCGGGCAATTTGGCCGGCAATGTATAAAGTTTGATTTACCATCCTTGACTTACTATAAGGTGCAGGTAAAGTTTTGTCATTTTTTTCCTGAGCAAAGACAGAACCAAGCATAAATAAGCTAATTAGGATTAAAGCATACTTTTTCATAAGGAAATTTATTGATTAGACGATCACTAATTTACAAATTAAATGATGCGATGAATGTCCCATATACTATTTCTTTTATATTTGTTATTACCTAATTAATTATACTTACAAAATGAAAGTTTTAAAACCTTTTTTCATCATTATTCTTATTATAAAGCTATCTACAACTTCAGTATTTTCACAAAACTTAAACATTGAGCATGCAACACGTTATGATCGGCTTTTAATCAAAAATGTAAAACTTATTGATGGTAAAGGAACCCCCATGCGTGGTCCCAATGATGTGATTATTGAGAATAACATCATCACCTCCATCACCAATACAAAGAACGGTGCTGATGCCTACAGCAACGAAAAACATATCATTGACGGGACCGGGAAATACCTTCTGCCCGGTTTAATCAATAATCATGTTCATGTTCATTATCGCGGTAATATGCCTGCCGAATACCTTTATAAATTATGGTTGGCTTGCGGAATAACCACAGTTAGAGATGTTGGCAGCGACACCCGGAAAAGTATGATCGATCGGGATAAAAGCAATGATGGAAGCCTGACTGCTCCAAGGATACTGATTTATATGGTAGTACGGGAAAAAGAAATCAAAGCTGCTGTTGAGCAGGTTCGGAAATTTAATAAGATGGGGGCAGATGGCATAAAAATATTTGGAATGGATAAAGATTTAATGCAAGCCATCATGAATGAAAGTAATGCATTGGGATTGAAGGTTGCACATCATGTTGCAGTTGAAGAAACCGATGCCCGCGATGATATTGAATATGGAACATCAACCATTGAACATTGGTATGGGATTCCGGATGCAGCTCTGAAAGGTTCTCAAAACTTCCCTTCTTATTACAATTATAATGATGAAAATGAAAGATTTAGATGGGCTGGTCATTTATGGAAAGAAGCAGATCCAATCCGACTTGAAAACATTTTAAAAGGCATGGTTGAAAACGGAGTGGCATGGATTCCAACCTTCGGAATTTATGAAGCCAACCGAGATCTTCAACGCGCCCAAAATCAGCCCTGGTTTAAAGATTATCTGCACCCCGTTCTCGGAAATTACTTCTCTCCTTCTCCTCAGCGTCATGGTTCATATCATTGGAATTGGACAACTACTGATGAAAAAAACTGGAAAGAGAACTATAAAATCTGGATGAAGTCGGTTAAAGAATTTGCCGAAATGGGTGGCCTCGTTGGTGCAGGAGAAGATGCCGGTTTTATTTATATGATGTATGGTTTTACTTACATTCGGGAGCTTGAATTATTACATGAAGCAGGTTTTCATCCCATTGATGTAATTCAATGTGCTACCGGAAACAATGCAAAAATACTGGGCTTTGAAAACCAAATTGGGCGCATTAAACCAGGCTATTATGCTGACCTGGTTTTGGTTGAAGGAAACCCCCTCGAAAACCTTAAATACCTATATCCAACCGGTGTAACAGTTGTTGAAAATGGCGAGGTAAAAATCAAAGGTGGTGTAAAATGGGCCATTAAAGATGGCATTGTTTATGACGCCCCACAACTACTTCATGAGGTTAAACAAATTGTTGATGAAGCAAAGAATAACATCTAAATATTTAACAAAAAAATAACACTTTTTAATCCTTATATTACTTTATCTGAGGGTTCTAAATGGAGATAAATGTGTAATTTAGATTTAATTATTCTGAATTGATGAATTTTTCATCTTCATTCAGCGAATATTTACAACCCATTAAATTCTACAAAAACTAAAAGAGCTAAAGATGAGTAAAACAATTAAATTCGGAGAAGACGTTGAAGGTTATAGCATACCTGTATTAAATGAAAGAGAAGTTAGAGCATCTTCAGGAATTCTATTCTTAGGAATGTTTATCTCAATAAATATGGTGATTTACAAAGGTGATTTCACCATGTTAAAATATTTTGTAATTGCCTTTTTGGTTGATTTTATCATTCGTGTATTGATCAATCCAAGATTCTCCCCAACCCTAATCGTAGGTCGCTGGATCGTCAGAAAACAAACCCCTGATTATGTGGGTGCCAAGCAAAAAAAGTTTGCCTGGATTATAGGACTGAGTATGGCTTTTCTCATGTTTGTGCTTTTAAACGTTTTAAATTCATACAGCATCATTACAGGTTTACTTTGCATGATCTGTATTATTTTTATGTTCTTCGAGTCCTCCTTTGGAATTTGTTTGGGTTGTCTTGTTTACCGCTTGGTTTACAAAGAAAAAGCGCAATATTGCCCTGGTGAAGTCTGCGAGATTAAAGACAGACATAAAATTCAAAAAACATCCTGGGGACAGTTCTTTATCGTTATGGCTTTTATCGCTTTTATCATAGCCTCTGTTTACCTCTTTAACGATGCTTTTGTAGAAGCTCCCGGAGATTTATGGGAAATACTCGGCACAAAATCATCCTGACAATAGATTCAAATACTTTCTTTATAGTGATTTGATTTTAAACCGGGTGTAATTCAATGGTAATACAGTGGTAATTCGGTTGTAATTCAATGGTGATTCAACAGTAGCTCCTTAGAATCTGTTATCTATTAACTTCGAACTTTAAACTTTTAAACTACCACGCAAATAAACATCTATCACATATAGATTATTTATATATTTGCATGGTAGTTTTAAGAATTCAAAAATGATTTCACCATTATTTAGTCAATTGTTAATCCCATACGTTATCGCAATGATTTTAGCAATAACGATGGGTGGAAGTGGCACTGCTCCAGCATTTTCAGCAGCATTTGGTGCCAATGTAATCAGGAAAAGCCTGATCCCCGGACTGTTTGGTATTATGGTATTTGTAGGTGCAATTGTTGCTGGTAAAGGAACAGCAACAACCATGGGAAAAGGTTTACTAAATCCTGAAATGATGTCATTTGTTGTGGTATCAATTATTTTATTCTCAGTTGCAATAACTTTAGGCATAGCTAACTTTGCAGGAATACCTCAATCTACAAGTCAGGCTACCGTGTTGGCAGTTACTGCTGCAGCCCTATATTTTAATGATTTAAACACCCAAAAACTTCTTCTGGAAATAATTCCAGCTTGGTTTATTCTGCCTGTTTTATCATTTGTCGTTAGCTTTTTATTTGGTAAATTTATTTATAAACCCATGAGGAAGAAGGGATATACCATGCCCAGGGCACAAAATGAAAACTTAAATCCAATTTGGAATGCATTGCTGGTCATCATCTCACTTTATGTAGCTTTTGCCATTGGTTCAAACAATGTAGCAAATGCTGCCGGACCCATTGCTTCAATGACCATAAATGAATTGCAACTAAGCAATAGCAACAGTTTTATCATCATTATGATGATTTCCACTTTAATTGTTGCCCCTTGTTTTGGAATCGGGAGCTCTATCTTTGGACATAAAATCGTGAAAAACACAGGAAAAGAGATTGTTCTCTTCGGTAAATTTGAGGCCGTAATTATTGCCTTTATTTCAGCAAGCCTTCTGTTATCTGCTTCTCTTATCAAAGGGATCCCAACTTCTTTGGTACAACTAAATGTAGCAGCAATATTAGGAATTGGGGTGGCCAAACTCGGGCCAAAAAACATCTTTAAAAAAACACAGGTTAAAAGGTTTTTTGTGATGTGGCTGATTGCGCCCATGATTTCATTTGCCTTATGTTTTATGCTCCTTTATCTTGCAGATAAATTTAGCTATTTATAAAATTAATACCGCCTGCTAAATCGTTGTTATCATTGTTCTGTAAGGAATAGAGCCTAAATGACTTTAACAAGATTATCATCTACTTTCTGGAAACAGCATTCAAACATCTAGACATTCAAATTACTGGATATCAATTTTTTAATGCTTCATAATTTTGATTTATTCATTTTATTATTATTTTTATTCTCGAAATTCTTCGCACCCTGCCAGTCATTGTTGATTAGGAATTTCAACTCCCCCATTTTACGTTAATAAATTCGATTCAAATGAATCGACACAATATAATCTAATAAATTAAAGCCTTTTATTACAAGTCTCTTTTGTAATAGTTTATGAATAATAATTATTAGCCTAACAAACTATTAATTCATCATTTAGAATGATTCTGGTCATTTTTAAATAATCTTTAAAGCTACCACGACATGAAAACATTTTATCTAATTACCTTAGGATTATTGCTTTCAACTTCTTCTTTTTTGCAATTTATACTAAAAAAAATAGTTGTAACATTCCTTTCAATGTTATTTTGCTTTAGTGCATACTCTCAGGCAATTAACGAAGATAAAGCGAAGTTAATTTCACAAAACTGGGCAACCAAACACAATCTTAATTCTGAGATAAAAGATGTCATTAGTAAGAAAATTGAAAATGAAGTATTGTTATACATTGTATGTTTTAAAAAAGGATGGGTTATGATTGCTGCCGATGAATCTTTAAAACCAATATTAGGTTTTTCTTTCGAGTCATCTTTCAAAATAGGTAATGAGCCAGAATCTTTAGAATCCTTATATAAATTCTACCAAACTGTTAAAAAAGACCCGAAATTGGATAGAAAGATTTTTGCTCATGAGTGGGAAGACATCAAGTCGGCAAATAATAAATCAAGCAACATAACTGAGTCTGTGGAACCTCTTATACCAGTTACTTGGGCCCAAGACTGGCCGTATAATGCATATTGTCCTTTGGATGACAACCCTAATTTACCATCAAGTTATAATGGACATCACAACACAGGTTGTGGGCCAACTGCTTTTGCTCAAATTTTAAGATATTGGCAATACCCTGAACATGGTATAGGATCTAATAATTACACGTATAATTATCAAGGATTTGCTCAGATGGGATTTGTTGAAGCAGATTTTGAATCTACTTTTTATAACTGGAACAACATGCCTACTTCTCTTAACTTTGATGATCCAGAATCAACATATAAAGATATTGCAACTTTAATGTTTCACTCAGCAGTTGCGATAGATGGTGCCTGGAGTGGTGGCAGTGGATTGCGAAATTATGCAACTGCTGCAGTTGAGCACTTTAATTTCTCTCCACAATTTAAAGTTTATTTTCGCGATGATTTTACAAGCAATAAATGGCGTACAATTTTCAGAAATGAGCTAAATAACAATCGCCCTATTATGATCGCAGGGGTCTCGGAAAGTGGTGGAGGCCATTACTTCGTTTGTGATGGATATTACGGCAACGATTATTATCATATTAATTGGGGTTGGGGTGGATCTGCTAATGGATATTTCCCTCTTTATGAACTAGGTAATTTTAGTGTACGCAATTTTGCGATTATTGGCTTAGAACCTAATTATGAAGACAAAAAACTAAACATGAATGATCCTTATATTAAGGATGATAACACCGTGGTATTACTTCACTTCGATGGCAATTTAGATAACCAATCGTCTTTATCTGCTAATCCTGAACCACATGGTATTTATTCATTTGAAGACAACTCACAATTAGATTTAGGACAATGCCTATATCTCAATAATGAAAATCAAAACAATAATTCCTTTCTTGAAATTATCGATAATGAAAATTTAGACCTCAGTGGTGATTGGACTATTGAGATGTGGTTTAAGCCAAATTCAATTGGAGGAAAATATACGCTATTGAATAAAACTGGAAATGATGATAATTTTAATTCAAATTACTCGATATATATGCTCCCTCATTGGGATTATTATTTCCCCAATGCTTTATATGCTTCATTCCATCCAACCGGTGATCCAGATTATTATCGATCATGGATTAATACTGACAGAGATTTTATTGAAGAAGGTAAATGGTATCATATTTCATACATAAGGGATACTTCAGACTACACTCATACAATGATTATCCATAATGCAGATAGAGAATTGATTCATAAATCTTCCAGACCTTATATTTCGCAAACGGCATCAGAACCATTATTAAATTCCAATCCACTTTTTATAGGTTCAAGTAATGCATCAAATACAAATTTTGATGGATGGATTGATGAATTAAGAATTAGTAATGTGGTAAGAGAATTTTCAATTACAACAAGTAATAGTCTTCCTGCACTTGACAATGAAATGATTAATAATAAGATCAGTGCGCTTAATTTACATCGAATGAAACATACTCAATCACCTTTTAATCCTACGATTGAAGTAATCTCTATTGAAGACTTTCAAACTCAAAAACCTGATAACGCTTTAGTATTTGATGCTGGCTACGTTGACACGGATGGTAAAGTGTTTCTAAGTGAACCAACAACCAGCGAACAATTAGAAACATTCACCAACATCAATCAAGCTGCCTTATATTATGTTTGTCAATCTTTTCTACAATATTATTATCAATCAGCTGAAATGCCTATTTGGTTTAAAACCGGATTTGCATCTTATGAATCTGATCTACGTATTAATGATACGCTTATTAAAACAGCTTATGAGAATTACAATAATACATTGACCTCCTTTGCAGTCTTGAACGACCCAGTAACATTCACAGCCAATAATGGCTTTGCTGTTTCGTATATATTTGGAGAATTCATGGGAGTCTATAAAATTTGGGAATACCATTTAATACAAGAGGTAAATACATCTACAATAGTTCCAGCCTCATGGTGGTGGAATATTGAATCTTTAGATAAACTCTTTGAGATTTGGATGCGCTATTTTGATGCTCGAATTCTAGAAGAAAATGAAGGAAGTAGGATTAAACTAAATCTGGAGACAGAACATTTTAAATTCTACTATCGTGATGCCGATGCATATTGTTTTCCACATTTTTCTGAAGTATTAGAAAATGCATTGGGTGAATACATGAATTTATTAGATTTTAACACTTACGAAAAGCTTAGTTATATCACCTTACCAGAATGTAATTTTGCCCAAATTGATGGTGTAGAATGCATAAACAGATATACAGGTGGAACGGCTTGGTCATCAGGTTTATCTACAACCCGCCCCGACAATCAAAATGATTTCTACAGGTTTGAAAAACTTATCAGACACGAGCTAGGACATTTAGCAGGTATGCAATTACCTAACGGGCAATTAACAGCATGGCTCAATGAAGGTTTTGCATGTTTTATGGAAGGAGGACCTCACAATCAAGAAAAAATAGATGAGCTACAATCTGCTACAGAAGAGGCCTTAAATCATGCCACAAATTATTTTGAGCACCAACCTACTTTTGATGAAACCAAAGTTTACCCCAATCCATATTTTAACTATTATTTATTAGGAGAAATAATGTTGAATTTTATTTATCAAGAGGGTGGTTATCCTGCCATCAGAAAAATAATGCTAGATTATGAATCAGGCATAGAAGACTTAGGTTATTCCTCTTTACAAACATTTATGGTCGATTACTATACTTATTTGAATACGCGTTATCTTAAAATTACTAATACTACTATGGACCTCGAACCGTATACTATGGACGAAAACACCATTTTATTAATGCATTTCGATGGCAACCTGACCAATAGTTCTACATTATCAGGAAACGGCAATCAGGTTGGGACGGGTCTTTCATATAAATCTACAAGCCCTTTCGATCAAGGAAAATCATTGCAACTTGATGGCAATTCCTACTTTAACATTCCACACTCTGAAAGCTTGAGTCTTAACGGAGACTGGACCATAGAAATGTGGTTTAAGATTACTTCATTAAATGCTGGGCTAATTAATAAACCCGCCAGTAATGGCACGGCCAATTACAACATTCATGTCGAAGCTCCAGATGGACACATGGAAGCCAGATTTTATGATGTGGATGGTAATCGGTTTCAAATAAACACCCCTGCTCAAACCATTGAGACCAATAAATGGTACCATGTTGCTTTTATTAAAAATACAGAAATCAATTCAATACAATTACTTTTAAAGAATGAAGCCTATGAATCCATTTTTGATCAAAGTTTATCTTATCCATCTGAAACATCCCCTATAAATTCAAACTATAATATATATATCGGAGAATCAGTAGTTGGTTTAATTGATGAAATGAGAATTAGTAATGTGGTTCGGGATTATACCATAACTAATGAGTATAATTGGCAAACAACTTCAACTGATTATTTTGATTATTATTATACAAATGCATCGCTCTACTCAGATAATTTGAATAGCAAATTGGAAAGTAAATTTGATAACCTTGATAATACAATTCTAGAAATTTGGAACAATATTAATCTTTTAGATCGCACTCATAAATTAAAGATCTATTTGTACGATACTAATCAGGCTTTTGCATCAGATCCAGGTGATGTTCAAGAATGGGATATTGGTTATTATAAAAGAAATGAAAATGAACTTCATATTAGGGTTCCTTCAACAGCTCGACAATTAAAATATTTTCCTAATCTCGAAAAAGCGGCAATTTCAATTCTTGCGCGATACGTGATGGCGAAAAAACATGGAGATGTACACAACGGACAGGAGCCATTAGATGGTTTAAATTTTGGGTTTGGTCTTTATGAATCGGGTTATTTGCCAGATTTAGCCCTAATACAAAACTACCTTGATGCGAATAATAATACAATGCCTGATAAATCTACAATCAGCACTTGGGCTCAATTGGAAGATGAAACGAATACTGAATTAGCCTATACTTTTGTTTTTGCATCAATTTTCAGATATGGTTATTTATCACCTACAATATCTTCAGGACTCTATGATACGCAAAAGGATATCTGGTATCAAATTTTACGTATATTTTTCTTAACTACCATTGAAGATGGAGGGATGCAGAAATTTTATGATGATGATGATTTTATTGTTTACGCCAATAATAATGAGGTATCTGACCTTATAGTCGAAGGTCTAAAATGGTATGCGGATCAGTACGAAAATTCATTCGGAGCACGAATTAATCATCCTCTTTTAGTTACCGTTTATGGTTCTGAAGAAACATATACCTATACTCGACGAGGAAACATAAACGAAGTAGAAAATGGCGGTGAGGCTCTATCTCATTCATTATTAAGAGCAGGCCCTCCAACCGAAAATATTGATAATAAACTGAACAGATTGTTAACAAAATATAGTCAGGGGCATGAGTTTATGCATAACACTTTTGCATATCTGGCTGAAACAGCCCCACCTATTTGGTTAAATGAAGGTTCTGCGATGTATGCTGGGGTTGACAATCAACAAGGATATAATGGAATTACGGTAAATAATCTTGCGAATTGGCATGAGTTTTTCTTGACTGAGAGGGGAATATATTTTCCCGATTTACAAAATATTTTTGAAATAGATGGCTCTTTTGGGTACGGAATGGCTTATACTTCTTTTGCTTTTATTAAAGATCATTTTAAAAAAGAAAAACTTTCTCAATTTATGAGAAGAGCTAATGATTTTTCAATAATAGGTTACGAGAACATTGAGGAATTTCAACGTCATTTATATGAACATCTTTATCAACAATATTTACCGGATTTCCTATTTAATCCAAATTGGGATCTAGAAACCAATTTCACACCAGGTGTCAATTACAATTTTAATTGGGATGGGCACTATATTAATGATTTGATTTTAGAGTATTCTGTCGATAGCTTAAAAAACTGGATAAAAATCGCTGATGTATCATTGGCAACAGGAAGTTATTCCTGGACGATTCCAAATGCTAGCAATTGCATTCTTCGCTTTTCTGATAAAGATTTTGAAGATATTAATTTCACATATCAAATTTTGGGTAATGAGCCTGATTTTGGAAAAGTATTACAAATGAATTTTGATAATGGAGCAGAAAATTTAATTGAACCTAAATATAAGGGGAGATTAAAGGGGGAAGTTTCATTTGAAAATAACCAAAGCGGAAATCATGCCAAGTTTGATGGAATTTGGGATATGATTTCAGTACAAAATTATTCAAAGCTATCTTTAAAAAAGGACTGGACCATTCAAGGTGATTTTATGATAAATAATACTTCAGGATTAATGAATATGCAACCTGTTTTATTGGAAAAAATCTCAACCAATTTATATAATAAGAACTACTGTATCTACCTTAATAAGAATGGACAGAACCATTTATTTTTCGAATATAAACTTGAGAGTGGAAACAAAATCACCTTAGAAATTGATAATGCAGGATTGTCAAATGGTAATTGGTACACTTTTTATTTTGCGAGATCAACAATAAATAACAAGGTGGAAGCTAGAGTTTATGATCATAACGAAAATTTACTTGATAGTGAGATAAAACAAATTAATAATGAGGGTGATGTTCTTACGGGAAGTGGAGATTTGTTTATGGGCAGTGGCGGTTTTGGATTCAATGAAAAATGTTTAGACGGAAATTTGGATAATATTATTATTTCAGATACTTATGAGCCAGAATTAATTTCAAATAATTTAAATACAGAGCCTACAGCCAGTTTCACCTCTAATTTAACTTCAGGCTCAAAACCTTTAGATGTCGAATTCACTGATCAATCGACTCAAGGAACAGGCACAATTACTGAATGGAATTGGAACTTTGGAGATGGAGAAAGCTCAACGGAACAAAACCCAACTCACATCTATACAGAAATAGGTACGTATACTGTATCATTAAGCATTACGGATGAAAATAATTTCAGTGATACCGAAATAAAAACCAATTACATCACAGTTTATGCATTGCCATTGCAGGCTTCAGATCCACAGCCGACCGATCTGCAAACATCGGTCGAAATTGAGCCCACCTTAAGCTGGACCATTTGTGAAAACACCGATGACATCGATTTATATTTTGGAACCCAAACCCCTCCCGATAATAAAGTTATGAATGCTTCAACAGCCACAACTTACAAGCCCCCTACCTTAAACTATCAAACAAATTATTATTGGAAAGTTATTTGTCGCAATGCGAATGGAGAAACAGAAGGTCCTGTCTGGAAATTTACAACCGCCATTGGAACAGGGATATCTGATCAAAAACTGAACGAAGAACTATTTTCAATTTACCCCAATCCTGCACAGGATCATGTTTACATAAAATCTCCCAAGATTGTTAATATGACAATAACTGATCTTGGGGGTAAAGTTTTATTTAAAAAGGAGAATTTTACGGATGCTTATATTGATATTTCGGAATTTAAACAAGGTATCTATATGATTATTCTTAGAAACAAGGATAACATGATTCGAAAAAAACTAGTTATAAAATAATAGCTAACTGAAGGCCTTATTAATAATAAAAGCATACTTCAATCATTTGCGCTATAATTCACCCGAATGAGATTATGGGAAATTATCTTACCTAATACTCATTTAATGAATTAAAATTTAAGTAATTTACCTACTCACAATTATTCCTTTTTAATTAAATTGCATACCATTGATGGCAATTTACTGAAGAGGACTTAAAACCTTCTTATTTTTACTTCTTAAAAGAGACTGTGAATGAGATTTTCTATTTTTATTATTTCTTGTTTAATTTTGTTACTGCCCTGCAAATTGCCTGCCCAATATGAAGTCATGTTTAGCAACAATTACCCACCTTATAACTATTTCAACGAGAATGGCGAGTTAGTTGGATTTAATATCGACATTTTAAATGCCATTAAAGATCTTTATAAAACTGAAATAATTTTATCAGGTGACGATTGGAATACAATTAACAGAGCCCTCGATAATGGAGAAATAAATGCCATTGGTGGTGAACATTATCCGGGTACACCAAATAAAGATTATATTTATACACGATCGGCCATCGCAACCTCTCACTGCTTTCTATACAATTCGAACAACAAAAAAAAATTCTCACTTGAGCATTTAAGATCTGAAAAAGATCCTTTAATCGCCATATGGAAAAATGATGTTCTGACTCATTATGTACAATCTATTAACCCTTCAACAAAATTTTTATTTATCAATAATTACCAGCAACTCATTAAAGCTTTGGATCGAGAAGATGTGACTTGCATCTTTGGTCAAAGAATTGGGAGCATGTTTTTTGCTAACAAATTAAATAAAGAATACGTTATGCCACTCGAGCATAGAATTCTGGAAAGAAATATGGGATTTAAAGTTTCTAAAAATTCTCCGGAATTGGCAGAACTATTAAACAATGGATTGGAAGTAATTTTAGCGAATGGTGAATACCAGCGTATTTATGACAAATGGATTACCGAATACAATAAAAATCCAAATGATTGGCATAACTATCTAAAATACTTATTCATATCAAGTATCCTGATTGCAGGGCTTTTCCTCATGCTTTTGGTTTTAAACAGGGTTTTAAAGGCAAAAGTTCAACGAAAAACCAAAGACCTGCAGCAACAGCTTGAATTAAACTCTCATATTATGAGAGAGCTGGAGAAACAAAAAACCAAGGCAGAAGAAAGCGATAAAATGAAATCTGCTTTTTTGGCGAATATGAGCCATGAAATCAGAACTCCAATGAATGGGATTTTAGGATTTGCAGATCTTTTAAAAGATGCTGATTTTTCATCCAAGGAACAATCAAGGTTTATCGACATCATCCAGCAAAGTGGCCATCGAATGCTGGGGACCATTAATAACATCATTGATGTGTCAAAACTGGAAGCCGGAATGGAAAACCTGAAGATCAACAATGTGAACATCAAAAACATCATGATTGAGCTTCTGAATTTCTTCTCCCCCGAAGCCTCTAACAGAGGAATTGAACTCACCTTGATTGAAAACTCATCTGAAAATACCAAAGGATTTTATACCGATGAATACAAGCTAAACTCCATACTCACCAACCTCATTAAAAACGCTATAAAATTCACAAAAGAAGGTAGCATCGAAGTAGAATATTCAATTAAGAATGATTTGGCAGAATTTTGGGTAAAAGACACGGGAATCGGAATTGCCCAAAACAAACAAGATTCAGTCTTTGGTCAATTTGTACAAGCAGATTTTTCACATTCGAGTGGTTTCGAAGGTTCAGGTCTGGGCTTATCTATATCGCAAGGTTATGCAAATCTCTTAAATGGAGAAATTCAACTTAAATCAGAACCTGGCGTAGGCTCAACCTTTTACGTGCGTATACCTAACAATCAACTGACCGAAGAAGACTCAAAAAAAGAGCTTAAAACTTCATCCTCAAGCCATGATATAAAATCTAAATACAACATAATCATCGTAGATGACGATATCACCTCTTTCAATTATTTGAAATACGCCTTAAAAGAGGTAACAGAGCATATCACTCATGCCAAAGATGGTTTAGAGGCGATTGAACTTGCCAAGAAGTATACAGACACGGACATCATTCTCATGGACATTAAAATGCCCAAACTAAATGGTTTTGAAGCAACAAAGGAAATTCGAAAATTTAACAAAACTGTTTATATCGTTGCTCAAACGGCCTATGCTCAGGAAGGCTTCAAAGCCAAAGTAAATGAAGTAGGCTGCGATGCATACATCCCGAAGCCAATCCATAAAGAAAAACTCCTTGAAGTTGTAGGGCAAGCTCAAATCCAGCGCTTCAAATTGGCTTAAAACCAGATATTTTCCTGGCAAGATTTCTTAACAGAGTGTCATAAGCTTAGTTCACAAAAGCAATCACACTTAAATCAATCAATGTCCAAAGTTACCGAAGTCTCAGTTATTTTAATTTTGTAATGCTTATCCATAAAATATCTAGAACTTTTAGATGCTTCTATCGTTCATTTTATTAAATTTGAATTTAAGCATTTGAAATCAAGATTCATCATTTACCTAAACTAAAAAATCTAAATTAACCATTACCGGTTTAAGAATTTATGACAGCCATTTCACAACCCTTTGCGATGCCCAATGTATTTCCCATCCATCTTTTTAATTGAACTCACATGAAAAAGCACCTAATTCTACCTTTATTCATTCTATTCATTTTTCAAATTCAGGCTCAAAACAATGTCATCAAACCCATCAATAATGGCGACTGGGAAGTTTGGTATGAAAAAATTCCGGTCAGCGGTGAAATACGAACAGGAATCATTGCTGAATTAGAAAATTCCGCTTCTATACAAAAATCATTTTTTGTTCAAATTCCTGATTCTAAAGTCTCTCATCTTTGTGTTGAAATCAGTTCGAATGACGGAAGATACGCTGCCAACCTGGAATTTAACATTTCGAATTTACAAGCAGGAGTACACGAGTTTAATTGGCCCACAGAATACTATAACGATCTTCAGGATTTCTCAAGCAAAGACATCACCATTAAATCAAGCATTGGAAATGAATGCGGAAAAGATGAAAACTTTTTTGTGCTTTCGAGCTGGATTAAAACAGACTTCAAAGAAAATATTTACATCATCCTGAATTCCGAAAAAAAATCGCGCATCAGGGTTTACAATAAAAAGACCAAAGAAAGTACAGATTTCGAATGCCAGAAATTTGAAGGTCAGGCCAATGTTGCTTTTAACAGTTCATGTAGCATTCCCATTTCGGCTATCAATCAAGATTCTGAAATTTTCATCATTCAAAGGATAAGACGCGGGAGCAGTATTTCATTCAACAGATATCCCATCAAAATTAAATTATAAGAACACACAACTGTTTTATTAAAACAAAGTGAACATCAAAGCATAAACACTAACAATAACAACTTACGAAACCAGATACAGATGAAACTAAAAGCAAGCAAAAAACTCAGATATATTCTATTTTTCAGCTTGAATGTTGCCATTATTAGTTTATGCTTCATTTTCTTTTTTGCACCCATTACCACCATTTATAACATTACAGCACAAACAGAAAAGGTAGAATACCAGACCATTGATAAAAACAACAGCCGATTTTCATTATACAATGCGAAATTGATTAATTATGATGGCGAGGTAATTCATGAGGCTTTTGAGGGCAGCTTTGAAATTAATAATAATGTAAAGGTGAGCCTCGAAAGAATTTCAAACGGTCCCATCATTATTTCAGCCGTCAACGATAATAATAAAAGTGTTGGTAAATTTTACGATGGATACGATGGATCTTTGGTTTATAAAGCCGATGATTATATCGATATCATCATCACAGGCATCGACAGCCTATTGAATGAAGGAACAAGTTTTGTTTTTCCTGTTTCAGGTTTGATAAGCATTGGTCGTTCGGTTGACCTGGAGATTTTTGGAGAAACCACACCCCTGCTCAGAGAAGGCGACATCACCATGACGGGCTATTCTACCATCAACGGTCAATATTTTGAAGCGGGCAATGAGCAGTTATTTTTAGGTGATTATCTAACCTTTGAAGAACAAGATGAAAAAGCATTTGGTTTTATCACCATCGATGAAAATCCTTGCATGAAAGCCGCCTATCGGGTACATGCAAAAGTGGCAAAAATCATTAAACCCGGACCAAAAGATGTAAACAGCGGATACGCCATTTCGGCGTCGCTTTACGACCGTTTTGTCAAAGACCGACTGTTTCAGGGCATCTCATTGTTATTTGCCAGTTTACTGGTCATCACCACCATTGCCACTTTTGTAATGGACTATATTCTATTTAAAAAAGAAATTAAAGAATCATAAATATGAAACAACATCTCCTCCTTATCATCTGCCTTCTGGGTTTTATAAGCAGTCAAAGTCAAAACACCGTTTATCTTGAATCAGGAGAATTCGGGCGCGGAATTTTAAAATCCCGATCAGGTGAAAGTTTTGTCATTGCTCCTTTTCATGTGGTTGAAAACTTGATGGGCGGTCAAATCTCTATTTATGGGAACAGAAATATTTTATCAAAAGGAGAACTCATCAAATCTT
The DNA here is from genome assembly GCA_963678785.1 of Bacteroidales bacterium. Lineage (GTDB taxonomy): Bacteria > Bacteroidota > Bacteroidia > Bacteroidales. The sequence goes on along the minus strand of OY787449.1, from coordinate 3,800,312 downwards.
TTCCGGGCGATTTAGCCATCATCCGAATTGTGGGTGGAGGAACCCAGGAATCAACCAATTGGATAGTGGATGCCAATTATTCCTCAAACTTGGATCAACTGATGGAAGGTTTTTTGGAAATGCGAAACAATGACGGAAGTGCTGACTTAATGCCGGTTTCCATCCTGAACAAAGACGATCAGAACATCACCATCGAACCTAAAAAATCGGGAGAAACCTTTAAGAAAGGCATGAGTGGCTCTTCACTATTCGCCAATGTAAATGGTAAAAAAACCTATTTGGGGATGTTGCTCAGCATTGATGATGAAAACGAAAGCATGGGCTTTGTTTTTCAGGTAGATGATATGGAACGAATATTGGAAGGATTTTTCGAGCCAGCTGCTCCTAAAGGATCAGCAAATTCGAACCTCACAAAAATCACTACAGCACAATCCAAAATAAATACCGAAGAACAGAGTTTCAGATTTGATTTATTAAATGTTAAAAAATTGGGAAATAAAGTGGTTTGTAAAATTGGTGTTACCAGCCTCGATCAGGATGGAAGTCTCATCATTTATAATACACACACCAAAATTTATAATGAGAGAGGGTTTGAAATTCCGGTATCGCAAATGAAAATGGGAAATAAAAGCGAAACACGCAGTATTGGCAACGGACGGACTTTTGTAAATGGCGTTCGAACCAACATCGATCTTATTTTTGACAATGTTCCCAATACCTCAAAAGGCATTTCATTGTTAAAAATGCAAATCCGTGCCAATGGTTACAATTCAGAAGCGAAACTCAAAAATATTTCTTTTGATGGCATGGATGCAACATTGCAGATTCCGAGGATTGAAAGTATAAAGAATAATGAAGAAGCAGGTTTCCGATTTGATTTAATCAGCGCCAAAAAATCAGGAACGACGGTAAAATGTTTAGTGGGTATCAGTAGTTTGGAACAAGATGGCAGCCTGATCATTTATAATACACACACAAAAGTTTACAACGAACAGGGATTTGAAACGGATGTTTCTCAAATGAAACTGGCTGGAAAAACCGAAACCAGAAGTATAGGTTCCGGCAATTATACTTTTATTAAAGGCGTTCAAACTTTCGTTGAACTAACTTTTAAAGAAGTTCCGGAAATATCAAAAGGCATCTCATTGTTAAAATTACAGATTCGTGCCAATGGTCATAATACAGAACTAAAAATCAGAAACATCTCTTTTTCCGGATTCGAAAACAAACTGGCACTTCCCAAAATCCAAAACATCCGACAAGCAGAAGCAGAAGGTTTCATCTTTGATTTAATCAGTGTGAAAAAATCAGGCTCTAAGGTAAAATGCCTCATCGGTGTTACCAGTTTAGCCAAGGATGGAAGCATGATTTTGTACAATACACATACAAAAATGTATGACGATCAGGGTATGGAAACCCCGGTATATCAGATGAAACTAGCCAAAAAAACCGAAACCCGAAGCGTTGGCACCAACAACTATACTTTTGTTAAAGATACTCAAACGCTAATTGAACTCGGCTTTAAAGAAATTTCGGAAGAAGCCACGGGAATTTCCCTTCTCAAACTACAAATTCGACCCAATGGTAGAAATACAGAAGTGAGTTTTAGGAATATACAATGGTAATTCGCTGGTGATACAATAGTGATACGGTCGACATTCAGTAGTAATACAATGGTAATTCAATAGTCATGCAATTGTAATTCAATGGACATTCTGTAGTAATACAATTGCAATACAGTTGTAATACGGTGGTAATTCAATTGTTAAAAATTGCCTTCTGAACGTCTAAACTTCTAAACTTCTGAGCTACTTAACTTCTTAACCTATAATCATTTTACATTGAAAATTGAACATTTTACATTCTAAATTGAAAATCAACACTGTCACTCAATTGACATTCAGTGGTCATTCACTGGACATTCAACGGTTTAAACTTCTAAACGTCTAAACATTTGAACTTCTCAACTTCTTAACTTCTTAACTTCTTAACTTCTTAACTTTTGAACATTTTACATTGGAAATTGAACATTCTACATTTTACATTTTAAATCGACAATTCAAACAGAACATACGGTTGTAATTCTATGGACATTCTGTAGTAATTCAATTGCAATACAGTTGTAATACGGTGGTCATTCAATTGTTATTCGGTTGTCATTCATTTGTTAATCAATAGTTTTAACTTCTAAACATCTGAACTTCTACACCTTTAACATTGGAAATTGAACATTTTACATTCTAAATTAAAAATCAATAATTCAATCAGGACATACTGTAGCAATACAATTGTAATTCAGTGGTCATTCAGTAGCAATGCAATAGTCATTCAATTGTAATAACGTTTAAACATCTTAACTTCTGAACTTCTGAACTTCTGAACTTTTGAACTTCGGAACATCTTAAATCGAAAATCTACCATCGATCATCTGTAAAAATTCCAGCTAAACACTAAGTTTTTTTAGTTTACAACTTAATAAACTATATAATTATTTTACTTTTGCAAAAACTAAACCGATATATGAAATCAGAAGAAAGACTATTAAAGCAAAAGCAAATTATTGAAGAAATTGGTAAATTTTTCGATAAAAGAGGATTTCAACCTATTGCAGGCAGAATTTTGGGTCTTTTAATGGTTATGGACAAAGAACAGTTTACTTTTGAAGAAATTACCGAAGAACTTCAGATCAGCAAAAGTTCGGCCAGCAATGTACTAAGAATGCTTGAAATAAGGGGTGATATTGAATACACGACCATTTCGGGCGATCGAAAACGTTATTACCATATAAAAAGGCAAAATGCTTTTGAAATGTTTGATGAATTTGAAAAACAAATTTTATCTATAAAAAAATTATTTCTCCAAATACTTGAATTAAAAGAGGATAAAAACTCCCTCAACTCTTCTTTCTTTAATGAAATAGTCAACCTGATATCGATACATAAGGAACACATTCAGGAATTTAAAAAAGCATATAAAAACAATTAATTTCTCATACCAATTAATCCATTAAATCATAAACGAATAAAGCATGAAGCAATTGCTATTTATTACCCTAATTACCTTTTGCGTTGTGGATGTTATTTCAGCTCAGACAACCAGCTTAAAATTTTCGGTAAAAGAAGCTGTAAACTATGCGTTGGAAAATAACAAGACTTTAAAAAATGCAAGAGATGACATCAAGCTTGCCACTGAGCAAATAAAAGAAGCTAAGGGTGCAGGATTACCCAAAATTGAAGGTTCGCTTGATTACATGACCAATTTTAATTATGAATTTGAATTTAATTTTGGCGGTGGTGCTTCTGAACCACCAAAAATTGACCAGACCAAGCTTGATCCCGGAGATTATGAAATTCTCAGCTATCTGGATCAAATGTTTGGTTCCTCCGAAAGCTCAGCCATTATCATGTCTGATCAGTCCAGTGCTAAAGTTCAGGTTTCGCAACTCATTTTCAGCGGACAGTATTGGGTCGGTATTCAAATGGCCAAACTGGGACGATCAATTCGGGAAACCAATTTGGTGAGTACCGGGCTGGATATCAAAGAGCAGGTTATCAACTCTTACTACTTAATCTTATCGACACAACAGTTGTTAAAAGTGATCGAAGGCAATACCAAGAATTTGCAGGATATCTACCAACACACTTCAAATTTGTTTAATAACGGAATGGCAGAGCAAACCGATGTTGACCAGATAAAAATCAGCCTCTCACAACTTCAAAACTCTAAAACCGAGATGGAGAGAAGCCTTCAGCTTAGTTATAATATGTTTCGCTATTTACTCGGTATTGAATCAAGGCAGGAAATAATTCTCAGCGACCAGCTGAATGCTTTGATCGAAAACCTGGCAAAAGAATCCTTTCAGTCCGAATCCTTTAACATTGCTTTAAATCCCGGCTACCAGCTGATGTCGACCCAGGAAGAAATTGGGAGCAAACAGATTGAAATGCAGAAATGGGCCTATGCACCAACACTAGTCGGTTTTTACAGCTATACCGAAAAGTTACTAACCGGAGGTTTTGATATTTCTCCACGGAATGCTGCAGGTGTTACCCTTAGCATTCCCATTCTGGAAGGAGGAACAAAAAAATCACTTCTCAATCAAAAGAAAATTCAGCTTGAACAAATACGTCGTAGCAAAGATTTGCTGATAGAGCAACTTAATTTGCAGGACACGCAGCTTTCATTCGAATTCAAAACTGCTTACGAAAACTATCTGACGCAAAAAGAAAACATCGGTGTTGCCAAACGCGTTTACCAAAGCTATCAGAATAAATTTAAACAAGGTGCAGTTTCAAGTCTCGACCTCACCCAGGCCAACAATAACTATCTGCAGGCCGAAAGTAATTATGTTTCAGCAATGATGAAACTACTCCAGGCAAAACTAGCCTTAAACAAGCTTTATAACAAGATTTAATTCAGCCATCATAAAAACAAAAACGAAATGAAGACCATTCAACATATCGGAATTCTAATCATTATTTTAGGTTTTATTTCCTGTAATTCAAAAACGACAGAAAATGACCAAGCAACATCTGTAGTTCAGGAAAAAACCTATCCGGTTAAATTTCAAAAAATCAAAACACAAAGCATTGCACAAACACTTGACTATACCGCTAACCTCACCGCCTTTAAAGTCATTCACTATGCTCCGGCTTCTCCGGGACGGATCGACCAAATTAATGTTGAAGTGGGCAGCCGTGTTCATAAAGGCCAGATTTTGGTTGAATCGGACCGAACACAGTTACAGCAGGCAAATACCCAGTTGAAAAATGCCGAAATCACTTATCAGCGCATCGACAAACTATTTAAACTGGGTAGTGCTTCAAAACAGCAATACGACCAGGCAAAAACAGCTTACGATCTGGCCAAATCAAGTACTGAATTTTTGATTGAAAACACCACCCTCACCTCTCCTATTAATGGGATCGTTACCGGTAAATATTTTGAAAACGGTGAATTTTATTCCGGAGTACCCAATACCGATGCCGGCAAAGCAGCCGTCATTTCAATCATGCAAATTAATCCCTTAAAGGCTTTGGTAAGCGTTTCTCAAAATCATTACCCGGCCCTTACAAAAGGCTTGATGGCAACCATCACTTCCGATATTTACCCTGCTGAAAATTTCGAAGGTAAAATCAGCAAGATTTATCCGATAATTAATGAGTCTACCCGCACCTTCCAGGTCGAGGTTCTCGTAGCAAATAAGGATGAAAGGCTTCGTCCGGGAATGTTCTCACGAATTAAAATTAAGCTCAAAGATAAAGATGCACTGGTAGTTCCTGCAATTTCTGTTTTAAAAGAAGAAGGCACCAATAATCGATTTGTCTTTGTGAATGACCACGGCAGAGCCAAACAAATCCCGGTTAAAATCGGAAAACGCTATAACGATAAGGTTGAATTGATTTCAGACCAAATAACTGAAGGCGTTGAAATCATTGTCGAAGGCCAGGGCAACCTGTTCCATGGATCAAAAATCAAGCTAGTTACCGAATAGAATACCCTTAAAACGAGAACAATGAGTATATACAAAAGTGCAGTTAAAAAACCCATTACCACAATGATGATTTTTATTGCGGTAATTGTATTTGGGGGTTATTCCTTATTGAACCTGCCCATCGATTTGTATCCTGAAATTGAATTTCCGGCAATTACAGTTTTTACAACCTATGGGGGTGCCAATGCTTCAGACATTGAAACCAACATTTCCAAACCTATTGAAGATGCCCTGAACTCGGTTGATGAATTAAAAGAAATTACTTCTGTTTCAAGGGATAATATTTCGGTGGTTTCTCTTGAATTTGAATACGAAACAGATTTAAATGAAGCTGCAAACAACATCCGTGATGCCTTATCATATGTAGAATCAACCTTACCCGAAGATGCAGACGATCCCATGATCTTTAAATTCAGCTCAAGCATGATGCCAATAGCCATGTTTGCCGTAACTGCCGGACAAAGTTATGAAGGGATTGAAAAAACACTGGAAGAGAAAATCATCAATCCCTTGAACAGGGTCGATGGAATTGGCTCGGTTAGCATTCTAGGAGGCCCGATCCGTGAGGTAGGCATCGAAATTAATCCCCGCAAACTAGAAGCCTACAACATAACCATCGAACAAATCGGTGCCATTTTGCAAGCAGAAAACCTGAATATGCCGGCCGGAAACATCAAGATGGGACAAATCGATTATCCATTGCGTGTTGAAGGCGAATTCGACAATAGCGAAAACATCGGCAATGTTGTTTTGGGAAACATGAATGGTCAAGCCATTTATTTAAAAGATGTTGCTACGGTTAAAGATTCCATTAAAGAAATGTCGATTGATGAAAAAATCAACGGCAGGCAGGGAATCAGGTTAATGGTCATGAAACAATCAGGAGCCAATACCATTGCTGTTGCCAAAGAAGTAAATAATGAATTAGCAACATTAAGCGAACATTTGCCACCCGATATTGAAATTCAAACCATTTTTGATTCCAGTACTTTTATCAAAGGTTCGATAAACAATCTTACCCAAACCCTGTTGTTTGCCTTATTGTTTGTCACCATTGTTGTATTGTTTTTCCTGGGTCGCTGGAGGGCAACATTTATTGTGGTTCTTACCATTCCCATTTCGTTGATTGTAGCTTTTATCTACCTGTTTATTTCTGATGCTTCAATCAACATCATTTCGCTTTCTGCTTTATCAATTGCCATAGGAATGGTGGTTGACGATGCCATTGTGGTTTTGGAAAACATTTCGAAACATATAGACCGTGGATCCAGTCCGCGCGAAGCAGCCATTTATGCTACCAACGAAGTTTGGCTGGCCGTTATTGTAACCACCCTTACCATTGTGGCCGTATTTTTCCCAATGACCATGATCGGCGGTATGACCGGGATTATGTTCCGTCAGTTGGGTTGGATCGTAACCATTACCGTTGTCACTTCAACCGTAACAGCCATCACCCTTACTCCTATGCTGAGCTCAAAATTATTGAAGCTTCAGAAAAACATCGATGGTAAAAAAGGCCAGGGCTTTGATAAAATCATGGTTCCTTTTTTTAACCGTTTCGACCAATGGTATGCCAGGGTATTGAGTTGGTGTCTGCACCATAAGTCACTGGTTTCGGTAATCGCACTTAGCATTTTTATCGGTTCATTATTCCTGGCAGGTGGATTAAACTCCGAGTTTATGCCCGAAGCTGACGAAGGCAGGATGAACGTGGCCATTGAATTACAAACCGGAACCCGGGTTGAAAAATCAGTTGTTTTGGCACGTAAAATAGATAAAATAATCAATGAGATTCCAGAAGTTCGTTTGGTCTCTACTTCGGCAGGTACCGATGAGGAAGCAGGGATGATGGCCATATTCATGTCAACAGGTTCTAATATTGTGAATTACATCATCGGGCTGGATGATCTGGAAGACCGTGAAAGATCGGTTTGGGAAGTCGGTGAAGAATTACGACAAAATCTTAAAAAATTCCCCGAGATCACCAACGTAAACATGACTTATGGAAGTGCAGCCCTTGGAGGAAATACCGTTGATGTCACCATTTATGGTTATGATCTGGATCAAACAACTCTGATTGCAAACAACATTCACGACCAGATTAAAAACATTGATGGAGCCACCAATTTAAAAATCAGTCGTGGTAAGGCAAAACCCGAATTGAGGGTTGAGCTTGACCGTGAAAAAATGGCGGCCGTCGGGCTGAATACAGCCATGGTATCTACTGCACTCTACAACCGGGTAACCGGGATGACTGCTACCAAATACCGTGAATCAGGAGACGAATACAACATCCGCATCAGGTTTAAAAAAGAATTCCGAAATTCGATCTCCGATATTGAAAACATTGCCTTACAAACCGTAACGGGTAAAACCGTCAGACTTGGTGATGTGGGAAGCGTAGAAGAATATTTCTCCCCTCCAAACATCGGACATAAAAGGCGTGAACGTATTGTAACGGTTTCGGTTACTCCTTATAAAGTAGCAATGGGAACCCTGGCAGAAGAAATCACCAAAGTGGTTGAATCCATGGACATCCCACGCGAATTTATGGTAGAAGTAGGTGGAGCCTATGAAGATCAGCAGGAAGGATTTGCCGACATTTTAATGTTGCTCATGTTAAGTCTGATATTGGTTTACATTGTAATGGCATCCCAGTTCGAATCGCTCAAAATGCCATTCATCATCATGTTCTCCATTCCGTTTGCTTTTTCAGGAGTCATCATTGCATTGCTGATCACCAATACCACCCTGAGTGTAATTGCCGGACTTGGTGCCGTTATGCTGATCGGAATCGTGGTTAAAAATGCCATCGTTTTGGTTGATTACATCAATTTAATGCGCGATCGCGGTTATGACTTAAACGAAGCCATTGTAATCTCGGGTAAATCAAGATTGCGACCGGTATTAATGACAGCACTGACCACCATATTAGGAATGCTTCCGCTTGCTTTAAGTACGGGAGAAGGTTCTGAAATCTGGGCTCCTATGGGAATTTCGGTCATTGGAGGGCTGGTTTTTTCAACCATCATTACCATGATTATTGTACCCATCGTTTACCGCATTTTTGCAGCTAAAGGCGAGCGGAACAAAAAAGTGGCTTTAGAAAAGAAATTCGTATTTATGGATCATTAAAAATACAGACGCATAAATTTAGAGGCACAAGATGATAAGAAAAGAAATATCTGAAGTCTTGTGTCTTTAATCCATTCGTCTTTTACAACTAAAAGAATGAAAGCTATATTAATTACATACAATCAGGCTCATACCGAAAAGGTAGAATTTTTACTCGATAAACTTGAAATCAGGGGATTTACCCGATGGGATGAGGTCCAGGGTCGCGGAACCCGTGAGGGCGCCCCCCACCTGGGCACACACACCTGGCCCGAAATGAACTCTGCCAGCTTAACCATTGTTGACGATCATAAAGTTGAACAGGTACTGGAAAATGTAAAAAAACTGAATGCCATCAATGATGAAGTTGGTATCCGGGCCTTTGTCTGGGAGATCCTGGCTTCCGTTTAAATAACGAACCAACATTAACTTAAAACTGCTTATTGATATCGATTGAATGGTGGTAATTCGGTTGTGATTCGGTGGTCATTCAATTGTAATTCGGTGGTCATTCATTTGTTAATCAATAGTTTTAACTTCTAAAGATTTTACATTGAACATTTTACATTCTTAATTGAAAATCAACACTGTCACTCAATAGACATTCAGTGGTCATTCAGTAGCAATACAATTGCAATTCCGTAGTTATACAATTGATAATTCGATTGTTAAAAATCGCCTTCTAAACGTCTAAACGTTTGAACTTCTTAACTTCTTAACCTTTAAACATTTTACATTCTACATTTTACATTTTAAATTGACAATTCAAGCAGGTCATACAATAGTAATTCAGTAGTAATACAGTAGTCATTCAATAGTAATACAGTAGTCATTCAACGACTTAAACTTCTAAACGTCTAAACATTTGAACTTCTTAACATCTGAACTTTTTAACATTTAAACATTTTACATTGAACATTGCAAATTGCACATCTCAAATCACCTCCCCAACATATCTATATTTTTTATATATTTGATCATTAAAGGGTGGTTATAAACATTAATTTACAACCATCAACTCCCTCAAACAAGAAGAGCACGGTTTATAGTAAACCGGCATAATATAAAACCTATAAAAGCTGCACCTTATATACCCATTTGGATGTTATTGTGCAAGAAAGGTAAATATATATAATAGTTAGCTGCAACCTTAAAAACAGAAAACTGACAAAATAAAAAATATAGATTATGCCACTTGACGATATTTTAGGACTTGGAAAAATATTACCAATAGATAAACTGATAGATATAGTTTCTAAATCTGTTGGTAAGATTTCTAAACCATACTTTGACAGAAAAGATGTTAATACGAGAGCATATGAAATTGAGAAATTAGCAGAAGCTCGTGCAAAAGAAATGAAAATTATCTCAAAAGCAGTAAAGGAAAATTTTCAACAAACCGGCGGAATTGAATATAAAGAAGAGAAATTAGCTATCAGTTCTCCTAAAAGTTCGGAAACTCCAATTGTCATAGAACCTCCTATCTCTGAAAGGACACGAGAAAGGATGGATTATCAGGAATACAAAAAGCAGGATAATATCGAAAGCGTTACTTCATATGCTGCGGATGAGCTTAAAAATGAACCTCCAATAAATGATGAACCTGTTGATGAAGATTGGACAACTCGATTTTTCCGAATAGTTGAAGATATCTCAAACGAAGAGATGCAAGCTTTATGGGGTAAAATTCTTGCAGGTGAGATTAAACAGCCAAGAACATATTCTTTAAGAACTCTTGAACTGATTCGAAATTTATCGAAAAATGAAGCAGATACTTTTATGAAAGTTGCCCAATTTGCTATAAAGTCTGGTAACACAAACTATCTGTTTAAAGGAAAGAAAGAGAAAATTTTAGAAGAGAAGTATAATATTCATTATGGAGATATTGCATTGTTAACAGAGATTGGATTAATTCAGCCAGGAACTTTTGTAAGCTTCCAGGTAGCGCAAAAACCTCAAGATTCTCAAGTCGTTTTTACTGCTGGCGGCATTATTATAATTGCAAATATTAAAGCTAATACTCCAACTATCCAAATGCCAGTAGACGTTTTTAGTAACTCTGGAAATGAGTTGTTAAAACTTGTTCAAGCAAATCCTCCGTTTGAATATTTAGCATCAATTGCTAAATCCATAAAAAGTGAAAACGTTGATGTAAAATATGCCAATATCATAGCTTGGGAAGGAGATAGCATTAGACATACGAGACCTTTGCTAGATTTTAAATAAAAAGGCAGCAGCTAACAAAAGCTATATGTAATGCGGGGTACAGCGGGTAATTCAACCGCAGTTCTTCGTCGCAACAACGCCAATTCGTCTTTGACGATTTGGCTATAAAAACAAAAATATGAATTAACGAATTGGCTCAGTGGCAGCCTGACTGTGAAGCATTTCAAAGTCCCGCACTCCACATAGGTACTGTGTTAAAAAGCAAGTAAATTTGCATAAAAATTTAAGGAAGTTGCAATATTCGTATTGCTTCTATCCTGCGCGGCTAGGGGTTTCTAATCCCTGCCGCTTTTTTGTTTCATAATCTGGGTCATAATACATCTCGTTTTTCCATAAACTAAACATGAGTAGCAATAATTTGCGTTGAACTGCGACCAAGGCAATTAAGGGTTTTTGTTTCTTTGGTTTTAGTCTTTCATAAAAGGGTTTTAAACTTGGATTAACCCGAATGGCTGTCATTGAAGGCATGTGCAACACGGCTCGGATATGATTATTCCCTTTCTTGCTGATGCGTGTTTTTCCTTGATAATTGCCCGATTCTCGTAATACCACATCATAACCGGCATAACTGGTCAATTGTTTTGCATTTTCGAACTGTGCAAAGCCTAAGGTCTCTGCAATTACAGTTGCTGCGCTGATAAATGAAACTCCAGGAATACTTTGCAGGTATGCTATCTTCTCTTTCATTTTTGCATCTGCTTTTATTGCTAATTGCATCTCTAATTCTATTTCCTGAATTTGATCATTTAATAATTTCATGCGGGTATGATGTCTCTTTGCTGCTTTAACATCTCTATAAACTGAACGGGTTAAGGCATGATTACGGTTTAGCTCAATACTGCGTTCTTTGATTAAACTACTGCGTTCACGACTTAGACCACGCAGTTGTTGCATCTGATCACTGGGTGGTTTCCAGGCCGTTAATTCTCGCTCACAGCCCAACATCGATAGCATTCGACTATCCAAGGCATCGGTCTTGGAGCGTTGATCCAAACTTTGAGCATAGCGCTTTACGCGACCACTTTGCAGTACACTTACAGCATATCCCTGATCATAAAGATATTGAGCGATGGATTCATGATAGACTCCCGTAGACTCCATCACAACACTTGGCAAACTCTCCAGGCTTTTGTGTTTTTCAATCCATCGATCAAGTTGCTTAAAGCCATGCTCAGTATTCTCAACATCTGAACTAACTTTAAATCGCTTACTTAAATCTGATTGTAAAATTCCAAGGCAAAAAGATAAACTGTCTTTGGATACATCAATTCCTAAGGATTCTTTTAATACTTCTAAGTTCATATAATTAATTTAGAAAACCTGCTTTTCATAATCACTTTTGCTCGCTTCTGATTCGATCTCCCTTATACTTTTTTGGGACCTAGGTACTGTTCAAGTTCAATGAAAGCTATAGAAGGGTGGAATCTCTATGATACGGCATCAACTCAGTGTGCCTAGCCAAACCTCCCTATCCCTTCTATTTGGTTTGGTTCATATTGCTTTATTGTATAAATTTATCAAACTTAAATATGTTTATAGCAAACATACGAGCAAAACCGTTGTGCCGCATACTAAGAACAGATGAGCATATTATAAAATAAAAGGAGAAAAAATGAAAATCACTTTAATTATTATCGGAATAACTTTAGCGTTAATGGCTATTGTTTTTATTTATTACGGAGGGTTAATGAAAGTAAACTGTCGGATTGAAGAGCAAGGAGGAGAGATCCTTGCTTACAAACAAATGACCGGAGGTTACGCCAAGAGTGCAAAGCTAATGGATGAAATCTATCATTCTTTGATTAATAATTACGGTATTGTAACTTATAAAGGATTTGGCATTTATTACGATAATCCGAAAGAAGTAGAGAAAAGCAAATTGCGTTCTGAAATCGGTTGCATTATAGAAGAAATGGATAATTCAAAAGTACCACAGATAAAAGAAGACCTTAAAATCAAAACATTTCCTGAGAAATCATATATCATAGCTGAATTTCCGAGCAAGGGGAAACTGTCAATTATGTTTGGCATAATGAAAGTATATCCCGCAATGGATAAGTTTATAAAAGAAAAGGGGTATAAAAATGAAGGCGCTATTATGGAAATCTACGATGTTCCAAATAAAAAGATAGTGTACCGAAAAGAAATTATGGAGTAAAAAGTATGGTGGCGGATATTGCTAAGAATAAAGTTAATAAAATAAGGTGTGCCACAGCCCTGAATAAATTAAAGCGTAAAATCCCTTACGGTTGGGATTTGAATATTTACAGAGGGTGTAGCCACAGTTGCAAATATTGCTATGCCCTGTATTCTCACGATTTTTTAGGCGAAGATGATTTTTCAAAGGTATTCGTAAAAACAAACATAGCCGAACAATTAGACAAAGAATTAAGCAATCCGAAATGGGAAAGAGAAATAATAAATATTGGTGGCGTAACTGACAGTTATCAAAAAGCAGAGGCAGAGATGAAAATTATGCCAGAAGTGCTGAAAGTTTTAATTAAGCATAAAACACCCGCAATTATTTCGACCAAATCCGATTTAATACTTCGTGATTATGATTTAATTTCCGAATTATCTGAAATAACCTACGTTAATGTTGCTTCAACAATCACGACAATGGATGAAAATGTTCGTCAAAAAATTGAACCCAATGGCAGTTCGAGTTCCAACCGGTTCAAAATGTTGAAAGAATTTAGAAAAACAAATGCCTCTGTAGGGTTGCATACCATGCCTATAATCCCATACTTAACAGATAACTATTCAAACATTGAGAATCTTTGCATTGGAGCAAAAGAAGCCAATGTTCACTATATGTTACCGGGTGTTTTATATTTACGTGGAGCAACCAGAAAGGAGTTTTTTGATTTTCTTGACAAAGAATATCACGACAAATACGAGAAGATAAGAGGACTATACAAAACAGGAGGTGCAAATAAAAACTATAAAATAAAATTGTACAATGAGATTGTTAATCCATTACGTGAAAAGTACGGAATTTCAAATAGTTATATTAAACCATTGAAAGAAAAAATACATAAAGATTGAAAAAGTACGACGGCACAACAAAGAACTAAGGTAAAAACCTAAAAATTCCTGATATAATTTTTATTAGACAGGCTGAATTGTTTGATATAAGACAGTCATAAAATATAACTGATCAGGATACCAATACTGATCTAAAATTTGGATCATAACAAACTCCCGATTTAGCAATTGCTAAAGATTGTTTTAAAAGCTTATTGCTTACTGCAATCAATGCCAGTTTTTTTGATTTTCCTTTGTTCACGATACGTTCATATAAAGATTTACATTGTGCGTTATGATTACATGCCGTAAAGCTGCACATAAACAAGTAGTTCCGCATTAAGGGATGTCCTCTTTTCGATATCCTGGTACGACCACGAACACTCGAACCGGAAACATGCTCAACTGGAGATAAACCAAAAAAAGCCGATAACTGCCTGGCGTTTTCAAAGGTACGAAACCCATTGGTGCAAACGATTAGCAGTATAGCTGTTTTCTTACCGATTCCTGGTATAGATAATAAATTTGTGAGCAGTTCCTGTTCATGATTTCTTACACGATCTTCCATCTCCTGTTCCAAAATAGTTATTTCTGATTGTATTTGACGCAATTGCCGTTTGAGTGAAATTATAATCCTACCTTTTACTCCTTTGTCTATCAAACTATGAAGCTTGTTTTTTAAGGCTGTACTTTGCTTGAAGTAAAGACTTATTGTTGTATGAAGATCTTTACATTCATCAATGTAGACCGGATTAGGATGCCACTTAAACACCCTTTGTTCACGTGCATATTGAACAATCATTCTGGAATCACTCTTATCCGTCTTGTTATGCTGAAGCTTCATCTGGATAAACCGCTTGATAATTAACGGATTTATTACAGAAACTGAAACCTGATTCTCATATAAAAACCTGGCCAGCTTTAGATAATAACTTCCTGTATATTCCATTACACACCAACTGCTTCTGGTCAATAATAACAGAAAGGATGAAAAGCCTTCATCATTGTTCTTAAATTGTTTATAACCAAATCCTTCTCCCCATACATCAAATACCCTTTTGGAGATGTCAATCCCAATAAATTCTGTACTTTTATTCATAGCTAATTTTTTTAAGAACGATGCTACTTGAATATAACAACCTAAAAACAGGCTCGCAGGCCCAAAGAACTAATCGTATTTAAGTAGCGAAAGAGTGGGGATCATCAATGTTGACAGGCTTTATGCCTTATATGTATAATAACCTTACTCCACTCTTTCGTTCTTTTGTTATAATGCAAAAGTTAAGAATTTATAAACTTAGGATATGTATAATTCATAAGGGTTTCAGAGGTTTTCGAGCGGTATCACCCGCATCAAATTCGGGCGGTAACTTGATAGGGGTGAAGTCCGCAATCCCTTACGAAATCATACACTCACCGTTATGCGCAATTCTAGAAGTTTAGACGAATAAAAAAAATTGAATATAAATAAAAGACAATGAATATAAATTTAGCAGTACTGATTGATGGTGATAATATACCATCGGCTTTTGTGAAAGAAATGATGGAAGAGATAGCTAAATATGGTAATCCAACCATTAAAAGAATCTATGGAGATTGGACTAAACCAAATTTATCCAAATGGAAAAATATGCTTTTAGAACATGCTATTACTCCAATCCAACAATATGGTTATACCACAGGTAAGAATGCAACAGACTCAGCTATGATTATTGATGCTATGGATATTTTGTATTCAAATAAAGTAAATGGATTTTGCATAGTATCAAGTGACAGTGATTTCACAAGATTAGCAACACGGTTAAGAGAGGCGGGCATGCAAGTCATTGGAATTGGAGAAAAAAAGACACCTAATCCGTTTATTGTAGCCTGTGATAAATTTATTTACATAGAAATTCTGAAGACTAAATCAAAAGAAAAAGTATCTGAAGATGAGAAAGAATTGGAAAAGGAAACATTCGACAAGATTAGTCAAAAAGAGATAAAATTAATTTCAACAACGATTACAGACTTATCTGATGATGAAGGTTGGGCGTTTTTAGGAGACGTTGGCGGTTTAATGCAAAAAAAGCGACCTAATTTTGATCCTAGAAACTATGGTTTTCAAAAGTTGACTCCATTGATCAAGTCGACTGGGAAATTTGAAATTGAGCAGCGAGAAAGTCAAAAAGGAAGGTATAAATTGATTTATGTAAAAAATAAAGAAAAGCGCATAACACGCGGTCATAAAACATTGCGCGGATAGTGCTAAATTTGAACAATATAACATTTAATCAACGGCTTAGCAGGTTGATAAGTTTGTGCTGCGAATTGCGCAACGTTTCATACCGCCATCCGTTACCGTTCATTAAAATAAAATTCAGAAACTGTGAAATTTAAGTCAGAATTTTTTCTAAATTTAACTATTGAAACTCCCCAAGTTATTCATAAGAAATTTGATATGAATATCATTAACTAAAATAACGAAACTAATCTGCTTCTCCCCCATTGGGACTTAGTGGGCAACGCTTGAAAGTGAATTGAAAATTAATTAATATAAATTCAAAAACTCCGTAGAACTTAAAGCGGGCGACCAAAAAGCTCTCGGGATTTTTAAAAAAATTGAAGTTAACGAAACGGTAACAAAGGCTCATAGTTCATGGCGCTCAGATCGGTCAAAAAACATCACGGTTTTCGTGTTGTTTCCTGTCCCTCGGGGGACAGGAAAGCGTGCCGCAAAATGCGCCACGCACCATAGGTACTGTGTTAAAAAGCAAGTAAATTTGCATAAAAATTTAAGGAAGTTGCAATATTCGTATTGCTTCTATCCTGCGCGGCTAGGGGTTTCTAATCCCTGCCGCTTTTTTGTTTCATACATCGGATCATAAATTGTTTCATTTTTCCATAAGCTAAACATGAGTAGCAATAATTTGCGTTGAACTGCGACCAAGGCAATTAAGGGTTTTTGTTTCTTTGGTTTTAGTCTTTCATAAAATGGTTTTAAACTTGGATTAACCCGAATGGCTGTCATTGAAGGCATGTGCAACACGGCTCGGATGTGATTATTCCCTTTCTTGCTGATGCGTGTTTTTCCTTGATAATTGCCCGATTCTCGTAATACCACATCATAACCGGCATAACTGGTCAATTGTTTTGCATTTTCGAACTGTGCAAAGCCTAAGGTCTCTGCAATTACAGTTGCTGCGCTGATAAATGAAACTCCAGGAATACTTTGCAGGTATGCTATCTTCTCTTTCATTTTTGCATCTTTTTTTATTTCTGATTGCATCTCCAATTCTATTTCCTGAATTTGATCATTTAATAATTTCATGCGGGTATGATGTCTCTTTGCTGCTTTAACATCTCTATAAACTGAACGGGTTAAGGCATGATTACGGTTTAGCTCAATACTGCGTTCTTTGATTAAACTACTGCGTTCACGACTTAGACCACGCAGTTGTTGCATCTGATCACTGGGTGGTTTCCAGGCCGTTAATTCTCGCTCACAGCCCAACATCGATAGCATTCGACTATCCAAGGCATCGGTCTTGGAGCGTTGATCCAAACTTTGAGCATAGCGCTTTACGCGACCACTTTGCAGTACACTTACAGCATATCCCTGATCATAAAGATATTGAGCGATGGATTCATGATAGACTCCCGTAGACTCCATCACAACACTTGGCAAACTCTCCAGGCTTTTGTGTTTTTCAATCCATCGATCAAGTTGCTTAAAGCCATGCTCAGTATTCTCAACATCTGAACTAACTTTAAATCGCTTACTTAAATCTGATTGTAAAATTCCAAGGCAAAAAGATAAACTGTCTTTGGATACATCAATTCCTAAGGATTCTTTTAATACTTCTAAGTTCATATAATTAATTTAGAAAACCTGCTTTTCATAATCACTTTTGCTCGCTTCTGATTCGATCTCCGTTATACTTCTTTGGGACCTAGGTACTGTTCAAGTTCTATGAAAGCAATAGAAGGGTGGAATCTCTATGATACGGCATCAACTCAGTGTGCCTAGCCAAACCTCCCTATCCCTTCTATTTGGTTTGTTTAATATTGCTTTATTGTATAAATTTATCAAACTTAAATATGTTTATAGCAAACATACGAGCCAAACCGTTACCAATTATTTTTATAAATACTTGGAAAACGAAACCTTTTGTAGTAACTTTGTAATTACATGCAAAAATTAAATTATGGAATTATCAATAATACAAATCGGAAATTCTAAAGGTTTTAGGCTAAGTAAAACCTTAATAGAAAAATATAACATCAAGGACAAAGTTGAACTTATTCTTGAAAAAGGATACATCATTCTGAAACCAGTTTCATCTCCAAGAAAAAATTGGGAAAAAGCTTTCATAGAAATGAGCAAAAATGGTGATGATCAACTTTTATTCAATGACGTTTTTGATGACGAAAATTTAGAGGAATGGAATTAAATCAATACCAAATAGTTCTTGTTAATCTTGACCCAACTCAGGGTAGTGAGATTAAAAAGACAAGACCATGTGTTATCATTTCTCCAGATGAAATGAACAAACACCTGAGAACAATTATTGTTGCTCCAATGACTACTAAATCTAAAAAGTACCCAACTAGAATTGAAGTCAAACACGACGAGAAAATTGGTTGGATAGTAATTGATCAAATAAGGACAATTGACAAACAAAGAATAATTAAGGTGGTTGGTAGACTTTCACGACCTGAAATAAAAGAAATTAAATCGGTACTGAAAGAGACTTTTGTTGATTAAAATAAAAAAACAATTGGTAACAACAGCTATAGTTCATGGCGCTAAGACAGGTAACGAAACTTTAGGGTTTTCGTGGTGTTTCCTGTCCCTCGGGGGACAGGAAAGCCTGCCAAAAAATGGCAGGCAGGCTGCCGCAAAATGCCTGCCTGCGGCAGGCAGGCGCCACGCACCATAGGTACTGTGTTAAAAAGCAAGTAAATTTGCATAAAAATTTAAGGAAGTTGCAATATTCGTATTGCTTCTATCCTGCGCGACTAGGGGTTTCTAATCCCTGCCGCTTTTTTGTTTCATAATCTGGGTCATAATACATCTCGTTTTTCCATAAACTAAACATGAGTAGCAATAATTTGCGTTGAACTGCAACCAAGGCAATTAAGGGTTTTTGTTTCTTTGGTTTTAGTCTTTCATAAAAGGGTTTTAAACTTGGATTAACCCGAATGGCTGTCATTGAAGGCATGTGCAACACGGCTCGGATGTGATTATTCCCTTTCTTGCTGATGCGTGTTTTTCCTTGATAATTGCCCGATTCTCGTAATACCACATCATAACCGGCATAACTGGTCAATTGTTTTGCATTTTCGAACTGTGCAAAGCCTAAGGTCTCTGCAATTACAGTTGCTGCGCTGATAAATGAAACTCCAGGAATACTTTGCAGGTATGCTATCTTCTCTTTCATTTTTGCATCTGCTTTTATTGCTAATTGCATCTCTAATTCTATTTCCTGAATTTGATCATTTAATAATTTCATGCGGGTATGATGTCTCTTTGCTGCTTTAACATCTCTATAAACTGAACGGGTTAAGGCATGATTACGGTTTAGCTCAATACTGCGTTCTTTGATTAAACTACTGCGTTCACGACTTAGACCACGCAGTTGTTGCATCTGATCACTGGGTGGTTTCCAGGCCGTTAATTCTCGCTCACAGCCCAACATCGATAGCATTCGACTATCCAAGGCATCGGTCTTGGAGCGTTTATCCAAACTTTGAGCATAGCGCTTTACGCGACCACTTTGCAGTACACTTACAGCATATCCCTGATCATAAAGATATTGAGCGATGGATTCATGATAGACTCCCGTAGACTCCATCACCACAACTGGAAGACCTTGCAGGCTCTTGTGTTTTCTTATCCATCGATTTAGCTGTTTAAAGCCATGCTCAGTATTCTCGACATCTGAACTAACTTTAAATCGCTTACTTAAATCTGATTGTAAAATTCCAAGGCAAAAAGATAAACTGTCTTTGGATACATCAATTCCTAAGGATTCTTTTAATACTTCTAAGTTCATATAATTAATTTAGAAAACCTGCTTTTCATAATCACTTTTGCTCGCTTCTGATTCGATCTCCGTTATACTTTTTTGGGACCTAGGTACTGTTCAAGTTCTATAAAAGCAATAGAAGAGTGGAATCTCTATGATACGGCATCAACTCAGCGTGCCTAGCCAAACCTCCCTATCCCTTCTATTTGGTTTGGTTCATATTGCTTTATTGTATAAATTTATCAAACTTAAATATGTTTATAGCAAACATACGAGCCAAACCGTTAGGCACAATAAAAAAAATCGCATCTACAAATTTGAAAATATAAAAACATAATTATGAGTATAACACCACGAGGAATGAGTATACAAGAAGCTTATCGTAATTATTCGGATGAGGTTTTTCTTGTTAATAGAAGATATCAACGCAAATTAGTTTGGACAGTAGATGAAAAGGCTTATCTAATTGATAGTGCATTAAAGGGTTTACCTATTCCTCTTATTCTTTTGGCTAAAACAACTGATGACAAATATGAAATAATAGATGGACTACAAAGATTAAATGCAATATTTTCATTTATCGAAAATAGATTTGCATTAAATGGAAAATACTTTGACGTCGAACAATTTGCCCGAGCAAAACAATTAGGAGAATCAGGCAATTTTGATTTTAAGACGGAAGCTGACTTACTTCTAAACCAAGAGGCATGTGCAGACTTATTAGATTATCAGCTTGCCGTAACAATATACCCAACTGCAGAAGAAACCGAAACAACGGATATTTTTGGAAGAATTAATTCAGGCGGTAAGCAGTTGAGTCCTCAAGAGAAAAGACAAGCTGGTGTAACTGATATTTTCGCGGATGTTGTTAGACGACTTTCATCTGAAATAAGGGGAGATTCATCACAAGATATTCTTGAATTGTCGGAAATGCCTCAAATAAGTATTGATTCAAGTAGAGAAAATATAGGATATGGATTAACAGCTGAAGAAATTTTTTGGTGTAATCATGGAGTATTATGGAAATCACAATTGCGAGATAGTGAAGATGAAGAAATTATCGCGGATTTAATTGCTTCAATTGTAAAAGATGAACCAATACCAATTAGTCGTGAATTATATAATTTAATCTACGAAGAAGGCAGCGATGAGAATCAATCAATAAATAGATTATTAAGTATTTATGGCATTGAGAGACTTATTCATGAAATCAAAGTTACTTTTTCTATTGTCATAAAAATATTCGAAAGTCAAAACACAACAGTAAAAAATGTTGTAAATCCGGGCTCAAGAAATCCAGTCAAAGGTTCTTTCTTTGCCATTTTTATGGCTATTTTTCATTTGGTTGTTAAAGAGGAAAAATCACCTGCTCAAGAAATTGATATTGTTAAGGCATTAGTTAATTTACAAGGTAAAATGACATATTCCGCCAGAACTGCAAAAACAAATGATAGAAAAAATAATATTAATCTAACTATTGGCTTAATTCAACCATATTTTGTAAAAAAAGACCCACCAGTTTTAAGACACGGTTCAGGATTAGCATTAGATTTTGAAAATTCGATTAGACGCTCAAAAGTTGAAACAAACCGCTATGAATGTAAACAAGGCTTTTATAGCTTGGCTAATAACAGAGAATTAAACAAGCATCTTTATGAGGAACTAATTCAAACAATGTGTGGTATAGCTAATTGCGGTCCTGATTCTGATGGATTTATATTCATTGGAGTTGCAGACAAAAAACAAGACTCAGATAGAATTTATTCATTGGATGGTATTTTAGCTGATAAAATTAATGATAGATATGTGGTAGGGATAGAACGAGAATTGATATTAGAAGGTCTTTCAATGGATAATTATATTAACAAATTAATTAGTTCAATAAAGGTATCTAAACTATCTGAACCTGTTAAAAGTCAAATTCTGGCAAGCATCGACTTAATTGAATATAAATCCAAAAATATTATTAGAATTAGAATTCCAAAACAGGAGAATTTGTCTTTTGTTGACAATTTAAGTTATATAAGAGAAGGTTCAAATACAGTTATTTTGGAAGGTCCTAAATTAATAGCAATTAGTAAATTATTTAATTAATTACTGTGCCTAACAAAATGTAAATGTAATACGGGTTTCAGTGGGTAATTCAACCGCAGTTCTCCGTTGTTACACCGCCAATTCGTCTTTGACGATTGACGGAAAATTTGAAATTATGAATAAACGAATTGGCTCCGTACGTAATATTAAGTGCGAAATATAGAGATATAGAAAAGTAAGATGATTAAAAACTATTACGATAAAGAATTTGAATTAAGATATTTTGAAATGAATGAATTTGGAGTTGCATCGCCAACTACCATTTTAACTCTATTAGAAGAAACAGCAGCAGACCATTGTTTTTCGATTAACCATAGTTTATATCAACTAGAAGAACAAAATATTGGATGGGTTTTAATTTCTGGATTTATGGAAATGGAGCGATATCCAAAATATAAAGAAAAAATTACAATAAGAACTTGGTTATCTAAATACACCTCAATTAAAGGTTTTAGAGAAAATATCATTTACGATGAGCAAAATAATATTATTGGAAGAGCTAAAGGTTTATGGATTTTCTTCGACATTGAAAGAAGAAGACCGACAAAAATATTTAGTGATATAAAAGACAGGTGGTCTTTTTATAATAAAGAAAGTACTGATTGTAATATCTCTCAAAAAATTCATACAATAGACAATTCTGATTACGAAATAAAATTCAAGGTTAACAGATATGATACAGATATGATTAAGCATGTAAATAACATTAGATATCTACAATGGGTAGTTGAATCAATTCCTGAAGAAATTGTTGATCATTATTATTTGTATTCTATCGATGGTAGATTTATTGCAGAAGCACATTTAGGGCAAACGATGGTTTCATTGACTAAAAATGATACAAATCAAACCATGGACAAATCATTCCTGCACACAATAAAAATAGATGGAACTGATAAAGCTTGTGCAACAGCAAAGACAATTTGGAGAAAAATATAAACACGAACGCACAACAATGTTTAAAATAATAGCCTGAAAAACATTAAATTTCAAGGGTTGTAGCCTCCGTCTTCACAGAGGTTACGCCGGACAGGCGCTTAAACTGCGTAGCGTGTTTGACCCACCTTCGCAAGGCTTTGGTAGGCAGGCAGGAAAGTACCACGCAATCTGCCACTACTCATACAATTTATCATTATGCCTCATTAGGTACGTTAAACAGACACCAAATAGTGAATAATACCCAAAGGGATGACGTCCCTTAAAAGGGACAGCATCCCTTTTCGAACATAAAAAAGGGACGCCATCTTCGAATTGAAGATGTCGTCCCTTTTGCTTTTATATTAAATATTATTCTATTTCAACACTTCAGATACCAGGTTAGCAGCATCTTGCAAAGCAATGGCCGATTTTACTTTAATGCCACTTTCATCAATCAGTCGTTTTCCTTCCTCGGCGTTGGTTCCTTGCAGTCGAACAATTAGAGGCAATTTCAGCTCAATGGATTTAGCAGCTTCAATCACTCCGGCAGCCACGCGGTCGCAACGTACAATTCCTCCAAAAATATTAATCAAAATCGCTTTTACATTTTCATCCTGTAAAATAATACGGAAACCTTCTTCAACACGTTTTGCATCAGCCGAACCTCCTACATCTAAAAAGTTGGCAGGATCGCCACCCGAAAGCTTAATGATGTCCATGGTTGCCATGGCCAATCCGGCTCCATTCACCATACATCCAACATTACCATCCAGTTTTACGTAATTCAGATCGTATTTCGAAGCTTCAACCTCAATGGGATCTTCCTCTTTTAAATCGCGCATCTCCAAAATATCGGGATGACGAAAGAGTGCATTATTGTCAATTCCAACCTTACAGTCAACGGCCAAAATCTGATCATCGGAAGTTTTAACGACCGGATTGATTTCAAACAATGAAGCATCAGACTCCACATAAGCTTTATACAATGAAGCCACAAATTTGGTCATCATTTTAAGAGCTTTTCCTTCCAATCCAAAATTATATGCAATCTTGGCACATTGGAAAGGTAAAATTCCAACAGAAGGATTTATTTCCTCGGTAAAAATCAACTCCGGAGTTTTTTCAGCTACGGTTTCGATATCCATTCCTCCTTCCGGAGAATAAACGATCATATTTTTACCATTATTTCTGTTCAACAATACAGAAATATAAAACTCTTCAATTTCCGAATCTCCGGGATAGTAAACATCTTGTTGAATCAAAACCTTGCTCACCAGCTTACCTTCGGCTTTGGTTTGCGGAGTAACCAATCTCATTCCAATGATATCCGAAGCAATTGATTTTACTTCGTCCAGAGATTTGGCGAGCTTCACTCCTCCCCCTTTTCCTCTGCCACCTGCATGTACCTGGGCTTTAACCACCCAAAATTTAGTACCTGTTTCTTTTGTTAAGAGTTCGGCCATTTCAACAGCTTTTTCGGGAGTATCGGCTACATATCCTTCGGGAACGGCAACGCCATATTTTTTCAAAATTGACTTGCCTTGATATTCATGAATATTCATCTGTATAGATTAAATTTTGTGTTTTAATGATTAAACAAAAATAACATTAATTTATAAACAAGAGTGCTGCTTTTTCCAAAGTAAGGAATTTATATCAATGTATAAATAAAAGAAAATCTGTTTAGATTTTCTATCTTTGCTTTAAAGCCAGATAAATGATAAAAGCCTTAGGAATTGAGAAATCCTTTTCCACCTTAAAAGTTTTAAAAGGAATCGACCTCGAGATTCAGAAAGCTGAGATTGTCAGCATAGTTGGGGCCTCAGGAGCAGGCAAATCCACTTTATTACAAATCATCGGAACCCTTGATCAGGCTGATAAAGGCAGTCTGGAAATCAATCATCAAAAGATACAGGAATTATCAGATCGCAAAATATCGGATTTCAGAAACAAAGAAATTGGATTTGTTTTTCAGTTTCATCATTTATTACCGGAATTTACAGCCCTCGAAAACATTTGTATTCCTGCATTTATTGCAAAAACATCCAAGCGTGATGCAGAAAAAGAAGCTACAAAACTGATGGAATTTTTAGGCTTAAAAGATCGGCTTGATCATAAACCCAGCGAACTCTCCGGAGGTGAGCAGCAGCGAATTGCAGTTGCCCGTGCTTTGATCAACAAACCTTCTGTTATATTAGCCGATGAACCCTCAGGCAATTTGGATTCAAATTCGGCCGTTGAACTTCATCAGTTATTTTTTAAATTGCGCGATGAATTTAAGCAAACCTTTGTGATGGTTACCCACAATAAGGAGTTGGCCAATATGTCGGATCGGATTTTAACCATCAAAGATGGCATCATTGAACAATAGGCTGCAATATTTAATTCATTAATTCGTTGATAATACTCGATATTTAAGCAATAAGAAATTTGACTTCAACACATAAAATAAGCCGTTTCACCCTTGCCACAATCATTATTTTGGCTTTTGGATTTCTAAATACTTCGCAGGCTCAAAATTCTGCAGAATACCAAAAAATCACGCAATTGGCTGACTCTCTTTTTAGTGCCAGAAATTACCTGGATGCCAAAGCTTATTATCAATATGCCCTGCGATTGTCGCCTCAAGATATAAATTCAAAAAGCAGATTAAAGGAATGTATCCAAATCATACGTGGGCAAAGCGATCAACGTGAAGTTTACACCAGTTTCATCATAAATGCCGATCAATTTTATAAAAGTAAAAATTTAGAAAAAGCATCTTCGGCTTACCAAAGTGCATCCCGTCTTTTCCCTTCAGAGAATTACCCAAAAAATCAGGTACTGAAAATTAAAGCTGAAATTGAAGAACAGTACTTAACCAATAATGAGTATTTGGAGGTGATTAATGCAGCGGATGATTATCTCAATAAAAATGATTATCAAAACGCCAAAATCGAATATCAATTTGCATTGAGTTTGATACCCGAAAAAAGCTATCCAAAAACCAAACTTAGAGAGCTCAAACAACTCATCGATGCCGAATCTGTTAAGATAGGCCTCTATCAAAAAACACTTGCAACTGCCGATTCATTATATATAAATAAAAACTATAAACCTGCCCGCGATTATTATCAACAGGCCAATGATATTTACGTTGAAAAAGAATATCCTAAAAATCAAATGATATTGATTGATGCCATTTTAAATCCCATTGCCGAATACAATAAGATTATTGATGATGCCGATAATTTTTATATGGTGAGGGATTATCAAAATGCAAAAAACTATTATGAATCGGCCAGCAACATAAAGCCTGAAGATACTTATCCTAAGGAAATGTTGAATAAGGTTTTAGCGGCCATAGCAACCAAAGCCACCACCGATCAGGAGGATTATGAGCAAGCCATTCAATTGGGAAATGAATACTTTAATAACAATGAATTTACGGAAGCCCGACAGCAATTTGAATTTGCCCTTCGCATCAAACCTGAGGAAGAATACAGTCGTTTAAAAATTGAAGAACTGGATATAAAAATTCGTTCTATTCAGGAAAACCTGAGAATAGATTCAACCTTTAATGCTGCCATTCAAAAGGCAGATTTACTTTTATCCGCCAATGATTTAGATCAAGCCAAAGAAAACTATCAATTGGCCTTAAGCATTAAAGCAGATGAATTTTATCCAACGCAAAAATTAAAAGAGATTCAAAACCGTATTCGGAAAATTGAAGACGAGAAAAATCTGGAGCAATCTTATTCAAATTCAATTTCTAAAGCCGATGATTTATTCATCAATGAAAACTATCGGGAAGCCCGAAATGAATATGAATATGCCTCTAACTTAAAACCTGATGAATTTATTCCAAAAAATAAGATGCGAGAAATTGATTCAATCTTAAACCTGATTGAATTACAAAATATTGCAGAAAAAAACTATGCAGAAGCCATTGCTCAGGGCGATCAATATTTTAAAGAATTAAAATACAACAGCGCTCAACAAGCTTACAAACAAGCTCTAAACTACAAGCCCAAGGAAGAATATCCTTTGAATCAATTAAAAGAGATTGATCATCAAATAGAAATTAAACAAGTTGAAATACAGAAAGCTTATGATTTAGCCATTTCTAATGCGCAAAACGAAATGGCACGTGGACATTTACAAATTGCCAAAAACTTCCTGTATGAAGCCATCGAAATAAAACCTGAAGAAGCTTATGCGTCGAAAGCCATCGAACAAATTGATGCAAAAATTGCAGAAAGTAAAGCCAGAGCCTTGCAACAATACGAACCATTATTACAGGAGGCTGATCAATATTTCAAACAAAAAGCTTACGATCGTGCACTGAATATCTACAATCAGGCATTGGCATTGTTGCCCAATGAGGTTTATCCAAGCAGTAAAATAAATGAAATTTTACAAATCATTAAAGATGCTACTTATGTTGTTCTGATCGACTCAACAGTAAATCTTTCCAACAATCAATTGAAAAGTTTAGAATTTAACACATTGGAAGTCAAAGACCGAAAACACAATTTCATTTTATTAAAACTCCAAAACATGAATGGGGTTAGAAACTTCAAAATTATATTAAACTTTGGTAAAGGCAAGGCAAAAAACGGGGGCTTGATCATTCGAATTGCTGAAAATAAAAAAATCAATAATTACTTGATTAAAATTGGAAGTCAATACAAATGGTTTAGCGAAGACAACAATTGGATCAGCATACAGCCTGAAGGTGGAGAAGTGGGAATTTCTGAAATAAGTTTTTCAAAAATAATCTAGACAGAAGCAAGAATTTCGTCGACCTATTACATTTAAATTTCTCTATATATTCTGAATATAATTCTTAAATTTGTTAGCAGAAAAAATTAAGCTAAAGCGCTAAAAAAACTAGTGTAAATGGAAACATATTTTAAGAAATTCAGAGAGCAGGTTATAGGAAATGAATTGGAATTCGATTCTCCTTACGGAAAGCAGAAAATGATTTATGCCGACTGGGTTGCGAGTGGCAGATTGTATCACCCCATTGAAGATCAATTGGCCAATATTATTGGCCCCTGGGTTGGAAATACCCATACTGAAACAAGTGAAACGGGAACCTTAATGACCAAAGCTTATCATTATTCACATAAGCTAATTAAAGAACATGTAAACGCAGGTCCGAATGATGTAATCATCACTGCAGGAGCCGGAATGACAGCCGTAATCAACAAATTGCAGCGAATTTTAGGTTTAAAAACCTGTAGTGTTCTTTCGGGTACAAAGTGCCAGAAAGAGCGGGAACGCCCCATCGTTTTCATCTCACACATGGAACATCATTCAAACCAAACATCCTGGTATGAAGTGAATGCCGACGTGGTTGTTATCCCACCGGATAAAGATTTACTAATTGATCTGGATGCCCTCAGAGCTTTACTAGAAGAGCATAAGGACCGGGATTTTAAAATTGGTAGCTTTTCAGCCTGCTCAAATGTAACAGGAATTATTACTCCTTATCATGAGATGGCGAAGATCATGCATGAGTACGGAGGCGTTTGTTTTGTTGATTTCGCGGCATCTGCGCCTTATGTAGATATGGATATGCACCCTGAAGATCCAATGGAAAAACTGGATGGAATTTTCTTTTCTCCTCATAAATTTTTGGGAGGCCCCGGAACATCAGGAGTTCTAATTTTCGACTCTTCATTGTATAATAGTAAAATCCCTGATAACCCCGGAGGTGGTACGGTTGACTGGACCAATCCCTGGGGTGAGTATAAATATTTAGATGATATTGAAGCCAGAGAAGATGGTGGAACGCCAGGTTTTCTGCAATCGATCAGAAGTGCCCTTTGTATTGAAGTCAAAAATCAGATGACAACAGAGAAGATTCATCAAAGAGAAGATGAACTGACCAAGCTTGCCTTTGAAGGTTTATCAAAAATTTCGGGACTACACATCTTGGCCGACAACATAGAAGATCGTTTGGGAATTATGTCATTTTATCTGGATAATATTCATTTTAATTTGGTGGTGAAACTGATGAACGATCGTTTTGGAATTCAGGTTAGAGGTGGTTGTGCTTGTGCCGGAACCTACGGCCATTTCTTATTGGATGTGAGTTACGATAAATCAGCGAAGATTACCGATAAAATAAATACGGGTGATTTAAGTGAAAAACCCGGTTGGATCAGACTTTCATTACATCCAACCATGACCAATCAGGAACTTGAAATTGTAATTGATTCCATTGATCAAATTTCAAAAAATTATGAAGAATGGTCGAAAGATTATATCTATAATAATTGCACCAATGAATTCAGACATAAACTTGAGCCTGAAGATAAGACAGAAACCATAAAACCCTGGTTTAAATTATAAATGAACCTCCTCTTTACAGAGTCTCTGAGATATCATTCGTAAGAAATAAATCTAGGATTGCTAAACGATGTAATGCATTAAATTTCAAAGCACTTCATTTTTTAAATCAGAGTTCCAAGAATAAAAAAAGTCCCTTTTCAGGGACTTTTTTTCGCTTATTCTGTATAATAATCACGTTGTAAAATTAGCATTTGTTTAGCAACTTAGAAGAATCAACCTCAACATCGAAGCAATTATTCACAAAATAAATCTTTAATTAATTTCACCTAATTAAAATAGAACATTGTTTAATGATTCAAATATACTACAACATTAGTAGGATTAAATATTAAAATCATCAATTAACAATTTTTTAACAATTTCTTACTGATTGCTTAATTTAAAAAGGGTGATTTCAGGAGAAATACCTATTCGTCCCGGGTAACCAAGATATCCGGTACCACGGTTTACATATAAATACTGCTTTTTATTTTTATATAAACCTGCCCAATATTTATAGATGTATTGTGCCGGGCTCCACCTGAACATTGAAGTCTCAATCCCAAACTGGAAACCATGGGTATGGCCAGAAAATGTAATGTCGAATTGTTTGTGTTTTTTTGAAATTACCTTATCCCAATGACTGGGATCGTGCGAAAGTAGCAATTTTGTTTTCACATCCTCTGCACCGCGTTCCGCCTTATTAATATCCGCCTTTTGGGGAAACCTTGGATTGTCTCCCCAGTTTTCAACACCTACAATGGCTATTTTACTTCCATCTTTTTCAAGTACTTTATTTTCATTTCTAAGCAATTTCCATCCAATACGATCATGCAAATCATAAAACTCCTGCATGTTTTCTTGTTTGGCTTCAGGGCTATCCCAGTTTACATAATCTCCGTAATCGTGGTTTCCCAAGACTGAATAAACCCCATGCGGAGCTTTTATTTCTTTTAGGATTTCTTCAAATCGATAAGCTTCGGAAGTTGAAAAATTTACCAAATCTCCGGTAAAAAATACAAGATCTGCCTGTTGATCATTAATAATGTCGGCAATTTCGGAAATGGGCTTACTACTGGGCCAGCTTCCCAAATGCAAATCAGAAAACTGAATAATTTTTAAGCCATTAAAAGCATCGGGTAAATCGGGTAAAACAATATGCTCTGATCTCACTTTAAAGGCAGAGGCCCATTTAAACCTTCCCACCATCATGGTACTAAACACAAAACCTCCGGTTAGGACCCCCATCTTTTTAATAAACTTATTTCTAGTTATTTTGGGTGCTTCCGAAACCGTCAGCTCTCTGGTTCTTTTGGTTTTAAGAAATCGTAAGATAAACTGAATACCTCTGATAAAATCGGTTAATAAAATAAAAATTGTGGTGAATAATTTTGCAGCATAACAGATCAGAGTAAAACCAGAAATGTTTAAATAAACTGAGGTATTCCAACTCTGTATGGGTTTGAACAGACTGACAACCGTGGTTGAAACGATCATCAACAATGGCAGCCAATAAAAAATCGTGATACTATAAGCCCATTTTTTATCCTGTCGTCTTATCCATCTTTTAATGGAACTCCACAAATAAACATCCAATAAAAAAAGCACGACAAAGGCTGGATATCGGCTTAAGCTTTTGGGTAGTACTTCTGCAATTGCAAAGTAAGCCGCAATTAACAATCCAACAATAATTAGGTATTTATATCTTTTTATGATTTTAAAAATCATCAATCTCACTTCAATAATTCAAAAAAAAGGCCTGTTAATTAATAACAGGCCGGGCAAAAGTATATATAATTATTTAATTTCTAAGTATTTTTAACAAAATTTACCAATCCTTTGGCTTCAAATATATTCATTAACTTCTCGGGTAAAGGTGCGAAAGCATATTCATTCTCATCAATTTTCACAATCCCTTTCACAAAATCAATTTGAATTTTATTCCCTTGTTTAAAAGCATCAACGGCTTCAGGTAAAATAATGATGGGTAAACCTTGATTTACAGAAGATCGATAAAAAATTCGGTTCACCGATTTACAAATAACCGCTTTAACTCCTGCATAAGACAAGCCAACCGCAGGATGTTCGCGAGAACTTCCGCATCCAAAATTTTCTCCGGCAATGACAATATCATCTTCTTTTACACGATCAGAAAAACTATCGTCGAATCCTTTAAAAAGGTGAGGCATAATTTTGTCACCTTCCGAACTGTTGATGTTATAGGTTAAATTACCTGCAAACATTTGATCGGTATTTAAATTATCAACGTCTGTATAATTCCAACTTCCTTCATAATATCGGTCTTCCGAAGCATCAATTTCTACCGTTTTGCTTTGTACTTTTTCGTAAGGATATTTATCATTTGATACAATTCCACGAGGATCGGTAATCTCTCCCTTCAAGGCTGACGCAGCAACTGCTGCAGGAGAAGCTAAATAAATGCTTGCTTCTTTATTTCCCATTCGACCTTTAAAATTACGATTGGCTGTAGAAATCACATTAATTCCATCGGCGGGTATCCCCTGCCCTGTTCCTAAACATGGCCCGCAAGAAGTTGAAAGAATTTGAGCACCAGCCTCTAAAAAGGTTATAATTAATCCTTCTTCCAGAGCCTGGGTATAAATTTCGCGAGAAGCAGGGATCACCAGCAACTGGAAATCTGCAGGAAGTTTATTTCCTTTTAATATTTCTGCTGCAGCTCGTAAATCTTCGATGCGACCGTTGGTGCAGGTTCCGATTAAGCCCTGTCCCAATTTGGTTCCCTGAACTTCAGAAATGGCTTTTACATTATCAACGTGATGCGGCGCGGCAACCAATGGATAGATCTCACTTAAATTAATGTCATATTCCTTGATATATGAAGCATCTTCATCGGCCCAAACACCTTTGATCTCTTCATTGTAAAACTTTGTTAAAACTTCATCAGCTGGAAAGACAGCATTCTTTGCCCCCATCTCTGAAGCCAGATTGGTCAAGGTCATTCTCTCAGAAATTCCCAGCGTCTTCACCCCTTCTCCATGATATTCAATCGACATATAATCGGCTCCGCTGGAACCCATCATGCCAATGATCCAAAGGGAGATGTCTTTGGCATAAACACCTTTTTGCAATTTCCCACTCAGGTTAATTTTAATCGTTTCAGGTACCCTGAACCAGGTTTCACTTTGCTTCCATAAACCAGCAGACTCGGTACGATCGATACCGGCCGCAAAGGCATTAAATGCTCCTGCCGTACAGGTGTGACTGTCACTTCCAACGATAATCATACCTGGTTTTGCGTGATAAGACATGATTTGATGACAAATTCCACGACCCACATCGTGAAACTTATCAATTCCTTGCTCTTTTACAATTTCCCTGATCTTTAAATAATCATTGGCCAGTTTGGCGTTAGTTGGTGGGGCATTATGATCGAGAACAATCAGCAATTGACTGGGATCTTTAACTTTTTCGCCACCCATCTTTTTGAAAGTATTGGCGATACTTGCCGTATTATCATGGGTTAAAATGATGTCAGGCTTTTTAAATACGATGCTTCCTTTTTTGGCATCAAATATTTTTTCAACAAAGGTTTTTCCACTCATCAGATTACATTTGATTAAACGAATTATTTTATTACAAATTTCAATTTTTTTTCAAATACTAATACAAAGACTTTCAATTTAGAAAACGTATAAATTGATTTTCAACCCATTTGTATTTTACTCATTAACATATCGCTATAAGAATTACCAATCAGGTCATTTTCTTCTATCCCAAACAATTTCAAATAATAATCGCAGGTATTTTTCATTTCATTTATAGGAATTGTTCCATCTTCATCAATGACTTCAATTTCGAAAAAATCTCCTAAACCTTTTACCTGATCTAAGTGAAATTTAACATGGTTGATGAAGTAAATTTCTCTTTGTTTATCCACAACAACCTTTATCCCTAAAGCTTTCTTGAGTATATCTTTTAATCCTATTTTATCTTCAGTTTTAAAAAGGGTAAAATCACTTTGCTTGGGACCAGCTTGATTGGGCCGATTATAATGAATTAAATTATTTTCGATATTTCCTTCGCGCAATTTCAACCTTCCTTGCGCTACCTTAAAATAAGTGTCAATTTGATGGTCCAAGCCTCTAAAGTCGGCCTTCTTCTGTTGCAAGATTTGCCTAATAATCTTTAAATCTTTACATTCCGCTTTAATTTCTATATTCTTTGATTGAATCATAAATCAGAAAATTTTGAGCCACTAATTTCGGAAAGAAATAGATACGAATGGCACAAAAAAAAAGTTCAAAAAATTAATTGTAAAAAGTTTGATTTTTTTTTGCGAATACAAAAGCTTTTTATACTTTTGCAGTCCTCTTACAGTAGAGGTTAGAGGGCAGGTCAAATCAAACGCCTTTTGGCGGTTAAACTGCCACGAAATTTTTTATAAATTTCAAATATTGGAGAGGTGGGTGAGTGGCTGAAACCACATGTTTGCTAAACATGCGTGCTGGGAAACTGGTACCGGGGGTTCGAATCCCCCTCTCTCCGCAGAAGGAGAAAATTGTTCTTAAAAATAGAAAATACTAAGTTGAGCATTTTGCTTAGCGCCTCCCGAATAAAAGTCGGGAAGGTCGCCATTCAAATCTGCAAAACATAAATATATTTTCGGGGTATAGCGTAGTCCGGTCAGCGCGCCTGCTTTGGGAGCAGGAGGTCGCAGGTTCAAATCCTGCTACCCCGACACAATAAGAGTTTCATCAAAAGATGGAGCTCTTTTTTTTTGCACTTTAGTGCTGGCGCGTCCCGACTGAAAGTCGGGAAGATCGCAGGTTCAAATCCTGCTAGCCCGACACTGTAAATCAATCAATTAAAGCCATTCTAAAAAGAGTGGCTTTTTTTATTTACTAACAAAATCACCAACAATCTATGGATCAGGGATCAGGTGTAAAAGTTAAGCTATACAGCCAAATTTTGATTACTGTTTTAAATTTCAAATTCTTCCATCGTTTTATATCCCAAAGCTAAGTGTCTCTTTTTGCGATTGCACCATGTTTTAATCCATTTAAACAGGGGTAATTTAGCATGTTCATGATTTTTTCTTAATTAATTGTATTTTTGTAAATGAGAATTGAGTATTACAACAGCAATAATAAATTGAATATAACTCTGATGTTTTTTCAAAAATTTGAGTTTACACCTTTAACTAATCTTCTATAATGGAAAAATATCTGATAAAAACAAATTGTAATGAATGTACGGCAAAATCTAGTTGTTTTATTCAAAAGACAGAAGACACAAAAGCCTTTTATGATTTACAAAAAAACCAAATTAGTTATAAAAAAGGGGAAATAATTATTAAAGAGGGAACCCGTGTAAGGGATATACTGTTTGTTATAGATGGTTTAATTAAAGTATATATTGAAGGTCCAGAAAAAAATATTATTATAAAACTACTTAAGTGTAATGACTTTATTGGATTGACATCCTTGTTTGGTGATGATACGTATTACTTCTCTGTTGCTGCCTTAAAAGAAACTAGGCTTTGTTCAATTGATCGTGATGCCATTAAAAATCTAATCACTCAATCCTGTGAGTTTTCCCGTGTACTATCTGATTGGTATTGTAGAAATTATAACATTATGCTTACTAAATGTTTAAATTTAGGTCTCAGGCAATTAAATGGCAAACTTGCAAATATCCTGTTATATTTAAATAAAGAAGAATTTAAAGAACTTGATGTTTTTTCATATATCAGTCGTAAGGACTTAGCCGAATTATGTGGAATGTCTATGGAAAGTGTAGTTCGAATTTTATCAGAATTTAAGAATGAAAAAATAATTGAAATAGAAGGGAAAAAAATTGAGATCATAAATCGCAAACGGTTAATTGAGTTAAGCCAAAAAGGATAATTGGTATTTCAAAAATTCTGGCATTCGAATAAATAAATCACTAAATTTTCAAGCATCAAACACACTCAACTTAATAGATAACGTTAGCAAATCAGAACTATTAATCAAGACGTTATAAATTATTTCGCTAATTTGTTGTTGTAACAAGTTTTCTTTTTCCTCCCATATAGTAAACTTATCCTATAAAAATTTCCATACTGAAATGCATTTTTGATGCGAATCATTCAACTATTCACACAAATTCAGCAATAGTATAGTTTCATTATCTCAACAAATAATTTGATATATC
This sequence comes from Bacteroidales bacterium, assembly GCA_963678785.1. Taxonomy (GTDB): domain Bacteria; phylum Bacteroidota; class Bacteroidia; order Bacteroidales. The sequence goes on along the minus strand of OY787449.1, from coordinate 3,764,930 downwards.
TCAAGTATCCTTTTGACAGCACAAGCTTTGGTTCACTTGCACCTAATTACATAAAGAGAATAGCTTTGTTAATTGGTAATTATACCGTTTTTTCAATAAAATTCAATAGGGAAAGGACATAAAAATGTATAAACAAAAGAGCGAAATAATTGATCAGATCCAATCTTATCATAAACAAGTAGCCAAATTATACTATGGACTTTATGAGAAAATTGAAGAAAAAAAAATAAGAATGTTAGTATATGATTTATACAAACATGAAAAAAATCGAGATAAATATCTTGAGAAACATAAAAAGATTGCTGAAGTATTAAAGGGGTGGTTAGATTTTCCTAGTGATAAATTATCCAATCAAATTTCTGAATGCTTTAAAAACCTTAATGCCAACTCTGACTTAACTATGGAAGAGTTAATAAAGTTAGAAATGTATTTTGACGATTGTCTGATCAAACTTTATAACATCCTAGCATCCGAAAATGAATTAAGCGAAACAGTCGCCAATACATTCTATTATATGCTTAAGAAAACAAAAAAAGAAAAAACAATACTTGGTAATATGCTTTTTAATTCAAATCATCATTTGCAAGATACCACACAACAGAAATTATTTAACCTGTAAGCTATTAGTAATCTTAAATATAAATAAATGAAAAGAACAGATGTATTAGTAATTGGTGGAAGTGCTGCAGGTTTAGTTACTGCCCTTACAGCAAAAAGTGTTAATCGTAAAAAAACAGTTACAGTAATTGCAAAAGAAGAAAAGACGCTTGTTCCTTGTGGAATACCGTATACCTTCGGATCCATTGACGGAACAGACTGTAATATTTTACCTTCTAATAAAATGTTTGAAAAAGCAGACATTAATCATATAATAGAAGAGGTTATTTCGATCAATCCTGAGAATAAAACTTGTATTTTAAAAAACAATGATGAAATTTCGTATGAAAAATTAGTTATAGCCACAGGTTCTTCACCATCTATTCCAAAATGGTTAAAAGGAGCCGATTTAGAAAATGTTTTTACCGTTCCTAAGAATAAGAATTATCTTGATTTAATGAGAGGTGAATTAAATCAATGTAAAAAAATTGTTATTGTTGGTGCAGGGTTTATTGGAGTTGAACTTTCTGATGAATTGAAGAAGACTGGTAAAGAAATTATTCTTATTGAAAAATTACCCCATATTTTAGGCTTATGTTTTGATGAAGAAATATCCATTAAAGCTGAAGAAGTACTAAAAGAAAATGGAGTAATAGTAAAAACAGGAGTTGGTGTCCAAGAATTATCGGGTGATAATAAAGTTAACAAAGTATTACTGGACAATGGAGAAATTATTGATGCCGATGCTGTAGTACTTTCCATAGGGTATCAACCTAATAATAAACTAGCTATAGAATCGGGTATAACCACAAGTAAAGAAGGTTGTATTGTAGTCGATGAATATATGAGAACTGAATGTGCTGATATTTTTGCAGTAGGAGACTGTGCTCAAAAGTATGACTTTATTACCCGAAAACCTGTCTGCACAATGTTAGCATCAACAGCATGTGCTGAAGCAAGAATTGCAGGTCTCAATCTATTTAAACTCTGTGCAATTAAAACATTTAGCGGAACTATTTCTATTTTTTCAACAATGATTGGAACTACTGGATTTGGGGTAGCAGGAATAACAGAAACACAAGCAAAAAAAGAAGGATTTGATGTTATTACAGGAGAATTTGAAGGAATGGACAAACATCCCGGCAGTTTACCTGGAGCAAAAAAACAGTTTGTTAAGCTCATTGTTGGAAAAGAATCTAATATAATTTTAGGTGGAGAAGTAATTGGCGGATCTACGGTAGGGGAATTAACAAATATTATTGGACTCATTATTCAAAACAGAATGAATATTAATTCAATCCTAACCTCCCAAATAGGAACTCATCCACTTCTTACGGCTTCACCCGCAGGATATCCATTATTAAAAGCAGCTGGTGCAGTAGCCGTTAAATCAATCTATAATTAAATTTTATAATCTGTTATTATATAGGGGTAGAAACATTTCAATTTAGAATTGTGGTTCTATAGTGAAACTTGCCAATATTTTGTTTTCCAGAACTAACAATCTTCAACAATATCAGATTTTTGTGTTATGAAATATACAATGTCATTACTCCGCAAAAAAAGAGTTTCATCAAAAGATGGAGCTCTTTTTTTTTGCACCTTAGTGCTAGCGTCCCGACTAAATGTCGGGAAGGTCGCAGGTTCAAATCCTGCTAGCCCGACACTGATAACCAATCAATTAAAGCCATTCCGAAAAGAGTGGCTTTTTTATGTTCACACAGAAAATAACTAAAAATCTATTATTAGCTATTCTTTCTAATATCACAATACTCCAAATGAAGGATAATATATTAAAATAATGGTGTGGATAAAGAAAGACCTCATTACCTCTTTTCATATAGAAACACAATTAGTATTGTCAATGTCAGTTTTAGATAAAACAAGAATTTCATTGATTAGTAATTTAGTACAAATACCAATAAAAAAGGCCTGATCAAAATCAGGCCCTCCACACTATTACCAAATATAATTATTAAAAAATCAAATAATCATTAAATTGCTTTTGTAATTGCTGATATCTTGTAAATGCGTCTTTACCTAACTTTTGGGGAGTATGAGTTATCATTCTGTACAAATACTCGGTATGCTCCTGTAGTTTAGGCTGATCATAGCGCTTGGCTCCTTTCTTTAACATTTCTAGTTTCAGAAGTAATTGCGCAATCTTCTTCTTATTATTACTGGCATTAACTTCAGTTTCTAACCTCGCTATTTCTTTCTTTATTCTCATCAGTAGCTTCCCGACTTTTAATCCCAGTTCTTCCTGCTCTTTTAAATCAGCAATTTGGTTTTTCATTTTTTTCAATTCCGGATGAAGTTGATATGTAAATTCTTTTTCTAATGATTTTTCACCTAAAGTTAACTTTGCCATATATTCTCCCGGGTGAACCATGGGCCCTTTCAGCTTAAGACCCCCATCAACAAAATCATATTTCATATCCCATTCAATTCTATAAATACCAAAATCATTACCTGTTAATTTTGAAATTTGTTGATTTGTTGAATAAATGATATCTCCACCCCTCTTTATTTCTAATTGAATGCATGATACTTTATTTTCATTGAATAAACTAAAATAAAAATTTTGATGATTCTCAATGACATCTCTAGGTTGATAAAAGGTAAACTCATTTTCATCTGTATTATAAGTATGCAATGGCGAGATATCATCCAATACCCAAAACGACCGGCCTAAAGTAGAAACAGCCAAATCCTTTCGAACCACGGAAATATCAGTTACAGGGACAATTGGCAAATTCAACTGAAATGATTTCCAGTTTTCACCATCATCAAAAGATATAAAAAGTCCGAATTCAGTTCCTGCGTAAAGCAATCCCATTCGATCTGGATCTTCTCTTACAACTCTACTAGGGTAGTCAATAGGAATTCCATTTACAATCTTCTTCCAACTTCTCCCATAATCTTCCGTTTTGAATATATATGGCGACTCATCACCTAAATAATCGCGATATACTGAATAATAAGCTTTTGCAGGATTATGGGGAGATGTTTCAATACTCGAAACTCTGCCACCTTCAGGCATTTTTGGGGTTACATTTTCCCAATGTTTACCTCCATCTCTGGTCACATGAAAAAGCCCATCATTAGAACCTGTCCATATTAAACCTTTTACAATTGGAGATTCCTGAATGGCGTATAGAACTGCATAGTTTTCTTCTCCTGAAATATCTTCGTCAATTGGGCCTCCACTTCTCATGCTATACTCAGCCATATTTGCTGTTAAATCTGGTGAAATTTGTTCCCATGTTTTTCCCCCATTCATAGTCTTATGCACATATTGTGATCCATAATAAACCGTATTGGGATCGTGAGGAGAAACTTCCATCGGAGTTACTCTTTGAAAACGATAAGTTACATCATCAGGATGATTACTATAAAGGCTTTCTGCCCCAACATAGAAAAGCTGTTCTTTTCCGGTTATTCTATTATAAACGGAGAATTGACCTTTACAGTTTGCATATACAATATTAGGATCTCCAGGCTTTGCAATAGCTGGTCCGGTTTCACAACCTCCAACCCTTTCCCAATTCAACACCTGGTTCATCCCATGATTATCATTACTTTTCAGCACATCAAGGAATGGTTGTCTACTTGGAACTCTAATGGTAGAATTATCCTGCTGTCCGGAATACAAATAATAAGGATATTGGTCATCAACATTGCATGAATAAAGTTCTGCAGTTGGTTGGTTAAAGACGGTTGACCAATTTTTCCCTCCATCTCGTGAAATAGCTGCACCACCATCATTTCCTTCAATCATAATACTTGGATCATTCAGATTAATCCACAAATCGTGATGATCTGAGTGTGTAGTTGGTATGTTCTCCCAACTTATTCCACCATCCCAAGATTCCCAATACTGTTTGGTTCCTCCAAAAATATGATTTTCATCACTCGGATCAGCTGTAAGGTTGGTAAAATAAAATGGTCGATACATAATTGATTTATGCACTTTGGCAGGCATTTCAATTTTTTGCCAACTTTCGGCATAATCATCTGAAAAATAAATTCCTTCCTGGCCTTCTGAAGCTTGTACCTGAGCCCAGATTCTTTCCGGCTTTGCCTGACTAACTGCAAAGTCAATTTTCCCAATTAAGGCAGTAGGCAGGCCAGCGGTTTTTTTTGTCCATGTTTTGCCAGCATCTTCAGATTTATATATACCATCGGTAGCACCTCCACTAATTATGGTCCAGGGTTTACGTTCAGCGCGCCACATAGCTGCATAAATAATATTCGGATCATCTGGTGCAAATTCTAAATCAACCGCACCTACTGAATCAGATAAAAATAAAATATTTTCCCAATGCTGACCACCATCTTGACTCCTGTAAACCCCACGTTCCTTTGATTTTTTAAAAGGTTGTCCCATAACAGCAGCATAAACCAAACTTGGGTTTTTAGGATGAATTAAAACAGAAGCGATTTGACCTGCATTTTTTAAGCCAATAAAATCCCAACTTTCTCCCGCATTTGATGATTTATACATTCCTTTACCTACAATCACATTGCTTCTAATTCCGTCTGATCCGGTTCCGACATAAATAATATCCGGGTTTTGTTGGTAAACTGCAATGGCACCAATTGATGGTGTGGCAAAATATCCATCAGAAATATTTTTCCAGTAGGCTCCATAATCTGTGGTTTTCCATATGCCACCACCTGTAGCACCCTGATAAAATGTACCAGGAATAGAATTTACACCACAAACTGCAGTTACCCTACCACCACGAGATGGACCAACATTGCGAAACTTCAGAGAAGGTTGATCTACCTGAGGAATGTTACCATAGCTTGGATTTATTAAGTTTATAAATAAAACAATTAAAATATATAATGACTTTTTCATGACGTTCATAAGTGTTGTTTGTTAAATAAAATATTAATTAAGCCTGTTCAATTATTAAAACCCAATATAATTTAACTTACTGAACCGTTGATTAATGATCTTAATTTGCGGATATTATCTAACTTTTCAAGATTCCATATGATATCAACTAAATCAATTGCTCGTTTCTTGCCAATAATGTGATCTAGAAGAGTGCGACTCTTCTTTTGTACATCTGCAGTATTCATTGGGTTTTGGGCTGTCCCATGCACATATTCAATATGTTCCTTATAATAACTTCCATCAATTGTTGTTATTTCCACAAGAGCAGTCCTGTCTGTTTCTGGCATAACCAAACTGAAGTCTGCAATGGCTTCAATTTTTCTTTTAACAGCAAGTACCTTAGGGTCTTTCATTCTTTTTAAAGAATGTGCTGCATCAAAAGTAAATTGACCATCTAATAAGGTAACGGCCATGATGTATTGTAGGTTTACATCTGGCATTTCTCTTTCATCAACTGTTTTAAGATCAGGTAATGAAACCTTAATACTTTTCACATTTTCTGCTGTTAATCCATGTTTTTCCATGAGAATAATCAAGGCATCCAATGGTGCTTGTATAGGCGATCCTACAGAATACTTCTTGATGTTTGTTTCCATGATTTCGAAGTTTTTCCCCAAATCTTTTATGATCCATCCTCTGTCAGGTTTAGTTGAAAAAGCATCCATTAGATTCGCTTCTCCCGTAAAACAATCCCAAATTCCTGTAAACCCAGCATCCACCATCATTGCTGCTGTTACACCACTTCTCGCCGGCATTCCTCCAAACACAAAAGCTTTTTCCATATGATCCTTATCTCGCATCAGATAATTAACGCCTGAAGCTTGCTGTCCTGCATAATCAAAAACATAACGAATTTGATCTCTTCCTAGTTTTAAAATACTTGCTGAAGCCATTGCTGCACCAAAACAACCACCGATGGCATGCGTATTTTTGAGGCTATCATCAAGTATTTCCCGACCGAAAGCCCGATTCATCCGGCAACCTATATCATAACCTGCCACAACTCCCCTCAAAAATTCCATTCCGGAAGATTTTTGTTTCTCACCTACAGCCAGTGCTGCAGGTATCACAGAACAACCTGGATGCATCCACGAAGGTTCGTGTGAATCATCAGTTTCATCTGCATGTGCAGTGGTTCCGTTGATCAATGCCGCATTGATGGTATTTGTCACAAAGGATGAGCCAATAATTTGTGAATCATATGCATTCCCAAGGCTTTCACCAAATTTTATGGCCACTTTACCTACATCCAGTGTTGCTCCCAGAACAGATGCTGTTATGGTATCTAGTATATGATGCTTTGCTTTTTCAACAACTTCAGAAGGGAGTTCAGCTATAGAAGTTTTAGATACATAGTCACACACCTGTTTCATAACATTCGGATCTGTTTGATCTGAACGAGCAGAATTGTACTTTGATTCAATCCAAGTACCTTTAGCCAAAGCAGCAGGCATAAGAGCAACAGCTCCTAAGCCTAAACTTCCAACTTTAACAAAATTTCTTCTAGATAAATATTGCTTTTTCATCAATTTAATTCAATTTTATTTTCAACTTTCTAATAGATATTAGTGTCCGATTGACTTAAAAGCCAATTGTATAAGATTTTGTTGGTATTTGTCAAAATTAGCACGCGTAAAAGGTATCCATTCTGAAGCAGGAGCTGGATTACCCTCTAAAACTTCTCCGTTTGGACGAATGGTATGTCCAATATTCCATTTAAACTTAACTTCTCCAATTAATGGGACATTAAGTTCTTCTTCCCATTCCCATGTGTTGCTATAACCACCCATCGACATTCCCATTGTATGTATCCCCGTTTGAGGATTGTCAGCAACCATAGCTGCAAATTGATCAAGGTTTGAGCCACCCCAAGGGAAAAACAACATTACTTTTTTTCCATTAAATTTAACTTTTGCGGGTTCCATAACACCATCACTTCCAACTGGAAAATTTCGAAGTTTAAAAGGTTCATTGGTGGTGTATTTTAAGCCATTTTTAATCCCATCTTCAATCCATTTTTCAACTTTTGGCCCATGGTTCATTTTATTTTTCAGTGTAAAAACGACATCTTCAATTCTTACATTCCCAAAGGTTGTTTTAAATGGAGCATCTGTAAAAGCCTGAACGACATACTCACTACCGCCACCGCCACTGCTAAACATCGCATCAATTACCACGTCAAAATCTAAAGCGTTTTCTTTTTTAGCAACTAACATTAAATCTCGAATACTGTTTTCAGTATCTTCCAGATCATACCATTCTACAACAGCGAGTCTCTCATCCTTTTTCAGATACAATGCTGCATCTAAATGGTTGTCAAAAACACAAGTAAAACCTAAGCCTTCATAAATTCCTTTATAATAAGCTTCGTTACTTGAGCGACTTCCTGCAATTACTTTAGGGAATAAGAATGGAATCTCATCTGCTGAAGCATATTCATATTTAGAGTTTAATTTATACCAATCACCTGTTTCCTGATTCTCCAGAATATAACTTACCTGATTACCATTGGCATATAATTCAGAGCCAAATAATTCATTTTGTGCATTTAAGAATTCAGGAAATTCACGGATATTCATATTGATTTTTGTTGAAGCACACATATAAGGTTCCAATAACCAAAGATATTCTGATACAGGAAAGTCATTAATTGCAATTAATTTATCACCTCTGTTTACACCCTGATCTTGTAAGTCCTTGCTGAAATTGGCTGCAAAAAAGAATACATTTTGTTCATCCTCTAAATCCGGAAGAAATTTGATAGGAGCGTAAGTGTTCTTTATAAGTTTACTGGTAGTTTTTAACTTTAAATGATGATCCTTGCGAATGTTATTTAGCCGATGAATAGCTCTTAACATTTTCTGCCTACTGTCTGCATTTGAAAACTCTGCACGTAATTGATGGGTTTCTAATTCGTTTTCAAAAGTAGTTCCCATATTTTTCCATTTTTTATCGTACCAGGCTCTTCTGATCATTGTCTTTCTGATAAATTCATCGAAGAAAACGGTGCGCTCATTTTCCTGATAAGATGCAGCTGGTAAAATTTCGAAAGTAAACAAGGGAGACCAATTCTTGGAGCCAGTTTCTTTAACCCTCCATTGATGAACACCTTCTTTAAGCTGAATGTCAATGGATGATCGATTCTCTACCAATCTAACTCCTCCATCCAATTCAAAGTCATAAGAGATCCAATCATTAGACTTTCCCTTCCAAAGAAAACTTATAAATTTCATCTCCCTTTTACTCCCATCAGGAGGATTAAGCTGGGTAATTGTTTTACTTTCATTTAATTTAGAGAGATTCCCTTCGGTTTGAAGATTGCATGAAGTCAACATAATGCCAACAAAAAGCAATGATATTAATTGTATTTTTTTATAATTCATCATAAATGATTTTTAAAGTGAGTGTTAAACTTTGATTATTTTTACGGAATTCATTCCATCTCTTGTTTTCAGTATCAGCAAATAAGCACCTTTTCTTAGATTTTTTGTATCACAAACAATTTGATTCATTCCTGCCTCATAGTTCTTTTCCTTAATTTGTTGAACAGGCCTGCCCGACATATCCAAGATCGATATTTCTACTGCAGAATACGAATCAAGTTCAAATCTAATGTCTGCAACATTTCTAACCGGGTTTGATACTTTAAGATTGAAATTCATTGGAGATTTTTCATATTGATTAATGGCTGTTAATGTTAAGTAATTAATTCCCTTTTGAAGCAAGTCTTCAAAATAATGTTTATAATTGTCTGATGTAAAAGGAAATAATTCATTTGGAATGGCAGGATTCCCTTCCAGTATTTCTCCATTAGGACGGATGGTATGCCCTACATCCCATTCAAAATAAGTATCGGTTCTGTTGAGAAGGGTTAAGCTTTCACCCCATTCCCAGGTATTGCTATAGCCTCCGGTCGGCATTCCGATGGTATGAATATTTAATTGAGAATTATCCGCTATCATTGCCGCAAACTGATCCAGATTTGAACCACCAAGAGTAAAAAAAAGAGCAACCTTTTTCCCTTTAAAGCTGATGCTTGCCGGATACATTATCCCATCGCTACCACGCGGAAATAATTGCAATTTAAAAGGCTCATTAGTTGTATATTCCTGGTCTGCATTAATTGCATCCAGCACCCAATTGCGGATACTTGATGAATAAGAAGAAATATGTTTTGTGGCAAATTCTTTATCACTAACCCTGACATTTCCGAAAGTGGTTTTAAAAGAAGATTCTGCCAGCACTTGCAATAAAAGGGCACTCTCACTACCACCACCGCTATGGGTTGCATCAACAATCACATCATAATCGAGGATGTCTTGATTCTGAGCCTCTAGCATTAAATTCTGAGCACCTTCTCTGGTTTCTTCAAAATGATACCATTCAATAAGTGCAAGCTTATTTGTGTGATTTACATATAATGCACAATTCAAATCATCATCATACACCTTTTCAAATCCAAAGCTTAAATACAAATCTTTATAATAATCCTTATCAGCCTGATTGCCTTCCCTATCTCTCTCTAAAACTGAAGGATAGACCCAGTCAATATTTTCTCCATATTCGTAATTTAGGTATACCTCATAAATTTCTTCATCATCTGGTTGATAAAGCTGGAGCTTCATTTGATCCGACTGCAGAAGCTCAGGGCCAAACACATAACTCTTACTTCCGAGATATGCCGGGATCTCCTTAATCAACATATGAGGCCGGGTTGAGTATCTCAAATAAGGAGATAATAAATCAATGTATTCATCAATGGGGATTCCATCTATTGAAACAAGATAATCCCCTCTCGAAACACCCTCTCTTATTGCCCGTTCTGACATATTGGCAACAAAAAAGAACACTTCAGCTTCATTGCTCATATCCGGATAAAACCTCAGAGGAACCCTAAACATTTCATCAGCTCGCATAAAATTTTTGGTCGCATCTAATCTTAAATGACGATCTTTTCGAGCATAATTCAATTTGTGCAAAGCCCTCAGTAATTTTATATCACTATCAGCTTCTTTAAACTCATCTCTTAAATTTAATCGTTCACATTCGTTCTCAAAAATAGTGCCCAGTTTTACCCACTTAATGGGCGAAAATGCCTCTCTATTAAGGATTAGATTATATACACTATCGTAAAAAGCAATTCTTTGTTCTTCTGAATTTTCAATTTCAGTCTTCAATTTTAAAAAATGAGATTGCCCCATTAAAAATGTGGGAAATAAAAAGCAAAGAACTAACCAGTAAACTTTCACGATAAAACCAGCATTTAAGATTCTTCAGTTGAAATATATTTCGTTTCAGAATGACTTACGATGATGGTTCCTACCATATCTCCCATTACGTTAATGGTCGTAATGCCCATATCAAGCAATCTGTATATACCTCCAACAATAGCAGCTATCTCAAGTGGAAGATTAAATGCTTTTACAAAAATTAAAGCAATTACCAGGCCACCACCAGGTATTCCTCCCGAACCGGTTTCAAGGAGTAAACCAATCAAAATTATTGTGATTATCGAAGCAATCTTAAAGTCAACTCCAACTGCCTGGGCAGTAAATAGGAGTACCCCAATCAACATAATTGCAGTACCATTTTTGTTTAACTGAGTACCCAAAGGCAATGTAAATGAGTATATATGACTGGGTAATTTGAGTTTGTTCTCTGCGACTTCTAATCCCATTGCAAGACAAGCCCAACTACTACATGTTGCAATCGCTGTAGCATAAATAGAACCTGTTTTCTTAAAAAACTGATTAGGAGTCATTCTGGTAAACAAATACAGCAGAATCATGAAAATGATCATCATAATTAGTTGAGTGCCCCATACTCCTCCAATAAATATAGCCAATGGGCCTAGCATTTGTGAGCCATACTCTCCGAATGTAGCTGCCATGAGTGCACCAATTCCCAAAGGGCTTATTTTTAAAATCAGATTTACAAGCTCGATAAAGATTTTTGCAATCATATCAAGACCTGTCGAAATTGGATTTTTATATTTTGAAGGCATACTTACTATGGTAACTCCAAGCAGTACAGCGAAGATCACAATTTGTACCATATTTGCTTCGGTAAATGACTTGAATACATTATCAGGTACCATTTGAAGTAACATATCAATGGCATCCGGGGTTTCTCCAATACCTTCAGGAGCGACTCCATTAAGTTGAAATCCACTACCCGGTTTGATTGTACTGAAAGTGAAATAACCCAGCACAAATGATAAGGCAGAAGTTCCGGCATAAAATGCCGCAATTTTAGCAGTAATTCTACCTAAGCTTTTAATATCTTGTAATCCTGTAAGTCCCTTAAGCAAGTTAAAAAACACCAGTGGGATAGCAGCCATCATTAGTAATTTGATAAATAAATCACCTAATGGTTTAACTAAGATGGCATCTTTTCCAAATATAATCCCTGCAATGGTTCCAATCACCATAAAAATCATGATTCGGGAACCCAATGATAAAGCTTTATACTTTTTGTATAAATTTAAAATGTATTTCATGAGTAGTAATTAGTTTTTTAGGTGATTTAATGCTTCTGTTAACAAGAGCTCGTAATAGCTTAAATAATTCTCTCTGGTTTCAGGAATAAATTTATTAACCTGGGCAGCATTCCCTTCTAAGATTTCTCCATTAGGTCTTATCGTATGGCCAATATCCCACATAAAACTAACCACTGGTTTTCCACTTATAGGAAACTTTAAATCTTCAGTCCACTCCCAGGTATTGCTATAACCACCGGTTGGCATACCCACAGTATAAGCTAAATTATTATCAATTACGATGGATGAGAATTGATCGAGATGAGAGCCACCGTGAGGGCCAAATAAACAAACCACATTCCCCATAAAGTGAGTTTTAGTTGGATATAAAATTCCATCCGAATCTTTAGCAGCATGAGCTGATTTAAAAGGTACATTTGTACTATAATCCGCTCCTTTTTTAATCGCATCTGTTACATCAGTTCTTAACCACTCTATCAACCAGCTTCCATCGTCCATGGTTTCAGTAACCCCACCATCAAGTATCGCCCCCTTCTTAAAATCCACTTCTTTTTGGGAAATAAATAAAGGTGTAATATCACTAATCTTTAAGTTCCCAAAAGTAGTTTTAAATGGTTTTTTAAATAAACGTTGAACAGCATAGGCTCCTTTTGAACCTCCGCGAGATCGGGTGGCATCAATAATGATATCCCAATTAAGCATTTTATGTTCAATCGCATAATCAACTAAGTAATCCATATCAGAAACCAAATCACCATGAAACCCATACCAATCCAGTAAAATGATATGCTCATGTGCTTCAGATATGTACAAATCAAAAGTTTGTTTTGACAACACCAAATTAAAATCTGGATATCGATTTACACCATGAGGTTTATAATAACCAACCCATGCAATATTTTCAGGATTTAAATATGGTAATTTAATTTTGTAGGTATTTCCATTTGCTTGTTTCAATTCATATTCAACTGATTCATGACCCATGGTTGGCCCAATGGTATAACTTTTATGATTTAAAGAGCTGGCAAAATTATAATATAGATTTTCGTTGGTTGAATATCTGAAATAGGCTTTCATTTTTGCAAAATAATCCTTGATTGGGATCCCATTTACAGCCATGAGTTTATCTCCAATTTTTATATCCCGACCTATATAATCTGCTATATTTTTCGAGAAATCTGCCAAAAAAAATGAACAATCAGAAAAATCAGTTCTGAAAATCACAGGTGCTCGGGCATCAATACTTTGGTTAACTTCAAGCCCACCAATTATCGGACGAACTTTAAGATGTTTATCTCTTCGGGCATTGCTTAATTTTATTAAAGTCTCAAACAAAGCTTCGTCAGTTTCTGCATCAATCATCTCTTTTCGAAATGCTTCCATTTCAACAATTGGGTCAAATTTTAATTTCTGCTGTTTTATAGGGGAAAAAGCGGTTCGTTCTATCGTCTTCTCAATGATATAATCAAACAATAGCTCCCGATCCTTTGCCGTACTTGTACCCGTATTAGTTTGAGCACAAGCAGACAAAAGAGTGAAAACAAAAAAAATCAAAAGAAACAGTTTATTACTTTTAATCATGAGAATTTCTTTTATTCAGTCAATAATTTATTTGCAAATCTTCTAATCCTCTTCAATCCTTCTTTATTATCTTCATCTGTTTTTGAGCAAGTCATTCTAAAATAACCCTCACTATTTTCACCAAAAGAAGAGCCATGAACCAAGGCCACTTTTTCTTCTTCCAACAAACGTTCAACAAACTCTTTTGAAGGGATTCCCAGCTCTTTGATATTTGCCCAAACAAAAAATGCTCCTTCAGGCATGGGGCATGATATTCCGGGAATTGAATCAAGCTCATCAGCAACAAAGCGGGTTTTTCTCTCCCATTCTTTCCAAATATTTAAAACATCTTCGGATGGCTCTTGTCCAAATGCCAGTGCTGCGGCTGCCTGCACAAATGAATTACAGCTTGTAATCAGATGCTGCTGAACTTTATATAATGATGAAATAATTTTTTCGGGGCCATAAATGTAACCAATTCTCCAGCCTCCCATTGAGAAACTTTTGGTTAAACTGGTTAGGGTTAAGGTTCGTTCTTTCATGCCCGGAATTTTACATAAATTATTATGTTTTCTGCCATGCCACGGAATACGCTCGTAAACTTCATCCGACAGAACATAAAGATTATGTTTGATTGCTACTGATGCAATCATCTCCAGGTCTTCAATCGTATGTACAACTCCGGTAGGATTTTGAGGTGAATTAAATAAAATAGCTTTCGTTTTAGGAGTAATGGCTTGTTCCAACTCATTCTGATCCCATCGAAATTTATTTTCAGGTCGAAGTGGCACAGCCACAGCCACACCACCAAGGTAATGAATCAATTGTTGATAACTCGGAAAGCAAGGATCTTCAACAATGACTTCATCACCGGGATTGATTAAGGTTAAAAAACCCATGGTCAGTCCTTGTTTAACCCCCATTGTTGCAATAATTTCTTTTTCAAAATCGGCCTCAATCCCATTGTCGCGCATTAACTTTTTGGCAATTGCTTTTCGGTATTCAGTTTTTCCAATTGCCATGGTTTGGTGTGTATCACCTGCTTTCATCGCGTTAATGGCTTCTTCAATGATATAATCTGGAGTCGGTTCAAAAGCCCTCGCAGCAGAAAAATCATAAATCTTTTCTCCAGACTCTTTTAGGCGGGTTGCAATATCAGCTATTCCAACCGTTGAGGATTGTTTTGAATTCACCACTCTGTCCGAAATTTTCATCATTTCACTCATAAATTTTATTTGTAATAAATTATTATTCTGTTTTTTTCAAAAACAATTATTCATCTTAAGTAATGAAGATGCTCTTTATGTTTATTTTATGAGCATCTCATTACTAAGATAGTGCTTAATTCAATATGTTCTTTCTATGAAACGTTTTTTGAATTAAATGCCTTTAATGGTAATATCATCAATATAAAAAATCTCTGATCCTGAATTATTTGCAACAACAATAACAAGCTGACCATCTTTCATATTTGCAATATCTGTATTTAGTTTTGTCCATTTTGAAATCATTGAATTTCCGGATGGGTCTAAAACCCAATCATTATCATCATCGCCAGTCAAATGAATGAGTTCCTCATCTCCGTCTTCGGTTCGCCATAATACTTTAAAATAGTCATCAGTTTCCCAGGATGCATCTACAAAATACCAAGACATTTCAAGATTTAATACTTGCTGAGCAGGAATATTTATTTTATCAAATACCAATTCCCATTCACCATCAGCATCCGAAAAAACATATCCCTGAGAACCTTCCGCAAAGGAACCGATATCTTCTTCATCATGAATGGTTAAATTGGTTACTCCAACGATTACTTCATCATCTTCGCCACCAGCATTTCCTTCGGTATACATTAAATTATATCCCATTTCACCACCTGTAGAAATGTAATTAACCCAAGCTCCGTCAATATTTGGCATGATTAACCCGTCAGGAGCTGAATAAAGTGCTGGCCCTGCCGGTGATTCTTCAAAGCTACAATAACCAAAGATTGACAAATCATCTTCCAAAATCTTAACGGAAACCTTAGCACCATAAAGTCCGTCAGGGCCTCCCATTCTAAAACCACCACCATCGGCTAATTCAAACTCTACTGTTCTATCTCCTGTTACATTGTCATTATTCAAAACTGATTCAATCAAGGTTACCTCAACTGAAGATGCTCCTGCCGGTACAGTGATGGTACCATTATTTACTGGTAAGGAATAATCAACACCTTCGATTGCATCATCAGAACTTATGCTTAAGTTCAGGGTCAAAGGTTCTGTTAAAGGTTTTGTTGAAACGATTAAATTTACAACAGCTGCTCCTCCTGCCTCTTCTGCCACGCTCAGTTCATTTTGATCAAAGCCTACCCAACTAAATTCATCAGGGATCACAAAGTCATTTTCCTTAAAACATGAGCTTAGATTTAGCATTAGCCCAATTAACAGGATGTATTTTATCTTATTTTTCATCATTAGTAAGTTTTAATTATTAATAACCTGGATTTTGTTGATCTCTAATGGCCGGATTTGCATTGAGTTCATCAATCGGGATAGGCCAGGCATAAAGATCAGAAGGATAAGTAAGACTGCAATTTCCATTTGTAAGGGTGCAATCGGTACGTGTAAAACCTCTTTTAAGTCGTTTCAGATCAAACAAGCGATGACCTTCAAATGCCAACTCTTTTCTACGTTCGGTAATAATATCTTCTACCAAGGCATCTCCGCTTGAAGAAATTGCGGAAGCATGAGCCCGAGCAGTTATTTGATTTACCAAATCCAGTGCTCGTGAAGTATTACCATTTCGGGCTTCGATTTCAGCTGACATAAGAATAAATTCTGGCAACCGCATAACCGGAATTGCATGTGCATCGGCATTAATCCCTAAACTTCCGGGATATTTATAAACGTGTCGATCAGGGGCAGGTGTTGCAGGTTCATCTACAAACCAATGATTTCTTAAATCTGAATCTTCATAAAGGTCAAGCAATCCTTGTGAAACACCATGTGCACCATTTCCATCATTACACAAATAAATATCAATTAATGAACGATTGGCAAAATCTCCATCGTCTTCATCGGTTTCCAGCTGGAAAACACTCTCTGATTCAACAACAGGAGCCAATCGATACCATTCATCTAAAAAAGTAGCAGGTTTATCAAAAGATTTACCCAAATGCTGCACAGGAGTATATTCTGATAAAGAATATGGCCCATTAACAATAATATCAGAATAAGTTAGGGCATTATTATAATCACCCATATAGAAAAGCATTCTTGCTTTTACACCAACCGCCATATAATAAGAGGCAAAGAACAAATCATCTCCTCCTCTATATGAGGCAATTTCTGAACCATCCGAATTTTTAAGAAGTTGAATGGCCTCATCAAGGTCCTCTAATGCAAAATCAAAGACTTCAGCAATGGTATTTCTAGCCGGTTCTGTTCCTGGAACAGACTCAAACTGATAAGGCACACCTAAATGACTATGATCAGAAGTAAAATTGTAATCTTGAGCAAAAATGCGACATAAATCGAAGTGGGTCATTGCCCGAATGGTTAAACATTCAGCTTTTACTCTGTTATCAAAGTCTTCATCAAAAGAAACTTCTTCTAATCTGGCTAAAATATTGTTAAGACTGGCAATCGTAACATATGCATCAGGCCAAAATTCGCCAGCTGTATTTATTGAGTTTAACTCCAGAGTATATGCAAATGGCAAGCGACTGGCAGTTGCTCCAGCTGATTCTCTATCTGCAGGGATTACTCCATTATCAGTAGCAGCATCCGCAATTACGATAAATTCAGTTCCAAAATATCCAGCCTTTTGTAATGAGCAATAAACTCCATTGAGTGCCAAAACTACATCTTCCTGACTGTTCAATGCAGCTTCCGGAGTAAGTAGGGTTTTTGGCTGAAAATCTAATTTGTCTTCACAGGAGAAGCTTATTCCTGCCAGAACAATAAGTAATATGATAATTTTTTTCATGATCTTTAATTTTTAGAATTTTGCATTTAATCCGAAAGTAATGGTTCTTGGAGTTGGATAATCTCCACTGGATTCAGTGGAACCTGTAGTCACACTAAGACCATTATAGGCAGTGTATGTTTTTAAATTCACCCCTGTTAAACTGAAAGTTAACCCTTCAAATCCCCATTTTTTTACAAGTATTTTTGGTAAAGAATAAGACAAGCTAATATTTCTTAACCTGATATAGGATGCATCTTCTAACCATCGGCTTGATGGGCCCGGATCATTATTATTCGCATCTAATTTTGGCACGTCTGTTATATCACCTGCTTGTTGCCATCTGTTCAATTCTGTTACCAGCTGGTTGGCACCTCCGGCACCACCACTCATCGACAAATCCTGATTTAAACCTCTGTAAATTTTACCCCCATAACGGAAATATACCAAGGCAGATAAAGAGAAATTTTTATAAGAAAGGATATTTGTGAGACCTCCATATAAGTCGGGTGCAATGCTTGGGTTTTTTCCTTGTACTTCAATTACTGCATCAGAATAATTAAAGGTAGTACCACCATCTTCGGTATAATAAAGAGCACGACCAGTTGCCGGATCAACACCTGCATAGGTTGGCATATACCATTGGTATGCTGATTCGCCTTTGATATGAATTTGGGTGCTGCTTAGTATAATCTGATCGGCATCATTGGTTAAGGAAACAACTTTGTTATTATTAAAAGAAAGATTTAAGTTGGTTGACCATTTAAAATCCTGTCCTACAAAATTATCAGAGTTTAAGGTAATCTCAACACCATTATTTTTGATCTCGGCAATATTATCAACTATTTCTGTATATCCTGAGGTTGCAGAAATAGGGCGATCAGAAATTAGATCGATAGATCGGATATCGTAATATTCGATGGCTCCGGTAATTCTATTGTTAAACAATCCAAAATCTACCCCAATATTGGTTTGTGAGCTTTGTTCCCACTTTAAAAAAGAATTGCCAGGATTGTTAATTACGGTACCGGCATTGGGAGCACCAGGTAGATTATAAGCACCTCCGGTACTATAGGTATTTCTCCATTCAAAATCACCAGAATTAGGATTTCCAGCAATACCGTAACTCGCTTTAATTTTTAAATTAGATATCATTGGAATCTCTTTGATAAACTCTTCTTCGCTTAGTGTATAACCTGCTCCAATGGCATAAAAGTTACCCCATCGGTTTCCTGGTCCAAATACCGAAGAGCCATCTCTACGAAATGACCCGTGAACAAACAATTTATCTTTATAAACATAATCCACTCTGGAAAATACAGATAGTAAGGTATGCCCACCATAATTGTAGCCCAATTGTCCTACTGAAGTGGCCTGACCAGCTGCAAAATTATTAATGGCATCAAATCCAAAGGTTTGTGATCCGGCTTCAGAGTTTTCATAAAGACTCTTATAAGCCTCGACTCCTGCCAGAACTTTAACATTTTGATCAGTGTTGATATCAATATAGTATTCAGCAACAGCATTATAATTTGACGAAAAACTTTGCTCCCAACTTTGTGTGGTCATTCCACCTTCAGTTTCTGCAAGATAATATTTTGACAATGATGTTTTTGAAGTTACATAACCAAAATCATAAGCAGCTGAAGCCCATAGTTTCAAGTTCGTAATGGGTGTATAATTAACTTTTAGAGATGGCATTGCCCTGTATTCTTTAAAATAATTTTCATTCATATCAGCAACGGCAACCGGGTTATGACCAGCATTACTTGGTAAATCAAAATTATAACCCAAACCATTATAAATAAATGGGGTGTTTTCATCCGCATAAATAGGGCTTAATGGAGAAACATTATAAGAACCTGACAAATTACCAGAACGACCTCCACCATCATTTTGTCTGAAGTTTTCCTTATTTACTGATCCAAACATCTTAAATTCAAAGCTTACCTTCTCAGAAGCCTGATGACGTAAATTTAATCGTCCTGTGATTCGCTCGAAATCTGTTCCTAATACAATACCGGTTTCGTCAAAATAACCCAGTGACATATAAAAGGTTGTATTATCAGAACCTCCCTTTGCTGAAAACTCATATTTCTGAGTTACTCCATTTCGGGTTACCGCATCAAACCAGTCTGTATTTGCGTTATATCCACTTATGGGAAGATATAGACTTCCGCTATTCGGATCATCAGGATTTATTCCTGCATTAGTAGCTGCCTCACGATAGTATAAGCGATATTCATCCCCATTCATCAACCTAAAATCATTTGGGTTTTCGATATCAGAAACTCCAACTTGTGAAGTAAAATTAAATTGAGTTTTACCTGAAGCACCTTTCTTTGTAGTAATTAGTACAACACCGGCAGCTGCTCTTGATCCATAAATTGAAGTCGCTGCAGCATCTTTAAGCACAGTTATAGATTCAATATCGGAAGGGTTAAAAGAATTAAAGTTTGCTGCAGGAATCCCGTCAATCACATAAAGTGGGGAAGAACCTCTGAACGAACCCAATCCACGAATTAATATGGAGGCAGAACTTCCTGGTTGTCCATCACTCTCAGTTACCAAAACCCCTGCTGAACGACCTTGCATCATATTAACAGCACTTTGTTGGGGAATCTCTTCAAGCTCTTCTCCTCCTACAGAAGTTAATGAACCTGTAAATTTTTTCTTGGTTGTTTCACCATATCCAATTACAACAACTTCCTGAAGTTGCTGTAAATTTTCTGACAGCTCAACATTAATCAGGGTTTGGGTTCCAACAATGGTTTCGAAAGTATTAAAACCAATGTATGAAAACACCAATACATCTGATTGACTTTTCACATTTAACTGATACTGACCCATAATATCGGTTGTTGTACCAGTTGTTGTTCCTTTAATCCGGATGTTTACACCCGGAATGGTCGTTCCATCAGTAGCTGATGTTACGATTCCAGTAATTGTCAATTGTTGCGAATACACGAGTGGTGTTATAAACAACATTTGCACAAAACAAATTAGTAATAGTTTTTTCATTTTTATATGATTTAGTTTGGATAATATCTCCAGTTTGTAAACTTTATGATCGCAAATTAAATCCAAAGAAATCATCATATCAAATAATTGAACCCAGAAGAATTTTATATGAGAAAATTTCAGAAAATTTCTTATTATTAAATTGAATTTTATACATTTGACAAATAGAAACCAGAAAACAATGGAAGCTTCGAATGCCAAAATATTTGCAGAAAGAATCAAGATTGTACTTAAGTATCTGAAAGAAATTAAGATATCTCAATTTGAAATAGAAGAGCAATTGAACTACACTTCTCTTAGCAAGGCTAAAAATTATAGCAGATACCCTCAACAAATAATTGAACGATACACACGAGAAGAACTGTTTAACAAAATCTTAGATGAATATGGTTTGGCTTTCAATTCTGAAAGCAATTCAGTTTTCAAAAAGGATTCAAAAATTCATGGATCTCCCTCTAATACTTCTTTGAATTACATCATGTATTATTATGCTTTTGCTCGTGAGACTGTTGGAAAAGCTATTGTCAGAATCATTAACGACAAAAAAGTTGTTATGGATTACCGTTACGATGAACATTGGGAAGGCTCATTTCAGGTAATTGAAAACTACACCTTTATTGATGTTGAAAAAACAGGTGGGGTTACCCCGGTAAGAAAATTAATATGTTTATTTTCCGGAACGAGAAAAACAGGAAGACCAATATTACTTGGCACCTATAGTACCATTAAAAGAGATGGATTTCCTGCAGCAGGTAAAATTGTATTTGAAAGAGTTGATGACAAAGCTATGCTTGCTACAAAAATAAAAAACAAAGCAGATCCTAGAATTGCTTATTATTTAATGAACAAAGTTTGGGTTTCAGAAACTTTTACACCCAATACGCTTGATAATCTTTCTCAAAGCTATAAACTGATCAATCGTTTTGCTGGGAGCTACCTCTTCTTTTATCCAAAACGAAATAATGAAATTGAAAAGGGGGAACTAATTTTCAACAATGATTCAAGTTTACATCTTTCATTGAAAAACATGACTTATTCCGGAATTACCAACCCTGTCGATAATCATACATTGAGGCTGGAACTAAATGATGATGCAGGGTTTTCGGAAGTAGTGGAAAACAGAATTAGCCTTTTGATGGAAACTTCAAAATCTAAATATGAGCCTTTTTATCATTGTGTTGGAATTAGTAATGCATTAGAGTCAAATAGTAATTCATTTGAATGCTTAATAATAGAAAAAAAAGATTTTGATCAAACTCCAAAAGAAATCAGAGAGAAATCAATTAATTGTTTAATCGGGACAAACACTTTAAATGCAAAATAATTATTCACAAGTTGTAGATTCAAGAATTTTGATTCTTATCATCAATAACCTGTAAATAAAACCAATCACACGCCTGTCAATCTATATAATGCTATGGGGACAGGTGGTCGCAGGTTCAAATTCTGCTACCCAGATACTATAAGAGTTTCATCAAAAGATGGAGCTCTTTTTTTTGCATAAACTAGTCTGTAATTTTGAATACCAGATAAAACCATTCTAAAAAGCATGGCTTTTTTTGTATTCTGACAGAATCATCAAATTGATGTAATTATTTAAAAACTACTTTCAATTAATATTAAGCGAGTTTCTATTAATAAACTCCAGGAATTTCGATTTATACTGATCTGACACAGTTATACGTTGTTTGTTAATAATTATTTGACTCCGTTCTATTTCTTCAATGTTTTTTAATGAAACGATAAAAGATCTGTGAACTCGCATAAATTGAGCATCTGGCAGTTCTTCTTCTAATGATTTTAAGCTCATCAATGTTAAGATAGGTTTTGGATGATCCTTTAGCCATATTTTAATGTAGTCTTTTAAGCCTTCAAAATACAGCACATCCGCTAATTTAATGCGCAGTTGTTTGTATTCAGATTTTACGAAAAGGAATTCCTTCTTTTCAGAAAGAAGGCCTTGCTGTTTTCCTTTGACCAATTTAAACCAGGTACTTGCTTTATTGGCAGCCGCTAAAAACTCGGCATAATCAAATGGTTTAAGTAAATAGTCTAAGGCTTCTACTTTAAAGCCTTCTAAAGCATATTGATCAAAGGCTGTGGTGAAAATAACCCTGCTATCTTTAGGAAGCATTCTGGAAAACTCAATACCTGTTAAATCAGGCATCTGGATATCTAAGAACAGCAAATCAACAGGCGTATCTTTAATAAACTCCATGGCCTCCAAAGCACTACTGCACTTCTTTTTGAGTAGAAGGAAAGGTGTTTTTTCCACATAACTTTCTACTAAATTAAGTGCCATCGGTTCATCATCTACAATTACACAAGTAATTTTTACACTGCTCATAATCTAGTTCGTTTCTATTTCTAAAGTTGCTAAATAACGTTCGTTTCTTAAAACTGTTTTAAAGCTGTATTTGCCGGAGTATATCAATTGTAGTCGCTTTTCTAAATTTTGAATTCCAATTCCAGAGCCACTTTTATCATCGGTTTTTTTAGGAAAATTATCGTTTTCAATCTTAAACAAAACCTTCTTATCATTATAAGTCATATTAATGTTAATTTGACTTGCCTTATTGGCTGAAACCCCATGTTTAAAAGCATTTTCAATTAATGAAATAAATAATAAGGGTGCTATTTTTATTCCTGTTTCTTCAGAAGGAAAATGATGATTTACAGTAGTTTTATCAGACACGCGTAACTTCATTAAATCAATATACTTTTTCATAAAATCGATTTCTTTTGAAAGAGACACCTGTTCGATATTTGTTTCGTATAGCATATAACGCATCAATTTGCTTAAACTATGTATAGACTTTTTTGCCTGATCTGGTGAAACATCTACCATTGAATAAATATTATTGAGCGAATTAAAAAAGAAATGCGGGTGTAATTGATAGTGCAAATGTTGCAATTCAGATTGTAACTTATAATGATCTGCTTCTTTACGTTCTGCTTCTGTTTGTGCCCATCGTTCTGTTGTTTTTACAGCGATTGCAATAAACAAAGGTGGCATATAAGATAATATTTGCATGTAAATAAACATCTTAAATGGAGGACCGGGTCTTGATGCTTTTCTAATGATGTCTTGAAAAAAAGCACTTTCCAATTGTTCTCGCACTAATACCAAAAAAGCAATAAGGACAATATTTATGATAATGAACAAAACTGTTTTTTTTGTAAATAGAAACCGCCAGATCAAGACAAAATAATTGAGATAAAATATTATGCCATATAACACCAACGGAATCCAAAAGTGTGCAATCAATCTATTAATTTCTTGTTCTTGTCCGTACCATAATACATATGGCATACTAAATAAAACAAGCCAAACCAGTAAATGTAAAAAGACGGTTATTTTTTTGTTTTTATCCATAATGATTTATTCGTAACGTAAAGCAGTTATAGGATCTAATGCCGATGCTTTTCTCGCAGGATACCATCCGAAAAAGATACCCGTAATCGCACAAACGGCAAAAGATATGATGATAGAATACAATGCAATACTTGTAGGCCAATTTAAGAATTTTTCGATAAAGACGGTAGATCCCAGTCCTAAAATCACACCCAATACTCCACCTGTAATGCTGATTAAAATGGCTTCAATCAAAAACTGCATTAAAATATCTGCTCCCTTCCCTCCTACTGCCATACGCAATCCAATTTCTTTTGTGCGCTCTTTTACAGATATGTACATAATATTCATAATACCAATACCTCCAATTAATAATGAGATACTTGCCACTGCAACTAAAAGAATTGTAAGCATTTCGCTGGTAGAACTAGAGGTGGAAATAAGTTCTTCCATAGAACGTACATGAAAATCATCATCTTCATCATCTGCTAATTTATGTTGTATACGTAATATTTCAGAAACTTCATCCACCGCATTTTGAGCCTCATCCTCACTAACAGCAGATGCCATTATTTCCCTTAAATAATCAATAGCCAAAATACGTTTTTGTACCGTAGTATAAGGTGCAATAACCAAATCATCTTGATCTTGTCCGGAAGTGTTTTCGCCTTTTTCCTCGAGCACGCCAATGACTGTAAATGGGATGTTATTAAACCGAATCATTTGTCCTACAGGTTCTGCTCCATCAGGGAATATGTTATCGACAATGGTTTGTCCAATTATGGCAACTTTACCTGCCGATTTCACATCAATATCAGTAAACATACTTCCACTTTGCAAATCCCATACTTTTATATTTAAATAGTCAGGGTTTACACCGTAAATATTGGTTGGCCAGTTGTTTGATCCGTTTATTACTTGCCCGCCACCATCTACCGATGGAGTTACATACGATAATAATGAAGCTTTTTCTTTAATGGCTTCGTAATCTTTAAGCGTAAGTGTTTGCATTTCAGTTCTACTTCTGCGCACTCCACCACGCATATCAGCTCCTGGTTTAACGGCAATCATATTAGAGCCCATGCTCGTAATTGAAGCACGAATACTTTCCTTTGAACCTTCACCAATTGCCAGCATCGCAATTACAGATGCAACACCAATAATAATCCCTAGCATGGTTAGTAAAGTTCTCACTTTGTTAAGAACAATGGCTTTGAAAGCTATTTTTAATAAGTTTAATAATCTCATAATTAATCGTCTTGGTTAGGTAACTTAGCTAATTCTTCACTAGCAGATTTCACATTGGTATTTTGGTAATCATTAATAATATGACCATCTCTTAATACAATGGTTCTTTTACTAAAGGCTGCAATATCTGGTTCGTGCGTGACAAAAGTGATGGTAATTCCTTGTTTGTTTAATTCTTGAAAGAGAGACATCACTTCGTAAGAGGTTCGTGTATCCAGGTTGCCTGTAGCTTCATCTGCCAGGATCATCACTGGATTGTTCACCAAGGATCTGGCAATGGCCACACGTTGTTGTTGTCCACCTGAAAGTTGAGATGGTGTATGATCCATTCGATCTTCTAAACCAACCATTTTTAAGGCATGAATCGCACGTTTTCTTCTGTCTTCTGTAGATACTTTACTATTATATAATAATGGTAATTCTACATTTTCTAATGCAGAAGTTCTTGCCAATAAATTATAGGACTGGAAAATAAATCCAATTTTTTTATTTCTAATGGTAGCTAATTCATTCTTACTTAGGTCTTTTACTTTTAAACCATCAATTTCATATATACCGGCACTTGGTTGATCTAAACACCCTAGAATATTTAGCATGGTACTTTTACCAGAGCCGCTGGATCCCATTATGGTTACAAACTCACCTTCCTTTACGGTAAATGAAACACCTCTTAAGGCATGAACCGTTTCGGTTCCCATCAAAAAATCACGCTTTAAGTCTTCTATTTTAATAATTTCTTTATTCATCTGAATATAACTTGATTCTTATTTACCATTTTTAACTCGCCGAGATAATCATCTAGCTTTACATGAAGCTATAAGCACTTCTTTAATAACAGTTTATATTCTTCCGGGAGGGCCTCCACGTTCTTGCATAAATGGACTTTTATTTGGACCTACTGTTTTGATTTCTGATTTACTTACTCCTTTTAATTTGTAGATTAATTTTTCGCCTTCAGTTACACCATCTAATATTTGAACATGAACACCATCGCTTGCTCCAAGAATAACTGGTTTTGATATTATTCTACCATTATCATCTAACACCCAAAGTCTTGTGAATTCTTCAATCTGCCTACTAGTATTGTTTGGTAAGTTGTGTTGTAGATTATATGCTTTCAAAGTTTCGGCATCTGGATTAAAATTGATGGCTTTTGCTTCAACTGTTAATACATCCTTCAATTCTAAAGTATAAATAGCAATGGTGGCCGTTAGACCAGGCTTTAGTTTTAAATCTGGGTTTTTTGCTGTAATAACTACAGTATAAGTAACTACGTTTGAAGTAACCGTAGGATCTAACCTTACTTGTGTTACAACGCCTTCAAAAGTTTCGCCAATATAAGCGTCTACCGTAAAGCTTACCCGTTGCCCATCTTTAATTTGCCCTATATCAGCTTCATCAACATCTGCCTCTACTTGCATTTCCTTTAAATCTTGAGCAATTGTAAAGAGTGTTGGTGTATTAAAACTAGCAGCAACCGTTTGGCCTTCATCTATATCTCTGGACAGCACAACGCCGTTGATGGGAGCATAGATATTGGCATAGCTCAAATTGGTTTCTGCTCTTTGAAGATCTGACAAACGTTGTGTTACCGTTCCTTTTGCTGTTTCATAATTAAACGCAGCATCATCGAAATCTGATTTACTGATGACTTGATTTTTGTATAAGGTATTTTGACGATCGTAAATAATTTTCATATAATTTCTTTGACTAACGGCATTATCGTAAGAAGCCTGGGCCTGAGTATGGGCTGCTTTTAGATTGGTTTTATCTAATTCTGCAATGAGCTGCCCTTCCCTGACAAGACTGTTATAGTCTACATATATTTTTTCAACCACACCTGAAACCTGTGTACCAACCTCCACTTGTTTTATGGGTTCAATCGTACCAGTTGCTGTAACCATTGTGGTAACATCAGCTTTTTCGGCCATCACTGTTTTAGCTTCGATAATTATGGCATCGTTGCCTATTATAAAACTGTAAGCTACAATGGCAAGTATTATGATTACGATGCCTCCTATGATGATTTTTCTTTTAGTTTTCATTATTGCATTTATTAAAGTTTAATGTCATTCCCTTGATAAAATTGAATTAATTGATGATATAAAATATTTAAGTATTTAGCCTGTAGATAGTTTTGTTGTGCATTGGTAAATGTATTTTGACTAATTACTAGATCTGTAGTGCTTAAATCTCCCAACTCATATCTTTTTTGTGCCAATGTATAAGATTGCTCGGCTGCTTTTTTTGAAGCTTCAGCTGCAATTACTTGCTCTTGAGCAGATAGTGCATTTTGAAAAGCTGTTTCCACTTTTTTATAGATTTCCTTTTCGGTACTATACTTTTGTATTTCAGCTTTTTCAATATTTATAGTTGCTGTTTGTACGGCTGCTTTGTTTTGGTTTCTGCTAAAAATTGGAATACTTAAGGATAAACCCAGTCTTTGATTGAAGTTTGCATTAAACTGAGTTGAAAAAGTATTGTCATCAACACTTGTATATCCTGAACCTAAGCTTCCAGTTAAGGATACGGTTGGCAAAAAACCACCTTTTGCAATCTCTAATTCCTTTTGGTTTGCCATAATATTTAAAGTACTAGCCTGAATTTCTGGCAAAATGCTTAAAGCTTTCCTATAGACTTCAATTTTGTTAAGCTGAAGATTAATCAAAGCTTTGTTATCATCAACAGTTTCTATCTCTAAATCCTCCATTGTTGATAATTCCAATAGCTGTTTTAAGGTAATAATGTATTGCTGGTAATTGTTTTTTGCAGCTATTACATTATACCTATTGGTAGCCGCTTGACTTTGTGCTTCGGTATAATCACTTAATGCTATGGTTTCAGCATCTAAACGCTCCTTAGCCCTTAAAACTTCTTTCTCCGAAGCTGATAAATTGTTTTCCGCTATAGCAATACTTTCCTTGCTAAATAAAGTTTGCAAGTAGGTTTCTAGAAGTTTTAAAACAATATTGTTTTTCTCTACTTCTTCTTGAAAAATACTTTGTTCTAAGAATATTTTACTTTGTTTAATACGATTACTAACCTGGTTTCCCTGAAATAAAACCATTGAACTATTAATGCCCACATTGCTGCTATGGATTTGATCTGGCACAAAATCACTTGTAATGGGATCTATGGAATTTCCGTTAGAAAAACTTTGAGATGCACTTCCAGTTAAGTTAGGCAGTTTAGAAGATTTTGCTTTATCATAAGCTACTTCTGCAATACTTGTATTCAGCGCAGCATCTTTTACAGTGATATTATTTTCCAGCGCATAGGTAATACAATCTTCTAAAGACCATATTTTGGACGTTGGATTATTTGAAACATCTTGCCCAAAGGAAAGTTGTGCAAATAATAAGCTTATAAGTATGAGATATAATTTCATTTATTGAATATTTTAAATTAACAGTTCAAAGATGAAATTATATGCAACCCTAAAAAAGAGGAATAGAAGTTTTGGGTGATTGACTATACAAATGGACTTATTTTATCTATGGGATTTTTAGAATTATGTAGATTAAATTTTATTCAGTCTTCTTTTCTCAAATACTTTAAAAGTATCAAATACAATGATTGCGGAAATTTTAAATTCGATATTCCGAAGTATCCGAATTTATTATTCTCTTTTTTTTCATTTGGGAAATTGCAGATTTTAAATCAGCTGTAGAATTTGAATCACAACCATTAAATCTAAGCTTCCTCTCTAAATAGTTCTCCTGTGAAAAACTTCCTTATTTAATTATTTTGATTGTTTAACCAACAGATCCCAATCACAATCAGTTTTAAAGTTTAAATCCGTTCCATATGGAGGAAAGTATATTTGAGGAAAACTCATTTCTGCCGGACAATAAACATTCAATCCATTTGAACCAGGCACCGCCACTCCATGGCACTCTTGCAGTATACAATTTTCAAAATCCTGTATGGCTTCAGTCAATAATTGTTTTGCATTTAAATCCGTTTCAGACTTATAAAGTTTTTCTAACAAATCTTTTACATCAATATAATCCTTCGAATAGGTTTGTACACCTGTATTTAAAACCTCAACAAACTTATTATTCTGATTCCTGTAATAATCTATCACTTTATTAAATGACAGAACAAAATTATTAATCATCGACAAATCGATGGCACTCATGGTAAGATTGTCGCCATAATCTGTTTCAGAAATATGGGCTTTGTGCATTTTCACAACTTCTTCCGCAAGAATACGAGATTCAACAAATGGGTTTGTTTTTATGTAAGAATCAAAATCATTTAACATCTTATCCCAGTATATAAATAAACTTGTATTCTCACTTGCCACAAAGTATTTTACAGAATTTCTCATTTGATAGGTAGCTTCCAAACAGCCCATTAAACAGGGTGCTGTATGAAATACCAAATCCACCCCACCTTTTTCAGATATGACCGTATTCATCTCACTTAAGGTTAGATTATCATTTTCATTAGTTTCATCCCAACAGGCTCCCTTCCATCCACCACCATGGTCATAAAATGCGATGATGTATCTTTTTGCAGGGAAATATTTTTTTGCAAAATCAATAAATCGCCTGAGTGTAACCGCAGATCCCATGTTTACCTCTCCAAGCAATTGTAATTCATCGGCTATATTATTTTCATTAATATGATAATAGGCTGCTCCAGATTCATAGGCATCTCTCAAAACTAAATAGTTAATAACTGAATCGGATGAAACCAAACCTGTAAAGCTAACCAATGGATCAAATCCATTAAAATCGGCATCGTTGTAAAACAGATAGGTCCACTCCTTTTCCGGCAACGGAATTATTTCTTCTACTTCAAGGGTCGGGATTTCATCTGTATTAACAAAAACAGCCTCTTCTTTTTTATTGCACGATGTAGCAAAAAAGATTATGATGATTATAAAATATAGATTCCTCATTACTTATACTAGATGGTTAATTTGAAATCATCCCTAAAACAATTTTATAAGATCAACCTAAAAGATTAAGTTAATCTCCTGAATATAAACTTATAAAATAAGAAATAAAATTAGGGTTTCTTTCATTTATAGGATTTTATTAGCTTATTTAAATAACAATATTGATTTAGTCATTATAAATTTTGACTTAATCCATCGCACAATTGATCAATTTCAGTTTGTTGTTATTAACTAATAAAACATTTGGTATGTTAAAGATATAAAATGATTTCTAAATATACTTCACAAATCTGTTAATCACATTTTTAGCTAAAGGTTTCTTTAACAAAAAGGCAGACACTATAAAAGCAATTATTGTCAGGGCAATCCCTACTAAAACATCGATAAAATAATGATGATTGCTGTAAACCGCAGAAAACCAAATACCTAACATAAATACTACGAATAAGATATTTATCCAACCCAAGCGTTTTTTAATTCCATAGTAAAGCACAATTAATGGATAGGTAGCGTGTAATGAAGGCATAGCAGCTAAAACATTGGCATTTTTATTATAAATACTTTGAAAAATAGGCGCTCCCACAATTTCATCAAATCTGGCCAAACCAGCCCTATTTCCCGGAACTCCGATTTGCAGATCAAAACCATACAAATCAACATACCAAGGTGGTGCTGCCGGATATAAATAGTAAATCATAAAACCCAGAAGATTTACAAAAAGGAAAACCAATGAGAATTCGGTAAAAAGAATTTTATCTTTTAAAAACAAATACACCCCAAAAGCCAAAGGAATAGGAACCCAGTTAATATAGAACAGTCCGGAAAGCACATCTAACCATGCTCTGGTATTAAGGGCAAAATACTCGTTGGGTGTTAAAAGAATTCCATTGATTGAAATCCCAAATAAGGCCTTTTCAATTTCGTAAGGTTCTTTGATATTTACGGCGGATACTTCGTAGTTTGGCAACGCTCGCATCGAATCATAAATAATCCAATACACGATAAATATTGAAAAACCGATGATAAACTTTCTCGATTTTTCATGTGCATAAAAACATCCCAGATACAAAAATATTAAGATGATCTGATCCTGACGCATGGTACCAATAATCAGGGTCCATAGCACAAATACGGAAATCAAAAGTGTATTGACAATTAGATTTTTTTTAGTAAAACGTTGAAATTGAGTCATTGATTTCTATCTGTCAGTTTATAATTTTCTCATATACCTCTCTACCTGTATTAGCATCTCTGCCAAATACTTCAATATATTTTACCTTAGGCCATATTCCCGAATTGTCGGCAAAAATATAAATATGCTCCAGCACCGATGGCTGATCATTTATCAGGGTTAGTATTTTGGCTTTATAAGGAGCCTTTTGAATGAGTTGAAATTCTTTCTTCTTTTTGGCAACCAACTTAACATTAAACTTACCCTCCTCAACCGCAATTTTTTCACATTTTACTCCATAAGCCAGCATTTTTTCTATACTTCTCAATTCCATCCTTTGCCCCTCTTCCTCATACCTGATCCAGTATACATCGATGGGCATTTCTTCAACCAGGTTTCCTTTTGAATCAAAGTTGGCATCATAAATAATGGTATTTTTATTATGATTCCTCTGGATATAAAACAATAAATCATCATTCGAGGGCGGAATGGGATAATTATCCTTTTTACTTTGGCTCAGCAAAGGCATGCAAAGTGTCAGCAGCAAGACGATTAAAACGTTCTTCATCAAATTACAGTAGATTTTTCTGTTGGTACCACGAAATGGTTTCTTTTAATCCAGCGTATAAATTATAGTTAGGTTTTGTATTAAAATCCCGATAAACCTTTTCTGAATTGCACAACCAGTTTTTTGCACTGATTTCTTTATATTTTTCGGTATTTATAGTTGGAACCTTACCAAATATTGCAAAGAGTTTTTCGAGACAATATGCAATAATCTTAACGAGGGTTTTAGGAAAAACTATAGATATGGCATTTACATTTAAATGCTTTTTTACAATTTCAGAAAACTCTTCGGCCGTATAACTATTCCCATCAGTCACGAAATACGATTTTGCACTGATGTTAGAATTAAGAGATTTTATAATCAGGCTCGCCAAATCTTTCACATAAACAAAAGTTATTTGCTGCTGCGAGCTACCTACATAGGTTTCCAGGTGATTCTTAATGGATTTATACATTAAAAAATAATCCTTCTCTCTGGGTCCATAAACCCCTGTCGGGCGAAAAATCAAGTAAGGAAAATCCTTCAAACCATAAATAAATTCTTCACTTTTAAGTTTACTTTTTCCATAAAGAGAAACCGGGTTTGGAACAGAAAGCTCAGTAATGGGCTGCATATTTTTTTCATCTCCCGGTCCATAAGCCGCAAGGCTGCTGATATAAACAAACTTATCAGGCACACAATTGGCCTCAATTAATGCCTCAATGATGTTTTTTGTGTATTGAAAATTTACCCGATCGAAGTCATTCTTTTTATGAGATTTAGTTACTCCGGCATTGTGAATCACAAAATCAAACCGACCTATTTTTTTTTCATAATAAGTCAATTTCTCCACAATCATCTCTTTCCGCGACAGGCCCAACTCAATGAAATTAATCCTGGGATCCGTCAAAAAATCCTTTTTACTGGTCGTTCGTATACCGGCATAAACTTCAAACCCCTGATTTAATGCTTCCTGAACCAGAAAACTCCCCACAAACCCACTTGCACCGGTGATAAGTACCTTTTTCATCCGATTTTAAATCAGCTTAATAAAACATCTTCGTTTCAAATGCAACCTATTTTCGTAACTATCAAAAAGCAATTGAGCCGATAAATTATCTTCTAATTGCACCCCTGTAATGGCTGTTTTTATTCCATTGTCAATATATGATTGCATGGTTTCTGAATAGATAATCGCGGTCACTCCTTTATTCTGATAATCAGGTCTAACAGCTTGTAAAAACATATCAACCGTATCATTCCATTTTAAAGCTTTTAGTACATGAATAAAGCCAAAAGGCAACAACTTACCCTTAGCTTTTATCAGCGCTTTTGATAAGGACATCATGGTTATTCCAAAACCAATAACATCCTCATTTTTATCAACGATAAAACTTAAATATTTAGGATCGATGGCCGAAAAATAATGCTTGGTATAAAACTCGATCTGTCTATCACTTAAAGGCACAAAACCATATAAATCACTGAATGATTCGTTCAAAGTGACAAACATTTTTTTTGCCCACGGCAGCACATCTTTGGCTTTATTAAATTTTAAGGATCGTAATTCATATTTTGCCTTAATAATTCGTGAAAATTTCTTTAAGCGATCAGGCACTTCGTCCGGAACCTGAATTTCATATTGAACCCAATCTGTATCCTTATAGTACCCATATTTTTCCATGTGGTTTTTATAATACGGATAATTGTAAATAACGGCCTGAGTACCCACTTCATCAAAACCATCAATGAGCATACCTTCCATATCCAGATCGGTAAATCCCAGTGGCCCATGTATGCCGGTTAAATCATGAGATTTTGCCCACTCTTCAACTTTACGTAGCAATAAGGCAGAAACTTCATAATCGTCGATGAAATCAATCCATGAAAAGCGTGCATAATTCTTCTTCCATAATTCATTAAATTTCCAATTGATGATACCTGCAATCCGACCCACAATTTCCTTTCCGCGATAGGCCAAATAATAAACCGCATCGCAAGTCTCAAAAGCAGGATTCTTTTTAGGGTTGAGAATCGCTTCTTCAAACATATGAAGAGGTGTAACCCGGTAGGGATTATTTTTATATAATTTATCAGGAAATTTTATAAATTCCTTTAATTCTGATTTAGTCTTGACTTCTTTTATTTTTAATTCAGTCATAATTAGCTTTATTATAATCGTTTAAGTAATTCACGACAACGAATCAATGCATCTACCGATTGATGAATCATTTCTTTGGTATGGGTCGCCATTAACGAATACCTAAGAATTGCTTCGTTGGGTTTAACAGCTGGTGTAACCACACAATTGATGTAAACTCCTTTTTCAAGCATTAATGCAAAATATTGATAAGCTTTTGTATCTGATCCTACCTTAATGGGAATGATCGGTGTAGAAGAATCTCCAATGTCAAAACCCTCTTCGGTCAATAAATTACGGGCATATACTGTATTCTCCCACAAACGTTCCAATCGTTCTGGTTCTTGCTTCAACACTTCGATAGCTGCAATTACAGTTGCTGCAGAAGCCGGAGTTGTACCAGCACTAAATACCAAAGATCGGGCTTTATGTTTAATGAACTCAATGGTAGTTTTATCACCAGCCACAAATCCTCCCAAAGATGCGAAAGATTTACTAAAGGTACCCATAATTAAATCCACCTGACTTTCCAATCCAAAATGATTTACCGTTCCTCTTCCACCGTCACCCAAAACTCCTATACCATGGGCATCGTCAACCATAACTGAGGCATTATATTTTTCGGCCAATTCAACGATGGTATTCAACTGAGCAATGTCACCTTCCATGCTAAAAACACCATCTACCACAATTAATTTAACCTGATTGGGTATGGTTCTCTTTAAAATCTTCTCTAAAGATTCCATGTCATTATGCTTATATTTAAGCACTTTGGCAAAGGTGAGACGACTGGCTTCAAATATGGAAGCATGATCATCTTCATCCATAATTAAAAAATCATTTCGCCCTAAAACACTCGAGATAACTCCAATATTTACCTGAAAACCGGTACCAAAAACAATGGCTGCTTCTTTATTTACAAATTCAGCCAACATGCCATCCAGTTTTTCATGGATTTCCATATTACCATTTAATAAACGTGATCCGGAAGAACCTGTACCATATTTATCGATGGCTGCTTTTGAAGCTTCGATGAGTTTGGGATGACTATTCAAACCTAAATAACTATTCGAGCCAAACATAAGCTTGGGTGCTCCATTTATAATAACTTCAGCATTTTGGCCAGTCTCAATCACTTTATAATAAGGATAAAGTCCGTTTTGAATCACATCCTGA
Organism: Bacteroidales bacterium; assembly: GCA_963678785.1. Classification (GTDB taxonomy): domain Bacteria; phylum Bacteroidota; class Bacteroidia; order Bacteroidales. Next base: position 3,729,847 of record OY787449.1, on the reverse strand, counting down.
AGCCGATTATACTGTGAAAGTTTTTTTTGCAATAGTCTCATATCGTTTTTATTTGCAATAAATATCTATTAAAATTCAAACTTAAATCGAGCCCTAATTCCATAACTAGAAACATTGGGATTCTCCAGATAAGTCAATCGCTTGACAAAATCGACCCTAAATAATTTAAAAATATTACCAACACCCACACTTACTTCAATATAAGGGTCATTATTAAAGGTGTAAGTACTTTTTGAACCATCGGCATTTACAGGAAAATTCATCAATCCGGGTGTAACTTCCGGATTATTTTTATCGGTCACACCACCATAAACCCCTTTGAATGAGATAATCTCACGCCATTTTAATCTTTTCAACAAAGGAATTTTATTAAAGATGAAACCATAAAAATGGTGTTCTGCATATACTGAAACGTATTGATCACTAATAAACTCAAGGAAATTCATCAGGTTGTACGAACGAAGCTGATAAGAATAAGTTTGATTGGCTCTTGGGATATATAAAAGAGGAAATGGGATATTACTTCCGAAAACTTTTCCAGCTTCCACTTCAAAATTGGTGAACCCAAGTGGAGCCATATGAAACCTTTTAAAAACATTCAGCTTAAACTTACTGTACGAATGATCAGCACTAAACAATCCTTTTAAACCCTGGGTATAGCTTAACTGAAAAATTGGGTATTTCGTGATAATGGGAGTTCGGTAATCAATTCCCTGATAATACTTCTCATTGGGAGCATAACGAATTCTTGCGGTAATCTCACTTGAGGTAATATCTGTAATTGACTGATTGCCATAATTAAACGACAATGCACCTCCGGGTTCCTGAACAATTCTTTCAAAATTAAGGGTGGTTGAAAACCCATTTCGCCATTCGCGATAATGTTCGAGCCGATACATTTTATAATACAGAATTTTATCAGCCAAGCCTCTCTTAAATGATAACAAAAAGTTATCCTCATTGATAAACTGAACTTCCATTCCCGGAAAATTAGATTCAACCTGATACATTCCGGTTAAAGTATGTTTTGGACCTGATTTTAGCCCTCTCTTATTTAACGACCAGGTAGCACTTCCCGAATACTTGAATTGATCACTTTTAAAACCATACAAAACGTAACCATCCAATCTCAGTCGCTTACTAAACTTATCGCTGGTCTTCCCTCCTACTCTAAGCCTAAAACCTTCAACATCGTTAAAGCTGTAGAAAGTATTCACGGGCCCAATGTCAATATCGCCAAAATTCCAATATCCGGCAACCAATAACATTACCAGGTCCATGGTACGTTTGAATGCCGGAACATTTTGAACGCTGTCCATCATCACATAAATATTCTCTTCCTGTTCGGTCAATTCTTCAATTCTGTTTTCTTCCCAAAAATGATCTGTACGCTCTTCATATCCAACTTCAGTAATTTTATTCTCAACTCCCCTATAGATTGAATCCTTGCGCATCTCATCAAACAGATAATTATCGTAATGGTTTGATTTTTTACCAAACATTCCAACGCCCTTTTCTCCCAAATTAAAATCTACTACAATTTGATCCCCTACAATCATCCAGTTTTTATTGTTAATAAAATCAAATTCCTGAATAATTTGGAGGTCATTAACAAAGTTTAGATTAATGTCATCAGTAATTCTAAGATCTGCTTTTATCACTGCATAACGATCATCATTGGTGATATACAATTTGCCTCTGAAAGCAAAATCAAATCGATTACGAGGTTGTAAGGCAAGTTCAATACAACTTTGATTACGGATTAAAACCGTATCAATGATATGAAATTTATAAATAGAAGGAGATAAGGGGGAAAGCGGGCTTACAAATTGATTGGTAAGTAAGGTCACATTGTTTTCATAAATATCAATATCCTGATATAAATAATCGACCAGGGTTTCTATTCCCTGATTGTCGATATATTCATGAAATCCAATCATTTTGGTTCCCGAAACATATTCTTTTTCGGACTTGGGCGTTTTACGATAATAAACTTTTGAAGCCGACTCTTTTAAAAACACCGGCAGAAATGGCTTACCATTTATTTCGGCAGTATCAACATAATTAAAAATGAACTGAAGCTTTTTAAAAGCCTTGCGGTTTCTAAATTTTTCACTGATGTTGTTCAGATCAAATTCAATTTTTTCATACTTATCATATTCGTAAAAATCGAGGGCTTCTTTTCGGTTTTTATCCTTGTTTTCAATAACCTTTCGGATAAGATCAACCGCTGGGTTACTTTTATTACGATATCTAATTTTTTTGGCTTTCACTTCAAATTCCTTCAGTTGAATTTGATTTGATTGCAATTCAAAATTTACAACTTGATTTTCTCCCAAATTAATCGGAAGTATTTGTTTTTCGTAACCGATAAAAGAAGCCTGAAGCTGCCCGGAAGCCCATTGGGTTTCGACGCTAAAGTAACCATTATAATCCGTTATGGTTCCAATGTTTTTTCCAACAAAAGAAACATTCACAAATGGAAGTGGTTCTTTGGTATTTTTATCAATCACTTTTCCTCTAACCCGTGTTGATTGCTGTGCAGAAACACTAAGGCTAAACAGTAGTATGATTAGCGTTAAGCCGTTCGTCAAATATTGCTTAAGTCCGAGTTTCATTAGTAATTATCTGAATATATAATATTTATGTGTAACAAAATTAAAACCTACACCTACCATAACTGCTACAATTATTTTGGAATAGATGTATTGAATTTCAATAAGATCAACAAATAAATACATACCTGCTACATTAAGTAAGATACTTGAAATCCAAATAAAGAAATATTTTATGGCTTGTACAGATACCTTGCCATCCTTGCTTTTAAAGGTCCAGTTTCGTTCGAGAATAAAAGCCGTGACTCCTCCACCAATTGCCCCTATAATGGTCGACAATAAATACCAAAACCCAGCAACTTCCGTAAAAAATATCAACAGTGTAAAATCAATTGCCGTTGCAATCCCAGCCACAATATTGTATCTAAAAAAGGTTTTGATTGCATTTATTTTTTTTCCCATCTAGATCACGTTAAAATATAGTAAGGACTGTAGTAGTAGGTTCGCATAAACTCCTGCCAGTATATCATCCAGCATCACACTCCAGTTACTTTTTAGCTGATCCAATCTTTTAATAAAGAATGGCTTTACGATATCAAAGAAGCGAAAAAGAATGAACGCATATAAAAAATACTGCCATTGAAATGGCAAAGCAAAAGCAGCAATCCAAACTCCTGCAATTTCATCAATTACAATTTTAGACGCATCATGCGACCATTCTTTATGAACTTTTTTAATAGAATAAACACCTAAGAGTGTAATTAAAATAATAGCAAAAAGATTAAGAACAAGAATTGTTATAAACTTCAAATCATTACCAATCAAGGCTCCATTGATACCGTAAAACAATATTATCCCAAGCAATGAACCTACTGTTCCCGGTGCAAGCGGAGCATATCCGGTACCTAATCCTGATGCTATTATTTTATTAATCTTCATTTATTCTTCGTAATAATCCAGGCCTAAATGAGTGATTAAATCTTCTCCCATTAGATGACGTAAATTGTTTTCGAATTTTACTTTCTGTAAGAAAATATCATGAATGGGCTCAAGTCCTTCTGCTGTTTGTGGCGATTTAAAATAGAATGATAACCACTCTTGAATTCCTTTCATGCCGGCACGCTGAGCCAAATCCATAAACAATACCAAATCCATCGCAACAGGTGCTGCAAGAATTGAATCTTTACAAAGGAAGTTTACTTTGATTTGCATTTTATAACCCAGCCATCCAAAGATGTCGATATTGTCCCAACTTTCTTTATCATCACCTTTTGGTGGATAATAATTAATTCTCACTTTGTGATACATATCCTTATATAATTGAGGATATTTATTGGGTTCCAAAATACTATCCAATACACTTAATTTCGAAACTTCTTTAGTTTTAAATGCCTGTGCATTATCCAATACTTCACCATCTCTATTTCCGAGGATATTGGTTGAGAACCATCCATCAATACCTAATAATCGAGTTTTAAAACCAGGACCTAAAATGGTTTTCATTAGGGTTTGACCTGTTTTAAAATCTTTACCCGCAATCGGAACATTCATTTGATTTGCCAATTCAATAATTGCATGAATATCATTGGTTAGGTTTGGAGCTCCATTGATGTAAGGAACACCAGATTTTATTGCAGCATAAGCATAAATCATACTTGGAGCAATGGCCTCATCGTTCTCTAACAATCCTTTTTCAAAACTTTCAATGCTGTGATGAACATCAGATTCTTCTACATATACTTCGGTAGAAGCACACCAAATCATAACCAATCGGCTGCAATCGTTCACCTTTTTAAAGTTGGCAATATCTTCCATTAAAGCATGGGCTAGATCCATTTTTGTTGCCGCTTTTTTAACATTTTCGCCATTGATATTTTTACAATATGCGGTATCGAAAACTGCAGGCATAGGCTTGATGGCAGACATTTCATCCTTAACAGAGAAAAGCAAATCTTTTTCTAATACGCCAGCATTCATTGCTGCTTCATAAGCGGTGTCGGTAAAAATATCCCAACCACCAAAAACTAAATCATTTAATTGTGCCAATGGAACAAACTCATTAACCATGGGATTTCTGTTTTCCGTTCTCTTTCCGAGTCTAATCCTACCCATTTGAGAAATTGATCCTATAGGTTGACCTATACCTTTTTGTACAGCATATACACCTGCCATAAATGTGGTTGAAACTGCACCGATTCCAGGAATTAGGACTCCTAATTTACCTTCTGGTTTTTTAACACTTTGATTTGAATTCATTTTAATAAAATTTTATGTTATTTACATTTTGTTACGACAATGATTTAATCTTTGAATGGCAGTATAATTTGTAAGAACAGCCAAAACAAAAATTGGTATGGTGAAAATCGAAATATTTTCAATGAAAGGGAAAGGCAACCAATCCACGATAATTTTAAAATCTCCAACATAATAGGTTATCACCCCATAAGCAATGGCTGAAAACCCTATGGTTAAGACCCTTTCGGGCCTTTGCATTAATCCTACTTTACAATCGACGCCTAAAGATTCTGCCCTTGCCCGAATGTAACTCACGGTAATCGAACCTATCATGGCAATAAAAGCAAACAATGAGCTTAAAAAATAATCATGAGAAACCAAATAATAGCAAATGCCCAAAAACATGATCATTTCGCTGTATCTATCGATCACAGAATCATACAACTTTCCGAAAACCGAAACCTTATTTGTGATTCTGGCAAGCTGACCATCAAGCATATCAAATACGCCTGCAAATAAAACCACGACTCCGAACCAGCCAATGTAACGATAATCGCCACGCTCCCCAATTTCTGCACCAATGATTAAAACTACCGCAGAAAAAACCGTGATTAAAAGGCCAATGGTGGTAATTACATTAGGAGTAATACCTGTTTTTTTAATGATATTTATAAAGGGAATGAGTGCATTATAAGCAGCAGACTTTACCTTAATCCATAATTTATTTTTCATTTTCTTTTGCTTGAAATAATCATCAAAATTGCAACTTTTTTTCTTTTGACCATCACCAGTTCTGTTTTTTAGATAATTTTTTACTATAAGTTGCTCAATATAAAGTGACAATCATGGAATTAAACCACAGGGTTTAACCACGTGGTCAAAATTAATTTAAATATTTATTTTATCAAAAAACTTTGAACTACTTTATCTCATTATTTCTATTAGATAAAATTACTTTTATCCTCATTTGCTTTAATATAATTATACGTGAAATGAATTAATTTGTGCTTAAAGTGACCTGAAAGCTGAATCAAATAATGCATCTGCGAATGGACTAAATTATTTTTGTGCAATTGCCTGCAAATAATAAGCCTTTTTAATTTTAAAATTGGTTTTGGCATCTACCAGTTCATCTTGTGATTTTTGCAGCATGGCTTCCGCCTCCAGTAAATCTGAGGTACCAATAATACCTGCATCATAATTATCTTTTACAATTTTTGAATGCTCTCTGGCTTGTTCATTGGCAACCTCTGCAACAAAAATCTGCATATAACTTTCATTTAAATCACGATATGATTTATCAATTTGCAATAATAAAAGTTCTGATTTCTCTTCTAAATTATTTTGAGCAATATTCACTTTAATCTTATGCTCTTGTATCTTATGAGAACCACCCCACCATCCGGAAATTGGAACTGATAAAGTTGCAAAAGCAACTGCGTAAGCATTGTCCTGATCAGCCATATCCAAATAGAGAGCTTGCACTCCTGCAGCAATTTTAGGTTTGTATTCGCCTGTTGCTATCTTTTGCTGAAGCTTTTCAGCATCAACTGCTTTGTTCAACATTTTAAACTCATTTCTATTTAACAAGGCTTCGTTGGCATCTTGTTTTAGCTGAACGGGATTTGTAATATTTATTACGTTATCCTCTATATTGAAATTTTCAGTATAGTGAATCCCAATATGTTGGCAGAGACTCATTTTTAACAAGCTTATTCCATTCTCTAGTTTCAACTTATTTGCAGCAACCTTGCTTAATTCAATTTCAACTTTTAGCAAATCACTCTTTTCAATAAGTCCTGCATCATAGGCATTACTCACATCTTTTTTTAAGTTATTTATCAAGGATTCATAACTAAAAAGGGTCTTCTGTTTTTCCTGCAACGCAACAATGGTCCAATAAAAATCTTCAGTCTTTAGGAGAACTTCATCTTTTGTTAAATTCATTTTATCCTCACTAAACATAACTCCAAGAGAAGCCAGTTTATAACCATTTCTGATTCTTCCACCTAAATAAATAGGCTGTGCCGCAGTTACATTTGCCATATTTACATAATCCAAAAGTTCTAAAGCCATTCCCGGGAAATATGCAAATTGAGTCGCAGTTTGCAAATTGGCAGGATTGCCATCATAAACCGGTAAATTCATCTCACCAAGATTTGCCTCAATCAAATTATTGTTGAGCTTAACCGCCATTGCACTGGCATCTACCTTGGGAAAAAATTTTGTATAAACTTCCTTCTTCACCTGCTCAGAAGCCTCTAATTGCATCTGAGCTTCCTTCAGCCTTTTATTATTTTCAAGTGCATAAATTTTACATGAATCTAGAGATAAGCTTTGGGCCATCAAAGAAACAGGTAATACACTCAATAAAATTACATATATAATATTTCTATTCATTTTTCTTAGGTTTATGTAGTTAAGCAATCGTTTGAACATCTTCTGTCTTTTCTTTTCCGGTTGTTTTCCAGTAAAGTACAGGTAGAACCAATAAGGTAAGTATCATCCCAAAAATGAGACCGAAACAAATAACGGTTCCAAGTGGTCCCCATAGTGAAGAGTTGCTAATAATCATAGGTACAACACCCATAGCAGCAGCCATGGAGGTTAAGAAAATTGGACGCATTCTTCGCTTACCTGCAGCCAATGCAGCCTCTTTGTAATTCATTTTTTGCTTCACTACCAAATGCATGGCATAATCGATTAAAATAATTCCGTTTCGGACGGTTATTCCCATTAATCCAATCAGTCCAATAAAAGAGGTTAGCCCAAAGGGATACCCAATGATATTTAAGCCCAGAACCGCACCTAATAAGCTAAGTAACATGGTCGACATAATGAGCAGAGACCTACGCATGGTTTTAAACTGCAACATTAGAATAAAGAAAATGAGTAAAACACTTACTCCTAAAGAATACCCCAAAGGAATAAAATTTTCAATCATACCTTCATTTTCACCACCATACTCGACAATGGTGCCCTGAGGTAAATCCAATTCGTCGATTAAAGGTTTTATTTCTGTGAATACATTTCCATAAATCACATTACGTTCAATATCAGCATAAACCGTCATGGTACGCACCCCATTTCTTCTCACGATATTTCCTTCAGTCCATTCGGGTTTTAATTCAGCAATTGAACGAAGTGGTAATGATTCCATCGTTAAAGGTGAGGTCACATACTGATCTCGCAAATCATCGATTTCATCTTTTGCAAGTTCTTCTTTTGAAAGCAGCACTTTAACCGGATAATCACCTTCCCATATGGTGGTTAAGGGTAAGCCATCCATGGCAATCATCAAGGAAGAAGCAACCAATGATTTTGCATAGCCCAATTGGTTTGACTTATGGGTATCAAGCTCAACAGAAATACCTTCCCGTTTTTCCAGCCAGTCATCTCTTACCCAGGTTATTTTTTCATGCCTCCTTAAAATTTCAGAAACCCGTTTGGCCGTTTCTTCCAAATCATCCAAATTATTGGTTGAAATCCGAACCTCAATGGGAGCATCAAAAGCTTCTAATGCCAACTGTTTCCATTTAACATTTGCATTTGGAAATGAACCTTCATAAAGCACTGAATACTCATCCAACAACTCTACAGTGGCCTCATTTGAAATGGTACTCACCAAAATTTGTCCATAATTTATGGCTGGCATATGCGGTGCATAAAGGGTATGAAACCGAGGTGATCCGTTTCCAACGAAACTGGCTACATTTGTAATTCTCTGATCTTTAAGCAAAACCCTTTCAAGGCTATCAATGATCTTTTCAGTTTGCGACAGTGCTGATCCTTCCGGTAGTGAAACTTCAACCGCAAATTGCTTTCTATCGAAGGTAGGGAACAATTGCTGATCTGTATTTGAAAAAATTATAAATGCAATGACGACCGATGCAATCCCTACAGAAATGGTAGTCTTAGGGTATTGAAATGTCATTTCCAGTACTTTATCATAAGAATTTTGAATGCGGTTCAGAAAGCCTTTATTTTCTGACTCTTTATTTTCTTTTTTAACCAGACCTTTTTTGATAAAAACAAAACACATATATGGCACCAAAAGCACTGCAATAAACATTGAAATAACGAGTGCGATGCCGATGGTCACAGGAAATGCTCCTACAAAATCGCTGGCCATTCCTTTAAGGAAAAGCATCATGGGGAAAAAAGCTGCGATGATAGCGGCAGTTGCCGATAATACCGGAATAAAAAGTTCTGAAGCGGCTTTCCATGCTGCATTCCAGGGTGTTTCACCATGATCCAGTTTTTCAATATGATTATCGATCACCACGATGGCATTGTCAACCACCATTCCCAATACGACAATCAAGCCTGCCAAGCTTACAATATCAAGCTGAATACCAACCAGCTGCATAATTCCAATGGTTATCAAAATCGAAATCGGGATGGTAATGGCCGCTACAGAAGAAACCCTGAAGGGCAATAAGATCATGGTTACAGCAATAACTGCAATAATGGCAATTAAAAACTCAACCATAAAATGTGAGATCGAAGCATCTACCGCTTCCGGAAGACTTGAAATAACATTAATCTCAACCTCATCGGATATTTTCTCACTGAATCGATCCAGGGTAGCTTCAACCTCTTCCCCGAATTGAACAATATTATTCCCATTTTGCATTTCGAGCGATAACAGTAAAGAATTATTACCATTGTTGCGAATGTATTTACTGGGTTTTTCGTATTTACGCTCAATGCGGGCTACATCTTTTAATCGGATGATATTCCCCTGAGGATCCGAATAAATAATTTGCTGCCCCAATGCTTCTTCTGAATCAAAGCGGGCGGGAAGGTGAACAGGAAGCACCAGTTCGCCATTGTCAAGCTCACCTGCATAATTCAGAGATTCCTGAAGCTTAAATAAGCCAAACAAAGCACCTGGCCTGATTTTGTACTCATTCAGTTTTTCCTGATTGATGTACACATAAATATTTTCTTTTTGAGCACCGTATCGTTTAATTTTTGAAACTGAATTTACCCTACGAATGTCGGCTTCCAGATCCTGGCAGATGTCTTCCAGCTCTCTGTAAGTTTTGTTTTCGGAAGAAAGGGTAATTAAAAATGCGGAAGTATCCCCAAAATCATTGTTCCCGATCAAAGCAAGAACTCCTGTAGGAAGCTGCATTTTGAGCTCATCCAAACCATGGCGCAATTTTGACCAAAACTGATCGGCATTATGTACATTATCATTCAATTCTACAAAAAGGATCATCATCCCTTCTTTCGACTGCGAATAGGTCTTTTGTTTATTTACTTCTTCATATCCAAAAATGTAATTTTCAACCACCGTCGATAACTGTTCTTCTACTTCCAATGATGAGGCTCCCGGGTAAACACCTACAATAACTCCTTGCCTGATGGTAAATTCAGGAAATTCATTACGTGGCATATTCATCAAACCTAAAACACCTAAAACCATCATCACAACTACAAATGCAATAATAATTTGTTTGTATTTCATTGCAGCTTCTATAATATTTGCTTTTTTCATCTTCGTTTAATCTTATTTTTAGTATCCCAAAATGAATGTGTTTCTAGAAGATCACCTTATTATTATCCAACAATTTATGTTGCCCTTCAACAACCAAAACGTCTCCAAATTCAACACCTGAAATAATTTGGATTTTATTATTCATCAATCCACCCACTTTAACCATTTTCTTCTCTACCACATTTTTCTTTTTATTGACAAGGAATACATAGTTTAGATCATCCCCGTTTTTTATGACGGCCTGGAATGGAATCAAAATCTCTCCTTCATTGCTTTCCACAATTACATCGGCATTACAAACCATTCCGGGTTTTAACTTAGTTTTTTTGTTGTTTACCCGAATTTTGATGTCGTAAGTTTTTGAAATGGGGTTTGCCATTACGCCAACCTTTTCAACTACACCTGAATAAAGATGACTGCCAATGGCAGGAACCGATATATTTGCTTTTTGTCCAATTTTAATTTTATTCACTTCATTTTCAGGAACTGATACCCTTACAAATACATCTCTAATCTCGATCAACCTAAACACCGGATTACCAGGAATAACAGTACTACCAACTTCCGCATTTCTTGAACCAATCACACCATCAGCAGGTGCTTTAATTTCACAATTGATTAAATTTTTTCGGGCAATTTCTGCAGCGGATTTCGCCTGCTCAAGCTGAGATTTAATTTTCTCCCATTTAATTTCGGGCAAACTACCTTTGTCATATACCGATTTCAATCGATGGTAAGCATCCTCTGCTTGCTTCTTCATGGCATTTGCAGCTTCAAAAGCACTCTTATAAGAAGCTTTGTCCTGAACAGCGATCAGCTGGTCTTTTTTTACCTGATCTCCTTCATCTACATAAATTTTGTACAATGAACCGGGTAATTGAAAACTAAGAGGTGTTGTGGTAATGGGCGTAATGATCCCACTGTAGGAAAGTTCGTTACTCAAACTTTCCTCCTCAACCACCATTGTTGTTACTTTTTTCGCTTTATCGTTGTGCGAAACAAACTTTTCTGAAGTTTTATCTGCATGGCAGCTTATCAGCATCATACTCACTACCAAACCTAAAATTAATCTTGTCTTTTTCATTTTTTATTATTAACCTATAATACTTATTTAGTTTTTTAGTCGATTTTTATTTAAAAAAATTTAAGAAAATAATCCCGGAATAATAAAATCTACGGTTCGTTCCAATCTTTCTTGATCTAATCCCTGATCATTTTCTAATGAATAACGCACTATTCCCATAAAAGCAGCTATAAGCACCTCCGAAAACCATGGAATTTCTTCTCTCTCAAATTTCTTAAACTCTCCTGAATCGTAGCTATCCTCAATAATTCTAACAATATATGATTTCTCAAACTCTATCAATACATTAAAATACGAATGTGCTACAAGCTCATTTATAAATTCTTGTTTTACTACTTTGTAAATATTAGCTTTATTTAACACTTCTTTATGAAATTCTATAAAATAGGTAGACAACTTATCTGTCATGTCCTTTTTCTCATCAACTTTCACTTTTACAAGCGCTCGCAAGCTCTTAAGCTCCATATGAATAACACCATCAAAAACTTCATCTTTACTTTTAAAATAATGATAAAGCGTACTTTTTGCCTTACCGCATGCCGCTGCTATTTCATCCATGGTTGTTTTTCGCAAACCAAATTGCTGAAATAAATTCTGTGCTTTAAGTAGAATTCCTGTTCTTACAATTTCATCTTTTGACAATTCCATATTTACCGACTATTTTCGTTTTCCAGTAGCAAAGATAGTATAATTATATTTAATTCAACAAATATTATTAAAATTTCATTATTTATAAATTAATTATCGAGCCACTTTTTAAACTCTGTGACTTTTAATCGGCTTATGGTAACAGGCTCTGAGAAAGGATTGACTAATTTTACAATTAATTTACCCCCAAAATAAGCCTCGATTTTATTTACAGATTCACTATTAAGAATTACACTCCTATTGGCTCTAAAAAATATTTCGGGATTGAGTTGTTCTTCAAGTTTCTCCATCGTCAGATCAAGAACATGCTCTTTACCTTTAAAGTCAACGGCAAAAGCAACCCGGTTCTCCGTATAGAAATAAGCAATTTCATCAACATTTATTTTAAATAAAGCACTAGCTCCCGAAACCAGAAAACGTTTTCGATAGTTTTTTGAAGTTTCATTTTTAATGGCCATCATTAACTCATCATAATTTAGTTTTTGGGACTCAATTCGAGTTTGTTTATATAATTTTTCAAATTTTTGAATGGCCTTATCCAAACTGCTCCTTTTGATGGGTTTTAATAAATAATCGATGCTATTCACATCAAAAGCTTTTACGGCATAATCATTATATGCCGTTGTAAAAATCACAAAACTATCGATTTGAACCTGTTCAAATATCGAAAAGCAAATGCCATCTGTAAGCTGAATATCCATAAATATTAAATCCGGTGGCTTATTATCTTTAAGCCATTTTACCGATGATTTAACACTCTCGAAAATCTCACTAATTTCCCAATCAGGCCTTAATTCTTTAATCATCCCTTTCAGTAAACGATAATTATGAATTTCATCTTCAACGATAATAATTTTCAATGCTCCCATAACTTATAACAATGGAATTTTTACGATAAATCTATTGGCATCCTGCTCAATAACGATTGTCTTATCTGTTAAAATCTCATATCTTTTTAATAAATTTTTAAGCCCCGTATTGGTTGAATAAGAAGCTTCCTTGAGTTGTAAGGTATTTTCAACAATCAAATAATCGTCCTGAGTTTTGATTATAATCTCAAGCGGATTTTCTTTACTTGTTACATTATGCTTAATGGCATTCTCAATTAACAATTGTAGCGTTAAGGGAGCAATTTCACGGCTTAACGAATCCTTCTCGACCGAAAATTTAACGACCAAACCCTCCCCTAATCTTTCTTTGTGTAGACCAATAAATGAATCGATAAACTCAATTTCTTCGGTAAACTGAATCAGCATTTTATCCTTACTCTGCAAAACATATCGATATACGTCAGTAAAGTCTTCAGTAAATTTAAAAGCTGTTTTATGATCGTATAAGATTAAACTTTTTAAAACACTTAAATTATTGAAAAGAAAATGTGGATTCAACTGATCCTGCAAGGCATTATAATTCATTTGAAGTTTTTCTTGTTCTAAATCATCCATTCGTTGCTGAACATCACGCCATTTATTCATAAAGCGAACAATGACCAAAGAATTAGAAGTGAAAGAAACAAAAACCAAACCCAATACGATCCCCATATAATGAGCTGGGCGAATCACTTCAATGTACATTTCAGGTGTATAATATCTCGTAATGGCAATGGTAACAGAGAACATCCCGTACATTAATACCAGACTAAGAATCAGGTTTAAAATCATTCTAAGTCTCAGTTTTTTAGGAACGGGTAAGAAATATTCAAGAATGTTATCCATAACTATCAAAAGTTCACTCATCAAATTGAAGTTGATAATAATGATCATATAATGATAAAGTGATGGACCGGATACTCCTTCTATTGTGCCAAAAACAAAGACAATCAATCTTATCACAAAAACTGCAACCAGTGTAGCCCAAAAAATTCTTAATAAGACCGACAATGGAGAGTAAGTCTTTAAAAAGAGTAGTTTATGCTTTCTCTTATTTATATCACAGTATTTTTCCATTTAATGCATTTTTACAAAAGTAGGAAATTCATTCATAATTCAGGGTGTTTGATTTGCCCTGTAGCTTTTTTCCAGCTGGTTTGCAAACTCGCATACTGAGCCAAAGCTACAATATTCTGCATGTTTGCCTTTTTCCAATTGGCCTGAGCACTAAGAACATCTGTAATGGTATTTAATCCCACCTCAAAACTGGATTGTATTTCATCGAGGCTTAGTTTTGCTTCGCTCAGATTTGTGTTAGATATGACAGCAGTTTCATAGGCTTCTTCAAGCTGTGATTTTACTTTTTGAACTTCAAGACTTATTAATGAAGTTGTATTTTCCAGTTCAATTTCAGCCTGCTTTATCTTAATTTTTGCAGCATTTTGTTTATGTTTTCCCTGTCCCCATTGAAATAAAGGGACTAAAATTTGTCCGGCTAAACTAGGGTTAAAACTTACTTTTTCAGAAATATTATTTATATAAATTGTCGAATATCCAGCGCTCACTCCAATTTGAGGCAAATATTCTGAACGAGCAATTTTTTGATCGTATTTTGAAATGTTTAATTGCTCATTTAAAATCATAAGTTCCTTACGATGATCTAAAGCCTGGTTAATTCCTTCATGAAAATTAACCAAATCCAATGAACCATTATTTAATTTATTATCAATTTCATAATCCAAGTCTAATCTTTGTCCGGTTAGGTGGTTTAAATACATTCGTGCAATTCTGAGTCCATTTTTTACTTTTACTAAATTTAGCTGGGCTTCATTTTTCTGAACAGTTACTTTTAGCTTCTCACTGAGCATGCTTAAACCCAGCTGATGCATTTCGGACATTTGAGATTCAAGCTCCGTTAGCATTTCAATATATTTTTCAGACAATTCGACCTGGGCATTGGCCGAAACCAAATTCCAAAATGCCTGATCTGTTTGTTCAATAACTTCGTCATATTTAAGCTCATAAGCATGTTTAAAAATTTCAATTCCAGCATCCGCTTGCTCATTTAAATATTTTATTTTTCCGCCTGCATAAATTGCCTGCTCGAAGGTAAAATCTCCCATTATCAGGGCTAAATTTCCAAGCGAGATATTCATCCCTGGCATCCATACATTGCTGTTACCAGTATATTCACCAAGTTCTGCCAATTCAGCATTAGCAGCTGTTGGTAAAAAATTACCTGGCATCGATATGTCATCCATATTGGGACGATACATTATGGAAGCCGTTGCTTTAAAACCAGGAAGGTAAGCCGTCCTTGCTGACTTCTGATTTTCAATAGCCACATCCTTCGAATAAGCTGCGTTTATTAATTCTTTATTGTATTCGACCGCTTTCTGACGACAATCTTCAAGGGTCAAAATGTTTTGAGCTGAAGCCGTATTCACAGCAGCTGCATAAAACCCAACTGCCATTATATATTTAATCAATTTATTCATTATTAAATCTTTAATGATTCTTATCCAATCTTAATTCACTTACGTCTATTTTGAAAAATGTAGCATACAATACGGGCACTACCATTAATGTGATCACAGAACCTACCAACAATCCGAACATGATGGTAATTGACATGCCTTTAAACATGGCATCTGTTAATAAAGGCATCATCCCAAAAATGGTGGTAAGCGATGCCATCATAACAGGTCTCATTCGCGATATTGCAGCATCGATGGTTGCATTTAAGCGTGTTTTTCCGGCTTTTATACCTAGATTAATTTCATCTAATAAAACCACAGAATTTTTAATCATCATTCCGATCAGCCCTAAGGCAGCAATAATTGCGAGGAAATCAAAATATACTCCTGTAATGTTAAAGCCGAGCGATATTCCAACAAAAGCAAAAGGCACCACGATAAAAATGATTAATGTTTGTTTCAAATTATTAAATATTGCCACAATGATGATGAGCATTAATCCCAAAGCCAGAGGTAAGAATTTAAATAGAGCATCATTTGCTTCATTTGATTTTGCTTGCATACCATCCCAACGTAAAGAATAACCTTCGGGCAATTCGAGTCTGTTTATTTCATCTTCAATATTTGCCTGTGCTTCTGCTGCAGTAATACCATCTTTGGCTTCTCCTTGAACTTTCAGAGCCCTTTTTCCATTATATCGATGTACAGCTTCATCTTCCCATCTTAAATCAATCTCATCTACAATTTGATCGAGAGGCGTACTTTTTCTGCTCTGTTGCCCCCAAACCGGAATCGATCTTAGTCCATCCATATTATCAGCAATATTGGAAGTTGTTTTTAAAATGATTGGCAGTTGGATATCTCCCTCATACATTCCTCCTATCGGCATTCCATCTGTTGCAACCAGTATCGAATTTGCCAAATCACTTCTGCTTAATCCTATTTTTTGAGCTTTAAAAACAGAATAATTAGGAACTAGTTTTTTTGTTGGATTTTTCCAATTATCAGTAACTCCTACAATACTTTCTTCATTACTAAAAATTATTTTGGCCTCATTCGCAATTTCTCTAAGCACATATGGATCAGGCCCTGAAATTTCTACTTCAATATCATAATCAGAAAAACTGGCACCAAACCGATGAATTCTACTCACTGAATTTGGATAGTTTTTCTCTAAATATTCACGCAGATCCGGGATAATTTCATCAACCCTGTCGGTTGTATTTGTTTCAACAATAAGTTCACCATAATTCTGTCCACCTTGCGGCATATATCGCATCAAAGCATAACGTGCCGGAGGGCTTCCAATGGCACCAGTAACCGAACGAATCCCATCAATTTCCAATACATACTCCTGAATTTCTTTTACATCATTTTCAATGGCCTCAATGTCTGCGCCCTGAGGTAATTTGTACTCAATTACAAACTGATCGTAATCAATTCCGGGCATAAAATCGAAAGAGATAAACCTAAAAGAATATAATGAAATGAAAAGAACAACAACACTTCCCGTAAGGAAAGCAAATTTATGTCTCAGTGCCCATCTAATTCCAATCCTGAATTTTTTATAAATTCCTTTATTATAAGTTTCCTGATGTTCGCCTATTGGGCGTTCTTTACGATAGAAATATTTTGCCATGAAAGGGGTTTGAATCATCGCAAAAATCCAGCTCAATAAGAGAGAAATAATAAGAACTGTAAAGAGTGAACTTAAAAATTCGCCTGCTGCATTAGGAGCAAGTGATAGCGGCAAAAAAGCAAGTATTGCAACAAGTGTAGCACCCAATAAAGGAATGGCAGTTTTTTTTGCAGTACCCAAAAAAGCAATCTTTTTATCGACACCTTTTTTTAGGTCAACTAAAATACCATCTGCCACTACAATGGCATTATCTACCAGCATTCCCATAGCTAGTATTATGGCACCCAAAGTGACTCGATGAAGAGGCATACCGATTGCCAACATGACAATAAATGTTCCCAGAATGGTAAATACTAACCCACTTGAAATTAACAAACCAGAACGATAACCCATTGAAAATAAAAGCACCAAGATTACAATTCCTACAGACATGATCAAATTCCACATAAAATTCGAAACTGCTGCTTTCACTCTTTCAGGTTGTGAATATATATTATGAATTTCAATGCCGGCCGGAAGTTTTCTCTTCAGAACCAAAAATGCTTCATCAATGGTTTTTCCGAGCTTTACAACATTAATTCCGCTTTCGTTTGACAAACCCAATGACAAGGCTCTTTCACCATTAAAATACAAGCCCTGCCTTTTAGGCTCCATAACCGATCTTTCGATGCTTGCAATATCGCCTAATCTAAAGCTTCCACCATTAGGCACTTGTATTAAAAGATCTTCAATTTCATGTAAAGAATTTATTTTATTCCCAATTCCAATCCTCACTGATTCTTCACCAAAACGGATTTTGCCTGGATTTACAATCTGACTTTGATTCTGCACTGCCAATGCAATAAGCATCGGATTGATGTTTAAATTGGCAAGCTTGTCGGTTGAAAATGAAACATCAATGGCTTCTTGTTGTGAGCCAAATATTTGAGAACGCTTAACCCCTTCAATAGATAGAAGTTCTCTTTCAATAAACTTCGTATAATCTAGTAATTCTTTATCGGAATATCCATCTGCAGTGATGGCATACAAAATCCCATAAACATCTGCAAAATCATCATTTACAATGGGTTCGTAAGCCCCACTCGGTAAACTTCCTTTAACATCATTAACTTTTCTCCTCAAGTGATCCCAAATCTGAGGCAACTCAGGAGTTCGGACTGTTGTCTTAATGTTGACGGTAATTTTTGACAATCCGGGTTCCGAAACGGATGTGAAATCTTTAATATTCTCAAGCTTCTGGATGGCTTTTTCAAGAACATCCGTTACTTCCAATTCAACCTCATGAGCAGTTGCTCCGGGATACACAGTAACCACCATGGCTGTTTTAAGAGGAATTTCTGCATCCTCTAATTTACCTATATTCAAATATGCATAAATGCCACCAAAAAATACGGCAAACAACACTACCGTTATCAGTGCTTTTTGATTCATTAACTTTTCAAACATTATAACAATCCTCCAATATTGGTTGATGATTTAGTTTTTAGAGGCTCAACCAATTGATTATCCAACAAGCTATTAACACCTGCTGTTACAATAATTTCATTGGGTTGTAATCCGGAAAGAACTTCAACTCTTCCACCCGAATGAATGTTTTTTATTTGCACCTCACGCTTTTTAATTTGTTTGGTTTCATTATTTAAGACCCAAACCCATGTTTTGCTTTCATTGTAAAAAACTGCCGAAATTGGAACATCAATGGCTCTTTCATGTGCACTGCAAAGCATACTTATTTCAGCTGACATACCAGGGAAGACTTTCAGGCTTTTTTGATTATCTAATTCAAATCTCATTTCAAACAATCCATCATTTTTAGCTTTTTCGCCTATACTTAGAATTGATACCGGAAGCTCTGAAATATTTGCATTTTTGACACTCAAAAAGTTACTTGTTGAATTTTTAATCTTGGATAGCTGATTTTCTGGAATAGAAATAACAATTTCGAGTTTTGACAAATCAACTATTGAAACAACTGCTTGGCCTGGTCCAATGGTTTGGAAATTTTCAACAAATTTCTCATGAATATATCCAGAGAAAGGCGCTCTTAATTCTGAATCATTCAATTGATTAACTGCATTTTCGTAAGCTGTTTTTGCCAACAAATACCCCGATTCTATCTTTTCATAGGTATTTGCTGGTATTTTGTTCTTACTAAACAAGGCCTTATACCTCTCATATTCACCACTTACTTGTTCATATTGTGCCTTGGTTGATTGAACTTGTAATTGATAATCACGCTTATCAATTTTGGCAATTAAATCACCCTTTTTTACATAATCACCCTGATTTACCAAGAACTTCTTCAACGGCCCTCCTATCCTAAAAGAAATCGAGTTGAGGCTTTTTTCTTTGATTACCCCATTAAAAACCATCTTGTCATTAAAATGTTGATTTGATACTTTTTCAACTTTTACATATTTTGCATGTGTAAGTTTTTGTTCTTCATTTACTCCACCACATCCAAATAGAAATAGGGTTAAAGACATTGCAATAAGAGAAGTTAATTTTCCAGTCATTATCTAATATTTTTCATTATTTATTTATGGGCAAAAATAGATGCGCTCCAGCTCTAATTTTCCTCAGAGTGTATCAAATGATAATATGAGTGCATGAAATGATTTTTATCACGATCTAATATCTTATGATATTTGTATTTTAAAAACATTGGCAATACATTTGCAAATGGTGGTAATTCTCTGTACAGAGAATACCTTAATATGGGAATTCCGTTAAAATCGGAAGCTGTTCCCGCAGCTGTGAGCCCGCTTAAAAGTTCGGTAACCGCTTGCCACTGTTCTGTATTTACGGAATGGGAAGGCTGCCGAAACTGGGTAAGCCAGAAGACCTGCCAAAATTTATATTAAAGATCATAGGATAGGATTTATCATATGATTTTATATGCCGGGAATTGCGTTATTAATTCATTGTTATGAAAAACTTTTACATCAAAAAAAACTTATTGACCCTCGTATTGAGCTTTTTAATGTTATCTACTTGGGCCCAAAAAACAGAACGGATCATCTCATTGGTTCCTTCAATTACCAGAAATATTTATGCCCTCGATCAGCAGAGCAAATTGGTAGGTTGCACAAATTACTGCAGTCAGGCCATTGCTGATCACATTCCTGAAGTTGCAAGTTCTGTTAGCGTGAACTTAGAAAAGGTCATCAGTTTGAATCCGGATTTGGTGCTGGTAAGCCCACTCACAAAAATTGAAACCATTGAAAAATTAAAAAGTATAGGCATTCGAATTGAATATTTCGATATCCCCACATCATTTGAAAATATTTGTGAGCAATTTATTGAGCTAGGAAGCCTGTTGGGGGTAAAAAAACAAGCTACTGAATTTATTGATCAGCAGCAGACTAAACTCGCTTACTTAAAGTCAAACATAAAGCAAACAAACCATCCGCTTAAAATGTTTATGCAAATTGGAGCAAAACCATTGTGGGGTGTCATCCCTAATACGTTTTTAGACGATTATATTACTTTTATTGGGGGTGAAAATATTGCATCAAACTTAAACCACGGTGCGGTGAGTCGAGAACACATTATACTTAAAAATCCAGAAGTAATTTTTTTAGTCATCATGGGTAGTTTGGGAATGGAGGAAAAAGAGAATTGGAATAATTACAAATCCTTAAGGGCTGTAAAAAACAACAGAATCTACATCATAAATCCAGATTTGGCTTGTGAACCAACGCCTCAAACTTTCATCAAAACGCTTGAGCAGATGATTGATTTAATGAATAATATAAATTAAGTTCATCAGTCTTTTATGGGCATAGACAAAAAATATATTAAATGGGTTATCATTATTGGCTTGCTTTTGTTCGCCTTAATGCTTTCTATTGGAATTGCTCTGACAACGGGTGAATTAAATCTTTCATTCATTGAGGTTTGGAACATTCTATTAAAAGGGGAAGAAAGTATTGAATACACCATCATCCACGACATTAGATTACCACGTATTATTCTGGGAATTGCCGTGGGTGGAGCACTTAGTATTTCAGGTGTAATTTTACAAGCCATTTATCGAAATCCTTTGGTTGAGCCTTATACTTTGGGAATATCAGGAGGAGCTTCGCTGGGAATTGCATTCGTTTTTGCATTTGGTTTACACCTGAGTTTGGGAATTATTATGCTGCCTCTTGCTGGTTTTGGAGGAGCCTTATTGAGCATGATTTTGGTTTATACCCTTGCCATTAAGCAAGGTAAAATTAAAATCCAAAACATGCTACTGATCGGTCTGATGATTAGTTTCATTTCCTCTTCAGCAATGATGTTGTTGATGGCTGTTAGCTCTACAGAAAACCTTCACGGAATCATTTTCTGGATTATGGGTTCGTTAGATGAGCCCAATTCACTTTTAGTAAACCTTAACTTGATCATTTCCATTTTAGGATTGTTTGCGGTTTACTTTTTCGTTCAACCCTTAAATGCCTTAAGATTGGGTGAGGAAAAAGCCAAACATCTAGGAATTAATACAGATACAGCCATTAAAACTTTATTTATTATCGCATCCCTTTTGGCTGGAGTCAGCGTTGCTGTGGCAGGAATAATTGGTTTCGTCGGATTGATCATCCCACATTTGATGCGTCTTTTGGTAGGATCAGACTACAGAATCCTGATCTTATCTTCCTTTCTTGGCGGAAGTATTTTTATCATATTAAGTGATGCCCTTGCCCGGGTTATTATTTCACCGAATGAACTGCCCATTGGTGTTATCACAGGTATCTTGGGAGGAAGTATTTTTGTATTTGTTTTAAGTCGGTCTTCTAAAAATATTATTACTTAAAAAGATGAAGAAAGACCTGCTAGATATAAAGAATTTCAGTTGTGGCTATGATTCAAAATTTAGAATCAATGAAATAAACATACTTGTTTCGCAAGGTAGTTTTGCCGGAGTTATAGGCCCCAATGGTTCGGGAAAGACAACTTTATTTAGAGGAATATCTGGTGAACTCGAGCCATTTAGCGGAAGCATAAATATAAACAATCAAGACATTAAAAAACTTAGGTTTAAAGAGCGTGCTCAGAAAATTGCCGTAGTTAGTCAAAACTTTGAAACTGTTGATCTGAAAGTTGAAGATTATGTACTCTTGGGAAGAATTCCTTATCAAGGCAGGTTACAATTTTTTGAAACTAAAAAGGATATTGAGGTTGTTAACAAATACATGAAACTAACAAACGTTGAGCGCTTGCGAGGCAAAATGATGACTGAAATGAGTGGAGGAGAACAACAACTTGCAAATATCGCTAGAGCCCTGGCACAAGAACCAGATTTACTTCTGCTTGATGAACCAACCTCACAACTTGACATTTCGCATCAGGTTCAGGTGTTAAATTTAATTCAAAGGTTAAACAAACAACTTGGATTAACGGTTTTAATGAACATCCATGATTTAAACCTGGCAGGCGAATATTGTGATTATTTAATTATGCTCAGTCATGGAAAAATCCACACCCAAGGATTGCCTGAAAAAGTATTAACCTATAAAAACATTGAAGAGGTTTACAATACGGTGGTAATTACCGAAACAAACCCAGTCTCTAAAAAACCAGCTATATTTCTGGTATCTGAGCAAGTTTTGGAACAAAACAAATCGGGTAAAGACCTTGCTTAAATGAATAAATTTTTGCAGTAAAGTATAAGGTTGATCCTTGGCTGTGATCAGATTCTACCTATATCTTCCTTCCCAGTAAAGCAACAATTTCTTTTGATATAGACAAACCCAAACCTGTTCCAATTACTTTATTTTGAAAAGATTCTTCAATTTCAAGAATCGGTTAAAAATAAAATTGAATTCGTATGAATATTTGCTCCTGGTTTCAGAATACTAATAAAAGCACGTTTCCAATTAACATCCATAGGGTGCATTAAAAGGATAAAATTATTAGAATCCAAACGATATTCCTATATGCAATACACCTAGGAATTACAAAATGTATATTGACTTATAGATAAACTAAGAAAATTAAATCACAACCAATTTATTTTTAATGGCATAAGACATTAAACTGATGGTGTTTTTGCAACCCATTTTTGCTAAAAGATTTGATTTATGCCCAACAATTGTGCGTTCGCTCACAAACAGGATATCTGCAATCTCCTTATTACTAAGCCCTTCACAAACCAGTTGCAAAATCTCTTTTTCACGTCGGGTAAGCTTAACCTCATCTATCTTTGGCTTTTCTTGTTTGGAAACTTGTTTGGTAAAGAAATCAAACAATTCTTCCGAATAATAATTCCCTCCATTCAAAACAGTTTGAATGGCCTTATCGAGGGTTTCTTTATTGATGTTTTTCATCAGAAATCCTCTAACACCAGCATCAATCATACTTTGGATGTACTCGGCTTCGTTGAACATGGTGAGTGCAATAATCTTCAATTCGGGATTTAATTTTAAGGCATTGATTGTAGCATCAATCCCATTCATTATGGGCATTTCGATGTCCATCAAAATAATGTCAGCCTGGTGATCTTTTAAAAGATCTAAAAAATCAGAACCGTTGGATGCTTCTGCTATTACTTTAGTATACTTTAATTTACCCAAGACCATTTTTAATCCATTTCGGAAAATTTCATGATCATCAACCACCAATACTTTTACGGTTTCATTCATAAGCTATAAATCTATATTCACCTTTATATTAAATCCATTATCAGGAAAACTGATAAAACTATAATCGCCATTAATTGATTTTATTCTACTGATAATATTTTTTAATCCCATGCCTTTATAGTCAGATTTCATGATCTCATTAATATCAAAACCTATTCCGTCATCAGTAAAACTCATAAACAACTTATTCGCATTTTTTTCGAGCTCAATTTTTATGCTTTTAGCATTTGCATGTTTGATGGTATTGTTGATAAGCTCGGTAATCACCCTAAATAAAATAAGTTCAAGGTTTTGATCCAATCTTACAGGTATATTAACCTTCTTTAAATCGATGATAATCGCATTTGTTTTATTTACTTTTTCACAAAATGATTCAAGGGCTTTGATTAAACCATATTGATGGATAACCCGGGGCATTAAATTATTTGAAATGGTACGAATTGAAGTGATGGACTCATCAATTATTTCATTGGTTTGATGAACAAAATCAATTCTTTCATCATCGCGTAAAATTGGAGATTTGAGTTCGTTTACGTAGAGTTTAATGGTTGACAGCAATGGCCCTACGCTATCATGCATATCCTTGGCAAAACGCTCACGTTCTCTTTCTTCTGTTCTAATAACCGTACTTAAAATTTCCCTTTCAGTTTCTTTACGATCGCCAACATTACGTGCCACACTTAATATTAGTTTTTCATCATTATACTCCAAAACCCTTGATGTGGCCTCAATAAATATTATTTTCCCATCCTTTGCAACATGTTCAGATTCGAAGGTGTAAATTCCTTGTTCAAATATTTTTTTTCTATTCTCGACAACATAATTCACAAACTTTGCTGATTTTATGTCACTCATTTTCATATTGAGTAATTCTTCTCGGGTATAACCCAAAGTAGTACAACTGGCCTGATTTACTTCTACAATGTTTTCATTTGTATCAGTTACAAATATATCGTCACCAGTACTATCGAATAATTTGTGAAATCGATCTTCAGATTGCTTTAAGGCTGCCTTAGCAGTGATAAGCATTTTATTGGAAATATCAAGCTGAACAAAATACTTATAAATCCGATCTGCAGTTAAAAAATATAAGATACTTAACAGCAAAACTATGGCTACCAATGCAGTAACTGAAGAACGGATGATGTTGGTACGAATAAAATCACGATTTTCCATTTCGATTTCAACAGATGCCAGAATATAAAATTCAAAATCCTCATAATATGTAAAAGCGCCAATTTTCTTTTTTCCTTCGAAAGAATAATGAATAATTCGTTGATTATAATTCTCAAATTGTTTAAACAAACTGCTATCTTTCCAATTTTGTCCTTCAATATTTGGATGTATTAAAATATGACCATTTTTATCAAAAACAGTAGGATATCCGGTTTCACCAATCTTCAAACTATAAAGAATTTCCCTCAGTTTTTGTAAATCTTTTTCCTTATTTCCAACATATAGAGCACCAACGATTTCACCTTCAACAAAGATAGGCTCATAAGCCGTTATATACCAGTCGTTAACAACAAAAGCACGACCAAAATAAGTTTCCCCATTTTCAAGGGCCTTAACAACAATTGAAGAGTTGGGGATAAAGGTATTAATGGCTCTTAAGCCGTTGGTATTCTCAACATTCGTTGATATTCTCAGATACCCACTATCAACCTTCTGAAAAATGGTTGCAGTTCCTCCTAATAGGCTTCTTATGCTATCAACAAAAGAGAAATTTTCATGTAAAGCCACCTGATCTAAAAGCCATGTTTTAATCCGAGCATTATACTTATTTTTGCTTTCCTGATTGATCGCTAATACTTCAATCTCTTTATTCACAATTTCCAGATGATGGCTGTAAAAATGATTGTGGGCCACTTTCAAATTTGTTTTAACCTTTTCGAGTTTTAATTGTCGCTCTCGCTCGAACATTTTGGCGATGGTTTTCACCTCCAGTTCTAAATTAGTTTCAGTCTGGTGATTGAATGTTTTTATTGAACTATTTATAAATAAAATCGTTGCAACAGTAATTACAACAATAATAATAAGCGCAATCGGAAAAAACAGATTAAGCTTCAGAGGTATATTCGAGATTCGTTTTCCCATTTGCTAATTTTAGTTATGGAAATTTTATCTCAAAATTACGAATTTATCTTTTCAAATAATGCACGGCATCTCCATAAGATCCAAATGCCACCTTATTTCCAGAATTCTCAATGGTTTTAATGGCATATTCCAATTCATTTTCAATGCTTAAGCCACCTCCGGGTTTATCTTTATATAAATGATAATCGGCTTTGTATTTTATTGGTGTGATATTGGGCATAATAACATTGGCTCCTACTTCCAAACCACTCTTTTTACCAGATGAATCAATTGCCTGCAAAGCAGTTGTAGATGCAATGTTGACATCTTTCATCACAACTCTTAATACGGCAATCATTTTTAATGCCAGCTGGTATCGGTATTCTATAGGAATTAAGCCTTCTGATCGTTCATAAAGTGGAGTACTTTCATGCTCAATATACGGCCCCATACCGCACATATCTATATCCAAACCACGCATAAAAACAATATCATCTGCCAAATCATTGATGGTTTGAAAAGGCAATCCGATCATTACTCCTGTCCCTGTCTGGTAACCAATTTCTCTTAAAGATTTTAATGCAGCAACCCGTGCATCATAGCTGTGAAGTTCATTATTAGGATGTAATAGTTTGTATAAATCTGAATTAGAAGCCTCTATCCTTAACAAATAGCGTTCGGCTCCCGCATCAAACCACTTTTGATAAACTTCAGGAGTTTGCTCACCACAAGAAAGGGTGATACGCATTTTTCCATCCGATTTACTCTTTATCTTTCTAATGACATTCAAAATCTTTTCTGTAAAAATATTTGATTGCAATTCGCCTGATTGAAGCACCATCGACCCAAATTGATTTTCCAGAGCAAAATCAATGGCTTTTTCAATTTCATCTGTACTTACTTCATATCGGTTAAACTCCTTATTTGAGCACCTGATTCCACAGTAATAACAATCTTTTTTACAGATATTTGAATATTCGATGAGCCCGCGTAAATAAACTTCATTACCGCTGTATTTTCGTTTTATTTTGGCCGCGTGTTTAAATAGTTCTGTTTTGTCCAAGCCTTCAGTCTCGAGCAAACAAAGGATGTCTTCTTTCTCTAAATAATCCTTTTTGAGTATGTCTTTAATGTGATGATTAGTCATTGATAAACGGTTGAATTACTCTATCAAAAATTCCGTTAATATAAGCGATTACCATTCCATAATTGGTGATCTGAGCATGTTTTTCAGACACCATTTTAATTTTATTTACAATTTGTTTTCGGGTTGCAACGCATCCTCCACATTGAATAACCAAAGCATATTTAGATAAATCTTCCAATTCCTTATTTAGGCCTGAAATGAATTCAAATTCCAATTCTTTTTTGGTGTATGATTTTAGCCATTTCGGAATTTTATGTCGTCCTATGTCATCGCAACTCACCTGATGCGTGCATGATTCCAACATTAAAATTTTATCTCCATCCTTTAGTTCTTCAATTTGCCTTGTCCCCTCGATGTAAGTTTCAAAGTCTCCCTTTAACCTGGCAAACAGGATGCTGAAACTTGTTAAAGGCGTATCTTCATCAATAACTGAAGCAACATAATCGAAAACCTGGCTATCGGTGGCAACTAAATTAGGCTTTAAGCCCAGTTTCATAAAATCTTCCAATTCGGTTTCTTTAACCGACATACAGATGGCATCATGATCCAGCACATCCCTCCACGACATCACCTGTGGCAAAATCATTCTTCCATCAGGCGCTTCCGAATCAATAGGCGTCACCAACAACACTAAATCCTTTGGTTTAACTATTCCCTGAAAAAGCGATGGTTTTTGGTAAACATTTTCAGGAATATTTCTTTTGATGGCTTCAATTATATCAGTCGCATCGATTTCTCCAACCGCACTAAATTCAATCACTTCAGCTTCTGAAAATTGCTTTATTTTAGTATTTGTCTGAACTGAAATTTTTTCAATATCAGACTTATTATGAATGATAATGGTAGGAATTTCAAACCTATTAAAGTGTTTTAACAAATTGATATCTTCATCATCAAAATTGTTTTGCGCAATGATGAGAATGGCCAAATCTATATTTTTAATCACTTCCAATGATTTTTTGACCCTCAACATGCCCAATTCACCCTGATCATCAATTCCTGCTGTATCAATCATAATGGCCGGACCCACACCAAAAATCTCAACTGATTTTTTTACTGGATCTGTTGTTGTACCTGCATAATCAGATACAATGGCTACTTCCTGACCAACAATGGCATTAATAAAAGAGCTTTTGCCGTAATTTCGTTTTCCAAAAATACCAATATGCGGTTTTAAATCTTTTCCTTTTGCCATGGTCTAAAAATAACATTAAAAATACAAATCGCGCTCTCCGTTTTTAATACGTTCAATTCTGTTAACCACTTCGTCAACATTCTGGAAACCTTTCAAATCTTTCAAGTTTTGTTCAATCACTTTCCATCCTTTATCCGCAGTTTCTTTGGGTGCATAATCCATTAAATACTCTGATAAGGTAAGTATGGCATTTGAAGAGCAAAATCTTTTGATAAAACCAGGAACCGAAAATTCCATAAAATGCTCACCAGTTCTTCCCAATCGGTAACAAGCTGTGCAGAAAGAAGGCAAATATCCTTCATCCAGTAGCTCATCAATCACTTCATTTAACGAACGGCTGTCATTAATCAAAAACTGCTCTTTATCGAGTTCCTGACTTTTTTTGAATTTTTCAGCATAAGCACCAATTTCAATTTTGGTACCTGCATCTACCTGAGAACAGCCATATTGCAATACTTCTTTTCTGATGTATTCCGGTTCACGAGCTGTTAATATCATACCTGTATAAGGAACGGCCAGGCGCAAAATGGCAATGATGCGGGTAAATTCTTCATCACTTACAAAATACTTATCGTCCAATTCAAGGTTTAATGCTTTTTGTAATCGGGGAAATGAAATGGTATGTGGGCCAACGTTGTAACAAGCTTCGAGGTGATTGGTGTGACGAACCAAAGATAATACCTCAAATCGCCAGTCGTATAAACCAAACAACACACCAATTCCTACATCGTCAATTCCTGCCTCCATGGCGCGATCCAAAGATGAAATTCGGTAATTATAGTCTGCTTTTTTTCCTGAGGGATGATATTCCTTATAAGAATCGGGATGATAGGTTTCCTGAAAAACCTGATAAGTACCTATTCCAGCTTCTTTAACGGTTTTAAAGTCTTCGATATCCATCGGAGCCGCATTGATATTTACACGTCTGATTTCTCCATTTCCGGATTTAATTTTATACACTTTTCGAACCGTATCAGCAATATATTCAGCACTATACTTTTTATGCTCGCCAAATACAAGGATTAAACGCTTCTGCCCGTTTTGTTCAAGTGCCACCACATTCTCGTAAAGTTCAGTGTCGTTTAGTGTCTTTCGCTTGGCTTCAGTATTTGAGGCTCTAAACCCACAATATTTACAGTTATTACTACACAAGTTTCCAACATATAGCGGGGCAAATAAAACGATACGATTACCGTAAACATTACGTTTTAATGTTTTGGCACCTTCTTTAATCATTTCAATTTGCTCAGGATCTGTTGCTTTTACAAGCAAAGCCACATCCTCTAAATTCAGTCGCTCTTTATTAAGTGATTTATCAATCACCTGCTGAACCATTTCGGTTGTTGGTTTAGCGTTTTCTATATAATTGTTTATTTCTTCGGGATCAATGTAATTTTGCATTGATTTATCCTCGAGTTTGTACTTTTGTGGATTAAAAATCATAGCCATAACTCATTAGTTTTTAGGAAGTGTAACAATAAATTTGCTACCTACATCCGGGGTACTTTCTACTTTTATAGTACCACCATTTAATTCTACCATTTTTTTTGCAATCGACAACCCCAAACCGCTTCCGGTAACATTTTTGGTCTTCGAATTTTTAATCCTAACAAATTCCTGAAACAATTTTTCGGTTTCGTCGCTACTCATTCCAATTCCGGTATCTTCAACCGAAATTTTAACATTGGTATTCGTACTCGAAATATCAATATAAACCTTGCCTCCATCTTTATTATACTTTACAGCATTTGAGATGAGGTTGTTAAGAACGATTTCAAGTTCATCTTTGTCAGATTGGATGAAAACATTTTCCTCTCCTTCTAAGTAGAGCTTTACTTGTTTTTGAATGGCCAATGGTTCAATAGAGTCAAGGGCCATTTTCACAACTTCGTGCAGGTCGATTTTCTTTATGGAACGGCTTTTTTTGCCTGACTCAATTTTTGTTAAATCAAGTAAATCAAGAATCAGGGTTCTCATACCTTTTAGACGTTCCATCGAACGGTCAATCATTGCAGCATAATCATTAATATTATCTCCCACTTGCCGATCCTGCATAATTTTCATATAGCCTTCGATGGCGTTAATGGGAGACTTCAATTCGTGAGAAAGAACGGAAAGAAATTGAAAGCGGATTTGTTTTCCTTCCTTATTCAATTTCCGGGTCATTCTTTTTAAGTATAACTGTTTGGTAATACTTTCAACAGCCGTTTTTAATTCCTGGGGTGTAAATGGTTTAGGAACAAAATTATAAGCTCCAATATTGGTCGCTTTTACAGCCAGATCAAGTGATGCATAGCTGGTAATCATCATTACCAGCGCATCATAACTAATCTTTTTGATATATTCGAGAACCTCAATTCCATTGATTCCGGGCAATTGATTATCCAGTAAAATGATATCAATTTTTTGGCTCTCTATAATTTCAATGGCCATCTCCCCTGTTCCAGCTTCAATCAAATCAAAGGCAAAATCCTCTTCCATAAAAGGGTAACTAACGGTAAAATTTCTCAGAATTCTTTCAATACCTGATCGAATACCTGGCTCGTCATCAACGATTAAAACCTTTAGATTTTCCATGTTGCTAGATTTTTAGAAGTTTGTTTATTTCACGATGTAATTGATCAGGTCTTATCCCTTTTTCAAGATAAAGATCTGCTTTGATCCAGTTTCGATCTTCTTCTGTTTCAATTCCAAATACCATTCCTGTTTCTGAAGTTACAGCACTCGCAATGATTATAGGGAGATCGGGATATTTCTGCTTAATTTTATGTCCTAATATAAAACCACTGTCCATATTTTCCATCATCAGGTCGATAATAGCCAGATCAGGACGCTGTTTGTTAATAATTTCAACACCTTCATTTTGACCATCAGCTGTGATTACATCATAACCAAATTTCTCAATTTGAAATTTTAACTGTGATAGATAATCGCTATCATCATCTACTACAAGAATTGTTTTATTTATATTTTCGCTCATTGTTTTTTTGTATTAAAATTTTGGAAGTTCAATGATAAAATTTGTACCTAACTCTCCTTTATTTATATCTGTATTAGAGATTACTTTTATTTGACCTTTATGCATTTTAACAATGCCATATACAAGAGGTAATCCAAGTCCGGTTCCCTTTCCTAATTTTTTTGTGGTAAAAAATGGAGTAAATAATTTCTCCATATTCTCTTTGGGGATTCCAACTCCTGTATCTTTTATTTCTATTTTTAAATTACTGTTAGTATCGCTCGCTGCGACCGTTAAGGTTCCTCCTTCAGGCATAGCCTCAATCGCATTTTTCTCGAGATTGGTTAAAACTTGCATCATCTGATCCTGATCAATCATAATGACAGGATCTTGTAAATCAAAGCAAATTTTTAGTTCCACATTCTCAGGAAGAATAATAGACTCAGTACTATGAACAATGAATTTTTCTAAATTGGTTTCAACTTTCTTAACCTGATTTTTTCTGGCAAAATTCAATAAGCCTCCTACTATTTTCTTGCACCTTTCAGTTTGATCAACAATAAGCTCTAAATCTCTGTACATTGGATCATCCTGCTTTGTTTCTTCCTTCAGAATATTGCTATACATGGTAATTACTCCCAAAGGATTGTTTAACTCATGAGCAATTCCGGCAGATAGTTGCCCCATATTTGCAAGCTTTTCGGATTGCTTTAATGCCATACGTGCATCTTCCAAATTCTCATTTGAAATGTTTAACTCTTCAATAGATTTATGCAATTTTTCAATGGCAAATGGTAAACACATTTCGGTTTCAGCATGTCCCTGAATTATTGCTATGGCATGATCTTTACAAGTATCGTAACCACAAGCACCACAGTTCAAATAATCCGAAGATTTCTTCTTACCCATACTTAAAAGAACTTCCTGAATAGCTTCCGGGCTAGGAATAGCGACTCTTTTATCACTTGGATTGAAAGTTTGAGATAAATCCAAATCTTTAAACTTTTGGATGTTTTGATCCCACTCTTCCTTATCAAAATCGCTCATTTTCTGCTTCACATAATAACTGACCAAATTGCGCTTAAAATAGCGTTGGTTTTTATTGGTCATTCCAGGACCCATAATACAACCCTTGCAGCAAAGTAGCTCCATGTATTTACAATCCAGCTCACCACTCTCGAATTCAGAAATAATTTCTTTAAAGTTCTCCTTACCCGAGGCAGAAATAATTTTTCCGTCTGTTAAATCATCATTTTTGTCGATGGATTGAATAAGCCCTCTGGCTACAGGAAATACAGCTCCTTTGCCGGCCTTTGGTGGATCGAAATCAGAGGCAACAACATTTCTTGAATTGATGTTATTAATTTGAAACAATTCTCTTAACTCTTTAAATGTTATGCCTTCATCAACCTCGTCAGACTCTGCTTTTTTTGCAATACAAGGCCCAATAAATACTACTTTCACATCATCACCATATTCCTGACGAACGGCTCTGCTAATGGCAACCATTGGTGATGCAATAGGTGCTAAATTCTGAACCAAATTTGGATGATAATGTTCAATATAGTATACAATGGATGGACAGTCAGAAGAGATGTATGGCTTTTTATCATCGCTATCTATTATTTGTCGATATTCACTCGCAATCAAATCAGCCCCGAAAGCTACTTCCACAACTTTACTAAAACCCAATCGTCTAATCATGCCAACTAAAACCTGATAATTTGATATATCAGAAAACTCAGCTGGGAAACTTGGGGCTATACATGCAATGACATTCTTTTCAGTTTCGAGCAATCTGCCAACTTCACTTTTTGTATCCAGAAATACTTTTGCACCCTGACTACAAACCTTTACACAATTGCCACAGCCAATACATCTCTCACTAATTACCTCTGCCTGTCCGTTATTAATTTTTATTGCCTTAACAGGACATTCACGAACACAAGTATAACATACTCTACATTTGTCTTTAATCGTAAAAACCAATTTATCTCGCTTTGCGTGTCCCATTTTTCAATCCTCCTATTTTAAAACATCTCTTCGGGTGTATTTTGTATGTAAGAGTTCATGACTCTTATGGCCCAAAGGTTTATCTAAGAAGTTTTTATACAGATCTATTATTTCAGGATTTTGATGCGAAACCTTTACAGGTGCATCTTTATCGATGTCATAAATGGTTTGCATTCTTGCTAAGATAGCTTCTTGAGAAGCGCCAATATGCTGGCCTCCACCATTAATACAACCACCCGGGCAAGCCATCACTTCAATAAACTGAACATCATTTTTGCCTGCTTTTATTTCGTCAAGAAGCTTGGCTGCATTGGCCAACCCATTAACCACTGCAACCCCAATCTCCAGCTCCTCAATTTTAACTTTCGCCTCTTTTCTTCCTTCCAAACCTCTGATTGCAGGAATTTCAAATTCTTCCATCTCTTTGCCTGTAATGGTATGATATGCGGTTCTGATTGCAGCTTCCATAACTCCACCAGAAGCTCCAAACAACTTACCTGCTGAACTTCTGAAACCAAGTGGTGAATCAGCACCCTCGGGCTCTATATTGTGTATGTCCACACCCATCATCTTGATAAAGCTTCCTAACTCACGTGTTGTAAGTACTGCATCTACATCCGATATTCCATGTTGGGTCATTTCTTCTCGTTGTGCTTCAAATTTCTTGGCAGTACAAGGCATGATCGCAACTGAATAAATATCTTCCTGTTTCAAATTCTGGGTTTCTGCCCAATATGATTTTATAACCGAACCAAGCATTTGCATCGGTGATTTACAAGAAGATATATTAGGAATCATATCAGGATAAAATTCTTCAGCATATTTAACCCAACCCGGGCAACAACTGGTTATCATTGGAAGCACGCCTTTATTTTGAATCCGATCAATCAATTCTGCTGATTCTTCCATAATGGTTAAATCGGCAGAGAAAGTTGTATCAAATACATGCTCAAAGCCAACTTTTCGTAAGGCTGAGTTTAAGACTCCGTTGATGTCTTTTCCAGGCTCCATACCAAACTCTTCAGCCAGTGATACAGAAATAGCAGGGGCGTATTGAACGACAACTCTTTTCTTTGGATTGGCCAACGCATCCTGAATTTCCCCGAAGTGATTTTTTTCTGATAAAGCTCCGGTAGGGCAAACCATAATACACTGACCACAATTGATACAACTTGAAGTATTCAAGCCTTTATTAAAGGTAGTTCCGATAATAGATTTGCTTCCTCTGTTGATGAAATCGATGGCTGAAACGCCCATCATATCTTCACAAACCTGTACACATCTGCCACAAAGAATACATTTATCCGGATCCCGAACAATACTTGCGCTTGATCGGTCGATTTTATAATTGTTCTTTTCTCCTCTGATTTTGCGCTCACGTACATGCAATTCATCAGCCAGTGTTTGTAATTCACAGTTTCTATTTCTTACACAATACAAACAATCGTCAGGATGATCGGAAAGTAAAAGCTCAACGATGGTTTTTCGAGACTCAATCACTTTTGGTGAATGTGTTAAAACTTTCATTCCTTCATAAACAGGGTTTGAGCAGGAGGTAAATAATTTACCTGTATCCTTATTCTCAACAACGCACATACGGCAGGCTCCCGTTGGGGTAGTATTTTTTAAATGACACAGTGTAGGAACTTTTATCCCATTTCTATTTAGCACATCCAGTAGTAATTCACCTTCTTTTGCCTCTAACTGTCGATTGTTTACTTCTATATTTAAACTCATTTTCTTCACTTTAAAAATTAAACAATACTTACTGCATCAAATTTGCATACTTCTGCACAAGTTCCACAACCAATACATTTATCTTCAACAATAAAGTGTGGTGTTTTTCTGGAACCTATGATTGCACCTGTTGGACATTTTTTTGCACAAACTGTACATCCACTACATTTATCCACATCAATTTTAAATAACCTTAAATTGGTACATACTCCGGCAGGGCACTTTCGATCGAAAATGTGTGCATCATATTCATCTCTGAACCAACGTAAAGTACTAAGAACTGGATTTGGAGCTGATTGCCCGAGGCCGCATAATGAAGTATCTTTAATAACTCGGGCCAATTTCTCAAGCTGCATTACGCCTTTAAAACGATCCAGGGCCTCCATGCTTGTATTACTTTTTGGCTTGGAAGTAATGCTTTCTAAAATTTCCAGCATTCTTTTGGTTCCTTCTCGACAAGGAATACATTTTCCGCAACTTTCGCGCTGAATAAAATCCATAAAGAATTTTGCAACATCAACCATACAAGTATCTTCATCCATTACAACAAGGCCACCTGAGCCCATCATTGCACCTACTGCTAACAATGAATCATAATCAATCTGAATGTCGAGGTTTGCTTCGGTGATACAACCACCTGAAGGTCCACCTATCTGAACCGCTTTAAATTTTTTGCCATTTTTAATTCCTCCGGCAATATCAAATAATATTTCACGAATGGTAGTTCCCATTGGAACTTCAACCAAGCCTGTTAGCTGAATCTTTCCGGAAAGGGCAAATACTTTTGTTCCTTTACTTTTTTCAGTTCCGATGGCAGCGAACCAATCTTTGCCTTTTTCGATTATTTCAGGAACATTGGAAAGCGTTTCAACATTATTTATAACGGTTGGTTTTCCAAACAAGCCACTGGTGGTTGGAAATGGAGGCCGAGGCGAAGGCATTCCCCTCTTACCCTCAATGCTATGCATAAGGGCTGTTTCTTCACCGCACACGAATGCCCCGGCTCCCATTTTAACCTTTATTTCGAAGTCGATATCTGTACCAAATATATTTTTGCCTACCAAGCCATATTCTTTCGCTTGTCCAATGGCAATGTGTAATCTTTCAATAGCTAAGGGATATTCAGCCCTTATGTAAATATAAGCCTTAGTTGCACCAATGCCAAAAGCAGCAATGGCCATTCCTTCAATTAATTTATGAGGATCACCTTCAATCACTGCTCGATCCATAAATGCTCCAGGATCTCCTTCATCGGCATTACAAATCAAATATTTTTGATCACTAATTTCTTTGTTGGCAAATTTCCATTTCTGAGCAGAAGGAAATCCTCCTCCTCCTCTACCTCTTAAACCACTTTCGAAAACCAAATCACAAATCTCCATTGATTCGTATACGCTGATGGTTTTAATGAAGCTTTTATATCCTCCTCTTGAAATGTATTCTTCTATGCTAACCGGATCAATAATTCCACAATTTTTCAAAACCAATCGTTGCTGTCGCGCAAAAAATGGATGCTTATTGATATCATTCACATCATCCCAAACCCTGTTATTTGGAGTCATAAATTGACCAAGTGTTTTTTCTTCGGGAAGTTCTAGTTGAAAAACATGGTCCAAAACGTTCTCTACCTTATCTTCAGTAATGGCTTCGAATGAGATTCTATTATGGCCAGGAATTTGAACATCCATGATAGGTTCAGAAGAACATAAACCAATACAACCTGTTTCAATAATTTTAGCATCAATGTTTTTATCAACTAAATATTGTTTGGCTTTAAGAAGAGTCTTATCGGCTCCGGCTCCAAGTCCACAGGTTCCTGCTCCTATATATATAATAGGTTTCTCAATATTTTCATTTTTATAATAGGATAGTTTTTTGAGTGTTTCGCTATCTTTTGAATTGTTGGAATAATCTCTTAAAACTTCATTTATGAAAAATTCCTTTGCTGTATTTTCAGTGTTTTCCATCATCTATTCGCTTTTATTCCTGTAACTTTCAATAATTTCAACCATGGATTCTTTAGTAACTTTGGCATGAAAATTACCATTGATACTAACCACAGGAGCCAATCCACAAGCTCCAATACAAGCAACTACCTCAAGACTAAACATTCCGTCTTTTGTTGTTTCACCTGCTTTAATCTTTAAGTTCTTTTCTAATTCTTCTAAAACGGATGCTGATCCTAATACATGACATGCCGTACCCCTACAAACCTGGATGTGATATTTGCCTGTAGCGTGAAATCTGAATTGGTTGTAAAATGTGGCAACACCATAAATTTTACTTGTTGGCAAATTCAAATGTTTACCAACTTCTATTATGGATTCTTCAGATAAAAAACCCTCTTCATCTTGAATATCCTGTAAAACCGGTATCAAATTCTCTCGACCCGATTTTGGATATTTTGAAATTATTTCTTTCCTACTCATCTTTTCAGCATAAATTTTAATTAAAATTGAGGTTATGTAAGGAACTAAGAGCGAAGTCGAAGCATGAGAAAATTTACAAAATTAGACTCCGACTCCGCTCAATTTACCTTTAATCATTTGTTTACTTTTAAAGCCCTCATGAATTATTTTGACCGAAGTCATTATTTTAAAAGTTTTGCAATCTCTGATTTAAGTTTTGTTCCATCAATTGGTTTGGTTAAGAAACCACCAACTGGGAAAAATACTGAAGTACCATCGTCGGCTTTATAATCGATACCTGCAGTTCCATCGCTTACATTTTTAACCAGAAGAACATTTAAATCAGCAAAATTTGAATCTCTTCTGAATTCACGAGCCATATCCTGAACACTTGCTTTGGTAGTTGTCAATACGTCAATTGATGTTTGCATTAAGAAAGGAATATTCTTAAGTTCTGGATTTTGAGTTATCTCAGTGGCCAATTCAAAACCTTCATAGTGGGTAGTCATCATTACATCTAAAATGGCAAGATCTGGCTTTTCACTTTTAAGTTTTTCAATTCCTTCATCTTTACCTGAGGCAGAAATTACTTCATAACCTTCTTTGGTTAAAATTGTTTCGGCAACTGTGATCACATCGATATCGTCATCTACGATTAAAATTTTCTTTTTAGTTTCCATGATACTCTTTTTTAATGTTATTATTTTAGGTTTTCGTTTGATTAGATTAACTAAATATTGTTTGGTAAAGGTATTTTAGATACATAGGCTAAAACAGGTGATGAAGTCCCTTTTTTAAGGTGGAATACTTTTCCGTTTTTTGAGATAAAAAACCAGTACTTTTAGGAAGGTTTTTGCGTTTTATTACTAGTGTTTGTCTATCTCAAATTTTAATAAAGTTGTTGATGAGCTAGATATATGAGGTTTCCAGGAAATTGTTATGATATGCAACTGTTATCTTTAATCAACAGTCTCATTTATAAAAAACAAGGCAAAAAAAAGACGGTCTCTAATATAGAAACCGTCTTTTCAAAAAAAAACTTATTAAATCTTACTGAAAAATGTCGAATACATTTGTAGTTACTGGCGACAAATACCAAGTCTGATTTTGCGTGCCTCCTGAAGTAGCCCAAAGTTCAAATTGAGGGTAAGCCAACAACATATCTACTTTTTCACGAGGGCTTTTGTACTGCCCTTCCAATACGATTTCCAATCCCCATGGGATTCCATTGGCCGTTTTGTAGTTTCCTGAATCATTAACCGTATTAAAAATACTTTGATTCATGGCGTTGGTTGCAGGAAAATTACTTCTGTGTATTTCATGTGATCGATTGCCGGATCTGAACATATATAGTTCAGGAATAAAATCTGTTGCATTACTATTAAAGTTAATGGTAAACTTTAAAGTATCGGGCATGGCCGTTGGGCCTGAACCATTGTTTTGGTAATATTCATCAATGGCATCAAAAACATCATTGGCTATGATAAGTCCGTTTACATTGGATGGATCAACACTTACATCTCCACTTACAGAAGCAATAATATTACTATTAAAAAGATTGCCATTTTCATCATATAACATGAGTCCAATTCCGTTATGAATATTTGCACCAATGGCATCAATACTCACTTCAAAATCTGCACTTAACAAATTAAAATTCTGATCCTTTTTAATCTTGACCTTATTGGACATGGTTAAATCATTAAAATCGAAATCACCAACCGAAGGCCATAAATCTTCAAATGCAACTATTTGTTTGCCCGAAGTTGGAAAATAAGAAATGAATGAAACTTCTCCATTGCCCGGGTCATCATCTTCATCATCAGGAATTCCGTCTCCATCAGCGTCACACTTAATTTCAAAATTATCAAGGAAATTTCCATAACTGCGACCACCAGTAGAAGAAACAGAGCTAAATACAAAGAAAGTAGAAGTTTGTCCCAGTGGTACCGTATATGATCCTGAATAGTATCCCCATTCACTGTTTCCATCTGTCATGGTTTGCAGTGCCACAGCCGACTCAACAGAGCCACCTATTTTTACTTCAGCTACATCTGTACCCGATCGGCCTCTATGCCATACCGACCAAAAAATAGTAGATCCCGGAACCAAACATAACTCCTGATATAAATCAGCTACCATATTGGCATTTAGTTCGAAGAACTGATTTCCTTCCTGAGCCGGTACTCCATTAAAACCACTTTTCCATATTTCTACTTTCTTATCTGAGGCTGTTGTTTCCCAACCTAAAACTGAATTCTGATGAACAATTGAATATCCACTACTAATTGCCGGAAATTCACCACCCGCATTCAGAATTGGATCATCACAAGTTGTACAAGACTGAACATCTGAAGATTTTAGACTATTTACATTTGTGATCGTTTCTCCCAACTTCATCTCTAATTCACCAGTTGATTCAATAAAAAGTTGATCGCCGGTTACAGGAAATTGAATATAATAATCTTTGTTTTGAGGTAAATTAAGGTTGAACTTTGCCATTCCATCCTTAATTATTGTTCTTTTTAAAACATCACCAGAACTATTTACTATGTTTATAATTTCTTTCTCTATTGATACATTATTTGGATTATCAAAACTTATAGTTAAATTACCTTTTAAACTTGCAGACCAATTAAAATTTGGATTGACAGAAATTTCATTCATATCTCTTGAATGATTCTCTTCAATAACATCCACGTGTTTTTTGGAACACGAAGCAAGGGCACTCATTATTAAAAGGGAAAATATTATTCTATACCTTAATCTCATTGCATTTCTATTTGTGAACCTAAGATACATCAAATTATAAACCAAGAAGAGAAGAACATCCTATATTTCAGTATTTCAAATACTTAAAAAACACAATAAATTACCAATATTCCCATTATGGGAATACAATCCCTTTATGAGCACTCCAAAAACCATTAATAAAAAAGGCATCTAAATTTATTAGATGCCTTTTCAAATTCACTTTTAAAGGTATTTAAATTTTGAGCTTTTTTACAATAGAGGCATTCCCTTGCCCTAAATAAATATACAAAGACTTTTTATCCACATTTTTCAGGTTAATATATTTATCATAGGTACCAGGGAAATACTTCACTTTATCTGAAAAAATTTTGTTTCCCTGTGAATCATAAATCTTCACACTAGCCTTACCACTTTCATTCAGTCTAAATCTTAAATTTAACTGATCTTCTTCATTTAAAAACACCCTAAAACCTTCAACCATAAGTTTTTGATTGGATCTAATCCCAAGTTTTTTAAGTTCTTCATCATTTACATCCATACTAAAATCAATGTCAGCATGCACAGACTTTTCATCACTGAAATACAGGCGATTACCCTTTTTGTCTACCTTTGCAATAATCATCACATCTTTGTCAATTTCATGCAAGTCATCATCCACCTTAAACTTAAACTCCTTGGTTTTATTCCCGTCTTTCATCTCAAAAACATTTTCATCATATTCAGTCAACACCTCGATTTCTTTTATTATTTGAAGGTTTTCATTTATAGAATCAATGGTAAAGCTATTACCATCATCACTGAGAATTCCAATTGAATATTTCTTCATTTCGGTCTCTTCTCCTTCATCTTCAATTACATATTCTAAAACAATATTTTTAAGAGAATCCGACATTTCCTTTACATCATATTTACCATCCTTTGCACTAATCACTATTATTTTATGATCTGCTTTGTGAGGCTTATCAACCCAAACATGGGTTTTTTGATGTAATTCTCCGGAATCACTTACCCAAATTAAATCCTGATCATCTGAGGCTTCAACAACAATTTCAATTATCCCATCTTCAACATTCGTCCTATTTTTCTTTATCACCTTAACCTTTTTCTGATCTTTCTCCGTATCCGAAGATTTAATTTTATAGGTATAGGTTTTCAAGCCTCCATCCAGGTCAACATCGGCCGTAATGGGATGATGCATATTTTCACTTTTAGCCGAAATTGTTTTGACCAAATATTTAGCTCCACCCTCATGATTTGTATGGATGTTGATTCGTCCATGCTTTTCCTTGAGGTATGATTTTACTTCATCGTTATTATCTTCAGTAATAATAATTATTGTATCCCAAACAACTGTCTCTTTGCCACGTACATCTTCAGTGATCAAACGTAAAGTATCTGGTTTGTTTTCCTGAGCATAAATGGCTGAACCACCAAAAACCATAAGAATAGTAAATGCCCATTGAAGTTTCTTGCTAATTTTTTTCATATTTGTGTTTTTAATATCCATGATACAAAACTAGGAGAACCCCTAATTGAATAACGTTAAAGGCAGGTTAAACTTGGTTAAGAAAAAGTTAAAATTAAGAGTATCAGCGGTATTATTAATATTTTTGTGTCATGAATCGCCTGCATATTAATATCATCATTGCATTAATGAGTATTTCGCTGATTGGCATTATTGCCATTCAGCTGCTATGGATCAGAAATGCAATTGATGTAAAAGAAGCCCAATTTGATCGGGCAACTTTTCAGGCGATGAATGATGCTATTATACAGGTTGAATCTTACGATGCTGCTCATTATATCTCAAACAATGTAAAACTTAAAAGTTCTGACAATTCAGATACTTTTACATTGGTGAGTGCAGATTCACTTTTCGACATTAAGTTAAATGATTCTGTTTTTGAGGAATTCTTATATATAAGCAAAGACGGTGAAAAAATTAACGATAAAACCAAAGTTCTCGTTTCAGTAAGCTCTTCTGATACAAACACTTTCAAATTTCAAGATGAAAAAAACCAGGTTTGGACCTCTAAGACTGAAGTCATTACACCAACAAACAAGAACGTACATGTCATTACTGAATCAGATGAAATAGCAATTATACCATCATCCCATAAACGTAAAAATATTGAGTACAGGTATTCAACCATCAGTCGTGCCGTGAAACAATTGGTTTTTGAATATGCCACAGAAGAGGAATCCATTAAAAGCCGCTTAGACTTGGCTCATTTGGATAAAATAATCAGTTCTGAATTACAAAATAAAAGTCTGCCTGCGAAATTCGATTATGCCATTACAAATGATGATATTGATTCAATTTACATTATTAAATCCGAATTTTTTAAAGATGATTTCCTGAAATCTAAATACAAAGTAAATGTATTCCCTCATGATTTAAGTCAAAAGAGCAGCTTTTTAATCCTTTCATTTCCTGATAAAAAAGCCCATCTTTTTAAATCAGTTTACCTATTATCATTAGGCTCATTATTTTTTACACTCATCATCATTGTTACTTTTTCACTAACCATCTACTTCATTTTAAAACAAAAAAAGGTTTCTGAAATAAAAACTGATTTCATCAATAATATGACGCATGAGTTTAAAACTCCGATTGCAACCATCTCCTTAGCTACGGATTCAATTGAAAACCCTAAAATCATAAAAAATCAAGAGCAGGTTCAATTTTACACAGGCATCATTAAAGAGGAAAACAGAAGAATGAATGCCCAGGTTGAGAATATTCTGCAAATGTCGCTCATTGACAAAAAGGAGCTTGAATTAAATATCAAAACATTCAACATTCATCAACTGATTGAAAAGGCATTACAAAACATGAATTTATTGATTGTCAGGAATAATGGAATAATTCAATCCGAACTATCAGCCAGCCATCAAAATGCTTTAGTTGACGAAATACATTTCATCAATGTTATAAACAATCTGGTTGACAATGCCATAAAATATTCGGAAGGTGAGCCCAATATTTCAATACATACCGAAAACCACGAGAGCGAATTAAAGATTAGCATTCTTGATGAGGGCGTGGGCATGAGTCCTGATAAGCTTAAAAAGATTTTCGACAAATTTTACCGGGTACAAACTGGCAATATCCATAACATTAAAGGTTTTGGTTTAGGGCTAAGTTATGTTAAGGCAGTATTGGATTCGTTTAAGGGAAATATAGAAGTACAGAGCGAGTTGGGAAAAGGAAGTACATTTACGATTGTTTTACCGATTGTTAAAGTATAAATCAGATTTCATGAAAAGTCAAAAAATATTTATGGTTGAAGATGACAGAAACTTTGGAGCTGTTTTAAAATCATATTTAGAGATTCATGGTTTTGACGTGATTTGGGTAGATGATGGCGCCCAGGCCATAAAAGAATACGTTCCCAATACTTTTGATTTATGCATACTTGACGTCATGCTTCCTCACATGGATGGTTTTGATGTAGCGAAGTTCATTCGAAAACTCAGCAAAAACATTCCACTTATTTTTCTTACTGCAAAAACACTGAAAGCAGATGTATTGGAAGGTTTTAAAATTGGTGCCGATGATTACATCACAAAACCTTTCGATTCAGAAGTTTTGTTGTGCAAAATCAACGCCATTTTAAAAAGAAATTCGAAGCAGGACGAAAACATTACCGATCAAAATAAATTTACAATAGGAAAGTATACATTCATTTACAACCAACGATTGATCAAAAATGGTGAAAACATTCAAAAGTTGTCGCCAAAAGAAGCTGAATTACTCAAGCTTCTCTGTAATCCGAATGAAGAAATTTTAGCCCGTGAAAAAGCCTTAAAACTCATTTGGGGTGACAGCAATTATTTCACGACCCGAAGCATGGATGTTTTTGTAACTAAATTGCGAAAATATTTAAAAGAAGACCATAAGGTTGAAATCATCAATATTCATGGAAGTGGTTTTCGTCTCATTAAACCAAGTCAAAAAGATTAATATTTATCAACCCTTGTTGCCTTTAGAATTCCCTTTACTTTCAATAATTTATGTAAAAGTTCATCTAAATGCTCATGGTTTTTAACCTGTACTTTTATTTTAGCTTCAAACTGTCCATCAGCTGTTTTAACTTTAAAGGACTGCATATTTACTTTCAAATCTTTGGAAATCACATCGGTAAGCTCACCAATAATTCCAATGGCATCTTTACCATTAATTTTTATATTGGTGATGTAGGAAGGAACTTCACCAGCATCCTGCCATTTAACATCAATCACCCGATAGCTGTATTTTTCCATCATTTGAGCAGCATTCGGACAATTTACCCTGTGAATTGTGATTCCTTTACCCACCGTAACAAACCCAAATACGGCATCTCCGGCAATTGGGTTACAACATTTAGCCAAAGAATGATTTACATTCTTCAGCTTATCACTAATCATCAGAAAATCTTTCGAATCTTTAACCGGGCTTTTTGGAGTCGCGGAAGTCGGATCAAATTTAGCCTTGGGTTCTTCCTCAATTTCTCCATCTAAAAATTTACGAATCTGAGGCAAATCAATCTTTTCAGTCGCAACAGCATAGAAAAAATCTACTGCATTTTTAAACTTAAAGTATTTAATGGTTCTATCAATACTTTCTTCGTTATAAGCAATTTTCCAACTTTTAAACTTCCTCCGAATGGTTTCCTTGCCTGCTTCTGCCTCTTGAAATTTCTCTTCCTGCAAAGCTCTTTTTATCCGACCTTTAGCTTTATTGGTAATCACAAAA
Organism: Bacteroidales bacterium; assembly: GCA_963678785.1. Classification (GTDB taxonomy): domain Bacteria; phylum Bacteroidota; class Bacteroidia; order Bacteroidales. The sequence continues at coordinate 3,685,181 of OY787449.1, read as the reverse complement.
TTTAACCAGTCAAGTTTGGGCCGCTGATTTTTATTTCGGTTAATTTCAACCTCGTCACCATTGTTTAAAATATGTCGAATTGGAACTACTTTATCATTAACCTTAGCGCCACTACATGAAGCCCCAACCTGAGTATGAATTTCATAGGCAAAATCTAGCACTGTAGATCCCATCGGCAATTGCTTCAAATCACCTTGAGGGGTAAAAACAAATATTTTTTCATTGGAGCGTTTCTTTTGCTCCATAAAACTCTCATCAAAATTAATCTGGCTGGGATTCTCCAAAATATCCCGAACCTGGCTTAACCAACTCTCTGAATCCTTTTTTGAACCAAATCCTTTATACCTCCAGTGGGCAGCCTGTCCTCTTTCAGCTTCATTATCCATTCGATTTGATCGAATTTGTACTTCCACCCATTTATCATTTGGTCCTTTAACGGTGGTATGCAAAGATTCGTAACCACTGGCTTTGGGAGTTGTAATCCAATCACGCAATCTCTTCGGATTAGGTGAGTAAATATCAGTCACAATTGAATATATTCTCCAACAGTCCTCTTTTTCTTTTTTAGCACTACTTTTGGTGATGATTCTGACAGCAAAAATATCGTAAACCTCTTCAAAGACAACATTTTGCTTTTTCATTTTATTCCATAAGGAATAAACTGATTTTGGGCGACTTTTGAATTCACAATCAAAACCCTGAACATTTAACTCCCGCTGAATGGGATTGATAAAATCTTTCAGAAAAGAATTCTGTTTGGTTTTACTCGCCTGAATTTTTTCCACCAGAGATTGATAAACTTCAGGATGGGAATACTTCATAGAAAGTTCTTCCAAATCTGATTTTATTTTATACAATCCCAATCGATGTGCGATGGGAATATACAGATGGATGATTTCATCAAGATAACTGGCTTGATTTTGCTTAGAGAGGGTATCAAAATTCCTAATATCGTACAAACGGTGGGCAATTTTAATAAGGATTACACGAATATCATCAATTAAGGTTAAGAATAACTTTCTGAAGTTTTCGGATTGAGCTGAAATTCTGCTGGTTTGCAAATTCGAGATACGGTTGAATCCTGCCAGAATTCCGGCAATATTCTTATCAAATTTCCTTTGAATGTCTGTTTGAGTAATTTCTTTTTTTTCGTGCAAATTATGCAGCAAAGTACTAATTACAGCAACTGATCCTAAACCAATTTCTTCGACTGCAATGAGTGATATCTCCAGAGCATGGTAAATGTCCAATCCTTTTGAGTTATCTAAATCTCTTACCTCGGCTTTATAGGCCAACTCGTAAGCCTTTGCAATTTTTCTTAATTCACTTTCTGTTGCAAATTTATTGCATGCTTCAATTAATTCAAGATATTTCTTATTTATCTCCGACCTCTTGTCCTCGCTAATCATCATAAGTTAAAATTAACAATTATCTTATAAAAAAAGCGTTTATGGAATCCATAAACGCTTTTTATTTTGATTTTTTAACATTTATTTTTTACTCTGATCTGATCCTCCTTTTCCTTTGGATTTCGGAGCTGTCGAATCTGAAATAGAATCACGCATATGCGTATCAGCTTCTATGTTTTTGAATTTATAATAATCCATTATTCCCATATTCCCACTTCGGAAAGCTTCTGCCATCGCTTTTGGTACTTCAGCTTCGGCCTGAATAACATTGGCACGTGCCTCCTGAGCTTTGGCTTTCATCTCCTGTTCAACAGCTACAGCCATTGCACGACGCTCTTCTGCTTTTGCCTGAGCAATGTTTTTATCGGCATTGGCCTGATCCATTTGTAAAACCGCACCAATGTTTTTACCAATATCGATATCAGCAATATCAATAGATAAAATTTCAAATGCTGTTCCTGAATCCAAACCTTTATCTAGTACCAATCGAGAAATGCTATCCGGATTTTCTAATACAGATTTATGAGATTGTGCCGATCCAATAGAAGATACAACACCCTCACCTACTCTTGCTAAAACAGTTTCTTCACCTGCACCACCTACCAATTGTTTGATGTTGGCCCGAACTGTTACTCTTGCTTTTGATATGAGCTGAATACCATCCTTTGCAACAGCTGTTACCGGAGGCGTATCAATTACTTTTGGATTAACAGACATTTGTACAGCTTCCAAAACATCTCTACCAGCCAAATCAATGGCAGTGGCCACTTTAAAATCAAGACTCATATTTGCTTTATCCGCTGAAATAAGTGCATTAACAACTGTTACTACATTTCCACCTGCCAAATAGTGTGCTTCAAGTTCATCGCGATTAACTTTTAATCCAGCTTTGGTTGCCCCAATCATATTTCGAACAATGATTTGTGGAGGCACTTTTCTCCATCGCATAAATACCAGTTGCAATAAGGAAATTCTTACACCTGATAATAATGCGGTAAACCATAAACCAACTGGGATAAAATAAAAAATAATCCACAGTCCGAATATTGATCCAATTCCGATGGCCAAAATGGCTAGTACGTTAGGTTCCATATGATTTTAAGATTTTGATTGTTTTACAAATATTTTATTTTGTTCTACACTGACCACTTCTACTTCTGTATTCTGATCAATGAAAGAACCATAAGTATGAACTTCATAATACTCCTCATTAAAAACTGCTTTTCCAGCCGGAGCCAAACGCGAAATTGCTTTCCCAATATCTCCGGGTTTCAGCTTTTCACCATCAATTACATTTACTTTGCTGCTGATTTTCGAATCCAGCATCATTTTCTTCCAGGTTTTTGACCTCAAAGACAGCACTAATGAAATAACAGAGAGCACAAACGAAGCTCCCAAAACGATGTGTCCCGAGGTACTACCAAAAGTAACATACGTTTGCCAAATCCCAACTGCCATAATAATTAGCCCAATTACACCGGCAATACCCTGTCCGGGGATAACTAATATTTCAAGCACAATAAAACTTAGTCCGATCAGGATTAAAACTGCAATTAAAGTCCAACTCATTTTTATTTCTTTTATTTGATACTGGCAGTTAATGAACGATTTAACATTTCTTGTTGAATCGGTTTTAGTTCTTTAAAAGTACCAGACTTCACTCCACATTTCCCTTTAAAATGCACCATGAGCGTACATTGTTCAGCCTGTATAGCATCGTGATCGCATAATTCGACCAAGGTCTCAATTACAAATTCGAAGGTATTGTAATCATCATTGAATAAGACGAGTTCACGAATGGCTTCCTTCTTAATTTTCGTTTTAAGAATTTGCTTTACTTTTTCTTCTCCCATCAATTTAAATTTTTAATACTCCTAACAAAGTTAATTAAAATATCGTCCCTAAAAAATTTATTCATTACTTTGTAAATTCTAAAAAAAGGAATGGAAAATTTTAATGTTTTTGTAAATCAATTAGATCTAAGATTAACTCAAGAGTTGCCTGGGGTTGATGCTCAGCTTAAAATGGTTCCAATAACCAGACAGATTGAATTGGAAAAAAGAAAAAAAACAGAATCGCCTAAGGAGAGCGCGATTCTTATTTTGTTTTATCCTTACAAAAATGAAATCTATATAGCTTTTATTAAAAGACAGAGTTACGACGGGGTACACAGCGGGCAAATTGCCTTTCCCGGCGGCAAGTATGAGCAATCCGACAATTCTTTAACCGACACTGCTTTAAGGGAAGCTCATGAAGAAATTGGAGTCAACAAAGAAAGTGTAAACATTATTGGAAACCTTTCAAGCATATACATTCCGCCAAGCAATTTTAATGTTCTGCCAGTTATCGGATTCAGTAAGTCACGTCCTGAACTTAAAAAAGACCCCCTGGAAGTTGATGAAATTATAGAAATAACTCTTAGCCAATTACTAAATCCTAAAAACAACCAAAACCGGGATATTCTCAGGCCCAATCAACTAAGAGTTAATGTTCCGTGTTATTATATCAATGGGCACATCATTTGGGGTGCCACGTCCATGATTATAAGCGAGCTTATTGATGTAATTAATTCATTTTAAATATTAATCCAGAATTTTAATTTCGTAAGTTAATTCAGCACCTTTTTTCAACAATTCACTTACACCGCAATATCGATCTTGTGAAAGTTGAATTGATTTTTCCAATTTCTCCATAGGTAAATTATCGCCCTTAAACTCATACACCAGATGAATTTTATGGTAATACTTAGGGTGTTCTTCTGTAAGTTCACCTGAAATTTCCATATTAAAATAGCTGGGCTCAACCCTCATTTTTTTTAATATTGAAACCACGTCCATACCGGTACATCCTCCTAAAGAAGCCAATGTCAATGCCTTAGGCCTTGGTCCAAGATTATTACCACCAACACTTTCATCTGCATCCATTAGGATTTTAAAATTATTAATTTCTGTCTCAAAAGCCATTCCGCTTTTCCAGGTACAATTAATTTTACTTTGCATATTTTGTTACTTTAATTTCTCTATAAATATAAGGCTTTATCAAATGAGATAAAACCTTATATATTAATTTAGCTTAGTTTCAAAATAGGATAAGCCCTATTTTTCTTCCTCCAAAAATGGATATCTGTAATCCTCAGGGGGCGTAAAATTCTCTTTAATGGTTCTTGGTGACACCCATCTCAACAAATTCAACATAGATCCTGATTTATCATTGGTCCCAGAGGCTCTGGCTCCACCGAAAGGCTGCTGACCAACAACAGCTCCGGTTGGCTTATCATTGATGTAAAAATTACCTGCTGCATTAATTAACTTTTTAGCAGCCAAATCAATGGCATAGCGATTTTGCGAAAAAATTGCTCCTGTTAAAGCATAAGGAGAAGTTCTGTCAACCAATTCTAAAGTAGATTCAAACTCATCTTCTGGATAAATAAAAATCGTTAAAACCGGTCCAAAAATTTCTTCTTGCATAGTAACGTAATTTGGATTGGTTGTAACTATTACTGTTGGCTCAATAAAAAACCCCACTGACTTGTCATAATTACCTCCAACAATGATTTCTGTGTCTTTATCATTTTTTGCATCCTCAATATATGAAGTGATCTTATCAAATGCTGTTTCATCTATGACTGCATTGATGAAATTTGTAAAATCTTCAGGGCTACCCATTTTAAAAGACTCAACACTTTCGACTAAATGTTTTTTAACATCGGTCCATAAATTATTTGGTATATATGCCCTTGATGCTGCCGAACATTTCTGGCCTTGATATTCAAAAGCTCCTCTTGCAAGTGCGGTGGCAACTTGTTCATATCGTGCAGATTTGTGAACCATCACGAAATCTTTCCCTCCTGTTTCACCTACAATTTTTGGATAGGTATTGTGCAAATGCACATTATCGCCAATGGCTTTCCATATTTTATTAAATACGCCGTTTGATCCGGTAAAATGAACTCCCACAAAATCAGGGTGTTTCGCCATAACTTTACCTCCAACAGGACCTGACACATAAATTATATTAATCACACCATCCGGTAAGCCTGCCTCCTTAAAAATTTCCATAATGACATAGGCAGAATAAATTTGAGTGGTAGATGGTTTCCAAACAACAACATTGCCCATTAAGGCAGGGGCAGCTGCTAAATTTCCGGAAAGTGAAGTGAAATTAAATGGGGAAATTGCATAAACAAAACCTTCTAAAGGTCTTTGTTCTAAACGGTTCCAAACGCCTTTTGAAGAAATTGGCTGTTGTTGGTAAATCTCCGTCATATAATGAACATTAAATCTCAAAAAGTCTGCAAATTCGCAGGCAGCATCAATCTCTGCCTGATAAACGCTTTTGGATTGCCCCAACATTGTTGTGGCATTAATTTTCTGACGATATTTACCTGAAACCAATTCAGCAGCTTTCAAAAAGACAGCAGCTCGCTGATCCCAGCTTAGTGCTTGCCATTCACTCCGTGCCTCCAAGGCAGCATCTATTGCCTGATAAACATGTTCTTCGCCTCCCATATGAAATTTACCCAAGGTATGGGCTTTCTCGTGTGGAGGATGAATGGATACGGTTTCATTGGTACGAACTTCTTTGCCTCCAATGATCATTGGGATATCAACCTCAGTTGACTTATAATGTTTTAGGGTCTTCTGAAGTTCTGCCCTTTCGGGCGAACCTGGTAAATAATCCAAAACAGGCTCATTTACAGGTATCGGGGTTTTATATATTGCTTTCGACATTGTATGTTTATTTATTAAAATGCAAAGTTAAGAATTGTTTTGTAATTTAGAAAGCTTCTAAATTATTATTTAGCTGCTAAGGTCTGATTTTTGTTTTAAACACGCTTTCATATAAGCTTCAGATTTTGTAATTTTGTACTAGTGTTTATCAACACTCGCATATACACCTATCACACAGCTAATTATAGATGTTTTCTTAGGGTTTGACCAAGCCCAAAATTGCACAAAATTCAGCAAGAAAGCATAATGAATCTAAATTAACACACTCATGAATAAGATAAAGACATTAGAAAAGGTTGCCATTAGTGTTAAGTCATTAAAAATCTTAAATCAACTATTGGCTGAAAATCCAAAACTTGAACAAATCATTAGAAAGGCCAACAGCAAATCTGAAGCCTTACTTGGAATAAAAAACTGGGTTAATGCCTATTTTAAAACTAGACCTAATGCTTATAAATATTATAAATCTGAAGGTAAAAGTAGCGAACTATATAAAAAATTAAATTGGCGGGACATGGCAGGTATTCGTCTTTTGGATTATATAGATAATGCCGGTCAGCGATTCAATGACTTAAACCTCCGTGGAGAATTGGTTGGGAACAACCCCATTAAATATATCTGGATGGCCGTGAAATTTGGGACTGGTGGAGCTAAAGAAGATTTCTTTTTAGACATGCTTCACCTATTCAGACAATTTAGTGGTAAATCATCCGCACATATTCCCGACGCAGCTACTTTAGATGAATGGATGGCACGACATCCGTCAGGGCTGGATAAAAAAGTCATCAAAATAAGGGAAAAAAACCGGGATCGAATTATCAATATTTTAATTGATAAGATGAACGATGGTGAAATCAGCAGTCCGGTATATTATTTTGAACCTGGCATGTCGTACGAGCAAAAATACTTACGCATGATGCAATGGTGGGAAGATCGTAAATTTCATTTAAGATTTGCCGTTCGTTCTCCGAAATTGCTTAACGAACTTCTAGCTTATTCCTTGGATCCGGACACCATGCAATTACTAAAACAAGCTCAGGAGGCTGGCATTCCGTTTTTTGTAAACCCTTATTATTTAAGCCTACTAAATGTAAATGAACCCGGCTTTGCCCCTGGCGCTGATATGCCGATAAGGGATTATATTATTTATAGCAAAGAACTGATTGAAGAATTTGGTCATTTGGTAGCATGGGAACGTGAAGATGTTGTGCAACCTGGGAAACCTAATATTGCAGGTTGGATTTTACCTTCGGCTCATAATGTTCACCGAAGATATCCTGAAGTGGCCATATTAATCCCCGATACCGTGGGAAGAGCTTGTGGTGGACTTTGTGTTTCATGCCAAAGAATGTATGATTTTCAGGCAGGAAACCTCAATTTCAATTTAGATAAATTAAGACCTAAAGAAACCTGGCCCCAAAAGTTGGCTCGTCTTTTAGAATATTTTGAAGAAGATTCTCAACTCAGAGATATCTTAATTACAGGTGGAGATGCTTTAATGAGCACCGATAAATCTTTGAAAAAAATATTAGATGCGGTTTATGATATGGCCAAGCGCAAAATTGAAGCCAATAAGAGTTTGGATGATGGCAAAAAATTAGCTGAAATGCTTCGCGTTAGACTTGGAACACGATTGCCGGTTTATTTACCCCAACGAATTACACCTGAATTAACGGCTATTTTGAAAGAATTTAAAGACAAAGCCAGCAAAATTGGAATTAAGCAGTTTTTTATTCAAACCCATATTCAGTCGGCAATGGAAGTCACTCCTGAAGCCAAAACTGCTATTGAAAGATTGATTTCTGCCGGATGGACCGTAACCAACCAATTGGTATTTACAGTAGCCTCTTCACGACGAGGGCATACTGCCAAGCTCCGTAAAGTTTTAAGCGAAATTGGAGTTATACCATATTACACCTTTGGAGTTAAAGGTTATATGGAAAACTTCCACAATTTTACCACCAATGCACGTTTGGTTCAGGAACAGTCTGAAGAGAAACAAATGGGTAAACCACCTGCCAATTTCTACAATAAGACCAATTCAAATTTACTTGGTCCTGATAACATTACTTCAAAAATTAAAGAAATTAAGAAGGCTGCCAATATTCCATTTTTAGCAACAGATCGAAGTGTTTTAAACCTACCGGGAATTGGTAAAAGCCTAAATTACAGAGTTGTTGGTTTAACCCGACATGGTCGAAGAATATTACAATTTGACCACGACAACAACCGTAATCACAGTCCGATCATTAGTAAAATGGAGAAAGTAATTATCATCGAATCTAAGTCAACTGCTCAATATCTAAGACAACTGGAAGAAATGGGTGAAAATATCGAAGAGTATGAAAGCATTTATGGATACTCGATCGGCGAAACTGATCCAATTAATCCATTGTATAAGTATCCTGAATACGATTATAATAATACTGATTACGTAACAAACTTCACCATGGAAGAGTTTCCTGAGGAAGTTGAAGACATTTAAATAGCTGCTCGGGTTCTATTCAAAAAAACTTTCGTATTCGGGATAAAAGAAATCTTTCTCTGATACTTCTTTTGAAAAGACAATGAACTTTGCTGTGGATTCCGAACATAATTGCTCTTCTGAATCAAACAATTGAACCTTAATTTTGGCAATATTTCTGCTAAGATCTTCAATCTTTGCCTTTAGTTTAATTTTACCTTTATTGGTATAAACCGGTCGGCGATATTTGGTTTCTAAACGAGATGTTACACCCGCAGTTTTCAGTTTAATTTGAACACACCAGCTCGAAATTTCATCCATTAATGTGGCCTGGATTCCTCCATGCAAAATATTGTAGTAACCCTGAAAGTTTGGTGTTGGTTGCCATTCAGAAATAACGAAATCATCCTCTTCATAAAAATCCATTTGCAAACCGCTGATATTGTGTTTTGAACATGCAAAACATTGATGTTCATCGAGTTTATCATAAGGATTCAAAATTGCTCTTTTCATTGGAATAAGTAAATATTAATGATGATTAATAATCTTATTCAAAATTAGAGAAATTGCTTGAGAATAATTGTGAAATCTCAGAAGAAATTTGGGACGTTTGGGATCTAGGCTTCTACAATGCCATTTAAATCAAATGCAGATGCAGAAACAATCCGAACATTATAAAACTCACCGATCTCGCATTGACTATATTCTTTTGAAATCAAGACCTCATTATCTACTTCCGGTGAATCGTATTCAGTTCTACCTATATAAGAGTCTCCTTCCTCACTATCAATGATTGTTTTATATACTTTTCCAATTTTTGCCTGATTAAGATCAAATGATATCTGCTCTTGAATCTCCATCAATTCTGCCATTCTTTCTTCCTTAACCTTCTCATCAACATCATCTTCAAGACGATGGGCACGCGTATCTTCCTCATGAGAGTAAGTAAAAACTCCTAGACGTTCAAACTTGGATACTTTTACAAAGTTGATTAATTTTTCAAATTCTTCTCTGGTTTCGCCAGGAAAACCAACAATAAAAGTGGTTCTAAAAGCAACATCGGGGATCTCTTTCCTAATTCTACCAATTAATGATTCTACCTGATTTGGAGAACTCCAACGACGCATGGCTTTTAAAATGGGAGCACTGATATGTTGCAGTGGAATATCAATATAGTTACAGATATTATCTCTTTTTTTAATGATCTCCAATATTTCAAATGGAAAATCGGTTGGATAAGTATAATGTAATCTAATCCATTCTAAATTTGGAATATCTGCCAACTTATTCAATAATTCAGATAATCGCCTTTCGTGATATAGATCCAAGCCATAATAAGTTAAATCTTGTGCAATCAAAATGAGTTCCTTCACCCCATCGGCAACAAGTATTTCCGCTTCATGAACAATGTCTTCGATTGGCTTTGATTTATGTTTGCCACGAATGAGAGGAATGGCACAGAAAGAACAAGTTCGATCGCAGCCCTCAGAAATTTTTAAATAAGCATAATGCTTAGGGGTGGTTTGCAAACGCTCACCTACCAACTCCTTTTTATATTTAGCACCTAAATCTTTTATAATTCGAGGAATGTCATCAACACCATAAAAACCATCAACCTCATTCATCTCTTCTTTTAATTCTTTTTCGTAACGCTGACTTAAGCAGCCCATCACATAAACCGACTTGATGATTCCATTCTTTTTGGCCTCAAGATATTCAAGAATGGTATCAATTGATTCCTGCTTGGCATCTGCTATAAATCCACAAGTATTTATCACAACCACATCTGCAGCTTCATCTGAATTATGAGCTACCGAGAGCCGGTTCATCTGAAGTTGTTTGAGTAAATGTTCTGAATCTACAAGGTTTTTAGAGCAACCCAGGGTGATTATATTGATTTTCGTATCTTTCTGTCTAGTTTTCAAATCTTATTTATTAAATAATGTATCCACATATTCGAATCGATCGAATAGCTGTAAATCTTCCATTTGTTCGCCAACTCCAATGTATTTTACAGGAATTTTAAATTCGTCGGAAATACCAATGGCAACGCCACCTTTGGCAGTTCCATCAAGTTTGGTTAAAGCCAAGGCATTCACCTCAGTTGCTGCCGTAAACTGACGAGCCTGTTCGATGGCGTTTTGGCCGGTTGAAGCATCGAGGATCAATAAAATTTCATGCGGAGCTTCAGGAATAACCTTCTGCATCACATTTTTTATTTTTGATAACTCATTCATTAAATTGACTTTATTATGCAAACGACCGGCTGTGTCAATGATCACAACATCCGCATTATTAGCAACGGCAGATTTTAAAGTATCAAAAGCAACTGAAGCAGGATCCGAGCCCATTCCTTGATTTACAATAGGAACACCTACCCTCTCCGACCAGATAATCAACTGATCAACAGCGGCAGCCCTAAAAGTATCGGCAGCTCCAAGAACCACTGATTTACCGGCCAATTTAAATTGATGGGCCAATTTACCAATGGTGGTCGTCTTTCCAACTCCATTAACACCTACAACCATAATCACATAAGGTGTTTTTTGACCTTTCAAATCAAAACCTGAAGTTTCATTCTGACTATTTTCCTGCAATAAGGCAGCAATTTCTTCCTTCAGAATCGAGTTTAATTCTGAGGTACCCAGGTATTTGTCCCGGCTTACGCGAGTTTCAATACGCTCGATAATTTTAAGGGTGGTATTTACACCCACATCTGAAGTCACTAGTACTTCTTCTAAATTATCAAGTACTTCGTCATCAACTTTAGATTTTCCGGCTACTGCTTTCGACAATTTTGAAAACACACTATTCCTGGTTTTCTCTAAACCTTTATCTAATTTAGGCTTTCTATTTTCTTTTGAAAGAAAACTAAATACACTCATGGTTATCCTTATTTAAAAAAAAAGCTTCTTCCGGTGAGGAAAAAGCTTCTTTGTATCATTTTATCATGATCAATTATTTTTTCAAGAATTCTTTTACCTGATCATTAGGTACGATAGATTCTTTAAAGGTATAAGCACCTGTTTTGGGCGATTTTGACATTCTAATCACTTTGGCAAAATCTTTACCAGCTGATTGAAGACTCGCAACTACTTTCTTAGCCATAACTTATAATTATTTAATTTCTTTATGAACAGTCATTTTTTTAAGGATCGGATTGAACTTTTTAAGCTCAAGTCTTTCCGGAGTATTTTTTTTATTCTTGGTCGAAATATATCGTGACGTACCAGGCATTCCACTCGCTTTGTGCTCTGTACATTCTAATATGACCTGTCCTCTTGCGTCTTTATTCTTCTTTGCCATTTCTAATTTTATTTTTTTCGGACTGCAAAATTATTAATTATCAATATAATATCCTAGAATAATATTTATTTTTTTGCAAATTAATTATTGTTCTTAATCTTTGTACAAATTATTCCGAAGTAAATGATCTACAATAACCAAAGCAGCCATTGATTCAACAATCGGCACGGCTCTTGGAACTACACAAGGATCATGTCTTCCTTCTGCCTTAAAATCAACATTTTCGCCGGTTTTATCAACTGTCTTTTGCTTTTTCATAATGGTTGCAACCGGTTTAAAAGCCACTTTAAAATCGATATCTGCTCCATTTGAAATTCCACCTTGAATACCTCCTGAAAAATTGGTGATACTAAAAATTTTCCCTTCCTCACTTTGAAAAGAGTCATTCATTTGAGATCCTTTCATTGCAGCACTTTTAAAACCGTATCCAAATTCAAAACCTTTAACCGCATTGATGCTGAGCATGGCTTTTCCAAGATCCGCATGCAACTTATCAAAAACTGGTTCACCCAGTCCAATCGGGCAATTTTTAATGGTACAACTCACGATTCCTCCAGTCGAGTCTCCTTCTTTTTGAAGCTGTTCAACCAGCTCAATCATTTCATTCGAAACCTCTTTATCCGGACATCGGACAATAGAATCTTCAATTTCATTGAATGAATACTGAGGTGCATCTTCGGGCATTGAAACAGTTCCTATCTGAGAAACAAATCCTTGTATTTCAATCTGGTGTTCTTTCAAGATAAGCTTGGCAATTGCACCGGCTACAACTCTTGTGGCTGTCTCGCGTGCAGAAGATCTTCCTCCCCCTCTATGATCGCGAACCCCATATTTCTTATCATAGGTATAATCAGCATGCGAAGGCCTGTAAACCTCCTTCAGATTATCATAATCTTTCGAATGCTGATCTTTATTTTTAATGATGAATCCGATGGATGTTCCGGTGCTTCTGCCTTCAAATATTCCTGATAAAAATTCAACTTTATCTTTTTCTGATCGTGGGGTAGTAATCTTCGATTGCCCCGGTCTTCTCCTATTTAACTCTGATTGTACAAATTCTTCATCTATAAAAATACCTGGAGGACAGCCATCAATGATACCACCTATGGCTTTACCATGCGATTCGCCAAAAGATTTAAACGTAAATATTTTACCAAAACTATTACCTGCCATTTCAGTAATTCTAATTGGAATTAAATGCTATCTTATATCGGTATTGTTAATTACTTTAAGCTTTGTTTCCATCAACGCCAATTCTTTTTTGGCCTTTTCAATCTTCTTCTCAAACTCAGCTTTCAGCAAACTTGCATTCTTCGAATCTGCCAAAAAGCCCATATTGTTTTCCCAAAGATTCACATCTTCTTTCATTTTATTAATCTTATTCGTCAGGAAGTTACGCTCTTTATAAATCGCATTTCGAGAACCGGGGCCTTCGCTCATGTTCTCAATTTTTGATTTGTAGTTCATGGTATTAATTTCAGCCTGATTAATTTTTAAATGCTCAAGATGTTTGTTAATGGCATTTCTGAATTCATTTTGCAATTTCTCCTTCTCCTTAATAGGCACATGACCTATCTTCATCCACTGACGCTGAAAATCCTTAAATACCTGTAAGTTTTGCTTTTTATCTCCCTCAAAATTAAAATCTTTAATTTCTTGAATAAGCTGCTTTTTCTCTTCAAAATTTTTCTCTTCGTGCACATGAATATTCGAATAATAACTGGCTTTGTTATTAAAGAACTCATCACAGGCAGCTCTGAATCTTTTCCAAACCTTATCTGAGTATTTTTTTGGAACTGGCCCAATGGTTTTCCATTCTTTTTGAAGATTGATTAAATCAACCGTAGTTTTTTTCCAATCTTCACTTCCTTTAAGTCCTTCAGCCTGAAGGCATAAATCCAGTTTTTTATTGTAATTATTTAATTGCTGCTCTTTTAATTTTGAATAGAAATCTTTTTTGTTGTCAAAAAATGCATTCAACGATGATTTGAAGCGTTTCCAAATTTCATCATTGTGTTTTTTAGGAGCGGGGCCTATCGATTTCCAGGTTTCAAGCAATTTGTTAATTTTCTCAGTATACTCCTGCCACTCTCTCAGAGTTGACAACTCTACTTCAAGCAATTCTTCTGCTTGCTCACAAAGTAGGGTTTTGGCATCCAAATTGGTTTTTTGCTCTTCGTGCAAATTACCATAAAACTCTCTCCTGCGCTCGTTTATTTTATCAGTTGCTTGTTTAAAACGTTCCCAAATATCTTCTTTAACATCCATGGGAACGGGACCTATTTTTTTCCATTCATCATGATAATGCTGCAAATCTTTAAACGATTTTGTGATGGAAGGTTCTAATAGCAATTCTTCAGTCTTCTCACAAAGCTCAACTTTTTGTTCAAGGTTTTTTTTCAGGTCAAGATCTCTTAACTCTTTATTAATCTTAACCTTATCGAAAAACATTTCAACTAAAAAATGATAACTCTGCCATAAATTATTTATTTCGGACTGAGGCACAATACCAATTTCTTTCCAACGATCCTGAAGCAACTTAAATTCATCATAAGTCTTTTTTAAGGTTTCTTCTGAATTGTTTAATTCCTTGAGTTCTTCTAAAATTTGCTTTTTAAGTTGAAGATTTTTTAGCTTTAATTCTTCTTGGGATTTATTAAATCTGGCCTTATTTTGTTTATAAACATCAAATAAGACTTTAAATTTCTCTTCTGTTTCATCAAAAACATGCTCGTATTCTTCAGCATTTCCACCTTCAGATATAAAACTGTCGCGTTTTTTATCGCGAATAATTTTATTTTCTCTTAAGAATGCAACCTTTATAAAGGCCACCTTTTTCTTAATTTTTGATATATCTAATTCTTTAACGGTTTCTGCCAAGGCTTCAATGAGCATATCCCGGGTAAAACCATCAAAGTTTTCTTCTTTTGGTTCAGGTTCTTCTTCTTCCTTTGTTTTTTCTTTACTTGTAGTCTCCACAGGCTTTTCTTTCGAATCCTCCTTCTTCGCAACTACTTTCTCTTCAGCTGTTGAATCAGCCTCTTTCAAATCCAATGACGACACCTGAGTCTTTTCAGACCCTGTCTTGACTTCTTTCTGTTCTTCTGGATTTGCACTCTTTTCAGAGGTCTCTATACTTGCTGGTTTTTTCTCTGATTTTTCGGGAGTTACTTCTTTAGCTTCTGCAGCTATTTCACTTTTTACTTCGGCAGGCTTTTTTTCGACATCTTTATGGTCTACTGCGTCCTTCTCAGGTATTGACTTTTCTTTTTCCATGATTCCTGTTTTAAACAGTTGTAGTATTCTTTTCCCGTTTTAGTTGGGAAATTGATATTGTTCAAATTATTAACTTATAAAAAGTAGAGTTCATCACAACTGATTTCCATCTAATTATGACGATTAGCTCAACGTCAGATGCAAAAATAGCAATTAATTGCAATGCCCATAAGCTGATTTAATTTTTATTTTAGGAAATAAAATATATAGACTGAATCTTATTAATCCATTAAAAGCTATTATCGGTGTAATTACTTAAAAAGTTGTTTCTTAGGTATTTTATAAAACCTTACTCCAACCCAAACTTATTAAACAAAAGATAACCAATGTTAAACATTACCGAGAAAGATTCACTTCGTTTATCATAATAATTTAATGATAGGCTGATGGGGCCAATAGGACTATCATAAACCATAGTGGCTGACCCGATATATGATTGAGTATCAAAATCATTTCCATAATAAGCCAATAAACTTTCTGGATCTGACAGGATGGGGTTCATCGGCTGAAAATAATAAAATTCTGTTCTTAGCTCAAATGACTTACTAATCGCAAAAATCTCTTTTACTCCAAGGGCAAAGTAGTTATGAGCTCTAAAATTTGGTAAGAACATCGTTGTACTTTCCGGTGTTGGTTGAAATTGCCTCGCCATTAATAATGTAGAAGTATAATTATTAAAGAAATCCATATTTGAAAGATGAAATTCAGCATAAACACCGGTTTTCACTCCTATTAATGATTTAAAATAACTTTCAGATACCGCCCTTATTTGAAAATGGCGGTGCAAACCTGAGTACAGATGTCTAACCTGTGATGTTGAACCTGGTTTATGCTCTTCTTCTCCAATCACATATTGAAAAGAAACAAAATGCTTTGCTCCTGAATTGGGAAATTGCTTCTTATTCAGTGTATTATATTCAAATCTAACAAAGGGAGACAAATAAGCAAATGTTGTTTGATCGGTGGTATCACTTCTTGAGAAATAATTTGATTGATAATAATCATCTCGTTGCTTACCCGTAGTGAGTCCTGCGCTTAAACGAGATCGGTTTGTTAAGGGAATTCCAAATTCCAAATCTCCGTAATACTCATACCTCACCAAATATGATGGTGTTTTATCCTCCACAAAATATGTAGTACTTTTAAAATAATCACGGTTATGTAAAACAAAAGCCGCTTGCAAAGAATAAGGAAGCCTGGAGGGATAATCAATTCTGGCACTCGCTTTTAGCCCACTGTAAAACCTACCAAAATGCAATCCCAGATCATAATTTGCCGAGGTGGTTCCAAAGTAATTATACTGTAATCCAACATAGGCTTCGTTCACCGATTTTGATGAAATATTTCCACCAAACTCGGCTACAAAATTACTGGTTTTTTTAACCCTTAAATTAAGGTGATAAGCAGCCAATGAAGAATCATATTTTAAAGAAGGATAAATTGATGATATATTATTATCAGCTACTAATTTAAAGTATTCACGCTTCAACTGACTCAAATCCAAACGATCTCGTTTTCTTTTCACGTGTCGATTCACAAAGGTTGTTTGATAAATATTACAGCCTTCAATCTGAACTGAGTCAATGAGAATGGGTGGCATTCTGTCAAAAAACTCCAAGCGCTTCTGAAATAAGGAATCAGGATTCGATCGTCTATCAATTAAAGATTCGATGATTTCTATTTTATTTAAGGTATGAACATAACCGCTATCAATGTATTCTCTAAATCTGCTAAAATCTGTCACATTCATACTTCCCAATTCTGGTTCAATAAGCACTCCAACTCCCGGAATATGTTTATAATCCGTTTTTGACATCAGCATATTTTGCAGCTGGGAAACAATATCATCTTCTTCCGGCGGATTAAAATTGCTTGCTGCTTTACTACCAATAATTACATCGGGCGAGAAATCTCTATAAGCTACGTCTACAGGAAAATTATTATACATCCCCCCATCGAACAGCAATTTACCTTTTACGCGTATCGGAGTAAAATAAAATGGTACAGACATAGAAGCCCTAATGGCATCTCCTAACTGCCCATCTCTCATTATCACTGATTTACTAGCCTCAATATCGGTTGTAACACACCTAAACGGCACAAACAAATTATCAAAATCATATTTTGAAGCTGCACTTGGTCCGGAAAACATTTCAAGAAAAGTGATATCCATTTCATCTGTAGATACCAATCGAAGCGGAATTTTTGATAATAACTTTTTGTCAAAATGTATGGGAATATTAACCCATGATGAGTTTTCGGCTTTTTTCTTAAAGAAGAATTTATTGTTAATATCCATTTCGCCTGATGCCATTCGGATAAAATCTTTGGCTGTAAGCAAAGTTTCTATTTCTTCAGGGCTAAATCCACTGGCATAAAGGCCACCAACAATTGCTCCCATCGAAGTTCCGGCAATATAATCAATTGGGATATTGTTTTCCTCAAGTGCTTTTAAAACACCCACATGCGAAAACCCTTTTGCTCCACCACCACTTAAAACCAATGCAATCCTCTGTGCATAAACACCTTGGAATGAAACAGCAGCCAAGATTAATAATAAAAGGATGTATTTTACGCTTCGATTTTGCATTGGTATTTTAATATGATTTAGAACTAATAAAATTAGGGATTATTATGTTTATAAAAAAAGCCCTGTGCAAATCAGGGCTTTTTTTTGTGTTTTTATTATTATACTTTTCCCAAGGCCTGATCAAGATCATTAATAATGTCTTCAACATCTTCAATTCCAACTGAGAATCTTACCAAATCATCGGTAATTCCAGCTTTCAACTTGCCTTCTTTGGTTAATTTTGAATGAGTCATTGAAGCAGGATGCTGAATCAGTGTTTCTATTCCACCTAATGAAACAGCCAATAAAGCCAGATTAACACTATTCATAAGTGTTTCTCCCGCAGTGTAGCCACCTTTAAGTCCGAAACTAATCATGGCGCCGGGCCCAGACATTTGTTGTTTCGCCAATTCATATTGGGGGTGGGATTTTAAACCTGGATAATTTACCCATGCCACCTTAGGATGTTTTTCAAGATAATCCGCAACTTTTATGCAATTCTCCTGGGCTCGATCAATCCGTATAGAAAGTGTTTTTAATCCCCTTCTGGTTAAAAATGCCTGATTTGGATCCATATTACATCCCAAATTAATCATGATAGGACGTATTTTTTTAAATTCTTCTTCAGTTTTTGTAACAATAATTCCGGCCACTATATCTGCATGACCATTTATAAACTTGGTCATTGAGTGTAAAACAATGTCAGCACCTAAATCCAAAGGCTTCTGTAAATAAGGACTACAAAATGTATTGTCGACACATACCGGAATGTTGTGTTTGTGAGCAATTTTGCATACAGCCGCAATGTCTGTAACCTGCATGGTTGGATTGGCAGGAGTTTCAAGATAAATTAATTTTGTATTTTCCTGAATTGCTTTTTCTAGTTCTTCTAAATTTGATGTATCAACAAAACTCGCTTCAACGCCAAATCTGGGATATATTGTTTCTAAAACGCCTCTTGATGGACCATAAACTGCCTGTGTGCAAACCACATGTGAACCATGCCCTAAATAAGTCATATAAACAGTATTTACGGCTCCCATACCAGAACTAGTTGCTATTCCGCCAAAACCATTCTCTAAATCAGCTACAGTTCTCTCTAAGTCTAAAATAGTTGGATTTCCAATGCGCGTATAAATGTAACCATCACTTTCGCCCGAAAAACATTTAGCACCTTCTTGTGCGCTTTTAAAACTAAAGGTAGAAGTTTGATAAATGGGGGTTACAGCACTTCCCTTGGGATCAGTAATTCCGCCTGAGTGGATTAATTTTGAATTAAATCCTGCGTCTTTTAAGTTCATTTTGTCTATTTTTAGTTGCTATTAATTAAGGACTGCAAATATAATTGATATATCAATAAGTTGAGTGGATATATATTGTTATTTAATTCCAACTTAATAATTTGACCAAGAGACGATGACAAAAGAAAAAATAAGATGCAATTGGCCCTCAAATGATGAATTAATGATAAAATATCATGATAAGGAATGGGGCGTACCTTTACATGATGATAACAAACTATTTGAATTTATAATTTTAGATGGATTTCAAGCCGGTTTAAGCTGGAAAACGATTCTTCATAAAAGAGAAAACTTTAGATTGGCTTTTGATCACTTCGACGCCCATAAAATCATTAATTATACTGAAGAGAAAGTTCAGGAATTATTACAAAACAAAGGCATTATCAGAAATAAATTAAAGATTAGAGCTAGCATTAGCAATGCTCAAGCATTTCTTGAAGTTCAAAAAGAATTTGGAAGTTTTGATCGGTACATCTGGCAATTTACAGACCACAAAGTCATTAACACCAATTATAAATCAATGAATGATTTACCTGCCACATCAAAAGAATCAGATGCCATGAGTAAAGATTTAAAAAAACGGGGCTTTAAGTTTGTAGGTTCAACAATTTGCTATGCATTTATGCAGGCAGCAGGCATGGTCAACGATCATTCTGTAGAATGTTTTAGACATAAAGAGGTATAATTAATATACAAACTAAAAAAAGGCAGTACAAAATTGTACTGCCTTTTTTATGTATTTTAAACCTTTGCTTTAAAATGGCCAAAAATTATTATCATTCCAGATATCTTCTTTCAAATCCTCATTTAATCGATGCAATAAATGATGATGGGTTTTTTCCCAATCTGCTAACATTTGATACATTTCAATTTCATTCGGATCGGTTGCTTCCTTTGCCCGTGTTGAATAAACCTCGATAGCACGATTTTCAAAATCAATGGCTGCAGAAATGGCGGCAGCTTCAAAACTTGCTGCACTAATCTGGGTTTTAATTTCTTCTGTTAAAATCTCAACAACAGCTGTATCATCAGGTTGAGGAGCTGCTTCATTCTTTAAAAACTCATGATTCTTTTCATAGTTGGCAAATTGACGTGACAAAAAATTAATGTGCTCGTCTTCTTCCTCGGCCATCATTGTAAAAATTTTACGAACCGCGGCACTTTTGGTTTGTTTTGCAATGGTTGTATAAAATGCTTTCCCTCTTCGCTCAAGCAAAATGGCTGTTTTTAAAATATCTGATGCGGAATTTTCTTTCATAGCTTAAGATTAAATTTCAAATAAAGAATCTTTAATAGTCTTACAAATATAATTGAAATCATGGTAGAAATAAATATATTTGTAATTAATCTAAATAATATGATATCAAAGGCGGACATCCAGAAGAAATTACTTCATTTATTTGAGAAATGGGCTTCAGAAAAAGCTGAAACCATTCATGGCATGAGCCCCTCTGGTTCCGAAAGAAAATATTTTAGACTGAAGTCAAAAAACAAAAGTTGCATTGGGGTTTTCCATTTGAATGAAGCAGAAAATGAAGCTTTTATTTCCTTTTCAGAAACTTTCAAAAACTTGAATTTTAACACTCCTCACATTTTATCTACAGATTTACAAAATCAGATTTATTTGATCTCCGATATGGGCAATCAGGATTTATTTTCCATTGTTCAAAAAGAATCATCACCCCTGTCATCAAAAACGAAATCCCTTTATAAAAAAAGTTTGGAGCATTTATTTAAATTCCAAACAAAATCGGTTAAATTCATTGACTTTAATAAATGTACGCCCAGGCCAAAGCTCGACAAACAATCTCTTTTGTGGGATTTAAATTATTTCAAATATTATTTTTTGAAGCTTAACAACATTCCATTTAACGAGCAAACATTAGAAAATGACTTCAATACATTTGTTGATTTTCTAATGCAAGCCGATCAGGATTATTTTGTTTATCGTGATTTTCAATCAAGAAATATCATGATAAAAGATAACGAACCATTTTTTATTGATTATCAAGGCGGAAGAAAAGGTCCCCTTCAATATGATGTGGCCTCACTCCTATTTCAGGTTCGGGCCAATTTATCATCGGATGACCGTCAGGAGTTGCTTAATCATTACCTAAACATGATATCAAAAACCCCTGACATCAACCTTCAATCTTTCCAAAAATACTTTTATCCTTATGTTTTAATCCGGATTTGTCAGGTTTTGGGTGCTTATGGATTTAGAGGCCTGATAGAAAAAAAAACCCACTTCATTAAAAGCATCCCCTTTGCCATTTTAACCCTTAAATGGCTTCTGAAAGAATTAAAAATGGACATTGAAATTCCGGAACTTATGGAATCTTTAAATAAAGTTATTTTAATTGAAACCATGGAAGATCCTAAAACTAAAAAAGGTCTTACTGTACACTTAAATAGTTTTGCTTACAAGTACGGAATTCCTAAGGATTACTCAGGCCATGGTGAAGGTTTTGTTTTTGATTGCAGATTTCTTCCAAATCCCGGTCGATTAGAGGTCTACCGTCATTTATCAGGATTAAATGCAGAAGTAAAAGATTATTTAAAAGAACAAGAAGAAGTAAATATTTTTCTTCAGCAGGTAAAAGAATTAATTAAACCCGCCATTCAGAAATATCAAAAAAGAAATTTTACGGATTTATCAATCAATTTTGGTTGTACGGGAGGTCAGCACCGCTCTGTTTTTATGGCCGAGTCAATCAATCAATTTTTAAAAGACAATTTCAAACTAAATATAGAACTAAAACACACTCGAAAAAACAACTGGATTACATCTTAAACCAAAAGAACAGAACGATGAGCAAAAAGATGTGCAAAACAAAAAAAGATGCTACAAAAGTAAAGGTTAAATACCCTAAGTATGAATGTAAAGTTTGTCATGAACTTGCTGCGAAGGAAAAACACCTTTGCAAATCAAAGAAGTTATAAAGAATGAAAGCAATGATTTTTGCTGCAGGCTTAGGCACAAGATTAAAGCCACTCACACTACACAAGCCAAAAGCGCTTGTAGAATACAAAAACAAAACATTACTGCAGCATGCCATTGAGAAATTAAGGGATTCTGGTGTTACAGATATCATCATCAATGTGCACCATTTTGCGGAACAAATTATTGATTTTGTTAAGCAGAATAATTTCAAAGTCAATATTTCAATTTCGGATGAAAGTGATGAACTGCTTGATACGGGAGGTGGGCTTAAAAAAGCAGCTGACTTTTTTGGAGATGAATCATTTATTGCCTACAATGTAGATATTATTTCAAATATTGATTTAACGGAAATGATTGAATTTCACAACCAGTCAATCCCTTTGGCAACTCTTGCTGTAAAACGACGTACGTCAGCAAGAAAATTATTATTTAATGAGAAAATGCAGCTTTGTGGTTGGGAGAATCAGGTAAGCAATGAAAAAATTATTGGTCGCGATGAGGCTTTTGTTCAAAATTTTTCATTTAGTGGAATACATATTATTGACCCGATGATTTTCAATTATATGCCTACAGAAAGCAAATTTTCCATCATCGAATTATATCTAGAATTATCATCAAAACATAGTATATTAGGATTTGTCGACACTCAAGATTTTTGGCTTGACCTGGGTAAAGTTGAGCAATTAAAACAATAATTTAAAAAGCTTCATGAAATCATTTTTGGAAAAAGTAGCTGAACACCTGATCGAAAATTATCCAGATCAAATTTCAGGTGTTTGTATTGTGCTTTCAAACCGAAGAGCTAGTTTGTTTTTAAGGAAACACTTAGCTGAACGATTGGGAAAAACCATATGGGCTCCGAATATTTATTCAATTGAAGATTTTATAGATGAACTTTCAGAATATGAAGGCATTAATTCATTAACAGCTACTTTTGAGCTTTACGAAGTTCACAAAGAAATTGAGGCTAAAAACACCCAAAGTTTCGATGATTTTTACAAATGGGGAAGCATACTGATTCAGGATTTTAATGAGCTTGACCTACATCTGGTAGATGCTGAGAGCCTATATAATTATTTATCTGAAGTTAAATCCTTGGCTGATTGGAATCTTGACATCGAGGAATTAAGTTCCTTCCAATCCAACTACCTCAAATTTTTTAAATCTCTAAAAAATTATTATCAATTACTGAACAAACAACTGGATCATAAAAAGCTAGCTTATAATGGCAAGCTTTACAGATCGGTTGCTGAAACCATTGAAAAGAAGGCAAAAGATTTAAAATGGAAGCAGATCATTTTTGCCGGCTTTAACGCCCTTAGTTTAGCCGAAGAAAAGATATTATTTAGCCTAAAAGATTTGGGTAAAGCTGAGTTTTTATGGGATGTGGATGACTATTATTTAAGTCATAAAAATGCCACAATTAATCATGAAGCTGGGCTATTTTTCAGAAAATACTTTAAAGATATTGACAAAGAAAAAATAAATTGGATTGAAGACCATCTTGCAAAAGACAAGAAAAACATCCAAATTTATGGCATTCCAAAACAAATAGGTCAAGCTAAATTTTGTGGTCAGATATTGCAACAAAATAGCGAGATCAAATCATCTCAACAAAAATCTGCCATTATTTTAGCCGATGAAAGCTTACTCGTTCCGGTTTTAAATTCAATTCCCAAAAATTATAATGAGCTTAATGTTACCATGGGTTTACCCCTTTCGAGTAGTCCGCTCTACAGTTTCTTTAACCAACTTTTCAAAACCCAGTTATATGCTGAAAACCTGAGGAAATCAAATCATTCGACTAAGGCAAAATTTAAATACAACGACCTTTTTAAATTACTCAGGCATTCAGTTATTAATAATATTGAGAAGCAATTGTTTAGCGATCCGAAAACGCTCCTTCCCATAAATTAAAGGAATTGAAAAAAACAGGTCAATATGAATTTACTAAATCTGAAATTTTAAATGCCTTTGAGCCTCAAACTGAGAATCCAGATTTATTAAGCTTAATGTTAGAAGAATGGAAAGATATTCCTGATCGTGCGATTAAATCTATTCAAAATATCATTGAGCTATTCAGAGATGCCAGTTTACAAAAACAAATAAGCGATCAAATAGAACTAAAGATTGAAATTGAACTCCTTTATCAATTTTCAATATTAATAAATCATATCGATCGCTACCTCAAAGAGTATCAATCCATTACCAACATCAAAATCCTTCATTCTATTTTCCTCCAGGTTTGCAACTCCTTCAAATTACCTTTATACGGAGAACCATTAAAGGGGCTGCAATTGATGGGAATGCTAGAATCCAGGAATTTGGACTTTGAGAATTTAATTATTTTATCTGTAAATGAAAACATTTTACCTTCATCAGGCAAGCAAATTTCATTCATCCCCTATGAACTAAAAAGAGAATTTAACATTCCGACCTACAAAGAAAAAAATGCCATTTTTGCTTACCATTTTTTCAGGCTTCTACAACGTTCTAAAAACATTAGCTTGGTATACAATTCACAGCATGATCCATTAGCTGGGGGCGATAAAAGTAGATTCATCCATCAAATTGCAGATGAACTTACGACCTATAATCCAAATATAAAAGTTAGCGACAAAATAGTTTCATCTCAAGTCAAACTTGAAAAAGAAAAAGGAATTTCCATTGTTAAAAATGAACAAATCCTAAAAAAAATAGACGAATACGCTGCTAAAGGAATATCTGCCAGCAGCTTGAATATCTATATAAAATGCCAACTTCAATTTTATTTTAAACAAATTGTAAAACTTGGTGAACCTGAAGAAGATAGTGACACCATAGATGCAGCAACTTTAGGAACAGTCATCCACGAAGCATTGAGTACATTTTATAAACCATACATAAATAAAACTCTCCGAATTGATGAACTAAAACTGAACCTAAAAAATGCTGATCGGTATATTTCACATGCCTTTGAGCATCATTTCCTAAATGGAAATACGCAGTTTGGAAAAAACTTACTGATCGTAAAAGTGGCACAGGAGTTCTTTAAAAATTTCATCCAGTTTGAGATTAAAAGACTCAATTCAGCCAAGCCCAATAAAGAGCAAACCTCAATTATTTCACTCGAAAAACGCTATGAATTCTTTTTTGATTTTGAAACCGAAAGCGGAATAAAATCGATAAAACTAAAAGGCTTTATCGACCGAGTGCATTCAGTTAATGGTTTTACTGAAATCATTGATTATAAAACCGGCACCGTCAATCCTTACGATTTAAAACTCAAATCGTGGGAAGATCTCACCACCAATAAAAAATACGATAAAGTTTTCCAGTTGCTTTTATATGCATGGTTGGTGAACAAAGTAGATTCTAAGCATCAAATTTTAAAATCAGGCATTTATCCATTAAAACGAATTTCAAATGGTTTTTTAAGCATACAACTTCCTGATCAAATTGATGATAACATTAGCAGCCAAAATTTAAATGATTTTGAAACAGAACTTGGGCAATTGCTAGCCAGCATTTACAACCCACATCTAAACTTTTCTCAAACCGACGATATAAACACCTGTAAATATTGCCCTTACAGATCAATCTGTAACAAATAGATTGAACATTTAATTGTGAATAATTATATTTATTTTTATCATAAAATGCATACAATTTCGTAAATTGCATATTGTGAACAAACTAGATTCACAAGCTTAATTGCCCAATCTAATTTATAATTATGGAAATCAAAGAAAAATTTAATATTTTAATCGTTGATGATCGAGAGGAGAACCTATTAACGCTTGAAGGAATTCTTGAAAACCCGGAATTAAATATTGTTAAGGCAAGTTCAGGAAATGAAGCTCTTGGATTAATGCTGGAATATGATTTTGCAATGGTACTGCTTGACGTTCAAATGCCTGAAATGGATGGATTTGAAACTGCTGAACTTATGAGGAGTAACGAAAGAACCCGAAACATTCCCATTATTTTTGTAACTGCAATTAGTAAACAAAGGCAACACATTTTTAAAGGATATGAAGCAGGAGCTGTTGATTATCTTTACAAACCTTTGGATTTAGAAATATTACAAAGTAAGATTAAAGCTTACATCGAATTTTTCAAACAAAAACACACACTTGAACTGACAACTCAAAAACTTGAGAAAACAGTATCAGAACTTAATGTTTCAAAAAAAATAGCTGAGGAAGCAACCCAGGCTAAGAGTTCATTTTTAGCGAATATGAGCCATGAAATCAGAACTCCACTTAATGGCATCATAGGAATGGCTGATCTTGCTCTGTTGGATGCTGAATTATCTGAAATTCAAAAAGAACGACTTACAGACATTAAACAATCGGGAGAGTCACTTTTAGACATCATCAATGAAATACTTGACATCTCCAAAATCGAAGCTGAGAAACTTGAATTGGAACACATTGAATTCAGCTTACGTGATGTTATTCATAAAGTTATCAGACTGCTTTCCGTAAAAATTTATCAAGATAATTTTGAATTTATTTGTAACATTTCACCTGACATCCCTGATTTATTGGTAGGTGACCCTGTAAGGATTAGACAGGTTCTTATTAATTTGGCAGGAAATGCCATCAAGTTTACAGAAAAAGGTAGCGTTACCATCTCTATTAAACTTTTAAAGACGACCAAGCATCAAATTAAACTGGAATTTTGTGTTTCTGATACCGGAATTGGAATTGATAAAAAAGATGTAGATCGATTGTTTGAATCGTTTAGCCAACATGATTCGTCTACTACTCGTAAACATGGCGGAACCGGATTGGGACTTGCCATTTCGAAAATGCTCGTAGAGATCATGGGCGGAGGAATCCACGTTCAGAGTAATCTTGGGAAAGGCAGTGATTTTTACTTTGATTTAGAATTTGAATTGGCAACCACTCCCACAGTCAATAATCATATGGATACTTTGCCCGAAACCTCAGACAAATTGAAGGTCATGGTTATTGAAGAAAGTAAACTTAACCAGGAAGTTTTAGCCGATTTATTTGATTATCTAAATGTAAACTACAAAATGGTTCCAAGTTTTAAACTTGCAACTGAAATGATAAAAAACGCCAACAAGAAAAATGAACCATTCAACACTTTCTTTGTTGATTATTCTTTCCCTATAAAACAAAATATCAATATTAAGAAAGAAATTGACAAATTAACACCAAAAGGAATAACTCCAACTTTAATTTTGATGACTCCAATTCAGCACTCATTTGATCGTGCTAAATTGAACAAATCAGATTATCAACATTTCTTGTCTAAACCAATCCTACAGAAAGAATTAAAACAAATACTTGATAAAATTTTGGAATCTGATGAATCACAAATTGATACTAAAGCAGATTTAAATAAAGAACTTGAGAATGAAAAAGACCAAAATAAAATCAGCATTCTTGTGGCAGAAGACCAACCCATAAATCAAAAAATAATCAACCAATTTTTACAAAGAAAAGGATATCAGGTTACCCTGGTTGAAAACGGACAGCTAGCAGTAGATAAAGTAAAAGAAAAAAGTTTCGATGTCATCTTGATGGATGTGCAAATGCCTGTGTTAGATGGATATGATTCAACACGTCAGATTAGAGGGCATGAAGGAAAAGACAATGCGCACACTCCCATCATCGCAATGACTGCCCATGCCATGAAGGGTGATAAAGAAAAATGTCTGGCTGCTGGTATGGATTATTATATCACAAAGCCCATTAATCCTGTTGAATTATACGAGACGATTGAAAAGATTACCCAAAATTAACAAGAGGATAAACCTCTAAATTAAAGAAGTAAGATTTATGGAATATCTATCTCTGAAGCAGAAAATCAGAAATTTTTTCAGATCATTTTTTTACATCGGTGTAGGAAAATCATTGCTGATTTGGTTTTTGGCAATCTCTTTTATTCCTTTAGCATCAGTAAGTTTTATCAATTACCTTAACTCGTACTTAGGGTTAACAATCATTGCTGAAAAATCACTTGTTACAACCTCTCAACTTCGACTTGAATACCTCGAGTCATTTTTCACAAGAAAAGTCAATTTTCTTGAAAACATAAGCGAAGAAGAAGTTTTTTTGAATTTATACTCAGACTTAAAAACTGAATTCGATGCAAGTAGTTCTGCCGATTCCTATTTAAAGTCTAAGAAGAGAATGCAATTAACTGATTTTGCACTTTCAATGATAGATAATAAAGGGAATGATAAATCCATCCGTGACTTCTATATTATTGATTTAGAAGGTAACTTATTATCTTCGATTAATGAAGAAATGAATATTGGTAAGAATATTTTCAATATACTTCCTTCAACAAGCAGGTTTAAAAAAACCTGTAAAAGCATTTCTCCCGAATCCGGAGTATTGTTTTCTGACCTAGAATATTACGAACTGGCTAACAATGAAATTTCCGGGTTTTTAGCTAAATCAATAGTAGGTAAAAATGGACAAAATCTGGGTGTTTTAGCAATCAGAATTGCCATCGATGACATCAATTACATTTTAAGATACAATGCTGACCTTGGCGAAACAGGCGAAAGCTATATTATAGGTGAAGATCTTTTATTCCGTTCATTATCTCGATTTGAAGGCGAAGATGTAATTTTAAACAAAAGAGCCAGTAATGACAAAACATTAAAGTGGCTGAATTTCAAAACGCATCAGGATGACACCCAATATCTTGCATTAAACAAACTTGACACTGAAGAAATTTCAACCTATCAAAACAATAGAGATTATTTTGTATTGGGTATTTATCGAGATTTAACATTTTTAAGTGAATTGGGGGTAAATTGGGCTTTGATTGAGGAGATGAAACATGATGAAGCATTTGCTTACGCCAAGCAACTGTCTGACATTGCAAAGGTTTCATTTATCGTAACCGTTATCATTGTATTTTTTGTTTCAATTTTTGTTACCCGATGGTTTGTTAATCCGATTAAAAGATTGTCTGCCTGGGCAAAACAAGTGGCTGCAGGTGAGCTTGAACACAACACCATTAAAGCACCTAAAAATGAAGTGGGCGAAATGGTTGACACCTTTAATTCATTGGTAAAATCTTTGTCAGATTATGCAAGTATCAGTCAATCATCGGCATTTGGTGATTATTCTAAAACCGTTGAAATCAGAAGTGATAAAGACATTTTAGGAAAATCAATGGAAACCATGGTTTCCAGTTTTAAGGAAGTCGTTCGACAAGCCAATAAAATTGCCAAAGGAGATTATTCTACAGACATTGAACCCCGAAGTGACAAAGACGCATTGGGAATTTCATTATTTGAAATGACCAAGCAGCTTAGAATTAGTTCTAAAGAAATAACTGAACAAGACTGGCTAAAAACCGGAATTAACAAAATTGATGGATTATTAAGCGGACAGGAAGATATTCAAAAACTTACGGATGATGTAATTTCATTCTTTATCGAATATCTGGAATCTCAGATAGGATTACTTTATCTTAAAGATGACAAACAATTTGTACTTAAATCTACTTACGCCTTTAAAAAAACAGATAAAGAATTTTCAAAATTTGAAATTGGGGAAGGAATTATTGGTCAGGTTGCCAAAGATCAAAAAATTGTTTCGTTCACTGAATCAAAAAATGCTTTCCCCAATGTAAACCTGGCGGTTGGTATAAAAATGCCTGAGCATTATACCGTGGCTCCTATCATATATGAGAAAGAAACCATAGGTGTAATCATCCTTGGATCGACAAAAAAATTATCAAAACTCCAAGAGCAATTTTTTGCAATGGCTCTCGATAGCATTGGAATTAATATTAATTCGGTACAATCTAGAGTTAAAGTTGAATTATTGTTAAAACAAACCCAACAACTAGCCAATGAACTAACAGTTCAACAAGAGGAATTAAGGCAAACCAACGAAGAATTGGAAGAACAAACCCAGGCCTTAAAATTATCTGAAGAAAACTTAAAAAATCAACAAGAAGAGCTCAAGGTTACGAATGAGGAGTTGGAAGAAAGAACCAATGACTTAGAAATTCAACGAGATAATATTCGAAATAAAAATAAAGAGCTAAAAAAGGCACAGGATGAGATTGAATTGAAAGCCAAAGATTTGGAACGTGCCAGCAAGTATAAATCAGAATTCATGGCTAATATGTCGCATGAACTGCGTACTCCGTTAAATAGTATTTTGGTTTTATCTCAACTA
This sequence comes from Bacteroidales bacterium, assembly GCA_963678785.1. Classification (GTDB taxonomy): domain Bacteria; phylum Bacteroidota; class Bacteroidia; order Bacteroidales. Next base: position 3,655,017 of record OY787449.1, on the reverse strand, counting down.
TTAATGGATAATAAGTCCAAGCACTTAAAAGATAAAGAAGTCGAATTTGCAAAGACCATTAATTCATCAGGTTCTGATTTACTGGAACTTATCAATGAAATTTTAGATTTATCAAAAGTTGAATCAGGCAAACTTGATTTACATATTGAAGAATTATACTTCGACGATTTAACCGGATTTATTGAAAGAACATTTGCTCCATTAACAAACAAAAAGAACCTGGAATTAATCACAGAAATTCAGGATGGAGTACCACAATTTATAAGAAGTGACATCCAAAGAGTTTACCAGGTATTGAAAAATCTATTTTCTAATGCCATAAAATTTACATCAACAGGAAGCATTAGTTTAAATATTTATCGACCGTCTGCTGATGTTGATTTCAAAACGAGTAAACTTGATCCTTCTAATGCCATCGCAATATCAGTAGTTGATACAGGTATTGGAATTCCAAGCGACAAACTTGATTTAATTTTTGAAGCATTTAAACAGGCAGATGGAACAACCAGTAGAAAATATGGCGGTACAGGTCTTGGTTTAACCATTTCAAAGAGCTTTTCTGAATTACTTGGTGGTGAAATTTCCTTAGAAAGCGAATACGGAAAAGGAACAACTTTCACCTTATATTTGCCTCTATCGTTTGATGAAGTTGCTTATCACGAAAAAACACAAGAACACAAAGCTGAATCTAAGAAAACTAAAAATGCCAAGGCTAAACCAAAAGCTGAGCCTAAAGAAAACATTAAACATATTACTTTACGGGAACCCAAATTTAAAGATGACCGATCAAGCATTGAAGAAGGTGATAAATTTATTCTCATTATCGAAGATGATGAAAACTTTAGCAAGGTTCTGTACGAGTTATCACACGATCGGGGGTTTAAATGCATGGTTGCATTAGATGGTGAATCAGGTTTACATTTAGCCGAATATCATCAACCGAGTGCCATTATCCTTGATATCGGACTTCCGGGAATTGATGGCTACGAGGTTATGGAACGACTGAAAGACAACACCCGCACACGACACATACCTGTTCATTTTATTTCTGCAGAGGATAAATCAATGAGAGCCATGAAAATGGGTGCCATTGGATATTTAACCAAACCAGTAAGCAACAATAAACTCGACGAAGCATTTAAGAAAATTGAATCCATCATTTCAAAACCTATCAAAAAAATATTGGTGGTTGAAGATGATAAAATTATGCGAACCAGTATCATTAAACTTCTAGGTGATAACAATGTAAAAATAGTTGCCGTTGAATCTGCTGAAGAAGCTTATAATCTACTAAGAAAAGAAAACTTCGACTGTCAAATTCTCGACTTAGGATTAGAAGATATGTCTGGCTACGATTTGTTGGAAAAAATTCGTAGCGACAAAAAAATAGTTGACCTCCCTATCATTATTTATACAGGAAAAGAGCTATCAAAAGAAGACGAAAAACGCTTAAGCAAATATGCTGATAGTATCATCCTTAAAGGTGCACGATCTTTCGAACGACTGCTTTCAGAAACTACGCTATTCTTACATCAGTTAGAATCAGACATGCCTGATAAAAAGAGGAAAATGCTTCAACAATTGCACAATAAAGAAGAAATGCTAAAAGGCAAAAATGTGCTTATTGTTGACGATGACATGCGTAATGTTTTTGCTTTATCAAGTCTTTTGGAGGATAAAGGAATTATCGTAACAGCTGCAAAAAATGGAAAAGATGGAATTGATAAACTTAAAAAAAATTCCAAAATCGATCTTGTATTAATGGATATCATGATGCCGGAAATGGATGGATATGAAGCCATGCAGGAGATTAGAAAAGATAAAATGTATAAAAAACTACCCATCATCGCTTTAACAGCTAAGGCCATGAAAGAAGATCGTGAAAAATGTATTGCGTCAGGAGCCAATGATTATCTGGCAAAGCCTGTTGACACAGAAAAACTATTATCATTACTTAGGGTTTGGCTTTACAACAAATAATGAATACTAAAATAGACACTACAGTTTCTCACGAGAATCTCAATATTGAGATCAACTTAATTTTAGAAGCCATATTTCAGAAACATGGATATGATTTTAGAAATTACGGACGTGCGCATATAAAAAGAAGGTTGCTTCATCGAATGCAACTTTCTAAAATCTCGAGTATTTCTGAAATGCAATATAAACTGTTGTATGATGAATCATTTTTCAATCTCATCCTGAAGGATTTCTCAATAAATGTAACAGAAATGTTTAGAGACCCTTTGTTTTATAAAAATTTGAGAGAAGAGGTTATTCCAATTTTGAAAACCTACCCCTTTATTAGAATCTGGCATGCTGGGTGCTCTTCTGGTGAAGAAGTGTACTCAATGGCCATTTTATTGATGGAAGAAGGTTTGTATGATCGAACACAAATATATGCTACAGATTTCAACCATAACATCTTAAGGAAGGCAAAAGAGGGGATTTACCCAATTAGCAAAATCAAAGAATTCACTTCTAATTATCAAAGATCCGGGGGCGTAAAATCTTTCTCAGATTACTTTATGGCTAAGTATGAATCTGTGATTTTTAATAGTGAGCTGAAGAAAAACATTGTGTTTGCCGATCATAATTTAGTAACTGATAAGATGTTTGCAGAAGTTCATTTGGTAATATGCAGAAATGTTTTAATTTATTTTAACAAAGAACTACAAAATCAGGTTATCAGACTCTTCAATCAGTCACTTTTGCCTGGAGGATATCTTGGTCTTGGAACCAAGGAAACCATACGCTTTTCAGACAGCTATACCTGTTTTGATACCCCGATTAAGAATGAAAAGATTTTCAAAAAGAAATTACAAATACCCTATAACTGTAAATAATTTATATGATGAATTATAAGGCCATTGTTATTGGAAGTTCTGCAGGAGGTTTAAATGCCCTCAGAACTATTTTAACAATGCTGGGATCTGATTTTAAAATCCCGATCATAATAGTTCAGCATACCAGCCCGAGCTCTGACAATTATATCACTAAGTATTTAAATGAGTTGTGCAGTTTGACCGTGAAGGAGGCTGATGAAAAAGAAATTATCAAACATCGGCATGTTTATTTTGCACCTCCAAACTTTCATTTATTAATTGAAGAAAACCAAACTTTTTCACTTTCGATTGATGAGCGGGTTAATTTTGCCAGACCCTCAATAGATGTATTATTTGATACAGCTACATACACTTATGGCAAACAATTGATCGGAATTATACTAACCGGAGCAAATCACGACGGTGCACAAGGAATGAAAAAAATAAAACAAGCAGGAGGACTATGTATCGTACAAGACCCAAAATCAGCTGAAGTTGACAGTATGCCATTGAGTGCGATTCATGCTGCAAAGGTTGATCATATTTTATCATTATCAGAAATTGCAAACCTTTTAATATCAATAGACAAAAAAAATCATTCATAAAATTTTATTAAATTTATTGTAATTTTCCATCTTCTACGAAAGTACCATGTCAATTGCCAAATTAGAACATATTAATTTATATTATGAAATTCATGGCTCCGGTGAATCTATTGTATTTATAGCAGATTTATTAGAAAGTTCTCAATCATGGCAGTTTATAACGAATAAACTTTCTTTACATTTTCAGGTCATTTTATTCGACAACCGATGTGTTGGAAGAAGTAGCGAATGCAAATCTGAATTTAGTATAAAAGATTTGGCTTTCGACACCGTACAATTATTGGACTTCTTAAAAATTGAAAGAGCACATATAATTGGTCATGGAACAGGTGGTTTTATTGCACAGGAAATTGCCATTAATTATCCTGAAAAGGTTAACAAATTAGTTCTTGAAGCAACCGCTCCATTCTCAAACAGTCGTCAAATTCAACTACTAAATAATTACTATAATCTACTTGAAAGAGAAACCAACCGAGAATTATGGTTTCGTAATTATTACTTCTGGATTTACTCTGCAAATTTTTTAGAAAACACAGAGTTTGTTGACTCTCTTGTTGAGTTTAATTTATCTTATATAAATCCAAGCAATATTAAAACTTTTAAACATCATGTTGATGCCATTTCTGGTTTTGATTCGAGAAATCGCCTGAACCAAATAAAAGCTGAGACCCTGATTATTATTGGAGAAGAAGATATTTTAATGATGCCCACAGAATCTGAAAAACTATATCAGGGAATCTCCATGGCCTCCTACCCTGTTTATCTTGAGCGTACCGGTCACTCTATCCACAACGAAAACCCGAAAAACTTTATTCACACTTTATTGGGATTCTTTTTAAAATACAATAGGTAATAGAAATTACATTAGGATTCATAGAAACTAATCACCTCATATACAAACAAATCAGCATTTTTCCAGCCATCCCATCCTATTCCTGCTTTATCTCGTGAGCATCTGCCCAGTAATTCTTCCTTATCCCATCCCGTTTCTTTGGCTACCTGCGGTAAAAAAGTCCCACTTCCCTCTCCATGCTTAATATAAATTCCATGTTTGCTTAAATCAAATTGATCAATTGATGAAATTTCTTCCATTTCTGAAACAATAGATATCTCAATCTTTAAATGATTTAATTCATCTTTATTAATGGGTTTAAAACGATTATCTTTTGTAGCAGAAGAAATGGTCATTGATCGTATTAAAGGCTCAAGGTCTCCTTTCGACTTCATTCGGCCAACACATCCTCTTAAATTGCCTTTAACGTATAAGGTTACAAAGGCACCAAGATTCTGTAATTTACAATCAAGATTTGCACTTATATTCGGTTTCCCTTCAACTTTTATCCCAAAAATCTCATTCAGGCTAGATCTTGAGATTTCCAATAAGTGTTTTTTTTCCTCTGAACTTAATTCATACATTACGTAAAAGTTTCAATCAAAAGGGTTTAAATAAATTTTATTCTTTTATAAAATTATACTAATTTTCAATATCATTAAAACTTGATTAAATAAATGCGTTTTTACCTCAAATTAGTAATTTTATTTTTTCTGTTCTCGCCTTTAAATATACTTGCACAATCACCCGATTTCAACTATTTAAACGCAAAATCATATGGGTTTCTGACCGGAACATCATTTATTGATGAAAATTTACCAGGAAATCACAACTACCACCCCATTCAATTCATATATAAAATTTCAAAACCTTTACTAAAATTTAATCCAGAAAGGAAGTCAAATATTTCAATAAATTTTGAGCCCCAATTTAATCCTGTTTTTATTAGTAATGCTAAAAATTCCATTGAATTCGGATTAAATGTTGGTTTTCTTTATGAAAGAAAGATCTCAGAATCCTCGATCATTTTTGGAGGAATTGGAAGTGGCCCTCATTATATTAATGTTGAAACAAGTTTACAATCTAAAGGATTTATTTTTTCAGATAACTTTATCATTGGATTAAGGCAACTTTTAAGAGAAAATAAACGAACCGAGTTTAATGTTCAGATTAGATTCAGACATATTTCTAATGCAGGCATTAGCGAGCCCAATTTAGGCATCGATAATTTCTTCATTATGTTTGGATTATCCCGAATTATTCCTCGAATTTGACCACTAACTTAATGGGCAAATGATCACTATAACCTCCTATATATTTATATCCATTATAGGTACGAAAGGGTTTAAATCCTAAATATTTTTTATCATCTATCAACAAAAAGTCAATATTAGCAATTGACGTTTCTGCACTAACTGTTAAACCATTATCTAAAAAGAGCGGTTGAGACACTATAAATTGATCGAAAGTAAACCAACGTCCCTGATACTTTATAGTTCCGAGTTTTTCCTTAGGGTCGCCCATTAAATTAAATAAATACTTATTCATTGATTGGCCAAACTGATGTTCTGTTAACATCTTAAGGCTTTGATCATGAGGCTCATCATTAAAATCACCCATTAAAACTATTTTTGCATTTTTCTCAGCATGATAAATTGAGTCACAATATGCCAACAATTTTTCAGCAGCCAGCTTTCGCTTATCAACAGAATTCCTGGCTCCGGAATATCTGGAAGGCCAATGATTTACAAAAAAATGAATACTATCATTATTCAACATAGCTTTAACATATAAGATATCACGGCTATATACATTAGGACTCAATTGAACCGGTATGAATTCGGTATGAACAACATGAATAAAATTTGTATCATATAACAATCCAACATCAATTCCCCTTCTATCGGGTGAATCTTTATGAATGACTTGATAAGAGGAGGACTTAAAGATTTTTGAAGACATCAAATCTGACAATACTTTTGAATTCTCAATTTCAGCCAAAGCCAGAATTTCCGGAAACTTATATGAACTAAATGTAATAATCGCCTGACTCAACATATTGATTTTTTTCTGATATTTTCTTTCGTTCCAGCTTTTAACTCTTATTAATGATAATTCATTATCTTTTAATACATCACTATTGGGAGCAAAAAGATTCTCAACATTGTAAAACACAATTTGAAATGAATCACGTTTGAGGTTTACATCTTGGCCCTGCAAGTTCTTAACAACAAGCATATAAAACATGCAACAAAACAAAAGAGTCGATACTTTATTATAAAACATGACGTTAGACTATTATTACGGGGGAGAAAGTTTTAACCTTTTAAAACTAAATTTTTAAAAGACCCAGGTTTGAATCAATTATTACTTTATTTAGAAACTAAATATAGTTAATTTAGAGGTGATATAAAATTATCACATTTTCCTATCAATAACTACCTAATATAATGACACTTAAAAAATTCACATTAAAAATTAAATATTTATTTTTTATTAAGAGGTTACTTTTTATCAATTTTTAGAATTAATCATTACAAAGTGGCGAAGTACAATGTTGAAGAAATACTAGACGGAATCCGACTTAATGATATCAAGGTGTTACAATATGTTTATAAAACCTATTACTCATACACCAAGTACTTTATTATTAACAATAGCGGACATGAAGATGATGCGAAGGATATTTTTCAGGAAGCCCTAGTAGTTATCTACCGAAAGCTTCTTGATGAGCAACTAACCATCAGTTGTACTTTTAAAACTTATCTCTACTCAGTCTGTAGATTACTTTGGCTAAAACAACTCGAAAAGAGAAAAGTGAAAAATGAAACATCACTTGATCGCGAAAATTTTATTGAGCTAGCGGATGAAACAAAGAATTTGAGTGTACAGAATGAAAAATACCGCCTTTATCAAAAGTATTTCAATCTGTTAGGCAAAGACTGTAGAAAGGTTTTAGAAATGTCACTTGAAAAAATACCTCTAAAACAAATTGCGGAAATCATGGGATATAAAAGTGAAAAGTACGCCAAAAAGAGGAAATACCAATGCAAAGAAAGATTGATTAAGGAAATAAAAAAGGACCCACAATTTAAAGAATTAATATGATGAAAGAGCAATTTGAACTACTCGAGCAATATATTGACGGTGACATTGGTCTCGCTGAATCGGAATCTGTTGGGCAACTCATCTCATCAGATCCGTTTTTCAAGAAGGAATATGATTTAAGACGTGAAGTAAATAAAGCCATTAGCGAGAAAAACATCATGCAATTCCGCTATAAATTAAATATGATCCACGATCAACAAATCGGTTCATCAAGAGGAAAAGTTCGTCAACTCATTGATCATAAATGGTATTTGGCAGCTGCCTCTGTAACCATTCTGGCACTCATCGGAAGTTTGTTAATTAACAATATGAGTAACCCAGGACCAGAACAATTATTTGATCGATATTACACAACTGAAAATGCAGTTTTTACAACCAGATCAAGTAATGAAAATGATAATATTGAATTGAAAGAAGGGTTACAACAATTTCAACTTAATAATTATAAAGAGGCTATTAATTGGCTAAAAAAGAGCCCCAAAAATATTGTTTCTGAATATTATCTTGGAATAAGTTATATTGAAACTGATCAATATACTCAGGCAAAAGATGCTTTTCATAGGATTATTGAACAAGAGAATAATTTATTTACAGAACAAGCTCAATGGTATAAAGGACTCTGTTTGTTAAAATTAAATGAAATTGACGAAGCCACCTTATTATTTACAAGTATTAAAAATAGCAGTAGCTTATACAATGACGATGCCAGCGAAATACTTAAAAAACTGAATTAAGAAATATAGCAACTACAAGAAGATCATTTAACTATCCCGATTCGTCGGGATAGTTTTTTTCTTTTCAGGAAAAATAGCACAAGACCAGAAAATATGATTATTGCAGAATAGATTAAATAATCACTCAAATGATTTCTGCGTAATGGCTGATTGTTACCAATATTTACATAAGCAGACCAAAAGTATGGATGAGCCTGGAGTTGGGTAGCTGAGTTGATGTATTCTATTTTTGCCTTTTGCAGGGCTTCATCTTTTGATAAACCATCCTTTAAATTTGAATAAAATTTTGACATTATATCAGCACCGGATTTATCGTCAACTTCCCATAATGTCATCACAATACTCGGAACACCTGAATAAATAAATCCTCTGGCTAGACTCATTATACCTTCCCCGTTCAATATCTTTCCTGAGCCCGTATTACACGCACTAAGAACTGCTAACTGAGCTTTTAAATCAAGATTATAAATCTCATAAGTATTTAAATATCCATCGTCAATTGAATCGGCATCTGCAGTAAAAATCATTTTTGAATACATTGGATCTTCATCATCGATTATGGTATGCATTGCAAGGTGAAGCACATCGAATTCGGGAGAATTTAACTTAAAGTTTGTTTCTGTAGCATCCTTCTGGTTATAAATTTCACCATCAAATATATCAATCACATTGCTAACCTCAGTCTGAGCATTTAACAATGGTTTTAGCTTTCTGGTAACTTCTCTGATGGCGCTAGCACCTTCTTCACCCTCACTATCCTTTTCTCCATATGATGGTGCAAAGGCGAGCACATTACTCCCACTCGACTTGACTGAATTGTTTTTGTACAATAAAGTAGACGAATATGAATAACTGATGGGAGCGTCTTTGATCAGATAATTTAAGTCCCTATAATTAATGGTACTCATGTCAGGTAATTCTGTCACCAATGACTCAAAAGCTAAATAACCTAATTTCCCATCAGGAATGATGATTAACTTTTTGCCTTCAATTTCACCTTCAATTTCAGAGAATAATATATTATATACTTTATAAGATGCCGTCACATAATTCTTAAAATCATCCAGATGATGATTCGCAAAGTCAATATGATGTGCCTTCTGTAATAAATCCATAGAAACATGGAAAACTGAATCAACCAATGATCGATAATAATTTACCTTATCTTTTCCAATTAGAAATGTATATAGAATTGAATCAGTTAAAGTGTACTCAATAATAAGCTCATTCTCTGACAATTTAGATTGAACCTTATTAATTTCTAATACCTTATGATCATATTTTAAATCATAATAGGCCGGATATTCTTTACCAAAAACTTGAATCAAACTATCATACCTATTGGTAAGATTAAAAAGCCTCTTTTCCCATAAAACAATTTTATTACTATCAGGTTTTCTTGATTCCTTCTGATTATAAATTAAATTCTCATATCCATTGATCCTTTCTTTTAGCTGCTTTTCATACAACTGGTCTTCTTCAGGAATACCCCCGAATTTAATGGCATCCATATTTTTCATTGAAGCTAATAAAACGCCAGCTTTATTTTTTTCAGCAAACTCAAACATAAGCCCAGCGGAAAAATCATCTAGTTTTACCTGATAATTATTAAAATAATGATCATAAGCTCGATTAAAATGTTTACTGGTTTCTTCCATTAAAATAAACTTACTATCATATTTCAATTTTGATCTAAGGTCTTCAAATACAGGCATGGCCTGTTCATAACAAATTATACCTGCCTCCAAATACTTACTTTCATTTTGATCTTTAGCATACAATTTTGAAAATGCCTTGGCTTTATTTAATAAAGCACTTAGAAAGATGGATTCTGAAATAACTTCTTCTACTGATGGATTAACATAAACATTGGTATCTGAGAATCTATTATTATTGGCAATCAGAGTTTTCTGATACCATTTAAGTGCCTTATGATAATCCCCCGATTCATCAAAAAACTGACCATACAATAAATAAATATCAGCTACATTGGCATTCCTTTCATTATAATTTAAGAGATGGTTATCAATGGCCTTAAGGATGTATTTTTCAACTTCATCCATCCTTTTATGATCTATTAAGAATTGACTGTATTTCTCAAGCGAATTTCCGTATTCAAAATGATTATCACCTAGTTCATTCAAAGCTTTATCTATGCATTTCTTATATTTCTTTTCTGCTTCATCGTAATTCCCAAGTTTATCTAGAGCATTTGCTAAATTTCGCATTTGTATTATTTGTGAATCTGAGCCTTTTTGAATGCTTAGACTCTTCATCAGATAATCCTTTGCTGCTGCATAGTCTTTTTCTATCATTGCAATTGAGCCCAAATTATTATATATGCGAGCCATATTGGGATGATTTGGTTTTAAGTATAAGCCATAAATCCTTAAAGCATTTTTTAGATATCTTTCAGCTTCCTTAGTATCTGACAATTGTCCATAAATCCTACTTTTGTTTAGATAAATGGTGCCCAATGAGCCATAATCAGGTCCAAACTTCTCAGTATAAATTTGTTCTGCCTTATCATTATATTCAAGGGCCTCATCATATCTGCTTAACAATGAATATAATTGTCCAAGATTTAAATATATCTGGGCAATGTCGGGATCGTTTTCCGGTAAACGCTCCTGATTGATGCGCAAATTATCATTGAAGAATTTTAATGCCTTTTCAAAATCGCCCATTCTTGCATAAATAATTCCAATATTTTGCATGAATGAGGCTATATTACTGGTCTCACTTTTAGTGTTCATAGCCAATTGTAGCGCTTTTTCATAATATGAAGAAGCTTTATTCAAATTACCCAAATAGTAAAAATAAGTTCCTATATTATTATAGGTTTTAGCCAATATGGTATCTGCCAAACCATTAATTTCTGTCCTAATCTGAACCACCTGATCAAGAATCTCAATGGCATCTGTATGCTTTCCCTGATCCCCTAATGAGGTGCCTTTTTGATGCAAAAACTCAGCTTTTAAGAGAGGATATTTATCGATATTATAATTTTTGTTGGTGGCTATTAAATTTAAGCAACTATCAGTTTCTCTGAACTTATCAGCACGCCGATATGCCTCAACAAGTTTTAGAGAGTATTTTATTTGCTCATCCCATTTTAAATCATTTGCAGATAATTTGATTAATTTATCATAATAAAAAATCGCACTGTCGTATTTCGATAGTTTCATAAAGTTTTCTGCAACTGAACTATAATTTTCTTCAGGAATGCGCTCTAAGGCAAGTGCATCGGTTTTCTGATAACATAAAAAAATGAAAAACATAATAAAGGCGAGTATATTCGCTTTATCACATTTCAATGTGGGGAGAAACATATATACAACTTTAAAATATTTTATTGTTTAAATTTATAAAAAAACCAAATCCAAACACAACTCGACAATAATAAAAAAAAAAGGGAGATGAATTAATTCATCTCCCTAAATTTGATTTATTTTGGTTTTAACGTATAATCATTATTTTTGATTGAACAAAAGAATTTTCCCCTTTGCATTCTAATCGGTAAATATAACTTCCTGCACTTAAATGTAAATTCGAACGATTAAATTTCACCTCATAACTACCTGTAGTTTGTTCCTCATCAACAAGGTTTGTCACAAGTTGCCCAACAGTATTATATATCTGTAAACTTACTTTATAAGAAGAAGCTAGAGAATAATTAATGGTTGCTGTATTATAAATTGGATTAGGATAAATGTTATTCAATTCATTTTGTTGATCAATACCTGAGAATGATGGCAAACTAATTTGTGCATCCTTTAGTTCATTTCCATCTAAATCAACAAAATGGCTCTCTTTGTTTAAGCTTATATTTTCAATCTCCATCGTATGATCTATTGAACTACTATTTACCTTAAGGGTAAACAGAGGTTCATTTGCATTCAGTACAGCTCCGCTTATGGTTTTATCTTGCCAAATCACTTTCAGAATTCCATTCGACTGATTAAATTGAATCCCATCCAACTGAGAGCTTAGGTCCTCAATATAAATTCCTTCAGGAATATTAAAAGAAACCACAAAACCACCAATTGTTGGCTGATTTCTTAAATAAACAGGCATTTCTATCAATTCATTTGAATTAACATTGATGGATTTGCCATACTGAATTTTAACATCCATAGGAGTTGTTTTAGTTGAGGGTTCAAAAGCACCTTCAAAATCTCCACCTGAACCAATTGATCCAACATCACCGTCTTTTAATGACATCCCACTAATTTCAATTTTTTTAGATTGGGCGACAATTTTACCAATGGCATGTTTTTTACCAAACACAAAATAATCAGTAACAATTGCTCCAAAATCACCCCAATTCACTTTTCCGTCTTCATTTACATCGGCAGCAAGTTCTTGAATTTCATCAAAACGGACAACCCCAAATAATCTTGCTACTAATTTTCTAACGTCGGCTGAGTTTACTTTTGCACCAGTAGTATACCCACTGTAGCTTAGGGTATAAATTCCTGCAGGAATATTTTTAAAAGTATATTTTCCGCTACCATCAGTAGTTTCTGTGCTAATAAGATTTCCAAAAGTATCATGTAATTTAACAATTACTGACTTAACCGGGGTACGAGCGGCATCATTGTATTTAACAATTCCCTTATAATCAGATTGGGTGAAAGATTTTCCTGCGATTAACAAGAATAAAGAAACAAGAAGAAGGGTAAAAAAATTTTTCATAGCAATTAAATTAAAGATCAATTTTTCATTATTAAGGAATTAATAAATATTAATTCCTTAATATGATAAAAGGTAACCCTACCTTTTTAAAAAAAAATTAACTAATTTAAATTCTAAGCAATCTCACGATGCATCAACTCATCTTTTCATACGTAAACAAATAAAAAAAGTTTTAGTTATAGGGTTACTATAGGCTTCCATCTAGAACTAAGTATTAGCGATAATTCCGAATAAAGATAAATGGAAATGGAAAATATCAGGAAAAATAACAAGTATGACAAATTAGACAAAACTGAACTCATTGAAAGATTATTGAAAGCTGAGAAGAATTTGGTTTCAAAAAACCTGGAGACTAAAAAACTAAAGACCTCTTTTTTGGCTAATATTTCGCATGAAATCAGAACTCCCATGAATGCAATCATTGGGTTCTCTGATCTTTTTAAGGATAAGCATCTTAGTGCTGAAGACCGTGAGCAATTTGCAGATGGAATTTCAAGAAGTTCACAGCAACTTTTGTCAATAATTGATAAGCTTATTCAAGCCGCTCAGATTGAACTAGATGAAATTACCCCAAAAAAAGAACTTTGTTCCATAAACGATTTCATGAAAAAAATTTATTCTCAACATATTACAGATGAACTTATTTTAAAAAACGGTATTTCATTCAACATGAACTTAAGCAATGATCAAAACCCTTATTTATTAACAGATTCGGATATTCTTGGTAAATCAGTGTCTGAATTGATTGATAATGCCATTAAATTTACTGAAAATGGCTCTATTGAAATAGGCTACAAACTCACTTCAAACAATAAAGTTCAAATATACATTTTCGATACCGGGATTGGAATTAGTAGAGAAAAGCACAATAATATTTTTGAAAAATTTGAACAAGTCACAGAGCTGAACACCAAGAAGTATGGTGGTTTGGGAATAGGACTTGGAATTTCAAAAGACTTGATTAAAATCCTTGGAGGTAATATGGAAATAATATCCTCTGAAGGACTGGGAACCAGAGCATTTATAACACTTCCGATTTATCAACCAAATCCAATACCCAAAAGTCATAAATCAGATTGCCAACCAATTAGCAACCCTTTATGGTTAGATCAATCATTAAATAATCATTTGATAAGAACGAACGAAAGCTCAGAAAAACGCAAATTTTATAAAAACTTACAAAGTTTTAGCGCTTAACCAAATTCTGAATAAGGATAATACTTTAGGGATAAAACCTTGCTCGAATCACAAAAATTCATTAAACCATCAACCATTTCAGTTCTATAATTACTAAATTTGAAATTCTGAAATATTTCAGACGATTATTCGTTTATTTAAGCCTAAAGATTTGAAGAATGAGGAAACTAATTGCACTCGCATTTCTACTAATATCAATCAATACATTCAGTCAGGAAGACCGTTATAACATTGAAATTAAGCTCAATGGGTTTAATGATAGCATTTGCTATCTGGTGAGCTATTATGGAGGTAAATTTCAAGTAACCGACACATCAAAACTCATTGAACAATCTTTGCATTTTTCAAAACCTGGTTTATTAAATGGTGGAATTTATTTAATTGCAGGAGAGAAAATGAATAAATACTTCGAATTTTTAATTGATTCAGATCAGGAGTTTATCATCTCTGCAACAAAAGATAATTTAATTCCCTCACTAAAATCAATAGGATCAGATGAGAATAAGTACTTTTTCGAATACATTAAATTTAACAATGCCGAATTTGAAAAAAAACAAACTTATCAAAATGAATTAAAGAATACGAAAGAAATACAGGAAACAAACCGTATTAAGAAGAATATTAGCAATATCAACAAAAAGATTTTGGATTATAAATCAGCATACATTATTGCACATCCAAAATCACTCTTATCAAAAGTTTTTAAAGGAATGCAGGAGCCTGATATTGATCAGGGTTTGAGCAAACTGGATGCCTATCTTGCTTATAAAAATCAATACTGGAAAAACATTGATTTAACTGATGGTCGTATGATACGCACTCCAATACTTCATAATAAATTTATGAATTATTTTGAAAAATTGATTGTACAGCATCCCGACTCCTTAATTCGTGAAATTGATATATTTCTGAATCAACCGATGAGCGAAGAAATCATGAATCATTTCATATGGAATTTAACCCTTAAATACGAATACCCTGACATTATGGGAATGGACAAAGTATTTGTACATATGGTTCAAAATTATATTCACACTAAAAAACTTAGTGGTTTAAGCGAAACGGTGATAAAAAACATTGAAGATCGTGCCGATAAAATTGCCCAGGTTCTCATCGGCGAAGCTGCCCCTGAGCTGGTCATGATGAATGATAAAGATGGGGTAGAATCTCTGTATAATATCGAATCAAAATACACCTTAATTATTTTTTGGGATCAGGAATGTCAGGTTTGTCAGCAAGAGCTTAAACTCTTAAAAGAACTTAAGAAGCAGGATGATCTGGGAATTACTGTTTTTGCAGTTGGAACAGATACAAATATCGATGGTTGGAAAAATTACATTACTGAAAAAGAACTCAACTGGATCAATGTGAATGGAACCCAAAGTTTTTCTGATGATTATCATCATTTATATGATATTTACAGCACTCCGACTATTTATCTTTTAGATCAAGATAAAAAAATCATTGCAAAAAGATTATCAGTAGCACAGATTAAAGATTTCATCATTAATTACCAAAATACAATTGGGATACAGAATTAATGGCATAATGTCAACCACAGGCAAAAATTTGCTTATTTAATATGCCCTTTTTAACAACTTTTTTCTAGAATTCACGTATATATTGATTCTTATTATTAATAAGGTGTAAATTCTTGTTAAAATGGAAAAAACCAAAGATATGACTAGCAAAAATCAGATGGCCCGGATAGATTTAAAAAAAACATTCATTTTTTCATTGGTGCTTTTTCTAAGCAGTTTCACAAGCATTTATGCACAATGCCCTTCTGGTGTGAACACCGGAGGCAATACAACGATTTGTGAAACAGGCGTATTTACACCTACTACAGCTACTGCATCAGATTACACTATCTTGCTTTGGACTAGTACAGGAACAGGTTCTTTTATTAATGAAAACACTCTTACCCCAACATATACTCCAAGTGCGGCGGATATAGCTGCCGGCAGTGTAACAATAACTCTTACCGCATCTAAAGCTGCTTGTCCGGATGATTTTGATCAAATGACTTTAAGCATTTCGCAATTAGCAACAGTTACTGCTCCTAATGACAGACAGATATGTTCCAGTGATTTTGTAAGCCTAACAGGGTCGGCAACAGATTATAACCCTGCTTCTGTACTTTGGACATCATCCGGAACAGGAACTTTTGGAAGTGCAACTTCATTAAGTTCAACCTATACACCTAGTGGTTTAGATATTACTGCTGGTTCAGTTACATTAACATTAAGTGTAACAGGTAATGCACCTTGTTCTAATACAGTTAATGACAACTTGGTACTGACCATTACTCCTGAACCAACAGCCAATGCAGGTGCAGATGCAACAATATGTGCTGGGAGTGCTTTTCCATTATCCTCGGCTGCGGTAGCTAATGAGAACACAATCACTTGGTCGACAAGTGGAACAGGAACATTTAACAACCCCAACGCTCAAAATCCAACCTACACCCCTAGCGCCGCCGATATTGCTTTAGGGACAACAATACAACTAACCGTTACGGTTACCCCACTTGCACCTTGTGCAACAAATGCTGTTGATGTCATGTCGTTAACCATTGAATCTGAGCCAACAGCCGAAGCAGGTATTAGCGGTAGCATTTGCGAATCTGGTTCATTTACTGTAAGCGGAGCATCAGCAACCAACTATTCATCATATGCATGGACAGCAGTACCTGGAGGTGGAGTTTTTACCAATTCAGGGACACTTACTCCAACCTACACTCCTAGTTTAGCAGATATTGCAGCTGGTTCTGTAACCATTGCATTAACAGCTCAGCCAAGTTCACCTTGTGCAACCATTGCCAGTGATAATCTGACAGTAACGATTGAAGAAAATCCAATTGCCAATGCAGGTACCGATGCAAATATCTGTGAAGGGAGCACCTACTTGCTAAATGCAGCAACTGCATCTAATGCAAATTCCGTTCAGTGGCTAACGAGTGGTGATGGTTCATTTAGCTCAACCACAGCATTAAATCCAACATATACACCTGGAGCAAATGATATCTTAACTGGCAATGTGGTACTCACACTTCAAGCACTTCCAATAAATCCTTGCTCAACAACGGCTTCTGACCCTATGACGCTCAATATTCAAGCAGCACCATCGATCAATGCGGGTTCAAACCAAACCATTTGTGCCAATACAAGTGCTTCTTTAATTGGTTCAGGGACAAATTATGATGGGACAAGTATTGTATGGAGTGCCGCAGGTGGAGGAACTTTTAGCAGCACTTCTATTTTGGCGCCTACCTTTACACCTAGTGCAAGTCAGATTAGTAATGGTTTTGCTGATCTCACCTTGTCTGTTGATGGATTAGGGAGTTGTGCCACTACAATTTCTGATGTCATAAGAATTGATATTACACCAGAACCAACAGCAAATGCAGGTTCAAACACAACCATTTGTCAAACGGACTCTTATACAGTTGTCGGAGCCTCAGTTAGTTCACAAAGTTCATATGCTTGGTCAACTTCTGGAGATGGAACTTTCTTAAACTCAGGAACGTTAACTCCAACTTATTCTCCGGGTACAACAGACATTACAAATGGAACTGTTGACATCACAATAACGGCTCAACCTCTTAGCCCATGCGCAGCTGCTGTAAGTGATGTTTTCACCTTAACCATTAATCAAACTCCAACTGTAAATGCAGGTGCCAATGCATCAATATGCGAAAGTGACACTTACACTCTGGCCGGTTCAGCATCCAATCATGCAAGTTTACTCTGGAATAATAATGGTGGTGATGGTACTTTCAATGATGCAAGTCTTTTAAATGCAATTTATACGCCAGGACCTACAGATATAAGCACTGGCCTTGTAACATTAACCTTAACTGCTACACCGATCGCTCCATGTTCAGGATCATATACTTCTAACATGGTTTTAACGATTAATTCTGCTCCTATCATAAATGCGGGATCTGATGTCACTATTTGTGCAAGTGACTCTCCAAATCTATCAGGATCTGTAACTGGAACTTATGCGAGTGTAACTTGGTCATCTTTAGGTGGTGGATCATTTAGCAGTACATCCATATTAAATCCTGTTTATTTTCCAAGTGCTGGAGAGATAATTGCTGGGACTGCGACAGTTCGAATGACAGTAACGGGGAATGCCCCATGTGGCAATACATATCAAGATGATTTGGTCATTACAATTACGCCCTTACCAACGGTTGATGCTGGTGGAGATCAAACAAAATGTGACCTTCTACCTATAAACTTAACAGCAACAGCAACCAATTACGATGGTACTTCGGTTGTTTGGACTGG
Organism: Bacteroidales bacterium; assembly: GCA_963678785.1. Lineage (GTDB taxonomy): Bacteria > Bacteroidota > Bacteroidia > Bacteroidales. The sequence continues at coordinate 3,636,720 of OY787449.1, read as the reverse complement.
AGGAAATGGCACATTTTCAAGTCCAAATACGCTTTCAACAACCTATACCCCAACGGCTACCGATTTGGCAGCTGGAACGGTTACACTCACAGCACAGGTAACTGGTCAAAATCCTTGTAACGTAAATGTTACTGATGCCATGACCTTAACCTTATATGATGCAGTTACCGTTTATGCAGGACCTCATGTAAATATTTGTAGTGGGCCTTATAATTTAAATGCAACAACCACATTTGCTTCTTCATTGGCATGGACTACCTCTGGTGACGGTATTTTTAGTAGTTCAACAATAGAAGACCCGGTTTACATTCCTGGTGCTGGAGATATTGCTGCCGGTACTGTTACGCTTACACTAACAGCACAACCTACTGCACCATGCTTAGGTTCTACTTCTGATGATATTATATTAACAGTATTAACCTCACCAACTGCAGATGCAGGAACAAATGCAAGTGTTTGTGCTTCATCACCTGCATATGTTTTATCTGGGGCAAGTGTTACTGGCTCTGGAACAATAACATGGACTGGCGGAAGCGGAGCATTTAACAATCCAGCCGATCCCAACCCAACATATACTCCAAGTGCAACTGATATTGCAAATGGAAGTGTGGTGTTAACCTTAACCGTTTCAAATCCACCTTGTGCAGATGTTGTTGATCAAATGACCCTCAATATACAGGCAGAACCAGTAGTAGATGCAGGAAACAACATAAATATTTGTCAAGGTGAAAATGTAATTATTAGTACCGCTACCGCTACCGATGTGAATACAGTAACATGGTCTACCAGTGGCTCTGGAACTTTCAACAATGTAAATCTTGTTAATCCAACCTATACACCGCACGTTAATGATTATGTAAGTGGAGTGGTTTTAACAATGTCAGGAACAGCTATTAATCCTTGTGGTGTGGCTGATTCGGATGTTATGAATGTGACTTTTGTTGCACCTCCGACAGCTGATGCAGGCGCAAATGCCACCATTTGCGCAACCTCTAGTTTTACTTTTTCAACCTCTACATTTACCAATGCCGCAAATATATCTTGGTCTACGAGTGGCGATGGAACCTTTGATGACAATACCATTCAATACCCTACCTATACACCAGGACCTAATGATTTAATTACTGGTTCAGCAACTTTGACCTTAACAGCATTTTCAAATGCACCTTGTACTGCACCGGCTATCGGTTCAATGACCTTAACTATTGAATCTACTCCAACAGCGAATGCAGGGTCAAATATCACAGTTTGCGAGGGTGACAATGCGAGCTTAACTTCTGCCACAGCTAGTAATTATTTAAGTTTAGTATGGTCAACTTCAGGAACTGGAACTTTCACAAATGCGAATATTCTAAATCCAATATACACACCTTCTTCTTCGGATATTTCCCTTGGAAATGTAACTTTAACCTTAACTGCCAACAGCAATTCACCATGTGCGGTGCCGGATATTGATCAGATGACTTTAACCATTACACCACTTCCGGTGGTAAGTGCTGGAACTGATGCAACAATTTGTGAAAATGGGAATTACACTCTGATTGGTGCCTCTGCTAGCAACTTTTCAAATCTAATTTGGACTACCTCGGGTAATGGATCTTTTGCTAACGTAAATGATCCGAATACAACTTATACACCTGGTGCTGCGGACATTGCTGCTGGATCAGCAACTTTAACCTTAACTGCCATTGGTATTAACCCTTGCTCTGGATCTGTTAATGATGCAATGGTAGTGAATATTCAAGACTTACCAACAGTAAATGCAGGTGTTGATGCAGATCTTTGTGAAGGATCAATTTATGTTACAAACCCAACGGTTACTGATGCTTCTTCTGTTCTTTGGTCAACAACCGGTGATGGTGCTTTTGCCAATGCGAGTCTTCAAAATACGGTTTATACACCTGGACCTAATGACATTATAAACGGAAGCGTAAATTTGACCTTAACTGTAACTGGAACAAGTCCTTGTGCTAATACAGATGCCAATACTTTAACATTAACAATTATAGCCAACCCAACAGCTGTAGCAGGACCTGATGAAGTAATTTGTGAAGGTCCATTTCTTGTACAAAATGCGGTTGTAACTAATTATTCAACTTTGGCTTGGACAAGTTCTGGAAGTTCAGGAACACTAACCAATCAGACCACATTAACACCTACCTATACTCCAAGTGCTGCTGATATTGCAGCTGGCTTTGTATTTTTAACTTTAACAGCCAATCCTAATAGTCCTTGTGCTACGCCAGCAACAGATATTATTAGAATTGATATCAACGAAAATCCAACAGCTAATGCTGGAGCTAACGTTAGTATTTGTGAATCTAATTCCTACACAATTATTGGTGCAACAGTGAGTAACCAATCATCTTATACATGGGCAACAAGTGGAACAGGAACACTTATAAACCATGTAAACAATCTTACTCCTACCTATACTCCAAGTGCTGCAGATATCATTGCTGGTTCTGTAACATTAACCATTACAGCTCAGCCAATTGCTCCTTGCGGAACAGTTGCAACAGATGATATGCTTTTAAGCATTGAGCCATTACCAACCGTTGAGGCTGGTTCATCAGCAGTAATATGTGAAGGAGGTTCTTTCACAATTCCTGATGCTGCAGTATCAAATGCATTATCTTTATTATGGACCTCTTCAGGAACAGGAACTTTTACTGACAATAGTGTTCTTAATGCCACTTATAACCCAAGTGCAAATGATATTCTTAATGGTGGAGTTCAACTTTCGTTAACGGCTGCAAGTAACTCACCTTGTATTACTTCTGTTTCTGATGTATTAGATTTAACAATTCGCCAATTACCAACAGCCAATGCAGGAATCGACCCAACCATCTGTGAAGGAGATTCTTATACGGTTAGCGGTGCATCGGCAACAAATTACAGCTCAATAAACTGGACTACTAGCGGTTCAGGAAGCTTACTCAATGCCAATGGCTTGACTCCATCCTATGTTCCCAGTGCTGCAGATATATCAATCGGATCAGTTACTCTAACGCTTTCAGTTCAAGGTTCTGCCCCTTGTAATGGAACTGCCTCGGATGCAATGGTGATTACCATAGATCCTAGCCCAACTGCTTATGCGGGTGCTGACCAAACTGTTTGTGAAAATACAGCTTATACCATCATAGATGCAACTGCTTCTAATTATGCAAGTTTGCAATGGACTTCTAGTGGTACTGGAAGTTTAACAAATGCAAATACACTAAGTCCTTCATATACTCCTGATGCAGCAGATGCAGCAACTGGAACAATCGTTTTAAGATTGACAGCACAACCCAATGCCCCATGCGCTGCTGCTGTATTCGATGAAATTACTTTTACTGTAGAAGCTGCACCAACTGTTGCTGCAGGAACAGATATCACCATTTGTGAAGGAGATAATTATACAATAACAGGTGCAAGTGCCACAAACTATTCGAGTGTAGCATGGACTACTTCTGGTACTGGAATTTTCTCAAATTCAGCACTTGTTAACCCTACTTATTTCCCGAGTGCCGCAGATTATTCTGCAGGGTCAGTAGATTTGACTTTTACGGTTACAGGTGATGCAGCATGTGGAAGCACTCCATCAGATATTATGGTTTTGACATTCACACCAAATCCTACCTCCAATGCAGGTATTGATGCCTCAGTATGTGAAAATGCCACTTTTATGGTGAGTTCTGCAAGTGCTACCAATTACACAGCAATAAACTGGACTCATAATGGTACAGGTTCAATCATCAATGCCGGAACATTATCCCCAACTTATACTCCGAGTGCAGCAGATGCGATTACAGGAACTGTAGTTTTAACAATGAATGTTACAGGTCTTGGTAGTTGTGGAACCATTAGCGACGACATGGATTTAAATATCATCCCAGAACCCATTGTAAATGCAGGACCTGATGCAACCATTTGTGAAGACGCGACCTATTCTATCATAAATGCCCTGGCTCAAAACTACAACACCATCACATGGACTAGTTCTGGTACCGGAGGATTTTCAAACACTTCAATTATTAATCCTGTTTATACACCAAGTTTGGCTGATAGATCGGCAGGTATTGTTTTAATAACGTTAACTGCCAGTCCAAACTCACCATGCGGAACAAGTATAAATGATTCTTTTGTACTAAGATTTGAACCCGTTTCTGTTGCGGATGCTGGTGTTGATGCCACAATATGTGAAGGAAATAGTTATAATCTAATAGGAACCTCTGCCCTTAACACCAGTTCCATACTTTGGTCAAGCTCAGGAGATGGATCATTTGTTAATGAAACAACTCTCAATCCAACGTACACACCTGGTGTTAGTGATATCCTATTCGGAAGTGTAACCTTAACAATGAATACTGTTGGAAATCCACCTTGTGGTGCTGATACTGATGAAATGATTCTTACAATACAACAACTTCCAACCGCAAATGCCGGTAATGATGCCAGCGTATGCGAAGGCAGTGATTTTACAGTCGTTTCTGCAACTGCATCAAATCACTTAAATGTGAGTTGGACGACATCAGGTGATGGAACTTTCCTAAGCGGTAACACTCTTACTCCAGTATATACCCCTGGAGCGGCTGACATTGCTGCAGGATCTGTATTACTAACAGTTACTGCATCGTCAAATGCACCTTGCTTAGGTCAGGTTTCTGACTTTATGAATTTAGATATCATTAAAGATCCAACGGCCTATGCTGGGGTTGATTCCACTATATGTTTTGGAGATAATTTCACTCCGATTAATACTACGGCGACAAATTATGCGAGTTTAGTATGGTCCTCAACTGGTACAGGAACCTTTATTAACAATGGCACCTTATCACCAACATACTTCCCAAGTGGAGCAGACTTGACTACAGGTAATGCCGTTATTACTCTTACAGCCAATCCTTTATCACCTTGCACATCAGCTGCAACTGATGCATTCATATTAACTTTTCAGGAAGGTCCGGTTGTTGATGCTGGCGCAGCGGTTACAATTTGTGAAACCGATAATTATACAAATGCAGATGCAACAGCCTCAAACTACAATTCTTTATTGTGGACAAGTGCAGGAACAGGTACTTTTTCTGATGCTACAGTAATTAATCCTACGTATATTCCAAGTGCAGCAGACATTTTGAGTGGCACTGTTACATTAACTTTAACAGCAACCGGTAATGATCCTTGTCCATTCGACAGCGATTTTGTAACCATTACCATTACAAAAAACCCAACTGCTTTTGCAGGAGCAATGACTGATATATGTAGTTCGCCAACTGTTATTGTAGGAGCAGCTGCAACTAATTATTCCTCTCTTACATGGTCAACATCCGGAGGAGGATCATTTGCAAATGGAAATACACTTACACCAACCTATACACCTAATGCTGCAGATATTACAGCTGGTAATGTTACCTTAACTTTAACTGCAGCTCCAATTGGAAGTTGCGCTATTCCGGCAACCAGTTCTATTCTTGTTAACATAAATCAAGCCGCTATAGTTGATGCAGGAGCGGACGATGTTACATGTTATGGAACTCCTCATAATTTGGCTGCGACTGCGTCTAATTATACAAGCTTATTATGGACCTCTTCAGGAACAGGTACTTTTTCAGATCCTACCATTGAAGACCCCATTTATACCCCAAGTGTAGATGATGGAATTTTAGGTGCTGTAACTTTAACCCTCACTGGATCAAGTACAACTTGTGCAGATGTTAGTGATTATATGGTTTTAACAGTAAATACACTTCCAAACGTACACGCTGGGCAGGATACTGCCGTTTGTGAAGGAGATGTATATACAGTTCAAGATGCAATCATTAATAATTATGCTTCTTTATTATGGACTCATAATGGATCGGGGACCTTAACAAATGAAACGACACTATCTCCAACTTATAACCCAGTTGCTGCCGACCTAGGAAATACGATAACTCTTTCTGTTCAGGCAACTGCAACAGCCCCTTGTGGCGGATCAATCAGTGATGCATTACAATTAGATGTTGTTTATCAACCCACGGCAAATGCTGGTAATGATACCACAATTTGTGAAGATGAAACATACACAACTGTAGGAGCAGTCGCAACCGATGCAAATGGCGGTACGCTATGGACAAGCTCTGGAACAGGATCGTTCTTAAATGCTGGTTCACTGCTCACTGAGTATGTTCCAAGTGTGGCTGATATAGCAAGTGGAAGTGTAATTTTACGATTAACTGCCAATAATGGTCCTTGTGTAGGGGTTACCGATCAAATGATTCTAACCTTTAGCTACTTACCAAATGTAGATGCCGGACTCAATGCAACTGTAGATATAGGAGCAAGCTTTACGGTATCAACTGCAACTGCTACAAATTATTCAGCTCTTAGTTGGTCAAGCACTGGAACTGGAACATTTGCAGCTGGAACAGGTCTTACTCCAACATATACCCCATCAGCTACAGATTTTGCAAATGGTAGTGTTCAGTTAATATTAACTGCCACACCAAATGGGGTCTGTTCAACTCCGGTAACTGATTATATGATCTTAACCGTGACCGATCATCCACCAGTTGACTTTACTTGGGTTTCTTCCTGTGAAGGCACAAATACAGAGTTTCTAATTGACTCGACTGTGACTAACGTTGCAACCATAGCAAGCTATGCATGGGATTTTGGAGATGGTAATACTTCAAATGCCCCTGCGCCATTGCATACTTTTGCAACTGCTGGCACCTATACCGTAACCTTAACCATTACTGATATTTCCGGTTACACCAATATTGTTTGGCATTATGTTGAAGCTCATGAGTTGCCTATTGTCAATTTCAATTATAATCAACCTTCATGTGATGGTCTGGCTACTCAGTTCACTGATTACTCCTCTTATCCATCAGGTTATATTGTTGAATGGCATTGGGATTTTGATGATGGAACAGATACTACAATTTATTTTGGAGGAAATCCAAATGTTTCACATACTTATGCAAATAGTGGCACTTATAATGTTTCATTAACAGCTAAATCATCTGATAGCTGTTTGAATGCTGCCATTAAAGATGTTGTTGTAACTGCTAGTCCTATTGCCAATTTTAGTTATTCAGATGCATGCTTTGGCACAATTACACAATTTACCGACGAATCTGTGAATACTGATAATATAGATATTGTATCATGGGATTGGGAATTTGGCGACTTAACAACAGGAGTTAATAATAGATCAACTGAGCAAAATCCTGTGCATCAATTCTCAGCAATTGGTTCATACGTGGTAAGTCTAACAGTTACCAATTCAAATGGTTGCTCTCATACTTTTACCGACTCATTAACAATGAATGTGCCGCCTCCTGTTGAGTTTGATTATAGTTCTGCATGTTTAGACACAGAAATTCAGTTTACAGTAGATACGGCAATTACAGCAATAGCAGACATTACCAATTGGCTCTGGGATTTCGGAGATGGCATAACTTCTAATACTCAAAATACAAGCCACACCTATCTAGTGAGTGGAACTTATACTGTGAGTTTAACAGTATTAAACCTAAATGGCTGTTCAAACACAATCAGTCATGAAGTAGAAGTATTTAAAGCTCCAATTGCCAACTTCGATTTCATTGACCCTACCTGTGCAGAAGATTTGGTCCAGTTTATTGACTACTCCACCACGCCTAGTGGAACGAATATTACTGAATGGAAATGGTATTTTGGCGATGGTGATTCAACAATCATAATTCCAACAACCAATCCAGATGTACAACATCAATATGATACAAATGGAACATATACCATTACATTGCAAATAACAAATTCGAATGGTTGTCAAAACACAGTTTCAAAAGAGGTAACAATTTTACCAAAACCAATTGCTAATTTTGAATACACAACATCTTGTTTAAATGAACCGGTTGAGTTTAGCGATTTAACAACCTTAAATGGTGGTGGTGATATCTTAAGCTGGGCATGGGATTTCGGTGATCCATCATCAACCCTAAACAATACATCTACCGAACAAAACCCAATACATTTATTTAGTGAAGCTGGAACCTACAATGTAAGTTTATTGGTTCAAAACTCTCAAGGTTGTACAGACACCATCAGCAAAAACATTGTTATAAATGATTTACCTGGAGTGGATTTCATATTGGCCGATTCCTGTTTAAGTGAAGCCGTTCAATTTGCCGTAGATCCAACAGTAACAGTTCTTGATAGTATTACTTCTTATTTTTGGGATTTTGGAGATGGAAATACCTCAAACGATCAAAACCCATCTCATACTTATGAGGTAGATGGAACTTATACAGTTGTTTTAACAGTAATAGATTTAAATGGATGCAGCAATTCAATGAGTAAAGAACTTACCTTGCATCCATTACCAAAGTCATTGTTTGGAATGTCGGAGTCACAGTGTAATTCTGATCCAATTGTTTTTACCAATTATTCAACGACTGAATCAGGTTATATCGTTGAATGGCACTGGGATTATGGAGACGGTAACGATACCATTATCAGTCATCCTGGAAACCCAAATACTTCGCATATATATGAATCGGAAGGAACTTATACTGTTTCGTTAACGATCACCAATTCAATTGGTTGTTCAGCAACATCTACTCAGGAAATTACTATTTTACCTGGTCCGACTGCGAATTTTGATTTTAATTCGGTTTGTTTGAATGTAAGTGCTAATTTCCTAGACTTATCACAATCAAATGAAGGAGGGAGAATAGTAGGATGGGATTGGAATTTTGGAGATCCCGATTCAGGAATTGATAATTTCTCTACTTTACAAAATCCATCTCACATATTTAGTACTGGCGGAATGCATACAGTAGAACTAACGGTTGTCAACGAAAATGGTTGTGAAAACAGCATAATAGATTCAATCTATATATACGAACTTACCGATATTGATTTCTATACAATTGGAGGAACTTGTTTAGAAAGCGCAACAAATTTCTTCATTGATAGTTCAATCACGGTTTCCGGTATACAATCAGCTTTATGGGATTTTGGAGATGGGTTCAACTCAAACTTACTACAACCGTCTCACATTTATGCAAGTTCAGGAACCTATCTAATCACTTTAACCATCATTGATTTAAATGGTTGTTCGAATAGTATTAGCAAAGAGGTTTATGTTGATCAATTACCCGATGTTAAATTTGATACTGATGCACCTTCATGCGAAAACAATGAAACCCAATTTATTGATCTTTCATCCACCGACAATTTCATTGTAAAATGGCATTGGGAATTTGGAGATGGAAAGGACACCATCATCAACTGGCCGGATGATCAAAATGTATCTCACATTTATGCAGCTTCTGGAGATTATTTAGCCAGATTGACGATTAAAACCTCCGACAGTTGTGAAAATACTTTCGAAAAAATGGTGACCATCAATCCGGGTCCTGTTGCAAATTTCTCAGCAGCCAGCGTTTGTGTCGATCATCCTGTTGAGTTTATCAACTTATCACAGGAAAATGGTGGAGGAATAATTCTTGATTGGTATTGGGATTTCGGAGACCCAACTTCAGGAATCAACAATAATTCCAGTCAGGAAAATCCGGTTCATGAATATGCAACCAGCGGAACTTATCCTGTTAGTTTAACCATCACAAATGCGGAAGGTTGTTCCAATATTTATATTGATAGTGTAATTGTAACCATTCCACCCCCATTGGATCCATTTACTTTTACCGAAATTATTTGTGTTGATGCAAAGGCTGAATTTTTTATGAGCAACAATGTGAATCTGGCTGATGTTCAAACCATACTTTGGGATTTTGGAGATCCGACTTCTGAAAATAACACCTCAGATGAACAGAACCCAACGCATACTTATAACACAGCTGGAGAATACATTGTAACTCTGGTACTTGATAATAATAGTTGCGGTGGTTTTGTAATCGATACCATCACAGTTAATCCTCGTCCACAGGCCCGTTTTGAATTCCAAAATGCCTGTATCGGAAATCCAACTGTGTTTACAGATTTATCGTTATTTTCTGATAGCCCGATTGAAAGTTGGAAGTGGGATTTCGGAATAGAAAATTTATTGACCGATACTTCAACTCTACAAAATCCTGTTTATAATTACAACGCCCTCGGCGAATATTATGTTAGTCTGCAAATAACAGATGAAACTGGTTGTAGAGATATTCAGGATTCGGTAAGTATTGAAATCTTCCCAACACCAACTGCCGACTTTAGTTTTGTTGAAGGAAAATTCGGAACCATAGAGTTTACAAACGCTTCTATCGATGCCACAATTTATGAATGGAACTTTGGTGATGGATGGATTTCGGATGAAGTAGATCCAATTCATCAATATGATACTACAAATTCATTGATTTCTTCAACTTATGAAGACTTAGAATTAAGCCTGGTAAGCATGAATAACGTAGGATGCTCAGATACAGCCATTCAAATTTATGACCTCTATTTCAAAGGCTTATACATTCCATCGGCATTTTCACCTAACAATACAAGTGAAACGGTTAGGGTATTTAAACCCATGGGAGTAAATCTCGAATCATACACCATTCAAGTTTATAGTACCTGGGGTGAATTAATTTGGCAATCATCTGCCCTCGACGAAAATGGTCGACCTACCGAATATTGGGATGGCACGGTAAAAGGAAGTGATTCGCCTTCAGGTGTTTACGTTTGGAAAGCTTCCGCCGTATTTAAAGATGGCACCATTTGGATGGGTAATGATTTGGGAAGTGGAGAACCTTCCACTTCTGGAAGTGTGCTACTGATAAGATAATGTGAATAATAAGAGGCTGTCTAAATAGCATCGAATTCGTCATTCTGAATTTATTTCAGAATCTATAAATAGCTAACTTTGAGATTCTGGACCAAGTCCGGAATGACGGAACTTATAATATTTTATCTTATTAGATAGCCTCCTTTAAAAATCTTAATACTGAATATTTTCCACTTCAATAACAGACATATCCTCAAAATCCATCATCGCATTTATAAGTCCTATTTTTTCATATTTATCCAATTCTGAAACACCAATCTCTGCTACTTTAATTTTATTTTGAGACAACAAGAATTTTCTTTGAATCCCTTTTAATAAAGGCTTCCTAGGTGTTTGCCACTCTTCACCATTCCATAAAACAATATTTGAATAAGATGAATCGCTTAAGAGGCCATTTTTTAAAATGAGGATTTCATCCACATCCGAATTCTTTTTTAACAAAAAATTAAATTTTTTACGATCAGAAAATTTTAATTCATAATTGATGTCATCACAACTTACAATTCGCAATGTTTTAATTTTTTTCGATTGATATGGGATGATTTCGATCTTGAATTTTTCAAGCCCATAAGCCAGTCTATACTTGAACAATCCTTTTTGAGGAAATTTTTGATTTTGAACGATCGACTGAAGATTATGAATGTTTTTATGTCCAAAAATTTGCAAAAGACTTTCATCCATTCTTTCCTGATGCAAATCAAGATGAAAAAATGAACCATCCAATAATTTTATGCTTTCAAATAATGGGAACATAAACTTTGTCAATTAATTCCTGATATTCTTCCTGAGCATTACTCATGGCGGTAATTCCTCCCCCACTTCTGTAAAATAACTGATTTTTTATTTTTTCAATAAATCGAATCATCACCGCACTTTCCAATGTTTGTCCATCAAATATTCCGAACACTCCGGTATAATATCCTCTTTTTTCTATCTCAGAGTTTTTGATAATCTCTAAGGTTTTCTGTTTTGGAGCTCCGCTTATAGAACCGGCTGGCAATAATTTAAAAAGTAAATCGCCAATTTGCTCAGGGTAATTGCTTGAAAGTTCTCCGCTAATTTCGGAACTCACCTGCAACAATTCACTTTCGTGGGTCACAATCTTATCGATGTAACGAAATCTTTTTACCCTCACCCTTTTAGCAACCATGCTTAAATCATTTCGAATTAAATCAACAATGGTATTGTGCTCTGAAAATTCTTTTTTGCTTTGCAAAATTTTATCTGCCGCATGATCAATCCTTGCGTCAATCGTTCCTTTCATAGGGTATGAAGAAATAATTCCATCCTTTATTCGAACAAATATCTCGGGCGAAAAACATATAAACTCATCTTTAAACTTCAAACGAAATTTGGCATCGCTGAATTTGAAAATTTCATCCATCGAAATATTTGAATCAATTTTTGTTGGCGCTGTTAGGTTTAACAGATAGGTATTCCCAAAGTCTAAGTTTTTCTTTACCTCCTTAAAAGCCAAATTGTATTTATCAAAACTGATTGGAAATTTCTTAATTTTGACTTTCTGATTATTGAAACTTTTGGCTGATTTGCAATTTGAAAACCCTGGGATATCAAATTTAACATTAGCCGGAATCTGATTCAAAGGAAAAACAAGGGGCTTTTTATGCTCAAAATCAATGATGAATAAAAATGGAATTTTTTCTTTTCCCAGTTTATTTAATTCATTGATATAGTTTTGAATCATCGACATTGGCCAAAATAATTCATACAAAGATAGTAAAACAATGAAGCTCTTAATTATTGACAATAACGATTCTTTCACTTACAATTTGGTTCAAATGGTAGAAGAATCAGGGTGCAAAAATTTCGAGGTTCTTGTTCATGATCAGATTAAAATTGAGGATGTTAAGAAATATGATAAGATCCTTATTTCTCCCGGACCTTCACTTCCTAAAGATTATCCCATTCTGTTTCAAATCCTAAAAGCTTATGGATCAGGAAAAAGCATATTGGGTATTTGCCTTGGCATGCAGGCCATAAATGAATTTTATGGAGGTCAACTTTACAATTTGCAAGAAGTTGTGCATGGTCAGGAACATCAGGTAGAAGTACTTAAAGAAGATATACTATTTGATGGCATTCCTAAAAAGATTCCGGTTGGATTATACCATTCCTGGGCGGTTTCAGAAATTGACATTCCGGATATTTTAAAAATTACTTCACAATCAAAATCCGGAGTTATCATGTCAATTCGGCACAAAGAATACGATGTAAAAGGACTGCAATTTCATCCGGAATCCATCATTACAACCCACGGATTTCAGATCATTAAAAACTGGCTGGATTCATAGTCAGATCTTCCATACTGATTTTTATTTTAATTATATTCGTTATAGAAAATATTAAGATTAAACCTAAAGAATAGCATATGTCTCCCGATGAAGAAAACAAAGGTTTTATAACAGGAATTGAAAACTTCAACATTCATAAAATTCAGTTAGAAGATGATTATGAAGGCTCTGTTGAAGCAAGCTTAATCGAATATAAAGAATCTCACCCTGAAGGAATTCCGGTTTTATACATTCATGGGTATTCCGACTATTTTTTTCATCCTCACATGGCGAAAGCATTTTATGATCATGGATTCAATTTTTATGCTTTGGATTTGAGAAAGTATGGGAATTCAATACTTAAACATCAACACCCCAACTATTGTAAAGATTTTAAAGAATACTTCACGGAAATTGATTTTGCCTTAAATAGAATCACCGACAAGCACAAACAAAAAGCAATATTGATGGGCCATTCTAATGGAGGGCTAATTTCAACCCTCTATACAAAAACCGGAATCCATAAAGACCTGATTCAATTGCTCATACTCAATGCACCTTTTTTTGTTTTGAATTTAAAACCCATCTTAAGAGTATGCGTAAAGCCGCTAATGAAGTTTTTAGCAGGCATTTCAACCTATGGAAAAATTAACAATGTTGTCAGTCATTTGTATACGCAAAGTTTGGATAAAAAGCGACATGGAGAATGGGAAATAAACAACAGATGGAAACCTCGAAATGGTTTTCCCGGGTATTTTCATTATTTGGCTTCTGTAATTCGTGCACAAAAAGCCGTACTCAAAGAAGCAAACATCAGTATTCCAACGCTATTTCTTATTTCAAGCGACTCATTTATTCCTTCAAAATGGGAAGAACGAATCATGAAATCAGACATCATCATAAATTCTAAAGACAATGCCGAAGCAGCTAAAAAGATAGGTCAGGATACTGAAATTATAATGATCGATTCAGCCATACATGATGTATTTCTTTCATCAAAAAAGGTTCGCGAGCTGGCTTTCAGGGAAACATTCTTGTGGATCAAAAGGAAATTAAATAAACTCTCAGATAAATAAACAATATGGATTCAGAAAAGAAAGGCAGAGTAACAGGAATCGGAGGTATTTTTTTCAAATCGGATAATCCTTCAAAACTGAATGATTGGTATTATAAAAATCTAAGAATGGCACCCAATGAATATGGATCTGTTTTTGAATTCAGAAAATCTGATCAACCTGATATTAAAGGCTATACCCAGTGGAGTCCATTTGAGGCTAACACCCAATATTTTCAACCTTCAAAAAAGGAATTCATGATCAATTTCCGGGTTGAGAACATTGAAAACCTGGTTAAGGAAATGAAGGAAAATGGCATTAAAATCCTGGATAAAATTGAAACTTACGAATACGGCAAATTCGTACACATTCTTGATCCTGAAGGAAACAAAATTGAATTATGGGAACCCATTGATGAGGTGTTCACCAAATTATACGAGGGCAAAACCACCAAATAATTTATCGTTATTTCTTAGGTTTTCTATAAATCTATAGGCAATTTTTCTCCTTCAGATTTAGCGATAACAACTGACCCACAGCTATCACTCCAGACATTGGTTGCAGTTCTAAACATATCAATTAATTGATCAACTGCCAGTATTAAGCCAACTCCTTCGAGTGGTAAACCTACAGCAGAAAGCACCACAGTAATCATCACCAGGCCAGCCATCGGAATGGCCGCAGAACCAATCGAAGCCAATAAAGCCGTAAACACAATAACAATTTGCTGAATCATGGTCAGTTCAATCCCATAAGCCTGGGCAATAAATATGGCGGCAACACATTCATATAGTGCTGCACCATCCATATTTATGGTGGCTCCCAGCGGAAGAGTAAAACTAGTTACTTTATTTGAGACCCCTGAATTATTTTCCACAGCATTCATGGTCAATGGCAAAGTAGCGCCAGAAGATGAAGTTGAAAATGCTGTCAATAATGGAGTGGTCATATTTTTTAAATGTTTCCAGACATTTACCTTAGCAATGGTGCGTGTCAGCAGTGGTAAAGAAACAAAAAAGTGAACGGATAAAGCCAAAACAATGGTTCCCATATACAAGCCCATCCTTTCAACCAATTGGCCTAAATCATCTTGCTCCGCAATAATTCTTGACACGATTCCAAAAATCCCCAAAGGGGCAAATTTGATGAAAAACATGGTAATTTCCATCATTACTTCGAAAATGGCATTAAAAGCTTCGCTTAAAATTTGCTTGGGCCGTGCTTTGGTTCGGGTGATAAAAAACCCGAATAAGATTGCAAAAAAGATCACCGATAAAATCTGATTGTCATTGAATGCTGTAAAAATGTTATCGGGTACAATGTCCATGGCGATCTCCTTAAAGGATCGCTGTTGCTCCATTAAACCTTCAACCTTATAACTAAAATTTAAATCGGCACCAATACCGGGTTTAAACAGATTCACAAAAAACAATCCTGTAATGATAGCTACAAAACTTGTTAAAAGATAATAGCCAATGGTTTTAAAGCCCAGACGTCCTAAGTGCTCAACACTCCCCACATTAGTTATGCCACTAATGAGCGAACTTAGAATCAGAGGAATCATTAATAGTTTCAGCATTTTCAAAAACACAATCCCCATCCAGTCAACGGCCTTAATGTATGAGTTTTGTACCGACCACTGCACAATGGTTGAGCTGTGTTTTTCATATTGATCATCGGAAAGATGTGTTTTTAATTCATCCAAAAATCCCTTTCTTGTTGTAAATTCAACATTCTGCATCTTAGCAACAGACTCAAGTACTTCATTTTGAACAATTCTATTGTTCAATTTTTTCATGGTTGAATCGGTGATTGAATATTGATTGGAGAATATAATTCCATAAATGATGGCAAGGATTAGTGCTATTAGAATTTGCCAATGCAATCGTACTTTTTTCATGCTGATACAATTATTTTTTTTACAAAAAAGCCTTTATGAAATTGAAAGGTATGAAAGAATTTCTTAACAAAAAAATATTATATTTAACCCTTCTAAACTCTTTCAAACGAACCCATGAAAAAGCAAATTAAAGTTTCTAAAGCCTTGTTGATTGTGATGGTTACAACTTCGTTTTTATCGATCGCAACCATAAGCTTTCTTTGGGTTTTAAATGAAATTAAAGAATATCAGACAGAAGTAAGACAAATCAGGGAACGTTCAAAAAACGAACAAGAAAAAAAATTAAAAGATGCTGTTGATCTTGCACTAAATTATATTCATTTTCTGAAGGAAACACATCAGGACAAGAATACCAAAGAAATGCAAGAAGAGGCCTTAAAATGGATTTCAACCATAAGATTTGGTTACGGAGGTTATGTATTTATCAATACCGTAAAAGGGCAAGCTTTGCTTTTTGATGGTCAAATAGTTGAAGGACAAAAAGATGTATCCAATATGACTGATCCCAATGGTAAAAACATATTTGAACCACAAATAAGGGCCTATCATTCGAAAGAAGGTGAGTTCATGACCTATCTTTTCAAGAAAATGGATACAGAAATTCCGGAACCCAAAATGTCGTTTATGAAAGCTTGCGCTGAATGGAACTGGATTATTGGAGCCGGAGATTACCTCAATGACTTAACACAAATTTTGGAAGAAGCTGAGCATGCCAGAAATCATGAACTATTAATTCAGCTTTTAAAAATCATACTGGTATTTATTCTCGTTACTCTATTTATTTATTTTGCGCGACAGCTAATCTCAAGGTACGTGCACTTTGAATTCAGCCGGTTTTACCATGAAATGGAAGGAGCAATTCACAATAACTTACTCATTCAAACAAATGATTTTTATTCCGAAGAATTTGCTGAGATCGCAAAAAAAACCAATTTGATATTAGAGGCAAAAAATCATATCGAAATGGAATTATGGCAGGAAAAAGAATTTACCGATCAGGTTATAGATACCATCTTTGACAACTTTTATGTCTTTAATATTGAAACCGGTTCGCCCATACTTTGGAATAAAGCATTTACTTCAACCTTAGGTTATTCAAACAGTGAAATAAAAAAACTAAAAGTTCCTGATTCCTATTTTGAGGGGAAAGATGTTAAAATATTTGAAGAAACTGTTGATAAAATAATTAAAGAAGGGTACGGAAATGCAGAACTAGAGATCATCACCAAATCGGGTAAAAAAATTCCCATCGAATACTATGCTTCACTTTTGAGAGATGAAAATCAAAATCCGAAACACATCATCGCCATAGGTCGTGATGTTACAGAAAGAAGAAAAACTAAAAAAGAGTTAAGTAATTATCGCAAACATCTTGAAAAATTGGTTCAGGAGCGTACGGCAGAACTAGAAGAAAAAAATGAAGACCTAGAAAAATTCAACCAACTTTTTGTTGGCAGAGAATTCAGAATCAAAGAATTAAAAGACAAAATTAAATTACTAACCTCAAATTCAAAAGAATAAATCAGTTTTAAAATTTATTAAAAACCATCACTTTAAGTTTTTCACCTTTTTTAACACGAACACGCCATTCTTTGGTTTTATATTCTCCTTCACTTAATCCGACTCCAACAATTCTACTTTCCCATTGTGAGCTTTTTTCGTCAGGATTACATTTAAAAGGAAATTGCATACTGATCGGATTCGGATAAATATAACCTTCTCTTGCAGACAATCCTTTGCCAGTTGCATTCGCAAACCTGAAATGAGACCACGCATTTTTAGGAACCTGTGAAAAACGGTATTGAGCCTTATTAAATAATCTTACATTATCACCACCCATATTGTTTAATGTGGCTGTTATTTGATATACATCCTGACCTTTAACCTCCTTGATGTAGGATGTGATATAACTCAACTCTATATTGTTAAGTTCCAGCACCTCACCTTCTTCAAGTGAAAGCCAATTTTGAGAATAGCCCACTAAGCCTGAGGCAGAAAATAAACAGATAAGTAAAATTTTAGAAATTGTGTTCATGCTATTTTTTTTGGTTTGGTTAAAAATAAGGCTTTAAAAAATACAAACCAAAGCAATTTTGTGAATTACAATTATTATTGATCAATTTTACACGAAAGAGTTCGAAGCATTTGTCAATATTGCATAAATTAGTGATTCTAAAATATTGAAATGAAAAAAACAACTCTTATATTAATCATTCTAATTTCAGTTCTTACATTTTGTTTTGAGTCATGCACAAAAAATAATGTTTGTGATCAAGCTGTAAAAGGTGTTTTTAAAGATTATACCGGACTGGATGGCTGTGGCTGGGTCATCGTACTCGAAGACAATTCAGTAATCGAACCCTCAAATCTACAGGATTTCATGATCATTCCTCAGGAAAATAAAAAAATCTGGCTTAGTTATGAAAATGCGCCACTTGCAAGTATATGCATGGTTGGCCAAGTAGTTATTATCAAATGTATTTCAGAAAGATAAATAAGCAACCATAAATGAAAGACAATGCTGAAATATTTTTAGGAACTTTTAATGAAGTAGAAAGATTCTTAAAAAACACATACAATCAGGGCAAACACGGCTCTTTTCGTTTTCTTATTAATAAAGCTTCAAAGTTTCATCCTGTGATTAAAAAGTTTAAAAACGATCTGATTACTTATGGTGATCTAAGAAATGCGATCATGCATAATTTTAATAAAGATGGAGAAGCAATAGCCATCCCAAAGGATAAAGTTGTAAACCATTTTAATCAGATATGGGAGCAAATAAAAAATCCTGAAAAAGTAAAAGTTTTTTTCAAAAAGGTTCATTGCTGTGACATAAATAATAGCTTGCAAGACGCTTTATCTTTAATCCGTGAATATAAAATTTTGCAAATTCCCATCATTCAAAACAATCACATCATTGATGTACTCAACAGTTTACAAATTGTTGAATGGATGGCCCGTTTAAACCAAATTAAACCTTCTGAGACCATCATTAAAGACATTATAAGTTACTCTCAAAATCGGCAGAACTATGCCATCATTCCAGCCAATTATAGTGTTTTTCAGGCTGCTGAAATGTATAAGGATTCCTATAAAAAACATCCGGTTAACAGGTATTTTGATGCAATTTTAATTACAAAAGATGGTAAGCAGAATCAAGCTTTATTGGGAATTATAGTCTTAAAAGACATTGCAGCTTATTTAAGCTGATTTCCCAATTTAACGAATCCAATACCTTTTTTAAATTCAATTTCAGTTCCGTATGATTCAGACAGTTTTTGAAGATCACCAATAATCTTTTTACTCAATTTTTTATTGGCAAACATGGGTCTGCCTCTTACTGCTGGAGATTCACCAAAGCCCAGTGATATTGGATAAAGTCTCAATTCAATCAGCTGATGATCCAGCCATTTAGGAACTGCAATTACCGATTCCCAAATCTGAGGTCGAGATGGAAATCCCTTTCTTTCAAAATCATAGCGTGCATCGTTAAAGTCTGCAACATGATGATTCTCACCCAGTTTATAAGGCTCATAATTTTCAGTAGGTAATCTCAATAAAGTTTCATTTTGAAAAATAAAATCCCCCAGGCTGTAAAGAATTGGAACCCCCTTATAAATTTCAATCCCCCTTAAAATGTGAGGCCCGTGCCCAACAACAATATCTGCACCGGAATCTACCATTTCTTTAGAAAACTCAACCAAGAATTGAGCAGGTATTGATTGTATACTATCACTTTCATGGGCATGAAACGTTACGATCGTATAATCGGCCAATCTACTTGCATTCTTAACTACGGAAGCTATCTCTATTAAGTCCTGTCTATTTGAGGTGGTTTTTACCGTTACATAATCACCAACCGCAAATTTTTGTCCAAACAGGCTCAAGACTCCATCATCAGACTTCTTCATTCTGGAATCTAATCGTTTCCCCGACGCTTCAAGCTCATTAAATTGTTCTTTGGTGATATAATTAACAACATTAAATCTAAGCGGGTTTAAACCTGGTCGTGATGGAATGTCATCACGAGATTTACCAGCCCTGGCATGGTCAGGATAAGTTGCCGAACAAGAAATTAAGGCAACCCTTCCATTCGCTGTTTCTAAAAATTTTGCTTCTCTAGCCTCAGTCAAACTCTCACCTACACCGGCCTGAACCAATCCGGCCTCAGCAGTATATTTGGTTGTCAATCGCATGCCATCAACGCCATAATCACCTGTATGATTATTCGCTCTTGAAACCATGTCAAATCCAGCCCATGCAATTTCTTTTGCCAAGGAGGGTTCAGCCCTCATATAAGTTCCTCCACTTTTATGCATCGGATGCATTTCATAGTCGTGGAAAAGCATTTCAAGATTTGTAAAAGCCACATCCGCAGATCGAATCAAGCCAATCATATCGTTGAATTGCGGTTCATCATAAACTGAAATTTTACGGGTAATGATCGCATCCCCTGATAGAGCCATTGTAAAAGTTTGCCCTTTAACTGAATGTTGACTCTGACCATTAATCGTGATGCTACACAAAATTAGAGCAAGAATGCAGTGTTTAAAATAAGTGTTCAAGATCATTTTTTAAAGATTTAAACATTAATTATCCAAAAAAATTGGCAGTGCTATTTTTGATTATATCGTGCGCCATATTTCTCATAAAGCAATTTATGTTTATTTTGAAGGCTCACTTTTTCACCTTGGATATACATTCCAAAGATCTTAGTGCTTATTTCCAGCGGATTTCCATCCGTTAGAATAAAGCTGGCTTCTTTACCTTTTTCAAGGCTTCCAAGTTCATCTCCAACGCCAATAATATTTGCAGGATACTGGGTAATTGCCTTCAGAGCGATATCTAAAGGCAAGCCATAGGATGAAGCTTTTCCAGCATGGTAGGGAAGATTTCGAACTTCCATATTCCCTCCTACCGAAATACAAAATGGAATTCCGGCCTCATACAATTTTGAAGGCAATGAAAAATAAGCATCGAAACTGGGATTGGTTCGGTTGGGCATTCCAAAAACATTGGGAACGATTACCGATATATTTCTTTCCTTTAACAAATCAGCGAATGCTAAGCTTTCCAAACCACCTACAATTACAACTTTAAGTTTATATTGATCAGCGAAAGCAATAACAGACTGAATATCATTTACTTTATTGGCTGTTACCCAAACAGGAACTTCACCCTGTAATACGGGCTTCATGGCCTGCATTCGGGCATCATATTTTAAATCAGCATCTGCCTTATCAGCTTTGAGATAAGCTTGAGCTTGTTCAAAAAACGCATACAACTGATCAATTTTGGATGGACCGCCAAGGCTTGGCCCCGAACCAAATGCTGTCATACTTGCACTTGTTGGCCAATTCAATATTAAGCTAACAGGTGCTTTAGCCAGCATTTCCTGCCAATTCCAGCCTTTGAATTTCATTAAAGAACTGGTTCCCGGAATGATGCCACTCATGGGAACAGTTACATTGTATGCAATTCCATTAGCCCGGCTTACAGGCACATGAGCAGATTCTGCATTAAAGGCCAATTCCGCTTTTATATTTGGATTAAAATCTTCTTTTTCACCACCATCTATGGTTTGCCAAACGGCAAAAACTTCAGTCAATCCAAGGGTGGAATATGCATTGATAAAAGATGGATAAATACATTTGCCCTTTACATCAATAAGCTGAGTCCCAGCTGGAATTTCAACTTCGGTTCCCACTTCCTCAATCACTCCATTTTTTACATACATAGCAGCATTCTTAATGACGGAGCCACCGCTATAAATATTTGCATGAATATATGCACAAGTTTGGCCTATGTCATTTTTTGGTTCTAAATTATCCGCACTTAATTGAAAATAAGCCAGGAAAATTATGCTTAATAGAATATATTTTTTCATTTTCATCGGTTTATCATTTATTTGTTAGCAGATAAAATATGTTGAATGATTTCATTGCGTTGTTTATCGTCTCTGGCTTTCAATACTTTGTCTTCTTTTAAATCAAAGTATTTTTCACCTTCAATCCAGGTTTGCTCACAAACGGTTGATGTTGACAGAGGTGAACCACTCCAGATCACAAAATCAGCATCTTTGCCGACTTCAAGACTCCCAATGGTGGACTCTAGTTTTAGCATTTTAGCTGCATTAATGGTTACAAATTTAATGGCATCATCAGCTGAAACATCTCCATAATGCATGGCTTTCGTAGCTTCTGTATTCAATCTTCTGGCCACATCCTGACTGTCGGAATGGTAGGAAGTAATTACACCTGCATTGTATAAAATGGCTGCGTTATAAGGCGTCCCGTCATAAGCCTCCATTTTATAAGCCCACCAGTCGCCAAATACGATGGCCATAGCCCCGTGTTTTTTAATTTCCGAAGCTACTTTATAACCTTCAACGGTATGTATAAAAGCACCTACGGTGAATCCAAATTCTTCAGCCAATTTCATGAATGCAAGAATCTCATCATGTCGATAAGCATGGCAATGAACCATGGTTTCTCCATCCAAAACACCTAATAGATGTTCGTATTTAATCACCTTACGGGGGGCAATTAAATTTGTATTTGATTTACTTGCTTCAATATATTTCTCCCATTCTTTTCGATAATCAAGTGCTGCATTAAAAGCATCCTTCATAATTTCAATGGTTCCCATTCTGGATTGTGGGTATCTTGATTTTTGACCACGAATTGGGTTTGGAGACTTTACATTCTCGCCCAAAGCGAATTTCATAATCTCTGTAGCTTTCGGCACCACCATATCATCCACCTTCTCACCCCACTTGAGTTTAATAACAGAAGATAATCCTGCAATGGGATTGGCCGATCCATGCAAGGTACAAACCGTGGTTACTCCACCGGCAAGCTGGTAATAAACATTGATATCATTATCAACCAAAATATCCTCCATTCTCACTTCAGTGGTAATGGCATGTGAATACTCGTTGATGTTACCTTTGGCACTAATATGCGCGTGTGGATCAATAATTCCAGCCGACAGATGTTTGCCTTTGGCATCAATAATCATTGCTGATTCAGAAGCTTTCAAAGCTTTTCCAATTGAAGCAACTTTCCCATCCTTCACCAACATATCATACTCTTTTAAAATTCCTTCATCACTACTGGTCCAGATTGTTGCATTCTTAATCAGCACCTCACCTTTTGATTGATGAAGCTTTTCGCGTCCGTAAATTCCTTCAGGAAATAAGGGTTTCAAATCCATGCTTTTTGCAATTGCTTTTGATACTCTTTCGGAAATATTCTTTGTGTTTCTTTTGGCTTTCCACGTAAAGGTTTCACCATTTGCCCATTTCCCGAAACCAATTATTTCGTCCTTATTTAAGGTCGCACTCAATCGAATACTCCCTTTATCTTTACTTCCTTTTGCAAGTGTAAAATCCAGGTTTCTACTATTTATAGTTCCAAAAGAAATTTTCTTCTCTGTTTTTTCGATTTTAATTTTGCCATCAATTTTAGCACCTTTTTGCTTAACATCTAGTTTGAGTTTTTGATTACCCTGGATGATTTCACCCAACCAAATGCCACTAATCTGATCTTCCTGTTTAACCATAAACTTTTCACCCGCAATCCACGATTGCATAATTTTCGTATTCTCGCTAAAAAGATCTCCATCAGTGATGATAAAATTGGCCATTTTACCCTTTTCAAGTGAACCCAACAAATGATCCATTCCCAACCATTTGGATGGATTTGTGGTAAGTGCAGACAATGCTACATCTTTCTCTAATCCTGACAAAACAGCTTTCCTGAGATTGGGAAGAAATTCAGTTTCCTTTTTTAAAAAGGCTGATGTTAAGCACAATTCAACGCCCTCAGAATTCAATTTAGCCGCATTTGATGGGGCCATTTCATAATGCCTCAAATCTCTCAAACTAATATTGGATTCGCCTACAGATGAATTAAGCTTAGGCTTTTCAGGAAAATTTAAAGGTAAAATCACTTTTTGTCCTGAATGTTTAAATTCCTTGATCTTGCGATAATCAAATCCGGATCCTATGATCCACGTTTCAATTCCAAACTCATCGGCAATTTTGTCGATTCGTGCCAAATCAAATTCATCATCAGCTTTTACAACAAGCGGCATTTCTTTATTGATAATTGGAACCAGTGCTTCGAGAGCCTTATTTAGCTCCGGCTTGATTTGATTTTGAGGTGCTTTTTTATATTTATCCCAGGCCTGAACATACCATTTTGCATCCATTAAAGCTTGCCTGATCATGGCAATATTACCCATTAAAGAAGCCGGATACTCCTGGTAGTAATTATAGCTTGCATGGATACCTTGAGTTAAATTTAGAGATTGTAAAACCCGGGCTTGAATAATTGCATTTTTAGGCTTTTGATCATTTAAAAACAGATGAGCTCCCTGCCCCTGAAATGTAATCCCTTTTGGAAAAGAAATTGCAGTCGTAAATCCTAAATCTCTTAATTTCTTCGTCTGTAATTTATCCACAACCAATTGATCAACCACATCAATTTCAGGAGTGATGTTTGAATTCCAAAAGCCAACTCCTTTCACTTCTTTTGAGTTCTTTTGACCTCCTACAGACTCCGTTACACCAACATTTGAATATAAGTCGATGAATCCCGGGTAAATGGTTTTACCCTGAAGATCATGAATAACAGCATCAGCCGGAATTTCAACATCAACTCCCACATTTTCGATATAAGCATCTCGAATGATAAGATTAGAATTTTTGATGATTGTTCCGGCTTTGACAACCACATCTGCATTTATAAAAGCGTGAACCTTTGGGAGATTCTTATGCAGTCCAATTACGGGTTCAGTTTGTGCATTTATTTTATCTGTTGAAAACAAAAAAGAGAAAAACAATAGAGTAACAAACGTAAACTTGGTAAGGAAATAAAGGTGTTTTGATTTCATATATAAGTTAATTAGGTAATGTTTATTATGCAATTTAAAATTATAAATTCAAAAAATGAATTTTAATTTGAATTTTAGACATACGCAATAATTTACCGGACAAATATTTTTGAAATGTGAACTAACTTGGCTAAGTTTGGGAACCCAATATTGATCTTAAAATTCAAAAATTATTATGTTTAAAAAAGAAACTTATATTGACCGTCGCGCTGTATTAAAAAGCAAAATTGAATCAGGATTAATCCTGATTCTTGGAAATGAAGAAAGCCCGATGAATTATACGGATAATGGTTATCGCTTCAGACAAGACAGCAGTTTAATCTACTATTTTGGTTTAAATATAGCCGGTTTAACGGCCATTATAGATGTGGATTCAGGTGAAGAATTTATTTTTGGAAATAATTTTACCATTGATGATATTGTTTGGATGGGTGTTCTTCCAACCATCTCTGAATTAAGTAAATCTGTGGGAGTTCAAAAAACAGGTAACAACAGTGAATTGGTTGCCTATTTACAAAAGAACAAAGCATTGGGAAGAAAAATTCATTACCTACCGACTTATCGTGCCGAACATGATGTAAAAATATTTAACTGGCTGGGAATTCATCCCAATGAAGTTAAACAAAATGCATCTCTAGAACTTCGGTTGGCAGTTATATCACAACGAAATTACAAAACAGCTGAAGAAATTATTGAAATCGAAAGAGCGGTAGATATTTCCGTTGATATGCATGTAAAAGCCATGCAAATGGTAAAACCTGGCATGATGGAAGCAGAAATTGCAGGGGCTGTCGAGGGCATCGCTTTATCGCATAATGGGCATGTTTCGTTTCCTGTAATCGCTACCATAAATGGTCAAACCTTACACAACCATCATCATGGTAATATTATAAAAAGTGGAGATTTATTTTTACTGGATGCTGGTGCTGAGACTGATGGCTATTATGCGGGTGATTTGTCCAGTACTTTTCCTGTAGATGAAAAATTCACATCCATCCAAAAAGACATTTATCAACTTTCTTTAAATGCTCATAATCATGCCATTTCTTTGTTAGAACCTGGCCGTCCTTTTAAAGAAATCCATTTGGAAACCTGTAAAGTTATCGCCAATGGAATGAAAGATTTTGGATTAATGAAGGGCAATATGGATGATGCAGTTGCTGCCGGCGCCCATGCCATGTTTTTCCCTTGCGGACTTGGTCATATGATGGGATTGGACATTCATGACATGGAAGGATTAGGTGAAGAATTTGTGGGCTATGATGGAGAAGCAAAGAGCACTCAATTTGGTTTAAAATCGCTTCGTTTGGGTAGAAAACTGGAACCCGGATTTGTTTTAACCATTGAGCCAGGTATTTATTTTATCCCTGAATTAATGGATAAATGGAAAGCTGAAAATAAGTTTACAGAGTTTTTAAATTATGATGAAATCATTAAATTCAGAAACTTTAGTGGCTGTAGAAATGAAGAAGACTTTCTGATTACCGAAGATGGGGCTAAATTACTTGGTAAGCCTAAGCCCAAAAGCATTGAAGATGTGGAGAACATAAGAAATAGCTAAATTACAGGAGTGATACCTTCTGGGTATCACCCCTAAGATTTTATAGGGAAGCCATCCTAAATTGATTTAAGGTTAAAAAGGGTGACACCCCTTAAGGTATCACCCTTTTGGGCAAATAAGCTTTTGATGAGTCTTTTATTTTGTATTTGTTTGACATTTATAAATTTATGCCAAATCTATAAAAATGTCTCTAGGCTCAAGATGCTTGAGTAACAATACATATTTATGCCCGAGTTACAAATCCATGCAAGTTGGTACTATTAATTAAATGCAAAAGTCAACCACCTGGTACCATCAAATACCATTGAAACATCCCAACTGTTAAGCGCAGTAAAAGTATACGAAACACCAGCGAAATTCCCCCCTCTTTGTCTCAGTTCCTTGTTGTTAAAATTAATAGTTGCAGATTGGTTATAGGTATGAATATACAAAATTTGTCCAGTTACTGGTGAAGCTGGCAAGGTAACCGTGCTGGAATTACTGATTACAACAATTTGGTTAGTGGTAGTTAAAGTAACATTTGAAGAAACAGAAGTCAGTGTCAATCCTCCTCCACTTCCTGAGGCATTTTCCCAACTGGCATTTCCACTGGCATCGGAGGTTAAAACTTTACCTGCGGATGGACTTCCACCTTCAATTTTTATTGTTCCTGAAACTTTTAAATCACCATTTATTTTTAAAGAATCGGCTGCAAAATCACCATAAATTAAAGGGCTGGTTGAGTTTGAGTTATCGATATAAAGTTTATTACCACTGGTTTCGTTGTATCCAGCGTTATAACCAATAAAAACATTTCCACCTCCTGAAGTATTATTGTATCCAGCTCCACCACCAACAAACACATTTGTCCCACCAGATATATTCTTATTACCTGCATCAAGCCCTATGGCAACATTAATATATCCACTGGTATTTGCTTTTAAGGCATTATTTCCAATAGCAGTATTACTATGACTTGTACAATTATAAAGCGCATCTCCACCAATAGCTACATTATAGCTACCTGTTGAATTTTTATAAAGTGCATTATAACCAATGGCCGTATTATCTCCACCTGTTGTGTTAGTTCGTAGAGCATTTGAACCATAAGAACTATTGTTATTACCCGAAGTATTTGCATAAAGTGCATAATAACCAGAGGCTACATTATATCTTCCTCCAATATTATTGTATAAAGAACTTGATCCACTTGCCGTATTATTAAAACCTGTTGTATTTTTGCCCATTGAGTTATACCCTGATGCAGTATTATCATGACCATCAGTATTTTCTGACAAGGATGCATAACCAGAAGCTACATTATTATAGCCGGTGGTATTTTTGAAAAGTGATATTGCGCCATGAGCTGCATTCTGATAACCGCTTGTATTAAAAAACAAGGAATATTGCCCAATCGCAACATTATTTGAACCAGTTAAATTGGAAGCTAAAACCTTATATCCAATGGCTGTATTAGCAGATCCTGAGGTATTCAACTTCAAAGCTTCTTGCCCAATGCCGACATTTTCATTATTCGTCCCATCATCATTTGCACCCGAATTTAAGCCCAAGAAGGTACTTCTACCTCCTGTTTTCCCATCACTCAAATCATCAATTTCTGAAGCTCCAGCGGCACTCGGAGTTTCCCAACTCGCCAAACCATTTACATCAGAGGTAAGTACTTTACCAGCTGCCTGATTTCCATCAACCATTTTTAATGAACCTACAATGTGTAATTCTTCATCAGGAGCATTTGTTCCAATTCCTATTTTCCCATCATTTTTTATAATAAACTCGTTAGCAGAAGGTCCATCCACTTTAAGTAAATTTGGTGTATCTCCAGAAGAATCAATAATTTGAAAAATATTTGTAGGATCTGCACTACCTCCAGCAATAACATTTAACACGGCCGATTGACTACTCGTACTTGTTGAAAGAAATGAACCTGTGACCGCGCTGCCGGAACTGGCTGCCACAAAACTGCCGTTGATGCGCAATGAATCTGTAGCAAAATCACCATAAATTAAAGGGCTGGTGGAGTTTGTGTTTTCGATATAGAGTTTATTGCTTCCTGTTTCGTTATAACCAGCCTGATATCCTAAAAATATATTATTAGAACCGCTCACGTTTAAGTCGCCAGACTCAAACCCGATAGCCGTATTATTTGAGCCAGTATTATTAAAAATTAGAGATCGATATCCAATTGAAGTATTATAATTTCCTGTTGTATTATGATAAAGGGCATTACTTCCATTTGCTGTATTATAACTTCCTGTTGTATTATGGTATTGGGTTTGGAATCCATTTGCTGTATTAAAATTACCAACGGAATTTATTAAAAGTGCATCATGTCCATTTGCTGTGTTATTATTACCGGAAACATTAGAATAAAGGGTCATTCGACCATTTGCAGTGTTAGAACTTCCTGTTGTATTACGATATAGGGCATGAGATCCATTTGCTGTATTTGAGCTACCACTTGTATTAGCAGCTAGAGCATTTATCCCAACAGCTACATTTTGTTTGTTTGTACCATCGTCATTGGTGCCAGCTCCCGAACCAATAAAAACACTATTCCCTCCAGTTTTCCCATCACTCAAATCATCAATTTCTGTCGCACCACTTCCTCCTGAATTACTATTCCACTGAGCAGTATCTGCTGCAGTAATTCCTTTGGCGATAGATACTGCAAATACAGGGTCAGTTTCTGTTTTTAGATATCCTTGCTCATTGGTGGTATACCAAAGCCAAATTGCTCTCCATTTGGTGATATCATCGCTAGTAATACCTGATGATGGGTGAGCCAAAAATATGGGATCTGTTTCGATAAATTCATCTAATTTACCATTCCAATAAGCAGTATCATTGGCAGTTAATCCTTTAGCAAAAGAAGCTGCAAATATTGGATCTTCTTCAATAAACTCATCTAACTTATTGGTCCAGCTCTCAATTTGAGCTTGTGTTATTTCACTTGCAACTGAGGTTGAAAAGAATGGGTCAGTTTCGGTATATTCAGCAATTTTATTTGACCAGGATGCAATGTCCGCAAGAGTAATATCTTTTGCAACTGAAGCTGCAAATAAAGGATCCATTTCTTCGTAAACAGCTGCCGTTTTTGCATGTAATGCGTATGGAACACTCAGGAGTTGACTGGTTCCAAACTCCACACCATCAACAATAATTTTAATAAAGTAGGGGCCACTTGACCAGTCAATTAATGCAAAACTACTTGGGTTTTGAGAGCCAATGGTTAGGTGTACTAATCCGAAGGTATTAGAAACAACAGCGTGGGTTTCTGAAAAAGTTACTGTTCCTTCAGAAGTTCCTTGCAAAATTGAAATTTCGATATTCATACTAGCATTAGAATTAATATTTCCTGAGGCATCACGAATTACTGCTTGGTATTTAAATCCGTCACTACTTTGAGTAAAGGCTGATAAACTCATTAGTAATACTAGGGTTAAGGTGTATAATTTTTTCATGAATACTTGGTTTGGTAGAATAATAATTAATTGGATTTTATGATTTTAAAGGTTTTAATTTCGGTTTCATTGTCTACTATTTTAAGGAAGTAAGTAGAAGGGATTAGAAAATGCAATGGAATTTGGGTTTCATTGGAAATGACATCTTTCAAAGCCAATAATCTTCCATGAGCATCATAAAGCAAATACTTTAAGCCATAAAGTTTTTCTCGACTTATTTTTAGAATAACATAATTTTTTGCGGGATTGGGATAAGCATTGAGTTCATATTCAAGGGTAGGCAATTCACTAACAGACGTTACTGTTACGTTTGCCTGACAAAATCCTTGGGTTAAACAAAGTTCACCATGTGCAATGGTTTCAATAACCACTTCTCCTATCGAAAAAGAAATGGAACCTTCACTATTTTTGTGATTCCCTCCTCCTGAATTAATAACTTCAAGTTGTTGGGCATTAAGAATAGTAAAATGTAAAATACAAAACAGAAAAATCTTGCAGGTCTTCATAGTAAAAAAAATAATTTAACTAAGCCAATAATGACTCAATTAAAAGTTATTAACAACAAACAACTATAATATGAAGACGAGTATTGAGAGTAAATTATGAACTAAGTATAAGCTAATATAGAAAAGTCTAACATATATTCTAAAATTCCATATAAATATACAAATAATATTTTAACTATTAATTCTATGCATTATATTATAGTTTAATATTGAAAGGCTTGGTTTCATTACAATTCAATTTTCTTTAACTATTTGATAAAGTTAAGGCCTTAAAATTTCTATCTTTAATTATTCAAAATTTAGCAAATCATGAAAAAGCCAAACATCTTATTATCGATTTTTATCGTAATCGTTGTAATCACGGTTTTATACTATGCTGATCAGGAAAATGGAGCTCAAAAACAAGATTCATTCTCCTTCGTTTTTATGACCGACATTCATCTTCAACACGAATTAAATGCGGTTGATGGTCTCAATCAGGCAATTGATAGCATCAATAAAATAAATCCTGATTTTGTGATTACTGGAGGTGATCAAATCATGGACGCTCTTGGTGTCTCATATAATGAAGCAACTGCAGCTTATAATCTCTATTTAGATGAAATGAAAAATTTGAATGCCCCTGTTTATAATACACTCGGGAATCATGATATTTTTGGTGTTTATAGCAATGATGAATCCATATTAAACAACGCTGAATATGGAGAAAAGATGTTTGAAAAAAGACTTGGAAAATCCTACCAAAGTTTTGAGCATAAAGGATGGAAATTCATCATTTTGAATACCATTGAAGAAAATGAAAATAAAAAATATCATGGCTTAATCGACGCTGAACAAATGGAATGGATTAAAGAAGAATTAAGCAAAACGGATAAAAATACGCCTCTTGTAATCAGCACCCACTTTCCTTTTATTTCAGCATATAATCAGCTATCGAACGAGCGCACGGTCGCAAGCAGTAAATCCTGGATTATTGACAATTCAAAAGAAGTTCTTAGCCTATTTAAAGATTACAACCTTAAATTAGTGCTTCAGGGTCATCTACATATACGCGAAGATATTATGATTAATGGAGTGCGATACATTACCGGTGGTGCCGTTTCTGCAAATTGGTGGAAAGGCCCTTATCAAGGAGTTGAAGAAGGATTTTTAAAAATTACAGCCTATAAAAACAGTATTGATACTGAATACATTGACTATGGTTGGGAAGCAGTTAATGATAAATAAATATTGAATTATGAAAACCAGACTAAATAGAATTTCAGGGATATTTTTAATGTTTGTGCTTTTTACAAACTGTAGCATAAAAGGTCAGGAACAGATCGCCAATACAGAGCCAACAATATTTGCCTACGGAGGTGGATTTGGCAAGACTTTCATCCAATACGTTGCCGATCTGACAATGAAGGAAAATCCTTCAATCTGCTATATCCCAACAGCTGCCGCTGATAGTGATCGTTCGATAAAAAGATGGTTTGATCGGGCAAAGGGACTTCCGATTAAACCTTATATTCTAAGAACATTTATCAGTTCTTACCATCAAGATCAAACATTTGAGGAAATTATCATGAGCATGGATGCCATAATTGTAAGTGGGGGGAACACCCTAAATATGATGGCAGTATGGCAAGCTCAGGGAATTGACACAATTTTAAAGAAGGCTTATGAAAAGGGAATCGTTATGGCTGGTGGAAGCGCAGGATCTTTGGCATGGTTTGAAAGCGGAACCACCGATTCGCGCCCCAAAGAACTTAGTATCGTTAATTGCCTGGGATTTCTTCCATACAGCCACAGCCCTCATTATTCAAGTGAAAAAAGCAGACGACCGGCTTATCACAAAAATATTTTAAATGGTGATTTAGGACCAGGTTATGCCATCGACAATAACTGTGGTATTGTTTTTAGAAATGGAAAAGTAGACCATGTGGTTCAAACCGATCAAAAATACAATGCATATTTTGTACATATTGTAAATGGTCAAATTGTAGAAGATAAACTGGAAGCAAAAATCATTGAGGTCATCAAATAATAACACATTTACAATTTATCTTTAATCATGTCAAAATCAATTCGATTCGCAATCATAAGTTTAAGTTTATTTATCTTTTCTTGTGGAAGTCAAACTACACCACCAAACGATCTTCTTTTTCAAACCTCAACATTCGATGCACTGCTATCGGGTAATTATGATGGAACCTTGAGCTTTGAGGAACTTTCACAAAAAGGTGATTTTGGAATTGGTACCTTCAATGAACTGGATGGAGAAATGATTGCCCTTGACGGTTCATTTTATCAAATTAAGGCCAACGGTAAGGTTTATCCGGTAGATGGAAAGATGAAAACACCATTTGCAGCTGTTACGAATTTTAAAGCTGACACAACATTTAAAATATCAGAAAATATTCATTACACTGATCTGATAAAATATCTGGATCAAATTCTTCCTACTAAAAACATTTTCTATGCCCTAAAAATTGAAGGAAATTTTGAACAAGCTACAACCCGCAGTGTTCCGAAGCAAGCTAAACCCTACCAAGCTCTGATTGAGGTTGTTAAAGATCAACCCACATTTGACTTAAAAAACTTAGATGGAGTAATGGCCGGATTTCGTGTCCCGGAATATATGGAAGGAATCAATGTCCCGGCTTATCATTTTCATTTTATGAATAAAGAAAGAACAGAGGGAGGCCACTTATTGGAATGTATCTTGTCAGATGTAAAAGTTTCAATCGATTTCATCCACAACATTCAGGTTTCCTTGTTGGAAACCAAAGAATTTTATCAACTTGATTTACTAAAAGACCGAAGCAAAGAAACCAAATTGGTTGAATGATAGAATTCAAAAAAATCTTGCTTCAAAGAATTAAACATAAAAACATGAGTACCCATAGAATTGCAATTATTGGATGCGGAAACCTGGGCACCGCATTGCTAAAAGGTTTTACAGAAAATAATAATAATAAGGATTCGATCCACATCATTGCAACCAAAAGAGATATTACAGACATCAAACACCTTGCACAGGAAAATATTGAAATTACGACTGATAATGCTTATGCCCTTAAAAATGCCAACATCATCATTTTTACGCTTAAGCCTTTTAAAATCATTAAGGTCTTAGAGGAATTAAAAGTGCATCTTAATAAAGATCGCCACATCCTGGTATCGGCAGCAACAGCAGTGAGTTTTAAGGACATAAATGAGGTATTGCAACTAAACATTCCTTTGTTTCGAGTTATGCCTAATACTGCTGCAGATGTAGGCCAATCCATTACCTGCATAAGTGCAAATGCTGCAAACGAAAGTCATACCAAATTAATTAAAAAACTGTTTAATAAAATTGGAAGCAGCATCGTAATTGATGAGGATTTGATGCAATCAGCAACCATTTTAGGAGCCTGTGGAATTGCTTATGTTTTAAGGTTTATCAGAGCCATGATTCAGGGAGGTATCCAAATTGGATTTGACTCTAAAACGGCCAATGATATTGTAACCCAAACCGTTAAAGGCGCAGCAAGTTTACTGATCGAAAATCATGAACATCCTGAGTTCGAAATTGACAAGGTTACAACTCCTAAAGGCTGCACCATTGTTGGGTTAAACGAAATGGAGCACAATGGGTTCAGCTCCTCTCTTATTAAAGGAATAGTTAAATCATATAATGAAATCTCATAATCACAAAAGCGATGAAAAAAATATTATTTCTGATTTTATTGTTGTTTGTTTCATACTCAGAAAATTTAAGTGCCTGTACCGTATTTATTGCCGGCAAAAACACAACAGTAGATGGTTCCATCTTATTTGGTAAAACTGAAGATGATGGAAGCTTAAGCCAGCTTGATTATTTATGGCAAATCCCTAGAAAACAGTTTAAAAAGGGCAGCTTTAAAACTTTAATAAGCGGGTTAAAAATCCCACAAGTTGCAGAAACCTACGCTTACCTGGTGGATGAATGCCCTCAAACTCATTTTTCCAATATGATCATTAATGAGTGGGGCGTTGCATTTGGTAGCAATGGTTGTCGATCAAAAGAAAACATTGATGATTTAAAAGCACGAAACGAGATCCTCGATGGTGGCATTGGTTTTGATCTGAGGTTTACTCTGGCAGAAAGAGCAAAAACGGCCAAAGAAGCTGTTTTAATCGCTGTTGATTTAATCAATAAATATGGCTATAATTCATCCGGAAGGAGCTTAAACATTGTTGACCAAAATGAAGCCTGGCAACTTCAAATGGTGGCCGGAAAACATTTTGTGGCCCGTAAAGTACAGGATGATGAAGTGGTTGTCATTGCAAATACTTATAGTATTCGAACAGTTGACTTAAGCGACACCGACAATTTTATTTGCTCACCGGATTTGATTGACTATGCCATCGAAAGAGGATGGTATAATCCAAAGGAAGGGAAGAAGTTTGATTTTGCTTTGGCTTATGCTCCAACTTCAGCACACACCAGCAGCTCAAACACCCATCGGCAATGGATGTTGGCTTATTTATTAAATAAGAATTTTAATGTAAGTTTGGAAGAAGCTGAAAAAGGAATGATGCCTGTTTCTGTTATCCCAGATCGAAAACTTGCTGTACAAGATTTTACAGATATTTTAAGGAATCATTATGAAGGCTTACCTCTTGATAAATCAGAAAATCATTTGATTAGCCCTCATTACACTTTGCAAACAATTTGTCGTTATACAACACACCGAACCACCGTTGTTCAGCAAAGAAGTGACTTGCCCGCTGAAATAGGCACGGTTTGCTGGAGAGCATTGGGCGAACCATGTAACAGTATTTTTGTCCCCTGGTATTTAGGAATCAATAAAATTCCTGAAGCCTATCAAAGGAGCTCAGTAATCAATGCGGATTTCGATCAAGAGAATTTTAATGATTATCATTTTAATATACCAAACTGGAAAATCCAACAAATCGATTTAGCATCTGCAGCAAAAGCATTTTGGTTGCTCGGATATCTGGCCGATAATGATTATCAAAATCACAATCAAAAGCTAAAAAACATTTTCCGACCGATGGAAAAAAAGTTGTATCAGCAACAAGATCAAATTGAAAAAGAAGCTTTGAAACTGTATCAAAAAGATAAAGATGCTGCCTGTAATTTTCTTACCAACTACACCCAAAAATGGGCATTAAAGGTTTATGATGAGGCAAGAAAACAAATCAGTGAATTCTCAAAACAATAAATCATTAAACATGAAAACTTTATTAAAAAAGGTATTCCTGATATCCTTGATAATTCCTTTCCTTTTGGGATTAAATCATCAAACATTAGCACAAACACGTAATGATGAAGTATTAAGAAATGCAATGATTACCGGTATTTGCATGGGAATCCCCGGAATGTCAATTGCCATAGGCTATAAGGATCAACTCATTTGGACCGGAGCTGATGGTTATAGTGACATCCTCAATAAAATTCCTGTAAAAACCAATGATATGTTTGGAATTGGCAGCATAACCAAGACCTTTGTTGCTCGGGTTATTCTGCAATTGGCTGAAGAAGGCAAAATTGATCTCAACAGAACTGCAACAGATTATGTCAATCTCGAAATTATTAAACGTGTACCCAATGCGGATAAAGCAAAAATCACTCAACTGATTAATCATCAAAGTGGTGTACCCACCTGGGAGTTTGAGGCTGACTGGATTAAAGATGGTCGTGGTTCAAACATGAAGCTTAATCACGTCTGGGAAAAATCCGAAACCCTCGATTACATTACAAAAGACAAGGTTAAAGCAGATTTTAAACCTGGTGAGCGTTACGCCTACTCCAATACAAATTATACGCTACTTGGGCTAATTATTGAGGCTGTGACTGGAAATGATGTAATGACAGAAATCAGGAACCGTATTTTCAAACCTTTAAAACTGGACCGAATCTATCTTGAATCATTTGAAGAGGTTCCAGATGGGCTTGTTCATCATTATCATTATGCAACACCTGGTTTTGATAAAGTGGCAGGTATTCATCCAAATTTTAAAGGAATAAGACCCTATTTAGTTGAGTCAACATCTGCAAATCTATCGCCCGAATGGGTTGCCGGCGGCATGGTGGCTTCGGCTGCAACACTGGTAAGATGGGCTCAGGCTGTTAAAAATGGAGAACTATTAGGTGCTGAAATGCAAAAAGAAGTATTCAATTTTCATCCACCCAAAAATATTAAGAATCCAAATCGAGAATATTTACAAGGGATTTCTTCCTCCTTGAATTATTATAATGGAGAAAAAGCCTTTGGTCATTCAGGAGGGACTCTTGGATTTACCGCCATGATGTTTTGGCTGGAAGACAGCGACGTAAGTATTGTTTTACTTACCAATGTAGGCCGGATGCACAGCAATGTTAATCCATCTCCGGTTTCCTTATTTTATAAAGAAGTATTGTTACCAGCGGTATTTAAGTATATAGACATTAAGTAATTATCCCAATAGCGAGACGAGACGAGACGAGACGAGACGAGACGAAACAAAACAAAACAATACAAACCCTCGTAGGGTTAAACGAAATCTAAAAATACTGTTTGCTTAAATCCAACAAAAGAGGGATTCAAATTGAATCCCTCTTTTGTATCCACCTGAACGAGTGGGAATGTATTGCAAGATCTGCAATAATTGATTTT
This sequence comes from Bacteroidales bacterium, assembly GCA_963678785.1. Classification (GTDB taxonomy): domain Bacteria; phylum Bacteroidota; class Bacteroidia; order Bacteroidales. Next base: position 3,599,684 of record OY787449.1, on the reverse strand, counting down.
TAGAGTCCGGAATGACGAAATGATAAAAATTACAATTTCACATTCTTAATTTTACTCAAGTATAATCCATTAAAAAATAGTTTAAAAGTGGCATGTGGTTGTGCTCGGAATAAAATTTCAGAACCAAAGAGGTATACTTTGCCTTTGCCAACTTTAGCTTCAGCCATGGCAACTCCACCATATAAACGATCCTGACCCCAGGCCCAACCACTTCTGAGCGGCTTATCGCTATCAAACCATGCAATTGAAGTCAAACCTTGTTTATCAGCATCAGGTTTCATTCTAAATACCGGACTTCTGCTAAAGAATACATCCACTCTTTCGTTCATTCCAAAAGCAATGGGTAGTTTATTATTCATGCGCACCTGCAAGATGGAACTTGGAACAAAATATTCTGCATTAGAGAAGCTGTTTCCATTACCATCAACCAGATGATTACTTAATGGCAAATTCAAATGTTCTGCAATATTGGTAGAGCTTCCGATGGCAATAATAGTCCCTCCATTATTTATAAATTGAATCAGTTGAGGAATGGTTTTTTCAGCTGTCACAGAACCTATCCAATCTCTGTATTCTTCAGGAATTGAAAGAGGGTTAATATTACTTCCGCGTGAACTAGCAGTTCTGGTCTGCCCGGAAGGAATCGCTCCACTCACAAAAACAAGCACATCAAATTTCTTATTTAAATCTCCGGCATCTAATTCTTTTGGGTAAACCACTTCAAAATCAAACTCATATTGTTCGAGCAACCATCGAGTCCATCCTGATTGCATTGAGCCTCCATATCGATCCCACAATCCAATTTTTGGAGCAGAAAGTTTCATGGCATTAGTTTTTGGAGTCTTGTTAATACCCTCAAAACTGACACCCAGCTCTTCTGCCATTGGTTTCAGTTCTGAAGCTTTAGCTTTTACATAAATACTTCCAGCCGGATACTTTTTGCCATTAACGGTTGTTTCTTCTGTTAACCAATAAACCTGGTGCTTATTCGCCAGCAATCGGTTGCTTACGATGCTAGCATCATTAATTTTATGAGACAATATAAAACCTTTGGCATTTTTAGCATTTAAAATTCTGCCTGGTAATGGTTTTGCATAGCCTTCAATTTTTTCGAAAGGTCCGTCAAGGGCATCCAGAATTCGATCAAATTCAATTCCCATTTGAAATGAAAGTGTATAGCCTGCATTATCATAAGGTGCAATGGGTGGTCCGCCCGGGTATTGGAAATCGTTGGGGTAATCTTGTGGCTCAAACAAATCTAAAATGTGCGGTCTAAAAGCTTGATCTGTTTTAAAAATATAAGAACCTTTTGGATAACTTTTTCCATTGGTACTAAAATCTGAAGTAGCCTGTAAAACTTCTACTCCATTTTTAATGAAAGTATTTACAAATTTCGTTGCTGTAGGGAAATCTGCCTGATCGGCTGGCAAAATAAAAGCACGTGGATCCCGATTTTCTGGCTTTTCTAGCAATTTAAAGTCCTCAATCGGTAAACTTGGCTTACGTCTTGCTGTCGAAGCCAATAGTTTTTTTAATTTAGGATCTTTGCTCATCTCCTCCTTTGCTTCATCAACAACTTTTGGATGCATAGTCCAGTGATCTTTACTTCCCTTCTCAATATGGGTTTTCCCCATCAAATAACGATTGTAAAGTACTGGAGCTTTATTACGGGAAGCATAGTCAAGAACCGCCATATCCATTGAGATGGAATATTGGATGGCATCCTTAAAATATAACATTTTAGGTTTTACAGGAAAAGGTACATCCGTACCCGGTAGTAACTCATCAGGATAAAAGCCTAGTTGCTCAGGGGTTGGATTCCCTCTAATCTCTGTTAACATTCCAATTTGATTATGAAAATAACCCGTTGTTCTTAAATTTCCATTAAACCAAGTTGAATAAGGAGCTTTTGATCGCATGACACTTCCTGGCAGACCATCAGCGATTAGACGACTGTGCATGGCTGTTCCAAGCGATTGAATTCCAATAACCAATAATGGGTCAAAATAATAGTTGACTGGATCTCTGAATGGAGGTATAAAAACCACAGCTCCATTGGGTCCAGTTTGGTGATGATTATACATCAATTGGGGATACCACTCTCTATACATCACACGCGACATATTTTCAGTCTCTGGTTGAGTAACCATATAAGAATCTCGGTTATTATCATGACCAATATACTTTTGATATAATCTGGGTAAATTACGTGTTGATCGCGCCATTTTATCATCATTGCGCATATACCAATCCGACATCAGCTCCAATCCGTCAGGATTTGCAAATACAGCTAAAAGAATAACATCATCCAAAATCCGCAAGGTTTCAGCATCATTTTTTGAAACCATATTGTAAGCAAGCTTCATTAATTGATGCGCCCCTACCACCTCGCTGGCATGAAGGCCTCCATCAATCCAAACCACTGCTTTTCCTTTTTCAGAAAGGGCTTTGGCTTCTTCCTTGCTCAAATCTTTCGCAAGTGCCATTTGTTCTGAAATTCTTCGATAATGTTCTAGATTTTTGATATTCTGCGGTGCACTGATAACGGCCATATACTGCCTTCGTCCTTCTGCTGTTGGGCCCATATCAACCAATTTCATCCGATCGGATTGATATTCCAGCAGCTTCCAATATTCAAGAATCTGGGTATAATTAATCAATTGATAATCAGCACCGATATCAAACCCAAACTGTTGCTCCGGCGTGGTAATTTCACTTTGTGCCATCATTGGCATTGAGACCATAAATAAAGCAAGCATTAGAGAAGCTCCAAGTATTTTGCTAAATTTTGTCAAGAAAATGTTTTTCATGTCATTCAAATTAGGTGAATTCATATTTAAGTCTTCTAAATTTAAAAAAAATACAATTAAGAATTTAGCTTGCACAAAGACAATATATTAACTTAGCAATAAAATCGACCAAATGTGTTATGATGTCCAAACAAAGCTGGAAACCCTTCTGAAGCGAGCAATTCGCTTTAATGATTCAGAAGGTATCAGAAGGATCAAAGAAGAGCTTGGCCCCTATTTAACAAATCACTTTCACACGACAGGTTTCGCCCATCAACAATTATTGATCTATCAAAACGATAAACCCAACCAACCCAGTCCGGCACATTGGGGGCTGGTTCCTCATTGGGTAAAAACCCAAAAACAAAAACTTGATTTATGGAATAAAACCATCAATGCTCGTGGAGAAAGCATTTTCGAGAAACCATCTTTCAAAGATTCTGCCACCAATAAAAGATGTATACTATATGTTGATGGGTTTTTCGAGTATCATTATTACAGAGGAAAAGCCTACCCTTGTTTCATCTTTAGAACGGATAATGAACCCATGGCGATAGGTGGCCTTTGGAGTGAAAATTTGGATAAAGAAAGTGGTGAAATATTTAAATCTTTTACACTGGTCACAACCAAAGCCAATGAATTTATGGCTAAAATCCACAATAATCCCAAATTAAAAGAAGCCAGAATGCCGCTAATTTTAAATAAAGAGGAAGAAGAAGAGTGGTTAAGCAACAATAAAAAAGAGAAGATTAAGGCACTTATCAAACCTTCTTTTGCCCCTGAACTAAGTTTTCATACGGTTCAAAAGCTTAGAGGGAAAAATGTCCTGGGTAATGTACCTCAGGTTTCAGATGAATATGTTTATCAGGAATTGATTGATGCCTTTTAGTGTTAGTCTCTTTCAAACAATAAGATTTAGCCAGATTTTACAGATAAATTCTTACTCATGGTCGATTATTTGTTAGGCTTGCAGATTTTGTGATAACATTCATATAATCAGTCTCATTTTTTCTTAATTTCATAAAATGAACCAAAATAAAAAATCAATCACCAAATTAAACAATCTTAAAAATACCGACATGAAAATTAAATTAAACCTCAACATTTTAATTTTATTACTTTTAGTTGCAGCTTGTAATCCTGTTGATAAGGATATAGCTCACCTTGAAAAACAAGCTGAGAGCATTACCATTGTTCGCGATAATTGGGGGATCCCACATATTTATGGAGAAACAGATGCTGACGCTGTTTTTGGAATGATTTACGCTCAGTGTGAGGATGATTTCAATCGTGTAGAAGTTAATTATGCCACTGCAATGGGACGTATGGCAGAATATGAAGGCGAAAGATCACTTGCTTCAGATTTAAGAATGAAATTATACATCGACCCTGATAAAGTGAAGGAAGAATATGAGAACAGTCCAGAATGGTTAAAGAAACTAATGGACGCTTTTGCAGATGGTGCCAATTATTATTTACATACTCATCCTGAAGTAAGCCCAAAAGTAATTGACCATTTTGAGCCATGGATGGCCTTAACTTTTAGCGAAGGCAGCATTGGTGGCGACATCGAAAGAATTTCTACCCGTGACCTGGAGCGTTTTTATCTTAAAGATGAAAATTTGGCAATTGCACATATTACTGAAGACAAATTTGCCGAGCCCACAGGATCTAATGGATTTTCAATTGCCCCAAAAAACACATTGAACGGCAATGCCTTATTCCTGATAAATCCACACACATCCTTCTATTTTCGCCCTGAAATCCACATGATTAGCAAAGAAGGTTTAAATGCTTATGGAGCAGTTACCTGGGGGCAATTTTTCGTTTACCAGGGTTTTAACGATAATTGCGGATGGATGCATACTTCAAGCAAGGCCGATGTCATCGACTATTATGCTGAAACCATCATTGAAAAGGATGGAAAGTATTTTTACAAACATGGTGAGGAGCTGAAACCAGTTATTGAAAGAGACATCACCTTAAAATATAAAGATGGTGAGAAGATGTCAGAAAAAGTGGTGACTGCCTATTTCACACATCACGGCCCTATCATCAGAGCTGAAGGTGATAAATGGATTGCCATTGCTTTAATGGTTGAACATGAAAAAGCTTTAACACAATCTTATATGCGCACCAAAGCTCAAAATTATGATGAGTTTTATAATACCATGAAAATCAGAACCAATTCTTCTAATAATACCGTTTATGCTGATGGTGATGGAAACATTGCATATTTCCATGGAAATTTCATGCCCATCAGAAATGAGAAATTTAACTGGCCCGGAATAGTTGATGGAAGTGATCCGGAAACCGATTGGAAAGGTTTACATGAGCTTGAGGATATGATCATCGTGAAGAATCCAGAAAATGGCTGGCTTCAAAACTGTAATGCAACACCTTTTACCGTGGCAGGAGAATTCAGTCCAAAGAGAGAAGATTTCCCCACATATATGGCACCTGATCTTCAAAATTTCAGACAATTACACGCAGTAATGGTTTTAGAAAACCAAACTGATTTCACTTTAGAAAAATTACGAGATGCAGCATACGATTCTTATTTACCCGCATTTGAAGTTTACATTCCTGTTTTATTAGATGATTATGCGAAATTAAAAGATAAGAAATTAAAGGCTGAACTTAAAGATCAAATTGAGTTATTGAGAAATTGGGATTTGCGTTTTTCTGAGGAATCAGTTGAAACTTCTTTGGCTATTTTTTGGGGTCGCGATATGATGAATGCCTCAAGAGTTGTGGGCATGCCTGTCGGTACAAACATCTACGACTTTATGGCCGAAGGCCTTGGAAGCAAGAACAGACTGGCATCTTTGGTTGCAGCCAAATACAAACTCATCAATGATTTTGGAAGCTGGAAAACACCTTGGGGTGAAATCAACCGATTCCAGAGAGTAAATGGTGACATTGTGCAAGCTTTCAATGATGACTTGCCAAGTTTACCTGTTGGATTTACATCTTCACGTTGGGGATCGTTAGCAGCTTACGGAGCTCGTGGGATTCAAAACACCAAGAGATTGTATGGAACCCGTGGTAACAGTTTTGTTGCCATGGTTGAATTCGGCGATAAGGTAATTGCAAAAAGCAGTTTGGCAGGTGGACAAAGCGGGGATATAAATTCTCCTCATTTTTACGACCAGGCTCTTGATTATACCAAAGGGAAGTTTAAAGATGTTTATTTCTACCGCGAAGATGTAGAAAAAAATGCTGAGCGCACCTATCATCCAGGAAAATAAGAACAACCCATATAAAGGTGATGACTTTCAATCAGAAGGTCATCACCCAACTTTTATTTGCCTATCAAAATGAAATATGAGCAATTAATCATTTATTATTTTTCCGGAACAGGAAATGCCCGTAATGCTGCACATTGGTTTAAACAAGTTGCTGAAGATCATAACATAAATTCAAAACTGATCAATATCGATCGCTTTGATAATGTTGAAGTACCTGATACCACAAAGAAAACCTTAATTGGATTCTGTTCTCCTACCCATGGGTTCAACCTCCCTCCCATCATGCTTAAATTTATATTAAAATTTCCCCGTCTAAAAAATGCGGATGCTTTTATTATGAATACCAGAGGAGGTTTAAAATGCGCTTCAAAATTCATTCCCGGACTTAGTGGATTGGCTCAAATATTTCCTGCCTTCATCCTACTGTTAAAATCATTCCGTATTGTTGGAATGCAGCCGTTGGATCTACCATCAAATTGGATTTTTTTACACCCCGGATTAAAGGATAAGGTTGTTGAATCTATTCATGAACGAATAAAAAGGATCACCACTTCTTTTGCTCAGAAAATACTTCATGGAAAAAAACGGTATAAAGCTTTGTTGAGTTTACCCATTGATATTGCTGTTAGCCCAATTGCCGTTGGATATTTTTTAATTGGCCGATTTTATCTAGCCAAAACACTGATAACAAACAAGGATTGTAATCTGTGCATGAAGTGCATCAACGAATGCCCGCTTGAAGCTATCAAATTAAAAGAGCAACCATTTTGGACCCATAAATGTGAAAGTTGTATGCGATGCATCAATCTTTGTCCTAAACAAGCCATCCAGGTCACTCACACATTTTCTATTGGTCTTTTGCTTATATCATCCCTGCTACTGGCACCTACAATTGCTATTTTATTCGGGGATTTAGGAATTAAAACCAGCGAATATTCAATATGGGTAGATTTGGCTTTACGCTTATTTAAATGGATTCTTTTTATCATTTTCATCTTTCTGAGTTATCGAATCCTTCATTATCTAATGCGTTTCAATTGGATTGAAAAAATAGTGAGAGTGACTTCTTTTAGTAATTACAAATTTTGGAGAAAATATAAAGCTCCAGCTCATTAAAACCAAAGTAAGCCGTTAAAGATTTAATTATAACTGAACAATATTAATTTAACCTCAAATAAATATATCATGAAAACATTCCAGAAAGTTGTGACAAATTTATTACTCATTTTATTCATTCAATTTTCATTCTTCATACAACCAACACAGGCACAAAAGGAAGTCTTTAGTATGGAGCAGATTATGTCAAACCCGTTCCCCTCCAATCTCGTGGCTTCCTCTAAAACAGACCGAATCGTTTGGGCCTTTAATACAGAAGGACACCGGAATTTATTTGTGGCTGAAGGTCCGGATTACGAACCCAGACAGCTAACTCAATACAATAAAGATGCAGGTCAGGCCTTATCAAGTGTAAGTATTTCGTCAGATGGCAATTGGGTAGTTTACATCAGAGGTGGTGATTTTGGATCAAACTGGAATGATGAAGGCTCTCTGAATCCTGAATTTTTACCAGATCCACCTAAGGTCCAAATATGGAGTATTGCATTCGAGGGTGGAGAACCTAATCTTTTGGGTGAAGGATTGAGCCCTCAAATTTCCCCCAACAATGATTTCGTTGCCTTTGTAAAAAGCGGGCAAATCTGGAAAATTAAAATTGATGGAAGTACAAAAGCTGAAAAGCTTTTTAATGCAAGGGGTAGAAATTCCTCACCAGTTTGGTCGCCTGATGGCAGCCAAATAGCTTTTCAATCTAACAGATCAGACCATTCATTCATTGGTGTTTATACAGATAAAAGCACGCCGATCATCTGGCTTGATCCCACTTTTAACAGAGATGCCTCACCCAGGTGGTCTCCAGATGGCAAGAAAATTGTTTTTACCCGACAAAACGGGCGAGGAGGAACTGTGAAACCCATACTCGAAAACCAGCATCAAGCCTGGGAAATCAGAACAGCCGTAGTTGGCAAAGAAGGATCTACAAAAATATGGAAGGCTCCCGAAACTTTAAGAGGCAATATGTCTTCTACCCATGGTCGAGCGAATCTGCATTGGGCTGCCAAAAATCGAATAGTATTTATGAGTTATCAGGATGGCTGGCCTCACATGTATAGTATATCAGAAAAAGGAGGTGAAGCTTTATTACTCACACCCGGAAATTACATGGCTGAATATGTTCATTTGAGTCCGAATGGTGAACAATTGGTTTTTGCAGGAAATACGGGTAAAACTGCTGGTGATATTGACCGACGACATATTGTTCAGGTTACTGTAGATAAAGCAAATGCTAAGGTTATGACAGAAGGTACCGGTTTAGAATGGACCCCTGTTATTACAGGCAAAAAAGGCGATTTGGTTTACTTAAGTGCAACGCCTCAACGGCCACCCATTCCGGCAGTTATGAATCCTAAAAATAAAAAAATCAAATTGCTGGCCGAAAATTACATCCCCAAAAACTACCCTGCTGATGAATTGGTTACACCTAAACAAGTTATCTTTAAATCCAAAGATGGATGGAACATTCATGCCACCATGTTTGAACCCAAGAATATGACAAAAAAGAGCCCTGCCATTATTTACGTACATGGTGGACCTCCTCGTCAAATGCTCTTAGGCTGGCATTATTCCTCATATTATTCAAATGGTTATGCTGTTAATCAATATTTGGCAAGTCAGGGATTCGTGGTTTTATCTGTTAACTACCGATTGGGAATTGGTTATGGATATGAATTTCATCGCCCTGTTGATGGTGGAACAAGGGGTGCATCAGAATATAAAGACATTAAAGCTGCAGCTTTGTGGTTAGCCAAACAGAATTTTATCGATAGCAAAAATATTGGAATTTACGGAGGCTCATACGGCGGTTATTTAACGGCCATGGCTTTGGGCAGGAATTCAGATTTATTTGCTGCCGGAGTTGACATTCATGGGGTTCATGACAGGACAACCAGGGTTGGAAGTTTTATGTATCCCGACGGTTATGAAATGGCTCCCGATCGGGAGAAAGCCCGAGAAGTCGCTTGGGAATCTTCACCAATCTCATCTGTTCCAACTTGGACTTCACCGGTAATGATTATTCATGCCGATGATGATCGAAATGTACAATTTAGCCAAAGTACCGATTTGGTGCAACGTTTGAATGAAAAGGGAGTCTATAATGAATCATTGGTAATCGTCGACGATACACATCATTTTATGTTGTATAAAAATCAGTTAAAAGTTAATAAGGCAGCGGCTGATTTTCTGAAACGCTTCTTATTAAAATGATGAGATATGAGTTACAAATGATAAATGTAACTAAAAGAAACTGAAATATGAATCAAAAGTCTGAAGTCAATTATCTAATGTCTTGATACTTGATTCTGTCTTACATCTAAAATCTCTAAAAAATGAAAAAGTATTTAATTTTAGTTGGTCTTATTTTTATCTCATCTCTAATTTCCTGTCAGGATCATAAAGTTAAAACTGATGATAGAGTTATACTGGGAATTTTCGGAGGAATGGGGCCGGAAGCAACGGCTGATCTTTACAAACAAATTGTAAAACTGACACCGGCCACCAAAGATCAGGATCACATTCCGACTTTCATCTATAGTTTACCACAAGTTCCGGATCGAATTGCCAGTATCGCCAACCAAGATCCTGCAATAATTGTTGCAATTACCGAAGGTGTTCAACGCCTTGAGAATTCGGGGGCTTCGTTCATTGCCATTCCATGTAATACGGTTCATTATTATTATGATGAGATGCAAAATGCAGTTTCCATTCCCATCATCCATATGATTAAGGAAACCATTCTGGAAGTAAAAAATAACTACCCGAATGTTCATAAAATTGGTTTGCTTGCAACCAGCGGAACCATCAAAACCCAATTGTATAACAATGAATTAGAAGCCAATGGTTTTGAGGTGATGGTTCCTGAAGATTTAATAGAGGAAGAAAATGTGATGAAAGCCGTTTGGGGAATTAAGTCAGGTATAGATCAGCAAATTAATGAAGATTTGTTGGCAATTGCAGGACAGCATTTGATTGATCGTGGAGCTGAATTACTCATATTGGGTTGCACCGAAATTCCGCTGGCATTCAACCCCGAACGTTCAAGTGTTCCGGTTGTAAATGCAACAAAAGTGCTGGCAGAAAGAGCCATCAGCCTGTATCAAAAACTAAACAATCAATCTAAATAAAAAACTCCTGTTTTTTATCGAAAGACCAAACCGGGAGATTTAAAACATAAGCAACAAAACATTAACATTTCACAAAACCATAAACAGAAGGAAAAATTATGAAATCAAACTTTAACAAAATTCTGATTGCCTGCCTGCTAAGCTTCATTCTAGCTCCATCATTATTTGCTCAATTATCAGAAAAAAAGATTAAACAAATTGATGAGTTGTTTTTAGAATGGAACACACCGGACCATCCCGGTGGATCGATAGGTGTAATGCTTGAAGACAAGCTTGTTTATTCAAAAGCTTTTGGATTGGCGAATCTTGAATATCTGGTTCCCAATACCTATGCTACGCAATACAATATTGCCTCAGTTTCTAAGCAATTTACTGCTTTTGGAATTGCTTTAATGCATGTTCGCGGGCAACTTTCGGTTGATGATGACATCAGAAAATATTTACCGGAATTGCCGGAATTTGAGCACACCATCACCATTCGACACCTGCTCCATCATACCAGCGGATTGAGAAGTCTGCACACTTTGCTGGCCCTGGCCGGATGGAGAGGAGATGATTCCAGAACAAATGCTGATTTATTGCGTCTAATGCAAAATCAAAAAGATTTGAATTTCGTTCCGGGTTCTGAATACATGTATTGCAATACAGGTTATATGTTTATGTCTGAAATTATGGAACGCATCAGCAAGGTTGAATTTACCGAATGGATGAAAAATGAAATTTTTGTTCCCATGGGTATGAATCACACCTATGTGGAAGAATTTTACAATCATGTGGTAAAAAACAATGCAACTTCTTATCATGATCAAAGGGACGGTACTTTTAGCCGTGCAACCGAATATTGGGGCTATGTAGGCTCTGGAAACATTCACACCAATGTTCAGGATTTATTAACCTGGCTTAAACAAGTTCGAAATCCCGATCAAAAATGGAAAGAAGCCATGATGTTAATGCGAACAACCGATCCATTTAACGATGGCAGTCATAATAAATATGCTTTTGGGGTAAATGTTGAAAAATACAGAAATGAAGACCGGATTCAGCACGGCGGATCTATAGGCGCATTTAAATCGCAAGTGGCAACCTATCCAAAAAAAGATCTAGACATCGTTGTTTTAAGCAATTTTTCAACGGCTAATCCCGGAGGAAAAGTAAATTCAATCACAGATATTGTTTTAGAAAAAAAGCCAACCGAAAGACAAGGGCCAAAACTCATTTCTCTAAAAGGCTCAGAATTTGATGAGCTGGCTGGCAAATACACATTAGCTGACACAAAAAAGAAGCTTGATATTTTCAGAATTGGTCGTTCATACTATTCTCAATTAGAAGGTGAAGACCGTAACCAAATATTTCCAATTGGAAAAAAGGAATTTATTTCAAGAAATGAAAGCCTAAATATTGAATTTACTTCTGATCAGAGAATGATCTACAAGACTTCAGAAGAACTGAATGCAAATAAAATCAATTCATTTAATGCTTCAGCAGATGAGCTAAACAAATTGGTTGGAAAATATTGGTCACCCGAATTGGAAACGCAATACAAGCTTAGCATTAAAGATGGTGAACTAATGGGCTATCACACCCGTCATGGCTGGTTTAAAATCAGAAAAGTTAGAGATGGTGAGTATAATGGGTCTCCATCTTATTTTAATTTCTTTAAGGTTAAAACAGATAAACGCGGCCGTGTGAAAGGTATTTATGTAACCAACAGTCGGGTCAGGAATTTATGGATGGAAAAAACTAAATAAAACTAAAGACCAGGCCTCAATCTAATCTTAATATTTCGTCATTCCGGACTTGATCCGGAATCTCATTTTTCTTTTGAGATGCTGAAATAAATTCAGCATGACGGATATTTTATTATTCTAGCTTAAATCTAAATGGGTAAGAGGTATAAAAATGCAAAGAAATGACAAACACTGCCTCCTAAAATAAAAAGGTGAAAAATGAAATGAAAAAACGGGACATTTCTTTTAATATAAAAAATTACGCCACCACTATAAGATAATCCACCGGCCATCATAAAGTAGAGCGAAATATTGGGTATATTTTTTAACATCGGTACAATGGCAATAATGATCAGCCACCCCATGCCAACATATAACCATGCTGATAATTTTCTGTATTTCTGACTGTAAAACCAAACTTTAAACACGACACCGCCAATGGCCATGGCCCAGATGAGACCAAAAATAACCCAGCCAAACGCACCTCTCAGTGAAACCAGGGTAATGGGTGTATATGAACCGGCTATGAGAATATAAATGGAAGAATGATCAAATTTATTGAGTTTGTATTTTGTTCTGGGATTCTTGGCCGAATGAAACAAGGTTGAAGCCAAATACAAAACAATCATACTGGCACCAAAAATCGAAAAACTAACTACATGCCAGGCATTTCCATAAATGGCACCAAAAATCACCAGCAAACTTACTCCCGCAACTGCCAAACCTATTCCAACACCATGTGAAACACTATTGGCAATTTCTTCAGCCCGCACCAATTTATTCGTTTTTTTAATCATATTTTAGGCTTCTTTAATATGTGTATTTTTATTATAAATCTTATTACAATTCTGTTTCTTATTCCTCCACAATAACAATTTATAAAGATTAATAGACCTTAGATATTAGATAAAAAGGATTCTTATAAAGTCTAGAATCTAGCGTCTAGAATCTTAAATACTAACATGCAGACATACAAGTGATTTCATCTTTAAGACAAAGGCAAACTCTTATAAATAAATAATGATAGATAAAATTAACACATTTGTAGAATACTCAAGCATAAACGATATTGATTTTAAATAATTGTCATTACATTCGTGTTTTTATTAGCATAGATTAAATGATGAATTATACGGGCGAATTCGCAGCCCTCCTCACTGCAGTATTCTGGACCATTACGGCTCTTGCATTTGAAGTTGCAACCAAACGCGTTGGAACTTATTCGGTAAATATGATTCGTTTAACTTTTGCCTTTATTTTATTGGCAGCTTTAAATTATTTCAGAAGAGGAATTATCTTACCGACCGATGCTGATACACACGCCTGGATTTGGCTCTCTTTGTCAGGAGTCATTGGTTTTATTTTAGGTGATTTGTTTTTATTTGCCTCCTACCCCATCATTACTTCCAGAATCGCCATGCTTATCATGACTCTGGCACCTCCCATGGCAGCAGTATTGGGATATTTTGTCTTGGGCGAAAGCATGACACCCATCAGTATTTTAGGAATGTTCCTGGTTGTAGGAGGAATTGCAATGGCTATTTGGAGCAAACCAAGTCCAGATAAAAAAATGAGTTTAAATTTCCCTATAAAGGGATTAATTTTTGCAGGTTTAGGTGCATTCGGTCAGGCCGGGGGAATAGTTTTGAGTAAATATGGGATGCGCGATTATGATCCATTTGCCGCTACCCAGATTCGAATCATTGCGGGAATGATTGGATTTGCAATTATTGTAAGTATTTTAAAAAGATGGCAGCATATTTTTACAGCATTTTCAAACTTAAAAGCCATCAGTCGAATTGGAATCGGGTCTTTTTTTGGTCCATTTTTGGGGGTCTCTTTTTCTTTAATCGCAGTTCAAAATACCAGTGCCGGAATTGCTTCGACCTTAATGGCCATAGTGCCCATCTTTATCATCCTTCCATCGATGGTACTTTTTAAACAAAAAGTAACAAAACAGGAAGTGATTGGAGCCTTTGTAAGTGTGATTGGTGTAGTTTTATTTTTTGTTTAGCCCATTATTTTATAATTTGGATCATTAAAAATATTTTGAACAATCACCAAACATTTAAATTTTGAAGAAGTTTTCTTTCCTAATCATCATCTCCTTCATTCAATTGTTATCGGTTCAGGCACAAAACAGCATCCAAATAAATAAAACCCGGACGTCGCCCATTATTGATGGATTCCTATCAAAAGGCGAATGGAATCAGAGTGATTCTGCCATTTACTTTACCCAGCTTGAACCTACAAAAGGGTTTAAAGCCAGTGAAAATACCATTGCCTATGTTACCTACGATAGCCTGAATCTTTATGTTGCTTTTAAGTGTTTTCAGAAGGAAAAAGTCATCGCCAATGTTCAAACACGCGATCAATTAAGGAAAAGTGATGATGCAGTTATTCTTGCATTAGACACTTACTTCGACAAACGAACAGGTTTTGTATTCGGAGTTAATCCGATTGGAACCCAAACCGATATTAAAATTAATGATGACGGAAGAATTACAAATTTCAATCATGATTTGGTCTGGGAATCCAAAACTCAAATTTATGATTGGGGCTGGACGGCAGAGATCGCCATCCCTTTTAGCAGCATTAAATTTAAACCATCCATCAGCCAATGGGGAGTTAATTTTGGAAGGGTCATATGTTCAAACAATGAAACCAGCTGGTGGTCGCCGGATGTGACCGAAGATTTCAGAATGAGTCAAAATGGGGTTTTAAAAGGAATTAAAGCACCCAGTGTTGGGCATAAACTGATAATGACTCCATATGCAACAACAAGTTCGTTCAGTATTAATACAGAAAATACCGATAGCCGAAAAATGGATGTTGGGGTAGATCTTCGATACAATATTAATGCAAACCTCAATCTCAACGCGACCATAAACCCTGATTTTGCATCCATTGAAGGGGATAAACAAACTGTTGATTTATCAGGCTACGAAATTCGATATCCTGAGAAACGCTTATTTTTTCAGGAAGGTAATGAAATGTTTGACACCCGTTATAAGTTGTTTTATTCGCGCAGAATTGGCGACATTAACTATGGAGGAAAATTTACAGGAAAGACCGGAGGGTTTTCCTTCAACCTTATGAATGTCAGAAGTATTGAAAACAAATCCAAAGACGAACCGGCCTCTTTTTATACCGTAGCCCGAATTAAAAAAGATATATTTAAATCTTCCTCTATTGGTTTTGTTTATGCTGACAAATCGAGTGATACAACCGGGGTACAAACTTATGGAGTTGACTGGATGCTAAACTTCGGACCGCACTGGAAAATTACAGGCCAGTTGATGGGAAGTTCTCCGGGTAACTTTTTTGAGCACAGTGGTGGGTTTATCAGGATTGCTCATGAGTCCATCAAACATCACATTCACATCAGGTATTCCGATCTGGGTCATTCATTGAAAGACAATATAGATCACCTTGGTTTTCTTTCAGATGATGATCGCAAAGAATTGGATGCAGACCTGACTTATAAGTTTTGGTTTGAAGACAAGGCCATCAAATACCTGTCTCTCAAAAACATGAACAATGCTTATTGGAGTCAGAACGGTGATTTCAGGAGTTCAAAATTTAAAAACAGCCTCAGACTTTACCTTAAAAACAAAATCAGTCTGGATTTATATCATGTGGCCGAAAACCGTCAAATAAATTCAAATTTCATGAACAACAGCACTGATGGAATGAGGTTTAAAAACAATTACCTGCGAACAACCCTCGGCTACAATACGGATGAATCATCCTACCTCACCTTTAAATATACCGATGGTCAAAACTTTGGAAGAGACATGAAAATTTATCAGGCAGATGCCACCTTCATGCTTTTCAAAAAACTTGCCATCAACTATTCATTTATTAAATTGGAGTTTACGCCCTCAGAAAATCCGGATCTAAATTTAAGACTTGAGAATTCAAGCACATTAAATATCTTATCCATGGATTACTACTTCACCAATAATCTTTGGTTACATGTTTTTGCTCAAAGTGATTCATTTGATGATCGATTTTACTTTTACGGCAAATTTGGCTGGCGATTTAAACCACCCTTCGGCGCTTTATACTTCATTTTCGCAGGCAATAACTATTTCGATGATCAAAACTTAATTAAAATAAACAGCAATACCTTTTTCTTAAAACTCACCTACCCTATTGCATTTTAAATTGAGATTAATATATGTTAAATAAACTTAATTCTAATAAATTGAGCGCTTAATTCAGAATAAGTACTTAATTTTAGTTTTTGTTTAATTTTAATTTTGGCATGAGGTTTTCCAGATCACTAATTATTCTATTTCTTCTAAGCATTTCATCGATTCACATTCAAGCACAGGTAAGATCTAATTTTCTTCAATACGGAAGTGTTGAATTGAGAGGTGAACGCTATTTGCAAGCCATTAGTTATTTTAATCAAGCGATTCAATTGGAACCCAATTCCTATTTCGCCTATTATTTAAGAGGAATTTCAAAATTTAATTTAGATGATATTTCCGGTGCAGAAATGGACTTTACAACAGCCATCAATCTGTTACCTTATTACGCAGAGTTTTTTCACAACAGAGGAAATGCACGCAGTATTTTATTCAGATATGAAGAGGCTTTTGAAGATTATGCCCGGGCCATAGAAATTGATTCTACTGATGCATCTATTTATTTTAGCAGAGCTAAAACTTACATGAACCTCAAAAAATATGATGAGGCTATTCAGGATTGTGACAAAGCCATTTCATTAAAGTATAATCATGAAAGCATATATATTTTAAGAGGCAGTGCCAAAGCCGGTGGCAAATATTATGAAGAGGCCATTGAAGACATGAATCTGGTACTGAATTACAACCCGGATTACTTAATGGGTTATATTCAGCGTGGCAAAGTTTGGATGGAATTAAATAAGATAGATACAGCCATCATGGATTTTAATCGTGTGCTTGAAAAAGACACCAATAATTCTTATGCTTATTTTAGTCGAGCCTTGGCAAAGATGCGTAAATCCGAACATCAATCAGCTTTGTCTGATCTCAATAAAGTTCTGAAAAATTCGCCTCGAAATTCTTATGCTTTATTTAATAAGGCCATCATTAAAATTAATTTGGGAGATAAAAAGGGAGCCATCGAAGAACTCGACAAGGTTATTAAGGTCAACCCAAAAAATATTACAAGTTATTTTTACAGAGGCAAACTCAAATCGGATCTGAAAGATTATGAGGGAGCATTGGCCGATTTTAATAAAACCATTGAAATCCATCCCAGCTTTTCGAATGGATATCATGAAAGAGCCATTATCAGAAACAGAATGGGATTGTTTGATGATGCGAAGAAAGATACAGAAAAGGCGGCAGAACATGGTAATCTCACCAACCTTGACACCGATAATATGACGCCTGAGAAAATTGCCTATCTCAATAGTTTGGTTCATTTGAGTGCTGATTTTACGGAAATAAAAGATGCCAATACCAGGGTGCAGTACCAATATTTTGAGATTGACATGTTACCCATTTTTCAAGTAACAAATAAAAACACCAACCCCTCCGACGAAAAATATTATGATGCCTTCACTAAACAGGCTTATGAGCAATCATTAATTACCCTCTCGAACAAGCCTGTTCATGTTGATGTAGCAGATATATCAAGTGAGATTGAAAGTTTAAGTTCGGCAATTAATGATGCACCGGAGAATTCAAGCAACTACTTAAAACGAGCCTATCGGTTCGCATCCATTCAAAACTTTAACGACGCATTTCGAGATTTAGATTCTGCTTTGGTAAAAAACTCTTCAAATATCATGGCCTACTTTTGCCGGGCAAATAGTAAGTATCAACTCACCGAGCTCATTAAATCCATTGGCTACCAGCAGCAGGCTGTTACTATTAGTAAAGACAAAAAAGAGAATACAAAAGAAGAGAACAACCCAAATAAGGAATATTTAAATGATGCTTTGAAGGATTACAATATGGTTTTGGAGTTGGATCCTGAATTTACCTTTGCTTACTACAATCGAGGTTATATCAATGGTATTTTAGGCGATTATAAAAATGCGATTGATGATTTCACCTATGCCATCGAAAGAAATGAAGATTTTTCTGAGGCCTATTACAACAGAGGGCTGCTGCTGATTTTTATCAACGAAAACAAAATTGGCTGTCAGGATTTAAGCAAAGCCGGAGAATTGGGTATTCAAAATGCCTATTCGGTTATGAAAAGACATTGTCATAAATAATTCCGGAATCTAGTTCTTTTTCTCATTTTTAAAGAGGCCTAAAATTACACCCAGCACAACTCCGAGTAAGGCTGCAAAAATTACACGATATTCTTCAGGCAATAAAAAAGTGATGGTATGAGCCGGAACCCAAAAAAATGGAATGGTTTTAAAAACCGCGAAGTTGATAAATTTCCTCCAACTAATATATTCAATGGCATTTGAAATTTTAACTTCCTTATATTCCTTGCGTAAATCAAAATAAGTATCTGTAACCCGATGAAAAGCCATCATGGTTGGTGCATAAGTAAAATTCATTAAAAACGAAACGAAAAAAGCAAAGGCAATATTGATACCTGCAAAAGGCAATATTCCACTGGTTTGCAGCACCATTACACCTGCTGTAAAAATCTTAAACATCAATACAATACTTATTCCAATTAAGCCCCAAATCACAGCCTTTGCAAAAACGTATTTGGGAATTTGCCATTCTTTTGATTTAATCCGGAGTCCAATAAAATCGCCGATGGTGGCTAAGAAGAAGAACTTGATGAATCCACCAACAAGTTTATATTCAGCAGCAAAATCAAGAAAAAAACTTCGGGTGATTCCAAAAACAAGTAGTGAACCAATTATAATAACAAGGAGGGTAATTTGATAATCTTTTTTCATTTTCAATAAATAATCAAGCAATGAATCAGGTATTAATTTTTCTTGGCAAATCTACAAAATTATACATTTGACTAATGGGTATTATTACAAATACAGAAATCATAAAATCAAACTAATCTTTAATTTCGAAGAATTGGGTGTTAGCAGGTCAATACAGAAATTGAAGCTTGAATTTCATCCGAATACATTTCATTAGTATAAATTTTCAAAGATGGGATTTTGTCGGTATAAAGGAAACTGTTTGCTGCTTATTGAATTCTTCTAACTCATAAGTCATCCCCCATCACTCTATCTCCTTGGCTTTATGAGAATTCACGAATATAACATTCCCAATACCATCATAACCTTTAAACAAATCCATCCCATAAATTTCGAGATGTTCGGGTCTGATACCAATAATGGTCAATCCGGCATGAGCCGACTTCTCATTAATTAATTTTTTACTACTCACCGCTTCATCTTTGGCAATGATCTCAATATTTTGAGGAGTAATCGGAATACGCCCTGATTTCACCAATTCAACCAAACCCTGATGGGTTTTTTCCTCTTGATTGGGCTTGCAGATTTCAAAAATTTTAATGGTTGAATTTTTCCAATCGGGATGACCTAAAATGATATAACTCAACAAAATCATCAAATTAGAATTTTGATGATCAAAGCTTCTAATCCACACATGAATTGGGCTTTCGGCCTTATATCTTCTATCTGAACTTCCATAGATGCAAACATCATGAAAACCAGAAAGTGTAAGATTAAAATTATCAATCACATCCTTCAATTCGGTAATATTTCTCTTGTTATATTCAAAGATGATCATATTGTTCTCCATACCTGAAATTCCCGGAAGTTGAATGGCCTGTGCCAAAGCAGATGTATAAGACGGAGATATGATGGTGTTGATATAAACCCGATTTGATTTATCATTTGAACGAAGGATTAATTTCTTTAGGATAGAACGTGCCTGCCTGCTGGTTTCTTTGCTGTAGAATCCATCAATCAGATGAATATAAGTCCCAAAACCATATTTATATGAAACCCAATTTAGGAAATTGAAAGCAGAATCGCGCTCCAAAGAATTTCTGGATACACAAATGGCCGAAGGTCTCCAGCTCTCGCCCTTTTTAATGCTTCTTGATTTCTGTAAATAAACCTGAATTTTTCGGTTCAGCTGAAATATAGCCCCTTTAAAGATCGATTGCAAACCATTTCTATCCTTATGATACCTACTAATTCCCAAATAAATAAGTACCATAATAATGATCGATACCCAGGCATAAAATGGATTGATTTTAAACATCAGCCAAATACTTAAAATAAATCCTATTAATGAAAAAATCCATTTCGACCTAAAGGTTGGTCTGTATGAAGGATCTGAACCAAAATGATTTAAAAAAGAAATTAAACAAATGGCTCCATAAGTCAACATAAAAAACATGGAGATAATAACGGCAACAGAGTTTACACTCCCCATGGCCACAAAAGCAAAGGCAATAATGATAGAAATCAAAGAAGAATTAAAAGGTTCGTTGGTTCCTTGCTGTCCTTTAGCCAAAAATCGATTTAATGAACTAAACGGAAAGGCTTCATCTGTTCCGAGGGCCTGTAGAGTTCGAGGGGCGACCAGTATCGATCCAATGGCTGATGAAACAGTACTTGCAATAAGTCCAACCGGAATGGCAATCCATCCAAACAATCCAATTTTACTCATAATTAACTGTTCATCCACCAACTCTGCAGTACTTGCCGACATGGTTAATTTCCACACAACGATAAAATAAATCAACATTCCAACGATGGTTGCCCATATGGTTCCCGATGGAATTGACTTACCCGGATTACGCAAATCACCTGATAATCCTAAGCCAGCAGCCATTCCTGTAAAGGCCGGAAAGATAATGGCAAATACCATGAAGAAATCATCCATGTTTTTAAACATTCCTGAAAAACCCTGAATTTCATCTGATGAGACGCCTGAAGTTGAACCCGCAAAAAACAAGATGATCGATCCGAATAGTAAAATCACTACTACATAAAGTGCTTTCATTCCAATGCCTGCACCTTTTGTTAAAATGAGTATGCTTAGAATGGCCATTGCTGGTAAACTCACTGCCTGCCTAGGCAACATAATGCCATATTTTTCATTAATCAGATTAAATACCGGCTCGAAACCTTCGGTAAAAGCAATGATATAAAAAGCGATGCTGATGGCCTGCGATAAATACAAAGCAATGCCAATAGTGGCTCCAATGTTTAAGCCGAACGATCTGGAAATAATATAATAAGCACCTCCACCTTCTACCTTTTTATTGGTTGCAATTTCTGAAATAGCCAAAGCTGTAGGAATGGTTACCAATTGTCCTAAAACCACAATCAATATCGCACCGCCAAAACCAAGTGTTCCAACTGCAAATCCAAATCGTAAAAATAAGATGGCACCTAAAATGGTTGAAATCGCCGTGAAAAATACGGGAGCTGTTCCAAAACCATGTTTATTCTGTCTGTTTAATGCATCCATTTATAATCCGATAAATATTAATTCATCTAAAATAACATAAAAGTTATCATCTAAGTTAACTGAAATTCTAAAACTTCTGATCCAAAAGTTTAGGATTTTGTTAATTTTGATTTTCATTATAAATAAGATGACCGTAAAAAGAAATTTTCTGATCCTAACAATCATTTTCTCATTACAAACATGGGCATTTTCACAAAAAAAAGCCATTCCAAAAGATTTTTGTGTGAATGAACAATCTATTGAACTATTCAATCTCATCAATAATTACAGGACAGAAAATGATCTGGAAAGACTTCCGCTTTCAGCCTCCTTATCTTATGTTGCATCAACACATCTTAACGATTTGGTTGAAAACCATGCAGACACCAGCTTATGTAATTTACATTCCTGGTCTGATCAGGGAGATTGGACTCCATGTTGCTACCAGGCATACATTCCTATTCAGGACTGTATGTGGGATAAACCAAAAGAATTAACCCCCTATAAATATCGGGGATACGAGCTTGCATTTTATCAGGAGGGTCAATTATCGGCTCAGGAAGTTTTAGATGCCTGGCTGGAGATTCCGGAAGCAAAGCAAATGCTGCTTAATCAAGGCCGATGGAATAATACCTGGAGGGCCTTAGGGCTTGATATGGAAAACAATTACGCTTTATTATGGTTTGGGCGTGCCAAAGACAATGAGTCTCCTCCGTCAATTTGCGGCATTAAAAAAGAATCCTCAAAAAAGAAGTCTTTAATCATTGACAAGAAAACGGGTCGTTTCTATCTAATATTTGGAAGTTTTAAAAAACTTAAGGATGCTGAACGCAAAGCATCAAGATATTTAAAGGCAGGTTTTGTTGAAGTTCAAATAATTGCCGGTGATAACACTTTTAGGATTTCGCTCTCGTCGCATTTAAACTTAAACCTGGCAAAAGAAGCCAAATCAAAACTTGAGAATAAATATTCAGAAGCCTGGATTTTGAAGTTTTAGTAGATGATGTATGGCTTTTAGCGATTGGCTTTTAGTTTTTTTAAAAGACCATTATTAATCAACAGCCAATAACTAATAGCCAACAACCACTAACCCTTTAAGAGTTCAAGCATTTTTTTCCCAATATCAGCAGGAGAATCCACAACATGAATTCCACAACTCCTGAGTTTTTCTTTTTTAGCTTCAGCGGTATCGTCTTTACCACTTACAATGGCTCCGGCATGTCCCATGGTTCTTCCTTTTGGGGCAGTTGCTCCGGCAATAAAACTAACCACAGGTTTGGTACCATGTTCCTGTATCCACTCAGCAGCTTCGGCTTCCATACTTCCACCGATCTCGCCGATCAAAACAATGCCATGCGTATCTGGATCTGCCATGAATAACTGAACGGCATCTCTGGTTGTGGTTCCAATAATAGGATCTCCACCGATACCAATGGCCGTAGACTGACCCATTCCCAATTTGGTGATCTGATCAACAGCCTCGTAAGTCAAAGTTCCTGATTTCGATACAATTCCTATATGACCCGGCGTATGAATAAATCCAGGCATAATTCCCACTTTGGCTTCACCCGGAGTAATTATACCAGGGCAGTTAGGACCAATTAATCTACAATCGAAATCTCTTAAATAATTTTTTACACTAATCATATCCTTGGTAGGAATACCTTCAGTGATACAAACAACTACTTTAATACCAGCCTGTGCAGCTTCCATAATAGCACCTGCAGCAAAGGCAGGAGGAACAAAAATCAAACTGGTATCAGCACCTGTTTCTTTAACGGCATCTTCTACAGTATTAAACACCGGTTTTCCAAGATGTTGCTGTCCACCTTTTTTTGGGGTCACACCACCCACAATATTGGTTCCATATTCGATCATTTGTTCTGAATGGAAAGTTCCTTCACCTCCCGTAAACCCCTGAACAATAACCTTTGAATCTTTATTTACTAATATGCTCATTTTTTTCGAGATTAATTTTATTTTCTTTTAATGATTTAGATCCATTAACAATTATAATAATCGTATTACTATCATTTAGATATAGACACAAGAACCAAGATAAAAGATTTGTCTTGAGTCCTGATACATGAATCTTGTGCCTTATCAAAAATCAAAGGTAATATGTTTTTAAATAAGGAGTGAAAGAATTGATTAAATTTGTTATTTCTAACAAGATGCTGAATGTTTTACGATTCAACCGATATTTTAAACAATGAAACCATTTGTGCTTTAGCCAGTCCATTTGGAAGTGGAGCCATTGCAACCATCAGATTATCAGGCCCATTATCCTTTAAAATTGCCCATCAAATTTTTAGTCCATCCAACCCAAAATTAAATCTGGAAGAAGCAAAATCTCATCGCATTCACTATGGATTGATCATGGACGGAAAACAACAAATTGATGATGTTTTATTGAGTACATTCAAACGCCCAAACTCATACACTGGTGAGGATTCCATTGAAATTTCATGTCACGGATCAACCTATATCCAGCAGCGTATTTTAGAAATGATTATAAATTGCGGAGCTAGGGCTGCAACAGCCGGAGAATTTACTTTTCGTGCTTTCATGAATGGAAAATTTGATTTATCGCAAGCCGAGGCTGTAGCCGATTTAATTTCTGCAAATTCCTCAACTTCTCATCAATTAGCCTTGGATCAGATGCGGGGTGGTTTTTCAGCCAAAATCAAAAAGCTACGTCAAAAATTTGTCGACTTTGCCTCCCTTTTGGAACTGGAGCTTGACTTTGGAGAAGAAGATGTTGAGTTTGCCGACCGAAAAGCTTTGATCAGTTTGTTGGACGAAATGGAATCAGAAGTTGGTCGATTGATTGAATCCTTTAAACTGGGAAATGTATTGAAGCACGGCATTCCTGTTGCCATTATCGGAAAACCAAATGTTGGGAAATCAACCTTACTCAACGCTTTATTAAATGAAGAAAAGGCGATAGTCTCAGACATTCCAGGTACCACCCGAGATGTGATTGAAGATACAGTTAGCATTGATGGAATCTCATTTCGGTTTATCGATACTGCCGGATTAAGGGATTCAACTGATACCATTGAATCTTTAGGAATTGAACGTACCAAAGAAAAAACCAGTCAGGCTAAAATCGTTTTATATGTTTTCGACATCAGTGAAACCAGCATTGATGATCTGAACGAAATATTATTGGAATATAAAGAGGTGATTGAAAATGAACATAAAAGACTGATTCTGGTGGCTAATAAAATTGATCAAATGGTGGAAATCCCTCAAGGATTTACCGACTTTTTAGATCTTGACACCATCTTTATATCAGCCAAAAGAAAAGAGAACATCAACGAAATCTCAGACATCCTGCTTAAAAATATGAAGTCTGAGAATTTTGCAGATCAAACCATCATTTCAAATGTTCGCCATTACGACATCTTAAATAAAGTTCTGAATGCCGTAGAAAGAGTTAAAGAAGGATTCGCATTAAATACCCCTACCGATTTAATCACCATCGACATTCGCGAAGCCCTCTATTACCTGGGTGAAATTACCGGTGAAGTCACTACCGATGAAATACTGGGTAATATATTTGGGAAGTTCTGTATCGGAAAGTAACCACTACAAAGCAAGCAAATAGCAAACATTTAATAAACTTACATAAAGCCCTGTTATAAGGGCTTTTTTAATGCATTTATATTAATATTTGTTTCGTTTTGTTATTGACTTATTTTGTATTTATTTGTACCTTCGTTGTACCTTGACAGTTGAGGTACAAAATTTAAGGGTATTTGCCCTTTTTAAATTGCACTTATTTGCACTTAAATATACTTAAAGACACTTAAAGACACAAAATGAGTTCAAATATTAAGGTACAAAGGATTTGTCAGCATTGTGGTAATGAGTTTACAGCCCGAACTACAGTAACAAAGTATTGCAGCGATCAGTGTGCTAAACGTGCTTACAAGGCACGAATAAGGGCTAATAAGGTTAAAGTAAGTAACAAAGAAACCCTGAGTATCAAAACCAAACCTATAGAAGAACTGAAAGCAAAAGAGTTTTTAACTGTTCGTGAAGTTTCACTTCTTTTAAATTGTTCCATTCGTTCAGTTTACTATTACATAGAAAGCGGAAAATTGAAAGCAGTCAACCTTGCTCAAAGAACAACAAGGATAAAAAGATCAGACATTGACAAGCTATTTGAATAAATCAAATTTTTAAGATCATGGCTATAAAAGTAACATTAAGGCAAAAGAAAATTAGCAAAGGGCGTAAAAGCCTATACCTTGACTTTCATCCACCAATACCACACCCCGAAACGGGCGAACCAACCCGAAGGGAATTTATTAAAATGTATATTTTTTTAGACAAAAAGGAACAAAATAAGGTTATTGATGAACTAAAAGACATAATCAATAAAAGGAAATATGAAAATAAGGATTTTAAGACACAGGAAAATGAATTGAATGAAAGACTAAAGTTTTATAAAGAGTTTAAAGGCTTAACCCCTATCGACAAACAGCATAATACTGAAACCATTAAAATTGCCGAAAGCATAAGACAAAAAAGAGAAAACATCTTAAATAAGCCTGAAATTTATACTGGGTATGAAAAGGAACAGTTGAGAATAAAGGAACAGGGCGAACAAAACTTTATTACCTATTTTAAAAAACTTGCTGACAAACGAAAAGCATCAAACCACGACAACTGGGTTTCAGCTTATAATTATCTTCAAAAATTCACAAATGGAGTTTTAAAATTTACCAACCTCAACGAAACATTTTGTAATGAGTTTAAAGAGTTTTTACTTAACACAAAAAGCATTAAGAGCAATAAAACAAGCCTATCTCAAAACTCGGCTGTTTCTTACTTCAACAAACTTAAAGCAAGCCTAAAACAAGCCTATAAAGACGGTTTGTTAAAAGATGACCTAAACAGAAAAATAGAGCCTATCAAACAAGCAGAAACCCAAAGAAACTTTTTAACACTCCAGGAACTTAACACCCTTGTAAAAACTGAATGTAATAATCCTTTATTGAAACGAGCAGCCATATTTTCGGCTTTGACAGGATTAAGATTTTCAGATATTCAAAAGCTGGTTTGGGGCGAACTCGAATTTATTGAGGGTAACGGATATTATATTAATTTCAAGCAACAAAAAACTAAAGGAGTTGAAATGATGCCTATTTCTGAACAGGCTTACAGCTTACTAGGTGAAAGCAAAGAACCGACCGACAAAGTATTTAAAGGACTTACTTATTCGGCTTATGAGAACAGACACTTAGCCAAATGGATTGGATTGGCAGGGATTACTAAAGATATAACCTTTCATTGTTTTAGACATACATACGCAACCCTTCAACTAAGCGAAGGAACAGATATTTATACCGTATCAAAGATGCTTGGCCACCGTGAACTAAAAACAACACAGATTTACGCAAAAATCATTGACAAAACCAAGCGTGAAGCAGCCAACAAAATAAAATTAGATATGTAAGTTATGAAAGCAGACACAATAATAGAAACAATAGACAAAGAACTTTTAAAACTCTATCATTCTTTAAAGGATAAAACTGATTATCATTTTTTTGATTTTCACTTAGAATTAAAAAAGTTGAATAAAGCAATTTTGGCAGATACAACCAACCGTCAAGAGTATTTTCAATTACAAACTAAACAGTATAGAGCCGTTTTTTATGATCTATTATATACCAAAGAGAAATGCTTTATTGAAGACTGTATGGTTGAAGAATTAAGCCCCGAAGCTAAAATTGGTTTTTTACTGGCAAAAAAGCGAAATTTCAAAAAAAAGTTTGAAAGCCTGTTTTCTTCTGTTTCAGATATCCGGACAAACTTGACATTCGAGGATTATATTGCAGAAATTGAATTACCACCTCAACAAACTGAAACCAATACTATTCAAGGAAACACCGAACCAAGTCAAACAAAACAGGATATACAAAACCTATTTGATTTAATAGATACAAACATTGGCTGGAAATATGCATTTAGGAACGATACTGATTACAATACCTTTTTTGACATATTAGCTTGTTATTTTGATAATAAACCTTATGCATTACCTCAAGAAGTAATTAAACTAAATAGAAATTGTAAAACAAGGTTTGCTCAAAAATTAAATATAATTTATTATAAAAAAGGTGATGTAATGAAAAAATTAAAAAAGGACAAGGAGTTTTTTAATATTATTAGGATATTAAACCATTTCAAGGATTCAACCGATGTCCAAATTTACAAGCTGATTATTGGTTAATTACAACTATCATTAAAAAATATCACAAACCTTAAAAACCACCTTTTTAGCCGTAAATACCGTAATTAACATTGTACTATCAAACATAAATAAAATTGATAGTACTATGAAAAATTTAACACAAGATTTAACCCTTGAAACATTACCGAAAGCCTTTACACACCTTACCAATGAAGTAAGTGAAATTAAAAGGCTGTTACTTGAAAAGAGTAACGAACAGCCAACCGAAACCGACCAATGGTTTGACCTCAATGAATTATGTAATTATCACCCCGACAAGCCCAGTAAACCCACAGTGTATGGCTGGGTACATTTTGGTACGATACCATGCCATAAAGGAGGTAAAAAATTAAGGTTTTTCAAATCTGAAATTGATGAATGGCTAAAACAAGGCAAAAAAAAGACATTTGCCGAAACAGCCAGCGAAGCAGATTTATATCTAAAAAAAAGGAGTTAAGCTATGCAGGAACATAATTTAACCCCTAATAATTCTTTGAATCTCGACAAGTACAAAGATACGCAATTTCAGCCACTTATAAAACCTAAATTTGATTATGACACATATAGTATTGGAATTAATGACATAAAAAACAATACTGAACTGTTAATAAAGCAAGGTAATGAAGTAAAGGGCAATAAAACAAACAGTTTCCCTTTCGATGTATTCCCGTTGCCTATTCAACAAATAATTAAAGCTACAAATGAAAGCCTTAATTTTCCTATTGATTTTATTGGGGCTTCAATGCTTTATGCTGTTTCGGTTGCCGTTGGCAATACTCACAGGGTTGAGGTAAAAAAAGGCTGGTTGGAAAGTTCAGTCTTATACCTTGCTATTGCAGCCCCAACAGGAACAAACAAGAGCCACCCTCTAAGTTTTGCCCTTCAACCAATAGTTGAACAGGATAAAAAAACTTACAGACAATACGAACAACAAAGACAAGAATACGATAAGACTGCTAACCTATCAAAAAGGGAAAGGGAACAACAAGCCAATGACGAGCCAATAAAGCCAGTTTGGCAAAAGTTTCTTTTGTCCGATTTTACACCAGAAGCACTTGCCGAAGTTCACAAATCCAACAAAAGGGGTATCGGGGTTTATGTAGATGAGTTGGCAGGCTGGTTTAAGAATTTCAACCGATACAACAAGGGCAGCGAAATGGAATTTTGGCTAAGTGTATGGAGTGGAAAGCCTATAAATATTGATCGTAAATCTGGCGACCCCGTGTTTATTCCTTTGCCTTTTATTTCAGTTTGTGGAACTATTCAAAACGGAATACTGAAAGAACTTGCAAAAGAGAGCCGAACACAAAACGGGTTTATTGACAGAATACTGTTTGTTATTCCCGATAATATACAAAAGGAATATTGGAGCGAAACAGATTTAAGCCCCGTTGTTTCTGAAAATTGGCAAAACATTGTTTCAAACCTCTTAAATTTATCAATTACCAATGATGAAACATCAAACCCCAGCCCCAAAGTATTAAGGTTTACACCCGAAGCCAAACGAATATTGTTTGAATGGCAAAAAACAAACACAGATCAATGCAACGATGCAGAAAACGAAGCTATACGAGGTATTTATAGTAAGTTGGAAATGTACGCTGTTCGATTGGCTTTAATACTTGAAATGATGAGTTACGCTTGCAATGAAAGCGACAAACGAGCTGTAAGCACTGAAGCAATGCAAGGGGCTATAAAGTTGGTTGAGTATTTCAAAAATTCAGCCGTTAAGGTCAATAAAATTATTTCAAATACAAATCCATTAGATAAGCACCCAACCAACAAACAAGCCCTTTACAAAGCGTTACCAGATACTTTTACAACCGAAATAGGTTTACGCATTGCCGAAGGTTTAGGAATAGCTGAAAGGACATTTAAACGGTTTTTGAATGAAAAGGAATTATTTAACTGGATAAGCAGGGGCGAATATGGGAAACGTATTTAATCAAATGGCACTTGGCATTTACGGCACTTATGGCACGAACAGCATAAATGAGTGCCACAAATGCCATTTGTGCCACGCACTAATATATAAAAATGAGTGAACACCGATACATATTAGAACCATACAAGGGAATGAACACTCGTTACCGTTGCCCCAGTTGTAAGCAAGGAAATAAAACCTTTGTTCGGTATATTAATATTGAAACAGGCGAACACATACACCCCAGCGTTGGAAGGTGCAACCGTGAAAGTAAATGTGGTTATCATTACACACCAAAACAATATTTTCAGGATAACAATATTTCATTTGATACACCCAAAGCATACAAACCAAAAATTGTTACACCTCAACCAAAGCCCGTTTCATTTATTCCAGTTGAGATTTTCAAAGCAAGTTTGAAAGGACACGAAACGAACAACTTTGTAAAACGCCTCATTGATCTGTTCGGGGTTGAAGTTACGGGCGAATTGGTAAGCCATTATTTTATTGGAACATCAAAGCATTGGAAGGGTGCAACTGTATTTTGGCAAATAGATACGCAAGGCAGAGTAAGAACGGGCAAAATAATGCTTTACAGCCCCTCTACGGGCAAAAGAATAAAAGAACCGTTCAATCATCTTAACTGGGCACATAGCATGCTTAAACAGCCTAATTTTAGACTAAAACAATGTTTATTTGGTGAACATTTGCTAATTGACAAAACAAAACCCGTTGCGTTGGTTGAAAGCGAAAAAACAGCTGTAATTGCCAGCGTTTATTTACCCCAGTTTATTTGGTTAGCCGTTGGCGGTTTAGCTAACTTGAACGCTGAAAAATGCAGCATATTAAAGGGGCGAACCGTTGCCCTATTTCCCGATCTTGGATGTTTTGATAAATGGAACAGCAAGGCCAAAGAACTTTCAGACCTTGCAATATTTACGGTTTCTGATCTATTGGAACGTAAAGCCACCGAAGCAGAAAAGGAACAGGGGCTTGACCTTGCCGATTATTTAGAAAGGCTTGACCTCAAAACCTTTATTGATACCGAACAGAAAGATAATAAAATCAACATTAAACCATTGGCTGAGGTAAACGCTGTATCAAATTATAATACTGTTTGTTGTGATAATATTTTAGATTCCGTTCCTACGCGCACGGAATGTTCAGAAATTACCGAACTCGAAAGCTATTTTAATGCTATTGATATGCCAACCCAGCCAATAAAGCTGAACCCATATACTACAATAATAAATGTACCCTTATTTATTGAAAGCCACCTTGCCACTGTTAAAGCAAATAACGGCAAAAGTACTTTTTTACCATACCTCAACCGATTACAAACCTTAAAGCTCATTATGTAAGAACAGTTTGAAAAACAAGCTGAAACATCCATTTATTTAAAAATAAGTACTTAATTTCATCCAAACCACTCTCCCATTTTTCAGGACAAATAACTTGTATATTATTTCTCTGTAATAATTACAGAAATAAAACTAACGTTTACCTTCTCCAGGTTTAAATTCATGACCACAAGCCAAGCAAGTAATTCTTATCTTTTTACTTCCAAGTGTTCCAGCAAATAAGCCAATACCACCAGTAAGTAAACCACCTATTACTGCTTTTTTGCCGCTAAAACCTTTCTTGTTAGCTGTTAATTGAGTTGATCCACATTTTGGGCATTTGATTTCTGTTGACATAACATTTAATTTAAGTGTATTATAAAAAAGTCAAAGGTTTTATGTTATGCGCACATACAGATGAGTAAATTATTTTTTTTGCATAGTGTTAGGATGCAAATGATTTATAATTCCTATTAATCTGTAAAAAATCTATGTCCATTATTGCATACATCAACTTAATCTGAAAAACATATTCCTTTCTTAGTTGAGGTAAGAACATAAGTGCGCAAATAAATAATTCTTTTTTTTTATCTGTAAGTTCATTACAATGATAACTATCTATTAATTCCTCATAGTATAATTTCATTTGATGTGTTTTTGGTTTATTCAAAAACTCTTAAAATATCCTTTTTTATAGTGTAAGAATATTCTTTATTAGTTGTTTGTAATTTCCTTTAATCGACAAAAATAACTTCAAGAAAACCAAGAATTAAGTTGTTTATAGGCCGTTATAAAGCCTTAATTATTTCTATTAAAAGAACATTTGATGGGGAATCGAAATTTCGCACGCACAGAATGCTCAGAAATTACCGACAAAATCAACAGAGCCGTTATTGCTCTTTTACAAATTCGTAAATAGTAATAATTGGCGGCACGGTTTCATCTGTAAAACTAAAAACATTTGTAATTTCAATTCGTGTACCTGAAATAAAACGGCCTGTTTTTTCTGACAAATCCGAATTATCCCTAACAACAATCTTATTACCTTCAGATTTAAAAGTATAATGATAAGTGTGTACACTACATTCACCTTGATAAGTAGTTGGTGAATCCCATTCAGCATTTCCGCTTTCATCTATCCTTATTTGTGTTTTAGCCCTGCATTCATTTATTGTTAATTCACCATATAAAGAAATTTTATCAATATTCCACGTACCGATCAATCTTGGATCAAGATAATCATCCTTTGAACAGGAAGCCAGCAGAGTGATTAGAAGCAATACAATAAGTTTTCTCATTTTACTTATTTATTAATATATACCCAAACTCATAAAATGTCACAGCTATTATTGAGTTTTCTTGAGTTATTCAGTTGACAAAAAAATAGTTATGCCCTCGCGCACACGTGCGTACAATTTCGACTTAATCCAATAATCAGCATTTAACCGTCTTATTGACCGTTAAAAAACCTTTTTAAAGTGTAAGAATATTCTTTAACATAGACCGTAGAATAATCTTTAACATAGAGCGTCAGGAACCTTTATTAAATAAGCCTTATATATGGACTCAAAAAACTTAATTATTTGGGCAAATAATACTACAATAGTGAAATTCAGGTATGACATTGTACCCTATTTGTACCTTGAAATCAATTTTTTTCGTAACTCATTGGTTGATATACCTATTGGAAAGTACGTTACATTTTGTATCGGAAAGTAAATGAAACCCAAATTTTGCGAATAAAATGAAGCGAAATTTGAAGGTTGAATTTATCCCGATGAGCGAAGCGAAATCGGGATCGGATTGATTACCCACAAAGATTAGTCGAATTTTTCCCACTATCGCTTTGATTATCGGGATCATTTAATACCATTTTACAGATACAAATTAGGATAACAGTCCTCAAAAACTTATTTTATGTTTAAAGCTTGTATGATTATATAATTCTTCCAAAACAAACTTGAATTTTAGGTAAAATACCTATTCTCTTATTCTAATGAACTTTTTAAATTTGAAACACATCGACACTCTAAACATATTTTTATGTATTACATTTAAAATGGTTTATTTCGAATTTTCAATTTATTATTAGAAACCATAATCTCGATTAGACTTTACAGAATCTAATCGAGTTTTGTATTATTTTAATTTTTAATGATTTAATATGATTAAACTACAAAAAACAAAATTATGGCTAGAAACCATTTTTGAGGCTTCCAGGGATGCTATATTTATTACTGACCAAAAGGCGAACCTAATCATGGTTAATAAAGCAGCTTGCATACTTACCGGGTACTCAAAGCAAGAACTAACCAAAATGACAATATATGATCTTCATAAGCCCAAAGATTTAACAGCTCATGAATTATACTATGAAAAGGTAATAAATGATGAAGGATTTCGGAATGAAGCTAAAATAATCAGAAAAGACGGGCTAGAGGTAAATACCGAAATTAATAATCAAACCTTTTTTATGGAAAATGTTCGTTTCATCCATTCTACTGCCCGAGAATTAAGTGAACGAAGCACCAAACAAGAAATCAACAACAATACAGAAAAAAAATTTCAGGAAGTTGTTGAGAAAGGAAAGATAGGAATCATAATTGATGATGCACAAGGCAATATAACTTATGCGAATCGAGAATTTCTAAATTTATTTGGTTATACATCAAAAGAGATTACTAATAAAACACATAATTTTTTTGTACATCCTGATGATTATGAAATGGTTTCAAAAATTCATAAGCTTCGGGGTGAGGACATACATTCACCAAATCATTACGATTTTAAAGGGTTAAGAAAAGATGGGTCAGTCCTCCACATTAAAATTTACATTTCAAAAATATATGAAGGCAATAAAAAATTTAAAGGTACCCTTTCTTATTTATGGGACATCACCAATAAGAAAAGTGATGAACTAAAGCTTAAAAACTCTGAAGAAAGACTTAAAATATTATTTGACTATGCACCCGATGCCTTCTTCATTTGCGATCAGAAAGGAAATATTAGTGATGGAAACATTGCCGCAGAAAAATTATTGGGATCTCCCAAAAATGAATGGATTGGGAAAAACATCATAAACAAAAAGATAATTTCATCTTCTCAACTTACAAAATCCCTTAAAATACTAGCGAAAAACAATAAAGGCCTTGCTTCGGATCCTGACGAATTTACGATAAACCAGGCTGATGGATCAAAAGTTGTAACTGAAATAACGACCTACCCTATCAACCTGCAAGGTCAGGATGTAATTTTAATCATTGCAAGAGATATCAGCAACCGAAAAAAAACAGAAGAAGATATACTTACACTCTCATATGCCGTTGAGCAAAGCCCCGTTTCAACATTAATAACCAATACGCAGGGCATTATCGAATATGGAAATCAGGAGCTTTTAAAATCTTCAGGCTACACGATTTCTGAGATCGTTGGGCAAAAACCACGAATTTTCAATGCCGATAAAAATTTAAAATCTACTCAAAAAAATTTATGGTCACATATTACTTCCGGAAAAGAATGGAATGGAGAATTTCATAACAAAAGAAAAGATGGTAAATCATACTGGGAAAATGTACATATATCTCCAATAAAAAATCAGAAAGGAGAAATTATTAAGTATATGGCCATCAAGGAGGATATCACTGAAATTAAAAAACTGCAATTTTTAAAAGATCTTTTAGTTAAGATATCTAATGCCGTTCTGGTTAAAGACAACTTGCTGGAATTTTCAAAATTCATACTTAAAGAACTGAAAGGAATCATCGACACCAATAATTTCTACATCGCACTTTACGACGAACAAAAACACCTCTTTACAACTCCATTTATCAGTGATTCTATCGATGAAGAAATAGTGTCATTCCCGGTTGAAAAAACATTAACAGGTCACGTTTTTCAAACTAAAAAATCTTTGTTTATTGACAAATCGAAACTTAAAGAACAGATTGGACTTGGAATCTTCAACCTGATAGGCCCTTTATGCAATTCATGGATAGGTGTTCCACTCTTTATCAAAAACAAAGTGATTGGTGTTATTGTTATTCAGAGCTATGAAGGTGAAAAGAAACTAAGTTTAGAAGATTTAAAAATAATAGAATACATCGCTCCCCAAATCAGCCTTGTTATTGATCGTAAAAAAGCAGATGAAGAAATTGATCTGGCTTTGGAAAAAGCCCAGGAATCTGACCGATTAAAATCTGCTTTTTTGGCAAATATGAGTCATGAAATTCGGACTCCAATGAATGGAATTCTTGGGTTTGCGGAACTTTTAAAAGAGCCCATGCTCAGTGGCGAAGAACAGCAGAGATACATCGACATCATAGAGAAAAGTGGGGAGCGTATGTTAAACATCATCAATGACATCATAAACATTTCAAAAATAGAATCAGGACAAGGAAGCATTTCATTGCATCCCGTCAATTTAAATGAACTGATTGGAAATTTATACAATTTCTTTGTGCCGGAAGTCAGGAATAAAGGACTTGAGCTCATCTATGAAAACGGTCTTTCTTTTGAAAATGCTATCATTAAAACAGATCACGAAAAGCTTTTTGCCATGATGAGTAATCTTATCAAAAATGCGCTAAAATTCACACAAAAAGGACAAATAAATTTTGGATATAAAAAAGTTAAAAATGAAATTCTGTTTTTTGTAAAGGACACAGGTATCGGAATTCCGGAAGAAAGCAGAACCTCCATCTTTGAACGCTTTATTCAGGTAGATATTGAAAACAGAAATGCTTATCAGGGAGCAGGCTTAGGATTATCAATTAGTAAGGCTTATGTTGAATTGCTTGGAGGTAAAATTTGGGTTGAGAGTTGTATTAATTCCGGCTCAGAATTTTATTTTAGGATTCCCATTGCATCAACAGCTGATGAAGAAAAAAGTATTTTGTCAGATCAAAAACAGGAACAAGAAACAAAATCAAAATTAAGTGCCCTAAAAATTTTAATTGTTGAAGATGACTCGAGTTCAGAATATTATTTAAGAACCATCATTAAGCCACTGAGCAACGATATTTTAATTGCAAGAACAGGTCTCGAAGCCATTGATTATTGTAAAGAAAACCCGGATATCAATCTCATTCTCATGGACATTCAGTTACCAAAAATGAATGGTTATGAGGCCACAAAACAAATCCGGCTTTTTAATAAGGATGTAATGATCATCGCTCAAACAGCCTTTTCATTCCCCAATGATTATCAAAAAGCAATGGCGGCCGGTTGTAATAAATTCATTACCAAACCCATTAAAAAGAACGCTTTGATTCAAATGATCCAAAGTTTATTCCAATCCGAAAAAACTCAAGCTTCCTGACCCAAAGAACAGTCTTTACTTATTGAAAAATTCGTGCACTTAAATAATTATTCATAATCTTAAACCATCTTTAAACAAAAAAAGCCTACTGAAAAATCAGCAGGCTTAATTATCTAATCCATTTTTTTTAATGATTAACCTTGACCATTGCCACTACCCTGACCATTACCATTTCCTTGACCCTGTCCTTGTCCCTGTCCTTGTCCGTTGCCATTGCCTTGTCCGTTTCCTTGTCCATTACCATTTGCTCCTCCATTACCGAGTCTTTTTCCATTTCCAGAAGTACTCATTATTAAATCAAAGTATTCTTGACTAATATATTGCGGAGTATAAGTTGCATCCTGAGAAGTAAGTGCTCTAACAAAAGCTCTTAAATGATTTTCAGATCCTTTCAGTAAATTTCCAAAAACAAAAGTAATATCCTCATTATCAACACCATTTGTAAGTAAAGATTTTAAATCAAAAATATCAACATCTTCGATGGTTGCACCAACCAATAATGCATCTAAACCTGAAGTCATTGCATCACCCATTAATTGATCGTAGAGGGTCTGGATAGCTGAACTGCTA
This sequence comes from Bacteroidales bacterium, assembly GCA_963678785.1. Lineage (GTDB taxonomy): Bacteria > Bacteroidota > Bacteroidia > Bacteroidales. The sequence continues at coordinate 3,562,913 of OY787449.1, read as the reverse complement.
TATACACCTGTTTGGTGATTTAATGCAGGATCAGCAATTTCGTAACGATCCAATAATGATTTTACGGCTGCTGCATGAGCTCCTTCACTTTTTGCAATACGATCAAACACCCGATATTCGTACAATTCGTATAATTGAATATAAATATCCTGTGCCATTAATTCTTCTTCTCTCATTTGCAATAAAGCCCCAGTTTCCACTTCATTTAAATCTTCTAATGCGAAATCATTAATACACAACGAATCCTGAGAACTCAGATTATAACCGAAATCCGAAGCTTTCAAAAAAGACTCAGAACTTGAACTCAGTTCATCGGTATTAATAGCGTCATTTTCTTTTGAACAACTTACCATTGTAAAGCTGGTCGCGATTATTGTAATTGCAAATAATGTCTTTAAATTTTTCATGTCTATCTATTTAGTTATGTAATTTTTTATATGTTTTCTGCAAGTTTAAATAGTAATCATGAAGCGAAAATGAAGAATCAAAAAAGTATCTTAAAAATTTCATAAAACAACAAAATGAGATTTCAGATCAGATAATAATTACAACAAAAATTGTTAGTTACTCGGTTAAAAACTAATTGAATCGGTCCATTTTATCTTGCCAGTTTTTCGATTACATTTACTACTTATGTTAAAAATCATAATATTTTAAAATATCGTTTAATCCCATAAGCCAACCACCTATGAAAAAATATGATATTATGATCCTATCAGGAGGATTTGATCCTGTTCACAAAGGACATATCAGAATGTTTAAAGCCGCCAAAAATATGGCGCATAAAGTTATTGTTGGACTAAACTCTGATGCCTGGCTAGTTAGTAAAAAAGAAAAATGCTTTATGAATTATGCCGAAAGAGCTGAGGTCATTTCTGCCTTTCGAAATGTTGATCAGGTGATGCAATTTAGTGATGCAGACGGAACTGCACTCGATCTTTTATCAAGGGTACAAAGGTTATACCCCGAATGTTGTATCGCTTTTGGAAATGGAGGAGGACGAAATGAAGACAATACGCCCGAAAAAGGATTTTGTCACGCCTATAATATCGAAATGGTTTGGCAGCTGGGTGGTGGGAAAGTTCAAAGCAGCTCCGAACTGGTCATGCATACCATCATTGCCAATAAATTTAACTAACGAAGTATTTTAGTTCTTATCTTTTAATACTAAAGACTCCAAGATTTTTCTTGCATAATTCTTCAGATGTTTGTTCTTTGCATCTATCGTGCTCATTCATTTGATTTCAGCAACAAATCCCGGCTTATTATTTTATTGAAACATTCAGGCTTGTATAAGATTTATTAATTTATGATATGCCGAATGCAATTTTGATTTAATTTAGCCTTAAAATTTATGCATCAAAAACCGACAGGTTTATAAATTTAAATCACATCAGAAATACGAATAACGATATTAAAAAAATACTGGTCATCCAAACTGCTTTTTTGGGTGATGTAATTATGAGTACTCCTATTTTTAAAGCCATAAAGCAAATTTGGCCAGAAGCAATGGTAGATGTTCTTGCCATTCCGGAAACTGCTTCAGTACTTAAAAACAATCCCAATATTAATTTCATTTATAAGTTTGACAAAAGAAAGCAGTTCAATAAGTACAAAAGTATTCTGCCCTTAATATTTAAGCTTCGACAGAACGAGTATGATGCTGCTTTTTCTATCCAATCTTCATTTACATCCAGCCTTATCATGTACTTGGCCGGGATTAAAAACAGAATTGGATACAATAAACAGAAGCTATTAACTAAAAAGATTGAGGTAGATCGCAAGCTTCATATTCGGGATCGCGTACTTCTTTTGTTAAAAGATTTCACTAATAAGAAACTTGACAATGAAACAAGGGTGTATTGTAATGATGACGATATTCAAAAGGCGAAATCCATTGTTAAAGATGAACGACAAATTAAAATTGCCATAGCTCCGGGTTCAGTTTGGGAAACAAAAAAATGGCCAGAAAAATATTTTAAAGAACTCATTCAAAGATGCGCCAATTATTCTGTTTTCTTAATCGGAGGTGCCGATGATTTCAAAATATGCCAAAGACTTATAGAAGAGGTTGATCATCCTGACATTATAAATTGTGCGGGCAAAATTTCAATACTCGAATCCTGTGCATTAATTAAAGAAATGGATTTATTGATTTGTAACGACAGCGCCCCCTTGCATATGGCCAATGCGGTAAGAACTGATGTCTTTGCTTTTTTCGGACCAACCGTGAAGAAGTTTGGATGTTATCCTTATCGAAAAAATGATCAAATATTAGAGATAGATCTCGAATGCAGACCATGTGCAAAACATGGAGGGAAAAAATGCCCCTTAAATCATCATCAGTGTATGCAAGAAATCTTACCCATAAACGTTTATAATAAAATTGAAATTCATTTTAAAACATTAAAGTAAATGCTTTTCCCTTTATCCTATTACTTATTGACCATTCCCTACAGTGCTGTTTGGCAAATTAAAAGAGCAATCAGGAAAGAAAAGCAAACTATTTTTTATTGTGATTGTGCATTAGACTATGTCATCTTTGAAAATGTTAGATCTTATTTGCCAAAAATTGATATCGTAGCAAAGAACAAAAAAGTACAAGATGAGTTGAAAAAATATGGAGTAGAATCAATTCTGTGGCCTGTATTTCCGGATGCAGTAATTATGGCTCGACATGCATTTCATAAATTTCCCAGTGGCCGGATACTAAAACTTGGTCTTAACCACGGAGCCTATCACTTCAAAGATTTTATCAGTTCAAAAAAATACAATGTATTTGATCTTTTTCTTTTCACTTCAGAGTATGAGGTAAAAGAAGCTGAAGAAAGAGGAATTACCTGTGGACAAAGTGGCGGTTATCCTAAGTTGGATTCGTTTTGGTTTAACGACACAGAAGAAAAAGTAAAAAACTTAAAACAAAATTTACGTTTTAATAATGGTAAGCCAAACATTCTTTTTTCTGCCACCTGGGAAAATTCCGGAATGTCGGCTTTAGGTCATTGGTACAATAAGTTAAGTGATTTAACCAATGATTTTAATGTAATGGTAACATTGCATCCTTTCACTGGAAAAAAGTATAAAGAAATCATTAAAGAGACTCCGGGCATCCACTTTATTGAAGATGCAAAAAACTATCTTTATTTGAAATTAGCAGATTTAATGGTTTGTGACACCAGTTCAATCATTGCTGAATTTTGCAGTTTGGACAAACCTATGGTGAGTTTTTCGGTTAGAGAATCAAAAAGATTAACCCCCAATATTGTTCGCTTAATCAAAGAGGTAACTTATCAAATTGACAATTATAGCGAACTACGGAAAACCATTGAATATGCTTTAGCTAATCCTTTTGAAAAATCATATCAGCGACAGAAGTACAATAAAATCATGTTTGATGATTTTGACAAAAGACATGGTGAAAAAGCTGCATCAAAAATTAAAGTCTTCCTTGATGAATTGTCGAGATAAACTTATTGAATGATCAAATTATTATTTTTTTCCATCCCAAAACAGAAGATGGAAGAATGTGGGCAAAATACAAAAGTCCGGATGCAATCATTACATTAATTTGATTTAAGCCTGTAACCGACATGAAATATAAAACAGCTACTGTAAAAATTACAAATATCGTATAAGACGTTCTTAATGATTTGTATAAAACCTGCACCTCTCGCTCATCCAATCCCGATATCGAAGTATGGGTGAATTTCCACAGCTTTGTTCTTACAAATGCAAAATAGTAACTGATCATAAGCACAGTTACCGGCAAAACCAGGATCACAAATCTGCCTTCATTTTCAACTGAAATTTTTAAATACCAATAGATAGGAATCAATGAGAGTAAACTGATATAATTGACAACAATCCAAATTCTTAAATACTTCAAATCATTTTGATTCATCTGAGCTACTCCTTTCTTTTTTCAATTGATACAATTCTTGACTTAATGGCTTCATGGGTTTTTGCGAAAATATCAATTCAATGGGCAATTCAAAATAGGTACTCAACCTAAAAGCCAATTCCAAACTTGGATTGTATTCTTCCCTTTCCAAATAGCCTATGGTTTGAAAATTTACGCCGATTTCTGCAGCAAGGTCCTTTCTTGACACATTTCTTTCTAACCTTAATATTGAAATCCGATTATATAATTTTTTAACCATATAATATAACTTATACATTTTATTGTTGTAAATATACAACAATCATATCAAAAAGCAAATCTTTGATTACAAATTAATTAAGCAATTCTTAATAATTATTAATTTCTTAATTTATTCTGAAGAGCAATTGACTTACCTTTGCACAAAATAATCAGCATGAAAAAAACCAAGATTGTAGCCACCATTTCAGACGCAAATTGCACCACCGATTTTCTAAAAAACCTTTACGAAAACGGATTAAATGTTGTTCGCTTAAATACTGCACATCAATCTACTGAAGGTGCACTCAAGGTCATAAATATGGTGAGAGAAGTTTCAGAAAAAATTGCCATACTAATCGATACAAAAGGACCAGAAATCCGAACCACAGAATGTGGAAAAGGATTGAACTTCAAAGCAAATGATGAAGTAATCATCAAAGGAGATCCTAATAAAAAGTGTAATTCAGAATGCCTTTATGTTAACTATTCAGGTTTTGTGGATGAGGTTAAAGAAGGAAGTAAAATTTTAATTGATGACGGTTACATCATTCTTACGGTTATTGAAAAAAACAATGATTCTTTAAAATGCAGGTTTCAAACCAATTCAGTGGTAAAAAGCCGAAAGAGTGTAAATGTTCCTCAGGCTAGTTTTAAGTTACCATCGGTTAATGATAAAGATCGGGATTTTATAAAATTTGCAATCGAGCAGGACATTGAATTTATTGCCCATAGTTTTGTTCGTGATAAAGAGGATGTTTTGGCGATTCAGAAAATTCTTGACAAATCAGAAAGCAAAATTAAAATTATCGCAAAAATTGAAAACCAACAGGGTGTTAATAACATCGAAGAAATTTTAGATCATGCTTACGGAATTATGGTAGCTCGAGGTGATTTGAGTGTTGAAATTCCTTACGAACAAACACCTGCAGTACAAAAAAAATTAATTGAGGCTTGTATCAACCGAAGAAAACCGGTCATTATCGCAACCCAAATGTTGCACTCAATGATTGACAATCCACGACCTACGCGTGCGGAAGTCAGCGATATTGCAGGCGCTGTTTATAATCAAGCGGATGCTTTAATGTTAAGTGGTGAAACTGCTTTTGGGAAATATCCTGTTGAGGCCATTGCAACCATGTCGAAGGTTGCGGCTGAAGTTGAGAAAAGCCACGACAAATTCTTAAACATCAAGCCTGCTGTGTTGCACAGTGATGTTTCAGCATTTTTAACAAAAGCGAGCGTGGAGGCTTCTATCAATTTAGATGCAGCAGCGGTAGTAGCCGACACCATTTCAGGAAGAACCATACGAAATTTGGCTGGCTATAGAGGCGAAAAACCAATTTATGCCATTTGTTATCACAAAAAAACCATGAGAGAACTTGCTCTAACTTTTGGAGCCTACCCTCAGTATATGGAACGTCAATCCAATTCTCACGATTTTTTGCAAGCTGCACTTCAGCAATTAATAAATGAAAACAAGCTATCTGTGGACGACATTGTAGTAATCATTGCAGGTAATTTTGGTTTTCATCATGGAGCGAGTTATATCGAAGCTGGTAAAATTGATGATCTGTTAAAATTAGAATCCAGATAAAAGAAACTCATATAACAGATTGAAACCAGACTAAATCCTTTTCTTAATATTTAATGGAATTAGGTGTAAATTTTTAGCATTTAGACCAAATATAATTATCTTTGCTTAACTATAGTATGTAATAAAAATAGGCATACGAGCATGTTTAGTAATCTCTCCCCCTTTTAAAAAAGAGAACTACTTGAAATATAAATTCTTAAAAATTTTAACAATAAAATAATGAAAAAAATTTCAATCTTAGCAATCGTATTTTTTATAGTTGGTTTAGGAAATACATCCCAGGCGGCTAAAATAGAGTTTAAGGAGTTTAATCTCCCCAATGGCTTACATGTAATTGTGCATGAAGATCATTCTGTGCCAATTGTAGCGGTATCAGTGATGTACCATGTAGGCTCAAAGAACGAACAACCAGACAGAACCGGATTTGCTCACTTTTTTGAGCATCTGATGTTTGAAGGAACAAAAAACATTGAACGATTTGAATATGATAAAATCGTAGAAGGTGCTGGAGGAACCCTCAATGCCAATACCAGCAACGACAGAACTTACTATTATGAAATCCTTCCATCCAACCAACTTGAACTTGGACTATGGTTAGAATCTGAGCGCATGCTTCATGCTCGTGTTGACTCCATAGGAATTGCAACACAAAAAGGGGTTGTAATTGAAGAGAAAAAACAAACAGTTGAAAATCAACCTTACGGCACCTTACTTCAGGAATTACTAAGCCATGGATTTACAAAACATCCTTATAACTGGACCGTAATTGGAGACGCTGACCACATCAGAGCAGCTAAAGATGAGGAATTTAAAGCGTTTTACGATGAATTTTACGTTCCAAACAATGCAGTTTTAGTATTAGCCGGTGATGTTAAATATAAAGAAGTTAAAAAACTGGTAAAGAAATATTTCGCAGACATTCCTAAAAAAGAAGGAGAGATTTATCGTCCAACGGTTGTTGAAGACATTAAATATGCTGAAGTAAGAGATACCATTTATGATAACATTCAATTACCTGCAATTTTTCAAGCTTATCACATCCCTGCAATGGGTACTGAAGATTATTATGCTGTTGAGATGTTAAATCAACTTTTGGCTACCGGACAAAGTTCTAGATTATATAAGGCACTTGTTGATGAGCAGCAATTGGCAATTCAGGTTGCTGCCATTCCCCTCCCATTCGAAGATCCAGGACTTTCAATTGCTTTGGCAATTCCAAATATGGGACTTGATTGTGCTGATGTTGAAGCTGCAATGAACAAAGAAATTATGAAAGTTCAAAATGAACTCATTCCTGATAAAGAATTTCAGAAATTAAGAAATCAAATTGAAAATCAAATCATTTCACAAAATGCAACAATAGCAAACAGGGCAAATACGCTGGCGCGTAATTACACCTATTTTAAAGATGCCAACAGGATTAATTCAGACCTGAATAAATATTTAGCAGTAACGCAAGAAGATCTTAAACGTGTTGCCAATGAATACTTCAGAGAAGACAACCGTGTGGTTTTATACTACTTGCCAAACCCATCAAATAATTAATCCTTTTAAAGAAAATAATCATGAAAAAAATACTTTATACCGCATTCATCTTATTCTTGGCTATTTCTGTAAATGCACAACTCGACAGAAGCATTCGACCACAGCCGGGACCAGCCCCAAAAATCCAATTGGGAGATTATGAATTATTCACCTTGGATAATGGGCTAAAAGTTATTGTTGTTGAAAATCATAAAATTCCTAAAATTACTTACCAGTTAAGTTTAGATATCGATCCTGTATTTGAAGGAAAAAATTCGGGTTATGTTTCAATGACCGGCGATTTATTAAGGGCCGGAACAACAACAAAAACCAAAGCCGAAATTGATGAGGCCATTGATTTTATTGGAGCTTCATTAAATACTTATTCAACAGGAATAAGCGGCTCTGTTTTAACAAAACACAGTACTGAATTTTTAGAGTTAATGGCTGATGTTTTATTCAACCCTTCATTTCCAACCGAAGAATTAGACAAGCTAAAAAAACAAAACATGTCTGGCATTCAGGCCGGTAAAAATCAAGCAAGTGCCATTGCCAGCAACATTAACGCAGCCATAACTTATGGTAAAGATCATCCTTACGGAGACATCCTTTCGGAAGAAAGCATCGAAAATATTAGCATTGATTTATGCAAAGATTATTATAATAATTTTTTCAAACCCAATGCTGCTTATTTAATCATAGTAGGTGATATCGATTTGAAAGAAGCAAAAGCACAAGCAAGTAAATATTTTGGAAAATGGGAAAAAGGAAATGTTCCCACCCATCAATATGATTTCCCTCAAATTAATAAAAGTCCACGTGTTGTAGTAGGAAACCGTGATGGAGCAGTTCAATCTTTAATCATGGTTAGTTATCCTTTGGATTATAAACCAGGAAATGCAGATGCCATTAAAGGTAGTGTTTTAAATACCATTTTGGGTGGTGGTGGAACTTCTACCCGCATCAATGCCAACTTAAGAGAAGACAAAGCATACACTTATGGTGGATATTCTTCATTGAGCACTGATAAGCTGGTGGGTTCGTTTACTGCATCTGCCGAAGTAAAAGGTGAAGCAACCGACAGTGCCATGTATGAGCTACTTTATGAAATTAAAAGGATGACTGAAGAAGCAGTTGGATCTGAAGAACTTGAAAAAATTAAAAGTAAAATGAATGGTTCTTTTGCCCGATCTCTTGAAAGCCCTTCTACCATTGCACGTTTTGCTTTAAATATAGAACGTTATAATTTACCCAAAGATTATTATGCCACTTACCTTGAAAAATTAAGCAAGGTTTCAATAGCTGACATTCAGGAAATGGCAGTTAAATATTTAAAACCTGAAAACGCAAATGTAATAGCCGTTGGCAATGCCGATGAACTTGTTAAAACGATGGCAAGGTTTGCAAAAGACGGTAAAGTTGAACAATTTGATTATTATGGAAATGCTGTTAAAGCCATGGAAACTCCATTGGATTTAACCGCAGAAGAAGTCATTGCAAAATACGTAGAAGCTATCGGAGGGAAAGAAAAACTTTTGGCCATTAAAGATATTTCCATGAAATCAGGAATGTCGATGCAAGGAATGAATTTCGAGATTAATGTAAAACATAAAGCACCTAACAAAATGTCAGTTGAAACTTTAATGGGCGGAAATGTGATGTCGAAACAAGTTTTTGATGGTGAAAAAGCAGCCGTAAAAAGCCCGATGGGAAATCAGGAGCTGACAGGTTCTGATTTAGAAGATATGAAAATTCAATCGACCATGCATGCCGAATTATTTTTAAAAGAAATGGGTGTAACCCTTGAATTAAAAGGTGCGGATAAAGTAGATGGTAAATCTGCCTGGAAGGTAATGGTTACTACTCCTGCCGGCAAAGTATCAACAGATTATTATGATCAAAAAACAGGACTAAAATTGAAATCTGTAGCACAACAAGGTCAAATGAGCATTGCTACTACCTATTCCGATTACAGAGAGGTCGAAGGTGTTTTATTTCCATTTATGATGAACCAGACTGTTGGTCCACAATCTTTTGATGTAATTACAAGCTCAATTGAAATCAATAAAGGCATTGATGACTCAATATTCAAACTCTAAATAGAGATCAATTTTTTAAACCAGAAAAAAAGCTTCAAGAATTAAATTCTTGAAGCTTTTTTATTGATGGATATAATCAATGCTTGCATTAATTTATATTTACTTACAAATTTTTTTACGAATCATACCCGTCTATTGGTATTTTACAGACAAGATTTAAGTTTACATAGGTATTAATTGAGATATAAGTAGATAAAAAGAATACTTTCGGAATAAAGTTTTAACTTTGCAAAGTTATTCATACAAAACAAATGGTCTTCTACTTTATTCTAAAACAAAACCATTTGTTATATTAATCATTAAAAAAGCACAACACATTTATGGGTCGATCACAAGATACGTTCAACAAAAAGGAAGTACGAAACAAAAAAGAAAAAAAGCGTAAAGAGAAAGAAAAGAAAAGACTTGCCAGAAAAGAGAATGAGAAAAAAGGTAGTTTAGATGACATGATTGCCTATGTTGACGAAAACGGTATGATTACGAGTGAGGCCCCTGATCCGAACAAGAAAAAAGAAGAAATTAAACTAGAAGACATTGAAATTGGAGTACCAAGTCGTGATTCGTCTCATAAAGCTGACCCCATACGTAAAGGTATTGTTTCATTTTTTAACGATTCGAAAGGTTATGGATTTATAAAAGATATGGAAACCAAAGAAAGTGTTTTTGTGCATATTAACAATGTAGTTGATGAAATAAAAGAAGGAAATTTAGTTAATTTTGAGGTGGAGATGGGACATAAAGGTCCTACGGCCATGAAAGTTAAACTGGTTAAATAAGCAAAAAAAAATCTTAAACATGTATAAATAAGCCCTCAATGAGGGCTTTTTTTATACCCCTAACCATCAATTTACAGCGAATTTAAATCAATAATTAGATGTACTCACTTATCACAAGTATTGGGTTCAGCATCATTGAGTTTTAAATACATTGATAATACCGAATAAATTATTCAATATTCACATATTTTTAGTATAAAAATTCATTAAGGCTTTAATTTTTGATATCATGAAATCAAAAATAATTATCGTCAATTTTTTAATCTTAATCACAAAAATCTATCTTTTTTGAGTAAAAATTCGACGCTTTTTAAGCTTTTTTAAAGAAAACCCACTTTTTTATACTAATAAATTGTTAGTTCTGAGACAAAATAACTTAGAAATTTGAACCAATTATGTTAAATTTTTAACATAATTCAAAAAATAATGAACCCTTTTGTAAGCCTTTTATATCATAGATAGATATGATTGGCTCCAAGAAATGAAAACCAAATCAATGATTTTAATTTCTTACGTAAACAGCTAGTATCAACCCATCCCAAAACATCTCAATAAATCCTTACGTATGATGATTATTGGTCCTTATCGACAAAATATGATCTCTTATCGAATACATAAAAACGCTATCAACTTCTTCTCTTTCTAAAAAAACCTTTTACTTTTTTAAAAAATTTCTTAAATTGAGATTTCTATTTGCACCTCACAAAACAATCAGACATTAACAATAATTATTAACTAAAAGTTAAATGCCTATGAGAATAAAATAACTATTTATGCAATTGGCAAAAACTACACCCCGCATAAATAAAACACGTTAACTAAAACAAAAATTATCTAATCAAAATTTTTATCTATGAAACGAACATTAACAATTTTATTATTGTTCTTCCTTGGAATGCAAATTTCTTTTGCTCAGGGAAGAGTCGTAACTGGTACGGTTACAAGTGCTGAGGATGGATCAACCCTCCCAGGTGTAACAGTAATGGTTATCGGAACAACCACTGGTGTAACAACCGACATCGATGGTAAGTATCAACTAACAATTCCAAATGCAAGTGCAGTCCTTAAATTTTCATTTATTGGATTTAAGCATCAGGAATTAGCTGTTGGTCAAGCATCAACCTTAAATGTAGCTTTAGAATTAGACCTTGTTGGTCTTGAAGAAGTTGTAGTTATTGGTTACGGTACATCAACCAAAGAAGCACTGACAGGTGCCGTTGAAGTAGTTGGTAGCGAAAAATTTGAAATGGTACCGGTTGCCTCTCTAGAAAGTTCATTACAAGGAGGTGTTGTTGGTCTTCAAATGAATGCCAATGACGGTCAGCCAGGTGCTGCAACTCAGATACGTATTCGTGGTATTGGATCAATTAATGCTTCAAGTGCTCCATTATATGTTATTGATGGTATCCCTGTTCAAACAGGAGCCGATTCAGAAACTGGATTTGACAATGGTGGACGATCTTCAAACATCATGTCAACCATCAACCCCAATGACATTGAGAGTTTATCCGTATTAAAAGATGCATCTGCAACCGCTATTTATGGTTCTCGTGGTGCAAACGGTGTAATTCTTATTACAACTAAAGGTGGTAAATCAGGAAAAGCTAAAATTAATTTTAGTGCTCAAACTGGTTTCTCTGACAATGCTTATAACGGCAGACATGAGGCACTTAATGCAGATCAATATACAACCTTATTCCTCGAAGGTTATATGAATAAAGGTGAAACTTTAGCTCAAGCTCAAGCAAGATTTGACAATTATTTTCCAGATCCAGCCGATCACAACTGGCTTGAAGATATCATGAGAACCGGTATTACTCAACAGTATAATGTTGATGTAAGCGGTGGAGCAAAAGGTATTTCTTATTTTGCTTCTATTGGATATTATGATCAGGAAGGTGTATTGATTGGAACTGACTTCAATCGTTTTTCTTCCAGATTAAATATCAAAGCAGATCTTACTGACAAATTAACCATTACCAATAATATTACTGTTGGTAGAACCGAATCAAATGGTACAAGTGATGGTACTGCATGGGATAACCCAATGTACGGTGCCTATCTAGTTGCCCCTGTTGTTCCTATTTATGATGAGCAAGGTTTATATTATGCTGATCACAAAAGTTTCTTTATGGGTGGTGCCAACCCTGTTGGACGTTTGTTAGAAGACGAAAGATGGCAAAAGCAAACCCGTATTCTTGATAACCTTTCAGCCAGTTATAAGATTCGTGAAGATTTGACCTTCAAATCAGCATGGAGTTTTGACTTGATTGGAATTCATGAATTCGAATTCGAAAATGCACGTTATGGTGATGGTCGTCGTGTTGGTGGCCGAAGTAATGAAGCTTCAATCAACAGTACCAACTGGATCGGAACTCAAACTTTAAATTACAACAAACTATTTGGCGACAAGCATAACTTTGATGCATTATTAGGTTATGAAGCTCAAAAATATGACAGAAGAGCTGTACAAGCCAGAGGTGAAGGGTTTCCAAATCCTACTTTAAGAACTTTAGCAAGTGCTGCAAATCCAACATTAGCTTGGAGTGCAGGAACTCAATATAGTTTTGCTTCTATGTTCTCAAGATTCTCTTATAATTATGGTGGTAAATATTATGCTACTGCTAGTTTCCGTCGTGATGGATCTTCTCGTTTTGGTGAAGACAGTCGTTGGGGTAACTTCTGGTCAATTGGTGGATCATGGAGAGTCATCGAAGAAGATTTTATGGCTGATATAAACTGGCTAAACGATTTAAAACTTCGAGTATCTTACGGTATCACTGGTAATGCAAGTATCGGAAACTTTGATGCCATGGCATTATACGGTTTCGGTTATGACTATGCCGGTGTTGCTGGTTCAGCACCTTCTAATATTGGTAACCCAATGTTAACATGGGAAGGCCAAAGCACTTTAGATATTGGTGTTGATTTATATATGTTTGACAGAATCAGTGCTACTTTCACTTATTTTAACAGAAAAAACTCTGATCTTTTATTAGATCGTCCACTTTCAACAACTACAGGTTTTGATGCAAATACTCAAAATGTAGGTGATATGTTAAACTCTGGTATTGAGCTTGAGATGAATGCAGAGATTGCAAAAACAGCTGACTTTAGCTGGGATTTCGGGTTTAACTTAACCATGATGAAAAACGAAGTTACTCGTCTTGATGAACCTATCCTTAATGGATCACATCGAGCTGAAGAAGGTCGTGATTATTACGAATATTATATGTGGCACTGGGCTGGTGTAAATCCTCAAACCGGACATGCAATGTGGTATACTGACGAATCTATGACTACTACAACAGAAGACGTAAGTGAAGCAGATAGATGGTATACTGGTAAATCTGCCACACCAAGTGCTTTTGGTGGTATCAATACCAACATCCATTACAAAAACTTTGATTTAAGTGCACAAGTTGTATTTGTACTTGATAAGTATATATATGATGTTGCTGGTTTTGTATTGGATGGTGACGGACGTTACACTCCAAGGGGAACACATGTTTACGGCTTCGAAAACAGATGGACTACTCCGGGACAAGAGACATCTTACCCACAGTGGGTATGGGGCAACTCAACTAAGAGTAATCAAAAATATCAAACTCGTTACTTATACGATGCAACTTACGCTCGTTTAAGAGATATTACTTTATCTTATACCTTCGGTAAATCAATCATTGACAAATTGGATATTTCTTCATTGAAAGTTTTTGTTAAAGGTAACAACTTACTTACCTGGGTTAGAGACAAAGAGAACTTACATCTGGATCCAGAAGCTAGTGTTAGTGGTTTAGTTGATGGTTTACAACCAAAATCAAAAACCATTACGTTTGGTGTAAATGTGGGATTTTAATCAACTAGTTTGTAAAAAAATTAAAATATATAATTATGAAAAAACTTATAAATAAAATATCAGGAAAATCTCCTCTGATAGTGTTACTAGTTGTGTTTTTCACGGTATCATGTTCAAAAGATTTTCTAGAATTACAACCACAGCAAGCAGTTTCTACTTCTGCAGCATTAAGCACTGTTGGTGATTTTGAAGCTGCCGTTGTTGGTTGCTATGATGGCTTATCAAGTTCTAACTACTACGGTAGATATTTCACACTTGTAACTGACATCATGAGTGACGATGTTAAATTAAACGCCAGTGCAAACCGTGCTTCCGACTGGGCAGAATATGTTGGTTCTGCAACTGATAATAATAATCTTTCAGGTAATATTTTTGAATATGCCTATCGGGTAATTGACAGAGCCAATAGAATGCTTTCTATTGAAACTGATATTGATGTTGACAATTATTTAGGTCAAGCTTATGCATTGAGAGCCTTAGTTCATTTTGATCTAGTTCGTATTTATGGACAACATTATACTTATACTGCTGATGCTTCTCATCTGGGTATTCCAATCGTAACAACCGTTGATCCATTCCAAAAACCAGCTCGTAGTTCCGTTAAGGAAGTTTACGATCAGGTAATTGCAGATTTTAATACTGCTCTTGGGCTTATTGATGATGATAATGATTCTCATTTTTTAAACAGAAACTCAGTTAAAGCTTTATTGGCAAGAGTATATATGTTTAAAGAGGATTGGTCATCTGCACTTTCTGCAGCTAATGATGTAATAAACAGCGGCAACTATTCTTTAGTAAGTAATGCTAATTATGCCGATATTTTTATTCAGGATGGTCATTCAGAAGCTATTTTTGAAATAGACATGAATGAAACTGACAAACGAGGTACAGATGCTTTAGCAGGTATGTATTTAGGAAGCGGATATGGTGACTATTTGCCAGCTGAAGACATCCTTAATTTATTTCCTGCTGGTGATGTTAGAGGTACACTTTTTGCAACCGACCTTACTATTGGTGGCGGTATTTACGGAACAACTCGTGTAAATAAATATGCAAACAATTTAGGATACAACAATCCACAGGTTATTCGTTTAGCTGATGTTTATCTTATCCGTGCTGAAGCAAATTACAATTTAGGCAACGCTTCTGCTGCTCAAGCTGATGTTGATATGGTACGACAACGTGCAAACCCAACAGCAGCTGATGTAACAGCAACAGGACAAGCTCTTTTAGATGAGATCTTATTAGAAAGAAGACTTGAACTTTGTTTCGAAGGAAGCAGACTATGGGATTTAACAAGACACAAAATGGGCGTACACAGAACAGATTGTACTGCTACCATTTGTGATATTGCTTATCCAAGCGATCGATTCATTTTAGCCATTGGTCAATTTGAAATGGATGTGAATGAAAACATGGTTCAAAATCCTGGTTATTAATCCTTTTATTAGGAACATTGATTAAATAAACATGAAAGAGGCTGTCTGCAAAGTATCAGACAGCCTCTTTCTTTCATTTTAAGGGAAGGCTTCCCATATATGGGAAGCCTTCCCTTTTTTCGGAGTAACCTTCAATATTAAGGTTAAAATCAAAAAACATAAACAAATAAAAAATAATTTTTATTGTAAATTCGCGACATCAATTTGACCAACTAAATAAACTTTAATGAATCCTTTGCTTGCAATCCAAAAATTAATCAACAACATCATTAATTGGGTTTACCCTCCATTCTCCAAATTTATCCCCATCGAAACCTTTCGCTATGCAGCTACCGGAGGCGCAAACACAGCATTGGATATTTTCCTATACTTTATATTCTATAATTTCATTTTAGAGAAACAAATTGTAGATCTTGGGGTCGTTGCTATGAGTCCTCACATTGCTGCTTTTATTTTTGTGTTTCCAATTACTTTTTTTACTGGGTTTTTATTGGCTAAATACATCACATTTACTTCATCATTAATCAAAGGGAGGATACAATTATTCAGATATGCCGTAACTGTATTCGGAGCTATCCTGCTTAATTATCTGTTTCTGAAATTATTTGTCGAAGTTTTTGGCATCTACCCTACTCCATCAAAAATAATCACCACCATTTTTGTGGTCACTTACAGCTATTTCACACAAAGGTTTTATTCTTTTAAAACAGGAAAAATAAATAGGCAAGATTGATATTCGATCTTAGAATAAAAGAGCTAAAAACTTAAATAAAATCTCAAGTTCAAACTCTTTAAATCCTCAAAAATCAAACATCTCATATCTTGAATCTTGTGTCTTGAATCTTGTATCTTGAATCTTGTGTCTTGAATCTTGTGTCTTGAATCTTGTATCTTGAATCTTGTGTCTTGAATCTTGTATCTTGAATCTTGTGTCTTGAATCTTGTGTCTTGAATCTTGTGTCTTGAGTCTTGTATCTTGAATCTTAATACTCCAGGCATTTAGTCTTTGATAATAATCCACTCATTATTGAGTTTGTATTCTTTAAGTCTTAAGTCTTCAACAGATTTCTTTTCCATAAAAACCGGTTTTTTCACTTGAGAGAATGCACCCAATTTAACTTCTATGGATTTCATGGTATGTAATTTCCTTTTCTTCATACTTTCGTATGACTGGGACCCATCTGATGGGCGATCCATAATATAGTTTGTTGAAACGTAGTCATCACTTTGTGCAATCCAGAATACCAAATCAGATTCCTCAGGATCGAGCACTTTAATATGTTTGGTGTTAAACTTAATCACTTTTGTTGAGCGCGTAATGATCAGTTTGTTTCGGTATACATAATAATTTTTATATAAATAATAAACAAGGAATATAAATCCGAGCAAACTCAAACCAAGAATGCTATAATTAATGATGGTTTTGAGATGTGTTTTTTGAAGCTTGGTTTCTGAAACCAATTCTGATTTATAATTTGATAAACTTACAAATTGAACCCTTCTCACATTTCTGTTTGGATAAGGTAGGGAAGATAACATTAAAACCTTATGAGAATGACTGTAGGCAGGTTGAATATTTGCATCGACATTTAAATCAAAATCCTCACTTATTTTATAGGTAGATATTTTATTATCGAAAATATTAAACACATAAAGCCGGTCTCCTAAAATGCTAAAAAGCTCCTGATCAGATTTAAAAGTTATAAATGAATCGGTGTTTGTATTATCCGCGAAAGCGATTGGCATATTTACATGTCCCATCAAATTCCATCGTTTATCATTCAGGTTTAAACTCCATAATTCGTTGGTATTATTAATAAGGCTTGAAACAGAATTTGTATAGCTCACTTGAGCACCTCCCCATACATATAAGGAAGCACTTTCTTCATTGTACAATGATAAGGGTCTGATTTGTGATGGTGGTATTAACACACCATCTCTTGGGATAAAAGAAGATAACTTTTCGGTATGCAAATCATATTTTGAAACAAAAGAAGGGTATTGCCAAAAACCATAACCCCCAAAATTCATGATACAGTTATGATGAACAAAATAGGTTGAGGCTTCATTTGATCGCTGATCGAATGAATTTTCCAATCTCACAATTGAATTTCCGGTAAACTCATAAATAAACCCACCTCCTTCGGTCACCAAATAAGATGCACTGTCAGTTGTAATCCAGGTAAGGTCTTTTATTTCAGATTCATTAAATAAATCATTTTGTTGATAATAATTTTTAACCCAATTCCGTTCACTCACCATCTGCAATTCCCAATATTCGGTTTGCGTAAGAATATAAAAGGTACGGTTCGACTCCATATAACCTAATATAAAGGTATCCTCTATCAAAGTTTTAGCATGTCGATCCATAAAAAGCGGCGCTTCTACCTGATTATAGGCCAAATAAGGAGAAAAAACCACAAAACAAAACAGCGCAGTTTTCAACATTACACTGTTAATAAAAAACGCCTTTAAATCAACTAAAACATCTTTTCGTATAGATACATTCATTCTACAAGAAAACTTCTTAAAACTTCTTATAACAACCTCTGGAAGCATAACAATAACAATCCTTCTATTAAAAATATTACCATTCTGATTTTAGTCCAAATATTTAGGGGAATAAAATATTCCCGTATTGGAAAAACCTTAATTTTGCTCAAATATACGCAATTTTTACATATTTCTGCACATATTATTATTTATACTTTAATATTTGATTATCAGTATATTTAAGTCAATTTTAATATAGGGGATTTGATATTTCTCCTATTACTAATCATACTTGTTTTTATTAAAGAAACGAAAAGGGTATATTTGTTATTAAATCGTGAAATTCATTGAGAGAATCTCAAGCGCAATTTCTTAATCAATTCATATTATTTATTAATCATTTGTTTAATCAAAAAAAAAACTCATGAAAATCAAAATTACACTGATCGCATTTTTCGCTTCAGTTTTGTTTTTAACAAGCTGTATGAAAAATGAAGTAAGCCCAGGTATCGAAGAGGTACGTTCAGCTTACGCCGCATTTTTAAATGCAAAAGCACAAGCTGAAATTATCAAAGCGAATGCTGATGCAGAACTCACAAGAGCACAAGCTGCTGTACAAAATGCTATTGCTGCAATGAATCTTGCAACTGCTGCTGGTACTGATGCTGCTACTGCACTTGCTCTTGAAACATTAGCACAAACAATTGAGACTAACAAGATTGCTCTTGCTGCTGCTCAACGTGCTGACGATGCTTTACAGGATGCTTATTTACTAGCTGTACAAACAGCTAAAGAAACAGCAATAGCATTGTATTTCGGTAAATACACAGCTGCTATGGCTGTTGTAACTGCTACTCAACAAGCTATTTATGACAAGCAACGTCAAATAGTAATGTTAAATCTTGACCTTGTTAATGGTACAGATTCAGCACTTACTGCAGCTAAAGCTACTTTAGCTGCTGACCAAGCTGCACTTGCTGTTTTACAAGATGAGTTAGTTGCTGCTAAAGCGCTTTTAGGTGATGCTGACGCAACTGTTGCTAAAATTGCAGATTTGTATAATGATTCTACTTTGCTTCGTCATGAATTAGCTAATTTAGCTATTGAAAAGCAAGCTTTAGAAGCTGATACTGCTGTAGAAAATGCTGCTTATATTGCTGCCGCTGCTGCTTATACAACTGCTTCAACTGCTTACACAACTGCTTTAACTGCACTTGCTAATGCAGAAACTACATTCTTATCAGACACCATTGGAACACATCCAGTTCCTGATTTCTGGAAAGCTGCTCTTGACAGTGTAACAAACACAAATACAAGATTAACTGCAGGTGCTACTGACACAGCAACTTCAGCTACCCTTTATTATAATGCTTTAGATACTATTGCATTAGGAACTACTGACATTGACGCTCTTATCGCACTTCATACTGACACAGCTGGAATGTACACAGATTCTATCAATTTGTACAATGCTGATACTGTAGCTAAATTGGCTGCTTATGTAGCTTCTGTTGCTGCCTGGGAAGCTGATTCTACTTCTTATAATACTAAAGCTGCACAGTTACAAGTTTTAACTGACTCATTAGCTGCACAAAGACTTCGTTTCTCTGCTGGTGATGTTGCTTTAGCTGCAACAATTGGTATCAATTCAGCTGACAGTACTATCCTGTATTGGGAAAAAGGTACTTTAGCAACTGTTACTATTCCTGCTGCTGTTGTTGATACTGCTGCTGCATTCTTAGCTTATAACACATCTGTAACTACTCAAAACGCAAAAGTTGATACAGCTGTAACTGGTTTTGCTGCATTACTTACTGCAAGAAACTCAACAATCACTGGTCTTAACACTGCTAAAACTACTAGAATAGCACGTGTTGCAGTTCTTACTGCTGCATTGCCAGATCTAACATCTGATTATCTATATCACCAAACTTTCATGGCTGATTTATTAAATGCTGTGACTCTTGCTGAAGCTTATAAAGAAGCTGTTCGTCCAGATTATGAAACTTGGAAAGCTGCATACTACGATGATTTCGTAGCAGGATTACAAGCAACTGTAGATGCTAAATTAGCTGCTAAAACTGCTGCTGCCACTGCTAAAACTGCTGCTGCAGATGCATTAGCATTAGCATTCGAACCAATGAGATTATTAGACAGCGTTGTAACTCTTAGAAATGCTGAACTTGCGACTTTGATCACAGTTAAAGGTTTATATACTGCATTAGGTGTTGTTAATGACAATTTCTTAACTGTATTTGAAGCTGCGATTGTAACTGCTCAAGGTACTGTAACTGCTTCTGAAATTGCTGTTGGTGTTGCTGAATGGACTTATGCAAATGGTCTTGTTAACTATGACAAATTCATGGCTGACTTAGCAGAACTTGAAGCAGAATTGGTTGCTCAACAAGCTCAAGTTGATCTTTGGAAAGCATTACTTGACGAAGCATTAGCAAATTAAGCAACTACTAAATGTTTATAAAACCTTTATATATGAAAAAATTATTTATAATCTTAATTTTAGTATTAGGGGTTGTAACATTAGTAGGTGCTCAGGAGAATCAAACAGGAGAATTTAATAATGAAGCAAACTGCCATAAGTTCAAGTTCAGCTTGAACTTTGGCCGGGGCTTCTCATCAACAGATTATGTAATCCTGGATGGTTCGACTTATTCATCGTACAGTTCTAGTGTACAACCTGTAGTACCATACGTTTATGGCATAGACCAAAATGATAACCCTTCTACCAACATGATTGGTGTTGAATTCCGTTGGATGTTTAAACCCAACTGGAGTTTAAATCTAACCGGATTAGGTATTCTTAGAGCAAACCCAACACAAAATTCAATTATGGGTATCCAACAAGATCCTGACGTACCAGCATCTCCTTGGATTATTCCTACCATTGAAGCTGTTGCTTTTGAAGCAGATTTTGATTGGAATATGGAAATTGGAGTAAGTCACTATTTTGATTTACCTAACAAACAGCTTTTACCTTATGTAGGTTTCAGCTTCCTTTATGCGCACGGTTCAGATCGTTATGAAGTGCCTATGTCTACTTATGACCTCGGTACTAATCCTGTTGTTGATATAACAGGAATGCAAAGAGGAGAAATTGTTTCTTGGGGATTTGCTTTACCTGTTGGCTTCGAGTATTATGTAGCAGATGGTTTATTTATTGGTGCTTCTATCAATGCATTAAACTACTTCTACTCAATGACTCAAATGGCAGTCAAAGAAGGTATGGATTTAGCCAGAGCGGATCAAAGTACGTTTTCTTTCTTATCTCGTCCTATGTTAAAATTAGGTATCGCGTTCTAGAAATAGAATATACGTAACATATAAAAGCTCCCGATATTCGGGAGCTTTTTTTTTGCTAGATTCTCAAATAATATGATAAATATTAGTTTAAGATATTTACTTAAATGGTATTTCATTCTAATATTTCGATTAAATTTGCATTTCAGTAAATGGATACCTAAATGAATGACATTAATTTTATCGGACCCTTATTTGGACTAATTGCTTTCATAGCGATTGGAGTATTTCATCCCATTGTGATTAAAATGGAATATCATCTGGGAAAAAAAAGTTGGTGGATGTTATTATTCCCTGGAATTGTTTTTATTATCCTTTCCTTCTTTTTTAGTGATATTTTTTCAGTCATATTTGGCGTATTTGGTTTTGCCTGTATTTGGAGTACCGTTGAAATTTTTAAACAACATGAACGCGTATTAAAAGGTAGTGCCAAAAGAAATCCAAATAGAAATTATAAATGATTATTGACTAATGATAAATAGATAATTAAACGACATAAGCAATTTCTAAATGAATATTGAAATATTTGGACATAGCATTAATTTAATTGGGGTTATAGTCGGATTGGCTTCATTTCTCATTATAATTTTTGCACGTTATTCATGCATTGCCGGAGAATACTATTTTACAAAAAAACTTTGGATTGCATTTTTAATTATTGGCATAATCGCGGTTTTATCATCATTTTTACTGATAAATATCATAGTTTCGGCCATCGTTGCAATCATCGGTTTTAATTATCTTTGGGGCATACACGAAATTATCGAACAAGAAAACAGAGTAAAAAAAGGTTGGTTCCCTAAAAACCCCAAAAGGAGATAAGATGTTTTTTGAAGGACTCATAAATATGCAATTGCCTTTCATCCTGATATCATCCGGAATTTCTTCCGGTTTGTATCTTCTATTTCTGTTTTTTAATATTGGCCAAACAACTGATG
Organism: Bacteroidales bacterium; assembly: GCA_963678785.1. GTDB lineage: Bacteria > Bacteroidota > Bacteroidia > Bacteroidales. The sequence goes on along the minus strand of OY787449.1, from coordinate 3,540,735 downwards.
TGCCTGTTTCAAATAATGATAAAATCTCATATAATATTGAAGTAACTACTGATGACAATTCAAATCAGGATTGTGTTATTTCAATTCATGAATATTACAATCAAAATTACATAAATACTGAGCTTAAGAAGTTCAATCCAAAGCTTAGCGAAAATTTGATTAAGCCACCTTTAGAATGTCGTAGTTTTAAGCCCGCTTATTCATTTCATTTTGCACAAGCCAGTTTCTCGCGCCCTCCCCCATCTGTTTAATTAATTTCATTACAAAACTTGTTTAACCTGGTTTATTTAGTTTCTGTATCAGATAAAATCGATACAAACTATTTATTATGCCAAATATATACTGGCATAACAACCAGACATATTGACTAATCTAACATACTAATACAACATTCAATGAAATCAAGATATATAATTATCATCCTAATTTTATGTTTCCCGCTTTTTGCTTTTTCATTAGCTGACACCGTTTACAAAAGGGTTCCTCGAATTGTGGATCTTGAAGAAATCACGGTTCAGGCTGAAAAAGTTACCACTAAAATTCAGGAAACCCCCATAGCAGTTTCCATGATTGCTGCTAAAAAAATAGAGCAAGAAAATATTAACACCATGGCAGATTTAAGTGCCAGAATTCCAAATTTCTTTGTTTTAGATTATGGTTCAAAAATGTCACCACCGGTATATTCCCGAGGAATGGGTCTGCGTCGTGATGTGCAACCTTCGGTAGGTCTTTATGTAGATAATATCCCCTATTTTGAGAAAGGATCATTTAATTTTGAATTTCTGGATATTGATAAAATTGAGATTTTGAGAGGACCACAAGGAACCCTTTACGGAAGAAATACCATGGGCGGTCTGATTAAGGTTTATACCCAGGACCCCAAAGCACTTTTTGGCGGCTACATTAAAACGGATTACGGTAATTACAACCAATCCAAAACCTTGCTTCACATCAATCAACCATTAAGTTCTAAATTTTATACGGTTTTTAATGCGGCTTATGCGCATGGTGATGGTTTCTTTACCAACCAGTATACCAATAAAAAGGCAGATGCATTTGATACTTATGCTGCAAGATTTAAACTCGCGTACAGGCCAAATAATGATTTTAAAGCCACACTTTCTGTTGATTTCGAAAGGAATAATCAACTTGGATATGCTTATGCCGTTTACAATACAGAAACTCAAACAGCCAATGATATAAGCTACAACAAAGAAAGTTCGTACGACAGAGATCAACTATCAATTGGTTTAAACCTTGAGTATATCGGAAATTGGTTTGTATTAAATTCTGCAACAGGTTATCAAAACATGGATGATATCTTTTTCATCGATCAGGATTTTTCACCTGCAAATCTGTATTTCATCGACCAGGACCGAACCCATCACACCTTATATCAAGAACTTAATATACACTCAAAGCCAAAGGCAAAAATAACCTGGTTATTAGGCTCAATGTTTTTCAAACAACTTACTGATAAAGGAGTAAATGTTACGTATGGAGATGATTTTATACGGGCGAGAAACTGGCCTTATGATAATTATTCTTATTTAAAAACTTATGATTTACCAACATCCGGATTTGCACTTTATGGTCAATCCACAATGCCTTTTGGTAAATTTAATTTTACAGGTGGATTGCGCTTAGATCTTGAATCCGCAGATCTCGACTATACTTATACTATTACTAAAGATGGAAGTGATGAAATCAAACCTGGATTTAAAAGTGATTTAAGATTTGATCAGCTTACGCCCAAAGTTTCGTTGGCTTATGTTCCCACAGAAAATTTAACCTTATTTTTTACAACAACCAAAGGGTTTAAAGCGGGAGGTTTCAATTTCACCTTCGAATCTGATGATGACAGGGTTTATGGTCCTGAAACCAGCTGGAATTACGAATTCGGGCTCAAATCAAGCTGGATCAACAAACGATTAACCACCAATCTAAATCTCTTTCACATTGATATCAACAATCAACAAGTAGCCCAGCCGGTTCCCAGCGGGCAGGGCTCGATGACCAAAAATGCAGGAACATCAATAAGCCAGGGAATTGAATTTGAGGCAAATATGATTTTTACAAACAACTGGCAAATATGGACAAGTTTTGGATTTACTGAAGCAAAATTTACAGAATACATCAATACTAAAGATATTGATTTAAGTGATAATTTGATTCCAAACGTGCCTAAATACACTTTTGGAATTGGAACTGATTACAGCATCAATTTTAAAGACTCTTTTATCAATAAAGCACACTTTAACTTTAGTTATCAGCACATGGGAAAAATGTATTGGGATGAGGAAAACATTGCTTTTCAGAAGAATTATGGAATTACCAATGCTAAAATTACTTTTATAAGCTCATCTGTTGATTTTGGATTATGGGGTAAAAATATTTTTGAAACAGATTACAATGCCTTTTATTTCTCCTCTTTCGGAAAAGCTTATGTTCAACTCGGAAAACCAGCTCAATTCGGTTTCTTCGCTAAACTAAAATTTTAACAGATGTTTAAAACTTCAGGCAGTAAATACTTTACACTGCTCAACCTATATTTGGCACAGGCCATCCCGATGAGTTTCTTCTCAACGGTGATGCCTGTGATCATGCGTACCGAAAACTACTCACTTACATCCATAGGATTAATTCAATTAATCAAACTCCCCTGGATTTTAAAATTTTTATGGGCTCCATTGGTCGACAGAACCGCTGGAAATGTTCGAAAATACAAGAATTGGATTTTTCTATCAGAGATATTTTACGCCATGGTTATTTTTGGCATAGCATTTCTGAAATTAGATTTAAACTTTGAAATTATCATTATTTTAATGTTGATCGCTTTTACCGCCTCAGCTACTCAGGATATAGCCACAGATGCATACGCCATTCTCATCTTAAAAAAAGAAGAACGAAGCATTGGAAACAGTATGCAATCTGCCGGAAGTTTTTTGGGTACACTCACAGGTAGCGGATTGCTTTTAATCATTTATTATTACTGGGGATGGCAATATTTACTCATGGCCCTGGCCGGATTCGTCCTCCTGGCTCTGGTTCCGCTTTATCTATTTAATGGTCGTGAGGCTGAAAAACCCAAACCATCCAAGCCCGTTGTTCTCAAAGACATAGGATTATTCTTTAAACAAAAGAAGGCTTATAAACGAATTATACTGCTGAGTATTTTTTATTCCGGAATTATTGGAATTCTTACCATGATAAAGCCCTGGTTGGTAGATTTAGGATTTAACATCAAAGAAATTGGAATTTTATCCGGTATTCATGGAGCAGCTTTTGGAGCAGCTTTTTCTTTTGCGGCAGGTTTTATCGTCAAAAAAATTGGAAAAAGAAAGAGTATTCTTCTCTTCTCAACCATTGCATTTCTGGCCTCATCCTACTTTTGTTGGATGACTTATTTTACTCCATCAAAATCACAAATCATTCTGGGAATTGCCCTCATTTGGTCAGCATACGGAATGTCGACTGTGATTATTTACACCATTTCAATGGACAATGTAAGGGCAGGCCGCGAAGGGACTGATTTCACCATTCAAATTGTAATTACCCACTTAAGTAGTTTGCTGATAGCTGTAAGTAGTGGTAAGATTGCACAAAGTATCGGATATCAAGGATTATTTCGACTTGAGTTTGTTGTTAGCTTAATCGTTCTCATTTCCATTTCATTTCTTTTTGATGAAAGATATTACGAAGAAAAATTATTAAAGAATAAATAAAATGAACATCCCACAAGAATTACTTAAAAAATACAATGTACCTACACCCAGGTACACCAGCTATCCTCCAGCAAATTTCTTTCATGATAATTTTGAAGAACTGGAAGTTGAAAAAGCAATCTTGCTTTCAAACAATGAAAACCCTCAAAATATCTCACTCTATATTCACATCCCTTTTTGCAATAAACTTTGTTTTTACTGTGGTTGTAATACCGTTATTAGCAAAGATCGAAATTTGATTGACACTTATATCAAAACCTTGCTAAAGGAAATTATTCTGTTAAAATCAAAACTCGACTCTAATCGAAAAGTCTCACAAATTCATTGGGGAGGTGGCACACCGAATTATCTTCCCATCGAAGATGTGAAGTCAATTATGAAAGCACTGTACGAGCATTTTGATTTTATCCCAAAGGCCGAAATTGCCATGGAGTGTCACCCCTGGCACTTAACTTACGAATATATAGATCAATTGATCGAACTTGGATTTAACAGATTGAGTTTGGGTGTTCAGGATTTTGATGAAAAGGTAATGAAAACCATCAATAGAAATCAATCAAAGATTCCCATTCTGGATTTATCAAATTACATCAAAAATAAAGGTGTTTCAGTAAACTTGGATTTCATCTATGGCTTGCCTCATCAAAGCGTACAGTCATTTTCAGAAACCATGCAAAAAGCAATTAATATTTCACCCAACAGACTGGTTACCTTTTCATACGCCCATGTTCCATGGGTTAAAAAAGCACAAAAGAAACTCGAAGAATACAACTTACCTGACGCACATGAAAAAGTTAAACTTTTTGAAATTGCTTTTGATTTGCTCACCAAAGGAGGATATCAAGCCATTGGCTTAGATCATTTTGCAAAAGCAGATGACGAACTAAACATTGCATTGAACAAAAAAAACCTGCATCGGAACTTTCAAGGCTATTGCACCCGCGAGACAACAGGACAGGTTTACGCACTTGGAGTAAGCGGAATCAGTCAACTGGAAAGCTCATATTTGCAAAGCACAAAAGACATTCTAAATTATACACGCAGTATTAATGACGGTAAATTTGCCATTGAGAAAGTCTATTTCCTCTCTCAAGATGAGAAAATAAGTCGTGAAATCATCAACGAACTCATGTGCAATTTATACCTTTCCTGGGATCATATTTCTGAACGATTCAACATTAAAAAGAGCGAAATAAAAAACATCAATAAAACGCTGAATCAGCATTTAGTGATTTTTGAAAGAGAAGGCTTAATTTCATATGATGAAGATGAGATTCACATCAATAATGCAGGAAAATTCTTTATCCGAAACATTGCCTCTGTATTTGACCCAAAAATGATTAACACGAATAAAAACTTTTCTAAAGCACTTTAACATGAATACAAAAAATAAAAAAATTGCAATTATTGGTGCAGGTATTACCGGCTTAACTACCGCTTATTATCTAAATAAAGCTGGTATTGATTTTAAAATATTTGAGAAAAGTGACCATATTGGAGGGGTTATTAAATCGGTAAATTCAAAAGATTTTCAATATGAAATTGGCCCCAATAGTGGTGTCATTGCCAATGGCGAAATTGCAGATTTGTTTGAAGAATTGAAATCAGATTGCAAACATGAAGTTGCGGATCACGCGTCAGCGAAGCGTCTTATCTGGAAAAAAAACAAATGGCACGCATTACCTTCAGGGCCTTTTTCTGCTGTTTCTACACCTTTATTTACATTTTATGATAAATTCAGAATTTTAGGGGAACCCTTTCGAAAAAAAGGAGATAATCCTGATGAAACATTATCTTCTTTGGTAAAACGAAGAATGGGCAATAGTTTTTTGAATTATGCTATCGATCCATTTATCCTGGGTATTTATGCAGGCGATCCTGATTATATTGTTCCCAAATACGCTCTGCCAAAACTTTATAATCTTGAGCAAAAATATGGAAGTTTTATTGGAGGAGCTATAAAGAAACGAAAGGAACCCAAATCTGATCAAGATAAAAAAGCAACCAGAGAAATTTTTTCGATGGAAGGGGGATTAGAAAAATTACCAAAGGCCTTATTAAAAAACATCGGGGAAAAACAAGTCATCAAAAACTGTCAGAAATTAGTTGTTAATAAAACAGAAGAGGGTTACAGCATTCAATATAATGGTGAAATTAAAACTGGATTTACAGATATAATTTCTACGGTTAATGCTAAAGAACTCCCTGATATTCTTGCTTTTATTGATAGCGAAAAACTTAAATCCATCACTAATTTAAAATATGCAAAAGTGACTGAAGTTACCATTGGATTTAATCAATGGAAAGGAATTAAACTAGATGCTTTTGGTGGTTTGGTTCCATTTAAAGAAAACCGCAATATTTTAGGTGTACTTTTTATGTCAACCCTATTCAAAAACAGAGCCCCCGAAGAAGGCGCATTATTGACTATTTTTGTTGGAGGAACAAGAAAAGAAACTCTGGCAGAACTCAATGATGACGAACTTAAAGATTTGATGGCTAAAGAATTTAAAATAATGATGGGAATCTCAGATTTTAATCCTGATCTTTTTAAAACCACTCATTATAAGCATGCAATTGCTCAATATGGTGCCGACACAAAAGATCGATATGAGGCCATCGATATCATAGAAAAAGAACACCCGGGTTTAAAACTGGGAGGCAGTCTCAGAAATGGAGTTGGCATAGCCGACAGGGTAAAGCAAGGCAAAGAATTTGCCTCTATGTTTTCAAATGAAGATTAGAATGGTGTATGAGAGAAAGAACAAAAAAACGACCTTTTAAAGAAAGATACAAACCCTCTGCTCCCAAATACATCTTATTATGGATAGCAGGATTTATGTGGTTTGGAGTAGGAATATTCCTCAACACCTATGTCTATGCATGGTTAAGCTCTGATTTTCGAATATTCAACATTGCAATCATCTTGTTTGGAGTTTTACTTTCTCTTGGAATTCACTATTTTGGTTTTAGCAAAATAGCGCAAAAAAATTTAATACGGATTTCAATGATGAGCAATCATCCATGTATTTTTTCTTTTATGAAATGGCAAAACTATTTTCTGGTTATTTTTATGATAGGTCTTGGATTCACTTTACGCCTCTCTCCTATGCCCAAAACTTATTTATCAATTATATATACAGGTATTGGAGTCGGGCTTGTTTTATCAAGTTTCCGATATTTCAAAGCAGCAATTAAAGAGATGTGATTTTAAAACTGTGAACACTCCATTTCACTATAGCGGTTTGATCTTGAGCCCATCATATTTCTACCGAAAGTACCTCTTCCGCCTCCACCGCCAAGAGCATCTAATGAATCTAAGTTAAAAACAAGAGTTATTTCGTGAGTTCCTCCCGCTGCGCGGTACAAACTCTCATTTAATAAAACATCATAGCTGTAATAGATCTTTAGGCGGCTGTCTTCGTTGATCTTCGCATTTACACCCAACATTAAGATTAGAGCATTAGATTTCAGTAAATCGAAAGTCTCATTTCGATACCAGAAACCTGCATAAATATTAGATTTATAAACATTCAGTCCCAATGCAAAAGATTTAAATTCAGCCTGTTTTTGAAAGATAAAACCAGGATTAAACCTGAATCCCCCTTTTGATCCACGATTATAACTTGTGATTACACGCTCATAATCGTCGTTTTGCAAAATAAAATCACCGGTCACAACCAATTTTCTGGATAATGGCGATTCGAATTCAAAAAATGATTCGTTAGGTCCAAATACATGATGGACAGCTACCCCGGCAGTTGCGATTACTTGTTTACCACTCCAGGTAGACTCAACAAAACGAAAGGCCATTCCAATATCAAAATCAGGGTAAGTCACTTTATTTTTTAAAGGAGCAACAAAATCTGATGGGCCAATATTTCCAAATCGCGGATCCAGCTGATCCACAAAAATTAAATTATCCCAGTTCAAACTCTTCTGAACAAAAGAAGTCATTACACCCATTTGAACCAACATATTAGAATACAATGGAACTCTAACAGATAATGGAATACCTACCCTTGTTCTTTCATAATAGCCTGAACCGGCACTATGCTTATCCACCATTAAGCCTAAACCACCTGAACCTGAAACAGTTCTAGCAGCAGCATCGATATTAAAATTATATGTTTTAAAATCTCCTGGTAGATTTGGCCATTGTCTGCGATAATTAAATCGCATGGAAACCCCTCTGGATATGCCTGTATAGGCCGGATTATAATAAAGTGGGTTGTGCGTAAACTGCGAATAATTAGGATCTTGCGATCTAACTTCAAAAGATGCAAGAGCTAGTAATATTACGAGTGTATATTTAGGTTGAAATATTTTCAAAATATCTTTATTCTTTAGTCCAGTTAATGTCAATAAATCATAAAAGGTGACCTCTTTCTATCATTCTTACCATCACCTTTAATCAAATGTATCATACGATTAAATAAATAAATGGTTTCAATTGTTTTGGTAGTATTATTCTTTCAATTATTGACGGTAAATTAATGATGGTTAATATCATAAAAAATAATTCAGATTCATGAGTTTACAAATACTTATTTAAGACAGAAAAGAAAAGAGGGAATTAAAATTCATTTAGGGATTAAACACATGGTTTTAAATATCTTACAGCTAGATAGTTCTATTTTTACTATGGTGGGGCTTAGTAGATTCGAACTGCTGACCTTCCCGACCTGACGATCGGGACGCTCTAATCCATTACTTCACAACAAAACTAGATTAATAAACAGGTAATGTGGGGCTTAGCAGATTCGAACTGCTGACCTCATGCCTGTCAAGCATGCGCTCTAAACCAACTGAGCTAAAGCCCCCATTATTTCAGGCAAATGTATAAAAAAACAAAATACAACCATCAATTATAACATTGTATTTGTTTATATTAAAACTAATCTCTATTTTTGCACTCCTAAAATTAATTTTAAAAAGAAAGAGGTAAAAAATGATTATTATTCCTGTAAAAGAAGGCGAAAACATCGACAGGGTTTTAAAAAAATACAAACGTAAGTTTGAAAAAACCGGTGTTGTTAAAGAGTTACGTGAACGACAAAAATTCACCAAGCCATCAATCATCAATAGAGAGCAAAAATTAAAAGCAATCTATATTCAGCAATTGAGGCAAAACGAAGAAGGATAAGCCTTCAAACAAGAATAAAAGAGAGAAGAAATCTTTGTTTCAGCAAATTTAATTTGTAACTTTGAAACAAGTGTTTCTTCTTTTTTTTGAATATTGACAGAAAAATTTATAAAATATATACAGTTTGAGAAGCGATTCTCAACACATACAATAAAAGCCTACCAAACTGATTTATCTCAGTTTTATTTGTATGTGAGAAACCAATACCAAATCCACAAAGCATCTGAAATAGATCACCATATTATACGATCTTGGATAGTTTCATTAATTGAGCATGAAGTAAGCACTCGATCTGTAAACAGAAAACTTTCCACATTAAAAAGCTATTTTAAATTCCTACTTAAAGAGGGTCTCATTGATCAAAATCCAATGCAGAGAATTATACCTCCCAAATCTTCTAAAAAACTCCCTGTGTTTATAGAAAACGACTCTATGGACATGCTACTCGATGAGCTTGATTTCGGAGAAGGCATGGCTGCAATGAGAGATAAATTAATTCTTGAAATTTTTTATTTGACTGGAATTAGATTAAACGAATTAATTAACATTAAAATACCCGACATTAATTTTACTTCAAAAACAATAAAAATCTTCGGCAAAAGAAATAAGGAGAGATATGTCCCGTTAAGTAAGGAAACAACGATCAAAATGCAAAAATATCTTACTTACTTAAAAAATGAACACCCAGAAACCACATATTTTTTCACAACAAACAAAGGCAAAAAACTTTATGAGAAGTTTGTTTATCGGCTTGCGAATTCATACCTTAGTAAGGTAACTACAATTAACAAAAAAAGCCCTCATATATTGAGACACACCTTCGCCACACACATGCTAAATAGTGGAGCCGACCTAAATGCTATCAAAGAAATTCTTGGTCATGCTAATTTATCTGCTACGCAGGTTTATACGCACAATACGATCGAGAAATTAAAATCAGTATATAACCAAGCCCATCCAAAGGCTTAAAGAAAAGGAGATGAATTATGAACGTAAACATCAATTCAGTACATTTTAAGACAGACAAGAAATTGGATTCGTTTATCACTGATAAACTAAAAAAATTATCAAACCTTCACAATGATATAATAGGAAGTGAGGTGGTTCTAAAACTAGCAAATAATGTGAGTCAGGACAATAAAATTATAGAAATCAGATTGGTAGTAAAAGGAAATGATCTTTATGCCAAAAAACAAGGGAAAAGTTTTGAGGAAGCAACAGATGTTGCATTAGACGCCCTTAAAAAACAGTTAAACAAGCACAAAGAAAAATTCAAGAAATAAAAACTAAAAAACTTACACAAAAAACTTAATAATTCTTTGCTTATTAATTTTAAAGTGTTTATTTTTGCAGACCTTTTTGAAACAGAGGTCTGTTTTTTGTTTAATGAGCACCGATTAATTAGCTAGTATTGAGATATTTGAAACGGGTATTTTTAGTAGCCTAAAAACGAATATTTTAATAATTTCAATTAGGAAATAACAAGCCGATATAGCTCAGTTGGTAGAGCAGCTGATTTGTAATCAGCCGGTCGGCGGTTCGAGTCCGTCTATCGGCTCAATTCAAAAATTGAATTAATTGTTGGGGAGATTCCAGAGCGGTCAAATGGGGCAGACTGTAAATCTGTTGGCGCAGCCTTCGGAGGTTCGAATCCTCCTCTCCCCACAACAATTTATTAATAAAGAATAGCATTAATCAGGCTACGATTTTCAAAATTTGCGGGAGTAGCTCATTTGGTAGAGCGAAAGCCTTCCAAGCTTTAGGTGGCGGGTTCGAGCCCCGTCTCCCGCTCATTGCCGATGTAGCTCAGTGGTAGAGCACTTCCTTGGTAAGGAAGGGGTCACGAGTTCAACTCTCGTCATTGGCTCTCATTAGAAAACTTAATATTAAATCATTTTTTAAAAACATAATTTTAAACATTTTTGTTATGGCCAAAGAAAAATTTGATCGCGCGAAACCGCATGTTAACATTGGAACCATTGGTCACGTTGACCACGGTAAAACTACATTAACTGCTGCGATTACACTAAATCTACAATCTAAAGGATTGGCAGAATTTGCATCATTTGATTCAATTGATAATGCTCCTGAAGAAAAAGAAAGAGGGATCACTATTAATACTGCACACGTAGAGTATGCAACTGATAACCGTCACTACGCACACGTTGACTGTCCAGGTCACGCGGATTACGTAAAGAACATGGTTACTGGTGCTGCACAAATGGACGGTGCTATTCTTGTTGTTGCTGCAACTGATGGACCCATGCCTCAAACACGTGAACATATCCTTTTAGCTCGTCAGGTTGGTGTACCTAAATTGGTTGTTTTCATGAATAAAGTTGACATGGTTGACGATGAAGAGCTTTTAGAGCTTGTTGACATGGAAATCAGAGACCTTTTAAGTTTCTACAAATTTGATGGTGATAACACTCCAGTAATTCAAGGTTCTGCACTTGGTGCATTGAACGGTGAAGAAAAATGGGTTGCTAAAGTTATTGAATTAATGGATGCATGTGACAGTTGGATTCCATTGCCTCCAAGAGACGTTGACAAACCATTCCTAATGCCTATCGAAGATGTATTCTCTATTACTGGTCGTGGTACTGTTGCTACTGGTAGAATTGAATCAGGTGTTATTAACACAAGTGATCCTGTTGATATTATTGGTATGGGTGCTCACAAACTTAAATCAGTTGTAACTGGTGTTGAGATGTTCAGAAAAATTCTTGACAGAGGTGAAGCAGGTGATAACGCTGGTTTATTGCTTAGAGGTATTGATAAAGATGAGATTACAAGAGGTATGGTTATTGCCCATACTGGTACTGTAACTCCTCACAAACACTTCAAAGCTGAGGTTTATATCCTTAAAAAAGAAGAAGGTGGACGTCACACTCCATTCCACAACAAATACAGACCACAATTCTATTTCAGAACCACTGACGTTACTGGTGAGATTTTCCTTCCAGAAGGTGTTGAAATGGTTATGCCTGGTGACAACCTTACAATTGAAGTTCAATTAATTGCTGAAATTGCGATGAACAAAGGACTTCGTTTCGCTATCCGTGAAGGTGGTAGAACTGTAGGTGCTGGTCAGGTTACTGAAATTATAGAATAACAAATAATATATATTGACCGATGAAGGTATTCCGCTTGTGCGGATTACCTTTGTCTGCAATATACAGAAATGTTTAAATAAACGGGTGTAGCTCAATTGGTAGAGTAGTGGTCTCCAAAACCATTGGTTGTGGGTTCAAATCCTACCACCCGTGCAAAAATATTAGATAATGGCAAATTTATTTAAATTTAATTACATCAGAGATAGTTATGAAGAATTAGTTCATAAAGTATCTTGGCCTACTTGGAGTGAATTGCAAAATAGTGCAATTGTTGTGTCCATTGCTTCCCTCATAATAGCGTTTGTTATTTATTTGATGGATATCTCATTTCAAACAATATTAGAAACCTTTTATAGTCTTTTCTAATCATTGTATGTCTAATATTTTATTTGATAATAATTCAATAATAACTCCAGAATTAGTATGAGCGAACAAGTTAAAAAATGGTATGTTGTTCGGGCGATTAGCGGAAAAGAGAAAAAGGTAAAAGAGTACCTTGAGAGTGAGATTAGTCGACTGAACTTAAATGAATACATATCGCAAGTACTGATTCCAACCGAAAAAGTTTATCAGGTTAGAAAGGGAAAAAAGATCAGCAAAGAAAGAAACTATTTTCCTGGTTACGTTCTAATCGAAGCTGTTTTAGTTGGAGAAGTTCCTCACATTGTTAAAAACATACCAAATGTATTGGGATTTCTTGGGACGAAAGGTGAACCGGATCCAATTCGCCCATCCGAAGTTAACAGAATACTCGGTAAGGTTGATGAATTAGCAGAACAAGGTGAAGAAGTTAACATTCCTTACATTGTTGGTGAGTCGGTAACTGTTATTGATGGTCCTTTTAATAGTTTTAGTGGAATCATTGAAGAAATCAATGAAGAGAAGAAGAAGTTAAAAGTGATGGTGAAAATTTTCGGAAGAAAAACGCCACTGGAACTTGGCTTCATGCAAGTTGAAAAGGAATAAATATCAAATATTTAGCCCAAATTATAAACTCAATAAGTTTAAAACAAAATGGCAAAAGAAGTTAGCGGATTAATTAAACTACAAATTAGAGGTGGTGCTGCAAATCCTTCTCCTCCAGTAGGTCCTGCATTAGGAGCTAAAGGGGTGAATATCATGGAATTTTGCAAGCAATTTAATGCCCGTACTCAAGAGCAGGCTGGTAAAATTATCCCTGTGATTATTACGGTGTATAAAGATAAGTCCTTTGATTTTATTATCAAAACACCTCCTGTAGCCGTACAGATTTTGGAAGCTGCAAAACTTAAAAAAGGTTCACCTGAATCAAACCGAACCAAAGTTGCTACAATTACCTGGGATCAGGTATCAGCAATTGCGGAAGGTAAAATGGTTGATATGAATGCTTTTACAGTTGAATCAGCAATGAAAATGGTAGCAGGTACTGCACGCAGTATGGGTGTAAAAATAAAAGGACAAGCGCCTTTTGCTAAAAACTAGATGCAGTTGCATTTAGATTATTAGTCAATAATTATTTAAGCAATTAGCAAATGACTAAAGTTAGAAAAAATAGAAAAGAAGCAATAGCAAAATACAACCCGGAAGAAATCTATAATCTGGATAAAGCTATCGAAATTGTAAAGGAAATGACCTATACTAAATTCGATGCATCTGTGGATGTAGATGTACGACTTGGAGTTGATCCAAGAAAAGCAAACCAAATGGTTAGAGGAATTGTTACCTTGCCTCACGGTACAGGTAAATCAGTTCGCGTTTTGGTGCTTTGTACTCCTGATAAGGAAGAAGAAGCTAAAGCTGCTGGCGCTGATTATTACGGTCTTGACGAGTATATTACTAAAATTAAAGGTGGATGGACTGATGTTGACGTTGTAATCACCATGCCCAGCGTAATGGCTAAGGTTGGTGCTTTAGGACGTATTCTTGGACCTCGTGGCTTGATGCCAAATCCTAAAACAGGTACTGTTACTATGGAAGTTGGAAAAGCTGTACAAGAGGTAAAAGCTGGTAAAATTGATTTTAAAGTTGATAAATTTGGTATTATTCACGCTGCAATTGGTAAGGTTTCATTTAACAATGAGCAACTGTTGGATAATTCTAAAGAATTCATCAACACCATCATCAAATTAAAACCATCATCCGCAAAAGGTACTTACGTTAAAAGTATCTATATATCCAGTACAATGAGTCCTGGTGTACAAGTCGAACCAAAATCAACAGCAATATAATTGTCTGGTAAATAGAATTTTTTAGTTATGACAAGAGAAGAAAAAAATCAATTTATCGAGTCCTTAACACAAGATTTGAATAACAGCAGTTATATTTATTTAGCTGATATTTCAGATCTCGACTCCGAAAATACTACCTTATTGAGGAGTATGTGTTTCAAACGAGATATTGAACTGAGAATGGTTAAGAACACATTGCTCAAAATAGCAATGGAAAAAGCCGACAAAGAATTAGAACCTCTTTATGACGTTCTTAAAGGATCTACATCATTAATGTTCGCCGAAGCAGGTAATGCACCGGCTAAACTAATAAAAGAGTTCAGAAAGAAAAGTGATCGTCCTGTATTAAAAGGTGCATACATCGAAGAGATGACCTATACTGGCGACGAGCAGCTTGATTTCTTAGTTAGTATTAAATCTAAAAATGAACTCATTGGTGACATCATTGGATTACTTCAATCTCCTGCAAAAAATGTTATTTCAGCATTATCTTCAGGTGGTCAAACTTTATCCGGTGTAATTAAAACATTATCAGAAAAACCTGAATAACAGGTAAAAAAAACATTAAAGATTATTATTTTTAAAACAATTAAAACAAAAATAAAATGGCAGATTTAAAAGCTTTTGCAGAACAATTGGTTAACTTAACAGTAAAAGAAGTTAATGAATTAGCAGGTATCCTTAAAGAAGAATATGGAATCGAACCTGCAGCAGCAGCAGTTGCAGTAGCAGGTCCAGCAGCAGGTGGTGAAGAAGCAGCTGAAGAACAAACAGCATTTGACGTTATTCTTACCGCAGCAGGACAATCAAAACTAGCAGTAGTTAAATTGGTAAAAGAACTTACAAGTTTAGGTCTTAAAGAATCAAAAGAATTAGTTGATTCAGCACCAAAAGCAATCAAAGAAGGTGTTACTAAAGACGAAGCTGAAGCTCTAAAAACTCAATTAGAAGAAGCTGGCGCAGAGGTAGAAGTTAAGTAAGTAGTTAATATTATTTACTAAGTAGAGAGAACGAGGCTATCTTC
Organism: Bacteroidales bacterium; assembly: GCA_963678785.1. Taxonomy (GTDB): domain Bacteria; phylum Bacteroidota; class Bacteroidia; order Bacteroidales. Next base: position 3,525,517 of record OY787449.1, on the reverse strand, counting down.
TAATTTATTAGTTGATAAAGAGTCTGCTTCTGGATTTTGGTAATAAAATGGACTACTAACCAGCCCGCCCATGGCGGGCTAAAACTTTAAAACCTTGGCAATCAAAACTGAAAGAGTAAACTTCGCATCTACACGAATTCAGACCGAATACCCTGATTTTCTGGATATTCAATTAAAATCTTTTCAGGATTTTTTCCAGTTGGAAACAAATCCTGAAAATCGTATTAATGAGGGTCTGTATAAAGTTTTCGCAGAAAACTTCCCCATCACAGATGCTAGAAATAATTTTGTTCTTGAATTCCTGGATTATTTTGTTGATCCTCCCAGGTATTCAATTGAAGAATGTATTGAGAGAGGCCTGACACATAGTGTACCCCTCAAAGCAAAACTTAAGCTTTATTGTACCGATCCCGATCATGAGGATTTCGAGACCATCATACAAGATGTATATCTTGGGATGATTCCTTATATGACTCCCAAAGGTACTTTTGTTGTAAATGGAGCTGAAAGAGTTGTTGTTTCTCAATTGCACCGTTCACCCGGTGTTTTCTTCGGAACCAATTATCACGCAAACGGATCACAATTATTTTCAGCGCGAATCATTCCTTTTAAAGGATCGTGGATGGAATTTACAACTGATATTAATAATGTGATGTATGCTTACATCGACCGTAAAAAGAAATTACCGGTTACTACATTATTAAGAGCAATTGGATTTGAGAGTGACAAAGACATTCTTGAAATTTTTAATTTGGCCGAAACTGTTAAAGTTAGTAAAGCCGGATTGAAAAGAGTTGTTGGTCGTAAACTTGCAGCCCGAGTTCTTAGATCATGGATTGAAGATTTTGTGGATGAAGATACTGGTGAAGTTGTTTCTATTGAAAGAACTGAAGTCATTATTGATAGAGAAACTGAATTAGAAACCAAACACATTGAATTAATTGTGGATGCAGGAATTAAAACAATTCTGATCCATAAAGACGATGTGAATGCTTCTGATTACAGCATTATTTTTAACACCCTACAAAAAGATACTGCAAACTCAGAAAAAGAAGCTGTTGAATTTATCTATCGACAGTTACGTAACGCTGAACCTCCTGACGAAGAAACTGCCAGAGGTATCATCGATAAGTTATTCTTCTCTGACAAGCGTTACGATTTAGGTGATGTTGGACGTTATCGAATCAATAAAAAATTGAATATTGATACTCCTGCCGAAACGAAAGTTTTAACCAAGGAAGATATCATTTCAATCATTAAGTATTTGATCAACCTGATCAATGCAAAAGCTGATGTTGATGACATCGACCACTTAAGTAATCGTAGAGTTAGAACAGTTGGTGAACAATTGTACTCTCAATTTGGTGTTGGACTGGCCCGTATGGCCCGTACCATCCGTGAGAGAATGAACGTTCGTGATAACGAAGTTTTCACTCCAACTGATCTGATTAACGCAAAAACATTATCCTCTGTAATTAATTCGTTTTTCGGAACGAATCAGTTATCGCAGTTCATGGATCAAACGAATCCTTTGTCTGAAGTTACACACAAACGTCGTGTATCTGCATTAGGTCCAGGTGGTTTATCACGTGAACGTGCAGGTTTCGAGGTTCGTGATGTTCACTATACACACTACGGCCGATTATGTACAATCGAAACTCCTGAGGGTCCTAACATTGGATTGATTTCTTCACTTTGTGTATTTGCAAAAATTAATAAACTTGGATTCATTGAAACTCCCTACCGGAATGTAATTGAAGGTAAAATTGAGAGTGGTGTTGATCCCATTTATTTAAGTGCCGAAGAGGAAGAAAAGAAGATAATCGCACAAGCGAGTACCATACTTAAAGAAGATGGTCAAACTTTCCAGAGAGACAAAGTAAAAGCCCGATTTTTGGCTGATTACCCAATTATTGAGAAAGAAAAAGTTGACCTTATTGACATTGCCCCTAATCAAATTGCATCGATTGCGGCCTCATTGATTCCATTCCTGGAACATGATGATGCAAACCGTGCTTTGATGGGATCAAACATGATGCGTCAAGCAGTTCCATTATTGAATGCAGAAAGCCCGATTGTTGGAACAGGAATTGAAGCTCAAGTGGTTAGAGACTCAAGGGTATTAATTAATGCCGAGGGAGACGGAACTGTTGAGTATGTTGATGCTGACACCATTAAGATTAGATACGAGCGAACTGATACAGATCGATTGGTAAGTTTTGAAGATGATTTAAAAACTTATACATTGACCAAGTTTACCCGTACCAATCAAAATACAAGTATCAACTTACGACCTATTGTTCGTAAAGGTGATAAAGTGCATAAAGGAATGGTTCTTTGCGAAGGTTATGCAACCCAAAAAGGTGAATTGGCTTTAGGAAGAAACCTAATGGTAGCGTTTATGCCTTGGAAAGGTTATAATTTCGAGGATGCAATTGTAATCTCTGAACGTGTTGTTAAAGAGGACATCTTTACATCTGTTCATATTGAAGAGTTTACTCTGGAAGTAAGAGATACAAAACGCGGAATCGAAGAATTGACCAACGATATTCCTAACGTAAGTGCTGAAGCAACAAAAGATCTTGACGAAAACGGATTGATTAGAATCGGTGCTGAAGTAAACGAAGGTGACATTCTGATTGGAAAAATTACTCCTAAAGGAGAAAGTGATCCAACTCCGGAAGAGAAACTTTTACGTGCTATTTTTGGTGATAAAGCTGGTGATGTTAAAAATGCATCGCTTAAAGCACCACCATCAATGAAAGGTGTTGTTGTAAACAAGAAGTTATTCTCCAGAGTAATTAAGGACAGAAAATCTAAAGTTCGTGAAAAAGAAATTATTCAGGCTTTAGAAGATGAGCACTTAAGAGATGCAGCTGAGTTGAAAGACAAGCTTGTTGAAAAATTAAGTATTCTTGTTAGTGGAAAAACTTCTCAGGGTGTATACAATAATTTCAAAGAGGAAATCATTCCTAAGAAATCAAAATTCACTCAAAAATTATTGGTTGCTGTTGACTATTCTAATATCAATCCAAATAAATGGACTACTGATAAAGACAAGAATGAGTTAATTAAAGCACTCATCAATAATTATAATATAAAACACAAAGAGTTACTCGGTATATTCAACCGTAAAAAATTCGTAGCAACAGTTGGAGATGACCTTCCAAATGGTATCATTCAAATGGCTAAAGTTTATGTAGCTAAAAAACGTAAACTTAAAGTTGGTGATAAAATGGCTGGTCGTCATGGTAATAAGGGTATCGTTGCGAAAATTGTACGTGAAGAAGATATGCCATTCCTCGAAGATGGAACTCCTGTAGACATCGTATTGAATCCATTGGGTGTACCTTCTCGTATGAACCTTGGACAGATTTATGAAACTGTACTCGGTTGGGCAGGTAAAAAAATGGGTGTTAAATTTTCTACGCCTATTTTCGACGGTGCAAGCATTGACCAAATAAATAAACATTTAACAGATAATGACTTACCAGAAAATGGTCGGGTTTATCTGCATGATGGTGGAACTGGTAAACGATTTGATCAGCCTGCAACGGTTGGTTACATCTATATGCTGAAACTTCACCATATGGTTGATGATAAAATGCACGCTCGTTCAATTGGACCTTACTCATTAATTACGCAGCAACCTTTGGGTGGTAAAGCTCAGTTTGGTGGACAGCGTTTTGGTGAGATGGAGGTTTGGGCACTTGAAGCATTTGGTGCGGCCAATGTACTTCAGGAAATTCTAACGGTTAAATCAGATGATGTAATCGGTAGAGCTAAAGCTTACGAAACCATTGTTAAAGGTGAAAACATGCCAACACCTGGCTTGCCCGAATCCTTTAATGTATTGGTTCACGAACTACAAGGCTTAGGCTTAAACGTAACTTTTGATTAAAACATTAAGCGTAAGCGTTTATATTCATATTCGCTTACGCATCATTTTTTGTTCTTTACAAATTCAATTAAAATCAACATATGGCTTTTCGAAAAGAAAATACTGGACCGAAGACCTTCTCCAAAATGACAATTAGTCTTGCTTCACCTGAAGCAATTCTTGAAAAATCAAGTGGTGAAGTTCTGAAACCGGAAACCATTAACTATCGTACCTATAAACCTGAACGTGACGGCCTGTTCTGCGAAAGAATTTTTGGCCCTGTGAAGGATTGGGAATGTCATTGTGGTAAATATAAAAGAATTCGCTATAAAGGTATTGTTTGTGACCGCTGTGGAGTTGAAGTTACCGAGAAAAAGGTAAGACGCGAACGAATCGGACACATTCAACTGGTTGTACCTGTAGCACATATTTGGTTTTTCCGATCATTACCTAACAAAATTGGTGCATTGCTTGGATTACAAACCAAAAAGTTGGATATGATTATATATTACGAACGATATATTGTCATCAATCCTGGTATCAAAGCAGCCGAAGATGTAAAATATCTTGATTTCCTTACAGAAGAAGAATACTTCGACATTATGGAGAATCTTCCGGCAGAAAATCAATATCTAGATGATACTGATCCGGATAAATTTATTGCTAAAATGGGTGCCGAAGCCATCCATGATTTATTGGCAAGATTAGATTTAGATCAAATGTCATTCGATCTTCGTCATAAAGCAAATACCGAAACATCTCAACAAAGAAAAGCAGAAGCTCTAAAACGTCTTCAGGTTTATGAAGCATTTAGAGATGCAAGAAACAGAATCGAGAACAGACCTGAATGGATGATTGTTAAAGTTGTTCCGGTGATTCCACCAGAATTACGTCCATTGGTTCCTCTTGATGGTGGTCGTTTTGCAACTTCTGATTTAAATGACTTATATCGTCGTGTTATTATTCGTAATAACCGATTAAAAAGATTAATTGAAATCAAAGCTCCTGATGTAATTATGCGTAATGAAAAACGTATGTTACAGGAAGCTGTTGATTCATTATTTGACAATTCACGTAAAGCAAATTCAGTAAAAACTGAATCAAACAGAGCTCTAAAATCATTAAGCGACAGTTTAAAAGGTAAACAAGGACGTTTCCGTCAGAACTTATTGGGTAAACGTGTTGATTATTCAGGCCGTTCAGTAATTGTGGTTGGACCTAACCTGAAACTTAATGAGTGTGGTATTCCGAAAGATATGGCTTCTGAATTATTCAAGCCTTTTATCATTCGTAAAATGCTAGAAAGAGGAATTGTTAAAACCGTGAAATCAGCGAAGAAAATTGTTGACAGGAAAGATCCTGTTGTTTGGGACATCCTTGAAAACATTTTAAAAGGTCATCCTATTATGCTGAACCGTGCTCCTACCCTTCACCGTTTGGGTATTCAAGCATTCCAGCCTCAGCTGATTGAAGGTAAAGCGATACAATTACACCCATTGGCATGTACAGCATTTAATGCGGATTTCGATGGTGACCAAATGGCTGTTCACGTTCCTCTTGGAAATGCAGCAGTTCTGGAAACCCAAATCTTAATGCTTGCTTCTCACAACATCCTTAACCCTGCTAACGGAGCTCCTATTACTGTTCCTTCTCAGGATATGGTTTTGGGTCTGTATTATATGACCAAAGGAAGAAAGGACACACCAGAGTACCCAATTTTAGGTGAAGGTTTTAGGTTCTATTCTCCGCAGGAAGTTATTATTGCTTATAACGAAGGCAAAGTTGACTTACACGCAGTTATCACTGTTAAAACCAACGACATTGAGAATGGTGTTAAAGTGAATAAATTGATTGAAACTACTGTTGGTAGAGTTCTATTCAACCAGGTTGTTCCTGAAGAATACGGATATATCAACCAATTACTTACAAAGAAAGCTTTGCGTGATATCATTGGAGATATTGTTCGTAAAACAGGAACTGCAGTTGCTACTAAATTCCTTGATGATATTAAACATCTTGGTTTTACAATGGCATTTGAAGGTGGGTTATCTTTCAATTTAGGTGATGTATTAATCCCTGAACAAAAAGTAAAATTGGTTAAAGATGCCAATGCCGAGGTTGACGAGGTTGTTAACAACTATAATATGGGTTTCATTACCAACAACGAACGCTACAACCAAATCATTGACATCTGGACACATACAAACTCTCAGCTTACCCATACTTTGATGGAACAGATCTCTACAGATCAACAAGGTTTCAACTCAGTATATATGATGCTTGATTCTGGTGCGAGGGGTTCGAAAGAACAGATTCGTCAGTTATCAGGAATGAGGGGATTGATGGCCAAGCCACAAAAATCTGGGGCTACAGGCGGAGAGATTATTGAAAATCCAATTCTTTCAAACTTTAAAGAAGGTTTATCTGTACTTGAATACTTTATTTCTACTCACGGTGCACGTAAAGGTTTGGCGGATACTGCACTTAAGACTGCTGATGCCGGTTACCTTACTCGTCGTTTGGTTGATGTTGCACAGGATGTAATCATTGCCGACGAAGATTGTGGAACTTTACGTGGATTAACTGCAACGGCTTTAAAGAAAAGTGAAGAAGTTGTTGAATCATTATATGATAAAATTCTTGGCAGAACATCTGTTCATGACATTTATCACCCAATTACCGATAAACTGATTATCAAAGCAGGTGAAGAACTCACTGAAGAGATTGCCAAAGAGATCGAAGAATCTCCAATCGAAGCTGTTGAAATCAGATCGGTATTAACTTGTGAGTCAAAACATGGTGTTTGTGCAAAATGTTACGGACGTAACCTCGCATCAGGCCGTATGGTTCAACGAGGTGAGTCGGTTGGAGTAATTGCAGCTCAATCAATTGGAGAGCCGGGTACACAGTTAACACTTCGTACATTCCACGTTGGGGGTACTGCTTCAAACGTTGCTATTCTTTCAAAAATCGAAGCCAAATTTGATGGTATTCTTGAAATAGATGAATTGAGATCAGTAGAGTACACCAACACTGAAGGCGAAAAATATGATATCGTTGTAGGTCGATCTGCAGAAATGCGTATTGTTGACAAGAAGACTCAAATTGTGTTAACTTCTGGCAACATTCCTTATGGATCATCCTTAATGGTTAAATCCGGAACAGAAATTAAAAAAGGTACTTTAATTAGTTCATGGGATCCTTACAATGCTGTTATTTTATCTGAGGTAAATGGTAAAGTTGTGTTCAACAATATTGTTGAAGGCCTAACTTTCCGTGTTGAATCTGATGAGCAAACCGGATATAAAGATAAAGTTGTAATTGAATCCAGATCAAAATCTAAAAACCCAAATATTTCTGTATTAAATTCAGATGGTGTCGAGATTAGATCTTATGATATTCCTGTTGGAGCTCACATTATCATCAACGAAGGTGATAAAGTAAAAGCAGGTGAGATTCTTGTGAAAATTCCGAGAGCTATTGGAAAATCTGGTGATATCACGGGAGGTCTGCCAAGAGTTACTGAGTTATTTGAAGCTCGTAACCCTTCTGACCCAGCAGTTGTTTCTGAGATTGATGGTGTTGTGTCATTCGGTAAGAAACTAAAACGTGGTAATCGTGAAGTTATCATTACTTCTAAAACGGGTGAAGAGAAAAAATATCTAATCTCAACCAGTAAACAAATCCTGGCTCAGGAAAATGATTATGTTAAAGCTGGAACTCCATTATCAGAGGGTGTAATGACACCTGCAGACATCCTTGCCATTAAAGGACCTATGAAAGTTCAGGAGTATATCGTGAACGAAGTTCAGGAGGTTTATAGATTACAGGGAGTAAAAATCAACGATAAGCACTTTGAGGTAATTGTACGTCAAATGATGCGTAAAGTTGAAGTTGCAGATCCGGGTGATACAAAATTCCTTGAAGGCGAACTAGTCAATAAAATTGCTTTCATGGATGAAAATGATGAAATCTTTGGCAAAAAAGTAATCGAAGAAGCAGGAGATTCTGAACACTTTAAAGCGGGTCAAATTGTAAGTGCTCGTAAGTTAAGAGACGAAAACTCAATGCTGAAACGTAAGGATAAACAATTGATTGAATCAAGAGAAGCTCAACCTGCAACAGGTCGTCAAATACTTCAGGGTATCACACGTGCATCTCTGCAAACCAATAGTTTCATCTCAGCTGCCTCATTCCAGGAAACAACTAAAGTTCTGACACAAGCTTCAATTATGGCCAAATCAGATCATTTACTTGGACTGAAAGAGAATGTAATTGTGGGTCATAAAATACCTGCCGGAACTGGTCTTCGTGATTACGATAGAATCATTACCGGATCAAAGGAAGAATATGAAGCACTCACAGCTGCTAAAGAAGAAATAGAAGAAGAAGTTTAATTTTAAAATGATCAGATCATGAGTGATCCAACAAAACAAAAGCAAATAAATATTGAATTAAGCGAAGAAGTTGCTGAAGGAATTTATTCCAACTTAGCCATGATAACGCATTCAAATGCTGAGTTTATTGTTGATTTCATTAATATGATGCCCGGCATTCCAAAAGCAAAAGTAAAATCGAGGGTTATTTTAACGCCTCAACATGCCAAAAGACTGCTTAGGGCTCTTCAAGATAATATTTCTAAATTTGAAGCGATACACGGATCTATTAAAGAACCGGTTCAGGGCGAAGGAATGCCACCCATTAATTTTGGCGGACCAACAGCCCAGGCATAACACACAAAAAAAGCTCTCAGAAATCTGAGAGCTTTTTTAATTTTATTATTGCAAATAACCCTAGGAGGCTTTTAAACCCTCTTAGGGTTATCTTTTTAAGAAACATCATTCACATCAAAGAGTTTCAATTCTCCTTTTTGTTCAATACAATCCATAATTTTCTTTTTAAATTTCCAGCAAGTCATTTGCCTTCGATCTAATTTCTTTGCCAATTCGTAAGTCGAAATTTCAGGCTCTTTACAAACATTAAATGCAATATTAAAAGCATCAACCAAATCAATCTTACATCGATGAAAAATGGTATGTGCTGTTGCAGATTCTTGTGACTTGCATCGGGTGCATCTTCTTGAAAATTTAGTTTTCCCACTACAATAGTTTGTATGTCCGCATTTTCTGCATTTAAATCCATTCTGCCACTTTAAATCTGCCAAATATTTCAAACATTTGTCATTATCGGTAAATTTGTCATTAAACTGACTTATATCTAATTCGTTTATTATAATATTCATTATCTGATTGTTACGTATCTCAAAAAGTAATTAATGGCATTTTTTGGAATAGTTATTGAGACAAAATTAAAAAAAATAGTGATACTAATGCGATTTAATAATTAATTATGTATATATTTGCATAAATTTAAAAACCAAAAGAATGAAGAATTTCAATTTTATCATATTATTAGTAGCCGGTCTTCTAACCTTTGGATGTGCATCAGCCAACAAAGAAGATGGAAATGAAAAAATAACCACAGAAGTTAATGCCAGTGAGACTGGAAAAATTCTCCCTGAACATTTAACTTTTGATAGTTTTAAAGAAAAAGTATGGGATTTTGAAGCCAATCCACAAGAATGGGTTTATAAAGGTAGCGAGCCATGCATTATCGACTTTTATGCTGATTGGTGTAAGCCATGTAAAATGGTTGCTCCAATTATGGAAGAATTGGCAGGTGACTATAAAGGTAAACTGAAAATTTATAAAATAGATACTCAAACAGAGCGTAAATTGGCTTCTGTTTTCCAGATAAGTGGTATACCAGCAATTTTATTTGTACCTGCTGAAGGACAACCTATGAAGCAAACCGGTGCCATGTCAAAAGACTATTACGAACAAGTTATTAAAGAATTTTTGTTGCCGACTCCTCAAAGCGGAAATGCAGCAAGTCAGAAGTAAATTTTAAAATAATTAAAAAATCACAATAAAATGGAACATTTAACAAAACAGACTTTTTTAGATAAAGTATTTAATTACGAAGAAAACAAAGATTGGAAATTCGAAGGCGATTTGCCTTGTATCATAGATTTTTATGCAGACTGGTGTGGACCATGTAAAATGGTAGCTCCAATTCTTGAAGAACTTTCAAAAGAATATGAGGGTAAAATCAACATCTATAAAGTTGACACAGAAGCAGAGCAAGAATTATCAGGTGCATTTGGAATCAGAAGTATACCTTCTATGCTATTTTGCCCCAAAGACGGACAACCTCAAATGGCCCAAGGTGCATTACCTAAAGATTCATTGATCCAAGCAATTGATGAAGTTCTTTTAAAAAAGGAAACAGCCAAAGCTGCTAAATAACCAGATAAATTCTAAACGATTCAAAAAGCCTTGACGATAGTCAAGGCTTTTTTTTATTTTTGCAACTCATTAATTTCAACAAATGAACTCTTTACTCATAGCAAGCGCATACTTCCCTCCCATTGAATATTTTGCTTACCTGGCTAAGGCTGCGTCTGCCATAATTGAAGCTCATGAAACCTACCCTAAACAAACCTATCGAAATCGCTGTCACATTTACTCACCAAGCGGAATCCAGGCTTTAACCATTCCTATTAGTAAAGTAAATGGAAATCATACCAAAACAAAAGAAATAGAAATTTCTGAACATTCAGACTGGAGAAACCATCATTGGAAATCGATAAAAACAGCTTACAATGCCTCGGCTTTTTTCATGTATTACGAGACTGAACTAAAAGAAGCTATGTTTTTTAACACTACAAATTTAATGACTTATAATACTCATTTATTAAATCACTTATTGAATGAGATTGGCATTGAAATCCTTCTGAAAACTACAGATATTTATGATAAAAAACCAACGGATGTTTTGGACTTGAGAGATAATATAAATCCTAAAAACAAATCGTCTAAATTTTTAAATCCAGAATATTATCAGGTATTTAAAGAGAAGCATGGTTTTATCCCCAACCTGAGCATTCTTGATTTATTATTTAATGAAGGCCCAAACACCTTAAATTATCTTCAATCTGTATAAAAGCAAATTTATTCAGGATACTCAATTCTTACATGATAAATATTTAAAAGCTTCTTTTTAAGAATTTCTTTAATCTTTGTGATCTCTCTAAAAGTAATATTTGAATCGATGAATTGATCAGCTTCAATTTGCTTATCTATAATATTTTCAACAAGCTTATTAATAGAATCTTCTGTGGGTTCTTTGATGCTTCTCGAAGCAGCTTCAACAGAATCAGCCATCATAACAACAGCAGTTTCACGACTCATCGGTATAGGCCCCGGATAAGTGTAAAAACTTTGATTTATTTCTTCCTCATTCACCATATTCTTCTTCATATGATAGAAATACTCAACCCTTCTGTTTCCCTGGTGAGTGATTATAAAATCAATTACCTGCTTTGGTAAATTATATTTTTTTGCAAGTTGAACGCCTCTACGAATGTGTTTCACAATAATCTTGGCACTATCATCCGGATCGAGTTTATCATGTGGATTAGTCCCAGCTTGTTGGTTTTCTACAAAATAAACAGGAGTATCCATTTTTCCAATATCATGATATAAAGCCCCGGTCCTGGCCAAAAGTGTATTTCCTCCAATTTCAAACAAAATCTCTTCTGCTAAATTTGCTACCTGCATGGAGTGTTGAAAGGTTCCAGGTGCTTTTGATGATAATTCTCTTAGTAAATTATTATTCGTATTTGATAATTCAATCAAAGTTACATCCGTAATTAAACCAAATACTTTCTCAAATAAATAAATTAAAGGATAAGAAAACAGGGTTAAAATAGCACTTCCTGCAAAAAGCATAAAAACCTTCCAATCCATTCCCATCAAACTTCCTTCTTGTATCAAACTTAAACCAAAATAAACTGCTGAATAGGTAAGAAATATCATAAAAGAACTTAAAAAAAACTGAGCCCTTCGCTGCAATTTTACAATGCTTATAATAGCCACAATTCCTGCAATTAGCTGTAGGAAAACAAATTCGAAACTATTGGGAACCAAGAACCCAATAATAATGATTGTAATGATATGGACATATAGCGCTGGTCTGGTATCAAAAAATGATCGGATAATAAGTGGGATGATACAAATGGGTACTAAATACAAATAGCCAACATTATACTCAATCACAAGACTTGTAATAAAAACCATCATGATGACGACCAGCAAAATCAATGCGATTTGGATGTTGTTTTCAAAAATTTCGTTTCTGAAATACAAAAGGAAAAACAGCAAAACAACCATTGAAATGGTAATGAGTATGATTTGCCCCAACACAATCATATAATAAGTTGCTGAAGAACCCAACTGCTCTTCGTATTCCTTTTTCATTGATTCCAGAATCTGAAATTTCTCAGCCGAAACCAACTCACCTTTTGAGATAATACGTTCTCCGGTTTGAACCATTCCCCTTGTTCTTGAAAGGTTAATTAAAGCCTGCTGTTGTGCTTCTTCAGTTTTAATCTTGTCAAATTTTATATTTCTGATTAACGAAGACTCAAGGGTATTCATCAATAAAGATATATCCATGGTTGAATCACGAGAGGTTGCAATACGCAAATATTCGTAAGCTGACTGTATGCTAAAAACCTCGTTAAAACCAATCTCTTCTGCAAGATTTCCTCTAATGAGGATTAAACCTTTATTCACATTTAGGTTATCAATTTCGCTCAAACTTTCGATGACACCAACAGTGATTACGGTATCATAAATCATACTGCATGTAAACCAATTGCGATTCTTTTTTAACTCGCTTATCGGTGAGTCTATATACTTTTCATTCCATTTTGTTTCAAATAATTCATAGATTTCATCTTGCTTTTCAAGTGTTAAATCCTCATCATAAACAAAGTATGGCTTAACATTTTCCAATAATCTTTTTTGCTCAACTTCTATCTCTGCCTCGGGCTTCAGAATCGCAAAATCATAAGTGGCAATTAAATCACGATGCATCCATGGTCGGCCTTTTTGAAACTCATATTTGAATTTACCTTCTTTTGGAAATATAATCACCAAAAGAACAATAGACAAAAGAAACAACAATCCTTTAATAATATTTGACTGATGAGATTTAAGAATTATGATTGCTTTTCTCATCATCCTATAATTGAACAAATGGCTTTTCATTCTACTATTTAAATTACTATTTAATACAGACTAAAGTTAAAGTTTTAATGATTATAAAATGAATTTTTCTACCTATGATTACCTATTGTATTAACACTAAAGGATTTCAGTTAAAAAAACAAATAAATTTGCATATAATTTATTCTATATTTATCGAAATTTTCTATAAATTTAGCACCTTAAAATATCTTTATTCTGTCTATACATAATCAAATTATAAATTAATTCTCTCTTTTATTAACAATCAATACAATATAATTTATTCTACATTTTACTAATCTTTGTATAATTTTTTATATATTTGTATTGAGAAAACAAAAGCATATGCCAAGTTTAATAATCAAACCTTCTTTAAAACCTTACGTTTCAGTTGCCAAGATGATTGCTTCAAGTTTCGGAAAAAATTGTGAAGTGATCATTCATGATCTATCAATACCACAAGAATCTGTGGTTTTTGTTGCAAATGGACATGTAACCGGTCGAAAAATTGGCCAACCTTTTGATCATCTCTTAAGCATTGTACTTTCATCCAAAGACTTCAAGGATGATTTTTTATCAAATTACCAGACTAAAGCTAAAGATGGACGTGCCATTAAATCTTCAACCGTACTAATTCGAGATGAAAAGAATTATGTAATCGGGGCTCTTTGTATAAATTTTGACATCTCAATTGCAAAAATTACAGAAAAATTTATCCATGAGTTTACTGCCACTTCAGCTCCCAAGAAAGTTGAAAAACCTTCTGAAGGATATGAAAGTGTTACTGAAACAACCAATGATTTAATTAAACGAATTATTGGAAATGTTGATATCAAAAGCCTTAAGCGTGCTGGCAAAGTATCGCTCATTGAATTTATGGAAGAAAAAGGCGTTTTCTTAATCAAGGGATCAATTGATACCGTTGCTGAATTGATGCAAATGTCAAAAGTTACGGTATACAGCTATCTTGATGAAATAAAGAAAGCAAAAACTTAAAAACTTTAAATAACAGGATTATGTATCAGAAAAAAAACTTGTTGGTCATGGTGCTAATACTTTGTATAAGCACCTTAACCAATGCACAAAAAACATCATTTCACACCACCAAAGCACCAGCACCCGAAGCTGGTAGCATGTTTATCTTTCCTGAAAGAATTGTATTAGAAGATGGTGGATTTTTCAATGCCGAAAGAGCTACATTCTTTGTTCCCCTCAATCGATCGAAAGAGAACAGTGATGTAATTTCATTAGACGTTTATCGTTTTAAAGCAACTGAAAAGGCAAACCCCAATACACCTCCTATTTTTTATCTTCACGGAGGTCCAAGTTTCCAGGGATTAGAAGACCAATTAGCTGTGCCGGGAACTTTTGAGAAAAGGTGGCAATTTATGCTTGATGTTGCAGATGTTGTTGTAGTTAGTCAACGTGGAATAGGTCCTTCAAAACCAACAACCCTTGTTGAAAATACAACTGAAGTATTACCTCCAGATGTTGCCTATAATGATAAAGTAGCAGTGGAACAATTACAAAAAATACTTACAAAAGAAAGAAAAGTATGGGAAGATCTGGGGATAGATCTTAAAGGCTTCACTGTTTTGGAAGCAGCTGAAGACATCAATGATGTAAGAAAAGCTTTTGGATACGACAAAATTACCCTATGGGGCGGCAGCTTCGGTTCACACTGGGGTATGTCTTTAATGCGACTGCACCCCGAAATTATTGAACGTGCCCTATTAAGAGGCATGGAAGGCGTTGACCACACCTATGATCATCCTGGTCATACCTGGAATGTATATAAGAGAATGGCAGAAGAGGCTGAGAATTCTAAAGAATTAAAGAGATTTATTCCTAAGGGCGGACTTATCAAAGCCGTTGAAACCATTGTAGACAGACTTACAAAAAACCCTGTAACAGTAGAAATTAAAAATCCTGTTACAAATAAAATGCAAAAAGTTTTATTTGACGCCCATTCAGCAAAACAGCTTTCAAGAGGTTATTCAAACAAACTGGAAGCCTGGCCATCAGACATTATTACCATGTATAATGGCGATTTTACAAAGGCTGCTGAACGAGTTGTTAGAAGATATACAAACAGTGGACGTCGTTTTAAAACAGCAAGCTACTATATGCTTGATTGCGGGTCAGGAATTACTGCTGAAAGACTTAAAGAACATTTAGCAGATCCTGCTACCAAGCTCCTTCAAACAGGATGGGGTTATATCAATGGATGTCCTTGTTGGGATAGTGATTTGGGAGATGATTTCCGAACAAATTTCGAAACAAATATTCCTACCCTAATCGTTCAGGGAACATGGGATAGAAGTACACCATATGAAAATGCAACAGAATTACTTCCTTACTTTAAAAATTCAAAATTCGTCAAGTTAATTCGTGGCCCACATGGTGCAATTCGTGCTGCATACGACTATTCAGAAGAATTTAAACAAGGAATACTAAAATTTGCTGAAAGTGGAGACAGCTCAGGATTAGATGATGAGATGGAACTTCCAAAACTTAAATGGGTAGTACCCGAATTGTAACTTACACTTTCACAACAACCTTCTAAGGTTTCATTCTCAGAAGGTTGTTAAAAAAGCATCAATTAACCTAAATATTATAGAATTATGTATAAGAGAAAACAATTATTTCTTATTGTAATATTACTCGTTATGAGTAGTTTGGCTTTTTCTCAGAAAATGTCATTCCATACTGTAAAAGCACCTGCACCAAAAGCTGGTAGTATGTTTATTTTTCCGGAAAGAATTTCTTTGGAAGATGGTAGTTTATATAATGCCGAACGGGCTACTTTTTTTGTTCCTCTTAACAGATCTAAAAAAGATAGCGATGTTATTTCATTAGACGTATATCGATTTAAGGCAACTGAAAAGGCAGATCCAAAAACACCTCCTGTTTTCGTATTATATGGTGGCCCTAGTTTTCAGGGTTTGGAAAAAAGGTTTGAGCAAACAGCAGGCTACTTCGAAAATAGAATTAAATACTTACTTGATGTATCCGATGTTGTAGTTGTGAGTCAAAGAGGAATTGGTCCTTCAAAGCCTACAACTACTATTGATAGAACCACAGAAGCCATGCCTCCTGATGTTGCATATAATGACGAATTGGCAACTGTTAAATATCAAAAACTGCTAAAAGAAGAAAGAAAAGTTTGGGAAGAACTGGGAGTAGATCTTAAAGGATTTACTGTTTTAGAAGCAGCTCAGGATGTTAATGACGTACGTAAAGCTTTCGGTTATGATAAAATCTCAATTATGGGCGGAAGTTTTGGATCGCATTGGGGCATGGTAATGATGAGAATGTATCCTGATTTAATTGCACGTGCCATTTTAACTGGAGTAGAAGGGCCCGATCATACTTATGACCATCCCGGTCATGCCTGGAATGTTTTTAAAAGAATGGCTAAAGAAGCTGAGGAGGCACCCGGATTAAAAGGATTAATTCCTGAAGGTGGTCTTATTGAAGCAGTTAAAACCATTCAAAGTCGTTTAAAAGCAAATCCAGTAACGGTTGAAGTTATCGATCCTAAAACCAATAAGCCTCAAAAAGTATTGTTTGATGAGAGCTCTGCTAAAAAATTAGCCAGAGGTTATTCTAACAATCTAGCCGCCTGGCCTGCTGATATTATTACACTTTATAACGGAGACTTTACCGAAGCAGCCAAAAAATTTGTTCAATCATACAATAACAGAAGCCGCAATTTTAAAACGGCAAGTTATTTTATGCTGGATTGTGGTTCTGGTATCACCATGGAAAGACTTGAAGAATACTTAACAGATCCTGCCAATCAAATTATTGAAACTGGTTGGGGATACATCAAAGGTTGTCCCTGCTGGGATAGTGATTTAGGAGATGATTTTCGTCAGAATTTTGAATCAGACATTCCTACACTACTAATACAAGGAACATGGGACAGAAGTACTCCATATGAAAATGCGCTTGAATTGGCTCCATATTTTAAGGATATAAAATTTGTATCTGTAAAAAGAGGCCCACATAGTGCAATGAATGTAACCATGAAGCAATCGGCGGATTTTAAAAATGGTCTTAAAGAATTTCTAAGAAGTGGAGATCGATCTGGGTTAAACGAAAATATGGAAAACCCTTCTCCAAAATGGATTATACCTAAAATAAAGTAAAAGTTAAATTGAATCTTGCAATAACCTATAAAAATATTAAAACACTAATTAAAATGAGAAAATATAATACTGAAGGATTATTCCCGACTGAACTATTAAATGAAATAAGAAGCAAATTTGTTTATGTTGATTGGGATCCATATACAGGAAAAAGAATATTTTTTGATGCCGCCTCTGGCTCATGCCGACCAAAAGGAGTAGTTGAAGCCATGGGCATGGAAACTGCACTTCCGGACCAACAAGGAAGGCTTAATGAAGGATCATATCACTCTGACGAAATTACTGCAAAAGGAATCGCAGATTTAATGACCTTTTTTGGTGCCAAATCAGGTCAAACTGTACCTGGCTGGAGTAGTAGTCATGTCATTTACAGAATAACTGATGCCGTTTTATATTCAGTTCCGGGAACCAATGTTGTTACTACTGGTCTTGATCATGCATCGGTAAGAAGTGCCATTACTCAATTTGCCGAAAAATACAATAAAGAAGAACGAATTGCTAAACCTGATATGGAAACAGGTAACGTTAAAATTTCAAATATTTTAAGCAAAATCGATAAAGACACTTGTTTTTTGGTGGTTACACACCTTTCAAATGTTACCGGTGAAGCTTATGATGTTAAAACAATTGTAGAAGAAGCAAGAAAAATAAAACCAGATTTATTCATTATGGTTGATGGTGTTCAATATACACCCTCAGGATTGGTTGATGTAGAAGCTATTGGAGCTGATGCATATGTGATGGCTCCTTACAAAAACTTTGGAATTAAAGGGTGTGGTTATGCACACGTATCTGATCGCATGGCAAAATTACCTCATTGGAAATATATTTTTAAACCAGAAAACAGCTGGGATTTAGGTGGTGTTGAGCATCAATCTTATGCAGCTTGGTCTGCAGTTGTTGACTATCTATGCTGGTTAGGTGCTAAATTCAACGATTCTTCTGACAGAAGAGAATTGGTAATTACTGCCATGACAAAAATCAATCATCATGTGGTTGGTCTTTTATCTCTTCTTTTAAAAGGAACCGAGAACACCCCAGGTTTAGATCAGATGGACCATGTAACTATTTATGGAATGGGTGATGATCTCTCAAAACAATCATTACTTGTTAGTTTTAATATTGATGGTTATGAATCTGCCGATGCATGCGAAAAATACAAAGAAAATCAATTGAGGCTTCATGCCCCAGGTCATGATCCATTCTTTGCCGACATGTTAAAACAACTTGGTGTTTCAAGTGTAATTAGATTATCTGGTTCGCACTATAACACTCCTGAAGAAATAGAAGCTTTTCTAAAAGCTACTGCATCATTAGTTAAATAAAAACAGATCTAATCTCATACTATAATTTTTGATTAGAGATAAAAAGAATACCAAAAATGGAAAATTCCGAAATTTCAGTTAATAATAAAGTTGAGTTAATTCTAAAAATGAGTGTGGTAATTTTCGCACTCATTTTTTTTTCAATTAACAACAACCTTTATGCACAAACTCAAAACAATCAAGTAGATTCCAGATTACTTAAGAATCTTAAATGGACAAATATTGGTCATAAAAGAGGCGGCAGGTCTATAGCTGTTGCCGGCAGTTCGATCAGGCCTTTTGAGTATTATTTTGGTGCCACGGGTGGTGGTTTATGGAAAACCATTGACGGGGGAACAAGTTGGAATCCTATGACTGATGGAAAAATTAACAGTTCATCAGTTGGTGCTGTAGCTGTTGATCAAACCAATCCCGATATCGTTTATATTGGAATGGGAGAAGCTCAGTTACGCCAGAATGTATTGCAAGGTGACGGCGTTTATCGCTCTTTAGACGGAGGTAAGAGCTGGAAACATCTTGGATTAGAAAAAACACAAGTTATAAGTAGAATTAGAATTCATCCCAATGACCCCAATTGCGTGTATGTTGCAGCACTGGGTCATACCTTCGGATCAAATGAAGATCGCGGTATTTTCAAGACCACCGATGGTGGAAAATCCTGGAAAAAAATTCTTTTTAAAGATGAAAAAACGGGAGCCGTAGATTTAGTTCTGGATCCCAACAATCCGGATATTATTTATGCCACACTTTGGGAAGTTTATCGAAAACCCTGGAAATTATGGAGTGGTGGAAAAGGTTCAGGTTTATACAAATCAGTTGATGGTGGAGATAGCTGGAAAGAGATTACAAGAAATTCTGGGTTACCTGAAGGTATTTGGGGGAAAAGCACTGTAACTGTTTCTGGAGCAGATTCTAAAAGAGTTTATGTAAATATTGAAGCTAAAAATGGTGGATTGTACCGATCAGATGATGGAGGTAAAACATTCTCTTTAATTAACAATCATAGAGATTTATGGCAGCGTGCTTTCTATTTTCTCAGAATCCAAGCTGATCCGGTAGATCGGGATGTAGTTTACATTCTAAGTTATAGATTAATCAAGTCGGAAGATGGTGGAAAATCTTTCAAATACCTTCCTCATAACCATGCCGACCACCAAGATATTTGGATTGACCCACAAAATCCTCAACGAATGATTGTGGGCCATGATGGTGGTGGTGTTGTTTCAGTTAATGGTGGACAAACCTGGTCGAATATGAGGTATCCAACTGCTCAGGTCTACAGAATGAGTATAACCAACGATTTCCCTTATCATGTGGCTGGAGGTCAACAAGACAACTCAACGGCAGTGGTTCCCTCTGATGGAGGTTTCCTTAGAAACATGAGATTAGAACCAGGTGAAATGTTGTATCCTGCAGGTGGTGGAGAAAATGGTTATGTAGTTCAGCATCCTACAAAACTTAATATTTTTTACTCTGGTGCGACAAATCGACTTGATCGTTATGATCGAAATAATGGTTTAAAAGTCGACATTCAACCCTACCCAAGAATTGTAATGGGTGAAGCTGCGGAAGTGATGCCTGAAAGATGGAATTGGAATTACCCCATAGTAGTAAACCCACTTGAACCCGATGCACTTTATGTTGGATCACAACATTTATGGAAATCAACAAACGAAGGTCAGAACTGGGAAAAAATCAGTCCGGATTTGACAAGGGCTGACATTGAAACAATGGGAAATTCAGGAGGACCGATCGTATTTGATCAAGATGGTCCTGAAATTTATGCAACCATTTACTCTGTTGAACCCTCAGCACACGATGCCAATACCATTTGGGTGGGTTCAGATGATGGTTTAATTCATTTAACACAAGATGGAGGAAAAACTTGGAAGAATGTAACTCCTGCAGATTTGCCTATCAACAGTAAAGTGTGTTCTATTGAATCTTCACCTCATAATCCGGCAACAGCCTACGCTACTGCAAAACGATATGAAATGAATGACAGAAGCGCTTACGTTTTCAAAACAGTTGATTTTGGAAAAAACTGGATTAAAATTATTGATGGAATTAAAGAAAACGACTTTGGACATTCCATTTTTGAGGATACCGAAAAAGAAGGATTGGTTTTCCTTGGATCAGAGAAAGGTGTTTACATTTCATTCAACGGAGGAAATAACTGGCAAAGCTTATCAAATAACTTACCCATAACCCCAGTAATGGGTATAGCTGTGAAGCAAAACGAATTGGTGATAGCCACACATGGTCGCTCCTTCTGGAAAATGGAAAACATGGATATTCTGAGACAGCTATCACCTGCTGATTTCACCCATAAGCCCATGCATTTATTTAAGCCTGCAAATGCGATAAGGCGTGCATATCCAGCTGCCATTGATTTCTATTTAAGCAATAATAATGTTTCTGTTAAACTAGACATACTGAATAAAAATGGTGATTTTGTTGTAAACCTTCTCAATAAAAAATATAAAGAAGCAGGAATGCAACGAATCATTTGGAATCTTAGATATGAAGGTGCAACTTCCTTTCCAAATATTATTTTAGAAGGTGGAAATCCAAGAAGAGGACCCTGGGCCCCTCCTGGAGAATATTCAGTAAAGCTTACAGTCGATGGCAATGTTCAAACTCAAAATTTTGAGGTCGAAAAAGACCCTCGATTAACAGATGTTACGGTTAATGACCTAAAGGCACAATTTGATTTAGCCATCAAAATAAGAGCTTGCGAAAGCCAGGCCAATGAAAGCATCATACTTTATCGAAAACTAAAAGGTGAAATTGCTGATCGATTAGAAAGGTCAACAAATAAAAGCTTACACAAATCTGCTAATCAATTTCTCATTGATCTAACAGCAGTTGCTGATAAATTATACCAACTTAAAAACCAAAGTCCGAAAGACAAGATTGCCTTCCCGATCAGATTAAATGACCGTTTGACTGGATTAAGACGACATTTGGAAGATGGCGATGGAAAACCAACCGAAAGTTATTTATTGGTATATGATGAGCTCTCTAATGAATTAAAAATTCACATGAACAGCTTAAATGAACTCTTAAACAATGATTTGGATAAGCTTAATAAAAAATTGGCGAAGTTAGATTTGGAAACAATAAAACGCTGATCCATTTTATTTTATTAATTTTAAAACTCATTTTAAAACATTATTATGAGTTTTGGAATTTGTGAACAAAGTTTGATTCCTGTCAGAAAAGATGCAAATCATCGTTCTGAAATGGTGACCCAATTATTATTCGGTGAAACTTATAAAGTTTTAGAAACCAATGATAATTGGGTTAACATTAGGATCTCGAACGATAATTACGAAGGTTGGATCGATTCAAAACAACATTCAACTCTTTCTGACCAGGAATTTAAACACTTATCAACCCATCCTTACTTTGTTTCAACATATCTTGTTCAGGTCATAAATAGCATCACTAAAAACACCATTTTCCCAGTACTCTTAGGAAGTAATATTTACGAAAAGCAAAACACCCCTTACTTTTTAAATCAGCAAGAATATAGCTTTGGTGGAGAGTTGACTCCATCCAATACAACTACTAACAAAAGCACCATCATCGAAAATGCATTAATGTATCATCACACCCCTTATTTATGGGGTGGAAAAAGTCCGTTTGGCATTGATTGTTCAGGATTTGTTCAAATGACTTATTATCTATCAGGTATAAAATTATTAAGGGATGCTTCACAGCAGGCTACTCAAGGAGAAACCATTAACATGATTTCAGAAGCAACGGCAGCCGATTTATGCTTTTTCGACAATGAAGAAGGAGAAATTACACATGTTGGTATCATGCTACCTGACCATAAAATCATCCATGCTTCGGGTTGCGTTAGAATCGACTCCATCGATCATCAAGGTATCTACAACACTGAATCCCAATCCTATACTCACAATCTTCGGTTAATTAAAAGGCTAATCTAAAGACTAATTACTCCATATTTTCTAAATTAATTCTAAATAAGCCCCAAATGTAAATTCAAACATTTTATGACTAATTTTGCATCGAATAATTTCTTCGGGGCAGGGTGACTTGCATTTTTATGTAAGAATTCCCGACCGGCGGTTAAAGTCCGCGACTTCCGAAAATTTCGGAATTGAACCTGTGAAATTCAGGTGCCGACAGTAAAGTCTGGATGAAAGAAGAAAATTATCATAAATTGTTGATTTCACACTTCTGTGCCTCTATGGAGGTAATAGATTTATGAATTCAGTAAATGATAATTCAAGACCCCGATAATTATTTCGGGTTTTTTTTTGAATTATAATTTATTGAAAAATGAAAAGAAGTGTATTAAAGTATTTTTTGGTATTAATTTTTGCTTTGTCATCAACAGTTTTATTTCCACAATTTATCATCAAAGGCAAAGTAATAAGCAGCGATCTATCGGATGGCATTGTTGGTGCTAATGTTTATTTAACCCGTGACAGATCAACGGGTACAGTTACAGATTTCTCAGGAAATTTCAATCTTAAAATCCCAAGCTCTGCTCAGAGTTTAATGATCAGTGCCATTGGATTTAAAAATCAAACAATTGACATAAATCATCAAGACCAATCAGAAGTTGACTTAGGCATCATTACCCTAAAAGCCAACTCCATTGATTTGGTTGAAGTAAACATTATATCTTCAATTGTTACAGATGATAACAGCCCTGTTTCTGTCACAAATATACAATCTGCTTTGATTGAAAAAGAGCTTGGAGACCAGGCTTATCCGGAGATTATGAAAAAAGTTCCGGGCATCTATGCAACCCGAACCGGTGGAGGCAGTGGCGATGCCAAAGTTAGTCTTAGAGGATTCAAACAGGAAAATATTGCATTACTTTTGAATGGAGTTCCAATCAGTAGTGTTGAAAACGGGCTTGTTTATTGGAACAATTGGATTGGGCTTGCAGAAGCCACCGAAATGATCCAGGTACAAAAAGGGATTGGTGCATCAAAAGTGGCTCTCAACTCGGTAGGAGGAACCATTAACATTATTACAAAATCAACGGAGGCTGAAAAGGGTGGTGCTTTTATTCACTCCATGAGCAGTTACGGTAATAAAAAAAGCACCCTGAGATTATCTACCGGAATTTTAAAAAATGGTTGGGCGCTCACTTTTTTGGGTTCTCATACTTCAGGGCCTGGTTACGTTGATGCAACTTATGTTGATGCCTGGGCCTATTTTTTATCTGCAAGTAAACAATTTAACAAAAATCACAAAATAACGTTCACCCTCTTGGGTGCTCCCGAAAAACACGGTCAACGAAACCAGCTACTTAACAATGATGAAATTCAGGAATTTGGTGTAAAATTTAATAAAGATTGGGGAAGCTATAATGGTCAGCTTAATAACATCTCTGAGAACTTTTATCACAAACCACAAGCGAATCTTAATCATTATTGGAAGATCAATGATAAAATGTTTTTGGCAAGTTCTGCATATCTTTCTTATGGATATGGTGGCGGAAAATGGGCAGAATCCTTCAACTATGGACCCTCTATATTCTCATTCAGAAATCAAAGTCAACAAATAGACTGGGATGGAATATACAGTTTCAATTCCAACAATCAATCAAATTATACTTTGAATGATGGAACAATTGTAAACAAACATTCAAACATCATACAAACCGATTTTTTGGCGAGCCATGTTTGGACTGGAATACTCACAAATTTCGACTATCAAATAAATGATAATTTTAAGCTAATTGCTGGATTTCATCAACGATATTTTAAATCGAAACTACAAGAAAAAGTCAGAGATTTGCTAGGAGGAGATTTTTGGATCGATGATTACGCCTGGGCAATCGACGGAGTAGCGGGAAGAGATCAAATCAAGAAAGTTGGAGATATTACCAAGGTTGATAATGGATCCATCATCAACTTTAGCAACCTATTTAGCCAACTGGAGTTCAGTCATGAAAAACTAAATGCTTTTTTGGCTTCAAGCATCTCATATACGAACTATCAGCGCGAAGATCGATATAATTATGTAAAAGACATAAAAAGTGAGAGTATTGGGAAATTAGGGTTTGATCTAAAAGCCGGAATCAATTACTATCTCAACGAACAAAACAAAATTTACCTAAACTCAGCCTACTATTCAAAAGCTCCATATTTCAAGTTTATTTTTGGTAACTGGACAAACACCCCATCATTAAACATAAATAATGAAAACATTTATTCGATTGAATTGGGTTATGGTTTTAGAAATGCAAACCAACAATTTAGCATAAATGCTTACTATACAAATTGGCAAGACATTTCTTTTTTATCCAAAGAATACATCCTTCTGGAAGATCAATCACAAACCCGAGCATTGGTGAGAGGTTTGGATGCCATTCATAAAGGTGTAGAAATGGAATTTGAAAGAATAGTAAGCGATCAATTGTCAATCGGCATCATGGCATCTTTTGGTGATTGGAAATGGAAAAATGATGTGGTGGCTGAATTGTACAACGAAAACAACGTTGTTATAGACACCACTGAAGTTTATGCAAATGGTCTTTTTGTTGGAGATGCACCCCAAACTCAGTTAGGAGTTTTTATAAAAAGTAAGCTTTTGAAGGTTTTTGACTTCAGTTTTAATTATACATATAATGATCGATTATATGCCGATTTTGACCCTACTTCACGCAACAAAAGGGATGATCGTGAACAGTCATTTAAACTTCCGTCTTATGCTTTAGTAGATTTACACCTTGGGTACACTTTTAAAATATCTGATTATAATGTATTTACAGGGCTTAGCTGTTTTAACTTATTTGATCAGAAATATATTTTAAGAGGAGAAGATGGAGACACACACAATTTATCAGCATTCCAAGGATATTGGGGCTTTGGGCGCACTTTCAACGTAAATTTAAAGCTTCAGTTTTAACTACGTCTATTTTTATTAACAATTTACGAAGTATTATGAATTAACTATCAGGCCTTTAATAAGTTTGTAACTAAAACGTTAATAAATGTTAATAATTTAATAGCAAACAGGCGATAATATTTACATAATTTTAAAGGTTCAAGAAACTACAAAAAATCGAAACTAAAATTAAAAAGTGTATTATGAAAAAAACTCACAAACTATTATTAATCGCAGTGCTAATATTCTTCTCTGCAGCAACTTTCGCCCAAGGTGTTATCAAGGGTGTGGTAATAGATGCTGGCAATGGTGAAAGTTTGATTGGTACTACAGTTTATTTGGATGGAACCACTATTGGTACTACAGCCGATCTTGATGGTAGCTTCCAATTTAATGCTCCAGCTGGAGATTACACAGTGATTGTTTCATTCGTTGGTTATGAACCAAAAGAAATTTCAGTAACTGTTGGTAGTGGAACTACTGATTTAGGAACCATTGAACTTGAATCAAATGCTATTGGCTTGAATGAAATTAGCGTTTTTGCTGACGTTGCTGTTACACGTAAAACTCCGGTTGCTGTAACATCTGTGCCAGCAGAAGTTATCGAAAGAGAATTGGGTAACCAGGAATTTCCAGAAATCATGAAAATGACCCCTGGTGTTTATGCTACGAAGAGTGGTGGTGGTTATGGTGATTCTCGTATCAACGTTCGTGGTTTCGACCAAAGAAATGTTGCGGTAATGATCAACGGTATTCCAGTAAACGACATGGAAAACGGTTGGGTATATTGGTCAAACTGGGCTGGTTTATCTGATGGTACAAGAACCATGCAAGTACAAAGAGGTTTAGGTGCTTCAAAATTAGCAATCAACTCTGTTGGTGGTACTTTGAATATTATTACCCGTACAACGGATGCCAAAAAAGGTGGATTCCTTTCTGCTTCAATGTCTGATTACGGAATGAAAAAAACTAAACTTG
The DNA here is from genome assembly GCA_963678785.1 of Bacteroidales bacterium. Taxonomy (GTDB): domain Bacteria; phylum Bacteroidota; class Bacteroidia; order Bacteroidales. Next base: position 3,499,203 of record OY787449.1, on the reverse strand, counting down.
GATTAAACACTGGTCTTTTAGATGGTGGTTGGGCCATTTCATTCATCGGTTCCAGAACCGAAGGTGAAGGATACGTAGATGCTACCTGGATTGATGCCTGGAGTTATTTCCTTTCTGTAAGCAAACAAATTAATGACGACCATTCATTGGTTTTCACAGCCATTGGTGCTCCTCAAAAACACGGACAACGTGTAACTGATGAATACCATGCTTTAAGCTATGACAAATATGAGCAGTACGGAAATACTTACAATTCTGGTTGGGGCTATTTAGATGGAAAAAGACTTTTAGAAAAAACCAATTACTATCACAAACCACAAATGGCTTTGAACTGGTACTGGGATATTTCTGAAAAATCATTCTTATCAACTTCTGCATACCTTAGTTTTGGTAGAGGTGGTGGATCTGGTATTTTAGGACAAGGATTCTACAAATACAATGTAAACAAAACCGCTACCGGATGGTACGACTGGAATCAATCAGTTGATGCCAATGTTGCAAACGGTGAAGATGGAGCTGAACAAATTTTAAGAAACTCAGTTAACAGTCACAACTGGATGGGTATTCTTTCAACTTTGAATCACGAATTATCAGAAAATCTTCAATTAATTGCTGGTGTTGACTTCCGAAAATACAAAGGAATTCACTATCGTGAAGTAAGAGATCTTTTAGGTGCTTCTCACTGGGATGACTCTTACAGAGGGTACAAAAGTGGTAACTCATTTGCTCAGGTAGGTGACAAAATTGATTATTATAATGATGGTTTTGTATCTTATTCCGGAGCATTCGCTCAGTTAGAGTACTCCAAAGACAACTTCTCTTCTTTCGTAGCTGCCTCAGCTTCTAATACTTGGTACAGAAGAGTTGACTATTTCAACTATGATGACAGAGTAACTCCTTACGAAAGAGATTATGCTGGTGAAGAAAGTACTACCGAAACACAAATTGGATATAACTTAAAAACAGGATTTAACTACAATGTTGATGACAACAATAACTTCTTTGTAAATGCTGGATATTACTCTCGTGCACCTTTCTTCGATGCGGTATTTATCAATTACCAAAATGATGTAAACGAAAATTACGGACCAGAGAAAGTATTGGCCGGAGAATTAGGTTATGGATACAACAGCCGTAATGTTACTGCCAGAGTAAACGCTTATTATACAAGCTGGAAAGATCGTTGGTTAGATGACTATTTTGTTGACCCATCAACTGGTGTAGGTTCTTATGTTTATTTCCAAGGATTAAATGAAGTACACTACGGTTTAGAGGCTGAATTAAGCGCAAACTTAAGCAAAAGCTTTAGAGTTGCCTTCCAGGCTTCTATTGGAAAATGGTACTACCCTGACAATGTAGAGGTAGAACTTTATGATGAAGATTACCAAACCATTGGTACTTCTACTCTTTATACTGCAGATACAAAAGTTGTTGATGCACCACAAACTCAATTGGGTGTTGCCTTAAAATGGGATGTTACCAAACAAGTTGATTTAGGATTAAACGTTTTATACTATGATCAACTATATTCTAAGTATAACCTTACTGACAAACAAAATCCATCTGACGAAGGTGTTAACTCATGGCAAATTCCTTCATACGCAACAGTTGATTTAAGAATTGGATTTGCATTTGATTTTGCAGGACTTGATGCTTATGCAAGTTGCAATGTTAACAACTTATTTGATGCTGAATATGTAGTTGAAGGTTGGGATAACGTACAACGTAATTCTGCTGGAAATTATGCACACGACAAAGAAAACTTCGCTGGTTTCTGGGGTTGGGGTCGCAATATGAACTTCGCTCTTCGTGTTAACTTCTAAAAATGACTTAAATTTTGAAAAAATGCCACCCTTATGGGTGGCATTTTTTTTGCTTATTCAAACTATAATTTGCTAATTTTATAACAGCTTTTAAACAATTAGAATTATTGATCTCATGAAACGAATCCTATATTTTTTTCTTACTTTCATTTTAATGCTTCAGGTTTCCTGTACCAAAAAAACAGAAACGAATAATGACAATTCAACCACACCTCCAACAGAAGAAGAAAAAACAAGTTTGGTTCTACTATACACCAACGACGAACATGGTTGGATGGAAGCTGATGATACCTTTGGAGGGGCTGCAGGACTTTATAATATGTGGGAAACCAAAGAAGGATACAATGGAGCAGATTCGTTTTTAATTATTAGCGGCGGTGATATGTGGACAGGACCTGCCATTTCAACCTGGTTCCAGGGAGAATCGATGGTTGAAGTAATGAATGCCATGGAATATGATGCGGTAGCTGTTGGCAACCACGAATTTGATTTTAAAGTTGAAGGCTTGGAATTAAACAAACAACGTCTTAATTTCCCAATGCTTGCCTCCAACATTCGTCAAAAAAGCAATGGTGAAATTCCTTCTTTTGCCTCTCCATATAAAATTGAAAATGCCGGAGGAATAAAAGTAGCCTTAATTGGTTTAGCCAATATAAATACGCCATCACTAACATTACCAGTAGCTGTAAAAGATTATGACTTCATCCCATACGAAGATGCTATTGTTGAATATGTACCAGTTGTAAAAGATTTGGGAGCTGAAGTAATTATTGTTGTAGGTCATATTGGTGAATCTGAAATGACCAATTTGGCAACTGTAGCTCATTCATTAGGGGTAAACGTTATTACAGGTGGCCATACGCATCGTTATGTTTCAAAAACCGTTGAAAGGGTAGCCCTAATTGAAGTAGGATCAAATATGAGAAGTTATGGTAAGCTTGTCATTCAATATAATAAAACCAATAAACAATCAAAGATAATATCTTCTGAAACAGTAACTAACCCACCAAGTACAGCAAATAACAAAATAAAAGTTATTGTGGATAAATGGAAATCCAAAGTCCGTGAAGATTTGGAGGTAGTGATTGGCTACTGTTCTGAACAAATCAATGAAAATTCACCTGCAATGCACAATATGATTACCGACTCGTGGTTGGCTGCCTATCCGCAAGCTCAAATATCAATGACCAATGCTGGTGGTATCAGGCAAGATATTGTAACAGGAGAAATAACTCTTGCAACCATAGTGGGTGTTTTACCTTTTAGCAATACCCTTTATGAAGTTGAATTAACAGGTGACCAGGTTATCGATTGTATCGGCAATTTAATTGTTGGTGGCATGACGACTTTAGGTGGTTATAAATTGCTGGATGGAACCCCCATTGAAGCAAATACCATTTATAAAGTTTTAACCACTGATTATCTTTACACCCAGCCAAATTCAAAATTTGCCCAATATGATCCTGAGCCATACAACACCTCAATTTCATATATGCAACCAACTGCCGATTGGATCTTATCAAAAAACACGACTGCGGAAAATCCGATCAATAATTATTTGGATTATACGGCCAGGAAGCAATAGCACAAAACCCTGAATAACTGCAACATAATCATAAAACAAAAATTTTAATAAAATAAATTCCGGAAATATTTGCATTTCCAGAATAAAACGCCTTACATTTGTCGCCACATAACAAAAGCATGAAAAACAAATTATATACTTATTTCTTTTTTTATTTTTATCTGAAAGGATAGATGGGAATTTGTATATAGCATTAAGAAATTAAATAATATCAGGTCCCATCTTAGCAGATGGGACCTTTTTTTTTGACATACAACATGAGAAACTTTAATACATCTTTTGGTTTTTATTTTTATTTCTACGGTTATTCTAACAGGATGAAGCGGTGATACTATAATGACTAAATATCAAAATATTAAATCCGCTTTCACAGGCGGATTTTTTTTTACAATCAATTCAAACAATAAATAATAATGAAAAAAATAGCAATACAAGGATATTACAATTCATTTCATGAGATTGTAGCCAGGCAATATTTTAAAGATGAGGAAATTGAAGTAATTCCATGCATGACCTTTGACGGATTATTCGATTCCATTCATTCATCTGAAGCAGACCTTGGGATTGTAGCCATCGAAAACACTTTAGTTGGAAGTATCCTTGGAAATTACACCTTACTCCGTGAATCAAATCTATCGATCAAAGCAGAATACAAACTGCGTGTAAAACACAGCTTAATGGCCTTAGCCGGTCAAAAAATAGAAGATTTAAAGGAAGTTCACTCCCACCCTATGGCTTTGCAACAGTGCAAAGCTTTCTTCAGCAAATATCCCCACATAAAACTCATTAATAGTGATGATACTGCCTTCAGCGCTTATGAGATCAGTCGTGATCAAATTGAAGGAAGAGGTGCCATCTCCAATGAAATTGCGGCTCAAAACTTTGGATTGGATCTTTTGGCACGAGGAATTGAAACCAACAAAAGAAACTTCACACGCTTTCTGGTTGTGAGCAATATTGATGAAGATGAAAAACATTTGGCAAACAGTGATGAAGTAAACAAAGCTTCTTGGGTTGTGACCTTATCTCACCGATCGGGCAGTCTGGCACAATTACTAACTGTTTTGGCTGCATTTGATATCAGTCTGACAAAAATCCAATCTCTACCACTTGTGGGTCAGGAATGGACCTACTTATTTTATATCGACATGGTTTTTGATAAAAATGATCAATACACCCGTGCAGTGCAAAGCATTGGTAAATACGTTGAAGATTTAAGAATACTGGGTGAATACCCAGCTGCAATCAACCCCATTGAACACCAACAAATAAGTTCCCTAAATTAAAAAAACAATATTATGATTCAACCTGCTGAAAGGGTTAAAATAACCAACGAATACTACTTCTCCACAAAATTAAGAGAGATTGTAAAACGGAATGAAATGGGTGAAGACATTATAAATCTGGGAATTGGAAATCCTGATTTATTGCCATCCGAATTAACAATAAGTACTTTAGAAAAAGAAATTTCCAAACCCGATGCGCATGGCTATCAACCTTATAAAGGAATTGATGAGCTTAGAAATGCTTATACCTCCTGGTATAAAAACAAATTCAATGTTAAGCTAAACCCTGAAAAAGAAATCTTGCCTTTGATTGGTTCCAAAGAAGGAATCCTGCATATTTCACTGGCATTTTTAAATCCGGGCGATCAGGTTTTAATTCCCGATCCGGGATACCCAACTTATGCAGCCGTAAGTAAAATGATTGGTGCCACTCCACGTACCTACAAACTTGAGAGTCATTTAAACTGGCTTCCTGATCTTAAAAAACTTAAATCGGAAGATCTCAGCAAAGTTAAATTAATGTGGATCAACTACCCCAACATGCCTACCGGGGCACAAATTGACACCTCTGATTTTATCAATCTTCTAAATTTTGCCAAAGAAAATGACATTGTTTTATGCAACGACAACCCCTACAGTTTCATACTAAACGATAAACCAAAAAGCATCTTAGAGATTCCGGGAGCAAAAGAGATTGCCATTGAATTAAACTCTTTAAGCAAATCGCACAATATGGCCGGATGGAGAATGGGAATGCTGGCATCCAATGAAACATTCATCCAGCATATTTTAAAGATTAAAAGCAATGCCGACTCGGGTATTTTCAAACCCCTTCAAAAAGCTGCAGTATCAGCCCTTGAAAGCTCGGAAGAATGGTACACAAATCTGAACAAAGAATACAGTTGCCGACAGAAAATTGCCCATCAAATTCTTGATCATCTTAAATGCGATTATCAAAAAAAGCAGGTTGGAATGTTTGTATGGGCCAAAATTCCCGAAGGATTTGACAGCTCTGAAGCTTTCTCTGAAAACTTACTTAATAAGTCCGGCGTGTTTATCACACCGGGATTTATCTTCGGAGAGCAAGGTCAAAAATACATTCGAATCTCTTTGAGCAATGCACAGGAAAAACTATTAGTCGCAAAATCACGAATCTTATCAAATTAAATACACCATGAACCCAATTATTGAAATCGAAACAATTAAAAATAGCAAACTTGAATTGCAAAGGCCTTTAATCATAGCAGGTCCATGCAGTGCTGAAACTGAAGAACAAACCCTCTCAACTGCGCGATCCCTGTCAGAAATGGGAGTAAAAATATTCAGAGCAGGCATTTGGAAACCCAGAACGCGACCAGGCTCGTTTGAGGGAGTAGGAATTAAGGGACTACCCTGGATGAAAAAAGTGAAGGCAGAAACCGGGATGCTGACTGGAACAGAAGTAGCCACAGCCGTCCATGTTTACGAAGCTTTAAAATACGGCTTAGACATGCTTTGGATCGGTGCCAGAACCACAGCCAATCCCTTTGCTGTTCAAGAAATTGCCGAAGCATTGCGTGGTGTTGATATTCCTGTTTTAATCAAAAATCCTGTAAACCCCGACCTTGATCTATGGATTGGAGCCATCGAACGAATCAACAGGTCCGGCATCAAAAAAATTGCTGCCATCCACCGGGGATTTTCAACCTTTAACAAAGCCAAATATCGTAATGAACCCAATTGGCAAATACCCATTGATCTAAAAAGGCGAATCCCCGAGATTGAGATTATTGCAGACCCTAGTCACATTTCAGGTAAAAGAGATCTCATTTTAGAAGTTTCTCAACAATCCATGGATTTAAACTTTGACGGATTGATGATTGAGACCCATATTGATCCTGACAATGCCTGGAGTGATGCAAATCAGCAATTAACGCCCAATGGGCTTCAGAACATATTTGATGAGTTGGTAGTCAGAAGTACAAACAACAACACAAAAATAAATTATGATCTGGAAGATTTAAGAGCTGAAATCGACAAACTCGACATCAGCATGCTTGACATACTGGGTAAAAGAATGCAAGTATCTCAGGACATCGGTCGCTATAAAAGTGAAAATGAAGTGACCATTTTTCAGCCAAACAGATATACAGAAATCATGGATCGAAGGGCAAAACAGGCTGGAATTAACGGCTTAAGCCGAGAGTTTAGCGAAAAAATATTCAAATCCATTCATGAAGAATCCGTGATGCATCAGGAACGAATCATGAATAAATCAAAACATTTAAAAAACCAATAAATCAATTGACCATGAGAATTTTAATTTTAGGTGCCGGCAAAATGGGCATCTGGTTATCCGACGCACTTTGCCTGCAACATGATGTTGCGATTTTTGATAAAGACATCAATAAACTTAAATATGTTTTTAACACACAGAGGTTGACACACTTTGAACAGGTAGTTGATTTTGATCCGGAATTAATGATCAATGCGGTGGATTTAAAAAACACCATAGCCGCCTTTGATGAAGTCATACCTTATTTATCCCGCAATTGCATCATTTCAGATATTGCTTCGGTAAAAAACGGATTACGACATTACTACAAAAGCAGTGGTTTTAGGTTTGTTTCAACGCATCCAATGTTCGGTCCAACCTTTGCAAGCTTGCAGGATTTAAGCAATCAACACGCCATCATCATCGAAGAATCTGATGAAGAAGGAAAAGAATTTTTCAGGTCATTTTTCCAATCATTGGGTTTAAGCATTCATGAATATACCTTTGTAGGTCACGATCAAACGATTGCTTACTCACTGGCCGTTCCATTTTCTTCTACTTTGGTATTTGCAGCATGCATGAGAAAACAAGATGCTCCCGGAACCACTTTTAAGCATCATCTGAACATTGCCGAAGGCCTATTATCAGAGGATAACTTCCTGATTTCTGAAATTCTTTTTGGCCCACACAGTTCTTTTCAGTTGGAAAAAATCAAAGATCAGTTGGGTATTTTACTTGAGATCATCAAGGAAAAAAACACTGAAAAATTACATCAGTATTTAGAGGACATCAAAACAAATATGAACAGCCCGGCCATCACCACCGAGGAACTTATTGAGGCTGCCATGAAAGTTGAAGACGGCTTTATAAGCTAAAAGCAATTCATCCCAATTCATTCGAATATTCTATCTTTGTTGAATGAATTGGGACTTGCATTTAAAAGGATTTAGATCATTCCTGTCACTCGAAAAATCTTTATCAAAAAACTCCATTGCCGCCTATTCGGCAGATGTTGAAAAATTAGCAAGCTTTTTCGAACAATCAAACATTGAAGTTTCGCCCCCAAACGTAACTTATCAGCAACTCCGAGATTTTATAAAATGGCTCAGTGAAAATGGTGCCAGTACTGGAACCCAAACGCGAGTAATTTCAGGGATAAAAGCCTTTTATAAATATTTATTGATGGAAGAAATCATCAATAAAAACCCTACAGAATTATTAGAATCTCCTCGGATTGGACGAAAATTACCCGACACCTTATCCATTGATGAAGTAGATAAACTGATTCATAGCATTGACCTGAGCACAGAAAACGGACAAAGAAACAAAGCCATATTAGAAACACTTTATAGTTGTGGACTTCGGGTAACCGAACTCATCGATCTAAAAATTTCAAATCTGTATTTCAAGCAAGGCTACATAAAAGTTGTGGGCAAAGGAAACAAAGAACGTCTCACTCCTATCGGGAAAGAGGCCATTCAACAAATCCAGCTATACCTCGATAATTTCCGAAATCAAATAAAGGTTCAAAGTGGTGAAGAAGATGTTGTTTTTTTAAACAAGCGAGGACGTAAACTATCCAGGGTTATGATTTTTCTGATCATTAAGAAACAGGTTGAAGAATGCGGTTTCAGAAAAAACATCAGTCCTCATACTTTACGACATTCATTTGCTTCACATTTGGTAGAGAAGGGAGCTGATTTAAGGGCCGTTCAGGAGATGTTAGGCCACGAATCGATTACGACAACCGAAATATACACTCACCTCGACAGAAGCTACCTAAAAAGAGCCATTGAGGAATTCCATCCCCGATCTAAGAAAAACAGATAAAACAGAGGTTAAAATGAAAAATCACGAAACGTCTATGCTTCGTGATTTAACAATCTGCAATGATGCGATTATGAAACGAATCTAATTAGATTTTCGCACACATCCCAAATATGAACCTGATAATTATTAAAACAAATGCTTGTATTTCTTTTATTGAATCTTATATTTTCCCAATAGGAGCATCTGCTGTTTCAGTAACTTCAGCCATTTTTTCAATTTTCTTATTATCATACAACAATCGAATTAAATAGCTCCCGGGGCTTAAATTTCTAGTCTCAAAATAATTGAGTTGCAAACCTTTATTTTTATTAAAAGTTTGCTCTTCAATCACCTCATCATGGCTTCCAATGAGTTGAATTTTTGAATTTTCATTAGGTACATTTTTAAAATAGCTGTAAACTTTAAAACCATTGGTTTCATTAGGCGTTGCCAGATGGCTGTCGCCACTCAACTCATAATTTCCCCACATGGCTCTTTCCGAATAGTTCGTAATCGGTTTTGCTTCAACATCAAACAAATGTGCATCAGCACTTAAAGCTTGGTCATTTAGTTGATTTAGCAAGGATATATCTGTAACATATGCACCTCTTCCATAAGTACCTACAATCAAATCCAATTCTTTGGGGTTAATTTTCAAATCTTTAACAGGCACTTTTGGCATATTAAAATTAAAAGGAATCCAATCATGGCCTTGATTGAAAGAAACAAAAACGCCTTCATCATTACCTACATAAAGCAAGTCAGCATTTAACGGATCTTCACAAACCACATTCACGGGTACCATAGAAATACCATTCGTAATTTTTTCCCATGACTTTCCGTAATCATCTGTTTTAAATATAAGTGGTTTAAAATCATCATTTCGGTATCCACTTTTACATACATAGGCTACAGCCGGATCATGCATGGACGCAACAACCCGACTCACCCAGTAATCTTCGTTACCTCCCAGATCATTAATTTTTTGGGTCATTTCAATCCAATCTTTGCCTTGATTTTTAGTAAGATGAACCCTGCCATCGTCTGTGCCCACCCAGATAACTCCAGATTTAATGGGCGATTCTGATATGGATGTGATGCTGCAATACATCATATGACCTTTCCCTGCTATTTTTTTTGCATCATTGGTTGTGAGGTCAGGACTAATTTTTTTCCAATGGTCGCCTTTATTTTTCGACATGAAAAGATATTGTCCCCCGGTATACAAAACGTCTTCATTGTGCGGAGAAATCATGATTGGGGGTGTCCATGGAAATCGGTAAGGAGCTTCATTTTTTTCTGCTTTGGGTTCGATATTCACTCTTTTACCCAATAACTGATCCACCCGCTGATGGCCACCAAACTGGGTTGTAATATACACCCAGCGATTGTCTGTATGATCAACACAAGTATACATTCCATCCCACATTCCGTACAAACTCCAATCTTCTGATCCAATTCTTCCCGACCAGCTATTAACAGGAGCTTTCCATGCTTCATGATCCTGTAATCCCATATAAATGTTATAAGGAAAGGCATCATCATACTCAACATTATAAATTTCTCCCAGCGGGATGTTATAAAAATGCTTCATATGCAATCCACCATCCCAGGTAATATATAATCCTCCGTCACTTCCAATCATCATATGATTTCCATCCTTCGGATTAACCCACATGCAACGAAAATCACCAAACATATTAACAAAGTATTTTCGTTTCTGGCCGTTGTTACCCAACCATGACTTCCCACCATTTAAAGATGTTTGCATAAAATCGCTGGTAATACTTATCCGATCGGGATTATCAGGATCAACCATTATTTTATTAAATGAATAAGCAGCCTTTGAACTCACATTATAACCATCATTATTTTGTTTGATCCATTGTGCTCCTGAATCATCTGATCGATACACTTCACCGCCGATCAACTGATCGTAATAAGGATCACGTAAATGACTCATTTGGATGTTTTCATCCACAATAATTCCCGGCTTTGGATTTAAATTTTCAATTACAGCATATACAATATTCGGTCGATTATAACACAAGGCTATTCCGATGCGCCCCAATTTTCCTTCTGGCAACCCATTCTTCAGTTTTATCCAGTCCGCTCCTCCGTTTGTCGTTTTATAAATTCCACTTGAAACACCTCCTGCTTCGTAATGCCAGGGATAACGATATTTTTCATAAGCTGCTGCATAAATTACCTCCGGATTTTTCGGATCCATCACCATATCAATAATTCCGGTATTTTCATTGATAAACAAGACCTGATTCCAGCTTAGCCCCCCATCATTAGTTTTAAAAACCCCCCTCATTTTATTGGGTGTGAACAAATGGCCCATTGCTGCAACGTATACCTGATTTGGGTCGGATGGATGAACAATGACTTCTGAAATATGATGGGTATCTTCAAGCCCTTTTGCACTCCAATTATTTCCTCCATCAGGAGAGAAATATACCCCATTTCCTTTATGTGAACTCCGGGCATTATAAGCTTCACCTGTACCAACCCATAAATGTTCAGGCTGACTTTTTGAGAGCGCAATGGCTCCAATACTACTCACCCCAAGTTCATCAAATATTGGGAAAAAGGTGGTTCCATTATTAATGGTTTTCCAAACGCCTCCATTTCGTCCGGCTACATAAAAAGTATATTTATTTTTGAGATCGATGCTTTCCGGCACGGCAATATCTGAAATCCAGGAGCCGGCCTTATGAGGCGCAAAATTTCTGTAGCCAATCACTTGTTCGAAATTCAGATCTGATTGTCCAAACCCATACACGCATAACAACAACAGTAAAAACAAAAATTGTATTCTTCTAAAATTCATAAGTTTAAAAATTAATATTGATGACAGCTCACAGCCTCCTCATCCGACTCATCGAAATATTGCGCAATTAGTTGATATAATCCCGGATCATAATCTTTTAGTTCTGAACGGGTATTCACAAAATTATGAACACCATTGGCCGGATCACTTTGTGCATTGCAATTAAACCAACTCTGCACCCCTTCCGCCCAATATTCTTTTATATCAGAAGCTGCATAAGTTTTATCCCACTTTCCTTCAGCTTTGGCTTTTTCAAATGCTGAATTTAGTTTTGAATTAAAATCGGTATCAACATATTGTATTCCCATCAAATGAATGGCATGTGAAAATTCATGGATCAATATGTCCTCATTCGCATAATTATCCTGAGAATAGCACAGCAAATTTTCTTCGGCACAGCTTGTTAGCGGAACCTCAACCGTTCCACCCAAACCACGAGCGCGGGTATCCCAATCCGTATTCGGATCAGCAGCCAAAAATGCATGTTCTGGAATATCAGTTGTTACTTCATTTTTAGCCATCACTCCTACCCGGGCATGATGACTAATCATCACCTCCCGAACTTCTGTCATATTGGCCAACATATGTACAACAATATTCCGGGCTTTTATTAAGGCTTCGTCAGGTACCTTGTTTGAACTAATAATCGGAATTCCATTGGCATCCACATATTTTTCATAAAACGAATTCAAACCTAAATAAGAAGGAGGTCCTTCAATTTTTGGCTCATTTGAAGCCTCTGTAACCTCAACATATTTGGACAAATGTTTACTCTCTGTACCAGATTTGGCCGTAAGGGTCACTTCATAATTTCCAGGGCTTGTATATACATGTACAGGCTCCTTTTCATCCGATATTGATCCATCTCCAAAATTCCATTCGAATGAACTTGCGCCTGTAGAATGATTTGTAAAGGATACGGTAGAAGGCGCCGTTGATTGATCGACGGAAAAATTAAATCCAATATATATTTCTGTGCCACTCTTTTCAGAACATGAAATGAGTAGTAAGAAGGCCAAAACAAAATGCATGATCTTTCTCATAACTTAATTTAACAAATAACTAAACGACTAATTTGTTGAATTTTACCTCTTAATTTTCGCCCACATAGGTAAAAGTAACATCCTCAATTATATGTCGGTCGGCACCCCACCATGCATCGTTCACTTCAATATTTTTAAAGATGAACTGCTTTTTTTGAGCATCATAAAATCCCGGATTTCCATCATCCAAATACACATAAGGCATCAATCGTAACGGACGAGTTTCAGGAATTCCTGAGTCATTGTCCATTTCAAACCATAGTGGCATATCGGTACCCCAGCCTGATAGTCTGACTACAAATCTGTCATCACCACTTAACGGACATTCCAGATAAAATGCAGTTCCATACCAGTAGTCATTCCAGTTGCTCCAATCAATTCCAAAATCGGTGAATACCCAAAACCAAACACCTTCTTCAAGCTCCATATACTTTACTTCAACCAACTTTTTAAAGGATGTTTTTTTATTGTGAGCCTCCCAAATACCTGCTGGGATATGTGGTAAGGTGCAAAAATCAAGGTATTCAGGCTTTGTTTGGTAATTGCCTTCAGTGGTTATAATTGTCTCTCCATTGTTTTTCTCAATATAGGTGCTGAACATAAATGAATATCCAACCTGAAGATCATCCTTTGAAAAATCCAAGCCTGCCATCAAAGCTTCCTGGGTATTAATTTTTGTAAAGATGGTATCCTGAATGTTATCCTGGCTGAATAAATCAGCAGTTGTTACCAAATTGTTACTGGCGTCATATATTGATTTTCGAATCCCTACAGATTTAATATCTGTTATACTGCTCTCAATTTTAAAAGCCAAGTCAATGTTTACTTCTTGAAAGATTACAGAATTATCTGCATGATCTTTCGTAAGAACAATGGTATTTTGATTCTCTTTTACCTCAGCATGAAAGCCTATTTTGATATTTTCAATTTCCTTCCATTCGTTTTTTGTGCATGAAACCAGAATCACAAAAGTTAAAAGGAATAATATGGTTTTATTTATCTTTTTCATTTTTTAAATTTTTAGTTCATCCACCAAATTTTCGAATTGAGTGCATCGCCATTGCTAAGTTTAAGTATGGCCGATTGTAAATTTGCATTGTTTGATTGTTCCTCTGATAAGGGGTATAAAAACCTTGCAGGAATGCTTTGTAAATTTGAATTCAATGCTGGGCTCAGATTTGGAATTCCACTTCGGCGGTATTCCGACCATGCTTCAATTCCTCTACCAAACAATGAAATCCACTTTTGAGTCATCAGGCGTTCGTAGCCGGTATAAGCCACACCGGGTTTTGCCACAAATTCGTTGTACTGATCGGAATTTAGGCCCAGCTCCTCAAAATTAGCTTGAATGGCCTCCTGATAAAGTTGTTCGGCATCTGCATTAATCAAGTTCTTTTCAGCAGCTTCAGCCAATAAAAACTTTACTTCGGAATAATTCATAAAAATTGCCGAACGGTTTTTCAATCCATATGAACCATGAATTTTTGCATAAGTATCGAGATCTGATGCTCCTATCATTTCTCCGTTTTGCAAACCAATAATATCACCTTGCTCATTGGGAATTGCATATTTTTGTAATCGAGGATCTGAAATGGCAGACATCACATCAACCAAACTTTTACTCAAACGATAACCTCCATCACTTGAAGTTGTGCTTAAGGCACTGTGCAATGGATGATAATTTGTTGGCGAAGTTGCCGGATATCGAAACGTTATATTGTCATTATTACCCTCTAAAATGGGATATTCGGCATTGTTATATAAACCTTCAAGTCTACTTTTAGAGAATTCGCTAATTTGCCCTGATGACCTGACAAGCAATTTCAATTTTAAAGAATTACACAATTTTCTCCATTTCATTGCATCACCATCACATAAAAGATCATATCCTTCCTGAATATGCAGTTCGTAATTTGCAAGCATTTGATTTGCCCGATCCAATGAATCGATAACTGATTTATAAACCATTTCACCATCATCATATTCCGGTTTATTAATTCCAGCTTCAGCACTTAAAGATTGGGTGTAAGGAATTGGCCCATAAATATCAACCAATAAACTGTAAGCATAGGATTGTAAAATCATAGCTACGGCCTCTAATCCGGCATTTTTATCTGTCTGTGCTTTGGCTTTCATCACTTTTAAATCCATCAGCGGGCCAGAATAAAGTTGATCCCACATATAACTTCTGGATTTTTCAAAAAAGTATCTCCCAGGATCTACCCAGGTACCTCCACTTGTATGTTGAACCCAATCGGAGCTATAAATTAAGTTTTCCATAAAACCATTTTCTGCATTAGAAATACTCAAAATGGATCCGGGTAATAAGAAGTCAGCCGGAACATCAACGATGGCATTGGGGTCGGTATTAATATCATCAAATCCTTTCTCGCACGATACTAAAAGCATTATGGAGATCAAGCTAAGCGCGATTGCTATTTTTTTGGTCTTTTTGTACATCATCAATATTTTTAGAGTTTAACAGAAAGATTAAATGTTATGCTTCGGGTTGAGGGCATATTGAAAAGCTCGAACCCCTGTTTGCTATTATCAGCTGAAATGGCAGATTCAGGATCTACATGTGGTACATTGGCATACAACAGCGCCAGGTTTCGGCCTACAACAGAAACATTTATTCCTCTGAATGGTAATTTTTTCATGATCGAAGCCGGCAAACTATAACTCAAACTAAGCTCCTTCAATTTCACGTAGGAAGCATCAAAAACAGCTGTTTCATGTAATCCGTAAGCATTCATCCGATAGGTATAATCAGAAAACTTAGCTGAAACATCGTTTGGAACATAAGTAGTTTCACCGTTTACAACTTCAGGTTTAACACCTTCGCCCACTACATAACCTTGTCGATATTCGGTATCGGTTACTTCATCACTACCGTATTGACGCATCCACTGGGTGGTTAAGGAGAACAAATCTCCTCCAATTTTAGCTGTAAAAAGTGCAGACAGTCTAAAGTTTTTGTAATTAACACCGGTCGAGAAGCTGGTAATCCAATCGGGAGTTATATTTCCTAAAACCACCTCTTTTTCATCAATCTGAGGCAATCCATTGACATGAATCACATTTCCGTTGGCATCGCGTTTTAGTGCATGGCCAATAATATTTCCAAAAGCTGAACCTGCGCGTGCTTCGGTTCTGATTCCAGAATATCCATATCCAATAGGTAAAGCATCAACACCTTCGGCTAGAGAAACCACCTCATTTTTATTCTTCGAAAACGTAAAGCCTACATTCCAGGTAAAATCTTTATTTTGAATGGGGATGGCATTTATGGCCAATTCTATTCCCTTATTCGAAACTTCACCGACATTTACATAGCGATAGCTAAATCCTGTTGAATTTGCAATATTGATGGGTGTAATTTGATCGATAGAATTTCCGGTATATACAGCCAGATCAAAATTTAATCGGTTGTTTAAAAATCTAACATCTACACCTGCTTCGTACTGATTGGTTCGGGTTGGTAACAAATTAGGATTTTTCAAAGTATTGTCAACCGTTGCTTCATAAACATTTCCAAGTCGGTCGAGATTGGTAAATGAACGGTTCAATTGATAGGGCCATGTATCAGCTCCAACCTGTGAAGCATTTAATCTGAATTTGGCAAAAGAAATAGCTTTTGGCAAAGTGAAGGTTTCACTAACAACCCAACTCATTGAAGCAGCCGGATAAAAATAAGACCGGTTTTGCTTAGGCAAAGTACTCGACCAATCATTACGTCCGGTTAAGGTTAAATACAAACCGTTTTTAAATGAAAAGTCAACATTGGCAAATAAACTGTTCACCCTTTTATTTGAATAACCATTGCTTGCCTTTCGCTCACCCTTTGTATTCGACATATTAAATACTCCGGATATAACAAGTTCGGGGGCATACATATTTCCCCAATCCATCACATAATCTCTTCTTTCTCCACCCACAAAGGCATTGATATTTACAAATTTCAAATCCTTTTTTAAACTAAACTTAAAATTGGTGGTTTGATTATTTCGGGTTGTTTGTCTTCGGGAATAAAAGCCCAAATAGCTGTACATACTTCCATTCCAATGACGGACACCATCATTGCTTTTCTCCTGATACAATTCATTGGTATAATCAATGCTTGTTTTCATATCAAAATTGAGCCAATCGTTGATCTTGTAATCAAGTCCGATTACAGCAAATACTCTATTATTACTGAATTCATTTTTTAAATTATCAAGTGTAAAATATGGATTTGGAAAATAGTCGTCGGTTGCCATGGTGTAACCCGGTGCAAGAATTTGTGGGTTTTTACCCAGATAAGTACTTGGTAAAGGAACACCATTTTCAAGCAAGTCTTTATAATTCCTTAAATCATTTACATTGGTGCTTCGAGGCATAAACATGGCACTTTTAATGGCATTGTATGCATAGTTGTTTGCAGACAATCGGTTATCGCTGGAAGTTTGAGTATAGATAACCGTGGAGGTCACTTTCACATTTTTAGCAATGTTAATACCTGCATTTAATGAAATAACTTGTCGATCCTGATTGGTCGAGTAAAGAATGCCTTTATCTCTGATGTCATTGAACGACAAGCGGTAATAATATTTATTTTCTTCTGATTTGCTCAATGAAATATTATTATTTAAAAGCACCCCTGTTTCAAAAAAGTCTTTATAATTATCCTTATATGATTTTAATGGAAGTGGGGTTGGTTCACCGTTTTCACCAATCGGGCTGTTCCACTGAACAGCCATATTTCCGGCATCAAGCATAGGTCCCCATGCCTGATAAGGAGCACCTTCTGACGTCCAGAAATCCCATTCATCAGGATCTAAACCCGGGCCGTATTTATTTTGGAAAGAAGGAGTTCGAAACGGGCTTGAGAAAGTTACTTTTGAATTAATTTCAATTCCCAGACCTTTAGTCTTTTTCCCGGATTTTGTTTTAATAACAACAACTCCATTGGCAGCTTGTGAACCATAAAGTGCCGCGGCACCTGCACCTTTTAATACCGTCATTTCATCAATATCTTCAACATTGATATCAGAAATTGCATTTCCCCAGTCAATGTTGCCCGATCCACTTCTCAATGAATTTCCAACCGGAACACCATCAATAACAAATAAGGGTTGATTGTTGGATGAAAGGCTTGAAACTCCACGAATAATAATACGTGAAGAAGCCCCAATAGAACCTGATGAAGAACTGACATCAATACCCGCTACTTTACCTGCCATTGCATTGATCAGGTTTGTTTCATTCGAATTATTCAAATCATCACTCTTAAGGTTGGCCACAGAATAGCCAAGTGATTTTGACGATCGACTTACCCCTAATGCGGTTACAATCACTTCGTCCAATTCAATGCCGGATTCCAGATATACTTCTATAAAATTCTTATCCTCAATCAGAATTTCCTGATCATTCATACCAACAAATGAGAATTTCAATCGTTCGTTTTTAGCATCAATAGTTATACTGAACTCACCATTAATACCGGTGGTTGTACCCTGGCTTGTACCAACAATACTAACGTTTACACCAGGGATGGTTTCTTTGGTTTCAGCATCATAGACGACTCCTTTTATGAGCTTGTTTTGTGCCAACAATGGTGTGTTAAGGCAGACAAGCGTCAACAGAAGCAAAAAATACATTTTTAATTTACTCATACTTATGGGATTTAATAGATTAAAAAGATGCTCAAATGTATTGATCAGAAATTCATTTGGCTTTCAAATTATCGGCAATGAATAAAACACTTTAAAAAAAGGGAGGTAAATTTTCGACAAAAAATGGTAATTTTTCATCAAATAAAACCAGTATAATTCTGATTATGTGCAATTTAGGAAATTATACATTTTTTCTGTCTGAAACTAAGAAATCACTGGGTGTAATTCCAAATTCCTGACTAAAACATTTGGTAAAATAGCCCGGGGTGTTGAATCCGGTTTTGTAAGCAACCTCCGAAATGGATGAATCGGTTTCCCATAACAATTGGGCTGCTTTTTTCAATCGGGTATTTCGGATAAACTTAGTAATGGACATACCTACCAATGCATTTAATTTTCGGTATAACTTAGCCTGGCTCATCCCCATATTTCCTGCAAACATTTTCACATCAAAACCAGGATTATCCATATTGTCATCAATAACTTTTAATGCTTTCTTTAAAAATTCACTATCGCGTACAGAAAACTGATCTGAATTCGTTTGGAAGTTTTGATTTTCGTGTTCACCTTTCCTAGGTTCTGTTTTGATATCAGAAATTACATTTAAAAATCTTTCTTCTTTTAACCGGATCTGAATAATTTCTTCGATTCTCAGTTGCTTCTGCATTTTTATTTCAGAGATTCGTTGAATCAGAAAGTAAATCAGAATGATGAAAAGAATTCCCAATACGATAAAAAACACAATTTGTCGGTACCAAGGTCTGGGCACTAAAAAACTAAGGCTTGTGATGGGCGTTTCTTCGTCAAAAATATTTTTGGCCCGCACGTTGAAAGTATAATCGCCCGGTTTCAAGTTGTTAAAGTCGACTGAAGATTTTATTGACCAAGGGCTCCATTCATTTTGATAGCCATCAAGATAATATGAATACAAGGTATTTTTCTCATCTTCGAAATAGGGCAAAGCAAAATCAATACTGATTTTCTGATGTGATTGAACAATTTCCTTTCCAATGGTTTTGCTAAGGTTTTCAGGCAAATCAGCATTCGGTTGTGGATAAATCCTGAATTTATCATTGAGGGTGAGTTTACGAATAAGCACCTCTGATTGCATTGATGGCTTTTCGGCCATATTATCAAACAAATACAAGCCACGATTTCCGCCAATCCACATTTTTCCATTCGATTCGGGTTTAAAAACAAATGATGAAAAAAGATCTTTTAAATGCTTAAAAGGCATCTGATGCAATTCATAAGAACCTTCGGGTTGGCGTATCAATATATTGCTTCCACCGATCCAAATATTTTGATAACTGTCTTCAACAAAAGCAGAAATTTTCGGCAAATCGGCTCCTTTATTGTTGAAGGTATTTGATTTATGAAACTGATTTTTTTCATAGGAGAACTCATAAATACCATTTGCATTTACAACAGGTTTGCCATGAAAATCAAAAACATCAGCTACAAAATAATCGAAATCAAAAATTTGATGATCCCATGATTCAGTTTTTAATATTGATCGGTCATTCATAAGGCACGCTTTAATGATTTCATCAACATTAAAACGATGAACAACATTCATTCGGGTACCTACCCATAGAAATCCACTTTCATCTTCAATGGCAGTTCTAAAATTAAACAATACTTTCTCTATTGAATAGGCAAAAACAAACCTTTTTGAATCCCATTTATAAATATCAATTTTGTCCCTATAAAACACATAAAGTATATTCTCATTAATCTTCGACTGGATGATTTTATGAACCAATTCACCTTTTGTTTCTTCAAACAGCAACTCATCCTTAATGTAATATAAACCCTGTCCGCTTGCGATATACAGTAAATCATTTCCATCAATCGACACCTTCGATATATCCCAAATATCTGAACTGATTAGTTTACTGAATTTGTTTTGAATGCTTGTTCCTGGCTTTTCCTCATTCACCCGAATAAATAATCCATTAAAAGTTCCCACATAAAGTTTCTCTTTAAAAGCTTCAATTGAGAGAACAATTCCATCCAAACCTGATGAGTAATCCCAAAACAAAAAAGGAGAGTTAATATTGAATACAGACAACCCATTAGCAGTGCATATCCAGATATTGGAGTTGTTCGAGATACCTAAGAAATAATTAGTGTTTTCAATACTACCACTGATGCGGTTTAATTTTTTTTCGATAAAACCATGGTGATTTATAATAAATGTACCGGAGTAAAGAGTAGCGACTGCAAGGTTTCCATCAGGTAATTTAATGGCATGATAAACATTGGCTTTCTTAAGAATTTCGTTTGTATTTGTACTTTTATGGAATACTGAAGTAATATTACCGTTCAGCCAATTGTATTTAAAGACTCCATTTCGCCGTGTAAATATTAGGCATTCATTATCGGTCAAATCAATAAATGCACTGATGATAAAATCTTTAAAAAATGAAGCATTGGGTAGCAGTTTAAAACCTTGACCATCATAAACAGACAAACCTGTATTTTGTTGATTTAAAACAAATTGTCCAGACAAAACACCTGCCCGATGATAGGAATTATCAACAGGTATTTCACGTACCTGATCATTTTCATAAATAAAAACATGATCTTTACTTTGGAAAAAAATCTGATTCTGACATACATTAATACTCCAGATATCTGAAAAAGAAATGGGGTTTTCCATTTTGGTTTTGAGAGAAATCAGATAAATACCTTTTTCTTCATCTTTCATGATCAAACCAAAGTCATCAACAGAGCCATAAAAAACCTGTCCATTATTAGCTATGGACAAGCTCCTAATTGGTGTTTGCAAGCCATCAACATACGCCCATTTGGCACCATCAAAAATGGTTAAGCCATTATCCGAACCAAAATACAATATACCCGAAGTATCTTGTACCATAGCCCACACAGAGCCACTAATACTCTTACACTCTTGTAAATCGTAACTTTTTATTAAATATTTGGAAGCTTCGGAGGAAAGTGAAGAAGATAAAACAAATAGCAATAGCAGATATAAAAATTTTAGTCTCATCACTCAGACTTTTGTAAATGTCGGTTATTTGTCACATCACCTTCCGATGTTTATTTTGTTATGCAAAGCATTTTTTCTGACAAAAAGATAGCTCGATCGAACAGAAAAAACTTATAATTTTAATCACACTTAATAATGCAAACATATTGCATTAAAAGAAACAGTGATTTATAGTTTAAAAATTAGGATTTTCCCTAACTACAAATCTTCAATTTCACCATGTTCGTTGACCAAAACGCCCCAGTTAACCGCGATCAATTCTTTATTTTCGAAAAAGAAATCAATCATTCCATCTTCTAATGAAAGTCGGTATTCACCATTTTCTTCGGTTTCAGTATCAATATCACTAAATCCTTCGGCTTTCATCAATTCAATAATTTGCGCTTCATTCATTTCAAAAACCTTTTTGCCGAATAGGGTTGATTCAGCATTATCAGTTTCAAAACACGAAACGATAGATTTTTCGGCACCATGACCTTCAACAAATACAGAAAAACCGCGATTCCAGTAATTCATAATCACAGTATTAAAATCTTCTTCTTCCTGAATGTCTTCAATATCATCAGCTTCACCCAAATGTGCAACTACATCTTCAATGGTGAATCCAAATTTAATTTCTCCAAATCCAATCTTGGGTTTAATAGCAAGTGTCAATTTATTCATGTTATAATTTTTGTGTTCCTATTTAAATGGTGAATTGGGCTCCTTTGCCATATGGTTATATACCATTTTATCCAGCAATTTAGGGAAAAATTTATTGAGTATAACCATCATTTTTCCCTGAGAGGTTAAAACCAATGAATTTTTCCGTTTTTTAATGGCATTGTATATGTGATCAGCAACTTCTTCGGCCGACATCATTTCATCTTCATTACGTGGTGATTCACCCTGTTGTGAGCCATCATTACCCAAAGCTGTGGTTCTAATATTTGATGATGTAAATCCCGGACAGGCAATCAAAACATGTAATCCTTTCTTTAGGTTTTCTATTCTTACGGTTTCTAAAAACCCGTGAATGGCAAATTTTGAAGAGGAATAACCTGTTCGACCCGGAAGGCCTTTATAACCTGCAATTGATGAAACCCCTACCAATGAACCTTTACTTTTTAGCAAATATGGTAATGCATACTTCGAACAATAAACGGTACCCCAGAAGTTTACATCCATCAGGTTTTTAATCACTTTCAACTCCAAATCTTCGAATATGGCACGCATCGAAATACCTGCATTGTTGATTAAAATATCAATTCTACCATACTTATCAACAGCTCCCTGAATTAGGTTTTTACAATCTTCCTCTTTACTCACATCCGTTTGAATGGGTAATATTTCCTTAAAAGAGCCCTCTAATTCTTTCGCAAGTTCTTTGAGCTTATCCAAATTACGTGCTCCCACGACAATGGCTGTTTCACTTTCTGCGTATCTTTTGGCCAACGCTTTTCCTATGCCCGATGAGGCTCCGGTTATTACTACTACTTTCTTTATCATTATATCAAAACTGTAGATGCAAGTATAAATTATTTTTTATTAAAATTTGCAAGTTTTTATAAACAATTACAACGAAGAATTAACATTCTTTATATCATTTGTGCGTCAATGACTGCCTACCTTAAATCTTTAATCTATTTTTGTAAAAAAAAGATTATGCTTACAAATAGACAAATATTTTCTCAAAATCTGGCTTTGCCATCTTCAACACCTTTATCCATCGAGATTGTAAAATCTGAAGGCATTTATATGTTTGATGACAAGGGCAAAAAATACATAGATTTGGTTTCCGGCGTAGCCGTAAACAATTTGGGTCATCGTCACCCAAAAGTGATAAAAGCCATTAAAGATCAACTTGATAAATATTTACACTTAATGGTTTATGGAGAATATATACAAAGTCCTCAAGTTCAACTGAGTAAATTACTGATCGATCACTTGCCCTCCAATTTAGATTCAGTATATCTAGTAAATTCAGGCAGTGAAGCCATTGAAGGAGCGCTCAAGTTGGCAAAAAGAATTACTTCCCGTACCCAGATATTTTCGTTTAAAAATGCTTACCATGGAAGTACACACGGAGCTTTAAGTGTATTAGGTCATGAGGGATTAAAAAATGCTTTCCGACCTTTACTACCAGATATTCACTTTTTAGAATTTAATGAGGAGCAAGATTTAAATAGAATTAACGAACAAACAGCCTGTGTAATTGTTGAACCCATACAAGCAGAAGCAGGCATCATTTTACCGAAAGATGATTTCTTAAAAAAATTAAGAAAACGTTGCGATGAAACCGGAACCCTTTTAATTTTTGATGAAGTACAAATGGGATTCGGGCGTACCGGAAAACTTTTTGCTTTTGAGCATTTTGACGTCATACCTGATATTTTATGCCTGGCAAAAGGCATGGGTGGAGGAATGCCCATTGGAGCTTTTATTTCGTCAAAAGAAAACATGAACACTTTAACCAACAATCCTGTTTTAGGGCATATAACCACATTTGGTGGTCACCCTGTTTGCGCTGCAGCCGGACTGGCCAGCCTGCAAATTTTGATGGAAGAAAATCTTGCAAAAAAAGCAAACGAAAAAGGTGAATTATTTCGACAAAAATTAGCAACCGTTCCTGGCGTTGATCACATCAGAGGAATAGGGTTAATGCTGGCTATCGATATGGAAAGTGAAGAATTGGCTGGAAAAACCATCGACTTACTCATCGAAAAAGGTTTAATTGTCGACCGATTTCTTTTCAATCAAAAAGCATTCAGAATTGCACCTCCATTAATCATCAGTGATGAACAAATCATTGAGATTTCGGAAATGGTCACACAGTGTATTAATGACGCTTATAAAAAATGAGTGTATTTGCCTTAACAGATGAGCTGATATTCCCTGATCCCTCGCTGGCCAATTCCGACGGACTTTTAGCGGTTGGAGGAGATTTAAGTTTAGATCGATTAATTTTGGCATATAAGAATGGTATTTTCCCATGGTTTAATGACGATTCACAAATTTTGTGGTGGGCTTTAGATCCAAGGATGGTTCTATTTCCTGAGAAGTTTAAAATCTCTAAAAGTTTTAAAAAAACCCTCAATAAGAATAAATTTGAAATTCGCTTTGATACAAATTTCAAAGAAGTAATTAATCAATGTGGCAAAATCATTCGTAAAGACCAGGACAGCACCTGGATCACAAATAAAATGATTGATGCTTATCATCATTTGTTTTTGAATGGATACGCCCATTCGGTTGAAACCTATATGAACGACGAATTGGTTGGAGGACTTTATGGCGTTTCTATTGGAAAAGTTTTTTTTGGAGAATCCATGTTTCATAAAGTAAACGATGCATCAAAGGTTGCTTTTGCCCATTTAATAGAAAAATTAAAAATTTTAAATTTTGAAATTATTGATGCTCAAATGGAGACTCCAATCATCAAGAGTTTAGGCGGAGAATTAATACCTTTGAGTGAGTACAGAAATATATTGAGTTCATCTATTGATGAATCTTTCACTAAGAATAAATGGTAAAAAATTAAGATGGAAAAAAAGTTTATGCAACGGGCCATTGATCTTGCCCGATCTAATATTACTAATTTAAAAGGAGGACCCTTTGGAGCTGTCATTGTAAAGAACAATGAAATTATTGGAGAAGGTTGCAATCAGGTTGTCGCAAATAACGACCCAACTGCCCATGCCGAGATTATGGCCATCAGAGAAGCTTGTAAGAATTTAAATAGTTTTCAATTGGATGGATGCGAAATCTATTCAAGTTGTGAACCCTGTCCAATGTGCCTGGGTGCAATCTATTGGGCACGACCGGAAAAAATTTATTATGCTGCCACAAGAGAAGAGGCAGAACTTGCAAATTTTGATGATTCTTTTATCTATAAAGAAGTATCTTTGCCAATCAATGAAAGAAAAATTCCAAGCATTCAAATCATGAAGGATGAGTCGAAAGCAGTTTTCTTGGAATGGAACGAACACAATTTAAAAATTGATTATTAAATATTAGCGAAAAATTATGAGTTTTGAAATAAATGGAAGATTAATTGAAAAATTTAATGTTCAACAAGTTAGTTCTACTTTTAAGAAACGAGAATTCGTTTTGGAGAAAAAAGAAAGTGCATCTGGAAGAGAGTTCATAGAAACTATTAAATTCCAGCTACTCCAGGACAAATCTGACCTCTTAGATCAATTTGAAATTAATGATGAAATAAGCGTAAGTTTTAACATTAAAGGAAATAGATGGGAAAAAGACGGAAAAGTTAGCTATTTCAATAATCTTGATGCCTGGAGAATAACAAAAGTGAATAAAGAGATGGCGCAAGGAACACCACCTCCCCCATCCATGGATGAAATTCCGCCTGAGATGGAAGATGATTTACCATTTTAAAGTATGAACAAACGAACTGCAATAATTTTTGGAGCAAGTGGATTAATTGGAAATGAATTACTTCATTTGCTCCTCTCAAACAAAAACTATCATTCTATACTTTCATTCGGAAGAAAGAAACTGGATATTGATCACCCAAAGCTTGAGCAGTTTCTTATTGATTTTGAGGAATTGGATTCCTATTCAGAACAATTAAAAGCCGAAGATGTTTATTGCTGTTTGGGTACCACCATCAAAAAAGCGAAATCAAAAGAGGCTTTTCGAAAAATTGATCTTGAATATGTAAGCCAGATAGCATCCATTGCCACTAAAAACAAGGTCAATAACTTTTCGGTGGTTTCATCTCTGGGAACAGATATTAATTCAAGTAATTTTTATTTAAAGACCAAAGGCGAGATGGAAGAAGTTTTGAAAACATATAATTTCAATCAACTACTTATTCTAAGACCTTCGGTTTTGCTTGGGAAAAGAAACGAACAAAGAATAGGTGAACAAATAGGAAAAGTAGTAGTGCAGATAATTTCGCCACTTTTGGTGGGTCGACTAAAAAAACACAGAGGAATCAAAGCATCAGTGGTTGCACAAAAAATGATTGAATTTACGCTTCAAAATCGAAAAGGAATTTTTATCCTCGAATCCGACACACTCAACAGTTAACAACTTGAAAGATACTGCAAAAGCTCATATCGCACTCATGGGTGCAAACCTATTGTTTGGCCTCAACTACGTTATTGCTAAGGGAATTATGCCGGATTTTATGAGTCCAAAAAGCATTATCCTGATAAGAGTTCTTGTATCGATGATTGTTTTTAACCTCATTCACTTATTACTTGTTAAGGAAAAAGTGAAGACAAAAGATTTATGGCGGTTTGCACTGCTTGGCCTATTTGGTGTTTTCATCAATCAATTTCTGTTTTTTGAAGGACTTAATTTAAGTACCCCCATCAATTCATCTTTAATTGTTACTTCAGGGCCTATCATGGCATTTGTATTTTCATACCTTATTTTGAAAGAGAGAATTAGCTCAAACAAACTTATTGGGATAATATTAGGAACAAGTGGGGCGAGTATTCTGATTCTTTTGGGAGGTAAATTGTCTTTGGCCTCTGACACATTGATAGGCAACTTATTGGTATTCATCAATATTTCTTCCTATTCATTATATCTTGTTTTATTAAAGTCATATAAATTTAAATACAGACCATTAACCATCATCAAATGGGTTTTTAATTTTGGCTTTTTATTTATGATCCCCTTTTGCTTCGATTCACTCATCCAAACCAATTTTGAAATCATTCCAACAAATATTTGGTTATCCATTTCTTTTGTGGTGATCGGAGCCACAATATTTGCTTATTTATTGAATATTTTTGCTTTGAAAACACTGAGTCCGATGGTTACAAGCTCATATATGTACACTCAGCCAGCCATTGCAGGCATCGCCTCAATCATCTACTTACACGAACAACTTACAACAATAAAGATAATTGCAGCCATTTTAATATTTACAGGAGTATATTTTGTGAGTATTAAGAAAAACAAAACATTATTGTAAGCAATAAAGAGTTGATTAAACTTAATAGATTTACTTCCGGTAATTAGTCATATCCAAAGTTTTACCAACGAGTTTACCATTATAAACATCGTTTTCGATCACAACCTGTCCGTTTATCAATAGATAAGAAATTCCTTGACTGTATTGATGTGGGTTTTCAAAGGTTGCAATTCCATCAATGGTTTCAGGATTAAAAATCGTTAAATCAGCAATAAAACCCTCTTTAACTTGTCCTCTGTCTGATAAACCTAGCATTTTTGCAGGCAAAGATGTTGCTGCACGAATGGCATGAGACATGCTAATAATTCCATCATCCAAAACGTATTTCCTTATTTTATGAGGGAAAGTTCCATAATTCCGTGGGTGTGGCATCCCGTCGCCCAAATACTGAACTGATCCATCTGAGCTTGTCATCACATAATCTTTTTTCATAAAATAAGCCAAATCTGCTTCATTCATATTAAATGAAATAATACTTGGATTGCCCTCGATTACAATTGAAATTGCAGTTTCAACTGCGGATAGTTTTAACTTCTCACTAATGGCTGCCAAACTTAAACCATCAAATTCACTATTAGGCTCATATGAAACGATTACCAAAGATTCCGGACCTCCCCTCCTGCTAATATTCTCTGCCGTTTCTTTCCTGATTCTATCAAGCAATTTTGGGTCTTGCAATCTTTTATTCGTTTCTCCTCCTTCTTGCACCCATCTTGGAATTACTGCTGCAGCCAATGAAGTACTCGATGCCATATAAGGATACTGATCTGCCATTACATTTACACCTCTTGCCTGCGCATCCTCAATTAATTTACACACCTCATCCGATAAATTCCATACAGGTGTTCCAAGGGCCTTAATGTGTGAAATTTGAACAGGAATTTCAGCTTTCTCACCAATTTCAATGGCTTCTGAAATGGAGGCCAATAAACCAGTTGTATAATTGCTCTCATCTCTAATATGTGAGGCATAAATTCCGTTATATTTATTGACCTCTTTAGCCAGATCAATCACTTCTTCGGTATTAGAAAAACTACCCGGGGCATAAAATAAACCACTCGACAATCCCAAGGCACCTTCAGCCATTCCATCTGCAATTAAAGCTTTCATCTGATCCATCTCAGCAGAGCTTGGCAGGCGATCATCTTGACCCATCACAGCTCCTCTAATGGTTCCATGACCTATTAAATGAATTAAATTTGGACCAATCCCAATTGAATCAAGATGGTCGAAATACCTTGACAATTCCCAGGTTCCAGATCCACAATTTCCAGTTACCACAGTTGTAACCCCCTGGGTCAGATAATTCTTAACGCTTGATCCTTCTGGTTCAACTATCTTACGATCAATATGAGTATGCATATCTATGAAACCAGGCGAAACAATTAAACCTTCTGCATTTATAACATTGCTTGCATTCGGTTCAAAATCTCCTATTTTAACAATTTGTCCATCATTAATGGCAATGTTTGCAATAAATGGCTCACCACCTAAACCGTCATAAATTGTTCCTCCACTAATGACCGTATCGTAATTTGATGAACAAGAAAACAGTAGGAAGCTCATGCTAATAAATAATATTTTAAAGAGACTTTTAGATAACATAATTTTAGATTTACAAAAATGATTGTTAATTATTGATAGATTCCCGGGCAAAATCCAATAAACGATAATTCATTGCTCTTTGATTACCAGGACTCTGCGTAAACAAAATAACAATCAATTTATTCTTTGGATCAATCATAGCTGCGGTTCCATCCGAACCGGTATGTCCAAATACTCCATCTTTTCTCACATTTAATCCATAGCCGTAAAACATCGACAACTCTTCAGCTTCTTCAGTGGTGTATACACTTTTAGAATGAGGATAGGCCATTTTTTGAATACTCTCCTGTTTCAAAATCTGTTTCCCATTATAGATTCCTCCATTCAACAACATCTGACAAAATATGGCATAATCATAAGCGGTTGAAATCATACCTCCTGATGCACGTACAAATGGATATTTAGGTTCTTGTCCTGGTTTCCATCCAACGATCCACTGACCATTTCGTTTGTAATAAACCTTCGACATTCGATTCAACTTATCGCCTAATGCTTCAGCGGTTTCAAGATGATATGAATCTTTCATACCCAGTGGGATATAAATCTTCTGTTTCAAATACTCATCCAATGTAAGACCTGAAATGGTTTCAATGATCGCACCTAAGGTATTATAACCGGCATTACTATATTTATAGCTCGTTCCAACTTCTACAGCTGGCCCTGTTTCACCAAAACGATCAACTTCTAATCTTAAATTAGGCGCATCCGGATGTTCTACAGACTTTTGAATAAGTGGCTGATAAAAAATAGGTCGAATTCGCAATCCACTTGTATGAGATAATAAATGATGAATTTTTATACTGCCTGATTTAGAGTTATCAAATGATTTTAGATGATCTTTAACATAATCATCATAATTAAGCTTACCTTCATCTTGTAAAATACTAATAGCCGCAGAAACAAGTGGTTTTGTATTGGATGCCATTCTAAACATGGCATCTTTTTTCAATGGGATCTTTGCTTCCTTATCTTTCCAGCCTAAAGCTTCATGTTTCACAATTATTCCATCTTTGGCGATAAGTATAACTGCACTTCGTACTTCATCTTTAACAACGGCTTTTTTAAGCATATCAACTCCAGCCTCTAAAACATGCTCATCCATTCCGGCTTCTTTAGCCGTACCATATTTCAAACTAACTTCTTGGGCATATATAAGCACGCTACTAAAAAGGCAAATTATTAACAACCTAAATTTCAAAGTTTTCATTATATAAGTATTACTGTCGATAAATCATTTTGTAAGTATATGGAATATCCAATTTCATTCTATCACGAATGGACCCTTTAATCCACTCATCAGAAAAAGGCACAATTTTAACATATTGTAAATTTGAATTCAGGTTTCTTCCATATTTATAGTCATAAGGAAACTCACCTTTTGAATTAATCACATTTTCATCAAGTAAAGGATTCGGAACTGAGATATAAAATTGACTTTCCTCATTCTTACTTTCCCCCCATAAATCATTCATCTTAAGATATTCATAAAGTTCAATGGCCAGAGCCTCGGATGGATCAATAAATTGAATATTCGCATCAATTAAACGATTATTCTCATCATTTAAGTTTTTTAAATAAAGGAAATGTTCTCTTATCTGATCTTCAAAATATGGATAATGAGTACAACCAAGAATTACCCTCGATAATACTTTATTATTATATTGAGCCTTTACATTTTCTAGCATATGAGTTACCATATACCGAATGTAGTTATCTACAGAATTCAGTTGAGCCTTTATTAATTTCCCTTTTTCAGTAGATGAAATCAGCAGTCCTTTTTCATCGAAATTATAGGATTCCCATAACAAAGGATCAAGAGGATATTTTGCATGACCGATATCCGGGCCCTGGTATGAGTTTGCATCTCTTGGAGCCCTGGTATTTTGGTCAATATAATTTAAATCACCATCAATAGCTCCTGCCAAACCAATTCCGGCTTGTTGAACAACAGCAATTTCTTCATCACCAAAAATCTCTTTATGATTTTTAATGATTGATTTCGGGTATCCATTTGAAGAGCAGGTGCCTTCAGTTGCAAGTACTCCGATAATTTTATTTGAAGGATTTTCTAATTCCTGCAAAACGGCTTTCGATCCGGCATCAACAATTCCTAAAATTGGAACATCTAAACCCCATTCCGCAACTGCATCCTGCACAGTTTCGAGTCCGTAGGCCGTTGCAGTGTTACAGGCAATAACAATGGCTTTCACTTCCTGCTTATCGGTCTGAGGTTTATCATCGATTGGTGAATTAAAATAATTATCCCCCAATAAAAACCTAACATCTTTAATGATCAGTTCTCTTAAAAAATCAGCTTTGCCTTCGGCATCATATCTTCCATATGGCATATTTGATTCATCTGCCAGATAAATAAACTTTTCGGCACTAAAGTCAAGAAGTCCATCATTACCAACTTCCTTTGAATTATTATTATAATGATCCAATCGATAAATGGTATTGAGAACGGTAAGGCCTCCCGTCCCTGAATCGAAAATTCCTACAGCTAGTTTTTTTCTGTCCTTCGGATAATTGGCTGTTGAAATGTAAAATGGATTACTTTTGACATTCGCAATCTCAGAAACGATCTTGAATTTTTGATTACTTACCTTGGAATCATTTTGGCATGCTGAAAATAAGATGAATGATAATAAGGCAATGAGGCTAACAATCTGATTAAGCTTTCTCAACGTAGTTTCAATTAAATTAATAAACAATTACCTATTGCAAGTTATTAATAAAATTGAATGATTCTTGGTTTGAATTAACTTTCAGATGAATTATAAATAAATCATAAAATAATGGAACAAATTGAAACAATAATCTAGTTTATGGAATAAACTTACCACTAAAAAAGTAGTCCTTTGAATATTAACATAATGATTACCAATAATAAATCAGAATTACTGCATCACTTAATCAAAAAAAGATATTGAAATTGAGGTTCCTTCAGACTGGATACTATTTAGAAGTTCGCTTTTTAGCAACTGCCCGGGCTCGTTTAATTTGCTCTTCAGATAATCGATAACCAACAGATTTGCCACCCATTAAACATTTAGTTTTACAAACATTGTGTCTCAAACTCAAAACGTGACCTATTTCATGAGCAACAGTTCTTGATAAAGAACCTCTTTCAAAATTATCATGATCTTCATGTAGTCTTACTTTTTCTGGTGTACCTCCACGATTAAATTTGTTGGTCCAAGTCCCAACAGAAGTATGATTATCATATCCCTTCATCGCATTACCCTGAGAAGTATTTCCCATAAATGGCCACAAATAAATATGAAATAAATTCTTATCCATCTCCTCTGGTTTACTCCAATTTTGTGGTTGCGTTAGAGCATTCAAATATTTTAATCGTTCTGGGTTTGAATGTCCTTTTGAATCTCTTTTGGTTGTAGCAAGAAAAGCTATTGCCTCCTCATAAGAATCATCTTTAATCACCTTTTCTTCAATCACAGATTCAATGACCCACTGAATGTTCGCTTGTTTCCAAATTTCATTTACTTCTGGCATAATGGTTTCTCTAATATCTTTAGGAGTCACCCAATTTTCCATCTTCACACCGCTTGCATGAGAAATAGTAATGTCTGTCATGATGTGCACTCTGAGGTTCAATTTATAAGTTTCCTGATCTGATTCTCCTATACAAGAAACATCCTCATCAGTGAGATGATTAGCAGCTCCTGCCGCAAAACCAAAAAGAAATACTGAAATCAAGAGTAAAAAAAGTGAATTGCGATAGTTGTTATGATTTGATTTTGTTAAAGTTTTATTATTCATCTAATATTTTTATTTATTTTCCTAAAAGAATTTTATTCTGTTTTGAACGATAGAAGTTTTTCAATTAAAGAGCTGGTCTTAAAGTATATAATTCTACAAACAAAACTACTTTATATAATTTATTATACAAATATAGTATTTTTATATAACATTTTATATATAAACAGATAAGTTTATTTTTCAACCAATAAAAAATAGATATAACACTAACAAAGAATCTGTTTAATAATACTATCGATAACCCAAGGCTGCATATCCGACCCAATGACAGTCGGTTGCAATAGCAGTTCTACCAAAGCCTAAGTCATCCACAGGAATGTGCTCAGTGGTAATACTCGTATAATAGCCTATAAATTCACCTTCCAGGGTTTTAGCATCATTTAAATAATAGGTTGTCCATAACGTGGTTGGCACACTGTAGCGTCCGCACCAATACCAAATATATTCATGAAAATCTTCAGAGCTTAAAGTATACTCACTAAACCGGCGGATATTTTCAGGATTGACCTCTCCTTCCAAACAGTTTTTTATTATCTCATGTTCAAGCGCTCTAGCCTTCTCATTTCCAGCTTCATCGCAACCAAAGCTTGCCCGGTCGTTTCCACCCCAATCTTCATTTCCATAATGAGTTGCATCGGTTGTAACCACAATGGCATAATCTTCTCCCCAGATCCAATTGCGGCGTTCGGCAACTTTTTTGATGGCCTCAGCTAAGGCTTTTCCACTTTCCTCCATCCGATCAGGGCTCATGGCCGGTGCAAGAATGGATACAATTGAAACATCCCGGTTAAAATATTGTAAATACGGAATCATTGATTCAACCGAATGCTCAACCTTTTGCAAACTATCGCTTATCATGGCATGATCATCTTTTAAAATCTCATAAAGTTCCTCACGAATGGGTGAAACAGGGACATCTTTCCATGGAGCTTGCCAATGGGTATAAGTATCAAAAACCAAACGACCTTCGATATTCATCGCAGCAGCTCGATGGGCAACTCCAATTAAAATCACGTTGGGTGCATTGATATTGTGCAAGGTTTCAGGGTAAAGTTCTCCAACATAAGTATAATCATCATGAGGACAAATGGCCATCTTCCATGCTTCACCTGTTTGTCTTTCCCAACCTTTTCTATCAATACGTGCCATCAAACTATCCATTTGCCAGGGATATTGTGCAAATCCAATGGTGTCTTTTTGGGGTCTGACATTTTTTTCCTCCTTTTGATCTTTACCTAAATTTGTACAGCTAATTAAAATTATGGTACTAAAAAGAATAAAAAAGGAGCTCAGGTGTTTTAAGGTGGGTTTCATGATTAGATTTATTATGGTGATTAAAATTTGATTGAATTTAGTAAATAAAAGGAATTAAACGCTTCGATTTTTTGATATAATTTGAATAATCGGAAAAATGTTTAATTAATTGCTTCTCCTCATATCCAATCTTTAGGACCAAAGTAATGATTAAGGCCAATAATAAGCCCAGTCTGAGAAGACTAAAATATTCACCAACCAATGCAATCATAACCATTATCGTGGACAAATACATGGGGTGCCTAACTAAATAATAAGGTCCTGAAGTAATTAAAACTCCATCATTCTTTATTGTAGGTCGA
Source organism: Bacteroidales bacterium (assembly GCA_963678785.1). Lineage (GTDB taxonomy): Bacteria > Bacteroidota > Bacteroidia > Bacteroidales. Next base: position 3,464,961 of record OY787449.1, on the reverse strand, counting down.
ATATTAAAGTTCCCGACTTTCATTACATAGACAGCCCATAACACCAAAATTATTCCAGCCAATTCAAGGGCAAGCCAATGATTGAAACCGGCAAACATAGGTGCAGTAATCAGGATTAAGAATATAAAAGAAAGTTGAAACAGGACCAAAATGGCCGGGATATGTTTTCGCATAATTAAATAAAACATCAAAAGTAAAAAAATCCGGTCAGAAAATAATTCCGACCGGATTACCGAATTAATAAAAACCCTTTGTTTTATTATTTATTCATGAAATGATTTACTCTTATAAGAGAATCTATCTGGGATTTACCCTATTAAGTTTTAATATTTTTTTATTTCTGCAGCAATCCAATCACCTATTTCATTGGTGGAATAAGATTTTTCACCACTTGAAATATCTTCTGATACAATCCCATTTTCAATTGATTTATCGACGATGGTTCTGATTAAATCTGCTTCTTTTTTCAATTTAAAAGCATGCTCATACATCATAGCTGCTGACAAAATGGTCGCCAAAGGATTGGCAATATTTTTTCCGGCTGCCTGAGGATAAGATCCATGAATCGGCTCAAATAATGAGGTATCCTCTCCAACAGATGCAGAAGGTAAAATCCCCAATGAACCACTGATCACACTTGATTCATCAGATAAAATATCACCAAACATATTTTCTGTTACCATTACATCAAATTGTTTTGGCCATTGAATAATCTGCATGGCTGCATTATCAACGAACATATATTCAAGTTTTATTTCCGGATAATCTTTCGACATTCGTTGTGCCGTTTCACGCCACAATCTTGAACTTGCCAAGACGTTTGCTTTATCAACTAAGGTTAGTTTTTTTCGTCTTTGCACAGCCATCTCAAATCCAAGCTTCAGAATGCGTTCAATCTCATTTACTGAATAAACACAAGTATCATAAGCTGTTTGCCCATTTTCTGAACGACCTTGAGGTTTACCGAAATAAATCCCTCCTGTCAACTCACGCAAACATATAAAATCAACACCTTCAACAATTTCACGCTTCAGCGGAGATTTATCAATCAAGGAATCAAAACCAATTAAAGGTCGGATATTTGCGAATAGCCCCAGGCGTTTGCGCATTTCCAACAAGCCTTGTTCGGGCCTTACTTTGGCAGATGGATCATTATCATACTTTGGGTCGCCAATTGCTCCAAACAAAACAGCATCAGTTGTTAAACAAACTTGATGGGTTTTTTCAGGATAAGGATTACCGCACTCGTCAATGGCTGCTGCGCCAACCATTCCATATTTAAACTCAGCCTCATGATTAAATTTATCATTAATAGCCTCAACCACCTTAATGGCTTGTTCGATTATTTCAGGGCCTATGCCATCACCGGGCAAAACCGCAATCTTCATTTTCATATTCTATAATTTATTCAGGTTAATTTTTTAATTCTCGTTTTCAATTAGATTTAACATTTTTTCAGTCGCAACAATGGCAGCTGAAGTTTGATCAGTCTCTAATCCTCTGGTTTTGAACTCCTTGTTTAAGCGCCAGGTAATGACGGTTTCAACCAGTGCATCTGTTCTTCCTCCCGGAGGAATGGACACTGAATAATCAAGCAATTGCGGAAAAGGTTTATTCAATTTTAAAAAGATTTTTTTCAAGGCATTCATAAAAGCATTGTATTGCCCATCACCTTCAGAATTGGCTTGGAAATTTTCATTGTCAATATCAATTTTTACAGAAGCCGAAGGTCGTAAACCCTTTGAAAGAGAAATCACATAATTTTTAATTCTCACCTTATCAGGAATCGATTTACTTTTTAAAACATCTGCAACGATATAAGGAAGATCGTGCATGGTCACTGTTTCTTTTCGATCACCCAATTCAATCACTTTATTGGTCACTTTTTTTAAAGATTCCGGTCCCAGGCTTAAACCCAAAGCATCTAAATTTTTTGTAATATTTGACTTACCCGACGTTTTTCCTAAGGCATAACTGATCTGCCTTCCAAAACGTTCAGGCTTCAATTCGTTCTGATATAATTTATCTTTATTGTCGCCATCGGCATGCACACCACTGCACTGGGTAAAAACATATTCTCCAATCAATGGTTTATTTGCCGGGATTCGAATTCCGGAAAAAGTTTCAACCAAACGACTGATTTTATTCAATTTCTTCTCATTAACGGATGTTTTCATTTTCATTTGATCTCTCACAATGGCAATGATGCTTGACAAAGGAGCATTCCCTGCCCTCTCACCCAGACCATTTACGGTTGAATGAAAACAGCGAACACCCGCCCTCATGGCACCTACCACATTTGCAATCGCCAAATCATAATCGTTGTGGGCATGAAAGTCAAATTCTAAATTGGGATAGCGATCTATCATCTGAGAACAAAAGTCATAAGTTTCGTCTGGGTTTAATATTCCTAGGGTATCGGGCAACATAAACCGATCAATATTAGCCGTGCACAATTGATCCATCATTTCAAAAACATAGTCTTTTGATTGTCGCATGCCATTCGACCAATCTTCCAAATAAATATTTACCCTTATACCCATTTTTTTTGCATTTTGGGTAAATGCGATAATGTCTTTAAAATGCTGCTTCGGACTTTTTCGTAATTGCCCTTTCAGATGTTTTAAGGATCCTTTGCACAATAAATTAACCACCTTACCTCCGGCTTCATCAATCCAATTCAAAGATTCCATTCCATCCACAAAGCCCAGAATTTCAATTTTATCAATCAATTCATTTTCCTGAGCCCAACTTGTAATTCGCTTCACGGCATTGAACTCTCCGTTTGAAACACGTGCAGATGCAATTTCAACCCGATCAACATTCACTTCCTGTAATAGCAGTTTGGTTACACTTAGTTTTTCGGAATCATTGAAGGAAACACCTGTGGTTTGTTCACCGTCCCGCAGGGTGGTATCCATTATTTGTATTAAATCACTCATTTATATTTTTTTTGCTGTTTCTCTTAATTGAGTTTAGGTTAAACAGGCTTATTTGATTTTATCAACTTAAAAACTACCTAATTGGATATTCATTTTTAACAATTTGATTCCTCATATTTTTTTACATCGTCGAGCATGTTCTGTAAATATGAAAAATCATCATATCCGTTAATCAGACATTCCTTTTTGTATTTATTAATTTCGAATTGAATTGAGATCTTCTGATCAGGAACCGCCAAGGTCTGATTTTCAAGATCTATTACAAAATTCGATTGGGGATTTTGGCTAACATTAGTCATCAGAACATTTAGTTGGGCATCACTTACCTGAATCGGAAGCAATCCATTATTTAGGGCATTGTTCTTAAAAATATCAGCAAAATAACTTGAAACTACCACCCTAAATCCATAATCATAAATAGCCCATGCAGCATGCTCGCGGCTTGAACCACAACCGAAATTTTTTCCGGCCAACAAAATCTCTCCCGAGAACTCATTCTTATTTAAGATAAAGTTCGGATTCTTCTGATCCGTTCTTTCATACCTCCAATCGCGAAATAAATTATCTCCAAAGCCTTTTCGCTCAACAGCTTTCAAAAATCGAGCAGGAATTATCTGATCCGTATCGATATTTTCGATGGGCAAAGGAACTGCGGTAGTATTAAAAACTTCAAATTTTTCAAAACTCATTTTATGGTCTTATTTTATCATTAAACATTTAAACTAGATCAGCAGGGTTGCTTATAACTCCTGTAATTGCAGCTGCAGCGGCAACGAGAGGGCTGGCCAATAAGGTTCGGGCTCCGGGACCTTGTCTCCCTTCAAAATTTCTATTTGAAGTAGAAACTGAATACATCCCTGATGGAACTTTATCATCATTCATGGCTAAACAGGCCGAACAACCGGGTTGCCTCAGACTAAATCCAGCCTCAGCCAATACCTCAACCAATCCTTCTGCTTGTGCTTGTTTCTCTACAGCTTTTGATCCGGGAACAATCCAGGCCGTAATATTTTCAGCCTTTTTTTTGCCTTTCACCAATTCAGCAAACATTCTCAAATCTTCGATTCGCCCGTTGGTACAACTTCCCACAAATACATAATCTACTTTCTTTCCTAACAAAGATTCTCCCTTTTTGAACCCCATATATTGAAGTGAATTATTAAAACTTTCATCATCAATATCATTTGGGATTTGTCCGCTAATCTCCATCCCCATCCCTGGATTTGTGCCGTAAGTTATCATCGGCTGAATCTCAGACGCATCATAATGATATTCAAGATCAAATTCAGCCCCATCATCTGTTTTTAATGCAGACCATTCCTTTACAGCCTGATCCCAATCCATACCCTTGGGGGCATTCTTTCTTCCTTTCAAATAGTTAAAAGTCACCTCATCGGGTGCTATTAAGCCACCTCTGGCACCGCATTCAATACTCATATTACATAAGCTCATTCGGGCTTCCATGCTTAATTCACGGATGGTTTCTCCGGCAAATTCAATAAAATAACCCGTACCTCCACTGCTACTTATTTTAGAAATAACATAAAGAATAATATCTTTAGATGTAACGGCTTTATTCAATTTACCATTGATGGTAATTTTCATTCTTTTGGGCTTGGCCTGCATAATACATTGGCTGCCAAAAACCATTTCAACCTCACTAGTACCAATTCCAAAAGCAACGGCACCCAAAGCTCCATGTGTTGAAGTATGGCTATCGCCACAAACAACCGTCATTCCGGGCAGCGTCAATCCAAGCTCTGGTCCTATCACATGAACAATTCCTAAATTCTCGTGCTCCATATCGAACAACTGAATGTTATGCGCTTTACAATTCTTTTGCAAAGTTTCAACCTGCGCTTTGGATAAAGCATCTTTAATGGGCAAATGTTGATCTATCGTTGGAATGTTATGGTCCATGGTTGCAATGGTTTTCTCTGGACGGAAGACTTTTAGGCCTTTCTTCTCAAGGTTCCCAAAAGCCACCGGACTTGTAACTTCATGGATATAATGGCGATCGATGTATAAAACATTCGGACCATCTTCTATTTCACGAACCACATGTGAATCCCAAATTTTATCAAACAATGTTTTGTATTTCACTTTTTATCTCATTAATTATTTATACTTAATTCTTTTTTCTGCTTATTGATTTTGCGGTTATTGGGACTCATTTTATTAACTGCATCTAAATAGGCTTCAACCGATGCTGTAATGATATCTGTATTTGCAGCAAAACCATAGTAAATTTCCCCTTCGTAAAGAACTTGCATATGCACTTTCCCAATATCATCACTGCCTCTGGTTATGGCTTGAATTAAAAATTCCTGAAGCTTTGTTTTTCGGTGGATGATACTTTTAATGGATTTAATGGCCGCATCAACGGGGCCATTACCAGATTCTGTTGCCGAGAATTTTTCGCCTGCGATATCCAGCCCGATTGTAGCCATAGGCCTTAAATCTTTCCCAGTAATTACCTGAAGGAAATCCAATTTTATGCGTCGTTCTTCTTTTCGAATGTCTCCAACTAAAAGGGCAATATCATCATCATTGATATCCTTTTTCTTATCAGCCAGGATCAAAAATTCTTCATAAACCTGATCCAGTTTTTCTTTGGTGAGTTTAAATCCAATCAACTCCAATCTGCTTTTTAATGCTGCCCGACCACTCCTTGCTGTTAAAAGAATAGAAGACTCATTAATTCCGACATCCTTAGGGTCGATGATCTCGTAGCTCTCACGGTTTTTCAAAACACCATCCTGATGAATTCCGCTGGAGTGTGCGAAAGCATTTCGCCCAACAATGGCTTTATTGGGCTGAACCGGCATATTCATCAGACTTGAAACCATCCTACTCATTTTGTAAATTTTCTTGGTATTAATATTACTCACCACATTTAAACTTTCATGGCTTTTAATAATCATGGCTATTTCCTCCAAAGATGTGTTACCGGCGCGTTCTCCGATTCCGTTCATGGTAACTTCAACCTGTCGGGCTCCGTTGGCAATACCAGCAATTGTATTGGCCGTTGCCATTCCCAGATCATTATGGCAATGGGTAGAAATAATCGCTTGATCAATTCTATTTACATTTTCGAAAAGATATTTGATCTTTTCACCATACTGATCCGGAAGGCAATAACCGGTAGTATCAGGAATGTTAACAACCGTTGCACCGGCTTTAATCACAGCCTCAACGACTTTTGCTAAATATTCATTTTCTGTTCTGCCTGCATCTTCACAATAAAATTCCACATCTTCAACAAAGCTTTTGGCATATTTTACCGCGGCAATGGCTCTTTCAATAATTTCTTCCTGATTTGATTTGAGTTTATAGTTGATGTGATAAAAAGAAGTTCCAATACCAGTATGTATCCTTTTTCGTTTGGCATGTTTCAAAGCCTGGGCAGCAACTTTTATATCCTTTTCAACGGCTCTGGATAAGGCACAAATAGTTGGCCATGTTACCGCTTTTGATAATTCAACAACTGAATTAAAATCGCCAGGACTAGAAATCGGGAAACCAGCTTCAATAACATCAACTCCGAGGGTTTCAAGAGCCTTGGCTACTTCAATTTTTTCTACTGTATTTAATTGGCACCCTGGCACTTGTTCACCATCTCTTAGGGTGGTATCAAAAATATATAATCTATTATCCATCATTCAATTTTTATAAGTTCTAAAAAACTTAAATATTAATTATTTTCAGGGCGTAAGCCTCTGACGACTGTTCCAACTTTCCACATTTCGCTGTTTTTGAGTTCATCAAGTTCTGTTTCAAGTTTTACACGATAATCGGCTTTACTATTGGCTTCAATGGTTACTCCGGCTTCATTACCTGATGAAACTTCTTTATATAAATCTGAGAAAACAGGTTTAGTAGCATTTCTGAATTTCTTCCACCAATCCAAAGCACCTCTTTGAGCAGTTGTTGAGCAATTGGCATACATCCAATCCATTCCATTTTCTGCAACAAGTGGCATTAAACTTTGGGTAAGCTCTTCAACGGTTTCATTAAAAGCTTCGGATGGGGAATGACCATTTTCACGTAAAACTTCAAATTGGGCAGCAAAGATTCCTTGAATGGCTCCCATCAATGTTCCTCTTTCTCCTGTTAAGTCAGAATAAACCTCTTTTTTGAAAGTTGTTTCGAAAAGATAACCAGCTCCTACTCCAATTCCCAAGGCTGAAACTCTGTCCAGTGCTTTTCCGGTAGCATCCTGATGGATGGCATAACTGGCATTCAATCCTCTGCCTTCCAAAAACATTCTTCTTAAACTGGTACCTGATCCTTTAGGAGCAATTAGGATTACATCCACATCATCGGGTGCAACAATATCGGTTTGCTCACTATAAGTAATTGCAAATCCATGCGAAAAATACAAAGCTTTACCAGCTGTTAAATGTGGTTTAACTTTAGGCCATAAGGCGATTTGTCCTGCATCGGAAAGTAAATACTGTATAATTGTTCCGCGCTTGCATGCTTCTTCAATTTCAAACAGATCTTTTCCGGGTTTCCAGCCGTCAGCGACAGCTTTATCCCAGGTTTTAGAATCTTTTCTCTGACCAACAATTACATTAAATCCGTTGTCTTTTAAATTGAGCGCCTGACCGGGTCCCTGAACCCCGTATCCAATAACTGCAACTACTTCATTGCTCAATACTTCTCTTGCTTTTTCTAATGAGAATTCTTCTCGTGTAACGAGACTTTCTTCAATCTCGCCAAATTTCATTCTTGCCATTTTAACTAATTTTATTTGATTGTAAATTCTTTTGATTTATAATTATCTTTCTGATTAAATAGGATTTAATATATGTTCTCTACTTGCACGCTTCTCGAGTTTTTCGAGATATGAGCTAAGCAATTCTTTTTTAAGCCTTGTTATTGCAACCCTTCCAGATCTTACAAATTGTAAAACTCCATAAGGCTTCAATTCCTCAAATAATTGTTGAGTTTCTTCTTTATGTCCGGTTTTATCAATGACTGTAAATTCTTTAGTCACCTCAAGTATCCGGGCATTGTGTTTTCTAATAATACCTTCAACTTTATGAGATTCCAGAAAGGTTGAAGTTTCAATTTTATACATCGCAATTTCCTGATGTAAGACTTCGTGCTCGTGTAAAAAGAAGGTGCGAATGACTTCAATTTGTTTATCAAGTTGTTTTACTAAATTCTCTACAGTCGCTAATGAACATCTTACTACGATGGTATGTTTATAAACGCCTTTTATGGCTGATTCAGAAACCGTAAGGCTATCTATATTCAATTTTCTTTTGGTAAAATTGATGGTTATTCGGTTCAACAAACCTATGCTGTTCTCCGAAAAAATGGTTATTGTAAATTCTTCATTCATGATTAAAAAAGTTTTCTATTTCAATTAAGCTTCGTCTCCAAAAACAACTTCATCAACAGCACATCCTGCAGGAATCATTGGAAATACATTACCCTTTGTTTCAACAGCTACCTCCAGTAAATATGGTTGGTCACTTTCCCACATCTTTTGCATGGCCTGATGCAGGTTTTCACGACTTGTTACTTTAGCTCCGGCAATCCCGTACGAATCGGCTAGTTTGATAAAATCAGGACTTGTTATGGCTGTATTTGAATACCTTTCATCAAAAAACAGTTCCTGCCATTGTCTTACCATTCCTAAATAATTATTATTCAGAATGATCATTTTTACCGGCACTTTGTGATGGGCAATGGTTCCCAATTCTTGTGAAGTCATTTGAAAACCACCATCTCCTGAAATAGAAACTACTTTTTTATCAGGGGAAGCAATTTGAGCTCCCATAGCTGCTGGCAACCCAAAACCCATGGTTCCTAATCCTCCGGAGGTTATAAAACTTCGGGTGTTCTTAAATTTAGAGTAACGAGAAGCAATCATCTGATGCTGCCCAACATCAGTTGTTACAACTGCTTCGCCATCCGAAATCTCACTGAGATTTCTTAAAACTTCTCCCATGGTAATTTCTCCTGATTCAGGAAATAATTCATCTTTAACGACCCTTTTATTCTCTGCAAGATCAATCTCTTTAAAGCTTTCTCTCCATTTTGAATGGGCATTTCTGCTCACCAAACTGGTTACTCTTGCCAAGGTATGTTTAACATTTCCCAGCACCGCAACATCCACTTTTACAATCTTATGAACTTCAGCTTTATCTATTTCGAAATGGATTTTTTTTGCATTGGGAGCATACTCACTCACTTTCCCAGTAACCCGATCATCAAAACGCATTCCAATACCGATGATTAAATCTGCTTCATTGGTTTTGATATTTGGAGCGGCATTTCCATGCATCCCCAACATTCCGGTATACAATTCATGATCATTTGGTAATGCTGAAAGGCCCAACAAAGTACTTGCTGCAGGTATTCCGGTTTTTTCGAGGAATGATTTCAATTCATATTCTGCATTTCCTAATAACACGCCCTGACCAAATAATACCAGAGGTCTTTTTGCCTGATCAATTAAATCAACCGCCTCCTGAACCCGAACATCCTTGGTTTCAGGAATGGGAACATAGCTCCTGATTTTGCTGCATTTTCTATAGTGAAAGTCTACTTCACTAATCATCGCATCTTTAGTTATATCAATAAGAACCGGACCAGGTCTTCCCGATCGGGCAATATAAAATGCTTTAGCAACCGCTTCAGCAATTTCTTCAGCTCGAGTAATTTGAAAATTCCATTTAGTCACCGGCATTGAAACTCCAACTACATCAGTTTCCTGAAATGCATCAGTCCCTAATAAATTTGAAAAGACTTGACCAGTAAAACATACCAAGGGAGTTGAGTCCATAAAAGCATCGGCAATTCCGGTTAATAAATTGGTCGCTCCCGGTCCTGAGGTAGCCATACAAACGCCAACCTTTCCGCTGATTCGGGCATAACCCTGTGCAGCATGAATGGCTCCTTGCTCATGTCGCGTTAGAATATGCTGCAATCGGTCTTCAAAATCCATTAGTTTATCATAAACCGGCATGATTGCTCCACCAGGATATCCAAAAACAGTTTTCACATTTTCAGCTACAAGTGATAAGAGTAGTGCTTCTGATCCACTGACTCGCTTATAAGTGATGGTATCTGTTTTCTTTTGATCGAGCGTTATTGTTTCCATTTCAATCGTTTTTAATGATTAATATTAATTGAGATTTGAGTTTTATAAATTGTTTTACAGAATCCTGATGGCTCCTTTATCTGCTGACGATACATGAGCCGCATACATTTTTAGTGCCTGACTCACCTGGCGTTCTCTTTTTCCGGGGAGGAACAAACCATTGTTCTTTTCCAGCAATTGTGTTTTTCTATGCTCAAGTTCTTCTTGGCTTACATCAAGATGAATGCTGCGTTCTGGGATATTAATTTCAATGTGATCTCCATTTTTCACCAAGGCAATCAATCCTCCAGCTGCAGCTTCAGGAGAAGCATGACCAATGGATAAGCCTGAAGTTCCTCCTGAAAACCTTCCGTCGGTTAAAAGCGCACATACCTTATCCAATTTCTTGGATTTAAGATATGAGGTTGGATAGAGCATTTCTTGCATCCCGGGACCACCTTTGGGCCCTTCATATCTGATCACAACCACATCTCCGGCTTTTACTTCTCCTCCCAAAATACCATCGCAAGCTGCATCCTGAGATTCAAATACCCGTGCTTTTCCTTTAAAGATTAGGCCATCATCATGAACTCCGGCGGTTTTAACAACACAACCATCTTTGGCCAAGTTGCCGAATAAAACTGCCAGGCCGCCATCTTGGCTGTAAGCATTCTCAACTGAACGAACACATCCATTTACTTCATCTAAATCCAACTCACGGTAATAATTTTGTTGAGACCCCATGACCAAATTAGGGATACCTGCCGGAGCAGATTTATAAATCATTTGCTTTTCAGAATGGGCTTGGGGTCCTTTTACATTCATCTGCAATAAGGCTTCTTTCATTGAAGCAAATGCCACGTGACTTACACTGTTGTCCAGCAAATTGTGCTTATCAAGTTCTGCCAAAATCCTTAATACTCCTCCGGCCCTGTTTACATCTTCAACATGATAATTTGAACTTGGTGCCACCTTGCACAAGACAGGGATTTTACGCGATAATTCATCAACATCCTTCATACTAAAATTAACTTTGGCTTCATTCGCAATGGCCAATAAATGTAAAATGGTATTTGAAGACCCCCCCATGGCAATGTCTAAAGTCATGGCATTTAAAAATCCGGATCTTGATGCTATCGAACGTGGCAATACGCTCTCATCTTCATCTCTATAATATTTGAAGGTGTTTTTGACAATCTGATTCGCAGCCTCCTCAAATAGCTTACTACGATTTACATGTGTAGCTACGATGGTACCATTTCCTGGCATGGACAGACCCAAAGCTTCAGTCAGACAGTTCATAGAATTGGCTGTAAACATTCCGGAGCACGAGCCACAGGTCGGACATGCGTTTTTCTCGATGGATAAAACTTCTTCATCCGAAGTATTATCATCAGCCGCTACCACCATCGAATCGACCAAATCAATGGCTTTTCCTTTAAATTTTCCTGCTTCCATAGGACCGCCTGACACAAATACCGTAGGAATATTTAAACGCATTGAGGCCATTAACATCCCCGGTGTGATTTTATCACAATTTGAAATACAAATCATGGCATCTACCTGATGTGCATTGCACATATATTCCACACTATCGGCAATTAAATCTCTTGAAGGCAATGAATAAAGCATTCCGTCGTGCCCCATAGCAATGCCATCATCCACCGCAATGGTGTTAAATTCAGGAGCAAAACAGCCCTGTTTTTCAATAATTTTTTTCACCATTTGACCAATTTCATGCAAGTGCGCATGACCCGGAACCATTTGGGTAAATGAGTTGACTACGGCAATAATGGGTTTACCAAACTGCTTTTCTTTCATCCCATTGGCACGCCACAAACTGCGTGCACCAGCCATTTTTCTTCCTTGTGTTGTTGTGTTACTTCTTAATTTTTTCACGATATAGGCATAAAAAAAGCCTTTCTCATAATGAGAAAGGCTTTCGATTAATTACATATACTCACCTTTCTCACATCTTTAAGAGGAGAATAATATTCACAATAATAATAATGGATGAGTAATTAATTTTCATTTATTTATTCTTATAATCAAAAAAACCATCCTCGTGTTGAGAATGGCTTTTTAATATTTCTTAATTATAACAACACATTCTCAACTCGCGCATCGCACGAGGGTAATAATGAGAATAGTAATGAGGTTGTTATTTTTTAACATTTTTTACTTTGTTTTGAGCTGCAAATCTAAAGACAAAATGCAATACGATCCAAACAATATTTTTTTTATTTCACAACTGTGATTTTCAGAACGGATTTATTTTCGAATTATAATTAAAATGGATTTCAAAATATTAAATTGAAAATTTTCATAACAATGAGGCTTAAATTAAATTCAATAAAATGATTGAAAAAAGATAAATTATAAGCCCCGAGACCACTCAGGCCGCAACGAATCGTCACTTTGATCCAACAAAACCTTCTTTATACGATCAAGCAAAACTGTTTTATCCCGATTCAATATACCTTTCAATACCAAATAATTAGATGCATGATCACTCCTATAAACAGTACTTTCTAAATTCAACTCATTAATAAAAACACCCAGTTCATTAATCAACTCAAAAGCATTCATGCTCAAATATTCATCTTTGAATTTAGTTTTAAAATGCTCCTCTCCATATGGAAAACTTAAAACCAAAGTGGATAAATATTCAGGTTGAATGGCATTGATCAGCTTGGCTGAATTTAAAGCGTGATGACTGCTAAATTTCTTACCACCCAGTCCGTTCAAGATCATCACACTTAATTTAATGCCTGCACGTCTGGCTTTAATGAGTGCCTCTTGGGTTGAATTAAAATCCTCGCCTTTATCAATTATTTTTAAAAGTTCATCATCACCCGATTCAATCCCAACATACAAAAGTTTTAATCCTGCTTTACGTAAAGCAATCAATTCTTCATCCGATTTGCTTAAAATATCTCTGGATGAAGCATAGGCCGAAACCCTTGTTAACTTGGGTAAATTCTCATTCAGTTTTTGCAAAACCCTCATCAAACGATCAAATGATATAACAAAAGCATTTCCATCCGCCAGAAAAACTTTTCTAACATTGGCAACCCCTTTAAAAGATTCTATTTCATCAAACACTTCTGATTCGTTCCGAACTCTAAATTTTTTAGAGGTGTACATTTCACAAAAGGCACATTTATTCCATGAGCAGCCCAGGGTAAGTTGAAAAATTAAAGAGTAAGCTTCACTTGGAGGTCTAAACAAGGGTTCGTTGTAGGATAACATGATAAGTAATTCAGATGATTAAGGTTTGGCAAACATACAAATAACCCTTAAAATGTTTGCAAAAGCTATTGCTTATTTACTAAATTTGTATCGAATAATTAATCAAAGATTTATTGTGCAATCACTTTTATCCATAGAAATGAGTACTGCCAATATGTACGTTAAGATGTACGGTAAATTCCACCGTCATCTTTATGAATGCTGGATTTATTAGTTCGGTATTTCCCACCTTACATTACTATTTTATTAGCCTTTTTATTTAACCATTAATTATTTAACCTAATGTTAGGAGTTATATCAAATATCCAACGGTTTACCGTACACGATGGTCCGGGCATACGACTGACTGTTTTTATGCAGGGTTGCCCCCTGAAATGCTGGTGGTGCCACAATCCTGAATGTATTAAGCATTATAAAGCCATTGACAAAAGCGAGCACCAAAGACTTGAGATCAAAGCTTTGATGCGTGAAATCAAAAAAGAACAAATTTTTATTGACGAATCAGGCGGTGGTGTTACCTTCTCGGGAGGTGAACCTTTAATGCAAGCTGAGTTCTTATCTAAAATGCTCGATGCTTGTCATGAAGAGGAAATCCATACGGCTCTCGATACTTCAGGTTTCGCCTCATCCGAAATTTTTAATTCTATCATTGACAAACCCAATTTATTCTTATACGATTTAAAAGTAATTGATACTAAGCTTCATCAGAAATACACCGGAGTTTCTAACAACTTAATTTTAAACAACCTTAAGACCTTAAATGATCAACAAAAGAATGTGATCATAAGGATTCCATTGATTCCTGGTATCACAGATACCAATCAAAACATCAATAAGATAATTAAGTTATTGGAAGAGCTGTCAAATATAAGAACGGTGAACCTACTCCCCTATCATTCAATTGCCGAAAGCAAATATGATAGATTAAACATCATAAACCATATGGCAGGGGTTAAAGAATCAGATCAAAAAGACATTAACATTATTAAAAAACAATTCACTGATGCAGGTTTTAATACAAGCATTGGTGGTTAACATATGAAGATATGAACGAAAGAATACAAGCTTTAAGAGAGAAAAGTTTAGATGCAGAGCCTTATATGACACACCAACGTGCGTCACTCATGACCGAGTTTTACGAAAGCAAAGAAGCAAGCGAATGCTCAATTCCGGTTAAACGGGCAAAAGCTTTTTACCACCTCATGACCCATAAAAAATTATGTGCCATGAAAGGTGAACTAATCGTAGGTGAAAGAGGTTTATTCCCGAAATCAACACCTACCTTCCCCGAAATTTCACTGCATAGCATAGAAGACCTCGAACAATTGAATGACCGTGAAAAGCAATATTTTATTGTTGATGAGGAGACTAAAAAAGTTTACAAAGAAAAAATTATTCCTTTCTGGAAAGGGCGATCCATTCGAGATCGCATGTTTAAGGAACTTCCTCAGGAATGGAAGAATGCCTATGAAGCAGGGGTATTCACTGAGTTTTTGGAACAACGCGCTCCAGGTCATACGGTTCTAGGAAAACATTCTTTTAAAAAAGGTTTTAATGATTTAAAGAATGAAATAGCAGAGGCTAAATCAAAATTAGATTTTGAGAAAGATCCAAAGGCTTACGATAAAAGAGAAGAGCTAAAAGCCATGGAAATTGCGGCCAATGCCATCATCGAATTTGCACGCCGGCATGCTGGGAAAATTGATGAAATTATTTTGAAGGAATCTGATCCTGCAAGATTAGCAGAATTAAAAACCATGCGTGATAACTGCTTAAAAGTTCCTGCCGAAGCTCCTACAACTTTTTGGGAAGCACTGCAACACTATTGGTTTATTCATCAGGGAGTCATCACCGAACTAAATCCTTGGGATTCATTCAATCCCGGGCGTTTGGATCAACATTTATATCCATTTTACAAAAAAGAAATTGAAGAAGGAAGTTTAACCAAAGAGCGCGCCAAAGAACTTTTAATGGCCTTTTGGATAAAATTTAACAATCATCCGGCTCCTCCTAAAATGGGTGTGACTTTAAAAGAAAGCAGCACTTATACTGATTTTTCGTTGATCAATGTTGGAGGTGTTAAAGAAGATGGTTCAGATGCTGTAAATGAATTATCCTATTTAATTCTGGATGTGATTGAAGAAATGCGATTGCTTCAACCCAGTTCTATGGTTCAGCTCAGCAAAAAAAATCCCGAAAGATTTATCAAAAGGGCCATCAAGATTGTTAAAACGGGTTTTGGTCAACCCTCAATTTTTAATACAGATGCCATTGTTCAGGAATTATTATTCCAGGGAAAATCATTGGAAGATGCCAGAAATGGTGGAGCCAGTGGTTGCGTTGAAACCGGAGCCTTCGGAAACGAAAGCTATATTTTAACCGGCTATTTTAACTTAGCCAAAATATTAGAGCTTACACTTAATAATGGTTTTGATCCTCGTACACAAAAAGAGATTGGAATAAAAACAGGCGATCCTATAAACTTCAAATCATTTGATGAATTAATGATTGCCTACGAAAAGCAATTAAATCACTTTGTGAATATTAAAATCAGAGGCAACAATCTGATTGAGCAACTTTATGCTAAATATTTACCCGTCCCATTTCTATCATTATTGGTTAATGATTGTATTGCCAATGGGCAAGATTACAATGCAGGGGGAGCCAGATACAATACCAATTACATTCAGGGTGTTGGTCTGGGAAGTATAACCGATGAATTAACGGCCTTAAAATATCACGTTTTTGACAAGCAATCAATAAGTATGAATGAATTATTGAATGCAATGAAATTAAACTTTGAAGGTTACGATGATTTGGTTGATACCTTAATAAACAAAACCCCTAAATACGGTAATGATGATGATTATGCCGATGATCAAACGCGTAGGGTTTTCGACATTTATTTTAAAGCAGTTGATTCAAGGCCGAATACCAAAGGCGGAAAATACCGCATCAATATGTTACCCACAACTTCGCATATGTATTTTGGAAGTGTTATTGGTGCTATGCCTGATGGAAGAAAAGCAAAAGAACCTCTTTCTGAAGGAATTTCTCCGGTTCAGGGAGCAGATCGAAATGGACCGACTTCTGCACTAAAATCAGCTTCAAAAATTGATCATATTAAAACAGGTGGAACTTTATTAAATCAAAAATTCACACCTCAATTTTTAGCAGATGATAAAGGAATTGCCCAAGTTGCTCAATTGGTAAGAAGTTATTTTAAATTGGATGGTCATCACATCCAGTTTAATGTTGTAACCGCAGATAATTTACGTGCAGCACAGCTCGAGCCGGATAAATACAAAGATTTAATAGTAAGGGTTGCTGGTTATAGTGATTATTTTGTGGATTTAACCAAGGAACTACAAAATGAAATCATCACCCGAACTGAACACGAAAGTATGAGTTAATTAGTCAAAGCCTTACTTAAATGCCATTTGAAAAAATCAGGTGGCATTTTTTTTGAAATTTTTGTTAAAAAACAATAGGGTAAAACTTAGCAAACCTATCTTACCTATGAAAACACAAGTTTTAAAAACAAAATTATTTCAACAGTAATATATAAATTATGAAAACAAGCAAAAAAACCTTCCTAAAAAACAGCTTACTCGTTTTTTTACTAATGATCGGATTTACAGCACAAATGATGGCAGCCGATAACTACAAGAAGAAAAAAGACAAGAAACAAACCATTGACCCAACAACTTTTAATGTATATAAAGGTAAACTTCAAGATGCAATAAGTAAAGATCCTTTGGTTTTTGCAACCATTGCAGTTGAAGGTGAAAACACCGCAACCATATCAAATTCAGATGGTGAGTTTATTCTAAAAATTGCAAAAAAAAGTAAGGCGAAAAATATCATCGTTACCCATCTGGGTTACGAAAACCTTGTTTATCCCATTCGGAAATTGAAAGAAAATAGAAATGTTCTGCAGCTTGAACAGGCAGTCATGACTTTAAGTGAGGTAACCGTTTATCCTGATTCGCCAGAATATTTAATTCGGATGGTTTTAAGCAAAGCGCGCGAAAACTATAGTACAAAGCCTTATAATATGACTGGCTTTTACAGAGAGTCTATCAAAAAAAGGCATCGGTATGTAGGATTATCAGAGGCTGTTGTTAATATTTATAAAGCATCCTATACTGGTTTATTAAATGATCAGGTACAGATTTATAAAGGCAGAAAAGGAACTGATATTAGAAAAGTTGACACCTTACTGTTTAAATTACAAGGAGGACCGGCAACAACAATGCTGCTTGATGTAATTAAAAATCCTACGGTTATTTTAGACAAGGATCTTTTAAAATATTACGACTTCAGAATTAGTAATATGATTAAAATTGGTAAAAGACTCAATTATGTTATTGACTTTACCCAAAAAGCAGGTCTTGACTTCCCTCTGTACAATGGAAAATACTATGTAGATGCTGACAATTTAGCACTTACAGCTGCTGATTTTAGTTTGAATATTAACAATCCAGTATTGGCTACCAGACTGTTCTTAAGAAAAAAACCAAGCGGAGCCAAAGTTACCCCTACAAGTGCAAAATACACCGTTAAATATCGAATGCAGAATGATGAATGGTTTTTCAATTATGCCAAAGGAGAAGTTAAATTCAAGGTTGATTGGGATAAAAAACTTTTCAATACCAATTTCACCATCATGTCAGAAATTGCCATAACCGACCGTTTTGAAGAAAACATTGAAAGGTTTAAAAATAAAGATCAATTTAAAAAGAGAGAAATTCTTTCAGAAAAAATTGATGCATTTGCAGATGAAAACTATTGGGGAGAATACAATTTGATCGAGCCTGATCAAGCCATTGAAATAGCAATCAGAAGAATTAAAAGGTTACTAAAGAAATAGGTTTACTGTTTCCCCACTTTTTCTTTTGGTTTTAATTTTTGGAGGGACTGTAAGGGAGTAAATATCAGCGAAATTACTCCCGTCCCTCTGAAAATTTTTGTAATTTGCTCAAAAATTAAATTAAGATTGAAAACGCAGGAATTAACGAGAATAGAGGCAATCAAGGAAGGTAATATAAAAGAATTTGAATCTTTATTCAGAGAATTTTACAAACCTCTTTTTATTCACGCCAATCGAATCTTGCAAGATGGAGCAGAAGCGGAAGAAATCGTTCAGGATTTGTTCTTTAATATCTGGAAAAACAGACAAAACCTAAACATCAATATTTCGGCAAGTTCTTATTTATACAGTGCGGTCCGAAACAATTGTCTTCAGTTCATCAAACGAAAAAAAATAAAAGGCAAATACGAAATCTATTTAAAGGGCCAGAATCATCAGTCGATTGAGCCCATTGAACACATAAAATATAATGAATTGCACGCACGGCTTTATAAGGTAATGGATGATTTACCCGACAGATGCCAACAAATATTTAAACTTAACAGATTTCAAGGGCTGAAATACCAGGAAATAGCCGATCAACTAGAGATCTCAATTAAAACGGTTGAAGCCAATATGAGTAAAGCTTTAAAACATTTAAGAAAAAATCTGAGTGAATTTATGCTTAGCTCATAATTAAAATGAACAAAATGAATAATCAAGAAAGCACAAAATATTGGGAAGGTATCACAAAATATTTTTCCAATGAAATTACAGAGGGGGAGAAAAGCATGTTTGAGAAATGGGCAATGGAAGTTGATGAGCAAGCGCTTTTGAATGAAATAAAGAAAGACATGTCTGAGTTAGACGAAGCAAAATATGTATTTAATAAATCTACCGACCAAGCTTGGGCAGATTTGTCGGCAAGAATAAATGAAGATGAAATAAAAGAGCCTGTGAAGGTAAAACATATTGGCAGTCGAAAAATGATTTATCAGATTGCTGCTGCTTTAATTATTGTTTTTGGCTTAAGTTGGGGAATCATGCAAGTGACCACTAACATGAAGCACGAAACATTAAAAACGGAATTTGCACAAACAGAAATCATTCTTCCTGATGGATCCATAGTTTCTCTGAATGCAAATAGTAAGTTAATTTATCCAAAATCGTTCAGTGGTAAAACCAGAAATGTAGAGCTCATTGGTGAAGGATTTTTTGATATCACACCAAATCCCGATAAGCCTTTTATCATCACTGCAAACAATGCAGAAATAAAAGTTTTAGGAACTAAATTCAACGTCATTGCACACAAAGACATGAGTAAAGTTGAAGTACTTGTTGAAACCGGACTCGTGAGTCTCTCGTCAAAAAGCGATGCCAACAACTCTATTTTGCTCGAAAAAGGAGAATTTGGCATACTAAATGAAGTAAATTTGCAAGAAACTACTTTAACAGATCCAAACTACTTATCATGGAAAACAAAGGTAATGGAGTTTCGAAATGAAGATCTTCGATCTGTTCTTGACATCATTAATCATACTTACGGATCAAATATTATTCTTGATTCCGAACCTTTAGAAAGTCTGGAATTAACATCAAAATATGACAATATCAGTTTGGACACCTTACTTCAATCAATTTGTATTGCTTTTAATCTAGAAAAATCCGAAATTGAAAACCAAATAATTCTAGCTATTAAAGAAAATTAAAAATTGTGTGGCATAAGAAAATCCTAATTCTGTCAGCATTGTGTGGATTCTTCATCCAATCCTTTGGTCAAGATCAGGTTCTATTCCACCCTCTCAGCGTTAGTTTTAATGACGTTTCTGTTGATTCTGCATTAAAAATCATAGAAAACAAAATTGAATTAAACTTCACCTATAATTCGGTTTATACTTTATCCCAAAACTTAGTTAAGGCAAACTTTGAGGAAGTTCCTCTAAGCATTGTACTCGACAGCTTATTCAGCAATCCATATTTAACTTACAAAATCCTGGATAAGCAATTGATTATTTATGAGGAAATAACTAAGAAACCAACAAACAAAGAAATATATTTAGAGTCTTCTGAGGTAAAATCTTATACCATCCATGGAAGTATTGTAGATCAAAAAAGCTATGAAGGAATTCCTTTTGTAGCCATTGGGTTTTTGAATAAAAACAAAGGTACCATTAGTAATAATGATGGAAATTTCTCTTTTACTTATGATGAAGATTCTTTGAATGATACACTTCTTATTAGCCATCTTGGATACGGTCAACTGGTAATTCCAGTTACAGAATTGCATTCTGATAGTGTTTATGAATTAAGCCAACAATCAATTTCGCTCCAAGAAGTAATTATTCGATCAACAGATCCGCGAAGTTTAATTCGACAGGCTTTGGGAAATAAAACAATCAATTACGATATCAACCCTTTTATTCAAAGGGCATTTTACCGAGAAACGGTAAAAAGAAATGATCGGTTTATGGTATACACCGAAGCCATATTTGACATTTTTAAAACCGCTTATCGTCCCACACTTTTTAATGATCAGATAAAACTGATTAAACAAAGAAAATTTACCGATGTTAATTCTCAGGATACGGTCCTATTTAAATTACACGGAGGATTAAGCACCAGTTTGATGCTGGATATATTAAAACACCCCATTGATTTTTTGAATGAAGAACGCCTATACGACTACAATTATTCAATCAGAGATGTGGTAATTATTGATAATGAATTGGCTTATTTAATAGAGTTTAAACCTCTCAAACTAAAAGATGAAATGACCTTTAAAGGTGATGTATACATCAATCTTCATTCAATGTCAATCATTAAAGTAAATTTTCGATACACTCGCGAATCCATCAAAAAATTAAAAAGCTCATTCATTGTTAAACAAAGTCGCAGTATTAAAGCTCACCCGATAGATGCCGAATATAGCATATCGTATAAAAAGCATCAAAACAATTTGTATTATGTCAATCACATTAAAGGTTGTTTAAAATTGAAAGTGAAAAAAAAGCGTAAACTTTTGTCTTCAACTTATGAAACATCTTTTGAAATGGTTTCAACCGATATTAACACAGCAGATGTTTCTCGATTTTCGAAACGTGAGACCATCAATAGCAAAAAAGTTTTCAGTGACCTTTCCAATTCTTATAATACAGCGTATTGGGCAAATGAAAATTTCATCATTCCTGAAGTCAATTTGTCTAAAGCTTTATCTCGATTTAAGCAAGAAGAACTATTCTTCGAACAGAAATAACCTTCGTACTTTCTTATTTTATCAGTTTACAGATTTTCAACAAAATTGTAGTATTTTTGGCCTTTTAAACAGAATAGCTTAAATCATGATAAAAACCAGAAAATCGATTATAACAGGCACCATTGCAATTAGCTTTTCAGCCATTCTTTGGGGTTTGGATGGTGTTGTTCTAACACCTCGATTGTTCAATTTGGATGTATTTTATGTTGTTTTTATCTTGCATGCCATTCCTTTTGCCATCATGAATATATTCTTTGCAAAGGAATATTCAAAATTGAGGCTCTTTAACAGATCTGATTATTTTACCTTTATTATCATTTCTGTTTTTGGTGGAGCAATTGGAACACTTGCCATTGTAAAAGCTTTATTCCTGGTTAACTTTCAGCAATTAACAGTGGTTATTTTATTGCAAAAACTGCAACCCGTTTTTGCGATATCTTTGGCAGCAATCCTCCTGAAAGAACGATTGAGAAGAAATTTCTTACTCTGGGCTGGCATTGCAATTGTGGCTGGTTATTTTATGACTTTTGGATTCAGGTTACCAAATATAGATTCTGGAAGCAATACAATTTATGCAGCTTTGTTGGCATTACTTGCGGCACTTTCATTTGGTAGTTCAACTGTATTTAGCAAAAAAATATTGGAAAAATATGATTTTAAAACAGCTACTTTCTATCGATATGGATTCACAAGTTTATTCATGTTCTTTATTCTTTTAATTGGAGGGAAATTCCCACAATTTTTTGAAACCACAGCCGAAAACTGGATATACTTTTTACTCATTGCAATTACCACGGGTTCAGGAGCCATATTCTTGTATTACTATGGGCTCACTCGAGTTAAGGCAATCATTGCAACCATTTGCGAGTTGTTCTTCCCGATTTCAGCAGTCATCCTCGATTACTTTGTGAATGGCACCATACTATCAACCGTTCAGTGGATTAGCGCCATCATCATGATTTTTGCCATCATCAGCTTAAATGCAAGCAACACAAAAGTAAGCGCCAACAAGTAATCTAGGCCATTATTCACTATCTTTACTTAACAAATTCAAACATTATGACAAATCAAGATAACTTAAAATTGGTCTTCACAGGCTCTGTGGTTGATGCAAGTTTTATTAAAAGTATTTTAGAAGAAAACAAAATCGAATGCATGGTTCGTGACTCGCTTACCGAAAGTGTTCATGCAGGATGGGCAAGCGGTACTCCAACAACTTCAAACAGAGTATTTGTTGCCATTGAAAATGAAACTCAGGCAAAAAAACTAATTGATGAGTTTCTTAAATCTAATGAAACTCAATCGTAAGCCTAAAAATGTTAGATTCTGAATTCAATTACATTTTTCTGAATGAAAAATGGGCAAATCCTCATGATTTTAATCCAACCAACTTTTCAAAAGGAGTTACCATTTATGAGGTTATTAGAGTAATTGAGGGTATTCCTCTTTTTCTGGAAGAACACTTAATCAGACTTGAAAGCTCTGCTCAACAAATGAACATCAAACTCTGGCATAGCATAAATCAAGTAAAAAATACCATTCATCAACTCATTAATAAAAATGAAATTCAGAATGGGAATATCCAAATCCTTTTTAACATTCAAACATCCACTGCTTTAAAACAAACTGTTTATCAATTTATTCCATCACATTATCCTGTAAAAAGCACCTATCAAAAAGGTGTAAAATGCATGTTGTTTAGTGCTGAGCGCAATCAGCCCGGTATTAAAAAAACCGACCTCACCCTTCGTGAATCTGCAAATCAAGCCATTAAAAAAAATAAGGTATTTGAAGTAATCTTAATCGACAGAGCATCGAATATGGGTGAAGGTAGCCGGTCAAATGTTTTTTTCATCAAAGATGAGATAATTTTCACCGCTCCCAACAACAAGGTTTTAGCCGGAGTAACCAGACAACGAATTCTCAAAATTTGTGCAAAAGCAGAAATTAAGCTAATTGAGCGAAACATACACATCAATGAACTTACACAATTCGACGCTGCCTTTTTAACAGGAACTTCCCCCAAGGTTCTTCCTATATCAGATATTGGCTCATTAGCCTTTAATCCGGCAAACGAATTGCTTCAAAAATTAATCAGACTTTATGATGCTGAAATCAATTCTTATCTGGAAAAAGTAAAATTTAATTAGAAGGTTATGACATGCCTGCCCTCTTTGATGTAATTGGTCAATTCCACACCCGCATATCTCACATTCACTCCTAATTCTGTAAGCCGATCACCCACACCATAAGAATCAGCACAGGCTTTGCAGGCAACCAACTTAATACCAACATCCACCATCTTGGATAAATAATCCTGCAGTTCTTTGTCTTCGGCCAATAATTTTGCCGATGGTCCCCAAATTAAGAATGTCACATCTTTCCACCATCCGTTTTTTGCAGCATTATAGGTATACATATAAACCATCTTTATGGCGACATCTTTATCTCCACTCGTCCAA
This sequence comes from Bacteroidales bacterium, assembly GCA_963678785.1. Classification (GTDB taxonomy): domain Bacteria; phylum Bacteroidota; class Bacteroidia; order Bacteroidales. The sequence goes on along the minus strand of OY787449.1, from coordinate 3,441,101 downwards.
ACTACAACAAGCTTTTCAGAATTATCAAATGTTGGCTCAGATTCATTCTTCATTGTACTTGGTATTTCTTGGGCAAAATTTGATGATGCCATAATGATAAAAATTAAGCTTAATAAAAATGAGTTTTTTTGAGTTTTCATGGGTTTCTATTTAAGTTTTAAATAGTTTTTAAGATTAGCTTAAATATACTACAATTTGATTATTTTTAAAGAATGAAAACCTTAGGTAACATAGTTTGGCTTTTATTTGGTGGCATATTTGTAGCCATCGAGTATTTTATTTCAAGTATTTTATTGATGATTACTATTATCGGAATCCCATTTGGATTACAAACCTTAAAACTGGCCAGTCTCGCCATATGGCCATTTGGCAGAGATGCAATCCAAACTCATCAAGGTACTGGCTGTTTATCAACCCTAATGAATGTAATTTGGTTATTTTTCGGAGGAATTTGGATTGCTCTTACTCATCTGGTTTTTGGTCTTCTGTTGGCAATCACCATTATTGGGATTCCTTTTGCACGGCAACATTTCAAACTGGCCTCAATTGGCCTCACACCTTTTGGCCGTGAAATAAGAAGCATTTAAATCAAAATTATTTGAGTACCCTAAGCTTGCTTTAATATCTGATATCAAAAAATTTGAGCTTTACTTTTTACCCAAAAGCCTTTTGTATTAATAAAGGTTTTTCACTTTTATATGTTAATATCTTGCGTATATCCTTATGATATTGGCATCTTTGATACTATATCTTTAACCAAATTCCATAAACGAGAATCTAATATTATCAAAATAGCTGATTCTCAACTCAATACCACTATGGAATGATTTTTGAGAAGCCTTTTATCTAAAATAAAAAGCAAATTATGTTAAAAAAATACATATATATTTCGTTGATAGCGCTTCTCGGTTTTACTTCATGTAATAAATTTAATGAAAGCCCTGAACCTATTATTCCTGATGAAGGAATGGAAAAGTTGATAATTTCAGATTTCTTTAATTACGAAACCGGTAAAACTGTAACTGTAGAATTATTTGCGAAAGACAATAATAATAATGCTATTCCAAAAGTAAGATTTGACGTATACACATCCGATCCGGATGAAGGTGGAAGCCTTGTTTTTAGCGGAATAACAGATGGAAACGGAGTTTTTACTCGTGAATATGAGTTCCCAACTTACTTCGAAAGCCTTGTAGTTACAACACCATTCATCGGATTACCTCAAATGGCTGAAGTTGAGATAACAAATCAAAGAGCTAGCTATACATTTGGTGGAAAAAGCACTTCAACCAAAAACAAACTTAAGTCAAGCATCAATATGCTTAAGACGAGCGATGATTTTGTGTTCTTAGCAAATTACAACTCGCAAGGTGTACCCGATAATTTAGAAACCGAAAATGATGTTATTGATGCAGATTTTTTGGATGATGTAAACAATACTTTACCCGAAAGAATAAAATTACCAGAGGGACACCCACAATATTTTAACGAAAATAACAGATATGATCTCTCTTTGATTGAGACTTGTAATGTTTATGTAACCTTTGTGCATGAAGGGGCAGGCTATAAAAACACCCTCGGTTATTATGTTTATGATACGGATAACCCTCCTGCCACTGTAGATGATATTGATGAAATCAGAATAATATTCCCTAATGTATCTTACGCTGGTTCAGGTGGTGGACTCATATCAGGGAACAAAGTTAAAATTGGCCAATTTACCGCCAATCAATCAATTGGATGGGTATTGTTACAAAACGCCTGGAGTGGGAACAATGTTTCAACCAATGCGAACCAGTTTTATTCCAACCCTGATTTTAATCCAGAAAATGATGCTAGTCTTCGTCAACATATGGTTTTATTAAATGACCTTGGAAGAAATCTTATTCTATTAGGAATTGAAGACATAAACAGGGAAGAAAGACATTGTGATCAAGATTTTAATGATGCCGTTTTTTATGTTACAGCTGATCCCGTGCAAGCTGTAGATTTATCAAACCTCCCATCTATTGATTATACCGGAAATGATGAAGATTCGGATGGTGTAAATGATGAATTGGATGACTACCCACAAGACCCTGACAAAGCCTTCAATAACTACTTCTTTGCCTCCGGAAGTTATGGAACCCTTGCATTTGAAGATATGTGGCCTGGTACCGGCGACTACGATTTTAACGACATGGTTATAGATTACAATTTTAACCAGATTACAAATGCTTCAAACAATGTCGTAGAAATTTACGGAGAATTTGTATTAAAAGCATTCGGAGCAAGTTTCCACAACGGTTTCGGAATTGATTTAGGAATTTCTCCAAACTTAATTTCCAATGTAAGCGGCTATAAATTGCAAGAAAGCTGGGCTAACATCAATGCCAAAGGTTTAGAAAACAATCAAACCAATGCCGTTATTTTGGTCTTCGATGACACATATAATTTAATGAGTAGAACAGGTGGAATTGGGGTTAATACGAGCCCGGAACAAACTTATGTAACACCCGACACGACCAATATCCATATAATTTTTAATCAACCTGTTGCATTAGAAAGCATTGGAGTTCCTCCCTATAATCCATTTGTAATTGTTAATCAGGATAGAGGTCATGAAATTCATTTACCCGATCATGCTCCAACTGACTTAGCTGATTTATCATTACTTAATACAATGAGAGATGATTCAGATCCAGGTTCAGGGAGGTATTATAAAACCTCGAATAATTTACCTTGGGGAATTAAAATAATTGAACAATTTGATTATCCTGTTGAAAAAGCTGAAATCATAAATGCTCATCTTAAGTTTTCTGATTGGGCTCAAAGTGGTGGAACAATTTCAACTGACTGGTTTAAAGACATTAACGGATATAGAAACAATTCAAACATTTATCAAAAGCCTGAATGAGGAATAAATACTAATTTTATTAAATTGAGATAATTTCCCAATTTAGGAAATTACTCCTGTTTTAAGAACAAGACTATTTAAACAACCATACAATATACACCATACCAATATATTAAAATATAGGCATGAGTATTGATTGTAAACAATTAGTTGAAAAATCCATTAAAAGGAATCGTTATGATGAAATCAAAACACTTAATAATCTTTGCCTTTATTTTTACAATTCTTGCAGCAGGATGTATGAAAAGTGATGATTATTTACCAGAGGAAGAAGAAACCAAATCAATGGATGATTTGATTATCCCAAGTGGTTTTAGCTTTAAAAGCACCAAAGAGATTGATGTTGAAATTAACATGCCAGCAGCTCTTAATTTCATTGAATTAAGGAGTCGTTTTGACATTTACACAAAAGATCCTGCTGAAGGTGGACAATTAATTAATTCAGGTAGTTTTGATAAAGATGGAAACTTTAATGGTACGATTAAAGTCCCATCCATGCTAAGTGAAATTTATATTAGCACAATTGCTGGAGATGCTAATTTAAGTCTTTATGCAAATGGTTTAAAATCGGGTGGTGTAATCATTGACTTTGGAGATGATTATGGGTACTTACCTCCTGATACCATTGAGCCAAGCGCCTTAAAATCTTATTCTTATCATTTAAATAAACTGAAGGCATCCAATGAAGGAGTTAACATCATTGGCAATGGTGATTTTTCAAACAATGATCTTGGTTCCGTTCATTATTGGACTGAAAACATTTCTGTTGATCAAAAATGGTACTTCACAACTTATCGCAGCCAAATGGAATGGGTTGCTGAAGATGGAAACGGAATGATGAAGACCCCAACAACAGCCTCTGGCAACAATTTTGTTGGAGGGACAATGCAATTAATTGAGGCTGCTCCAGGAGACGTTGTTACTTTATCAGCAGATATTAAAAGTTCTGGAAATAATAGCAGGTTATATTCTTGGATCTATTTAATTCCATTAAATAGCAATGGAAATGCTTTAGCTTATTATAACGTCACCTATTATTATCCATTAAGTGAGTGGACAAGAAAGACAATTGCAGCATCCATGCCAAATGGAACCGTATCTTGCAAAGTTCTCTTATGGGCTAATGATTATACAGCAAATAGCGCAGTTTATTTTGACAATATTGTGGTTACAGGTCCTGTTACAGATGCAGATGGCGATGGTGTGTCTGATGACGATGACGACTATCCTAACGATGCAGATCGTGCCTTTAATATTTATTATCCAAATGAATCGACCATGGGCTCATTTGCCTTTGAAGACAATTGGCCAGGTAAAGGAGACTATGATTTTAATGATTTGGTGGTCGATTATCAATACAAACAGGTTGTAAATTCAAGTAATGAATTGGTTGATTTACAAGCCGATTTTAAATTCAAAGCTTCAGGAGCAACTTTCTTAAATGGTTTTGGTTTTCAAATGGGACTGGAACCAACTGATATCGCTTCAGTAACTGGAACCTCATTGCTTAATGGCTACATCAACACTTTAGGAAATGGATCAGAATCAGGCCAAGATAAAGGAACCATTATCGTAACTGATAATGTTTTCAATCAAATTCCTAACCCGGGTGGAGGAATTGGAACCAATACTTCTTTAAGTGCAACTTATATTGATCCGGTTACACTAACCATCAATATGTCAACCACAAATCCGGTTTCACTTTCAGTGGTTGGAACACCTCCATACAACCCTTTCATTATTGTAAATGCCGACAGAGGCAGAGAAGTTCATTTATCAGATCAGGAACCAACAAGTTTAGCTAATTCACAATATTTTGGCACAGAACATGACGATTCCAATATCGCAAATGGCAAATATTATAAAACACAAAACAATCTTCCTTGGGGAATTGAAACCCCTACTCCATTCGATTATCCTGTTGAGAAAGCAGCCATCATCAATGCTCATTTAAAATTCGCAAATTGGGCCGAAAGTGGAGGAGACACCTATTCTGACTGGTATCAGAATTTAACGGGTTACCGAAATTCAGGCAATATTTTCCCTATACCTAATTAGAAAAATAAAGAATAATTACTAAAAGCTCAGAAGGTTCTTCTTCTGAGCTTTTTTTATACCCTTTTTAGAATTCTTAGATAAAATATAATTACATTTATAAAACCTAGTATGATTAATAATCTCATGTAATGACAGAGCCAGAGCAAACCCAAATAAGTATCCAGTACCTAAAAACAGATTTTGGAGAACTCATTTTAGGTTCTTTTAAAGATGAATTATGCTTATGTGATTGGCGCTATCGAAAAATGAGGACAGCCATTGACCAAAGAATCATGAAAGGATTAAATGCTTCTTATATTGAAGAATCTTCAAATATTATTAAAGAGTGCATCTTACAATTAGCAGCTTATTTTGAGGGAGAACGGAAACAATTTGACATACCCCTTCGATGGGTTGGTAGTGATTTCCAAAAATCAGTTTGGTCTGAACTTTTAAAAATACCTTATGGTGAAACTTCAACCTACTTAGCACTTTCAAAAAGGCTTAATAATCCAAATGCGATTCGTGCTGTAGCAGCGGCTAATGGAGCAAATGCCATTTCCATCATTGTACCTTGCCACAGAATTATTGGAAGTTCTGGTAAACTTATTGGATATGCCGGTGGATTAACTACCAAAAAAAAATTACTCCTCTTGGAAACAAAAGATCAAGTTAAAGATCAGCTTGAATTATTTGAATAAATAAGCACTAAATCTTGAGAAACTAAAAACACAAATACTAACTAGATTTATTTCATGGCAACCATTATACTCAATCATCGCGTTAAAGATTATACGCATTGGAAAGACCACTTCGATCAGGATAAAAATTTCAGGAACGAATTGGGATTAAAAGAAATTAAAGTAGGTGTTAAATCGGACGACTCTGAACATGTATACATCATTCTGGAAGCTGAAAATTTTATGTCTATTGAAGGTTTTATCAGCGATCCTGATCTGAAAAACAAGATGGATAAATCAGGTGTGGTAGGTCCTCCCGAAATAGTAATTATTCCTTAAAATTGTATCTGTAATCTGACAATTATTTTGCTTTTGACTTATAAAATTTGGCTTTGGCTTTATCATCTAGGCGGGCATAAATATTTCCTAAAAAACGGGCATACTCTTTCTTTGGGCTGGCCTTATAAAGCTTCTCAAAATAATCACGCGATCGTTTAAAATCAACTGTTACAACATCTAATGCTTTAAGCAATTTTGCATATTGGCTATTGGTTTTCCTTTTATTATAAGCTGCCATTTCAGCTTGATATAAGTTTTCAGCCTTCCAGAATAATTGTTTAGCACTATATTCTAAGGCAAGGGAGTTATTCTTGTTTAGTTTAAGAAGATTTTTAGCTGTTCTAGAAGATTCAGTATCTCTTTTCAAAGCCAAATTAATTTTAAAATATCCTTCTAACAAAACTTCCGGATACTGGTCATTTTCTTTAACCATAGGCCATAACGCCAAACCCTGATCCCAACTTTCTGTAGCAATATAGGCTTCAAATAACCTGATCTGGATCATGGAAGAATGTGAACCATATGGATAATTCTTTTTATAAAATTCCAAATATCTGATTTCCTTCGAAATATTGTCCTTTAAATGATAAATATCCGCTAAACCATAATAAACCAACTCATCTGTTGATTTAAGATTTTTAGCTTTTTCAAAATACATAAGCGCCTGATCTGCATAACCCAATGTATAAGCAGATTTTCCTGCACCTTCATAATCTGCAAGCGAAGCCTGTCCTCCCTCTTGCTCAGCAGCATTTATTAGTTCTTTAAACTTTGTGAGTGCACTTTCATAATCTCCGGCGGTATAAGATGAAACTCCAAGATTTCTGGTTTGAACCAATTCTTTGTTTGTTGAACACCCAACTAACAAAAACATAACACCCACAAATAATCCAATTTTTTTAATCATTATTTCCATCTTAAATCCGTCGGCAAATATAAACATAATCGTTTATCAATCAACATCTATATATCTCTAATAATGGTTTATATTTCTTAAAATTCAGTAAAAAAAAGCTGTATTTCTAATAAATACAGCTCTTAAATAATTTTCACTCTATTCGCAATTGCATTCTATTCCTTTTTCATATTGATGCATGGCCCTCTGACTCATACCCATACTTGAAAAACCTCCATCATGAAACAGGTTTTGCATGGTTACTTTTTTTGTAAAGTCTGAAAACATCATAATCGAATAGTCGGCACATTCATCAGCCGTTGCATTACCCAGTGGCGACATACGTTCTGTAAAGTCCATTAATCCTTCCAAATCTTTGATTCCACTTCCGGCAGTTGTAGGAGTTGGTGACTGAGAAATGGTATTAACCCTGATTTTCTTTTCACGCCCATAAATGTATCCAAAACTTCGTGCAATGGATTCTAATAATGCTTTTGCATCAGCCATGTCATTATACCCAAAAAGAGTTCTTTGCGCTGCAATGTATGATAAAGCAAGCACAGATCCCCAATCATTTATAGCATCCTTTTTATTGGCTACTTGCAATAATTTATGAAATGAAATAGCAGAAATATCTAAGGTTTTGTTTAAGAAATTGTAATCCAAATCATTGTAAACTCTCTTTTTCCGAACATTTAATGACATTCCGATGGAGTGCAGAATAAAATCAACCTTTCCACCCAAAAACTCCATTGATTTATCAATCAAGTTTTCAAGATCCTTAACACTTGTTGCATCCGCAGGAATCACAATGGTATTGCAAGCTTCTGCCAATTCGGTAATTCCACCAAAACGAATGGAAGATGGTGTATTTGTTAATGTGAAAATTGCGCCTTCTTCACGTGCACGTTCTGCAACTTTCCAAGCTATTGATTTTTCATCAAGTGCTCCGAAAATAATACCTTTTTTGCCTTTCAATAGGTTATAAGCCATATTCGATAATTAAGGTTTGTAATTAAATTCGTTGTATTTTAAGACTGCAAAATTACGCAATAATTTAAACTGAGTACAAATTAATCATCGTTGATGCTTTGTTTATAATTGCTTTTAAATAATAAAGCCTAAGTGCCAGTTAACCTAGTGTCCTGAATGTATGGCAATTAGAGACCCAATATACAATTAGTGAGAAGGTATCTCATCAGGAAAGTAGTAATTTTGCATTTTGCATGGCAATTTCAGAAACCTGATCACCACTAATCATTTTGGCAATTTCAGTAACCCTTTCATCAGGTTCAAGCATTTTTATCAACGAATGAGTTTGGGTATCATCTGTTTCTTTTGTCACCTGATAATGATGCTCACCTTTACCTGCAATCTGAGGCAAATGCGTAATCACAATCAACTGAATGTTCTTTGACATTTCTGATAAAATATTACCCACTTTTGCGGCAACTTCTCCAGAAACTCCATTGTCAATTTCATCAAAGATGATGGTAGGCAACAATTTTTTACCAGAGACTAAAGATTTGATACTGAGCATTAGTCGTGACAATTCACCACCAGAAGCAATTTTTGCCACCTCATTTAATTCACTTCCTTTATTGGCATTAAAAAAATATCTTACCCTATCCAGACCATCAATGGTCAGCTCCTGATTTACTTTATTAACAACATTGAAACGCGCATTTGGCATACCAAGCTGTTGTAACATCGCAACGATTGACTTTTCAATTTCAGGAATAGACTTATTTCTGTTATCAGAAATTTTATTCGCCATATCATGCAGTTGAATTTCAACTGTTTCAATACGCTTGCGTAAGGTCTCAATTTCTATTTCAATGGATGAGACAGATTCTAGTTTTTTTGAAAGTTGATTCTTTACTTCTATTAATTCAGATACAGTTTGTACACGATGCTTTTGCTGTAAATTATAAATTAAATCAAGTCTTAGTTTTAATTCTTCAATTTCAGCAGCATCAAAATGCACTGATTCCTCAAGGCTTGAAAGCTCTGAATTTACATCCTTAAGATCAATGATATTTGCACTTAATCGATCTGCCAAAGCTTTTAAATCTGGATGGTAGTTAGCCAATTTAGCCAGATTATTTTTAACTTCAGTAAGCAAATCGACCACGTTAATCTCTGATTCTTCAATGGCATTATTGGCATAAACCAATGATGATTTTATTTCCTCGGCATGGGTTTGGATTTCCAAAGATGACTCTAAAGAACTCTGCTCATCTTCAACTAAGTTTGCTTTTTCTAGTTCTTCGTATTGGAATTGAAAATAATCAAAATCTGCTTTTGATTGTTGTTCTTGTTCCAAAAGGTCTTCGTATTTTTTCTGAATGTTTCTGTATTCTTTAAATTTGAATTTATATTCAGAAACTAGGTTTTCGTGCCCCATATAATTATCCAAAACAGCCAATTGAAAATCTGCATCATTCAAGGTAACTATTGCATGTTGTGAGTGGATATTAACCAGGCGGTCACCCAGTTGTTTCAACACCACCAAATTAACCGGGGTATCGTTTATGAAAGCCCTTGACTTACCGGCCGGACTAATTTCTCTACGTAAAACTGTTAATCGATCATAATCTAAATCATGTGCTTCAAAAAATGCTTCCAGCTTATATGAAGCGATCTCAAATTCACCTTCGATGATGCATTTTTTCGTTTTATTCTGCAGCACCTGAGTATCAGCCCTTGCCCCAAGAATAAGCGAAAGAGCCCCGAGCATAATGGATTTACCAGCACCTGTTTCTCCGGTAATCACAGAAAAACCTTTATTGAAGCCTATATCAAGCTTCTTAATCAATGCATAGTTTTCAATTAAGAGTTTTTGAAGCATAGTTTATTTTGCTAATGAAAACAAAGTTAGAAAAACAATTGGAAGATATTAGATGACAAAATAAACTTTTATTGTCTTAAAATTTCCTGATATCTGGATGAATTTGCAGGATCAATTTCACTAAGAATGTTTATCGCATTTGTTTTTTCGGTATTGGATCCTTCAGAATATAAATTGATGAATTCATCGCGCTTGGCCTCGATCAATAATTGCAAAACAAACAGACCCGGTCGTTCATTATATACTGTTTTAAGAAAGTTTAAACTTCTACTAATGTTAGATCTTCCTTCGGCAGCTTTCTCCGACATGACATCTAAACCTTTACGGTGATATTCATATGAAAACTGGCGCAAAGATTGATAGGCCGGGTTCATTAGATTTTCAACCAACCAATATCTGTTTCTTGTATTCTCATAGGCTTTCCAACCTGTATAAGCAGAGTTTTGAGCAGTATTTACGATACTTTGAGCTCTTTCATAAAATGGAGTCCCTCCATATAATGAAAATGAATCAAAATCCATTCCCATAAAAATATTGATATAATAGGCCAATACAGAAGTTAAATTTGAAGTAAAAGTGTTTTCAGCATAATCTAATGATTGGTATTCAATATATTGAAACTTAAAATCATTATCAACATAATTAAAAATTGGAGAGTTATAAGAGGTCTTATAAGCTGGACGGCGCAGGATCAAATTTAGTTTACCACTAAATTCATCCACAGAAATTCTTTCATCGATGGTAATCAGAATAGAACACTCTATTCGTTCTTCCATTTGAAATGAATAATTAGACCACTTGCGATTATTTATAAATTCATAAACAGCTGTTTGCATGGTTTCGAATACCCTACGATCAGTTCCTTCAACCCTGGGTGATGCAACCTGAACATTGCAAAGAATTTCCTGCCCCATTGTGATTACTGAGGCCATAGTCAACAATAACAGCAAATAATATTTTCTCAGCTCCTTTTTCATTAAAACTATTTCAGTTCTACAATTCGATCTATGATGTCGGCTGCAACTTCAATCTTTGATTTGGCCTCGTAATTTGTTTGACGCATGGCTTCATCAATAATTGTTATCTGATTGGTTACCTTTCCAAATCCAGCCTTCTTATTTTGTAATGAATTAAGAACGATAAAATTCAGGTTTTTATTTTTCAATTTTGATTTTGCGTTTTCAACTTCATTATTAGTCTCCAATGCAAAACCAATTAATATCTGATTGTCTGATTTTAACTCACCCAACTTTGAAAGAATATCTCGGGTTGGAGCCAATTCAATGGTTTGGGTTTCTGAAGATTTTTTAATTTTTTGACCTACCGGATTTTTTGGTTTAAAATCTGCAACTGCAGCAGCTTTTATCGTAATATCGGATTTCGGAAAAATTGAAACACAGGCATCATACATTTCCTCTGCACTAAGTACGTCAATTTTTCTAATTTGAGGATGGGAAGGCTGCAAATGAGTTGGGCCACTAACTAAAGTTACATTAGCACCTCTTAAAGCACATTCATTGGCAAGAGAATAGCCCATTAAACCAGATGAATGATTCCCGATAAATCGAACTGGATCAATAGATTCGTAAGTTGGTCCGGCAGTAATCAGAACAGATTTACCTTCTAAATCAGCTTTTTTTTTTAATTGTTCACTTATAATTTCGAAAAGTTCATCAGGCTCCTGCATTCGTCCTTCTCCACACAAACCACTGGCGAGTTCACCTTTATTCGGTTCTATCAACAAATGACCTCGCGCAACCAACTCTTTAACATTTTTGGCTGTTGAAGGATGTTTGTACATATCCAAATCCATAGCTGGTGCAAATAGCACCGGACATTTAGCAGAAAGGTAGGTTGTAACCAATAAATTATCAGCAATGCCATTAACCATACGCCCCATAGTACTCGCTGTTGCAGGTGCTATCAAAAACACATCTGCCCACATGCCAAGTTCCACATGACTATTCCACTCACCAGTATCTTTATGAAAAAACTCGCTTAAAACAGGATTCCCCGAAACTGTAGATAAAGTTAAGGGGGTAACAAAATCCTTTGAAGCTTGACTCATCAGAACCTGAACTTCTGCCCCTGCTTTTTTAAGCAAGCGAACCAAGATTGGAATTTTGTAGGCAGCAATTCCACCGGTAACACCGATCAGAATTTTTTTACCTGTTAACATAATAAAGAATTGATTTTACTGATTATTAGCTTCTAATTCAGGTTTTCTGTAATATACTTTATCATCCAAAAATTCTTGAACAGCAATAAGAGTTGGTTTTGGAAGTTGTTCGTAATATTTGGCGATTTCGATTTGCTCTCTATTCTCAAAAATCTCTTCTAAATTATCAGATGGACTTGCAAATTCTGCCAACTTTTTATTCAACTCCTCTTTCATTTCTAATGAAATTTGATTTGAACGCTTTGACAATACTACCACACTCTCATATATATTACCAGTTACGGCATAAAAATCATTCTTATTTCGGGTTACAGCTGTTGTATCAGTTTTTACCTTTTTATAATCCATTTTCTTCTGTTGTTTTAAATTTTAAAGAATCTTGATAAATATTGTCGGCTTCCTTTTTATGAGATGTTTCAGGAAACTGACCCATCAAATCATCGTATGCTTTAAGCACTGCAGCATATCTTTCTTTTTGCTTTTCAAAAATACTATTGCTTGCGAAAATATAATCAGCTTTTAGTATGCTAAACATGATTTCCTCTTTATATCTGGTTTCCGGAAATTCTTTAAGAACACTCTGCAGGGCTACAGCCGCGGCTTGATAATCAGAAATTTTATAGTAAAGCATGGCTGTTTCAAATGCCTTTTTCTCTAATTTAAATCTCAAATCATCGATTAAGTTATTGCATTCTTCCATACGTGAACTGCTCGGGTACTGATTAATAAACATTTGCAATTTTCGCATAGCCAGTACTGTATTTGCCTGATCCAAACTGTATTTTGGTGAATCCAGATAATAGCAATAAGCACTCATAAACTTGAGTTCTTCAACACGCTCACTTTGTGGAAAATTCTTTACATATTCATCAAAATAATAGCTGGCAAGCATATAGTCATTTTGCTTATAATAGCTATTTGCTATCATATAATGAATCTCTTCATCCTTGGCAGTACCTTTGTAAACAGCTTTTAAATCTTCAAATAGGTTGATGGCACGATAATATTTCCCTATTTCGTAATATTCAATCGCACTCTTATATTTTAGGTTGTTGTCTTTACTCTTCACTATTTTGTGGTATTGCCCACAAGATGTGAATACAAATAAAAACAAGAAAAGTAATATGCGGAAGCCTCTCTTAATCATGGCGCAAAAATACAACTTTTATTAAAACAAAAAAACCCCAGAAACATCATTTGTTTTATTACGAGCATTTTGTAGCATTTTTTATATTTTTTTAACATAGTATTACTTTAAAGTGCGGAGCTTTTGAAGTTTGTATAAACAATTATAATTTTTACTTTTGCATATTAAAATAAATATTAATCTAAATAATTATAAAGTGGATATTTTCAATAAATGCACCAGTGATATGGGTCCTTTGGGGATCTACGCCGAAAAAGCTCATGGATATTTTTCATTCCCTCAATTGGAAGGTGAAATTGCACCTCATATGATGTTTATGGGTAAAGAAAAACTTACATGGAGTTTAAACAATTACCTTGGATTAGCTAATCATCCGGAAGTTCGAAAAACAGATGCAGATGCAGCTGTTGAATATGGAATGGCTTATCCAATGGGTGCGCGTATGATGTCTGGACAAACCAAATTTCACGAGCAATTGGAAAGCGAACTTGCAGAATTTGTTGGAAAAGAATCCGGCTTTTTATTGAACTACGGATACCAGGGAATGGTTTCAATCATTGATTCGATGGTGAACCGTAAAGATGTCATCGTTTATGATTCTGAAGCTCATGCTTGTATTCTGGATGGAATGAGACTTCACATTGGCAAAAGATTTGTTTATCCACACAACAACATTGAGAAACTGGAATTACAATTAGAGCATGCTAAAAAAATTGCAGACCAAACCGGTGGTGGCATTTTGGTAATTACCGAAGGTGTTTATGGAATGACCGGTGATTTAGGTAAGCTTGATGAAATCGTCGCACTTAAAAAGAAATTCAATTTCAGATTATTGGTTGACGATGCTCACGGTTTTGGAACCATGGGAAAAACAGGTGCCGGAACTGGCGAACATTTTGGTGTTCAGGATGAGATTGACATCTACTTTGCCACCTTCGCAAAAGCCATGGCCGGAATTGGTGCTTTCGTTGCCAGTAAAAAGGAAGTGATTAAATATTTAGCCTATAATATGAGGTCACAAACTTATGCCAAATCACTACCCATGCCTATGGTAAAAGGTGCATTAAAAAGACTAGAACTGATCAGAAATGACACATCTTTCAAAGATAAGTTATGGGAAATCGTGAATGCAGTTCAAAACGGATTTAAAGAAAAAGGACTGGATATTGGTGTTACCAATTCGCCTGTTACTCCGGTAATGCTTCACGGAACTGTTGCAGAAGCAACTCAGTTAACAGTCGATTTAAGAGAAAACTACAATATTTTCTGTTCTATTGTCATCTATCCTGTTGTTCCGAAAGGAGTTATTTTATTGAGAATTATTCCAACTGCCGTACATACCCTCAAAGATGTTGAGTATACAGTAAATGCATTTGCCGAGATTAAGAAGAAGCTCGAAAACAACGAATATTCGAAAACAGAATTTGCCGATTGGCAATCATAAAATAAAAAAGCCCCGGTTTCGGGGCTTTTTTTTATTTCTGACTATTGAAGGGTTTAATGATTTTAATGTACCTAAGCATTTCTCTAATAATATATTTTAAACCATTCTCAGCTTCCATCTTAATTAATAAGTCAAGACTCTCTTTACTATTTGCATTAAATACTCCAACCTTATAATAGGCCTGTGATAAGAATACAATATAATTAAGCGGAAATGCCTGAACGTAATTCAGGTCTAATAATATATGAAAGCGTGATTTTATAAAATCTCTGGCATAAGATGAATTTGGCCTACCAAACCAATCAATATCATTTGGTTGAATGTAATCAACGGTTAGTCGCTGTGGTATGTATTCAAGCATTTTAGCCTCTTTAATATAAACCAAAACTTTTACTCTCTTTTTATCCTGATGAAGTTGATTAATCAGTTGTTCAACTAATTTAAATTCTTCTTCATCTTTATACTCATACACAATACCAATACTTTCGGACATGCTTAAGTTATAGAACTGCCTGGTTCTGTAAAACTGATTCAACTCTCTTTTTAAAAGGAATTGACCTACAAACGATTTTATGGGTTTCAGAAAATCCATGAATTACATCACTATATTTTTATCTACCCAAAGATGATCAATTTTTGCGATATAAAAACGATGATAATCTTTTTGTGGATAAATTTTATGATCTACCTCGGGTAAAACAAATTGCGATTCTTTGATATCATCAAAATACAATTTGGTACACTCAATATTTATTTTGGCTTGCTCAAACAAAATGTTTCCACTGGCCGATTCAAATTCTTTAAGCCCTGTTTCTTTAATTTTATCCACATCTCTACCCGAATATTTGCCGCAAAATTTCAAAATATCCTTATCCTTATTCTCAAAAAAAGAAAGACTAAAAGAAGGATATTTCTCTGTAAACTCATAAGTAAAACGTTGTGGACGAATAAAAATAATGGCAATGGGCATATTCCATAAAAAGCCCAGGCCTCCCCAAGCTGCGGTCATGGTATTATAATTCTCTTTATTACCTGCTGTAACCAACATCCATTCCTTACCGATTAAACGGGTCACATTTTCTTTAAAATTATCAGGTTTTAGTTCTTTGAACTTTTCAATCATTTTACAATATTTATCTTTAATTTTGAACTAGCTTTTAGCTCAATTAATTTATACAAAAATAACCAATAAATTGAAAATTACTTTTCTTGGAACAGGAACTTCTCAGGGTGTTCCTGTCATTGGGTGTACTTGCAAAGTTTGTAAGTCGAACGATTTAAAAGACAAAAGATTGCGATCTTCTGTTTTAATAGAAACCAATCAGGTTAAATTCACCATTGATGCCGGTCCTGATTTCAGGCAGCAAATGCTCACAAACAAAGTCTCAAAGCTGGATGCTATTCTTGTCACCCATGGTCACAAAGACCATGTTGGAGGACTGGATGATGTTCGTGCTTTTAATTTCTTATCTAAACACCCCATGGAAGTATTTGTTGGGAAGTTTGCAAAACAAGACATAAAAAGGGAATTTCATTATGCTTTTGAAGAGGATAAATATCCCGGAGCACCCAGTATCCATTTAAATCATATTGAGAACAAGGCATTTAAATTTAAAGATTTAGAAATTACACCCATTGCTGCACAACATTTTAAAATTCCTGTTTATGGTTACAGAATAGGCGATTTTGCATATTTAACAGATTTAAAAACAATCTCCGAAGAAGAGATCAACAAAATGAGTGGATGCAAGATATTAACCATTAGCGGATTAAGAAAAGAACCACACTATTCTCATTTGAATTTAGCGGAAGCTGTAGAACTGATTCAAAAAATTAATCCTGAAAAAGCTTATATCACTCACATCAGTCATTTAATGGGATTGCATGAACAAGTAAATAAAGAGTTACCAACAAATATTGAATTGGCCTACGACGGTCTTTGTGTTGAACTTAATTCGTCTTTTTAACTTTTCGTAAGTCCAATAAATTAATGGGATTACTGCCTAAATCCTTGATGTTTGGCTGTATAAACCTCAACACCTGATCGTAATATAAAACCACTACCGGAGCCTCATCCATAACGATGCTATCCATTTTTGTATAAAGCAAATAACGATTCTCGTCATTATTTTCGATTAAAGATTTTTCATACAATTCATCGAAATATGCATTTTTGAAATGCGTATAATTGGGACCTGAAGGACAAAAATTCTTTGAATAAAACATCGATAAATAATTTTCAGCATCCGGATAATCAGCAATCCATGAAGCACGAAAAAATGGCAATTTCGCCTGCGCTTTAAGTTCTCTGAGTGCAGCTGGTGGATTCACTTCAATCTCAACAGTAATCCCCAAATCACCTAAAGAATGTTGGATATATTCACACAAATCCAGATATTCGGCATTTGTCGCAATACTTATTGTTGCCAGCCATTTCCCCCCGGGAAATCCAGCCTCTGCAAGCAATTTACTCGCTTTTTCCGGATTGTAGTTGTATCCATACTCTGCCCCTTCTTTATAGGACGGAAAGCCTTTCGGAATTACCCCATTTAATCCGGGCTCACCAATATTATTCCGAAGATACTTCATCATCTTTTCTCGATCAAAGCCGTAATTAATGGCCTGACGAACAGCTTTTATTGTCAGAGGGTTGGATAAGTTTTTATCATCAACTAAGATTCCGAGATATTCTGTATTTAAATACGGCTGAGAAATTAAGCTGATTTTATCCTGATATTTCGATTTCAAGCCACCTCTTTTGGTAAGGATTTCATCTTTATAACTGGCATCAATTCCCGACATAAAATCCAATTTCCCTTGAATAAAATGTAAAAATGCTGCCTGTTTATCCGCCAAGAAAGTCACTGAAACAGCATCCAGATAAGGAAGACGCTCACCATCCACTTTTTCAAAATAATTGTCGTTTTTTACCATAACCAGCTTAACTCCTTCCTTCCACAATTTTAATTTAAAAGGACCTGTTCCTACCGGATTCTGCCTATAATCATTTTGATAAAAATCAATAGCTTCATGCGCTACAACGGAACAATATTGCATGGCAAGAATTCCTAAAAATGGCGTAAAAGCTTGGTTTAACTTAATCCTGAAAACCGAATCATTTATGGCCTCAAATGCATAATCACCATTCGTGTTCTCAACCTGACTAAAAACCCATAAACCCGGTGATGCAACATCAGCATCTACAATTCTGTTAAAACTGTACTCAAAGTCGTAGGCAGTTACCCTCCTCCCCTGAGCTTCATCAAATACCTGATCATCTGAAAAAAAAACATCATCTCTTAAAACGAAAGTATAAACCAAGCCGTTGTCAGAGATGGTCCATTTTTTCGCAATTGCTGCTTCAACCTTCAACTCATCATTAAGGCGGACTAAACCATTGTATAACTGATTACACACCCAAATATTTGCCAGATCTTTTGCAAATGCAGGATCTAAAGAGCTGATTCCGGCTGCTTCATTATATCGAAAAACAGTCTTAGCCATCTCTTCATCTGGTGTACCACAAGAAGTTAAAATAAAGGATGCAATTAAGAATAGGCCGAAATGTTTAATCATGTTTCCAAAAGTACATTATTCTTTGCAGTAAGAAGATGGATTTACAGAAGATATTGATCAATTAAACAAATCAAAATAAAAAAATCGACCAATGAATAAATTCTAAAGATAATTGCCCCATTTTATACAAAACACATCTTCGTTTAATATCAATTATTTAAGTAAATTGGCAGCTAAAACTAAAAAATCCAACTATGAAACTAAAAAGCTTAAACATTCTAAGCATTATTGCATTTCTACTATTCTCAACTACAACTTTATTTAGCCAAGAGGCAGATTCAGTAGGTTATATTGTTAAATACGGAGATATGGCTCCTCAATTTACCATGACTTTGACTGATGGAAGCCAGGTAAGCATGGAAGATTTAAGAGGTCAAGTTGTTCTTCTACAATTTACAGCCAGTTGGTGCAGCGTTTGCAGAAAAGAAATGCCTTTTTTGGAAAAAGAAGTATGGCAAGAGTATAAAGATAAAGGGCTGGTTTTGATAGGAGTTGACAGAGATGAACCACTTGAAACTGTGAAAAAATTTGCTAAAAAAATGAAAATAACTTATCCTCTTGCTCTGGATCCAAATGCTGATATTTTTGGACTTTTTGCCCTTAAAAAAAGTGGAGTAACACGAAATGTAATTATCGACAGGGAGGGTAAAATCGTTTTCAAAACAAGGCTGTTTAATCGTGAAGAATTTGATTTAATGAAAGAAAAAATCAAAGAACTAATTGAACTAAAATAATCATTTAAACACCTAATTATCATGATTAGTTTCATAAAACATTTCGCTTTTTTAATTCTGATTTTATCTCCTGTTCTGCTATTTCCCCAAACGGAAAAAGAAAAAGGACTAAAAGCCATTAACATGGATGCCATTAAAGGTCCTCTTGAGTTTTTGGCCTCTGATTGGACAGAAGGAAGAGGAACCGGAGAAAGAGGAAGTTTTATGGCTGCTGATTACCTCAAAAGCATGTTCAAGGTTTATGGAATTAAACCAGCTGGCGATTATAGTTATCCTCGACTAAGCCGAGCACAGAGAATGGCAGGCCAGACACCTAAGAAAGTTCAAAGTTATTTTCAGGATTTTAGCCTGATAAAATTTAAAGGAGGTGACGACCAGAAACTTCAAATCACAAAAACAAATGGTGATCAGCAAACAAGTATCAACCTTAAATACCGTACCGATTTTTCGTATGGTTTTTCAGATATCAGTCAAAATCTTGAAACATCAGTGGTATTTGCCGGTTATGGTTACGTTGATATAGACAATGGATATAATGATTATAAAAACACCGATGTTAAAGGTAAAATTGTTTTAATTCTTTCCGGATTTCCGGGTCATAAAGACAAATCATCAGAAGCCTACAAAAAGTTTAGTAACAGAGAAAATCAAATTAGCTATTACCTGAGCAGGAACAAAAGAAACTGGGCGATTGAAAACGGTGCGGCCGGAATCATTGAATACAATCACGATAACAATGTTCAAAGTCAGTGGTCAACCAACCACCCTATTCGTTACGAATCAAGAGGTTACGAAGGTGACGAACCTTTATCAGAGCGAGAATACTCGATGAGAATTCCGGGAAAAGAATTCAGCCCTGGTATTTTAAGAATCAGTTTGAGTGAACGCGCAATGAATGAGCTTATCAAAAACTCAGGAATCAGTTTTGAATCTTTTGAAGCTTTAGTGCAAAAAAAAATGAAGCCAAAATCACAACTTATTCCCAACCTTAAAATCAAAGCTCAAACAGATGTAGAATCAGAAATCATCAAAGCAAGAAATGTACTGGGAATGATTGAAGGTGAAGATTTGAATGACATCATTGTGATTGGTGGGCATTACGATCATATGGGTATGAATAAAGGATTTATTTGGAATGGTGCAGATGACGACGCTTCTGGAGTAATTGGCATGTTGACTATTGCCAAAGCAATTAAAGCAACAGGTGAAAAACCAAAAAGGACCATTATTTTTGCTGCCTGGACAGGTGAAGAAAGAGGTTTATTGGGGTCAAAGTATTTTGTCCAGTCCTTCAAGCCACTCGACCGAATCACTTATAATTTAAACATGGATATGATTTCCAGAAATAATCCCGATGATAAAAAAGGAAATCAACTCACCATGAAAGTTACCAAAGGAAATGATTTCTTTGAGCAACTTACCAAACAAAACATTGAAAAATTTAATCTGAATTTAGAAGTCAAATACAATCCAATTGATCCGGGCACCTCAGGCGGAGGATCT
Organism: Bacteroidales bacterium; assembly: GCA_963678785.1. Lineage (GTDB taxonomy): Bacteria > Bacteroidota > Bacteroidia > Bacteroidales. The sequence continues at coordinate 3,420,820 of OY787449.1, read as the reverse complement.
GATTATGTTCCTTTCTGTGCCGAATACATTCCATTCTTTTCACTCAATGCAGGATTTGATCAAAACTATCATCATTATGATGATGAAGTATCAACCTTAAACTGGGGAAAAATGCTTACCATTGTAAAAATGGGATACCTGAACATTTGGGATTTAGCAAATTATTAAAATTTTAAAATAGCATAAAATGAAAACCATAATTGATCTAAGAAGTGATACCGTAACCAAGCCTTCGAAGCCCATGCTCGAGGCCATGATGAATGCAGAAGTTGGAGATGATGTGTTCGGTGAAGATCCAACCATTAATGCCTTAGAAGTTAAAGCTGCAAAAATATTTGGAAAAGAGGCTGCCTTGTATTGTTCGTCGGGCACCCAAACCAATCAAATCGCCATCAATGTGCACACTTCGCCGGGAACTGAAATCATTTGCGATCACACTTCTCATATCTATAGATTTGAAGGTGGTGGTATTGGATTTAATTCAGGAGCATCTGTAAGATTAATTCATGGTGACAGAGGTAGAATTACAGCAAAGGATGTGGCGGCTGAAATCAACAACCCTGACGATTATCACGTACCTACAACCCGTCTGGTATCTATCGAAAACACCGCAAACAAAGGCGGTGGTAGCTGCTATGACTTCAATGAAATCATCAAGATTAAAGAAGTTTGTGATCAGAACGGATTAAATTTTCATTTGGATGGTGCCCGGCTTTTTAATGCACTCGCAGAATCCAAGGAGTCGCCACAAGATTATGGCAAATTATTTGACTCCATTTCTATCTGTCTTTCTAAAGGATTAGGAGCACCTGTTGGATCGCTATTGCTTGGCTCAAATGAGTTTATCAAAAAAGCGCATCGTGTTAGAAAAGTCTTGGGAGGTGCCATGCGACAGGCTGGTTTTATTGCTGCAGCAGGAATTTACGCTTTGGATCATAACATTAAAAGATTGGAAGAAGATCATAAAAAAGCCAAACATATGGCATCTGTTCTTTCAGGTCTTTCATACATTGAAGAAGTGATCCCGGCAGAAACCAATATTTTAATTTTTAGGATTCCTGATAAAATTAGCAATCAAGATTTTATTCAACGATTAGATAAAAATGGAATAAAAGCCCTTGGCTTTGGCCCTCAACTTATTCGTTTTGTAACCCATCTTAATTTTACTGATGACATGCTTATTAAAACTGAAGAAGTATTAAAACATAAAATGTTCTAAGGAAAATTATACCAGAACTTCTGAATTTGAATGTATGAGTTCTCCTTCAAGGGAGAACTTTGCATTTGAGATCACTTTAACTTGAACAAATTCTCCGATCAAATTCTCATCTAAGCTTTTGAAACGAATGTTAATCCTGCCCTCCGTTAGTCCACTTAAATAACCTGCTTTACGATCATTTAATAATACCAAAACAGTTAAAGTTTTACCAATTAATTTTTGATTGTATGCACTCACATGGGTTTGGAGATTTGCAGTTAATGCAGCCAACCTGCTTTTTTTAACCTCATCAGTAACATCATCATCCCATCTGGAACTTGCAGCACCGGGCCTTGGCGAATATTTGGCTATGTAGGCCATATTAAATTTAAATTCATCAAAAGCCTTGAGGGTATTTTGAAACTGAGATTCTGTTTCACCTGTAAACCCAAGAATAATGTCGGTAAAAATCGTGGCTTCCGGGATGGTGGCTCTAATTTTTTCGATGATACTACGATATTTTGCCAGATTGTGTTTCCGATTCATTCGAATTAAAACCTTATCGTCTCCTGATTGCAGAGGAAGGTGAATTTGTTTAGCCAGGCACGAATATTTTGAAATCACATCAATCACCTCATCATTCATATCCCTCGGATGAGGAGAAGTAAAATACAACCAAAACTTTTTCTGACTTTGCTTTCCTATTTCACCAATTTGGGTTAAAAGATCTGCAAAACTGATCTCCTGCCCTTTTTTGTCGAGGCCGTAAGAATTTACATTTTGCCCCAATAATGTGATTGATTTATAACCCTTTTCAACCAGGCTTTTTACTTCAGAAACAATTTCATTTAAAGGCCTTGAAACTTCACGTCCCCGGGTATAAGGCACGGCGCAAAAAGTACAGAATTTATCACAGCCATTTTGAATGGGCACAAAAGCTTCAAAACTTGATTCGTATTGAGGCTTGATGTTCCAAAATTGATTAATATTTGGATTACTTATCATCCCCTTAACTGAGGCCTTGCTTGCAACCCCATACTGACTAATCAATTCGGGTAAGCTTGCAACTTCACTCATTTGAAAAACCACATCAAACAATTTCAAAAACTTCTCTTTATCAGCAGGTAGAATACACCCTGAAATAAAAGTGATTAAATTTGAGCTATCTTTTCTCCTGTTCCATTTCAGAATTCTTGAATATACTTTATCGATGGCTTTTTGCCGAACAGAACAAGCAAGTATCCCTAAAACATTGGCTTCATCTTCCTTATCAGTATATTCATATCCTGCATCATTTAATACCGAGCTTAACCTCCCGCTATCAGAAAGGTTCATTTGGCATCCCAATGTAATTAAATGATATTTCATATTTGTAAAGGCAATTAAAAGTAAACCTCTGAATGCAAATTATCAGCAGAAAATCCTTGCTCTAAAAGAATATCATAAGCATCGTGTATCATATCACAATTTCCACATAAATAAACCTGCATTTTATTGTCAAAAGGAAAATCTTTAAGGTATTCTGTTACCCTGCCAAAATAATGGCCTTTATCATCTCTTGTGGCACATAAACGATATTTGTTTTCATCATAATCTGAACGTTCATAGGCTTCATAAGCATATCTAACTCCATGCAACAATTGATAATCTAATTCCGGGTAAGATTTCATAAAACTATGAAAGGGAGCAATTCCTGTTCCGCTGGCAATAAAAAGAAATTTCTGATCTTTTATTTTCTCCTGATCAATTCTAAAATAGCCAACCGGGCCATCAAACCTCACCTGATCTCCAACTTCGCAAACCTTTAGTTGTTTCGAAACCAGACCATCTTCAACTTCTTTAATTAAAACCTCAATATATGGATCATTTTCTCCGCTGTATATCGAATATTCGCGAGTAGCACCATCTTGCCCGAAACCAAGAGAGATATGCTGCCCGGCAAAAACTTCAATATTCTTTCTTTCCAGTCTTAAGATGTAAGATGTTAATGTAAGCTCGCGGATGGCAATTACTTTTAAGGTATTTGGTTTAGCATACTTAAGGGAAGCAGTTAAACCTTCTGTATTGTATTTCTTAGGCTTTTTCTGAATGGTAAATTTCTGCATTATTATCTTATTCTTATTTATTCTATTTTAATATTGCGTGCAAAATAACTGATTTTTGTGAAATTATGCAACTCTTTTCTTGTTTATTAATTAACTCTTTAATTTATTATTTAGATTATTTCTATTATAATATTATTTTTGTCAATTATCTCAAAAACATGAAAAATCAAACAACATTGAAGCGTTTACCCCGATGGATGAAATCAGAATTACCGAGGGGGAAAAATTACATTCGCCTGAAATATTTGATTGAAGAGCATAAGCTCAACACCATTTGCACCAGCGGAAATTGCCCAAACAGAGGTGAATGCTGGAATAGTGGGACGGCAAGCTTTATGATTTTAGGCGACAAATGTACCCGTAATTGCCGATTTTGTGCCGTTCAAAATTTAATACCTGAACCCATAGATTGGGATGAAGTACATAAGTTGGCCTCTACCATACATACACTAAAACTGAACCCGAAGGTAAGCATAGAAACCTTAATTCCTGATTTTAATGGCAGATGGGAAGACTTACAAAAAGTGATAGATGCCTGCCCTGAAGTGATTTCTCATAACCTTGAAACCGTTGAAAGATTGACTCCAAGCATCAGAAGCCGCGCCAGATACAAAACCAGTCTTGAAGTTTTAGAACGAATCGCAAAGTCTGGCCTGGTAGCAAAAACCGGCATTATGCTTGGGCTGGGCGAAACGAAAGAAGAGGTATTAAAAACCATGGACGATCTAAAAGCCATCAACTGTAAAGTTTTAACCATCGGACAATACCTGCAACCCGAAGGTCATCATCTCAGGGTAAAAGAATACATCAAACCTGAAACTTTTGAGATGTATAAAAATGAAGGTTTAAAACGTGGTTTTTCTTTTGTGGAAAGCTCACCTCTGGTTAGATCCTCATATCATGCAGAAAAACATGTAAATGCTTAAATCAATTTAAATGAACATCAAATCCGTTGCGTTCGTAAACGAACTAGAATTTCTCACTCACGACACCTTACTCCTAACGCTTAGCTCTCAGCTTATTGATTTCGAGCCAGGTCAATATATGATTCTTAACATACCGGGTGATTACGAATCAAGGGAATACTCCATCTATAATCGTCCCGGTAAATCCCAACTTCAATTTCTAATTAAAATAGTTGCAGACGGGGGCCTAACTCCAAAGCTTAAAAACCTCAAAAAGGGCGATCCGATAGAAATGGAAGGCCCCTTTGGATTTTTCACTCTCCCGAAAAAGTATAATCCAATACAGGATTTCATGTTTATCTCCACCGGAACAGGAATTTCTCCAATACACAGCATCTTAAAATCCTATCCATTGATCAATCACAAAATCATTCATGGGGTAAGATCTACAAATGAAAAATATCATTTTCAAGATTACAATCAAAACCATTATCAATCATGTATTTCCAGAAATGCTTCAAACGATTTTCAAGGAAGAGTGACAAATTATCTAAAAACATTAACGCCTGAAAAGAGTACTTTCTACTACTTATCGGGAAATTCGGCTATGATAAATGATGTTAGTGATTTCCTGCTCTCTCACGATATTCCTATGAATCAAATCAATACTGAAATATACTTCTAAGCCCCCTTCCATAATTCTTCCAAAATTTAACAATATACCTTCTTTGGCAAAGTATTTGGTATATTCTGAATAAACAATTTAACAATTATGAAACGAACTTACAGACCAATCAAAAACATTTCACTTTCAATATTTATCATTGCCTTAATTTCTCTTACTTTTTCTGCCTGTCAAAAAGAGGGTCCAATGGGTCCAGAGGGGCCACAGGGGCCAGCAGGTGAAGACGCCAGTAATAGCATCAGTAGTATTTATTATACCATTTATGAAGATGAGTGGGAGACCTTTGGTGACCCGGGTATTGGATTTGGATACATCGGAGCTATGGATTTTCCGGAAGTTACAGAGGATGTTTTAAATTATGGAGCCGTGCTTGTTTATCTTTATCAGGATGGAAGCCTATACGCTTTACCTACAACATTTGTAAATGCTGAAGATGGCGGATACATGACTACAATTTGGACAACCCTGCAATTGGGCCAGGTTTTGGTAACTTTCCAGGACAGTGATGGTGCCACCGTTAATCCAGGAGATCAGGAATTTAAAGTAGTGATTATCGAAGGGGGAATTGTGATTCCCGAGGGTTTAAATCTAAAAGACTATAAAGAAGTGAAAGAATATTTCAATTTGAAATAAAAAAAAAGCTCCGAATTTCGGAGCTTTTTTTTATTTAACCGGCCAATAGATTTTAGTCAGCCATTTTGAAGTATCAGATTCTGATCCAGGGTCGGTCACATACGATTCCCAAGGTGCACCATTGGCTTCCAATCCATGTTCTTCCATGTATTCCATGATGGCCATATGTGTATCTCCTGTTTTATCATATGAACCATAATGGCAACCCACGGCAACATCACCAGCTTTAAATGTAATTGGCTGTATTCGACCTTTTCCTTTTTTCAGTTCAGAAACAGGGAGACCCAGATTCATTAAAAATGGTTTTTCAATATCCCAACTTTGATAAACGGTAAATGGAGCTCCGGTCGGCTGAATTTTTTGTTTATTCAAATATGCCATCACCTCACCAAAAGATGCGCCCATCTTATCTGCAATTTTATCATAATATGCCGAATCGTAAATGGCCAATCCATAAAACTCATCCATTTTTTCAAGTTTAATAGAGGGCAATGCAGGTAAAGTTTCACACACGATTTTTAAATCTGTTAAGCCATCCATAAAAACCTTCTTCATAAAACTCTTCATAAATAAACCTTGGTACCTTTCCAATGGGTAACTTAAATCTGCAACTTCCATAACCCAAGTAACCATGGTAAAATCACCATCTTCATTAAAAGTCCAATACATTGGAGTTCGCTCTTCTTCTCCCTCGAAATCAAGTAAAAAATGAATCTGAGTATATGGTAAGGTTTCAACAATTTCCATGGCACCATTTCCACTTTCTGCCGTCCATTTTTGAATGGCACCTACACCCATTTTGGGTCCTTCATTGGTATACGACATGCTTTCATCAAGAGATGTGAATGGCGTCCAATTTTGCCAGTTGTTCAAAATATTTACTTGTTTATAAATGATATTTGCTTTGGTTTCGATTGAAACGGATTGCTGAACCCTAATATCTTTAGGCAGGAAAAAACCTACAATCAGTAATAACACCAATAGAACTAATAAAATAATTCCAATAACCTTTAAAGTTTTCATTTGGATTGCATTTAAGTTTATTGGGATGAAACTTGCATGTAAATTTTCATCCTGATTCGGTTGAACGAACATGCTCGTTAATCAAAAAGAGTGTTTGATATTTACGAATATACTAAAAATCACCCCCAAGATCAATTATATAAACCAACGATTCAGGCTAAGGTTAAAGAAAAATTATAAGATTATTTAAATTTATCATCACACTATCATCTCTCAATCAACTGAATTTTAATTAAATTTGATTTATTTGAACAGCTTTGTAACCTTTCGGGTTTACTCAGGTAACCCAATAAGACAATACATTCGCTTTTTATGGAACATGACGAAATATTGATGATTGATGTTAAGAACGGGAATCTTGATGCATTGATTCCGTTGTTCGATAAATATCAAGTCAGGCTTTTTAATTTCTTCTTAAGATTGACACGAAACCGTGAAACTTCAGAAGATTTAACCCAAACTGTTTTTAGCAGGATAATAGCCTACAAGCATACTTATAATGAGAATCATAAATTTCGTACATGGATGTATCAAATGGCCCGCAATGTCCACATCGATCATTATCATAAAAACAAAATGATGAACTCTGAATCTGAAGAACATTTTATGCATAAGCATAATTTAATGAAGGCATCGTCAGAATCAGAAAAACAACAAAACTATGACACTTTAAATGACGCTCTTAACTTACTAAATGAAGACGATCGTGAAATTATCGAATTAAGTAAGTTTCAGGATTTAAGCTATAATGATATTTCAGACATTACCGGGAATTCAGTTGGTGCAATAAAAGTAAAAGTACATCGTGCCATCAATAAACTTAGAGAACATTATTTTCAACTCGCATAAAAACTTCTGCTATGGAATGCAAAAACATAAAACCCTTACTAATAGATTTTGCCGATAAAAAATTAAATATTGAGCAAACTTCAATGGTTCAACAACATCTACTCAAATGTAAATCTTGCACTGAGGAACTGGATGAGTTATCGACCGTGATGAATGAACTAAACCAGATTAAAGATGAACAACCATCAAAAAATCTGCGAGCTAAGTTTATGCAAAATCTTCAGCAAGAGAAAACCAATTTATCGATTCAAAAAACGGTTGCATCACAATTAGAACAATCAAAAAAATCAAGAACGCTGAGTCCTTTTATGCAAATTGCAGCAGGATTTGCCATTCTTATTTCGGGCGTACTCATTGGTTTAGTTGCCAACAAACCTAACAATCAGAACCAAATTGCAAGCATGCAGACTGAGATTAACGGGCTTAAACAGATGGTTATGCTTTCAAAAATAGACCAACAATCACCTTCGGCACGAATCCAGGCTGTAAGTTTTGCGAACGATATGCAGCAAAGTGATCCTGAAGTCATCAAGGCCTTAATATCTGCAATGAATACAGATGAAAATGTGAACGTACGCTTGGCAGCAACAACGGCCTTAGCTAAGTTTGCAGAGGAAGATTTTGTAAGAGCCTCTTTAATCGAATCCTTGCCAAATCAAAGCGACCCCTTTGTTCAGATCACTTTAATAAATATCATGATTCAGCTAAACGAGAAACGAGCTTCAAACTATTTACAACAAATTGTAAACAATAAAGAAACCAACAAGACTGTTCGAAGTTTAGCCAACAAAGGTCTTGATATTTTAACCTAATTATATCGATAGCAAAACAAATCTATTTTTTCTTTGTAACCTTTCAATTTTCGCACGGTAATCAATTATAAAGAAACAAATAGAACAACAAAAAACTAGACAAATGAAAACAATGAAACAAATGTTAATAGGAATTGCAATTATATTCTTTTTGGTTCCTATGGCCAATGCACAAAACTTTAACTTCGACGTTAAAAATGCTAAACAACTAATTATAGAGAACCTCCTTGCAGAACTAACATTTGAAGGTTACGACGGAAATGAAATAACAGTAGAAGTAAGAAATTTTGATGCACCCCCAAAACGTGCCGATGGTTTAAAGGCAATCTACGGCGGAGGAGAAGACAACTCAGGTATTGGTCTTGAATTTTCAGAAATAGATGGGAGCATATTAATTGCAGGTGCGAGTAAGCAATCTGAGGATGCAACCTATATTATTAAAGTTCCTAATTCAATGTCAATAAAGGTCAATTACTCAAGTCCTTTTGCTGAAGCAGATCAAATCACATTTAAAAACTTTAGCAGTGAAATTTCGGTTAAGACTCTCGATGCAGATATAAATTTTGAAAATGTTTCTGGCCCCATTAATTCCAGTACAGTTGATGGCACCACTATGGTTGCTTTTGGAACAGTAAACCAAGCAAGTCCCATCTCTATTTCTAGTATTGACGGAGAGATTGATGTTACTTTACCATCGAGCACTCCAGCAGATTTAAAATTCAGTAATTTAGATGGAGAAGTTTATACTGATTTTGAAGTAGATTTTACTAAAAAAGATAAAACCGGAAGTAAGAAAATGCGTTACATTGGTGGTCATAACTCATCAGAAGGAACAATTAATGGAGGAGGCGTTCAAATTAGCCTTCAAACAATTGACGGAATTATCTACCTTCGAAAAAAATAATTTAATATGGGTCGGCTTAAACCTAAGCCGACCTTTCCATTTTAACTTTCTAGCCTGCAACTCTTTAGTGTAATCAACCTATTACACCAGAGATGACTATAATCTTTTAAATCTTAAAATCATGAAAAAAATTTATCTAATCATAAGTCTGATTTTATTTTCAACATTGGCTTATACTCAAACAATGCTTGAAAAAACCGCCAAAATCACCAATCAAAAAACTGTAATGCTCGACTTTGATTTTGCTGATGAGATTACAATAAAAGGTTGGGACAAAGATGAAGTACTCGTTAAAGTAAGTGTTAGCATAAACGATAATGAAGATAATGATGCCTTTAAACTTGACCTCAATGAAACTTCATCCAGAATTAGTTTCATCTCCGAAATTGAAAACATGAAAAAAATTTCGAAGAATAAGATTACAGTTAAGAAATCTAAAGACGGAAAACGCATAACAACTTATTCTAATAATTGGCATATTGATATGGATATCTATTTCGAAGTGTTTCTTCCGAAAAACATAAATATAAACTTATCCACTATAAGTGGTGATATTACTCTAACCGATGTAACAGGGGAAATGAATCTGGAAACAATTTCTGGATTTATTGATTTAAAAATAAAAGAAAATGCCCGAGCTAGTTTTAAAACATCAACCATTAGTGGTGGTGTTTACACTGATCATAATATTGAGTTGAAAAGAAAATCTAAAGACAGAAAGTATCATTTGATTGCAGGTAGAAGTCCTGATTTTAATCTAAACGGTGGAGGAAAAGAAATTGAGCTAGAGACCATCAGTGGTGATATTTATATCAGAAAATAAGAATGAAACAGTTCTAATCAAAACAAGTCTTTAATAAAAATTCATATCATGAATTACAACGACTATAAACTGATTTATCGTCATATTGGTAATAATAAATGGTATTCTTTTATTAAGATTTTTAGTTTGACAGTTGGGCTAACTTCCTTTATTCTTATTTCTGTTTATTTAAAATTTGAACTCAGCTTCGATCGTTTTCACAACAATTACCAAAACATTTATCGGGTAATCGCCAAAACCCCTGAGAGTTATATGGGGAAAAATCAAGTTGCCGTTACTCCGAGTGCTCTGGCTCTTGCGATGAAAAATGAAATCCCTGAAATTATTGAGGCAGCGAGAGTTGGTGATGAGCGAGTTATTATTCATCTCAATGAAGAAATTATTTCGGAGCGTGGGTTTTATTATGCAGATCCTGAGTTTTTGCAAATATTTTCTTTTGATTTAATTAGAGGAGATAAAAATCGCATACTTCAAAATCCATTTCACATAGTCTTAACACAAAAGGCAGCCTTAAAATATTTTGGCTCAGATGATCCCATAGGGAAATCATTAGAAATTGATAACAAAACATTTACGATTGAAGGTATTATCGAAGATCCACCGGCCAATTCTCAATTTCAATTTAATATATTGGCTTCATTCGTAACAATTAATTCCATTAAAGGGGAAGGCAGAGATAATACTTGGAATAACTGGAGTTATTATACTTACACTCAACTCAACTCAAATACTGACCCTACAGTTGTTGAAAAGAAAATACAGGGACTCCGAGAAAAAGCTACAGAACGTAAAGGCAATCAAACCTTAATTCTACAATCAATTGCTGATACGAGGCTTGACACCAATGCCAATTTCGAACTTGCCCCCTCCACTAATCCTCAACTTCTGTACATGCTGTCGGCCATTGGAATATTTATATTGACACTCGCAATTTTTAATTACATCAATTTATCTACAGCTCGAGCAACACAAAGAGCCAAAGAAATCGGATTAAGAAAAGTGGTAGGAGCCTCACAATCAATCCTCATCAAACAATTCCTTAGTGAATCAATGGTTTTTGTGTTTCTGGCATTATTTTCCTCTATCGCCCTGGCTTTTATTTTATTGCCTAGTTTTGGCGAATTTTTAAATCAGCCATTGAGTTTAAAAATGATATTAAACCCAACAATTATTGGGGGATTAATCATCACATCTATATTGACTGGTTTACTTTCCGGATCCTATCCTGCTTTTCTTCTCGCTTCTTTCAAACCTATATCAGCCCTTTATAATCAACAATCAGGAGCATCAAAAGGTCAAGTATTCAGAAACCTGCTGATTATTTTTCAATTTGCAATATCAGTGGCATTAATATTTTGCTCATTAACCGTATCAAAACAATTGAGATATATTAACCAGAAAGACCTAGGATACAATAAAGAGTCGGTTGTAGCCATCAGAACATACAATCATCAAGGTGAATCGTTAAAAGCGGAACTCAAAAAGAACAGTAATATCATTGATATCACATCTTCAAGCCATTTACCATCTTCAATAAATAGTGCAAATTATGCTAACTGGGATGGTTCTGAAAATAACAAGCAGCTTTTTTATACCCTAAAAATTGATGATCACTTCCTCGATTTTTATCAAATTGATCTGATCCAGCAAAAAGGCGATTTCAGTGATGTCTTCTATGGAGACAACTATTTTTTAAATGAGTCTGCCATTAAAACAATTGGGGTTTCAGAGGGTCCCATTGGACAGAAATTTGGTTTCTCAGAAGATCAGTATGGAATCATTGCGGGAGTTGTAAAGGATTTTCACTTTGCTTCTTTAAGATTAAACATTGAACCATTAGCAATTTCACTCATTGATAAAAACAAAGGTCTTAAATCTTCATGGTTATCCTTAAAAGTAAATCCCGCGAACCTCACCGAAGCAATTTCATCCATTGAATCTAGCTGGAAAGAATTCTTTCCGAAAAGAATATTCAGCTACTCCTTCATTGATGATCGTCTAAAAAGAATGTACATAAATGACCATAGAATAAGTAATGCATTTGTTGTTTTTACAATTATAGCGATTGTAATTGCTTGTCTTGGCCTATTTGGTCTCGCATCTTTCTCAACAGAACGCAGAATGAAAGAAATTGGAATCCGTAAGGTTTTAGGAGCAAACATTAAAGGTATCATAGTTTTGCTCATTCTAAACTTCCTGAAACTGATAGGACTTTCCATCATACTTGCTTTGCCCATGGCATTTATAGCCATGAGTGCATGGCTTAAAAAATTTGCATTCAGAATAAACATAGGATGGGATTTATATGTATTATCAATAGCCTTGGCTGTATTTATTGCAATATTTACCGTCTGCTTTCAGTCTTTAAAAGCTTCCATTACCAATCCTGTGGATGTATTAAAATATGAATAAGAAAATTAGCACAAACAACACGATTTTTGCACAACACCTAAAAACCAATACGATGATTAAAAACTTTCTTAAAATCGCAATCAGAAATTTACGAAAACATTTAGGTTTCTCAGCAATCAACATCTTTGGCTTGGCCTTAGGTCTGTCCATTGCAGTACTAATATTGCTTTGGGTGAAATACGAGTTCAGTTATAATAATATGCATGAAAAAAAAGATCGAATTTATCGATTAGGTCAAACACAGATTTATTCTTCCGGTCCATTAAAAGTATATGCTATGCCTGGCCCATTAGCGGCGCAGATAAAGGCAGATTTCCCTGAAATTGAAGACGCATTTCGTTGTGAATACTCTCCCAAAACCATACGATTTAATGATAAAACATTTAATGAGGAAATATTATACAGCGATAAAGAAATATTCAATTTGTTTGATTTTGAATTTATTCGGGGAGATGCAGAAACTGCCTTAAGCGATTTTAATTCAATTGTGATCACTGATAAAATGGCAAAAAAATATTTTAATGATGATAATCCCATCGGAAAAATATTAATACTCAATGACCTAAAAAGCTTTAAAGTTAGTGCAGTCATCAAAGATTCACCAAAAAATTCAAATTTGCGATTTGATTTTTGTATTCCGTTTGAACACATAAGTGAAATCGGATTCGACTATACCGTTTATGGAAGCAACTGGATTGCAATCTATGTACTTTTAAAAGAAGGTGCAAACAAAGAGGATGTGAATGCCAAAATTGAAAATTATTTTAAAATTGTAAAAAATCAACCTGAATCAACCACCACCCTTTGGCTATGGCCACTAAGTAAAATTCATCTTTACTCACCGCGGGGAGGTGGATTGATTAAGACCATCCGATTGTTTATAGCAATTGCATTTTTTATTTTAATCATCGCCTGCATTAATTTTATGAATTTGGCAACAGCTAAGTCAACCTTACGTTCGAAAGAAATTGGTCTAAGAAAAGTTTTAGGAGCTGGAAGAAAAAATATTATTGTCCAGTTTTTTGGAGAATCTTTACTTATGGCATTTTTGGCAATGATAGTTGCACTGTTTATTGTACAACTAATATTGCCCGCATTTAACCTTATTGCCGAAAGAGAACTAACCTTTAATTTCGCTAATACAGAAATCATTGGGGGAATTATTATCCTAATTATAATCACAGGCTTCATTGCAGGTAGTTATCCAGCTTTATATTTATCTTCTTTCCGACCGATCACCATTTTAAAAGGAATTATTGTAAAAGGAAAATCGGGCGCTATTTTCCGAAAGTCGCTGGTTGTATTTCAATTCTCACTTTCTATCATTTTAATCATCGGAAGTATAATTATCTATCAGCAACAAAAATATTTATTATCAAAAGATATAGGATTGGATAAAGACAATGTAATTGTAATCAGAATGCAGGGTGAAGTGAACAACAAATTCAACTCTTTAAAACCACTTTTACTTCAAAATCCACAAATAGAATCTGTATCACGCAGCTCACACCTTCCAATCATGATTGGAAGTAATACAGGAAGCATTACCTGGGATGGCAGAGATGATGACAATGACCTATTGGTTGGATTTACAACCGTAGATAATGATTTTGAAAAAGCTGTTGGTTTTGAGATGGTGGAAGGAAGGTTTTTTTCTGACGAATACGGTACAGATTCTGCATCAGTAGTTCTGAATGAAAGTGCTGTAAAATTTATGAATCTAAAAAATCCAATTGGCAGATGGATTCAGTGGGGACAAGGAGAAGAAGCCCGTTTTCCTGTTATTGGTGTAGTTAAGGATTTTAATTTTGAAAATTTGAGTGAAAACGTAAGTCCTATGGCATTGTTTTATGGTCAGTCGAGATGTCGTTATATTTTCATTAAATCAAACAATAAAAATATTATTGAAACAGCCAATTCCATTGAAGCAACCTGGAATGAAGTATTTCCAACATATCCATTTGAATATACGCTTTTAAACGACAGGTATGTAGCAATGTATGCCAGTGAAGAAAAAACGGGCTCCTTATTTAAATACTTTACCATTCTAGCCATCCTTATTTCCTGTTTGGGTTTATTCGGATTGGCATCATACATGGCCGAACAAAAAACCAAAGAAATAGGAATAAAAAAGGTACTTGGTGCTTCCGAATCGAATATTGTTTATAAGATGGCCATCGAATTTATTAAATGGGTTATCATCGCAAATATAATTGCATGGCCGATTAGTTGGTATTTCGGAAAGCAATTTCTCGATCAGTACGCCAACAAGTCGGAATTAGGAATAAGCATCTTTATAATTTCTGGAATAGCTTCCATTATAGTAGCATTATTCACAATTAGTTATCAGTCATTTAAAGCGGCCAAAGAAAACCCCATCAATGCATTAAGGCATGAATAGTTGAAGATTATTTTTATGTCTTTTTTGAGATTTTGAGAAAACAACAATAATAAATATTTAAGTTTTTATATAAGTTAATTTTATGTTAAAGCTGTAACTTTTGAAGGTCTTGAGAGTAATATTATATAGAAGAAGTCGTTTAAGTTATATCATGGAAAGTATCATCAATTCAATCGTAAAATTTAAACCCAGGCACAGGATAATTTCTTATTGTTGTGCAGGAGTTATATTTGCTGCAATTGGTTTTCTGTTATTGGCATCCACGAATACCTTACCTTTTTCACTCTCCTCCGACACTGTTGCTCGGGTAACAAAGATTATCATCAGCATCTTTTAATTTTTAATTATAAAAGCTTTCAGATTATGCTATTTTAAAATTAAAAAATGGATTCAATCTGTAACAATTTTTAAAATCAAACGTCTTATAAAGTATAAAATCAAAACTATGATCAAATCAGTCAATTTATCAAAAGTATTTCGCACCGACGAAGTAGAAACTACCGCATTGAACGAGGTAACATTTGAAATCAAAAAAGGTGAATTTGTTGCCATCATGGGCCCTTCCGGCTGTGGAAAATCAACCTTACTAAACATTTTAGGACTTTTAGACAATCCATCAGGAGGAGAATATTTTTTCCTGGAAAATGAAGTTTCAGGTCACACAGAAAGACAAAGAGCCAACCTGCGTAAAAACAACATTGGATTTGTATTTCAAAACTTCAATCTAATTGATGAATTGAATGTTTTTGAAAATGTAGAACTTCCATTGATTTATTTGGGCTATAGTGCCAAAGATCGCAAAAAACGTGTTGAAGAAGTATTAGAGCAGATGCAAATCATCCACCGTAAAAAACACTTCCCATTGCAATTATCAGGTGGACAGCAACAGAGAGTTGCCGTTGCCAGAGCAGTGGTTGCAAATCCTTCCCTGATTCTTGCAGATGAGCCAACCGGTAATTTGGATTCTGCTCATGGCGAAGAAGTCATGAATTTATTGAGTGATTTAAATCAAAAAGGAACTACCGTGATCATGGTAACTCACTCTCAAAGAGATGCTGAATATAGCCAGCGGGTAATTCGATTATTTGACGGTCAAATTATTGCCGAAAACATTAAAGAACCCGTTCTATAAAATGATAATAATATGAATTATATAAAGGGAGCAATTAATGCTCCCTTTTTTTTTTGTATTTCACCCTTCTGGTTATCTTTGCAAATCATGTCAAAGAGCATTATTAATATCGGCATACTTGCACACGTAGATGCAGGAAAAACAAGCATTACAGAGCATTTGCTTTTTTTGGGAGGCGCTGTTAAAGAAGTTGGGAATGTTGATAAAGGATCAGCAGTTACCGATCGCTTATCTATTGAAAAAACAAGAGGGATCTCCGTAAAAACAGATACCGCTTCATTTGATTGGAAAGGGACACAAATCAATTTGATTGATACTCCCGGACATGCCGATTTTGTTTCAGAAATTGAAAGAGCACTGCAAATTCTGGATTGTGCTGTTTTGGTTATTTCATCGGTTGAAGGCTTACAATCACACACTTATTTAATTTGGGATGTTTTAAAAAAACTAAAAATCCCAACTTTCATTTTTATAAACAAAATTGATCGCCCCGGCTCACAATTTGAACAAATCCTGGATGCTCTGACTAAAGAATTTAAAGCAAATATTTTCCCTTTAAATGCCATAAAAAATGAAGCAGAGAAGGAAGCAATTATTATCGATTATAAAAGTTTAGATTTTTCATCAAACTCCATTTTCGAGACCAATAAAACGGCAGTTGCTGAATTTGATGAATCTGTTTTAAATCAATATTTGGAAGGAGAAGATATTGGCCTGGAATTTCTTTATAAAAAAGCAATCGAACTCTTTCAGAAGGAACAAATTACACCGGTTATTGCAGGTTCTGCAAAAAACGGTATCGGCACACCAAACTTGTTAAACTACCTCATCGATTTTGTACAGATGCCTGAGTACAATCCTGACAAGGAAGTTTCAGCCATCATTTACAAAAGCGAACATGATCAAAAACTTGGATTACTCAGTCATATAAAAATACTTGCAGGCACTTTAAAAAATAAAGATCTTATTTACAATCAGCGACTCCAAAAAGAGTTCAAAATCAGCCAAATAAAAAAGCGAAGCATTTTAAAAATCAACGATCATGATTTTTTAAGTGCTGGCGACATTGGCATTATTGCAGGTCAGCCGGAATTCAGAATCGGCGATATTTTGGGAACAAAAGAACAAAAACTTCATCAATTTAAATTACAAGAATCGGTTTTAAGCACCAGGGTAAAGCCCATTAATGAACAAGAACTTGCTCCATTGGCAGCTGCGCTCAACGAACTATCTATCGAAGATCCTGATTTAGATTTTAAATGGGATAAGCAGGAAAGTGAACTTCATCTTAAACTTCAGGGGCCCATCCAAAAAGAAATCCTTCAAGAATTTCTGTTAGAGCGTTACAATATAGAATCCATTTTCGAAGATCCTACTGTTATTTATAAAGAAACACCAAAAAAGAAAGCAATTGGTTTTGCCGATTATACCATGCCTAAACCCAGTTGGGCTGTTCTAAAATTTGAGATTGAACCGGGCGAGAGAGGATCTGGCATTGTTTATGAATCAAAAGTAGGAGTCAATGACATCCTTCAAAAATACCAAAATGAAGTCGCCGAAACCATTCCTAAAGCACTGGAACAGGGGATGAAAGGCTGGGAAGTTACCGACATTAAAATTAAGTTAATTGAGGGAGAAGATCATGTCATGCATTCTCGTCCGGGCAACTTTATTTTAGCAACCCCCATGGGAATTATGGACGCCCTAAAAAACAGTGAAACACAACTACTCGAGCCCATTTTAAATTTTACAATCAAAGCCGATGAAAGTTTACTGGGAACCATTAGCAGTGACCTAATTCAAATGCGGGCTGAAATAGAAAGTCCTGATTTTAGTGACGATCAATTTATTTTAAGAGGAATGGTTCCGGTGGCTACTTCTTTAGATTTTAGCATCCGTTTAAACTCGATCAGCAGCGGAAAAGCCAAATATTTCATCAGTTTTGGTGGCTATCGCAAATGCACAGATGAAGAGGGTGCTATCAGGCCTTTTAAAGGTGTTAATCCTTTAGATAAAAGTCTATGGATCCTGCACAATAGAGGTGCATATAAAGTTTAATATTATCTTTTTCCCATTATCAGATAACAATATCTAAGCCTCATTTCTTTAATCTTGCTTCTTCTTTAATTATCTTTATCATTGAGTCAAATTTTCTGTAACATTTCACAGAAGCTGAAGTTTATATTATTGTAAATCTCAAATAGCAATTAATTTGGAATCGATTTCTGACAATGCATTAATGCTCAAAGTTAAGTCTGGCGACTTAAGCAAACTTGGATTGCTATACGAGAGATATTACAAATCGGTCTTTGGTTTCTTTTATCGAAATACTACCAATCAGGAAATGAGTGAAGATTTGGTACAAATGTTATTCGAGCGCATTTTAAAATACCGCAAAAACTTTCGGGGCGATGGAAAATTTATCACCTGGATGTACAGCATTGCGCGCAACATTTTATACGATCATTACAAACAACTGAAACGGAAAGGTTATATGATTGAATTGGATGAGAGAATTTCATCCAGCACTTATGATCAGGACTCCGACCAGGTATTTATTGAAGAAAAGCATCAGCTGTTAAACAAAGCTTTGGCTAAACTGGAAAACGATAAGCGTGAATTATTAACACTGAGTCGTTATCAGGGTTTAAAATACAAAGAGATAGCTGAAATCATGCAAACAACTGAAGGTGCAATCCGGATAAAAATCTTCAGAGCATTAAACGATTTAAGAAAACATTATTTAAAACTTGAAAAGATTGAAGCCTTATGAATAAAGATCAATTATACGAATTCATTTTAGAGCATTTAGATACAAATCTGGATCCTATCAAGCTTGAAACCCTTGAAATTGAACTTGAAAGTTTAGGCTACGACATCAACAATCTTGAGGAGCTCAGGGAATTGTTAAAGTCCATGGAAAACATTGAAATTCCGGAGCCCAGCAAAAAAATGAATGACCGATTTTACAGAATGTTGGAAGAAGAAATGAATGTCTCTGAACAAAAAGCTCTGGGTCAAAAGATTATAAAATGGATTAATTCTTTTTTTAACCAATTTTTATCATCAAAACTCTCATATGGTTTTATCATGCTTTTTTTGGGCTGGATGCTCGGATTTTGGATTACACCTCAGATCAGCGTGAATGAACAAATGAGTGAAATGAGTGAAGAGATTAAACAAATGAAAGGCATGGTTATGATTAACATGCTCAATCAACCATTGACCAGTGATCGCTTGCAAGCAATAAATATGATTAACTCTTCTTCAAACAACAATGACGAAATCATTAAGTCTTTGCTTTACACTTTAAATCATGATTCAGATGTTAATGTGCGAATGGCGGCTGTTGAAACTTTACTCGTTTTTGCCAACCAAAATCCTGTTAGAGAAGGATTGAAAACTGCAGTTGAAAACCAAGATTCGCCATTGGTACAGTTAACACTTGTTGATGGTTTAATTGCAATTAACGACAAAACAGCCATTCCTGTATTAGAAAATTTAATTGAAAATAACAGCGTACATAAGGCTGTAAAAGACCGAAGCAAGGAAGGTATTAACAAACTAATTTAAAAAGATGAAAAAATATAAAACCATCACAATAACAGGGCTCTTTTTACTGCTTTTCTCTCTGAGCATATTTGCTCAGGAAAGTACCGAAAAGATTAAACAAAGTTATAATTTACCCAATCTTAATGATTCCAGGGTACACATTCAAAACCTACAGGGTTCAATAACTGTAGAATCTTATAATGGAAAAATGGTTTTAGTGGAGGCTACCAAAACCATCAAATCTAAGACTCAAAAAGGGCTACAAAAAGGTAAATCAGAAATTAATATTTCAGCCTACGAATATGATAAAGGCATACTTATTTATTTAGATCACCCCTGTGCAGAGCTTCACGAAGAAAATCTTCAACTTAATTACAATTGCCATGATAGAGACTATAATAGTGATTACAAATTCATTATGGATATTACCGTAAAAGTTCCTAAAGGTGTTGATTTCTTAGACGTTTCTACGGTCAACAAAGGAGATGTTATAATCGCAAACTTAGAGGCTGATCTTGAGGTGAACAATGTAAACGGATCTATTGTAGTAAGTACCCACATGGGCAATATTGAGGCTTCAACTGTAAATGGAGATTTAAGCATTGGCTTTTCGAAAAATCCTGAAAAATACGCAGAATTCAAAACCATTAACGGAGACATTGATGTAAAATGTCTTTCTGATCTTTCAGCCAAAATTCAATATAAATCGATGCATGGAGATTTCTTTACCAATTACGACGATATCAATTTTTTACCTTCAGAGCTAAAACAGACAAAGAAAAATGCTGATCAATCAACTAAATATAAACTATCAGGAATCAAAACAATGAAGATTGGCAGCGGCCAGGCAAAGTTCAAATTTAACACCCTCAATGGTGACATGTTTTTAACAAGTAAATAATACAAAATAGAAGATCATGAAAAATATCAGAACCCTATTTATCACATTTTTAAGCATCATCATGTTTGGTGTTACAGCACAGGAAAATCAAAAACAACAATTGGTTATCCCACTCAGTAATCCTGACAAAACGGGCCATTTAGAAATCGGCGGAATTAATTGTTCCATTATTGTTACCGGATATAATGGCAAGGAGGTTATTATCGATGCCTATTCTAAAAATGGAGTATCAAAAATTACCGAAACTAAAAATGGGATGAAAAAGATAAATGCTTCATCAATGAGCATAGAAGTGGAAGAAAAAGACAATTTTATCGATGTCTCAACAGGACTGAACGCCAAAGGACTTACATTTGAAGTGAAGGTTCCCTATAATTTTTCACTTGATTTAAGCACCATTAATGACGGTGAGATTAAGGTAAATAATGTAAATGGGGAAATGACTGTTAATAATGTAAATGGCCCCATTACTTTGAATAAGGTGAGTGGTTCAGTTTCTGCCTCAACCATAAACGATGACATTTTAATCACATTTGAGGAAGTAACTCCTAACAAACCCATGGCATTTTCATCTTTGAATGGAAATGTTGATATCAGTTTCCCGGCAAACATAAAAGCTGATGTGAAAATAAAATGCGACAGAGGAGATATTCTCACTGATTTTGATGTTGAACTAAACAAGGAGAGAAAAACAAGTAATGAAAGAAACAAAGATGGAGTTTATAAAGTATCTGTTAATGAATGGATTCAAGGAAAGATAAACGGTGGTGGACCTGAATATACTTTCAAGAACTTCAATG
Source organism: Bacteroidales bacterium (assembly GCA_963678785.1). Taxonomy (GTDB): domain Bacteria; phylum Bacteroidota; class Bacteroidia; order Bacteroidales. The sequence continues at coordinate 3,399,685 of OY787449.1, read as the reverse complement.
GAGACATTATTATCAGAGGAAAGTAGTTATAAAGAACTCACAAAAAAGGAGGATAATTATCCTCCTTTTTTTATAATAGATTATTTTTTTCCAAAAAATCGAAAAAGGCTTTTTTATAACTTTCTCCAATGGGAATATTCATCTCCCCTACTTTTAGACTTTTTTTTCCAATACTGTCAATTTTATCAACAGAAATGATATAGGATTTATGAACCCTGACAAATTTATTATCAGGAAGAATGTCCTCCATCTTTTTAAAATTTTGAAGCACCATCAATCGTTTTTCTGGAGTCACGATTCTTAAATAATCCTTCATCCCTTCGATGTATTGTATGTCTTTAAATCGAACTTTTTGCAATTTATAATCAGATTTTACGAAAATGAAATTGCCTTTTTTATCAGATTGCATCTCTGATTCTTTCAATTTATCGCTCGTAATTTGTTCTTTTTCAATCTGAGAATAAACTTTTTCAACAGATTTTATAAATCGATCGAAACCAATGGGTTTTAATAAGTAATCAGAAACTTCAAGCTCGTAACCTTTAATCGCATACTGATCGTAAGCTGTGGTTAAAATTACTTTAGGCCTTTCCTGAAGCGCTTCGAGCAACTGAATCCCAGTAAAATCATCCATTTGGATATCCAGAAAAATTAAATCTACCTTGTTGTTTTTTAAATAATCCAACGAATCGGCCCCATTATCAAACTCGGCCAATAAATTTAGATATTGTACTTTATCAATATAATCTTTAAGCTTCTCAAGCGCCAGGGGTTCGTCATCAATAGTTATACAATTTATAATCATGAACTGATCAATTTTAGATTAACATGGAATTTATTATCCTCTTTATTAATAATTAATTCATGCCTATCCTTATAAAGAATTTCAAGCCTCCTAACTACATTTTGTAAGCCAATTCCGCCTGTTTTATCCTTCGACACCAAGACATTTTTAGAATAGGAATTAATTACTTCAAATGTAATGGTATTTTCTTTAATATCCACATTGATAATTATACCTGGTGATTTTTGGTTTTTACTGCCATGTTTAAAAGCATTTTCAACAAATGGAACAAATAACATTGGTGGGATCATATTTCCAACAGCATCGCCTTTAATATTAAAATCAACGTAGTTGTCATTCTTCATTCTCAATTCTTGAAGTGAAATAAAACTTTGAAGATATTCAAGTTCTTTATCCAGAGGCACTAAATCAGCATTTGAATCATACAACATATAACGCATAATGCTCGAAAGTTTTATGATCGAACTGGATGCACGCTCAGGGTTTTTCACAATCAGCGAATCAATATTGTTTAATGTATTAAACAAAAAATGAGGATTAACTTGTGAACGAAGTAAAGCCAACTCGCTAATTAACGATTGATTTAACAATTCAGTTTTTTCCTGTTGCGATTGAAACCAGGCCTTCAATAGTTTAATTGCAGTGGCCGAAATCGTAACCGTGTACAAGTAGAAAAACAATGACAGAATTAAGGACTGGTTAAAAAAGTTAAACACAATTTCATTGTCAGGATTCCTCAGTGGATATTGAAAATAATAATAAATCAGGTATTCGCAATACAATATTGGAATTGAAGATAGAATAAAGAAAAGTAAAAACTTAAAATATTTCTGTTTTAATAAATACTTCGGCAATAGAAAATACAACGAAAAGTAAGTTGCAATCATGTCGAACGGCAAAGAAGCAGAATATCCAATAAAACGGAGTAAATAATCTTCCGAAAAACGCCCCCGATAGAAGGTATGATACATCAGAATAACGATCCAAAATAGTATATGCGATTGAGTTCTGGGCCAATCAATCGATTTTATCCAATTCTTCAAAACAAGCTAATTAAATGAGTAATGTGCATTTTAAACCGCAAAATAAATAAAATATGATTAGTTAAAAAAGATTTTCGATTAATCTCGACTTCTAATCAAATTTAATTGATAAAACATGATCAGATTTCAACCCAATTCCATCACAAATCACCATAAAAACCAGCACTGCTTGAGATTATTTAATAATGACAACTTCTAATAACTGATTCATATGTTAAAAAAATTACTATATTTACCGATCAAAATAGACTATTACTACTAATAATGATATCTTTCAGTATAGAAAAAGGCCGTATCTATCAACGACAAGAATTGTTCAATTTGGGATTCACTCAAAGTAAAATTCAAGCGCCTAACTATATCGTTTTTAAAAAACTTGATAAGTATTATTTATTTAAAGAAACGAGTGATAATCGTCTCATTTTGGACTATGTAGGTTATTAACTTGCTCCCTTCTCGCTGTATCAACAGCCTGCTTTAATATCATTTTAACCTTCCCTAATACTTCTTTATAAATATCTGAATATTTGTTATTTAATGGTTCTGATAGTTGGTATCCAAAAGCCTCAACTTCCGATACTCTGATAGTAATAACATGAATATTATCAGAAACATCCATTTTCAGCATCCTGGCAAATTCAATGAGTTGATGAATTGAAAGATCATGAAAATTGACCAAATGCAATGATTCTTGAAAATCATCCAACAAATAATGATTTACATCTCCAATCTTCAATTCTATATTGGTGGTAGCATCAAGCAGAATAACCCTATGATAAAAGGTGAATAATTCAATATTTTCCAGACCAATAAGATTCACAGATTCAAAATCAACAGCATCAATTTCACCAAGCTTCAGCTCATCAATAATTTTTAAAGCAATGCCATCATCTGTCAAGATTTCACTTCCGAAACCGATAATCAAAGTGCGTTCACGTTTATCCATAATTTCACGCTCAGGATTCAAATCGATTTATGGTTCTTATCAATTCACCATTTGATTTTCGAATATTGAGGCTGAAAGGCATCTCACCAGACTGATAATGAGTGGCACATGAAAAGCAGGGATCATAAGCCCTAAAGGCCATCTCAACCATATTGAGCATACCTTCAGTTACTTCATCTCCATTTTTAATAATTCCTTGCGCTGCTTTTTTTAACGACATACAAATGGCTGCATTATTATTGGTTGTACCAACAATAATATTTGCCTTGGTCACGATGCCCTTTTCATCTGTCCAATAATGATGGGTTAGTGTTCCTCTTTGCGCCTCAACAATGCCTACTCCTTCGCCGACGATGGCATTTTTATCGGCCTTAACTTTTAAGTCCTTACCTGTTATTAAAGGGTTTGAAGCAAGCTCGAGGCAATGTTCAGCTGCATAAATGAGTTCGATTAAACGCGCCCAATGCATGGCCAGAGTATTATGAACCGGTTTTCCACCTAGGGTTTTATACATAAACTCATATTCAGCTTGCGCAAGGGGTGTTGCCATTCCATCTGCTGCATTAAGTCTTGACAAAGGTGTGGCATGATACACCCCTGATTCTTGACCATCTACAAAACCCTTCCATCCTATCTTTTTTAAATAAGGAAACTTCAGGTAAGACCAGGGTTCTACTCTCTCTTCAATAAAATCGAGGTATTGATCGGAATGATATCTATACATTTCTTGCCCCAAAGTATCAACAACCCGTACCTGTCCATCATAAAAATTCACCTTATTATCAGAATCAACCAATCCCATCGAATGCATTTTAAGGGCATAAGGTCCGTTTAAAATGATATCCAAATAAGTCTCATTTCCCAAAACAACATCTTTAAAAAGCTGCATTGAAAATTGGGCAAACTCAATAAACTCCTGAGCAGTTTCCTGAATTTTTATTCTCTCTGCTTCAGAAATTCCTTTTCTAACTCCGCCCGGAATATTCATTACAACATGGGTTTGATGCCCTCCGATTAAGGCTTGTATCTCCTGTGCTTTTCTTCTCGCCTCAATAACTTTTTTACCAATATCAATTCCAACCTTATCAATCACTCCCAATAAATTCCTAACCGATGGATCGGAATCAGGACCGAGTACAAAATCTGGAGCCGCCAGGGCATAAAAATGAGCTATATGGCTATGCACAAAATGAGCCATATAAAATAATTTGCGCAACAAAATGGCTGTAGGAGGAGGCTTTAATCCAAAAACTTCATCGATGGCCTTTCCTGCTGCCATATGATGGCAACCCGGACAAACACCACAAATTTTTGTTACAATTTGTGACAACTCCTCAACGGGTCTTCCTTCACAAAACTTTTCGAAGCCTCTTAATTCAGGTACTTGAAAATAAACATCCTTTACAGACCCATCTCCGTTTGTAAATATTTCAATTTTCCCATGGCCCTCAAGTCGGGTGATGGGATCTATGGTAATTCGATTCATAACACATTCCTCCTAATGATTGATGCGGGTATACTAAAGCGATAAAATGTTCCGGCCGGATCGACCACATCTTCAACTATGCGTTTGATTTCTTCAGGATCATCAGAGTCGATCATGGTGCCAATCGAAGACAACATTTTAGCCCCCGGATCGCTAACATCTGTAGGTGGTCCATAACAACCGCGACAAGGTGCATTTCCTTCAATACATCTATAACCACAACCTCCTCTGGTTGCCGGCCCCATACAAATTACACCTTGCTCCAGAAAGCAGGTTTCTCCATCATCATCAATTTCCCAAGGGCGATAAAATTTCTTAATCCTTTTATTCTCTGTTTTCTTACGATTGCATTCGTCACAAAGTGTTTTTTCATAAGCTCCAACGACTGATTTCTTTGAAGGTAGTTCATCCATATTATTCACAATCGTTCTGAACACTTCAAGCAAGCGATCGGGCTGCGGAGGGCAACCAGGGATATAATAATCGACACAAACGGCCTTATCCAGCGGAACGACTTCATCAAAGAAAACTGGCAATTCCAATTTTCCTTCAGGTACCTCAAATTCGGGTAGCGGTTTAATACCTTCCTGATTTACCGTAGATTCACATTCAGTATATACCCTCTCAATCAATTCTCCCCCTTTGCTCATATTCGCAAGGCCGGGAATACCACCCAATTGAGCGCAACTGCCATAGGCAACCAAAATTTTTGTCTTCTTTCGTAAAAGCATTGCCATGTATTCATTTTCTGAATTCCGAATGGCTCCATTAAACAAAGTAACATCAATATACCCATCAGGCATTTCTTTAATTTCCTGATATTTTATATCAAGGGCTATGGGCCAAAACACCAAATCAGCAGCCGCAACAACCTCTAAGATATCTTCATGCAAATCAAGGACAGATACACAACAACCGCCACATGCAGCACCCCAATAAACAGCGAGTTTTAATTTATGTTGATTTTCTTTCATGTTTTTATAAATAGACGGTTTACATTTTTAAACAAATGCCAGCTTTTTTTGATAAGAAGCCGGTCCCATCTTCTGAATGGTATTGGTAAAATCATTGACCAATTCAGAAAACTGTTTCCCTTCACTGGCACTGATCCATTCAAGTGCCAATCGATCAATATCAATTCCCATTTGCTTGATATACTTTTGCAGGAGTGTAAATCTTCTCAAGCATTTATAATTGCCTTCGTGATAATGACAATCACCGGGATGACAACCACAAATTAAAATACCATCTGCTCCCTTTTTGAAAGATTCAAGGACGAAAGTAGGTTCAATCCTGCCTGAACACATCACTCTGATAATACGAATATTATGGGCATATTTTTGCCGTGAAGTTCCTGCCAGATCGGCACCGGTATACGAGCACCAATTACATAAAAATGAGATAATCTTAGGTTCAAATGACATATAATCCTCCTTAATTAATTTGACATAATCCCTTGAATTTGGGACATGATTTGTTGATCGGTAAAATGCTTGCTATGAATAGCGCCTGTAGGGCAAGCTGAAGCACAAGTACCACAGCCTTTGCACAATATCTCATTCACATATGAAACACTTTTATCATCCAAATAGCTGATGGCTGAATAAGGGCAAACACTCACACAGCTTTGACATCCACAACATATTTCCTCATCCACAAAAGCAGTGGTGACCTCTACCTCAACTATTTTTTGAGCAATAGAAGCTAAAACACTTGCAGAAGCTGCCCTTGCTTGACTAACAGCGTCCACCACTCCTTTTGGGCTTTGACATCCTCCGACCACGTAAACCCCATCCGTTGTGGTAGCAACAGGGTCAAGCTTTGGATGTTTTTCTATAAAAAAGTTATTTTTATCAACGCTAACACCAAATATTTGGGAAGTTAACTTAGCATCTTCTTGCGCTTCCACTCCTACCATTAAAATCACCAAATCGGCAGGAACACGAATAGCTTCACCTGATAATTTCTCTTCGAATTCAATGATTAAATCACAATCATCACCGGGTTCTGACTTCTTCACTTTTGGAAGCTCGGCATCCTGATCGAACATCAAAAACACATTATTGCTTTTTGAGGATGATGTATAAAGCTCTTCACAACCCTTTCCGAATGATCGCATATCTGCATAAATATCATAAACCTTAGACTGAGGCAAGGCAGAACCAATTTGATGCACATATTTTAATGCAGTTGAACAGCAGGTACGTGAACAATAATTGTTAGCTGTTTTATTGCGACTGCCCACACAGTGAATGATGGCAATATGCTCTGGTTCGTCCCCCCTATCTGTTCTGATTTTGCCTATCTGAAGCATCTTCTCAAAATCAAGAGAAGTGATGACATTAGGTAATTCCCCATAAGAATAAGCATCGGTACCCTTGGGCACAAATGGTTTAATTCCTGTTGCTAAAACCACATTTCCGAATGTGAGGGTTCGTTCAGAACCATGATTTAAAATGCTTTCAAAATTTCCGATATAGCCTGAGATGTTTTCAATTTTAGTATTCATTAACACTTCAATACTGCGGTGATTTAAAACTTTTTTGATTTGCTGCTTAACCATTTTCGAAGCATATTGCAGGCTGGGAAATAATAAATCAATATGCACGACATGCCCTCCCAATTTATCCGATTTTTCGATCAAATAAACCTGTTTACCTGTATCGGCAATGGTTAAAGCCGTTGTAAGCCCAGATATTCCACCTCCCACAACCAAGGTTGCTTCATTCATTTCAACGGTTTTTTTATCAAGAGCTTCGTGCAAACGAACTTTATGAATGGCTCCTTTCACAAGTTCTATTGCTTTTTGAGTAGCAAAACTCTGATCGCTGTGAACCCAGGAAACCTGTTCCCGGATGTTAGCCATCTCAAATAAATAAGGATTTAGCCCTGCCTTTTCAATGGTTTTTCTGAAGGTAAGTTCATGAATCCGAGGCGAACATGCAGCCACAACAATTCTATTTAGTTGATGTTCTTTAATATCCTGAACAATCATTTCCTGACCCGGATCGGAGCACATATACTGATAGCTTTTTGATATAACTACATGAGCCTCCGTTCCAGCTTCCAGTGCTACTCTTTCAACATCAACTACTTTGGCAATATTAGTACCACACCAACAGATGTAAACTCCAATTCTGTTATCTTCCATCATATTAATATTTAAACAGTAATCACTTTTTGTTGCTCAATTTCATTTTGAGCTCCTGCTTTTTTTAGTCGGGAAAAATAGGCAGCAAAAGGACGATAAGCCAGATGTGACCATTTAGAAAAAGGTACTTCTATTACTATCATCGGAACTAAAATGGCCAGATGAATGACATACGACACATAAGTTAATACAGGCAAACCGGTAATTCTGAAGATATGAACCAATATCCCACTTATTGAAGTTAAAGCAAGCATAATGATAAAGATCCAATCACTGGGGTGCGAATATTTAAGTTTTATATCCCTTTTCTTTATTCGTCCAATACTTACTACCGTTAAAAAATACAGAATCCCGAAAGTGGCATAATAACCAAGCAGACGTTGCCAATGATACCAGGGTTTAATTTCTTCAATTTGAAACAAAGGCAGTATGGCCACTATTACCACAAACATGATGGTGTAGCCCGTCATTAAAAACAAATGCCCCGACCAATAATTTTTATCTTCACATTTAGAAAACTTGGGCTGAACCGCAAAATTGTAAATTAATTGCCAAAACTCAATCAGGTATGTTTTTAAAGGGATTCTCTGCGTTCTATCTCTTAACACTACTTTATAAAACATATTGAAGATGTTTGTGATTAGGAAAAAAGCAACAATTGCAGCCATAACCCAATCCCCATAATGAATAAAATGCACAAACTGTTCTCCTGAGATTCCATCAACCATGTGATTGATCATCACTCCACCCTGAGGATTAATAAATGTTTCCGGATTTGTAAATAATTGTGATGAAGGTGGGAGGAAAATCATAAAAATAGCAACGACAAATAAAAACAATATCCCGATGGCTCCAAATTCCCATTTCAGGGATGTATAAAATCTTTTGGAGAGTCCGGTCCAGTCATAAGCTGCCGTTAAATATCGCCTTAAGGTCATCATGAGCTCACCCGGATTTGCATCTCTCGGGCACGTTTCACTGCATTCACCACAATAATAGCACAACCATGGATCAATATTGCTTTCGATTTTTTGATGCATCCCCATTTGAATAGCTCTTATACTTTTGCGAGGGAATAAGAATCCATCTTCGGTTAACGGACAAATGGCTGTACAGTTTCCACAATGAAAACACTCATTCCAGTTTTCAGCTCCATAGGCATTCAATTCCTTTTTAAAGTCCAGATTAATTGTATAGCTCATATTTTATCCTCCATATAAAACAGGTTTTAATGGCTTCATTCATTTGTGGCTTCATTTAATTGTAAAACTTTTGATTCTTCTAATTGATTTCCTAAAATATTCTGCAAAACAAGGGAAGCAGCAGCCGATCCTTGTGCCACAGAATCTGGAATATCTTTAGGTCCCTGGCAGGCACCCGCGATAAAAACTCCATTTTTATTCGTTGACTCTGAATCACCAACCGCATCCAACTCTTTAAACCAACCATCCTTGCTTAAATTAATCCCCATCAAAGAAGCAAGTTTACCAGCATCATCAGATGGTTCAAGACCTACAGAAAGAATAACCAGATCAACTTTCGATTCAATTATTCTATCATGAAGAATATCTTCAGATCTTAAAAGCAAGTGATCATCTTTCTGACTAATACGAGCTGTACGACCACGAATTAAGTGTACCCCTTCATCTTTAATTCTATTATAAAACTCTTCATAACCTTTTCCATAAGCTCGCATATCAATGAAATACTCTGTTACTTTAGCTTTAGGAATTTTCTCTTTTACCAAGTGTGCCAATTTCAAGGAATACATGCAGCAAACCCTTGAGCAATAGGATTGATGGTTTTCATCGCGGCTTCCAACACAATGAATCAGGGCTACTTTCTCCGGCTGACCATGTCCTTTTTCAAACAACCAATTTCCCTTTTTATCCTGGCTCCTGTATGTTATTTCTCCTTCTGTTGGACCGGAAGCATTTAATAAGCGTTCGAACTCAAGTGAAGTAAGCACGCTCGGGTATTTACTATAACCAAAGTGTTCAATCTTTTTGGCATCAAATGGTTTGAAACCTGTAGCTAAGATGATGTTACCAACCATTATTTCAATGTATTCGTCTTCCTCATTCAAATTTATGGCATCTGCAGGGCATACTTTTGCGCAAGTGCCGCATTTCCCGTTTTGAACGTAAATGCAATTTTCTGGGTCAATCAAATATTTATTAGGAACAGCCTGAGGGAATGGGATGTAAATTGCCTTACGCAAGCTGGTTCCCTGGTCAAATTCATTGGCCGTTTTTGAGGGGCATTTATCGGCACAAATTCCACAGCCAATGCATGCAGCCAAACTTACCCTTCTGGCTCGCTTAATAATTTTAACTTTATATTGACCCGGAACACCACCTACGGAAATAACTTCACTATTGGTTAATAATTCGATGAGGGGATGCTGTCCCACATCCACCATTTTAGGTGTAAGAATACAAGCAGCACAATCAAGGGTTGGGAAAGTTTTATCAAATTGAGCCATATGTCCACCGATGGTGCCACTCTTTTCCAAAAGAAATACCTTATTATTGCTCTTTGCAATATCCAGGGATGCCTGAATTCCTGCGATCCCGGCACCAACAATTAAAGTTTCATCTAAATATTTATGTTTCTTCGGACCCACATTCACATCAAATTCATGATTATTGATAACCCTTTCTATAAATGATTTGGCATGAATTTCAAAAGCCAACTGATTTTCAAAATAATCCAGGAGGTCAATGATTGAAATCATGGAAGCATCTTTCTCAGCTCCTGCTAATAGCTCAGAAAAGAATGATTTTACATAGCCTGGATTTTCACCTATAATTAGTACTCGCTCAACATCATATGTCAAAATCTGCCTGATCAAAAAATCCTTATCAGAAAAATTCAATTCGTTAGAATTCCATACTAATTTAACCTTGTTATGAGCTGCAATACCAGTTTCGAATTCTTTAATTTTCAGGTGATTTATGAAGCCATTTAGAGGATAACTAAAATAAACTGCAACATTCTTATTTTCATTCATCTGATTATTTTTGAAAAAACAATTTCTGAAAGATAGATTTGAATGAAGCAAAATAAAATGAGTATTGTCAATTTGATAAATAACTGTTCTCATTTACAAAACTGACAATTATCATATAAGAAAATAACAATTATTTGGGCAAATCAGGGATAGGAACTTATAATTTTTCTTAAGCCGGGGACGTCATTAATTACAATTTTTCGGCCTTTTATTTTTATCAATTCGTCCTCTTTAAATTCAGACAAAATACGAATCACAGTTTCGGTTGCTGTTCCAACAATACTGGCAATATCTTCACGGGTTAGACTAATAATTCCGTTTGAAGGATCATCGCAATAGGCCTCGCCTGTTTTAAACAAACAACTTAAAAAAAGTAAGCTTTCTGCCAATCGTTCTCTAACGGGCCGCTGTGCCATAGAGGTTATCCGCTCCTCAGCTTCTTCTAATAAATGACTGAGACTTGTGAGAACTTTTTGAGATATATAAGGATATTTTAGGCTCAACTTAAAAAACATTCGCTTATTTATAAAACAAACCATTGAGTCTTCTAATGCCGTTGAAGTGGTACTATACTTTCGTCCTGCAAGCAAGGCTCTGATTCCTAGCAACTCTCCTCCTTTGGCAAATCTCACAATTTGCTCCTTTCCATTTTCACCCAATTTAGAAAGCTTAACAATGCCGCTGCTCATACAATAAACACCAATGGGTAGTTGCCCTGGATAAAAAATCTTTTGACCTTTAATATATAATGTGGTAATCTTCTTAGAATCCAAATCAGTCATATCACCTTGATCAATATTTGAAAAAATTGACTTCGACATGACTGGACATTTACTACATGGGGAGTTCCACATATTCAAATAAATTACTGATCTTCTGATGCTAAGATAAATCATATATAAAATAATGCAAGTTTAAGCCTTAAATTTTCCGAGATCATTCATATCCGATCTCATCAGCATTCATCATATTTCAACTTTAAATTGTTCGAAATATTTGATTTTCAGAATACTGACAAAAATCATTTTAGACTATTATTTAGAATAGTCGCCGTCATACTTTTTTATAACTTTGCACTTCAAAATTTAAAACAAATTGACTCAAATTAGCTCTACCTTAACCACTGCAAAAAAGTTTCAATCAGGCAAAGTACTTTCAATTTCCTTTGCGCATCTGATTCATGATATTTATTCGTCTTTTCTGGCGCCTATTTTACCTTTATTAATCGAGAAGTTTGGACTTAGTTATACTCTGGCAAGTGTCCTTTCTATCGCACAAAGAGCACCTAACATTTTAAATCCGCTTGTTGGCATTATAGCCGATAAGTATCCTGTGAGGTGGTTTGTAATCTCAACGCCCCTAATTACTGCAATATCAATGAGTTTATTGGGAGTTGCCCCAAATTACGTACTATTATGTATTTTACTGTTTGTTGCTGGTTTAAGTGCTGTTTTTTTTCATACCCCAAGCCCTGTTCTTGTAAAAGAAATTTCGGGCAACAGGGTTGGAAGAGGAATGAGTTTTTATATGATTGGTGGTGAAATTGCCCGTACTCTAGGACCACTTATTATACTGGGAGCCATTTCAATTTGGGGACTTGAAGGTAGTTTCAATTTACTACCGGTTGCTCTTTTAGCAAGCATCATCATTTATATCAAACTTAAAAAAGTTGACACCCATAAACATGCTGAAGGAAAAGCAGACGCGAGAGTATGGAAAACATTCCGAAAACTATTGCCCTTGTTTTTAATCATGTCTGGTGTTATTTTTTTCCGACAATTTATGAAATCAGGACTCACCACTTTTCTACCAACTTATTTTGGCGATTTTAAAAATGAAGAATACTGGATCAGTGTCATGTCATTGGTGGTTTACGAAGGTGCAGGAATTTTAGGAACATTTTTTGGGGGAAACATTTCTGATAAAATAGGGCGAAAAAAAGTGCTTCTTATTTCTGGAATTTTGAGTCCTTTATTAATGCTTCTATTCCTTCATTCAACAGGTATTTTTGTATTTATTTTTCTGATACTTGTAGGATTTTTTCAATTTGCTTCTAGTCCTGTTTTATTAGCCTATATCCAAGAAATCGATTCTGATCACCCTTCTTTTGTAAACAGTATTTATATGTTTCTGAGTTTTGGATTTGGATCACTCACACTTCTGTTTTTCGGATTAATGAGCGACTGGGCAGACATCAATATAAGTATGAATATTTCGGCCTATGTAGCACTTGGGGCCATTCCATTTATTTTTCTTTTACCTGCAGAAAAGAAATAATATTCTAATTTCAAAAGCCAACTATTGATCGGCCCTGTAAATTTAATTTATAGTTTTAAAAACTTTTAAATATTCTGGCCTGAGAATAACCTGGGGCCTGTAGGTTTAGATCCATAAAATACCCGAAAGCTGTTTGATCGCAAACATAATCTGCATTTTCCATACGAGCTTCAGTCTTATCAAATAGTTCCTTGGTAAACCCTGGATTGGCTTTACTCTCAGACAAATGAGCAAATGAATGAAGAATTACATTTTTTGTATTGTTTTTCTTTGCAGCCCATTTTAAATTTTTGACCAATTTTTTTTCAGTCCCTGCAAGTTCTTCTTCATCCTTCTCTTCCGCCTGAATAAAGGCAACCAATACTTCTTTAAAAGATTTGGTTTCTGTGAGATTCTCTTGTTCCTCCAGTGTTTTTATCGTTGGAGTAAAAGCAAATCCGGAACAGTAAATCATTAATAATTTCATAAACAATATTTCTTTTATCAAAAGTAAGAAAAACCTACATTTGTTTATGATCAATTCAAAACCCCTTGCCGAAATATTACGTCCCATAAGCCTTGAAGAATATATTGGGCAGGATCATCTAATAGGCAAAGATGCCATTTTGCGTCAGGCCATTGAGAGCAGTGCCATCCCTTCAATGATTTTGTGGGGTCCTCCCGGTGTTGGGAAAACCACACTTGCTCATATAATCTCTCAAACCTTAAATCAGCCATTTTATACTTTAAGCGCCATCAGTTCGGGGGTAAAAGATGTGAGGAAAGTGATTGAATTGGCCAAAACAGGAAGCAGAGCCATTTTATTCATTGATGAGATTCATCGCTTCAGCAAATCTCAACAAGATTCACTCTTAGGTGCTGTGGAAAAAGGAATTGTTACCCTCATCGGCGCTACAACCGAAAATCCATCTTTCGAAATCATTTCTCCACTCCTTTCTCGTTGTCAGGTTTACATTTTAAAACCACTCGAAAAAGAAAACCTCGATGCTTTATCAGAAAAGGCCATCAGTTACTACAAAAATGAAAGGCAGGTTGAAATTAAACTAAAAGAACATGAAGCCCTCTATCGAATTTCAGGCGGAGATGCACGCAAACTCTATAATGCCTTTGATTTGATTGTTAGCACTGAAAACAGAACCAAACTTGAAATTACAAATAAGATTACACTAAAAATTATTCAGCAAAATTTAGCTTCGTACGATAAACAGGGCGAAATGCATTATGATATCATCTCAGCCTTTATCAAATCGGTTAGAGGCAGTGACCCGAATGCAGCAGTTTATTGGCTGGCCCGAATGGTAGCCGCCGGTGAGGATCCAAAATTTATTGCACGCAGATTGGTTATTCTGGCTTCTGAAGATATTGGAAATGCAAACCCCAATGCACTGCTTCTTGCGAATACCTGTTTTGATGCCATAAACAAAATTGGATGGCCGGAAGGAAGAATTATATTATCGCAGGTAACCGTTTATTTGGCAACCTCTCCCAAAAGCAATTCTACTTATGCGGCCATTAAAGATGCCGAGCAATTGGTCAGAAAAACAGGAGATCTGGCTGTACCCTTAGCATTGCGAAATGCACCAACCAAATTAATGAAGGACATCGGCTATGCCAAAGATTATCAATATGCGCACAAATATGATGGGAATTTTATAGAACATGAATTTCTTCCTGATAAAATATCCGGTACTAAACTCTATGATCCCGGAAATAATCCTCATGAGAATAAGATAAAATCTTGGTTGCAGCGTTTATGGAAGAAAAAATATAACTATTAATATTTTATTCAGCCCTGATATGATCGATAGGGTTTGCACGGTAAACTTTGATGACCTGATACAGAATTGTCAAAAATGAAATACCAATTATGATGATCAGTGAATAAAGTATAAATAACCAGCTAACCTCAGTTTGATACTCAAAATCTGCAAGCCATCGTTCAACTACTAACCAGGCAGCAGGAACTGCACATACAGCTGCAATCAAAATAAGTTTTAAGAAGGTTGATCCAAATGCCTTAGTAATTGCCAATAATCCTGCGCCATGAATTTTCCTAATTCCCATCTCTTTCGTTCTGGATTCCGCTGTAAAAGCTGCTAATCCAAACAAGCCGATACAAGAAATAATAATGGCAAGAAAGGTAAAGGCACGGAAAGTATCACCCGCCTTAATTTCCGTACTATACAAACCATCCCACTGATCAGTAATGATTTTATAATTAAAAATATGTCCGGGGTCATATTCCTTTAATTTCTGTTCTACATATTCTAAAGCATCTTTACCATCACCGTTATATCTGTATAATAAGTTTCTAGCCAAACCCGGTGGGTTATATTCAATTACCAACGGTTCTATGGATTCATGAAGTGATGCAAAATTAAAATCTTTAATAAGGCCAACAATTCGTCCTCTTACACCCCAAATATTTATTGCGTAAGAACCAATTGGGTTTTCCATTCCTATAGCAATTTTACAGCTTTCGTTGATTAAAAATTGTGTTGTTGAATCACCATTAAAGCGAAAATCATCACCCTCCAGCAAATCAATTTTCATGGTTTTTAAATAATCTGCATCCGTTCGTATGAAACGCATGTTTGGCATTTCACCTCCCTCATGAGAATAACCTTCAATATTTAAAGTTTCAACACTTGTTCGTTCGCCGGGTAAATTGGTCGTAGTACTAATATTCAGAATATTTGGATTGGATTTTATATCTGACTTATAGGCTTTATAATCCTTTCGAATGGATCTTAAGAGATCAGGGCTCGTAAATACCGAAAATACATTCTCTTTGGTAAAACCTAAATCAATATCATTAAAATAACGTAATTGTTTAAAAATAGATAAGGTGCTAAAAATTAAAAATATTGAAATTGCAAATTGCAATACAACCAACATTTTTCTAAGTTGTTGACTAAAGGAACCCACTTTTTTCGCTCCTTTGATGTTGTCCTCAATAGAAAAGCCTGAAGCTAGCAAAGCAGGGTAAATTCCTGCCAACAACCCTACTCCAAACACGATAATAAAAATCAAGATGATGTTTTCAATCGAAAAGAACTGTGACAAACCATATTCCAAGCCTGAGTACTCATTAAAATATGGGTAAAGCAAATCTATAATTAATACAGCCAGGACACCTGCCATGCTCGTGATTAAAAGAGTTTCGCCAAAATATTGTCGGATGATCTGCCCTCTATGGGCACCTATAACTTTTCGTACACCAATTTCTTTTACCCTTCTCATCGATTGAGCCGTTGAAATATTAACATAATTTACGCCCCCTATCAGCAGGATTAAAATTGCTACAGAAAGGAATACATAAACATAAGTAACATCACTGTTTGGGCCAATTTCCTGTTCCAATTTTGAATGCAAATGGATGGATTCGATGGGTTGTAAAGGAAGCTGATTGGTTGCCAAAATTTCATCAGCTGTTCCATGTCCTTCATAATATTTCAACATAAAGTCTGTCATTTTTGACTCAACAGACTTCACATCTACATTATCTTTGAGCAATATATAATTATATGGGCCGGCCCAACTTCTGGAATTATACAAACCTTCACGTCCCGCCTCAATCAAAAACTGTCTAAAAAGCTCCATGGGTATTAAAAAATTTAACTTAAGATGTGAGTTATCTGTGATATCTTTCATAATACCGGTGATTAGATAATCCCCATCATAATCATTAATACGTACTGTTTTACCCATCGCATCACCCTCAGGAAAAAAACGCTTAGCCATTGATTCTGAAATCACAATTACCTGCAACTCATTCATTGCAGATTTTCTATCACCTTGAACAAATTCCAGATCAAGAATATCAATAATTGATGGATCTGCAAAATAGCCATTTAACTCAGTAAATTTCTTCACCGACTTAACGCTATCATTGACATCTATATTTAATGCGCCAATCTGAAAAATTCGAAAATAAGATTCGATCTCCGGCATATAAGATGCTAGCTCAGGTCCGAGGAGTGGAGCTGTTGGAGCCCAATAACGTGTTGTAGCGGGTTCATTTGAAACTCGGGTCACACGATAAATCCGTTCCGATTTTGGATAACATTTATCAAAACTCAATTCATAATCAATAAAGCTGTATATAAAAACAACACAACTGATTCCTAACGCCAATCCAAAAATATTTAAGGCACTAAAAAGCTTATATTTTGATAAATTCCTTAAAGCAATGATAAAATAGTTTCTAAGCATAACTTCCTGATTTTTGTTCGATTTGCCCTATTAATACCAATTCGAATGCCATCATGCCTAAACACCTCATCATCTAACACTTATAAATTTCCCAAGCTTTATCCCCAAATGAACACGTCCATTATTGGTCAATAAAACGTCCAAATATGGACGTTTATGATCACTATGTTTGGTTTTTATCTGATTAATGTTTTGATTTGCAATATTGTATCATTCATGGCCTGTTTTATGTGCAAAAAACTTTATGAATTATAAAAACGCTCACATTCTGATTATCGACGACGATCCCTTTATTCTGCTAAGCATGAAGAGGTTATTCGAAAAGGAATTTAAGAAAGTTATTACCAGCCAAAACCCAAATGAAATACCTCAATTATTAAATCAACATACTTTTCAAGTTGCCTTATTGGACATGAATTTTACCAAAGGTGATACCAGTGGAGATGAAGGGATATATTGGTTAAAGATGATTAAATCCATTGATCCTCACATCAATATTATTAGTATTACTGCTTACGGAGAAATTGAAAAAGCTGTGCGTGCAGTGAAAGCTGGTGCCCTCGATTTTGTGGTAAAACCCTGGCAAAATGAAAAATTATTACCTACCGTAATAACGGCTGCAGAATTGAACTTCAGTAAACGAAAAATTGATCAGCTTAGGAGTCAACAATTGTTCATCAACAAAAACATTAACAAGCAGTTTTCTGATATCGTTTATGCCTCACCCATTATTTCTCAACTTATTGAACAACTGAAAAAAATTGCCCCAACCGATGCCAATGTTTTGATCACAGGAGAGAATGGAACAGGCAAGGAAATATTTGCACGTGCCATCCACAATTTATCCCTAAGGCATAAAGAAACATTTATTGAGGTGGACATGGGATCTATTACCGAAACCTTGTTTGAAAGTGAACTTTTTGGCCACATTAAGGGTGCCTTTACAGATGCAAGAACAGATCGGATCGGAAGGTTCGAAGCAGCTTCCGAAGGTACTTTATTTCTTGATGAAATTACGAACACTCCGATAGCTGCGCAGTCTAAACTACTGAAAGCCTTACAGGAACGAAAAATAAATCGTGTAGGATCGCATCAGGAAATTTCAATTAACATCAGACTGATCAGTGCCTCAAACAGTTCCATTCATGAGCTTGTACATTCGGGGAATTTCAGGCAGGATTTATTGTACCGAATCAATACGGTTCATATTGAAATTCCACCTCTGAGAGAAAGGCCAGAAGACATTCCTGTTTTAGCAGAACATTTTCTGAATATTTACAAAAAAAAATATCATAAACCAGGTCTTCAATTCCCTGATTATGTAGTTAAAAAACTACTTAAATTTGATTGGCCGGGAAATGTGAGGGAGCTGCAACACGCCATCGAAAGGGCTGTAATTATGAGTGATGGCAAGTCAATTAAGTCAGGTGACTTTAATTTTCTATTACAAACGAATGTGGAGAAAAACCAAACTTCATCAGAGAATTTCAACCTTGAATTTATTGAAAAGAAGGCAATTGAAAATTGCATTCGACGTCATAACGGAAATCTAACAAAAGCCGCCATTGAGCTTGGCTTAACCAGGGGTTCACTTTATAGAAGAATAGAAAAACATGGGCTTTAAGAATTTTTATCTAAACATTTTATTTAGGATACTGATTATCTCACTGAGTATCGCATTGCTTATGTTTTTTCTGCTGGTCAGGGTTGATTACATCATATCATTTTTCACCTTCGGATTATTAACTAGTCTGCTCATCAATTTATTTTCTTATATCAATAAAACCAATCGTGATTTTACCAATTTCCTGACTTCCTTTGTTCATAACGACTTTACCATTCATTATTCCGCAAAAAATAAGGGCAAATCTTTTGACAAGCTTTATCAAACCTTTGAACTCATACAAGCCCAATTACGTTCGTTAAATTTCGAAAAGGAGATCATCAATCAGCACCTCCAAAATTTGGTTGAACATATGGACGTTGGAGTTATTTCTTTAGATAAAGATCAAAACATCCAACTTCTTAACAAGGCTTTTCGGCAAATGTTTAACACCCCTGCTTTGAGCCGCGGACAGCACATTTCAAAAGTTAGCATTGAACTTTCCAACATTGTTCATCAACTCCGCCCTGATGAGAAAAGGCTTACAAAACTTAAAATAAGCAGTTCGCTTCAACAACTCATCATTCATTCGAGTGTTTATAAATTAAAAGGTCAGGAATTTAAACTCATTTCTTTAAAAAACATACATGGAGAATTGGATGAACGAGAAATGGAATCGTATCAGAAACTGATTCGGGTCCTGACCCATGAAATTATGAATACTTTATCACCAATCATATCCTTAAGTGGAACCATTAATCAATCGGTAAAAGATCTGGTGAAGGAGCAAACCCCATTGGATGATAAAACAGGTAATTATTTAAATGAAGGAATCGAAGCCATCCAGGACCGTTCACAAGGTTTACTAAAGTTTACTGAAGAATACCGTAAACTGATGCGACTGCCCCAGCCCAAATTAAAACTGGTAGATATCAATGAGTATTTCAAAAAATTTCGATTGTTATTTGAACAACAAATTAAAGACAAAAACATTGAATTTACTTTTGAGTACTCCGAGGATATTCAACATTTAAACATTGATTCGGAATTATTTGAACAATTACTCATCAATGTCTACAAAAATGCCATTGAATCATTTGACCAAATAGAGCAAACAAGTCATTCCGTTTATAAACCTACCCTTCGTTCAACTATACATAAGAATGAAGAAGGATTTATTACAATAACCATTTCTGACAATGGTTGCGGAATGGACAACGAGATGCAAGAGAAGGCCTTTATTCCATTTTTCACCACCAAAGAGAAAGGCTCAGGCATTGGATTGAGTCTTTCGAAACAAATTGTTTTATTACATAAAGGTCGTATGCATTGTGATTCCAAAGTTGGAAAAGGAACGAAAATAAGCATCCTTTTAAATCCCTAAATTATCGTAAAGAATGTTTTTTGGAAGACCCAAAATTTATATCTTTGAATGTAAACAAAGCTAAAAATGATGTTCCCAAATCTTCCGAATCTTAAATATACCGATACAAATAATTTCTTTTTAATTGCTGGCCCTTGTGTGGTTGAAAATGAAGCAATTCCGATGATGATTGCAGAAAAAATCACCCAAATTGCTGATAAATATAAAATCCCGCTCATTTTTAAAGCTTCTTATAAGAAAGCGAATCGATCAAAAATTGAATCTTTTACCGGCATCGGAGATTTTGAGGCTTTAAAACTAATTGAGAAAATAGGGTTTGAATTTGGAGTTCCTACCATTACAGACATTCATACCGAAGCAGAAGCAGTGGTTGCTGCCGAATATGTAGATGCTTTACAAATTCCTGCATTTTTATGTCGTCAAACAGATTTATTGGTTGCTGCTGCTTATACAGGAAAAGTGGTGAACATTAAAAAAGGACAGTTTCTTTCGGCGGAAGCCATGAAATTTGCGGTTGAAAAAGTAAAACAATCAGGCAATGAAAATGTGATGTTAACAGAGCGCGGTACCATGTTTGGTTATCAGGATTTGATCGTAGATTACCGAGGAATACCAGAAATGCAAAAAAATAAAGTGCCGGTCATTTTAGACATCACTCACTCATTACAACAGCCCAATCAGTCAAGCGGCGTTTCAGGCGGGCGCCCCGAACTTATCGAAACAATTGCAAAGGCAGGAATTGCTGTTGGCGCAGATGGTATTTTCATTGAAACACATCCCGATCCGAAAAATGCCAAATCGGATGGAAGCAATATGTTACACCTCGATCATTTAGAAGAATTAATTGAAAAATTAATCAGGCTTAGAGAATCGGTTATTTAAATCCCAAAAACGCTTTAGTTCAGATTTATTAAGGTAATCAGTATTCACTTTTATTAAATACTGCTATTCCATACTACATATTTCTTTTAGTAATCTTTAAGGATTAATAATTAATCTATTGAAATAACCGACCTTTGCTGAGTAAAATGAATAAGGAAATAGAATTACTTGCACCGGGCGGAGATATAGAATCAATAAAAGCAGCTATTGTAGCAGGAGCAGATGCAATTTATTGTGGAATCCATAAATTCAATGCCCGGAATCGTGCTGAAAACATTACCCTTGAAAACTTAAATGGCATTTTAAGACTAGCTCACAACAATGATTGTAAGGTCTTTCTCACCTTGAACATCCTCATTCTGGAAAGTGAATTCCCTGATTTGATTCGCTTATTAAATAAACTCATGAACACGAGTATTGATGGGATCATCATTCAGGATTTAGGGCTATTGCACCTATTAACCCATTATTATAAAAGTTTTAAAATACATGCTTCTACCCAACTCACAACCCATAATGAAGGTCAAATTAAATTCCTTAGCCAGATAGGAGTTGAGCGTATTAATCTATCGCGAGAATTAAATTTATCCGAGATTAAATCATTAAATAAAGTTGCTCATAAAAACAACTTATTGAGTGAGGTTTTCGTTCATGGATCCTACTGCATCTCTTTTTCGGGTGTTTGTTATATGAGTTCTGTTCAGGGCGGGAATTCAGGAAACAGAGGCAGATGCAGCCAACCCTGTAGAGATGAATATTTGCGCACAACCAACAATAAAAAATTTCCTCTTAATTTAAAAGACAATGCAGCCATTTTAGATTTAAAAGACCTGATCAAGGCAGGAGTTGATTCTATAAAAATTGAAGGCAGGATCAAGAAATTTCACTATGTTTTCATGGTTGTTAAAGAATATCGTAAACAACTTCAAAACATCTTTAAAAACAAGAGTTTAATAAATGATAAGCGCAATTTATTTAAGGTTTTTAATCGTGACTTTTCCAATTCATTTTTAAAGGGAGATATTCATAAAAGCATGTTTATTGACAACCCTCGTGATCATTCTGCCATTCACTTAGCTGAGCAAAAAGGAGTTTGTACCGAGAAAGAATTAGAAGCCGCAGAAAAAGAACTTTTCGAGGAAAGGGGAAAAATAAGAAAAGACATTCAGGAATTAACCCATCAATTAAGCATTGAACAAAGCCCAGTTCAAATAAAGGTTTCGGGAAAAGTAAACCAGCCGCTAAAAGTCCAAATAAAAACTCCAGAAACAGAATTTGTTCTTTCTTCGAAAAAACACCTTGTTGATAAAGGAGCTCAATCACTCGATCAAAAAATGTTTCTGAAAAGATTTAAAGCAATTAATGATACTGAATTTTTTATTGAATCCCTTGATTTTAGCAAGTTGCATCAAAAACTTTTTATCTCTTTTAAGGAAATTACGGATTTAAAAAATGAGGCACTTTTCCGACTTCGAGGTTTTGCAGAACAAAAAGCTCCTGAAATTCCAAAATTAAAAAGAGAATCGAAGGAAGAAATTACACCCAGGCTCACTGTTTTAATTTCCTCCTCATCTGACTTGAAACATTATGATAATATTGACAGAGATATTTATTTTCAATTACCGGGCAGCATTGGAAATAAAATGAACCAGTTAATTAGTCTTTTTAATCAAAATAAAAAACTAATCCCTTGGTTTCCTTCCATTATAATTGGTCAAGATTATGCAGATGCTAAAACATTTATCCATCAATTAAAGCCCCAAAGCATTGTTACAAACAATACAGGAATTGCCTATGAAGCCTACAAACTTAAAATACCATGGATTGCAGGTCCATACCTAAACCTCACCAACTCATATGGTTTAATAAGTTTAAAAAAGAATTTTAATTGTACCGGAGCGTTTTTATCCAATGAGTTGAGCAAACAGCAAATTGAGCGAATCAAAAAACCAAAAGATTTCGAACTTCATTTTCAAATATATCACCCAATTTTGCTCATGACCAGCCGACAATGTTTATCCCAACAAGTAAACGGTTGTGAAAAAAGCAGAGTCGATAAGGATTGTATAGAGGCCTGCACAAAATCGTCAAGCATTACAAATTTAAAGAATCAAACTTTTTTAATTCGTAAAATAGAGGGAGATCATCATCAAATTTACAACGAACACCATTATTTAAATACTAAGATTGCAAAGGACATCCCAAATTTCTTTTCCAATTTCTTGATTGATTTAAGAGAAATTAATACAAATACCAAAGTCAATGTTGACCAAACAAAGCTTATCAAACTTTTTAAAGAGCATGTAAATGGTCAAAATGATCAATCAAGGAAATTACATCAAACTGTTTATCCAACAACCTCAGAAATGTACAAAACTGGAATATAACAAAAGACTGTTACACCCTGCTTTTAATCAGAATACAAGCCCCAAACACCTCTTTTTCAGAACAATTACTTCAATTTTTATAAAAAAATGTTATCTGGTTAATGAAATAATATTAAATTGTGTGAACAAAAATGATCACCCATGAAAACCCATCACCTCATCAAACTTATCTTTCTGTTCTTAATCATTTCTTCATGTACAAATACTGAAGAGCCCTGCGATATCAGGGGTCAGGTAGCTTCTGCCCATCCCCTGGCAACCAAAGCGGGTCTTGATATTTTGGCTCAAGGCGGCAATGCCTTTGATGCTGCTATAGCAGTGGCATCAAGCTTGAATGTTGTCGAGCCAACGATGTCAGGGCTGGGAGGTTATGGCACCATTCTCATCTATGAAAACAAGCACAATAAGATTCACTTTTTAAATCCAAGTGGTAGATTTCCCTTGGCTACAAATACTGATCTAATGCGCGAACCTAGTCCGGATTTTATAAAAAACAGGTTTGGGCCAAAATCAATCTCTACGCCAGGAAACCTGAATGCATGGAAATCAATGCACACAAATTATGGTCATTTAGAATGGAATCAATTATTCAACTCAGCCATCGATTATGCAGAAAATGGATTTAAAATCTCACCCATACTGGCCAAATTAATTCAGAGGTCATATAAAGATTTCTCTCATTATACAAAATCGTTTTACGGAATAAACAGTTCACCTTTAAAAGAAGGTGACGAGCTTATACAAAAGGATTTAGCAAACACCTACAAAATTATTTCTTCAGAGGGAGTTAAACCTTTTTATGAAGGAGAAATTGCCGAATCCATTGACCAACAAATGAGAGAGGTTGAGAGCTTTTTGTCCATCGAAGATTTAAAAATGAATGAGGCAGAATGGTGGAATCCCATTAAGATAGATTACAATGGTTTTGAAATTTATACGGCCTCTCTGCCAGCAAATTCTTTTGCTGCTTTTGTTAACATTGGAATAATGCAACAACTCAAAGAGGAACATTTGGAGCATAATTCACCAGATTATCTTCATTTATTTGCAGAGATGACCAAAGAATCATACAAGGCACGGTTGGCTTACTCTTTCGATCCTGAAGTTACAATAGCTCCTCTCGATAGTATTTTATCAGATGAAGTTTTGCAATCAATGGCTTTGGCACTGAATCGTGAAAGTGCCACCGAATTTATTGCTCCATTTTCAGGAGTCGAAAGTAAAAACACCACCCATTTTGTGGTCATCGACCGATGGGGAAATATTGTGAGTGCAACCCAAACCCTGGGCAATGTATTCGGAAGCAGGGTGATGGTGAAAGACCGTGGAATCTGGCTGAATAACTCCATGGCCTATTCTACTTTTGAGCCCAAAGGCAATCCGATGGATGCCTTTGCAGGGCGACACAAACTTTCTGGAGATTGCCCTGTTATCATTATGAAAGATGGAAAACCCTGGGCTGCTTTGGGTTCTCCCGGTGGACACACCATCACTCAAAATGTACCCCAAATTATTTTTAATTTAATCGACTATAAAATGAATATGCAACAGGCCATTGATGCGCCCAAAATTTCTTTTGTTGAACCTGATATAATTAGGGTCGATCCGGATTTACCGGAGGCTGTATTCAAAAGCTTGATCGATAAAGGGCATCATATTAAAAAAGGAAGCATTGGAAATGCTCATGGAATCAAAATTTTATATGATAAAAAAGGTAATATAAAATCATTGGATGTTGGTATTGATAAGAGAGGGGAAGGACAAAATGCCATCATTGATCAATAGCATCACAATATTAAAAATAACAGATTAAAAAAAGCCCACTCAAAATGAGTGGGCTTTTCTATTTAAATGTTTTTCTTTACAAGATAGAAATCGATTTTTTCATGTTCTTTATTTTCTATTCTTTCATTCATCTCATCCAATGTTTTTGGTGGAGGAACGATTACCTTATCCCCTTTTTTCCAGTTTAAAGGAAGAGCAACTTTATGTTCATCCGAAACCTGAAGTCCTTCGAGAACTCTTAAAATTTCGTCCATATTACGCCCAACATTCAATGGATAGTACATAATCAATCGAATCTTTTTAGATGGGTCAATAAAGAATACAGCTCGAACCGCAGCAGTTTCACTTTCATTGGGTTGAAGCATTCCATATAATTTAGACACTTTCATATCAATATCAGCGATGATTGGAAAATCAAAATATACTCCAGTTTTTTCCTTGACATTATTTACCCAGGCAAGATGTGAATGAATGCTGTCAATACTTAATCCGATAAGTTCAGTATTCAGTGCATCAAATTTGGGTTTCTCAACTGCGAATCCACTCATTTCAGTTGTACATACCGGAGTAAAGTCAGCAGGATGTGAAAACATCACAATCCATTTATCCTTTGCAAAATCAGAAAATTGAATTTGACCTTTTGTTGTTACAGCTTTAAAATCCGGAGCGATATCTCCAATTCTTGGCATTGTGGTGTTAATTACTTCTTGTTCCATTTTTATAATTTTTGAGTTACTAATTTCTTTGTTGATTGATGATTCAAAAGTAATACAGGAAGGAGCATAAAGCAAATCAATAATTTCTATCTTTGTATAGATAAAATTTATAATCATGACCATTCAGCAACTAGAATATGTTGTAGCACTTAACAACTACCGTCATTTTGTGACTGCAGCAGAGAAATGTTTTATTACTCAGCCAACTTTAACCATGCAAATTAAAAAGTTGGAGGAAGAAATTGGCATTCAATTATTTGACCGTACCAAGTCTCCCCTCACCCCTACCAATGCCGGAATTAATTTTATTGAGAAGGCAAAATCAATCATACGGGAAGTGAATCATTTAAAAGAAATGGTTTCTGATGAAAAGGAATCAACTGAAGGTGAATTCACTTTGGCTGTTATCCCAACCATTGCCCCCTATTTATTGCCGCTTTTTTTAAACAACTTCACTTCTAAAAATCCAAAAACTTTTTTAAACATCAAAGAACTACAGACCCATGAGATTGTTAAGCAACTAAATAATGGAGAACTGGATTTAGGAATTTTAGCAACTCCCTTACTCGAACCATCCATCAAAGAAATACCAGTTTATTATGAACCATTTGTTCTATATGTCAACAAGGATCATACACTGCTCAACAATGGATTAATTAAAGGTTCGGACATCAAAACGGAAGAGCTTCTTTTATTGAGTGAGGGACATTGTTTTAGAGAGCAAGCGCTTGAAGTTTGCAATTATACGGGAAACAAAAATCACACTGGGTTTCATTACGAAAGCGGATCAATTGAAACCATCAAACAGATGGTAGATAAAGGAATTGGAATCACACTCATTCCGGAGCTTGCAATATTGAATGATAAAGACCTTCGATATAGCAAGCGTTTTACCAATCCTGAACCCAAACGAGAAATCAGCATTGTAACGCATAAAAGCTTTGCAAAAGAAAGATTAATCGACATAATTCACGAAGCCATCAAAACAGCAGTGCCTGAGCGAATGAATAAAAAAGAAAGAAGTATTCGTGTAAAATGGCGCTAAACTATTTTAAACGAATACTTTTAATAATGCCTGTTTCGGTGTCAAATTCAATCTCAGATTTAAGAGATGGACTTTGTACAACGGTTCCAAACTGGTTAATCAGTTTTTGAGTTTCGTGCAAAACCTCCCCATTATATATTAATTGAATATGTGTTTGTTCCGGAATTCTGTAAAAATATCCACTCAATTCACTTTCCGCATCTGTGGCATTTGACTGTGCATAACTATCGGCAGCATACGAATTTTGTTGTGGAACGATTTTGATTTGAACACTTCGACCATGAGATGAATTCTTAGGCAAAAAACCCTCAGAATCAGAAAATTTAAAAACCATCTGATTTCCCGATGCACTTTTTTGAGGTAGATATACAAAAGATTTTATCAAGAGTTCTTTCTTACTTCTACCTGTAAAAAGAGACAAATACTCTTTCTCCATCTTCTTTAATTCACCATCCATATACTGCATCCCGTCACCATAATTTACCTCCTGATAACCGGTAAGCAATAAAAACCTATTCTCTCTCAATTTAGCGATGTATTCCGATGCTTCCTTGGCTTTCTGATCCAGATCTTTTTCCAACCAACTTGTATTATAAAAATAACGCTCGTACGAAACGGTATCAATGCTTATGCGCCGAATAATGGTGTCGATGTGCTTATAATAATTATGATCTGCAAAATAGTTGAAGAGTGATTTCTCATTATGAGTATCCAAATTTACATCAATCTGCTCATAATTTACTTGTCCAAAATTATTCGCGACATTCACACTTTTAATAATTCCTGATTTGGTCAAGCTTAAATTTAAAGATTTGCTCTCTTTCGATTTCTTATCAATTTGAACAAAAAATGATTGTTCAGGATCTGGCTGAGAAAAAGTACTTATCCGAACTTCCTTTATTTTATAGCTGCTTTTTTGAGATTGAATGACTTCCCCTAAACCCATATATTTTTCGGCATAAGCATGCAATGGACCAGGAATATCTTCTTTTAATTCAGCAATTACATCAACTTTTAATAATGTGCGAGGCAAAGAATAAAATATGCCATCCTTATAGTTTACTACATTAGAATTTCCTACACGATAGACTTTTATCTGCGAAAATCCAATCAGAAAAACAGATTGAAAAATGAATAATAATAAAAGATTTTTAAATTTCATAGCAGTAATTTTTCAAGAATAAATACCTTATTATTTTCCTTTTAACTTATCGCAAAAACATCAACTCGCGATATTTTGGTAATGGCCACAATTCGTCATCAACAAGTAATTCCAGCTTATCAACATGATTTCTAATCTCTTCAAAATAAGGGAATACCTTCTCATTATAAGCGGTTGCTTGTTTCTCAATCCCATCCAATCGATTTGCAATTTTTCTTTCTTCAAGCATTAAATCCGTTTGAACTTTAATTTGTGATACGTGTTCTGAAATATCCTTGATGGTTTGGATTTGATTTTTTGCTAAACCTACGTAAGTTTTCTCATCCAATACTTGTTTCAAACCCAACGTATTCTCAATTAAGGTATTTTGATATCTGATGGCAATTGGAATAATGTGATTGGATGCCAAATCACCCATAACCCTTGATTCAATCTGAATTTTTTTGGTATAATTTTCAAGGTTGATATAATAACGTGCTTCAAGTTCTTTGGCAGTTAGAATCTCATTGCGTTCAAACAAATCAATGGTTTCTTTAGAAAGGTAAGCCTTTAAAGCCAGAGGTGTAGAAGTTATATTAGACAATCCTCTTTTCTTTGCTTCAGCTAACCATTCATCGCCATAATTGTTTCCTTCAAATCTAATCTTTTTGGAATCGATGATGTATTGTCTCACGATTTTAAATATGGCATCATTTTTCTTATACCCTTCTTTCAGTAATGCATCAACCTCAAATTTAAATTCTTTAAGTTGGTCTGTCACCATCAGGTTCAGCACTATCATTGGTTTGGCACAGGTAGCAGCAGATCCAACGGCTCTAAATTCAAATTTATTACCTGTAAATGCAAAAGGTGAAGTTCTATTCCTATCTGTGTTATCCAAAAATATTTCTGGGATTTTAGGGATAAATATATTGTGGTCAGCTTCTTTTGATTTTGAGAACTTTCCGGTTTCTTCAATATCATCAAGAGTTTTAGTTAGCTGTTCACCAATAAACGCAGAAATAATTGCGGGTGGAGCCTCATGGCCTCCCAAACGATGGTCATTGCCCGCTGATCCAATACTGGCTCTCAGCAAATCAGGATTCTCGCCAATCGCTTTTAAAACAACTGACAAAAATGCAATGAAACGCAGTTTGGATTTTGCAGTTTTACCTGGAGATAATAAATTCTCACCCGTATCTGTGGCCATCGACCAGTTGTTGTGTTTTCCAGATCCATTGACACCTGCAAAAGGTTTTTCATGTAATAAAACAACCAGATCGTGATGCCTTGCAATATTCTGCATAAGGTGCATCAATAATTGATTATGATCAACAGCTAAATTTACTTCCTCATAAACTGGAGCACACTCAAACTGATTAGGTGCTACCTCGTTATGTCTTGTTTTCAATGGGATTCCTAATTTATAAGATTCTATTTCCAAATCTTTCATGAACTCCAGTGCTCTTTCTTGAATGGTCCCAAAATAGTGATCCGACAATTGCTGATCTTTGGCAGATGCATGTCCAAAAACAGTTCTACCTGTTAAGGCCATGTCGGGCCTTGCAGTATATAAAGCATAATCTACCAAAAAGTATTCTTGTTCAATTCCAAGGGTCGGGGTTACTTTCTTCACGTCATTCCCAAAGAGTTTACAAAAATCAACGGCTGATTTTCCAATATCATTTAAAGACTTCAGCAAAGGAGTTTTAAAATCGAGTGCCTCACCGGTATATGAAACAAAAATGGTTGGGATACATAGGGTATCGTCCATAATAAATGCTGGTGATGAAGGGTCCCAGGCGGTATAGCCCCGGGCCTCGAAAGTATTTCTAATACCTCCACTTGGAAAAGATGATGCATCAGGTTCCTGCTGAATCAGTTCAGAACCGTTAAATCTTTCAATCGCACGCCCCTCTTCGATGGGATGCATGAATGAATCATGTTTCTCAGCAGTTGAGCCCGTTAAAGGATGAAACCAGTGTGTATAATGAGAAGCTCCATTACTGATGGCCCAAGCCTTCATTGAAGCGGCTATTTGGTCTGCCATTTTTCTATCTATCTTGGCGTTACTCTCAATGGCATTGATAATATTTGCAAAAGCATCGACGGGAAGAAATTCACGCATGGCCCTTTTATTAAAGGTCAGGTTTCCATAATATTCAGATAATTTTTCTGTTGGAGGAGTAATTTTCTTAGCTTTTCTAGTAATAGTGGTTTCTAATGCTTTAAATCTTAAATTGTTCATTTCACTGGTGTTTTTGGGTTGTTCGATATAATAAGTAATCCTAAATATGTAATCATTCCATTCAGTATTAATAACTCAAAACCAAATTCGTAGCCATTAAACCATTGGATGGAATTCTCACTAACAAAATAACAAATAATTGGGGACAGTATGGCTATAAAAGGCACCCTCTTGTCTTTTAATGACCTTTTTGTAAATAAGCCAAAGGAAAACAATCCGAGTAATGGACCATAAGTATATCCCGCAATGGTGAATAATTTTTTAATCACAGCCTGATCGTTAATGGCTCTAAATCCAATGATAACCAATACGAGTAGGATTGCAATTGAAAAATGTACTATTTTTCTAATTCTTATCTTTTTAGCCTCTGCAAATGTCTTTTCTTCTAATTGTAAAAAATCGATACTAAATGAGGTAGTTAAAGCAGTTAAAGCACTGTCGGCACTAGAATATGCAGCTGAAATTAAACCAATAATAAAGATTATACCTGCAAAAGCACCCAAATGTGTGAGGGCAATAGCCGGAAAGAAATTATCGGTAAGTTCGGGAATTCCAATACCTTCTTTTTCTGCATAAATAAATAAGATCGCACCCAAAAACATAAACATCAAATTAACCACAACAAGGACCAAACTTAGTGAAATCATGTTTTTTTGTGCATCGGGTAGTTTTTTACAGCTCAAATTTTTCTGCATCATATCCTGATCAAGTCCGGTCATGACGATGGCAATAAAAGCACCGCTAAAAAATTGTTTCACAAAGAATCGTGCATCTTGCCATTCGGTAAAAACAATTTGTGAATATTTTGAGTGAACAACTTCTTTAGTCATTTCTAAAAAACTAAAATCCAGCTTTTGAATGATGATCACAATTGAGAAAATCACTGCAAATAACATAAATGTAGTTTGGAGTGAGTCTGTCCATACAATGGTTCTTATTCCTCCCTTAAATGTGTAAAGGATAATTAGGAGCATGAATAAAACAACGGTAAATGCAAAGGGAATATTAAAGGCATCGAAAACAAAGATCTGAAGTACATTAACCACTAAAAACATTCTGAAAGAGGCTCCTATAACACGAGACAAAAGGAAATAAAACGAACCTGTTTTGTGCGACCAAAAGCCAAAACGTTTCTGTAAATAAGTATAAATTGAAGTAAGATTCAGGCGATAATATAATGGTAGCAAAATGGTAGCAATGGCGATGTATCCTAAAATGTACCCGAACACAACCATCATATATGAAAACTGGGTATCTCCAACCCAACCAGGCACAGATATAAAAGTTACACCCGATAGAGATGCACCAACCATGCCGTAAGCAACTACATACCAGAGTGATTTTCGGTTACCCAGAAAAAATGCAGCATTGTCTGATTTTCGGGATGTAATCCATGAAATACCAAACAACAGAAAGGTATACAACAAAAAACTTATTAATATGAGTTGTGGAGTCAAAAATCTTAGTTTTGTTGGTTAATAATTAGTTGTGTAAATTGATATAAAGAATCAAGAATTTCTTCAGAGATGTCTTTAATTTTATTATCGACTATTTTTTCACTTTTTATAAATACATTTTTCATCCCGGCTTTTAATCCAAATTCCATGTCAGAAAACGAGTCTCCCACCATTATTGATTTTGAAAATTCGATTTCGGGAAAATCTTTTTTTGCTTTTTGGGCCATGCCAATTTCAGGTTTCCGATCAGGATGATTTGTTGCTGCCAGCTCAGGGCAAAAATAAATCTGATCTATTTTCCCTCCTGCATTTTCAACTTCTTTTAATAAAAAATGATGAACAAGTTTTAAATCATGAATGGTCATTAATCCCTTTCCAATTCCTTGTTGGTTGGTTACGATAAAAATCCTTCCAAAAACTTTGCTTAAAAGATGAATAGATTCAGGTACTTTTTCCAGAAAAAGAAAGTCAGCAGAAGTTTTAACATAATCGTCAATGATTCTTCGATTAATCACTCCGTCTCTGTCAAGAAACAAAGACCAACTTTTATCAATATGGTAATGATCTAAACTCATTTTGTGCTCTTTCATAATCCAATGGATTACTTATATCTTTAAAGTATGAATAACATTTAAATCCATACATCGAATCTGATTTATAATACTGCTCTAAAAAATCTTTTTGGAATGATGATTCATCTTTTAAATTCTTTGATAAGAAATACTGTGTATTTATGCAGCTCACACCGCCATTTATATATTCTTCACCATATTGATCAGCTGTTCCACAAAAGTCTATTACTTTAGCATCTTCGTCAATTTTTATTGAACCATGTTGTGTAACTTCAGGAACAAATCGAAGTGAAAGGGCTAAATCTGCCTGTTTTGATCTTTTAAAATTAAACAAGCGTCTTAAACTAACATCGAAAAATATGCTTCCATCCAAAATAAAAACATTCATTTCGTTGGCCTTTTGAATCGCCTTTTTCATGTTACCAACATTGTCGCTTGCACCTTCTTCAATCACATAGGAAATGCTCATGGATTTGTATTGATCTTTAAAATAACGCTTGATTAAATCCGCTTTGTATCCAAGACTTAGAATTAAATGTTTTATGCCCCAATGTTCAAGATAACTTAACTGATACTCCAGAAATGGTTTATCGTTAATTGGGGCCATCGATATGGGGATATCATCTTTAACAGACTTAAATCTATTTTCTGAACCTCCTGATATTATGATCGCTTCGCTGGTCATCGTGGAAACATTTCAGATTCAACAAGTTCACATAAAATATGTCCGATCATAATATGGGTTTCCTGAATACGTGGCGTATCAGTTGAGGGTATGTTTATCTGATAATCAGAATATTCTTTAACTTTACCTCCATGTTTACCGGTAAAACCAACGGTTTTCATTCCAATCTCTTTGGCAACTTTCATTGCCCTGACAATATTTTCAGAGTTACCTGAAGTTGTTAATCCAATTAGAACATCACCCTCACGGCCCATGGCTTTGGTTAATCGAGCATAAACTTCATCATAAGAATAATCATTGGCCACAGCTGTTAAATAAGAACTATTTACATGCAAAGCCTCAGCAAATAAAGGTTCACGATCATAATAAAATCTACCGCTAAGTTCAGCAGCTAAATGTTGCGCATCGGCGGCACTTCCGCCATTACCACAAAACAAAACTTTACCACCGTTTTGCAAAGTATCAATGCAAACATCTGTAATTTTCTGGATTTCCTCAATTATTTGAGAGGATTCAGAAATTTTCGATTTCAATTCAATCGACTGTTTTATAACCTCTTTAATTCTCATAAATAAAGATTAACATATTTTTTTGGGATCAATAAATCTGGTTTATTTAAATCAAAAAAATAATGTGACAAATATAATCTATTAAAAAAAGATTAAGGTAAAAGTTAATCCTCAATTATCAACAATATGATGGATCATAAAAACAATTTTAACTTTTTAAGATTAAATTGTTTCTTTCTGAAGAGATTCAATTACCTCGACCATTTTCGACCATGAATACTTCTTTTTCTCTTCTTTAATATTGCCAATGAACTCGGGAGCCTTATTATTCTGATAGAATGATTTGAGGTGTTTTGCTATTTCTTCTGGTTTCCCATCAACAACATAACCAACTTTTTCATGAGGTACAATTTCTGCCAATCCCCCAACATTGGTTACAATCATGGGTTTATCAAAATGATAAGCAACCTGAGTTACACCACTTTGCGTTGCAGTTTTATAAGGCTGTACCACCATATCAGCCACACAAAAGAAATTAACAACTTCTTCATTGGGAATAAAATCATTTGACATTACAACCTTATCTTCTATCCCTAAATCCCTTATCATATCAAAATATGGTTTTGAGTCTGTATAAAATTCTCCGGCAACAATTAGTTTGATGTTCTGTGATTTAATCCAATCATCTGCCATGGCTTCAAGCACCAAGTCAAGTCCTTTGTATTGCCTGATAAATCCAAAAAACAAAATATACTTAAAGTCTTCTGAAAGATTTAATTTCTTTAAAGCCTCTGATCTTGATATTTGCGCTCCAAAATTATCATAAAGTGGATGAAGGGTGTATTTTTTGGGTTTTAACTGATCAAATGTTTCCAACTCCTTTAACACTGATCGAGACATGGTTATGAATGCATCATTATTTTTTACGAAATAATTAGCCAATAATTTATCGCTAAAGTGAGATTCGTGAGGCACAATATTATCGATGATGGAAACTACTTTTGTATGATTGTTTTTTCTAATAATTCTGGCCACAGTTCCCAGGCATGGGGCCATGAAAGGAATCCAAAACCTCATGATAACCAAATCGGGTTTCAGTTTCTTTATGCGTTTTCCTACCTTCAACCAACTTAGGGGGTTAATCGAATTAAGGCTCACATTAATCTTTAAATTTTCAGGAGGATCTTCTTCTGAATATTGCGTTTTCCCGGGAAATAAAATAGAAGGGTACTGTAAGGAGAATGTTTCGATGTGTACATCATGACCCTGATCCACAAATTCCTTCGCGAGTCGTTCATTAAAAGTTGCAATACCACCTCCACGCAGTGGATAAGCCGAACCAACAATGATTACGCGCTTTTTGTTGACCATCTGTTATCTTATTTAATTCCTAACCTTCTCTCAACCTGATAAAGATTTCTTTCCGAAGAATTTCGAGAAATCATTTCGGCCAAAAAACCTGTCATAAACAATTGAGTACCTAAAATCATACAAAGCAATCCCAGATAGAAAATTGGACGATCTGTCATCATGTATTCAGCCATAAATACTTTGGCGTAAGTCAAATAAAAAGCAATCCCAAAACCAAGTATAAATAGAATGGTTCCTATTGAACCAAATAGATGCATGGGTCTTTTACCAAATCTTGAAACAAAGGTGATGGATATTAAATCTAAAAATCCTCTTCGATAACGTTCAAAGCCAAATTTGGTTTTTCCAAATTGTCTTTTTTGATGAGAAACAACTTTTTCAGTGATCTTAGTAAATCCTGCCCATTTAGCAATCACCGGAACAAATCGATGCATTTCGCCATAAATTTCGATGTTCTTCACAACATCTCTCTTATAGGCTTTTAATCCGCAATTAAAATCATGGAGTTTAATTCCTGTAATTACCCGATTAATCCAATTATAAACCTTCGAAGGCCATCTCTTTGAGACGGGATCATATCTATGTTTTTTCCAACCAGAAACCAAATCATATCCTTCCTTCATGATCATATCATACAATGGAGGAATCTCTTCTGGACTGTCCTGTAAATCAGCATCCATAGTTATTACTACGTCACCAGTTACAGCTTCAAAACCTGAATTCATGGCAGCGGATTTACCATAATTTCGGCGAAATTTTATTCCCTTATTCAAGCTGTTTTTTGAACATAGCTTTTCTACTATCGCCCATGATGAGTCTGTACTACCATCATCTACCCATATTATTTCATATTCATAATCATAGGTTTTCATGACTTTAGTAATCCAATTACTCAAATCCTGTATCGATTCCTCTTCATTCAGAAAAGGAATAACAATCGATATATCCATTCACCAAAAATTTAAACTAGTTTACTTCTTTTTTTATAAAAATTGAAGTGATTAAAGAAATGATAGTAACCCCAATGGTGCTAAAAATCAATGCCATGATTGAAATCATAAATGGAGTCGTAAAGCGGGCAGTCATTTCCAAAGCCGCATCAATTTGTTCATCTGTCATATTTCCAGAATCTAATAATTGTTGTTCAGAAGCTTCCATGGCTTGCGTTATAGCAGCTGGATCGAAGAATTTCATAAACACAAAACTATAAACAGCTACGACAATAGCTGCAAAGAATCCCACTGTAAAACCGACAGAGAAAGACTTACCATAACTAATAAGACCATTTAAATGAGCGTCCCGGAAGACTTTTTGGCCCCAAATGATTCCTCCAATATACACCAACCATGAAACAAATCTGATTTCACTACGTGGTCCGATGTCCATTACATAAAAAATGAGGTCAAGCACAATTAAGAGTGCTGCCGTAATCAATGCATAATTTAAAGCTACTTTAAAAGACGATTTTTGATTTTCTTCCATAATGATTGATTTTATAGGGTGAAACTTATATGCAAACTTACTAAAATATGATAAAACTCAAAAAATTAAAAAAAACATTGTAGGTATGTAACATATTTGTAATTTTGCGGCTGGGTAAGTCTTATACGACCAGCTCCTGTTGAACTCCCCCAGGTCCGGAAGGAAGCAAGGGTAGACGGTTGTAGCGGTGCGATGTAAGTAGCTTACCCTTTTTTTATTTACTTTTGTTATTTTTGTATTTAGACCATGTTGTTAAAGATTCATCCAGACAACCCAAATCCAAGATACATTCAACAAACCATTGAATGTTTAAATGATGGCGGCATTATCATTTATCCAACGGATACAATTTATGGCTTGGGCTGTGACATATATAAAAATAAAGCTGTTGAGAAGATTGCCCTGATTAAAGGCATCAAAAAAGAAAAGGCCAACTTTTCTTTTATTTGTTCAAACTTAAGTCATATTTCAGATTTCACTCACCCCATTAGCAATGATATTTACAAATTAATGAAGCGGAATCTTCCGGGGCCGTTTACATTTATTTTAAATGCCAACAATAAAGTTCCAAAATTGTTTCAGAGTAAAAAGAAAACGGTTGGTATCAGAATTCCGGATAATAACATCATTCATGAAATTGTTCAAAAATTAGGAAACCCAATTATGTCATCCTCTGTTCGAGATGAGGATGAAATAATAGAATATACCACCGATCCTGAATTAATTTATGAAAAATACGGACATTTGGTTGACATTGTGATAGATGGAGGCTATGGTGGAAATTTGCCTTCTACAATTGTAGATTGCACCTTAGATGAAATTACAATTATTCGTGAAGGAAAAGGAAAATTAGATTGATTTTTTTCAAAAAAGTTGTTGTTTATTAAAATATTTTTTTAATTTTGCACCTCCAAAAACGGAAAACGATTCGCTAGCTCAGTTGGTAGAGCATATGCCTTTTAAGCATAGGGTCCCGAGTTCGAACCTCGGGCGGATCACAAAAGACGATCAGAAATGGTCGTCTTTTTTATTTTATCCCTTTTAAAATAAAATATCAGTTGGTAGAGCATCCCGACGCAGTCGGGAGGGTCCCGAGTTCGAACCTCGGGCGGATCACAAAAGACGATCAGAAATGGTCGTCTTTTTTATTTTATCCCTTTTAAAATAAAACATCAGTTGGTAGAGCATCCCGACGCAGCCGGGAGGGTCCCGAGTCCCGAAAATTAAAAATTTACGAGGTTTCTCGCAGCCAAGCTTGCGGAATTCGAACCTCGGGCGGATCACAAAAGACGATCAGAAATGGTCGTCTTTTTTATTTTATCCCTTTTAAAATAAAACATCAGTTGGTAGAACATCCCGACGCAGCCGGGAGGGTCCCGAGTCCCGAAAATTAAAAATTTACGAGGATTCTCGCAGCCATGCTTGCGGAATTTGAAGCTCAGACGGATCACAAAAGACGATCAGAAATGCACGTCTTTTCTATTTTATCCCTTTTAAAATAAAATATCAGTTGGTAGAGCATCCCGACGCAGTCGGGAGGGTCCCGAGTCCCGAAAATTGAAAATTTACGAGGTTTCTCGCAGCTAAACTTGCAATACCCGAAGAGGGTATTTTAATTTCACCATCAAAAAACAAAGGTTTTAACCTTAAATTCCTCAATATTTAAAAATCATCATCAGCGCAAAACACCTTTATTCAAAGCCCATTCAGAAAACATAGGTCGGAAATCACGTAGTTGCTATTCGGAAAATACTCATTGTTTGACCAATGCTGGTAAGATACTTTTACATCAAAATTAAACATTCGAAAATCTCAAAATGAGAAAATTTGAATCAGCTTAAAACTAATCTTATAATTATAATCAAACCTTATTGCTATGAAAAAAATATTCTTACTAATCCTTGCGACTACAACACTAGTGTTTACCAGTTGTAATAAAAAATGGGATAACACCATAGGTGCGTCTCAAGTGCAAGAAGTATCATTTAGAGGCCTTGAAACCTCAATTGACAATTTAAAATCAACATGTGACAATCCTGAAGCACAATATGCGATTGTTAAGATTGTACTAGAAGGAACGAATGACACAACAACTTATTATCCTGAAGTATTCTATTTGGGTGGAGTAGCTTACACTCAATCCATTAAACTTCCTGTTGGTAGTTACAAACTTACCGTTTTTCAAATGATGAACGATAATAATACGCCTGGCATGGCTAATGATGGAGATGACATCCTAGTCTTAGCTGCTCCTAATCAAGGTTCTAGCTACGGAAACTACTCATCAACCCCACTCCCAAAGCCATTTACTGTGACAGATTTTAATAAAAATGAGATCGAGATTCAAGTAATCTGTTTTGAAGAAGTTGATTATTCTGCTTTTGGTTTCACTTGGTTTAAAGTTGATCAGGTAAATATTAGAAAACAAGTATTCTTTGGTGACCTCTGTGTGAAAGATCCTTCTGCATATGTAGGATCAAATTATGCAAATCAAAGCAATGGTGTACAAATAGATATGCCTGCAATTTTCAAAATTGAAGTTTACAAGGGTGGAAGTTTAGTAAATACTTTTACAAATGATATGATGGACTTTGACGGGCTTGGTTTAGGTCATAATTATGGAGAAGGAGCTCCTCTTGAGATAACTTATGTAGATCTACCAAACGTGACTGATAACTTTGAGTTTAAATTACTTATCTTAGTAAAAAATGGAAGTACTTTTACTTATAAACATTTCCATACTTGGTCATTCTCAGATGATGAGAAGATTGATACCAATGGAGATGGTGTTGTTGACTTTATTTTAGGAAATTGCAATATTGAAGATGCTGATCTCATTCTACCTCCATACATGAATCTTCCTTCAACAGCGACCTATAAAATAGTAGGTTGGGCAGGTACAGCTAACTTAGGAGCATACGCAGATGCGGAATTATCTAACATTACTGATTCTGGATATGACGAACCAATTGCAAATGGAACTTTACCCTCTTGGTGTGCAGATAAATCCACTAGTATTATTGTAGGTGAAGCTTATAACATGGACGTATATAGTTCTTTATATCCAGAACTAATTCCACTTTTCACAAGAGATCCAAATTTTGTAACATTTTCAGAACATACATGGCCAATGGTTAATTGGTTAATGAATCACCTTGATTATTACCCAACTGCAGAAATGCAAGATATTCAAGATGCGATCTGGATATTATTAAATAATTATTCTGAAGGAAGTACATTAGCAGAAACTATTGCAGCACAGGCCTCAACCTATGGAGTAGACTATGTTCCATTGCCAGGAGGTTGGGCAGCAGTTATTTTCGTTCCAGCAGGAACACCTTTAGATCAAGCAGAGGCAGATATTCAAACCATGTTTATCAGAGTAGATCCTTAACAAAAGCCTTAGGATCCCTAAAACCAAAACTATGTTCATCAGGGTAGACCCCTAGCAAAAACAACTAAATCATGAACATAAAGGACCGGGGTAAGAGATTACTCCGGTCTAATTTTTACACTAAGAAATATTCTTAGATTTTAAAACTACTCGTAATTAAAGACTAATTAATGACCACTTATTTTTATATTTACTTAAAATTCAAGGTCATTTAGAATAAGGAATACAAGATGAGACGCCTAAAAACAATATTACTCCATCCTATTATTTTATCGCTCGTTATTTTGGGAGCCATTATCATCTTAACTCCCGGCATGAACAAATACCGAACAGAGCTTGTAAGCAACAAAGAAATTTCTACTTCAGAAAAAAAACTTTATTACCGTATCAATAAAAAAGGTGAAATAGCCGAGATTGACCACAAATTAAACGTCAAACTTCACACCAAAAATCTTGAAGGTATCGTATTTAACGAATATTTTGAATTAGATCTGGACGAAGACGGCGAAGCTGAATATCTCTTCTTAGGCGAAAACAAACAATCTATGGTCATTACCCGCAATGATTTATCTCACCCCACCATACTCTCATTACCCGTAAAGGACAATGTAGATCAAATTAAGGTGAAATACACCAATAAAATATTCCCGCAATTGGCCATCAATTATGGTGAAACTCAACTTTATTTCAATTACATTAAAAATAAATTATACGGGTATCGTTATTTGTTTTTCCTCTTGGCATATCTCGCAATTTTTGTCATACTGATGATCATCAGACATTTCAGAAATCTTTATAAACTGAAAAAATTAAAGTGCGAAAAAGAAATAGCAGAGCTTAAACTTAAAAACATCAGAAACCAACTGGACCCACATTTTACTTTAAATGTTCTTAATTCTATTGGATATTCTTTTCAATCAAATGATGCAGAAACTGCTGATTACATTTTTGGCAAATACTCCAAGTTGCTTCGAAACACAATTTTTGCTTCGAGTAGTGCATATTCAAATTTAGCCAATGAACTTGATTACATTCAGGATTATCTTGACATTGAGAAATTCAGGATGGAAGATCGTTTTCAATACAATATAAAGTCAATTCCTACTTCTGCCGACAAAATCATCGTTCCAAAGATGATGTTACACACTTTTGTTGAAAACGCAATCAAACATGGCATTAAACCATTAAAGAGGCATGGGTATTTAAGCATCGATTTTAAAGAAGATAATCAACTATTGACGATTTCGATCCAAGACAATGGAATTGGTCGAAAAGAGGCGGAGGGTAAAAGTATGAACGATACAGGCAAAGGACTCATTATTATAGAAGAGATGATCGAGCTCTTTTTCGAATTAGCAAAAATTAAAATCATTTATAACATTATTGATTTAAGCGATGAAAATGGAAACCCCAAAGGGACTCTCATTGAAATAAAATACCCGCTAAAATCAGTAAAACTATAATTTTGAAAACCAAAAATATTTAATCAAACCAACCTAAAGCAACATCAAACAATTTTAGAAACTTCATTTCCATCTTCTTTAAGAAGATTTAGAAAATGGCACTCCAAGGTACTTATTGGTGTACTAGCAGCCGACCAACCCTCTTCCCATTTTGGGAATATTTTCCTACTATTAAACAAAACAGAAAAGCAACAAAACACCTTTCATATTGATTTACTGACACTTACACTTATCGCATACATTTTGCAATAGTTCTAACTGGATAAATAGATTTAGCTATGGAATACATTAAATGTGCAATATTAGATGATGAATTAGCTGCAGTAAATCGCCTTGAGATGCTTTTGGATAAAATCGAGGTAATAAAGGTCACCCACAAATCTACTGACCCTGAAACATTTGTGAAAGAAATTTTACAGAGCAAGCCAGATATCGTTTTTTTGGATATAGAAATGCCACGTATTACAGGTTTTGATATCGTTGATGATTTGAGATCCAAATATTTTTTACCAAAGTTTATTTTTATTACCGGATACAATCAATATGCGATAAAAGCCATCAAAAGTGCCGCTTTCGATTACATCTTAAAACCCGTCGATATTGATGACTTAAAGGCCTGTATCAATCGTTACGATCAACAATTCAATCTTAAGAAGAATGTTAATCTTAATGATTTTGTATTGTGTGAATCATTAACAAAAAGAGAAAATGAAGTGCTCCAACTTTCATGCATGGGCCTTCCTATCAAACAGATATCAAGCAAACTAAAGATTTCTGACCGAACTGTTGAAAAGCACCGATCGAATTTAATGGTCAAAACAGGCTCGAAAAATTTGATTGAGGTAATAGTTTACGCCTATAAAAATGCCATTGCTTCAATTTATTTATAGCCGCTAAGAAATTCAATTTTAACTATCTAAAACCTTCTTTAAAAACTTTTTTCAACATTCTCATCTTAATAATTATTTTGCATTCGGCAAAGGTTATTAATTATATTTGTATGTACTAATATGTAAATCTCAAACTTAATTATACAACCATGAAAATTACGATTGTAGGTACAGGCTATGTTGGTTTGGTTACCGGAACATGTTTCGCAGAAGTCGGAATAGAAGTTAATTGTGTAGATATTGATAAAAACAAAATTGACGGCCTAAATAAAGGGATTATCCCAATTTTCGAACCTGGTTTAGAAGAAATGGTTCATAGAAATGTTAAAAAAGGCAGATTGCATTTTACGACCGATCTTGCTTCAACCCTTGATGGTTGTCAGGTTGTTTTTGGTGCAGTGGGTACTCCACCCGATGAGGATGGAAGCGCCGATTTGAAATATGTTCTTGAAGTAGCCAAAGAAGTTGGACGTAATATGTCTGATTATCTGTTAATGGTAACAAAAAGTACCGTTCCAGTCGGAACTGCTGAAAAAGTTAGAAGTGCACTTCAAAGCGAACTTGATGCCCGAGGTTCAGATTTAAGTTTTGATATTGCATCAAATCCTGAATTTTTAAAAGAAGGTGCGGCCATAGATGATTTTATGCGCCCCGACCGAATTGTTGTGGGAATTGACACACAAAGAGCTGAAGACATCATGGCAAAATTGTACAAGCCATTTACCATGAATGGACATCCTGTTGTTTTTATGGATGTAGTTTCTGCTGAAATGACAAAATATGCTGCAAACTCTATGCTTGCTACCAAAATTAGTTTCATGAACGACATTGCAAATCTTTGCGAAATTGTTGGTGCAAACGTAAATATGGTTAGAAAAGGAATTGGATCCGACACCCGTATCGGTCCTAAATTTATATACCCTGGTGCCGGTTATGGAGGTTCTTGTTTCCCAAAAGATGTTAAAGCTCTTATTAAAACTGCCGATGACAATTCTTATTCATTAAGGGTACTAAAAGCCGTTGAAGAAGTTAACGAAGATCAAAAGTCTATTATGTATAGAAAAGTCGCTTCATACTTTAACAACAAACTTGTTGGCAAAAAGATTGCATTGTGGGGTCTCTCATTCAAACCTCAAACTGACGATATGCGCGAAGCACCTTCTCTGGTAATCATTAAGAAATTTCTTGAAGCCGGAGCTAGTGTAAGTGCATATGATCCTGCCGCAATGGATGAAGCTAAACACAAACTCGGCAATTCAATTGAATATGTTCACAACCAATATGATGCTTTAAAAGACGCAGACTGTCTGGTAATTATAACAGAATGGTCTGAATTTAAATACCCGCAATTTAACAAGGTAAAAGAATTGCTTAAAACCCCCGTTATTTTTGATGGCAGGAACATCTACGATCCCAATGAACTTAAAAAGTTTGGATTTGAATACTCCTGTATTGGAAGTGACATTAGAAAATAAAAATCGGGCCTGGTATCTTTTACCAGGCCTTTCTATTTTTCCTATCTTTATCTCTTATTTAAATTCAATTTCTTATGAAAAAAATTCTAGTAACCGGAGGTGCAGGTTTTCTTGGTTCACACCTCTGTGAAAGACTTTTAAATGATGGCAATGAGGTAATTTGCCTCGATAATTATTTCACAGGGCAAAAGAAAAATGTAATCCATCTGCTTGACAATCCTTATTTCGAAATGATCAGACATGATGTTACCATGCCGTTTTTCATTGAAGTTGATCAGATTTATAACCTCGCTTGTCCTGCCTCACCAATACATTATCAATACAATCCGATCAAGACGATAAAAACATCTGTTGCCGGAGCGATCAATATGCTTGGATTGGCAAAACGTATTAATGCCAAAATATTACAAGCATCTACCAGTGAAGTTTATGGTGACCCACAGATTCATCCACAACCAGAATCCTACTGGGGACATGTAAACCCCATTGGATCAAGAGCTTGTTATGACGAAGGTAAGCGATGTGCTGAATCTCTTTTTATAAATTACCACAAACAAAATGATGTTAGAATCAAGATAATTCGCATATTCAACACCTATGGACCTCGCATGCACCCTCATGATGGACGTGTTGTTTCGAACTTTATTGTTCAGGCATTGAAGGGAGAAGATTTAACCATGTATGGTGATGGCAAACAAACCAGAAGCTTTCAGTATGTAGATGATTTAATTGAAGGAATGACCAGATTGATGGCCACAGGAGATGACTTCATCGGGCCGGTTAATGTAGGTAATCCGGGTGAATTTACCATGCTTGAATTGGCTGAAAAAATCATTCAATTTACCGGGTCAAAATCAAAAATCATTTATCAAGAACTCCCTGCTGATGATCCAATGCAGCGGAAACCTGATATTACAATTGCAAAAGAAAAACTAAACTGGGAACCCAACATCAAATTAGATGAAGGTTTAAAACGAACCATTGAATTTTTCAAAACAATTATTTAAACATGATTAATGTACTGGTAACCGGAAGCAAAGGGCAACTTGGGCAAGCGATTCAGCATTTGTCAGTGAAGTATAAAATCTTCAATTTTCATTTTACTGATATAGAAGAATTAGATATCACTTCAGAAAATGACATTGATTATTTTCTAAAAACAAACAATATCGATGTAGTTATCAACTGCGCAGCCTATACTGCTGTTGACAAAGCCGAAAGTGACCGGGATCGAGCAAGGCAGATTAATGTTGAAGCTGTTGAAAACCTTGCAAAAAAAGCGAAGCAAAACAATGCTTCCATCATCCATATTTCTACAG
Source organism: Bacteroidales bacterium (assembly GCA_963678785.1). Taxonomy (GTDB): domain Bacteria; phylum Bacteroidota; class Bacteroidia; order Bacteroidales. The sequence continues at coordinate 3,354,941 of OY787449.1, read as the reverse complement.
ATTATGTTTTTGATGGCAGCAGCAAAAAACCTTATCATGAAAATGACAAGCCTGCTCCAAATTCATTTTATGGCTTAACAAAATTACAATCTGAGCAAAAGATTAAAGCGTTTTGTGATCGTGCAATTATTATTCGAACTTCATGGTTGTATTCTGAATTTGGCCATAACTTTGTTAAAACCATACTTAAGTATGGAAATGAAAGAAAAAGTTTAAATGTTGTTGATGATCAGTTTGGCTCACCTACCTATGCCCTTGATTTGGCAGATGTTATCCTTAAATTTATTCAAAAACAACCAGAAGCTGTTCAAATATTTAATTACTCGAATGAAGGTGATTGTACCTGGTTTGAATTTGCTCAAGCCATTATGGAGCTTAGCAAAACCAATTGTATAATAAACCCAATTCCTACAACGGAATTCCCCACAGCTGCTGCCAGACCAAAATACAGTTTACTTGACAAGACAAAAATAAAAGAAGAACTTAAAATTGAAATTCCTCATTGGAAAGACAGTTTAATGATTTGTTTAAAACAACTATAATTTATTGAGATGGGAAATACTAACAAAGAAATCATTGAGAAAGCTGAATCATGGCTATCAAATAATTATGATGAAGAAACTCGTTCAAAAGTTCAATCATTGATAGATAATGATCCTGCAGAGCTTACTGAATCATTCTATAAAAATTTAGAATTTGGAACCGGTGGTTTAAGAGGAATAATGGGAGTTGGAACCAATCGAATGAATAAATATACGGTTGGAATGGCTACCCAGGGACTCGCAAATTATCTCATTAAATCTTACCCAAAGGGAGAGGAAATTAAAGTTGTAATAGGACATGACTCCAGAAATAACAGCCGTTATTTTTCTGAGATTGCCGCAGATGTATTATCAGCAAACAATTGCAAGGTTTTTCTCTTTGAGGACATGCGCCCCACTCCTGAAATTTCATTTGCCATCCGACACCTTGATTGTCACAGCGGAATTATTTTGACCGCTTCGCACAATCCCAAAGAATACAATGGATATAAAGCCTATTGGAACGATGGAGCCCAACTTATTCCACCCCACGACAAAAACGTGGTATTAGAAGCCTCAAAAATTCTTGATATTTCTCAAGTAAAATTTAAAGGGATAAAAGAAAATATTACGAGTATAGGTGAGGATATAGATCAAGCTTATCTCAAAGAAATCAGAAAGTTATCTTTATCTCCTGATGCCATCAAAAAACATCACGATATAAAAATAGTTTACACACCATTGCACGGAACCGGTGCAACAATGGTTCCTCGTTGTTTAAAAGAGTTTGGTTTTACCAACATCAGCTCTGTAGATGAACAGAGTATTCCTGATGGAAATTTCCCAACGGTAATTTCACCCAATCCGGAAGAAGCCGCAGCTTTAAAAATGGCCATTGATAAGGCAAAAAGTATTAACGCCTCTTTAGTAATGGCTACAGATCCTGATGCTGATCGTGTAGGTATTGCGGTAAGAAATCATCAAAATGAATTTATTTTGGTAAACGGTAATCAAACAGCTTGCCTACTAACCTATTATCTTCTGAGGAAATGGGAAGAAAACAATAAACTAAAAGGGAAAGAATTTATCGTTAAAACGATTGTTACCAGTGAATTAATGAAGGATATCGCCATTAAATTTGGTGTAGAATATTATGATGTTCTTACGGGCTTCAAATGGATAGCCGATGTGATCCGAAAAAATGAAAATACCAAAACCTTCATTGGCGGAGGTGAAGAGAGTTATGGTTTTATGATCGGTGATTTTATCCGTGACAAAGATGCTGTGAGCGCTTGTGCTATCATTGCAGAAATTGCAAGCTGGGCTGCCCAATCCGGAAAAACCATTTATGATCTATTAATTGATATTTATCTCGAATTTGGTTTATATAAGGAATCTCTCATCTCTATTGTACGAAAAGGTCAATCAGGAGCCGCAGAAATTCAGCAAATTATGGCTGATTTCAGAAACACCCCTCCTACCCAAATCAACAATTCCAAAGTTGTCATAATCAAGGATTATGAAGAACAAAAGGAAATTGATTTATTAGAGGATTCTGAGAAGGAAATCAATCTGCCAAAATCAAATGTTTTGCAGTTTTTTACTGAAGATGGTTCAAAAATTAGTGTAAGACCATCAGGAACAGAACCTAAAATAAAATTCTATTTTAGTGTAAAATCAACACTAAATTCATCCAACGAATTCGAAAATCTAAATGGAAAATTGGATCAAAAAATCGAAAAAATCATTAAGGATTTAAAACTAAAGTAGAAACTCAGCAGAACAATCATCACACACAACATCCTATTTTAAAGATCATTACAATCACACAACAATGATCCATTATAAAATATTCATAAATTTATTTGGTTTGTATTGCAAACTATATTAGTTTTACAATCTCAATTAATATAAAAAACATAAATTATGGAAGATAAAAATTTACTCAGCCCGGAAGAAAGTTTAAAACTTATTGCCGAAACCATTGAGAAAACAAAATCAAACATTCAAACTGGAAGTTTCTATTTCTTATTATGGGGATGGTTGGTTATCATTGCAGGACTTACTCAATTTTTTCTACTTGAATATACAAACATAAAAGCCTATTATTATGTATGGCCAATCATGGCTTTTATAGGAGTAGCTTCATGTATGGTTTATGGATTTAAAGTTGAGCGGCATAAAAAAGTCCGTACCCATCTTGATGATGTTTTTATGAATCTCTGGATTGTATTAGGGATTTCATTCTTTATAATTGTATTTATTGCCATTTGGTTGAACACCACAGTTGTGCCATTTATCCTATTATTGGCTGGTGTTGGAACACTGGCATCAGGTTTAATTATAAAATTCAGACCAATGATTATTGGAGGGGTTCTATTCTTAAGTTTCTCCATAATGTCATTATTCATTCCTCAGGAATATCAAATACTTGTAAGCACCTTTACGATTGTAACGGGTTATTTGATTCCTGGTTATATCTTAAAAAACACAGAAACAAAAAACAAAGGTCATGTTTAAAAATCTTGATCCTGTATTAAACTCTCAGGTACGACTTGCCATTGTTTCTATACTCATGCGTGTTAAGAGTGCGGATTTCTTATATCTCAAAGAACATACCGAAACAACTCAGGGCAATTTAAGCCATCAGTTAAAGAAGCTGAAGGAAGCTAAATATGTTGAGGTTATTAAATCATTTAAAAACAATTACCCTCACACTACATGTAAAATAACAAAAGTGGGAAGGGCTGCTTTTGCAAAATATGTTGAAGACATTAAAGGTTATATTGAAATATAAAGTCATCTATAAACCAAATAGCTAAATGATGAAAAAGAACAATCTTACAATACTACTAATGATGCTGTTTTCTGCGATGGCTTTGGGCCAATCAACAGAAACAGACTTACAACTTCAAAGCGAACTAAACAAACTAAGTTTTATGGAAGGCAGGTGGGAAGGCAGTGGCTGGACCTACGGTCGGGATGGAGTAAAGCATACATTTGAACAAACAGAAAACATTCAGTTTAAAGTTGATGGCACCACCTTACTAATTGAAGGAATCGGAAAGGCAAATGGAGAAATTATCCACAATGCCCTGGCTATCATCTCTTATAACAAAGAAAAGGAACATTATAATTTTTATTCGTATATGGCCAACGGTATGAGTGGTGACTTCAAAGCGGGATTAATTGATGGTAAACTTTATTGGTATCCAACAGACTTTATTCGTTATATCATTTTCTTAAATGAGCAAGGACAATGGCATGAAAAAGGCGAAATGAATCGAGGTGGAAATTGGCTTCAATTTTTTGAGATGACCTTAAATAAGAAATAACGTTTTCTAAACAAAACTCAATTTTTAAAATGACCGCCCTTTCGTCGGTCATCTCTTTTGAGCTAGATTTTATTAATTAATTTCTCATTTAATTCAGAATCTCTTATCTTTGTAAAACTTCTATATCTTCCCCCAATTAGGAGTTCAATTGATACAAAAATTAGACTTAACATTACTACCAATACTTGAATTATGAACTACAGCATTGAAATTGATCATAACTTAAAAATCATCAGATACAAACACACCGGATTAATTAAAGATGAGGACATTGCAAAAGCCTGGCAAACTTTTTTAAGCATGAAAGAGTTTACAGAATCAAAATACAATCTACTATCTGATTATAGAGGTTCTAAACTTGATATGGATATTAAATCACCCGATCGGATTGTTAATTTCATGATGTCAATTGAACCCATAGTCAGAGGGAAAAAACAAAGTCTAATACTTGATGACCCTTATTCTACAGCCGGCTCGGTGATGTTCAGCGAAAAAGTGAATAAAAAAGTTGGTTTTAAAGTAAGGGTATTCTCAACCGAAAAAGCTGCCATTGAATGGACTACTTCTTAGCTTATCCATTCTGACTTCTTCAAATCCTTATCAAACGCCCAGATTTTCTGTCCATCAAACCGTTAGCATATTAATTGATATTCAATGTATATTGTGACGTTCACATCCATTATTTATGCTAATTTAATGTACTAATCCTTTAAAAGTTGAGGCTTGTATATTTTTATTGGATTCTTAGTACCTTTTTCCCATCTTTGGTTTTAGTATCAATTATGAAGCAAAATCAATCACTTTCAATTTGATTTATACTTGACATTTTGCTTCCAACCAAAAACCACCCTCATGAAAAAGATCATCTTAAAATCTATTTGGAGCTTTTTAGCTCTATTTATGTTTACTTTCACTAATATCTTTGCACAATCTGTAGATATAGATTTGGTAAAAGGACTCAGCCCAAGAAGCATTGGCCCCGCTGGCATGAGCGGACGAGTCACGGCCATTGATGTGGTGCAAAATAATCCTGATGTTATTTACATTGGATCAGCCTCCGGAGGTGTCTGGAAATCAACAAGCGGAGGGGTAAAATGGGAACCACTTTTTCAGGAACAAGATTATGCTTCAATTGGGGCTTTAAAAATTGATCAAAACATACCTGATGTGGTATGGGTTGGAACAGGAGAAGGAAACCCCAGAAATAGTCAGAGTAGCGGAAATGGAGTTTATAAAAGTATAGATGGAGGAAAAACCTGGAAACATATGGGCTTAGCCAATTCAAGAAATATACACCGAATCATTCTTGATCCCAGAAATTCAGATGTCATTTATGTTGGGGTTCAAGGAGCTGCTTGGGGCTCAGGTGAGGAAAGAGGAGTTTTTAAATCCACAGACGGAGGTCAAAGTTGGGATAAGGTTTTATTTGTAAATGATAAAACCGGCATTGGCGATTTAATCATGGATCCTTCAAACCCAAATAAACTTTTTGCAGCCATGTGGCAATTCGAGCGTCAGCCCTGGTTCTTCAAATCAGGAGGTGAAGGTTCTGGTTTGTATTTAACGCTTGATGGTGGAAAGAACTGGAAACGTTTAGATGAAAATGATGGATTACCAGAAGGTGAATTGGGAAGAATTGGTTTAGGAATTTCTGCACATAATCCAAAGTTAGTTTATGCTTTGGTTGAATCTAAAAAAAATGCACTTTATCGCTCAGATGACGGAGGTTTCAATTTCAAAAAGATAACAGATAAAAATATCGGAGGCCGCCCATTTTATTACGGCGAAATTCACATCGATCCCAACAATGAAAATCGAGTTTACAACATTCATACCGTGGTTGATGTTAGCAATGATGGTGGTAAAACATTTACCAATCTGATTCCTTACCAAAAAGTTCATCCTGATCATCATGCCTGGTATTCTCATCCAATCGATGGTAGTTATATTATCAACGGAAATGATGGTGGAATGGCCATTTCAAGAGATCGGGGTAAAACCTGGCGTTTTATTGAAAATCTGCCTTTAGCTCAGTTTTATCACATCAATTATGATATGCAGAGACCTTATAACGTTTATGGTGGTATGCAGGATAATGGCTCGTGGCAAGGACCAAGTATGGTTTATAAAAGAGGTGGAATTAAAAACGAGTACTGGAAAGAAGTCTCATTTGGAGATGGTTTTGATGTAGTTCCTGATCCTACAAATCCACTCGAAGGATACACCATGTCTCAACAAGGCAATGTTCAAAGATATAATACACAAACCGGCTTTGGTAAGTTTATTCAACCTGTTCATCCCGACGGAGAGAAATTAAGGTTTAACTGGAATGCAGCGATTGCAGCGAATCCATTCAACCCCAAAGGAATTTATTTTGGAAGTCAATATCTTCACAAAAGTGATGACCGGGGTGATCACTGGACCATCATTTCACCTGATTTAACTACCAATGATCCTGAAAAACAAAAATCGATGGAAAGTGGTGGATTAACTTATGATGCAACGGGTGCAGAAAACTTCACAACTATTATAGCCATTGCTCCCAGTCCTATAAACGAAAAGGTAATTTGGGTAGGAACTGATGACGGCAACTTACAACTAACTAAGGATGGAGGTGAAACCTGGAATAATTTAATTGAACGGATTAAAGAGGTTCCCGAAGGAAGTTGGATTCCTCAAATTACTGCCTCAGAATACAATGAAGGTGAAGCATTTGTTGTGATCAACGATTATCGTCGCGACAATTGGGAACCCTATATTTTCCACACCAAAGATTTTGGAAAAAAATGGAAAAATATTGTAAACCCTGAAAAAGTTACAGGTTATGCATTATCTTTTATTCAAGACCCGGTTGCAGAAAATTTATATTTTGCAGGAACTGAAAGTGGTTTATATTTTAGCATTGATGCCGGCGAAAACTGGACTAAATGGACCTATAAATACCCAACTGTTTCAACCATGGATTTAAAGATTCATCCTCGGGAAAATGATTTAATCATTGGTACTTTCGGACGAGCTGCTTTTATCATCGACAATATTCAACCGCTACGAGAATTGGCAAAAAATGGTATTTCTTTATTTGATAAAGCAGCACATCTATTCCCTATTCCTGAGGCTGAGATGTCAAGATTTTCTCAACCCCCAGGATACCATTTCCCGGCTGATGCAGCTTATTCAGGTGAAAATAAACAATCCGGAGCCATGATTTCTTTCATTACAAAACCAGTAAAAGACAGTAAAGAAAAGGCTCAGATAGAAATATTTGACGCCAAAAACAATTTGGTTAATACTTTAAGAATACCAGTTAGAGAAGGTATCAGACGTTTATACTGGACTTTCGACAAAAAAAGAATCCGCTATCCAAATCGAGCTCAATCTAAAAAAGCCGATGAAACATTTTATGCCGGAGAAGTTTTACCCGGCAAGTATAAAGTTAAATTAACTTATAATAAAGTTTCGGATTCAACCTATTTGAATATCATTTTTGATCATAGAATAAAATACAATGTAGCATACATGCATGAGAGAAACGACTTACTTATTAAATTTGAGGAACAAGTAAGTAAGGCTACAAAAACTGCCGATAAGATTCGTTCCGCTCAAAAAATAGCGAAACAAATTGGTGGTATTATTTCTAACCTTAAAGGTGAAGAATTTAATGATTTAAAAGAATTACATAAATCAGTCAATAAAAAATTGGATTCATTTATTGAATTATTGAATCCAAAGCCGGTTCAGGGCATTTATCGAGATGCAAACCTAATGCCATCTCTTTTAAGAATGGCTTCACGGGCTATTGGCAGCGCAATTGACAAACCTGGTTTAAGAGAAGAAATTGCAATTGGAAAAGCTCAAAAAGCTATGGACACCTTTGTTTCTGATGTTACTAAATTTTTTGATGAAGATTGGACAAATTATCAAAACATCATTCAGGAAAAAGAAATAAACTATTTCTCAAATTTCAAATAAGATTAAAGAAGGCTCTCATATTTCGAGAGCCTTTTTTTTCTACTCATTTCCCGAACATCATTTTCACAAACCTACCTATCGTCAGACCAGTCGAGAACAGACAAGCTAAAACCCTTGTCTTCTGATACTTATAGTTGCGAAAGTAAAATATATCTAATTATCCGAATATTTTCAATATTGGATGAATAAATTCACTACCTTTGCCCGAATTTTGCTGATAGCAGATAAATTATCACAATCATCTCTTAATTAGCTTTTTACAATAATTTTATTAATTTTATAAAGTTTAGCTTTACATTTAGATCAGAAAAAATAATGCCATGTCATTAAACAAACTAAGAAATATTGGAATCGCGGCACACATTGATGCTGGAAAAACAACAGTAACTGAAAGAATTCTTTACTTCACAGGGGTAAGTCGTAAAATGGGTGAAGTACATGATGGTGCTGCCACCATGGATTTCATGAAGCAGGAACAGGAAAGAGGGATTACAATTGCTTCAGCTGCAATTACTGCAAACTGGAAAGACTCTCAAATTAACATCATCGATACTCCCGGTCACGTTGACTTCACCATTGAGGTTGAACGATCTTTAAGAGTTATTGATGGCATGGTTGCTTTATTTTGTGCTGTAGGAGGTGTTGAGCCACAAAGTGAAACCGTATGGAATCAGGCTGACAGATACCGAGTTCCCCGTATAGCTTTCATCAATAAAATGGATCGTACAGGAGCTGAGTTTTATGAGGTTGTTGATCAAATGAATCAATATCTGGACGCAAATGCAGTACCTTTCCAAATCCCGATGGGAGCTGAAGAGCATTTTGTTGGCACCATCGATTTGATTGAACAAAAAGCTTACACTTTTACAGATGCAGAACGAGTTGAAATCGAGGTTCCTGAGGAGTATAAAGAAAAAATGGCTAAAGCAAGGTCATTATTAATTGAAAAGCTTGCTGATTTCAACGATGAAATCATGGAATTATATTTTGATGAAAAAGAAATCCCTGTTGATTTATTGAGAACAGCTGCACGTGAAGCTACCCTTAAACTTTTAATCACTCCTGTTTTTACAGGTGCTGCCTACAAAAACAAAGGTATTCAATTACTTTTAGATGCAGTTATTGATTACTTGCCCTCTCCCATCGATGTTGGTGCAACCATTGGAATTGACGTTGATGATGAAGAAAAAACGCAATCACGATGTCCATCTGTTAAAGATCCATTTGCTGCATTGGCCTTCAAACTTATTAATGATCCCTACGTTGGTCAGCAAACATTCATTCGCATCTTTTCAGGCCAATTAAAAAGTGGGATGCAGCTCTATAATGCAACCAAAGGCAAAACGGAGCGTGTAGGTCGTATCTTCAGAATTAGAGCAAAAGACCGAGAAGAAATTACCGAGGCAGGTCCTGGCGATATTGTTGCACTTGTTGGAATGAAGCTCACCAAAACCGGTGATACATTATGCGATCCAAAAAACAAACTCTTTTTGGAAAGTATTCATATTCCACCAACAGTAATTGAATTAAAAGTTAATCCTGATAAAAGAAGAGATCAGGGCAAACTAGGTGAGGCATTGGCAAAACTTGCAAATGAAGATCCTTCTTTCAATGTTAGATATGACGATGAAACAGAAGAAACCATCGTTGCAGGGATGGGTGAACTTCACCTCGAAATTATCATGGACAGAATTAAACATGAATTTGGTGTTGATGTGGTGATTGGCGAGCCTTCTGTTTCATTCCGCGAAACCATCACCAATGAGGTTGTTAGTAATTACAAACACAGTAAACAATCGGGTGGTAAAGGTCAGTTCGGTCATACCGTAATGCGACTGGAGCCCAATGGTGGCGAAGGTTATGAATTTGTTAATCAGATTAAAGGTGGAGTTATCCCTGGTGAATTCATATCTTCTGTTAACAAAGGTGTTGTTAAAACTATGGAAAGAGGTATCCTGGCCGGATTCCCTGTAGTAGATGTTAAAGTTGTACTTACAGACGGTAGTCATCACGCGGTTGACTCCTCTGATATGGCTTTCCAAATTTGTTCTTCTATTTGTTTCAAAAATGGTTTCATGAAAGCCACTCCAATCTTATTGGAGCCTGTGATGAAAATTGAAGTTAACACTCCTGACGATTATATCGGAAATGTTGTGGGTGATTTGAATAAAAGAAGAGGTAAAATTGAATCGATGAGAAGACACCGTAAAGGTTCTCAAAAGTTAAACGGTACTGTTCCCTTGATGGAAATGTTTGGGTATGCAAATACCTTAAGGAATGTCTCTAGCGGACGTGCAAATTACTCAATGGAGTTTTATCAGTACATGCCAATCCCTGCTGCAACGCAAGAGGAGGTTTTGAAAAAACTTGAAGAGAAAAATCAAGATAAATAATATTTGAAGATACAGGGGATAAAGAAATTTATTCCCTGTTTTTTAGGCCTATGTCGTTTTGAAGCTGTTATGCTTTTGAATGATATCTTCCAAAGTTGTACTTAGAAGGTAATTCTCTATCACATCATTCATTCCTTGCCAAAAATCTTTGGTAGCGCAGCCACCTTCTAATTCACAAACTACATTCACCGAAAGGCAATCTACCACACAAACTTCGGCTTCGAAGGCATTGTGTACATCAAGCATGCTAATCTCCTCAGGCTTACGGGTTAAAATATATCCACTTTTCTTTCCTTTGAGGTTACAAATGAGGCCGGCCACTTTTAAAGCCGCAATAATATGATCAAGATATTTTACAGATAACTTTTGATTTTCGGCAATATCTTTTTGGAATACACCGATGCCTTCTTTATTTAAAGCAATCTCGAGTAATGCTCTGATTCCATACCTTGTTTTTGTACTGAATTTCAATTGATTGTAGCTTTGAGAGTGAATTAGCCTTCATTAATTAGTATATCAAATGTAATAAAAATAACATCTTGAACCCGAACAAGTCCCAGAAATTTTTTAGGAGGGAATAATGAGAAGTCCGATAAATGAACCTCTGTATCTCCTCTCATATAAAGATCTCCATTCTCATTTCTATACATTAAATATTTAGCCTTGATTATCCTCTCGACACCAGCCAAAGTTAACTTTACAGGTATATGATCCAATGGTTGCTGGTCTATAACCGATTTAAATTCTACATGATCGATTTCTACAATAACCTCCGGGAATTGCCCTGATTTTAAAAGTTTACGAAAATCTTTAAGTATTTTCTCGTTTCTTCCTTGAATGCTATCCGTGGGTATTTTAAAAGAAAGTAAATTGTTATTCTTGCCGCTTACTTCTAAATTTTCAGGCTTATTATCAATAATTGAATGATTTTCATAATTCAAGTAAAATTTATTGACATTGGTCTTGCCTTCAATTCTAACAGTCCTTAACAAACCTACTTCTCGAGCATCTATTCTAGATGAAACTTCAGACATTCCCTGAAAACAAACAATCAAAAAAGGCAATATGAGTGTTAAGTTTTTCATAGATATAAAAAATCAGTCGCTTGGTCAAAAAACCAAACGACTGATTAAAATTTTAATTATTAGAAAGAAATTGCAGCCTCGATCATTAGTCCATCAAACCCGGCATTCATTCCATATTGAGTAAAATTGGTGTAGTTTTGATCAACATATTCTGCTTTCAGTAAAATATATTGGTTAAGCTTCCAACCTCCTCCAAGTTGCAGTCGATTTACTGATTGGTCAGACCCGTTTTCAACAGAATTATATCTACCACCAACATAGAATTGTTCTTGTTTACCAAAACGATACAAACCTTCGATGGCATACTGATTAAAATCAAAATCTCGTCCACCAAAAGCAGTTGTTCCGGTTGCAGTTTCATAGGTCCCGAAGAACTCAAACCCTTTGTATTTTGCAAATAAATTTATCATCAAGGCATTGTTCTTGTTTGTAAATCCGGGGCCCCATCTACCGGTATTATGACCACTTGCAGGATTCACATCATCAGGACTACCGGTTTGGTTTTTCATCACCAAATAATAACGCGAACCCGTTCTATCTCCATTGTATAATGACCCGAAGTGCTGTTTAGCATTATGATATCCTGAAATCGTGGCTCTTAATCTAAAATCTTCTTCTAATTGTTTATCTAATCCGGCTTTCCAATAATATGCCAATTCTTCGCCTACATTGTATTCAGTATATCCAGAGAATGAACTATATCCGGCAATAGCAGGTTTTAATGTACCCGTATTAATACCAGCCATTAAAAGCCATCCATCTTTACGAAACAAGAATTCTGCAGCAGGTGCAGTTGTAAATGCGTCCATAATATAATTACCTACAAATGGATTTGAGGTTACATTTCCATTATTTGAACGACGAAAGTGTGCATCACCAAAGTTAACTTCCATAACACCCACCCGAACTGTAAGATTTTTCATCAATCCATCTACAAATTCAGAATTAAAGAAAGGCATTTCGTCCATTAATAAATAACCACCTTTAACCCATGATTCAACATGATGACGAGATGATAGGTAAGTTGTCAAACGAACTTTTACACCACGATCCAGATGAGCATCAATGGTAAAATTAGCCGTTGGAAGATTTATACCTGAACCAATTTTAATGAGCGAAGAATCAGCCATATGATTAATTCCCTGATATTGAAGTGCAAAATCTGCTTTTACTTCTACCTTTAGCTTTTCAAATGAATCTCCATTTATTTTGGCCTCTTCAAATTGTTGGCCATATGCACTCGCAAATACAAATAATGCAATAATAAGAATATTAATTTTTTTCATGATTACGTAAAATTTAGTTTTTATAGTTTTATGAATTATTTATGCACACGCTCTCTTCTACATGGTGTGACATTTAGTTTAGTTTACTTTTTTTAATATGAATTGAAATTTCATTATAATTTCATCGCCAGTCTTTACTGCTCCAAATGCGAAAGCCGGGGGTTTCATTCCAAAGTCAGTCATTTTTAATGGAATTTCTCCTGAAACTTCAATTTGTCCTTCACCCTTTTGGCTTCCTATAAAGGCTATGTTAATATTTTTCTGTTCGCCAGCTAAGCTCAACACACCATTTATATTCCCATTAAATTCACTTTCTGCTTTTTCAAAAGATTCTAATGATTCGAATACAAATTCAATTTCAGGATGATCATTTGCTTTCATCGCTTTATGCGCTTTCTTATCCATCAATTTTTTTTCACTCAGTACCTTTGTGGCCTTCGCTTTAAATAAGACTTTTTGTATTTGTTTATTATTTAACGCATCTAAATCAAGGTGTGCTGTGCAACTATAATCATAGGATTTCATCTGCCAATCATGCATTGTTGATGTGCCTTCCAGAGTTAGTTCGCTCTCCTCAATCACCAGTTGATAAACGTTTTCAGGCAAAACATCATTCACCATTATAAGAATCAAAAAAGATGCAATTAAGAGTAGTTTTTTTTTCATTTTTTTGTTTTTTTTAATTTAATCCTACTTTTCCTACCATTTTTATAGGACAAAAGTATTTCATTTTACAATACGCTCAATTATTAGAAGCTTATTTAGAATGAAAAAACCTTAATTTACCAGTATACACGGAGGTTTTCAGTGTATCTGCATCGAGTACATTACACTAAATTCAAGCATGTTACATTTGCGGATATGTACTTATTTATACTGTTAATAAATTATCAGTAAAATTGCTTGTATAAATAAAAAAAGTGCCGTTTGTAAACAAACAGCACTTTTTTTTCAGGTCAAAGGTTATATATATTTCTTCAATATCAGACCTACATCATTTTGCCAGCAAGCTTTTATCTATCAATCTTAAAAGGCTTGTGTTTTGGAAAAACATAAGGATCTTCTTTTATTTGCTTCATCAAAACCTCAACGGCTTTCATAAGTTGAGTATCATAACCTCTTGCCAAATCAGTAGATTTTTGTTCAAGAATAATATCAGGTGTCACTCCTTCATTCTCAACAACCCAATCACCTTGTTCATTATAAATTCTATAGTCAGGAGCGGTTAATCCACTTCCATCCATCAATTCGAGAAACATTGAAACACCAACCAGGCCACCCCAGGTTCGGGTGCCAATAACGGGACCCATCTTATTCCATTGAAATTCATAGGGCAACTCATCTCCACCTGAACCTGCATATCGATTTGTTAGGCAAGCCATATGAGAAGTTACAGAAAGTAACGGAATGGGTTGATCTGCAGAATTTCGTCGGGTCCAATAACCATGAGGTTTTTTTAATAATCGTTGGAAGAAAATTTCAGGATCCAATCCGCCACCATTAAATCTACCGTCAATAATTAAACCCTCTTTTTTAGTTTGAGAATAGAAATATCTGGGGAAATCGGTTGCTGAGCCTTCATAAGTATCTGGGAAATAAATGTAGCCTATTTTCCCATCAGAAGCTTTATCAACAGCTTTTCTGTTAAACTCAAGCCAATCCATATAACGCATTCGTGCTTCAGATCTGGCAGGAATTACGGTAAGCTTTCGGGCTCCTTCCATTTGAGGTTTTGAATTTATGGTTAACTCAACCTGTTTGCCAGCCAAATCAACAAAATAGCTATAAATATTTTTATCAGCTTTCACTTCTTTCCCGTTCACGGCCAATAAAAACTCACCTTCTTTAATATTCAATCCGGGTTTGTCAAGTGGAGGATATGATTCTCGGGACCAATCTGATTCGCGGAAAATTTTCTTAAACTGATATCGACCATCCACAATATTCCAATCAGCACCTAACATTCCAACATTCACGCGACTGGCTCTTCTTTTTATCGGACCACCATAAACATAGGTATGAGAAGTATTTAACTCTCCAATTAATTCTCCAATGATAAACTGTACATCCTGGCGACAAGTGGCATCATCGATGAGTGCCCCAAACTTTGTTTTTAATTTATTCCAATTGGCACCGTGCATTCCGGCTTCATAATAAAAATCACGTTCCATTCTCCAGGCTTCATTAAATACAGCCTTCCACTCTTTTCGGGGGTCAACGGTCATTTTTAAATTTGAAAGTTTTAAATTCTGGCCTTTGCTATTTTTAGCTTTTGATGAAACCATTCCTATGTTTCTACCTTTTCGGTAAATTATTGTAGAACCATCAAAAGACAATTTAAAGTCACTCACTCCATCAATCACTTTATGTTCATTTTGCGACTCAAAATTATAGGCGTAAAGGGTACGTGGAGGCAAAGCCCTATAATCCATAATATTAAAATCTCCTTCATCGGCATTTAAATAGAAAAGATTTCCTTCATTCACAGCCAATTCTCTGAAATTTCCATTTCCAATTGGCAATGCCTCTATTCGTTCGGCAAGACCATCAAAATCAATTCGAAATGCTTCTCTTTCTTTCTTGGCTTCAGTATTTACTTCATCATCACTTTTTAAGGGGATCACCGATGCTCCATCTTCTTTTAAAGTCAATGCATAAACTCCTGCTACATCTTTATAAACCATTTCCCATTCAATATCACAGAATGTTGGATCAAATCTTCGGTTTGAAACGAAAAACAAATATTCACCATTTTTAGAGAAAATCGGATTAAAATCATTGAACAAACCATTACTGGCTAAATGAATCCTTTTTGATTCTAAAGAATAGATATAAACCTGATATACAAAATCTTTATTCATTCGAGAATAAGTAATGAATTTACTATCGGGCGACCACTGAAAATCGTAGATGGGTTTATGATCTAGCGAAATATCAACATTCTCATACTTTGCCTTGTCGACTTCTGTAATTTTTTTTGAATGAATATCCAGATAATAGCAACGCAAAGTTTGGTCAGCAAAAGCAATTTTTGTTCCATCAGGCGACCATCTTAAGGTGTGGCGGTAACCATCTTTATGTTTCGTTAAACGAACCGCTTCTTCATCACCATTGGCATTTTGAACATAAATCTCAAATTCTCCACTCTTATCTGAGAGGTAGGCAATTTTTGTTCCGTCAGGCGACCAGGTGGCATTTTTATCTCGGGCTCCACAATTTTGACTGATATTTTCTGTAGCACCTTCTGATTTAGGCACAGAAAAAATTTCTCCCCTGGCATTAATTAAAGCCCTTTTCCCGCTTGGTGATAAGTCAAAACCCTGAATCATATTACTCACATTCTGAACATAAGGACGTGTTTCCGGTGCATCCGAAAGAATTTCAATTTTTACTTCGGCGGTTTTATTCTCTGCCAGATTGTATTTCCAAATTTTCCCTCCTAATTCATAAACAATATTTTCATTGTCTGATTCAGGGCGTCTGATATCAAATTCCTTGTGAAAAGTCAATTGTTCAGTTTTGCCGCTTTCAACATCATAAGAATGAATGTTTAATACGCGATCTTTATCAGAGGTATAAAAAACTTTATTACCAATCCACATCGGCATGCGATCAGTTCCCATAAAATTGGTTACATTTTTTTCGTCATTGGTTTTTAAATCATAGATGTAAATTTCCTGAGCACGTCCACCCTGATATCTTTTCCATGTTCTATTTTCGCGGCTGGTTTTATTGTATGCAATCTTTGATCCATCAGGAGAAAAACTTCCTCTTGCAGCATCATACATAATCATTTCTTCAATGCCTGTTCCATCCGGAGAAATTAAAAACAATTTGGCATAACGACTCGTACTATTTCTTCCTGAACTAAAAATAACTTTATTTTTTACTGGATGCCATCCTATCACTTCATCTGCACCCGGGTGGAAGGTTAATCTCTGGATATCACCGCCTTGATTATTCATAATAAAGACATCTGAATTTCCATCAATTTCTCCTGTAAATGCAATTAACTTACCATCCGGTGAGAAACGAGGATAACGCTCCTGACCATCATCCAGTGTTAAACGACTTGCAACTCCTCCGTCAGCAGAAACAGTCCACAAATCTTCTCCCGAACTAAAAACGATCTGATTTTTATAAATATCAGGAAATCGCATCATCTGATTTCCTCCAAATGCTGACAGGGTAATCACCAGCATAAACATCATTAACTGTACAATCAATTTTATTGCTTTCATGGTTTTTTATTTGAATTAATTATGTGTTTAGGATATAAAAATTATCTTTCAAAAGTATTTATAATATCACGCTTTTACAATTAAATTAAAGCTAAAACAAATATTATTGGACGAGTTCAAAATAAAATTAGATTTAATTGTAACAATCCTAATATATATTCGTCCAAGATATAAAAGAAAAACTCACAAAAAATGATTAGGAATTTTATCATTACTGCCTGCCGAAACCTTTTTAAACAAAAGGCTTATTCATTCATTAATATTTTAGGATTAGCTATTGGTCTTTTGAGCTTCATATTTATTTCATTATTCGTTTATAATGAAATAAGTTATGATCGTTTTCATGATAAGTACCAGGATATTTATCGGGTAAAAGTTGAAGGACAAATGTCGGGACAGGAACTCAATCAGGCCATTACTGCAGCCCCCATGGCACAAGCCTTGGTCGAAGATATTCCGGAAATTGAACAAGCAGTTCGTATTGGAAAATTTGGCGATTGGCTGGTCAGATATAAGGAGAAAAGTTTTAATGAAAACAATGTTTTATTTGCTGACTCCAGTTTCTTTAAAATATTTGATTTCAACCTTATTGAAGGAAACCCCGAAGATGTTTTAACTGAACCGCGTTCCATCATCATGTCTGAAACTTATGCGAAGAAGTACTTCGGTAATGAAGATCCGATTGGTAAAATTGTAACCCTGGAAACAGACACCTCCTTCTATACCGTTAGGGGGATTGTAGAGGATGCCCCGGAAAATTCGCACTTTCATTATGACCTGATTGCATCAATGGTATCGCTCAGGGGGGCACGTAATACCATGTGGTTAAGTCACAATTATTACACTTACATTTTATTAAGAGCTGGCACAAATCCAGAATTGATTGAACAAAAAATGGATGGATTTGTTACAAAATATGTTGGACCTCAATTAAAAGAAATCGTTGGCATCAGTATTGAAGATTTTGAAAAAATGGGGGATTTTTTTGGGTATAAGCTCCAGGCTTTAGAAGACATCCACCTCAGATCAAACATACAAGAAGAACTTGAACCCAATGGAAATCTGGCCTATGTTAAAATATTTTCACTTATAGCCTTATCCATTTTAATCATTGCCATTATTAATTTTGTGAATCTGGCCACGGCTAAATCCTCATCCAGAGCAAAAGAAGTTGGAATTAAAAAAACATTAGGATCAGGAAAAAGAAGCTTGATTTATCAATTTATTGCAGAATCTTTATTCCTAACGATTATTGCAACCGTGATTGCGGTTTTTCTTGTGAGCATTCTTCATCCTAACTTTAATCAACTAACCGGAAAAGAGATTCCGCTTTATTTCTTTGAAGATCCATTAGGGATTGCCATCATTGCAGGCATCACCCTTATCGTAGGAATATTAGCCGGCATTTATCCGGCATTTGTACTGGCAGCATATCAACCGATTAAAGTATTAAAAGGAAATTTAAGTGGTGGAGCCAAAACCGGTTGGATCAGGAGCATTTTGGTGATCATTCAGTTTTCTATTTCCATATCCATTATTATTGGAACCCTGGTTATAAACAATCAACTTTCTTATATGCAAAACAAGAATCTTGGTTTTAATAAATCTAACCTACTAATAGTAAAAAGACCTGATGCATTAAGAACACAAATTGAGACTTTTAAACAAGAACTCAAGGTAAATCCTCATATAAAAGGAGTTGCTAATTCAAGGGGTATCCCCGGGAAGGATTATTCCAATAACGGAACCTTGCTAGAGAATGATCCGGAAAAAAACACCTATTTAATTTATCAGAACTGGGTTAGTTTTGAATATGCAGAAGTGATGGAATATGAATTGGTAGCTGGAAGGTATTTTTCACATGAATATGGTACAGATTCAAATGCAGTCATCATTAATGAGGCTGCAGTTAAACTTTTAGGACTTAAGAATCCTATTGGGGTAAACCTACTTGAACCTGAAGGTGGAGGAAACTTCAGCAAGCATCCCATTATAGGAGTTATTAAAGATTATAATTTTGAATCTTTGCATAAAGATATTGGCCCGGCTGCACTTAACATCATGCCCGGAAACTGGGAAGGTTATTTGCAAATCAGGTTAGATCAAAACAACATTCAATCAACCCTAAACTTTATTGAAGAAAAATGGAACAGCTTTGCAAATGGGCATCCATTTCAATATTACTTTTTTGATCAGGAATTTAACAGCTTATATTTGGCTGAACGAAAAACAGCACAAATATTTACAGTTTTTTCTGTACTGGCTATTTTCATTGCTTGCCTGGGCTTAATAGGATTGATTACTTATACAGCAGCTGTGAGAACCAAAGAGATCGGCATTCGCAAGGTCCATGGAGCAAGTATAACCACCATCATCCGCTTATTATCAACAGAAGTTCTGAAACTGATTTTAATTTCCACCATCATTGCATGGCCAATCGCCTATTGGGGATTACAAAACTGGCTTCAGGGTTTTTCTGATCACATCAACCTGAACCCATTTACTTTCTTTATTGCAACACTGATTACGCTGTTGGTTGGTTGGATTGCAATTAGCTTTCAGGCCATTAAAGTGGCGCTTGGAAATCCAATTGATGCCTTAAAATACGAATAAGTTGATTAAAATATTTAAGGGTGACGAATGTTAGAAGTCGCCCCTATTGATCGTCGTGCTAATTTCAAAGCTGAAGATTTTTTCATAAGATGTTCATAATTTATAAATTAGCTTTAGTTAATATGTATTATATTTAACAAGCTAAATTTACATATCCGAACATGAACATTAAAGAAATTCTCAGCTATCCATTAATCTCTTCCGATTCGGTAACTTTAACGGTTTACAGCTTACTAATCATTGTTCTTACCATCCTGGCAACAGCTTTGATTTTGCGTTTTGTGAAAGCCATTTTCAAACGTTTGATTGCAAAAAAAGTATTGGATCAAGGGCCGAGTTGGTCCATCTTTTTGATTATTAAATACTTTATTTGGGTAATCATTATTATCGTTACGCTTGATACCATCGGACTGGAAGTTTCGATTTTACTCGCAAGTTTCGCCGCATTATTGGTGGGTGTTGGTTTGGGTATTCAGCAATTATTTAATGATTTGGCTTCAGGAATCATCATTCTTGTTGAGCAAAATTTAAAGATTGGTGACATCATACAATTGGATGATGGAACCGTTGGTCGGGTACTTTCAATTGGCCTCAGAACCTCAGCGGTAAAGTCGAGAGACGACATTGTAATGATCATCCCAAATTCTAAATTTGTAAATGATAAGATCATCAACTGGAGTCATTTAGACAAAATCACCCGTTTCCACATCGATGTTGGAGTGGCTTATGGAAGCAATGTTCCGGTGGTTGAAAAAGCTTTGTTAACTTGTGCGGCAAGTAATAGTTCCATTGCCACGAAACCAAAACCTTTTGTTCGGTTTCTAAATTTTGGAGAATCTTCACTTGATTTCCAATTGTTTTTCTGGGCCTCCGAAACCTTTGAAGTTGAGAATTTAAAAAGCAACATCCGCTTTGCCATCAATGCTGAATTCGAAAAACAAAACATTCAAATTCCATTTCCTCAAAGAGACGTTCATATTAAGAAATAACGTTCGCTTTGTCGATGAATTCAGAAGGATTGTATAATTTCGCATCGTACTTCTAATAAAATTAAATAATATTGAATGTTTTTCAATAAAAAATATTCTAGGTATTATATAATTTCTGACTTATGAAAAAATATATCTTTATTTGCTTGTTCCTTTTAGCTTCAAGCCATGTCCTTTTTTCTCAACAACTTCCGCTTACCATTGCTGAAAAATCAAATTACACCTCAACTTCAACCTATGCTGAAGTAATGGAGTTTATTAAAGACGTAAATCGCGATAGCAAAAACATTGGAATTGAGTATTTTGCAACCACCACTTTTGGTAAAAAGCTGCCACTTTTAATTGTTGCTGATCCTCTGCCAATAAGCCCGACGGATTTGAAGGATGATGATCGTGCGGTAGTTTACATTCAGGCCAACATTCATTCAGGAGAAGTTGAAGGTAAGGAAGGTTCACTGATGCTTTTAAGAGATCTCTTACACACCAAATATTCAGAAATACTTGAGGATGTAGTGGTTCTAATAGTTCCAATTCTCAACGCAGATGGTAATGATCAAATCAGTAAAATGAACAGAACCAGACAGAATGGACCAGAAAATGGAGTTGGAGTTAGGCACAACGGACAATATCTTGACATGAACAGAGACGGAATGAAGTTAGAAACTCCTGAAATCAATGGAGTGGTACAGAACATCTTAAACCGCTGGGATCCGGAAGTCATGGTTGATTGTCATACCACCAATGGATCTTATCACGAAGAACCCGTAACATTTTCATGGATTATGAACCCCAACAGTGATTTGACCCTCAAAAATTTTATGCGCGATGAAATGATGCCCGACATCCAAAACCGTCTTCAAAATGAATACAAAACAGACAATTGTTTTTATGGAAATTTTGTAGATAATCGAAACCCGGAGAAAGGCTGGATGTTTGAAGCAGCGGCACCAAGATACATGACCAATTACATCGGTCTTCGAAATCGATTGGCCATTTTAAATGAGAACTATGTTTATGCCGATTATAAATCAAGGGTATTGGGAGCTTATCATTTATTAAAATCCATACTTGATTATTCTGCAGAAAACAAAGAATTGGTGAAGTCTCAAGTTTCCAAAGCCGATGAACGAACCATTAAGAAGGGTAGTAATCCAAATAACGACACCAAATTTGCATTGGATTACAAGCCCACTCCAACACCTAATCCAATCACCATAAAATCTTATGTAGTTGAAGATTATGTTGATCAAAACGGAAGAACAAGATATCGACCTACCAAAACTAAGAAGACAGTTACTGTTCCTTACCTGGCAGATTATGTGGCCACAAAAGAAACCAATTTCCCATATGCATACATCCTTACTCAGCCCGATCAAGAAGTATTGAACAATTTAAAAACACATGGAATAAAAGTTGAAAAACTGAGTAAAGAAATTGAACTTGAAGTTGAAGGTTTTGAGATCACTGAGATCAAGGCTGGTAGTCGTTTAAACCAAGGCCACTTTAACACCAAATTAAAAGGTGAATTCAAAAATGAAAACAGAACTTTCCCCAAAGGAACCCACATCATAAAAACAGGTCAAAAATTGGGTAATCTTGTAGCTTATTTATTGGAACCAGAAACTGATGATAGCTTGTTAAGCTGGAATTACTTTGACAAATATCTGGCCCCTCAATGGGGAAGAAGTTATTACCCCTACCCTGTTTACAGGCTCATAAAAAAAACAAAACTGCCAACGTCAATGGGTGAATAATTAAACATTATGATATATTAATTCTCAAAAGACACTATGAAACACCAATTATCAAAAAGCATATTTAAATCATTACTATTATTAAGTCTCACTTTTTTAATGTTAAATGGGGCTGCTCAAAACTCAGTCACTAAAATTGCGATGCTTGGTAGTGGAAATCCAAATCCTGATCCTAATCATTCTGGTTGTTCACTAGCCATTGTAGTAAATAATGATTCATACATTATTGACTTTGGGCCCGGACTTGTGCGCCAAGCGAGCGCCTTATCACCCCGATATGGAGGTCCTTTAGAAGCCTTAAGTGTTGAGAATTTAAAAACAGCTTTTCTGACCCATTTGCATTCAGATCATACCGTAGGCTATCCTGATCTCATCCTGACCTCATGGAGTGAGGGAAGAGATGCACCACTCGAAGTTTATGGACCAGAGGGTATCAAACACATGACTGAACATATTATTGAGGCATACCGGGAAGACATTCGTTATCGAGTTTATGGGCTACAGCCGGTTAACAACATTGGATGGAAAGTGAATGCTCATGAAATACAAGAAGGGGTCATTTATACTGATAAAAATGTTAAAGTTGAAGCATTTTTAGTTAAACATGGCAGTTGGCCCAATGCTTATGGATTTAGATTTACAACACCCGATAAAACCATCGTGGTTTCAGGCGATACCAGCCCTTGCGAAAACATTTTGAAATATTCAGAGGGAGCAGACATTTTGATTCATGAAGTTTATAAAGTAGCCGACTATGACAAAAAAACTGAATTTTGGCAAAAGTATCATAAAAAGAATCATACCAGCACCCATGAACTTGCAGAATTAGCCAATAAAGTCAAACCTGAACTTTTATTACTTTATCACACCCTTTATTGGGGCGCAACTGATCAGGACATTTTGGATGAAATTTCCACAATTTATAAAGGAAAGGTAATTGTGGGTCAAGATGGTGGTATCTATCAATAAATAGATCGTATTTTAATCGTCTCATTTCTGAATTCAAACTCATCGGCTTCGCGCAAGCCTTCCATTGCTTTGTAGATAGGAACATTGGGTGAAATAGCATAGTAACATTCTCCATCCAATTCAATTTTACCGATTCCAATAGAAACGAAGATTCTTTGTTTATCGGTGATTACCAATGCACCAAACTCAACTGTTTCCAATCGTTTTTCAGATGAAATTTTCTCCAGCACATCCGTTTGTTCAATCACCTTTGCCAGCTGTTGACCAAACATATCTTTTTTACGTAAGAGCTGCATTCTGAATGAATCGTAACGATCTCTTGGTGGGCCATAATCATTCGCTGCATTTTGCGCTTCTGCCATCACCTTTTTCAAATTGACTACTGCTTCTCTTTGTTGAGACTTCAGCATCCCTAACAATTTAATTTTCAAGCTAAAATCGCTCATGATTAATATTCTATGTTTATTTATGGTTTCCGTCAAAAGCTCAGCATAAATATAATTAGTAATTTTGTAATATCATTAAAAACACGAAATATTATGACTCAAAAAATGGATGAAGCTGCATATTCAGCCCCTGTTATTGAAATGCTTACGGTTGCCAATGAGTACTGTTTGTTTATCGATCGAATTGAAAAATTCCCCTCTGATGAACTATATCCATTCATACAAAAACTTTTATCACTCATGTATTTGAAAGGAAGTTTACTCCCGGAAATTGAAGTTGAGGATGAGGGGGCCAACGAAAGATATATTACAGCAGAACAATGGGAGAGCGTTTTTACCTTATTGAGGGATAAATTTGGTACTGAAGATGAGTTTTGGATGCTGGATTTAGAAGGTCCTGACGATACCACCCCTATCAAAGGAAGCCTATCTGAACTATTGTCGGACATATATCAAGATATGCAAGACTTCATTTTACTATACCAAAAAGAAAGCAGGGCTGCAAAACAAAACGCTGCTTATGATTGCAAATCTTTATTCTTAAGTCATTGGGGTATCAGAGCATTGGATGTGATAAAGGTTCTTCACAGCCGTAAGAGCTCAAATTTACCAAAGGATGACTATAATGATCTGTTATAATTAGATTTTCTGCATTTTTTGGCTTATTTATATTACAAATTCCTTCATTATATTATTTTGTTTACTACTTTTGCGACTGATTAGAATTGATCTAAATTAGATCATTCGTTTGAAGGATGTTTGATGACATTATATGATTTAAAACAAGGTGATAAAGCTTACATCACCAAAGTAAAAGGCAGAGGCGCTTTCCGAAAAAGAATCATGGAAATGGGATTCATTGTTGGGAAAGAAGTTATTGTAGGGAAAAAAGCACCTTTAAAAAATCCTGTCGAATATTCAATTATGGGCTACAATATTTCACTTCGCAACAGCGAAGCTCAGCTCATTGAAGTTAAATCATCTAAAAATATTAAAGTCCATGAAAATGGTTTCAATGGAACTTTATCTGACAATACCTTAAAACATTCTGAACACCTGGCTTGCAAAACCATTAATGTTGCTTTGGTTGGCAACCCAAATTGTGGGAAAACTTCTCTTTTCAACTTTGCCTCAAACTCAAACGAAAAAGTAGGAAACTATAGCGGTGTAACGGTAGATGCTAAAAAGGCTAAATTCAAACACAACGGATATACCTTTAACATCATTGACCTTCCGGGAACCTACTCAATTACAAGTTTTACGCCCGAGGAACTTTATGTTAGAAATTATATTTTTAATGAAATTCCTGATATCATTGTAAATGTAATTGATGGATCCAACCTGGAGCGAAATCTGTATCTCACAACTCAACTTATTGACCTCGATCTTAAAGTGGTTGGAGCCCTGAATATGTTTGATGAATTACAAAAAAGAGGTGATAGTTTTGACTTTGATTCTTTGGGGAAAATGATTGGAATTCCCATCGTCCCAACCGTTGGTTCAAAAGGTACCGGTTTAAAAGAATTATTTGAAAAAGTAATTCAGGTTTTTGAAGACAAAGAAGATTCAGTTCGACACATCCATATAAATTATGGTGAAGACATTGAAAAATCTATTCAACGCATTCAGGACAAAATCAGAAGCGAGGAAAACAAAAAATTAACCATCATTGTTGCTCCTCGTTTCCTGGCTATTAAATTGCTTGAAAATGATGAAGAAGAGCAAGATCGTATTCGTAAAATGTGTACGAATCATGAAGAAATTCTTGCCACTGCTTCTCGGGAGATTCAAAGATTAGAAACTCATTTTAAAGATACTGCTGAAACTGTCATAACAGATTATAAATACGGATTTATTGAGGGTGCATTAAAAGAAACTTACAAACAAAGTAGCAAAGATATTCGCCATTTCAGCAAGCTAATTGACAACATACTCACCAATAAAATTTTAAGTTATCCAATTTTTATTTTCCTGATGTGGTTAATGTTTCAATCAACATTTAGCCTTGGTTCATATCCGGTAAATTGGTTAGAGATAGCAGTAGGTAACCTTGGTGAACTTGTCAGCAATATCCTTCCAGAAAATATTTTTCGCGATTTAATTGTGGATGGTATAATTGGCGGTGTTGGAGGAGTCATCGTATTTCTTCCGAACATCCTGATTTTATTTTTCTTTATTTCTATAATGGAAGATACAGGATACATGGCCAGAATTGCATTTATCGTTGATAAATTGATGCATAAAATAGGATTACACGGAAGATCTTTCATTCCAATGCTCATGGGGTTTGGATGTAACGTTCCTGCCATTATGGCTACCCGAACCATTGGAGGAAGGAATGACCGGCTTGTAACCATGCTCATAAACCCGTTTATGTCGTGTAGTGCGCGTTTACCTATCTATGTTTTAATCATTGGTGCGGTTTTCCAGGAGCATCCTGGGCTTATGCTATTTTCCATTTATGGGATTGGTATTTTGCTTTCTGTAATTATTGCCATTATCTTTAAAAAGACCTTGTTTAAATCAAGTGAGATGCCATTTGTAATGGAACTTCCTCCTTATCGTATGCCAACCATTAAATCCATACTAAAACATACCTGGTTTAAAGGATCTCAATACCTGAGAAAAATGGGAGGCATTATTCTTATTGCTTCAATAATTATATGGGCGTTACAATATTTCCCTAGATATCATGAAAGTGACTCAATCTTTGAGCAGCAAATTGCTGAAAGTACTCTTAACCTTACGAATCAATTGGCCGTAGAAAAAGATTCCTTAAAACAATCCATTCTAATGGATAAACACGAAAATTTTATTCAATCCATAACGTTGCAAAATCAAAGTCTGCAACAAGAGAATTCATACATTGGACAAATAGGTCATTTTATAGAACCCGCTTTGCTTCCTTTAGGTTTTGATTGGAAAATGGGAGTTAGTCTACTAGCGGGAGTTGCAGGGAAGGAAATTGTGGTTAGCACCCTTGGTGTACTTAATCAAACAGATCTAAGAGTAGATGATCACACAAATGGATTAACTGAGAAGCTTCAAGAACAGACCTTTAGTCATCCCAAATACAAAGGTCAAAAAGTATTTACCCCCTTATCTGCCTTCGGTTATCTTATTTTTATTCTAATTTATTTTCCGTGTATTGCCGTAATTGCAACAATACGCAGAGAAGCAGGAGGATGGAAATGGGCTATTTTTATGGCAACATATACCACGGTTCTTGCCTATGTTTTGGCTTTAGCCATCCATCAAATTGGTATTTTATTTTAATAAATACATATTTCCTTAATAAGAATAAGGAATGTTCATTCCAAAAAATCGATGTGAATATCTACACATCTCTTTGGGTTTTTCCAATTTTAGGAATAAATATCCAAAATGAGATCGTAATTCAGACAACAAAAACACATCTAACTCTATTACTGGTACTTATAGCCATGGCATATTATTGGTCTATTATTCTAAACATAAAAAAGAATATAAGCATGTACAACATACTTGTCGTTGAAGACAATTTTATAAATCAAAGGGTATTATTAGCCTATTTAGATCAGGACAATATTTCTTTGCGTATTGCCAACAATGGGCTTGAAGCTTTAAAGTTCTACAACAATTATTTATACGATTGCATTTTAATGGATATTGCCATGCCTGAGATGGATGGAATAGAAGCGACCAGGAAAATCAGGCTTAAGGAAAGATGGAAAAAGAAACATACACCCATCATTGCAGTAACTGCAAGTGATCCAAAGAATAATTGTGACCAATTCTTTGCAGCAGGTATAGATGACTTTCTGGCAAAACCTGTAGATGAACAAATGCTTAAAGAAAAAATTACGAAACATAGTCAAATTATTTTTTGATGGGAGTAGTTTTTTCATAATTTAGCCTTGTGAATAAATTATCAGTTGAGAGTTATGATCATTAATAAAGAGCAATTCCAAGAAAATTTTAAATTTTTTGACAAAGAAATCATTGTTGAAATCATTGATCTATTCATCGAAGAATTTGATGAGAGAATGATGAATTTAAAAAGCAACATTGAAGCTTCTGATATGGAACAATTAGCATTCCATGCGCATAGCTTAAAAGGAGTGATCTCTAACTTTGTGGCCGAAGAACCCCGTGAACTGGCAAAAACCCTTGAAGAAAAAGCAAAAGAAAAAGACCAATCTGGTTTGATTGATC
Source organism: Bacteroidales bacterium (assembly GCA_963678785.1). Lineage (GTDB taxonomy): Bacteria > Bacteroidota > Bacteroidia > Bacteroidales. The sequence goes on along the minus strand of OY787449.1, from coordinate 3,327,146 downwards.
TTTATAATAAGCTTTATAATTCAACTTCTAAATTACTGGATGAATTAAAAGACATCCGATTAATTTATTTAGACTAGGCTTGACTTAAATAAGCCCGGCTTCCTTAATTTTATTTTCAATTTCTTCCGACAACTCTGGATTATCTGTTAATAGATTTTTAACAGCATCTCTTCCTTGTCCTAATTTTGTATCACCATAACTGAACCAGGATCCGCTCTTTTTAATGACATTGGTTTCTACTCCAAAATCAATAATTTCACCTACCCTGGATATTCCTTCTCCATAAACGATATCAAATTCAGCTTTTCTAAATGGTGGAGCTACTTTGTTTTTCACAACTTTTACCCGTGCTCTGTTTCCTTTTACATTATCTCCATCTTTAATCTGGCTCAATCTTCTAATATCCAATCTTACAGATGAATAAAATTTTAAAGCATTACCACCAGTGGTTGTTTCAGGGTTACCAAACATCACCCCAATTTTCTCTCTCAGCTGATTGATAAAAATACAACAAGCCCCTGTTTTGCTAATGGTTGCCGTTAATTTTCGTAAAGCTTGAGACATCAATCTGGCTTGTAAGCCCATTTTAGAATCGCCCATTTCACCTTCAATCTCACTTCTTGGAGTTAATGCTGCAACTGAGTCAATTACAATAATATCAATGGCTCCTGACCTGATTAAGTTTTCTGTAATTTCCAAAGCTTGCTCTCCATTATCAGGCTGAGATACCAATAAATTCTCGATATCAACACCCAGTTTCTGTGCATAAAAACGATCGAAAGCATGCTCTGCATCGATAAATGCAGCAATACCACCTGCTTTCTGACATTCAGCAATCACATGTATAGCCAGGGTCGTCTTACCTGATGATTCAGGTCCATAAATTTCTGTAATTCTACCTTTGGGCAACCCCCCTATTCCGAGTGCATTATCAAGCCCAATAGAACCTGTTGAAATGGATTCAATATTATCAATGGCATCATCTCCCAATTTCATCACAGCACCTTTGCCATACGATTTTTCAATATTCCCAAGGGTGATCTCAAGGGCTTTTAATTTTTCTTTTTTCAACTTATCCATTGCGTTGTCTTCTTTGCTCATATCTTCTTTCTTTAAATAATTTGACTGCTGTGTTCTTTAGTTTTCACCTTGGTAATAATATCTTCTATTATCCCATCTCCAGAAATAATAAAGGTTGTTCGGATAATCCCTTCATATTCCCGGCCCATAAATTTTTTCAACCCCCAAACTCCATAACTCTTAATTATCATCTTTTCAACATCTGCTATTAACGGAAATGGGAGTTCGTATTTTTCGGTAAACTTCTGATGTGCCTTTTGTGTATCTGCACTAACGCCAATCACCTCATACCCTTTTTTCAATAGAACCTCATGATTGTCTCTTAAATTACATGCCTGTGCGGTGCATCCCGGAGTGTTGTCTTTAGGGTAGAAATACAAAATCACTTTTTTACCTGAAAAATCTTTAAGTGCGATGGTTTTACCTTCAGTTGTTAAACCCTCAAATTCAGGTGCCTTATCTCCTATTTTTAACATCTTTTCTTATTTATAATTAATACAAATATATTTAATATAAACTCTGATAACCGGATTCATTTTCAAGATTTATTAACAATTACTGCTTGTTTTGCGACTGATAATATTTGCAAAAATCTGAAATTTCACACACTTCACATTTAGGTTTCCTGGCCAAACAAACGTAACGGCCATGCAAGATTAACCAATGATGAGCAATGGCAATTTTATCTTCAGGAATGTATTTAACCAATTGCTTTTCTGTTTCAAGTGGGGTTTTTGAATTTGTAGTTAAACCCAATCGGGCCGACACCCTAAAAACATGGGTATCAACAGCCATGGCAGGTTTGTTGAACACCACCGAAGCAATCACGTTTGCTGTTTTTCTGCCAACTCCAGGCAATTTCTGCAATTCATCAATATCTTCGGGAACAATATTTTCAAAATCATTGACCAACATTTTTGCCATCCCCACCAAATGTTTGGCCTTATTATTTGGGTAAGAACAGGATTTGATCAGTTCAAATACCTCAGCTGACTCAACGCTTGACAAAGATACTGCATCCGGAAATTTCTCAAAAAAAGGCGGAGTCAACATATTAACCCGCTTATCGGTGCACTGCGCAGATAGAATAACAGCCACTAAAAGCTGATAAGCGTTTTTATAATGTAATTCTGTTTCAGCAACAGGCTGATTTGTCGAAAAATATGCAATAATATTTTTATACCTATCCTTTTTATTCATTGAAGTAATATTTATTCCAAAACATAAAAAAAGTCCCGAAAATTACTTAACGGGACTCAAATTTAAAACTTTAAATTTTCTAATTCGATACGAGATTGATATTTCCTGCATTTTTTGTTTTAAGAACTTTTAATGCTTTGGCATAGCTTAAGATGTTATGCAATACCAATTTGCTTGGACCATCATGAATATCTTTGCTAAATAGCGCCTCACTTGTGCACTGAAAATCCTCAGCGGGTGAAGCTGCATCTTTGGTATCAAGTATTTCGTGATAGAGAGTAAAGGTTTTTTTCATGTATAAAAAATTGGTGACTACTCGTTTTAACAAAATAAAAACGGCCAAGTAAATTTATTATTGTACCTGGCCTTTGTTTTTTTACAAAGTCAATATAATATCCTTATCCTTGACTAGTTTCCTTAAATTAATCAGCGCATAACGCATCCTTCCCAAAGCCGTATTTATACTCACATCAGTTTGCTCGGCAATGTCCTTAAAACTCATGCCTGTATAATGCCTCAAAAACAGAACTTCTTTTTGTTCAGGAGGGAGAAATTCGATTAAGTTTCTCACATCTTTATGAATCTGTTTGGTAATAATTCGTTCCTCTACAGATGGATCATTCATGGAAATGGTATCGAAAATATCGAAATCACTATTCCCATTTTCCATTACCGGTATTCTCTTCGATTTTCTGAAATAATCAATGATCAGATTATGGGCAATCCGCATCACCCATTGAATAAACTTTCCCTCTTCCTTATAAGATCCAGCCTTCATGGTATTGATCACTTTTATAAAGGTGTCCTGAAATATATCATCAGCCAACTGACGATCTTTGACAACCATTAAAATATAAGCAAACACACGATTTTTATGACGATTTATTAAAATTTCAAGACTGGTTATATTACCATCTAAATATCTACTAATTAGCACTTTATCACTAATTTCTCTAAGCTTCATAAAGCCTCCCTCTTAAATTAAACAAATTCAAAAAAGGTAGATATTTATTCGATAATTAGTCCTCCATTTTTAGGGCTTATATCTTATCAAACTAAGATATAGCATAGGTTTCAAGTAATTTTTATTACTGCAAATATATGTAATTTATCAAATAATGCAAATATTATTAATAATTTAGCATTTTTTAACAATTACCTATTTCTACTATCTAATGAATATAGATCAACTTAGCTCTAAAGAATACATTATCATTTCAAATGCACGGGTTCACAACCTAAAGAATCTGAGTGTTGCAATACCCAGAAACAAACTTGTTGTGATCACAGGTCTCTCAGGATCAGGAAAATCCTCATTGGCATTTGACACTTTATATGCCGAAGGTCAAAGAAGATATGTAGAAAGTTTAAGCTCGTATGCCAGGCAATTTTTAGGCAGAATGAGTAAACCCGAAGTTGATTACATCAAAGGAATCTCACCAGCCATTGCCATCGAACAAAAGGTAAACACAAAAAATCCGCGTTCATCAGTTGGTACTTCAACCGAAGTATATGAATATTTGAAACTTTTATTTGCACGTATTGGCAAAACTTATTCTCCCATTTCAAATCAACAGGTTAAAAGGGATAAAGTTTCGGACGTCACCGATTTCATCCTTAATCTTCAGGAAAACAGTCGTATAATGATTCTGTCGCCCATCATCTTAAACAATGGGCGAAAACTTAACGATCACCTAAAAATTTTAATGCAGCAGGGTTTCAGCCGAATTGTTATCGACAACGACACCCATAAAATTGGTAATTATCTTGAAGAGAAACATAAAATTTCTAAGAAGGCAAAGGTTTTTATACTTATAGACCGGGTGCAAGTTTTAAATGATGACGATGATTTAAAATCCAGAATAGCAGATTCAGTTCAAACTGCTTTTTATGAAGGCAATGGAAGCTGTGTGGTAGATTATTTTATTGATGATAAAAAATCCAGAAAAGAATTCTCAAGCAAATTTGAACTGGACGGAATGAGTTTTGAAGAACCCACGGTAAATTTTTTCACCTTTAACAACCCCTTTGGAGCATGTAAAAGTTGTGAAGGTTTTGGAAGCGTGATTGGGATTGATAAAGATTTAGTAATCCCTAATAAAACACTCTCAATATTTGAAGATGCTGTAGCCTGCTGGAAAGGAGAAAAAATGGGTGAATGGAAGGACAAATTAGTTATGAATGCCTATAAATTCGACTTCCCGGTTCACAGACCTTATTACGAATTGAGCGATGAGCAAAAAGAAGTTCTTTGGACAGGAAACCAATTTTTCGAAGGCATCAATGATTTCTTTAAACAAGTTGAAGAGCAAACCTATAAAGTTCAATATCGTGTCATGCTTTCAAGATATCGAGGAAAAACTGTTTGCCCTGATTGCAACGGCACCCGTTTAAGAAAAGATGCTGACTATGTAAAAGTTGCCGGCAAATCCATTTTAGACTTAGTGCTCACTCCTATTGATCAATTGCTCGACTTTTTCAAAAACCTCAAATTAAATAAGCATGATCAGGAAATTGCCAAACGCTTACTCATCGAAATCATCAACCGGCTTCAATTTTTATCTGATGTAGGCTTGGGCTACCTGACCTTAAACCGAAAATCAAACAGTCTTTCGGGTGGTGAATCTCAACGAATTAACTTGGCAACTTCTCTTGGCAGCAGCTTGGTAGGGAGCATGTACATCCTTGATGAACCCAGTATTGGCCTGCACCCAAGAGACACCAAACGACTCATCTCAGTACTTACCAAATTACGAGACCTGGGAAACACCGTAATTGTTGTTGAACACGATGAAGACATCATTAAGGCTGCAGATCAAATCATCGACATTGGGCCGGAAGCCGGAATTCACGGTGGAAAACTTGTTTTTCAAGGGTCATTTGCCGATTTAAAAGATAAAAAAACACTGACTGCTCAATACATGAGCGGGAATATGAACATCCCCATTCCAGAAGTGAGAAAAACCTGGAATGAATTTATTCTGATTGATGAAGCTTCTGAAAACAATTTAAAAAACATCAGTGTTAAAATTCCCTTAAACATTATGACGGTGATTACGGGAGTGAGTGGTTCAGGGAAAACTTCACTGGTGAAAAGCATTTTATTTCCAGCGCTTAAAAAGCGATATGGAGGGTATAATGGTAAAACCGGAAAATATAATTTCATCGATGGAAATATTAACAAATTAAGTGATATTGAATTTATTGATCAAAACCCCATTGGGCGTTCATCACGATCAAATCCTGCAACTTATGTGAAGGCTTATGATGAAATTCGAAATTTGTTTGCTGATCAGAAATTAGCAAAGACAAGGGGTTATAAACCAGGTTTCTTTTCGTTTAATATTGCTGGAGGGCGATGTGAAGTTTGCGAAGGCGATGGAACGGTAAACATTGAAATGCAGTTTATGGCTGACATACAATTGGTATGCGAGGAATGTCATGGTAGCAGATTTAAAGAAGAAGTACTGGATGTTAAATACAAAGGAAAATCCATCTCCGATATTTTAAACATGACCATTAATGAATCCATTGCATTTTTCGATGGAGGTGATAAAATTACAAGCATTGAAAAAAGAATTATTGCTAAGCTTAAGCCATTGCAAGATGTTGGATTAGGCTATTTAGGTCTGGGTCAACCATCAAGCACCATGAGCGGCGGAGAGGCTCAGCGAATAAAACTTGCTTATTTTCTTTCAAAAGGTGTTTCCGAATCTCCAACCATGTTTATTTTTGATGAACCTACAACCGGCCTGCACTTTCACGATATTACAAATTTATTGTCTGCTTTCAGGGCTTTAATTAATAAAGGTCATTCACTGGTTATTATTGAACACAATTCTGAAATTATAAAATCTGCTGATTGGGTCATAGATTTAGGGCCAGAAGGTGGCGAGCAAGGAGGAAACATTGTATTTGAAGGTATCCCCGAGGATTTAATAAAATGTAAAAACTCACATACCGGCAGTTTTCTTAAAGAAGGGAAGTTCTAGATTCATCATTTACAATTTCAAACTGCAATCTGAACCAAAAATCATTCTTGAAATCCCACATTTAAGTTCTATTTTTGAATAATCATGGATGAAAATAAAATTAAAAAATATCATCTTCATAAGGATGAACCAAATAATTTACAATTTGAAATGTTTCCATTAGAGGATATTCTGATAAAAGAAGCTCCTAATACCCAAAAACCACATGTTCATAGTTTTTACCAGATTATATGGTTTATGAAAGGAAACGGAAAGCATTATGTGGACTTTGATAAATATGACATTGAAGACAATACACTTTTTTTTATTTCAAAAGGGCAAATCCATCACTTTGATCAACACATTCAGAATGGGTACATTATTCATTTCAATGAGTCTTTCATGGATTACAATGAGAATTTCACAGATGTCTTTATGAAACACAATATTTTTCATTCTTTTGAGAAGGAACCTTTATTCAAAATCAAGGAATCAAACAGCAATGAACTTTTAAACATTGTAAAACAAATGCAGGCTGAAATTCGCACTCCTAATCAATTTGCCCACAGTGATTATTTAAAAGCCCAATTGCACCTTTTCCTCATCACAATTCAGCGCTTTGGAACTAGAAAAAATTGTGAAAAACTTAGCATGAATAAGTTATCGCATATTCTTTATATCAAATTCAGAAGAGCGTTGGAAGATCATTTTTACACAACACATACGGTTGCCGAATATTCAAAATTATTAAATATTTCAGCAAAAACACTAACCAACTCTACAAAAGGAATTTCTCATCAAACTCCTCTTTAAATAATCAATGAGCGCCTTATACTTGAAGCCAGACGATTATTATCCTATTCAGATAAAAGTGTGAATGAGGTCGGATACCAATTAGGATTTACAGACCCCTCCTATTTTGTTAAATTTTTCAAGAAACACATGAAGGTATCCCCAAGAAAGTTCCGCATTAGCATTTCCTAAAATATTGCCCTCAAATATTGACTTACCAGAACCACCAAAAGAGGCTTTTGCTTACCTTAAAAAAACTCACCAACTCTCACACTTTCCTTACTTTAGGTAAAACATTATTCATTCCCAAATTTACCATTTATATTCTCTTTTATACATGACTTAATTAAACAGATTGTATCATATTTGCGCATCAAAATTTTACTGATTATTAGAGTTTTATTAAAAAAAACTGCTGGAGACTTGAAAGAAAAAGCTTGAGCAAAGTATAGCTCAAGGAGATATATTGAACAACAAAAATAGTATTAAATTAAATTTTTACACGATGACTAATTACATAGAATTTTACAAAGAAACCGTAAGCTCAATGGGTGAGTATGGAAAAGGAAGTCCGAAAGCGATGGGTGCATTTATGAAACTTCATCACGAAGGAAGCTCAAGTGGTAAGTTAGAAGCTAAATATAAAGAGCTAATTGCTTTAGGAATTAGTATTCATACCAAATGCGAAGGTTGTATTGTATTTCATCTTCATGATGCATTAAAAGCAGGAGCAACTCGCGAACAAATTATTGAAACAATTGATGCAGCAGTTACCTTAGGAGGTGGACCCGCAGTTATTTATGGTTCAAAAGCCTATGCAGCTCTTCAAGAGTTTGAAGAAAAGAATTTTGTAAAATAAAAAAAAGCCACAGTTTGTAAATTCTGCAAACTGTGGCTTTTATCTTTTATAAACAAAAAACTCGGAATCCGTTTCTAAAAACAACAATCCCCTTTTTATTCAGCAGGAAGGATCCAATGTTTTCCACACTTGATTTATTGGTTTTTTTGAACTGTCACTACACCCCTCCTCATAGATTCGCCTCATTCTTAACAGATATAACAATCTAACTATCAAATTAAAACAAAGCAAAAAATTTATTCTAAGCTGTAACATTTCAGATATAAGTACGTCACATAATTAAAATAAATTTTTAATTATGATTAAAAATTATATCATCACCTCATTCAGAAACCTCTGGAAAATCAAATTTTTTTCAATTACAAATATCTTAGGATTGGCCATTGGCATGGCAGGATGTTTATTAATTCTGCAATATGTTAGTTTCGAAACCAGCTACGATAAATTTCATAAAAACCATGAGAACATTTATCGGGTTCAGTACAATCAATATAAAAACGGCGAGAATTTATTTAAATGCGCTGCTGCTGTCCCGGCAGTGGGGCCGGCAATGAAGGATAATTTTCCGGAAGTATTAGAATACTCAAGGGCTTTCCCAATTTCAGGTACGATAACCTATAAGGATAAAAGTTTCAGAGAAAGCAAAATGCAAATTGCGACGCCTTCATTCATTCAAATGCTGACATTCCCATTGCTTATTGGCGAACCCGAAAAAGCTTTAAGTGATGTTAACACGGTGGTAATCACCGAAGAAATTGCCAAAAAATATTTTGGAGATGAAGACCCCTTGGGTAAAACTTTAACCTGGAATGGAGAATATAATTTTGCAGTTTCAGGAATTTTAAAAAATGTTCCGAAAAACTCACACATTAAATTTGGCCTATTATTTTCTTATCGAACATTAAACGAACTTTCTGAGCAACAATCAGAAACAGCTTGGGGCTGGTACGACTTTAACACTTATATTGAATTGGCTCCGGGAACCGATCCGCTGGTATTTCAGAACAAATTCCAAAAATGGCTCGAAAATGAGAAAAGAGAAGAATGGGAATCACGAAACTCACGACAGGAATTTATCCTCCAACCCATAACCGACATTCATTTATATTCAGATCTATTACAAGAATCAGAGCCTCAGGAAAATGGGGATGGTGATTCAGTTTTCTTTTTACTCATCATTGCATTTTTTATTTTATTTATAGCATGGGTTAATTTCATCAATTTATCTACCTCACGATCTGTTGACCGGGCAAAAGAGGTAGGAATTAGAAAAGTAGTTGGAGCCACAAAAAAACAATTGATCCGGCAATTTACTTTTGAATCGCTGATCTTAAATATTTTTTCCGCCTTGACTGCTATTTTATTGGTTGCCATTTTACTTCCAGCTTTTAATCATTTAATGAACATTAATCTTTCATTTAAACTACTACAGGAAAGCAATTTCTGGATCACCTTACTTGGCTTGTTTTTCCTGGGTGCATTTTTATCCGGTTTATATCCGGCTTTTGTTTTATCCTCCTATGAACCCACCCTGGTTTTAAAAGGCAAATTTGGAAGTAATAAAAAAGGCTTGCTGCTCAGAAAAGCCTTGGTTATTTTTCAGTTTACAGCTTCCATCTTTCTCATTACGGGAACCATGACTGTATATGACCAAATCATGTTTATGAAAAATCAGGATTTGGGAGTGAACATCGACCAAACCATTGTTTTGCGTGCACCTGGAGTTATTGACTCATCATACAGTACCAAAGCAATAACTTTTAAAAATGAGGTTCTCAATCTTTCTCAAACAGAATATTTTAGTGCATCAACCAATGTTCCCGGAGATGAAATTTTTTGGGCCAATGGCATTCGTAAGGTTGAAGAAACATCCGATCAGACAAAAGTTATATACATGATTGGTATGGATCATGATTACATCCCAACATTTGATTTGGAGTTGCTTGCCGGGCGAAATTTTTTGAAAGATTTTGGATCAGATGATTCGGCAGTTATCATTAATCAAAATGCGGTTCCCTATCTTGGATTTAAAAATGCTGAAGAGGCCATCGGCCGAAAGGTAAGAATATCTGGCAAAAACAGACCCATCGTTGGAGTCATCAACAATTACAATCAACTCTCATTAAAAACAGCAACCATTCCACTCATATTTCTATACCTTCCATCTAACAATAACCAATTCTTTTCCATCAAAATTAAAACTGATAATCCCCAACAAATGATAGGTCAGTTACAAGAAAAATGGGAAACGTTTTTCACCGGAAACCCCTTTGATTATTTCATCCTGGATGAATTTTATAACCGACAATATAGCAATGATGAAAGAACAGGAAATGCTGCAGGGATATTTGCAATCCTGGCCATTATTATTGCCAGCTTAGGTCTTTTTGCTTTGGCCGCTTTAAGTATGGTACAAAGAACCAAGGAGATTGGAATCAGAAAAGTACTGGGAGCCAAAGTGTCAAGCATCTCTACCTTACTTTCAATGGAGTATTTAAAACTTATTATTTGGTCAAATATCATCGCGGCACCCATCTCCTATTTTTTATTGGACAAATGGCTTGAAAACTTTGCCTACAGGGTAAATCTCGGATGGGAATCTTTCGTTTTATCGGCCATGTTAATAACTGTAATTGCATTTATTGCAATCAGTTTCCAATTGATAAAAACAACAAGAGTTAATCCAGTGGATACTTTAAAATATGAATGACTTTTTGATCTAAACAAAAACAGTTTCTTGTTTATGTGATGGATGAGTTTATGACTTTCTTTTGTAAATTTGATTTTCCTATCGTCAAATTATAAGATTTCATTAATGAACAGAAAAGAGAAAGTTTTTAAGGTGTTGGCCGACCTAAACATTGAGTACAAAATTACGAATCACCCACCGGTGCCAACGGTTGAAGAAGCTTCAAAATATTGGGCTGATTTGGAATCTGCCCACTGTAAAAACCTGTTTTTTAGAAATCACAAAGGCAATAAGCATTATTTGGTATTGATTGATTATCGTCATTCTATGGTCATAAAAGATTTGGAGCAAATTTTAAAACAAGGGAAAATCAGTTTTGCTTCAGCTAAAAGACTGGATAAATATTTAGGATTAATGGCCGGATCAGTCTCACCTTTTGGATTAATCAACGACGCTGAGAACCACGTTCATTTATTCATCGATAAAAATCTGGAGCATGTCGAAAATATTAGTTTCCACCCCAATGATAATACTTCAACTTTAGTACTTTCGTTTAAAGACTTTATCAAATTTCTCGATTGGTCGGGGAATTCATACGAATTTATTAAATTATACCCTTAAGATGAAAAAAATTACCATCCTCCTGGCTATGTTCGTATTTATATTACAATCATGCGACAACAGACCAAAGTTTAATAGTATCGAAGAAAAAGCTGCTTACATTCACAACAAAGTTTTCACGGTAGATTCACATACAGACACCCCCATGCGATTTACCTCTGATGATTTCAATTTCGGAGAAGACAATAGCTCCAAAAACAGAAGTAAAGTTGATATTCCAAGAATGGAAAAAGGGGGATTGGATGGTGTTTTCCTGGCTGCATTTTTGGGTCAGGGCCCACGAAACCCTGAAGCACATTTAAAAGCTAAAGAAAGGGTTGATAAACTGATCGAATCCATTCATCAGATTGCTAAACAAAATTCAGACAAAGCAGGAATTGCTTTGAATTCAAAACAAGCTTTGGCTCTTGAAAAAGAAGGTAAAAGGGCTTTATTTATTGGAATTGAAAATGGTTATCCGCTGGGAAATGACATCTCGCTGGTGCAGCATTATTATGATATGGGAGCCCGTTACATTACGCTGGTTCATACAAAAAACAATGATATTTGTGATTCATCTGGCGACAAAGCTGGTTATCACGGTTTATCAGAATTCGGAGAAGAAGTTGTGAAAGAGATGAATCGATTGGGTATTATGGTTGATGTATCACATGCTTCTGATGAAAGTTTTTATGATGTGATTGAATTATCGAAAGCCCCCATCATTGCTTCTCACTCCTGTGCTCGTGCCTTATGTGATCACAACAGAAACATGACCGACGACATGCTCAAAAAACTGGCCCAAAATGGCGGTGTAATCCAAATGTGTATTTTAAGTTCATACGTTAAAGAGGCAGAGCCTCAACCTGAGCGCGATAGTGCACAAATGGCATTGCGCAATAAATACAAAGACTTTGACAACCTTACCGACGAACAAATGGCTGCTGCCCGTAAAGAATGGTATGCACTGGATGAATTATTTCCACGAAAACTAGCTTATGTAACAGATGTTGTTGATCATATCGATCACATAGTTGAAGTGGCAGGTATTGATCACGTAGGGATTGGCACCGATTTCGATGGAGGTGGCGGAGTTAGCGACTGTTTTGATGTAAGCCAAATGGGAAACATTACGCTGGAGCTTGTCAAAAGAGATTATACTGAAGAACAGATCAGGAAAATATGGGGTGGAAACCTCATGCGTGTACTTGATGAAGTGCAAGAATTGGCAAAACCTGAATAAGATTTAAACAACTAAAATTATAAAACCGGGGCAAAATAATTTGTTCCGGCTTTTTTATGTGCTAAAAGTAAGCCACTAATTAAAGGAATTTACCTAAATTTATTCTTTCTTAATAATCATCCATTTTTATAGCTAATACTGAAACTACTTATGAAGAAGAAAAACAATAAAGGCATCCCAAAATATTATGGTTTTAGGATCTATTTCTTCTCCACTGCATTATACTTTTTTTTGGTTATGCCAATTGTGGGAATTCTTTTTCTAAAATACTCACCTGATTGGTTTCCTAGAACCGGAGTGCAAACCGAATCTCCAGCCATCGTTATTGAACAGGACTCGTCTAAACCAAATGAAACACCACCTGTATCATCTATGGATAACGATGAATTTTCGGACCAGCTATCCTTAACAGATCCTTCTATTGATTCAATTAGTAATGCCATTGATTCAATCTTAAATAAGCAAGTTTCCAGGCAAATACCAGAGACCAATCTAAGCAGTGTAAGCCCGGTTCAGAATGACAATAAATTCCTACTCATTATGGAGATGTTGGCAAAACTTCTTCTTTTAAGTTTTCTGGTAGGATTTGCCTACAACCTTCCCTTTAAAATATTCTTCAAGAAAAAAAGAAACGGGAAACCCATTCAAGAAAAACTTCATCAGTATTGTAAAAAGTTCTTGATAAAATCACCTACAATCAACTCTTTAATCTTACTTTTCCCTTACGCTATTAGCTTGGTTTACACCGTATTTACACTTTTATTCAACAATAGCAGCGATGAATTAATTGCCAGGTTTCATGTACAATATTTCTTTATCTCTTTAATTGCTGCAATACTCACCCTATTATTCGTCTATTATTGGCAAAAACACCGCGTTCATATCAAATACATTGAACATGTTTTTACTGACGTAGAATTAAAAAAGAGAATCTTTAAAATTAAGATCGGGCACATTAGAAATAGATTGTGGGTAACTAGTGGGATGACCACTTTGCTACCTTTAATTGTAGTGGTTTTCTATATCTTTTTAAGTATTACATCGATAAAAGATTTGGGAATTGATGAGTTCACAGATGCTCAACTCCGGGTTATTTATGGTAAATATTTCAATTTGTTAAGTGATGTCAATATTTTAGAATTTGACGGTTGGGGTTATGTAAACATGCTGGATAGCACACTAATGCTGATTGGTATTTTTACAGGCATTTTCACTTCATTCATCTATATTTTCCTATTAACCAGATGGACTACAGAAGGAATTGTTGGTCCGGTTCGTGAGCTTTTAGCAAACATGCAATTAACCGGTCAGGGAGAATTGAATCAATTCAGCATTGTTCGAACCAATGATGAGATTGGAGAACTCACCGAAGGTTTTAATGAAATGTCGCAGAAATTGAAAGACTACTTTAATAATATCTCGCGCATTAACAAGGCCAACTCACGCTTTGTGCCTCGACAGTTTATCGAATATTTAGGAAAAAACAATATTGCGGATGTTCAGTTGGGTGATCAAATTCAAAAAGAAATGACGATTCTATTCTCCGATATTCGTAGTTTCACCACCATTTCAGAAGAGATGACACCCAAAGAAAACTTTGATTTTTTGAATAATTACCTGGGTTATATGGAACCTGTCATCAGAAATAACCATGGTTTTATCGACAAATACATGGGAGATTCCATCATGGCAATTTTTAGTGATAACCCCGAAGATGCTATCAATGCTGCTATTGAAATGAGAATCAAACTTCAGGAGTTCAATCAGGTAATGGGACAATTTGGCAAACCACCTATAGATAGCGGAATTGGAATTCACACGGGCAACTTAATGCTCGGGATTGTTGGCGGAGAGGGTAGAATGGACGGAACCGTAATTTCAGATGCCGTGAATCTGGCTTCCAGAATTGAAGGTCTCACAAAAATTTATGGAGGCTCAATCATCATTTCTGAAGACACCCTGATTAAGCTCAACGACCCAAGTCATTACAATTTCAGATTTGTTGACATTGTAAAAGTAAAAGGGAAAAGAGAAGCTGTTTACGTTTTCGAAGTAATTGATGGAGAACCTCCACGAATTAAAGAACTTAAAACCGAAACCAAGGATAAATTTAGCAAGGCATTGCAACATTATAAAAACCAGGATTTACTGGCAGCTAAAAAATTATTTAAAGAAGTTCATAAAATTAATGAAAAAGACAAGGCTGCAGAACTTTATATAACAAGATGTCAGCGTTTTATTGACAATGGAATTCCGAAAGACTGGGATGGAATTGAAGTAATAAACGAGAAGTAGAACAATTAAACAGACTTATGGATTTTACTGGAGCAAAGGAATACATAATTGGCAGAATGAAACGGGAGTTGGATCCCCGTCTAGAGTATCACAGCATCGAACACACCATAGATGTATTGAATGCGGCAATTATTATTGCCCAAAAAGAAGGAATTGAACAATACGAATTAGAATTGGTTAAAACAGCTGCGGTTTTTCACGATTCTGGAATTATGCAGACTTATATCGGACATGAGGAAGCATCCATAAAAATAGTGAAGGAAGTTTTACCAAATTTTGATTATACACCCAAAGAAATTGATCAAATATCACAAATGATTTTGACCACACAATTGCCTCAAAATGCATCTTCTTATTTGGAGCAAATATTATGTGATGCAGATTTGGATTATTTGGGAAGAGACGACTTTTTTATGATTTCCTTACGTTTATTTCAAGAGTGGAATGTTCTCGATATTAAAAAACTTTCATTAAAAGAATGGTACGATCTTCAAATAGATTTCTTAGGCTCGCACCAGTATTTTACCAAAAGTGCCATACAAACCAGACGCAAAAAGAAGCTCCAAAACCTCGGTCAAATCAAAGAACTACTGTCTTCATAAAATGAGCTTTTATAATGAATGAATTCTGCAAAATATTTCTATATTTGTGAAAGAAATTATTTACCATAAAATTTTGATCTTACATGGAACCAAAGATGAACAACATTTTATTAGTACCAACAGACTTTACTGAAGTTGGGAACAATGCTATTGATATGGCTGCTAAATCAGCCAAATTGCTGAATTACAAAGTATGTTTACTTCATGTTACTGAAGGAAACGATCCTACTGCTGAAGAAAAACTTAACAACATTGCTGCTGATGTAAAAAGCAGATTTGGTGTTGAAGTAGAAACCATGGTTAAAAAAGGAAGTATCTTTACAACCATTGGAGAAGTTGCAAAAGATCTTGGCGCAAGCTTACTTTTCATGGGTACCCATGGTAAAGTAGGACTTCAGAAAGTTACTGGTAGTTTCGCACTCAAAGTTGTTACAAGTTCTGAATCTCCGGTAATTATTGTTCAAAAAAGACCTTTCGAAAACACCTTCAAAGACATAGTTTTACCTATTACCAGTGATTACGGACCATGGGAAAAAACGCAATGGGCACAATACATCAGCAATGAGTTCAAAGCAAAAATCCATATTTATCAATTAAATACGGAAGCCATTAATAAATCAGTTTCTTCCATCACCAAGCATTTTGAAGAAAAAGGCATTGAATACAGTGTGAAAGTTGCTGAAAAATCAGGCAATTTTGAGAAACAAGTTGTGGATTATGCAACCGAAATTAACTCTGAGTTGATCATGATCATGACCAATCCTTCAAAAGGCCTGAGTAGCTTTATCTTAGGAAGTTATGATGAAGATATCATTTTCAACACTTCACAGATTCCAGTAATGTGTATCAACCCAAGGGACGTGAATTGGAAGAAAATTGTTTCCAGATAATCTGATCCAAAAAATTTAAAAAAAGCTCCGAAATTCGGGGCTTTTTTTATGCTATATTTGTAATAACAGACAAACAAAATGACCCGCGAAGAAGCTAAAAATAAGATTGAAAAACTCTCGACAGAAATCAATGAACATAATCATCGATACTATGTTTTATCTCAACCAAGCATAGCTGATTTTGATTTCGACATGTTGTTGGCAGAGTTAATTCAACTTGAAAAAGATTTCCCCGAATTTAAGAGCCCCGAATCTCCTACACAAAGAGTAGGTGGCGACATCACCAAAGAATTCAGGCAAATAACCCATAAATACCCCATGCTATCACTGGGGAATACTTATTCAGAAGCAGATATTACTGAATTTGATCAGCGGGTAAAAAAACTACTTAACGATGACTTTGAATATGTTTGTGAGTTAAAGTTTGATGGTGTTGCAATTGGATTAACCTATACAGATGGAATTTTAACGCAAGCAGTTACACGAGGTGATGGAAGTAAGGGCGATGACGTAACAGCGAATGTTAAAACCATCAAATCGATTCCGCTAAAACTAAAGGGAGATTACCCTAAGAACTTTGAAATCAGAGGAGAAATTTTTTACCCTCATGCCGGATTTAAAAAGCTCAACGAAGAACGCATCGATATCGGGGAAAGTGCCTTCGCAAATCCTCGTAATGCAGCTTCTGGAACCCTCAAAATGCAGGATTCTTCGATTGTTGCAAAACGACCACTCGACTGCTTTTTATATTTAATGTACGGTGAAAAATTACCACATCAAACCCATTACGAAAACTTATTGGCTGCAAAAAACTGGGGTTTCAAAATCTCCAATAATATTGCCATCTGCAAAAACATTAACGAAATATTTGAATTTATTCACGATTGGGATCATGCCCGTGAAAATTTGCCTTTCGATATTGATGGAGCTGTAATAAAAGTTAACTCCTTGCAACATCAAAAGCAATTGGGTTTTACCGCAAAATCACCTCGTTGGGCTATTTCCTATAAGTTTAAAACCGAAAGGGCCTTAACCGAATTACTTTCCATTGATTATCAGGTAGGCCGAACAGGTTCCATTACTCCGGTTGCTAACTTACGTCCTGTATTACTACTAGGCACAATTGTCAAAAGAGCATCTCTGCACAATGCCGATATTATTGAGCAGCTTGATGTAAGAGTTGGCGACATGGTTTACATTGAAAAAGGAGGAGAAATCATCCCTAAAATTGTAAAAGTTAACTTAGATAAACGGAAAACTGATTCAGTACCCGTTGAGTATATTACCCATTGCCCTGAATGCAAAGCAGAATTGGTTCGAAAAGAAGGAGAAGCTAATCATTATTGCCCCAATTATACCCAATGCCCTCCGCAAATTAAAGGGAAACTCGAGCATTTTATCAGTCGTAAGGCCATGAATATTGATAGCCTGGGTGAAGGTAAAATTGAAATCTTGTATGATCATCAGCTGATTCATAAAATAAGCGATTTATACCAACTTACTTACGACAAACTGCTTGGATTAGAGAAAACTTTTCCTGCTCAGGAAGGCAAGAAAGAACGTAAAATAAGCTTTAAAGAAAAAACAACTCAGAACATTCTGAAAGGAATCTCCGACTCTAAGAAGACTCCATTCGAGAGGGTGTTATTTGCCCTGGGGATTCGGTTTATTGGCCAGACGGTAGCAAAAACTTTAGCAACACATTTTAAAAACATTGATGATATAATTGCTGCAGACTACGACAGTTTAATAGCAGTTGAAGACATAGGCGATAAAATTGCTTTATCACTCATCGAGCATTTCTCTAACCCTGAAAACATTGAACTAATCAACCAATTAAAAGAAGCTGGTTTAAACTTTACTGCTTCAAAAGACAATTCCATACTTTCAAACATACTGGAAGGAAAATCTTTTGTGGTAAGCGGTGTTTTTGAGCATTTTAGTCGGGATGAAATTAAAGAATTGATTCGGGTGCATGGGGGCAAAAATATTGGTTCTATTTCAAAAAAAACGAGTTTCGTTTTGGCTGGAGAAAATATGGGTCCTGCTAAATTGGCCAAAGCTGCAAAACTCGAGATTCCCATTATTAGTGAGCAAAAATTTCTGGAAATGATACAAAAAAAATCTGCTGACGAATAGCCAACAGATTTTTTTACCGTATTTATTATCAAACCATTTAATATCTTCGAATACTTGAAGCACCTGAAGAATCCATATTGATTGATGGCTTACCTTTATAACGAACAGTTGAAGCACCTGAAGCATCCACACTCAATTCGTCGGTTGCAAAAACTTTAATGGTACTTGCGCCTGAGGCATCAATGGTACACTTTCTTACTTCAAATTCCTGGGCATGAATATCGGCCGCTCCCGAAACATCTACAGTTAAAACATCGGCACTTCCTACAAATTCTACTTCAGAAGCACCACTTAAATCCAAATACACTTTATCAGCTGTAAAAGTCATTTCCATATCAGAAGCTCCACTTGATTCAATATCAATATCATTGAATTTAAAAGTATTTTCACCAAATAAATCGCATGCTCCGCTTAATTCAATTTTATCCAACATTTTAAAGCTGATAAAAGCTTTCATGTCTTTAACATTGCGCACATTTCCCTTCACATAAATCTTTAAGGTTCCACTTTTAACTTCTGTAATGATTAGATCCAATAAATTATCGTCAGCTTCAATAACCAGTGATTCAGAATTACCCTGAGTCAGATAAATCTCAAAAGCGCTACTCACATCAATGGCATCAAACGAAGAGATGTTTCTGGTTTCTTTTTCAAGATTGCCATTTCCGCGAATATACTTTTTAGCATAAGATGAGCTTGGTAATACTGCCACCAAAGCAGTCATCAAAAAGACGATTCCAAGTTTTTTAATTGCTTTCATTTTTTTTGTTTTTATTTATAATTTAATTTATTTCTATAGCTCCGAATTCCGATTCTATTTTGATGAGCGATTGCCCATTTTTATCTCCAAAATATCCGTTATATCTGTAAGAATTAAAACCCAATTTTTCCTTGGTCATTTCAAATTCAGAAGGTAGGTAAACCCCTGCAAATCTTGTTTCCAAATCGAATGAGAAATTACTATTACTCTCAAGTCCAAGTTCAATTGACGCATGTTTTCCATCAATGTCTACTTCCGAAAAATTTCGAGAAATTCTGTCAATACTCAAACTTCCCAAATTAATCTTGGCTTCGAAAAATTTCATTAAATAATCTATTTCAACTCCTGTTCCACTAAAATCTCCTCTTACAGTTCCAACCTTATCAACTTCGAGGCTTCCAAAATTGGCATTTACAACCAACTGATCAAGTTTCTCGATAACCAGTTCGGTAAATTGTGAATCCATATCCAGGCTATTGGCTTTTTCAATACTCAAATTTGAATGACTGATATCAATCATCGCCTCATTAATATTTCCAGCTCTTAAACTTCCGTGCTCCACACGAAGATCATTGTTTTCATTTTGCAATTCTGTTATTTGAAGGGTTCCGAATGATTGCGATACTTTAGCTTTACCTTTAACAATACCAAGGAAAATACTCCCAAATCGATTTGTAAAATCAACATTTAAAGATTCGGGCAAATACACATTAACAATGATGTTGAACTTTACATCTCTACCTTTTAGATTATTAACTCTGGTTCTTTCTGTAACCAGGTTTTTATCTCCTGAAATTTCAACCGAAATCCGGTCAAATACCTTATCTGCAGCTCTCTTATCAGCGGCCGTCACTTCAACCAGAACTTCAATGCTTACTTCATTTTTATCCCAGTTATAACACTGAACATCACCAAAGGTGTTATTAATTTTTACGGTTGCATTTCTGTTCACTTCAAACTCTTTTTTAAAAGTAGAAGTGAAAGTTTCTTTTGCTTGTAGTGAAAATGCTACCAGCAAAAATAAAGCTGTTGTTATGAGTTTAATTTTCTTCATCATTCATCCTTTTATAAAATTCCACTTTTCTTTTCCTGGATATCGTTCATATTGTCGATTACCTTATCAAGCGCCATGGCCAGCAATCGGTAATTATTGACAATGGCTCCAAATACGCGGCTATCCTTATTGCTATTAATGTATTCTTCCTCAAGTTCTTTGGTTTGAGCTTCAATAGTAACTACACTCTCTAAAGCACTTTCTTTAAGGAGTGCTGCTTCTTCATCACTTCCACTTAGCTCCTCAATTTGAGCCAATTTCTGTTCAGTAACACTTGCATAATAATCATTTACTTCAGCCAATTCGGGATCAATCTCGGCAGCAAATAAGCTGCTGGTTCCGTTATTGTATAAATAAAGTGAGAATGAAATTGCCATTACAATTAAAACCGATGCAGCAACTCTGAGGGTGCTAAAATAAATTCTTCGAGAGCTCTTTTTTTCCGGTTTATGAATCTTTTTTAATTTATCCTGAAATCGATCAAAATGGCCATCATTAGGTTCATCGATATCGAAGAGCTCTTTATTTTTTGTGATCCTTTGTTCTAATATTGACATAGAATTACCCTCCTATTAATTTAAACTGACACTGTCAGAAAGTGAATATTGTTTGATGTTTTGAAGAAGTCTTTGACGGGCTCTTGAATATCTCGTCCTAACCGCACTATAACTAATCCCCAGTATTTCAGAGATTTCCTGATGATCGTAACCCTCTAGTAAATAAAGCGAAAGAATTACACGATATCCATCATTTAGTTTTTTCATTCCTGCTCGGATGGCTTCAATTTTCATTGAAAGCACTTCGAAATAATCCTCTTCTTCAACGGCAACAATTTCATTTTTAAGCTCATCAAACGAAAATTCTTTTTTAATCTTTTTTAGCCTGTCGAGTGATTTATTGATAACAATGCGTTTTA
This sequence comes from Bacteroidales bacterium, assembly GCA_963678785.1. GTDB lineage: Bacteria > Bacteroidota > Bacteroidia > Bacteroidales. The sequence goes on along the minus strand of OY787449.1, from coordinate 3,306,056 downwards.
ACCAGGATCCAAATGTTGCCGATTGATCATACTGGTAAATTTTTTGAAATGCATCTAAAAAAGCCTCCTGCATCACATCTTCTGCTTCCATCTGGTGGTTTAGAATTCGATTTGCAGTATTGTACATCGCTTTATAATATAATTTGTAAATTTTGAGTTGCGCCTTTTGGTCACCAAGCAAACATGCATTGATTAACTCTTCATGTATATTTTTGACTTTTTTGCCCAATTCAGTGTTGTTTTTATCTAAAGACATCAATTATCTTTTAGTGTTACACTTTTAATACAAAATTTTTTGGTTTCTTTTCAAGTAAAGTTAAGCTCAAATTTGGATTAATTAAGATTTAAGTCTAAATAAGTTCCCCATTTAATTCATTCATATTTTTATTCTTCGACATTCAAAATTTCAATACTTTTGCGCAAAGCTTTAAAACCTTATAAACTAAATCATGGCACTTCTTCATTCATTCGAAAAGAGTGGTAATACACTGTTTAAATATCGCGGACAAATTCCGGTAGTACTTTTTATCTTTGCTGTTCCTGTCATTTATTTCACAGATACGACAATTTTAACAGAACAACAGTATATAATTCTTACTTACTTTGCTGCAGCTATCAGTTTATTAGGATTTCTATTTAGAGGATATGCCATCGGAACCACTCCCAAAGGGACTTCAGGTAGAAATACCAGTGAGCAAATAGCCGACGTTTTGAATACCACAGGAATTTATGCCTGCGTTCGCCATCCACTTTATGTTGGTAATTATTTGATGTGGATCGGGATAGTGATATTCACCTTCAATATTTATTATGTAGTAGCAGTTTCTTTGGCCTTTTGGATTTATTATGAAAGAATTATGTTTGCCGAAGAACGATTTTTGGAACGCAAGTTTGGACAGAATTATTTAGATTGGTCAATGAAAGTACCCGCCTTCATTCCTGCATTTAGTAAATACAACAAGAGTACAACACCTTTTTCTATTTTAACAGTTATCAGAAGAGAGTACACCGGAATATTAGCAACCGTATTTAGTTTTACTTTCGTTGATAATTTGAGGTTCTTCTTTCAAACCAACAATTTCGACATCAACCGTTTATCCTACAAAATACTTTTAGCAACATTTATCTATGCTTTGGTTCTACGCACGCTTAAACACCACACCAGAATTTTAAAAGAAGAGGGACGATCATAAAATATTAAAATTGAGAAAAGAAAATTACTCCATTCATTTAATTGCAATCATTTCCATGCTTTTGTGGGGTCTCTCCTACATTTGGACTAAGATCGTGTTCAAATACTACGAACCTTTAACAACTGTTTTTCTCCGACTTCTAATTTCGTCCTTAATCCTCTTTATTTTCATTCATCTATTCAGATCACCAAGGAAGATAAAGAAAGAACATTATCGTCTATTTATCGTCTCTGCCTTATTCAATCCTTTTCTTTACTTTCTGGGAGAAAGCTTTGGATTAAATCTGGTATCTTCAACCATTAGTGCTGTTATCATTTCAACCATTCCTGTATTTACACCTATTGCAGCCTACTTTAGCTTAAAAGAAAGGCTTTCACTCATCAATTTTATTGGCATACTCGTTTCCTTTTCAGGAATTTTACTGATGCTTTTTAATGATGAATTCAAATTTAATGAGAACCCATTGGGAATTTCATTTCTATTCGGAGCCGTAATTGCAGCTGTTATCTATGGTATATTATTGAAGAAATTAACGAATCATTATTCTTCACTCACCATTATTACCTACCAAAACGCCATCGGAGCTATTTACTTTCTGCCTTTATTTTTATTTTTCGAATTTGATCAGTTTATTCAGGTTCAACCTAATACTGAACTTATATCGTCCATTCTTCTACTGGCTATTTTTGCATCGTCAATAGCCTATATTCTTTATACAAATGTGGTCAGAAAAATTGGCATCAGTAAAGGGAATATGTATACCAACTTAATTCCGGGATTTACAGCCCTGTTCTCTTATTTTATTCTGGCAGAAGAATTTCCATTCTCAAAAATATTGGGAATGATTATCGTTATTTTGGGTGTTGTATTATCACAAATTAACAAGCTCGGGAAAAATAAAAAGCCCATCAGTTGAAAGAAATAAAATCATCAATACACCTAATGGCAATCATTTCCATGGCTCTTTGGGGCCTTGTTTATGTATGGACCAAAATTGTTTTAAAGTATTATGAACCTCTTACAGCGGTATTCTTAAGGACTTCCCTTTCGGCCATCATCCTGTTTCTGTTTATTAAGTTTTTTAAAAAACCACAAAAAATTCAAAAAGAGCATTATAAATTATTTGCCCTTTCTGCCATGTTTAATCCTTTTTTGGTATTCTTACTCGAAGCTAATGGATTGAAAATGGTAAGTTCAACTACAGGAGCAGTAATTACTTCAACCATTCCATTATTCACACCCCTTCTGGCCTACTTTAGTCTTAAAGAGCGAATTACATGGGTTAATATTATAGGAATCATTGTTTCTTTTAGTGGCATCTTAATCATGCTGATTAACAAAGATTTCCAATTTAACGAAAATCCCAGGGGAATTATACTTTTATTTATTGCAGTATTTGCTGCGGTAATTTATGGCATAATGCTCAAAAAACTAACCAATCATTATTCTTCAATAACAATCATCACCTACCAAAATACACTGGCATCTATTTATTTTCTGCCGTTTTTTCTTGGGTTCAACTTCCAAAGTTTTATAAAAGTTGAGTTGAACACTGAGCTGGTGATTTCTTTGCTTTCACTGGCCCTTTTATCATCAACTGTAGCTTATATTTTATATGCTGAGGTTGTACGAAAAATCGGAATCAGTAAAGGAAGCATGTACAATAACCTCATTCCTGTTTTCACAGCCATCTTTTCTTTCTTTATTCTTGCAGAAGATTTTCCATTTTTTAAGATATTCGGGATGATTGTTGTAATTTTAGGGGTAATACTCTCACAATTAAATCGATTAACCACTAAAACGAAACCCAAATGAATGTAATTGTATTAGGCGCCGGATTGGTTGGAGCACCCATGGCCATTGACCTGGCTAAAGACAAACAGTTTAATGTAACGGTTGCAGATATCTCTGAAACCAATTTGTCAAAACTTGCCTTAAATGAAAACATTAAAACTTTACAAGCTGATCTTTCTGTCAAAGAACGACTAACCCGACTCTTATCGTCTTTTGATTTGGTCGTAAGTGCTGTTCCAGGTTTTATGGGATATCAAACCTTAAAAACCATTATCGAAGCAGGAAAAAATGTAATTGACATTGCTTTTTTTCCTGAAGATCTTTTCACCTTGGATGAATTGGCAAAATCAAAGGGAGTGATCGCCATTTCAGATATTGGGGTTGCACCAGGTATGAGTAATGTTTTAATTGGTTATGTTGATCATTATTTAGATCAAACGGAAAAAGCAATTACTTATGTAGGAGGCTTACCTGTTGTGAGAGAATGGCCCTATGAATATAAAGCTGTTTTTTCACCCATCGATGTAATTGAAGAATATACCCGACCTGCGCGCTACATTGAAAATGGCAAAGAGGTAATAAAACCTGCTCTGTCTGACCCTGAATTCTTAAATTTTGAAGGCATTGGAACTTTAGAAGCATTCAATAGTGACGGTCTAAGAAGCCTCGCTAAAACAATTAAAGCTCCTAATATGATCGAGAAAACTCTTCGGTATCCTGGTCATATCGAAAAAATGAAAGTGCTGCGCGAAACCGGATTCTTTGATAAGGATGAAATTGAAATGAATGGGGTAATGGTAAGCCCGATTGATTTAACAGCTAAACTTTTATTTCCTAAGTGGGAATTAAAAGAGGGAGAAGAAGATTTAACAATTATGCAAGTAATTGTTGAAGGAATAAAGGATGGAAAGAGGTTAAGATACACCTATGATCTTTTGGATTATTATGATCCTGAGACGAAAACCCACTCTATGGCACGCACAACAGGTTATACCGCCACTATGGCCGTAAGAATGTTAGCCAAAGGTTTGTATACCAAAACGGGCGTTTCGGCACCTGAGCATATAGGACAAAAAGCTGATTGTGTTGACTTTTTACTGGATGGATTGGATGAACGCGGGGTGATCTATGGAGAAACAATTACAGAATTATAAAATAAACTCAAAAATGAGTTTGTAGAAACCAATATTTTCATATTTTTGCAAACGCAAATAACGGCGAGGTAGCTCAGTTGGTTAGAGCGTCGGATTCATAACCCGGAGGTCTCGAGTTCAATTCTCGATCTCGCTACACCAAATACCCTGACACTTTAGTGTTGGGGCTTTTATTTTTTAGGAGTTCAAGCTTGCTTGATAACGAACTAAAATATAAAAGAACCTATTACGAAGTAATAAGGGGTTTTGATTTAGCCCTCCCCAACGCAGAATCAGCAAAGCTAATTCTCGATCTCGCTACTTTATTATCAAGGGCTTAGGTTTTTATCTTAGTCCTTTTTATTTTTGTGTGAGGAAACTGCGTGAAAAATTTAACTGAGAAATTTCTCCATCTTATCAAGCAACTCCTCCTTCTTCACAGGCTTTGTAATATAGTCATCACAGCCTGCTTTTAATGATTTTTCACGATCCCCAGCAATGGCATAAGCCGTTTGGGCGATGATGGGAAGATCGGATCTTAAAGCTTTGATGGCCTTGGTAGCTTCATAGCCGTTCATCACTGGCATGTTTATATCCATTAAAACCAAATCAATAGCTGGGTTTTCCTTGCACTGCTTAATTGATTCTTCACCATTTTTTGCCAGGACAATATTAACAACCCCATAATTTTTAATTACTACCTTCAGGTATTCATAACTCGACTCATCATCTTCTACAATTAAGATGGTCTTATTTATGAAATTATTTATTATTGCCTCTGATTCTTTATCATTTGTTTCATTGCCTGATAAACCCTTTTTAGCCGGCTGATAAGGAATTGTAAAATGGAAGGCGCTGCCTTCTTCTTTTACAGACTCAACCCATATCTTTCCTTCAAGTAACTCAACATAGGCTTTAACTATTGAGAGTCCTAATCCTGAGCCTTGCTGAACCCGCGTATGCGAATCATCTTCCTGAATAAATCTTTCAAAAATTTTCTCTCGTTTAGAAGAGTCAATACCCAAACCCGAATCTTTAACATAAAAGTGTAATATTCCTCCCTTGAGAGTATACCCACATTCTATGAAACCATTAGGTGTAAATTTTAAAGCATTTTTTATTAGATTGGTAAATATGGCATCAAATTTCTCAGGATCTGTCAGGATATTAGCTGAATTTTCATCTAATCCTGGTTCAAGGCACAGTTTAATGTTTTTCTTTTCAGCTTCGGGTTTAAAAAAATCATAAAGAGACTCTAATTGAGTATTGATATTTGTAGGTTTGATATGGGTAATGACTTCCCCCGATTCAATTCTTGAAAAATCGATAATGTCATTAATTGTATTTAACATCCGATCACCACTTTTCTCAATCACATCAATATAATTTTGGCGTTCGTCACCTGTCAAATTTGCTTCTTTTAATAGATCCGTAAATCCAAGAATTCCATTCATGGGGGTACGAATCTCATGGCTCATATTGGCAAGAAATGCTGACTTTAGACGATCTGATTCTTCTGCTTTTTCTTTAGCTTTTATTAATTCTTGTTCTGCTATTTTACTTTTATTTATATCCCTTGAAATCCCAATAAGTATTTTGGGCTTATTATTTGTATCACTTGATACAACTTTCCCTTTTCCATCAATCCACTGCCAATTACCAGCTTTATCTAGAATACGATACTCAGCAAAAAAATCAGGTTTAGTTCCCTCCAAATGTTCATTTAATGATTTCATTACGATCGAGATATCATCAGGGTGCAGCATTTTCATATATGCTTCGATGGTAGTAGGAATCTCTTTTGTTTCATACCCAAAGTGTTGAAACATTTCCGGTGTACAGAACATCTCTCCAGTTTCCAGATTATCTTCAAATACCGTGGCATGATTTATTTCAAGCGACAAATTAAGTCTTTCGTTGCTTTCAGCTAACTTTTCCTCTTTTTGTTTTCGTTCTGTAATATCTTCGTAATTAAGCATTAAGTATGTATCTCCTAAGGATACAAAAGGAGTAAGTTTACAATTTAGCCAAAGATTTTTATTAAATGTAGAAGTTAAATTAATTGTAAGGTATTCTGTCTGGAAATTATTTAATGCAGATATGGCTTTATCGTATAAACCTGAATTTTTCCAAGATTCTATTTGATGAAAATTCTGTTGCAGTAACTGATTCTTAGTTGCCCCAACGATTTCAGCACTATAATCGTTTGTGCGGATACACTGTCCATCTTTGTTGTATATCCCCATTCCAATAGGTGATTTATCAAAAATTATATTATTTAAATCAATAAGTTCTACCCTTTCCTGTTCTGCTTTTTTGCGGCCTGAAATATCAGTTGATAAAACAAAAATACAATCCAGTTGGTTCTCACTATTTTTAATGGGTACCAAAATGTGGTTGTACCACATCTTATTTCCTTCTGTATCTGTTAGAATACCATCAATTAGCTTCGTTTTACCCGTTTGCGTAACTTCTTTCAAAGCATAGCTCATTTGTTTTTTAAAAGTTTCAGGGAAAAAATAGAACGGATAGGGCGCATTGTAAAATTCATTTACATCCTCAATTTTAAGCTGTTCAATTCCCGCCATGCTTATAAATTGCAAGTTAAAATCCAGATCAAGTTTTTTTGTACAAACAGGTGAGTTCGACATCAAAGCATCAAATTCTATTTGGTTTTTTCTCAATACTTTTTCTGCATCTAAGCGATCGGTAATATCAGTAAGAGAGCCCACAATTGATGTAACTTCCCCATTTTCAATAATCGGTTCCTCTCTAACTTCTACAATAATCTTCTTACCACTTTTATGCCTTAGCTCAAGCAAATAAGTGGGTTGCCGTTTCCCGGTTTTAATTGCTTTTTCAGTTAATTCTAATCCTTGTTCATTTATTGGATTATCAGTAATAAATGATGTCCAATCCTTCATCAATTCATTGAGCTGATACCCTAATATTTCGCATATTTTAGGACTGATATAGGTAATCTTATGATCGATCGTATGTGAATAGAATACATTGGTGCTGTTTTCAACAATGTATTTCAGTTTGTTTTCGCTCTCTTTTAATGTGTTTTCAGCTAATTTACTTTCAGTAATATCAGAAGCCTGAACCAAAACTTCCTTAATTACATTTTTATCAAAAATTGGTGTACCAGTAATCTCCACAATTCTTGTTTTACCATTTATCTCATAATGTTCTTCTGTTTTATAGAACTTGTTTTCATTGCTAAGCAAAAGCTTAAGATTTTTTTGATATTCTACTTCTTTTATGTTAAGAATGGTGTTAATGTTCTTCCCGATTACGATTTTCGGGTCAATATTAAGAAATTCAGCTCCAATTTTATTTATATAAGTAATAGTACCATCCAGCTTATGGCTCACTATTATGATAGGAGAAGATTCAATAAGAGTAAGATATTGATAACTCTTTGCTTGGAATAAGCCCTCTTTTTGTTTGTTGGTAATAATCTCTCCAATTAGTTTAGCAATGGAACTCAATCGTTTTTTAGCAACCTCAAAGATGAAATTAGGCCTAGGGTTATAAGCATAAGCTATTTCTTTTAGAGCTTCAATATCAATATGGTATTTTTCTGCTATCTCTTTTAGAGTTTTATCATCTGTTGGTGGATTCCCATATCCAATATTTATAGCTCCGACCACCTCATTTTCTACAAAAATTGGTTCCCCATAAAGTTTTATTCCTCCAACGCAATCAATATCCGTAGGTTGTTTAGATAATATAGCTGCTTTAGCAGAGTTGTTCCAGCAATCTTCATGACATATCCATTTACCACAATTCAATGCTATTTTATTATCATCGGTATTGCACAGTTTTCGTGATGAAGCATCCAAAAGTTGACACCAACCTGAATTAAAAACGCCAAACGCATAATCGCCGTTTTTTTCGTAAATAGCCACCGAAGTATCCAATAAATCCATTAATTCAGAAGTCAGAATTTTTAAATTTTCTTTCCCAACACTATCCAATATGGTTCGCTCGATATTGAGCTTAGTTACATCACCGTAAAACGGAACATAAGGTTCTGTTCCATTCACATTTTCTTTTTTGTATAACCATTGTGTTTTGGTTAATGTTGATTCGAGTTCTAAAACTCGATTTGCTAATTCCTTATAGGTGGGTTTTTTACCTTTCATATTTAAAAATTCAGTAATTTTCTATTTAATCAGATTTATTATAATTATTGCAACCAACAACAAATACTTTTTTTGTTTTCAATTATTGATAGACAATCGGTTTGAATAATATATTTTTAGTTGATTTTTAACAGAAAAGATAAACTTACAAATATATATTTATTTGATATTTAGGTAATATGCCTATTTTTAACAAATAGCACCACTAGAGTTCTGTCGCATTAACCCAGCTTGTAAGCTATAAAAGAAGCAAACTAGATTAGAAAAAAGTTAAGTTGGTTTTTTAAATATTATGTTGCTTTGTATGACAACTTTGACAGTCAAACTAAATAAAAAAACGAGCCTTATTTTTTTAATGGTCATTTCCTCCTTCTAACAGGTTTATTTACCTCAAACGCTTCACTGACTGATAAACATTTGATCAAATTATTCAGAATTTTCTGGCAAGAAACGGGCGAATTGTCAAAACTTATTCTTTTGTTTGACTTTATATCTAAAACTTCACTTAAGTTAAAGCTTTGAATATGAGATTTTAAAAAAAGGCTAAACCATGTTTAATCTTTGTATGAGGTAATTGCATAAAAAGTTTCCAAAGAAAACTTAACTAAGAAATTTCTCCATCTTATCAAGCAACTCCTCCTTCTTCACAGGCTTTGTAATATAGTCATCACAGCCTGCTTCAATTGATTTTTCTTGGTCACCGGAAAGTGTATAGGCCGTTTGGGCAATGACAGACAAATCAGACCTAATAGCTTTAATGGCTCTGGTGGCTTCATAGCCATTCATAAGCGGCATATTTATATCCATAAGTACTAAATCGATATTGGGATTTTCTATACATTGCTTTACAGCCTCTTTGCCATTTCTTGCCAGGATTATGTTGTCGACCCCAAAGTTTTTAATTACTGCCTCCAGGTATTCATAACTTGTCTCATCATCTTCTACAATTAAAACAGTCTTGTTTGTATAACTATTTTTCTTATCCATTGTGTTTCTTCCATCGGTTACCTTAGTTGATGAGCCTTCTTTAATTGTTTGATATGGAATTGTAAAATGGAAGATGCTACCTTCTTCTTTTACAGATTCAACCCATATCTTTCCTTCAAGTAATTCAACATAGGCTTTAACGATTGAAAGTCCTAATCCTGAGCCTTGCTGAACCCGTGTATGCGAATCATCTTCCTGAATAAACCGTTCAAATATTTTCTCTCGTTTATAAGAGTCAATACCCAAACCCGAATCTTTAACATAAAAGTGTACAATTTCTCCTTTGAGGGTATAACCAAATTCTATGAAACCCTTAGGTGTAAATTTTAAAGCATTTTTTATTAAATTGGTAAATATGGCATCAAATTTCTCAGGATCAGTCAGGATATTAGCTGAATTGTCATCTAATCCTGGTTCAAGGCACAGCTTAATGTTTTTCTTTTCAGCTTCGGGTTTGAAAAAATCATAAAGAGCCTCTAATTGAGTATTGATATTTGTAGGTTTGAAATGAGCAACTACTTCCCCCGATTCAATTCTTGAAAAATCGATAATGTCATTAATTGTATTTAACATCCGATCACCACTTTTCTCAATCACATCAATATACTTTTGGCGTTCGTCACCTGTCAAATTTGCTTCTTTTAATAGATCGGTAAATCCAAGGATTCCATTCATTGGGGTACGAATCTCATGACTCATATTGGCAAGAAATGCTGACTTTAGACGATCTGATTCTTCTGCTTTTTCTTTGGCAATGATTAACTCATCTTCTGCTTTCTTTTGTTCTGTAATATCCAGGCATGTCCCTATCGCAATAATCGGATCACCCTGTTCATTCTTAATACTTCGCCATCGCTCTTCAACAAACTTAGTTGTTCCTTTTGCAGTAATTATACGATGTTTGACTGAATTGTATTCATCAGTGTTTAGTGAATTGACAAATGCGTCATCTACACTCTGTCTGTCTTCAGGGTGTACAAATTCTAAAAACGCTTGATGAGTTGGCTGAAAGGTTTTTGGGTCAATCTCAAAAATATTAAATATCTCATTCGTCCAATATACTTTTAAATCTGACAAGTCTGTTTGCCAGCTACCCAATTTTGCTGCAGCTTGTGAATCCAGTAACCTGGCTTCGCTGGCTTCTGCTCTTTCTTTGGCTTTTACCAGTTCTTCTTCAATCTTAATTTTTTCAGTTACATCACGGGCACTAACAACACTTCCAACGATTTCTCCGATGTTATTACGGATCGGAGCATAATTATAACTTCCCATCCATTTCTCACCAGTATCTTTAAGTTCAAGTGTGTAAATTTCATTTGTACCCTTTTCACCCCTTAATGCTCTAGAAACCACCCACATTTCAACAGGTAAAATTTCACCACTAAGATCATAAACGTTCAAAAATAAAGGGTACTCAATAAGTGTTTTTGCGCACTCAGCCTTATTATTAAATTTGTGAAAAGTTGCAAATGCTTCATTAAAGTCGATAAAATGCCCTTTTTCATCTGAAATAAAAATTGCATCAGACATGCTATCTAATGCAGAATCTAATTTTGCTTTGTTTTGTTCGGCTTTTTCTTTGGCTGCCTTTAGTTCATTTTCAACCTTTTTGCGTTTTGAAATATCAATGAAATTGATAATAAAAAAATCTCCATAAAATGCAAAGGCATTAACGTTTAGGGTTCGATTATAAATATCAAAATACTGTTCAAAACTAATTGGCTGATTCTTGGTCACAACATCGCCATACTTTTTTGTTAAATCTTTTGCTATTTCATCACCAACTATTTCTGATGATTTTTTCCCAAGTAGATCATTTAACTTAAATCCTGTTTGGGTTTCAATGGAAGGATTTCCTTCTACATGAATAAAGTCTATAATATTTCCTTCGCTATCTCTTAATAATTTACAAATCATAATACCAAACGGAGAATTTGAATATAGATTGCGAAATTTTTCTTCATTTTTTTGCAGCTTATATTCAGCAATTTTTCGTTCGGTTAAATCACGATTAGTACCATGTCTGCCACGATATATTCCATTTTCGTCGATAACCTTTGAGCAGCTGTGTTCAACCCATCGGGTACTTCCATCTTTATGCTTTATCTTAAGTTCAAAGGTCGCATCATCTTTATGTATTCCACTATTTTTATAATGATTCTTAACAAATTCTGAATGTTCAGGAAGGACAATATCTTGAAGAATTTTGGGGTTTTTCTGACATACTTCTTTAGAGTATCCAGTAATAGCTTCACATGCTGGAGATAAATAAATAAATTTTCCGTTTTCATCAATCCAGTATTCCCAATCCGTTGTATTATCAGCTAATAATTTAAATTTATATTCACTATCTGAAACTTCTTGCTCTTTTTGTTTTTGAAGTGTAATATCCGAAAAGGTCGTAAATACCTGATAGGGTTTTTTATCCCCTTTATGAAACTGCGGTACAGAATTAACCAATATCCATACATAATCCTTCAATTTGGGATTATAAACACCCATGGTGGAATTCTTTACCTTCTTTTTAGTACGCAATGCAACCATTGCGGCATGTTTTTCTCCAGGAAGATCTTTTCCATTCTCATCAACAGTTCTCCACTCAGGATGCATTGAAGTCCTACCCAACATTTGATTTAAAGTAAGTCCAAGAATTTTCTCAGCAGCAGGATTGGCTCTTGTGATGTTCCCTTCACTATCTTGGTATACTACACCTAAGTCCATGGTTTCAAAAAGGGTTGTCAAATCATCATTATTCTTATTGGTGTGGCAAGATGCTCGCATCATAATAAGTTTAATTAGGTTAACATAAAGATAATATAAAAGATAAGCTTAACAAAAGTATTTGACTTATGTATTCCACAAAATATTGCATCAAAGCATGTTATAGAAATACGATGGCTTTATGCGCGGATACAGTCTATTGTAAGATAAAATTAAGGTCAATCCTCCTTTGTTTAAGATTGTTCTATACCCGATAATTTCTTCTTTATATTTAATAACGCCTTAGGTTTCTTACATTCAAATAACAGAGAATTATGAAAATGAAAAATTGAGATTAATCACTACATCATAAATTAGTTAAATTTGGTTCCTTTTGTGTTTTTTAATTCTGATTTATAATTTGAGGGCACAAAACGTTAAAATTAAGGAATTTAATAAATATAGCTTTCGTTTCTGTAGCTCACATTATTTTCATACCAATCTGTGAATAAAATACCACCGCTTTCAGCCCATTCAGCAAATTTTAAATGCGTATTAATAATTTCTGCTTTCTCTATTGGATACTCAAACTGTTCGATCGTTTTGATTGCCCAAGGTAAATTATTTTCTGTTTTATAATAACGCCCAATTGCAGAATTTGAATTATCACGATAGGTATTGAACAAACTTTGAGTCGCTAGATCTGTTGGAGGATGATCAGGTAAATGTATCTCATGCCCTCTGTTTTGATCAATAATTATAAATGGATTGTAAGGTGGAATACCTATATTTTCTAACTCTACAGGCTGTGAAAAAGTTATAAGAATACTTGTGGTATCTGGTGTTACAAAACCATATGCAGGATCTGTATTCACACCTATTCCTCCGCTTCTATCCATCAAATTGTAAGTATCATCAAAAACAAGAAAAACAGCATTTGATTGATTGTTTTCAAGACCTTTGTTATTTATATCTGGCCAGCTTTCCTGTAATTTATAACCACTTACTTGTGAAATCAAATTCGGACTAATTCCTAAATCAATTCCAAATCCATTATGAAAGCTTGCTCCGAAAGCTTTTAAGATAAATTTACCATGAATTTCAACAACTAAATTATCAGCATTCGTAATTTGATTGAAATTATAATCGATGACCATATCATTGAAATCATAGTCTCCGGTTGCTGGCCACATATCTTCGAAAGCGAGCGTTCCATATACTCCTTCTGTAAAGAAATAATTATTAAATGCTTTGTTTTCGTCTTCAGGATAATCATCAAATTCATCTTTAACTCCATCCGAATCTGTATCAGTACCTATATAATCAATAGATGGTAGATTTGATAAATCAACGGCTTGAACAGGATCTGCAGTAATATAAAACATCGCGTCATTAAAATCATGATCACACCATCCACCTTCTCTTTTCAGATCTTCGATACCAAGTAAAATTAAATTCCTGCCAAGATCATTTAATAGGACCGTATGTTGTTTGAGAGATGCTGTATTCTCAGGATTAAAATCAGGATTTGAAAAGAACTTATAATAACTGTCAGTTACCTGACCACCTTGCCAAGCATTTGCAAATAAAACCCAGCCAATGGATTTATTTGCTGCAAATTGACCTATTTTTACTTTATTTCCGGAAACCAATCCGCCTCCATAATTTAAATATGAAATATTGGGAAAGATAATTGTAACTTCGTCAATATCATCAACTGAAGTTGGAGGGTTGTTGGTGTCGTATACATAAAACCCAAGTGTGTTTTTATAACCAGCTCCTTCGTGAACAAAGGTTACATAAACATTACATTGCTCAATTAAAGATAAATCATATCGATTATTCACATCGAAATATTGAGGATGGCCTATTGGTAATTGAATTTGTTCAGGGAGAGTATTGTTTACATCTTCAAGAAATTCATCATCAATAACATCGTTCACATCTTCCAGATAATCAGGGACCCCATTTGAATCATAGCTACCAAGGTAGCTATAACTATAATTTGCTTGAGTAGTAGACTTTTTCGATTTATAAGAAGTTTTTAATGATGGTTCAGAACCACCAACTGTAAGCTCTATGCAATTGTTTTGGATACTCACCAAAGATAAATGAGGGAGACCTATATAGCGAGTTCTTACATAAGCTTCCGTATAATAAGCAGGGAATTCATATACTCTATCAAATATACCATTACTGTTAGTTACCCCACTAAGTATAAGCATTCCATCTTCATCGGGATCTTCAGTGTAGATGTCAAATCTTACATTTGATAGCGGATTGTCATTATTGTCTTTTGCAATAAGTTGAATTGTAATATCCTTGGTGGTTTCATAATCAAAATCATCAGGAATAACTAAGTTCTCAATTGACTGATCTATTGAAAGATTTTCTGAATCGTCGAAATTCTCATACTTTCCACACGCATTACAAATAAATAACAAGATTATTACTAACAAAAAATAATTAATTATTACGGTTTTGCTTATAAATTTGACATTATAGGAGTTTCTATGCTCTAGCATAATACATCTCTTTTATATTATTTAAACAAAAATAATTATACAATTCTTTAAAATCATAGGCATTTTACCTAAATATATAAATAATTGACAGACAAGGCCTATAAATCAACTTATCGCCAATTTAAGCTATATCCTTGTATATTATCATTTCGGCCTCTAAAGTTATGATTGAGTAAGAAAAAGTATAAATAGAATTGAAAGAGCATAATATTGACTCGTCTTTGCGTTAAACTTCCTACGTAATGAAAAAGAAATATTTTTTTATATTTCACAATACCTATATTTACTAGTAAACAGTTTATCAATCAATTAATAATATATGGTAATTTTAATAACCTGGTGGTCTCGTGTTCAATTCCGCCAATGACTGATAAGTCTCGATCTCACTACAAAAAGAATGACAAACAAAAAAATTTACCCGAGGTAAATAATATTCGATACCCCGGGTAAACAAAAGTAAAACTAGATTATACGAGCAATAATATTAGTTATTTGGAACAGCTGCTCTCCAACCATCATTTAGTTTTTCAGAAAGAGTTTTAATGAGTTCTTTGTATTCAGCTTTATTTGCTAAATTTTTATTTTCTTGAGGATCGGTATCATGATCATACAATTCACTCTCGATATAAGCTTCTCTGGTTTTATTCTTTTTATCCCACTTATACCATTCAACATAACGATATTTATCGGTACGCATGGCGTAACCCATATTTTCAACTTTAATGTTTACAGTACGTGAATATTGACCGGTTAAAAACTGACTAAAGGCCGCTGATTTCCATTCCTTATCAGGGTTTGCTAACAATGGGACCATACTGGTTCCTTGTAAATGAGAAGGAATTGGGAGGTCATTCATATCACATAAGGTTGGATAAATATCAACGAACTCTGTTAAAGCATTGCTATGCGCTCCTTTGGCAGCTACACCAGCTCCTGCAACAATCATTGGTACATGGGTGTCAATTTCATAATTTGTTTGTTTACACCAACCATTATGTTCTCCAAGTTTCCAGCCATGGTCGCCCCAAAGGACAATGATGGTATTGTCTGCCAACCCAAGTCTGTTTAATTCATCAACAAGTCTGCCTATTTGTGCATCAGTATAAGATACAGCGGCATAATAACCGTGTTTTTGCTTCCTTTGTCTGTCTTTATCCCATGGTTGTTCTGTTGGTAAGGGTAAATCTTTACAATCAGAATAACCTCTTAATTCTGCATCTCCATAAACGGCATAATAAGGACTGTCTTTTGGAGGATATTGGTTATCAGCCAAAGGTATTTCATCCCTATCATACATATCCCAATATTTTTTAGGGGCATTAAATGGGAGGTGGGGTCTGTAATAACCTACAGATAAGAAAAAAGGTTCTTCCTGATCTTTTAATTCGCGCATAACTTCAATAGCACGGGTTGTTTGAGCTCCATCATAATAAAAATCATCATCAACATCTGCCATTTCAGTAGCGTTACTTTTCACATACCAATAACCCAATTGATCTTTTGTCTTTCCGGCTTTGATTTTATCTTTTACCAACTCATCGTTTAACTTTATATTTTCTTCCAGGGCATAAACAGCATCCGGATCAAACGGAAAACCTGGTAGATTTTCAGGAACTACCGACCAGGAAATGGTATCTGGGTCATTGTTATGGAATGCTTTACCAAAACCAACAGTTGTGTAACCATTTTCTTTAAAATACTGTGGTAGCGTTACTACATCCGGCACATTGTCTCTGAAATGTGTTTGTAAATCCCATACCTCGATTGAATCAGGGCGCAATCCAGTGAGCAAACTTGCTCTTGATGGATTACAGATGGCCTCCTGGCAATAAGCACGATTAAAAACAACTCCTTGACGTGCAAGTCGGTCAATATTGGGTGTTTTTATATTTGGATCTCCATAACATCCCAGCTCAGGTCGAAGATCATCAACGGGTATAAACAAAACATTGTATTTTGTTTGGGCTTCTCCGTCATTTTTTGATTCATTTTCTTTTACAGCGCACGAATTCATGGCAATCAAAGATGAAATGGGGAGTAAAAGTAAACTTTTGTTGTATTTCATGATTTATTAATTAAGATTGATGTTTTAACGCTAATGCATTTCTATTATTACAAGACAAAACTTTAAAACCCTAACCTTTATCCATAAAATCTCACATATTTATAGGACTGGGGTTTTAAAAAAAATTTAGCAGTAAAACTGAGAGTTTGGGAACTTATCTAATGAGGTAAAAAAGTATTTACAACAAAGAATTTAAATTTGCAGCCTCATTTCTATAAACCTGATGAATTTATGGTAAAAATCTGTCAAAAAATAACAGGTAAACAATAATTGGATTCATCCACAATACCATCTGGATCATGAATTCAAACAATCAAAATCTCAAATTTTTTACACCATAATTTGTAATGATTATACGCTCAATCTCTTTGTTGCCTTAAATTTTAAATCATATCTTTATCCAAATAAAACACTCAAATTATCAGCTTCAGGAAAAGCCAAAATGTCTAGCATCACTAATCATAAAAACTCATGGATTAAATTACTCTTACACTTACATCCAACTAAGATCAATCAGAATGCCATTAAATTTAACAGAACTTTTGGACTTGGCGGAATTATCGCTTTATTGTTTGTTATTCTGTCTGTTACAGGCGTTTTGTTGCGATTCAAGTACATTCCTACAGTAAATGATGCTTACAACTCTATTTTGGCATTGCAGGATCAATACTTATTGGGCAATTTATTAAGGAATATTCACCACTGGAGTGCAGTTTTGATGATCATATTTTCCTTCCTGCATTTAATCCGTGTTTTTTATAGCCAGTCTATCTATTTTGAAAGACGCAAAAATTGGATTTATGGTTTAATATTATTCTTTTTAGTCATTGCTTTTAATTTCACAGGTTATCTTTTACCCTGGGATCAACTATCATTTTGGGCCGTAACAATTGTAACAGAAATGTTGGAATACATTCCTTTAATTGGCAGCACGATTGCAAACTCGATAAGAGGTGGTGAGGCAGTTAGTCAACATACATTACTAAATTTTTACACCCTGCATACCGGATTGATCCCAATTCTTTTCATCGCATTCATGTCAACCCATTTTTGGCTCGTACGAAAATCAAAAGGAGTAACTGTTGACCCTAACCAAAAACCTGTGGTTGTTGATACTTACCCACATCTAGTGAACAAAGAGATCATTATGGGATTAGGTTTGATTTTACTTATCTTGGGTTTGAGTTTTTTCTTTAACGCACCACTCCTTGATAAAGCCAATCCTGCAATTAGCCCAAATCCAAGCAAGGCACCCTGGTATTTTATGGGTTTTCAGGAATTGTTATTACATATTCATCCTACTTTTGCAGTTTTTGTTTTACCCATTATCATAATTATATTTTTGATAAGCATTTCTTATTTTAAATGTGATCACATTCATGTTGGTGTTTGGTTTAACTCTGATAAGAATAAGAAAAACATACTGAGTTCTGTCATTTTCTCAGTAGTTTTCACACTGTTACTTATCCTCATTAATGAGTATATTTTAAATAATGGAATCGGAACAAAAACATTTCCTTTATTAATTTCTGCAGGTGTTTTTCAACTTTTACTATACTTCATCCCTCTCTCTGTTTATTATTATTACTTAAAAAAAGCGAAAAAAATTGTTCAGATTGAAATTATTATGAATGTAACAACCATCATTATAACTTCATATTTTGTTATGAGCATTATAGGAATCTGGTTTAGAGGAAATGGCATGAAACTGATATTTTAATGATGAATTTAAGAACCAGATGAAAAATCTTTTATATAAGCGACGTAAATTTATAAAGAAACTTCTCTACTCATTTTTTAGTATAGAGTTGGCTTTTCTGTTCTTTGATTTTTTAAAGAATAAAAAACATAAGAATACCGTAGATGAATGGTATAATATTGGTGAAGTAGATCATTTTGAATGCGATAAGTTTTACCCTTTTAATAAAGGTGGATTTTTCTTGTATAAGCAACATGATGGTGGATTGCTTGCAATATCGCACAAATGCACCCATTTGGGATGTGCTGTTCAAATTGACGATGGTGAAGACGGATTCCATTGCCCTTGTCATGCATCCAATTTTAATAAATACGGAGAGGTAGAATCACCTCCGGCGACTCGTGCTTTGGATATTTTCCCTATTAAAATTCAGGGCAGGTCAATTTATGTCAACATCAATAAAACGATTAAAAGAAATGGCTTTGATAAATCACAATTGACTTACGCATAATGATTGATAAAGTTAAAAACAGTAATTATCTCTTGCGCCTTGTATTAGCATTAGCCATAGTGTTTTTGCTATTGTCATATATCGTAAAACAGCTTTACTTCAGAGAAGATATATCACGAACACCTACTTATGAATATGTGGGAAAAGAAACCTGCATTTCATGTCATGAATCAGCCTATAACGATTGGGTTGGTTCAGATCATGATAAAGCAATGAATATTGCGAACGATTCCACTGTTTTGGGTAATTTTAATAATGCGATATACAATAGAAACAATCAGGAGCACAGATGCTATAAAAAAGATGGGAAATTTTGGGTTTATACCGATGGTGAAAATGGAGAGATGAAAGATTTTGAAGTTAAATACGTTTTTGGCTACGATCCTTTACAAAATTATTTGGTTGAGTTCCCTGGTGGAAGATTACAAACTCTTGCACTAACTTGGAACAATGTAGACCGTTATTGGTACTATATGTCTGATTCTACTTATAAGGGACAAAATATTGATCACGGAAACTGGTATCATTGGACCAACCAAAGTCAAAATTGGAACTCGATGTGTGCTTATTGTCACTCAACAAATCTTATAAAAGGCTACAATCCGGAAACCGATCAGTACAATACAAGTTGGAGCGAAATAAATGTAAGCTGTGAAGCATGTCATGGGCCATCATCCTATCACTTAGAATGGGCAGAAATGCCTGATTACGAAAAGGCTAAGATTGAAAACTTCGGTTTGACTAAAAAAACAAGTGATATTAATAACTTCCAGTACGTTGATAATTGTATGCGTTGTCACGCCCTTGGAAGTTATTTGAAAGATTACGACCACCGTGATCAGTCAATATACGATCATATATTGCCTAACTTACCTATTGAGCCCAACTATTATATCGACGGACAAATTAAAGGAGAAGACTATGTTTATGGCTCGTTTACTCAAAGTAAAATGTATATGAATGATGTTCAATGCAACGATTGTCATAATGTACATTCAGGACAATTGATTTTAGAAGACAATGAGCTTTGCACCCAATGCCATCTGGCCGACATTTATGATTCTAAAACACATCATTTTCATAAAGATTATGGAGAAGATGGCAAGGCAGTAATTTCCGAAGCAGGCGTCAAATTTGAAGTAGGTTCTGGTACACTCTGTGTTCAATGCCATATGCATGCTCAATACTATATGGGTATTGATTATCGTAGCGATCATAGTATGAGAGTACCACGACCTGACCTATCAGAGAAATTGGGAACTCCTAATGCTTGTAATCAATGTCATGCAGATAAAAACAATCAATGGGCCGAATCACAAATACAAGATTGGTTTGGTAAAAGCCGGAAATTTCATTTTGGAGAAGCAATATTTGCTGCTTCAAAACACGAAAATGGTTCTGATTCAAAATTAAAAGAAATCATTTCAGATGAAGTATATCCTCCAAGTATTAGAATGACTGCCTTGAGCTACCTAGATTTAAATAATGAGAATAATTACAATTTGGTTCTTTCTTATCTCCAAAATATTGAGCCTTTATTCCGCTTAACAGCTTTAAGAACAATTCAATCGAATATTCAATTAGAGATTGATAAAATATTACCCCTTTTAAATGATGAGGTAAAGGCTGTTAGGATGGAAGCAGCAAACAAATTATCCTTCTTAACACTCGATCAGATTCCGGAAATATATCAGGATATTTTCTCAAATTCTATCAATGAATACAAAGAACATCTAATGTATAATTCGAATTTTCCGCTTGGCAAATACAATTTGGCAAATTTCTATTACTTCAGAAAAGAATATGAATTATCAGAAAAATACTATCTAGCAGCGCTTGAACAAGACCCTCAATTGGATTTTATTTTGATGAACATTTCTAGCTTATATGGTTCGATGAATTTACCCCAAGAGGCTGAAAAGTATCTTGAATTATATATAAAAAAGCATCCCGATGATCCATCGGGGAATTATAATTACGGGCTCATCCTCTCTGAAAATAAAAAATATGAACAGTCTCTTAAACACCTTTTAAAAGCAAGTAAATCAATGCCTCATAATTCCAGGGTTGATATAAACATTTCGGAATTATATAAATACTTTGGAGATATTGAGAATCAAGAAAAACATTTAAAAATTGCGATTGATAAAAATATTGATCAAATTGAGAATCACATCTATTTGCTTAATTTTTACATAAGTAATAATCAGAGCTCAAATTTTCAATCAAAAGCAAAAAATATCATTGAATTATTCCCTGATAGTCAGGAAGCACAAACTTTAAAAACCAGAATTCAACTTTAATAATAACCTACAGAGTTTTTCCTAAAACCCAATAATTAAGATTTGTCCAAATTCAGAAATCATCTATCAAGTGATTCTTTTTTTTGAATAAGAGATACTAAATTAACTTGTATCAAAGAAGGTATAAATACGCAAGTCAGGCATAGCCTGACTTGCGCTTCCACGAACCAAAAACTGTTTTTATTTTGGCAAAAATATTCACCAAAGAATCAACTTAAAAACAGACTACCAAACTTAAAATCTAATTGTTTTTTTCTCTTTATTAATATAACTTCTTCTATTTATCTGTATCCTTTTGTATAGGTTGTACGATTGGTTGACGATAAACCGCCCAATACACCTTCTCTATATGTTTCAACAATTAAGGTTGGCTCCCATGGTCTCTTTTTAGATGTTTCTAACCATAAAGTCTGAACCATCTTGCTTTTATGCCATTCACCATTGTTTGGGTTTTGATAAGGGAATAAAGTAGTAATTGCCAATTTATCTCCTTTCCATTCAGTGGTTGAAGTAAGAGGATCAATCCCTCGCCCCATTGTAATAATATTTTCAGAAGTTGAGTTATCCAATGCATAATTATAAGTGACAATAGGTTGTAAGTCTCTGGGACCAAATACCACTCGGCCTACTTCTAAACTCTTTGCATGATGCACGATTGTAATTCTGTCACCCCAACCACTTCCTAGAGTAGCAACTTTCTGTTTTACAACGCGATTTAATGGCGAAACGGAAGTTATTTCCGTTGTTGACCAACTTCCTGAAAAATCAGGGTTCGCAATTGGATTCGGTTTTTCATAAACGGCTCCTCTATCTGTTCGTGTGTATGTAGGTGAAAGTTCTTTTGGCCCTGCTATTGGTTTCAAGTAGGCATCGTCGGAATGGGCATTTCCTGAAAACCTAGGATATTCAATCAATGATTTTTCATATTCGTTTACGATTGAATCCATGATACCAATGACCCATGGATAATAATCCTTTACATCTCTCTCTTCACGTGGATCCACTGTTAAATCAAAAAGTCGGGTCAGATTGTCGGAATCAGGTTCAGATTCATTAACATAATGATACCACAACTTCCAATTGTGCCATTTAACCGTCATTACCTTACCCGCACGATTCATAACGATAGAACTTTCGCGATTTGAATTGGTCTGTTCTCCTTCAAGAAATGCCAAGTGATTTTTCCCATCAATAATACGATCATTTGGAGCACTCATTGGCGATTTAACAATTGCTGCAATGGTTGCAAAAATATCTACTTCATTAACGATATCATTTGATACACGGCCACTTTCAATATGACCAGGCCAGCGCATCACACATGGAGTTCGAATTCCACCTTCCATGGCTGAATTATAGTAACCTCTCCATGGGCCTGCATTTCCTCTCCAAGGAATTCTTCTCTCAGCTCCATTATCAGTACACCAAATCACAAGGGTGTTTTCTTCAATGCCCAGATTTTTCAATTCCTCAAGAATCAATCCAGTATTATAATCAATATCGGCCATGGCATCACCCATATCTCCGGCACCTGTAGTACCTTCTTTATCAGGATGCGGTAAGGTAGGAAAGTGAAGCTGTGTTATTGGATAATACAGAAAGAAAGGCTTATTCTTTTTCGCATTCTTCCTTATAAAATTAACACCTTTAATGGCTGCTTCCCTGTCAATGGTACGTCGGGTATTGAGGTCATAAGGTTTAACTTTTTTTGATGCTTGTCCTGTCACTCCCTCCCATATGTATGGAACCTTTTCGTCATCAGGAAAACCTTCAAAAGAAGTGAATTGGGATACACCGCTGGAGTTTGGTATACCATACCATTCATCAAAGCCCTGATCTGTAGGCTCTTGTTTCCCCACCCAATCAGTTCCGTCACTCACATGCCACTTACCAAAAGCTGCCGTTGCGTAACCTTCATTCTTTAGGAGTTCTGCAATGGTATTCTCCCATAAGGTAGCACCATTGTTCCAGTAATTACCCAAACGTGCTGGATACCTTCCTGTCAAAAGTGCAATACGTGATGGAATGCATGAAATCTCTACGTTAAAATTGGTTAAGCGAATTCCATCTTCGCCTAATTTATCGATATTGGGTGTTGGAACACCTCTGCTTCCTCCAAATGAAGCCACTTCTCCAACTCCTGTGTTATCCGGGAATATCAATACAATGTTGGGTTTATCTTGTGAATACCCGGACAGAAACATACTGAGTAGAAGAACGAGCGTGAGTAAGCACTTTAATTTATCTTTTTTCATATCTATTTTTTATGTTGTATAAATAATTATGTTAAAGCTTGTATGTAATTTTTTTTCGTGATCTAAATGATCACCTATCCGAAACATTAATTCCCTTTGCCTAGCATTTCGATCCATAATTGTTTATAAGCCGGGTTTTTAACACCATCAGGATGAGCTTTTTTAGCAAATGGTAAGTTTAATGAATGTATGTGATCATCTGGGATAGCCATGGCGCGATAAGTTTCATCAATGACTTTGGCCATTCTCTCAGCTGCATTATAAGTTCCGTGCCAACGTTCAGGGGGAGTCATACTTGGGTTAAAATACCATTTTGCGATCTCATCTTTAGTCGCATGATCCCAGCCAGCAGAAAAAGCAATAACCTTTGCCACTTTAACTTTTTTGCCAATATAGGCTGCCATGCCTCCACCTTGCGATTGACCTGTAAAAACAATCTGATCCCATTTTGGGGCACCGTTTTCAAGGTACTTATCCCAATTTCCTTCTTTATCAAATTTAACAAGGTATTTTAGTAATTTAGTAAAACGGTTTATAATGGCATCATATGGCTGATCATCAACCAATGAAAAATCATTATCTCCATAAATTCGATAATGCCTGAACAATTCTGCACATTCTGCACATTCTACCAGATTCTCATTTCTGCAAATTTGTATGATCGCAGGAGTGTTAATATAGGACAGATTAATAACTCTGTATCCTTGCTCAATGGCCGTATTAAAAAAGGCTGTTGGACCCTTTGTGGCAATTCCATTTGTGCCAGGCATAAACAGTAGAAGTTTTCCTTGTTTTATATTTCGATTATATAGAACCAAATGAGGTGTATCAGCTTTTTCAATTCTAGAATCAGTCGATGAAGGATTAATTTCAAATCGAACCGATGTTTCAAACAAACTGTTATTTGAAGCAATGGCTTGGGCAAATATGTTCATATGCAAGCATCCTACGGTAAGCAGTAGCATGAGCACAGAAACCCTTAATGTTTTCATTTTAACAATATTATAGGTTACTGATGTTCGGGTTATGTATAAAATTGAGTATTGGATAGATACATAGGAAAGGAATTAAAACAAAATGATAAAATTCCATTCAATTTGAACCAATTATGAATTATCCTATGTACCTATAACTTAGATTTCATTAATCAACATGAGGCAGAGCTTTTCTCCAACCATCATGTAATTGCTGTGAGAGTCCTTTGATAATTTTGGCATTCGCCTTATCACTGGCAATATTGATGTTTTCATCAGGATCATTCATTGAATCATACAATTCACTGGTCACATATTCTCCTTTTAACTTTTTATCATTATCCCACTGGTACCATTCCACATAGTGAAATTTTTCTGTCTGCATGGAATATCCCATATATCTCTGATGATCGGGGCTTTCCTTCGGCCTTCTATGATGTTGACTGAAGACAGCAGATTTCCATTCTTGTTCTGGGTCATCAAGCAAAGGTTTCATACTGGCTCCCTGTAGATAGTCTGGTGGCTGAATGCCTGCCAAATCACTCAATGTTGGGAAAATATCAACCAATTCAACCAAGCGATCACATTGTTGCCCTTTTGCTTTTATATCCGGAGCATTCACAATAAGTGGTACATGGGTATCATTATCATAAACAGTTTGCTTACACCAACTTCGATGTTCTCCAAGTTTCCAGCCGTGGTCACCATAAATTAAAATGACTGTATTTTTATCAAGACCCATCTCTTTTAAACCATCCATGAGTTTTCCAAAGCATGCATCGATATAACTTACAGAAGCATAATACCCGTGTTTTAGCATTCTTGCAGTATCTTCAGGTTGTTGGTATACGGATGGATGATTGGAATACATATCGTAACAACCCATGAGCTCATAACTACTGTTAATGGCCATAATAGGGCTATTTTCCGGAAGATATGGATTGGTTGCCATCGGTATGCTATCCCGATCATATAAATTCCAATATTTCGTGGGAGCTACAAATGGTAAATGTGGCCTAAAATACCCCAAAGATAAGAAGAAGGGTTGATCTTGATCTTTTAAACGATTAATGGTTTCCAGAGCAAGTTCTGTTTGTGCTCCATCATAAAAGGCTTCATCAGGAGCATCTGAATTTTCCATTACCCTGCCATAAGCCCATCCATCAGCATAGGCATTTGGATTTTTCTTCAATCTTTCTTGTCTGACTTGTGCCAATTCTTTTTTGATGTCCTCGTCATAGTAAAATGATTCAGCATCTCGATCAATCATGCTTCCAATTTTGTATTCTTCCGGTCTTAAATCAGGCTCATCAAATGAAATTGAATCAGGCATGTGGTTATGGAATTGTTTGCCAATTCCTACAGCATAATATCCATGCTGCTGAAAATATTGAGGAAGGGTTGTAACATCAGGTATTGTTTTTCTAAATTTATCAGCCAGATGCCAAACCCGAGTTGAATCAGGTCTGAGTCCGGTCATCAAACTTGCCCTCGAAGGGGCACAAATTGACACCTGACAAAATGCATTTGTAAAGGCAACACCTTCACTGGCAAATTTATCCAGATTTGGAGTTTTAATCACATCATTGCCATAACAACCCAGCTCAGGACGCAAATCATCAAAAGAAACAAGTAATACATTATAATTGTTTCCGATTTCTTGACCTGTCTGATTTGTGTCAGCCTGACATCCAGTCAGAAGACCTGTTGATGCGGCAATAATGCTCAAATCAAAAATTGATACTTTTTTCATGAGGTTAATTATTAATATTAGCGGTTAAGAACAGTAAATAAAGATAAAGTCTACCCAAAGATTATCATAAAAGATAATCTTTAGATAAACTTATATCTACTTATATTAATTGTCAACCATAAGTTTGTTAATGTTCATCTCTGATGTTGGAATAGGCCATATATAAGTTGGGCTTGAAGGTTGAACTTCAGCTACTCCTTCTTTTGCAGGAAAAGTAGATAGAGTTCTTAATAAATCCATATTTCGTATTCCTTCACCAAGAAATTCCATATCTCTTTCGAGCATAATTGCATCCTGGAACGCTTGAGGATTAGCAAAACTACTTAAGGTGTAAGCACCGCCTGGATAAGATCTGGTTCGAACAGCATTTAGTAGATCAACTGCTTTCTGTGATACCACATTATTTCCTCTTACCATTGCTTCAGCATAGTTTAAGAGAACTTCAGCATATCTGATCACAGGTGCATAATCTGATTTGGTACTAAAGCTTAACCATTTACCCACAAAATATTCAGTATTTCCGCTTACAGAACTTGTTTGGAATAAAGCTTTACGTGCATCATTTTCATGAGCTGCTAAAGCCACATATGCTTGTCCGGTTACTGATATATAATGAGCTTCTGCAGATAAAGGATCATAATAATGATTTAGTGAGTTTTGTTTTCCTGGCCAATCAGTATCTGTAAATGGCATCGAGAAGATGGATTCTTTAGAGGTGTAAGGATTAGCCCAAATACCTGCAAATGTTGAATTTAATGCATTAGATGCACCTGATGGCGAAGAAAATGGTGCACTGGATGAAACCATTTTTGCAGCTTCAGTTTGAACATTCGCAAAGTCATTCATATTCAAATACACACGGGTTTTATAGGCAATAACTGTGTTTCTATGAACACGTGTAGTATTTAGTAAATCGCTTGAATAGCTATCCACTATGTTAGCTTCTGCGGTATTAAGATCAGATAAGATTTGTGTGTAAACTTCAGCTACAGTACTTCGTGCCATATCATTACCCTCTCCTGTTTTATAAGCAATAAGACGTAAAGGAAGACCCAAACTGTTGCCGCCATCTTTATTGTAGGGTTGGGCATACAGTTGCAATAAAGAAAAATAGCAAACAGCTCTTAGCGTTAATGCTTCGGCATTATAAGATTTGTATTCTTCTTCGGTGATAATACCATCCAGATTGCCTTCGGTCCAGTTTTCATCTAATCCCTCAATAAATATATTGATGGCATTAATGGCAGCATAAGCAGCTCCCCATAAATTTTGAACTTCATTGCTTGAATTTGTAACATTATGGGTATAAGTATCATAACCTGTGGTTCCATTTTGACTTGTAGGGATAAAGTTATCAGCTCTGATGTCATTATAGATAAAATATCGTCCACCGAAAAACTGACCTACTTTCATCATGGCATACATACCATTAACCTGCCCTTCAATACGGTCTTTATTATCAAAGGCTTGTAATTCACCTAAAGCGGTTTTTGGTGCTGGATCGAGATACTCTTTTGAGCAACTTCCTAGCACAACCATAATCAATACTATAATTGATCCTTTTAATATATTTTTCATAATTTTTTTCGTTAAGAAGTGATTAAAATACAACGTTTACACCGAATGAGAATGTTCTAGCCTGAGGTGCAGAGTTTCTGTCGACACCCGGGGTAAGGTTATTGTTTCCATTTGTAGAAACTTCAGGGTCAGAACCTGTATAACCAGTCAATACGAAAGCATTGAAGACTGATGCATAAAATCTCACTTTTTCTATACCATATTTACTTTGAAGATCTTTTAAGGTATAACCTAAGGTTATATTTCTAACTTTCAGATAATTACCTTTTTCAACATTCTCAGAGAGAACCATTCTTGAACCATTTGATATGGGGTCACCATAAATTGGTTTGGGAATATTTGTGATATCACCAGGTTTTTCCCATGCTGTTTCATAAACTTCAACTGAATTGTTCCACCATCTCTGATCTCTCATACCTGCTTTTGATCCATTGTAAATTTCGAACCCAAGTGCATATGTAATATTTAAAGCAAAATCGAAATCTTTATAGGTTATGGCATTATCCATACCTCCAAAAACTGTTGGAAGTGGAGACCCTAGAATTTTACCATCAGCATTCAGAGAAATAGCCGGTGCAACTCCACTGCCATCTCTGTACTGCCAACGTGTAGCTGAAGAATTTTCAAAATAATATAAAACTTCTTTACCTGCAGCATTTACAAAAACCCTTCTACCTGTTTCCGGATCAACACCTCTGGTTTCAACACCAAATATATTTCCAACAGGAGATCCAACCATGGTACGGTTTGTGGTTTCAACTTTAGTAACTCCAACAATTTCTGTTACACCTGGTGCCAATTCAGTAACTTCATTTTTAAGGGTACTGATATTAAAATTGGTTGTCCAGGTAAAGTCTTTCTTAGCAACATTATAACTGGTTACTGAAAATTCAAAACCTCTGTTGTACATAGCTCCAATATTCATAGGAACTGTGTTACCAGGAATTCCTTTTGAAGGTGTTTGGGGAACATTAAGAATAAGGTCGTTCACATCATTATAATAATAGTTCATGTCAACCTGAATTTTATCCTTAAGTAAACCAAAACTTAAACCGATGTCATATTTATCACTTGTTTCCCATCTAAGATCAGGGTTTCCAGCCTGGTCAAACATCCAGGTTGGTGAGCTTCCATATACACCAGAAGTATAAAGGAATAATGATTGATAAGAACCAATACCCGACATATTACCCACTTGACCATAACTGGTTTTTAAACGTAAATCGGAAAAGATTTCACCCAGTTTTCCATCTTTTACAAAGCCTTCATTGGCAAGATTCCACATCAAAGATGCACCACCAAAAAGACCATATTTGTTACCTGTTGCTAAACCTGAAAATCCGTCTCGACGTAAACTGGCTTCAAAATAATATTTTTGATCATAATTGGCAGTTAAACGACTAAAGGTTGAAATAAAATAGTTTTCATATTGGGTACCGGTACCCATTCCTGCAGTAATCCAGGATCCCTGATAAGATGTAAAAAACGGATCCGTTACATCTGTTTTAGAAGCACCCCATCCATTTGCTTGAGTATACTGCTCTTCAGTACCTGCAAGAATACTAAAATTTGTCTTTTCTTTTAAAGTATAAGAATAATTAACTGTATTGGTCCAGGTCCATCTTTTTAATCGGTTATAATAGTTGGATGCATATCCATTTGAATTATATCCATCACCTGTGATTCCTGATTGAAATGTAATGTTCTCAACCGCCAAATTATCTATACCATAAGAGGTTTTAAATATTAAGTTTTTAACGGGTTCGAAAGTTGCTGAGAAATTAGCCAGTAAACGATCATTTTCTGAGGTATGGCTATTCAAGGCAAATACAGCAACAGGATTTCGAGGTCCAAAATTTGTAGGTTGACCCATACTTCCAATGGAAGCACCTCTTAGACTCCATGAGCCATCTTCATTATAAGGACCAATGTTTGAAGGTAGCATAAATGCCCATCTGGCAGCTCCTGAAGAGGCAAAAGATTGGCCTTCCAAAGATCCGGTATTAGGTGCCTTATTGAATGAATTTGTAATTGCAATATTGGCACTCAAATTAACATATTTATTCAATTTGTGCTCAAGATTCAATCGGGCATTTTTTCTTGAATAAGTATTATTTGTAATCATTCCTTCCTGATCGGTATAACCTACGGAGAGGTAATAGGTTGTGCTTGGAGTGGCACCTGAGAAATTTATGGCATGACTGTGTTGAAATCCTTTTCGATATACGATGTCTGCCCAATCAGTGTCAACAGGTTCTCCATTAATAGTAGGAATAAAGAAAGGAAATTTTAGAGAGCCGGGATTGTTTTCTGCTGCTTTATTTTTATGCTCAACATATTGTTCGGCATTCATCACATCAAAAACATTAAAAGGCTCTGTATATCCAAATGAACCATCATAGCTTACTTTTGTTTTCCCAGTTTTTCCTCTTTTCGTAGTAATTAATATTACCCCACTAGCTGCTCTGGAACCATAAATTGCGGTTGCTGAAGCATCTTTCAACACCTCCATTGATTGAATGTCGGAAGGATTAATATCTGATAATGGGTTATTTGCTGTACTGTTTGTGGATACGTCACCTGTAAAAACTGGAACTCCATCAACAACAATTAGCGGATATGATGAAGAAGATATGGAGTTAAAACCACGAACTCTGATTACTGGTGCATTATTTAATACTCCATTTGGCATTGTAATCATAACACCGGCAGCTTTACCTTGTAAAGCCTGATCAAAGCTTTGTACAGGGACCATTTTAAGATCATCACCTTTTACCTTTGATATCGCACCTGTAACATCACGCTTTTTTTGAATTCCATATCCTACAACCACAATCTCATCAAGTGAAGTTGTAGACATACTCATTTTTACATTAATTACAGACTGATTTCCAATCACAACCTCTTGTGCTTCCATTCCAATATAAGTAAATTGAAGGATCAGTGCAGACTCAGGTAATGTAAATGAATACTTTCCATCAATATCAGTTGTTGTACCATGTGTAGTTCCTTTAACAATAACCTGAACACCAGGGATGGTTGAACCATCTTCAGCATCGGTAACAACCCCAGAGATTTGCTTAAGCTGAATCGGATCTTCTTTCGGATCTTCTTTAGGAGTATTTATGGGTGTTTCTATTTCATCTTTCTCTTTTAAAAGAATCTGTTTGTCGTAAACTTCATAATAAATTGGTGAATCTGAAAATACTTCATCTAATATTATTTCAATGGTCTCCCCATCAGTCTCTACGCTAACAATTCTGTTAACATCAACATCTTCTCTACTAAAAAAGAATTTAAAATCTGTTGAGTTCTCAATTTCATTCAATACTTTTTCAATGGTCACATTTTCAAGGGCTAATGATATTTTGGTGCTTTGAGCATAATTATTAGCACCCATGCTTATTAGTGAAATGAGTAATAAAAATGTAGTTAATTTCATTTTTAAGTCGAGTTTTAAAGTAAATGAGGGTATACCCCCATCCGTGATCAGTTTTTTCATACTTTTGTAATGATTTTAGTGGTTAATTAAATATTAATTTATTCACTTTCATTAATCGGGAGATGTTGGCGCATTTTCCGATTTTTTGGTTTTAAAAAATGAACATTTTGGTATGCTTTCGTTTAATCCATTTGTTCCATATTTTTAGGTTAGTTAATAATTACTTGGTTGTTCACAATGCTGTACTGTATTGGAAAGTTTTTATTCAAAGTTTCCAGTACCTGTTCAATCGTTTCAATGTCAAAAGTGGCATCATAACGTTTCTCATTTAAAAATTTATTATTACTTACAATCGAAACATTATAGTGTCTTTCCAGTTTTTTTAAGATGTTTTTAAATGGTTCATCTTTAAAGATCAGCTTATCATGTTTCCAACTTGTATAAATATTCGTATCCACTTTATCTATTGATACATCTCCATTTGCTCTATTCCAATCAGCTTTTTCTCCTGGTTCCAATTGAAATGCCTCTTTTTTATCATCATCTGCATGTTCGCCATATAATTTCACTGAGCCGTTAACTAATACAGTAGCTATAGATTGATCCTCAGGATATGAGGATATATTAAATTCAGTACCTAAAACACGAACATTCATTTCATTCGCATTTACAATAAAAGGATGCGTAACATCTTTAGACACTTTAAAATAGGCTTCACCTGTCAGCAGATACACTTTCCTATTCTCTTCTTTTTTGAACTGTATCGGATATTTAATAGAAGTCCCTGAATTCAAATAAATTTCAGTGCCATCGGAGAGTACAAGTTGGAGTTTTTCACCATTGGGTACGGTAAGCCTATTATAGGCCAATCTTTCAAGCTCGTTTTCAGAACTGTAGTTTAAAACTTTCCCATTCTGAATTCCAACAATATTCCCTGATTTATCAATTAATTTTTCTATACCGCGGGTATCAATTATTTTCTGAATCCCATTTTCCAGTTCAAGAACAATATCCTCGCTGGTAGTAATCAACTTACCAATTTTCTCGTCTTTCAAACTAAAATCTTGTACCAGAAAACAAGTCATCCCTATTACACTAATAAAAATTGCGGCATATTTTAGTAAAGACTTTATTCCTCTTCTAATAATAACAGGGTTACTTTTTTTGAATTCTGATTCCAATTGTTCAATTAACTTTTCGGAATCTGTGTGATTAAGACTATAGTTAATGATGTGGTGAGTTTCAACAAAATCATCAAATAACTTTTTATTGGTAGTCGTTTTTAACCATTCAGTAAGTACTTCTAGCTCAGCTTTTGTTGCTGACTTATTTATATATTTAACAATGATATTTTCAATACCTAATCTATCCATTCTTCAATTATATTTCAATTATTACAAGACAAAATTTAAATACCCTACTTTTTATCCAATATTTTTTTACATATTTGCTATAAAAATTTAGAAAAAAAAATACGTAGCTAATGATTGAGAATTTTCAAGATCATTTACTAATTGAGCAACTAAAACTAGGCAACAAAACTGCATTTACATACTTGGTGAATACCTATCATCAAAAGCTACATGCCTATGCACTAAGTTTAACTCATGATACTTCGGTTTCGAAAGATATTGTTCAGGAAGTTTTTCTGAAAATATGGATATCCAGAAAAAAACTTAAGAGTGGTTTTTCAATAAATGGGTTTTTGTATAAATCGGTTTATAATGAGTTTGTAAATTTATACCATAAAAATCAATCAATATCTCTATTAGAAAAAACCTATATCGAATCCTTGAATAAAATTATTGAAGAAACGGATTCATACATTTTAAATAAAAAAACTGATCTATTAAAAATTGAAATTGAAAACTTACCTAAAAAATGTAAAAAAGTTTTTTTATTGAGTAAATCTGAAGGTTTAACAAACCAGGAGATTGCAGAATATCTGGATTTAACTGTCAAAGCTGTTGAAGCTCATATAACCAAAGCTTATTCAATACTTAGAAATAAAATTAGCAGCAAAATTGATCATTTATTGTTTTTAATATTTGGGTAAAAATAAAACTTTACATCGACCCTACAGCTATTCAATTTTAGAAATTATCATTTTCACAATCTTCCCATTTCTGCCCATTCCATAACCAACTTTACCATCGGCTGTAAAAACCATGCCATGTAGTTTTTGATCGGAAATGGGGCGCCAGCTTTTACCACCATCATAGCTAATATCCGTTCCCGTTAAACCCGTAGCTAAATAAATATTATCAAAAAGGTAAACGCTCCCGGATCTATACTGATCGATTCCTTCACCTAATTTCCAGCTTTTACCTCCATCTTTGGTGTAGGCTCTGCTCTTTGGAGGATTTTCATTTTGATACTCCCCTCCTACTGCAATTCCTTCTTTTTCATTTTTAAAGGCCATAGAATAAATTCCTCGCATTCCGGCTCCTGAATAAATGGGCGTTTCAACAACCTCCCAATTCAATCCTTTATTGGCTGAATAAAAAACCCTGGCTTTGCTTCCACCCATTCCTACCCAAACTTTATCGGTGCCTTTTACCACAATACTGCTTCCGCTGGCGGCAAAGCCCCCTTCAATTTCGAGGCTTTGAGGTATATTTTCGGATGGAGTTTGCGTCCAACTTTCACCTCCATCGGTAGTCGTAATAATCAGCATTTTACCGTTCATCGGGTCACCAAAAGCAATTCCATTTTGATCGTCCCAGAATTTCATCCCGTCTAAAAAAACTGTAGAATCAGCATTATAATAAGTTTCATACCAGTTTTCTCCTCCATCTGTCGTTCTATAAATGACTCCAGGGAAACCTGCATTCATAACCATTGCAGTATTTCGATCAAAGGCCACCACATCTCTAAAATCCAATTTTTCGGCATCCGGAACCTGACTCACAACCCAGTTACCTTCACCATCCAAATGTACGACTGTACCCTTGGTTCCGCTTACCCAAATCACCTTTTCATCTACCACCGAAAGTCCCCTGAAACTATTGGACAATCCCAGATTAATTTCCTCATATTTCAATTGAATTTGTTTGGGCTGATCAACAGACTCACTGCAAGACATTAAATAAATGAAAGCAAACAGGATAAAAAGGTGTTTTCTCATTTTAGGCTCATTTTGGGTTTATAAATTTGCTACACAAACTTAAGGAATTAACTTAAAAAGAAACTCAATATTTCATTTTGCAGGCATAAAAAAATCCCTTTCTGAACAAACAGAAAGGGATTTTTCACTTTTATATGGCCCTATTTAAATTCTATTTCTTCAATATCTTCCCACGAAATATAATTATAATTATCTTCAGATTCGAAAACAATCACACCTGTGTTTTGATCAGAAACATCCTGACTCTTTCCTAAGAGAAGCATTTCACCATCTCTTAAAGTAATTTGGGTATAGAAATAATTTTTGGGACTAATCTTTTTAATGGTATAAAATGGCAATAAATACTCAACATCATCTTTTTCGCCATTCAGCATTTCAATATCGATGGTTTCATCCAAATCATAAACGATCAAGCCTGAATAGGATGATCCATCAACCAAACGAACGGTTCCGGATAATTGTTGAGGGTCTTTAAAATCGTCATATCCGATAATATCATCAGAAGTTGGGTCAGAAAAAGTTATTTTTTCGAACTCTCTCCATGGAATATCAACACGCCCCATTCCGATGGTATTAACAATAATTCCTCTATTTTCACGATTTACATCGTTTGAACTGTGGAGTTCTAATTCTTTACCTGATTTGGTAAACAGCAATACACCCCGACCATATTTTTCCATGGATTTAATGTTTCTGAAAGGAATGGAATAGTCATCATGACGCGTATCACCATCCAATTTGTCTTCAGCTAAGCGCTCATCATGATCCCACTGAATATATCCGGTGATTTCACCATAACGGGTTTGAACAGTACCAAAAATAGGTTCACCAAATTTCTCTCTTACATTATTTGGCACTTCCATAAAATCAACGCGATCCAATCGTTCCCATCTTACTTCAACCCTGCCCAGTTCTTCATCAAGCACTCGGATTTTAGCACCAACATCATTAGAACCATCGTCCATTCGAATGACCTGACCATCTTTTAAAATGACATTCACCCGATTTCGACTTCTAACTTCAATTGATCTCAAATCACCAAACTGGCAGGCGAAAGTGTGGGTAAAAGAATTATAACCATCATCTATTGAGAATACACGTTCAACCCAACGCTCGGCCCAGTGTTGTGACGTTTCCCTAAGTTCGCTCATTTCTCTTCGGCTCAAATACTGAATGTATTCGTTACGTGGTTTGGTCGCATTAAAATAGTCAAACCAAAATACTTCTTCGGTCCCCCACCTAATCATTCCGGTGTACTGATCGCCATCAATGGTGGTTACTTTTCCATAAATAAATAAGTCATCCGTATCTATCTGAGAATACGCATCGGCAGCCATAAAGGTAAGAAGCAGTAAGGTGATTGTTAAGATTTTTGTCCTCATTTGATTATATTTTAGAGTTTTTATTTTTCCTTATAAAACTTAGACGACAACAAGCATCATTATGTTACAATAATTTTGCACAAATTTATTCATACTTCAGGGTTAAAACAGGGTTGACCTTACTGAGCTTTCGAATTTGAAAAACAATAGTAAACAAGGCTATAACGACTGATAACATAAATGTTATAATGAACGGAATTGCATCAAGATGAATGGAATAAGGAAAGGCTTCCAAAAATCTGAGTGCATAATAATAAGTAATTGGTGCAGAAATAAGATTGGCCATAAAAACCCATTTCAGAAAATCAAATGCGATCAATCTGCCTATTTGAACTCCTTCAGCACCAAAAACTTTCCTGACACCGATTTCACGCTGACGTTTTTCGACGGTAAACATGGCTAATCCGTATAAGCCCATACATGCGATCATAATGGCCATCATAGCAAAAATGCTCATAATTCGAATGGATTTACTCAGTTCGGTATAATTATCTTTTAGATGGTTATCATAAAAATTATAGCTAAAAGGCTCATCTGGAATGATCTTTCTATATTGTGTTTCAATATTTTCGATAGCTGTTTGATATCCAGCGCCATTCAGTT
The DNA here is from genome assembly GCA_963678785.1 of Bacteroidales bacterium. Taxonomy (GTDB): domain Bacteria; phylum Bacteroidota; class Bacteroidia; order Bacteroidales. Next base: position 3,269,881 of record OY787449.1, on the reverse strand, counting down.
CAACATAAACAAAACGATAATCATCGGGTTTAGAATATCCAAAAATAATGGGTTTGATTTTTACGCGAACATCCTGAAAATGAAAGTTTTTAACCACGCCAATCACATGATTCCATCCGTTGCGGGCAATCTTCTTCCCGATCGGATTATTCCATCCCATTTCTCTGGCCATGGCTTCATTGATGATGTAGGCCGAATCATCCGACTGATATTCTTTTGAAAAGTTCCTGCCTTCGATCAATTTTATTTGTAGCATTTCTAATAAATCTTCGTCAACGGCACAAAAATTAAACAACTTTGAAGTTTCAAGCCCTTCAGGATGATATCCGTTTTGAGATACATGAACCCCTATTAACTCAGAAGATGAACTTACACTTTTAACATCTGCCAATGATTGCAATGATGATTTAAGCACCGGATATGACTTTTTTGCCTTTTCGCTGGGCATTCTGATCACCAGCATATTTTCAGTGTTAAAGCCAAGATCTTTTTTTTGAAAATATGAGAGTTGCATCAACATTACGAGGGTATAGGTAGTGATGATCACCGAGATTGTAAATTGGGTGACAACCAAAATATTTCTAAGGAAAGGTTTCCCCGATCGTTGTAAAGACTCTCCTTTTAAACTTTGGATGGGCCTGAATCTGGCCATAAAATAGGCCGGGTACGATCCGGCAAGCAATCCAACCAATACTGTAAAGAGAATAATTCCGGCAATAAATGGGATATTTGACAAGGTATACAATTCATAATCGCCAATATATTTTACAAACTGTGGCTGAAAAATCTCGATCAAAATTAAAGAAATCAAAAAAGCAATCAGACTGTAAATGCTGGCTTCTCCCAGAAACTGAGCTCCAATTCTTGCCCGATGTGCTCCCAACACCTTTCTGATACCAATTTCAACCGACCTTTTACTTGAACGGGCAGTGCTTAAATTTATAAAGTTAAACACCGCAATCAATAACACAAAAAGCCCAATCATGGCTATAATTCTCAATTTCTTTACATCGCCACTTCCATAAACATGACTAACATTTCCATGCAAATGCATTTGATCCATACGATCAAAAATCAAATCAATTAACCACCCATGTGGCCGATACATATAATTAATATGTTTTTCCAGAAAATCAGGCAATTTTGAAATCACCGTCTCAATCTTGGTATTCTCTTTTAATTTAATGTAATTATAGAATTGATTTCCGCCATTCCAACCCATATACATATGACTTAAGTTGTATAAGGTTCCAAAAGAAATCAATGCGCTAAACTGAATACTTGAGTTTTTCGGACAATCTTCTGCTATTCCGCTTACAATCACATCATAAGTATTGTTCCAGTTTAAAACTTTCCCAATGGGATCTTCATCACCAAATATTTTTTTGGCCAGGCTTTTGGTCAAAACTACCGTATAATTTTGATTCAGCACTGCCTTTTTAGTACCTGAAATGAGCTTAAAAGAAAAGAAATCAAAAAAGGTAGAATCGGCAAAACTAACTTCGTCGGTTTCATAATTTACATTCTCATAGGCAAAAAAACCTCCAGTTGCATATCTAATCCTGCACATCGATTCAACCTCCGGAAATTCTTCAAGCAATGAAGGTGCAACAGCAGCGGTTATCACCGCTGAATTTTCACTTCCATTTGGCATTGTAAGATCAAAACCAACCCTGTAAATGGATTCGCGGTCTTGGTGCATATTATCATAAGAAAGCTCATTTTTTAAATAGAGCAAGATCATAATACTGGAAGCCAAACCAATGGCTAATCCTACAATATTAATGATGGAATAGGTCTTATTCTTAATGAGGTTTCTAAAAGCTGTTATAAAATAATTCTTAATCATCTTATTCGTATTTTAAGGCATCAACAGGGTTCATTCGCCCTGCTTTTACAACCTGAAGCAAAATAACCAATAAAGCTATTATTAAGGTTAACACAACAGCCAAAATATAAACCCAAAGAGCAATTTCTATTCGGTATGAAAACTCACCTAACCATATAGTCATAAAATACCATCCAAGCGGAATGGCAAACAAACTGGCCACTAAAATCAATTGGATGTAGGTTTTAGTAAGCACCATCGCAATTTGATTGAGCGTTGCTCCTAAAACTTTCCTCATCCCTATTTCATTAACCCTTTGTACCATCATAAATGAAACCAAACCAAACAAACCCATTACAGCAATGATAATGGCCAAGGCTGACAATACTGTTATGATTGTGGAAATTCTGTTTTCATCGACATACATCTTTTCTAAATCATTTTCAACACTCTCATATTCGATATAATAAGTTGGGAAAATGCTGGTCATTATATCGTTTATACTTGCAATACTCTCCTGAATTCTTTCATTATCAATACTTACAAACATGGCCGAATAGAAACGTGGGATACTAATGAAGGCAGTGGGATCAATTTCTTCATGTAAAGAATTAACATAAAAATCTTTGACAACCCCACAGATAATGGCTGTATTTCCAGCAAGTGGAAAACGTTTATTCAAAGCATCTAGTGGAGATTTAAAACCCAGAATTTTATAATATTTCTCATTCGCAACAACTCTAAAAATAGAATCTCCAGGAAGTCGTTCTCCAAACCAATCGCCGGCCAAAATTTCCATATCAAACACTTGGTTGTAACTATAATCAACAGGTTTTAGATTTAAATAATGCTTTGCACTTTCATCCTCTCCTTCAACCTTAAATGAGGTAAGGAAACTACTACTTGAAGCCGGCGCTGACATCCCAAATCCAATATTTTTCACTCCTGTTTCGGCTCGAAGATAATTTCTTAAAGATTGAATTTTGGCAGAATCATTTTCTGGCAGGTCAAACCTTATGATTTGATCTGTTTTAAATCCAATATCTATGTTGTTGATAAAACTTATTTGCATCTTAATGACAATGGTTGCAATAATGAGCGCAATAGAAATGGCAAACTGAAATACCAACAATAAATTTCTCAAACTAAATGTATGTTGTTTTGGAGCATTTATACTTCCTTTTAACGCTTTAATTGGTGTAAACCGTGACATCACTAAAGATGGATATAATGCGATTATAACATTTACAATCAAATAAACAATGATGAAGAAAAAGATAAAATAAGTACTATTATAAATGCTTAACTCATGACTATTCCCTAGAAAAACATTGATGTAAGGCAAAACTATTTCAACGATTATAACCGCAAATACAAGACCTACAAATGAGATAAATGCATTCTCTTTAATAAACAATAAGCTTAGTTGTGTTTTACTTGCACCAAGCACTTTTCGCACTCCCACTTCTTTAGCTCTTTTAAGACCCTGAGCCGTGGAAAGATTAACAAAATTAATACCTGCAATTGCGATGATTAATAAGCCAATTAATGCATAGATCCAAAGATTTGATTTGGACGTAGAATAAGTGTTTGGCATGTTTTCATATTCAGGTGAAAGGTGAACCTCATGCAGGGGCTGAAACTTATGGTGCGTTCGGTTAACCCGATCTTTTGTGTCTTCATATTTAGCAACGATCAGATCACTCATCTTTCGTTCTAAATCAATCAAATCAACCTTATCCGAAATTTTAAAATAACTTTCAAAACCCGACATGGTTACCTCCCAAGTATCGTATCCGAATCCAACCATTTCCTCCGTTAAATTTTCAATTGATAACAGCATTGAAAACTTATGGGTGCTATTCACAGGAAGATCGTGCACGAGTCCTACAATTTGATAGGTTTTATCAGGTGAAAGAGTAATATTTTTCCCAATGGGGTTTTCATCCCCAAAGTATTTTGTTGCCAATGAAGTGGTTATGGCAATATTCTCTGGTCTTTGGGTGACTAATTCCGGGCTACCATAAATCCATTTATATTCAAAGATGTTAAAAAAACAACTATCAATGAACAAAATATTTTCTTCCTTATAAACACGTTCTCCAAACACAACATCTCTACTTCCCAACATATAAAAAGTAGTGATCTCAAAGTCCGGGAAATCATTTCTTAAAGAATAGCCCAAAGGATATGATGTTGCTCCATCCTTTTCAGTCCCAGCAGCATATTGATTGGTTCTTGTTACCCGATAAATTTGATCGCCATCTTTATAATAATTATCGAAACTCAATTCAAATTCTACGAATAAATAAATGATGATGGCACTAGCCAATCCAATAGATAATCCTAAAATGTTTACAATTGAAAAAACCTTATTTTTACGTATCAATCGAAATATATGCTTCATACACTTTTTCTCATTAATTTATTTAAGCTCTCAGAAAATCATTTTCAATCTTTCCTACAAATAATATTGCACCTAATTTCAATTAACATACCACAAATTACAAAACCCTTATTACAAGACCATTAACACAAGTCTAACATTTTAAACTCAAATACACTGTTTCAGTTCGGAACAATTAAACCAAATCAAATCGATCATTTATTTATCTTTGAAATTACAAAATCGTATTTCAATATTAAAAAGGAAAATGAGCAAGTTATTAATAGTTGATGATGACAAAGATGTTCTTTTAGCCTCAAGGGTCGTGCTAAGATCTGAATTTGAGATCATTCGAACAGAAAGCGACCCCTTCAAATTACAGCAAATTTTATTAAAAGAAGCCTTTGATGTTATTTTGTTAGACATGAATTTTTCGACCGGTTCAACAAGCGGAAAAGAAGGAATTCACTGGTTAAGAGAGATCTTAAAAATCGATGCTCAGGCAAATGTTATTTTAATCACTGCTTATGGCGATTTGAATTTGGCTGTTGAAGCCATGAAAATTGGGGCTATCGATTTTGTGGTCAAGCCATGGGAAAATGAAAAATTATTGGCAACGGTTAAATCAGCTCTAAGACTCAGTCAATCTAAAAGTGAAATCCGAGCTTTAAAATCAAAACAAAGTGTTTTAAAGGCAGAGCTTGATAAATCATACCAAGAGATCATAGGTAAATCAAAAGTCATGAAGGATTTACTCGAAATGGTTAAAAAAGTTGCTCCTACCAATGCCAATGTTTTAATTCTGGGAGAGAATGGAACGGGAAAAGAACTGATTGCAAGAGCCATTCATCGTCATTCCGATCGCTCAAATCAAATTTTTGTAAGTTGTGATTTAGGGGCAATTTCCTCTTCTCTTTTCGAATCGGAATTATTTGGGCACAACAAAGGAGCATATACGGATGCCAAAATAGACCGAGAAGGTAGATTTGAATCAGCAAAAGGAGGAAGCTTGTTTTTGGATGAAATTGGAAACTTGAAACAATCACAGCAAACAAAAATTTTGTCGGCGCTCGAAAAACGAGAAATCTACAGATTGGGTTCCAATGAGTCCATTCCAATTGATGTTCGGTTAATCTCAGCAACAAACACTCCTATTAATGAGCTCAATGATGAATCTGTTTTTAGGAAAGATTTACTCTATCGTATAAACACCGTTCAAATTGATTTACCGCCGCTTAGAGAGCGGAGAGAAGATATTCCTTTACTGATTAATTTTTTCACTAAAAAATACCTTAAACAATACAACAAAACAGCTATTAAATTTTCAAAGGAAGCATTGAAAAAGCTATCGAAATATCATTGGCCAGGCAACATTAGAGAATTAAAACATTTGGTAGCGAGAGCCATCATTATGTGTAATACAGATACGATTGAAGCGGACGATATTTGGCTAAACATTGAGCAGCCACAGGTAAATTCTGACAGTTTGAATATTGAAGTTTTAGAAAAAAACGCCATTCAAAAAGCTTTAACTGAAAGTCAGGGAAACTTGACAAAAGCAGCTAAAGCACTGGGATTAGGAAGAACAACCCTTTACCGAAAAATGGATAAATATGATTTATAAAAATTTTCGTTTAAAGCTTGTTTTTAGGGTATTGCTCCTAGGCATTATGGTTTCCCTTTTTGTGTTTTCTATTAATCAGGATAAATGGTTTGTGACCTCCGGGGTTAGCTTAAGTTTAATCATTATCTCATTGATTGAACTGATTTATTTTATGGAATCGACCAATCGAGAAATCGGGAAATTAATACTCTCAATCAAACATAAAGATTTCTCCTCTAACTATTTAGAATCAGGATCTAAAAAGACCTCCTTCAGTGAATTGAGAAACGCGTTAAGAGAAATTACCAATGAATTTCAAAATGCTAAGATTGAGAAAGAACTACATTATCAATACTTACTAACGGTTTTTGAACATTCAAAATCTGCCATCATTTGCCACACTGAAGATGGCAAAATTGAACTCATTAATCAAGCCACCAAAAAGTTACTTAAGACTAAAAAAATTAATACGATTGAAGAAATTTCAAACATCGATCATCAATTATTTACCTCCATTAAATCTCTAACGGGTGAATCAGAGAAAATGGTGAAAATTAACATCGACAATGAAATCATCTCGATTAATTTACAATGCACCGTATTCAAACTAAAAGGAGTACAATACAAAATGATTTCTTTTCACAATATCAGCGATGCACTGGATGCCCAGGAGTTGGACTCATGGAAAAAATTAATCCGAATCTTAAACCATGAGATCATGAATTCGGTGACCCCTATTACGGCACTAAGTTCGGCCATCAATCAAATGCTTTTGGATAGAAATGGAAAGAAGAAACAAATGAAGGAAATCTCTGAAGCCGATGCAAATGATTTATATGACAGTATCGAAACCATTGAAAACAGGAGCAAAGGACTCCTAAAATTTGTAACAACCTACAAACAATTAAGTAAACTTCCTAAACCCCGATTTGCCGAAATCAACATTAATGGTTTGATCAATCATTTGGTCACTTTCATGAAACCTGAATTCATCAAACAAAACATCCAAATTGAATCTCCAAACCCGGAAATTGAAGTTCTTGTAAGTGTTGATTCGGACATGATTGAACAGGTCATTATCAACATTGTTTTAAATGCCATTCAGGCAACACAAAACAATATCATAAAAACCATAAAGATTGAATCATCCTTAGTTGAACAAAACATTTTTGTTATCATTACTGACAACGGACCGGGAATAGAAGAAGAAGTTATTGACCAGATATTTATCCCTTTCTTTACTACTAAAAAAGAAGGTTCCGGAATTGGTTTAAGTTTATCAAGACAAATGATGCAGCTTCACAAAGGCAGCATCAGTGTTCAATCTAAATTAGGTATTGGAACAACATTTATTCTAAAATTTTAAGTTGATTTCAAAAGAAATTTAAGAACTTAGCTACGAACAAATAAAAATCTCCAATCATGAAAAAAATAATCCTATTATTTATCTCCTTACTTTTCATTTTTGCATCGTGTGAAAGTGTAAAGGAAACTCCAAAAAATGATGCCCCATACATTGGGAAACCTGATTTAAAATTAAATTCAGACGTCATGACCCCTGAAGTATTGTGGTCGTTTGGCCGTGTAGGAAATGTGGCCGTTTCACCAGATAATTCAAGCATACTCTTTAAAACAACTTATTATGATATTGATCAGAATAAGAGTAATGGCGAATTTTACACCACTAATATAGACGGTACAGATTTAAAACAAATTACCAATACAAAATTCAGTGAATACGAAGGTGCCTGGCGCCCCGACGGAACAAAAATCGGATTTATATCTTACGAATCAGGATCCGGTCAGTTATGGGAAATGAATCCAGATGGTACAGAAAGAATTCAGGTTTCAGATATCAAAGGTGGAATTAATGGATTTAAATATGCACCCGATCAATCAAAAATTTTATTTATTCAGGAAGTAAAAGTTGCTCCAAATACTCAGGACGCACATCCTGACCTACCGAAAGCTAGTGGAATGATTTTTAACGACCTGATGTATAGACATTGGGATCATTTTGTGGAAGGTTTATCTCATGTTTTTGTGGCCGACTATAATGGCAATGCAGTTAGCAATGTAAAAGACATTATGAAAGACGAGCCTTATGAATCTCCAAATGCACCTTTTGGTGGAATGGAACAAATCAACTGGAGTCCTGACAGTAAAACCATTGCATATACCAGTCGTAAAAAAGTAGGTAAAGCTTACAGTATTTCAACAAATTCAGACATCTATCTTTACAATACCGAAAGTGGTGAAACTCAAAATATCTCCGAAGGTATGATGGGCTATGATATTTCTCCTGTTTTTTCTCCTGATGGAAGTAAAATTGCCTGGGAAAGCATGGAAAGAGATGGATACGAAGCTGATCAGATCCGATTGTGGGTTTATGACCTCAACACTAAAACAGGTAAAGATTATTCAGCTGATTTCGATCAACACTGCGAAGGGCTAGCCTGGTCAGAAGATTCAAAATCTGTTTATTTTACCAGTGTTTGGAACGCAAAACGTCAAATCTATCGACTGGATATCGTCCCTAACGAAATAGCCTTAATTACTGGTGGAGTTCACGATTATCGTTCTGTAATCCCTGCTGGAGATCAACTTATAGGCACCAAAGTTTCAATGTCGATGCCTGTTGAGATTTTCTCTGTAGACATGAAAACAGGGGATGAAAAGCAAGTTTCATTTGTTAATAAGGATCTATTAGATCAACTAACCATGGGCAAAGTTGAAGAACGATGGATTACAACCACCGATAATAAGCAAATGTTGGTATGGGTTATTTATCCTCCTCATTTCGATCCTAATAAAAAATATCCTGCCTTACTTTATTGTAAAGGAGGACCACAAGGTGCATTAAGTCAAAGTTGGTCATACAGATGGAATTATCAAATCATGGCTGCCAACGATTACATTATTGTAGCTCCTAACAGAAGAGGTGTTGCTGGTTTCGGCCAGGAATGGGAAGAGCAAATTAGCAAAGATTATCATGGTCAAAACATGGATGATTATTTAAGCGCCATTGATGAATTGGCTAAAGAGCCTTTCATTGATGAAACCAAACTTGGAGCAGTTGGAGCCAGTTATGGTGGTTATTCAGTATATTATTTAGCTGGTAATCATGACAAACGCTTTAAAGCATTTATCGCCCATGATGGTATTTTCAACTTGGAGTCAATGTATTTAGAAACCGAAGAAATGTGGTTTGTGAACTTTGATATGGGTGGACCTTATTGGGACAAAAAAAACAAAGCAGCTCAAAACACTTTCAAACATTCACCACATCGTTATGTAGATAAATGGGATACTCCAATTCTAGTGATTCATGGAGAAAAAGATTATCGGGTAGATTATTCTCAAGGAATGATGGCCTTTAATGCCGCCATTTTAAAAGGCATACCTGCTGAGTTTTTAAGTTTTCCTGACGAAAATCACTTTGTACTAAAACCACAAAATGGAATTTTATGGCAACGAACCTATTTTAATTGGCTTGATAAGTGGTTGAAATAATAAACACACAAAAAAAAACGAGGCTAAAGCCTCGTTTTTTTTTGCATTACAAATTAGTTACAAACAAGTCATTGTTAATTAATTAACACAGCTCTTTAATACACAAACACTTACACCTTTCATACAAATTTACCTTCCCCATCGAAAATTAAATTTAGGTAAAATGCCTATTGGCAGGCCTTTTCAAAGCATTACTTTTACAATCGAACCAGAAAACTATAATAATAAAGCATCAAACTACAACATTCAATTGATGGATGTACACTAGAAATTGCTAAGAATAATACGCCTACAATGAAAGCCTACAGAATACTACTAATATGCCTATTTACAACTACTTTATTAAATGCCCAACAACTTGAAGTTATCAATGCCGGAGGGGATTACCTAAAAAACAATCAGGGATCCATTACTTTTTCCATTGGTGAAGTTGTTATTGAAACCTTTGCTCATGGTAATTTATGCCTGACCCAGGGTTTTTGCCAATCCAATGTTACGGTAACCGCCATTCATGAAATTCCCGATCTCGAGTATGAATTATTGGCGTATCCTAACCCTACTAAAGATTTTGTGACCCTCAAAATAAAAAAAGACAATCTAAAAAATTTAAGATACCTCCTTTACGATCCAAACGGAAGACTCCTCAAGTCTGAACAAATCATATCCAACCAAACAAGCATTCCTTTTAATTTTCTTATCCCGGCAACCTATTATCTCAAAATCATAGAAAAAAACACGGAAATAAAGACATTTAAAATAATAAAAAGCAACTAGAATTACACTAAATAACGATTACAAAACAAACACATGAAAAAGCCTACCGCCTTAATTTTTGCAATACTGATTTCATTATCAGTTTTCGCCCAGAATAACTATGGATTTAAATACCAAGCCATTGTGAGGGATGCAAATGGAAATGTAAATGCAAACGCAAACGTAAATTTGGAAATTTCCATTGTGCAAGGAAAGACAGATGGAGATATTGTTTTCTTTGAAAATCACAATATTACGTCAAACAGTCTTGGATTGGTTAATTTAACCATTGGTTCTGAAAATCCTGAAAATTTTTCATTGATAGATTGGGCCAATGGCCCCTACTTTATTAAAATAAGTATAGACGGGATAGAATTCGGAAGCAGTCAGTTTATGAGTGTCCCATATGCCTTACATGCAAATACCGTTAAAACTTATCAGGAACAAGATCCGCTTTTTTCTGCTTCTCCCTTAAGCAGCATTACGCAATCAAACATTGATGAATGGAATCACAAATCTGGAGTCGGACATGAAGCTGATCCGTTGTTTTCTGAATCAACAGCGGCGGGGATTACCCAGAGTGACATTGAAAACTGGAACCACAAACTGGATGATTATACTGAAAATGATCCTGAATTCAAAAATCATGCAGTCTATGCCATAAACAATGCCATGATTCGACTTTGGGATTCAGCTTATTTGTGGGGCAACCACAAGCAAGCAGGCTATCTAAAATCTTTTGAAGAATCAGATCCAAGCTTTAAGATACATCCTGCTTTTGACATTACAGCCGAAGACATTACAAAGTGGAAAGCCAATTTTCTATGGTATACAACCAATGCCTATGGCTACTTAAAAGAAAATTCACCTGCTGGAGGGATCACAGCATCAGATACCGCCAAATGGAATCGTTCAAGTAATTTTGAAGAATCAGATCCAAACTTTAATGCCTGGAATAAATCAACTGGAGTTAGCATTACTGAAAGTCAAATTTCTGATCTTAAAACTTATGTTCAAACTGAAATGGATCCGGTTTATGGAGCCTCTATCGCTAAAGGAATTACCGCAAGTGACACAACTCGCTGGAATAACAAATTAGGGAATTATACTGAAACTGATCCTGCATTTTCCGGGTGGAATAAATCAACAGGAATTAGTATTACCGAAAATCAAATTTCTGATCTTAAAACTTATGTTCAAACTGAAAGTGATCCCATTTTTAATGCATCAGCAGCGAAAGGGATTACTTCAACAAATATCAACAATTGGAACAATAAATTGAATGCCAGCGACAAACCGGGTTTGGATGCCGCTTACGATATTCAAAGCACAATTACAGCCGACAATGGTGCCTTAAAAGTGGCTGGTAATGACGGTATCATTTCCACCGGAAATATTAATTCTGGTAACAACCTATCGGTTTCCAACGCAGGAACCCGAATGATTTGGTATCCCAAGAAAGCTGCATTCCGAGCTGGTTATGTTAGCGGTTCAAATTGGAATGATTCTTACATCGGATTATATTCAATTGCATTTGGCTATAATTCAAAAGCAAGCAATTCATATTCATCAGCCTTTGGATATGGCACCTTAGCTAGTGGACTCTACTCCACTGCCATGGGAGGGTCAACAATTGCTTCAGGAACTTATTCAACCGCCCTTGGAAGTTTAACCAATGCCAAGGCTTATGCTTCAACGGCAATTGGTCAGTACAATGTTGGCTTAGGAAACTCCACATCATGGGTTGAAACAGATCCAATTTTAGAGGTGGGAATCGGAAGATTTTCTTCTAGTAGAATCAATGCCATGACCATTCTAAAAAATGGCAATACAGGTATTGGGGTTGACGATCCAGATGCCAAACTTGAAATCAATGGTCAGATTAAAATTACCGGAGGATCACCAACAGCAGGTAAAGTATTAACAACGGATGCCAATGGTTTAGCCAGCTGGCAAGAAACTCAAATTAATGATGCAACTACTTCCCAAAAGGGAATATTAGAAATTGCTACTCAGACTGAAGTAGATGCAGGTTCATCTAATTTACTCGCTGTTACACCGTCAACACTTAACTCAGTTGTAAGCGATCTCGAATCTTCAATGGGTTCTACTTTAGATCAAGCTTATGACCATGGTGGATCAGGAGTTGGGAGAATCATTACTGCAGATAATGGAGCTGTATTGATTAACGGGAATGATGGAATTATTTCAACAGGGAACTATGGTTCTGGAAAATCTTTGTCTAATTCAGGTGCAGGAACCCGAATGGTGTGGTTTCCTAAAAAAGCAGCTTTCAGAGCAGGAACAGTTACGAGTACCCAATGGTATGAAACTTCTATGGGGAATTATTCTACTGCATTTGGTTATAATACAAAGGCAATTAATGACGCTGCTTCAGCCTTTGGTTATGAAACTTCTGCGCTTGGAAAGTCGTCAACAGCCATGGGTAATAGTACCACTGCCAGTGGAAATTTTTCAACAAGTATGGGTAGATTAGCAACAGCATCTAATGTAGCTGCAACAGCTATGGGATACAGTACACAAGCAAGTGGAGAAAATTCAACAGCTATGGGAGAATCAACTACAGCTAGTGGTGAAAACTCAACTACTTTGGGAAGATCTACAGAAGCCAAAGGAATTCAATCAATAGCCATGGGTTATTATACGGATGCAGTTGGCTTAAATTCTGCTTCTTTAGGTGAAGGGTCTATCGCGAATGGATCAAATTCAACTGCGATGGGTTATTACACCAAAGCAAATGCCTATGGATCTTTAGCAATTGGTCGCTACAATACTGGTTCAGGATCAACAACTTCATGGAGTTCTTCCGATCCCGTCTTTGAAATTGGAATCGGCTCAAGTAATACAAGTAGAGCAAATGCATTAACGGTACTAAAAGATGGAAATGTAGGGATAGGAGTTTATGATCCGGATACAAAATTAGAAGTGGCCGGTCAAATTAAAATCACCGGAGGATTACCTGCCGCAGGCAAGGTGTTAACATCAAATGCCTATGGTTTAGCTACATGGGAAGAAACAAATATTAGTAATGCTACAACTTCACTAAAAGGAATTTTAGAAATTGCTACCCAGGCTGAGGTGGATGCAGGTTCGTCAGCTACACTTGCTGTTACTCCGTCAACACTTAAATCTAATTTAGACGATAAAGTTGCAAGCACAACATCAAAAGGGCTTATTGAAATTGCAACCCAGTCTGAGGTAGACGCAGGTTCATCTACAACGCTGGTTGTAACACCCTCTACTCTTAACTCAGTTGTGAGCGACTTAGAATCTTCTATTGGGAGTACTTTGGATGAAGCTTATGATCATGGTGGAAGTGGAGTTGGCAAAACCATTACTGCAGATAATGGAGCATTAACAATAAAGGGTAATGATGGTATTATTTCTACGGGTAACTTTGGAACTGGTAAAAGTTTAGCTTTTTCTAGTGCCGGAACCAGAATGGTGTGGTTTCCCAAAAAAGCAGCTTTTAGGGCTGGAAGAGTGACCAGTAGTCAATGGTATGACAGTTATATTGGAGACTATTCTACTGCATTTGGATACGACACCAAAGCAAGTGGAAGCTATGCTGTTGCCATGGGTTCAACTACAAATGCATCAGGAGTTTCTTCCATCGCTTTGGGTCAGGAAACCTATGCATCCAATAATTACGCCGTGGCGATGGGTTACAAATCAAGTGCTTCGAATACTTACTCAATGGCAACCGGAAGAGAAACCAGAGCAAGTGGTAGTCAGTCTACAGCTATGGGGTATAAATCAAGTGCAACAGGTGTTTCATCAACAGCATTAGGAAATTCTACAACTGCTTCTGGTGAAGCGTCAACTGCTTCTGGTTATAATACCACAGCAAGTGGAGTATATTCAACTGCATTTGGAGCATCAACAACCGCTTCAGGCACATATACTACCGCCATAGGTAACACAACCATCGCAAAGGCTTATGCTTCCACTGCACTGGGGCAATATAATGTTGGTATGGGAACTACTACTTCTTGGGTCACTACCGATCCTATTTTAGAGGTAGGAATTGGAAGATATTCTTCTTCTAAAACAAATGCCATGACCATCTTAAAAAATGGAAATACTGGTTTAGGGGTAAATGATCCTGATGCCAAATTGGAAATCAATGGTCAAATTAAAATTACAGGCGGAACACCAGGAGCAAACAAAGTTCTAACTTCGGATGCAAATGGATTAGCTAGTTGGCAAGAAACAGCCGAAGGTGTAACAAACATAAATGATTTGAGTGATGCTAAAACTCAAAGCACAAGTCTTTTCATCGGAACTTCATCAGGCAATAGCACAACAACATCAGGAACTGGAAATACGGCCATTGGCCAGCTAGCATTAGTAAGTAATTCTAGTGGAGATAATAATACGGCCATTGGATATCAAGCACTAAACAGGAACACTTCCTCAAATAATGTTGCAATAGGAGCCCTCTCCTTACAATTGAATACTAGCGGTCAATCTAATAATGCTATAGGTAGCGGTGCATTATCGAGGAACACAACAGGATTTGACAATACCGCCATTGGCACCAATGCTTTATATAAAAGCTCGACAGGAAGTAAGAATATTGCCATAGGTAATAATGCAGGTTATTCAGCATATTCAACATCTGGTAATATATTTATAGGCCACAGTGCAGGTTACTATGAAACCGGGAGCAATAAACTTTATATCGATAACACCACAACCACCGCACCTCTAGTTTATGGTGAATTTGATAACGATTTGTTAAAAATTAATGGTAAGCTAGAAGTAACCAGCACCTTAAAAATTCAAGGTGGAAGCCCGGGAGATGGGAAAGTACTAACTTCAGATGCCAATGGTTTAGCCACGTGGCAAGCAGCTGCTTCTGCTTCTATAAATAATTTAGATGATGGGAGAGTAAGTGGTACATCAGTTTTCTTAGGTAATTCTTCAGGCACAAATGCAACTGGATCTTATAATACTGCAGTGGGAAATGAATCCATGGAATCGTATACAACAGGACGAAGTAATACCGCTATGGGGCACCGGGCATTAATGTCTGGTTCAGGAGATTACAACGCTGCCTTTGGCCCTTTAACTATGCCATTAAATACAAGCGGTCACTCAAATAGTACTTTTGGAGCTCATGCTCTAAACCACAATACAACGGGTTATGAAAATTCAACATTGGGAATGACTTCTCTTTTTGGTATCACAATTGGAAATCAAAATACTGCTTTAGGTTTTTCTGCAGGATATAGTGTTGAAACCGGATCAGGGAATGTTTTTATCGGATATAAGGCAGGTTATAACGAAACAGGGAGCGATAAACTTTATATAGAAAACTCAAATTCTTCAGCTCCATTAATTTATGGAGATTTCAATACTAATGAACTTACAATTAATGGGAATCTATCAACCCAAAAGGCTACAATTAGCGATGTATTAAAATTAACTCCAAGAGGTTCGGCTCCTTCATCTCCCGAAAATGGCGAGATTTATGTTGGAACCGACGATCACATTTATTGTTATTTGGGTGGAGTTTGGAAACAATTAGACAACTAATTATTCATTATTATAAAAAAAGCGAGGCCGAAGCCTCGCTTTTTTTATATTTGAACAATGCTTATTTATCACTCAACTTCACTTGCTTCACCCATACTTCCATCGCTTTCATTCGTGTTTTCATTATTCCATACATTTGGCTCGGTTGTCTCATGCCGGCAGGGCTATACATGCTCCGAGTTGAGTATCCGCCACCGCTGCGCATCATATTGGGCATCCGCATATAAGATTGTCTGACAACTCCTAATTCAAGCTCTCCAATTTCGAAGCCATAACTAAAGGCAGGAATCTCTTGATTTTCAATTGAATTATTTGCTCCAAATACTCTATTAACCGGAATTCTTGCTTCATAATACAAAATATGATATTCATCCATATATAGCATGATGTTAATTCCTGTTTTATTGCGATGAGAAGGTATGGTTTCAGTAACTTCTCCTTCTTCATTCACAATATTTATAGCTTCTTCGCCTTCCTGAAATCGCTTATTAATATCTTCAGCTTTCAATTGAATTGCTTGTAATTTTGCCTGCAGATCTCTATCACTCCCATCCATTCCGGGCATTGCAGTTTCCATCCTGGCCTTTTCATTGATTAATGGAAAAGCATAACCTAATTTTTTCTTCGATTTTCCATCTGTATCAAACCACAAAGTAAGTCCATTCATTAAAATTTTTCGTTGGATGCGACCATCAATAACCTTAAGCTTTAAATATAGATTATTTTCATCATTGGTCATTCCGTAAACCATCTCATTGCCCGGACTATTGTAGGTTCCTCCTATCCACTCTTCGTTTCTTTCGTTGGCAGTAAATTGTTTGCTTTGATAAGCACTTTGATAATAATTTGAACTTCCGCATGAAGATGTCAGGATAATGATTAGTATATTTAAGGATAAAAGCTTGATAATTTTTTGCATTTGAGGGATCATTTTAGGTTAAATATTTTAAGTGCATGAAATTAAGAATTTCTATTCAAAAAAAATAATTTCGTTGGATTTTGAATTAATGCACTGAAGAATGAAATTGTATATTTGTTATTCAAACCAAAGCTCTTAACAAATGAAACTGATGACCCGAATTGTTCCGTTGCTATTTCTTTTTATCACTTTAAACTCAAATGCACAATTTTCAAATTCCGACGATTTAAATTTTTTGGAATACAGAAACCTTGGACCTCATCGAACCGGAGCCTGGATCTCATCTATCGCCATCCCTCAAACAGATAATCCCACATTTAAATACACCTATTACGTTTCCGGCAGATATGGTGGAGTTTGGAAAACCATAAATAATGGCACAACTTTTTTCCCAGTTTTTGATCAGGTTGGAGTAAGTAGCATTGGAGCTGTAGCTGTTTCCTCAACCAATCCAAATCAGGTGTGGGTTGGTACAGGAGAAGCATATGGTGCACGAAGTACGCATAAAGGTGAAGGAGTTTTTATGTCGAATGATGGCGGAAAAAATTGGAAATTTAAAGGTTTAGAAGACACCCATCATATTTCAACTTTAATCATTCATCCTGAAAACCCTGATATTGTATGGGTTGCAGCCATGGGCCACCTTTTTACACCCAATGATGAGCGAGGTATCTTCAAAACAACTGATGGAGGTAAAAGCTGGAGTAAAAGTTTATTCATTGATAAAAACACAGGAATTATTGACTTAGTTATCAATCCTAAAAATCCTAACATTCTCTATGCTGCCGCTTATGAAAAATATCGTTACCCCTGGCATTATGAAGCAGGTGGCGAAAATTCAGGGATTTATAAAAGTGAAGACGGAGGAGATACATGGCAAAAACTAAATGGTAATTTACCATCAGGCAAAATTGGGCGAATTGGTTTGGCACTTTGTTATAAGCAGCCTGAAATTGTTTATGCCGTTATCGAAAACCTCAACCCAAAACCGGGAATTGAAGTTGACGAAAACATCGCGATGAATCATCTCAGGGATCCTTACTTTGACCAATTAATAGGAGGTCAGATTTTCCGTTCAGATGATGATGGGAATAATTGGCGAATTATGAATTCTGACAGTTGCAATGTAAGCGCCAAAGCGGCCTATTCTTTCAACAAAATAATGGTTAATCCGGATAATCCGGATCAAATTTTTGTAAGTAGCGATGGTTTACTTTATTCGCGTGATGGTGGAAAAACCTGGCCCAATTGCCAGTGGGGACAGGGTGAGCTATTTAAAAACATGTTTGGCGATTACCGAACTTTTTGGGTTGACCCGAAAGATGGAAGACACATGATGTTTGGCAGTGATGGTGGGCTCTACGAAACTTTCGATGGTGGGTTAACGGTCAATCACAAATACCACATCCCATTGGGAGAAGTTTATATGGTAGAAACTGATGACACAGAACCATATAATATTTACCTAGGATTACAAGACCATGAAGCCTGGAAAGGACCTTCAAATGGATGGTCGGGACGCGTTAGCGTTGAAGACTGGAACATTGTTGGAATGTGGGACGGCATGTATACTAAAGTTGATCCGGAAGATAATAGATGGGTTTATTCAAGCACTCAATTCGGAGGTCATTTACGGATAGATCAAAAGAAAGGTGAACGGGTAAATATTCAACCCAAGGCAGATGAAGGTATGGCTCCTTACCGTTTTCCATGGACCCCACCCATTGAAATTTCTCCACATCACTCAAAAACCATCTACACAGGAGGGCAAATGTTGCTAAAATCTACTGATCAGGGAAATCACTGGACAGAAATTAGTCCGGACTTAACAAGCAATGATGCCAAGAAAATTGCAGGAAAAGGACATATGATGTATTGTACCATCACCAGTATATCTGAATCTCCACAAAAGGCTGGCGTGATCTGGGTAGGCACAGATGATGGCAAAATACATCTTACAAAAAATGGGGGTAAAAGCTGGGAAGAGTTTACGGATAAAATTTCAGAATTAGGTGGAAACCCTGATTATTGGGTAAGCAGAGTTGTTAGCTCTCCGCATAATCCCGCCACAGCTTATGTTTGCAAATCGGGCTTCAGGAATGATGATTTTACACCTCTAATTTTCAAAACCACTGACTTTGGTAAAAGCTGGACCAAAATAACTCAAGGTATTTCTAATGCTCCGGTTAATGTAATTACCGAAGACCCAAAACAACCAAATCTACTTTATGCAGGAAACGATAAAGGAGTTTTTATCTCATTTAACGGAGGTGACAATTGGCAAAGTTTAAGGAACAATATGCCCACAGTAGCTGTTAAAGATTTAAAAATCCACAATCGTGAAAATGATTTAATTGTTGGAACTTACGGAAGAGGTGCATACATCATTGATGTGTCCCTGATTCAGCAATTAACAAAAGATATACTGAATAAAGAAGCTCATCTATTCATGATAGAAACCAAGCCTCAACGTAATTTTTCACAGCGGGCTTATTGGGGCAATTACGTATTATCAGGCGATTCGCATGCTTTTACATATAATGAGAAAAGTGGAATGCACATTTATTACTATTTTAAAAATCAAGCAGGTGATGAAACTCAAATATTAGTTTGTGATCAATCTGGAGAAACTATTACCGATTTAAACATTGATAAAACTGCAGGATTTCATAAAATTATTTGGTCAGATCGAAAAACAAAACCTGGTAAATATCTCATTAAGTTAATCACTAAAAGCAAAACATATACACAACAAGGAATCATAAAACATCCTCCGATTTGGGAAATTGGGCATCAAACAAAATAATTAGCCGTTTTAGAAAAAATTGTTTGCTATTTAAGAGTAAGATTATAATTTTGTGTTTCCAAATGTTTTAGCTAGCACAACTCTTTAACAATTAATTAACACTGCTAAAATTGAATTTCTATTTCAGAAATCCGAATTTTGTTAAAAAATGACCTTATGATTAAAAGAAGCCTGACATTGCTAGTTTTAATAGCAATAAGCTTAATTTCCTTTTCCCAGGAAAAAACCACCATTAAAGGAAAAATAACTGATGAAAATGAAATCCCTCTTGCCGGAGTTCATATTTTTATGAATGAAATTCAGAGAGGTGTGAGCACAAATGAACTTGGTGAATTTCGCCTAACAAATGTAAACCCAGGAAGCGTTCACCTGGAGATTTCTTATACCGGTTTTGAATCTCAAAGCATTAATAAAATTATTGGTGTAGGCCCAAACATTATCAATCTAAGCCTGACAAAAACAAGCTATGACCTACAAGGTGTTATGGTTACTGCACAAAAGCGCGAACAACAAATTCAAAATGTTCCAATTAGTATTCATGCCATAAGTGGCAAAACAATTTCTGATTTAAGTATTCAAAATTTAGATCATTTTTCAGATCAGGTGCCAGGACTAAACATTAGGGTTCAAAGCAATCAACGTCCAAGTTTCGTCATTCGTGGACTTACCAGCGATGAAGTGAGCCCTGGAGCACAACCTCGTGTTTCTTTATTCTTTAACAATGCCCCCATTACTCAAGCCAGTGGTGGAGTTATAGAATTGTATGACATGGAGCGCGTTGAAGTTTTAAAAGGGCCTCAAGGTACTTTATTTGGCAGAGGTGCTCAAATTGGTGCTGTTCATTTTCTTACAAAAATGCCTACCAGCGAATTTGGAGGGTACCTTTCAACCGGAATCGGCAGCTATGCTCAAACAAATATTCATACAGCTGTTAACATTCCCCTCATTAAAAACAAATTAAACACACGAATTGCTGCTGTTTATCATTCGCAGGATGGTTATGTAAATAATACTTTTGGCGGCACTTTAAATGGAAAAGACACCAAAGGTGTACGCTTCTCAGCCAGGTATTTGGCTTCAGATAAAACAAAAATAGATTTCGTATTAAATTACCAAAAAGATGAAGCTCCTGGTGTCGCATTCATAAGTAAATTGTATCCAAATACAAATGGCGTAGCTGATGTTTTTGCTTATGAAGCATCGTTGGATAAAGGTGAAGATTTAAAAGCTGATAAAGAAGTTTTGAATTCGGTTTTAAACATCACTCATTATTTTAATGAAAGTTTGTACTTAAGCTCGGTTACCTCTTATCAAACCAATGATTCATACGAACGCTGGGATGGAGATGGGTCAGCTGCCGCTGCCATCGATATGTCTGGAACCATTGATGCCAAACAGTTTAGTCAGGAAATTCGATTGAATTATTCCATCAGCGATAAGTTTAAAGGCTTTAGTGGAGTGAGTTATTTAAATGAAGAAGTTGGGCAAACCTACTGGTTCTCACCCAACGAAACCCATATGGCACATCTGTTTTTCGACCCCAATTATATGATTATGCCTGATGGTCAACCTTATGCCCTTACTGCCCTTCCAATGGATCCAAGGCTGGGGCCTCTGGGTGGAATGCCTTTGGTTGCTCATCATGAAGAAGAAAACATCAACAGAGCAAAAAATTCGGCAACAGAAATTTTTACAGATGGTAGTTGGGATATAACTTCAAAATTCAGACTGAGTGGAGGTATCCGAATTGTTTTTGATCATTCGGAAGTAAGCAGTGAGGCCATGATGACTGGTGGCTCGCCTTCAACCTTAGGGTTTCTGACTGGTAATTATCCAAACTTGTTTTTTATGCCTTCAGAATATAAATCAACAACCGAAAGCTTTAGTGGTTTTACAGGACGATTGGTAGCCAGTTACAAACTAAATGAGCATTCAAATTTATTTGCCTCTTATGCCAAAGGCAGAAGGCCAAATGTGATACAATATCAGGCAGATGGCAGTTCGGAAGTAATGGATGCAGAAATCGTAAACAGTTATGATTTAGGCTTTAAAACCATGATTAACAATCAATTTTTGATGGACGTTACTGCATTTTATTATAATTATAACCATTTCCAAACCAATGCCTGGATCGCTGACCCAACAACCGGAGATTTTGCTTATTTAATTAAAGATGCCGGAAAGGCCACATCTTTTGGAATTGAAACTTCTTTCCAATACAGCATTAATGAAAACTTCAAGCTCTTCGGAAATTATGCCTATATCAGTGCTAAATATGATAAAGAAGATGAAGATGGAAACGCTCAGGAATATGCAGATAACAGTTTTAGACTCACCCCTGATCATAGTTTTAATTTAAGCGCAAAATACCAAACAGCGCTGACTTCAAATATTCAATTATTTGTTAGCCCATCAATCTCTTACAAATCGCATTATTACTTTGAGGATGCCAACACCGAAGGGATTGAACAAGATGCCTATGCCTTGGTAAATCTTTCTGCAGGAATTCATTTGGCTGATCCTTCATTAACCTTTACGGCTTTCTCAAATAATTTATTAGATAAGGAATATTTATTAGGTGCCGGAAATACTGGCAGCCTGTTTGGAATTCCAACATTTATACCAGCCATTCCGCGAACATTTGGACTTAAAGTTCAGTGGAATTTCTAAAAGAAAAAAATAATAGAGACAGAGGAACTTATTTTTAGTTCCTCTTTTTTTTATTTGAGTAATTCTTTTTTACCATTGGAAAGACAACGATAAAGCTTGTTTTCGCTAATTAAGAGTCCTTGAGCAGAATCACCACTTTCGTTAATATGTACATCAACCGATACAACTTTTCCATTAAAAGAAGTACTAATTATCTGTTGTTCATTATGTCCCAGAATCATATGACTCAACTTTCTGGTTCCTAAATAATCATCAACAAATTTTTGAGACACTTGTGGTTTTCTTCCTTTGGTTTGCATATAACCGCGATACCACAATGGTCCGTATGATCCCAAAACCTGCTCCTGAAAATTTCCTTCCTTAGCTTCAGCATCAGCATTCAAATAATTTTGGAGTGCCAGATTTGTTTCCGGGAAACTATGCTTTTGAGCTGCATACTGAGGAGAAATTCCGGCATGCATAAATAAATATTGATTGATCTGCAGAATGGCATTTTGATTTCGGAGCCATTCGCCCAGTATGGATTCTTTATCAAATAATTCGTAATAATTTGTGTGCATATACTGACTAAAAAACAAATATTTGGTGTTCAAATATCGATGATCTCCGCTAAGTGTCATGACTTCATGGTTTCCCAATAATAAATTCACACTTCCTCCTTCCATTTCTGCCTCATGCTGCAATTCATAAAGAAACCAAAGTGTTTCTGTCACCCTCGATCCCCGGTCAAATATATCTCCTAAGAAAACCAAATGCCCTTTCCCAAAACTCCAATTTAAATCTGAATCGATAATCTTATTATTTAACAAAAGATTTAGCAGTGCCTTAAACCTCCCGTGAATATCTCCTATTGCAAAAATATCAGATTCGGTTTCAAACTTATAGGGCACGGGGCGTAACCTGCTTTTAACCAAATAAGAATTCTTATCCCAACGAATGCCTTCAATTAAGGTATCTTTTAAGCTGTTATAAGGAATTGTCTTTTCAATCAGGCGAGTTATTTTTTGGTTTTTTAAATGCTCGAAATACTGTACTACCAATTCATCTTCTGTCTCCCTAAAGATGTATGGCCCATCTTGCATAGAAGGTCTGCCTTTTGACTTTTCAGCAATTTCTTCCATATCCAACAAATAGTTCTCTGAATTCAATTCATCCCAATAAATCAAATAATCGCTGGCACGTTTACCATTTTCATTTTCATATAACAGATTGGCTCCCCGATCAATAAGAATTTTACACATTCTTAAATTGCTGTACCTGGCTGCATAAATCAATGGGGAATTTGTTTTATGATCAATGGCATTTACATCAGCACCATATTCAATTAAAAGGCGTGCAATTCGTTGTCGGTCATACCTAATGGCCCAATTTAAGATGCTGCTTTTCCCGCTTTTAAAATTTGGATCGGCACCTTTACTTAACAACAATTTAACCACATTTGTACGTTTGTGCTTTAAAGCATAATACAAACCCGACATTCCATTGCTAAACTGACAATTAACATCCGGATTCTTTTGCAAAATTTCAAGAATGTAACTTTCATCACCAGACTTAATGGCTTTAATGAGCTCTTTTTCACTTGAACTTAGCGCAAACAATCCATTTATAATTAAAATAAACAACAGAGATAAAGCTATTTTACAAAATCTATTTTGCATTCAATTTCATTTAGTTATGTAGTACTCGTGCATTTTCAACAAACTCCCGCTTTACCAATTTGGGATCGTTGATTATTTCATAAAACTCATCCAAATATTTAATAATTCGCTTACGTTCACTTCTTTTCAACAATTCAAAATCATTAAATAATTGATAGATGTTTGATTTTTTTGAATTAAAAAGTTCAATATTGGAATTGATGATCTCAATTGGTTTTTTAAAGCCACGATAAACACGCTCTGAAACATGAGTTGTATTCAACATTGAGTTTGGTTTTGCATAAAATGCTGACACCAACCCGCACCAGTCAAAATCATAAGGGATTCCAATGGGCGGAAGTTTATTTTGCTTATCAGCCATCAAAACAATATTGTGTAATTCATAGGATGAATAATCGGTGTTTCCAATCATATACTGAAACAGATCCATTAAGGACCCAAATTTCACATTAAGTCGATTCGGATGAATTTTAACATCCGTCAACTCCATCCCATTTAATCGATTGACTAAATGTTTATCTCTTTCGATAAAAAATGCAAAACGTTGAATATGCCCCTTCTTTTTATTCTGATAAACATAATTAATCATGGCGGGACGCACCCTAAATGAACTATCCGTCAGCAAGTTAAACACCCTGTAAACCAAGTATTCGATAATGGTATTTTGTTCATAAACCGCAGCCTTCTTGCAATGAGTAACCAATTTGATGGCCGATTGATTGTCGAAGGGTGAACTTTGTGTTTCGAGCAATGGAAATCTGACTCGCAGCGGAGAAAACAAACAGATTTCATTTAATCTCCTCGTATTTCCGCGGGTTCGTATTCCGACATCTATGACCGTTTGAAGATTTGAACTTTCAATCAGACTCAATTTAGCAGGAAAATAAGTACTGTCATCCTTATTCGAAAATACGACTTGATAATCTGCCTCTAATTTTATATTTAAAATTTCGTCTGACATAAACAATTCCTGAATCCCTGTGGTGTCAGAATTTTGGGCAAATACATCAAGGGTTGAGAAGATCATAAATATCAAACTCCAAACCTTGAAAAAACTCTTATTTTTCCTAAACACTTTTACCAACATTACTACAAAATTTACTAGGCTTTATCATAATTTTAATGATACACTTACTTCAAAAATACAAATTACTAATTAAATATAACCATTCTACTTTTCATGTCAATGATCAAATTATATTTATAAGCTCGGTTGTTTGCTTAATTATTATCTTAGTGGTTTAAATATGATTCAATGGAAAATATAGACCAATCAATTATTTTCGAGGCTGAAAAATTTGTTGAGAACTTGCTTCAAGATCATTTAGACAATAGCTTTTATTATCATGATTTCAAACACGCCCTTGCCGTTAAATCTTACGCAGAAACCATCGGGAAAGAGTGTAAAATGAATGATGAAGAGCTTGATCTTTTAAGAGTCTCTGCCCTTTTCCACGACACAGGATTTATCAATTCTGTTGAGAATCATGTCGAACAAAGCATTGAAATTGCAACTCGGTTTTTACAAACTCATCAAATTGAGAAATCAGCTGTAGACAAAATTGCGGACTTAATTAAGGCTACAAAAATGCCGCAAAATCCTAAAGATAATTTGGCAAAAGTTCTTTGTGATGCAGACCTGATGTATATTGCAGAGAAAAACTGTTATGAACATATGGAAGCGATGTATGAAGAATCGCTTGTTAACCATTCGGAATACAGCAACAGAAACCTTTTTGATTTAGAAACCATCCGGTTTTTTTCAAACCATAGCTATTTTACAGATTATGGGAAGAATGTGCTCGAACCCCAAAAAATAAAGGCAAAAGATCTTATTCTTGAAAGGATGAAGAGAAGAGAAGCCAGAAAAAGCAAAAAAGGACTCTATGTAAATGGAGAGAAAAAAATCACCAATTATTCGCGTGGTGTTGAAACTTTGTTTCGTTTAACAGCCAGAAATCAGATCAATCTTAATTCAATAGCCGATAATAAATCCAACATACTCATTTCAGTAAATGCCATAATCATTTCCATCATAATCACCATGTTAGTAGGCAGTTTCAATACCATGTCCGAAAACTTTTTTCCTGTAATTACCCTGTTGGTTGTCTGTTTAGTAACCATTATTCTGGCTATATTATCAACCCGTCCCAATGTAAAATGGGGACATTTCACCAAGGATGATATCATTTCAAAAAAGGTTGATTTAATTTTCTTTGGGAATTTTATAAATCTAAATTATGATGATTATTTAGATGCTGTAATGACCATGATGGAAAATGACGAGCGACTCTATTCTACCATGATTAAAAACCAATATTCACTTGGGAAAATTCTTGCCAAAAAATTCAAACTGGTTAAACTCGCTTATAATGTTTTCATGATCGGGATTACAATTACAGTTATTTCCTTTTTAATCAACATATTGTATTTTTAAACTCTTAAGCAGGATTTATACATAAAAAAAAGTGTGGGTTTAATTCCACACTTTTTAATGTAATAATCAAGTAAGGTCAACACATTTAACTGTTATTTTGATAGTCTATAATCCTATCCTAAAAAATTATAAGTCTTTATCTTCAAACGAATAAATATCCTTAATTAAATGATCGTAAGTAGCTTTTACTTTCCTACGTTTTAATTTGAGTGTTTGAGAAAGCTCCCCACTTTGAGGTGTCCATTCTTCAACAACCAGTCTGAACTTCTTCACTTTTTCTGTAGCACCCAGTTTTTTATTCAATTTCGAAACGTCTTTTTGTATACGTGCAATAAGTTCAGGTTTTGAAATTAAATCAGCATTGTTATGGTAGTGCACTTTGTGTTTTGCAGCCCAGAAATGGAGGGTGTTGTAACTTGGTGAAATAAGGGCACTGGCAAATTTCTGATTTTCTCCAATCACCATAACCTGCTCAATAAAAGGAGATTCCTTTAAAATATTTTCAACCACTTGAGGTGAAACATACTTACCGGAAGAGATTTTAAATATTTCCTTTTTGCGATCGGTAATTTTCAAAAATCTTTCCTGAATAAATACGCCAATATCGCCCGTATGAAACCAACCATCTTCATCTATCACTTCTTTGGTTTGTTTTTCATCATTGAAATACCCCATCATGATCCCATCACCTTTGGCTAAAATTTCACCATCATCAGCCAATTTTAGTTGCACACCTGGTAAGGCTGGTCCAACAGTCCCGAACATTACATTATCGGTTGTGAGTGGATCGTTAACAGCAATAACCGGAGAAGTCTCTGTCAGGCCATATCCTTCATAGATAGGCATTTCTGCAGCCCAAAATATTTGCTGTAGGCGGGTTTGCAAGGCAGAGCCTCCAGATACAATAAGGTTAACACATCCTCCTAATCCTTCTTTCCATTTACTAAACACAAGCTTACGGGCGATTTTAAGTTTTTGATTGTAATACCAACCCTGATTTTTATGGATGTCGTATCGTTTTCCTATTCGCACTGCCCAGAAAAAGAAAAATTTCTTAATGCCTTTCAGATCTTTTCCTTTAGCTATAATATTGTCGTAAACTTTTTCGAGTAAACGCGGAACCGTATTAAATACATGAGGTTTAATCTCTCGAATAAAATCACCTATTTTGGCCAGGTTTTCCAAATAATAAACACTCACCCCATTAATTTGAAAGTTATAAACCATCATTCGTTCGTAAACATGGCAGAGTGGAAGAAAACTCAATGCTCGGTGTGTATCATTTAATGGGAGCATTCCTCCTGTTGTAGCTGAATTTGAAAGTAGGTTTTTATGCGAAAGCATAACCCCTTTCGGGCTTCCTGTGGTTCCGGATGTATAAATAATCGTTAGTAAATCTTCCTCCTTAGTCTCTGCTTTTAATTTCTCTAACTGATCGCTAAACTTATTCTTTTCCTTTCGCCCGAGTTCAACCAATTCTTGCCAATTTCTAACATTTTCGATTTCATTAAAAGTGAATACTTCAATTTTTCGACTAACTTTTTTTGTAATGGGCAATAACTTATCCAACAATAATTTATCAGAGATAAAAGCCATTACTATTTCTGCATGTTCAAATATAAATTCATGGTCGGTGCTACTCAAGGTTGGATATATGGGTACATGTACAGCCCCTATTTGAGCTAAACTCATATCAACAAAATTCCATTCTGGTCGATTTGTTGTGATGGTGGCAACTTTGTCACCTTTTTTAACCCCGCTGGCTAAAAAACCAAGGCTTAGGAGTTCAACC
Organism: Bacteroidales bacterium; assembly: GCA_963678785.1. GTDB lineage: Bacteria > Bacteroidota > Bacteroidia > Bacteroidales. The sequence continues at coordinate 3,241,954 of OY787449.1, read as the reverse complement.
ATTTCTAAATAATCCTCCGAAGAATAGGTAATCCATTTATTCTCAACCTTTCTTGCGAAGGCAATTTCTTTACCCGCATATTTTGTACGATAAAGATCTAAGATGTCAAAAATTCGTGTCATTTTCATAGGTAAATTAATTAAGCGATCCAAGTTAAGAATATTAATTTGGAAATAAACTTAAATAAGCTAAATATTCCAAAGTTAAATACCCATAATCTGTACATTTTCATTTTTTTTTATAATTTTGAATATTATATGGTATTAACAAAAATTATGTGTGATGGATAAATACATAACCATCAAACCCTGGGAAACAAACGACCCAAACTACTTAAAACTCGCAACCAACGACCTGGTAACCATAGCTGAAAACCAGCCAGATAAACCAGAATGGGAGAATTGGATTTGGTGTCAAAATGCCAACAATGCCGGATGGGTACCAAAACATTTAATTAAAATTATTGATAAGACTACTGGCGAAGCATTAGATGACTATTCCGCCAAGGAGCTAAGTATAGGTGCTGGAGAAGTAGTCGTAGGATTTGAAGAATTTTGCGGTTGGGTTTGGAGTAAAAATGAAGAAAGCCTTGAAAAAGGATGGCTGCCTGAAGTCATTTTATTAAAACTCTCAAAATAATCAAATTACCATTTTAAATCTTTTTTACCCTCAATGAAAATATGCTTCCTAATAGGGCTATAAAACTGCCCAATAAAAAAGTATAATTATAAGCATACCCTAAACTTTTTTCATTGGCGGTGTCATCTAAAATGATTGAGAAGCACACAGCAAATACCAAAACTCCAATTAATTTTCCCATACTTTTCGAGGTAGAAATTACAGCCGATCCCATTCCCGATTTCCCATCTGGCAAGCTTTTCATACCAACAAAAGAATTGATCGGGTAATAAAGTCCCATGGCCAATCCCAATAATACCATGGCCAAAATAATTTCTAAAACTGAAGTTTGAACATTCCATCGAGAAAACCAAAACATGGAAACCGCAAGAAATATATTTGCAATAATAAGCATCAATTTATGATTTACTTTTTTTGAGATACTTCTTGAGAAAGGTGAAACCAGCATCATAATCAGAGGAGAAACCATCATTAACATTCCTGATATTTGAGGACTCAGTGTTTTGATGTTTTCAAAATAAAAAGGGCGCAAAAAACGTGAACCAACATTTACAACAAAAAAGATAAAGAAGCCTAATGCAGCCGCATTAAAATTACGAATCTTTAAAAGCTTAAAATTTAGGATAGGATTTTGTGTTTGCTTTTCTCTTTTCACAAACAATATCGAAAAAAGCACAAAAACCACAAAAGAAATAATTACTCCAAAATCATCAATTCCTTTTTTATGAATAATGTTTAAAGTATAGATTAGACTTGCTAAGGTTATAAAACTATAAACAGCACCCACAAAATCAACACCTTCCATATTATACTCAGACTTAACAACAGTTTGTTTTGAGCTAACAACAATTAGCAAACCTATAAAGCTTAAAACAAGATTTATAAGAAAAACACTATGCCAGTTAAATTCAGTAACCAACATTCCTCCAATCACAGGACCGAAGCTGATTCCAACTGCCGTTGCTGCCATCCATATACCATAGGCCGACTGTTGCTTTTCATCAGGCAGATGTTTACTTATATAAGCTGGTCCAACCACATACAATAAAGCTTCACCAAATCCCTGAATAAATCGAATAGCGATTAAAACTTCAAAATGATCAATAAAATAACAGCTTAAAGTACCAATGATAAAAATTAAAAACCCTGTGATCAATACAAAACGGGCTTCAAATCTATCCACAATTCTTCCGGCAATTAAAGCAAAGCTGGTCGCGCTCAACATGGATGCCATCAGTAACCAGGAAACCTGGTCTAAACCTATTCCATAATAAGCACTTATGGTTGGTAATGCTATATTTACAGAGGTGAGATCCATAAGTACGATCGCAGCTGCGATATAACAAACCCAAAGTATTGACTTATTATTTTTACCTGACTTACCCAATGTTGTTTTTCCCGTCTAAAAAATGATTAGCAAATTTATAAAATAATGAGTTGCATAAGAACCTTGAACTCAAGTATAAAAAGATTTATTACTTATGCTCTACCAATAATCCCGGATTTATTCTTGACTTACCAATCATTATGTAGTATGTTTACGTCATATCTCATTAATATAAAAAAGGAATGACTTACGCTAAAATTTCTTCTTTTGATTCAGATCTACAAGAGATTGCAAAACTTGCCAAAGCTTTATCACATCCTGCACGTTTAGCCATCATTAAATATCTGGCTGAGTGTAAAACTTGTATATCGGGTGATATTGCCAATGAAATCCCTTTGAGCAGAACCACTGTTTCGCAGCATCTTCAAGAACTAAAAAACATGGGACTTATAAATGGAGAAATAGTTGGAGTTAGGATTTGTTATTGCCTGAATCAGGAAAAAATAATTGAGGCAAGCGAAAAAATCAGATCATTTTTTAATTTGGGTTTTACGGACTGCACTTGCTAAAACTACTTAAAGCTCTAAAAACGACTAAATAAAGGAAAGGACATAAATATGATTGATCCGATCAAGAAAACCATCAAACAGAAATATCAACAAATTGTATCTCAGAATTCATTTGATAGTCAAAATTGTTGCTGTGGATCAAGTGATCCGTGCTGCACAATAGATTATTCGACCTTCTCTGATGATTACAAAAATATAGACGGATATGAGCCTGCTGCTGATTTAGGGTTGGGCTGTGGATTGCCCACTGAATTTGCCAAAATCAAAAAAGGAGATACCGTTTTGGATTTGGGATCGGGTGCAGGAAATGATTGCTTTGTAGCGAGAAAAGCTGTTGGTAAAGAAGGAAAAGTCATAGGGCTTGATTTTACAGAAAGTATGATTGAACAGGCAATATTGAACACCGAAAAACTAGGCTATGATAATATCGAATTTAGATTGGGTGAAATCGAAAACATTCCCATCAACAGTAATTCTATTGATGTAATCATCAGCAATTGTGTGATGAATTTAGTACCAAATAAAGCCCTAGCTTTCGAAGAAACCTATCGTATTCTGAAAGACAAAGGGCATTTTAGCATATCAGATGTCGTATTAAAAGGTAAACTACCAGATTCATTTATTAAAGATGCAGAGCTTTGGGCAGGATGTGTTTCAGGAGCTTTACAGATTAAGGACTACCTTGAAAAAATAGAAGATGCCGGATTTAAAAACATTAAAATTCAGACAGAAAAGGAAATAATTTTACCAGATGAGTTTCTGTTTAAAAACTTTACTAATGAAGAAGTTGTAGAATTTAAGGCCTCAAACACCGGTATTTTTAGTGTTACCGTTTATGCTGAGAAAAATAATTCGAACAATTAAAGTCTAACATCTGATGTTGAAAAAACAAGTTTATCCGGTTTTGGGAATGTCTTGTACGGTTTGTGCTACAAGTGTCGAGAGCATGCTGAAAACTCAGGATGGAGTAAAGTCGGCAAGTGTTAATTATGCCAATGGTGAAGCTTATATCGAATTTGATGATCAGCTTTTACAAATTGGTAAAATTCAGGAAACAATCAAAAACATTGGCTATGAACTCATAGTTGTAGAAGAAAAGCCGGAAGAAGTCCTGAAAGAAAAAGAACAAGCTCAATTTAAAACTCTCAGGAAAAAGCTGATCCTGAGTACCATTTTAAGCATTCCAATTTTTATTGCATCCATGTTTTTTATGCCTTTATCATCCATCGAAAAATGGGGATTAATGATATTGAGCATTCCTGTTTTGTTTTATAGTGGCTACGACTTTTTTGCCAATGCCATCATTCAGGCCAAAAACAGAACCACAAACATGGATACTTTGGTTGCCCTTGGCACCGGAGCTGCATTCATTTACAGCTCAGTCATTACAATTTACCCTTCTTATTTTATCAAGATGGGATTGCCAACTCATGTTTATTTTGAATCGGCTACAGTAATCATAACCTTTATATTATTGGGTAAATTTTTGGAGGAACGCGCTAAAAAAAGAGCATCTTCTGCCATTCGAAAGCTCATGAATCTTCAGCCAAAACTTTTAAGGGTGCTGCGTAATAATATTGAAATTAATATTCCTATAAAGGAAGTTGTTGTTGAAGATATTGTAATCATTAAACCGGGCGAAAAAATCCCGGTGGATGGAATTGTAAAAGATGGGCAATCATATATTGATGAGAGCATGATTAATGGAGAACCCATCGCTGCTTTTAAAGAAGCAGGTCGCAAAGTTTATGCCGGAGCAATCAACCAGAAAGGAAGCTTTACAATTATTGCAAAAAAGATCGGCAAAGACACTCTTTTATCTCAAATCATAGAAATGGTGAAGGAAGCCCAAAGGGTGAAGCCTCCCATTCAGAAACTTGCAGATAAAATTGCCAGTATTTTTGTCCCCATTGTTTTAGGTATTGCACTTCTAACTTTTGGGCTTTGGTTTTTCCTTGGTCCCGATCCGTCCATCTCCTACGCCTTTATTACAACTGTCGCCGTTTTGGTGATTGCTTGTCCCTGTGCCCTTGGGCTCGCCACCCCCACTGCATTAATGGTTGGAATTGGGAAAGGAGCACAATACGGCATTCTTATCAAAAATGCAGAAAGCCTTGAAATGGCCTATAAAGCAAATGTTTTATGCATCGATAAAACGGGCACTTTAACAGAAGGCAAACCAAAGGTGAGCGATCAATTTTGGGCAAAAAATGATGCTGAATACAAGCAAATTTTATTCTCACTTGAAAATAAATCCGAGCATCCATTGGCAGGAGCAATTCTTGAGCATTTAGATAAAGAACGTATTCAGGTGCTTCCGATCGACGATTTTCAAAATTACCCGGGCAAAGGAATCAGTGGGACTTTCAAACAGTTGAAATATTTTGTCGGACGAATTGAATTTATTGAAGAATCGGGAATAAAAATATCTGAAGACAATAAAAAGATAATTGAACACTGGCAATCTGAAGCCAAGAGTTTGGTAATATTTTCAAACGAAAAAGAAATCATTGCCATCATGGCCATTACAGATCAGATAAAAACAGGAATGAATTCAGCCATTCATAATTTAGAAAAGATGGGAATTGAAACCATCATGCTTACCGGTGACAATAAATCTGCTGCAAAAGCAATTGCACAAAAAGCTGGAATTCAAAAATATAAGGCTTGCTTGCTTCCGCAAGATAAAGTCATGCACATTCAAAATCTTCAAAAAAAAGGGAAAATAGTTGCGATGGCAGGAGATGGTATTAATGACTCTGCAGCACTGGCTCAGGCTGATATCGGAATTGCCATGGCAAGCGGATCGGATATTGCGCTGGAAAGTGCCGGAATCACCCTTATAAAATCAGACATCAATCATTTAATCGCTGCCATTAAACTTTCCTATCAAACCGTAAAAACCATTCGTCAGAATTTATTTTGGGCTTTCTTTTATAACATCATTGCCATTCCCATAGCTGCCGGAATTTTATACCCGATTAATGAATTTTTATTAAACCCGATGATAGCAGGTGCTGCCATGGCGATGAGTTCTGTAACCGTTGTCAGCAATAGTTTGAGATTACGAAAAATAAGAATATGAGTTACGAGTTATGAGTTATAAATTATTAGTAAGAATTAATTATCCTTGAGTAGCTAATTTCCCAACTTCTGCATTCATCACTTATAACTCTTAACTTCTACTTACTGATCGAGCCAGTTTTTAAAATCTGCAACCCGATCCCGGGCTACTATTATTTGCTCATCCAAACCTTCAATTTTAAGTCTTAAGCGACTGTTGGTCCAGGCCAATACATCGGTGCATGCCTGATGTGAAACGATGAATTTGCGATTAATTTTAAAAAAGGCTTCCGGATTCATAAGCTGCTCAATTTGCTCAAGTGAATAATCGATGGGGTACGATCGATGCTCATTTGTAAACAAGAATGTTGCTTTCTCCATGCTGTAAAAAGCCTTGATGGTTTCCACTTCGATACTCTTAATCTTATCCCCTATTTTAATCATGAATCGATTCTTAAAACTGGCTTTATTCATGGCACTCATTAAACTGGCAAATTGATCAAGGGCGATGGGCTTGCGAATCGCTTCGAGCTTATTCAATGCTTGCTGCAAACGTTCTTGCTCAATGGGTTTCAGCAAATAATCAATTCCGTTGGTTTTAAATGCTTCAATGGCATACTGATCGTAAGCAGTGGTGAAAATAATAGGAAATGAGGGCTTTAATTGATTGAATACTTCGAAACTTAAACCATCGGCCAATTGTATATCCGCAAAGACCAAAGAAATATCATGATGGGTTTTGAAGAAATCAAGAGCTTCGCGAACCGATTCAAGCACCCCTAATATTTTCATATCAGGAGCGAGCTTCTTTATGATTTTCTGAAGTCGGTTTGCAGCTCTTGTTTCATCTTCTAAGATAACTATATTCATTCTTACATCGATTTTAGGATGGGTAACTTAACTGAATAAAACTGATCTGTATGAAAAACTTCTATCAGCTCATCCGTAAAAAATTTGTATTGTTGATGCATATTCTTCATACCAATTCCACTGGATGGTTCTCCTATTCTTTTAATCTGCAAATTGTTTTTTACCTCAATACGATTTTCTGTTCTGTGAATCTCAATTTTTAATGGCTTTGAAGTTGAAGCTTCATTGTGCTTGATTGCATTTTCAATCAGGAGTTGCATGCTCATTGGCACAATTAAATCATCATCTTCAACCACTAATTGATTCTCCACAACTATTTTATTTTCAAATCGGGTTTTTAATAAAAAAATATAGGATTCAACAAAAGCCATTTCTTTTGATAAGGGAACCAATTCCTTATCACGATTATCCAATACATACCTAAACAATCCGCTCAATTGCTGAACAAATTTCACGGCTTGCTTTTGATCATCATAAATCAGATCACTCAACACATTGAAGCTATTGAACAAAAAATGAGGATTCATCTGATTTCGTAAGGATTCATATTTATAAGCAAGCATTTCACTCTTCAACTTTTCTGCTTGTAGCTCTGACTTTCTCCAAGCTTGCAAGTAACCATTGGCTGAAAACAAAAGTGCAAGAGTAGCTCCAATTAAAAAGGCTACATAACTCCCTTTAAAAATATAATAGATTTGACTCAGACTAAAGGTTCCATTTAAAATCCAGAGCATAAGAATTTGAATAAGCACATAAGAAGCAACTGAATATGAAACCATTGCTAAAAGTCCTAAAACAATTCGTTTTGTCGGATGTTTTAAAATTGGGATTCTTTGATCTATACGATAAGTAATGTAAACGATTCCGCTCCACTGGGTTATACATATTGTAAATCCCCATAAAAAACTTCTCACGAAAACATGAACAGAAACAAATGCACTGTTAAAGAAAAAGGTAATAACCAGAAGTGTAAGCAGTAGATTGGCAAGAACAAACTTCCATGGGGTTTCAAAAGGTCTTATTATAATTTGCTGAAATTTCAAATCTTCATCCATTCTTGTAAAATTATGAATTCTGTGTGATTAATAAAACTTAGATTTCCGACAATTGAAATAATTAGACTTCTAATTGTTTATCTGTTTCAGTAAACCAGCTACCTGAGCTTTACCCCAGCTTGGGTGAATCGCAGATTTTGGTTTAAAATTATCCCATTCAGCCAACAACTGTTCTACCTCGGTTTTGTACTCTTTTGGGTCTTTCCCGAAAAAACTGGCACTGCCTACATCATTGGCTAATTTCATATATTTTGCCCTTGGATTTTCTGAGTCCATCGCTAAAGCCCGACCAATGTTTTGTTGAAATAGCACCGACATTTCCCGACCTCTATTCATCGGATCGATTACCAATTTTGCGGTATAATAAAAAGCTTTCAGGGTAATTGCTTCGACTTCGTTGGGAACCAAGGTCATCATCTTCCCAATTGATATTTCAGCCTCATCAAGTAAGACATCTTTTTGCTCAGCTCCTTCTTGCGACATAAAACTCATCATGATATAAGCGTGGGCATGATAATACAATGGAAGCCACTCCTTTTCTTCAGCATTGGCAATCATTTTAAACTGATTGGCCGATTTTTGATAGTCATTAATTGATTGACATTGGGCAAATTGCTGTAAAGCTTCACCCATTTTTTGTTGGAATACCTGTCCGTTTGCAATGCTTGTAACACTTAATAATGCAATGGCCATACTTAAAATTTTCGTTTTCATCTTGTTAATTTTTATAATTATTAATTTGTTTTACGATTCTTATTATTTGATTTTATGCAACTTAAAACTCACTTCAAAATCTCATAACTCATAATTTCAAACTCCTTCCCTACTCAATCTTATCCAGTTGATTTAGTTTTCCTTTTTTAGATAAAGTGACAAAGCAGCCCAAAACAAAAAACCTTTTGGCACCGGGAATAATTGGAGCTTTATCATAGATCCCATCATCGTTTTGCACATCTGAATATCGATAGCCAAAGGATTGTTTAAAACCCAGAACATTGGTTGCTGATGCATAAAATATGATGTTATCTCGATATATGAGAGTCCAGTTTAAATTCAAGGTGTGATAAGGCAAAGTTTTGGCCGTATAAAACTGAGTGGAGTTGGGGTCATTATAATTTCTTGGTGATGCATATCGATAGGTAAAACCAGCCAATGATCGAATGCTCTGAAAGAAGTATTTAAAAACCACAGAAAGATTATGCTTGCTGGAATAATATGGGCTGACTTCTTCGGTATAATCCCGATACAATCTTTTGGTATCCAGATAGGAATACGAAATCCAATACTCTGCATTTTTCAGGCTTTTTTTATCCCGCCATAACAAATCAAACCCACCTGCATATCCATAGCCTTCGTTATTGTATACCCCGACTGAATATAAATTTTCAGCATTGTATTTCACCAAATTCTTATAATCTTTATAATAAAGATCAAGCCGTAAAACCCTTTGTTCTTTTAAATGTTGAAAACTTAAAGTATAATGATCGGAGCGCTCGGATTCGATTTGATCAGTATATACCAGATAATCATCATATGGACGCTGAAAAAACCAACCCCACGACATCGAGAGGGTGTTATTTTTATCAAACTTATAGGCGGTTGATAATCGTGGAGAAAATTTAAAATCATTTATATAATCCGAATGAGTGACCCTTCCGCCTGCGCGTACCACAAATTTATTGGATGCATATATTTCTGATTCGGAAAAGGCAGACAACTGAATGTTTTGATAGGCTGCAGAAAAATACGTCTCCCTGGTCTGGTATCCCAGTTCATATTTCTGAAACCCATATTCGACACCTGTTTTAATTAGAATTTTTGGATTGAATTGATAAACCAATATGCTTTTAAGATTAAGCCCTTTTAGATTTTTTGAAAAATCTTCGGTTCTTGTGCTCATCTCATTAGCATTATTGGTATAACTCAAACCTGTCTTCAAAAAAGTGTTCTGACTTACTATTTCTTTCCAACTCACATTTACAAATGCGTTTTCGTCATCCAGGTCGTATTTAATGGGATCATTGAGGTTGTTCGGATTTGCCTGATCAAGAGAAAGCTTTGATTTTCCATAATTGGCGTAAACTTTAATCTGACCATTGCCGGTTTTCTGCTGAAAACTAAGTTCTGACCCATAACTTTCGGGGTAATGATGCCAATTAAAATTTTGTGGAACCAGGCTCATATAGGGCTTCATATTATTATATTTCGCAGTGAGAGTGATGCCACCATTTTCCCATATTTTTGTTACTGCAGCATCTGCTCCTACACTCATCAATGAAAAATTTAACTGATCCTCAACCGGCTGATCTTTGGTTTCTAAAATCAAAACCGACGAGAGTGCCTGTCCATATTCAGCAGAATAACCTCCGGTACTAAAAATGGTTCCTCCAAAAATAAAAGGATTAAACCGCCCTCTGGTGCTTGTATTCGGCACACTTGAATTGTAAGGAACATGCACCAACATCCCGTTAATGTATGTTTGCGACTCTTCGCTACTCCCACCCTTTACAAATAATTTGCCCGATTCGGGATTGGATGTTACTCCAGGCAACATTTCCAAAGCACCATAAACATCACCTGTGGCTCCGGCAATGGTAACCATATCCACGGGACTAAGGATGACTGATTTCTTTTTATCTCCGGCTTCAAAAGTTCCAGCAGTTATCGTTACGGCTTTTAGCTTGTTAAAAATTTCTTTTAAAACAAAATCAAAATAAAGCTCCTGATGATCCAAAATCAATTCTCTTTCAACGGTTTCAAAACCTATAAATTCAACCAATAAAATTTGTTTCCCTCTTAAAGTCGTTTTTAGTTCAAAATGCCCGGTATTATCTGAAGAGGTTCCTTCATATGTACCTTTAAAATAAATATTGGCACCGGGCAAAGTGACACCTTTTCCATCCTTCACAGTTCCACTTATGGTTGTTTGACTATAAATACTGTTCGTAAAAAGAACCACAAGAATTATTAAAATGCTTCTCATTATTGATTTGTTTTCTGCAAAAATGACTTCAAGAGGCTCATTTCACAAAAAAGACTTACCGAATTGTTGAATGAGATAGATGAATCGTATTTGATCTGAATTGAAATTATTTTAAACGCTTATTTTAATACAGAAATGGAAGAATGATCTGAGAGCTTTTGTACCTTTATCAGATCACTCAAAAATATCTTTATAAATATGACTACAAACGAGAAGAATCTTGAATCTTATAAATCCGGATACATCAATGTTACGGATGGTTATGAACTTTATTTTGAGCTTTACGGAAATCCAAAAGGTGTCCCTATTTTATTTTTACACGGTGGCCCGGGAGCTGGTTTTTCTGATAGCGACAAACAATTTTTTGATGAAAAAAAATACAATGTGATTTTCTTTGATCAGAGAGGAGCTTCACGAAGCAAACCTTTCGGATCTATTGAAAACAACACCACTCAGGATTTACTTGTTGATATTGATCATATTCTGGACACCTTAAACTTTGGACAAGTTTATGTTTTTGGAGGTTCATGGGGAAGCACGCTTTCATTGGTTTACGCGATCCATAATCCTAACAGAGTGCTTGGTTTAATTTTAAGAGGAATATGGCTGGCCAATAATTATGGCCTTGAGCATTATATCGGTGGAGGAATCAAAGAATTCTTTCCGGATGTTTGGAATCGCTTTAATAAACTTGTTAAAAAAGGTGAGAATCCGGTCAGCTATTATTTAAAGCAAATGTTATCAAACGATCAGGAAATTAGTAATAAATATGCTTATGAATGGGCTTATTACGAATCTTCATTTTATACCATAAACAAAATCGAAAACATTGCAGATATTGTAGCTTCCTTCCCTTATAAATCTTTGGCCATTTTAGAAGCACATTATATTCATAACAAATGTTTTTTAACAGAAGATTTTATCATTGAAAACTCCCATAAGATCAAAGACATTAAAACATCTATTGTTCAAGGGCGATATGATTTTATTTGCCCGCCAATTCAGGCTTTCAGACTTCATGAAAATCTAAACAATTCAAAACTGAACATTGTTAATGCGGGACATTCTTCTTCGGATGAAGAAATTAAAAAGGCTTTAATCACTGAACTTGATCGTATTTGTTCTTAAGCAGAATAATATTTTACCATTTATGAACCTTATGATTAATACATAAATTTTAATTGTTTGATCGAAGATTTTAACATCTTGTCCAATCCTTTCATCTATGTTCTCAATAATGATTCCAATAAAAATGCTTTTTGTATCTTTACGCCTTAATTTTTGTATATGCACAATTACGATCAATTAAGTTTTGCAACTATAATCCCCGATGTAGTTTCGAAATATGCTGATAATGTAGCCCTGGGATTTGTTGATGAAGAACCAATGACCTACAAACAGATGGGGAAACACATCAGTTCAGTAGTTTCATTTCTGGAAAAACTAGAAATTAAACCAGGAGACCGGGTTTTGATTTACAGCCAAAATATGCCCAATTGGGGAATTACCTATTTTGCGCTTCAATGCATGGGTGTAGTTGCAGTTCCAGTGCTTCCTGATTTCAACGCCTACGAATTGCAAAATGTACTTAACCATTCAGAGTCAAAAGTAATTTTTGTTTCGAAAAGTCTGGAGTATAAGCTTAAAGATTTAGAAAAGGATTTTGTTGAAGCTGTTGTGCGTATCGATAATTTCGAAATAATCGAAGGAAATGAACATGATCTTGTTTATGACAAAGACGCAAAATGTGAGTCTGATTACCAACCAAAAGAGGATGAACTAGCAATTTTGCTTTACACATCCGGGACCACCGGTGACTCCAAAGGAGTTATGTTATCTCAAAAAAATGTGATCTTCAATGCTTTACAGGCCAATGAAATTCAAAGAATTGAAGAGCACGATAGATTTCTTTCTGTCCTTCCATTATCACATACCTATGAAAACACCCTTGGTTTAATTTTGCCTATCTTAAAAGGAGCCAATGTTACCTATTTAAAAAAACCTCCTACAGCAGCTGTATTAATACCCGCTATGCAAAAAGTTAAGCCTCAGCTGATGCTAACAGTACCGATGATTATTGAGAAAGTATACCGAAAAAGTGTGCTTCCGAAATTGCAAAGTAAAAGCATTACACGCTTCTTATTAAAATATAAGCCAAGCAGAAAATTACTTCACCGAATTGCCGGTAAAAAACTATATGAAACTTTTGGTGGAAATTTGAAATTTTTTGGAATTGGCGGTGCAAAACTCGACTCACAGGTAGAGGAATTTTTACGCAATGCCAAGTTTCCCTATGCCATTGGTTATGGTCTTACTGAAACGGCCCCCATACTTGCAGGTTCAAATCCCTCAATGACACGATTCCAGGCAATTGGTCCAAAGGTTATTGAAGGAGAACTTATCATTCACAATCCAGATCCGATTACTGGAGAAGGTGAAATATGGGGTAGAGGACCAAATGTAATGTTGGGCTATTACAAAAATGAAGAAAAGACCAAAGAAGTACTCACTGAAGATGGTTGGTTTAAGACCGGTGATCTTGGGGTATTCGACAAAGATGGTTGGATCAGCCATAAAGGAAGGCTAAAGAATTTAATTGTGGGAGCCAATGGAGAAAACATTTATCCTGAAGAAGTTGAGTCGCTTATCAACAACTTCCGCCATGTAATTGAATCTATTGTCATTGAGAAAAAAGGAAAGTTACAGGCCTTGGTTCACTTTAACAGAGAAGAGTTAGAGCTTAAAATTAAGGAACTCAGAGCTGATTTGAGCAATAAAGTTGATGGGAAAATTGAAGAACTAAGCACAAAAGTTGATGAAGCCATTGATGAATTAGCAGCCGAACTTCAATTCTATATTAACAGCCGGGTGAATAAAGTTTCCAGAATACAGCTGGTCATCAGTCACCCTGATCCGTTTCAAAAAACAGCAACTCAAAAAATTAAACGATACTTATACGCTTAAAAATAATTATCGGTTTAGCATACACAATCTCAAAACTAAATTAACAACAATGAGATTAATAATTAGAAATATAAGTGGATTTGCCTTCATCTTAACTGTTTTATTTTTAAATTCTGCATGCAGCTCTCACTCTAGCAATGACTATAGTAAGGAATTAGGAGTTATCACAGACATAAAAGAATATCACGAATTAATCCGTGAAGATTCATCTCATTTATTGGTCGATTTAGAATCTTTTATCCCTGGTATTACACTTGATATTCGATATGCAACAACCAATAATTTCACTCATGAAATCATTTACAAATCACCCAAAGCTTTTGTTCGCAAACCTGTTGCTAATGCACTTTTAAACATCCAAAACGAATTAAAAGAGCAAGGCTTAGCCATAAAAATATTTGATGCTTATCGACCCTATGCAGCAACTGTTAAATTTTATGAAGTTTACCTGGATACAAATTTTGTTGCAGCTCCATGGAAAGGTTCTGTTCACAATCGCGGATGTGCAGTTGACTTAACGCTCATCGATTTATCAACAGGAAATGAACTTGAAATGCCAACACCATTTGATGATTTCACTAAAAAGGCATCTCATTCTTATAACAACCTAAATGAGGCTGCTTTAAAAAACAGGGAAGTATTACTAAACATCATGTTGAAAAATGGTTTCTCCAAATATGAGCACGAATGGTGGCATTATAATTTTAATGGATGGCAAAGTTACCAACTCATGGATATCCCGTTTGAAACATTAAATAACTAGAACCAAAAACTAAACATACTAAAAACACCTACCATTTTTGTAGTTAAAAACTAAATGCTGGCAGAGTATATTAAAGCATTATTTCTAACCATAATGAAATAGCATATATTTGGATTCTTAAAAACAATGAAAAATTCCGTTTCATACCTCTTTATCGTTTTAATTACATTATTTTTTACAAGATGTAATTCTGCAGAAATTGCAGAAAATAATAAAGAGATTGAATCTATTAATGATACTACAGAAATACTTTCAAATCTCAGGCGAGCCAATTCATTCTCCAATATTACTCCTGACTCGGTTTTGTTTTACGCTCAAAAGGCTTTAGAACAATCTAAAAAGAGAAATTACGAGAGGGGTGTCAACATCAGCAACTACTACTTAGGTGCTGCAGAGTGGAGTAAAGGAAACTATCAAAAAGCAATTGCTCATTATAAAATCACACTTGAACGCACCAATAATCCCGAGTTAAAATCAATCTCATTACGTGATATCAGTTTGTCTTTAATATACATTGACAAACCAGATGAGGCCAGACAATATCTCGAAGAATCAATCCAAATTTTCAAAGAGATTGGTGACTTATACGGTCTAACTCTAGCCTACATCAATTACGGAATGATTGAAAGCAGGAATGAGAATTTCCTGGAAGCTTTATCTCATTACCAGGAAGCATTGAAATTAAGTAACGAAACCAACAGCCTTTTCAACAAATCACTAATCCTTAACAATCTGGGAGTTATTAATGAAAAGCTTGAGATGAAATCGATTGCTTTAAGTAATTACGAACAAGCACTTGAAATTGTTACTGATCTAGGAAGAGACAATCTGAGTGCACTCTATATTAACAATATTGCTAATATCTACATTGAACAGGAAAAATATGATGAAGCACTTGACTTTATTGATAAAGGTTTAACAATTTCTAGTGAATCTGGAGATAAAAGGACCAAAGTATTCCTTTACACAAATAAAGGTAAAGCCTATCTTGAAACCGGCAAGCTTGATACATCCATCGTTTATTTTAATGAAGCATTCAAATTAGCAAATGAAATTGGGGTTATGGATAACATCTTAGATGTAAACATTGGCCTGGGAACTGCCTACTATCAAAAGGGCAATTTCAACAAAGCGCTTTCACTCTTAACTACAGTAATCACTAAGGCTAAGGAAGTTGACGATAAGGAGATCATTAAAGAAGCCAGTGAAATAAAAGCAAAGATTTATCATGCGAAATCTGAGTTTAAGAAAGCCTATGCCTGCATCAAACTAAGTAATGAGATGGCAGATAGCCTTTCAAGATCAAAAATTGTGAAGCAATTTACACAGATGGAAATGCAATACGAATTTGATGAACAAAAGCATAAAGCAGATTTAAATCAGCAAAAAATCAATCTTGAAAACAACCAACGACTTGAAAGGCAGAAGCTACTCTTGATTTTCCTGATTTTAGGATTTATCATGATAGTTCCTTTGCTCATTATTATATTTCGTAACTACAAACACAAGCAAAAGTTATACCTTCAACTGGGTAGAAACTTTAATAAAATAAAGGATCAGAAACTAGTTATTGAAGAAAAAAACAATGACCTCGAAGAATTGAATGCCACTAAAGACAAATTATTCTCAATTATTGCACATGATCTTAAAAGCCCTTTCAACATCATTCTGGGATTCTCTGAGCAACTATCGGACCAGTATGAGAAACTCACTGAGGACAAAAGAAAACACTATATAGAAGAAATAAACATCTCCTCCAACAAAGCATTTAAACTATTGAATAACCTATTAACTTGGTCAAGATCGCAAGGTGGAGGTATAGAGATCAACAAAACCAAACATGAGCTTTCTAATTTCATTAAAGAAAGTATTGAGGTCTATCTAACAATGGCCATGAGGAAGAGTTTGGAAGTCAATAATGAAATACCCGAAGGTATGAGTGTAAGTATGGATGAACTTACAATGAAAGCAGTTTTTGGAAATTTATTTAACAATGCCATTAAGTTTACCCCAAAGGGAGGAAGTATAACCTTCTCTGCAAAACCTCATGTTCATTATACTGAAATCAATATAGAAGATACGGGCGTAGGAATTCCCCGAAACAAAATAAAAAAGCTGTTCAAAGTAAGTAAGAACATCTCAACAGCTGGAACAAATAATGAGAAGGGCACTGGATTGGGCCTGGTCATTTGTCATGATTTCGTTACTAAAAATGACGGCATCATAAACGTAAGAAGCAGAACAGGCAAAGGAAGTAAATTCACCATCATACTACCTCATTAAGGTTTTAATTGTATGTTATAAGTTAAAATGCTAATTTTGCTTAAGAGGTTACTTCCACCTAAATCCTAGTGGTTCTTTGTGAAGCGAAGTTGAAAAAACATACAATATAATGCAGAATTCAAAACATGACTAAACGCTCTAAAAAACAAAAACAGGCTGGCTTAATCCGTATATCTAGAAGAATTCACAGACAAATTGCACCCTTTTTATTTATCTTCTTTCTATTTATCTCAATCACAGGATTGCTACTGGGATGGAAAAACTTTAGCAATGGAAATATACTTCCCAGTTCTTATCAAGGCACCACAAATAATCTAGAAAATTGGTTACCTATTTATGATTTAAACAAAATTGCTGACCAAATCCTACAAGACTCTGTTTCATCAAATTTATCTCTTAAACTCGATAGAATTGACATCAGAAAAGAAATGGGGATGGTTAAATTCATTTACCAAGATCATTATTGGGGCATTCAACTTGATGGTGCCACTGGTGATTTACTTCATATAGGAAAACGAAAATCAGATTTTATTGAAAACATTCATGATGGATCCATCATCGACCGATATTTAGGATCTGAGATCAACATCATCAAATTAATATATACCTCAATATTAGGAATTACACTGCTTACTTTTACCATTACCGGCTTTTGGCTTTGGTATGGACCCAAAAAAATGAACAACCACAAAAAAACCAATAAACATTAGCAGCTTGTATAATATTTATATCCACTTTAGGCTATAAGCGACTAGTATAGTCACTTCCCGAAGCATACCTCAGATACAAAATTTTGTTAAAAAAGTGAATAAACTTAAGAGTTAATAAGAAAATCACTAAAAATGTTTTAATAAGATTGCATTTTTTTAAAAAAACTTACGGGTTGTAAGAAAATTACCATTATATTTGCCGACTAAATTATTTTAACAATTATTATTATTACAATGAAAAACGGAACAGTAAAATTCTTCAACGAGTCCAAAGGATTTGGATTCATCATCGAAGAGGATTCAAAAGAAGAGTACTTTGTACATGTATCAGGATTAATTAATGAAATCCACGAAGGCGATACAGTTAATTTTGAATTAAAAGAAGGTAAAAAAGGTTTAAATGCAGTAGAAGTGCGTGTTGCATAATAAATTTTAAGATTTTTTTATCACAAAAAAGTCTGTCAGAATCTGACAGACTTTTTTTATGCATAAATTTTACGTCAAATACTCAATATTCAAAATTAATCAGACAAATAATATACAACCGTTGAAACAACCCTAATCTTTTTAATATGAGGATTGTTTTTATCACGGGCATAAATACTAAACTGCCCCTGCGATGCTCTTTTTATTTTACCCAGCGAACTTTGAGAATCAGCAGCAAACTTTTCGGCCACACTTCGAGCATTTCGAGTAGCCTCTTCTATCATTTCGGGTTTAACTTCATTTAACCTGGAAAACAGATATTCTGTTCTATTCTCATAATTATCACCCGTAATGACAATTCCTTTTTTCCCTAATTCAGACAAAGAACTCATAACTGAGCGCACTGCATCGATATTTTTAGAATAAACCGTTACGGTTTGAATGGCAGTATATCGAAATGCAGCCCTTTCATTACTACCCCATTGTTGAGCTGACTTGTCAGTTATTGCAGGCGCAGAGAATGTAATTTCCTCCTTTTTAACTCCTTTATTTTCAAGAAAACTTCTAATTTGAGCAGTACTCGATTCCAGTGAAACATATAGTTTGCTTAAATCATTATTGGCTTCAGAAAATTGAATTGGCCAAATAATCACATCGGCTTTATAATCCCTTTCCGACAATCCCTTTACGGTTACCGTCCGCTCATATTCCCGATATTTAATGGCTGAACTACCGAGCAGATAACCCAATGCTGCCAAGCCCAACATTATAAAGGTGCCTAAAATAAATGCACTTGATCTTTTACCTTTAGTGTTTTTGTTCTCCATGACTTAAGAATTAGATTTTTGATTAGGGTTCAGAATTAAATTTACAACATAAAATATAATTTAGATCATTATTATAGAAATAATTCTGTTCTTTTCATTACAACAAATTAATCTTACAAAAAACTAGGGTGAGTTAATTGATTGGTCATCTTTAGGTATTAACCCATTAAAACACACAGTATGTTTAAAAGATATCAGCTCATATTGCTTATTACCACCCTAAGCTTAGGTCTTAATTCTCAGCCTTTTGGTGAAGCATCTGAAGGGTTCCGCATCACAAAATCTTTGTATCAAAACTCTGGTGGAGAAAGAGGTTCGACTGTTTTCAATTACAATTTTTCAGGGACACTTATTAGTGCCATTTGGTCATTGGAAGATAAAAGCAGAAGTTCAATCAATCACTATCAGTATGATGAGAATGGTTTACACAGAACGACATCTCGTGTATTTTCAGATAGTTTAACATCATTTGAATTATTCACTTATGATTCAGATGGCAAAATGGTTTCTGAAAAGTTTTCGCGTTCAGATGGTATTAATGGTTCTGCTGTTTATCAATATGAAGAGACAAGACTTAAGCAAGCCTATTATCTCAATCATAAAGGCTGGTTAAAGGGTGAAGTAAAATATTCTTATCTAAATGACAGAAAACACAAAGCAGCAATTTTTAAGAAAGATACCCTTATTTGCAATATTAGCTACACCTTCAATAAGGATAAGAATTTAGTAAAAGAACATTGGGATTTTCTTGGACGCTGGAGTCAAACTTTCAATTATGAATATGAAAAGATAGAACCCTCAAAATATTTTTATTCAAATCCATATGTTAGTAAATCAAACAAATATAGGGTAATTAAAGAATCATATACCTACAATTATGAATTGGGAGGCCCCTCAATCTACAAATATGATAAAGATGGTTTAATGAATAAAAAAACATTTACCCGAACAGATGGGCTTACAACAACAACCACTTATAATTATGACCCAAAAAGAAGACTCATTTCATCATCCAGATTACACTCAAATCAAGATTGCACTGAATTCACTTATGAATACGACCGCATGAACAATCTAATCCTCAGAACCTCCTTTAAAAATGATTCGGTTATCGGTTTTGAATCATATCAATATGAAGAAGGAAAACTTTGCAAAGCCCATCTCAAAAACTTCGACAATTGGATTAGTGGAGACCTCATCTTTTATTATAACCAATTCAACCAATTGGATTATGCTCTTTTTCGAGGTTTAGACGGCTTTGATGCCCAACTAAATTTTACCTTTAATAAAGACAATCTGCTCAGTGAGATCTTGTGGCATTTTTCGTTTGGTAAGTTTCAACAATATAAATTTCAGTACGAAGCAGTTCATCAATAGAGAAGTCTCTTTCTTAGAATAAACCATTTTCATCAAACAATCTTCATTAAGTTTTGGTATCTTAGTTTAAAATTCATTACAATAAGGAAATTTATGAAAACAAAGGCCAAGGTTTTAATCGCGGGAGGAACTGGCCTCATTGGAACTAAATTGGCCAAACTGCTATCAGAAAGCGGGTATCAGGTTTCAATCCTATCTCGTTCAAAAGGATTGAATTCCGAATATGAGCATTTTGTATGGGATCCAAGCCTAAACAATATCCAAGAGAAAACCCTAGAAGGAATTGATTGTTTGATCAACCTTGCAGGAACCAGCATCGCTGAGGCCAGATGGACAAAAAAACAAAAGGGAAAAATATTAGAAAGTCGCATTAATGCTACCAATCTATTGTTTGAAAGCACTCGAAAACTCAAAAAAAAACCGCCCATTTACATCGCTGCCTCTGCAGTTGGTTATTATGGAAGTAAAACTTCTGAACACATTTATAAAGAAGAGGACCCCAATGGTACTGATTTTTTGGCACAGGTTTGTAAAAAATGGGAAATGGCTTCTTCCAAATTTAATGATTTAGAGGTTAGGACCGTAATTTTAAGAACAGGTGTGGTTTTTGATAAAAACCTGGGTGCATTTCCTAAGATGATGCAAACGCTTAAATATGGATTTGTTTCAGGAGTAGGATCAGGCAATCAATACATTCCATGGATTCATATCGATGATCTGTTAATGATCTACCTTCATGCCATTGAAAATTTAAACATAAAAGGAACTTACAATGCCGTATCACCAGAATCCTTAACACAAAACGAACTAAACCAACATATTAAAAAAATCAGCAAAAAAATTAAACTACCCAATTTGCCGGGCATTTTGATCAAGACAGTGTTTGGAGAAATGGCTTCGATATTACTTAATGGCAGTAGAATCTCCTCACAAAAAATCATTGATACAGGATTTGTCTTTAAACATCAAAGCATACAAACTGCGTTAAAAAACCTAGTTTAAATAGTCTAATAAAATGGATCATAAAAATTTACAAAAACATATAAAATTTTAGCAAACCTTTTGCTTTTCATCACGTATGACTAGATCAAGCATCCCATCATCCATAATTAAAGCCACAATTTTTTATTCAAGAATCCTGGTATTCTATCAATGAATAAATAAAGTTCATATCTAAAAAATAATATGAATATTTAATGAAAAAATTTATACACCTATCAAGCCTTGCCTTTCTTTTACTGTTTTTCATTGCTGTAAAAGCTCAAGAGCCTACATTGAAATTCCAGCAATTAACAATAAAAGATGGTTTGTCTCAATCAACAACCAAAGGCATCATTCAGGACAAATACGGGTTCATATGGATAGGGACTCAAGATGGTTTAAATAGGTTTGATGGCTCAAATTTTAAGGTTTTTAAAAATGTCCCAAAAGAAAGCACCTCACTCTCTGACAATTTTGTCCAATCTCTTTATAAGGACCATGATGAGCAAATCTGGATTGGTACAGAATTGGGACTGGATAAATATGATTATGATACAGAATCTTTTACAAACTTTAAGATTAAATCACAAAAAAGCAATACAACTGGAGTTAATGGTATTAATGTCATCACTGAATCAATTAAAACTCCAGGCTTACTTTGGTTGGGAACCAATAATGGAATTTGTAGCTTTGATAAGCTCACCCAGAAGTGCAATAATTTCAATACCCCATATTCCAACGCTGGATTTCAAGCAGATCATCCTGTATTAGCCATTCATGAATCGAAGTCCGATCCGGGAATTCTTTGGGTAGGAAGTGCAGATGGTTTATTCCATTTTAATGTGAGTACAGGGATATTTAAACAAATTGGGAAAGACTACCTTCAAGACGTACAGATTTTATCTATCTATGAAGATTTCGAAAGAACAATTTGGTTAAGCACAAATAATGGCTTATTCGCTTTTTCAAAAAATACCGGCAAAATATCACGACATAAAAATGATCCAAAAAACCCTTACAGTATAAGCAGCAATTATGTTCAAAAAGTTTTTGAAGACAGCATGCATAATTTATGGATTGGAACTGCTGGGGGTGGACTAAATATTTTTAACAGAGAATCCGCGAAATTTACCCAATGGGGGAATCAAACTGAAAAATGCAAGGCTGTTTTGAACACCAATATCATCGACATATTTGAAGATCAATCTGGTTTAATTTGGTTTTGTACCGGAAGTAGTGGATTAAGCAGAATAAACCCAAACAATCGAGATTTCAAACATCTTTATAAGGATCCACAAAACGAAAACAGCCTGTGCGGAAATACAGTCCGTTCCATTATTGTTGACTCAAAGCATCAACTTTGGGTAGGAACAACAAATGGAATTAGCATTTTAAATCTTAAGACAAAAAGATTTAAGCATTTTTTCCACAATCCCAGCAATTCAAATTCTATCAGCAGCAACCAAATCAGAGCAATTATAGAAGATAAAAAAGGGAATATATGGATTGGATCCAGAGATGGCGGCCTCGACAGATATGATCCAATCACTAAATCCTTTATGAATTACAAAAGTGAATCAGACAACCCCAATAGTCTGGGGAACAATAATGTTGTTTCTCTTTATGAGGACGAAGCTGAGAACCTATGGATAGGAACCATCAATGGTGGATTATCTAAATTCATCCCCAGGACTGGAACATTTAAACAATTTCAATTTGATGAAAACGATTCAAACAGCATTAACAGCAATCAGATTCATTCGATCATAGCTGGGAATACGGATGGAATTTTATGGATTGGAACCCGAAATGGCTTGGCTAAATTTGATGTTAAATCAGAGAAATTTAGTAGATATTTGGCAGATCCTTTAGGAAAAAACAGCCTCAGCCATCATTACATTCTGGGTTTAAGTAAAGATCATTTAGGTAATATTTGGATTGCAACTTATGGTGGAGGCGTTAATAAATTCAATCCCAAAACAGAGGAGTTTACAGTTTACACTGAAGTAGATGGCTTGCCAAACAATTCAGTGTACATTGCTCTTGAAGACGATGAAAATAATTTATGGATGAGTACCAACCAAGGGATTACAAAATTCAATCCCAAAACCGAAGAATTCAGAAACTATGACACAGAAGATGGCCTGCAAGCAAGTGAGTTTAACATGCTGGCTTACCATAAAGACGATGAAGGAAACCTTTACTTTGGAGGGATTAACGGATTAAACATTTTCGATCCAAAAAAGATAACAAGCAATGATTTCAAAGCACCTATTGTCATAAATGACTTTCAGATATTTAACACCAAAATAGCTCCATTAGATACCATTAACAATCGAATCATTCTAACTAAATCGATCTTAGAAACTGAATCAATCAAACTTTCACATAAAGAAAATGTATTCTCATTTGGGTTTGTGTCTCTTGATTATTCAAATCCCGAAAAAAATGAATATTCATACAAACTTGAGAATTTTGATTCTAAATGGAATGAAGTAGGGAACAGAAATTTTGTAACCTATACCAACTTACCGGCAGGAAAATATATTTTTAAAGTTATTGGCACCAACAGCTCAGGATTGTGGAACTACGAAAGTAAATCCATAAAAATTACAATCTTGCCACCGTGGTGGAAAACAAATATGTTTTATTTCTCATTAATTATACTAACTACAATTATTATTTTCTTATACATCCAACTCAGATTAAGAAAACTAAATAAGGAAAAAGCCAATTTAGAAAAATATGTAAAAGAAAGAACTCAGGAAATTTTTGATAAAAACATCATCCTTAAACAAAAGGAACTAAAACTCACAGAAGCCAATGCAACCAAAGATAAATTCTTTTCAATTTTAGCTCATGATTTAAAAAATCCTTTCAATATTATTCAAGGTTATGCCAATATTTTAAATACAGAATATGACGATTTTTCAGAATATGACCGAAAAAGAATGGTGCAAGAAATTGATAAATCATCAAAGATTACTTATAAATTGCTTGACAAAACATTAACCTGGTCGCGATCGCAACAAGGTAAAATAAGAATCGACAAAAAGCTTCTAAACCTTAAAACCTTAGTTAAGGATAGTATTGAAACCACATTTCTGAATGCAAAAAATAAAGACATTCAAATTCTCATTGAAATTCAGAACTCCATTAATATAAATGGAGACAATTTTACACTTTCTACAGCCATCAGAAACCTGGTTAGCAATGCCATAAAGTACACCCCAGAGGGAGGACGTATTGAAATTAAAGCTTTTGAAGAAAATGATAGAATAATTTTAAAGGTGCAGGATAATGGAATAGGAATGGACAAAGAAATGCTTGGTAGTTTATTCAGAATTGATGAAAACAATTCTACTTTGGGAACCAATAATGAAATTGGCACAGGCCTGGGGTTAATTCTTTGCAAAGAGTTTATTGAGATGAACAATGGTGATATTGAAGTAGAGAGTACAATTGGGAAAGGATCTACTTTCACCATCCTTTTAACAAAATAAATTTCCTTCGAAAACTTCAGTCAAAACTTTAGTGAAGTTTAAAATCTAAAAAGTCCGGTCCAGGAAAAACTTCCCAGACCGGACAATGAATTATATAATAACCCTAAGCGTAATAAGAGCCGCTATCATCATGGCCGCTGCAACAATTAATATGGCAGCGAATATTTTATTACTCGTTTTTTTCATCATTAATTATTTTTGATTATTTGACTTCCATTCTTCAAACATTTCTTCAAGGTCTTTGATCGTCAGACCAATGAGTTGCATTTTTCGATAAAATTCTGGCAACTCTACTTCTATAAATTGTTTTTTTAACATCTCAATTAAAATTGCTTTAGCATTCGGTGAAACAAAATAACCAATTCCTCTTTTATTGTAAATAACGCCGGTATCCTGAAGATGAGTATAAGTGCGCATTACCGTATTTGGATTTACTTCAAGCTCAACGGCCATTTGCCTAACAGAGGGTACTTTCTCATCAGAACTCCATTTTCCTTGCAAAATGTGATTCTCAAAATAATCAGCAATTTGCATATATATGGCTTGTTTATCTCTAAATTCCATCTTACACCTCCCTTTCTTTAAGTTTAAAATATGCAGTTACATACAATGCACCAGTGAGGACAAACATCACAAAGCGCCAAAAATATCTTAGCTTATATGACATCATTTCAATCTGTTCTCCATCAAAATTAATGGTCGTTGTCAAAAACCATTCGTTGTTTTTCAACAGCTCACCTAATGATTCCATGGCGTATCCAAAATTTTCCATCGAACCAAAGAGAATAAGTGTAACTACAAAACCCAAAAGAGTAAAAGACCAATTCAGCACAAATTGTACAAGTATGGTTTTAACAATGGGATATTTCTTAAAGGCTGCTGCCCCCAAAAAGAAGGCTGAATGAAGCAGAAAATAACCCATAATGATTTCAAACATCATCGGAACATCAAATATATTTACACCATTAAAAGTTTCAAACTGATAGCCGAAAGTAAGCGACCATATACCGTTAAACAGTAAACTAAACAAATGGTAGCTCACCAAACTAAATACAATCCATAATATGGAAGTAGTGATGAGTGGAAGAATAAACTTCTCGAAAGTTGATGCCGGGATAAGAATTTGTCCTATCGATTTTTCAGGGGTATTCATATCCTGAAAAGCTCTTCCGGCAATAGCAATTCCACCTAAGCCAATCATTAAATACATACTAATAAAATGAAAGGGAGTGAAAAAAGTAAAGGTGTCGGATGAATTCCTATTTGCGTAAGCAATAAAAAACCCAATAATAAACAATAAGGCATAAAAACCCAACACACTCAATGCTAGCATTTTTTTATGGAGGCTAAACTTTAACCTGGCCAATAAAATCGTTCTTTTAAAATCAAATAGCTGGTTCATCGTTTAGTTTTTTAAATGTTCAACAATTTCGTTTTGTTTACTTAAAACCGCATTAAACAGCAGTTCAAAATCGACGGATGATTCACCCTCACCATCATTCTCGGTAAGTAAATACTGACCTCCGAATATGGGTTCGCTATATAGAACCTTCATTCCATCAGGTGCTTTTTCGCTCACTTTCATAAACCCCAGTTTATTGGAAATGGTTTCGATGCTTTCTTCGAAAATAATTTTCCCTGCTTCAATGATCACAAGCGGGTCAATCAAATTTTCTAAATCCCGAACCTGATGGGTTGAAATAATAAAGGTCCGATCCTCATTTGCTGTTGAAGCAATGATCTTTCGAAACTTACTTTTAGAAGGAATATCCAGTCCATTGGTAGGTTCATCCATAAAAACCAATGAACAATTAGTTGCAATGGCAAACGAAATAATGAATTTTTTCTTTTGTCCATGCGAAAAAGTATTCAATTTTTTACCCTTAATTACTTCAAACTCCTCAATCAGATCATAAAAAAACTTTTCATCAAATTTTGGGTAGAAAGGTGCCACATTTGCAACATAAGACTCAATGGTAAACTCCGGTAAGTAAAATTCTTCAGGAATTAAATAAATATCGGATAGCATGCTCGGATTTCGGTTAGAAACGTCATCCCCTCCTATCTCAATTTTACCATTTTGAGAATAAAGCAAACCGCACATAATTTTTAATAAGGTGGATTTACCTGCTCCATTCTTGCCTAAGAGGCCATATATATTCCCCTTAGAAATATCCAAATCGAGCCGATCAAATAGTGGCCTGCTTTTAGGATATGCAAACTCTAGGTTTTTTATCGTTAACATGATTTTTGTATTAGTGTATTACTTTATTAGTACACTGCAAATGTAAGTTGAGATTTTATTAAATGCAAGTATTTTTTAAAAAAAAGTAAAATATATAATTTTACGGATCAATATAATCCTTCTAAAACCTGCTAAACATCTTAATTTAAAAGCATTCTGAGGGCACCATTTAATAATTAACATTTTTTCAACATCACTCTAATTTCAGGCTTAAAAGAGGTAGATTTACGCTTACTTTAAAAACAATAAAATGGGCGGATTTTTCGGAACAATATCAAAAACAGATTGCGTAAACGACTTATATTACGGAACTGATTATCACTCACATCTGGGAACAAAGAGAGGTGGGCTTGCAACGGTTAGCAACAATATTTTCACCAAAGCAATTCACAGCTTGGAGAATTCTTATTTCAGAACCAAATTTGAACCGGAACTTTCAAAATTCAAAGGAAATAGTGGAATTGGAGTAATTAGTGATACCGAATCTCAACCCATCATTATCAATTCACATTTGGGCAAATTTGCAATAGTAACAGTTAGCAAAATTGTAAACATCGAAGAATTAACCCAAAGAGCCTTGGAGCGAAAAGATCATTTTGCAGAAGCTGGAAGTGGCAAAACAAGTCCGACAGAATTAATTGCCATGCTCATCAATGAGAAAGACAGCTTTGAAGAAGGCATTGCAAACGTTCAAAACCTGATTAAAGGCTCCTGTTCGTTATTATTATTAACCAACGAAGGGATTTATGCAGCACGTGATAAATTAGGCCGAACGCCTATTATTCTTGGGAAAAAAGAAGGTGCTCACGCTATATGTTTCGAAACCAGTTCTTTTTCAAACCTTGGTTATGAAATCGAATATTATTTAGGACCAGGTGAAATACTTTTTATCACTGCCGACACCTATGAACAAAAGAAAAAGCCCAATAAAGAGATGCAGGTTTGTGCCTTTTTATGGGTTTATTATGGATATCCTAGCTCTTATTATGAAGGAATTAATGTTGAAGATTCACGATATCGATGTGGGGCAGCCTTGGCCAAAAACGATAAAGAAGAGGTAGATTTTGTTTCGGGGGTTCCCGATTCAGGGATTGCTCATGCCATCGGATACTCAAACAAAAAACAAATTCCATATAAAAGAGCATATGTAAAATACACCCCAACCTGGCCCAGAAGTTTCATGCCTCAAAATCAGGAAATGCGAAATCTGGTTGCAAAAATGAAACTAATTCCGAACAAAGCTCTAATTGAAGGCAAAAAAATGGCCCTTCTCGATGATTCAATTGTTAGAGGAACTCAGCTACAAGACAATGTTCAGGCACTGGTAAAACTTGGAGCAAAAGAAGTTCATGTTCGTCCGGCCTGCCCCACCCTTGTTTTTCCTTGCGAATTTTTAAATTTCTCAAGTTCAAGATCAACGCTCGACCTTGCTGGCAGAAAAGCCATCAAAGAAATCGAGGGTATTGAGGATGCACACCTGAAGGAGTATGCCGATCCGGATTCACCAAAATGTGCAGCCATGGTTGAAAAAATCAGAGAAAAGATGGGGGTAACTTCACTTCAATTCCAGCGTTTGGACGACCTGGTTGAAGCCATCGGATTACCCAAAGAAAAACTTTGCACCCATTGTTGGGATGGATCTAGTTATTTCTAATGATTTCTGACTAAGAAATTATTTATATCTTGCTAAATTATTGACCGATTTCCCAGGTTAAGCATTATCATATTAATTGCGTATTTACATTACTAATTAAACAGGTATAAATTCTTATGAAAACTCTTTTAAAAATCAGTTTACTGTTACTTTTTATTAGTAACCAAGCATTTAGTCAGGGCACTCAGTTATTACGACAGCCCACAATATCTTCTGAAAGCATTGTCTTTGTTTATGCAAACGACCTTTGGAAGGTAAATCGTACGGGTGGTGAAGCCATCAGAATGACCACAAATGAAGGTTATGAGTCATTGCCCCATTTCTCTCCGGATGAAAAATGGATTGCTTTTACAGCACAATACGGAGGAAATACTGATGTTTATGTAATTCCATCAGAAGGAGGATCTCCAAAACGATTAACCTATCACCCGGGAGGTGATTTCGTACAGGGATGGACGCCAGAAGGAGAAGTTATGTTTCGCTCTTCCCGCGAAAGTCAACCAACACTCACCAATAAATTCTTTAAAATTGGATTAAAGGGTGGTTTACCAATTGCCATTGATATTCCAAGGGCAGCTTATGGTGAATTATCACCAGATGGAAAGTACATCGCATACACTCCAATCACAGGCTGGGACGAAGAATGGAGAAACTACAGAGGCGGTCAGGCCATGCCCATCTGGATTGTTGATATGAAAACCAAGGATTTAATTCGAACTCCACAACCAACTCAGGAAAGGCATATGCAACCCGTTTGGTTTAAAAACAAAGTTTATTATTTATCAGAGCGAGATTATGCCAGCAACATCTGGATGTTTGATCCACAAACCAAAGAGGAGAAGCAAATTACCTTTCATCAAAAGTTTGATGTTAAAAATATTGATGCCTCTAAAGATGCCATTATATATGAGCAAGGAGGATATCTTCATGTGTTGAGTGGTGATTTATCACAAGCCAAACAACTGGAAATTGAAGTGAAAGGAGATATGAATTTTGCACGTGTTCGTTGGGAAAATGTAAATCCTGCAAGATTTGCAAATGCAAACATTTCTCCCAAAGGGAAAAGAGCCATCTTCGAATATAGGGGTGAAATTTTCACTGCGCCCAAAGAAGAAGGTAGCTGGAGAAATTTAACAAACACTCCGGGTATTGCCGATCGTTCTCCAATTTGGTCACCTAAAGGTGATAAAGTTGCTTGGTTTAATGATAAGAGCGGGAATTACCGAATGATCATTGCCGATCAATTCGGGCATGATCAACGAGAAATAGAACTCCCAAATCCTACATTTTATTTTGAGCCCAATTGGTCACCTGATGGCAAAAAAATGGCCTATACCGATACCGATTATAATATTTGGATTTTAGACATTGAAAGTGGTAAAGCAAAAAAAGCAGATACCGATCGATTTGCACATCCAAACCGTGCCATGAATCCAATCTGGTCGCCAGATAGTAAATGGATTGTATATGCCCGTCAGTTGGAGAATAGTTATAAAGCTGCTTTTGCATACAATGCAGAAACTAACCAGAGATTGCAACTAACCGATGGATTGGCAGATGTGGTTTCTCCGGTTTGGGATCAAAGCGGAAAATATCTTTACTTCTTAGCAAGTACCAATTACGGATTAAATACCGGTTGGCTTGATATGAGCTCTTATGATCCAAACGCAACTTATAGCCTTTATTGCTTAATTCTGAAAGAAGGAGACAAATCTCCGATTTTGGCAAAGAGTGATGATGAAGAAGTTGTAAAAGAAAAGAAAGAAGAACCGAAAGCAACTTCAGATAAAAAATCTAAAAAAGGAAAAAAAGAAACAACTACAAAGCCAGGTGAAAAATCGAAAGACATTCAAATTGATTTGAATAATATTGCGAATAGAATCATTGCCCTTGATATGCCATCAAGAAATTATTTAGGATTGATTTCCGGTCCTGAAAATTCAGTTTTCGTTATGGAAAACATTCCAAACCAAAGAGGGTTTACTGCCCACAAATATGATCTTAAAAAAGATAAAGCTTCTGAGTTTTTGACTGGTGTTTCTAACATCCTAAATTCGTCAGATGGCAGCAATTTACTTTATCAATCAGGTCGAACTTGGAGTATTGTAAGTTCAAAAAGCAAACCTAAAAAAGGTTCAGGTGCTTTAAAATTAAATCTAAAAATTAAGATTGATCCACAAGCAGAATATCACCAAATTTTTAAAGAAGGTTGGAGATACATGAGAGATTTTCTTTATGTTGACAATGTTCATGGTGCTCCATGGAACGACATTTACGCCTGGTATTCGCCATGGATTAAACACGTTCGTCATCGTACCGATTTAAATTATGTGGTTGACATCATGAGTGGTGAAGTTTCAATTGGTCATTCTTACGTTTCCGGTGGTGATATGCCAGATTTGGATTATGTTCCAGTAGGATTACTGGGCTGCGATTTTGTTGAAGAAAACGGTTATTATAAAATTGCTAAAATCTTCAATACTGAAAGCTGGAATCCGGAATTAAATGCACCACTTTCTGTTCCAGGGCTTAAAGTAAAAGAAGGTGATTATCTTTTAGCAGTAAATGGACATGAGCTTAAAGCTCCAACCAATCCTTATCATTTATTTGAACAAACGGCTGGTTTACAAACAACCATTACCGTTGGTTCAAGCACAGATATAAAAACTGCTAAAGACATCGTTGTTGAGCCGGTAAGAAGTGAAAGAGGCCTCAGAAACATAAATTGGGTTGAAAACAACCGACGCAAAGTAGATGAACTTTCAGGTGGAAAACTGGCTTATGTATATGTACCAAATACAAGCGGTGCTGGATTTGCATCTTTTAACCGGTATTATTTTGCCCAACAAGAGAAAAAAGGTGTGGTGATCGATCAAAGAAACAATGGCGGAGGATCTGCTGCAGATTATATGATGGATGTATTGGCCCGACCACTTTACGGTTACTTTAATAGTAAAGCAAACGACAATCGTCCGTGGACAACACCAATGGCAGGAATTTGGGGACCAAAAGTGATGATCATTAATGAGCGCGCCGGTTCAGGTGGCGATTTATTTCCTTATATGTTCAAGAAAGCTAAGATTGGGCCTATGGTTGGAACCCGAACCTGGGGCGGATTGGTAGGAACCTGGGATACCCCTGCATTTATTGATGGTGGGCGAATGGTAGCCCCAAGAGGTGGATTTTATGATACTAATGGGAATTGGGCCGTAGAAGGCAAAGGTATTGCACCTGATATTGAAGTAATACAAGAACCTAAGTTATTACTACAAGGAATCGACCCTCAATTGGTTAAAGCTGTTGAAACAGCCATGCAATTGATCAAAGAAAATGAATTTAAGTTAATGCCAGAACCTGAGGCTCCCATTCGTTGGAAAAGGCCAAAAGGTTTTAAAAAGTAGAATAATTGTTTTAAAAAATGATGTGAAGGTCGCCTCCTGTTTTTTTGGAGGTGACCTTTTTTAATAGACACCTGAAACTATTTTAAAATTCACTACATTTATCTAAGTATAAAAACTAAAATCTCACCTTATGAAAACCCGCGTAAAAACAGGATTTATTTTACTAGTTTCTATTTTATTATTAAATTATTGCACCCCTGAGAAAAATTCTGCCCCAAAACTTCAGGCGATCTCTTTATTAGGCGATTCTTTATACTCAGCTCCTCCTTCCGGAAAAGTGATTCAAAAACTTGAACTTGCACAAAAACTCTATAAAGCCGATAAACAAAAACCTGAAAATTTAATCTGGTTGGGACGCTGGACAGCTTACTCAGGCGATTATCTGAAAGCCATTGAAATTTACACAAAAGGAATAAAAAAATTTCCTGATGATGCCAGGTTTTATCGTCACCGGGCTCATCGTTACATTAGTATTCGAAAATTCGACTTAGCCATTAATGACCTGGAAAAAGCAATGAAATTAATTGAAGACAAACCAGACATGGTTGAACCCGACGGCATGCCCAATGCCATGAACATCCCCATCAGTTCTCTGCATTCAAACATTCGGTATCACTTAGGACTCGCATATTATTTATCCAACCAATTAGAGAAAGCATTAAAAGTTTACAAAACGGATGTTGCCTTAGCCAGTAACGACGATAAAATAGTTTCAACCAGTCATTGGTTGTATATGACTGCCAAGCTTTTAAAGATGGAAGAAATGGCAACCCAAACCTTAGAACCGGTTTCTTACGAAATGAACATCATCGAAAACTTCGATTACCATCAACTACTCCTGCTCTATAAAGGAGAAATTAATGACACTGATTTACTAGGAGAGAATTACGACAGCAATGTGGCTGATGGGATGGCCTACGGAATTGCAAATTGGTATTATTACAACGGACAAACAGAAAAAGCAAAAGCCATGATCGAAAAAATATTAAAAGGCAAACAATGGGCTTCATTTGGTTATATCGCAGCTGAGGCTGATTATATAAAATATTTCAAAAATTAAGAACCTTCTGTTCAATTTGAGTATACATAAAACTATGATTAAGATTACCCACCTGACGTCAATTAACATTTGCTTGACGATAATGATACTTTTAATGGCTTGCAACAAAAATAATGCTTCGCATAAAACAACAATTATTGATTATTCTAAACAATCAAATTGGTTAGCCCAGGACGAAACCGCATCTCATGAGATAGATGTTTTTTATGTATATCCAACCATTTATACCGAGTCTTCGCCACCCAACATGAACGTTGAGAGATTTGACCTCAGAGAAAGGGCAAAGATTCTACTAAAAACCCAGGCAAGTGTTTTCTCTGATCAGGCAAACCTCTATGCCCCATTTTACAGTCAGGCTTCGATGGCAGCTGCAAAAATTGGAGATTACGATGATGTTTTTTTCAAAAGAGGCTCTGAAGACGTTGTTGATGCATTCGATTATTATATAAAAAATTTAAACAACGATCGACCTTTTATTTTAGCTGGTCACAGTCAGGGAACTCAGGCACTAATATATTTGATGCGCAAGCGTTTTCATCAAACAGACCTCCAAAACCGACTTATCGCAGCTTATCTTATTGGATTTTCAGTCACAAAATCTGATATCGAAAATTACCCTTGGTTTAAAATTGCTCAGCGTTCTGACGATTTGGGAGTCATCATAACCTACAACACCCAAACTGCTGAAGTTAATTCATCTCCACTTTTATTGGAAGGCGCCATTGCCGTTAACCCACTGAGTTGGTCAACCAATGAAAATTTTGCCGATTCAAGTTTAAACCTCGGTGCCAGATTTTATAATCCTGCCAATGGAGAATTGATTCAAGAAATCCCTAATTATGTAGGAGCTCAAATTGATCGAAACTCAGGTGCATTAATTATTGAACCACCCGACTCCTTAAATTGTGCTCCATTCCAGGATGGAATTTTACATCGCTATGATTATATGATTTGGTATCGAAACCTGGAGGCAAATGCTGCTGAAAGAATCAACTCTTATTATAGCAAGGAAAAATAAGCCACAAAATCATTTATTAATTTTTCATACTTTTAGAAGTAAATAGACAAAGGAGAGATCATTTACTCAAACTAATATTACTATCTACATCAAATCTTATGTTATGAAGGATTATATTTATCTATTTCTTGTAGCTATTTTGGCAAGTTGCAACACGAATCCCACAGCAGATGAGTCGAACGGAGCAGATACTCCTGAGCAAAACAAAACTATTTCGCAAGACACTACCCCAAAAGTTACCGGCATTGGAGGAATCTTTTTTAGGGCCAAAGATCCTCAACAAACAAAAAAATGGTATGCTGAAAACCTGGGACTGGCCATCACCGAATATGGTTCAAATTTTGAATTCAGAAATGCGAACAGGCCTGAAGAAATTAACTACTTAAACTGGGGTGCATTCAATGAAAACACCTCCTATTTTGAACCCTCTGAAAAAGAATTTATGATTAATTACCGGGTCCAAAACATTGAAGGCCTGGTAAGAAATCTAAGGCAAAAAGGAGTCAGCATACTTGATACCATCGAAACCTATGATTACGGAAAATTTGTTCACATCATGGATTTGGAAGGCAATAAAATTGAACTTTGGGAACCTGTCGACAGTGTATTTACTAAAATGGGTGGACCTACAACTAAATAATTTCCATCTTAAATTTTTAGCATTGGAATAGAACATTTTCATAAATTTTGAGAATTTGGTATTGCACCCCTTTTCCATTTTAATTAAATTTACAATTCACATAAGTATTTAAAGATGTTAGTACTTCTCTCACCGGCGAAATCTTTCGATTTAGAAACACCCTCTCAGCACGATCAATTCTCATTACCTGTTTTTAGTAAAGAATCAGCCCTACTGATTAAAAAGATGGGGACTTTTTCTTCCAAAAAATTGCAAGAACTCATGGGGATTAGTTATGATCTGGCAATGATGAATATTGATCGATATAAAAATTGGAAACCCAATCCCGAATTATCTCACGCTAAACAAGCAATTTTAGCTTTTAATGGAGAAGTATACCGAGGATTAAATGCAAAGGAAATGAATGAAAATGATCTTGAATTTGGGCAAACACACCTCCGCATTTTATCCGGTTTATATGGTGTACTTCGTCCACTCGACCTCATACAGGCTCATCGATTAGAAATGGGCACTAAGCTAAAATACTATAGTTACAACAATCTTTATCAATTTTGGGGAGAGAAAATCACGAATCAACTCAATGAAGACCTAAGCGAATCAAATTATGTCATTAATTTAGCTTCAAACGAATATTTCAAATCAATTAAAAAAACTAAATTAAAGGCAGAAGTGATCACACCCATCTTTAAAGATTTTAGCAAAGGAAGCTATAAAACCATCATGACCTATGCAAAAAACGCCAGGGGTGTCATGGCAAATTATATCATAAAAAGAAAAATAAATGACCCCGAGACCATCAAAAATTTTGATGGCAACGGGTATCTTTTTGATGATGAAACATCTGATGATCTGAATTGGATTTATAAAAGAGGCTAAAAAAGACCTTCCAATAAATCATCATCTACCAAATTTGGCAAAGTGATTTTTAAAGCAGGCGAACGATCCATTTCGCGTTTAGCCGCAAAAATGGCTTCATTATTTCTTGCCCAGCTACGTCTGGCTATTCCATTATTAACATCATAAAAAAGCATGCTCTTAAGTCGGGCATCGGCTTCAGGCGTTCCATCTAAAACCATTCCAAATCCACCATTCATTACTTCTCCCCATCCTACGCCACCACCGTTGTGGATGGAAACCCAGGTCGCACCTCTAAAACTATCGCCAATCACATTTTGTATGGCCATATCTGCTGTAAATTTACTGCCATCATAAATATTGGAAGTTTCGCGATAAGGCGAATCGGTTCCACTCACATCATGATGATCGCGACCTAAAACAACATTACCAATTTTTCCTTCAGCAACGGCATTGTTAAAAGCTTCAGCAATTTTTGCACGTCCTTCGGCATCTGCATATAAAATACGAGCTTGTGAACCCACAACCAATCTGTTTTTCTTGGCTTCTCTAATCCAGGTGATGTTGTCTTGCATTTGCAACTGAATCTCTGAAGGAGAATTCTCCATGATTTCCTGAAGCACCTTCATGGCGATTTCATCAGTCTGATCTAAATCTTCGGCTTTGCCTGAAGTACAAACCCATCGGAACGGCCCAAAACCATAATCAAAACACATGGGGCCAACAATATCCTGCACATAGGATGGATATTTAAAATCGATTCCATTTTCAGCCATGATATCAGCTCCCGCTCTGGATGCTTCTAATAAAAATGCATTTCCATAATCGAAGAAATAAGTTCCTTTGGCAGTGTGTCGATTGATTGATTCAGCTTGTTGACGAAGACTATCCTGAACCTTCACTTTAAAGGCATCAGGTTCTTCCCGAATCATACGATTGGATTCTTCAAAAGAGATACCCACAGGATAATATCCGCCCGACCATGGATTGTGTAGCGAGGTTTGATCAGAACCAACATGAACGAAGATTTCTTCTTCATCAAAACGTTTCCAGACATCAACAATATTACCAATATAGGCAATGGACACAACTTCTTTATTCTGTTGAGCTTGTTTTACACGAATTACCAATTCATCCATTGAATCAATCAATACATCTACCCAATTTTGTTGAAATCGTTTTTCTGCAGCATTGCGGTTTACCTCAGCGCAAACGCTGATACAACCCGCAATATTTCCGGCTTTTGGCTGAGCACCACTCATTCCTCCAAGTCCTGAAGTTAAAAATATTTTACCGGCTGGAGTTTCGCCTTTTTTCAGCATTTTTCGGAATGCATTCATTACTGTAATGGTCGTTCCATGAACAATTCCTTGTGGACCAATGTACATGAATGAACCTGCCGTCATTTGTCCGTATTGGGTTACTCCTAAAGCATTGAATTTTTCCCAGTCATCCTGTTTTGAATAATTTGGAATCATCAAACCATTGCTGACAATAACCCTTGGAGCTCCTTTAGAAGAAGGGAACAAACCCATGGGGTGACCTGAATATAAATTCAAGGTTTGTTCATCGGTCATTGTGGCTAAATATTTCATTGTCAATAAATATTGAGCCCAGTTTTGAAATACAGCCCCATTACCACCATAGGTGATTAATTCTTCAGGGTGCTGAGCAACAGCGGGATCCAAATTGTTTTGAATCATGAGCATAATGGCAGCCGCCTGATGAGATTTTGCAGGATATTCTTCAACGGGTCGAGCATACATTTTGTAATCAGGCTTAAAACGATACATATAAATTCGACCAAAATCCTGAAGCTCATTTGCAAATTCTACTGATAATTCTTTATGCCAACTCTTCGGGAAATAACGCAAGGCATTTCTAATGGCCAACTGCTTTTCTTCTTTGGATAATATGTCTTTTCGTTTTGGAGCCTGATTGGCATCCAAAGGATACTCTTTCTTTGCAGGAAGTTCTTTTGGAATTCCTTGCAATATTTGCTCTTTAAATGTCATTGGTTATTACTTTTTGAATTTTAGTTCATATAATCATTGAACCACAATTATTTTATTCAGGAAGAAGCCTTTCCTTAAATCTTCTTCCTGAATTACAAAGCTCTACTTAAGCTTCAATTTTTTTATTAACGATGTCTAAAATATTTGCTTCTTTTTCGCGTGCCGAAGAAATCAGATCAGCAGCTTTCTTTAAAGTTTCATCTAAAAATTCTTTATCATTGAATCCGGCCGCATTGATCTTCACATTTAGGTAAGCACCTTCAACAGCAATTCTTGCACATAAAGCCCCTACACCTGCATCAGAAACTGAATTTGGGTTTCCTATTTCGGCCATGGCTTTGATGGTTTTCATAGAATCGTGTGCCAACTGCATTACTTTTAGGGGCACATTGATGGCATTTACGGTTGCATCATGCAAGGCTTTCTTTCTTGCAGCCTTCTCTTCATCCGTTCCTTTAGGCATACTAAATACGGCCATGATTTGATTAAATG
Source organism: Bacteroidales bacterium (assembly GCA_963678785.1). Classification (GTDB taxonomy): domain Bacteria; phylum Bacteroidota; class Bacteroidia; order Bacteroidales. The sequence goes on along the minus strand of OY787449.1, from coordinate 3,204,234 downwards.
CATCGGTATCTTCGTCTACACAATTTAACAAAGCTGTTTGAAAATATTTTCCTTTTTCAGCCCAATCCGAAAATTCTTCCCATCGAGCATCCCAACCTGCTTTATGCGATGATAGGTTAGCCACCATGGTTCCAAGTGCAACGCCTACTGAACCAACATAAGCAGAAACAGAACCTCCACCAGGTGCTGGTGATTCAGAAGCAGTTTCTTCAGTAAATTCAGTCAGGGTCATATCAATCAATGATTTTTTGCCTTTTTTTTCTTCATTCTCGAGGATGTATTCAATAATTTTCTTATCAGGATCGAATGGATAAAGCTCATCAAGTCCTAAAGATTTCACGGCAATCTTAATTATCTCGCGATCAGAAATACCCTGCGATCTGTTTTGCTTTTTCAGATAATGCCTACCTGCATCCAGCATGGCCTTTAAAGGAACCAACCCAACCAGTTCAGATCCTGTTACTCGAATTCCTCTGGCTTGCGCTTTGGCACAAACTTCATCAAAAGCCTGATGAATTGAAGTAACTGTAATATCTGTCATATTCATCGAAATTTGAGCCACCCCAAATTCTTCAATAAACCAACCAATGGCTTTGGTGGCTTTTAATGTACCCGGAAGCATCACTGGATTCCCATTTTCATCTTTAATAATTTTTCCGGTGATTGGATTTCCTTCACGTTTTGTTCTTCCTCGCTCTCTTACATCAAAAGCAATGGCATTGGCCCGACGGGTAGAAGTTGTATTCAAATTAAAATTATAAGCAACCAAAAAGTTACGCGCACTTACTGCAGTAACTCCTGAATGAGCAACAGCTTCTGTAAATTCAGCAGGTCCGAAATCAGGCTTCCATCGTTCAGTTACTATTCTTTCTTCGATCCCTTCATACTCACCAGAACGACATACAGCTAGGTTTCTTCGCTCCTCAATCTTTGCGGCATATTCGTAGCAATAAACAGGCACACCGGCCTCTTCACCTATACGTTTGGCCAGTTTGTGAGCATACTCAACCGCTTCTTCCATACTAATATTTGCAACAGGTACCAATGGGCAAACATCAGTCGCTCCAAATCGTGGGTGTGCACCTGAATGCTTCGACATATCAATGAGTTCAGCAGCTTTCTTAACACCCCGGAATGCAGCTTCAAGAACAAATTCCGGTTCGCCAACAAAGGTAACAACAGTACGATTGGTCGCTTTGCCTGGATCAACATCCAATAAGCTAACCTCAGATACACTTTCAATGGCATCTGTAATTTGTTTGATTATTCCCATGTCTCTGCCTTCGGAGAAATTGGGCACACATTCTAGTATTTTCTTCATCATTAAAGCTTTTTATATCAGAATTTAAATTTACTTTTTAGAATAAGCCTGAGATATTTCCATCAGCATCGATATCAATAACCTCAGCTGAAGGTGTGCTTGGCAAGCCAGGCATTCTCATAATTGTTCCTGCAATCGGCACCACAAAACCCGCACCTGATGCAATCTCAATTTCACGAATATTTATCGTAAAATTCTTAGGCCGACCTTTTAAAGAAGGTCGATCTGAAAGGGATTTTTGAGTTTTGGCAATGCAAACGGCCAAACCATCCAATCCAAGTTTTGTAATAATCTCAAGATCTTGCCTGGCCTTCAATGAATACTCAACATCATCTGCTCCATACATTTTCTGAGCAACAATCTTGATTTTTTCCTGCATTGGCATACTGTGTTTATAAATGGGGGCAAAGTTGGATGAATTACCTTTGGTTGCCTCCACTACAACCTCAGCAAGTTCAGTAGACCCTTCACCTCCTTTTTCCCAACCTTCAACCAAAGCAACCTTTACGCCTAATCTTTCACAATGCTTTTTCAAAATGGCGATTTCATCATCCGAATCGGAGATAAATTTATTGATGGCAACAATTGGACTAAAGCCAAATGCCTGCATATTTTCAATATGCTTATCCAGATTTTCGAGCCCTTTAACCAAAGCTACGATATCGGTCTCGTTCATTTCCTTAAGCTTGGCACCTCCATGATATTTTAGTGCACGGATGGTTGCAACCAAAACTACAGCCTTTGGTGAGAGTTTACCATATTGACATTTAATATCAAAGAATTTCTCTGCGCCCAAATCTGAGGCAAAACCAGCTTCTGTTATCACATACTCAGACAATGACATCCCCAATTTTGTTGCTATCAAGGTATTGGTTCCTTGTGCAATATTTGCAAAAGGACCACCATGAATAATGGCCGGAGTTCCTTCAAGGGTTTGAACAAGATTAGGTTTTATGGCATCTTTCAGCAAAACAGTCATGGCACCGTGGGCATTTATATCACGTGCATATACGGGTTTATCGTCGTAGGTAAATCCTATAAAAATATTTCCCAGCTTTTCTTTCAAATCCATTAAGTCATTTGCCAAACAAAGGGTAGACATTACTTCTGATGCAGCCGTAATATTAAATCCTGTTTCGCGGGGAACTCCCTGCTTTTTACCGCCCAATCCAATGACCATGTGCCTCAAAGCACGCTCGTTCATATCCATAACCCTTTTCCATCGAATCGTTCTGGGGTCAAGGCCTACGCTTCTTTTTAAATCCTGAATATTATTATCAATAAGCGCAGATAAAAGATTGTGAGCTTTTTCAACAGCAGATAAATCGCCTGTAAAGTGCAGGTTGATATCCTCCATAGGGATAACCTGAGAATAACCACCTCCGGCGGCACCACCTTTAATTCCGAAAACAGGGCCTAAAGAAGGCTCGCGTAATACAACAACCGTTTTTTTTCCAATTTTATTCATCCCTTGGGTAAGGGCAATCGACATGGTGGTTTTACCTTCACCGGCCGGTGTTGGAGTAATTGCAGTTACAAGCACCAACTTGCTTTTCTTAATTTTCTTTTCGTCAATGAGCTTAAGTGGAAGTTTGGCTTTATAATGACCATAAAGCTCTAAATCATCGCTCTCAATATTCAACTGAGACGCGATTTCAGTTATGGGTTTAATTTCTGCAGCACGTGCAATGTCAATGTCTTTCATTCATTTAGTTTTTTGCTCTTGGCCAGCAGTTAGCTGTTGGCCATTTTAGATCAGTTTTAGGTTACAGACTGAAAAATACGAAATATTTATTCAGTTTTGCTTGTAACAAAGTTATCTATATCTTTGATACCTTACAAGACCATTTATATCAATTATTGATAACTATGAGTAATCAATTAGAACACAGACACCTCAAATATTTTTTGGCAGTTGCAGAGGATCTACACTTTAGAAAAGCAGCCGAAAGACTTTACATTTCGCAACCAGGACTGAGCAGACAGATCAAACAAATGGAAAACGATCTGGGCGTAAAATTATTTGAACGCGACAACCGGAAAGTAATTTTAACCAATGCCGGTGCTTATTTAAAAGTAGAGTTAACCAAAAATCTTAAAAACTTAGATCACATATTAAACCACGCCAAATTGCTTCATGATGGAAAAGACGGAATACTCAGGTTTACTTATGTGGACTCGGCCATGCAGGAAATTATTCCTGATTTATTATTGAAATTTCGTCAGAATCATCCCAATGTACTCTTTAGCCTAAAAGAGATGGATAATCAAAAACAAATTGAGAGCTTACTTTCTCAAGATTCGGACATCGGTTTTGTAAGACTAGAACGTGTTCCCAGGGGAATTGTTTTGAGTCCAATCATGAGTGAAACTTTTTGTTTGATCTTACCCAAAGATCATCCCATCGATGAGCATAATTTTAAAAATCTATCACAATTCAAAAACGAATCCTTCATCCTGTTTGATCCACGCTACAGTGCCTCATATTACGAAAGGGTGATGCAAATTTTTGATGAAAGTGGCTTTGCTCCACTGGTTACGCACAGCACCATACATTCAAGTTCTATTTATAAATTGGTGGAGAATAATTTTGGAATTTCTATCGTACCTAAATCCATGCGCTTGGGCTACAATAAAGGAGTTAAATTTATTGAGCTTGATAACATTTCTCAAAGAACCACCTTATCTGCAGTTTGGGATAAAGCAAACATCAACCCAACACTACAAAAATTCTTAAAATATATTCATTGATAGAAACAAGCCATTTCAATCACATTTTCGTTACATTTACCATCAACAAAATTAATTAGCTTACACCTTGAACCCCTTGACTAAGAAACCACAAAATAAGCATGCTATTTATGGCTACATTTTTGCTTTAACTGCTACTGCCTTATGGTCGGGTAATTTTATTATAGCCCGTGATTTATCAAACAGCATTCCCCCGGTAAATATTGCTTTCTGGAGGTGGACCGTCGCACTGATTGCCATCATGCCATTTGCCATAAAATCACTCATTAAAGATTTTAAACTTTTAAAAAAGAAACTTCCATATTTGCTTGTTACTTCAATTCTGGGCATCACTGTTTTCAACACACTCATTTACATTGCAGGGCATTCAACCACTGCTTTAAACCTTTCACTAATTGCCATCACGTTTCCAATTTTTATCCTGATTTTATCCCGGTTTATTTATAAAGAACATATCACTTTTAGGAAAATTATCGGAATCATTATGGTTTGTTTTGGAGTGATTCTGATCATCACCAAAGGATCTTTGGGTTTACTGCTCGATCTTTCATTTTCAATCGGTGATTTCTGGATGCTTGGGGCCTCATTCATTTTTGCCGTTTACAGTCTTTTACTAAAACGAAAGCCCAAAGAAATAAGCATCTGGGCCTTTCAATCTTCAACCTTTATCATTGGGCTCATTTTTCTCTTTCCCTTTTATTTGTGGGAAACTTCGGCCTCTGCCGTCATCACTTTTGATTTAAATTCCATCATCTCCATTTTATATGTCGGTATTTTTGCTTCACTTTCGGCTTTCGTGCTTTGGAATAAAGCCATTTTAAACATTGGCCCTGCAAAAGCCGGAATGATTTATTACACCCTTCCACTTTTCAGTGGTTTTCTGTCACATTTTATTTTAAAAGAAGACATTGGTATGGTTCATCTTTTCAGCGCACTTTTAATTGTTTCTGGAATCCTGACTGCAAATCATGAATTAAAGAAAACATAGTTAAATTACAATTAGCTACATATGACTAAATATTTGATTTTCATCCTTAGCATTGCAATTTTAAGTGCATGTCAATCTGATGACACAAATAAATTAACAGAGGAATACCCTTCTTATAATATCCAACTACAACTCGATCCGGAAAAACAGGAAATCAAAGTAATTGGCAGCTTTGAATTTAAGAACAATCTTGAGCTGAAAGATTCCCTTTTTTTCTATCTAAACAAAAATCTTAATATTGATTATTTTACGGTAAATCAGATCAAAAACTTTGGCATTGACAACAGCAAATCAGACATCTCTTATATTCCTCAATCTGTAAAAATAAGCTTCGGTTCGAATCAAAATTTCAGCCAAACAGATCTGATTAAAGTTTCATTTTCATATTCGGGGAAATTAGGTTTTATTTCAAAATATTCAGCAAATGTGATGAATTCAGACTGGGTTGAAATGGGCTTATATTATCCTTGGTTCCCATATAATCCGCAACTCAGACCCTTTACCTACAAGCTTAATTTAAAAATTGACCCAGCTTATAAAATTGCTGGATTAGGTGATATCATTCAAGAAAACGGAAAATGGATTATTACAAATCAAACTCCTACCAACGATTTGGTAATTTGTGCATCAAGGGATGTTTTAAAACATGAAACCATGATCTCACAAACCAAGCTTTCCATTTTTCATCATGATTTTAATGACACTCTACTGACGAAAATATCGAAAGATATTGATCAAATCATGGGGCATTATTATGAATGGTTTGGAGAAAAAAAACAGGACATAAGCATCATCCAGTCAAAAAGAAAAAAAGGTGGGGGGTATGCAAGAATTGGAGGCGTATTTTTAGGAGGCTTTAAGCCCGAGCAATACTTTTTAAAGAATGAAGGATACCATCGATATTTCGCACACGAATTGGCCCATTTATGGTGGTATAAAGCTCCTACAACTACTTGGGAAGATTGGTTAAATGAGAGTTTTGCAGAATACAGCGCACTTATGATCATTCGAGAAGTTTTTGGAGAAGAAGCTTTTGACCTCAGGTTAAATGATAAAAAGATGAAGTTAGAAAACAGTCCGGCTATCTGGAATTTTAACAGATCAACTTCAAAGTACAGCACTTTATTGCTCTACAATAAAGGACCGGTTTTATTATCTGAGCTAGAGAATCAACTGGGTAAAGATGATTTTATAAAACTGTGCAGAACCATTCTGAATCAAAATGTAAAAACCACCAAGAATTTTCTAGAGATCCTAAAACAATTTCAAGGAGAAGAAATTGCCTTAGATTTTGAGAAAAAGTTAAAATCTTAAAAAAACATTGGTATGAATCAAAACAAAACTTTCAAACTCACATTTTTATTAATAATTATTTTCACTTTTAATTCCTGCACAAGAACTCATAATCAAGATCTTAACGAAGCTAAAACTAAGATTACTAAAATTATGAGAGCCCAGGAAGCTTCATGGAATGATGGAAACATGGAGGAATACATGCAGGGTTATTGGAAATCTGATTCTCTTAAGTTTTTAAGTAATAACAGATTAACATTTGGATGGAAACAGCAGCTTGAAAACTACAAAAAAGGATATCCTGACAAATCTATCATGGGCAAACTTAAGTTCGAAATCATTTCTATAGAATTGCTTGACCATAAAAGCGCCTTTGTTATTGGAACTTACAATTTAAAACGAGCTGAAATGGAGGATGCCTTTGGTTATTATTCTTTAATTTGGAAAATAAAAGATGATAATTGGGTAATCGTTTTCGATCATTCGAGCTAAAATATGATTTGATTCAAGAAAAAAACAAAACACACGCAACCATTTTGATTCCTGCCTCATCATTAATTTACAAATAAACACAACCTAGATATGAAAACTTTTAAGTTCTCAATTTTATGTATTGTAATATTTTTAGTTTTGACGAGTTGCTCAAAAGATAAAAAACAAGACTCGCTAACGATTAGTGGTGAATTAACACAGCAAAGCGAATGCAAATACAACAGTACTAAAAGCAGTTCATCATCCATTGCAGATACCATTAGCAAGATTGAATATCAATATAATCCTTCCACACACAAATTAAACATTTCGCATATTAATGCAGGATTTAATTGTTGCCCGGGTACATTAAGTTGTGTTATTTCACAAAATGGGGATACCATTCTTATTAATGAGCAAGAAGAGGCCGCACAGTGCCATTGTGATTGTTTATATGATTTAGAGATTGAAATTGAAGGACTTGAGCAAAAATCCTATCACATAAATTTTCATGAACCCTATGCCATCGATCAGGCCAAGCTCATTTTTGAAATCAATTTAAAAACTGAAACTTCCGGATCATATAGCGTGATCAGGAAAGTATATCCATGGGGGATTAGCATTATTTAAATCTTTATCAAGATAAATCAAAATGAAAAAAATACATCTTTTTATCCTTTCACTATTTTTCATTTCCTTTTTTACAAGCTCATGTAGTAAAGAAGAAACGATCAGATGTTTTACTGATGCAGAAGGAGTTGACATCTATCTTCTGGAAAGTTATGAAACAACTGAAACAGGGTGTCAAATTAATGAAGTAACGGCCATTATCAAGAGCGATCCGTTTATAAATTATTCAGGCTTACTTTCATACAACTCAAAGGAATATACCTTCACGATTAGTCAGGATGCGAAAAAAAAGATGATGGACATCCAATTTCCAGTGTCAGGAATTGCCTTTGCTGTGGTGGTTCATAACGAGATCATTTATACAGGATATTTTTGGCCGGGATATTCATCACAAGCCTGCGTCTGGACTACCATTGATCCCCTTCATTTATATTCAGGAAACGAACTTTGGGTAACCTTAGGTTACCCCGGAGAAATTTCTCAAATAGCTGACAAGAGAAACGACAGTCGAATTTTAGATGTTTTTCGTCGAGACGGAAAACTCATTGAATAAAAAACTCATCTATTTCTTTAACAGAAACTCCGGGTTCATAAGGTTTTCAGGCATGGTTTCCTCAAACCAATTACCGCCTAAATATTTTTCATGAGAGGTGACCGGATCATTTTTCCAGCATTCCAAATGGAGCATCGCATTCTTCCCATGCTTCAATTTTTGCACGTAAACAGGATCATTTTCACCAATTTTATCTCCATCTAAAACCTGACCAACTTTTGCAACGATTTGCCCCTCTTTCACGATATCACCAACTTCAACTTTAGGACTTTCAATTTCTCCATATTTAATGTAGAAAGCATCGGACTTAACTACAATTTGATAAGTAATATTCCAGTAATGAACAAAATTCGGGTGGGTCATCACCTCAACAGCTACAACTTCTCCATCTGTAATCGCAAAAATTTCATCCCCTTTTTGGGCATAAATATCAATTCCACAATGTCGGCGATCTCCACGATCCTCCCAAAAAGAACCCTGTCCGGAAACAGGGATACTTTTAATTTCAACTAAAGGCTTCTTCATTAATTATTCTATTATTGTGTTAAATAACAATTTAAAGGTACCATCCATCTGATCTCGATGTTGCACCCTAAATCCAATTAAAACCACCTTCCCTTTACCATAGGGTGTTACAATCATTCCTGATTTTTTGGCAATTTTATCCTCTCCAATCAGCCATCCACTCTTTAATAAGTCTTTATCATCATAACGAGCGATGGTTTTATAATCTGCATTGTTTCTACTGGGAACAATTTCAAATGCAGGGCTGTATCTAAACATCACCAAACCCTTATCCGGCATTCCGTAAGCAGCAGGATTTGTATTATCAAAATTTGTTTTAATGGTTGAACCTGGGCAGAAAAATTCTTTGGATGGAATGCCCGAGGCAACATTTCTCACCTTCAGGCCAAACTCTTCAACAACATATTCGAAGGATCCACCAAAAGTAACCAGCGTACCACCATTTTTAACAAATTCTTTCAAAATCTTACCACCATCTTTTCCAATTCCACTGGTATATTTCTCAGGATATTTTTCAGGTGCCCTCCTTGCATTCTTAGGATAAATTCCGGTAATGCCTGATTTTGAATCATCAGGAATAATAATCACATCATACTTTTTATTTAGATCACCTTTCTTCACCTCAGCTCCCATTAAAGTTTGATAAGGTAAAGAGAAATTTTCGAGGCACAACCTGGTCCAACCTTCATCCATATTTCCACCATTATATCTTTGGAACAAGCCGGTACGACCGCGCTCAACCAGATGGATTTTGACATTGGGTTTCTCATTTAAGGCCATGAAATCAATTCCGGTTTCATCAGAAATGTTTTCTATGGCGTTAGCAGAACCCTTTTCAACAATAAAATCACCGGGATTATAACCCTTAAACTTTTCATCCAATCGCTTCACTTTTATGCCTTTATCAATCAATAAACTAACCGCTTTAAAGGCATTGTTTTCACGGCCATCAATGATGTATCCTTTTGCTCCCTTTTCAACTTTTGTTTTGATTTTTTCAGGAAAATTCACCAAAGTAAAATCCCCATTCACAGCAAAATCTTTTGTATCTACCTGAACTCCCATGAACTCATTCATGGTATGTGTAGCTAAATCATACGGACGGATAGGCGCACCTTGATCATCCCGTGTCCATGAATTATCAGCGTAATGTGTTTCAGTCAATAGGTTTCTGATTAATCCCATTTTAGGTTGTGCCATAGAAATGATATAAGATCCTTTGCCGTAATTCATGGCTCCAACTTCAATCTCAGCATCTGTTCTCTTGATCTCAATTCCTGATCTTAAAAGGGTATTTATCATTTTAACCATGGTGGTATAATCGTGCTGTTCGGCAGGAATCACCAAAGTTTTCACATCTCCGGTAGCACCTCGTTCGGTTTGATTTTTGGCCTTTAAGTATGCTGTTTTTAATACAGTTTCTTTATTCCTTGCTGCCAGATCTAATAACGACCATGCAGAAGATTTTTGTTGGGCAACAATATCTCTTAATCTCCACCACCCTCCGGGCCACGGGTTGGGAAAGGTTGATTGTGCCTCATAATCAGGAAATGCACGGGTATTGGCCCTCAATTGTTCCGGATGTATATAAACTGGTGTCGCCAAATTTACGCCTGCAGATTCAGTTAACATCCCGGCAATATTATGAAAAGGTGTAATCCAATGCCAACCAAAATGTCCCCAACCCGAAAATTGGGCTGCATTTAAAATTCCTTGAAACTCATCTTCTTCTAACTTATAGGCAATATGTGCCCCGTACCAGCTAATTTCTCTCCAAACCAAAGGATCGGCATATGGACGGATGGGGTCACAATATGGAGGCACAAAGAAACGTGCACCATAAGATCCCATGTGGTGATGATCGATATAAGCCTGAGCTGGCCAATCAACGAACATCGCTTTTGCGGTATATTTTGATTCCTGTAAATTTAAATAATCTCCATCCCGGTTGTTATCATGCCCCGTATATTTATGATATAAATAGGGCATACTCAAGCCTTCATATTCCGTTCCAACCGTTTCATTATACCAATCGGTAATCATCACCTGACCATCAGGATTTAAACACGGAATCATGAAATACAGAACATTATCTAAAATTCTTTGGGCTTCTGCATCATTTCGAGTAAGCATATCATAGGTAAGCTCAGGCGTCATTTGGGTTCCTCCCACTTCTGAAGCATGCAAACTCATCGATTGAAAAATAACCGCTTTCCCCTCTTCTATAAAACTCTTGATCTCATTTTCTTTCAATCCTTTTGGGTTGGAAATTTTTTTGTTAATCATCTGCAAACGATCAAGCTTTGCAATATTTTCAGGCGCTGTTAATAACACCACCAAAAATGGATGACCTTCGGATGATGGCCCCATATTATAAATTTTTATACGATCACTTTGATCTTCTACCAAGTTGAAATAATCGACTATTTTATCCCATCTGGCAAGTTTACGATCAGCTCCCATCTGGAAACCGAAGAAATCTTCCGGCGAAGTAACTTTTTGAGCTCCTGCAGGAATTGAAAAACATAGCATACCTATTAAGATGACACTAATTATTGTAGACCGAAATGCAACTGAGAATGTTTTCATAATTTTGCTAAATAAGGTTTGATTGTCTAGTAAATTTAAAAATTTAACAAACACTAATTTGCGATTCCACAAAATATCGACCAATTCAAAAAACATTTATATAATCAATTAGATATCTTTGCAGTAAACCAAATTATTTACAGATGAATACTTATATATTTAAAACCAATTTAAAATGTAGCGGCTGTGTGTCAACATTAATACCTTTTATGAATGAGCTTAAAGGAATTCAAACCTGGAACATTGATTTAGAAAATGAAAATAATACCCTAAATATCAACACTGACAATAGTTTAAACAAAGAAGACATCATTAATGCGGTTGCCAAAGCCGGATATAAAGCCGAATCCCTGTAATTGATTACATTTGCATTTCCTCAATAAAGAATACATTTATATGAGTTTTAACAATATAGAAGGCATGGAAATGGTTTTACTATTCATGGGTTTGTTTTTATTCCTATTCATGCTTTATTTTTGCATTCAATCTTATTTAGAAAATGAATATAGAGCAGGGAAAATTTTCGCTTGGATTACTTTACTATTGCCACTTCCGTATATTTTAATTGCCTTTTCAGATTTCCCTTTCCAGTCTTTAATTTCAATAATTTTAGTTTGTATAACCTTTGGTGCTGCCATCATTCTTTTTCTACCACTAAAAGGATTTACAAAAATCAACATTGATAAACCCAAAGGCCAAATTGATGAACGCAACATTATGTTTTCTCGCCGTTTATTATTGAAAGGAACAGGACGATACGAAGATTATTACAAGCAACACCCTGAACATTTAGATGCTGACGAAAGCTTCCGGAAACGCCCTGGTTTACTAAATAATGGGTCTTTATATTATGATCCTGTCATGTTTGCCAGTTCAGATGCGTCTTTTTTTACGGTTGAAAAACTGGCTTCCGCCATTGATGGAAAACCTTCTAAAAACAAACATCAGTTTAATAAAAATGACATGTCTGTTTATATTAAGAAATGGACCAAAAAACTTGGCGCACTGGAAGTTGGAATTACAAAATTAGAAGACTACCATTTATACTCATACGGAGGACGGAATTATAACTACGGCGAAAAAATTGAAAACAAGCATAAATTTGCCATTGCTTTTACGGTTGAGATGAACGAAGAATTAACTTTTACCGGGCCCCAGGCTCCCATCGTAATGGAATCGGGTCAGCAGTATTTAAATTCAGGTGCCATTGCCGTTCAACTTGCCGAATTCATAAGAAATCTTGGGCATGAAGCTCGAGCCCATATTGATGGAAACTATGAAGTAATTGCCCCCCTCATTGCAAAAGATGCAGGTTTGGGTGAATTGGGAAGAATGGGTTTATTAATGACTCCCACCCATGGTCCAAGGGTTAGATTGGGGGTTGTAACAACCAACCTAAAGCTTGAAATTGATGAGAAATTTGAAGACTTGACCATGATTGATTTCTGCAACAGATGCATGAAATGCGCTGATACTTGTCCTAGTCAAGCCATTTCACATGAAAACAGAAAAGATATTGATGGAGTAGTACGCTGGCAAATCAATCAAGAAAAATGCTTTCAGTATTGGTGTATTTCAGGAACGGATTGCGGCAGATGTATGTCGGTTTGCCCCTATTCGCACCCCAATAACTTCATGCATAAAATAATAAGATTTGGAATCAAGAACAATTTCATTTTCAGAAGAATGGCTGTTGTATTTGATGATCTGATTTATGGAAGAAAACCAAAATCCAAACCCATCCCTGAATGGATGAAAGTCAGAGAAGAATAATTTTAAACTAATTCGAAATTAATGAGCAAAAACAAAGGGATCAATGATCCTAAAAAGATAAAATATCCGGTTACTTATCCGCTTAAATTAATTATGGATAATTCCATCGCAACCGAAATTAACATTAAGAACGCATCAGCCAAATTAGAATCTTTGAATATTAAATTTGGCACTTTTAATTCGCGATTAAGCAAGCAAGGTACATATGTTAGTTTATCAGTTAATGTGCGTATTATTTCCGAAAATCAGTTTAAAAACCTTTATCAGGAACTTAAAACCATTGAAGGTTTAAAGACTGCTATTTAATAAAATCAGTATGAATAAAATATTGGCTTTAATGATTGGTGGTGCAAGCGGAACCTTACTTCGTTTTTGGGTTTCGGGTTGGGCGCATCGTTTATTTACCGGAGTTTTTCCGTGGGGCACTTTTGCCGTTAATTTATTGGGCTCGTTTTTGATAGGATTTTCATGGGGTATATTCGAAAGAGGAAACATTTCGACCAATTTCCGATTGTTTTTGTTCGTTGGAATTTTTGGAGGTTTTACTACATTTTCTTCCTTTACCCTCGAAAGTCTGAACATGATCAAAACAGGTCACCCAAAATTCGCCATTATTTACATCCTTGCTTCAAACATTTTAGGACTATTATTCGTATATTTAGGATATATCTTTGCCAGATGGCTGGCTTTATCAAAATGATCGAGCATGAAAAATTCTACGGATGGAATACTGCTAAGAATTTTTATCAGTGAGAATCACACGTACAAAGGAAAGTGTTTATACGAATTAATTGTTAAAAAAGCCAGAGAAATACAAATGGCAGGAGCCACTGTTTTTAGAGGAATTATGGGGTATCATGGTAAAAGCAAGATACAAACCTCAACCATACTCAGACTTTCGGAAAATATGCCTATTGTTATTGAAATTGTTGACATAAAGAAAAACATCGACAAATTTATTCCATTTTTGGAAGAAGTAGTTACCGATGGTCTGGTAACAACCGAAAAGGCCAACATCATTATTCATCCACAGTTGACTGATTAACATGCACGATATAGAACCTTATTATGCCTGGAGGCACATTTATGTGGCTTCTGAAGATGAAAGAACACCTTTTCACGGTCGTGAATACAGTGAATTTGAGTTCTCTCATGCAGTTTATAATTATTACATTCACCCACAATGGGATGAAATTGGATCTTCTACCCTTTATCTCAAATTGCTTTTTACAGATTATGAGCATGGCTTCTGCATTATTGAATTGATGGGCGAATGGAATGATTTACTCCATAACGACATCATGGAATTAAAAAGAAATTTGATTGATGTTTTAACCGAAAATAGCATCACAAAGTTTATCCTTATTGGTGAAAATGTAATGAATATGCATTCCGACACCAATGATTATTACCAGGAATGGTTTGACGATATTGAAGATGGATGGATCGTCGGACTAAATTTCAGAGAACATATAATTCCGGAATTTGAAAATGCCCGGATTGATTATTACATTTCGTTTGGAGGGAAATTTGATGAGTTTAACTGGCGGGCATATCGACCTGATCAGCTTTATGATCAAATAAATCATTTAATGATGAAACGCTTAAACCCCTAGATGATGATTGCGAAAACTTTTAAAATCTATGGTAAAGTGCAAAATGTTGGATTTCGGTTTTACACCAAAAAAACGGCCGAAAAATATCACATTAAAGGTTTTGTAAAAAATCAAGCTGATGGTTCTGTTTATGTCGAAGCTGAAGGAGGGAAGCTTAATATGCTCGCATTTGAAGCCTGGTGTAAAAAAGGACCGGACTGGGCCAGAGTAAAAGAATTTAAATCCTTCGATAAAAACCTTAGTAATTTCACAGCCTTTTCCGTAAGATAATTTCCAGCCTGAAAAGACAGATTGTAAATTTTATTTTGATTCATTCTAAATAAGTGATATTTTTGATACGAATATTCTTTATTAAAAAAAGAATAAGGAAACATAAAATCAAAATCATGAAAAAAAACATAGGTATAATCATTGCCATCTTAGCCTCTTCTTTATTAATCTTAATCACATTTAAGGCTACTGCACAAGAACACAAAACGCATAATCACGACAAAAAAAGCATGAAGGCTATTTGTGTGTTAAATCCAACTGAAGGGAATAACACTCATGGAACCGTTACGTTTACACAAACAAAAAATGGAATTAAGGTAATTGCAAAACTCACTGGATTAAGTGAAGGGAAGCACGGTTTTCACATCCATGAATTTGGAGATTGCAGTGCAGCCAATGGAACTTCTGCAGGTGGTCATTTTAATCCTGAAGGACATGATCATTCTGCTTTAAATGCAAAAATGAACCATATTGGTGATTTAGGAAACATCACTGCCAACGAAAACGGAATAGGCCATCTGGAATTTACCACCAAGCAATTTTCATTTCATGGACCACATTCAATCATCGGACGCTCAATTATTGTTCATGCTGATGAAGATGATTTAACATCTCAACCCACTGGAAATGCGGGAGCAAGAATTGCTTGTGGAGTGGTCGGAATTGCCAAATAAAAATTCTTCCTGCATTCGTACTAATTTCTTTATGGCATAATTGAAGCATATTTAGCTATATTTTCATAATTTAGCCTTTTGCAAAAGCAAATATTTTGTTAACACTTATCTCAATACTGACAATTTGAAATTCAACGAATTTGGCTTTCACCCTGATTTAATGAATGGTGTGGAAGCTTTAGGCTTTGAAAATGCCACCCCGATTCAGGAGCAAGCAATCCCGGCAATCTTGAATGGCAAGGACATGATTGCCTCTGCCCAAACAGGCACGGGTAAAACTGCAGCATTTCTGCTTCCCATCATCAATCAGATAATTAAAGATCCTGATCGTGAAACAATCAAAGCACTGATCATTGTTCCAACACGAGAGCTTGCCATACAAATAGATCAACAAATGGAAGGTCTCTCCTATTTTTGTCAGATTAGTTCTATTGCCGTTTATGGGGGTAATGACGGAATTAGTTTTGCCCAGGAAAAGAATGCCTTATCAGAAGGAGCTGATGTAATTATTTGTACACCCGGTCGAATGATTTCACATTTGGCTCAAGATTATGTCAAAATCTCTAAACTCAATTTCCTGGTTCTGGATGAGGCTGATCGTATGTTGGACATGGGTTTTCATGAAGACATCATCAAAATCATCAGGCATTTACCCGAAAATAGACAAAATTTGATGTTTTCGGCAACCATGCCAGCGCAAATAAAAAAATTAGCCAAAACCGTTTTAAACAATCCTTTTGAAATTAGTTTGGCAACCTCAAAGCCTGCCGAAAAGATCCTTCAAATTGCATATGTGGTTTACGACACTCAGAAAATTCCTTTGGTTCTTTATCTATTGGGAGGGCAAATTGCAAAAAGCATACTTATTTTCTGCTCAACAAAAAGCAGCACAAAAGCATTAAGCCGCGAACTTAAAGCCGCCGGACTTGCAGTTGAAGACATCCATTCTGATTTGGATCAAACAAATCGGGAACAAGTATTAATGGATTTTAAAAACAAGAAACTTCACATTTTGGTGGCTACGGATATTTTATCGCGTGGAATAGACATTGAAGATATTGAACTCATCATCAATTATGATGTACCTCAAGATGGAGAAGATTACATACACAGAATTGGAAGAACAGCACGAGCAGAAGCCGATGGTGTTGCAATAACCCTTATAAATGAAGGAGATCAGGCCAAATTCGAAACCATTGAAAAGCTTGTTGGAAAAGAAATTCACAAGGCTCAACTTCCCATTCATTTGGGCGAAAGTCCTAAATACAATCCAAAGAAAAGAGTAAAAAGCTATAAGAAATACAATCGGAAGAAAAAAAATAAATAACATTTTCAAGCATGAAAATTTTACTTATTCAAAATCACAGTTCAGAAAGTTTTGGTTATATCGAAACCTTTTTAAAAAGTCACAATTTTACTTTTGATATCTTCAAGGCCTATGAAAGGGTAACCTATCCTCCTTTAAAAGAATACAGCCACATTATGATTGGTGGTTCTCCTTACTCTACCAACGATGTTCATTCCATTCATTTTCTGGAACAAGAGTGGTTGTATATAGAAAAGGCCATCAGAACAGAAAAGCCCATTTTCGGACTATGTTTTGGAGCCCAACTCATCGCGAGAATACTTGGAGCTCAGGTTCAAAAAAACACCTTACTCGAAATTGGAGACTCTGAAATCAGTCTTACAAAAGAAGGGATAGAAGATCCATTTTTTAAAAACTTCCAACCTAAGTTTCATGCCTTTCAATGGCATGGCGAGACCTTTGAGATACCAACAGGTGCCCAATTATTGGCCAAGGGAAAATTCTGTAGCAATCAGGCTTTTCGGTATAAAAACATTTTTGCAGTTCAATTCCATTTGGAAGTTGACCATTTCCTGATTAGCAGATGGTGCAATGAATTTCAGGATGATCTTAAAGCTTTTCATAAAAAACCGGAACAAATTGTGCAGGAATGTCTGGCCATCGAGAAATCACAAAACCAACTTTGTGATATCATGTTAACCAATTTTTTTGTTAATTAAAGATCTGTTTCTATTAAATGCATGGCTCCTTTAATTCCATCGGCTGCACTTGAGATGATGCCTCCGGCATAACCACTTCCTTCTCCGAGCATATATAAATTTTTAAAACCCTCACACAATCCTGACCTTTCTCGCAATACTTGGATACTCGACGAGGTTTTACTTTCCAACCCCAATAATATTCCCTGATCAAAATTTAGCATTTTCCGATTAAAATCCTTCAATCCAAGCTTTAAGGCTTCTGCTACCTGAGCAGGTAAATAATCCCATAGAGGTGCACTTACTAATCCCAATGGATAACTAGTTTCAGAATTTGCACTCACTAACTTTCCGTTAATAAAATCCTCAATTTTAGAAAAAGGTGCCTGATAAGAGTTTGAAATTTCAAAAAACTTCTGTTCAAGTTTTTCCAACCAATCTAGGGACTCCAGCGCCGAAACTTCCTTATTCAAAACCTGAGAAAGATTAAAATTTGCCACACATGCTGCATTGGCAAAATGTGCATTTCGGTCGTACAAACTCATCCCATTTACAATATTGCTCCCTTCGTAAGCAGTTGCCGGAACAACCATCCCACCCGGGCACATGCAAAAACTATAAACCTGATGTCGCCCATCAGTTTTTGAAGTGAGACGATATTCTGCGGCTTTTACCCCCTCAAGTGACTTTACTCCCCATTGTGCCTCATTTATGAGCTCCTGTGGGTGCTCCATTCGACATCCAATGGCAAAATTCTTAGCCCTAAAATTTACCCCCCTTCGAATCAACATTCGATAAGTTTCAAATGCAGAATGGCCAATGGCCATAATTAAATAATCCAACTCAAATGCCCCTTTATTGGTTTCAATCGATTGAACCATTCCATTCCGGATTTTTAAATCGGTTAAAAGGGTTTCAAAAAATACTTCGCCGCCCAATTCCTCATATTTAAGTCGCAAATTTTTGGTCATCAACCTTAAATTATCACTTCCTAAATGCGGATGAGCCAGATACTTAATTTCATCGGGAGCTCCGGCATTCACATACTCATCCAAAATAAAATTTCTTTCTTTAGAAATATGCTTAGATCGCGATGTGAGTTTTCCATCCGAAAAAGTTCCTGCACCACCTTCACCAAAAGCATAATTATTATTTGAACTAAAAACGCCTCCCTGTTCAAAATTATGAATCGAATCTGCTCTTTGAACCACATCTGATCCACGTTCAATAATGGTGGTTTTGTACCCGGCCTTTTGTAAAATATAAGCCGAGAAAAAACCGGCCGGGCCACTTCCGATGATTACTACTTTTTTGTTTCTGGCCTTAAAAGGAATTTTAAGCAAATGATCAGTAGCGGGTAATTTTTCTTTAATTTCCTCCGACTGAACCAGAACTTTTATCAGCCAATGAATATTTCTTTTATTTCTGGCATCCAAACTTTTATGATCAATCTGAAAGGAAAAATCCTTAATTCTCAATTTTTGGGAGATCCTGGCCTTCAATTCTCCATTCGCATAATGTGTCGGCATCTTCAGTTCGATAAAGCGCTGTCCCATTTGATTCCTTTCAATTTATCAGGTTTATATTCAGATTAAAATTACTTCTTTATTTTATGAATAACACTTTATTCGTACTTTGATTAACAATTATTTTATAGGTTTCGATTCAGGATTTCAATAAATTTGTTCCAACAGAAAACTAAAACATCTTGGAAACATCAATTACAAAAGCCATTGAACTCATTCAGAAGGCAAAGCACATCACGGCTTTTACCGGTGCCGGAATTTCTGTGGAAAGTGGAATTCCTCCCTTTAGAGGACCCAACGGTTTATGGAGCAAATATGATCCCCAGGTTTTAGATTTAAATTATTTCTTTAACAACCCAAAAGCATCCTGGATTGTTATCAAGGAGATTTTTTATGATTTCTTTGGAGAAGCCAAACCCAATGGTGCTCATCAGGCCCTGGCCGCAATGGAGTCGAAGGGTTTACTTAAAGAAATCATTACCCAAAACATCGACAATCTTCATCAGGAGGCCGGAAGCAAAGTCATTCATGAATTTCACGGCAATTCTCAAAAATTAATCTGTACTTCCTGCAACGCACATTATCAAGCCGATGAAATCAACCTAAAAAAGCTTCCACCACTTTGCAAAAAATGCGATTCACTTTTAAAACCCGACTTTATTTTCTTTGGTGAAGGAATTCCACCAGAAGCTTATCAGGCCTCTGTGCTCGCTTCCGAAAAATCTGATTTATTTCTGGTAATCGGTACCACCGGTGAGGTTATGCCCGCCTGTCAGATACCGATCATGGCAAAGCACAATGGAGCTAAAATTATTGAAATTAACCTCGACCGATCAAAATTTACTGATGGCATTACCGATGTTTTTCTTCAGGATAAAGCATCAGTCATCATGAATAAAATTATGGAATCATTATAAAAACTGACTTTCGAGCAACCTGGTTCAACCCTTCATTTTCCAACTTCAGCTATATATTTTCTCTTTCCGGCATATCTTTTTTTTAATCAGAATTAATCAAATATAAATTTGGTGCAGATTAAAATTCAGCAAGAATAAACAAAAAAAGATATCGATGAAAAAGTCAATTATTGTTTCGCTGGTCATCATCCTTTTCTCTGTAAATATTCATTGTCAGGAAGTTGTTATATCAGGAAGCATCATTAACACAAAAGGAGAGCCGCTGATGTATGCCAACATTGGCTTAAAAGGTTTTTTTGACGGCACAACTTCTAATGAACTGGGCAAATATTCCTTTAAAACAAACAAAAAAAGAAAACTAATTATAAAGGCCTCATACATTGGTTATAAGCCCTTCGAAAAAGAAATTATCATTGAAAATAAAGATATTGTTGCTGATTTTGTTTTGGAAGAATTAGCCAATGAATTAACAACTGTAAATATCACTGCAGGTGCTTTTGTAGCAAGTGATGAGAAAAGAACCATGAATATGCGAGCGGCTGACATAGGAACAACAGCAGGGGCTGTTGGAGATATAACAGGAGCCATTCAAACTTTGCCGGGAGTTCAAACTATAAATGCTGAAAATGGATTGTTTGTCAGAGGTGGCTCAGGAAGAGAAAGTAAAATTATTATTGATGAAATGGAAGTTCAAAATCCATACTATAGTCCCGTGCCGGATGTAAAACAAAGAGGACGATTTGATCCTTTTATGTTTTCGGGTACTGTTTTCAGTTCCGGTGGTTACTCAGCATTATACGGACAAGCACTCTCATCAACCTTGGTTTTAACAAGTAAAGGGCTGGCAGATTCAACAAACACCGGAGGAGGAATATATGCTTATGGTGCTAACTTATTTCATGTGCATCGCTGGAAGAATACTTCAGTATATTTAAAAG
Source organism: Bacteroidales bacterium (assembly GCA_963678785.1). Classification (GTDB taxonomy): domain Bacteria; phylum Bacteroidota; class Bacteroidia; order Bacteroidales. The sequence goes on along the minus strand of OY787449.1, from coordinate 3,183,395 downwards.
GTGAATACAATAATATGGATCCCTATCATAAAACATTTCCTCAAATTACTGATTGGGTAAAATCGCCAGAAAACTTAAGTGGGAAATTTATTTTTCGGCACAAATTCTCTAAGAGTGACATTTTCAAATTCTACTATTGCCAATCCGGCACCAAATTAGCCATCAACAATCAGGATTACAATCAGCCTAATGTAAATAACTTGTTTAGCCTCACAAATAAGAATTTATATATAAACTCTACCTACAAGAAATACTTTAAGGATGATCAATGGTCGGCATATATTGGGGCTTCATATTCAAAGGATGAAGATGATGCTTTTATCAATAAAATGAATTTGTCTGAAGATGAAAAACTACTTCAGACCAAAATGATCATTACCAATCGCTCAGTTTCAAATGTTACTTTTAATTTTGGGGTAGAACTCCACAGCCGCAATATCATTGGCAGGAATGATCAGGATGATAGCGAAATCAATGAATTTTATTTTAGTGATTTCATTGAATCAAATTGGTTGATTTCAAAAAAACTGGCCGCTCGAGTTGGCCTTCGTCATGAATACTCAGGTCTCCTAAAAAAAAGCAATCTTGCTCCACGAGCATCCTTTGCATACTCTACCGGCGAGTACAGTCAAGTTTCATTGGCCTATGGTAAATTTTATCAAACTCCTGAAAATGCATTTTTATACTACACTGATTTACTAGATTTCGAAAATGCAACCCATCTTATTGTCAATTATCAATGGATGAAAAACAAGAGTACATTTCGGGTTGAATTATTTAAAAAAGGATATCAGCACCTCATCAAAAATATTTTAAATGAGCCCAATAGTTTTGACAACTCAGGAAGCGGTTACGCAAATGGAATAGAGTTTTTTTATCGCAACAAAGGACTAATTCCTAATGCAGATTTATGGTTGTCTTATTCATACCTGGATACAAAAAGGGATTACCGCAACTATCCTATTTCTGCCACACCATCTTTCGCAGCAAAACATACTTTTTCCTTTGTTTATAAACATTGGATCAATAAACTAAACTCAATGCTAGGATTAAGCTATGCGTACTCATCGGGCAGGCCCTATTACAATCCCGTTAAACCAGATTCAGAATTCCATACGGATCGTACGGCTGCCTATCACAATCTCGATATTAATATTAGCAAGATGGCCAAATTACTGGGTAAGAACGCCGTCATTTTTGCTTCCTTAAAAAATGTACTTGGTCAAGATCAAATATTTGGATACCACTATCTGCCAAATGATTTAGGAAGGATTCCGATCAGACCCTCAAGCATACGTTCCTTTTTTATCGGATGTTTTATTTCAACCTATTAATTTCTGACAAAAAATCCCATATCAGGTTTTACGAACTTACTTTTTAACAAGTTTCATTTTCAATTTCAAAGACTAAAACCATCCAAATAAAACACATATTAAGAATAATTTTTCATCTCCTTAAAAACATAATAAAATGAAAAGAATATTTATTTTAAGCATCATATTAATCACATTTATCTCTTCTAATGCGCAAGTTGACGATTATAAAAACCTGATGCTAAAGACCATCTCAATCATGGATAGCACTTACGAAATCAACAATCTGCAAAAAGCATCAAATCAATTTCAACGGATTGGTGATGTTATGCAAAATGAGTGGCTACCTTATTATTACAGCGCATACTGCGACATACAAATTAGCTATCTCAAAAAAGATGATAAGCAAAAAGATTCTTATCTGGATAAAGCCGAGAAACTGATTGATTTGGCAGACAGTTTAAGCCCAAGCAATGACGAGATTTATGTTTTAAAAGGGTTTTTATTACAGGCCAAAATAAAAATTGATCCGATGGCTAGAGGGATCATACTTCATAAAAAATGCTTAAAGATGTTTGAACAGGCAAGAGACATAAATCCTGATAATCCCAGGAGTTATTTATGGCATGGTGTTCAATTATTCAACACACCTTCATTTTGGAATGGTGGAAAAGACAAGGCCTTACCTTTACTGGAAATGGCAATGAAAAAATTTAAACCATCGAAACAACCAAACTCAATTTACCCGGATTGGGGAAGAGAATATGCAAAAAAAATCATCAACGAGTGTAAAAAATAAAAACATAACATTTCATATTTAAGCTCTACAGAGATACATATGGGGATATTATAGATGTATTTTTGTACATTTATCAAAAATAACAACAGATACAGCTTCAAACCAAAATATGATTGACTTCAACCCCCGTAACCATCAAAACAATATTGAGAGCAAATGGACTAGCATCATTGGAATCGCAATTATTGGTATCATGATGCCATTAATTTTTCACACCAAAAATGATGAGATTGGTATTTTTTATTGGATCATCATTTCTGTTCTAATCACTTTCTTTGTCTGGCAAGGAAGCAGAAGGGTTGTTTCATTTTTATGGTTAAAACATCCCTGGGAAAAAAACCCTACTAAGCACCTTCTTATCATTATCATTTTTTTATGTTCCCTATCTATTTTTCTTATTACCATCATTTTCCTGATCAATCATTTATTCTCAAATCAATCTTCCGATTATTGGCAAATAATGAAAGGTGTTAATGTATCCATGGTTTTAATCACCTTTTTCACAACCTCAATTTACGAAGGAATTTACCTATTTGATAAATGGAAAAAATCGTTAACATTAAGTTCCAAACTTGAAAAAGAAAACATTCAAGCTCGATTTGAGGCACTTAAAAATCAAATCAATCCGCATTTTTTGTTTAACAGTTTAAGTACAATTTCGGCTTTAATTCATAGCGACCCGGATAAAGCAATTGATTTTATTGATAAATTTTCGAGCATTTACAGATATGTTCTTGAAATTAAGGATGAAATGGCAACTAAAGTCGAGCAAGAGTTGGATTTTGTTTCATCTTACATTTTTCTTCAAAAAATCAGATTTGGCGATAATTTAAAACTGGAAATAGATATTGACAACGCATTATACAATAAATTCATTTTGCCTCTTTCATTGCAAATTCTTGTTGAAAATGCAATTAAACACAATGAAATTTCTGAAGAGTATCCTCTGAAGATTTCAATCTATAATAATGCCGAAAATTTTATTATGGAAAACAACCTCCAACAAATACAACACGGTGAAAAATCAACTAAAATAGGGCTTCAAAACTTAAAGGACAGGTATCTGCTCATTTCTGATTTAGCACCAGCGTTTTATATTGAGGAAAATAAATTTATTGCAAGAATTCCATTTCTGGAAGTTGAATAATATTTTAAATTAAAGAATAAAGAGTTTTATTCATTCGAAACACACAACAAAAATGAAAGTGGTAATCATCGAAGATGAAATTGCGGTCGCTGATAGATTAGAACAATTATTAAAGCAAATAGACGATAAAATAATAGTTCTTGAAAAAATAAGAACAATTAGAGATGCCGTAGCGTGGTTACAACAAAACCATCCCGATTTGATTTTCATGGACATTCATTTAGCAGATGGATTAAGCTTTAAAATATTTGAGCAAATAGAAATTAAAACCTCTGTTATCTTTACCACCGCTTATGACCAATATGCCATCAAAGCCTTTAAAGTTAATAGTATCGATTATTTATTAAAACCCATTAAAATTGATGAGTTAACTCAAAGCATACAAAAATTCAAAAACATTTCGAAAGATTTTTTAACAAAAACTCTTGATTATCAATCCATCATCAAAGTCATTGGCAACAAAAATGCCTATAAAAAAAGATTTATCATCAGCATCGGCAGAAAAATTAAAATTATAAATACCTCCAGCATCGCTTATTTTTATGTAATGAATAAATGCAATTTCATGCTTACCAATAAAAACGAAAGCTTACACCTTGATTATTCCTTAAATAAACTGGAAAGCATGCTCGACCCTGAATATTTCTTTAGGATTAATCGAAAATACATAATAAATATAAATTCAATTAAGAACATTTATACTTTATCAAAAAGTAAAATTAAGATTGAATTAATCCCTCCTGCAGATGAAGAGATTATCATTAGTTATAAAAAATCAGGGGAATTTAAGCATTGGATCGGGCAATAATCTGGAGTAAAAAACAGATTAAGCCTTTAAAATTATTCGATCCGTTAAATTTCTTAACAAAAAATTGCATTAAGCAAATCATTAAAATACTATATTCTTTATTTTTACAAACTACATTACATTCTGCTAAAGAAAATATTGAATAAATTAAACCATCAGCTTTTTAAAATGAAAAACATAATCTGTAAAATTAGCCTGACGCTATCGATCGTTTTCCTTACATTTTTTAATCTGCAAGCGAAAGATTCGAATAAGAAAACAATTACAAAACTTGAGCAGTATTACGAACAAGCACTAAAGGACTGGAATGTGCCCGGAATGGCCATTGCCATTGTAAAAGATAACGAAGTCATTTTTGCCAAAGGTTTTGGGGTTAAGAGTGTAAAAACAGGTGAAGAAGTAGACCAGAATTCGCTTTTTGCCATTGCCTCAAATACCAAAGCATTTACGTCCGCAAGCATCGCCATGTTGGTGGATGAGGGTAAAATATCCTGGGATGATAAAGTCACAAAGTATTTACCCTGGTTTGAATTATACAGTCCTTATGTTACCCACGAAATGAGTATTCGAGATTTACTGAGTCATCGATCAGGTTTAAAAACTTTCTCGGGCGACCTGATCTGGTACGGAACAAACCACAGCCGTGAAGAAATTGTAAGACGAGCAAGATATTTAAAACCTGCCTACAGCTTTCGCGCCCATTACGGATATCAAAACATCATGTTTATAGCTGCAGGTTTGGTAATCGAAAAAGTTAGTGGAATGAGCTGGGATGATTTTGTTCAAACCCGAATCTTCAACCCATTGAATATGAACCGTTCAGTAACAAGCATCACTCAACTTGAACCTAAAGGCAATTTTACAAGTCCACACAATGATTATAAAGATAAAACCATTGTTATTGACTATTTGAATTGGGATAATGCCTCACCTTGTGGTGGAATTTTATCAAGTGTATCTGATCTGTCAAAATGGATAATGCTTCAGTTAAATCATGGGATCAATAACAACGATACCATTTTCTCTGCTGCTTCACAACACCAAATGTGGCAAGCACATACTTCTCAAAATGTGAGTTCTTATTCCGAAAAAATGTTTCCAAGCACCCATTTTAAAGCTTATGGATTGGGATGGGCTTTAATGGATTATCATGGAAGAAAAATAGTTTCTCACGGCGGTGGTTATGATGGCATGATCTCAAGAACTGTGCTCGTTCCTGAAGAAAATCTTGGATTCGTAATTCTTACCAACACCAATACAGGAATTACTTCGCCCTTGATGTACAAAACGCTGGATATATTTTTAAGTGAGGATGATAAAGATTGGAGCCAGATATATTTAGAGCGAATGAATCGTCCTCAGAATAAGCCTGATGATAAACAGATAAAAAACACCAAGCCAAGTTTTGATTTAAAAACTTATACAGGCACCTACGGAGGAGAAGTTTACGGAAATACCGAAGTATATTTGAAAAACGGGCAATTAATGCTTCAGATGAAAAACACTAAAATTTTCAAAGGGACTTTAACTCACTATCATTACGATACTTTTGAACTTGAATTTAAAGGGGTAACCTCACTTCCCAAAGGAAAAGTTCAATTTAAATTAAATGCCGATGGAGAAATTGACGAATTGGTGATTGATGTTCCCAACCCTGATTTCGATTTTACTGAACTGGACTTTAAAAAACTAAAATAATATGGATTTTATATGGATCATCGTTGGTATCGTTCTGATACTTATTGGTATTGCAGGTGCAATCATCCCCGGTATTCCGGGGCCCATCGTAAGTTTCTTTGCACTACTCATTTTACAATTGAGAGAAAACCCGCCTTTTGAAGAGGAACTGCTGGTTATTATGGGTTTAATTGCAGCTGCTGTTACTTTTCTGGATTATGTAGTCCCTATTTGGGGAACCAAGAAATTTGGTGGCAGCAAAATGGGCGTTAGGGGAAGCATCGTCGGACTTATTATCGGCATCATCGGTTTGCCAATACTCGGAATCGTAATCGGCCCCTTTGGAATTATTGGAATATTGCTAGGCCCATTCCTGGGAGCCTATGTAGGTGAAAGCATGGCCGGCAAAGATTCAACAACCGCCATGCGTTCTGCCGTAGGTTCATTTATAGGATTTTTGGGAGGAACCCTTATGAAATTAGTTTACTCAATCGTAGTGGGATATTATTTCTTTGCTGCATTGTTTTAATATTTATCAATTTTTAATATGAGTTTTAAAAAAGTACAATCCATTGAGCAATTGGATCAAATTGCTTATTCCATTCGAAAAAACATTTTAATAAGTATTTCTGAGGCAGGCTCAGGGCATACGGGTGGGTCACTCGGACTGACCGATATTTTTACGGCCCTGTATTTTAACACCATGAATCACGACCCAGAAAATCCTGACTGGGAAGACAGAGATCGCTTGATTTTATCAGCTGGTCATATTGCCCCTGCTCAATATGCAGCACTTGCTGAAGCCGGATATTTTCCGAAAGAAGAGCTAATGACTTTGAGAAAACTGGGAGGAAGATTACAAGGCCACCCGGGTCGCGAACATGGTTTACCCGGACTTGAATTATCTGCGGGCTCATTAGGACAAGGATTGTCTGTAGCGGTTGGGATGGCATTGGCCGACAAATTTGATCATAAAGACCGAAAAACCTTTTGTATTTGCGGAGATGGTGAATTACAGGAAGGATCTATTTGGGAAGCTGCTATGAGCGCAGCACATCACAAGCTTGATAACCTCATCACTTTTATCGATCGCAACCATGTACAAATTGAAGGTAAAACCGAAGAGGTGATGAAACTTGAACCATTATCCCAAAAATGGATTTCTTTTGGATGGGAAGTTTTTGAATGCAATGGCAATATAATTTCAGAATTGTTAGTTACCATCGAAAAAGCAAAAGAAACAATGGGAAAACCTGCTGTAATCATTGCAAAAACATTAATGGGTAAGGGAGTTAAATCCATTGAAGATGATTATCGCTGGCATGGTAAAGCTCCGTCGAAAGAAGAATTAGAATTATTTTTAAAAGAATTGGCATAAAATGGATTACATAAACAGAGGCAATAGATCGACCAAAGAAGGCTTTGGAATGGGTCTTAAAAAAGCGGCAGCATCAAACAAAAATATTATTGGCCTCGGAGCAGACATAACGTCTTCTGTTGGAATGAACTATTTTGCAGACAAATTCCCAAATCGTTTTTTCTCTTTGGGAATTGCCGAACAAAATTGTATTGGCGTTGCAGCCGGACTGGCTTTAAGTGGTAAAATCCCCGTATTCAGCACCTATGGTGTTTTTGCAGCCCTCCGAACCACCGATCAAATTAGAATTTCACTTTGTTATAATAAAGTGCATGCCATTATTGGTGGTGCACATGCAGGCATTTCTGTTGGTCCGGATGGAGCCACTCATCAGGCATTAGAAGACATCGCTGTGATGCGTGTACTTCCCAACATGACTGTTCTTTCACCTTGTGATGCAACCCAGGTTGAACAAGCAGTTAAAGCGGCGACAGAAGAAATAAATGGCCCCGTTTATTTACGCTTTGGAAGGGATCCCGTTCCTGAATTTATGGATGTAAATACCGATTTCACCATTGGTAAAGGTCAACTTTTAAAAGGAGGCTCCGACATCACACTCATCGCTACGGGTCATATGGTTTGGGAAGCTTTACAATCAGCAAAAATTTTAGAAAAAAAAGGGATTTCAACCAGGGTAATTAATATTCACACCATCAAACCCATCGATGAAGAAATCATTCTTAAAGCAGCCATAGAAACCAAAGCAATTGTAACTCTGGAAGAACATCAGGTGCAAGGTGGTTTTGGAAGTGCAGTGGCAGAAGTTGTGGTTCAAAACCATCCTGTACCCATGAAGATGATTGGGATGCAAAATCGATTCGGAGAATCTGGTCAACCGGAAGAATTAATGCTAAAATACGGTTTAAAAGCAGAAGTTTTCACCGATTCAATTATAAATTTTTATTCTGAGAAATAAGCAGCATCAATTAGAATACATTCCTACTCAGGCAAGTAGAAGCTGAGTTTTTAAAAGATGTTTTTTATTCTTCATTTTTGTAAAAATAAGCTTCAAATTCCAATTATTTGGTATGTGTTTTGCATTTTGAACAATAAAAATCCAAACTTATGAAAACAAAACTATTTTGCTCAATCATTTTTTTATTTAGCTTAAATGCTTATTCACAAACTACATTTGATAAAATTTACACCAACAATAAAATTATTGAGTGTGTTATCAAAGAAGTAACTCCTGATGCGGTAAAATTCAGCTATCCCAATGAGGATTTATTAAATTCAATTTATAAAAATACCATCACCCGAATTGAATATAAATCAGGACGAGTAGAAGAATTTAGTGAGGCAACTTCCTTTAAAACCGTTAGAAGTGGCGCAGACTGGGAAAATGTATCCGTCAGCCAAATCGAAGGAGAAATTAAGGGATTATACAAATTAGGTGATGTATCTTCAAAAGCTAAAGGTGCAACTGCCTTATCCAACATTAATAAAGTTAAAGATCGAGCCCGTAAAAAACTTAAAATCGAAACCGCCATGATGGGAGGTAATATTGTTTATCTGACTCAACAAGACACCAAGGGTAATGTTTGGGGTAGTGAATATCAAGCTTCTCAGTCTACTGAAACCAATTATGCAGGCGTTGCCTACACCAATAAAAGACCTGATTATAATGAATTTGAAGTTAAATTCAACAAAAACAAACATTTTAGATTTGTGTCAAAGGAGTTCTTAGGGAATAATAGCACTGAAATGAAAACAATGGCTCCCAAAACCAACCATGTGATTCTTCAAGGAATTCATAATGAAAGTGGTTTTATTTATGTACAGGCAAATATCAACGGAGAAAAAAGTAATGAATTTCGTGTAAGTTACTTTGATGATGAAGTTTTAGTATTGATGTATCGAGATAAACGCAAAATTTACAATCTTGTGCTGCAGTATATCTAAAACCTAAATCTGAGAGAGGCTAATAAAGGCTCTCTCAATTTTTATAAATTCCTTTGGGATAATCAACTTCTTCCAAAAACAAAGCTTTTGCCGGAACTGAATAACCGGCATCAGATCGGTTTTTGCCTTCAATAATTTTTTTAAACTCCTCAATGCTGATTTTATGCTGACCAACATCTAATAAAGTTCCAACCATAGCTCGTACCATATTTCTTAAAAAACGATCTGCTTTTACGGTAAATATGAGTTGATGTCCATCTTCTTCCCAATGAGCATGCGAAACTTTACAATTGTTAGTTTTGGTTTGGGTATGTAATTTTGAAAAACTTGTAAAATCAATATATGACATCATTTCTTTTGCAGCCTCATTCATCAGATCCACATCCAAATCACCATATAAGTAGTACGAAAAATCTTCTAAAAATGGATCTTTCCTTCTGCTGATAAAATATTTATAAGTTCGCGCTTTGGCATCAAAACGAGCATGAGCTCTTTCTGGTACTTCCTTGATTTTATAGATCGCTATTTCCTTTGGAAGAAATCTGTTCAACTTAAAACAAAGGTTTATCCTCTCTTCTTCCGACAACTCATTTTCTAAATCAAAATGAGCATAAAAATTACGGGCATGAACCCCCGTATCTGTCCTCCCACAACCTGTAACATTTATTTCAGTCTGTAAAAGGGTATTTAGCCCCTCATTTACAAACTGTTGTACCGTTGGTGCATTGTCTTGAATTTGCCAACCATGAAATTGATGACCTAAATATGCCAGATGTATAAAATAACGATTTGCCACGCTGTTTTTTTTTACAAATGTATGAAAAAGGATGTATATCCATACTCGAAATAAATACTGAAATGGCAATGATTTTATCCCAATTTTCTGCATAAACTAATTCCCAAACTATAATAAAACCAATATTATTTATACTCATAATAAATTCTCAACACCTACATTTTTTTCATCAAACATCGACTAAAACAACATATCTTTGTGTCATCTTTTTAAATATCATAACACGATGCAGGTAAAACGATTTGGAGTATCTCTTGAGGATGATTTATTAAAAAAGCTTGACCACTTGGTCGAAAACCAAAAATTCCCGAACCGATCACAAGCCATTCGCTATTTAATAAAAAAGAATTTGGTTGAAGATGAATGGCAAGGAAATGAAGAGGTTGCAGGAGCCATCGTTCTGGTTTATGATCATCACAAAAGAAATTTACAGAAGCAGTCAACCGAAGTTCAACACAATTTCCATCATTTAATTTTGGCATCACAACATGTTCATTTGGATCATGACAATTGCCTGGAAACAATTTCGGTTAAAGGAAAATCAATGGAACTTGTTAAACTGGCCAATCAACTCATTGCCATTAAAGGAATCAAACATGGCAAATTGGTCATGAGTACAGCCAACTAATTTTTTTATATTGTGCGTAACACCTTTTTAAATATATTAACACCTCTGGATGGAAAACAAGCCTTGCTCTTGCTCATTCCTTTGTTCATTTTTACTTCTTGTATCAACAAGCATCAAAAGCATTCCGAACTTAACACCCAATTGATCACTGATATGCTTGGCCGGAAAGTAGAGATTCCTGAGCAAATAAATTCTGCTGTGGCCCATGGTGCAGGTGCTCTTAGATTTATGTGCTATTTAAATGCAACAGATTTGATTATAGGTGTTGAAGGGAATGAAAAAAAAAGAAACGTTCCTTATCTATATGCAAATCCCGAACTTCGAAAATTACCCATCATTGGATCGGCAAATAATGCAGAGCCTGAATTGATCACAGCCTTACAACCAGAACTAATTATTTGCACCTATCTAAGTGCCGGTGAAGCTGATGATTTACAACAAAAGACAGGCATACCGGTTGTTTGCCTAAACTATGGAGACTTCAATGAGCATAAAAAATATTTTTATGCATCGCTGAAGTTTCTAGGGGATTTATTGGGTAAGAGAGAGCGAGCCGATTTTTTAATAAATTACATTGAAGACGAATTTAATTCCATTCAACAGAAAGCAGAAAAGCAAAATTCCCAACAAAAAGTATATATTGGGGGCATTGCATACAGAGGTGCTCACGGCATTAATTCGACCGAACCCGACTATGCTCCATTTCGCTTCAATAAAGCAAATAATGTTGCGGCCAAACTTGCAGACGACACACGGTTCATCAGCTCAAAACTGAACAATGTTTTAATCGACAAAGAACAAATTATTGAATGGAACCCTGATAAAATCTTTATTGATGCTTCGGGGTATCTATTATCAAAGGATGAATTAGAAAAAAATTCAGTTCTCGGAAAATTGGTCCCGGCCATCCAAAAAAATGAAATCTACTTTTTATTGCCTCACATTTGGCACACCATCAATTACGAAAATATTCTAATTAATTCGTTCTACGTTTCCAAAGTATTACAAGTTCAACTTTATCAGGATATGAATATTAGAGATAAAGCCAATGAAATTTATAATACATTCCTGGGTAAACCTGTTTACGATGACATTGTTAAACTTTATGGAATGGGTTGCGAAAAAAACACCAGATTATGAGTCAACAAATCATAAAAGAGTATTCAAAATTTACCGCACAAAAAAGAATATTTTTATTGGCTTCTTTTGTTCTACTATTGATTTTTACAGTTTTAGGGTTATTGGTAGGAGCTTCTGACATCACCTTTAAAACCATCTTACAACTGATTTCAGGTTCTTGCAATGAAGTTCAACAACAAATCATTCTAAACATCAGATTACCGCGGGTTTTATCAGCGGTGCTGGCAGGAACGGCCTTAAGTGTTTCAGGAACCGTCATGCAAAGCATTTTAAGAAATCCTTTAGGATCACCATTCACCCTTGGCATTTCAAATGCATCTGCTTTTGGGGCGGCCTTCGCGATCATTATTTTAGGTGCAGGAAGTACCCAAAGTAATGCCCAGGATGCCATTTTAATCAACAATCCATACATCATAACCATCTCAGCATTTTTCTGGAGTTTGGTAAGTACTGCCATTATCTTAATCATGGCTCGCTTTAAGGATGCAACCCCCGAAACCATGATTTTAACAGGGATTATTCTGGGTTCTTTATTTATTGCCGGAACCACCGCCTTGGAATATTTTGCGGAAGATGTTCAACTCTCCTCCATCGTTTTCTGGACCTTTGGAGATTTAGGTCGAGCCTCCTGGAAAGAGTTTTATATTCTACTAATAGTGATTGCTCCATCCATTTTCTTTTTTATGCGGAACCGATGGAATATTCGTTCACTGAATACAGGTGATGAAACGGCACATAGCTTAGGAGTTAATGTTGAAAGAACCCGGATTCAAGTTATGCTGGTGGCATCAATTAGCACCGCAGTAGCGGTTTCTTTTTTCGGTATCATCGCCTTTGTAGGCTTGGTAGTTCCTCACCTGGTGAGAAGGATGATTGGAAGTGACGAGCGTTTTTTGATACCTGCTACTGCCCTATTTGGAGGTGTATTTTTATTGGCTTCAGATATTTTAGCACGCACCATCATCGCACCAATGGTATTACCTGTTGGAATACTAACTTCATTTATTGGGGCACCCATGTTTATTTTTTTATTGTTTAAAAGCCGGGGGAAAAGTTTATGGACAAGATAGAACTCCAACAGCTCAACTTTGCCTACAACGGAAGTCGGGTAATCAAAAACATCAATCATCGATTTGAAAGTGGCAAACTGATTAGCATTGTGGGACCCAATGGATCAGGGAAAAGTACTTTGTTAAAATGCATGGGTAGAATTCTAAAACCCAAAGATGGCAAAATCATTCTCGATGATCAAAACATTTCGGATTTTTATGCTGACGATTTGGCTTGCAAAATAGCTTATGTTCCACAAAGTGAAGGCAGCACATTTCCGGCCACCGTCTTTGATACAGTTCTGACTGGAAGGAAACCTCACATTCAGTGGTCTCCCAAAAAGAAAGATTTGGAAATTACTTCGGGCATGATCGAAAAACTTGACCTTGCTGACATTTCACTGAGAAGTATAAATAACCTTAGTGGAGGACAGCGACAAAGGGTTTTTATTGCCCGGGCATTGGCTCAGGAACCGGAAATTTTATTGCTGGATGAACCTACCGCTAATCTCGATCTGAAACATCAGTTGGAAGTTTTAAAAGTCTTGAAAGAGCTTTCAAATCAAGGAATAACAGTTATCATTGCCATTCATGATTTAAACTTAGCTTTGCAATACAGCGATCAGTTCGTATTATTAAAAAGAGGGGAAATATTTGCAAATGGCGGGAAAGAAATTATCTCAAACGAAAACATTGAAAGGCTTTACGATATTAAGGTTAAAATTATAGAAGATGATCAAAATTTCATCATCCTTCCACTAAAATAATTAAAAATGAGAATTACAGAAATAGGCATCGTTAAAAACAATTTTGAATCAGAAAGAAACCCTCACGAGATCAAAAAACATGAAAGTAAAATCATTCTTAAAGAGGAATTTCTGGAAGGTCTGAATCGTATTAATGAATACGACTATATCGACATTATCTTTGATTTCGATCGCTCTAAATCTTACGAACTAACTGCAACCACGCTACGAGGTAATGTCAAAGGATTGTTTGCAACACGTAAACCTGATCGCCCGAGTTCCATTGCAGTTACAACCGTTAAACTTCTAAAAACCGAAGGAAACACTTTAATTGTTAAAGGTTTAGATGCCCTAAACAACACCCCGGTTTTGGATATTAAACCCATTGATTTTTCAATGATCGAAAATAAATTAGATACGATCAGAATTGATGAATTAAAAAACAATCCCCGAAGGGAATTGGTGAATGATATTTTACGAAACGACTTGGGAACTTTAATGATTAAAGCAGCTGCTTTGCACGGACATTATTGCCCAGGTATTGCCATGGGGATAATGGCCGGAACAAAAGCCATGCAAATGATGCGTGAAAGCGGAGATGGAATGGAAGATTTGATTGCCATTACCGAAACCAACAATTGCTTTAGTGATGGCATTCAATTTATCACCGGTTGCTCATTCGGAAATAATGCTCTAATTTTTCGAGATTTTGGTAAAACAGCTTTTACTTTAACCAAAAGAGATGGTAAAGGAATACGTATTTCAACAAGGGCAGATTCAAAAGAATATATGCGCAAAGCACAACCATTGTTTTCAGATAGTTTTCAAACGGTGGTAAAAGAACAAAATCATAGCGAAGAAGAAATTTTAAGATTTAAACAACATGGTCGTGACCGTGCTTTTGCAACATTGAAACTTGATTTTGATAAAATATTTAAAATTGAGAATGTTGAGGCAGTGCTACCTGATTATGCTCCATCGCACGAAAGTATCATCTGTAAGAAATGTGGAGAAAGTACGATGAGTACAAGAATTATTAATGGGATGTGTATCCCTTGCTCGGGCGAAAAACATGCTGAACTCAACGGACATGGGATTTTTAATTAAGTTTAGAATAAAGACTATTTTTATAATCTATGAATGACTTAAACCTACTTCTCGGTACTGCTGCCATTATAGCTTTTACCCACACCCTTTTCGGCCCGGATCATTATTTGCCATTCATTGTAATGTCAAAAGCCAGAAAATGGTCAATTTGGAAAACGACATGGTTAACCATAGCTTGTGGTATCGGTCATGTGGGCAGTTCAATTATATTAGGGGTGGTGGGTGTAGCCTTTGGGATTGGCCTTCATCAAATTGAATTTTTCGAAGGATTCAGAGGAAATCTGGCCGCTTGGGCTTTCATCGTTTTCGGGCTGGCATATCTGATTTGGGCCATCTATAGATTGTATGTTAACAAGCCCCACAAACACAAACACCTTCATAAAGATGGCAGCATTCATGTTCATGAACACACCCATTCCACCGAGCACGATCACACCCACAACAAAAAACTTACACCCTGGATACTATTTACCATTTTTGTTTTGGGCCCTTGCGAACCGCTCATTCCAATATTGATGTACCCTGCTTCGGAATTGAGTACTTTTGGGATTGTTGCAGTGAGTTTGGTTTTTGGGTTGGTGACCATCGCAACCATGCTTGTGGTTGTACTTTTAGCATCCTACGGAATCAATTTTCTGCCGATGGGTAAACTGGAAAAATACACACATGTGATCGCCGGAGCAACCATATTTTTAAGTGGAATGGCCATTGTTTTTCTGGGTTTATAAGAGAATCGATGATTTATATCTTTATATCAAATAAATGAGAATCTATAAAAACCAACCTCGATCATCCAAGAAATGAGAACAGTAAGTTTGGGCTCAACAGAAAAAAACAAAAGAGAAATCTGGCTAAAAGCCACAGTCATTGGAAGCCTATGGGCCTCTATGGAAATTATTCTGGGTAGTTTTTTTCACAACCTCCGCATTCCGTTGGCAGGCACCTGGCTTACCGTGATCAGCATTATTTTTATCATTGCTTTTTTACAGATTTGGAAAGAAAAAGGTATTCTTTGGAGGGCAGGTTTAATTTGCGCCCTCATGAAATCGGTTTCGCCCAGTGCCATTTTAATTGGTCCCATGATTGGTATTTTTTCGGAAGCCATTTTAATTGATGCATCAACACGAATCTTGGGAAGAAACTTCATTGCTTATGCTGTAGGAGGCAGTTTAGCCATGATCAGCACCCTCATGCATAAGGTTTTCACCTTACTCATTTACTATGGTTTCAATCTGGTTCAACTCATTAAAAACCTTTATCAATTTTCGGTTAAACAACTCGGAATTCCTGGTTTAAAACCCGAAAAAGCTTTATTCATTCTGCTTGTATTTTATGTAATACTGGGTTTCATTTCTTCTTTTTTAGGTTATTTAATCGGTAAAAAAGCTTCAAAGAAATCTGCACAGGACAGGCCAAGTTCGAAAATAGAAATCAGTCACGAAAAACATCTTTTTAAGCTTGACGACAAACAACAATTTTCAGTAAAGGTTTTGTTTTTACACCTATTGGTGATGATCAGCGCGCTGCTCTTTCTCAACAATTATTCCCTTCAACTCAGTTTAATATTTATCATCCCGTATGTTCTGATCTCTTTTATTCACTATAAGCGTTCCTTAAATCATCTAAAAAAGCCTCAGTTTTGGATATACTTCATACTCATTACTTTTCTGGCCTCACTTTTTTTTAATGGATTCAACAGCCAGCAAATCTTTAACATTGAAGGCTTAATGATTGGTGTTAAGATGAACATTCGGGCTATTTTAATTTTGGTGGCTTTTTCTGTGATTAGTGTAGAACTTCGAAATCCTGTGATTAAAACTGTTTTACAAAAAAGAGGATTCAGCCAATTATATCAATCTCTGGGCTTGGCTTTTTCGGTTCTCCCTTCCATCATCGGTCAGTTTGTAAAACCCAAACATTTTCTTCGCATGCCGGCTCATACCATGAGCGAAATCATAATTCAGGCAAAACAATTATATGAAACTTTTGAGCGCAAGTTGAAAAAACCGAAAGTTATAATCCTTTCGGGCAACAAACATTCAGGCAAAACAACCTTTGCATTGGAACTTGCAAATACCCTCAGATTAAAGGGTGAGAAAGTCGGTGGTTTTCTGGCTCCGGGTCAATTCGAAAATAACCAACGAAAAGAATTTGAAATTCTTGATTTAAACACCCGGAAAAGAATGCTCTTATGTGGCATCCATCAGAAAGAAGGTGAAAAGATTGGACCCTTCAGATTTAATCCTGGAGGTCAGGAAATGGGAAAAAAAATATTAGCACCTGAAAATTTAAAAGAAACAGAAATTGTATTCATAGATGAAATTGGCCCCCTCGAATTAAAAGGATTTGGATGGGCAAAATCCATTGATCAACTAATGGATGACCCGGACAAAATCCACTTTTGGATTGTACGAAGAGGGATCATTAAAAGGGTTATTCAAAAATGGGATCTATTAAACACTCAGGTGGTCGACACGAGAACAGCCAGCATTAAAGAAGTTATTGAAATAATCAGGATTCTAAAAAATCATTAATCCATTTACTTAAACCCAGGCAGATTTAACTTTACGAGATTATATTCTCAACTTTCATCCTTAAGCCTTTTTTCATAAATTCGTTGGTACTAACCGATCTATTGCATTATGAAAAAAATCATTATTCCATTTGTCATTTTAAGCTTGTTTTTTGTTTTTTGCAGTCACACTACAGAACAAGAAAAAACCTCAGAAGTAAAAAAATATCAGAAAATTGATCACACTCTCACTGCCGATCAAACGCATAATAAATTCAGTAGTACCATCGAACCCGTTTTAAGGGTTCAGTCAGGTGCTGTAATTGAAGTCTTTACTGAAGAAGCCAGCGATCAGGAGTTAAACATCCATTCAACTTCAGCATCCATCGCAGGAATCAACGACGACTTAATTCATCCCATCACCGGGCCAGTATATGTTGAAGGTGCGAAACCCGGAGACATTCTTACCATAAATTTACTGGAGATTGAAATTGGCGATTGGGGCTGGCTTGGAGTATTTCCGGGTTTTGGAATCTTAGCCGAAGAATTTGATCAGCCTTATCTGCGTACATTTAATCTTGATGATAAAAAACGAAGCATCCATTTTCAGGATCACATCAACGTTCCTTTAAGACCATTTCCGGGGGTGATGGGCGTTGCCCCTCCGACCGAAGAATTATTAAGCACCATTCCTCCACGAGCCAATGGTGGGAATATGGACAACCCATTTTTGGTGGAAGGAACCCTGGTTCACTTTCCAGTATTTGTTGAAGGCGGACTGTTTTCTATTGGAGATTGCCATGCAGCTCAAGGTTTTGGGGAAGTATGCGGAACAGCCATCGAAGCACCGATGCGAATTGTTTACCGAATTAACGTGCACACTCCTCGCAATAACATTATGAAAGAGCCGCAATACCAGAACAATGATTACTATGCAGTTTCTGCTTATGGAACCACACTTATTGAGGCTACGAAAAAAGCTACCCGATATATGGTTGATTATTTAGAAGAGAACTATTATTTAAGTCGCGAAGATGCATATTTACTATGCTCCATCGCAGGAGACTTACACATTGCAGAAGTTGTAGATATGCCCAATTATCTGGTAAGCATGCATATCTCTAAAGAAGTTTTAGGATTGTAAAGTCTTTAATATAAATTGATGATTCCTCCTTTCGAGAGAATCATCCTAATTCCTTAGGTCAAAATGTCATTTGTAAGCTAAAATACATGACATTATGTCACTAGTAATAAGCATGTTAAGACCCTTTTAGAAAAAACCAACCCCTTCAAAAACCATTGCAATATTTTCATATTCTGCCGATTACATATTTCTCTCACTTAAACCAATTTACAAATGGTATGAGATTTGAAAAGT
The DNA here is from genome assembly GCA_963678785.1 of Bacteroidales bacterium. GTDB lineage: Bacteria > Bacteroidota > Bacteroidia > Bacteroidales. Next base: position 3,164,976 of record OY787449.1, on the reverse strand, counting down.
GTTAATCGACATTAATTTTATTTTTAATTAAACAATGGAGGGTTTAACCATGACACTACTTAAATTATCAAACGAAAACATTCCCAGTTTAAATCATTGGGACAACACAATCCCTTCGATATTCAAACGATTTTTTGATGGTGATTGGATGGATTGGGAAAATTCAAACTTTGCTGATATTAATTCAACATTACCAGCAGTCAACATTCTGGAAAACAAAGATGATTTTCAGGTTGAATTAGCTGCACCTGGCTTAAAAAAGGAAGATTTCAAAATTGATTTCGACGATGGAAGATTAATTATTTCGTCGGAATTTAAAGATGAAAAAGAAACAAAAGATAAAAAATTTACCAGAAAAGAATTCAACTATCGTTCATTTCAGAGAACCTTTAGTATACCAAAAAGTCTGGTAAATCATGAAAAAATCACCGCTTCTTATGAAAATGGCTTACTCAAAGTAACACTTGCAAAAGCTGAAGAAGTGAAACAAAAACCTGTCAAACAAATAAGAATTTCATAAGATGCAAAGCAGGGAAACAAAATCCCTGCTTTTTTTTACAAATTTCAATTTATAAACGAGATGCAATTCGACAAATTTACCATAAAATCACAGCAAGCTATACAAAGAGCTCAAGAGCTTGCCACAGTATCAAAGCATACAGCTATTGAATCTGGCCACATACTTAAAGGAATTATTGAGGTAGACGATCATGTGATCCCTTTTTTATTTAAAAAACTTGGCATAAACGATCAAATTATTAATCAGACTTTAAATCAAATTTTAATACAATATCCAACAGGAGATCTTGAACAAATCTACTTATCTAATCCTGCAAATCAAGCTTTACAAAAAGCTCAGAAATATGCCAAAGAATTTCAGGATGATTATGTTTCTTTGGAGCACCTCCTACTAGGTTTGCTAGCTGTTAAGAGCGATATTTCAAGCCTACTAAAAGATAGTGGATTATCCGAATCAGAAACCAAGCTTGCAATTCAAGAATTGCGAAAAGGTAATAATGTAAAGAGCATGAATGCAGAAGAGAATTATTATTCACTTGAACGATACGCCATAAATCTGAATAAAAAGGCTGAATCCGGCAAGCTTGATCCTGTTATTGGTCGTGACGATGAAATCCGAAGAGTGCTTCAAATTTTAGCCAGAAGAACCAAGAATAACCCCATTTTAGTAGGTGAACCTGGGGTTGGCAAAACAGCCATTGCCGAAGGCATCGCGTTCCGTATTGTTGATGGTGATGTACCCGAAGATTTACAAGATAAAGAAATATACTCCCTGGATATGGGTGCTCTTATTGCTGGGGCAAAATACAAAGGAGAATTTGAAGAGCGTTTAAAATCAGTCGTTAAAGAAGTGATTTCGAGCGATGGTAAAATCATCCTATTTATTGATGAAATACACACCCTTGTTGGAGCTGGAGGCGGCGGCGAAGGTGCGATGGATGCTGCCAACATTTTGAAACCTGCATTAGCCAGAGGTGAACTTAGAGCAGTAGGCGCCACCACCCTAAACGAATATCAAAAATATTTTGAAAAGGACAAAGCACTAGAACGTAGATTTCAGAAGATTTTTATTGGTGAACCTTCTGAAACTGATGCCATTTCAATATTGCGGGGCATCAAAGAAAAATATGAGAACTATCACAAAATCAGGATTAAAGATGAAGCCATCATAGCTGCAGTACAGTTGTCGGGCAGGTACATTCCTGATCGTTTCCTCCCTGACAAAGCCATCGATTTAATGGATGAAGCTGCGGCACATCTTCGGCTAGAAATGAATTCAAAACCTGAAGAAATCGACAGCATTGATCGGAAAATTCAACAATTGGAAATCGAAAGAGAAGCCTTTAAACGCGAAAAAGACAAGAGCAGACTTGACATCATTAAAAAGCAATTAGCCAATTTGGAGGATGAACGAACTCAATTAATGGCATTGTGGGAAAATGAAAAAAAGGTTGTTTCAAATATTCAGACAGCCAAAAAGAAGATTGAAGATTATAAATTTCAGGCCGAGAAAGCTGAACGAGAAGGAGATTTAGCAACAGTAGCTGAAATTCGCTATGGCTTATTACCAGATGCAGAACAAGATCTTGCCACGACCATCAAACAGCTAAAAGAGTCAGAAGAAAAAGGAAAACGTTTGGTTAGGGAGGAGATCATTACAGAAGACATTGCAGAAGTGGTTTCAAAATGGACAGGAGTCCCCATATCACGGATGCTGCAAACAGAAAAAGAAAAGCTACTCCAAATTGAAAAAGAGATTCACCGGCGAGTTATAGGCCAGGATGAAGCAATTCAGGCTGTTGCATCATCCATCAGGCGAAGCAGAACAGGATTGTCTGACGAGAACAAACCCATCGGATCATTCCTCTTTTTGGGAACCACCGGAGTAGGAAAAACAGAACTTGCTAAATCCCTTGCAGAATATCTGTTTAATGATGAAAATTCCATCACCCGAATCGATATGAGTGAATATCAGGAAAAACATTCGGTTTCGAGGTTGATAGGTGCACCTCCCGGATATGTGGGGTATGATGAAGGCGGACAGCTGACTGAGGCAGTGCGAAGAAAACCTTATTCGGTTATTTTACTGGATGAGATTGAAAAAGCACATCCCGACACCTTCAATATCTTGCTACAGGTATTGGAAGATGGGCGTTTAACAGACAATAAAGGAAGAATAGCCAATTTCAAGAACAGCATTGTGATTATGACCTCAAATATGGGCTCCGATATGATTCATCAAATGTTTGAAAATGCCCCTGAAGATACAGAACAGATTTATCTAGAAAGTAAAAGGAAAGTATTTGAATTGCTCAAAAAGCAACTCAGACCTGAATTTTTAAACAGAATTGATGACCTTATCATGTTTAAACCTTTATCTAAGTCAGATATACAGGAAATTATTAAGATTCAATTAAATCTGGTATTACAAAACCTGAAGAAGCAAAATATAAAATTTGAAGTTAGCGACACTCTTATCAATTACTTAAAAGAGAGAGGTTATGATTTACAATATGGAGCACGTCCCATTAAAAGGCTGATCCAAAGAGAAATCATTGATCTGATTTCGATTGCCTTGCTTGAGGATAAAATTAAATCAGGTTCGTCGATTAAATTAAGTGAGAATAGAGGAAAAATTGAGATCAAAACTACTCAAACCAGCCCGGAGATACTGAAGGCTTCTTAGGCAGCCATTTATAAGTAATTAATGTATTCAGGTGGAGAAAAAATGCTTTCTCCACCTTTTTTAATTTAATTAAGCTCTATATTTACACCTTCACACAAAACTAAAAACATGATTTCCGAAATCACCATCGATGGCATAAAATTTAAAACATATCAGATCCCGACAAAAAATACCAGTATCATGATGATTGCCGGGGAAAACGGATTTTTGGCTTGTGGTTACATCAATATTGAAGTGGCCAATAAACGCCATGATGTTTGCGCCATCGTAACCGGAGTAAAGTACCTGGAAGACATGCTGAATTCCAAAACAATAAAAGTTAGTGATGCAGCCTCGAAAGCCGGAATTACAATTGGGATGACAGGAAAGGAAGCCTTACTTTTGATGCACTAACACTTTTGAATTCTTAAATTAAATATCATGGATAACAGCGAAGGTTTAAAACGGGAGATTGATCTTTAGGGATTGGTTTCAAATGCCATTAATATCATTGTAGGCGCAGGTATTTTTCTGCTGCCTGTTTTGGTTTTTGAAAGATTGGGTACGGGTAGCGTCTTGGCTTTTGTTGTCTGTGGTTTTTTAATGATGCTCATCATGCTCAGCTTTGCTGAAATAGGAACCCAAATTACCAAAACCGGAGGAGCCTATTCTTATATTGAAGAAGCTTTTGGGAAATATGCCGGATTTCTCACAACCAACATTTTCATATTCGGTGCTGCTGTAATGGCAAATGCTGCAGTTGGAAATGGATTGGCTGATACCCTGGCCTACTTCTTCCCAGTTTTTAATATTCACTGGGTTCGTGGACTTTTGTTTTTTGTTTTATTTGGAGGCCTTGCCTATGTGAATGTTAAAGGAGTGAGCAAAGCCATGTCCTTGGTAAAACTAACCACCATCGCTAAACTCAGCCCATTGATTTTAATTGTCATTTTTGGATGGATTTTCATAAAACCTGCGAATTTAGAATGGACCTTTACCCCCACCGCCATGGACATTGGCGAAATGTCGCTCATGTTAATTTTTGCATTTGTAGGTGCCGAAACGGCCTTAAATGTAGGTGGTGAAATTAAAAATCCGCGTAAAAACATTCCGAAAGGTGTAGTTCTGAGCATCCTTGCCGTTCTTACTTTATACATCGGTATTCAAATTACAGTGCAAGGCATTTTAGGAAACAGCATGCTCGACTTCAGATCAGCCCCCATTGCTGAAGTGGCCATGCGAATGATTGGCCCTATCGGTGCGACCATCGTTATTATCGGTGCTTCATTTTCGATGTTCGGAAACTTGAGCGGCATGACCTTAAACATGCCTCGAGTTTTATTTGCTGCGGCCCGTGATAATGTACTTCCCATCAAACCATTGGCACATGTCAATTCAAAATACGCCACTCCGAGTGTATCCATTATCGTTTATGCCGCCCTTGGTTTTCTGTTTGCAACCATTGGAGAATTTAAACAATTGGCGGTATTATCAAGTTCCTCCTATTTATTGATTTATTTAGGTGTTGTTTTATCAGTCATTAAATTTAAATTCACCGGACGCTTTCATAAAGAGAGTTACCAAACACCTGGAGGGTATTTGGTTCCGGTATTATCAACCATTGTTATTATATGGTTTTTAAGCCATCTGGCCTGGGCGGAATTAAAAGCCATGATCATTTTTATGGGCATTTTAACTGCAATTTATCTCGCCATTCATTTCATGAAAAAGACAATTTAATTTTTTTTTAAAATATTTTTGTTTTCCTTGTAATGTTAACTTATCTTGCTCGTCTACATATAAAATAGACTTGCATACATATGTTAAAAAACTTCCTAAAGATTGCTTGGAGAAACCTAAGCAGAAAAAAATTCCATTCTTTCATTAACCTATTTGGATTAACCATCGGAATGGCCGCCTCAATCCTCATCGTTTCTTACGTATTCTATGAATTGAGCTACGACAAACATCATAAAAACTACAAACAGATTTATCGGATCTTTACCATCATCAATTCGCCCGATGGTTCAAAAATTGAAGCTCCTTTTACAACCTACGGTTTCCCCAGCCACCTGAACAACTCGATACCAGAAGTTATCGACATTGTGCGCATGATGAGCAACCGTGCTCAGTTTGAATACAACCATAAAATGCACAACGACATTGAAGTCGTTTGGGCCGACTCATCTTACTTTAAAATTTTCACCCATAAATTTCTGGAAGGCGATCGGCAAAATGCACTGATGGAAAACAATGCCCTGGTAATCACTAAAAAAACCGAAAAGAAATTATTCGGTGATGAATCAGGCTTAAACAAACTCATCCGAATTAATGGTGACTCCTATAAAATCAGTGCCATCATCGAGGATGTGCCGATAAACTCACATGCTGAATTTGATGCCATTGCGCCCATCTACAGCCAGGTCAGCACTCTTGAGGAAGAGGAGAAACAGGGCAATTTCTCTTATGTTTCTTACCTTTTAACCAATGGACACGAAAATATAGATCAGATCAAGGCAAAGGTGGATCAGGTTTTTCAGGAACATTATGCTGAAGAATTAGAAAAACATGGGATGGTTGTAAACCAAACTTTACAGACTTTGGCATCCATCCACCTGCACTCTAAAAGCAGTTATGAAATTAAGCCTCCGGGCGACATTAACAATATTTACATTTTTTCGATTTTGGCATTGTTCATCATCATCATTGCCATCATCAACTTTATCAATTTAACCACAGCCAGTTCTGAAGCCCGAGCCCGTGAAATCGGATTAAGAAAAGTAATGGGTGCTCACCGAAAAAGCCTGTTTAAACAATTCATTTCCGAAACCATGCTGATCACCATTATATCTTTTATTCTGGCCCTGGGCATAACCGAGCTATTTATTGATGAATTTCGTTTGTTAATGAACAGCCCCATTCTTCTGCTTTACAAAACAAATGCCCTCTTTTTATCGGGCATGATCATCAGTGTGCTCATCATAGGATTTATCGCCGGAAGTTATCCTGCATTGCACCTCTCAAAATATCTGGCCGTAGAAGTACTGAAAGGTTCTAAATCTTCATCAGGTAAAAAAAATGTGGTGTTGCAAAGGATACTGGTTGTCTTTCAATTTACCATTGCCACCTTTTTGCTCATCAGTTTGAATTTGGTTTACAAACAAATCTCATTCGTAAAAAATAAAGATCTGGGCTTCAACAAAGAACAGGTTCTGATTCTGAACAACCTGTCTGATAAAATGTCCAACGCTTATGTCCCCATCAATGCGGAGCTATCGCAAATGCCTGAAGTAGTAAGTGTAAGTGCCTCTCAGTCAGTTCCCGGTAGCAACCGAAGTATTAGTCTTTGCTATAAAGAAGGAGATCCTTCAAGCAATAATGTAATGACCAACCAAAACTACATTACCTACGACTACCTGAATACCTATGGCATTGAACTGCTCTCGGGCAGAAACTTTGACAAAAAAATGGGTACCGACAGCAGTAAGATTTTATTAAATGAAACTGCCGTAAAAGCCTTTGGTTTTAAAGCCCCCTTGCACAAAAAAATTGTAATGGGTGACCGGCATTATGAAATCATCGGGATCATGAAGGATTTTCATTTCAAGTCTTTACATGAAGAGATTGCCCCGCTTGCTTATATTTTGGGAAATAGAAATTTCAATCTTATTTCGGTCAAGCTAAACACCCGAAATATGCATCAGAGCATCGAAGAAATTGAAAAACACATCAACGCCATTGACCCCAACTATACCTTTAGCCATAGATTTGTTAACGAAGCATTTGCAGAAATGTACGAGGCCGAGGATCGCATCAACAAACTCATTAGCTATGCAAGTATTCTGGCGCTTATCATTTCCATTTTAGGCCTGATTGCCTTAACCATGCAAACCATTCAAAAGAAAATTCAAGAAATTGGGATAAGAAAAGTAATGGGTGCTGAGGTTTCGCAAGTGGTTAAAATGTTTGTTTTAGATGTGAGCAAATGGGTGGTACTCGCAACCATTATTGCCATTCCGATTGCCTATTTGTTTACAAACAAATGGCTTGAAAACTTCGTCTACAGGACCCAATTAGGTATTGATATTTTCATTATTGGATGTTCGGCTTCAATACTGATTGCCATTTTAACAGTGGGTATTATTTCTTATAATGCAGCAAGATCAAATCCGGTGGATTCGCTGAGGCACGAGTGAGTTGAGATTGTCGATATTTGATTTAATGTCTTAGATGCTTAAAAAAAGACTTGGCTTATACACAAAACTAATCATTGAAAATTCTAAATTGAACATTTAAAATTGTATATTCAATATCTTTAGTTCGTACTTTTATTTGTAAAGAATTGATAATGATAAAGCATAAAATTGTATGCATGGGCGATAGCCTGACCGAAGGCTATCAAATTCAGCCCAGAACATGCTGGCCATATTTATTGAATAAGGAAGAAAATCTGGAAGTGATAAACAGTGGCATTTGTGGTGATACCACCGCAGGGATGCTCGCCCGCTTTCTGCCCGAAGTTATTGATCACCAACCCGATTTTGTAATTATTATGGGTGGCGCCAATGACTTGTGGTTTAACACACCCAACAGCCAGATCATTGCCAACATCATGGCCATGACCCGCCATGCCCGTCACCACCAAATTCAATCAATTATTGGCATTCCTACACCTTATTATTTACCAGAAAATGTGGATTCTGAACGTTTTTTTACCGATTTAAAAAGCATGCACAACCGGCTGCTTTCTTATGATCAGGACTTAAGAAATTTTATCAGAGAAGATGATCAACCCTTCATTGATTTTAGACAAAACATGAGCCCTGGTTTATTTCTGGAAGATGGTATACACCCCAATGAAAAAGGACATAAATTGATGGCCGAACAGGCCCTGACAAAACTTGAAACAATTTGGGCTAAAACATAAACATGAATCAGATTTAAATCCACATCAGAAACAAAAGCAAGCCTAATATTTACTGGCAAACAACCTGAGAGATATAATAGATGATCAACATTAAACTAAGCACAATGATCAAAGTGCTTGCCATATATTTTAACTTCTCGTTTTTCATTTTTTGATTTTAATTGATTCAAAATTTTATTCCTCATTTTACAAGATCCGTTGAGGAAAAAACCGACCGGACAAAAATACCTGCACCACATCCGCTTAATCAGAAAAGAACTAAAAATGAGCACGGGAAGTATGATCCATATAATACCAAATCCTTTGAAGCTGAAAAGTGCTGCAAATGGTTCAAAGCTCCCAACAGCAGGATTTCGGGAAATAAAAATTACGCAGACTGCAAACCACGCAATGAAGCCAGAGCTAAACTTTCCCATTTTTTTCAAGATCGGACTTACTGGCAATGAAATTCCGCTGACCTTATTTAAAAGCTCCTGGATGGCTCCAAACGGACAGATCCAGGCACAGTATAAATTCCGGCCAACAAAAAGAATCATGACCCCAATAGATCCAAGAAGAATATACCATATTAAATTACGGTCCGGGCTGGGGAAAAAACCCATCAAAAGTGAAGTAATATGCGAAACTGAGAGGGGATAATTCAGCATGAAACCAAGCAGTACAACTGATATCAGCTGAACTATAATAAGATATTTTTTTAACCTAAAGCGTGTTCCAAAATAGGCCAAAGCAAAAAGCAATAAAATGAAATAAGCCGGATCTGTATAAGAAATGGAAAAATTGCTTTCAGCAAACTCCATTTGAAACTCTGCAGCAGCCAAATAATGACTGCTTTCTTTCACGGCCTTATTAAATCCTAAGGAGGAGATGGTAGCTCCTGAAATAACATCTACATCACCATCAATGGAAAAATTGTCTGCAATATATTTTCCCTTGTATTGCTCAAAGAATGATTTTTTTTGAAGTTGAGCAAAAAAAGCAGGGGTTTCTTTATGATTTATAACTGCAACATCATCAACGTATCCGGAAGTATCGATCCTTGTCGAAACCAATGCCGGACCACCCCATCCCATTGTCTTACATAGAACAACATATTTTTTCCCTTCAGGAAACTTTGCCTGATAACAAACGGGATTCTTACCGCTGGTGCTGAGTATGGTCATATCAGGATAGGTAAGAAACAATTTTTCCTGACAATCTCTTTCCTCACTCAGCAATCCAAAAATATATGCGGCAAGCACACTTAAAATTGCAAATGCTTTAAGTATGCCTGCCAACTTTACTTTTCTCGATTTATTTAGCTTCACCTTTCAAAATCATTCTTCGGGTAAAAAACATAAAAATCAGCGCAGGGATTCCAAAAGTTAGAAGCCCCATTCCAGCCGCCTGAGGTTCTTCTTCAAGTATTGAACTCCACGACCAAGCAATGGTGAAGAGAGTCATAAAAATGGCAAATATCCCGATCAGCCAGGAATACCATTTCAAAATATATCTCTTCGCGTAATAGATCATAATAAAGGCTCCCACAGCCGTAAAAATACCCAGAAGGTAAAACATTGTTTCTATTCCATTAAATATCATAGCTTTTTAAATTTAATTGATTAAAATCCATCATACGATTTGCCTTTTTTACTCCAGAACTTCTTAATTGCCTGTTTATCGCCCACATTTCCATAACCAAACACTGCATCCATCTCTTTCATTAAACTATGGGTAGTGCCCGGTAATGCTGCTGAAATCTTATCAACCAGTCGGTGATGCCAAAAATCAGGTTTATTATACGGACATGAGGCAATGCATGAACCACAATCTCCGTGATTTTTGGTCCAGTATTCAAAACAACTCACACCATCCAAATACCATTTTTTTACACCGGGATTACTGGTCTCGAAATGGGCATTTTTATGAGTGGGTTCCCAGGTAGGCTCATCATCAAAAGGAATGGATTTACTTGGGCAAGCATCAGCACACCTTTTACATCTCTTACAAAATTCAAGTACCCCAAAGGTTTTTGGCTTATCATATTCCACAAAATCAAAATCAGTGAACACCTTGGCAATACGAACACGAGGACCATACTTATAAGTCACGAGGATTCCAATTCTGGATAATTCTCCCAATCCGGCTGCAATGGCATAAGGTACACTCAAGGCTGTATCATTTGTTGTAGGAACCGATTTATAACCCAGTCGTTTCAGGAAAACAGACAATTGAAATGCCGTTTTCGACATTTGAGAATATCCTTCCATGGTTGCTCCCTCTTCAATCAAAGATGGTGCGGTTGCCATGGCTTCATAGTCCATTTCAAAAGCCATAACGATAACCGATTTAGGCTCAAAGGGAAACTTAGACCAAGGTATTACAGGATCCTTGCCTTCAAAGGCCTTTGTGAAGTCTGTCATTGGGGTATAATTCCAGCGGGGGTCATTTCGGGTAATCCCAACCATGCTGGCACCATACAACTTGGCAGCCCTTTTGATAGCCTCACTAGCCTCTGCTTTTGAATTAAATTTATATTTCTTTGGTGCAACATAGATTGAATCGAACATACGACTGGGCTTATCTTTCTGCTCCCAGCTTAGAATTCCGTGGCCCGGAATAGCAGCTGCTGAGAAATCAGTCGTATGACTCATTAATGAACCTGAACCTTCACGTAAAGCATGTCCCAACTGACCATATCCTTCGCCCGATTCTGCATTGCCTTCCGGCTTGTGCACATTGTGCATATATTGCTGACCAACCTTTCCCAGATGAGGATCTGAATTCATAAAGGCTTGTGTAAAAATGAGCTTTTCCTGGTTAAAGGGTTTATAATCAGGGCTGATCTCATTGGGGAAATCGTCATGAACTTTTATCTTGTTCTTCTTTACTTCCTTTTCAATGGATTTGGAAGCAATGGCCTGTGGGGCCTTGCTGATGGCAGCTCCTGTAAACAATGCTCCCAGGGCACCCATTTTCAGGGCAGTACGACGAGAAATCTTATCGCCGGAACCATTATTTTTTGCATGCGATTCAGGTGTTTTTTTCATAAGAATTAAGTATTTGAATGTTTTGATGCAATATAAAACAGGAAAGAATAACCCGGGTCTATTCAAAGAAAATCGAACGTCCGGATATCTTACAAGACCAGCTAAACCTCTATTTACCAGCAGACAACCTGGCCCTGCATTCAGAGGGAGTTTCTCCGGTAAATTTCCTGAAGGAAGAATAAAAAGCGGCTTTTGAGTTAAAGCCAGATTCAAATGCGATGGAAAGAATAGATTCCTGAAGATAATCAGGATCTTTAAAAAGTCGTTTTACTTCTTCAATTCTATAATTATTGATGTAATCATTGAAAGATTGGCCAAATAAACCATTCATGGTTTCAGCAACATCGATATAATTTGTGTCAACATCCATGCTTAAATCCTGAACTGAATAGAGCGGATTTTTATAAGGTTTTGACAATTCCATAAAAGAATTTAATTTACAGGCAATCAGCTTTGCTTTGTCAACCGATAAAGAAGAGTTTTCGTATTTTTTAAATGAAGCCAAACCTATTTTTTTATCATTGAAATGAATGACTACCGGCATGCTAATAATGACCCAGGTGATCAGGTATTGCAGTATAATCATGAAGAAAATCTGTATCTTCATAAAAAAATGAAGGTCAGGTAGCGATGCATCAATGAATTTTGAATTGTATTGCATAAAAAACACCAGGCTGTGAAAAATCATCATGAACATAAAAATCTTCAGAATGGATGTTTTTTCTGAATTATAACGTAACACCTCTTTAAATCGTTTACCCTTAATCCCATAAAAAGATCTTAACATTTCCAGCATCAGGAAAGGGTAGACCAAATGATATACAGCTTTAATTTCGCCACTTACAAAAAGGCCTTGTTTAACAGCCACATCCATTAGTGCAATTGACATGGTAACAAGCAGGAATATCAAGACAGGCATCAAATGAATACTCAGGCTTCGCTTGGAAGGGAGCTTGCCGTAAATATAGGTATGCCAGTAGATGTATATTAAAGGAGGGGGAAGAATATAAACCACCGAGAACATTAACCTGATTCTTTCCGACACTAAATCATTTAAGATGAGGGTATTCAAACAGTTAAAAATCACAATACCAACCAGAATAATCATCAGGAACATATTGGGCAGTGACCTGAAGCGACGGGTCATGAGCAAAATGCTCAGCAATAAGGCCTGAATGGTATGTATGGCAACGATGGTGTTCACTTCGTAAATATAATAAAATATGTGCTTTGCTGCCCCTTAACTACCATGCTTAAAATCTTCTCTAATATGATTGATGAGATTAAAAAAACCATAATTTTTACTTACATTTAACAATTCGAAATTCTTTCCAGATTCTGGTTGATCTCGCTGACGAAGAATTTCATACTCCCCCACTTGTAAAACCAATTCGATGATAACAATCGAATTAACAATTAAGAAAGTTGCACCATACACCCCCATTGAGTGGTTATCGTGCAAGAACCATAAACATATAAGCTAGTTATGCATAACCCGATTTTGACCTTATGATAAAAGTTGGTAAAAACACATATAAAACTTTGCAACTAGACACAAATGCATTGAGTAATGTCTTGAAAGAGAAAGACTCGATACTAAAAAACTTATTTGAAAAATTCCCACCTGATCAATATGTGATTTGTTATTCACCTTTTTCCATTCTTGAAATTAGGAGAAACAAATATCTAACAGATAGATTTTGTGAAGTATTCTCAATGATTCCATCATTTTTTTTAAAAGGCTACGAGCAATTCAGAAACGAAGAAATTGAGAACTATAATAAAACAGAAAAATTATCAGAAGTACTTTTTTCTCCATTAGATATAAAAAGAGAAAAGAACGATATTTTTCCAAAACCTAGACAGCTTAGGGAACTAATTTATGGCAAAAATCTCGAAAAGGTTTTTGATAAGTGGGAAAATTATAAAGAGGGAATTTTGCATGGAATGCTTAGTTTAAAAGACAATTTTCAACCAAGTAATAGCAAATACACTAAAAAAGAAATAGAGTATTTTATTGAAGAATCTACTAAGCAGCAGCTGATGATGCATAATCCCGCCTTTGCGAAATCTATCATTTTGAATTCTCAAAAAATAGATATAGATCAATTCCCATCATTTAAGATTATGTCATATACTGTTTTTTATAAGTTTTATGCAGATATGAGAAATCCGCAATTATCAGATGTATTTGACATCCTAATCGGAGTAAATGCACCCTATGTGGATGCCTTAGTTACCGAAAAACATTTCTTCGACACATTGATGAAAATAAAAAAAATAGACAGTTTTATAAATGGTACAGAAATATATAAAATAAATGAATTTTAACGGGCAATGCATAACAACAGCTATAAACCAATTAAAAATATTAAAAATGAATAAAATTGAAAAGCTTGTATTTTTAGAAATCACAAATAAGCAATTCACTAAGTTTCCTAATACAGATTATCACGATACATTTAACTCATTAAATTCTGCCGAACAGCAAGAGTTTTCAAAGCTATATCATGAAATACACACCATATTCAATCAAATAAATAGTCCAGCAATTGAGAATGTAAAAAAAGCATATTCTTCTGTACATGAATATATTTCGGCACACCAAGTTTCCCCAATAATCATAAAAGTAATTAATGACTTTGATCTCAGCTTAAAAGATCAAATAACACCAGAATTTAAAAACCTAGTAATAAAACGAATGGGTGAAAATTTTTATAAAACTCATTTTGAAAATTAACTACATATTACAATAGCTAATTGGCATAAATAATTTAGAAATATTTGAATTAATCAAGATGATAGAAAACACAAAAAAAGTAATTCACAAGATTGAACCAGGGTTAAAGAAATACAAGGCTATTATGGATTACTTCTATGAAGTTAATGTTTCTCAAGACAAAGAGTTTCAACGCAAATTCAATGGATTTTATCGCATTAGACAGCGACCAAAAGATTTCTATCAGACATATTATTCTTTATTGGAAGAATGCAAAACAAAACCTTTAGAATTCAATAAAATATTAAAAACCTTAAATGAAAAGCTTGGTAGAATTGAAGCTTCATTTTCAAGTAAACTCTTAGCAACAATTAACACATCAATGCCAATTTGGGATGCATTCGTATTAGAAAATTTAAATCTAAAAAAGCCTGCTCAATACAGTAAAACAAGAATCGAAGACACAGTTAAGTTATATAATCAAATTATTGACTGGTATAAGAATATTATAATATCCACTGAAGGAATTCAAATGCTAGAAATCTTTGAGAATGAATATCCAGAATCTGGAATTTCAGACATAAAGAAAATTGATTTTATATTATGGCAAATAAGAAACTAAGAAATATTTTTAACAGCGCATAACATCGGCTCATAGTTCATGGCGCTAAGACAGGTAACGAAACTTTCGGGTTTTCGCGTTGTTTCCTGTCCCTCGCCTTGCTTCGCCGAAGCTTCGCGTAGGCAAAGGGGTGCAGGAAAGCCTCCCGCCTGTGGCGGGACCACGCAACCATAGACTCGAACGTTAACAACAACTTTAAGACAATACAAACAAGTGATTAACGAAACAAAATCAGAAATATGAAAAGAATAGTTTTTGTAACATTAATAATCGGACTTTTAAGTCAAATCGGTTTTGCACAGGATTTTGATAAAGCCAGATTGGACAATTATTTTAAGACCCTTGATATCAACAGAAAGTTTATGGGGAGTGTTGCGGTTTCCCGAGGCGGAAAAATAATTTATACAAAATCAGTCGGATTTTCAGACTTTGAAAACAAAATTAAAGCAAACGAAAACACAAAATACAGAATCGGTTCCATATCCAAAACCTTCACTTCAGTTTTGGTATTAAAAGCAATAGAAGAAAACAGATTAGCACTTAATCAAACCATCGACAAATTCTTCCCAGCCATTAAAAATTCGGAAAAAATCACCGTAAAACATCTGCTAAACCATAGGAGTGGAATACATAATTTTACCAATGATGAAGACTATTTAGCATGGAACACCCAAGCCAAAACAGAAAATGAAATGGTTAACATCATAACAAAAGCAGGAATTGATTTTGAACCCGATAGCAAAGCTGAATACAGCAATTCAAATTTTGTTCTCTTGACGTATATTCTTGAAAAGACATTCAAAAAATCTTATGCTTTACTTTTAACAAAATACATTACCGAACCGCTTGGTTTAAGTAATACCTATCTCGGTAGTAAAATTAACACCAAAAACAACGAATGCAATTCCTACCATTTTATCGAAAACTGGAAATCCGAAACCGAAACAGACATTTCTATACCATTAGGTGCCGGTGGTGTTGTTTCTACACCCAGCGATCTAGTTAAATTCAGTAACGCATTATTTGGTGGTGAACTTCTGAAAAAAGAAAGTCTTGAACTGATGAAAACCATTAAAGACAATTATGGCATCGGGCTGTTTCGAATTCCTTTTTATGACAAAACCGGATACGGACACACAGGCGGAATTGACGGATTTACTTCGGTATTTAGCTATTTCTCAGACGGAGATATTTCATATGCAATGACTTCAAATGGAACAAATTATAATAATAACAACATTTCGATTGCTGTTTTAAGTGCGATTTACAATAAATCGTACGACATTCCCGAATTTACAACATATAGGGTCAAATCAGAAGATTTAGATCGCTATCTGGGAGTTTATTCATCAACTCAAATTCCATTGAAAATAACAATAACAAAGAATAATAATACTTTAATCGCACAAGGAACAGGACAAGCTTCACTCCCTCTTGAAGCAAGCGCAAAAGACATCTTTAAAACTGACCAGGTAGGAGCGATTTTTGAATTTAATCCTACTGACAAATCAATGATACTGAAACAAGGCGGTGGGGAATTTAAATTTAATAAAGAATAAAAAGCAGTTTTTAACAAAACATAACCACCTGTAAATAACTATCATAAATAAAAAATCATGAAACAAATTATTTTATTTTTTACTGCTATATTATTTTTGGCAACTTCTTGCCAAAATCAGTCCACAACATCAAACACTTCAACTTTAGAAGGATTTGCAGATTCGCTCTTTCAGGCCAATGTTGATAGCGCCCAAATTGCCGGAGGAGCCATTTTAGTTTACCAAAAGAATAAACTTTTATTGGATAAATCATACGGTTATGCTTCTTTAGAGTTATCAACGCCCATGCCTGCTGATGCCATTTTTGAAATTGGTTCGGTTACAAAACAATTTACTGCAGCAGCCATCCTTAAATTGGTTGAAGAAAGAAAACTGAGTTTAGAAGATGACTTTACCGATTATTTGAAGTATGACACCAAAGGCAGAATAATTACCATCAATCAATTATTGAATCACACTTCGGGCATCCCCAGTTATACAGAGATTCCGGAGTTTGGGAGCCTGATGGTACAGCAATTTCCCAGAGATTCGATGCTTCGCTTACTCGAGCAAAAAGAATTTTTATTCGAACCCGGTGAAGCCATGATTTATAATAATTCGGCCTATTTCTTTCTGGGATTAATCATTGAGAAAGTAACTGATCAATCTTATGAAGAATTCTTGCAAGAAACATTTTTCACCCCACTGGGAATGAACAACACCCATTATAGCTCGATGACTGAAGTGTTTAAAAATAAAGTTTATGGTTATAATTATTCGCCTGGCGGCCTTCAACAAAAAGACTATTTAAATCATTTGTGGCCTTATGCAGCAGGATCACTTTGCAGCACCACTTCGGACCTACTTGAATGGATGAAAGCTTTGCATGAGAAGAAATTACTATCCAGGGATTTATACCAATCGCTTGTCAGCCCCGAAACCTTGAATGATGGAACGCAAATACGTTATGCCAAAGGTTTGGTTAATTTCTCAAACTTTGGACACCAAAGCATCGCACACGGTGGTGGCATCAACGGTTTTCTTTCCGAAACACGATATTTCCCCGAGGAAGATCTTTACATCATCTGTCTGGTTAACACCATTGGTCCAAAAGGTGCGAATTATTTTGCCGAGGAAATCACCTGGAATCTGCTGGATAAAATTCCTGCAAAAGCAAAACAGCCGGACATTGATCTTAAAGAGCTGGAAGGAACCTATACAGGAGCCGCAAGGGGCAGAAATCTGAGCATTGTTGTAAAATCAGATGGTGACCTTATCACGTGGCAATATCTGGGCAGAAACAACCTCGACACCTTAAAAACTTATATAGGTAATTATCGCTGGATGGTTGACAATGACATCATTTGCTTTAAAATTGGTGAATTCCGAATGGATAATCCCTATGCTTACTACATCTTTAAAAAAGACAAATAAAACACCTGAGCATATTAAGAGGGAAGCCTTCCCTATCAAGGGAAGGCTTCCTATCTTAAATAAGATAATGAAACTTCAAATTTTAAATCAGAAGATCAACTCAGCATTCGTTTTCCATAAAAACAAAATCAATTTGAATAAATAAACAATGCCTATTATGAATGACAAAAACACAGGACAAAAAGTTCTTCATTTCCCCCTTACAAAAATCATCATTGGACTGATTGTAGTCGCAGGAATTGTAAGCCTCGGACAAACATTTACCAGAGAACTCTTAAACCAAACCGGACTTGAAAGAGACTTCAAACGCTTACTCACCGGAATTGTAGTTGCCTTGCTTTCGATAATCGCTTACGTCTATTTGTTTAAGTATTACGAAAAGCGAAAAATCACAGAATTCTCCCAAAAAGGACTTTTAAAAAACCTGGGTTTTGGAATTTTATTGGGGGCTTTGCTTCAAGCCTTAACCATTTTGGTCATTTACTTAAAGGGCGGCTATTCGGTGGTTTCCATCAATCCGGTTCTTTTCATCATTCCACCACTTACCATGGCTTTTACCTCTTCTGTTTTTGAAGAAACCATCATGAGGGGAATCATTTTCAGAATTATAGAAGAAAAACTGGGCAGCTATTTTGCACTCATTATTTCTGCTTTATTGTTTGGAGCCATGCATTTGGCGAATCCAAACAGTTCGCTCATCGCCGGGCTCGGCATCGCCATTCAGGCAGGACTTTTACTTGCAGCTGCCTATATTTACACCCGCAATTTATGGTTTCCCATCGCCATTCACTTCGCCTGGAATTTTACCCAGTCGGCAATCTTTGGTGCCAGTGTATCAGGTAACAGTATTTCAAAAACTTTAATTACTTCAAACATTGAAGGTGCAGAATGGTTTACAGGTGGAGCTTTTGGCCCTGAAGGCTCATTACAAGCCACACTTTTTTGCAGCATCGCCACCATCATTCTTTTGGTTTTAAGTCATAAAGAAGGAAAATTAATAAAACCATATTGGACAAAATCATGAAAATAACTTAAATTTATTGCATGATTAAAAATGCAATCTTAGTGGGAATTTTACTCTGTTTTTGGTGCATTCCATTAATGGCTCAAAAAGACCAGCCCATTATTGTTCATAAAGACATCCAACTTATTCATTTGCAAGATTCGATATATGTTCATGTAACTTATCATGAACAAGAACCCTATGGACGTTTTGCCTCCAATGGGATGATCATCATTAAAAATGGCCAGGCTCTAATGATAGATACGCCCATGGATAATGCAAAAACCCAGAAGCTCACTCAATATTTAGAAAAAGCTTTTTCGGCAAAAGTGGTCAAATTAATAATAGGTCATTATCATGACGATTGTTTGGGTGGTTTGGGATATCTTCAAAGCTTGGGTGTTGAATCCATTGCAAGCAAATTAACGGTCGACAAATGCACTGAACTGGGATTACCCGTACCTTCTACCCCATTTAATAAATCCTATAATTTTGACTTTAACGGACTACAGCTTAAATGTGAGTTCTTTGGTGCAGGTCATTCCTTCGATAACATTACCGTTTGGCTGCCCCAATATCAAATTCTGTTCGGAGGTTGCCTGATCAAATCAAGTGCATCTAAAGGATTGGGAAACTTATCAGATGCGGTGGTAGCAGACTGGGATTTTACTGTAAAAAAAATTATCAAAGCCTATCAAAACATTAAAACAATCGTACCTGGTCATGGTGCCATCGGAGGGAAAGAATTACTTACTCATACAGTTAAATTGGTAGAAACAGAAAAAAACAAATAATTTTCACGAACTTTAAAAGATGATTCAAAAAGCAATACTCACTCCATTTCAGAAATTTGTTAAAATTGAAAGCTTTAGTGGTATCTTATTGTTGGCCGCCACCCTCATTGCCCTCATTTGGGCAAATTCTGCCTTTGGCGATTCTTACCAATCTCTTTGGCAATATAAAATTGGATTTACGAGTCAGGGTTTTGAATTGAGTAAACCCCTGATTTTATGGATCAATGATGGCCTGATGGCTGTTTTTTTCTTTCTGATAGGTCTGGAAATTAAAAGAGAATTTTTAATTGGAGAATTAAACTCTTTAAAAAAGATTTCCTTTCCGCTTTTTGGTGCACTGGGTGGAATGTTAGTACCGATGGTATTCTTCATTATATTAAATCAAAATCCTGCGACTGCCAAAGGATGGGGAATTCCGATGGCTACCGACATTGCCTTTTCATTAGCCATATTAAACCTTTTAGGTAAAAGAGTTCCGATGAGTCTGAAGTTATTTTTAACCGCTTTTGCCATCGTCGACGATATCGGTGCTGTGCTGGTAATCGCTGTTTTTTACAGTGGTAACATCAACTTTGGGATGTTATTAATGGGTTTGCTTTTATTGGGATTTATTTACTTCATATCCTATAAAGGTTATTATTCAAAATACTTCACCTTAATCGTGGGGGGCGTCATATGGCTCCTGTTCTTAAAATCCGGTGTTCACCCTACCATTGCAGGGATTTTATTGGCTTTTTCTGTTCCGGTCAGACAACGGATTGACACCCCGACTTTTATCGACAATCTGGTTAAAATAACCGAACGAATTAAGAAAGCTGAAATTTCAGAAAAGCCCATTCTTTGCAAAGCACAAATTGAACAAATTGATGATTTGGAAGACTGGACCCATAAATATCAGTCACCGCTTCAGCACCTGGAACACAAATTACACAATTGGGTAGCCTATTTTATCATTCCCATATTTGCGATGGCCAATGCTGGTATTGTCATCAGCAGTGAAGTTAACCTGGATACGCAATTGATCAGAAACATTATTCTGTGTTTGATATTCGGGAACAGCATTGGCATCACAACGGTAATCTTTATTGCGAAAAAAATAAAGCTTATTGAAGTTCCTTCCGACCTGAATAGCAGTTCCATTATCGGGGTTTCGTTTTTAGCCGGAATTGGTTTTACCATGGCCATTTTTGTTGCAAGCCTGGCATTTGCAAACAATCCGGTTTATATTGATTCTGCCAAAGTTGGAATTCTTATCGGCTCATTAATCTCTGCCATCATTGGATACCTGATTCTCAGATTCAAGACCAAAGTATTGCAATCAAACATCAATCATAACAGCGATGACTATTGCTAACAAAACACCTATAATCACTTCAGACATTCGCAGCTTAACACTAAAGAATTCAATGATAAAAAGAACCTTACTTATACAACTACTTCTGTTCTTGATTTTAAGCATGCAAGGACAAAACATCATTTCATGTGTTATAAAAACCTCATTGGGTGAGATTGAAATTGAACTTTATGAAGATCGGGCTCCCATCACAGTTAATAATTTCCTGAAATATGTGGATGCAGATTTATATAGAAACAGCAGTTTTTTCAGAAGCTGTACCCTAGAAAATGAAGCAAAAAGAACGGTTAAAATTGAAGTCATTCAGGGTGGAAATGTTCCAAAAGATAAACTTCTCGACCCCATTAAAATTGAAACCACGGCACAAACAAATTTAACCCACAGAAACGGAACACTTTCGATGGCTCGATCTAAACCAAACACTGCCACTTCACAGTTTTTTATTTGCATCAACGATCAGCCGGAATTGGATTATGAAGGAAAAAGAAATCCGGATGGTCAGGGATTCGCGGTCTTCGGATGTGTAACCAAAGGGATGGAAGTCGTTAGAAAAATCCAATCGGGAAAGAACAAGAAACAGCGCTTGTTAAAGCCGGTTCGAATTAACAATATTCAACGAATCCATCAGAATAAGAAATGAATTTAAGCTTCCTGAATCACACCAAAAAAGTTATTTTTACCAAAATTTACTTCATGAAAAAATACTTCTTGTTTTTAATCGGTATTTTCTTTCTAAGCTCCTGTGATCAAACTTCACGTATTGTAGAAGGTGAATCCAAAAATCAAATACTCCCACATCCAAAAGAAATCTCTGTAAACGATCAGATTTTGGTTTTATCGGATGACAGCAGGCTTTATGCCGAAAACGAAGAACTGTACCCACTTCTACGTCTATTTAGTCTGGAACTTGAGAAGCTAAGTGGGCATTCCATTCAATTAACCTCTTTAAATGATCGATCGGCAGACATTATTTTCAAAATTGACCCCAAACTGGAAGCAAACGAATACCACCTCAGCATTGACAAAAATATTTCTGCAATCGGAGGCAGTTATCAGGCCTTAGCCATGGCCAAAACAAGTTTACTACAATTGGTAGATGAAGATACAGAAGAACTTCGCTTCCCTTCACTAAGCATTAAAGACAAGCCTGATGCAGCTTATCGAGGTTTAATGATCGATCTGGCCCGAAAATGGCATGATGTTAATACGATCAAAAAACTGATTGATTTGGCAGCATTTTATAAAATGAATTATGTTCAGCTTCATTTTACCGATTATCAGTCCTATACACTGTCTTCAAAAAAATATCCCAAATTGGCTACTCCCCATCGGAATTATAGTTTTGCAGACTTAAATGAGCTGGAGGCATACTCACAATTAAGGGGGGTCTGCATCATTCCTGAAGTTGACATTCCCGGACATTCCAGCCCATTCGTAAAAATGTATCCTGAAATATTTGCGATTAAGGATACCGCAGAAAATCCATGGATTATCAATATGGGTAAAGAAGAAGTTTATGAGGCCCTTGAAGACCTTATCACTGAAGTTTCAGGGATTTTCAAATCTACGCCCTATTTTCACATTGGCGGGGATGAAGCCATTTTTCACAAAGTGGATGAGGATCCGGATGTTAAAGCATATATGGCAAAGCACGAATTGGGTAGTGATGTGCATGAATTGTATCGTCATTTCCTGCTTCGAATGAATGAGATTGTAAAAAAACAGGGTAAACAAATGTGTGTTTGGGAAGGTTTTAGAAATGAAGGCAAGGTTGAAATCCCAAAAGACATCATCGTTTTTGAATATGAAACCAACCGATATTTACCCAATTTATTGATTGATGAAGGTTATACGGTTGTTAATACGTCCTGGAAACCTTTGTATGTAGTGAATCAAAAAAAATGGGAACCCAAAACCATTTACAACTGGAATATCTGGAGATGGGAAAACTGGTTTACAAAAGCCCCTTCCTATCATCCCATACAGCTCGACAAAACTCCTTTAATCATCGGAGCTCAAATGTGCGCCTGGGAGCAAGCTGAAGAAGTTGAAATTCCAAGCCTTCGGAAGCGGTTACCTGCTTTATCAGAACGAATTTGGAATAAGGATGAAGTTATATCTTATCAGGAATTTATGTCTCGACTAAACAAACTAGACGAAAGATTATCTGTTTTAATTAATGATGACCGACAAGATGATTTGTTGTTGGATTATAATTTTGTGAAGTAATTAAGATTTCAGATTGTCGGTTTGTGATATAAGATTTCTAATTTAACATCAATAATTCAACAATCAATATTTTACATTAATTATTGAAAATTCTACATTCAACATTGAAAATCGAAAATTTTATTCAGCCTTAATTGATGATTACCGACAAGACAGTTGGTTGATCGGTAATCAGTTGTTCTTCGAATATAGATTTTAAAACCACGGCTCCTACGCCTTTTTCGGCATATTGCCTGACACCCGCATAGGTGCTGGTTAATTTTGAACTTCCGACGATGATGGGGTTTTTCAAATTTAAACCCATGTAGGTTGTTGATAAATCCATAGTATGGTTTTTAAATCAGTGGTATGAGCCCCAAACAATCTTTGGAAACAGATTTCCGTAGCAAGCTACATTGAATCTTACCACTGCCATCTTGTCCGCCGCAGCGGAACGCGAAGGCAGATTAACACTTTTTAAGCCAGGTCTCATCCTTTACAAAAGATTCGGGATTTAGAAGCAAGGGTTTAATATGATCCAAAGCCAATTCTAAATTTGCCACTGCTTTATCGGTTAAACCTTCCATGAACTCCCATTCGTAACCCCGAATGTGAACCAAATAGGTTGGTGGTGCTTTTTGATAAATACTTTTACATAAATCTACGATATAACCCGGCGATGCAGCATGTGTGGTAAAAGACATTTTAGATGACTCCGTGACTTTAGAAATACAAAAATCATCAAGCTCTTCAACCGAGGCATCCACAAAAATGGCAATATCCTTATCGGAAATGGCATCCGCATCTTCAATATTTAACTGATAATTACTATCAAACTCAAGACCTTCTACCTGGTTTTCTTTGGCCCATTTTTCTATATGGTCAACAAATGCATTGCCAAGCCCGTCGTCCTGCCTGCCCGGATTTCCATATCCGTAAATTAATATATTCATCTTGTAAAAATATAAAGAAAATTGATTTATAAAATTTGTTTAGAATTACTCTTAATTATAATTTATCGGTTTCATTTTAAGTGACATATGAAAACAAAACCATACAATCAGACTTCGACCTCGCTCAGTCTGACTTGAAAATCAAAAAAGTTTGAATGTTATCAAACGATCCCGAAACGCTTCGCTATCGGGATTGTTCAAATAAAAACATTTACATCGTTTCTCTTGTAAATGTTTATTTTCACTAAAAAAACAGCTTGCAATTTAGGATATTCTCCTCATATTGCAAGCTGCTAGATCTATTTATTTTCCGCTGTTGCGGTATTTATTAAGTTCTCTTTTTATCGATCAAATTGTTTTTGGCATCAAACAAATTAACTTCTAAAGGCATCTTACCCAAAGCGTGTGTTGCACAACTCAAACATGGGTCATATGCTCTAATGGCTACTTCACATGCATTCATCATGGGTTCAGTAATTTCGGCCTGTCCGGTCATTTGATCAACAGCAACTCTGCGAACTGCTTCATTCATTGGCTTATTGTTATTGGTTGTTGATACAATAAGGTTAGCCATCTCAATTTGATCATTATCGTTAATTCGGTAATGATGGAATAAAGTTCCACGAGGAGCTTCAATTAATCCAACACCTTCTTTTTGTTTGGTTCCTTTGGTTACCAAATCACCTTTTAATAAATCAGGATCGTTCAATAATTCTTTGATCATCTCTGCTGAGTGAAGAATTTCAATTAAACGTGCCCAGTGCATATGCATCGACATATTATTAGGTTTTCCATTGGTATATGCTCTGAAAATTTCAAATTCTTTCTGAGCCAAAGGAGAAGGAATAAAATCGATGGTATTCATACGGGCCAAAGGACCTACTCTGTACCAGCCTTCTTCTTTACCATACTCAAGAAGATAAGGGAATTTCATATAACTCCAGTCTTTCACTTCTTCGCCGATATATTTCAGGTAATCCTGGTAATCTACATCATGAAGAATTTTCTTACCGTCTTTGTCAACAGCTCTTAAAACACCATGATAAAGATCCAAAGCACCATCTTCGCGCACCAAGCTTAAGTGACTTGATGGGAAAGCAGCGAATGTATCAATAAGTCCGGCATTTTCTTTATGATATCCTTTGAATAAATCGAGTGCTGCCACTGACCATTCAATCATTTTATCAACATTTAATGGATCTGGTCCATTCAGGAAACTCTCTTTTTCTGCCTCTGATAAATGTTTGTTAATTCCACCAGGGATTGCTCCTGTACCGTGAATTTTTTTACCCGCAGTAGCTTTGATAATCTCCTGACCAAATTTACGCATCATCACTCCTTGAACTGCTAAGTCAGGGAATTTTTGAGCTACGCCAATGATGTTTCTAATCGCTGGATCGGCATCAATTCCGAATAATAAATCTGGAGAAACCAAATGGAAAAAGTGAAGTGCATGTGATTGGAACATTTGTCCGTAATGCATCAATCTCCTCATTTTATCTCCGCTTGGAGTTAATCCATTTCCGGTACCTGCACCAACGATTACGTCGAGTGCTTTAGCAGCAGCTAAATGGTGACTTACAGGGCAAATTCCGCATAGTCGTTGAACCAATACTGGAGCTTCCCAGTAAGGTCGGCCCTGAACAAAGCGTTCGAAACCTCTGAATTCAACGATATGTAATCTACTTTGGGTAACCTCATTATTATCATCCAAATGAATGGTAACTTTACCATGGCCCTCAACTCTGGTTACGGGTTCTATAGTTATTTTTTTTGTCATGATTTCTTGCTTTTAATCAAATTTAACAACATCGTAAGGTAATTTCAATTCATCTCCGGTTACAAGAGCCACAAGTGCTTCCCAGATAAGATCGGCACGTGGAGGACAACCTGGCAAATGATAATCAATTTTTACCACTTCATGGCAAGGATAAACCTTATCCAAAATCATTGGTAATTCGTCATCATTTGGAAGAACTCCTGTGGTGTTGTTTCCAACAGTAGGTCCGTTAAGGTATGCTTCTTCAATGCATTCTTTAACAGGAATACCGTTACGTAAAGCTGGCAATCCACCCATGATGGCGCATTCTCCAACTGAAACTAAAATTTTACAATGTTTTCTGAACTCTTTTAAAACGTGTACATTTTCACTATTACAGCATCCACCCTCAATTAATCCGATATCACATTGCTTGGTAAAAGTTTTGATGTCATCAATTGGTGATTTGTTAAACTCAACCAAATCAATGAGTTTTAAAATTCTATCATCTATGTCAAGAAGTGACATATGGCAGCCAAAACAGCCTGCTAAAGACGTTGTTGCAACTATTGGTTTACTCATTATATATGACCTCCTTATTTTTTAAATTACACTGGTAATATCACTACCAATTGGTTTATTATCGTATTTGCGGGTTCCGATTGGATCGCTAAAACCTTTTTCTTTTTTGATCAAGGCTCCAACAGGACAAATGTCCATAATTTCCTGTGCCAATTCATCTGTAATTTCCAGGGCACATTCTTTATCGATGCTAATCTGAAGCTTATGTCCTCTTGATTTAAAGGCAAATAAACTACGTCCTTTTTCATCTTTAAAGGATCGGATACAACGTTTACATAAAACGCAACGGTTTCGATCGATTAAAATTTTTGGATTTGAAGCATCAAGTTCTTTTTGAGGGAACTGATAAGGGAATCGAGGAACCATCATTTGGTAACGATATGCCAGGGCTTGAAGTTCGCAATTTCCACTTTTTTCGCATGAAGGGCAAAAGTGATTTCCTTCAACAAATAAAGCTTCGATGATGGTTAATCTTAAATCGCGTAGTTCGGGAGTATCATTTTCAACTTCCATACCTGCTGCAACCGGAGTTGTGCATGCTGTCATCACACGGCCGGCAATTTTTACATTACACACTCGGCATGATCCGGCTTCCTTAACTCCTTTCACATGACATAGAAACGGAATATAAACCCCATTGTCAATCGCTGCGTCCAGCACATTTTGACCTGGTTTAGCAAAACATTCTTTGCCATCTATGGTGAATTTTATTTTTTCGCTCATTGTATTTAAATTTTATCTTTTTTACTTAAATTTATTAACGTCCTTATAAATTTGGAACCCTGTCAACATATTCGCAAGATTCAGCCACTGCTTTTTCTAGATCAAAGCCTGACTCATAAGGGGTATCTTCATTCAGAAGTTCTTTATAAAGTCCTTCAAAATTCTCGATGGTAGTTAAAATTGGGTTGGCAGCAGTTTGTCCCAAACCACAACGGTTTGCAACTTTCATTTTGTTACCCCAATCAACCAAATTATCGAGATCAGTTTGAACACCTTTTCCGTCAATAATTTTTTGTAAGGTATTTCTCATTAATACAGTAATTGCGCGACATGGAACACATGAACCGCAAGATTCATCAATGAAAAAATTTGTATAATTTAATACGACATCCTTAAGCAGATCGCGCTCTTTTCCGATAATCGTGATGGCACCACCGGTTGGAATGTCTTCGAATGAAATGGTACGTTTAAAATCTTTGGGTCCGATACAAACACCGGAAGGTCCGCCAATTTGTACAGCTTGTACATCTTCGCTTCCAGCCATTTCCAACAAATCTCTGATACGCATTCCCCACTCAATGGCATAGATTCCTGGAAATTGGCAATCGCCTGAAACACTAACTAATTTTGTTCCATTACTTTCACGTGATCCCATGCTTGCAAACCAGTCAGCACCGTTGTTGATGATTTTAACCACCGAACATAAAGTTTCGACATTGTTCACAACTGTTGGTTTATCTTTATATCCTTTTTGTACTGGGAATGGTGGACGGTTTCGAGGCTCACCTCGCTTACCTTCAACTGATTCTATCAATGCAGACTCTTCACCACAAACATAAGCTCCGGCTCCAAATTGAATTCTAATATCGAAATCATAACCTTCTTTTCCAACAATTGATTTTCCTAATAAATTTTCGGAACGCATATCTGCCAAAGTTTGCTCCAGATATTTACCCAGATATTTATACTCAGCCCTGAGATACAAAATACCTTCCTTGGCATCAACTGCATAACCAGCAACAGCCATTCCTTCGAATAGCAATCGTGGTACTTCAGTTAAAATAACTCTTTCTTTAAAAGTTCCTGGTTCACCTTCATCGGCATTACAAAGAACATATCGAGGTCCTGGTGTTTTTGTACAGAAATCCCATTTTAATCCGGTTGGGAAACCAGCTCCACCTCTACCTCTGAGGTTTGAAGCTTTAATTTCTTCAATAACTTCGTTTTGAGATAAACCAACTATTTTCTTTAATGAAGCTCCACCTTCATATTCAGAAAAAATGACGGGACCACTTTTACGAATGTTATTGAACACCATTGAGTTAATAAGCTCCGTTCCATTTTTTCCTTCTCCTTTTAAAGCGATCATGTCCTCAACTGCCACTCCATCTTTCATCTTTTGAACAATCTCCTTCACCATTTGAGGAGTTAAATTAGTAAAAACGGTGTTATTAATAAGAGCTGCAGGCTCTTGGTCACACATACCGATACAAGCTGTACTGTGCAGGCCAATTTTACCATCTTCAGACACTTCTCCAAAAGCGCAACCGGCTTCTTCTTCAAAAGCTTTGGCAACTTCTGCGCGTCCTTTCATGTTGGCAACTACACCATCGTTAAGATAAACCGCATATTCTCCAACTGGTTTACTTGAAAAGAAGTGATAAAAGCTCATGGTTTGCTCTACATCAACCTTCGACAAGACAGTTTCTTGGGCCACTACCTCAACAGCTTCTTCAGGTATAAAACCAAATTCGTTCTGAATATCTGTTAAAATATCCATCAGCCTGGCTTTATCATTATTGTATTTTGCAATAATGTTTTTTACAGTAGTTCTCATAAATAATTAATGTTTTATTATACCTTAAAATTGTTCGATTTAATTTGTTAAATTTTTAACAAAAGCAAAAATAACGTTAATTTTTATAGCATAAAAGGGAATCATGAATTTAGAAGAAATTTAAATAATCTCATCTGATATTCAGATTGTTATGTGACTAATTACAGCAAACCAAACAATAAAAAAACAGCTTATCGACCTTAAACATCTAGGTAATTCAACTATAAATATTTTCTGGATGTGTTAGGCCAGAAAAAACTGTTATTTTAATTGTGAAAAAATTATCAGTTATAACTTAACTACACTTTACAAAGTAAGCCATTTCTTCAAGGGTGGTAATGATGTCAAACTCTTTGAGATAGATATTTTTTGGTAAATCGAGATGAACGGAGGTGAAGTTCAAAATACTCTTCACTCCTGCATCTACTAATATCGAAGCAATTGAGCTAGCATATTCTGAAGGAATTGCAAGTACACCAACTGTAATTTTCTTCTCCTTTATAATTTCACTCAAACGAGCAATATCATAACAGGGAACTTCATTAAAATCCTCTTTCGCTTTTGCAGGATCGATATCAAATATGGCTTTCACCTGCAAATAAATATCTTCACCTGTCACATAATCCAAAATGGCTTTTCCCAGTCGTCCCGCTCCAACAATGGCAACATTTCTTGATTCTTCGCTATCGATGGTAACGCCAATGAGTTTGTTTAACTCATTCACATTATAACCTTTGCGATGATTTCCCGACGAACCAATCAACATTAAATCTCTCCTCACCTGAACGGGATTTAAATTTAATAATCGTGCCAAATCATGGGAGTATATAAAAGAGTCTGCTACATATTTGTATTTCTGAAGCAGTCTTCGGTATCGGCTTAAGCGCTGAACAGTTTTCTTTGGTAGTTTCATAAATTTGACTGATTTACTTTATTTGCTATTTCTTCATCTGGCAAATAAAATCTGATGCAAATTTAGGTCTAAGTTTCTATTTTCAAATAATTCATTTCAAATAAAAAGAGTAATTTTGATCGATTCTTAATAATCCATGTTTAAAAAATGAAGAGAGAAGATCAGGTGGAGACCTTTCAAATACACATTCAGGGCCTGGTTCAAGGCGTCGGTTTTCGACCTTATATTTATCGTTTAGCCCATCAGTTTAAACTCAATGGATGGGTTGAAAACAGTAACGATGGGGTGTTTATAAAGGTTAATTCAGATACTAAAAATCTGGAGCTCTTTTTATCAGCAATTAAATCTGAAGCACCAGATGCTTCATCCATCCATTCAATCGATACTAAAAAAATTGGTAAAGAAGATTTTTCAAATTTTGAAATTGTAAAAAGTAAGAATAAATCGAATGAAATTACTGAAGTCAGTCCTGACATTAGTGTTTGTAAAGCATGTTTGGCTGATTTAAAAACGCAGCCCCATCGAATTGATTATCCTTTTATCAATTGTACCAATTGTGGCCCCCGCTTTACCATCATTAAAGATTTACCTTACGACAGAGACAAAACAAGCATGCATCCCTTTGTAATGTGTGATCAATGTCGTTCGGAATATACCGACGTACTCGACAGAAGATTTCATGCACAACCTGTTGCTTGCAATCATTGTGGTCCCCAATATCAATTACATTCTAATGGGCAAATCATCGATGACTTTAAACTGATAACAAAACAGGTTTGTCAATTATTGGAACAAGGTAAAATTGTTGCCATGAAAGGGCTAGGAGGTTATCATCTGGCTTGCGACGCCCAAAATGAAAATACTGTTAAAAAACTTAGGGATGCTAAAAACAGAGATGGAAAACCCTTTGCGGTAATGTTTAGAGATGTCGTTTCAATGCAAAATTTTGTAAAACTTAATACAACTGAAGAAGCTCAAATTACCTCCTGGCGTAATCCGATTTTGCTTTTAGAAGATAAAAATATTCTAGCCCAAAGTGTGAGTGTTGGTTTTAAAACGACAGGAGCCATTTTGCCTTATATGCCATTTCATCATTTATTATTTGAGCAATTAAAACTTGCAGCCATTGTACTTACCAGTGGAAATATTTCCGATGAGCCCATTATCATCGACAACGAAACAGCCATCCAAAAACTCAGTCCGATATCTTCTGCTGTACTAACTTATAACCGCGACATACATAATCGGACAGATGATTCTGTCGCCTTTGTTACCAATAAAAAAATACGTCTCATTCGTCGTTCACGTTCTTATGTACCCAGCCCTGTCAGATTGACTCTAGATGCCGAAGGAATTTTTGCAGCAGGAGCTGAATTGGTGAATTGCTTCTGCATGGGAAAAGGCAACCAAGCGATTCTGAGTCAGCATATTGGTGATTTAAAAAACTTGGAGACACTTGAATTTTACTCTGAATCTGTTGATCGGTTTAAAAGATTATTCAGGGTCGAGCCTAGTCTGGTTGTTCATGATCTGCATCCTGATTATTTATCTACAAAATATGCTAAAGAGCTGAATGTAAAACAAATTGCTGTTCAACATCATCATGCGCATATCGTTTCATGCATGGCCGAGCATCAACTGGATGAAAAAGTAATTGGAATTGCATTTGATGGCGTTGGATTGGGAGATGATGGAAAAATTTGGGGAGGTGAATTCATGATTTGCGATTTAGCAAATTATAAACGCTATACCCATTTCGAATACCAAAAAATGCCAGGTGGCGATAAGGCTACAAAAAATCCCTGGCGGATGGCCGTTTCATATTTACATCAGTACTTTGGACGCGATTTTCTGGAACTAAATCTGGATTTCTTAAAAGACATACCACAATTCGAAGTAGATTTAATTATTAACATGCTTGAAAAAAACATCAACTGCCCGCTTACATCAAGCACAGGAAGGCTGTTTGATGCCGTGGCTGCCTTATCAAATATCTGCACCCAATCTACCTTTCATGCCGAAGCCCCCATGCGTATTGAAGCCTGCACATTAGAAAACTCTGACGAAGCATATTCTTTTGAATTTAATGAAGTTATCAAGCTAAAAACTTGTTTTCAGGAAATCATTCATGATTTACAAAATGGAATTAACAAAGAAGTTATTGCCACCAAATTCCATCATACTATAATTAATATTATTTTTGCAGTAGCAACTGAAATCCGACAATCAAAAGGTTTGAACAAGGTTGTTTTATCGGGTGGAAGTTTCCAGAACAAATTTATTTTGGAAAGAATTGAAAACAAATTGATTGCTGATGGGTTTGAGGTGTTTTCGCATGAAAAAACACCGGCTAATGATGGTGGGATTGCCTTGGGGCAATTAACCATCGCGGCAAAAAGAAGAGACTTAAAAATGATTAATGAATAATGATTAATGAATAATGATTAATGACAATTAAGTATTGAATAATTAATTATTAGCTGAAGATCTTTAAGCATTAATTATTATTCATTTTAAAATATAAATTTGAATTATGTGTTTAAGTATACCCGCAAAAGTTGAATCGATCGAAGGCGAAATGGCTGTAGTTTCTGTTGGAGGCACAAAATATGATGCCAGTTTGCAAATGATAGATGATGTTAATATTGGCGACTATGTTTTACTACATACCGGATTTGCCATTCAAAAAATAAGTGAGGAAGAAGCTCAGGACACCTTAAAAGTTTTCGAAGAATTTGAAGAACTGAATCAGAAACTTGATGAAGAAGAAAAGGAAACAGGAACAAGAATTACTTAATCTGAGTTACTTAAAAACTTACCCCCATGAAATATATTGATGAATACCGAGACAAGGAACTTGTCTTGGAACTTATTGAGCAAATAAAAAAAGTTTCGACAAAAAAAATCACCCTCATGGAAGTCTGTGGAGGGCATACCATGTCGATACAAAAATTCGGAATCCCTAGTCTTTTACCTGAAAACATTAAACTGGTTTCAGGTCCTGGTTGCCCTGTATGTGTTTCCAGCAGAAAATATATTGATCAAGCCATCGCCTATTCAAGGCTTCCTGATGTTATTGTTACAACATACGGTGATCTAATCCGAATTCCCGGATCAACAACATCCTTAGATGAAGAAAAAGCTAAAGGTGCAGATATTCGAATCGTTTATTCAGTTTTAGATGCCTTAAAAATTGCAGAGGAAAACGAAGACAAAAAAATTGTTTTTCTGGGGATTGGTTTTGAAACCACAGCTCCAAGTAGTGCCGTAGGTGTTTTGAATGCTCATAAAGCAGGAATTAAAAACTTCTACCTATACAGTTCACATAAAATCATGCCTCCGGCCATGGCAGCACTCATCGATGAAGGTGTAAAAATTGATGGCTACATTGCCCCAGGGCACGTGAGTACCATCACCGGTTCGGGAATTTATAAAGACATAGCCGAGATTTACAAATTGGGTTGCGTAATATCAGGCTTCGAACCTGTTGATTTATTGAGATCGGTTTTAATGTTGGTGAAGCAACTTGAAAATAACGATCCTAAAGTCGAAAATGAATACAGCCGTGTTGTTAAGAAGGAAGGAAATGTGAAAGCTCAACAAATGTTAAATGAGGTTTTTGAGCTACAAGATGATTGGTGGAGAGGCTTAGGCGTTTTACCAAAAAGCGGGATGAAAATTAAGGATCAATACAAAAACTATGATGCTGAAATAATGATTCCTGTTGAAGTTGAACCTACCAAAGAAGACAAGGGTTGTATATGTGGGGAAGTGCTAAAAGGCCTTAAAAACCCGAAAGATTGTAAATTATTCGGAAAAGGTTGTAATCCAAGCGACCCTGTTGGGGCATGCATGGTTTCTAATGAAGGAGCTTGTAATGCTTATTATCGATTTAATAGAACATAATAATGAAAAACAAACAAGTATTGTTGGGCCATGGAAGTGGTGGAGAATTATCTCATGATTTAATTAGCAGAATATTTGTCAAATATTTTGACAACCCCATTCTAAGCCAGCAAACAGATTCAGCCTTATTAAAAATTGATGGTTCCAATATAGCATATACCACCGATTCATATGTAGTTGACCCCATCTTTTTTCCGGGCGGAAACATTGGTAAGATAGCCATAGCAGGAACGGTAAACGATTTAGCGGTAAGTGGAGCAACTCCAAAATACATCAGTTGCGGTTTTATCATTGAAGAAGGCCTTCCTTTAGACGATCTTGAAACCATTGTTAAAGCCATGGCTGAAGAAGCTAAAAAAGCAGATGTATTGATTGTAACAGGTGATACCAAAGTGGTAGATAAAGGTAAGTGCGATAAAGTGTTTATTAACACTTCGGGTATTGGAATACTTGAAGAGAAGAACATTGAAATCAGCTCAGGTAAAAACATTAAAGTAGGTGATAAAATTATCATTAACGGAAGTATTGCTGATCATGGGATGGCCATATTAAGTGCAAGAAATGATCTTAATATCCGTGCAGAAATTCAATCTGATTGCGCTTGCTTAAACCATATGATTCAAGAAGTGGTAGATAGCAATGCGGATATTAAATTTATGCGAGATGCCACCCGTGGTGGTGTAGCCACAGTACTCACTGAATTATCGTCGGACAACCCTTATGGCATAGAGCTTGACGAATCTAAGTTGGTTGTTACAGAAATGGTCAGAGGCATGTGCGAAATGCTGGGGTTTGACCCATTGTATGTAGCCAACGAAGGAAAAGTACTAATGGTTGTTTCTCCTGATGATGCTGACAAAGTGTTGCAAATTTTAAAATCCAATGAATTTGGAAAGGATGCCAGTATCATTGGAGAAATTGTAGATTCACATCATGGTAAAGGCTGGGTTAAAACTTCCATAGGAGGTAAACGCATCATTGATATGCTGGCCGGCGAGCAACTACCCAGAATATGTTAATTCGTATATCAGTTAAAAAAATATAATTAAAACAGCTTTTCGGAGCTGTTTTTTTGTTCTTCATTTTCACTTCATTTTCAAATGATATCCTTGTGGAGAAATTAATCAAGCTCTATTTATAAATCAAAATTGAAAAAAATGAAAACTTTACTTAAAAGAAGGTGGATTATAATTTTTACAATCGCAATGATTGGATCATTTACAATCTTTACTTCGTGTAATAAATCAGAAGAAACTTACAATGATCTGAATGATCAAAACTTAGAACTTGCACTGGATCAATCTTTTGCTACTGAACTATTTGACGAAGTAATGGAAATATCTGATGAAGTTATGAATTACGACCCCAATGAATTGAAGTCAACTGAAATGAACGGGAATCGTTTTATGAAAATGGGAGACTGTGTAACCATAACAAAAGTAAAAACCGGCGAATCGGTGGTGACAACTGTTGATTTTGGTGAAGAAGGTTGTACAGGCGAAGATGGCAGAACCCGCCAGGGCATCATAATTATGACAAAAACAGGAAACTATTGGGAGGGTGAAGTTCAAATGACCTACGAATTCCAAAATTATTTTGTTAATGGAAATCAAATGACAGGAACAAAAACCAGCACAGGCTTCATTAATGAAGCAGGAAATCGTCAGACAAACATGGTAGATAATGGATCTATTATTTTAGCAGATGGAGCCGGAACAATTACCCGCACAGCGCAACGAACCAGAGAAGTGATTGAAGGATCGGACACCAGAAATAAAAGAGATGACATCATCCAGGTAACTGGATCTAATGCAGGAATTTGTGCAACAGGTGAAACTTTTACTTCCGAAATCACAACTCCATTAATCAGAAACAACACTCAGGATTGTAGTCGATTTTATGTTTCTGGAGTTGTAGAGATCATTAAAGGTGACGGCACAGAAATCACGATCGATTATGGTGATGGAAGCTGTGATAATTTGGCAGAAATCACAACCAATGGTGAAACTGAAACTGTTGAGCTAGAAGGTCACAGACGTGGAAATAAAATCTAATTTCACATATATAGGAGGCTGACACATTGATCATTAGAAAATCTTTTCATAATTCATTTTAGTAAAATACAAATACAATTTTAATGAATGATCAGCCTCCTTTTTTGAAGAACAAATCAGAAATTCCATATAAGATGCAATTATTCGTTCAGAATAGTTGTATCTTTAAATTAAAATTACAAATCATGCAACTCATCAGGTATCTTGTTTTAAGTTTTCTTATTTTAGTCTCCGGCTTGATCTATGCCCAGGAAACTGAACAAAAAACTACTACTCAAAAAAAAGAACAGGTTCCTGTTAGTACAGATCAGAAAAAAACAAACAACAACAACAATATAAAAACAGTACCCCAAGCAAAACTTAAACAATCACAATTAAAAAAGATAAATCAAACCAAAGCCAAGCTTCAAGCTCAGAAATTAAAAAAAGCCATTAGAAGATCAAAAATTAAACGCAAACCATTCAGAAAATAAGACTGCCAAATAACGACTATGCGAATGTATACAGTTTTAAAATCTACAATTCTTCTGGTTCTTATTTTAAGCACAGGAAATCTGTTCGCACAAACAGCTGAAAACAATCAAAATATCGATTCCACCATTAACGAAATTTACGATTTTGATTTTAATCTCTTAATGATCAACTTGAGCTTCACCAACAATAACATCAAGCACAAAAATCTGGATAAAAACATTAAAATGCCTGCTTATACGGCTGATCTCAGCTTCTATCACAAAAGTGGAGCATGGGCCTCGGTGGCTTATACTGATTATTTTGAAGCAGACATTTCCACCTACGAAACCGAATTCAAACTGGGCTATCAATATAGTTTCTTAAATGTTTTTGATGCTGATTTCAACTATACTTATCATCACTTTGATGGTAATTTAGATTATGAAGGAATCTCCTACAATCATTCCCTAAATGCATCTCTAACAGCCAATTCAAAATATTTAAGCTTAAATACTGATGCCTATTCACTGCATGGATTAACAGATAATTATTTTCTGGATATTAGTCTATCTGTGAACATTGATATTGACGCCCTTCTTCACGAAAATGATTTCTTTCTTTTTAATCCCAGCATTATGAGTTCTTTTGGGAGCGACGATTGGGTATTTGAAGATTTCACACCCATGCAAGGCAAAGGAAGGAGAAGATTTTTAAGCAACCAAGGTTATCAAACCGATAAGTTTGAGTATCAAAGTTTGGGATTTTATGTTCCAGTTATTTATAGTTTGAATAATTTTTCGATTTCATTCAGTTGGTTTTACAGCATACCTTCAAACAAGCTCAAAGCCATTAATTGGGAAGATCAGAGCGGATATTTGGTTTCTCTTATTTATTCACCTAATTTCTAAATAGATGAGAATATTAATTATTGAGGACGAAACTTCCTTAGCAGATGAAATTGAACATTTTCTTGTTAACGAACACTACCAGTGCGATAAAGTTAATACTGGAAAAGAAGCGTCTGAATTGCTCTCGAGTAATCCCTATGATTTTGTATTACTCGATATTGGACTACCCGATTATTTTGGTTTGGATTTAATAAAAGAAGCCAAAGCGTTTAATGCTGAAGCATATTTTATCGTGATTACTGCCAGGGGTGAACTTGAAGATAAGCTTAAGGGATTTGATTATGGAGCCGACGATTACCTGGCCAAACCCTTTTCATTACTCGAATTACATTCAAGAATACAAGCCATTACCAGAAGAAAATTTGGCCAAAATAAATCTGAAATAAAATTCGGAAAATTTACCATCGACATCAATAAAAGAATTTTAAAAACAGCTAGCGCAAGCATTGACCTAACCGCAAAAGAGTTCGACCTTTTGAGTTATTTGATTTTAAACAAAGGAAGGGTTTTAGATCGGATGCAATTAACAGAACACATCTGGGGTGGTTTTTATGAAGAAGATTACGACTCAAACTACATCGATGTTCACATTAAAAACATCAGAAAAAAATTATCCAAATTTGACAATCATAATTGGATCAAAACAGTAAGAGGTTTAGGTTATAAATTTGAATCAGACCAATGAAATTTCTGAGGGCAAAACTAAAAACACAGCTTGCAGTTATTAATGCGTTTTCGAAAATCGTCATTATTTTGATTGCCGTATTTGTTTTGCCACTCATTGTCCGAACCATTTCAATACGTGAAATGGACAATCAACTGATTGACAAGCTTGACCAAGTTTACTTACTTATCGAAGAATTAGGGATAGAAGAATTTATTGATATTGAAACCAACCCCATGGGTTTTGGTAGTTATAATATTTTAAAAGAAGAATATGTGTCGATCGAAATAAGCTCCGACACCATTTTAAGTGAGCACATCGAATCAACACAAAGAATGGTTGACGAAGATATTTTGAATTACCGGATCATCAGTGCCACTTTTGAATATGACGGATATTTTTATCTGCTGGAAATTGGTAAAAGCACAGCAACCATCATGCTCTTTGAGAAGAATTTAAAAAACTATACTTTTCTATTTCTTATCATTCTTTTGGCCCTTTCGGTTATTTTTGACTTAACCATAACTCAAATCCTATTACGGCCCTTCGAACTCATCATTAAGAAATTAAAATCCAACACCCATCCATCAAAATTTAATTACAAAAAAACCATCACATCTACTTCCGATTTTAATTATCTTGAAGACAGCATGCATCAGCTTATGAAAAAAATTGAAACTGCTTTTAATGAAGAGCGGGAATATATCGGAAATATTTCTCATGAAATTTTAACCCCGGTAAGCATCATCAGAAGCAAACTTGAAAATTTCTCTGCAAGCACGAACCTAAGTCATGAGGACGCCGTTAAGATCTATCAAATAAAAATTACTTTGGGAAGATTAACAAAACTGGTCAGATCACTACTTCTGTTATCCCGAATAGAAAACAAAGAATATTTGTTTAATGAAAACGTTAAAATTAATGAGGTTATCAAAAACGTCCAGGCAGAAATTTATGAACGCATTGAGATAAAAGAAATTTCACTGGAGATTTCTTTAAGCCAAAAAGATTATAAACTTAATGGCAATAGAGAACTCATTCACATGATGATTTATAACTTAATTAACAATGCCATTAGATACACCCCGGAACATGGCAAAATAAAGCTTATTACAAAATCATCTGCACATCACTACACTATCATAATAAAAGATTCGGGTGTTGGAATTTCAAAAGAAGACCTCCCATATATTTTCGATCGATTTAAAAAATATAAATCAGGAACCAATAATTTTGGATTGGGTCTGGCTTTGGTTAAAAAGATTTGTGATTATCATGATATTGAAATCACTGTCAATTCTGAACTAAATGAAGGGACTTGCTTTACATTAACTTTTAACCATATATAAAACATCAAGCCAAGACCTGAAAAATTTCAATCGTGCTTAGTCTTTTAAGTGAAGAAATTAATTTTTCTATTGTCCGTAAATTCTATGAAATTTCCTGAGAGTGTCTTCAAGATTTTCAATCATAATATAATGGCTCTGACAACCTACTTTTGAACAGATACTTACCACTCCTCCAATGTCAATATTGAATTTTACAATTTGTCCAGGACATTCTTTACAGTTAATTTCTGTGTTCAATAATTCCTGGCAGTGTGGACAAGTCATATCCACATTGCAACCTTGCACCAACGGAATATCAGCTTCTTTATCATAGCAACCATAGGTTGAACATAGCCAGAGTTTACCGTCATTATCATCGCATCTTATATTAACCAAAATGCTGGGTTTGCCATTAATTTGTTTGTTATAATCCATTAATGAATGATTACACTTTGTACACTTAACATTTAAAGATACATTTTTTGGCATAGAGTCCTCCTTTTCTAATCTGATTAAACAATTATTTTAGGGCAGTCTTCTATAGCTAATATACGAATATATCTATCAAATACAACTATCTTACACCTATAAATTTGTTAAACTTACGATTTGATTGTTAATCAAATAGCACTAAAAAAAACAAATAATTTGGAAAAATAATTGTGAATAATATTAATTGATTACTTTTGTGAAAAATCAAAATATTATGTGCGGAACATGCGGATGTGGCGACGATTCAGTATCGATAAATAAGCCAGGAGAAGTAAAAAATAATCAAGGATTACATCATCATCATGATGGGCATACACACGAACATTCTCATGATCACGATCATGACCATACTCATACCCACTCACATGATCATGGAACTCAAATTTCATTAGAAGTAGATGTTTTAAATAAGAACAATTTATTGGCCATGAAAAACCGTGGCTATTTCGAGGCGAAGAATATATTCTCGCTGAATTTGGTTAGTTCTCCGGGTTCTGGTAAAACAAGTCTTTTAGAACGCACCATCACTGAGAACAATAAAGATCTTCCTTTTTACGTAGTTGAAGGCGATCAGCAAACCATGAATGATGCCAACAGAATTGAAGCTGCCGGAGCTCCGGCTGTGCAAGTCAATACCGGAAATGGTTGTCATTTGGATGCGGATATGATTGGAAAAGCAATTCAAAAATTGCAGCCCCAAAACGACAGTATATTGGTGATTGAAAATGTTGGCAATCTTGTTTGCCCTTCCATGTTTGATTTAGGTGAAACCAAGAGAGTGGTAGTCATTAGTGTTACCGAAGGAGAGGACAAACCCATAAAATACCCAAATATGTTTCACTCTTCTGATATTTGTATCATAAATAAAATAGATTTATTACCTTACGTTGATTTTGATGTTGAAAAAGCAAAAGAATATGCTCTACAGGTGAATCATCATCTTAAGTTTTTCGAATTGTCGGTGAAGAGTGGTGAAGGCATGGATACCTGGTATGACTGGCTTAGAAAGCACTTAAAATAAAATCAAGCTCACTTTTTTATATTAATTTTTTTAAATTGAGCTAGATTGAGTGTCCTAAGTATTTAGATCATAAGCTTAATTTAATGAGGAGAAATATCAATGTTTTTTATTGTGAAATAATTAACAATTTTCTTGCATATTATTTTTCCAAAAATTAAATTTGCGAGACTGATTAAATTTATGAATTAACTTCGTCAATGAATGAAGCATCTACCTCACAAGACTATTGAAAGATTAAGCCAGTATCGTAGGGCATTACTTATTTGTGCTGCAAAGGGCAAAGTTCACATCTTCTCTCACGAAATTGCTAAAATACAGCATATTACACCTGTACAGGTTAGAAGAGACATTATGCTCATTGGGTATACAGGAACCCTGAGAAAAGGTTATATCATTCAAGAATTAATTGATTTGATAGGCGACATTATCGATACCAAAGAAGGTTTAAATGTTGCTGTAGTTGGAATTGGCAACCTTGGTCGTGCCATGATTAATTATTTCAATGGAAAAAGAACCAAGTTATCCATCGTTGCAGGTTTTGATAGTAATCCCGACAAAATAGATCGAATTTATTCAGGAGTGAAAGGGTATCACATCGACCAAATGGGCGAAATTATTAAGAAAGAAAACATAGCCATTGCCATAATAACCGTGCCTGCTGGTGCAGCACCCGAAATTGCCGATCGTCTTGTAAATGCAGGAATTAAAGGAATTTTAAACTATACGCCAAAACCAGTTCAGGTACCTTCAAATATTTATTTAGAAGAATACGACATGATTACTTCCCTCGAAAAAGTCGCATTCTTCGTAAAAACGCACGCTTAAGTTTTAAACCATTACAATCCTGGTTCCACCATCATCTATACCTAAATGGGTGTTTTTGGTAATGATTGCGTCTTTTCCGCTATGCTCAACAAAGTGAACAGCTGCCCTAATTTTTGGTGCCATACTTCCTTCTGCAAAATGTCCTTCTTCCAAATATTGTTTTGCTTCAGCGATACTTATTCTGTCTAAAGTTTTTTCCTGAGGGGTATTAAAATTCAAACACACCTTAGGAACATCAGTTAAAATAAACAGCTTGTCCGCATTAATCTGAGATGCTAGTAAAGCAGATGCCAAATCTTTATCGATAACTGCATCAATACCTTGCAATTTATTGGGCTCAACATAAAATGCAGGAATACCTCCACCGCCTACGGCAATTACAATCTGACCATCACGTGCAATACGCTCAATTGATTTTTTATTGGAAATCACCAATGGTTTTGGTGAAGCTACTACTTTTCGCCATCCCCTACCCTTTGGATCTTCAGCAAATTTTGAAGAAGACTCTTTCATAATTTTAGTGGCTTCTGCTTTGGTATAATATGGACCAACCGGTTTCGTTGGATTTTCAAATGCAGGGTCATCCTTGTTCACCAAAATTTGAGTAATGATGGTGATGATATCTCTATCCATATCTTTTTTGAGCAATACATTTCTCAATTGCTGTTCCATGATATAGCCAATAAACCCTTGCGAATAGGCTACACAGATATCAAGCGGCATCTCTGGTAATCCAAACATCTTATTTCCAGCCTGATTGGCTAATAAAATATTCCCGACCTGTGGTCCGTTTCCATGAGTAATCACAATATTATAATCACGTTCTAATAAAGAAACCAACCGTTCTCCTGACTCATAAGCATTTTGCTCTTGATCATCAATGGTTCCTTTTTGACCTGCTTGAAGTAATGCATTTCCACCAAATGCAACAACACCTAGTTTTCTCATATGATCAGTTTTTAAATTTGAAATGCAAAAGTAATCATTTAGGCAAGAATAAAGGCCAATAAGTCACCATATTAAAAAACTTTATGAATTTATGTTTGACTAATTTTTCTAAATTTGACAATCAATCCATATTTTATGCAAATAGATTCATCTTTTCTTAGCCTAAAAAGAAAAATTGGACTCTTTGGAGGCCTCTCCCTTTTTTTCGGAATTACATTTTTTGGAGATCTTGAGCCCGGTCATCCTGAGGTAAGCTATACCCTCGCAATAGCATTATTAATGGCTATTTGGTGGATTACTGAGATCGTTCCATTGGCAGTCACAGCGCTAATCCCTGTCGTTCTTTTTCCTATTCTTGGAGTTATGGACGGAAAAGATGTCTCATCCACTTATTTCAATCATGTTATCTTTTTATTTATTGGCGGATTTATCGTTGCACTGGCCATGCAAAAATGGGATTTGCACAAACGTATCGCACTCAAAATATTAATGTATACCGGTATTAGCCCCGCACGCATTTTATTGGGATTTATGCTCGCCACTGCATTTCTATCAATGTGGATCTCGAATACAGCCACCACCATGATGATGGTTCCCATTTTACTTTCTATCATTCAAAAATTAGAAGAAAATATTGATCGTAAGAAACTCGGAAAATACGGAACAGGATTATTTTTGGGAGTAGCCTATAGCGCTTCAATTGGAGGAATCGCGACCCTTGTTGGCACTCCACCCAATCTTTCATTCGCTCGGATTTTTCAAATTATGTTTCCCCAGGCCCCGGAAATTTCTTTCGCCAGTTGGATGGCCTTTGCCCTTCCTATTAGTATCGCCTTTTTTATTATTTGCTGGGTTTACCTTTACCTACTGTTTAAACCCAAAGAAAAAGATTTATCAGGCATCGAGCGAGCGACATTCAGAGATGAGTATAAAAACTTAGGTCCGATGACTTACGAGCAAAAAATTATTTTTATCAATTTTATAGCCTTAGCTCTATTATGGATATCCCGTTCGGATATTAGCATCGGTTCTTTTAAAATTCCCGGTTGGTCAAACTTATTCTCAAATCCATCTTTCTTAAATGACGGAACGGTTGCAATTGGAGTTTCTCTCATTTTATTTTTCATCCCATCCAAAAGTATAGCATCTAACAAACTCATGGACTGGAAAGATGCCTCTGGTATTCCTTGGAACATTGTTCTCTTGTTTGGTGGTGGGTTTGCCTTAGCCAGTGGATTTGCTGAATCAGGTTTGTCGCTTTGGTTTGGCGACCAATTAAGTGGGGTCGCTAATTTACATCCCATCCTGGTCATATTTATCATTGCCCTAATGATGACTTTTTTAACAGAATTAACCTCAAATACAGCTACAACTGAAATGCTGCTGCCAGTCTTGGCCGGGCTTTCTGTTTCTACACAAATTAATCCACTCTTATTCATGATACCTGCTACACTTTCTGCATCTATGGCTTTTATGTTACCAGTGGCTACACCACCCAATGCAATTATTTTTGGAACAGGACGAATAAGCATTACAGACATGGCCAGAACCGGGTTTATTTTGAATATTATTGGCGCCATAATC
Organism: Bacteroidales bacterium; assembly: GCA_963678785.1. Lineage (GTDB taxonomy): Bacteria > Bacteroidota > Bacteroidia > Bacteroidales. The sequence goes on along the minus strand of OY787449.1, from coordinate 3,121,214 downwards.
ATAACCTTAGCTACCTATTTTATGGGAAGTTATATTTTTGGAATAGAGATTGATATTTTCCCATCCTGGGCTCAAATCAACTAATGTGAAACAACAATCCAAGGCATATCTATTTGCATTGACCGCTATATTTTTTTGGTCAACCATGAGTTCTGCATTTAAACTTACCTTGAGATTTATTGATTACACCTGGCTCTTACTTTATGCAAGTCTGGCATCCTTAATCATTCTGTTTATCATCTTGATAACGCAAAGAAAACTCAAGCTACTTAAAAATCTTAAATGGATAGATCTTAGGAATTCAGCCATCATGGGACTATTAAATCCCTTTCTTTACTATTTTATTTTATTCAAAGCCTATACTCTTTTAAAAGCGCAGGAAGCCGGGACACTGAACTATATCTGGCCCATAGCCTTAGTCCTTTTATCCATCCCCATTTTAAAACAAAAAATAAGCTTTAAAAGCATTTTAGCTATAATCATCAGCTTTATCGGAATCCTAATTATTTCGACAGAAGGTCATCTTCTCACTCTAGAATTTAGCAATATTTTTGGAGTAAGTTTGGCTACGGGTAGTGCCATCTTTTGGGCACTTTATTGGATTATCAATCTTAAAGATAAAAGAGATGAGATCGTAAAACTATTCGTGAATTTTGTATTTGGGTTCATTTATATTTTTATCACCTGCCTCATTATAGGAGGATATAGTCCTCCATCAAACAAGGCTCTTTTGGGATCGGTTTATATTGGATTTTTTGAGATGGGAATCACCTACTTTTTCTGGTTAAAAGCACTAAAGCTTTCAATTAATACAGCTAAGGTTAGCAACCTGGTTTACCTCTCGCCATTTATGGCCCTTATTTTCATTCATTTAACCGTTGGTGAAACCATTTTAAGCTCTACCATTATCGGTTTGATTTTCATCATTGGTGGCATTTTATTACAAAAATATATTAACACTTCAGAGGCCTAATTGTTAAATGAATAAATTATCTTTGTTTGGGTATTTATGAAAAGAGTAGCATTTCAAACATTCGGTTGTAAACTCAATTTCTCCGAAACTTCAAGCATTTCAAAATCATTTATCAAAGATGGCTTTGAATCTGTTGATTTTAAGGATGAGGCAGAAGTCTACATAATTAATTCATGCACGGTAACAGCCAGTGCAGAGAAACGATGCAAAGCTGCAATCAGACAGGCTCATAAGCGCAACCCTGATGCAAAAATTGCCATCATTGGCTGTTTTTCGCAAATTAGCCCCGACGAATTGGCAAGTATGGATGGCGTTGATTTGGTCCTAGGTAACAATGATAAATTCAAGGTTTTAGATCAAATTAAAATGCTTGATGCAGCAAAACCACAAAAAGCTGTTATTTCTACATCTGATTTAAAAACTGATTTCGAATTTTACCCCAGTTATTCATCGGGCGACAGAACCCGCTCATTTCTGAAAGTGCAGGATGGATGCGACTATTTTTGCAGTTTCTGCACCATCCCATATGCACGTGGAAGAAGTCGATCAAACACCATCGAAAACACCTTAAAGGTTGCTAAAGAAATAGCCGCAAGTGATATTCAAGAAATCATTTTAACAGGTGTTAATGTGGGTGATTTTGGAAAACGAAACAATGAATCTTTTTTTGACCTGGTTCAGGAATTAGATCAAATTGAAGGAATCGAAAGGATTAGGATTTCTTCGATAGAGCCCAATTTACTTACAAACGACATCATCAAATATGTATCAAAATCCAGCAAATATCTTCCTCATTTCCATATTCCATTGCAATCAGGGAGTAAACGAATTTTAAAAGAAATGAAGCGAAGGTATACTCCTTCTTTGTTTGCGAATAGGGTTGAAACCATTAAAGAACTTATTCCACATTGCTTAATTGCAGCAGATGTCATTGTGGGTTTCCCGGGAGAAACTGGCGAAGAATTTCAGGAAGCTTATGATTTTATCAGAGATACAGAGATTACCTATCTTCATGTTTTTTCATACTCCGACAGGCCTGGAACTGTTTCTTCAAAAAACAAAAACAAAGTTCCTTCTCAAATCATTAAAGAAAGAAGTCAAAAACTTCATCAATTATCCGATCGTAAAAAATTAAAATTTTATAACGATCACATTGGCTTTGAAACCAAAGTTTTATTCGAAGGTGATAACCACAAAGGATTTATGCATGGATTTAGCGAGAATTACATCAAGGTTAAAACAGCCTACGATTCAAATTTAATTAACAAAATAAAGAAAGTAAAATTATCGGAGATTGATGATGATGGCGATTTTTTAATAGAATTCCTTTAAACCCAGATTATGTATCCTAAAATCAGTGATTTTATTAATGATGTTTTTGGAACCCATATTAATCTACCCATTCAAAGCTATGGTTTTTTTGTAGCAACTGCTTTTATTGTTGCAGCAATTATTCTTTATCACGAACTAAAGAGAAAAGAAAACTTAGGATTGATTCCGGTTCAGATAAAAAAACGATTGATCGGCAAAGCACCTAAAATTGAGCAACTCATATTGCCTTTTGTTTTAAGTTTTATTTTAGGATTTAAGCTGATTGGTGCCATCATCAATTACTCATACTTTACAGTACATCCCAACGATTTCTTATTCTCACTTCAGGGGAACATATGGGGAGGACTGATCTTTGGGGCTTATTCGGCCTATTCATCTTACCGTAAAAATAAGAAAGCTCAGTTAGACGAACCCATTTGGCAGGAAGAAGAATTACACGCCTATGAACTTACCGGAACTCTGGTTTTTATTGCGGCTATTGCTGGCATTATTGGGGCAAAAGTATTTCATCAACTAGAAAATTTTAATGAATTTTTGGCTGACCCCATTGGCTCATTACTGTCTTTTAATGGTCTCACTTTTTATGGAGGCTTAATTGTTGCTGCAATCACCTTAATTATTTATGCCAAGAAAAACAAAATACCCTGGCCAGAATTGGCGGACACGGTTGCACCTGCTTTAATGATTGGTTATGCCATAGGTCGTATTGGCTGTCAGGTTGCTGGCGATGGAGACTGGGGCATTGTTAATTTGGCTCCTAAACCTGAATGGCTTTCAATCCTGCCGGATTGGATGTGGGCATACGATTATCCGCACAATGTACTGAGTCAGGGAATTCCGATTGAAGGTTGTACCGGTCCTCATTGTTTCCGTCTTGCACAAACGGTCTTCCCAACACCCATTTATGAAACCACCGTTTGTTTTATTTTCTTTTTAGGCTTATGGTTTACCCGCAAGAGATTCAAAACCCCCGGAGTATTGTTCTCTGTTTATTTAATTCTGAATGGCATTGAAAGGTTCTTCATCGAAAAAATCAGGGTGAATGAAACTTATCATATTTTTAATACTGAAATTACACAGGCTGAAATCATCTCTGTATTATTAATCATACTTGGGATTCTTGGAATTTTTCTGTTTACAAAATCTCACAAACTGAAAACAAAAAAACAATTATTTGATGAATCTTAAAATCATCACAAATCAGGTTTGCAATCTCACACGGGCGGTGGGTCAATTCATAAGTCATGAAATGAATCAATTTCGCGAAAGAGACATTGAATATAAAGGCATCCACAATTTGGTAACTTATGTTGACAAGGAAGCTGAAAAAAGGCTTATTGAAGAACTCTCTCAACTTATACCAGAAGCGGGTTTCATTGCTGAAGAAAGTCCAAATATTGAGAAAAAAGCAGAATTTAACTGGATAATTGACCCTCTGGACGGCACCACCAATTTTATTCATGGACTTCCAATCTTTTGTATCAGCATTGCTCTGGAATACAAATCTGAAATTGTTTTGGGTGTGATCTATGAAATAAATAAGGATGAATGTTTTTATTCATGGAAAGGAGATAAAGCCTACCTCAACAATAAGGAAATTAGGGTTTCAAATTCTATAAAACTTGACAGTTCATTGCTTGCCACAGGTTTCCCTTATTATGATTATGGACGGCTTGATGAATATCTTCAATTGTTCAAATATTTCATGAAACATACCCGAGGTGTCAGACGTTTAGGCTCTGCTGCGGCTGATCTTGCTTATGTTGCCTGTGGGCGATTCGATGGTTTTTATGAATATGGACTTCAGGCATGGGATGTGGCTGCAGGTTCATTTATTGTTAAACAAGCAGGAGGCATAAACTCTGATTTTAGTGGCGGTAAAAATTTCATCTTCGGAAAAGAAATGATTTCTGCCAACACCAAGGTTTACAAGGAATTATATCAAGCAGTTAGTAATCATTTTGCATAAATCTTAAAAAAGCATTAAACTTGTATTTACTGATCATTAAACCCAATTTATGGAGAAAGACAAAATAGATAACGTAACAACTTATGAAAAAGACAGTCCTGTTCGTAGCATTTTGAAAGCCATTAGCTGGAGAATAATTGCCTCAGGAACAACCTTTCTGATTACTTTTGTAATCTTCAGAAGATATTCTGAAAAATCAATGAACGAGGTATTGGAAACAGCCACTTTTATCACCTCCATTGACGTTGTTGCTAAACTTGCCATTTACTACCTGCACGAGCGACTTTGGACCAATATTAGGTGGGGAAAATATTGGGATAAAAAATACTGGAAACAAAGAGCCTGGAAAAAACTTTACAATAAAATGCATAAAGGATAATACTTTTAACCTTTCTAAAAAACTGCTAATGAAACGTTTCTATAAACATTCAATATTAATCATCCTATTTCTAGTAGGCATTTCTAACTTTTCTATTGCTCAAACTACTAAATCCCAAAAAGTTTTCAAATTCGACATTAAAGAAGAAATTGCACCTCCAAGTTGGAGAATGACCAAAAAAGCATTTGAAGAAGCACAAAGTATCAATGCTGATCTTATTTTAATTCATATGAATACTTATGGAGGAACCTTAGATGCAGCAGACTCTATCCGCACTATCATTCTTCAGTCTGACATCCCTGTATATGTTTTTATTGATAATAATGCAGCCTCTGCAGGAGCACTCATTTCAATTGCATGCGACCGGATTTATATGCGATCAGGGTCAAATATTGGAGCTGCAACTGTGGTTGATCAAAGTGGAAAACCTTTGCCCGACAAATACCAATCATATATGAGATCGTTGATGCGTTCAACGGCTGAGGCCACAGGACGAAATCCTGATATTGCACAAGCAATGGTTGATCCAAAAATATATATAGAAAATGTAATTGACACTGGTAGTGTACTCACTTTCACAACCTCCGAAGCCATTGAAAACAATTTTTGTGAAGGAATGGCTGAAAATATTACAGAAGTTTTAAAGCTGGCAGAGGTAGAAGACTATGAAATTGTTGAACAAACGATTACTTCTTTAGATCGGATGATCGGATTCCTCATCAAACCATACATTTCGGGAATTTTAATCATGATTATTATTGGTGGGATCTATTTCGAATTACAATCACCGGGTATGGGTTTTCCATCCATTGCTGCAGTTGGTGCCGCCCTGCTTTATTTTGCCCCACTCTATTTGGAAGGTATGGCCGAAAACTGGGAAATTGTTCTTTTTATTGTCGGAATCATACTCATTGCCATTGAAATATTTGCCATCCCCGGTTTTGGAATTGCCGGGATTTCAGGAATACTTCTTACCATTACAGGATTAACGCTGAGCATGGTAGATTCTGTAATTTTAGATGGTCAGTTGATTAACTTTGATGGCTTGGTTCAATCCTTCTTTATCGTTATAACTGCATTCTTTATTTCATTGGTTTCATCAATTTATTTGAGTAAGCTTATGTTTACAACTACTATATTTGGTCACCTGGCATTAGATGCTGTACAGGATCATGACCAAGGATTTAGCACTACAGATACTAAATACCAAAGCATGATTCATAAAACCGGTATCGCTCAAACCAATCTGCGTCCAGCAGGGAAAGTAATTATCGAGGGCGAATACTTCGATGCAACAGCTTTTAGTGGGTATATCGAAAAGGGCTCTAAGATAAAAGTGATTAAATACGAAACCGCACAATTATTCGTAACAATAGTTGAATAACAACATGCCCATTAAACTGCTTCAAACGGATATAACAAAGCTTGAAGTTGACACTATTGTTAACGCAGCAAACAATAGCTTATTGGGAGGTGGTGGCGTTGATGGAGCCATTCATCTTGCTGCCGGACCTGAGTTACTTGAAGAATGCAGAACACTTAATGGTTGTGATACTGGAAAAGCAAAAATTACAAAATCATATGCACTTCCGGCAAAAAGCGTAATACATACCGTGGGACCTATTTGGCAGGGAGGAAAGCACAAAGAAGCTGAATTATTAGGAAGCTGTTATCAAAGTTGTTTAGAACTTGCCAACCAACATCAATATAATTCTATTGCCTTTCCAAATATAAGCACAGGAGTATACAGGTTTCCTAAAGTGGGTGCAGCCGAAATAGCCATTAATGAGGTCATTAAGCACCTAAAAACAAAACAAAAACCACAATTAATATTTTTTGTATGCTTTGATGCAGAGAATTATAATATTTATCAATCTAAACTAGATCAATTTCGTCTCTAAAAATTCTTTTTAAGTCTATAAGAATTTCCCATTCATATATCTCTAAAAATTTATACAATTCACGCCATGTTTTGAGCTATATTTGCAGCAATATAAGGGCATTATGAAATTTTGCACATAAATTTTATTTCTAACTATTTAATTGATACGACTTGCGAATATGAATAAGACTTTAATCAAAATTGTATTTTTTGGAATAGCAGTCATATCAAGCCTACCTTCATATTCTATTATCTCAAGAAAAACCCTTCAGGCTAAAAGGACCACAGAAGTTCCTCTCATAGATGGAAAATTAACTGATAAAGCCTGGATAGATGCTTCAATTGCCACCGATTTTGTGCAGGTAGATCCTTATAACGGAGCGCCTGGCTCTCAAAAATCTGAAGTTAAATTCATTTATGATGATGAAGCCATATATATCGGTGCCATGCTATTTGATACCGCACCCGACAGCATCATGAATGAGCTTTCGAAAAGGGATGAACTAGGTATTTCCGATAATTTTGGAATTCATATTGATCCTTTTTATGATGCAAAAACAACCTATGGATTCTTTGTTAATCCGGCAGGTGTGCAATATGATGCCAAAATTTCAAGAACAGGAAGACATCCTGATACCAACTGGGACGCAGTTTGGGAAAGTCATGTGAAAATTGTTGATAATGGATGGATTGTGGAAATGAGAATTCCATACTCTGCACTTAGATTTCCTAAAAAGGAAATTCAACTATGGGGGATCAATTTTTTCAGGGACATTAAAAGATACCGAGAAAAAGACTCCTGGAATTTTGTGGATAAAGGGATATCAGGAACCACAACTCAGGCTGGGCAAGCCGAAGGTATCAGTAATATAATTCCGCCTTTACGTTTATCAGCAATACCATATGTTTCTGGTTCTATTGCAAATAGTGGAGAAAGTAGTGAATGGGGCAAATCATATGGATACGGAATGGATGTCAAATTCGGAATAAATGAGAGTTTCACACTTGATATGACTTTAATCCCTGATTTTAGCCAGGTACAATCTGACGATGAAATTGTTAATTTGTCAGCTTTTGAAACTTATTATCAAGAACGTCGACCCTTTTTTACTGAAGGAACAGAACTCTTCAACAGAAGGGATAAAATATTTTATTCAAGAAGAATTGGAAGCAGCCCCATTAATCAAGATGATGTTTCGGATGAATATGATGACGAGCAGATATTATCTAATCCCGACGCAACACAATTGATTAATGCTAGTAAGATTTCAGGTAAAACCAAATCGGGCTTAGGTCTTGGAATTTTTAATGCGATGACCAGTAACACCTATGCAAAAGTGATTGATGAGTCGGGCAATGAAATTGAAATACTAACACAGCCCTTCACCAATTACAGTATGATTGTTGTAGATCAGGCCTTAAAGAATAATTCATACGTCACTTTTTATAATACCAATGTAAATAGAGGCAAGGATGAATACATGGCGAATGTATCAGGAACAGAAATTCGCTTTGCCGATAAAAATAATTTTTATGCCGTTACTGGTCGATTTAATTTGAGTCAGAAATATTACCCGGATGACGATAATGAATTTGGGCACAGTTATCGAATTAGCATCGGTAAAATTAGCGGGAAATTTAAGTACAATTACTCTCTATCCGGGATGAATGATACCTACGACCATAACGATTTAGGTTATCTCCGAACCAATAATACGATCAATCATCGCTTAAGTTTTGATTATAATGAATTTCGTCCTTTCTGGAAAGTCATGAATTTATTTAATAATCTTTCTTTCGAATATTCCTCAATTTATCTTCCCAGAGAATTCTCTTCATTTAAGATTAGTACCACGACGAGATCTACCCTGCGAAATTTCGCTTCAATAGGTTTAAGAACTGAATTTCAACCGGTAGGGGCAGAAGATCACTTTGAACCCAGAGTTGATGGATGGATTTATAAACGCCCATCAAATTATAATCTCAATTTCTGGTTGTCTCCTGATTATCGCAAACCCTTTACTGTTGACCTGAGGGCTGAGTTTAATGGAACATCTGAAAAAGCAAGAAACTCTGTCAGACTTAATATTTCGCCTAGGGTAAGGATCAATGATCAATTCAATATTAAATTAACTGCAGAAGTTAAGTATGATAATAATTCCTATGGTTATGTTGATGACAGTGTTAATGTAAGTAATGAAGAAGTAATCATATTTGGACAACGTGATGTTAGAACCATAACCAACACCATCGAATCCAGTTACATCTTTAATAATACTTCATCACTTAGTTTGAGATTAAGACATTATTCTATCAGAGCTCATTATAAAGATTATTTCAATTTAAAAGCAGATGGCTCATTAAAAAAGAATGGATTTATTGATGATAATGATTTTAATATAAATGCTTTTAATATAGATATGGTTTACTCCTGGAATTTTGCACCTGGGAGTGAAATACTATTGGTGTACAAAAATTCAATATATGCGTCTTTAGATAATTCTGTTAAAAATTATTTTAGCAATTTAAGGCACACTTTTGATTCACCAATTGTAAATAGTTTTTCGATAAAAATCCTCTACTATATTGATTACCTGCAATTAAAAAAGAGACTAAAAAGACACTCATAAAAAAAGAGGGGAATTAATTCCCCTCTTTTTTTATTCTACAAACTTAGGTGGTCCATCAGGTGGCGGTGGTGGTGGCGGTTTTGGTGGATCGGGATCAACCTGAAAAACATGATTAATCACCCTTAATCTTTCAAAAGTATTCATGGCAAATGGTTTAAATATTGTCTACTCTGAAAATAGCTTTTCGACTTCCGCTATACTAAATAATTTCTAATCTCTAATACCAGAATAATCAAATTGTCCTCCCTAATAATTAGGATTATCATTCTATGGTTACTAAGTTACTTAAAATCTAGCCATTACCAATCTCGAACAATCAATCTTAATTCATTAATATAAAATGCTTCTCAAAGAGCAATTCAAATAGATTCCTTACATTAGCATACCATTAACCTGAAGCAGAAACCAAAATCACCTTCATGGCTGCCCATAAAATACTCCTGTATGTATTCATATCAATCATATGGACTCTAATTTGTATTGATGAATCGTTTGGGCAAGAATACAATAGCAAATCCTTAAAATCGCCCACATATTTCCGTGAAAACAATCCCAATATTTTTTACACACGAATTGATTCTTTCAAGGCTTATTATACCCATGCCCTTCATCAATTTCAAGTTAACAACAATAAAGATTCTGAATACCTATCCTTGGTTTACCTCTCAGATTTAAATAGAATTGCCAGAAATAAGGATTCATGCCTAAAGTATTTAAAACTCGCTTCTTCTATTTATTACAATTTCAATACCAACAATAATGAATTGAATTATGAAGTTCAACGTATTTTACACTTTTCAAATTTCTTTGTTGGGAATTATGAGTCCTCAATTGAACCAGCCAAATCAGCTCTAAATCTTCTAAAAAGAGAAAAAGGAGACACAAATCCTCAGAAACTTCTTCTTTATGACCAGTTAAGTACCAGCTACAGAATGGTTCAAATTTACGACTCTGCCCTTCATTACATCAAACAATCAGAACATGTTCTAAAAAACATTGAAACTCCTGATACAACTTATTTAATAAAAAATGCTTACAATAAAAACTACATTCTGCATAACCGCGGTTTCTCTGAGCAAGCTCTCAAGGAACTAATTTATGCAACTCAACTTATCAACAATAAAAGCCCAATTTATGAAGGTATTTTGATTTACAAACTCATAGGTGACATTTACCATAAGTCCCAGCAATTTGATAAGGCAGTTCGCTATTATGAACAAGTTCTGGATAATTACAAAACTGCCAATTATCCTGAATACCCATATTTTTCTTATATATATGGCTCAATGGCTACCTCACTAAATAGGCTAGAGCAAACTCAGGAAGCTTTGAAGTACCTTAAAAAAAGCATCAGGATTGAATCGAAGAACAATGCTTCTTCTTTAATATACTCTTATCAGGCTTTGGCAGTTGTATATCTGGGACTTGATTCTTTGCAGTTATCAGATATGTATTATAAGAAATCCATCGAACTGCTTGAAAAGCATAAAGAATCAATTACCCCAAGCCATCAAATTGATTTTTTAAGGTTATATGGAAGATTTAAACTCTTTCAGTTAAAAGATCAATCCGGAATGGAAATTCTGAGGGAGGCTATTCAAAGATATCAATCAATATTTGGAGAGAGATATCATCAGATATCCCAATCTTACAACCTAATAGCAAATTCTAAAATTCAACATGATAACAATCCTGATTCTGCCTTATTCTACTACCAAAAAGCTCTAATAACAAATGATCTCGAGTTTTCAGAAACCTCCATTGAACAAAGTCCAACCGTCAAAAACTCCATCTCAAAAATCTTGTATTTCAAAACCATCCAGAATAAGTCAAATGCATTATTATTAAAAGCAAAACAGGAAATAAGCGAGAAAAGAAAAATCTACTTTTACAAACTATCACAAAGCTCACTAATTGAGACAGCAAGAGCAATCGACCACATTCGCAATTCATACACTTCAATGGATAGCAAGCTTAAAATTAATGAAGAATCTGAAGAAGTTTATGCCAATTTGATTTCTAGTTCATTTAGTTTATACCATTTGACCAATGATAAAAGCCACTTGAAACGGGCTTATGAATTTGTGGAAAAAAGTAAATTATCGACCCTTAACGGAATGCTAAATGAAGAAGGGGCTAAAATATCAGGAAATGTACCAGATGCTATTTTAGCACAAGAAAAAGAACTAAACATTAAAAAGAGCAGGTTGAATGGTGAAATCTACAAAGCAAAACAACAGAATAAAAGTACCGATGAGCTGATTAAAGAATTGTTTGATGTAGATCAGAGTATCGATATTATTACAAATGAATTAGAAAATAATTACGATAGATACTATGAATTAAAATATCAGAATCGTTTTTTAAAATTGGACTCCCTGCAACAATTGATTTCTAAAAATCAGGCAGTATTAGAATACTACCTTTCTGATACCATCCTCATCAAATTTATCATTACCAAAGATCAATTCAAAGTGATTTCAGTACCTATAGATAATAAATTAATGGAACGTATTGAATGGTATAAATCTTTCTTTAATAACAATGTATTTACCCGATTTGACAATTCCAGATTTAATCAATATAAAGAAAATGCTTATCATCTATACCAACTATGTTTAGGGCAAACAGAAACTCTTATCCAAGATAAAGAACTGATTATCATCCCTGACAAGATTCTTCTTCAAATTCCATTTGAGACCTTTTTAACAAAATCAAACAAGGAATCAAATAACTACAGAGAACTGGATTATCTCGTTAAAAGCCACCCCATTAGTTATGCTTATTCTACAGAATGGTTATTTGATCAAAATAAGACTACAACTGCCAAGAAAAACCTACTTTCGATTGTTCCCTCTTACGATGAAACTATAGATTATGAAGACCTCGTACTTCAAGAAAATCTACGACCGAAAAGGGAAAGGCTCTCACCTATACCTGCTGCAAAAAAAGAGGTTGAGAATATTAATCATTCAATAAAAAGTACAATTCTAAGAGCGCATAATGCAACAGAAGCAAAGTTTAAATTACTGGCTAAAGATTATTCCATATTACATTTTGCTATGCATACCATCATCGACAACCAGAACCCCATGTTTTCAAAATTGGTATTCACGCCTTCAGACAGTGTCTCCAATAATCAAGAAGACAACCTGCTTAACACCTACGAGATATACAATCTTGAACTCAATGCACAATTGGTTACTCTTAGTTCATGTAAAAGTGGTTTTGGCCAACTAAAAAAGGGCGAAGGAGTTATGAGTATGGCCAGGGGATTTATGTTCGCAGGTTGCCCAAGTTTGGTCTTAACATTATGGTCTGTTGATGATTTGGCCAGTGCTGACTTAATGAGTTTCTTTTATAAACACCTGGCAGATGGATTCTCAAAATCAGTTGCCTTGCAAATGGCAAAGAATGAATTTATTCAAAACGCTGATCCAATTCTTACACATCCTCATTTTTGGGCCTCACATGTTTTAATCGGAGATACGGAAGAACTTGAGTTAATGCAAAGACAGCACACTTATTTCTGGCTTACAGCCATATTAATTGTTTTATGCTTGCTTATTATTTTCAGAAAAAAGATTATTTAATTTTCGATATGATCTCATCGGCTCTATTTTGATAAAATCCACCCTTACCTGAGATCATCACAAGTTGCTTCATTGCTTCAGTTTCATTATCCATCTTTATAAAACATAAAGATTTATACCACTGAGAATGTTCAATATAAAAAAGGTCACCTGAATTGATCACCTCATCGAAGTATTTAATGGCATTTTCAGTATCACCTAATTCAATATGGGTTACTCCTAAATAAAATTTTGCACCAATATTTTTAGGCTTCTCACCTATTATCCTCTGAAATGCATGTTTTGCTTCCGAATACTTCTCATTATTGTACAACTCCAAAGCACTTAGATATTCTTCATGCCCGGAACAACCAGTATGCGATCGAACAACATTTTGCGGGTTATATCTGGAATAATACTTATCAAATATTTCACCATCTTTTGACCAAACATCGCTTTCACAAAAGAAAACCAAACTAACTACAATCAATATCAATAATGAAGCTGCAACCAATGACCACTTACGAGAATAAAGATCGTACTTTTTGCTGCGCCCAGGTTTAAGTTCTTGGTGTATTTTATCAAGCACTACCTTGAAATGACTCAATTCATCATCCATCAGAACATCATCAAGCCTTTGATGAAAATCCAGTTCTTTCCTTAAAGACTGATCTTGTTCTAATTTTGATTTAAACAATACAATCTCTTCTTTGCTCATCTCATCAGCAAGATATTTTTGGACCAACTCAGAATAATTGGATTTACTTTTCATCTTCTTCTAACTCCTTATAGCGGGGGTCATTTTGTATTCGATTAACTAATAACTCTTTGCATCTATATTTTTTCTTTCTTGCGACTTCTTCACTCTTAAATTTTAATTTCTCAGCAATTTCAGCGTACGATACTCTAGCTAATCTCATCTTAATTAAGCCTTTGCAAATTTCGCTCAAGTTTAGATAATGCCATCTAAATAAAACATATTGTTGGTTAAACAAGTACTCACCCTCAAAATCTATTTCAAACTCTACCTTTTCAATTTCATCTGGATCAAGGGCTGATTTCTTTTGAATCTTTCGTTTTCTTAGCTCTTTTAACCATAAATTTTTACAGATAGAGTATAAATAAGTTTTAAAAGAGCAACTAAGCTCAAATTCATTTGATCGAACTTTCTGAAAAACGATTACCAAAGCTTGTTGAACCAAATCTTTAGCATCATCATCATTTCCATTATTGAAACCAACATAACGTTCGACTACAGGTAAAAATTTCGCATACAACCCTTTTAAGAACAAATGGTCATTCTTTTTGAATGCGCGAATAATTTCTGCTTCTGAAATTTTTATCACTGTTCTTTTCTTTATACCTTTTTTTTGGGAATGTCCCACAAATCTATGAAATTTTAACATTTAATTCTATTTTGACTTAAAGAAGTCCTGAAAAACCCAACATTTGTTAACTTTGATTATTTAATAAATAAACACATATGTACATCATTGCTGATAGTGGTTCTAGTAAAACAGACTGGGTAGTTTGTCAAGGAAATGAGATTTTGAAACGAATTGAGACAATGGGATTTAATCCTTACTATTTCACTTCTGATGTAATGGAAAAAATGATTAAATCTGATTTGATCCCTCATATAGATACTTTCGACATCTCAGATCTCTATTTTTATGGATCAGGCTGTTCAACAGATTTAAACAATAAAGTTATTATTGATGCCTTGAAACCAAGTTTTAAAAATGCATCAATTTTTGTTGATCATGATTTACTGGGTGCTGCACGTTCATTGTTTGGGAATAATGAGGGAATAGCCGGAATATTAGGAACGGGATCAAATTCAGCCGTTTACCAAAAAGGCAAAATAACACACAATATCGCTTCGATTGGTTATATGTTCGGTGACGAAGGAAGTGGAAGCAATTTGGGTAAACGACTCATCAATGCTTATTTAAAAGAAGAACTTGATAACGACATCAAACAAAAATTTGACAATCATTTCAATTACTCCTTTGAATATATTCTGAAACAAGTATATAATGACGGCAACCCCATTAAATTCTTTGCTTCATTTGCTCCATTTATGCATGACAATCTTGATTCACCTTCAATCTTGAATATTGTCAATTCTTCCTTCGACGACTTTTTTAAAATGAACATTTGCAAATATCCTGATTATCAAATGTATCCGCTTAAATTTATTGGATCGATTGCTTTTATTTTTGCTAATGAATTAAAAAATGTTGCTAAATTTCACGGAATCGAAATAGCTGGAATTTACAAAAACCCCATGCAGGGTTTAATTGAGTTCCATGCCGTTTAAGAGATTACTTCGATGACTTGATCCAGTTCATTGGGAGAAAACCACTTATAATTCGGATTTTTTCTAAACCAGGTTAATTGACGCTTGGCATATCGCCTGCTGTTTGTTTTAATATTTGTAATGGCCTGCTCTAAAGTTAATTTACCCAAAAAATACTCAAAGAATTCCTTATAGCCAACCGTATTCAGCGCATTCAAATTCCGGAATTCGAATACACTTTTAACCTCATCCAACAATCCTTCTTCCATCATTATATCAACCCTTTTATTAATACGTTCAAATAAGATTGGGCGATCTAAGTTTAAAACCATTTGTTGAATCTTAAAATTTCGTTCTTTTCGGGTGTTGGTTCTTAGTTGCGAGTATTTCTTACCGGTGGCTAAACAAACTTCCAACGCCCTGATTAATCTTTTTGGATTTGACTGATCAATGATTTCATAATACTCCGGATCAAGCAATTTTAATTTTTGTTGAATGGCTTCTATCCCCTCACACTTGTATAGAGTGTTTAATTCATTCCGTAATGACTCATCCACATCTGGCAATTCATCAATACCATTACAAACAGCATCAATATATAAACCAGAGCCCCCAACCATCACAACCTGATCATGCTTCACAAAAAGCTTATCCAGTAATAACAGAACATCTCTTTCAAATTTTGCAACATTATAATAATCATGTATAGAAAGATGTCCTACAAGATGATGCTTAACTTTTTCCAATTGTGAAGCATCTGGCTTAGCAGTTCCAATCGATAATTCTTTATAAACCTGACGAGAATCGGCTGATATGATTTCTGTTTTTAAATGTGTTGCCAGATCAATGGCAAAATCAGTTTTTCCAACAGCTGTTGGGCCAGCAATAACAATGAGTTCCTTTTTTTCGGGCAACATTATTTTGACTTTAGTTCAGACAATCCCAATTCTTTACCTCTTTCTAACATCAATTGAAAAGCAGCATCATAATCATTTTCAATCACGCCATCAAGAATGGCTTCCCTTATGTCATTTTTTATAATTCCGACTACCTTGCTGGGTTTGATATTGAATGTTTTCATAATGATTTCACCAGAAATAGGTGGTTGCCAGTTTCGAATCTGATCCTTTTTTTCAATTTCAACAAGCTTATGACGAACCACTTCAAAATTCTTCAAATACCTTCGAACCTTGGCTTGATTTTTTGAAGTTATGTCGGCTTCACACAAAGTCATTAAATCGTCAATATCATCACCAGCCTCAAACAACAATCTTCGTACCGCTGAATCTGAAACAATATCTTCGGCCAAAATAATGGGTCGCAGATGTAGTAAAACCATCTTCTTTACATACTCCATTTTATCATTCAATGGAAGTTTCATTTGCCTAAAAATCCGAGGCACCATCTTGGCCCCTAAAAATTCATGCGAATGAAAGGTCCATCCAACCTTCGAATCAAATTTTTTAGTTGCGGGTTTTGCAATATCGTGTAATAGAGCAGCCCATCTTAACCACAAATGATCAGATTTTTCCGAAATATTATCAAGTACTTGAAGGGTGTGATAGAAATTATTTTTATGACCTTTACCATCGATAATTTCAGATCCTTTCAATTCAACCAAGGAAGGAAAAATTAGCTTTAACAGCCCCGATTCCTCCAATAATTTGAACCCATCAGAAGGTTTTTCTGACGAAATAATTTTATTCAGTTCTTCATTGATTCTTTCTTTTGAAACAATCTTAATACGTTCTGCATTTCTTTTTATGGCTTCAAAAGTTTCTTCAAATATCTTAAACTTAAGCTGACATGCAAACCGAATGGCCCGCATCATTCTCAAAGGATCATCAGAGAATGTAATATCAGGATCCAAGGGGGTTCTAATTAACTGATCATGTAAATCCTGCATTCCATTGAATGGGTCAATCAATTCCTCGTAATTGTCTTTACTCAAACTCAATGCCATGGCATTAATGGTAAAATCACGCCGGTTTTGATCATCTTCTAAAGTCCCGCTTTCAACAATAGGTTTTCTTGAATTTCTTTGATAAGATTCTTTTCGGGCACCGACAAATTCAAGTTCCAGACCTTTATATCGAATCATGGCAGTTCCGAAATTTTTAAAATATTTAGGAGAAATATCGGGGTCGATTCTTTCAGCCAATGTGCGTGCAAAATCAAGTCCACTGCCTAAAACCAAAATATCAATATCCTTTGATTTTCGTTTCAATAACAAATCACGAACATAGCCACCAATCACCCAAACAGGAGTATTTGTAAATTCTGCAGTTTCAGAAATTAGTTTAAAGATGGGTTTGTTAAAAAATTTAGTCATTGCAATAAAATTCATTTACAAATTTATTAAAAAACTGTTAGTTAGAATGAGTAAAAATTATTTTTTAAAGTAGCCGGAATATCAGAGTTCAGTATCTTTGAATTGGTATTTGAATCGATTTTTAATGTAAAAAAACTAAAATGGCAAAAACAATTGTAGCACTTCCTGGTGATGGTATCGGGAAGGTTGTATTAGACGAAACAATTCGTGTATTAAATGCAGCAGGATTTGATGCTGATTATGTTGAAGGTGACATCGGATGGGAATTTTGGTGTAAAGAAGGAAACCCACTTCCAGATCGAACCATTAAGTTAATTGAAGAACATAAAATTGCATTGTTTGGTGCAATTACTTCAAAACCAAAAGATGATGCTTTTGCAGAACTATCACCAGAACTTCAAAAGAAAGGCTTGGTTTATTCCAGCCCAATTGTTGGTTTAAGACAACATTTTGGCCTTGATATTTGTGCGCGTCCATGTAAATCTTATAAAGGAAACCCATTAAACTTTATTAGAAGAGGAAAAGGCACTGAAATTGAAGAACCAGAAGTGGATGTGGTAATATTCCGTCAGAATACTGAAGGTCTTTACGGTGGTGTTGAATGGAGTGACCCTTCTGATTTAGTTTATGAAGGTTTAATGTCACACCCAAAATTTAAAAAGAACTTTAGCTGGTGCCCCAAGGAAGAAATTTCTGTTTCCACAAGAATTTTTACCAAAAAACATACAGAAAGAATTCTTAGAGCAGCCTTTGAGCATGCAAAGAAATTCAACTACAAATCTGTAACTCTTTGTGAGAAGCCAAATGTAATTCGTGAAACATCAGGAATGATGTTCAAAATGGCCAAGGAAATTCAAAAAAATGATTATCCGAACATTGAGCTTTGGAATACTAATATTGATGCTCAAATGATGTGGCTCACAAAAAATCCTGAAAACTACGGAGTTATTGTTGCAGGAAATATGTTTGGAGATATTGTTTCTGATGGATTTGCAGGACTTATCGGAGGATTAGGATTCGCATGTAGCGCACAATTTAATCCAGATAATGGTATTGCAGTTTTCGAACCTACTCATGGATCTGCACCAAAATATGCAGATTATGACGTATCTATTGTGAACCCTATTGCGATGATCGAATCAGCTTGTATGATGCTTGATCATATAGAGGAAAAAGAAATTTCTGCAAAAATCAGAAAAGCAGTTGCCGAAGTTATTTTAGAAGGGAAAGTGAAAAGTTACGACATGGCAAAAATGTCGGGAAGACCAGACGTAATTAATAATGGTGCAGCCTCAACTCAGCAAATGGCTGATGCAATTATTTCTAAACTTTAAATAAAAAAACATGACCAATCAGGAAGTTTATGAATTATGGCCGGAAATCAACTGGATTCAGGATGAAGGCCTTCGATTAAAAACAGCAAAGACTTGGGAATTAGCGTTAGAACGGAGTGTTCTAACTGCAGATGATTTAAAGAAAATCCCATTTACCTTACTATGCGGACCCGATTTAAAAGTGACTTTTATGGATCATAAAAGATCTGTAGTTCATATTGCCCGCGATGCAGGTCAAAAAATCAATGACATGTATCATGGTGAACTAACCGTTAATATGGACGTTCTGATTTCGGGAGCCATACTCGCAGATGTTGGTAAATTACTGGAGTATATTTTAGATGAAAATGGTAAAGCCGTTCAAGGAACTTATGGCAAATATTTACGCCATCCTTTCTCTGGTGTTTCTTTGGCTGAAGAGTGTGAAATTCCGGCAGAAGTTTGTCACATCATCGCTGCTCACGCAGGTGAAGGACATTTGGTAAAAAGAACAACCGAAGCTTATGTTGTCCATCATGCTGATTTTATGACCTTCTTACCTTTTAAAGACCGACTCATTGTCTGATAAAAAAACAATTAACGATAAAAAGTCTCAAATGTATTTTTGAGGCTTTTTATTTAAATAGTAACATGATCAAATTAAACTGATATGAACTTAATTGAAAAAATTATTGCCAATCATTCCGAATACGAAAGTGTTAAACCCGGCGACATTGTCGACATACAAATTGATGCCAGGGTTGCCAGAGACTTTGGCGGAGCAAATGTTGTAAAAAACATTATCAATAACGGACTAACGGTTGAAGATCCTTCAAAAACAGTTTTCACTTTTGATTGTAACCCGGGTGGTTCCGATCAAAAATATGCAGAAAATCAACATTTTTGTAGGCAGTTTGCCCGTGAAAACGACATCAAAATTTATGACGTAAATGCAGGTATTGGAACGCATATTGCCATTGACAAAGGGATTATTCAGCCCGGTGGGACTTTTGTATCAACCGATTCACATGCAAACATCATGGGAGCAATTGGCGCTTTCGGTCAAGGAATGGGAGATCAGGATATTGCAGCGGCATGGGCTAAAGGTTACTCTTGGTTTAAAGTTCCAAAATCTGTAAAAATCAATCTAACAGGAAAACGTCCCTCAAATATTTCAGCTAAAGACATCGTTTTAAATCTACTTTCCATTTTTGGCGCCAATAAATTACTGGGTTGTGCCGTTGAGATTTATGGTGATGAAGTTGAAAATTTTAGTCTGGATGAGAGAATTACCATTTCATCAATGGCTACAGAAATGGGTGCGATTATCATCCTCTTTACACCCAATGAAAAAATTATTAAAGAACTTGAGAACAGAAGTGGATTAAAAACAGATTATATCTCAGCTGATCATGATGCTATTTATGACAATGAGTTTAAAATTGACATGTCAAAATTTGTTACCATGGTGGCAAAGCCAGGGCATCCACACGACGACACCCATTTAGATTCTGTTAAGAAAACGAAAATTGACTCTGCATTTATTGGAAGTTGTACCAACGGAAGAATTGGAGATCTCAGAATTGCCGCAAGCATCTTAAAAGATCAAAAAGTTGCTCCGGGCGTTGTTCTTAAAATTGTTCCTTCAACAGATGAAGTATGGCAACAAGCTTTAAATGAAGGATTAATTCATACTTTCAAGGATGCAGGTGCACTTGTCTCTAATGCTGGATGTGCAGGTTGTGCCGCAGGACAGGTTGGTCAAAACGGGCCTGAAGAAGTTACAGTAAGTACCGGAAACAGAAACTTCGCAGGAAAACAAGGTAAAGGTGAAGTTTATTTGGCATCGCCTGCAGTGGTAGCTGCATCAGCAATTGCTGGTTATTTAACAGATCCTACTGACTTACCTCTACAGCCTTCAGAGTTTACCAAAGGACAAAAAGAGTTTAAAGCTGCAACAAAGAATGCAGAAAAAGGAAATGAGGTCACAGAGGTTGAAGGTAAAGTTTGGATGATTTTGAAAGACGATATTGATACAGATATGATTTTTCACAATCGCTACCTAACCATTACCGACATCAACGAAATGGGGCAATATACTTTCGACAATCTTGAAGGTTATAAAGATTTTGCCACAAAAGCAGAAAAGGGCGACATTGTAATTACCAGCAAAAATTTTGGTGCTGGAAGTTCCCGTCAGCAAGCTGTTGATTGCTTTAAAGCTCTAGGCATTCAGTGCATTGCGGCAGAATCATATGGTGCTATTTATGAAAGAAATGCCATCAATGCAGCCTTCCCAATTTTAACTTATGATCCTAAAATTATTGCAGAAATTGAGTTGAAAGATGGAGATCACATCCGACTTAATTTCACAGATGGAAAAATCACAAACCTTTCCAACAATAAAAGCTCACACATTAATAAGTTTTATGATGCTCAATTAAAGATCTATAAACAAGGCGGGTTGCTAGGCTAAAATATTATTTTACAGACAAAAAAAGCTGCCTGAATGGCAGCTTTTTTTGTGAATATTTGTTCTGGAACAGATATTGTTTATAATTTTGTAATGATAGAAACTAATATTTAGTGCAGATGGATGAAGAATTACATAATTCGTTTAAAAAAAACATGGATGAGCTCATTCGCTTATTCAAAAAAATTAAAGATAAAAGTGTTTTAGAAGATCTGCCGGGGGTGGATAAAATGTTTATTCAAAATTTTGATCTTTTAGCTCAAAATTACGATGAGATAAAAGGTGACCTGTCTGAACAATTACTCAGTCAGTTTGGAGCTCCTGTTCATTTGATGATTGAAAACATTGTAAAACAATTAAAAGAACAACTTGGTGAAGAAGCTGATGAAGTAATTGAGGAAAAGGCTTCAACACCTCAAAAAGTATTAATTACACCCGAACCAAGCAGCATAAAAGATGAAATAAAAATTATTGATTCGGAATTAAATAAAGGTGGATTAACTACCGAACAGATAAACAGGCTGCTCGACAGAAGATCAGACCTTAAGAAGAAGCAAACTAATTAAATTCATTTTTAATCGTAATATATCCGGGATAAACAACTTCCCGATTTGCCACCAAAATTGTTGGTTTCGCTCTTAAACTAATATTGGTTGGTTGGTTACCAGAACCAACTAAATTAAAAGCCAGGTTCAATAAGCTGCTCCCTGATTCCTTGGCGAACACATCTTTCAAATTTACATTTAGCTGCAATGGGAGATTTCCAATCTGATTTGGTTCAATTTCTAAACGTTGGGTTACAACACCTTCAGTTATTTCTGTTTCATCGATAAACAGTTGCCAATTTAAGCGGTTCATAGCCGCCTGCTTTTGATTCGGGTTTTTAACCTGAATATTTAATATGAAGCTCAAAGGAAATTCATTTGACGATAAGGCAGCGGTTAGTTTCGCAGCATCAAAAATATCTAAATCAGAAACGGATTTAATACCTTGAATATCTACCCCGGCTACTTTCAGGTTCTCAATATTATTCAATTTAAATTTACACTGAACAAATGAAGTTAGCTCTGTTGCTTGCTGCAAGACTTCACATGATCCACAAGTAATCGATAAAATCAAGATTAATACATATTTTATATTCTTCATAATTATTTCTTTTATACATTAACAAGCCTAATTTAACAATAATAAACTGACTTGATTCAACTTAAGAGAAAATAGTTGTTTTTATTCTGTCAATTAACGAACACGTTTCATAGCTTTGTGTAACAGAGCAAAAAAACAAAACTAATGTTATATATCTCGCGAAAAGAAACAGATCCATATTTCAATATTGCAGCTGAAGAATATGTTTTAAAAGAACTATCGGGAGATATATTTATGTTGTGGCAAAACTCACCCTCAATTATTGTGGGGAAACATCAAAATGCACTGGCTGAAATCAACCAAAAATATGTTAGAAGTAAAAACATCCCTGTTATCAGAAGGATTACAGGCGGTGGAACGGTTTACCATGATTTAGGTAATCTCAATTTCAGTTTTATTAAAAGCGGAAACAGAAATGAGCTCATTAATTTTGAGGCTTATACCCAACCCATTATTAAGGCCCTTAGGCATTTATCTATTGAAGCTAAATTTGAAGGCAAAAATGACTTACGCGTTCAGGGTAAAAAGATTTCTGGAAATGCAGAACACGTATATAAAAATCGTGTTTTACATCACGGGACTTTACTCTTTTCATCGGATTTGAACAAACTAAATGAAGCCATCCTAGCACCAACCAAAAATTTTACTGACAAATCTGTACAATCAAACCGTAGTATTGTAGCCAATATTAGCGATTTTTTAAGTGGACCTATTAGCATAAACCAATTTAGGGAGAAAATATTGGAGCAGATAATAAAATCAGATCAAAAAGCAAGTTACTACACTTTTAGTGAACATGATAAAAACAAAATTAATGAGCTGATAAAAACAAAGTATTCACAATGGGAATGGAATTACGCTTATTCGCCCAAATATATACTAAAAAAAGAATTTCATTTCAAAGACATAAGAACCCAAATTAATCTGAAAGTTAAGAATGGAATTATAAAAGATATTATTTTTACTACTGAAAAATTAAATAAAACTTTTGAACTAAAAATGAGAGAGTCATTAATTGGCCTTCGGCATGAATCCAATGAAATTGAATCTCGCCTGCATTCCTCGCCAAGATTCAACGATGAAGCAGAAATTAAAGCTATATTAGAAACTTTATTTTAAAACTATGGAACTAGACCAAATCTTCATGAAACTTTGGGAAGACTATGCTTACTTAAACCCATCTGTACAAAGAGTTAAAGACTTATTTACCAAAAAACGCGAACAAGTTTTAAATGATCATATTGCGTTCAGAACCTTCGACCATCCGATCATAAACATAGAAGTATTATCAAAACCTTTCATTGAGGCCGGATACCAGGAAAAAGGACAATATCATTTTGTAGAAAAACATTTATTTGCTAAACATTACGAGCATAGTGAAGATAAAGACGCACCGAGAGTCTTTATCAGTGAACTGAAGTTGAAAGAATTTAGTGAAGGTCTTCAACAAACAGTGAAAGCAACCATCGAATCGGTTTCTGACGAAGCGTATAAAACTAATGACCTGCTTTTTAAAGGCAGAATTTGGGATATCCCGGAGTTTGAAATTTACAATAAACTTAGAGTTGAATCTGAATATGCGGCATGGTTATACGTTTTTGGATTTAGGGCCAATCATTTTACCATTAATGTAAATAAATTAAAAAAATACGACTCGATTGAAAAAGTGAATGACCTTCTTAAATTAAATGGATTTATAATTAATAATTCGGGCGGTGAAATAAAAGGAACGCCTGCTGAACTTCTCGAACAATCAAGCATTAAGTCAGAAGTGATCAAGCTTCAGTTTAAGGAAGGTATTTTTGATATTCCGGGTTGCTATTATGAATTTGCAAAAAGATATGCCGATAAAGACGGGAAGTTATATTCGGGTTTTATAGCAAAATCTGCCGATAAAATTTTTGAAAGCACAGATTTCTATAAAAAGAAATAGGAATAGAAGAAAAGGAATAGCATACGATTATGGAAGAAAAGTTTATTCAACTTCAGGAACAATTCGAGGGAGATATTTTCCTGGATAATGTTACACGAACCCTTTACGCCACAGATGCTTCTGCATACCGAGAATTACCTCTGGCAGTTGTACGACCAAAAAACAATAGTGATTTAAAAATCATCATTGAATTTGCAAATCAGCATCGCTTATCGCTAATACCTCGAACAGCAGGTACATCATTGGCAGGGCAGGTTGTAGGTAAAGGAATTGTGGTTGATGTTTCTAAATACATGACTGAAATACTTGAGGTGAACATAGAAGAACATTGGGTTCGTGTTCAGCCGGGAGTGGTTTTAGATGAGTTGAACAAATTCCTCGAACCAAAAAATCTTTTCTTTGGCCCTGAAACTTCCACAGCCAATCGTTGCATGATTGGAGGCATGGTTGGAAACAATGCCTGTGGGGCTCATTCTTTATTATATGGAAGTACCAGAGACCATACTTTGTCTGTTCAGACTATCTTGAGCGATGGCTCAGAAGTAGAGTTTAAAGAACTGACCAAATCTGAATTTCAAAAGAAATGCGAAGGCGACCAACTCGAGAATAAAATATATCAGCAGATTAACACCATTCTTTCTGATCAGAAAAACCAGGATGAAATCAGGAATGAATTTCCCGACCCTGATATTGAAAGGCGAAATACAGGCTATTCTATCGATCTTTTGCTGGATTCTAATGTTTTCTCTGACTCAAAAGAGAACTTCAATTTTTCAAAAATCATTGCCGGTTCAGAAGGTACCCTCGCTTTTATCACAGAAATCAAATTAAACCTGGTTCCTCTTCCTCCAAAAACAAAGCTCCTTTCTTGCATCCATTTTAAAAGCATCCGAGCATCATTGTTGGCAAATATAATTGCACTAAAACACAATCCTGCTTCAATAGAGTTGATGGATAGCATCATATTGGAATGTACAAAAGACAACATCAGTCAATCAAAAAATCGCTTCTTTTTAAAGGGTGACCCAAAAGCCATTCTCATTGTTGAGTTTGCCGGTGAATCAATTGATGATTTAAGAGACCGAGCTAATAAACTTGAGAAAGATCTTAAAGCCGAAAACCTGGGTTATCATTTTCCGAAAATTGAAGGTGGCGACATCCCCAAAGTGTGGCAGTTACGAAAAGCCGGATTGGGATTATTGGCCAACATTCCGGGCGATGAAAAGCCTGCCCCTGTTGTTGAAGACACGGCCGTAAATCCTGCAGTTTTACCTGATTATATTGAAGAATTTGATCAATTATTAAAACGACATCATTTATCATGTGTTTATTATGCGCATGTGGCTACGGGTGAGTTACATCTTCGCCCTGTCTTAAACCTAAAAACAGCAAAAGGGGTTGAGCTTTTTCATACCGTGGCACTCGAAACAGCCAAACTCGTCAAAAAATACCGGGGTTCATTAAGCGGTGAACATGGCGATGGAAGATTAAGAGGTGAATTTATTCCGATGATGATTGGCGAAAAAAATTATCAACTTTTACGACAAATCAAAAACACCTGGGATCCTGATCACATTTTTAATCCGGGGAAAATTGTGGATACACCTCCCATGAATACAAGTCTTCGTTATGAAACGGGAGTAAAAACAAAAACCTTCGAAACTACTTTCGATTTTTCCAAAGATCAGGGATTGATGCGCGCTGTTGAAAAATGCAATGGATCGGGCGATTGCCGAAAGTCAGAGATCATCGGTGGCACAATGTGCCCCAGCTTTATGGCTACCCGTGATGAAAAAAATTCTACCCGGGCAAGAGCAAATATTTTGCGTGAATTTCTCACCCATTCAGACAAAAAGAATCCATTTAACCACAAAGAAATTTACGAGGTAATGGATTTATGCCTCTCCTGTAAAGGATGTAAATCGGAATGCCCTTCAAGTGTGGATATTACAAAATACAAAGCTGAGTTTCTGCAGCATTATTATGAAAGCAACGGAATTCCATTAAGAACAAGAGCTATTGCCTACATTAATACCTTTAACAAATTAGGCTCAATTATCCCGGGTATTTTCAACTTTTTTGTCACCAATCACTTTACTTCTTTACTTTTAAAGAAAACGCTGAAATTTGCCCCAAAAAGGAGTATTCCAACCCTCTCAAAAGTCACCCTAAAATCTTTTGCTAAAAAATACAATCAGGATCTAAATAGGGAAATTGGACAAGTATATTTGTTTGCAGATGAGTTTACAGATTATAACGACACCCATGTTGGAATTGCAACGATCAAACTCTTAAACAAACTGGGATATCGCGTTGAAATCCCAAAACATGCCTTGAGTGGTCGTACTTTCCTTTCTAAAGGTTTAATTAAAACCGCTAAAAAAATTGCGACAAAAAATGTAGAACTACTTAAAGATCTCATATCCGAAGATCACCCTCTCATAGGAATTGAACCATCAGGTATTCTTAGTTTTAGAGATGAATATCCAGAATTGGTTGATCAGGAATTGGTTGAGGATGCCAGAAGCTTGGGGAAAAATGCGCTTATGTTTGATGAATTTTTTATGAAAGAAGTTGAGAAAGGCAACATCGTTTCTGAATCATTTAAAACAGAAAAGCAAAAAATCAAACTCCATGGTCATTGTCATCAAAAAGCATTGGCTTCAACCGGCCCAACCAAAGAAATGCTTAGCTTCCTTGAATCCTATGAGGTAACAGAAATTAAATCGGGCTGCTGTGGTATGGCGGGCGCCTTTGGTTACGAAAAAGAACATTACGAACTTTCAATGAAAGTTGGTGAATTGGTTTTGTTTCCCGAAGTCAGAAAAGCTGATGAATTTACCATTATTTCGGCTCCCGGCACCAGTTGCCGACATCAAATTAAAGACGGGACAGGGAAAATTGCATTGCATCCGATTGAGATTATGTATGATGCACTTGTAAAATAATTTATTCACACTGCACCCTTCGATACGATCCCTTCGGGATCACTCTGGGTGCATCATTTGGGGCATTGAGTTTTTCACGAAGTGAAAAGTATCGAAATGCCCAGTTTATAAAAGAAAATCCTCGAGCACACTTCGGCTTCACTCAATGTGCAAACACGAAAAAGGAATTGAGTGCGAAGCATATAAAAATGTCCAGAATACGGCGCACCCTTCGATACGATCCCTTCGGGATCACTCTGGGTGCATCACTTGGGGAATTGAGTTTTTCACGAAGTGAAAAGTATCGAAATGCCCAGTTTATAAAAGAAAATCCTCGAGCACACTTCGGCTTCACTCAATGTGCAAACACGAAAAAGGAATTGAGTGCGAAGCATATAAAAATGTCCAGAATATGGTGCACCCTTCGATACGATCCCTTCGGGATCACTCTGGGTGCATCACTTGGGGAATTGAGTTTTTCACGAAGTGAAAAGTATCGAAATGCCAATTAAAAATCATCCAATGAGCACATCAACACATCATCAAATAATTTCCTACCTTTATCATGAAGTTCTTCCCGCCTGGATGTGATTATTGATAAAGGATTTCAATCTCCCTATTAGTGAAATAAATATTATTTTTTATAAATCGTAAATATACTTTACAATTGAACTTACACTGCGAGAAGTACAAATATAGTCTGCATAGATAAAAACTAATTAAACATACAAGTACGTAATGGGTAATTACAGTTAAAATTCACATGAAAAAATTAAATTATTCATATTATGAATATAAAATCATCTATCCTCATTTTATTTCATTTAGCAACAAGAATTAAATGGATTTCAAACACAAATCTAGTTACTGTAATGAATCGACCATATCTATTCCAGTTAAAATTTAACGATCCTTTCTATGACAAGACATCCTACTCGAACTCAGTTTTGGGTTTTTGCCAAGACTTACAATTAATATACTGTTGTTCATTTTTAGATGAATTTGAAAATCAATTCAATCCAAAAAAATTCCCTATCGAAAGAGATAGAATTTTATTAGCTAAAAAATTAACAAAACCTGCTTATAAAAGGATAAAAAGATGGAAAGATTTAAAAAAAATAAGAAATAATATTTTGGCACATAACCATCGGTTAAATGGGAAGCCAATCTATGATTTTTCAGAAAAGTTAAACTATAACGTGCCTATTTATGAAGAAGAGTTTATACTACTTGCAGATTTAGTATTTATGATCTCACAAACAATTCACTATGCATTTCCAAATATTGTGAATAAAATTGACATAAATGAATCTCTATTAGACCATATAAATTTTAAGTCTGACAAGACCAACACCTTTGAAGAGTATAAGAGCATAGAGAAAGAGATGAATGATCTAAGAAAAGCCCATGGCTAATAAAAAATAACAAATCCGTTCTTGTCAGAAACGAGTGTTATTTATTCTCCTTTAAGATAAACCAGACACGTCAGCACATCAGCAAATTCTTTTTATCTTTGAATAACAACCTAATTTTTTTGCTATGCAAACTTTTCTACTCATGATAGCTGTATTTGTGGGTTACATTTTTATGTACCGCCTTTACGGAAAATACATCGCAACCAAAATTTTCAAATTAAACAAAGAAGCAAGTGTCCCGGCCATTGAACAAGAAGATGGAATTGATTTTGTTCCCTCAAAAAAAGAGGTTGTCTTCGGGCATCATTATGCCTCCATCGCAGGAACAGGGCCGATTGTTGGACCAGCAATTGCCATCATTTGGGGTTGGGTACCAGCAGTAATTTGGGTTTTCTTTGGGAGCATTTTTATCGGTGCCGTTCATGATTTTGGAGTACTCGTTGTTTCTCTCCGAAATAGAGGAGTTTCTATTGCAAAGTTTACCGAAAAATACATCAATCCCCGAACAAAGGTTTTCTTTTTTATCATTGGCTTTTTTGAGCTCTGGCTTTTCATCTCAATTTTGGGAATGGTGATGGCTGTTATTTTTGACTTATTTCCAGGTTCTGTTTTACCCGTCTGGCTTGAGATTCCTATTGCTGTTACTTTAGGAATTATAGTTTTTGACAAAGGGAAGAACTTACTAAAATGGAGTATTGTAGCAGTTATTATCATGTACCTAACTGTTATTCTTGGTAATTACTATCACATCCGAATTAATGAATTTATGGGCATCCCTCCTACCGGAATCTGGACTATCATCTTACTTATTTACGCCTATATTGCATCGGTTTTACCAGTTAATAAACTACTCCAGCCCCGTGATTTAATCAACTCCCATCAATTATTAATTGCCATGGGATTATTAATCATTGGGATTGTAGCCTCAACATTCTATAGTGATCTGGAATTTGTAGCACCCTCTGTTAATCTGCATCCGGAAGGAGCACCACCCATTTGGCCGTTTTTATTTATTATCATCGCCTGTGGAGCAGTTTCAGGATTTCATGCCATCGTTTCATCAGGCACTTCTTCTAAACAAATCAGCAATGAAAAAGACAGTCTTTTTGTAGGTTATGGAAGCATGCTGATGGAAGGTGGACTTGCTGTCTTGGTAATTATTGCAGTAGCTGCAGGCATTGGTTTAGGATACGAAAATAGCAATGGTGAAGTTTTAATGGGTAGCCAGGCATGGACTAACCATTATTCATCATGGGCAGCAGCTCAAGGACTGGGATCAAAGATCAGTGCTTTTGTAATCGGTTCTGCCAATATGATCGCAAGTGCTGGCATTCCAAAAAGCATCGCCATCGTGATTATGGGTGTTTTTGTAGCTTCATTTGCCGGAACAAGTTTAGATACTTCTACCCGACTACAAAGATATTTCATCAGTGAATTGATGACAGGTAAAAGCAAGAAGAAAAATATATTTCAGAATCGTTATTTTTCAACCTTCATTGTGATTGGAACCGCCATGTTATTGGCTTTTAATACAGGAGCTGACGGCAAAGGAGCCTTAAAACTTTGGCCACTTTTTGGAACCATCAATCAAATTTTGGCAACACTGGCTCTTGTTGTTCTCACCATTTATTTAAAAAGAAAAGGTGGGTATAAATGGTTAATTACCGGAATTCCAGCTATTTTTATGGGTGTTGTTACCATTTGGGCGGCCATCATTAATCAAATAAATTTTTCTGATAATGGCAGTTTACTTTTACAAGTTGTCAATTTAATTGTCACCGTTTTAGCACTCGCTGTAACCGCAGAAGGCATTGTTAGTTTCTTTAAAAAACCAAAAGAAAAACTTACCTAACTTTTTGTGTAAAGTTTAAACTTAAGATCATAAATTGCTACATCTCGACTACGCTCGATGTGACAAATAAAAAAGAGTCCCGACTAAAGTCGGGACTCTTTCAATAGGTATTAGATAATTTCTATTTTTCGTCTTTTTTAGCTTTAGCTTTCTTTTCTGATTCTTCCATTTCTGACTTCAGTTTTGAAAGGGCATCAAGATCACCTAAAGTAGTTTTCTCTAGATTGTCAGCCATTTTCTTCACAGCTTTCTGGTTAGATCGCTCAGCACTCTTAGTTTTAGCATGTTCTTTAGCTTTTTCAGCATAAATTACATCCTGATAGATCTTAGTATGTGAAAGAATGATTTTTTTGCTTTCTTTAGAGAATTCAATTACTTTGAAATCCATAGTATCATCTACTTTAGCAGTTGTTTTGTCTTCTTTTGCTAAATGACGAGCTGGAACAAATCCTTCAACTCCGTAAGGCAATGAAACAACAGCACCTTTATCATTCATTGTAATGATGGTACCGCTATGTACTGAATTCATTGTAAATACAGTTTCGAATACATCCCAAGGATTTTCTTCTAATTGTTTGTGACCTAAACTTAATCTTCTGTTTTCTTCATCCACTTCCAGAACGATTACATCAATCTTCTCTCCGATTTTTGTGAATTCAGCAGGATGTTTGATTTTCTTAGACCATGATAAGTCAGAGATGTGAATCAATCCATCTACTCCTTCTTCTAATTCGACGAAGATACCGAAGTTTGTAAAATTTCTTACAGTAGCAGTATGTTTAGAATCTTTTGGATATCGGTCGGTAATATTTGACCATGGATCTGGAATTAATTGTTTCATTCCAAGAGACATTTTACGCTCTTCGCGATCCAATGTTAAAATTTGAGCTTCAATCTCATCACCTACTTTCAAGAAATCTTGAGCAGTTCTTAAATGCTGCGACCAAGACATTTCTGAAACGTGAATCAAACCTTCAACACCAGGAGCAATCTCAATGAATGCACCATAATCAGCAATAACAACAACTTTACCTTTAACTTTATCGCTAACTTTCAAGTTTTCGTCAAGAGCATCCCATGGATGAGGAGTTAATTGTTTTAGTCCAAGAGCAATACGTTTTTTGTTGTCATCAAAGTCGAGGATAACAATTTTAAGTTTTTGATCAAGTTCAACAATTTCTTCTGGGTGATTGATTCTACCCCAAGAAAGGTCAGTAATGTGAATTAAACCGTCAACACCACCTAAGTCGATGAATACACCGTAAGAGGTAATATTTTTAACAGTTCCTTCTAATACCTGTCCTTTTTCCAGTTTAGAAATAATTTCAGCTTTTTGATGTTCTAGTTCGTCCTCAATTAAGGCTTTGTGCGACACAACAACG
The DNA here is from genome assembly GCA_963678785.1 of Bacteroidales bacterium. Classification (GTDB taxonomy): domain Bacteria; phylum Bacteroidota; class Bacteroidia; order Bacteroidales. Next base: position 3,089,402 of record OY787449.1, on the reverse strand, counting down.
TTTTTGTACTCATGGTTAATTTTAACCACTTTAAATTCCATTGTTTTATCTACATAAATATCGTAATCACGAATTGGTTTAACATCAATTTGCGAACCAGGCAAGAATGCTTCGATTCCGAAGATATCTACAATCAAACCACCTTTTGTACGACATTTTACATAACCATTGATCACTTCTTCTTTTTCGTAAGAATCGTTGATTCTTTCCCAAGATTTTAAAGTACGTGCTTTTTTATGTGAAAGGATCAATTGTCCGTTAGGATCTTCCTGACTTTCTACATATACCTCAATGGTATCACCAATTTTCAAATCCGGATTATATCGAAGTTCATTCAAAGGAATTACACCATCAGATTTGAATCCAATGTTCACAACAACCTCTCGGTTATTCATTCCTACAACAGTTCCGTCTACAACTTCATGCTCAACAATGGCACTAAAAGTTTCATTGTAAACATCTTCTAATCTTGTTCTTTCTGCTGCAGTATAAGCTTCATGTTTTTTCCCGATTGAATCCCAATCGAATTCTTCAGGAACTTTCACTTCAGCTTTAACTTCTTCTTTCTTTTCCTCTTTTACTTCAGGAACTTCTTTTGCAACTTCCTCGGCAGCTTTTTCTTCTGCTTTGGCAACAACTTCTTCTTTCTTCTCTTCAGCAACTACCTCAGCCTTCACTTCTTCTTTTTTCTCTTCAGTTGCCTTTACCTCTTCTTTGGTTTCGGTTTTTTCGACCTCTTTTTCCGCTTTTTCTGTATTCAACTCAGCTTTTGGCTGCTCAGTTTTTTCAGCTTCATTTTCGAGGTTTTCTTTTGTTTCGGTCATTTATAATACTTTTAACTTCTGCTCACAATTGCCCGGGTTGTTATTTACAGAATGGGTTAATAATCATTTTTTAAGTTTAAGATTTTGGCAACGAGTACGTTCTTCCAATTCCAGGCCTCTCAAAATTAGCGTGCAAAATTAAACAATTAAATCTAAATTTAAAAATATTAAGGCACTTAAAATCATAGCTACAAATACTTTATCTTTGCATCCTGTATTAACAAACAAAATCACGAAAAATTATGGCTCTAAATTGCGGCATCATCGGCTTAACAAATATTGGTAAAACAACCATTTTCAACTGCATGTCGAATACCAAAGCCGAAGCTACCAGTTTTGCATTCAGCGCTACCAAATCAAACATTGGAAAAGTGGATGTTCCGGACGACAGACTTTACAAGGTTGACTCATTGATTAAATCGGCCAAGGTTGTTCCTGCTTCTGTCGAGATAATTGACTTGCCAGGCTTAGCAAAAGGAGCAAACAAAGGTGAAGGAGTTGGAAATAAATTCCTGGCAGACATCCAGCAAATGGATGCACTCATTCATGTTGTGAGGTGTTTTGATGATGAAAATTTGCCTCATATTGAAGGTTCAGTAAATCCTGTTAGGGACAGAGAAATAGTAGAGCTAGAACTTCAGATTCGTGATCTTGATTTGGTTGAACGAAAAATTCAGCGACTTGAAAAACTGGTAAAAACCGGCGATAAAGATGCCAAAAAAGCCATAGAAGTTTTGAATGTTTACAAAAATCATTTCGAAGAATTTAAAAATGCTCGAACTGCACCCGTTTCAGAAGAAGATCGAAAATACATTGAAGACATCTACCTGCTTACAGCCAAACCTGTAATTTACGTTTGTAATGTCGATGAAAATTCGGCCATTAACGGGAATGATTATTCAAAAGAATTTATCAATAATTTAGAAGAAAAAGACACTGAAGTTTTAATCATTGCCGGAGCCCTGGAAGCTGATATTGCCGATTTAGAGGACGAGGAAGATCGCAAAGCATTTTTGGAAGACGCCAATCTAAGTGAACCCGGTGTAAACAAACTGATCCAGGCAGCATACAAAATCTTAAATCTTCATTCTTTCTTTACAGCCGGACCCATGGAAGTTAAAGCCTGGACCATAAAAACCGGAATGACAGCACCTCAAGCTGCCGGTGCAATTCACAGTGATTTGGAAAGAGGTTTTATTCGTGCCGAAGTCATGAAATACGACGATTTTATCAGCCTTGGATCAGAACAAGCCTGCAAAGACACCGGCAAATTCCATGTGGAAGGCAAAAATTATGTGGTAGGTGATGGTGATATTCTTCACATTCGCTTCAACGTTTAATACCTGAATATCATCTCAAAAAGCCTTAATAAGTACTGAATATTTTTATTTGGCATTTATTAAAATTTTATATATTGGTGAAAGATATTCACCAATCAACATTTCTATGAAACGCATTTTTATTCCGATATTCATGTTGTTTTACATGATTTCTCATTCGCAGTCGGGTACAGAAATCTACTTATTCGACCTTTTGGTGGAAGAAAATCAGATAAGCATTTCCAATCCAATTAATATTACCAACCATCAGGGATATGATAATCAGCCCAGTTTTCATCATGTAGAGCCCATCATTTACTACTCCTCAAACAATCAAGATGGACGTAGTGATATTAAGTATTATAATTACGAGACCTTTAAAACCAAAAACTTAACCAATACTAAAGAGAGAGAATACTCTCCCACCCTAACCCCTGACGGTAATTTTATCTCATGTATTTTACAAAGAGATAATGGAGCCCAGGATTTGGTTAAGTATCCTGTAAATGGGGGAAAAGCAATCATACTCATAAAGGATATATTAATCGGATATCATGCCTGGTTTAACAACTCCAAACTTCTCACTTATGTTTTGCATGAAAATAACGGAGAACTTAGATTTTTTGATTTAAATGCAAACAAGAACACCATCATTACTATAGCCATCGGCCGATCTTTGCATCAAATCCCAAATCAAGACTATATGAGTTACATTGATAAATCGATGTCGGATAATTGGCGTATCAACAAATTTGATCCTAAAACAAACAAATCATCCATCATTGCATCAACCCTTAGCTTTCAGGAAGATATGGCTTGGACACAAAACGGATACATTCTAATGAGTGACGGATCTAAAATTTATTTTCTCAATCCGAATGCCGATAATGGTTGGATAGAACTAAAAATCAAAAATGACTCGATAAAACTAAAAGGAATTAGCCGAATGGCTCTAAATATTGAAAATACGAAACTGGCAATAGTTGTTAATGAATAACTATCCATCAACAAAAACTAATCATACTAATATCAAGCTTTCACCTTTATCATGATGAGAACTACGATTAAGCAATATTTCATAATTACCCATACATTACAGAAACTGCTATTCATAGCTTTTTTTGTCATAACTACAACATATTCAACAGCTCAAAATCAAAAAACGGAGTCGATAATCGCCAATCGAATCTCGGAACAAATCAAAATTGACGGGCATTTAAATGAAACTGCCTGGGATAATGCCATTAAAATTGACAATTTCATTCAACGGGAGCAAAAGGTTGGTGAACCTGCCACCGAAAAAACTGAAGTCGCCATCCTTTATGATAAAAACAACTTATACATTGGTGTATGGTGCTATCAGGATCCCAATAGTATTACTGCAAAATTCATGCAACGTGATTTTAACTATGAATCGGAAGACAACTTTAAAGTAATTATTAGCACTTTTAACGATGGTAGAAATGGATATTTATTTATTGTAAATCCGAATGGAGCAAGAGCTGATCTTCAGGTTTATGGTTTGGAAGAAAGCAATATAAACTGGAATGGGGTTTGGGATGTAAAAAGCAGGATTAATGAAAAAGGATGGTTTGCCGAAATGATCATTCCCTTTAGCACTTTCCAGTTTAAAAAAGCAGAAAACCTGAGATGGGGCATTAATTTCGAAAGAAACATCAAAGCGAAGAATGAAGAGGATACCTGGCAGGGCTGGAATCAAAATTACTCAATCAATAGCCTGGCCATTGCGGGTACTCTAGAAGGGATTAATAATATTGGATATTCAAAACGCTTTGAGCTTAAACCTTATATTCTAACAGGTTTCGAAAAAGAAGCCAATGCAAAATCTTCCTATCCTTTTAAATATGGATTTGACTTAAACGTAAACTTATCTCCTACCCTCAAACTTAACCTCACCACAAATACCGATTTTGCACAAGTTGAGGCTGATCGAATTGCGGTTAATTTATCGCGATTCAACTTATTTTATCCTGAAAAAAGAGAATTCTTTCTCGAAGGTTATAATCAGTTTTCTTTCAGAATGGGCTATATTGATGATTTATTCTATACCCGAAAAATTGGGATCGAAAACTTACAACCTGTTCCCATTTTAGCAGGTGCCCGCCTGATTGGAAAAGTCGGGAAAAACAATATTAATTTCATGAGTATCCAAACTGAAAAGTTAGATACCATTCCTACCACCAACAACACCGTTTTTAGATACAAACACGATATTGGTGATCAATCGTATATCGGAGGAATTATAACCTCTAAAGCCAACAGTAACTTTTCCAATTTGGTTGTGGGAATTGATGGCAAGTTTTCAACTTCAAAATTTTTAAAAAACAAAAACTTAATTGTTTACGGAAGTCTTTCAAAAAGTTATGATGATTTAAAATCATCAAATAATGCATGGGCGTTTAGATTTTATGTTGATTACCCAAATGATTTTATGGATCAATACATTGGGGTAACGGCCATTTATGAAGATTTTAATCCGATGCTTGGGTTCCTGCGTCGTTCTAACTTCGAATATGTCAGATATAATTTCAGGTTAACTCCGCGATGGCTAACAAATCTGGGCATAAACAAACTCCTATTAAAACCCTGGGGCGTAAATGTTTATCGTCGAGCCTCAACAGGTGATATCGAAACTTTCGAAAACGAATCAACCCTCTTTGGATTTAAACTCAAAAGTGGAGATAGTTTCCAATTTCACATCAAGCAATCTTATGATAATTTACTCGAAGAATTTGAATTGGTTGATGATGTAATTATTCCTGTGGATGATTATTGGATGTATCAAACAAAAATGGAAATCGAGTCATACAATGCCAGAAAGGTTTGGTTTGAGTTAGAGATGATGTGGGGTGGATTTTATACGGGTAAAATCAAAAATTATGAATTTGAATTAGGAATAAATTTGAATAAACATTTAAACCTAACCAATAAATACACCTATAATTTCATTGAACTACCTGACACAGAAGTCAAAACCCATGAAGTTGCTTCAACCATCAATTATGCTGTTAATCCGCGTTTAGATCTGGCTTTATTTAGTCAGTATAATTCACTTGACGAATTATTATTTTTCAACTTCAGACTCCATTGGATTCCCAAAATTGGAAGTGATTTGTATTTTGTATATAATCATGAATTGGATGAAATTAAGCGCCAACTTGACCTTTTAAAACCAAACATCTCATCCGGAGCTGTAAAAGTAGTATGGAGACTTACCTTTTAATTTGAAGTGTTTGATAATAATGATTTCTGTTTTTTCGTTTAATAATTATTAAATTCGCATATTGATCAATCCATTTCTTAATGAATAAATACATTCTAATATTTGCCTCTTTCATACTACCAATCATCAGTACTGAAGCTCAAATGATTGTTGAATTTTCACAATTAAATAAAGGCTGTTCGGGTGGTGATTGTGATGGACAAGTTAAAGCTACAGCCAAAGGTGGAATTCCACCTTATAGGTATGATTGGGGCAATGCAACTGTTATTCCAAATGATTCATCAATGGCCATCAATTTATGTGAAGGTTTATATTATATGAGTGTTACTGATGCTACAAACACCAGACTTGATACCAGTGTATTTGTAAATGTTTATCGGGCACCACAAATAGAATTGACCGTTGACCCGGAAGATCCCTGGTACATACAAAATCCAACAGGCACATTTTTCTTTGAAAATTTATCTGCAGATAGTATTGATGTTGAAGGTTGGACTTGGGATTTTGGAGATGGAAATACCTCCTTCGATCGATCACCAATCCATACTTATGATCAAATTGGTAATTATGAGCTAATCTTTACAGCCAAATACCGCACACATTGTGATACAAGCCTCTATATTCCTGTAGGTGTAAAAACAGTTAAATTAATCATTCCTAACATTATAACCCCAAATAACGATGGGGCCAATGATGTATTTATCATTACCCAGGATGATCAAAACTCTGGCAATTCTAATTTAAAAGCCGGGACAGATCGCCCCAAAATTAATGATTTTTATATCACCAATGAATTAATCATTTTTAACCGATGGGGACAAAAAATATATCAACAAAAAAATTATCAAAATGATTGGGACGGAGGAAAACATGGTGATGGTGTATACTTCTATGTCCTTAAATGCCACGGGGAATTTGAAGATGATGTTTTCAAAGGTTCTTTAACCATTATGGGAAGTAACAGATAATTTAAAACTCACTAATTCAATGATAATTCATATTTTTGCATTATGAAGCAAGTAATTTTTAAATCAGCTTTTATTTTCATCGGGATACTTTTTCTCATCATTGCCGGATGCAATAATCAAGCAGAAGTAAAGGAAGAAAAAAAACCAGTAGTTAAGAGTAACTTACCTCATGAATCATTGGGTAGCAGTGATATGCCTAAAATTTATTTTAAAGAAAATGAGCATAATTTTGGCGAAATTATTCAAGGTGAAATCATAACTCATGCTTACAAATTTAGCAATACAGGAGGAGCTGATTTAATCATTTCGGATGTAAAAGCTTCATGTGGCTGTACCGCCACTGAATTCCCCAAAGAACCAATTAAACCGGGTGAAACGGGAGTAATCAAACTAACTTTTGATAGTCGTGGACGAATGGGTTATCAAAATAAAACTGTCACCATTGAAACCAATACATTACCCAATAAAGTTTTCATACGCCTCAAAGCAACAATCAAAAAATCTAAATAAACACAAAACAGAACAATGACAATCTCAAACATTTTATTATTCGCACCTCAGGGAGGACAAGAAGGAGGACTTATGTCATTTCTTCCATTAATTTTAATTGTAGTGGTATTCTATTTATTTTTTATACGACCACAAATGAAAAAATCAAAGGATCAAAGAAAATATCGTGAATCACTTAAAAAAGGTGATAAAATTGTTACCATCGGTGGGATTCATGGTAAAATTGTAGAGGTCAAAGACAAGACTTTTACCATTGAAACTGAAGGACAAAACAGACTTGTAATAGAAAGATCAGCAGTTGGCGGCGATGGCCAACAAATAGGTCAGGCATAATAAAATATATCAAACAGTTATTGAAGGAGTCTTGCTTTGAAACAAGGTTCCTTTTTTTTATCTTGCAATAAAAAAAGTGAAGCCCATCAATTTTAAAGTGATCGATACCAGATTGCACAAGCTGAAAGACTTAAGAAATAATACCAAGATTTCAATTTTCTTAATCTGCTTACTCATTTCTATTTTCATTTGGTTCCTCATCAAAATGTCGAAGGATTATTCATCAGATATTTCTTATCAAATAAATTTTTACAATCCCCCCTCCGATCAAATCATCACAGAGGCACGTGATTCTGTAATCTTTTTACAGATAAATTCTCGGGGATTTGAACTACTGAACAGAATATATTTTAAAAATACAAAACCAATAAACATTGATCTTTCCAGAACATCTATCCACAAAGAAAGATACACCATGGGAAGTTATATTCTGAGCGAATCTTTGCTTTCTCAAATAAGAAATCAGTATGAGTTCTCGGATGAAATTGGGAGAATATCACCAGACACACTCTATCTAAAACTTGAAAACACCATTAGCAAAGAAGTCGACATCCAGCTTAATCTTGAGATTAACCCCAAGCAACAACACTACATTTACGGAAATGTCACTCAATCTCATTTAAAGGTCGAAATCAATGGTCCTCCCACCATTATTGACAAAATTAAAAACATTGAAACCGAACAAATTGAATTACATAATATTGACGCAGATCAACACCTTTTAATCCCTTTAATAAACCCGTATTCAAATAACAATGTAAAGTTTTCAATCGACACCATAAAGATTGATATCCCCATCGAAAACTTTACAGAGAGTTCATTAAGTATCCCGATTGAAATTCGAAATCAGTCTGAGCTAAACATCAAGCTTTTCCCTGAAACAATAAGCGTAAAATACCTTGTTGCTTTAAGAGATTTTGACAGAGTTAGTCCAGACATGTTTTCAGCTTACATTAATTACGATCCGTCCTTTAAAAATTATCAAACAATCATTTTCAGTCGGCATCCAGATTTTGTTCGGTTGGTAGATTTTTCTCCAAAATCGGTAGAATATTTAATTTTGATGAATAATGATTAAAATAGGATTGACCGGAAATATAGGCAGCGGTAAAACAACAGTTGCCAAGATTTTTGAAACTCTTGGGGTTCCAGTTTTTTATGCAGATATTGAAGCAAAGCAGATTTTAAATAAACACTCCATTATACAGAAGCTAAGTTTAAAATTTGGGGATGATATTATTGATACAAATCAAAAAATTGATAGGACGGTACTGGCATCTATCGTTTTTAAAAAGCCTGAAGATTTAGCCTTTCTAAATGGAATCATTCACCCTGAGGTTGCTAACGAATTCCGTAACTGGGCTAAAACACATCAAAAACAAGCGTACATCATTCAGGAAGCTGCGATACTTTTTGAAAGTGGATTTCATCAATATATGGATCAAACCATTTATGTTTGTGCCAATCAGGATTTAAGATTAAAACGAATTCTCAAAAGAGATCAGTTAGAAAAAAATGAAATTTCAGCTCGGATGAAGAATCAGTGGAAGGATGCTAAAAAGATAAAAATGGCTGACCATCTAATTTCAAATAATGAGACGGACTTTCTAATCCCGCAAATTTTGACTCTCCACAAAATACTATCTGACAAGGCATAAAAAAAAGAGGTCATAAAATGCAACCTCTTCTTTATGTTTTACGCACCTTAAAATTAAGGAACCCAAATGTTCAGATTATTTCTGTAACCAGATGTTGTACCTAACCACCAAGGATCAGGAGCAGGACCTCCAAAAAGTGTTCCTCCGCTTTCTGCCCACTCGGCAAAATGAAGATAAGCCCAATTGATGTCAGACTTTTCAGTTGGATAATGGAATACTGAATTATCAGCTGTTGGAGTCATCACTGTACTAGGAATATCAAGTACCCAAGGGAAATTCTTGATTGTTCTGTAAGTCGACAAACCAAATGTGCTGGATGAATAATCATCTTCAGTTCCAAACAAACTAAGATCCGCTAAACTTGTTGGAGGTTTATTTGTTAAATGAACCTCTCTACCTCTACCATTGTTTTTATAATCAATAATCATAAATGGATTAAAGTTGTCTTTAGTGATAGAAAATTCTGCTGAATCAATCTCTACACTTGGAGTAATGGTAATGGTTACAATTTCTGGTGGAACCCTGATACCTCCATAACCGGATGTATTTGACCACAGAGGTAGAATCTCTGTAACATCTTCAGCAACAATAACTACTGCAGATGATTGTGCATCTTCCCATCCATTAGTTGAACTAATATAGGATCCTCCACCAGATATGGTAGAATGACCGGAAACACTTGCACTATCAGTATACAACCCTAAGCCTGTTAGTTCAAAACCGAAACCATTTTGGGTTCCAGCACCTACGGCTCTAAAGATAAAAGTTCCTACAATTTCAGTAATATTATTACTGGCATTCGTGGCTGTTCTAAATTGGTATTCAACAACTAAGTCATTGAAATCATAATCTCCTTTTGAAGGCCACAAGTCCTCAAATGCTAAAGTACTATATCCAGTTTCAGGATAATAAGTAAAGCCTGAGGTTTTTAGTGTATTGGTCGCATTTAAAGTCATCGACCAATCAAAATCTTCTGGGATAACTAGATCCTCCATATTTCTTAATTGAATATTTGGATTTTCGTCATCTCCAATCTTATGAACATTTTTTTTACAAGCACTCAAAACTATCGCAAAAACAACTAAAGAATAAAGAAAAGGTTTGAGAGTTTTCATAAGTTTGATTAAAAATTAATAAAGGTTTATTATTAGTAATGATTCTAATTAACTGGTAAAAATAGGGTAGATTTTATTAATTTCCAAATATTTCGATGACTATTTAGGATATTATTGACAAAAGCAATAGGCAATTCACCTATAATTCAACATTAAGTGAAACAATAAAATTCCTGCCAGGGGCACTAATTCCAGATGAATAAGGGCGATACCTTACGTCCATAACATTCTCTATTCCTGCATTTAACACAACATCATCTGATAAATCAATTGAAGATTTAAAATTTAAGGTCATCCATGAAGGGCTATATGGATTTCCATTTTCATCACTTGCATATAAATATTCCTTTTCTTTTTCGGTTGGGGTCAAATTTTCATAAGAAATGGTTCCATTGTAATTAATATAGAAATCAAAGGAAAGGTTTTCTTCGGGTTGATATGAAAGACCTGCAACACCATATATTGGTGGAACATGCCTCAAACTTTCATTTTCATTATCTTTTCCTTTGATGAATGAATGATTTGTATAAAGATCTATTTCATCCGTTATTTTTAGATCAAAACCAAGACTTGCACCATATATATTTGCACTTCCTGTATTTACAATGGCTTCAATTTGACTAAGCTCGCCATCATACATAATGGTTGATTGATCGTTAAAAGTAAATGCCCTCCTAACCATAGCATCTATAAGGCTTGTATAAAAAACAGATACATTCAACTCAAAATCATCCTCAACCTTATGTATCATTCCCAAATCAATGTTGATTGCTTTTTCAGGTTTTAAATCTTCATTTGGCATTACGACACTGCCTGGTGTGGAGTCAAATATCTTTGCGATATCATCAAGATTGGGAGCCCTGAAACCTGATGAAATATTAGCATTTAGCTGGGTAGCTTTTGTGGGTCTGAAAACAAGTCCGAGACTTGCATTGACAGATTGATTGTCTACCTTAATCTCATCAAACGGAAAATCAAAGAATGATTTATCTATAAATGTCGATTTCAGGCCAACTGCATTTAAGCGAATTCCACTGCTAAACGTAAACTTTTCACTCAAATTTGATTTTAAACTGACATAAGCAGCATAGGCGTAATAATTGGTTCCTCCATCAGGATAACGTGTAGAAGCATCACCAATTTCATCCGTATGAATATTGGTAGTTTTAGCAACTGAATTTACCTTATTATGGATGGCCTCTAAACCGTAAAAGAGATTGTTTTTCTTGTCAAGTGATTTATCAAAATCAAGGTTTACAGAATAAACATCCACGCTTTCTTCTCTTGATTTTAACTCATCACTCCCAAATTTCCGATTATGTCTACTTTCTTTAACCTTCTGATAAGCTGCCGAAAACTGAAAATTATCGTATAACAGAACAGAATCTCGAACCTTGATATTTAAGGATTGCATATGCCAAAACTGTGGTCCATAATACCACTCACTATATTTTAAGAGATCTGATGAATATTGATTCAAGCGATCATATCTTGGTACATCAGTTGATGAAGTTAAATGAAATGCATAATTAATATCTATTTTTTCATTGGGTCGATACCTAAACTTTTGCAAGATATTATACTGATCGTAAGCAGATTGTTTTTGGATATTCACGTTCTCATTATCCAGCATAACATCCTGACCATTAATGCGCTCAACATAGTGAGCCCGATCAAAACCGTCATATCCCCCACTCCCCATTCTCAAATCGCCAAAACGATTTAATGTAAGTGAGGTATATGAACCCCAATCACCTCCTGAATGCATAAAATCGGCATGTACAGTTTGTTCCATGTTTGCGGTCGAAAATCTGGCAAAAGCTTTGGCGGTATTTATTTGGTTATTGAGGGGTGCAAGTCGTACTGCCTGGGTATGAAAATCCATAACTCCACCAAGTGCATCACTTCCATAAATGATTGAACCCGGACCAAAAATCACTTCTACATTTTCTAATGAATTGGGATCAATGGCCAAAACATTTTGCAAATTACCGCTACGATATATGGCATTATTCATTCTCACCCCATCAATCACCAATAAAACGGCATTTGCTGAGAATCCTCGTATCATCGGACTTCCTCCACCCAATTGACTCTTCTGAACAAAAACCTCATTAGAAGCCGCTAAAACATCTGCCGCCGTTTGAGGATTACTCAATGCGATTTTCTCCATATCTATGGCAACAATCTTGTTGGGAATTTCATTTTTATTCTGTTCCCATTTACTGGCTGAAACCACAAATTCATCCAAAATAACAGATTTCAATTTGAGTTTGATTTGGTAATTTAAATTCTTTATTTCGCTGTACGGCAAAAACTGTTCAGCATAAGTAGCATGCTGTATGATAAGTATATCTGATGAGTTAAAACTGGAAAGATCAAATTCGCCTTTCAAATTTGTGATGTCAGATCGCTCATTATCCATAGAGCGAACTGTAACATTTTTAATAGGCAACATGGCCTGTGAGTCAACAACCTTAACTGTTTGTGCATCTAAACCCACAACCACAGCCAATAGCATTGACAACAAAACTATTCTGGGATACATAATCTTAAGAAAATTAAACGTTCAATTATTCTATCAATAATTCCTAAAGGATAAAAAACATGCAATAATCTTGCCATATCTCAACATTCAAAAAAAAAGCCATCGCTTCTAGGCAATGGCTTTTCTACTAACTCTTTTTAATCATTACTTCTTTGGTGGAGTGTAACCACGCTTTTTAGCAGCATCTTCAAGTCGCTTTTGGAAGTTTGATTTTTTTACCGGTTTTTTCTTATTTAATTCTATTTGCTTTAAGATTTTATCTTCATTGATGGTCATTCGAATTAAATACATCTGACCAAATGTGATGATGTTAGCCAAGAAATAATAATAACTTAAACCTGATGCGTAATTATTAAACATTCCTAAGAACATGATTGGCATCATATACATCATGGTTTTCATACCTGGCATTTGCTGACTTCCTGAAGCCATCATTTGGTTGTTTATTTTCGTATAAATGATGGTCGAAACAGTCATTAACAAAGTAAATAAACTTACGTGATCTCCATAAAACGGGATTTCAAATCCATTTGGAAAAGTCCATATTGAATCATAAGAGGATAAATCAGTTGCCCATAAGAATGATTGTTGGCGCAATTCAATTGATGAAGGGAAGAAGCGGAACATGGCGAACAATATTGGCATCTGCAGCAGCATCGGCACACATCCGGCCATTGGGTTAACTCCTGCTTTCTTGTATAATGCCATCGTAGCTTGTTGCTTTTTCATGGCATCTTCTTTCTTCGGGAATTTTGCGTTTATCTCATCAATCTCGGGTTTTAGCACCCTCATTTTTGCTGTCGACTTATAAGTTTTATAAGCAATAGGGAATAAAACAAGTTTTAATAGAATGGTTAATATCAAGATGATGATACCATAATTCCAGCCAAATTTTCCAAGGAAGTTAAATACCGGAATAACCGCATAAATATTAATCCAGGCCAAGGGTGCAAAACTCCATCCCAACGGAATTTGTTTCTCTAAATCCAGGTGATAATTCCTTAATGTTCTAAATTTATTAGGGCCAAAATAAAAAGACATTGGAATGGATTGGTCTCCGGCAAATGAATATGGAATTCCAATGGTGGATTCCATGGTCTTTAGGTATTTCAGGTTTTCTGCCTCATTCGGATCGGTAAACGTATTAATCTCAGCATTAACAAATTGATCTTTCGCAATCAATATAGTTGAAAAGAACTGCTGTTTAAATGAAACCCATTTTACTTTAGATTTCAAAACTTCACTGTCGTCCTTAGTTTCTGAAAGATAATCTACATCATCATTCGCATATTTGTAGAAAATGGTTGGTCCATTCCATTTATCAACCCTCTTCTCCTGTCTTCTTAACTGAGTAGTCCATTCAAGATTTAGATAATTTGAGTTGGCAGCTAAAACCTCCCTCATTCCAACAATATTGATTGAATAATCAATCATATTATTGTCACCTGCGATGGTATATAAAAATTCAATATACTGATGGTTGTTAAAACTTAGGTTTCCATCATCAGCAAACAATCTCATTCCGAATGTTAAGCTTTGGTCACCTTCAAGTTTAATCACATCCTGCCCAGAATAATCAACATTAGGCCAATAAGTCTGGAAGTAAAAATCTTTGGTATTTAATAAATGGTTATCCACAAAAAATGAGAGACCAAACTTACTTGATAACTCATCAAAGAGAACAAGTGGCAATGAATCATGAGATTGATAATCTTTTAGCTCTGCTGAAGTAATTCTACCACCTTTATTACTGAACTCAAACTTCAATAAATCGGTTTCTATTGAAATCAACTTCTCTTCTCCTGTTGCTGAATTAGCAAAAACACTATACTTCGAGCGATTTATGGCAGCAAGCTCATCAACATTTAAATTATCATCTAAAAGTTGAGTATTTGATTCTTTAGACTCTTCAATTTCCAGCAAACGAGCTTTGTTGATCGAATCCTGTCTTAAATAATTGGCTTGATTTACAGCAGCTATTGAATCTTTGACTCGTTGCTGCTCTTTTAATTCTTCTTTAGAAGGAGTCATCCATATGCTCCAGGCAATAAAGATGGTTCCTATGAGTAATACTCCAATGATATTATTTCTGTTCATCTATAGTTAGTTTGATCGAGGCTATTTTCATTGTTAAAATTGTAACACATCAAGAACTGTTCCTACCTTGGTTTTATGACTTATTGTCAAGAACGGCCTTGACAAAATTGACAAAAATAGGATGAGGATTGGCAACCGTACTTCTGTATTCAGGGTGAAATTGGACCCCAATAAACCATGGATGATCTTCTATTTCAATAATTTCAACCAGGTTATTCTTCTTATTGATTCCACTCATCGACATACCGGCAGCTTTAAAATCTTCAAGGTATTCATTGTTAAACTCAAAACGGTGACGATGCCTTTCAGAAATTTCCAGTTCGTTATAAAAATTAAATATTTTAGAATTTTCATCCAAAGAACAAGGATAAGCACCCAATCTCATGGTGCCACCTAAATTTGTAATTCTTTTCTGTTCTTCCATCAAATCAATTACAGGATGATGGGTGTTTTTATCCATTTCTGTAGAATGTGCATCTTTATAATCCAATACATTACGCGCAAATTCAATAACAGCACATTGCATCCCCAAGCAAATACCTAAGAATGGCACCTTATTTTCTCTGGCAAATTTACAAGCTAGAATTTTACCTTCTATCCCTCGGTCACCAAAACCCGGTGCTACCAATATTCCGTCCAGTCCATTTAGTTTTTCATTCAGGTTTTCATCATTTACGCCTTCCGAATGAATCATTTCAATTTTAACTTCACATTCGTTAGTAGCACTTGCATGAACAAAAGATTCAGTTATAGATTTATAAGCATCTTTCAATTCAACGTATTTTCCAACCAGGCCAATGGTAACTTTATTTTTTGGGTTCTTTAGTTTAAACAGAAACTTCTCCCAATTTTCTAGATCAGGACCGTTCTCAATGGGTGTAAGGGTTTTATTTAAAACTTCTTTATCAAGTCTCTCATCCCTCATCAAAACCGGCACATCATAAATGGTTTCGGCATCAATAGATTCAATAACAGCCGATGGGGTTACGTTGCAAAACAGCGCAATTTTTCTACGAAGAGATTCATTCAAATGTCTTTCGGTTCTGCACACAATGATATCAGGCTGAACTCCTTGTTCCAAAAGTGCCTTTACAGAGTGTTGGGTAGGTTTTGTCTTGAGCTCTCCAGCTGCTGCTAAATAAGGAACAAGTGTTAAGTGGATTACTGCACAATTTGTACCCAGTTCCCATCTCATCTGACGAACCGTCTCAATGTAAGGAAGAGATTCAATATCACCAACAGTTCCACCAATCTCTGTAATTACAAAATCATATTTACCAGAATCACCAAGAAGCTTTACACACCTTTTGATTTCATCTGTAATATGTGGGATAACCTGAACGGTTGATCCTAAATAATCACCCTTTCTTTCTTTATCTATAACCGTCTGGTAAATTCTTCCAGTAGTTACATTATTTGCCTGTGAAGTAGGCACATTCGAAAAACGTTCATAATGCCCAAGGTCTAAATCTGTTTCGGCCCCATCCTCAGTCACATAACACTCTCCATGTTCGTATGGGTTAAGGGTTCCAGGATCAACATTAATGTAAGGATCAAGTTTCTGGATGGTTGTTCTAAAACCTCTAGCTTGTAGTAATTTAGCTAAAGAAGATGAAATAATTCCTTTTCCTAATGAGGAAGTTACACCTCCAGTAACAAAAACAAATTTTGTATTTGGCATGATAATTCTTTTTCGGTGATTTTATGAAAAAAACAGTATTTCATAAAACAAAAATTACCCCTAAGGGCATTTAATCTGCAAAATTAATAAAATTACGAACCCTTAATCAATAAGGGCTCGCATTTTTCACTATATCTATTAATAATATCTGTAACTTTTAACTTTCGAAATGTGCTTGGCTAATCGAATTACCTGAATGGTATATCCAAACTCATTATCGTACCAGAGGTAAACTATAATATTTTTACCATCTTTTGATACTTTTGTAGCCGGACTATCAAAAATACAGGCTGCCGAATCTCCAATAAAATCAGAAGATACAGCCTCTTCAGAATTTGAATACCTGATTTGTTCAACCATGGTTCCTTTCAATGATGCATGTAGGATTAAATTATTCAAATCCTCAACTGTGGTTGCATTCTTAACGGTTAAAGACAAAATAACCAAAGAAACATTTGGGGTTGGAACCCGAATGGCATTTCCTGTTAACTTACCTTCCAAACTTGGGACCACTTTTACCGCTGCTTTCGCTGCTCCGGTATCAGTAATAACCATATTTGTAGGTGCAGAACGACCTCTTCTGTTTTTTGGATGAAAATTATCCAATAGATTTTGATCGTTGGTGTAGGAGTGAACGGTTTCTAAGTGCCCTCTTTCGATACCCAATTCTTTTTCTAATACTTTTAAAACTGGAACTGCGGCATTTGTAGTACATGAAGCAGCCGACCAAATTTTATAATCATCTGGTTCAAAATCGCGATGATTGGCACCATATACAATGTTTGGAATATCGCCTTTTCCGGGAGCAGTTAACAACACCTTAGAAATTCCATTCGCTTTTAGGTGTCTTGATAATCCCTCATAATCTCTTAAATTACCTGTATTGTCGATGAGAAGTGCATCTTCAATACCATGGGCTTTATAATCAATATCTTCTGGCTGATTTGCTTCTAACATCTTAATTATATGTCCGTTGGCAACGATGGTGTTTTCATCAACATCTTCGATGGCAACCCCTCTGAATGGCCCATGAATTGAGTCGTGACGGAATAAAGAAGCTCTTTTCTCCATCGCTGACCCCGAATTCTTTCTGGCTACAATGGCGCGAACCCTGAGCTGAGTACCATTTCCCTGAATAATTAACTCTCGGGCAACCAATCTTCCAATTCTTCCAAATCCGTATAGAACAACATCAACAGGTCTGTCGTAGGTTGGTTTTTTACCAATCAAACCCGATAATTTATCTGCAATAAAAGCATCTACATCTTTATAATTTTTCCCTTCTTCACACCATTCAACATTTAAACGGCCAATGTCAATTCTGGCGTTCTGAATATCAGCCCTTAATATACCTTTGGCTAACTTCAAAGAATCCTGAACCAATAAGTTTCTGTTAACAATTCTAATAGAATGAGAATGTTTGTGTAAAACTTTACTAGCGGTTCTATCCAGTAATTGACTTCTGAAGATAATTAACTCTATAGATTTATCATAAAATAGCTTGCTTAGAATGGCGATGAATTCATTGGCTGACTTTTCATCATCTACCCATGTATTAAGTGATTCTTCGAAATGATTATTTTCTCCTGATGGACTCATGATTGGTTTGATTTTGAGGTTAGTATTTCGATATATTCATTTATAAACACGTCTTCAAAATTAAGCAAAAAAAAAGGATTACTGCTAAATAATTTTATCAGTAATCCCCTGTTAATAAATTCGTGAAATCGACTTATTCTCCCAAATATACTTTTAGTAATTTGCTTCGAGAATTATGCTTCAACCTTCGGATGGCTTTTTCTTTAATTTGCCGAACCCTCTCGCGGGTTAAATCAAATTTTGCACCAATTTCCTCAAGTGTATACTCATGATTGCTTCCTATTCCAAAATACAAATTAATGACATCCCGTTCCTTTTCAGTTAAAGTTGCCAATGATCTTTGAATTTCACGACCTAAGGATTCTTTCATTAATATAGAATCTGTAGGCATGGTATCATCAGGCATAAAAACATCCAAAAACTTTAAATCATCTTCAGCAGTTAGTGGTGCATCCATCGACACATATTTTGTGGATATTTTAAGCGCAGCATCAATTTTATGTTCTGGCAATTCCAATGAATCCGCAATCTCATCTGGTGATGGAGGTCGTTGAAGTTCTTGTTCTAGTTTTGATGAAACTTTCTTTATTTTATTCAAGGACCCAACCTGATTCAGCGGAAGTCTCACAATTCGCGATTGCTCAGCAAGAGCCTGTAAAATTGATTGTCGTATCCACCATACCGCATAAGAGATAAATTTAAACCCTCTAGTCTCATCGAATCGCTTGGCAGCCTTTATTAATCCAAGGTTTCCTTCATTAATACAATCGGGTAAACTCAAACCCTGGTTTTGATATTGCTTTGCAACCGAAACCACAAAACGTAAATTTGCTTTGGTTAATTTTTCAAGTGCAATTTGATCTCCAGCTTTTATTCTTTGAGCTAAAAGCACTTCTTCTTCGGCAGATATAAGTTCTTCTTTCCCTATATCCTGTAAATATTTATCAAGAGAAGCTGTTTCTCTATTTGTGATTGACTTTGTTATTTTTAATTGCCTCATACATTTCTATTTTATTTCAAAATCCCCTGTCATCAGCACCTATTTAGACAATTACTGACTTAAACAAATATAATGAGGAAAAAGGACAATTGAAAATTTTAATTCAATTATTTTCAACAAAATACGCTTTTATTTAAAAAGATTCCAAATAATTTAATTGGTAAATCCGTATATAATGCGCATTCCATTGGGGTAGATACCTTCAATCTTAAACTCATCATTTATTCCCTCTGAGATGGCAGTCTCAATATCTAATTTTGAGTTAATGATATTATTATTAATTCTGAGCACAATAAAACCAACTCTGATTCCTCCATCCTTCAGCATACCATTCTGCAATCTTGATACTTCAAGTCCATTTTCAATTTTTAGTCTTTCTTTTAAGTCGCTTGAAGGCTGTTTAAAATAGGCTCCGAACTTCTCAACAAGAACTTCTGCATCAGAATCTATCACACCCAAGGATCCATTTTCATTTTGAAGAGTAACTGAATATATTTTTTGCTTATTGTTTCTTAATACCTTCACATCAATTTTGTCCCCAGGATGATGTTGACCAATGTTTTCAAGCAGTTCTGAAGAACTATGAATTTCAACATCATCAATTTGAACAATTACATCTCCGGCTTCTATACCCGCTTTTTCGGCTCCACCATTATTGGTTACAGAATTTACATAAACACCATTTAATTGCTTAATGCCCTCTTCTTCTGCAAATTCAGCGGTAATATCTCTGATGGTTACTCCAATATAGGCTCGTTGAATTTCACCATAATTTAACAAATCATCCATTACTTTTTTGACAATATTTACAGGAATGGCAAATGAATAACCTTCATAAGTTCCACTTCTAGATGCAATTGCTGCATTAATACCAACCAAATCTCCATAAGTATTTACCAATGCGCCACCACTATTTCCTCGATTAACCACCGCGTCCGTTTGAATAAAAGACTCAATGGCGGAGCGGTTACCCAGAATATTAATATTTCTGGCTTTAGCACTTACTATACCCGCCGTAACAGTTGAGGTTAAATTAAATGGATTTCCAACGGCCAGCACCCACTCACCAATTTGTACCTCATCCGAATTGCCATAAGTTAAATAAGGTAAATCTTCACTTTTAATTTTAATTAAAGCAAGATCAGTTGAAGGGTCACGTCCAATTAGCTCAGCCTCAAACATTCTTTTATCATTTAAGGTAACCTCTATTTTTGATCCACCTTCAACCACATGATTATTGGTAACAATATACCCATCCTCGGAGATAATTACCCCCGATCCAAATCCAACCATGGTTCGATTGCTGGGTTGTTGTCTGCCTTCAAGGTATTCTCGAAGCGATCCGAAAAAATCATCGTAGGTATCTGTTTTTCTGACAAACTGAGTTCGAATATGCACAACTGCATGTACAGAACGTTCTGCTGCAACTCTAAAATCGGGCCCAGTAACAGCATCCGCAGCATTGTAAGCTGCCTTTGCTACCGGCAATTGTTCTGGTTGAATTTGCTGAAGTTGGCTTGAATTTTTACTACTAAGGACTGTGTTAGTAATCAATACAACGGCAAAAGCACTTATCACAGCCACAATTGTTAATCCTAAATACTTTTTCATTTATAATCTATTTTATTTGTTTATAATTTTCAATGGACAAATGCCACCTTACATTAATTAATTTCACATTCATATATCAAAAAACGTTCCTCTCTGCCGTAAAGTATCTTGGGCTTCTGTTAAAAATTGTTAATAGCCACTGCTTTAAACTTTCTTACCTTTATACGAATATGTTTATCTTTGTTATCGATGAGGCTTTAGGCTTTACACTTGGCAGTTTTAACCAAACACCATTGAGTTTTCTGATGTTGCATGACATATAACCCAGCATGGTGATAAACATGACATAATTACATTTTTTAATGACAGTTGAGTTTTATAAATATCAAGGAGCGGGAAATGATTTTGTGATTTTAGATAACAGAAACAACAATCTAAATTTAAGCACTTTACAAATAAACAAAATCTGTAATCGCAGATTTGGCGTCGGAGCGGATGGTTTGATGACATTAAAAAATCATGATAATTATGATTTTTCGATGACCTATTATAATTCGGATGGTAAAGAAGGAAGCATGTGTGGAAATGGAGGTCGATGCATTTTGGCTTTTTCACAAAGGATTGGAATAAATAAGAATCCATTAAAATTTATTGCTACCGATGGACCTCATGATGGAGAAATTATTGAAGAACATAATAATGAATCCTTAGTAAAACTTAAGATGATTGATGTGTCACAATTTGAGACAGCTGAAAATTATTACGTAATTGATACAGGTTCTCCTCATTACATTCAATTTACAAATAAGCTCGCCACAAAAAATGTTTTCAAAGAAGGCAAAAAAATCAGAAATAGTAAGCCATTTAAAAATGAAGGAATTAATGTAAATTTTGTTGAAGCCAACGATAACAATCTTTTTGTAAGAACATACGAACGTGGAGTGGAAAATGAAACACTGGCATGCGGTACTGGAGTTACTGCCTCAGCACTCGCTTATGCTGTAAAAAACAATTTAGAACAAGAGAGCATTCAAATTAAAACACTTGGAGGGGATTTAAAAGTTAGTTTTAAAAAATCTGGAGGTATCTTTAAAAGTATTTGGCTGGAAGGGCCTGCAACTTTTGTATTTAAAGGCAAAATTGAAATATGATCGAACTCGCAAAAGGAAACATCAAATTCAGAGCCGTTGAGCTCACAGACGTTGATATACTGTTAAGATGGGAGAATGATACAAAAACCTGGCATCTCAGCAACACACTTATTCCTTTTTCCAGATTTGATATTGAACAATATGTTATGGAAGCAAATAAAGATATTTTTGCGGCCAGGCAGTTGCGTTTAATGATAGAATCAGATCAAATGACCATCGGCTGTGTAGATTTATTTGACTATAGCCCTATGCACAGAAGAGCCGGAATTGGGATACTCATTGATGCCGATTATCGAGAACAAGGATTTGCATCATCGACTCTTGACTTGATGCGTGAATATGCATCAAAAACATTAAATTTGCATCAACTTTATTGCAACATTGAAGAAGACAATAAAGCAAGTTTTAAGCTGTTCAAGAAGAAAGGATATAAAGAAACAGGTATCAAAGAAGATTGGAATTATAAAGAAGGAAAATGGATAAATGAATACCTTTTGCAATTAATATTAAACCACTAAATACGTTTTTTTAATTATGGCCTATTATCACTCGAAATACAGATCATTTAAAAAAAAGTCAAAACTTCATCGACTGATAATTTATCTTCTAACTTTTGCAATTATCGCATCCTTGCTGTTTGGTTATCTTCTTTACCAAATCATCAATAAACCAAATGTTTGGATTGGAGAATCTGAAAGTATTTCAATCTATATTCCAACAGGCTCAGACTTCGAGGATGTAAAAACCATTTTATATCAAGAAGGTTTAATCATTCACCGAAACAATTTTGAATGGTGGGCCAATAAGAAAAAATATCCTTTAAGCATAAAAGCCGGAAAATATCTTATAACAAATGGGATGACAAACAATCAATTAGTCAACCATCTCCGATCAGGGAATCAGCAACCTGTAAAATTAATTTTCAACAACATTCGAAACACTGAACAATTGGCTCAAAAGGTTGCCGAACAAATTGAAATCGACTCAACATCGATCATAAATCTGATAAATGACAGCAGCTATATCTCAAAATTAGGTTTTAATGAACATTCTATCTCAAGTTTGTTTATTCCCAATACTTATGAAATATTTTGGAATGTAAGTGCAGAGAATTTCATGAATCGAATGCTGAGAGAATATAAAAGTTTTTGGAATTTAGAAAGACGTACAAAGGCTGAATCGCTCGACATGGATATACTTGAAGTTGTGACCATGGCTTCGATTTTGGATAAAGAAACTCAAAAGAATGAAGAAAAACCTATTATCGCAGGTGTTTATATTAACCGCTTAAAAAGAAATTGGCTTTTACAAGCAGATCCAACCCTGATTTATGCTTTGGGTGATTTTGGAATTAAACGCGTTTTAAATATACACAAAAAGATAGACTCCCCTTACAACACATACAAATATAAAGGTTTGCCTCCCGGCCCCATTTGCATCCCTTCCATCTCTTCCATCGAAGCGGTCTTAAATCATGCGGAGCATAAATATTTATATTTCTGTGCAAAAGATGACCTTTCGGGTTATCATGTTTTCGCAAAAAATATAGGAGAACACAACCGAAATGCCAGCAAATATCAAAATGCTTTGAACAAACTTCGGATCTGGAAATAGATTCTAACTTAATCTCAAAATTTAAATCCAAAAATCACCAATTATTCTTATGACTATGATGACGTATGGAATCAAAACAATTTTATGGGATTGGAATGGAACCTTATTGAACGACACAGAAATTTGTCGGCAAATTGTTAATGGTTTGCTCAGAAAAAGAAATCTGAAGGAATTAAGTTTTGAAAGATATCAGAACATATTTACATTTCCGGTAAAAGATTATTACGAAAAGGCCGGTTTTGATTTTAGCAAAGAAGCATTTAAAGTTCCTGCGAATGAGTTTATTCAATCTTATCATCAGCGGTTAGAATCTGCTAAACTTCACAATCATACTGAAGAAACACTCCAATATTTTAAGCAGAACAATTATCTGCAATTCATTGTTTCAGCCATGGAGCACAAAACCTTAATTCAAAGCATAAAAGATCGAAATATTTATGATTATTTTGAGCATATTTCAGGCATTAACAATCATTATGCACACAGTAAAACCGAAAATGCCATCCAGATGATTTCTGAGCATGGCTTAAAGCCTGCTGAAGTTTGTTTGGTTGGTGATACCATTCATGATTTTGAAGTAGCAGAAGAGATCAAATGCAAATGTATTTTAATAGCAGCGGGGCATCAATCAAAAGAAAGGCTAGAATCAACCGGGAGTCCGGTTTTAAACTCTTTAAACGAAATCATAAACTTTTTTAAAAACCAGGAATAAACTAAACTTTTAGAATTTTGGGAATGATTCCAATTTGCCGTTTTTAAAAAACTCTTTTTTAATCAATTTCCCCTCTTCTGAATAATAATTCCAGGGACCCTCCTTTAACGAATTCTTGTAATTTCCTTTGGCTTCAATCTTACCATTTGCATGAAACATCACAAACTCACCCTCTTTCAATCCATCAATAAAATTCCCTTTTAATTTAAATGCACCATCGGTATAATATTGTATCCACTCACCTTCCTGCTTACCCTTCTTATATTTTAACTCTTCTGCAAGCTGCTTGTTGGGGTAAAACTTTCGCCACCAACCTTCCTTAAGTTGGTTTTTATAATTTTCTTCCGAAAGCAAAACGCCATCATATTCACTAAAATACTCCCATTTTCCATCCTTCATTTTATCAAGGTAACAGCCTTCTGCCATTACTTTTCCATTGCGGTGATAATGCCTGGTTTGTGATTTTCTCCCTTTTTCTGAAAAAAAAGATACCGCTTTCAGTTTCCCATCAGGATAATAATATTTAAAGGTATCTATTGGAATATCATCCTGAAAACGACCTTCATATTTTAAAACATTCATGTCATCAAAATACTTCCAATAACCTTGCTTACGGCCCAATTCATCTTCGATATTCTGTTGCTGCCAGGACTGACCCATGACCGAAAAGCTTAAGATGCTTATAAAGATTAATATAATCGTTTCCTTCTTCTTCATTATATAAAATTAAATCTTTTTAAGAAATAACGAATTAACTTAACTTTGTTGCATAAAACAAGATAAAACGTGAATACTTACTCCTCAAAATTACTGGAAGATGCGGTAAATGAACTGGCCAAATTACCTGGCATTGGTCGTAAAAGCGCTTTAAGACTAGCACTTCATTTGTTAAGACAAGACGCTGATGACGTTGAAACATTTGGGCAGAGCTTGATCAAGATGAGAAACGAAATCAAACAATGTAAAGTATGTCATAACATTTCGGATGTGGAAACCTGTGAAATTTGTGCCAATCCAAAACGCGATGCCTCAATCATTTGCGTTGTTGAAGACATTCGCGATGTAATGGCCATCGAAAACACTTCTCAATTTTTAGGATTATATCATGTTTTAGGAGGAATTATTTCGCCCATGGAAGGAATCGGTCCCAATGATTTGCAAATCAACAGCCTTGTTGAAAGGGTTAAAAGCACAAAAGCATCTGAGGTGATCATGGCTTTGTCTACCACCATCGAAGGCGACACAACCAACTTCTATATTTTTAAACAACTTAAAGATTTGGATGTCAGAGTAACTACGATTGCCCGCGGAGTTTCAATTGGCGATGAATTGGAATATGCCGATGAAATAACCTTAGGACGCTCCATCATTAACAGAACACCCTATAGTTCAGAAATATAAACAACTTTAACAAACCTTTTTCTAATAGGCTGCTACACCTCCATCTGTAGCACTTGAATCTGATGCACCGGACATAACCCCTGTTTTTGGATCAAGTATAATTCCCATTAAACTTCCGATATTAGAGGTTGGATAAAAACGGTGTCCCATCTTTTCAAGGGTTCTTTTTGTATCAGCTGAAATGGCTAACTTCTCGTATCTAATATTGTCTGGCAACCATTGATGATGTATTTTTCCTGCTTCGATGGCAGTTTTAATATTCATTTTATGATCTAAAACATTTAATACAGTTTGCATAACAGAATTAATGATGGTGCGCCCACCGGGGCTACCAATAATTAAATATGGCTTACCATCCTTGGCAATAATGCTTGGAGTCATACTGGACAACATTCTCTTTTCAGGAACCACTAAATTAGGGTTTGAACCAATCTGACCATTTCGCTTAGTTACTCCAGGCACAGGGTTAAAATCACCCATTTCATTGTTTAGTAAGAAGCCCAATCCTTCGGCCACTAATTTGCAACCATATGAATTCTCAAGGGTGTAAGTCAATGAAACAGCATTTCCGTCCTTATCCAAAACTGACAAATGTGTGGTATTTTCGCCATCATAAATTTGTCCGAACTTTGAAGTATCACTAACTGATGATTTGTTCAAATCAATGGATGAAACCAGTTTTTTGGCAAAAGATTTTGACAGAATTTTATCCATTGGCATTTCAGGATTAAAATCAGGGTCTCCTAAATACTCAGCTCGGCTTGCATAACCTCTTCGCATTACTTCAGTTAACACATGCAGGTATTCAGCAGAATTAAATCCCATCTTTTCAAGATCATAATTCTCCAGCATATTTAACATTTCAATCATCGTAACCCCACCTGAACTTGGAGGTGGCATTGAATACACATCATAACCTCGATAATTGCCTTTAACAGGTTTACGCTCGATGGCTTCATATATTTCAAGATCTTTTTCTGTAATGATACCCCCCTGACTTTGGACATATTTTGCCAAAAGCTTTGCAGTTTTACCTTTATAAAACCCATCTCTTCCATGGTCTCTAATTCGCTCTAAAGAAGCTCCTAAATCAGTTTGTTTCCACAAAGTACCCGGCTCTCTAAAATTGCCATCTTCACCCAACAAAAACTTTGAAAATTCAGGTAAAGATTTTGAATAGGCTTTTTTAAATCCGATAGAGTGGTGATATAAAGTCCAGGTAAATTCAAATCCATTATTTGCCAAATCAACTGCCGGCTGAACCACCTCTTTCCAATCTAAATTCCCATACTTCTGATGAGCTTTATAAAGACCAGCAACCGTTCCCGGAACCCCAATTGAAAGTGCTCCATCATGATTAGAATTATTTTTAATGTCGCCATCTTTGTCTAAAAACATGGTACTTGATGCATTCAGAGGTGCTTTCTCGCGAAAATCGAAAGTGGTGACTTCCCCTTGCTGATCCATATAAACGATGAATCCGCCACCGCCAATATTACCTGCAGATGGCCAGGTTACTGACAATGCAAAAGCAGTTGCTACAGCTGCATCAATCGCATTTCCTCCCTTTTTCAAAATATCACGACCAACTTCAGAGGCCACCATTGATGATGAACTCACCATTCCATTTCGGGCATAGGTTTGGGCAAATGACTGAATAGGAGTTATAAATATTAACAGAAAAACAATCGTTATAAATTGCTTAAGGCTTTTTATTTGTAAAAGGCTGGTCATAAGATTATTATTTATTGATTAGACTAAATTAATTCCTTATATCATTATACAGTTGTAACAAAATTTTGTGTTGCTATAGTTCGGAAAAGAAATCATCGAATTACTCAGGAAATTCATTTTTTTCTTCGAATAAATCTAATTGATTCTCTGTAATAAACAGCTCTTCAGGAACACTCTCAGCATAGTTATTTATGAATGGGTTGATCATTTTTTTGATCAATTTTGTTGGAGTTGTCTTTCTGGCTTTGCAATAGTTTCGGAGCGATCTTTTTTGACGGGTACTTAATTTAAAAGTAACAGTTTTGTAAGTTGTCCTACGTCTACGTCTTTTGCGTCTAACTGGCATTCCGGGCTGATTGAATTAGAAAACACTAAGTTAAAAAAAATATGATACCAGAATCTGATGACTTAGCCAATTATTTTCTGAATCTCTGTCATAATTTCAACAGCCAATAGATCTGCTTTCTCCTCATTTAAACTTTCGGCATAGATTCGTATGATGGGCTCAGTATTCGAGCGCCTGAGATGAACCCATCCCGATTTAAAAATTATTTTTACACCATCAATCGTATTCAATTCTTCATTCTGATATTTTAGTTGAACCTTTCGCAAAACTTCCCCAACATCAACCTTTTCAGATAATTTAATTTTATTTTTTGAGATGTGATAATTGGGATACTGAGCTCTTAATTCGGAACATTTCAAACCTGACTTCGCCAAATGACTTAAAAATAAAGCGATACCAACCAATGCATCTCTACCATAATGTATTTCAGGATAAATAATTCCTCCATTGCCTTCACCACCAATTACCGCATTCTCGGCCTTCATCTTTTCTACTACATTCACCTCTCCTACAGCAGAAGCAAAATATTTACCTCCACGCTTTTCAGTAATTTCTTTTAATGCCTTAGTTGATGATAGGTTAGAAACCGAATTACCAGGATTGCTTTTCAAAACATAGTCGGCCACTGCTACCAAAGTAAATTCTTCACCAAACATGCTTCCGTCTTCATTAATAATGGCCAATCGGTCAACATCCGGATCAACCACAAATGCAAGATCACATTTAGCCTCTACGACTGTTTTTGAAATTTTCTTTAGATTTTTTGGTAAGGGTTCCGGATCATGAGGGAATAAACCAGTGGGTTCACAATACAATTCTTCGACATGAGCCACACCTAATTGTTTCAATAATGATGGCAATGCAATTCCACCCGTAGAATTCACGCAATCAAGTGCAACCCTTAAATTCGCCTTTTTTATAGATTCAACATCCACCAGCGGGAGGTTTAAAACCATATCGATATGCTTCTGTATAAAGGAATCATCAGAAGTACATTTGCCTAAATCTTTTATCCCTGCAAAAACAAAATCCTCCTTTTCTGCAATTTCAAGCAATTCAGTCCCTTCATCTGCAGAAATAAACTCACCTTTGCTATTTAGCAATTTTAAAGCATTCCACTCGGCGGGATTATGGCTGGCTGTTAAAATAATTCCACCATTCGCTTTTAAACTAGGGACTGCAATTTCGACGGTTGGGGTTGTTGAAAGTCCTATATCAGTCACATCAACACCCAGGCTATTGGCCGTAGCAATTACAAAATCGTTTAATATTTTTCCCGAAACACGGGCATCTCGACCTAAAACGATGCTTAACTTTTGCTTTCCTACTCTTTGTTTCAAAAAAGTGATAAACGCCGCTGTAAACTTCACGACTTCGAGAGGAGTCAGGTTATTACCCGGGCTTCCGCCTATCGTTCCTCTTATACCTGAAATTGATTTTATAATTGCCATATCTGGTAAACAAAATTAGGAAAATATGCATATGATCATGTTAACAAAATGATTATTTTTGCATGCACGAAATACTGAACAATTGAATTTACAATATTAAAATGAATAAGTTCGAAGAACCTGAAAACGAACATCAAATACAGAACTTAATCTCCCGATTCGAAGCCATGATTTCCCGGAACCGAAGTCATTTTTTTGATGTACAAGAGTTCGAAGATATTATTGATTTTTACCTGGAACGCAATGACCTGGGTCAAGCCAAGCAATCCATAGACTCGGCTATTAATCAGCACCCAAGCAGCATCAATTTTCAATTTAAAAAAGCACTCTACTTAATCGCTTCCAGCAAGTATGGTGTTGCGCTGCATCTTCTCGAAAAAATTCAAGACCTTGAGCCCAATAATGCTGAAATCTATTTAACGAAAGGAATGGTTTACAGCCATCAAAAAAAATACAATCAGGCCATCAAAGAATACCAAAGAGCGATTGATCTTTCTGATGACCCAGAAGAAATATACACCAATATCGCATTTGAGTATGAAAATATTGGGGACTATAAGCAAGCCATTCATTTTCTGAAAAAAGTTTTAGAGCTTAATCCTGAAAACGAAGCCATCATTTATGAACTTTCCTTTTGTTTTGAACTCTCGAACCTTTCTGAAGAAAGCATTAAATTTTATGGCGAGTTTTTAGATAAAAATCCTTATTCAAAGTCGGCATGGTTTAATTTAGGAATTGCTTATAACAATCTTGAATTATACGAAAAAGCTATTGATGCCTATGATTTTGCCATTGCAATTGACGAGACTTTTGCTTCGGCCTATTATAATATGGCCAATTCATATGCCAACATCAACAACTTTGAGAAAGCCATTGAATCCTATCAGGAAACCTTCAAATATGAAGACCCTGAAGCCATGACTTATTATTACATAGGTGAGTGCTACGAAAAAGGGAAAGATTATATAACTGCTATCGAAAGTTATCAAAAGGCCATTGAACTAGATGACAAGCTTGCAGATGCATGGATTGGAATTGGATTGTGTAATAACATTTTAGAAAACACAGTTACAGCTTTAAAATGCATTAAACGCGCTATTGACCTAGAGGAGGCAAATCCAGAGTATTGGTATATTTTGGCTGATGTTCAGGAGAAAAATAAAATGATTGAAGAAGCCATTGGTTCTTACGATAAAGTTACTCAAATGGAACCTTCTCATTTAGATATCTGGCTTGATTATTCGAACTTATTTGCAGAAGAAAAGAACTTCATAAAGGCAATTGAGATATTAAAAAAAGGAATTGCCCTTCAAAATGAAAACATCAGCTTAAAATATCGAATGGTTGCCTATCTAATCAGCTTAGGTAAAAAACAAGAAGCCTTCGAGATGCTGGAACAAGCTCTAACACTGGATCGATCAAAATTGGATAAACTTTTTGAATATCGTACTGAATTAAAAAAGGATCTTGAGTTAATACAAATCATTCAATTATTTGATCATAAAAAATAACATTTATAGATTTAAATCAAATTGTAGTCGTGGCTTATGATTTCACAACTCAAACTCTACGGTCTCCTAAGAATTCAATTTATCTAAATATTTAAGCGGCAAATTTAAAAAGGCAAATATGAAAAACTACATCATCCTTCTTTTGAAAGGAATTGGAATGGGAGCCGCAAATGTTATTCCCGGCGTATCGGGAGGAACAATCGCTTTAATCACGGGTATTTTCGAACGACTAATTAATGCCATAAAATCATTCAATCTGCACGCTGCAAAATTGTTACTTGGATTTAAAATCAAACAATTTATTGATTATACAGACCTAAAATTCCTTTTTGCATTGATCACAGGTATTCTTATTGCCGTGATAAGTCTGGCTCGAATATTTGATTATTTATTCCAAAACTTTCCGGTTTATATTTGGGCCTATTTCTTTGGTTTGGTTCTGGCCTCAGTATATTTTGTGGGTAAAACCGTTCAAAAATGGAAGCTGTCAGTTATTGGAACTTTTGTTTTAGGCACTGGAGCTGCAGTAATTATCTCACTATTAAATCCATTGGTCGAAAATGAAAGCTTTATCTATCTTATCTTTTGTGGAGTAGCGGCCATTTGTAGCATGATTTTACCCGGACTTTCAGGTTCTTTCATTTTATTCATCATGGGTAATTATAAATTGGTCATGATTGATGCCATTAATAACCTGGATTACAATATACTTTTGCCTGTTGTTATCGGTGCCATTGGAGGCTTAATTGCATTTTCGCACATCCTTTCATGGGTTTTTAAAAAGTATAGAGATGAGACCATTTCACTTCTCACTGGTTTTATTTTAGGATCACTAAGTATATTATGGCCATGGCAAAACAAGGTTTTTCTTTTAGACGAATTGGGCCAGATAATCTTAAAAAAAGGTGAGCCCATTGTCACTAAATATGAAAGAATCTTACCTCCATCATATGATTCAGAATTTTGGTTTGCACTTTTTTTCATACTTTTAGGGGTTTTGAGCATTTGGACGATAGAATTACTAGCAAAGAAATCAGATGATTAAAGGACTAAACCTAATTTCGAACGGCAAGAGCAAAACTTATGGCTTAATAGGGAAAACGCTTAAACATTCCTATTCTAGCAAATATTTTTCCGAGAAATTTAAAAAAGAGAATATTAGCAATTCTAAGTATCTTCATTTTGAGCTCGAAGATATTTCAGAACTACCCTTTCTCATAAATGAACATCCTGAATTGGTTGGATTAAATGTAACCATCCCCTATAAAAAAACAATCATTCCATTGCTGGATGAAATTGACAGAAGCAGCTTATTTATTGGTGCCGTAAACACTGTTAAAATAACCCGAAAAAACAACAAAGCTTTTCTTTCAGGATACAATACAGATGCTTATGGATTTGAACAAACTTTCCTGCCCTGTCTTAAACCCCATGACGATCATGTGTTGCTACTAGGAACAGGAGGAGCTTCAAAAGCAGTTGCTTATGTGTTAAGAAAAAATGGAATTGCTTATAAAGAGGTAACGCGAAGTCCTTATAAATCAAATCAGATTAATTATAATATGATTAATGAGAGGGTTATCCGAAGATTTAGTGTAATTATTAATACAACACCGGTTGGGATGTATCCAAATATTAATGAAATTGTTCAGATTCCTTATGAGTATCTGGATGAACGCAATCTTTTATACGATTTGATTTATAATCCCGATGAAACTCAGTTTTTAAAGTTGGGCAAAGCAGAAGGTGCAAGAACAGTCAATGGCATTAAAATGTTTGAGTTACAAGCCGAGCGTTCGTGGAAGATTTGGAATAAAAAGAAGCTCAATTTGTCTTTCTAACCACCTCAATGGTTAACAAGCTGGAGAAAGCAGCAATGGCAGCAATCATTGATAAAAAGGGTGCCAGAATTACACCGGCAACGCCAACCGTAACCGGAATGTCTATATATTTGTTCCCTTTATCATCTTTTACAATGATTCGATGAACATTTCCTTCTTCAATCAAATCTTTTATGGTCTGCAATAATTCAGATCCCTTAACCTTTAATTCTTCTTTCATATTCATAGCTGTGGTAAAGCTACAAATATTAATTTTCTTTTTAACTTTGTTTAAACTTCTTTTATGAATATCAAGAATTTCTTTAGATTACTCGGCCCCGGGTTAATCTACGCAGGCGCTGCTGTTGGTGTTTCTCACCTCGTACAATCAACCAGAGCCGGAGCCAGTTATGGCTTCGATTTAATCTGGATTTTATTATTAGCAAACTTTATAAAATACCCTTTCTTTGAGTTTGCTCCGAGATATGTTTCTGCTACAGGAAATAGTTTAATTGAAGGTTATCATAAACTTGGTAAATGGGCCCTTATCTCATACGCTATCCTAACCCTCCTAACTATGTTCGCCATCCAGGCTGCTGTAACCATCGTTACATCAGGCCTGGTTGCTAATGTTTTTAACATCTCTTTGAACCCGATAATCATCAGTGCCATCATTCTAGCCATAACAACCTTCATTTTAATTATGGGAAAGTATTCATTACTTGATAAATTAATGAAACTAATCATAGTTGTATTGGCAATTTCGACACTGGTGGCAGTCATCTATGCAATTAATTCAAAACCAGCTTCATCCAATCAATTAAATTCTTTTGATTGGTTAAGTCATATCGATATCTTTTTCTTAATCGCATTTATTGGCTGGATGCCTTCACCCATTGATGTTTCTGTATGGTCATCGGTTTGGAGTGTTGCCAAAAGAAAACAATTGGGGTTTAAACCCAGCCTAAAACAATCGCTTCTCGATTTTAAAATTGGGTACATTGGGACAACCCTCTTGGCCTTGGGATTTTTACTTTTAGGAGCTTTGGTTATGCACGGAAACAATATTGAAATGTCTGCAAATGGAACCATATTTGCAGGACAATTGATTAATTTATATACCTCCAGCATTGGAGAATGGGCGAGAATTATTATCTCAGTTGCAGCAGTTACAACAATGTTTAGCACCACTCTAACATGTCTGGATGCTTACCCCAGGGTATTGCAACCTACAACCGAACTGTTGTTCCCAAAAACCAAAAAAATCAAACAGAGCTCAGTTAGCATGAGCATAATTTGGATTGCAATACTGGTTATCGGAACCCTCCTATTACTTGGATATTTTGCTTCGAGCATGCGCTTTATGGTTGATATGGCCACTACACTATCTTTTATTACTGCTCCTATTCTAGCATATATGAATTATCGGGTAGTTATAGATAAACATATGCCGGAACAAGATCGACCTGGTTTATCGATGCAAAGATTTGCCCGCATCGGAATTGTTTTTCTTAGCTTGTTTACAGTGGTATTTATTATTTGGCGATTTTTTATTGGAATATAAAGGTTCACATCTTTGATATAAGATGTAATTTCTTTAAAAGAGGTACATAATGCCTACTCTTCCATGAAAATTAAAGACATCCCAAGAATCTCCGCCCCAAAAATCATCCTCATTAGGTGTATAAACCCATTGATAATTAAATGATTTTACAAATTTTAAATTGACATTAAAAATCACGTTCTTATAGTTCCAATTTCCTTTAATGGCAGCACTTAGGTCTACCCAGTTCGCACGATAATCTTTTATATAATTCACCCAAAAATCATTATTGTGCACATGTCTTTCAAATTGGATTCCTATATTGTTTAAAGACTTTACCCAGCTGATGTTGAAGCTTTGTAAATTACTACCCGGACCCAAGCCTGAGCCAAGCATCTGACTTTCGTGGGTATATCCATGAACCACCTGACTGTGCTGATACCAGCTTCCCCCACTTCTATTAGTTGTGGTCGGATTTGCTGCAAGCTGAGTTATCTCAAAATTTAAACGAATCAATTCATTTGACCTGTTTGAAAGTGGAATCAATTTTGTCAATCCAAGTACATAAGCATTTGAATGAGAAAGCTGAACAATCAAGTCACGATTATTCCAGGCATGGTCATTCCTCCCATACTCCATATATATTTCAGCATTCGACTCGGTCCAAACCCATCTCATAAAAAGGGAAAGCAACTGATCTCTACTTTTTTGGTTTTCTTCATTACCTCCTGCTTTATTTTTCCCAACAGGGATGAATACCGGTAAATAATCATTTAGCGATTGGCCCATGTCTTCGCTGTAAACAGAGAAACTTCGAATGAATCCAATAAATAATCCGGAAACCCATTTGGGCTGATAACTGATCACCATGGCATTCAAATATCTCCAATCATTCGGCAAATAAAAATTTTTGGTGTAGGCTTCTAATTTACCGGCCACAATCTGGCCTTCAAAAGAGCCAATTGGTGTATAAACCGGCTTTACCGTATTAAAGGTTAAATGTTTGAAGCCCGGAGCAGAATTGGTCATCAATAATGAATTTCGAACTCCGGGGCCCCACCAAAGATTTTGATTTGAAATACCCACAGCAAAGCTCTTATACTTAAATCGCAAGCTACTTTGCCCCCAGAAAAACTGACTGTAACTTCCATCTCCAATTCTTTCAGGAAGATCAATTCCCTGGTTTGGTGATTCCAGAACTATATCTTTATACCCATTCGGAAAACCATCGAAAGATGGATTGGCTGCATAAACATATTCAGGCTTAAGCTGAATTTGAAGTGGGCCATACTCTAAAAAACCTCCTAAACTTACTGAAGTTTGATAACCCTTTGCAGGAATCATCGCAGCATCATTAATGCCTTCAGGGTGATGACTGTTATATTGTTGAACAAACTCAACAGGTAATATCTTATAGGTAAGTTTATTTCTCTTCGAATGGGATGAATTCAAAGCTCCGACCTTTCGTTCATTTGGTATAAAAAACTCATTATATGTTGCAAATGACTCTTGATATAATGGTTTTAAAACAAATGATACATTCGGATTTGAATTATTCAGTAATTGTTCAGTTCTATAAAACCTGTCTAATAAAAATGAATGTATAGGCAAACTCTGTGCTCCTAATTTTTCTGAATAAAAAAACAGAGTAAATAATAAAAGTGCTATACATGATTTTTTCATCATCAATTCACTTATTAAATTATATATTTAGAGAGTTTTTTCGATTTTACGTAAAATCTACCATTAGGTTAAAGAAAATACAGCAATTATGCAAAAGTGATAAATTCCTAAGTAGATAAAGCCGCAGGTTTTCACTAGTATATGCATTAAGCTGTATTACAAATATATAAAATAAATAATTGCATCACTAATGATATGCGATACAGTCAAACAAGAGATCATTAATTTTAATATTATCTATAAACTTAACTAATCAATCCTTCAGATTCATGATAAAAGAATCGATTAAGGCAAAAACATCATCATCTATCAAGTCTGATGCGGGAGTAAGAAATGTTTTTAAAACTTTTTTTGATTTGATAATGACTGGATTATCTTCCCCAATTAAAAGCATTAAACACTTTAATTTCATCCACATAACAACACTTTTCAAGGCAATTAAAAATGAATCTCCACAACAAATCTTAAACAATTTTAAACGATTGCTAGCCGGTGAAGTGGGTCAATTTACAAATGACAATATTAAATTTCCTGAATATTCTAAAATAAGTTACTTAAAAGAAAAGCAAGCAGCCTTTGATCAATTTCTTCATACAAAATCAATATTTGATTTTTCAGTAAGCGATCCGGTTGTTACCATTATTATGGTCTTATATAATCAGGCACCTTTAAGCTTCTCATGTCTTAACTCAATTAAAAAACATGTAAAACTGCCAATACAATTAATCATCATTGATAATAATTCAACTGATGAAACACCTCAGCTTCTTGAACAAATAAAAGGAGCCATCATCATTAGAAATAAGAAAAACTTTCATTTTATTCATGCATGTAATCAAGCCATTGATCACATCAACACAGAATATACTCTCTTTATAAACAATGATGTGGAGTTGATTGAAGATTCAATAAGCATTGCTTTCGAGCAACTTTCTTCAAATAAAGATTATGGAGCAATCGGTGGCAAAATTATTCTACCGAATGGCATGCTTCAGGAAGCCGGAAATATTGTTTGGAACGATGGAACATGTTTAGGTTATGGGCGAGGGCAATCGCCTCATCTTCTCCAATTTAATTTTATGAGAAATGTTGATTATTGCTCCGCAGCCTTTTTGATGACCCGAACAGAATTATTTAAGAAACATGGTGGGTTTGACCCTTTATTTAAACCTGCCTATTATGAAGAAACAGACTATTGTTTATGGTTGCATGAAAAAGGATTTAAAGTTATTTACCATCCACAAATAGCGATTCGACATTTTGAATTTGGAAGTAATAGCGAGGATCATGCGAATTTACTAATCAAGAAGAACCATAAAACTTTCTATAAAAAACACCAGTTAAAACTCACACTTCATCAAACCGCCAATAAAAATAATATTTCTGTTGCAAGATTTGCAGCATCTTCTCAAAATCAGAAGAGAATACTTTATGTAGATGCCAGGATTCCACATCGGGATGATGGTGCAGGTTTCCCGCGGTCAAATACAATCCTTCAGTGCATGATTGAACTTGGATATCAAGTTTCAATTTACCCTCTAAATCATTCTACAGATCATTCACGGGAAGAAATGTACAGAGATATTGATAATTCTATTGAAATTATTTATTCAAAAGGATTTGAAGGTTTCAAAAGGCATTTACAATCCCACTCAAACATTTACAATCTTCTTTGGATTAGCAGACCCCACAATTTAAATGCTTTTAACAAATTGTTGAGCAAAGATATTTTTAATGGCGATATTATTTATGATTGCGAAGCCATTTATGCAGAAAGAAAGATTCATAAAATGAAGCTGGAAGGTGTCAATCTCGATCAAAACCAAGTTGATGAAATGATTGGAAAAGAATTACAGTTGACCCATTTCGCTCACAAAATAGTAACAGTAAGTGATGCCGATGCCATTAAGTTCAAGAATCTGGGGAAATCAAACACAACTACTCTCGGTCATTTACTTAAGTTAAAACCAAATAAATATTCGTACGGTGAACGAAAAGATTTGTTATTTGTTGGAAATCTTGACCATGATGATTCGCCAAATGTCGATTCAATCATATGGTTTACAAATGAAGTTTGGCCCATATTAAAATCTAATTTGCCGGAATTAAAATTCCATATTATTGGTTCACCCAAATCTTTAAAAATTGCTGAATTAAAAATGGATGATGTTATTATTCATGGAAAAGTAGAAGATACGAGTTCATTCTATAATAAATGTCGAGTTTTTGTAGCACCCACAAGATTTGCAGCAGGAATTCCTTATAAGATACATAAAGCAGCCTCCCATAGTTTACCGGTAATTTCAACTGATTTGCTTGGCCGGCAGCTGGGTTGGAAACATCAAGAAGAGATCATGCTTTCGACCATAGATGCTGAAGAATTTGCAAAAGCATGCATGGATTTATACAATTCAGCATCATTGTGGGAACACATACAGGAAAATGCTTCAGAAAAACTCGCCAATGAAAGTTCAAAAGAAAAGTACCTTAACAGCCTTAGGCAAATTCTAAAACAAGCCATAGATTAAAACCCATAAAACTATCATTTCCTGCAAAAAAAAGCCAGCGTTCAATCCTTGATCAGAAAAATTGTATATTTAAATACGCATAAGGTTTTAAAAATGGCAAAGATAACCCCTCTAAAACTTCTAAAATATTTACCTGAAAATAACAAATTTGAAAGAATTTGGATTTTGGCCAAAACAGACTTTATCGAACGTTACTACGGAACGCGCATGGGTATTTTTTGGGCACTCATCAATCCATTTTTTCAATTGATGGTTTATTATTTTGTTTTCACCATTTTATTTGCCGTTGAAATTGAAAACTTTGCACTCTATGTTTTTTCTGGTTTAATCCTTTGGATGTTCTTTTCAGAATCAACGACTAAGGGTCTTTTTTTGTTAAGCAAATACAAATCCATCATTGAAAACATCAATATTAAAAAAATAGACTTGTATTATTCATCACTGATCAGCACCTCATTATCTCTCTCTTTCAATCTCCTCATCTACCTTATCTTTAGTTTATTTTTCAACGTCCAATATAATCTAAATGTATTGTATGCTCCTCTCTTACTCATAAATCTGGGGGTATTCATTTTATCCGTTCAATTACTCTTGGGGGTTATTCACATTTATCTACGCGACATTAATCATTTATGGGATATGGCTTTAATTCTTTTGTTTTGGGCTTCACCTGTGTTTTACAGCAAAGAATTAATCATGTCAAAACTTCCTGTAATTTTTTACATAAATCCGCTGTCGGGTATCTTTGTCAATCTAAGAGAAACCCTCTTATATGCTTCTCCTCCCATCATGAATTTATTCATTTATGATTTGGCCATTTCAATCGTTCTGTTGTTCATTTCAGTATTCATATTCAAAAAGCTTTCGGTAAAAGCTGCAGAAATTTTATAGGATGAAAGAAGAACATAAAAATAAGGCCATCATCGTTCAGGAAGTTTCCAAAACTTTCAAACTAAAAGAAGTCCAAAACTATTCGATTTTCAGAGCGGTGACCAATGTCTTTACACATCAAAAAACGCGTAAAATTGAAGCACTTCAGGATATCAATTTAAGCATAGAGAAAGGGGAGAAATTCGGAATTATCGGCAGGAATGGAAGTGGAAAATCAACCCTACTGAAAATCATTTCCGGCATTTATCCTCCAAATAAAAATGGTCTCATTAAAACCAATGGAAAATGCGCAAAATTAGCTCTGGGCACGGGTTTCAATAAAGAGTTCACGGCACGTCAAAACATATATATTAATGGTTCACTTTCCGGAATGAGTTTTAAAAACATTGGCAAACATTTTAATGATATCCTTGAGTTTTCTGAATTGAGTGAGTTCGTCGACACCAAATTAAAATATTTTTCGAGTGGGATGCTGAACAGGCTTGCTTTTGCAATTGCCATTCACATTGATGCTGAGATCTTCCTCATCGATGAATTTTTTGGTGGTGTTGGTGATTATCAATTTGAAGAAAAATCGCGTAAACTTTTCGAATCCTCATTCATAAATGGTAAAACTGTAATTTACGTGAGCCATAACTTAGAAATGTTGGAACATGAATGCAACCGAATCATGTATATGGAAAAAGGGCAATGTATCGCCATAGGAGAACCCAAAGCCATTATCAAACAATACTTGGATGAAACTGAATGAGTACAGATTCAAAAAATAAGAAGATAAAAAATTCGATCATCATACTCAACTGGAATAATTCAGCCGACAGTATTGAATGCCTTGAATCACTGGAGAAAAACGATTTAGATGGTTTAAAAATTAAACTCATTGATAATGCCTCTAAAAATGACGATCAAAAAAACCTCAAAGTTTTCACAAAAACCAAATCGAAGGTTGAGTTCTTAATTCACAATCAGAATCTGGGCTTTGCAAAAGCTCATAATATTGAATTCAAAAGATGCATTGAAGCGGGAGATGATTATGTGTATTTATTTAATAACGATACGGTTTTACATAAGACTTGCATCAATCAATTAAAAATGACCATGGCAGATAAAAAGTGGGGAATGATCGGATGCAAAATGATCAACTTCTGGGATCGCGATCGCCTTGATAATGTTGGACATAAA
Source organism: Bacteroidales bacterium (assembly GCA_963678785.1). GTDB lineage: Bacteria > Bacteroidota > Bacteroidia > Bacteroidales. Next base: position 3,049,388 of record OY787449.1, on the reverse strand, counting down.
ATGATTTCTTCAGGAGAAATTATTCCTATTGGGCATGATAAATCTGTTAATAAATTTAATGAACAACAATTAAATATTGGAGTTTGTGCAGGTGCTGCGGTTTATTCGATAGAAATGCTGAAAGATATCGGGCTTTTTGATGAATATTTTGAAACCGGCTATGAGGATGCTGAGTTGGGTCTTCGTGCATTTATCGCAGGTTATGATTGCATTTATGAACCTCAGGCTTTGGTTTATCACAAAATGGGGCAATCCATTAAAAAAATCTTTAACTACAATTATACTTTAAAGATTCAAACAAATATTTATTATTCCTATATAAAACTGGTTCACTGGCAAATCATGGCCATTCATTTTATTCCGTGGTTGTTACGATTTATACTCATCACATTTATTGACATTGTTTTTTGGCGACCTAAATATTTAAAAGTTCAATATCATGCGCTTTACCTCATCTTGACCCGAGATTGGAATAAAGTGACAAACGCACGCAAGATTTCAAAGAAAATCAGGAGAATACCATGGTATAAACTACTCTCAAAACAGGAGTTTTTTTTGAGAAGAGACCTCAGAAACTTTTATAAATTTATCCTAAAAGGTGAAAAATCATCTTTCGAAAAGTATTAAAAGATGCACATTGTAATCATAGCAGACCCCTTAGACAAACAAAAGGCAGGTATTTATTACCTGACTAAGCATCTTGTTGCAAATCTCCTGAAATATGATTCTAAAAACAGATATTCAATCATCAGACTAAAACCTGATTTAAACTCTAAAGATCAGCCTACAGTTGTTCTAAAAAACAGCATTCCCTTTATTCATAATGATCCGGTAAGGACTTTTCTAACGCTTCCCTTATTAATTAGAAAATTAAAACCAGACCTGGTCATTGAACCAGCTCATTTTGGCCCTTTTAATCTTCCTAAAAGGATAAAAAGGCTAACCATTATCCATGATCTGAGTCCGATCAAATCCCCAAATTATCATCCTTTTCTCAGTCAAAAGCTGCAAAGAATATTTTTACCGGGAATATTAAAAAAGGCAGATTTAATCATTGCAAATTCGAAAAACACCAAAGAAGACATCATCCAATGCAAACCTGATTCCAGAAATAAAACAAGCTATATTCACCTTGGGAAAGAAGAAATTTTCGGACCAACGGGTGCAGGAAATGTTTTAAAAAAGCATAAAATTCAATCTCCTTACTTTTTGAATGTCGGCACGATTGAACCACGTAAAAATCTCAATACGCTTTTGGAAGCTTTCACACTGTTCAAACAAAAAAGTAAATCAAACATAAAGTTAGTAATAACAGGAGGAAACGGATGGAGGACAAAATCATTTTACAATCGATTATTGAATCATCCCAATAAAAAAGACATCATACAAATTGGCTATGTTAAAAGAAGTGAATTGCCCGCATTGTATTCAAATGCCTTGGCTTTTATTTACCCCAGTTATTATGAAGGATTTGGATTACCTGTATTGGAGGCCATGGCATGCGGCGCTCCGTGCATTGTTTCAAACACCTCTAGTTTGCCTGAAGTTGGTGGTGATGCATCTCTCTATTTTAATCCAAAAAAGGCTTCTGAATTAATGGAAAAAATGGTTCTGATAAATCGTAACAAGGCCATACAAAACTCGCTAAGAGAAATTGCCCTAATACAGGCTTCAAAATTCTCCTGGGAAAAATATGCCAAGACTTTCATTCATGAAATTGAACATAGATTTGGCAATTATGAATCACAAAACAGCACTCAATCATGAGAATATTATTCGTACTTGAATATTATTACCCTCATGTTGGAGGGGTTGAAAAACTTTTTAAAGACCTTACTGAAGCCTTGTCTAAAGAGGGACACGAAGTATTGGTAATAACAAATAAACACAAACAGGGTCTCCAGAATGCTGAGGTTATAAATGGGGTTCATATTAAAAGATTAAATTTTAAGAATCGATTTTTATTCACAATTCTGAGTCTCCCATCTATTTTAAAGCATGCCAAAAAATATGATCTGATCCATACAACTTCCTATAATGCAGCACTTCCTGCTAGTTTAGCTGGTATTTTTTTTAACAAAAAAGTAATCATTACTTTTCATGAAGTGTGGGGGCCTTTATGGTTTAAACTCCCATATCTGAACCTGATTCAAAAATGGCTCTTTTATCTATATGAAAAACTGATTTTAAAGCTTCCGTATCACCAACTTATTGCTGTAAGTGATGCTACAAAAAACAACTTAATTAAACATGGAATTTCACCCAAGAAAGTCAAAAGAATTTATAATGGAATCAACTATAAAACTGAACAACCAAGACACATTCCTAGCAAAGATCAGTTTATCTTTACTTTTATGGGCAGACTGGGAGTATCAAAAGGATTAGATTTATTGATACCTGCGGCCGAAAAGTTTATCAGTAAACATTCAAACTCACGACTTCAGTTGATCACCCCCGACCTCCCCTATTCTCTTCATCAAAAAATAAGCAAACTAATTTCAAAACATAAATTAGAATCGAAAATTTTCTGGCACAAAACTCTTAAAGGCGAACAGCTAAAAAAGAAATTACTAATGTCTAATTGCGTGGTCATTCCTTCCTATAGTGAAGGTTTTTGTTTTGTTGCTGCCGAAGCAATTTCAATGGGAATCCCCATCATCAGTTCCGACCAATATGCGCTAAAAGAAGTTGTTTCAGGAAAATTTATCAAATTAAAATCTTTGAAAACTGAAGAAATTTACCAATCGCTCTGCTTGGCTATCGAAGACAAATTTGAAAACTCTGAAATAAAAAAATTCCCTCTGGAAGAAAGTTTGAAAGACTATTTAATGTTTTATAATTCTATTCCATTGAACTAAAATTAGGCATCCTTTTTCTTCGCTATTTTTGAATTTTTACTTAATTCTTTGAGCTCCTGTTTCATGATTCCAAGATCCTGACTCATGGACTTTATCCAGAAAGATTGTTTTGAAATTATTACCGAAAATTCAATCATAATTACAAACAAAGCCATGATAAGAATTAGAAATAGAGCTGCAGGCGGATAGGCAATTCCAATAATTTCGGATACCCATTCAAGTCCATCTCTCCAAATTGAAAACACAATAAATATTGCTGTAAAAAACAACCAAAGCAAGGAGTATTCTTCTTTTAATCGATGTTGCCTGATTAAAACAATGATAAAGATGAGTAGAGAAACACTTCCTATTATTGCAATTATTTGAATTCTGTTATCCATAATATTTTTTGATTTAATTTGATTTGATCTTTCTTGATCGAATGGCTGCCATGGTCATTGCTAACAACACCTTAATGATATAATAGGGCCCTTTCCACGTTGGGATAGAAGAAACACCACCTTGACGTTCACGCATTTGTGTAAAAACTTCCATCAACCTAAATTTATTCCGGGCCAATAAAATAATGAGTTCAGGCTCAGGATAGTCGATGGGATAATGCACTGCCAAAAACTCCATGGCTTTTCGATTATAAGCTCTAAAACCAGATGTTTGATCCGCAATTCTCTGGTTCACGTAGGCGTAGCTAAAAAATCTTAAAATATAAATTCCAAGTAATCGTAATGATGTAGGTTTATAATTCTCCGTTTTCTGAATAAACCTTGATCCAATCACACAATCCGCTTCATTCTTCTCTATGGGTTCAATGATTTTTTTTAATTCTTCAATCAAATGTTGCCCATCTCCATCAAATTGTAAAGCCAGGTCGTAATTATGATTTATGGCAAACTTTAAACCCGTTTGCACCCCGGCTCCAATTCCCATATTATAAGGTAGATTTATAACATAAGCCAGATTGGTTTGTTCGGCAAGTAATCCTGTATCATCTTTAGATCCATCATTCACAACCACAATATCAAAAGCAGGAAACGAATGTTTAATCTCCTGAATAACATTCTGAATATTTTCCGCTTCATTATATGCCGGTATGATAACCAGTACTTTACTCATGATCTCAATTGTGTGATGATATTTCGTTGCGACATGATTCAATTATGGCTTCATCAATTTGAATCCCCATTGATTTAGCCCTTTGTAAATCAACGAGTGCCTCCTTAAAAAAACCTAACTTCAAATAAGATTCACCTCGTAATTTGAACACATTGCCATCCTCCTGTCCTACCACCAATGATTTATTTAAATCTTTGATTGCTAGCTCATAATCTGCCAATTGAAACAAGGCTTTGGCTCTATTATTATATGCACTTATAAGCTTAGGCTCAATGGAAATAGCCATACTCAAGTCGACAATGGCTTCCTGATAATTCTTTAAGTTTAGGTTTATTTGACCACGATTATTATATGCTGCTGCGAAATCTGAATTCAATTCGATAGACTGATTTACATCTTTCAATGCTTGATCTATTTTACCTAAAAACAGAAATGCATTTGATCGATTAAACCATGCAGATTCGAATTTCGGATTAATTTCAATCGCTTTTGAGAAATCAGCCAATGCATCATCAAATTTTCGGATCCTTAATTTAGCTCTACCCCTGGCATCAAATGACTCTGCAAAACGTGGATTTAACCTAATCGATTCATTTAAATCTTTAATGGCATTTTCAGTCTGGTCCATCATCAAAAAAGCTTCTGATCTATTGTAATAAACCTGCCAGTTTTCGGGGTCAATTTTTTCAGCGATATTGAACTGTTCAATGGCCTTTTTTGCTTTAAACATCTGTAGATATTCAACACCAAGATTAAGTCGTGGCCTTAGCTTATTGGGTGATTTCTGAACCACATCATACCATAAATTATAATTGTTCTTCCAAACAATATTTCTTGCATAGGTAAGACTACCCAACAATATGATGACAATGGCAAATGCCATTTTCAAATGTCTTTCTTTAACTGTTTTTAAAAATTCAAACAAGAAAGCACCAAAAGCTATTGAAAACCCAAACATGGGTAAATACAGACGATGCTCAAAGATGACATCCCTAATTGGAATAACCGAAGACTCTAGTAATAAACTGATAAAAAACCATGCAATTCCAAATGAGATTAATGGATACTTTCGATATAAAGTAAAAATAGAAACCAGCAAACTTAAAATCACAAACAGTCCGGTAAGTTCATCAATTCCCCATAGAGAGGATGAAATGGTGAATTCATAATCAAGATTCTGAGAAATTGGAATTACAAGAAGTTGAACATATTTAAGGATGACACGCTGCTGGGTGCTAAAGTACTGGTATCTGGAAATCTCCGATGTTTCTTTTGGTAAATAGCCTGCAATCACAAAAATAAGGATTAAAAGTCCGATAGCGATTGAGACTGAAATCAAATATTTATTAAACCGTTTACCGTTTTCTTTTCTGATAAAATAGAACTCAACGAGCAAATAAGCCAATGGTAAGGTAACGGCAATTTGTTTGGATAATAAGGAAGCAACTCCAGTTACGATCATTACAAAAAAGTAAAGGCTTGAATACACAAGTTTTCGGTTTGAGAGAAATGACAAGCGTACCTTTAAATAAAAGAAAACCGAGCCTAAATAAAAAAGTGCTGACATCGATGTCATTCGTTGAACTACATAAGTTACCGCTTGGGTTTGAATGGGGTGACATAAAAAAACAAAGGCAATAAACAATGCAAATAAATGCGGATAGGCTCTTATTTTTTCATGCCTCGTAAATATTTGTTTTATAATCAGTAGGCTTAAGAAATAAACTAGAATACTTGTGATCAGATGAATGATCAAATTAAAAAGGTGGTAACCAAAAACAGATTCTCCAGAAAGCTTTTTGTTAAATGCCAAAGCAAAATATGATAATGGTCTGTTGTGAATATTTGTCCAGGTCTCTAATTTCGAATATGACGATAAATTATTAAGATTGTTATCCTTTAATATATGTACCCCATCATCAAATTGAAACTCACTGTTAAAGGTGTTGGAGTATATGATGGTGCCCAAAACAACAATAAGAATTCCCGCAAATAGATGTGTTCGTTTTTTTAAAAACTCCAAGATGTTCAATATTAGTTTTTAACAAATATAACATCTTTTGAAATTAAACAAATGGTGTGTGATTACTAACAAAAAAGGGAATTTCTGAAAGATGAACTTTCAAATATTCCCTCTGGTTACAATTAAAACAGTTTCTAGTACTTATATCCCGCTTTATGTAGGGCTTTTAGGTTCTTAAATGGAGTTGGTGGTTTTAGATAACCTGCCAAGAATTTATAAACCTTCAGGCGAATTTGTTTAGCAGCTTTGGTGTCCAACCGATCGAAAGAGTGGCCACCTGGCATGTCTTTATAAATCTCATATTCAAACTTTTTACCATCAGCTTTTAAGCCTTTAATTAAATGCTCAACTTCCAAAACATTTACATCCGCATCGTTGGTATTGGTGTGAATAAGCAATGGTGTTTTTAGTTTGTGCGTATGCCATGCCGGAGATCGACGACGATATTCTTCAACATCAGCATAGGCCGTTTTCCCAATATGGTAATCAGCAGAATAAAGATCTCGATAACCTTGGGTTTTATATCCCATACGTGCAATTAAATCGCTAACCGGAACTCCTGCATAAGCAACTTTATAGTTTTCAGGATGATTGTAAAGATTAAACAATGAAATCAAGCCTCCATGACTCCAACCAATTAAACCAACCCGGTCTTTATCAATAAAACTATAATTGTCGATCATATACTGACGGCTGGCATCAACATCTTCAACTTCTAATCCACCGTAATCAATTTTACGATAATGACCTCCACCGTAACCAGTACTTCCACGATATTCTGCAGCAACCACTACATAACCCTGAGAAACCATTTCGCGAATCATATGGGTATAATAGGTTGATAAATTACTATGAACACCTCCGTGAGGAAAAACTAGTAAAGGATATTTTTTATTCACATCCAGGTTTTTGGGAATAAAAATATATGACCAAAATTTAGTAGGATTTCCAGCACCTTGACCAGTCATATTTTTTTCATGAGCCAAAGGAGGACCCGTCATATAAACTTTATCAACATGAGCAACATCTCCAACACGCTCAAACCAGATGATATCATCAATTTTTTTCTCTAAAACATCAAACTGATGACCAACATTTGAGTTGTAGTTTTTCAGAGACTTAAGTTCTTTTAATACTTCCTGTTCGAAAGTTTGTGCAGACACACTTAGCCCTATAAATGCTATTCCAATTAGAAGGGCAATTTTTGTTAAACTAAATAATTTGTTCATAGGATTAAATTTTGATTATGCATCTAATTTATGAAGAATGATTGAAAAAAATATATTTAAAAGGATTTAATCGACAACCTTAAGAATATAGCCTACTTTCCTAATGGTTTCTAATAAAATAGCAGAGTCTCCTTTAAAATACTTCCTCAACCGGCTGATAAATACGTCCATTGATCTTCCTAAAAAGTAATCATTATCTCCCCATAAATCGGCTAAGATATCTTCACGTTTTACCGTTTGATTTAAATGCTCCACTAAATATTTCAAAAGCTCTGCTTCGCGAAGGGTCAAATTGTGCTCTTCTTTAGGCCCGATTAATTTTAATCCCCCAAAATTGAAGGTATATTTACCAATCACAAATTCATTGTCGGAATTAGGCTCTAATTTACTTTTCCGATTCAACAGGTTTTGAATGCGTTGAACCAGCTCTTCTATTTCGAAGGGTTTACAGATATAATCGTCGGCAAGGCTTAATCCTTTTAGCCGATCTTCTTTTAGATTTCGAGCAGTTAAGAATACGATCCACATTTCGGGATTGTCCTTCTTGATGTCGGAAGCAAGCGAAAATCCATCTTTTTTAGGAAGCATTACATCCAGGATGCACAAATCAGGTCGGGTGTTTTTGTATTGATTCCAACCTTCCTCTCCATCTTCAGCCGCAACAATCTCAAATCCTTGCATTTGAAGAAAAGATGACAATAAATTACGAAAATCTCTTTCGTCTTCTACTAAAAGTAATTTACTCATGTGCTTAATTTTTTAATCGGATAAAAAATGTGGTACCTGTCTTTAATTCACTTTCAATCGAAATTTCTCCACCATGAGCTTCGATGATATTATGAACGTAAAACAAACCCAAGCCCAATCCTTTGGTATTATGCACCGTGGCTTTATCTAACCGATAAAACTTATTAAAAATTTGTTTTTGATCCTGTTGACTGATTCCAATTCCGTTATCGATAATTTTCAATATTAATTCATCGGGGTTTATGATTAAATCGATGATTAATTTCAATTGATCACTTTTGTATTTATAGGCATTATCCAACAAATTATTTAGGGCTATAGAAAGCTGAAAAGCATCGGCATCAATATAAAACTCTGCATGAGGAATAAATAATTTGATTTCAACATCTTTATGAACCAATCTAAAACTTTCTATTTTCTCCCTTAAAAAATGAACAAAATCTATGCTTTCTAAATCAAGTCTGATTTTTTGCTTTTCCCACATGCTAATGTCCAATATCTTATCAATAATTTGTGTTAAGTGAACATTTTGCCGCTTGATGATGACTGAAAGATCTTTAATTTTTCTCTTATCCGAAAGCAGCTCATCATTTGACAAACCCTGGGTAGCCAAAGATATGGTTGATAAAGGAGTTTTTAATTCATGCGTCATATTGTTGATGAAGTCAGTTTTTAAATCTGAAATCTTTTTTTGCCTCATCAGGTTTCTGATTGTAAAATAAAACACCAAACTAATGATCAGAATTGAAATTGTAAGGAAGGTTAAAACCCCGATCATCTCTCTGAAAATCACTTGTTGCTTTTTGGTAAAATCAACATAAACATCAAAATCAATCGCAAAGTAATCTCGTTCAACCCGGAAGTTATCAAGCAGCGAACCCTGTAAGTTTAAATTTAGCGCTGTTTGTTTTATTGTGGCAAGTTTAAGCGTATCACCTTCAACAATTGGGAAAGTATAATTATCATCAATCACTGAAAAATCATGAATGATAAATCCTGCTTTTAAATTAGGATCTATTTGGTGTTGATTTAGCCTATAAGCGATGATTTCGCTAAATGGTTCGGTAGACTCAATCACCTCTGCTACCACATCAATCAATTCTTTTTTTAAAGAATCTAAAATCTTATCATTATCAATATAATTGATGTCTTTCCAGTAAAAACTAACCTTATCCAAATAATAATACATCGAATCCATTCCTTGGTTTTGAGAAGCATTATAAAGTTCATCCATGGCTTCACGAATCACTTCATTATAGCGCGAATCAAAATCGTTTGACCTTAATTCGTACACATTAATGATGTTATAAAATTGTATCACGAGAAAAACAATCAATGCAAAAAAGGAAGTTCCAATAATATATCGAGGATTCATTCAGGAATTATTTAGGTGTTCATTAACATTTCAAATTTCTACTCATTCGATTTCAAGTTAAGTTTATTAAATTGATTAGATGATATTACCAACCTGATTCAATATTAATTTACTTTTTAATGAGTTAAAATTAATCCAAATTATTTTAGCCTGAAAATCATTAACCAAACGTTAACCAAGCATTAACAAAACTTTGGTCATTCTCTTAATACTTTTACTTCATCAAAAATATTGTAAAAATTAAAATTTAGTCAAATGAAATTAAAAGCAACAATAATCTTAATAAGCTTACTCTTTATGGCACCAGGATTAGCCATTAGTCAAAATGCGAAAGAGAAAAAGACCCAGGAACAAACTGAAAAGGAATTCTTCAGTCAGAGTAAAAAATTCTACAATATGGATAGTATCATTGCCCCTGCAATAAAAATAGCCGGAAGAGCCTTATCAGATTATAGCAGAAGTAGTAGAGACTCATATTTCCAGTTACTTGACAACTCTCGAAATTCTACCCTAAATTTCCGTAAAGAATTCGATGAAAAAAAGAGCTTTAACCGTTCTTACGATATGGATTTTGATAAAGAACAAAAGGTTTTGGACATCAGAATAAGTGCGGAAGCAGAAGAAGGAAAAATTCAACTTACCATCATTAAACCCAATGGTAAAAATTTCAAAGTTTTAGAACTTGAAGACATGGAAAGTTTAACCTGGAATCATTCCATCAAAGCTTATTCCGACGAAAATACTACTGATTATTCAGGAACCTGGCAGGTAAAAGTTTCGGTTCAAAATGCCATTGGATATTACAATGTTCGGATTAGTGTAAGGTAAACTCAGTTGAGTTTTCAGAAGTATTTCAAATTTAAAACCCACCCCATTATCGAATTGATAAAGGGGTGGGTTTTATTATTTGATTAATCTTAAGATCCTAATTATAAGTAGCTTCTCTTTCTTTTGCCTTAAGATCCCATTCGGGCAACACTACCTTTTTAAATTCTTCTTTTTCTTTTCTTAACTGATCCATTGGTAAGCCAATAAACTTTTGGGCTTTTGCTTTGGTTGCAATATCAGGATAAGGGATTTCATTATTCATTCCATAACCAGCTAATACTCGGGCCAAAAGAATTCTGGCCTCCTGAGCATTATCAATCGCCTTGCCAATAACTCTTGAAGTTTCAAGCGGTGCATGGAAAGAACCACCATGACTTGCTGCGGCATAATCCCAGAACCATTGTGCAGCTCTGATTTTTTGTAAAGCATCTTCCATCTCTGTTTCTTTTGCACCTGCATCCCATGCTGTTTTAGCTTCAACATGAGCTCGAACTATCAAAACCTCAGCCTGATCACGTATTTCAATAACTTTTAACTGACGATCATAAATATTTTTGGCTAAAGTTGATTCACTTTCGCGGTGGCAAACCTGACAAGAAGCGGACATATTATCCAGTGGACTCACCATTTTGTGGTTGGTAAATTTTTGTCCGCCTTGGCTCTGATAAGGCATATGACAGTCAGCACAACTTACTCCTCGCTCTGCGTGTATTCCCATTTGAAAAAGTTCGTATCCAGGATGCTGTGCTTTAAGCATTGGTGCTTTACTTAAACTATGTGTCCAATCTGCAAATTCAATCTCATTATAGTAATCCAGCATATCTTCGGCAGTTTGCCCATTCTTCCATGGAAGTGTTAAATATGGCACACCTTCGACAGGAGTTTTTTTATTGAAATAATACTCAACATGACATTGGGCACAAACCAATGAGCGCATTTCCTGATGAGTCGCTTTTTCAATATCTTTTCCCATGGCCTGGAATCCCTCAATTAAAGCAGGTCGGGTAATTCGTAAATCCATGGTTTCATTGTCATGACAATCAGCACAACCAATAGGGTTTACAATTTCGGCACCTTTTGCAGCCCATTTTCCGTCATAAAATTCGGCGACCCCATTTTCATTCATTAATCTGGGGACGTCAGGACTTTTACAGGTCCAGCAGGTATTAGGCATGGGTCCGGCATCATCGGTTAGAGGGCCTCCGGTACGCAAAGTATTCCGCATATCTTCGATTGCATAATAATGACCTCGCCCCTGGTTATAATCTTTAGCAAAACCATATCCGGCCCATAACACCACCAAGCGTGGATCTACTTCCAGCATATCAATGTTCGCATTTCCATTAAACAAGGTCCTTAAACTGGTATCAGAAGTTTCCATATAGGATTCATATTCCATGGGGTAATTTTTTCCCCATACTTCATTTCGGGGTTCATATTCGCTCAACTTAACCTTTGGTTGATAAGCAAACACAGCTTCTGCTCTTCGCTCAGTTATTGAAGAAGCTAAAAGCCCCAGTAAAAAAACAACAATAATACTCGCAATAAATAGCACCCAATTGACCCAGGGCTTTCGATTTGAATTTCTATTAGATTTTCTCATTGTTTTATATGTTAATTATTTATATTGATTTCTTTTATCCAGTCTGGCACCGGGCTTTTCGGAACAGGCACTCCCTTTGCATAAGGCACACTCGACAAACTATTTACCCTTCCGTGGGGCACTTCCCTGTGGCAATCCCAGCACAATCTGTCTTTAAACTGATGATGAAAAACGTCGGTCTGAACCAATAACTTTGATTGTGTTATAAGCTCAGAGTGACATCGAACACAATTATCCTGAACAACTTCTATTCCGGCTTCTTTTATAAATATGGTCTGAGGTTCCATCCGGGCAGTAAATATGGTTGCATGACGCAAGCCATCTTTTGCTTTAAAATACCATTTATTAACAGCATTATTGTGGGGAACGTGACAGTCATTACAAACTGCATGCTCGCGATGAGAACTATGCTGCCAGGTTGAATATTCGGGTGCCATTATGTGACAATTGACACATGTAGCCGGGTCATCTGATAAATAAGAGATCGCATTTGAGGTATAAAATGCGTAAATACTGATTCCAATCATTGATCCGGTGATGATGGCGGCAACCATTTTCCAACCTTTGGGTGGTATGAGCATTCTTAGTAATCTCGTCATCTTTTTCGTTTTAAAGAGTACTATATTTCGGTATTCTTGTACTTGTTTTCGTAATCAAAAATACATAAAACACTTATGAAAATACAACGTGAAAGCATGATATTTATCAGTGGAGGTTAGTTTATATTTATTCCAAATTATTTAGCGACGTTTTCTGAAGAACATTTTAAGCCAGACAATTAGCCCACTAATCAGGGTAGTCAATACCAATAGTCCAAGCACAGGAACCAAAAGGATATAAAAATCGCCAAAAAGAAATTTAAAGAAACGACCGGTATGAACTTCCAAGGCTAAATTCCACAATGACATGGGGGATTGCTGAAGTATTTGCTCCGGTATTTGGGTAAAAGCAGAAGTATGATTTAGTGGAATTGCTCCCATATTATAGTCAATATGAAATTCGGCGCCATTTTCACTTTGAATAAAACCGGCCGCCATAAATTTCCCCAAAGGAGGCCCGGAAGAATTGATGTAAAATTGGGTAGATTTTGAAATGTAGTCCTGAACAAATCCATAATCAGGCATCCAGCGATAGAGGCCATAAAAAGAGCCCACCAAATAGTCACCTTTTCCAAGTTTTTGGAAAACATTTATTCCCATAATTGAAACCGGAGGCTGCACAGAAACCAGAGAAGGCGTCGATTTTAAACGATCATCTGAAATATATATTCCTTCAACCGTTCCGATTAGAATCCGATCGAGATCTTCATCGTAAAGAATATCCCGATATCTGTCGTAATAAGGGTTCTCATCATCTAATTTGGTATATTTCAATTTCTCGACCCGTGAATTGGCGATGGCGATGAGCAAAGGTGGGCACAAAAACATCCCGGTCAGGGTTGTGATCATCAACAAAACAACCAACCATATGCCCAGTTTGTTATGCCACTTAATGGAGAACTTATTAACCCTTTTAACTTTATCATTAGATTTATCTCTTTTTCGTCTTCGCTTAATGATACCCGGTGAAAAAAAGTAGATCAAACCGGTTATGGCCAGAAAAATGAAGATGAGGGCCACAAAATCAACCAGCAATTTGCCGATTCTGCTGTAAATTTCACCACTATGTATAACCCATAAGGTTTTAAAAAGGCTGATTTTGTGATCATATCCCAGAGGAGCTTTCACTTCAATCTCTTCAAATTTAAAATGCCCAAATTTATCGGGTGAGGCCAGGATATGAGATCGGGTCATCACATAAATTGAATCACCCACATTGATAATTCCAACCACTTTTTCTTCTTCAATATCCAGTTCAATTTTAACCCATTCATGCTGGTGATAATGATAAAGTCCGAATAAAGTTCCTACCATTAAATTTCCGGCTGCAGTTTTTCCGAGTTTAAAAACCTTGCGGTTATCGATGCCTTTTGCGAAGCCTTTATTAAAATCTGAATATTCAGTATAAGAAGAATCCGTTAACCAAACGCCTATATTTCCATACACCAATATGCTGTCGGCACCAATCTGCAAGGCCCCTTTTAGGGCTGCATTGTTCCAGTTTTTATATTGATATTCCTGGGCAAGTAAATTTCGATTTACTTCAAACGCCGAGAAGGTTTTCCGGTGATTTAATACAATTCCGGAGGTAGCCCAAAAAAACAAAAAGATAGTGGCAATAAGGGCAGGCCAACGATGAAGCCATTTAAACAATTTCAGGAAGCGATTCTTCTTCATATATAGAAAATTCCGATTCTAAAGCAATGAAAGGTCAAACAGTTCGGTAAACATTCTTTAACCCAAGAAAAGAGACTACCCTTTAATCATGGTCAAAATCATTTTAAATCGTTCAACTGCTTTTAATGCATGTGGGATATTTGCAGGCATAATAATGGTTTCTCCTTTACTTATCAGATGAGATTCTCCACCGATGATTACATCAACTTTACCATCAATCACCTGAACCATTGCATCGAAAGGTGCAGTGTGCTCGCTCAATCCTTCATTTTTATCAAATGAGAATAAGGAAACATTTCCGGCTGGATTTTTCAAAACATTTTTGCTAATGATTGATCCGCTTGAATATTCCACTTCGTCTTCAAATTTGAAGTTTACTGCTTTTTTAAATTCATTAATATCCATCATATTTTATTATATGTTAAACGTTTTTAAAGTCGTCATTCTGAATTTATTTCAGAATCTTTTGATTTTCTTTTTGAGATTCCGAAACAAGTTCGGAATGACGTTATTTTGTTTTAGAATAAACTGGGGCATTTCGACTTATTTCGACTGCGCTCACAACAAGTTGCTCAATGTCCCAGTTCAATATTAATTTTAGTTTGCCTTTTATTCAGCAACACCAAATAATTCCAAATCACTTTCAACAGAACCAATTCCGGCAATTCCGAAAGTATCAATTAAAACATTGGCCACATTTGGTGATAAAAATGCTGGCAATGTGGGGCCTAAATGAATGTTTTTAACACCTAAAGATAGAAGCGCAAGTAGCACAATAACCGCTTTTTGCTCATACCACGCAATGTTATAAGCGATTGGTAAATCATTGATGTCATTCAATTCAAAGACCTCTTTAAGTTTCAACGCAATAACAGCCAATGAATATGAATCATTACACTGTCCCGCATCCAACATTCGAGGAATTCCACCAATATCTCCTAATTCTAATTTATTGTAACGATATTTCGCACATCCGGCAGTTAAGATTACAGTATCTTTTGGTAACTCTTTTGCAAAATCTGTATAATATTCACGACCTTTCATACGACCATCGCAACCTGCCATGACAAAGAACTTTTTGATAGCTCCTGATTTTACAGCATCAACAACTTTATCAGCCAATTGCATCACCTGATTGTGAGCGAATCCACCAATAATTTCGCCTGATTCAATTTCGATTGGAGCCTCACATGTTTTGGCCAATTCAACAATGGCAGAAAAGTCTTTTGGCTGACCATTTTCGCCTTCTGGAATATGAGTAAAACCAGTTAAACCAGATGATCCAGTTGTGAAAACTTTATTGAAATATTTGGCATCCTTAGTTGGAGGAACAATACAGTTGGTTGTAAAAAGAATAGGTCCGTTAAATGTTTCAAATTCTTCTTTTTGCTTCCACCAAGCGTTTCCGTAGTTTCCAATAAAATGCTCATACTTTTTAAAGGCAGGATAATAATGTGCGGGAAGCATCTCACTATGTGTATAAACATCAACTCCGGTTCCTTCAGTTTGTTTCAACAACTCTTCCATATCTTTCAGGTCATGACCTGAAATAAGAATCCCTGGCTTGTCGCTTACTCCAATATTTACTTTGGTCATTTCAGGGTTGCCATACGATTCGGTATTTGCTTTATCTAATAAGGCCATCGCACTTACACCGAATTTACCACACTCCATATTCAAAGCAACCAACTCATCAGCTGTTAAATTATCATTTAGTGTTGCAACCAAAGCTTTATAAATAAAGGTGTAAATCTCATCTTCTTCGAATCCAAGATTTAAGGCATGATCAGCATAAGCTGCCAATCCTTTTAAACCATAAGTTAACAATTCGCGCAAGGAACGAACATCTTCATTTTCGGTAGCCAATACACCAACCCTGGCCGATGTTGCTTCGTACTCACTTTCCTGTCCAAACCAAATGGCTGCTTCCGGAAGATTTTCTTCCAAAGTTCCACCTGCATCAATATATGCTTTCTTAATTTGTTCTCTAACGTTTAAACCTTTTGCAATTTTCTCACGAATTTGCTCTTCATGGAAATTTGCATTGGTAATGGTTGTAAATAATGCATCCAATACATACTTGCTAACCACTTTGTCTTCAACTCCTTTTTTTGCAGCTTTTTCTGCATAATAAGCAACTCCTTTGGTTACAAACAGGAGTAAATCCTGCAAATTTGAAACCTCATCTGACTTGCCACAAACCCCCTTGATGGTGCAACCGGTACCTTTGGCTGCTTCCTGACACTGATAACAAAACATACTCATATTCGAATCTTTTTAAACTTTTTATTAATACAATTTATTTATTAGCGGGCTTCTGGCCCATATATCTTTTACTTTACCAAATAAGATGGCTTAAAGGTGACCATTACCCAGACCCAATTATTTGTTTCATCCAAACTTCCTCCTTTTAAAGCTTCCATGGTTTCGGTGGCCATCATTTGAGAATATCCGGCTGCAAAAGAAACTCCTTTTGTTAAGGCATACCCAATGGAAAAATCAAACTCTGTTCCTAAATAGGATTCCATTTCTTTGTTTGAATTTGCTGGATCAGCAACGGATCCAGCGGCTGAAAACAGATGTACAACCAATGCTGCTGAAAATCTATCCTTTTTATATTTGAAGGATGAATAAATGTCATTTAAACCAACACTCCCTCCATGGTTACCTACATAGAAGTAATCCATATGTCCATTAAATTTATGATTGGTTCCATAGAACGGAGTAAAGGCTTTATCTTCCATGGCATCTCCATTTACCTGATCGTTTCCGGATAGCATTTCAAAACCAACACCCATGGTAAATTCTGAAGTGAAAGCATAAGAAGCCTCAGCAGCCAGATAGCTTGCACTTAAATCTTTGTTTGCAGCATTTTTTCCTGACTGACCGTAAAAGGCAGTAGCAAAACTTAGGTCGTTCTTTTTATAAGTAAGACGGGTTCCATACGTTTGACTATAAGCCACATCGTAATTTGTAACATCTTGAACAAGGGTAGTAAATTGTCGTCCATTATTTAATACCAGAAAACTCATGCCGAAATCCTCAAGTTTTTTATGCAACCATACGTATTGAAAAGCCTTATAATTGGCCAGATCATAATGGGTATTAAATAAACTTTCTTTCTCCTGGTTAAATGCTAAACCGACATCTAATTTAAAACCAGCATCAGCATATTTAAATATGGCAGCATCGTGGCTTCGAGCTTGTTGAGCCCAGCCTACACTACCAAAAATACGATGATCATCGTATATTATTTCCTGACGTCCCAGCTTAACTGAAAACTTTTCGTCAAACAGATATTGACCCCATGCTTCGTGAATACCGGACAAATCGTCGGCTAAATTTAACTGCTTGGTTGCACCCCAGGTTCGAACATCTTGTAAGCTAAATCCAACTTTAAAATCTTCACTTTTGAAAAATACATTCAGGCGGGTTCGCTGACTGGTAAAGAAAGCTGCATCAGCATCAACAGCCGAAAGGGTTTTATAACCATGACGAAACTCTGTACGTGGTCTGAATTCACCACTAAATGTCAACTGTGCAAATAATTCGCCTGCCATAAATAGCATAACAAATACGGCTAATCCTTTAATCATCTCTTTTTTCATAACGCTTTATTTTAATTAAAACTAAAAATGAATATATATCTGATTATTCTAGATCCACTCTTCACTCAAGACATCTCCTCTAACGCCAATTACAGTTTGTTTAATTGGAATTTTTCGTTGTGCACCTTCCAATGCCATTTTTGCCATTTGGATTAATCCTCCGCAACAGGGTACTTCCATCACCATCACATTTAAGGTATTGATGAAGGCAACATCAATCATTTGTCGCAATTTCTCTATATAGACTTCCATCCCCTGATCAAGCTTAGGACAAGCAATAGCTAGGGCTTTTCCATCTAAATGATCGCGGTGAAAATTCCCCATTGAAAATCCAACACAATCAGCTGCAATAATAACATCTGCATTCCTATAATAAGGAGCATTGGGATTAACCAAGTGCATTTGTACCGGCCACTGTTGCAATGTAGATGGCTGTTTATCATCTGATTTGGCACCAATATTGTTTATCTGACTTTGGTCAACTTTAAAATCACGCATTGCTGAACCAGGGCATCCGTGTCCCTGCGCATGATGATTATCAACCTTAATTACAGGTTTCTCAGTTTTATCATTTTTAACCATAAGTTCATCCAAATTAAAATCCAATTCATTTCGCACAGATTCAAGATAGTCAGTAGCTTGTTTTAAAAAACCAAACTCACCATGATCCTGAAGATGTTTTAAATGTGCAACTACAGTATTTTTACCTTTTTTTATAATTCCCTTGATGACCTGCACCTCATCATATGGCTCAGCTTCTCTTTCCTCAATCTCGATGGCTCCTTCAGGACAATCTCCAATACATGCACCCAATCCATCGCACATTAAATCACTCACAAGCCTGGCTTTTCCATCAATCATTTGAAGAGCACCTTCCGGGCATCCTGGAATACATAATCCACATCCTGTGCATTTTTCTTCATCAATTTTTATAATTTCTCTTTTCATCAAACTGTTGTTTTACTGCAACCTAATTTTAATCTTCAAGTTTATTTTTTCTCTATTCAGCTATTTAAGTATTTAATTACGCAAATATATACATTTCTTTACTCTCTCATTTAAAAATGAATTAAAAAAAATTGCTTAAGATGCTTAGTCTAAATAAATTTACGGCTTACAAATACATGTCAAGTGTCTGACCTTTAAGATAGTCTCTGTAATGATTGGTCATATCTTTGGTAACACTATTTAGAATACATTTATCGAAAGGGCACACTTGTTTGTCCATCGGACATTCCTGTATTTCTATTTTCCCTTCAATGGCTTCATATATTTCAAGCAAGGTCAAGTCTTCAGGTTTTCTTTTTATGGTAAAACCGCCTGACGGGCCACGATGAGATTCAACAAATTTTTGTTTTACCAAACGTTGAAAAACTTTTGCCACGTGATGCTTTGAACTACTCGTCATTTCAGCGATCTGAACTACGTTAATCATCTTGTCAGCCTTCGCTACCAGTATCATTCCATGTAATGCAATTGAAGCTGCTTCAGATAATGTTACAATCTTTGCCATAATAGATTTAATATAATAGGTATTTAATTACCCAAATGTATTATCCTTTTCTGAGATAAAAAAATTTTAGGCTAAATATCTTAAAAAAATCAGCTATTTTTACATAATTAAAACCGTTCTATATTATGTTTATTGATATTCTGAAACACACCATCATGATCACCTCCTTTGTTTTGGTCATGATGCTCATCATCGAATACATTAATGTTCAAACCCGTGGAAGATGGAGTAAGCCCTTACAAAAAAGTGGATGGCTTCAAATTTTAACAGCCGCAATTTTAGGGGTAATCCCGGGTTGTTTAGGAACCTATACAGCTGTATCCTTGTATTCTCATAAGATATTTGGCTTAGCAGCATTGGTCACTGCCATGATTGCGACTTCAGGAGACGAGGCATTTTTGATGCTTACCATTATTCCTGAAACTGCCATTCAATTATTTGCCATCATTTTTGCAGTTTCTATCATTTCGGGGCTGATTATTTATTCTATTATGAAGAATAAAAGCCTGATGGTATTGCCAGAGAACCATCTACTAATACACGAAGATGAAATCAAATGTAAGTGTTTCGAACCCAAATTAATTCTGGGACAATTCAAAAATATCAGTTTTCAAAGAGCCGTAATTTTAGTAGGCCTTCTACTCTTTTTATTCGGTCTTCTCATCGGAGAACTTGGTCACGACCATCATTTTGTTCTTCCGGAGAGCGGAGGAGCTCACAATCATGAAGCCGAATCTCACGGGTTTCACTGGACCTGGATTAGTGGCACTTTCTTAGTGGTAACTCTGATTGCAACCTTTATCATATCTACGGTAAATGACCATTTTCTGGAAGAACATTTATGGGCACATATTATTAAGAAACACTTTTTAAAAGTTTTTCTCTGGACTTTTGCCACCCTCCTACTCATACATTTTCTTAATGGTTATATTGACATTGAAAGTTGGATACAAAACAACCTCATCACCATTTTGATTGTAGCTGTGCTAATTGGCGTTATCCCTCAATCGGGGCCGCATTACATATTTATTTTGCTATTTGCAGATGGAGCCATTCCTTTAAGCATCCTTCTTGCCAATTCAATTGTTCAGGATGGACATGGTGCCATACCCTTATTGGCTGAATCAAAGAAGAGTTTTGTAGTTGTTAAGCTAATCAATCTGCTGGTGGGATTAATCATTGGATTAGCAGGTTTAGCTTTTGGGTTTTAGCCATTTACTTTTTATTTATTTAATTTCAGGTTATCTTTGTTTTATAGATTCTAAACATCATGCAAACATTATTACTGGCAATCGACTTTTCTGAGGGTGCTGAAAATTGCTGTAATTATGCAGTAAAAGTTGCTGCAAGATTTGAAGCAAAAATCATTTTATTCCATTCTTATTTTGATAAGTTTTTAGTGGCTGAAAGTAATTTCCCAACAGGGATAGAGGGAGATACCCTCATCAATAAAAAAGTATTGGAAGGCATAAAAACTCAAGCGGAAGAGGATCTTAAAAACTTACAAGGCTGCATTAAAGAAGCTTTCCCTGAATCAAAAGTAGAAACTGATTTAAGAGGAGGAAATCCTGAAGATGAAATTTTAGTGGCTGCCAATTTGCATAAGGTCGACCTCATCATTTTAGGATCGAGTGGTAAAGCAGAAAAAGGAATTTTTTCAGGGAGTATATCAAAAAAAATCATAAGCAATACACAAATTCCCGTTTTATCAATTCCTTTAAATTATACCTATAAGGAAATTAAAAATGTTCTTTACCCTACCGAATTTATTCATGATGATGCTAAGGTCATTGAAGATGTTTTAAACTTACTTTCAAATTTCGACTTAAAACTTCACTGCTTGCATTTATCACAAACATCAAAGGAGCAAAAACTTATTGAAGTTGAAAAACTAAAAACCCATTTAAAAAACAAAAAAAGCACAGATTTTGTCTGCGTTGAATTTTTAGAGTCAGAAGATTTTTCTGACACCCTTCAAAAATATGTCAATGAACATCAGATAGATTTGATCGCTTTTGTTTCACATAAAAGAGGTTTTTTAAAGGAGATGTTTACTCAAAAACTTACCAAGAAAGATCTGTTTAAATTGCATTTACCCATGCTTGCAATTAAACGTTAAGTACTTCTACTTAATACAATTCTCATTGATGGTTTAATTTCACTATCTTTGAGAGTCTTCAACAAATCCAGATTCCAAAAAGGATGAAACTTTCTATAATTATTGTTAATTATAACGTTAAGCATTTCTTAAAACAATGCCTAAATTCATCCTTACTGGCTGCTCGATCCATTCAATATGAAATCATTTGTATTGACAATAATTCGATTGATGGATCGACTGAAATGATTGAGAATGAATACCCGAACATTCAGCTCATTAAAAACAAAAATAATGTTGGATTTTCAAAAGCCTGCAATCAGGGAATTAAAATCTCCAAGGGTGAGTATATTTTAATTTTAAATCCAGATACCGTACTTAAATCAGACAGTCTTAGCAAGCCATTACAATTTATGGATGAGCATGCTGAAGCAGGAAGTCTGGGTGTAAAAATGGTTGATGGAAATGGAAAATACCTGCCCGAATCAAAAAGAGGATTGCCTACACCTGCCGCAGCCTTTTATAAAATGACAGGAATTTCAAAGGTCTTTTATCCTTCAAAAACATTTGGGAAATATCATCTAGATCATTTGGATAAAAATGAAATTCATGAAGTTCACGTATTAACAGGAGCTTTTATGTTGATTCGAAAATCGGCCCTTGAAAAAATTGGTTTGTTTGATGAAGAATATTTCATGTATGGAGAAGATATTGATCTGTCTCACCGCATCATTTTAGGCAGATATAAGAATTATTATTACCCGAAAACGAGCATCATTCATTATAAAGGAGAGAGCACGAAAAAAGAAAGCATGAACTATGTTTTTAACTTCTATAAGGCCATGCTCATTTTTGCCAAAAAGTATCATTCAAAACAAAATGCATATCTATTTTCATTATTGATCAAACTGGCCATTTTTTTCAGAGCCTTTCTGGCAATTACCAATCGACTAACCAGCAAAATCTTACTTCCCCTTCTTGATTTGGGCATAATCATTCTGGGTCTATACCAGATAACAGGAATTTGGGCACAACAAATTACCTATCCAAATGGAGGTTCTTATCCTGATATCTTTTATCAACTAGTAATTCCTATTTATGGTATCATTTGGATTGTAGCCAATTTTTTATCCGGCTCTTACGAGAAAACCTACAAACCAAAAAATGTTTTGATTGGAATACTATCCGGAACCACCTTCATATTGCTCGCCTATTCTTTATTGCCTGAATCCTCGAGATTCTCCAGATCCATTATTCTATTAGGAAGTTTATGGGGGATATTTTCCTTGCTTATAATTCGTTGGATTTTTAAAATTCTGGGTTGGTTTAAAACAGGGATGACTGATTCAAAAAGAATTTTAATCATAGGCCAATCATCTGAGGCAGAACGCGTGACAAACATTTTACAACAAAATAAGATTAAAACATCTTTTATTGGTCAAATTTCCCCGAATCAGAATGTTCCGGATCATTCCAATAGCTTGGGCGATTTATCTCAAATTCCAAAACTAATTCAATCATTAAACATCCAAGAGCTTATTTTTTGCAGCAAAGATTTAAGTTATCAAAAAATAATAACTGAGGTTATCAAGCTACAGTCGAGCTCACTCGTCTGCAAAATCGCACCTGAAGATGGAATAGCCATCATTGGCAGCAATTCAATTACAAGTACTGAGGACTTATATTTTCAAAAAATAAACTCAATTGGCAATTACGTTAATAAGAGGAAAAAAAGAATCTTAGACCTTTTCATTTCAATAATCCTTTTATTATCATTACCCATTAATCTATTTTTTATCCAAAATCCATTTAGGTATATTAAAAATATATTCAGGGTACTATTCGGCTACAAAACATGGGTTAGTTATCATCCCAATGAGATGAATAAACAAGAGTTTGTCAATTTAAAAGATGGGATATTATTTATCACTGATGGGATTAAGGGATTTCAAAACCAAGCGGATAGTATCAATCAGGCAAACATCAATTATATTAAAAACTACAATATTTACAAAGACCTCCATGTACTTTATTATGGATATAAAAAGCTGGGAAGGTAGGATTTACCTTTTTATTTAGAATTATTCCAGATTAAAAAAAATCACTATCTTTGTAAAAAATAGAAGATGAATTAATCCCTAATTAATTCTAACCGAAAATATAAAATTAGCAATGGCAAAATTTGATCTCATAATGCCCAAACTGGGCGAAAGTATTATAGAAGCAACCATTACAAAATGGCTAAAAGTGGAAGGCGATTCTGTGGATGAAGATGATGCAATCGTTGAAATTGCAACCGACAAGGTAGATTCTGAAATCCCCTCTCCCATCGAAGGAAAAATAAGCAAATTATTATATAAAGAAGGTGATGTTGTTGCCGTAGGTGAAGTAATTGCTCACTTAGAAATGGAAAGCGAAGGAGGTACAGAAGAAGTTGCGGAAGTCAAAAGTGAAGAAGCAAAAGAAGCACCTGTACAACAGGAAACAAAGAAAGCTGAAACGGTAGTTCCGGAAACTACGGCAACTAATGATTTTAGTTCTTCCGACCGTTTTTATTCACCGCTTGTTAAAAGCATTGCAAAAGAAGAAGGTGTAAATCTTAGCGAACTGGATTCAATACAGGGAAGTGGTAAAGAGGGAAGAGTTACCAAAGTAGATATTTTAAATTATCTAAAAAACAAAACCAATGTTCCGGCTACCAAAACAATTGAAACGCCTGCTGTTTTTGCATCCAGTGGAGATCAAATTGTTGAGATGGATCGCATGCGAAAACTCATTGCCGACCATATGGTGATGTCGAAACAAGTTTCTCCGCACGTTACTTCCTTTATTGATGTTGATGTTACGAATGTAGTTAATTGGAGAAATAAGGCTAAAGAGATTTTGCTCAAACGGGAAGGCGAAAAAATTACTTTCACCCCCATCTTTATCGATGCAGCTGCTAAGGCCATCAAGGATTTCCCGGGTATTAATGCCTCTGTTGACGGAACAAAAATAATTTTGAGAAAAGATGTAAACATTGGGATGGCAGCTGCCTTACCTAATGGAAATCTAATTGTACCTGTCATAAAACACGCAGACGAGAAGAATTTATTGGGATTATCGAAAAATGTAAATGACCTTGCAAAACGTGCCAGGGATAACAAACTTTTACCCGATGAAATTCAAGGTGGAACTTTTACTGTTACTAATTTTGGAAGCTTTGACAGCTTGACGGGTACACCTATCATCAATCAACCACAAGTTGCTATTTTAGGAATCGGTGCCATTCGCAAAAAACCAGTGGTTATTGAAACTCCTACAGGTGATGTTATTGGTATCAGAAGCATCATGATTTTCTCATTGGCTTACGATCACCGTGTAGTTGATGGAGCCTTGGCAGGAATGTATTTGAAACGGCTCAAGGAATTACTCGAAAATTTTGATCCTAATTTAACCATATAGTGCACTTTAATCCCATTGAAATTGCTAATTTAGCCATTCAATAAAAGCAATTGATCATGGAATTAAACTTAACTCGACCCATTGCATTTTTCGACCTTGAAACAACAGGTTTAAACATTAGCAAGGACAGGATTGTTGAAATCAGCATATTAAAAGTTATGCCTGACGGCAGTCAAAAAGCACTAACAAAACTTGTTAACCCTACCATTCCTATTCCACCTGAAATTTCAGAAATTCATGGTGTTAAAGATGAAGATGTAAATGATCAACCTACTTTTTCTGACCTGGCCAACGAGTTGAATCAATTCTTAAGCAATTGTGATTTAAGCGGCTACAACGCCCTCAAATTTGATATTCCCTTATTGGTTGAAGAGTTTTTAAGAGCCGAGGTAACTTTCGAATTAAAGAATCGAAAATTTGTAGATGTTCAAAACATCTTCCACAAAATGGAGCAACGAACCTTAAAAGCAGCTTATAAATTTTATTGCGGAAAAGATTTAATAAATGCCCACACCGCAGAAGCTGATACCATCGCTACTTTTGAAATTTTAAAAGCACAATTAGATCGATATGAGAATGCCGAATTTACGGATAGAGAAGGTAATGTTTCGGTTCCGGTGGTAAATGATATGCAAGCTTTGCATGAATTTTCGAAGCAAAACAAAAATGCCGATTTGGTTGGTCACATCATCTTTAATAAAAGTGAAATCGAAGTTTTTAACTTTGGTAAACACAAGGGGAAAACCGTTGAAGAGCTTTTCAGAAAAGAGCCTTCATACTATGATTGGATGATGAAGAGTGATTTCCCTTTATCGACTAAAAATGTGATTACAGCCATCAAACTCAGAGGTTTCAATCAAGGATCTATTAATTTCGGATAAGAGAATTGATCATTCAAAATTAAATACATGAAAATTATTTGTATTGGCAGAAATTATGTTGAGCATGCCAAAGAATTAAGCAATCCTATTCCGGAAAAGCCAATTTTTTTTCTAAAACCGGAAAGTGCAATTCTTCAGAAAAAGAAGGCTTTTTTTTACCCTGAATTTTCAAACGACATCCAGTTTGAAACAGAGATTGTGATCAAAATTAAAAAAGTAGGAAAACACATTCAACCCAAATTTGCACACACTTATTATGATGAAATTGGCTTGGGATTGGATTTAACGGCCAGGGATTTGCAAAGAGAATGCAAAGCGAAAGGCTTACCCTGGGAAATTGCCAAATCCTTTGATCAATCGGCACCTTTGGGCCTGTTTTACCCTAAAACAAGTTTTGAAAACATTAACAACCTCAATTTTTCTTTAAAAATAAATGATGAAATACGGCAGGTTGGGAACACTAAAGACATGATTTTTTCTTTCGACCACCTCATTTCATATGTTTCACAATTCATGACCCTAAAAATTGGAGATTTAATTTTTACCGGAACTCCTGAAGGGGTGGCACCCCTCAAAATTGGTGATCATTTAGAAGCTTTTATTGAAGAAGATAAATGTCTGGATGTAAGAATTAAATAAATTCTTGTTGAATATTTTTCAGCTAAATATAATTTCGTCAATTAAATCACCCTTAGCTGCTTGATTTAAGGCCTGAATCATTTTTGTTTTTGAATAAGACAATTCATTGGTCATGGCAGCTGAATCCATTTTTACAAACAACTTTCTGTTTTTTAAACGAATACTTAAAGTGTGCTTTGCAATCATTTTTCCAACCACACTTTCCCACGAATTTATCAACTTAACTTCCTGCATTTTATCTTCAAGCTGATAAGCTTTCAGAAGCTCTTTTATGGCCTGTCCAAGGGTCGATTCATTTGATGTTTTAGCCATATTATAAAGGATTTATATTGTTTTCAATTTCAGAGGTAGCACCTGATTGAACCTGGAAAATCTTATGATCAATCTTGTTTTCCTGAAACAAACGTTCAACCCTATTTTGTTGGGTGTCGGTCATAAAAACCTGTCCAAAATTATTTTCACTCACCAACTGAATCAATTGCGCCACTCTGTTTCCATCCAGTTTATCAAAAATATCGTCCAATAGCAAAACCGGATTAAACCCTTTTATGTTCTTCGTATACTCAAATTGCGCAAGCTTTATGGCAATAAAAAAAGATTTTTGTTGCCCTTGTGAACCAAACTTTTTAATGGGATAACCCCCGATTTTAAACTGCAAATCATCTTTATGAATTCCTTTGGTTGTATATCTATGCACACAATCCCTTTCAAAAGAATCATTTAATAAATCTGTCAAAGAATGCTCAGTCAATTGTGAATCATAGTGAATACTTACCTGCTCTTTTCCTTTAGTAATAAGCTCAAAATAATTTTGAAAGATGGGTAAAAACTCATTGATAAATTTTTTGCGACTTTCGAAAATCAGCGCGCCTAAATTCGCTAATTGATGATCCCAAATCTCAACCAAAGAATAATCAAATGAACGGGTTTCGGCCATCTTTTTTAATAAGGCATTACGCTGAGAAAGCACCTTATTGTAATTCAACAACTGATCTAAATACACCCGATCAAATTGTGAGATTACCCCATCAATGTACTTACGCCTGACATCACTCCCTTCATTGATCAAATCTCTGTCGTAAGGAGAAACCATAACCAAAGGATACAGACCAATGTGATCGGCCAAGCGTTCATATTCCTTTTTATTGTGCTTAAACTGCTTTTTGATTCCTCTTTTTTGAATACATGAAATTAAATCATCCTTATTCCCGTTTTTTGAGTAATGACCATGAATGGCAAAAAATGGAGCCTCATGCAAAATGTTTTGAGAATCCATCGAATTAAAGTAACTCTTGCAAAACGACAAATAATAAATTCCATCCAAAATGTTTGTTTTACCGGCACCATTGTTACCCACAAAGCAATTGATCTTTTCTGAAAAATTTAATTCTGTCTGCTCACAATTTTTAAAATTTGTAAGAATGAGTTTCTTTAAATACATGCTTAAAAGCTTTTTATTTCAGAGGCCACTTCTTCCATCAACCACTGAGGAGTTGAAGTTGCACCTGCAATCCCGACTGATTTTTTAGATTTAAACCAATCCTCATTTAGTTCAGTTACATCTGATACAAAATACGAATTTGGATTATGCTTTTTACATATCCCATAAAGAAATTTTGCGTTTGAGCTATTCTTTCCTCCTACAAAAACGATCACATCGTAATTATTCGATAAGTTTATCAACTTTTCCTCTCGTTTGGATACTTGATTACAAACTGAATTTGTAGCAACAAAAAAACCTGTATCCATTTCAGCTATCTCCTGAATTCGTTTTTCAATTAAATCTTTTATTTGCTCAAACTCATGAACATTTCTGGTGGTTTGAGAAAACAGTCGAATGGGCTTCGTAAAATCGATTTTTTCGACTTCCTCTATCTTCGATAAAACAACAACTTCAGCCTCCGATTGCCCCACTAAGCCAATGACTTCAGGATGATCTTTTTTACCAAAAATTATAATTTGTCCATCAAGCTTTTGCATCTCGGCTGATGCTTTCTGAACTTGTTGCTGCAAACTTTGAACAACCTTACAAGTAGCATCAATCAATTCGATATTATTTTGCTTTGCCAGTTCATAAGTTTCAGGCGGCTCACCATGCGCTCTTATGAGTACACGCTCATTTCGAAGGTTTTTAAAATCTTCGGTATTGATAAATTTCAAACCTTTTTGCTCTAATCTTTTTACCTCAGCCTCATTATGAACAATCTCCCCCAGGCAGTACAATACATTTTTATTTTGGGTTCCTTTTTCAGCCATGCGAATCGCCCTGACTACACCTCCGCAAAATCCGGAATTCGGATCAATAAATACCTCCATAATCGATTTTAATATTTGGTAAAAATATGAAATATACAGCAGTTGGCTGTTATTCTTTTAATGAGATTTCTTTGATTATTTTGAAAAAAGCTCAGAGATTTTTGTGGTGATGGTAAAATAGTTTGGCGACCCCGCCAAATGATAGGCAGACCTGGCATAGCTTAATCTAAACCTGGAGATCTTGAATTCGAAGCCCCATGAAAAACCAACCGTTGAAAGTTTGGTACTTACACCCAATTCTTTTCTGCGACGATAATTATAACCCAGCCTTAAAATTAAATTTTCTGACAACAATAATTCTCCCCCAACAACCACATGCCGAAACAACTGATCGCCAAACTTTAAAGACTCTGTAGTTATGTTTTCATTTAACAGATAGGTACTATTATCGGTTGAATACGGATTTTCATAACTCAAATCCCATACATTCAAATGGTTTACCAATATTGAATACCGAAAAGGAATATGTTTTAACTTTTTTGACAACCCAAATTCTATCTCAAAAGGAAACTGCTCTTTATTTCCACTTCGATAAGATTTAACTTGCCAACCTGCATTCTTTATGATCAAAGAAGAACTAAAATTGTTTTCTATATCAAAATATGATCCGGCCAAATCAATGGCCAAACCATATGAATTATAGTCTTCGAAAGAGGAGTAAATCCATTTTAGATTAGCTCCAACAGAAAACTTTTCATTCATTTTTTTTGCCCAGCCTATTTGCACTGCCATTTCAGATGCGCCAAATCGTCCTCCAATGGTTCCAACTTCATCAGCATAATTGAAATTACCGTAATTAACAAATTGAATACTACCCACAAAGCTTCCATATTTTTCAAATGAATGGGTGTAGGCAGCAAAACCGTAGTTTACATCAGCATAATAATCTACAATGCTTAATGCCAAATATCCGTTCATTGACTCATTAATCAATGAAGGGTTTGTTACAGCAAGGGTTATATCATCATCATTAATCGACAAAAAATCTCCGCCCATTGCGGCTACCCGTGCTGAATTGGTCAAATTTAAAAAATCATAGGTATTATTTCCTCCCACCTGAGCCATCGATGGCATTGCAAACAAACCATGCATAATGACAAACAAGGAAAAAATCCGGCTTACTTTTCGAGAGAATTTACCATTAATACTCATAAGAATCTATAACGCAAATCTATTGAAATTAATATAGAAACCCTTCAAAAGTTAATAATTGTTTTTGTAGGGATAAATGCAAAATATAAAAACAAAATCACTTTTTCAAGTTTTGGTACTATACAAAAATTACTAACTTTACGATTGGTTAAAATGCATGTAAATAAAGTAGAATGAAAGACATTAAAATTCTGGTAATTGAGAATTCCGAAGGATTAAATGATCAACTTAAAGCAAGCCTTCCGCCCAATAAATTTTCATTCGACTATATTTCAAATCTGGAAACAATTGAACTAAGTTGCATACAATTTAAACCAAAAATTCTGATCTGGCTATTAAAAGATCCAAAAGATTTTATATTAAGAAAGGCAGCTCATATAAAAAATAAATACTGGTGCGAAAGCATGGTTATTCTCTTTAACGAGAATGATTTATCGGATATTTCACGCGCGAATCAAGGTTTCGATTTTGTCTTAACCTGGCCAATTTCACCAAAAGTATTGCTTGCCAACCTAAACCTAATATTAGATTCATCTGCCAATCAACCTGATGCTCATAAATTAAAAGAACAGAAACTTGAGGAATCGATTACGCAGGCTGAAAAAGCCAGTCAGGCTAAAAGTGAATTTTTAGCAAGTATGAGTCACGAAATTCGAACACCGATGAATACCGTGATCGGAATGCTCAGCCTTGTAGCGGAAACCCATCTAACAGATGAGCAAAAGGAATATATCGAATTGGTTGAAACTGCTTCAAACCATCTCCTTTCAATCATTAATGACATCTTAGATCTATCAAAAATAGAAGCAGGAAAAGTTCAGTTTGCAAATAAAGAATTTGATTTAAAAAACAATACAAAAGAAGTTATTGACTCCTTTAAAGCCGATGCTGACAGTAAAGGAATATCCTTAAAGTTCTCTGTTAGCGAAGATGTTCCGGGTAAGGTGGTTGGAGACTCCATTCATTTTAAACAAATTTTATATAACCTGATTGGAAATGCATTGAAGTTTACGCATCAAGGTAGTTGCTCAATCAATATTAGCCCTGATCCTGATCAAGAAATAGCAAACAGTGAAGATGGGAAATTTAAAGTACTCTTTTCTGTTGAAGATACAGGGATTGGAATTGCCCAGGAAAAGCTTCATACTATTTTTGACTCCTTCTCACAGGCACATTCAACCACTAAAAGAAAATATGAAGGTACTGGTTTAGGCCTGGCAATTACACAACAATTGGTTGAAAAAATGGGAGGTGAAATTTGGGTTGAAAGTGAAGAACATAAAGGAAGTAAGTTCAACTTTACCATTCTTTTTAATGAAACATCGAATGGAATTAACGGAGATGCAGAACAAGGGAAACTTCATTTAAATTTTCCTGTTTCAGGAAATGAATCACTACATATTCTGATTGCAGAAGACAATGAACTAAATCAAAAACTGATAACCCGTTTGGTAAAAAGTCGTGGACATACCAGCGTGGTAACAGAAAATGGAGCTGAGGCCATCAAAGCCTTAAAAAACAATACATTTGATGTGATATTAATGGATATTCAAATGCCTGAATTAGACGGAATTCAAGCCACCGAAATTATTCGTGCAGATCGAACAGGAGCGTTTAATCACAAAATTCCAATTATCGCTGTAACTGCTTATGCTTTTAACGAAGATAGAGAAAGATGCTTTAAGGCAGGAATGAATGATTTTCTTCCAAAACCCATCAACAATGCAAACCTGAATAGCATCCTGGATGACATCATGAAAAAGAAAAAGGAAACTACCTGATTTTTTTCAGTCGACCAGACCCATTACCACTACTATTAATATCAGGATTACCCGAATAACGAATATTACCCGAGCCACTGATTCGCCCGATTAACTCTTTTTCTACGTGTATATATGTACTTCCTGAGCCGCTAATCTTAAGCTCTGCATAATTTGCTTTTACGCGACTGGCTTTGAGATCACCCGATCCGCTGATCGTTCCATAAAAATGATCCGCTTCACCCGACAAATAAATACTTCCTGAGCCACTTATATCGGCATCTAATTCGTTCGCTTTAACCATCATATCAATAGATCCTGAACCCGAGACACCTGCATAAAAACGATCACTTTCAAATACATCATCACTTTCAACATCACCTGAGCCGTCAATTTGTACCTCATTAATTTCTGGCATTGAAATAAAAATTTCAAGATTTCGGGTATTCATCACACAAGCCCCCTGATAATCAATCACGAGTGTATTTCCGCGCAATCTGGTATGCAGAATATCCAAAATATTTTGTTGGCCTTCAATTCTAACTTTAAACTCATCAGATTTACTAATCAGCACATTTGCAGAAACTTCTAATTCAATTTGGTCGAACCCACTAATATTTCTGCTTTCTGAAACAATGGGACCTTCGCCTTCAATGCAATCACAAGCAACAAGCAAAAACAATCCCAAAATAAGAATAAGAGACTTTTTAAAATAAAACATAATACCTGAGTTATAGTGAATATTAATTCGATTGTTTTCGAATCAGATTTAATGCACTACCTGATTTGAACCACTCTATTTGACTCTGATTATAGGTATGGGTTACACTAAATTCGTCATTACTTCCATCTGCATGATGCAAAACAACTTTTAAAGGCTTTCCGGGTGTAAAATCTGTCAATCCGATAATATCGAAGGTATCATCTTCTTTTATTAAATCATAATCACTTTTATTTTGGAAAGTGACACCTAACATGCCTTGCTTTTTTAAGTTGGTTTCGTGGATACGTGCAAATGATTTAACCAGCACCACTTTAACTCCCAAATTTCTGGGTTCCATGGCTGCATGCTCCCGAGATGATCCTTCTCCATAATTCTCATCTCCGATAACAACCGTTGAAAAACCTGAAACTTTGTAAGCCCTGGCACTTTCAGGTACCGGAAGATATTCAGCTTTCACTTTATTCTTCACAGAATTGGTTTTCCCATTAAATGCATTAACGGCTCCGATCAATAAATTGTTAGAAATATTATCAAGATGACCACGATACTTCAACCATGGTCCGGCCATAGAGATATGATCGGTGGTGCATTTTCCCTGAGCTTTTATGAGCAGTTCCAGTCCTATATAATCTTCACCATTCCATTCATCAAAAGGTGTGAGTAATTGCAATCGATCAGATTTAGGATCCACGATTATTTTTACATCACTTCCATTTTCAGCTGGAGCCTGGTAGCCTGCATCCTCCACTTCAAATCCCTTTGCTGGCATTTCTGAACCCGTCGGCTCTTCCAACATCACCTTCTCACCCTTTTCATTTATCAGCTCATCGGTCAAGGGGTTAAAACTTAAATCTCCGGCTATGGCAAATGCGGTGGTAAGTTCAGGAGAGGCCACAAATCCGTGGGTATTAGGATTTCCATCATTTCTCTTGGCAAAATTCCTGTTAAATGAAGTCATGATGGAATTTTTTTCTTGTTTATCTGCTCCATGGCGGGCCCACTGCCCAATGCAGGGACCGCATGCATTGGCAAGTACAACACCTCCTATTTCTTTAAACACATCTAAATATCCATCCCTATCAACGGTAAATCTTACTTGTTCAGAGCCAGGAGTAACCGTATATTCAGCCCTAACTTTTAAATCCTTATCAAGTGCTTGTTTAGCTACGGAGGCAGCTCGGCTGATGTCCTCATATGATGAGTTGGTGCATGAGCCTATCAATCCGACCTCTAATTTCTGAGGCCAATTGTTATCTTTAACAGCCTGTGCAAATTTTGAAACTGGAGTAGCCAAATCCGGTGTAAATGGCCCATTAATATGAGGTTCTAGTTCGTCAAGATTGATCTCAATTACTTCATCAAAATATTTTTCGGGCTGTTTATAAACCTCATCATCACCTCTCAGATGATCAGCAATTTGATCGGCAAGCATGGCAACATCTTCACGTCCTGTTCCTACCAGATACTCCTTCATTTTTTTATCATAACCAAAAATAGAAGTAGTAGCCCCAATTTCAGCACCCATATTACAAATGGTACCTTTACCGGTGCATGAAATTGAATCGGCACCTGGGCCAAAATATTCAACGATGGCACCTGTACCTCCTTTAACTGTTAAAATTCCGGCAACTTTCAATATTACATCTTTTGCAGAAGTCCAACCATTTAATCGCCCTGTTAGTTTTACGCCAATCAATTTGGGAAATTTAAGTTCCCATGGCATTCCGGCCATTACATCCACAGCATCGGCACCACCTACACCAATGGCAACCATCCCTAATCCACCTGCATTTACAGTATGTGAATCGGTTCCTATCATCATTCCACCAGGGAAGGCATAGTTTTCGATCACTACTTGATGAATAATCCCGGCTCCCGGTTTCCAAAATCCAATTCCATACTTATCAGAAACTGAACTCAAAAAATTATAAACCTCATTATTTGAAGTATTTGCAATGTCCAAATCTTTTTTTGCGCCAAATTTTGCCTGTATCAAATGATCACAATGTACAGTCGAAGGAACAGCAACTTTTTCCCTTCCTGCCTGCATAAACTGCAGTAAAGCCATTTGTGCAGTGGCATCCTGCATGGCCACACGATCGGGTCTGAAATCTACATACGATTCTCCACGGGTATAGGTTTCATTTTCATTTCCTTCATCTAAATGTGCATAGAGTATTTTTTCAGTTAAACTGAGCGGATGCCCAACTAATTTGCGAGCATGATCTACTCTTTCAGTAAATTTTGAATACACAGATTTAATCATTTCCAGATCGAAAGCCATAATAAATAATTTTGTAAGTTTTTATGATATAACACTTTAAGCACTTTAACTAAAAGTACCTAACAAAGATAAGAAATTTAGACTAGTTAAATATTTAACAATCTAGATGTTTTGATTTTAGCTCATCAAACCTCGGCCGGTTTTTTTAATTTCACGACTGTCGCTAAGTTCAGCAATCAATTTATCCAATATTCCGTTGACAAAAACATTGCTTTTAGGAGTGCTATAATATTTTGAAAGTTCGATATATTCATTTAAAGTAACCTTTACAGGAACTGATTTAAATTCCATTAATTCGGTTAATGCCATTTTCAAAATAATGATGTCCATAATGGCAATTCTATCGTAATCCCAATTCACCGTTTTTTCATCAATTAAAACCCCAAACTTATCAGAATTTAAAATGGTTTTTCTATACAAAGCCTTTACAAAGCTTACATCTTCACTCTCGCCTTCGATGGCCGTTTTGTACACCTTTGGTAACAATTGATATTCATCACTGTTCCTGGTGAATGAATTAATGATCTTTATAACTAAAGCTGTAACAGAATGGTAGTCATCAGACCAATAGATACTCAAATCTTCATAGTAATTTTTTAATGAGTCATTTTTTGAGATTACCTTTTTCATTAACAAAATGATAAACTCTTTATCTGTCTCAAAAGATTGGCTATCTTCCGACATAAACTTCTCATACTGCTTGCTTTGGATAACGGCATTATAAAGTCTTCGTATCAGCTCTGATTCTTCAGCCCATGAAATTTTATAGGTATCATATTTTTTTAAATAGAATCGATTTTCCCGTAATTTCTCAACAAAAGCATTGTTAACAAATTTAGTATTGGGGTTCAAATCTTCTGCGGTAGGGAAATGTTTATGTTGTGCTTCTTCTTGTCTTACTTTTGCAAAATCAACGATTTCGATCATCATTGATAATTGCCAAAAGCAAAGCTCGTATATCTTTTCTATACTCTTAAATAATTGCTTTTCTCCAAAATCCATTCGATCCGAATTGGATTGAAAGAATGCGTATAGTGCCTGTAGCACTTTTATTCTTAACTGCCTTCTACTGAGCATATAAGTAAGTAAATGAACAATAAATAATTAAAATTAAAGGCTGCAAAGATAAGCTTTTTAAATCAATTTAAAAGCCCCTAACCCCCAAGAAAGATTCATATAATTCATAATGATCTGTTAATCCGCGAAATCACAGCTTATGGGATATTTACTTTCTTTTTTAAATAATATTTTTATATTTGCTTAAGATAGTAGACAACCAAAATTAATTTAGAAAAATGGAAGAGCCAGCCACAAATGAAAGAAGAGAGGAAATATTTTCTAGAGCTGTTAGAGCAGGGAAACGAACTTATTTTTTTGACGTAAAAGCCACACGTGCAAACGAGTATTACATTACCATTACAGAAAGCAAAAGGCGCTTTAATAATGAGCAGGGAAAGTTCTTTTATGAGAAGCATAAAATTTTTCTTTATAAGGAAGATTTCGAGAAATTTTCTAATGGATTAAAAGATGTTATTTCTTTTATCCAAAGCGGACAACCTACTGAAGAAAAACCCATTGATCCCCCACTCGAAATCAAAAAACCTCAACAAGTCGAGTTTGAAGATTTAACTTCGGACTCAGAAACTGAAGAGATAAAGACCGAGGAAGAGGCCTAAAAACCTTTCTTATTTTATCATAACCTAAGGGATTCACTTCCAAAGATTACTAACAATTTTAACATTTCAGTTAATAACTTAAGCTGATTAGGTGCATTAAATGATAGCAAAAATTATATTTTTGTACATTCAGAAAAATATATTTTATGCATTTATGCGATTAATCCTATGGGCAAAGTTATAGCAGTAGCAAATCAAAAAGGTGGTGTTGGAAAAACTACAACAGCCATAAACTTAGGTGCAAGTTTTGCAGTTCTTGAATATAAAACGCTGATCATTGATTCTGACCCTCAGGCCAATGCCACTTCAGGAGTTGGATTTGATCCAAAAAACATTAAAACAAGTATTTACGAATGCATCATGGATGATGTTCAGCCTAAAAATATTATTCTGAATACAGAAACTCCAAATTTGGATCTTATTCCTGCACACATCGATTTAGTGGGTGCAGAAATTGAGATGATTAATCTTCCAAATCGGGAGAAAATGATGAAAAAGGTAACAGATCAGATTAAAGAAGATTACGACTTTGTAATTATTGATTGCTCGCCATCATTGGGTCTTCTAACTGTTAATGCGCTCACTGCATCTGATTCAGTTATCGTTCCTGTTCAATGCGAATATTTTGCTTTAGAAGGACTGGGAAAACTCTTGAATACCCTTAAAATTGTTCAATCACGATTGAATTCGAATTTAGATATCGAAGGAATTCTGCTAACCATGTTTGATAAACGACTCAGATTATCAAAACAAGTTGTGGAAGAAGTTAAAACCCATTTTCAACAAATGGTTTTTGACACCCTGATTAACAGAAATACCCGTCTGAGTGAAGCTCCAAGTTTCGGAGAAACCATAATCATGCATGATGCCGACAGCACCGGAGCCATTAATTATTTAAACCTTGCTCGTGAGATTCTTCAAAACAACGGAATGACGAAAGTGGATGAATCAGAGAAACAAATAGACCTGGAGAATGAAACCTAAGAAAAAAGCACTGGGCAGAGGATTGGACGCAATACTTCAGAGCCCCGACACAGATATTACATCAAATGATATTTCTGGCAATTATGTTGTTGGCGCAGTTGCCTTGATGGAAATAAAAATTATTGAAACCAACCCATTTCAGCCCCGAATTGAATTTGATGACTTAGCCATCGAAGAACTTTCAAAATCGATAAAAGAACAAGGAATCATTCAACCCATCACGGTACGTAAAATGGGCTACGATCGTTACCAAATCATATCGGGTGAACGAAGATTTCGTGCAGCTCAAAGGGCTGGGTTAAATAACATCCCTGCATATATCAGGGTTGCCAACGACGAACAAATGCTAGAATTGGCTTTGGTTGAAAATATTCATCGCGAAGATTTAAACGCAATCGAAATTGCCATTAGTTATAACCGCTTGATTGAAGAATGCCAATTAACCCAGGATCAGCTTAGTGAAAAGATTGGCAAAAACAGAACAACAGTCTCTAATTATATCCGATTGCTAAAACTTCCTGCTGAGTTACAAATCGCCTTAAAGGATGATCAGATTAGTATGGGACATGCCCGTGCATTAATTAATGTTGAGGATGATGAAACCAAGCTTCGGATTTTAAAAAAAATCATAGAACAAAATTTGTCGGTTCGACAAGTTGAGGAGATGGTGAGAAAAAACACAACAAGAGCTCGGATAGGAGAAAAATCTGCAAGTCAGCTTTCTGAAGACTATCTCAAAAGCAAAGAACAACTCATCGAACATTTCAAAACTAAAGTTGATATCAGAAGAAATAATAAAGGCTTAGGCAATATCGTTATTTCTTTCGAATCGGACGAGGAGTTTAACAGAATCTTAAATCTCATTAAATCCTAGATTTAATCGTTTATTCTTAGGATTTATCTTCAAAGAAACGTGTGGATGCTTCAACTTAAGGTCAGAAAGACAAAAATCATTTTTCTTTTCATTGCAATTTTCTTTTCATCCATCTTTAATGTGTATTCTCAATCTATTAAAGTGCCAAGGATAAAAGAGAAACAGCCTCATTCTGCACATAAAGCCACCATTTATTCTTTCATTTTACCTGGCTTAGGACAGGCATACAATAAAAAATACTGGAAAATTCCTATTGTATATGCAGGCTTAGGTTTTTTCACCTATATGATTGTTACCAATAGCAAAGAGTATAATGCTTACAGAATCGCCTATAATTACGCAAAGGCAGTTGACACATATAGTCCTGCAGAAGGCTTTTACAACCCACCCAACGAATACGCTGAATATTATGGTCTTGAACAATTAAAAAGTGGTAAGGATTATTATCGCCGTAATATGGAATTAAGCTATATTTTAACAGGTGTCTGGTATTTATTAAACGTTGTAGATGCCAGTGTTGATGCCCACTTATTCGATTTTAAAGTGTCTCAGGATTTATCCCTTAAAGTTGAACCATGTCTTTATAATCCTTCAATTCATCACAAAGCCATTCCCGGCCTAAAATTACAAATTGCAATCCCGGGTGTTTTTGGTTTTAAATAAATTTAAGATTTGCTAATAGATTATTAACATCTTTTAACTTCACGTTTTTAAAACTTTCGTAATTTCGCCTAATAATTAAAAGCTCAATTTATGTTGCAACTGCTCATACTTTTACCTTTATCATTCACCATTCCTGCAATTTTTGCTTATCAGTTATTCGAAAAATCTGGACGCCCAGGATGGATGACATTTATCCCTTTTTACAACCTTTATGTTTGGTTACAGATAATTAAAAAGCCCATTTGGTGGTATGTTTTTCTACTCATTCCGTTCATCAATGTTTTTGTATTTATGTTGATGATTATTGAGATGCTTAAATGTTACGGAAAATTCAGTTTGTTAAATCAAGGAGTGGGTGTAATCTTTCCATTCATTTACCTACCCTATTTAGGAACAAAAAAAGAGTTTGTTTACACACATCCTGATAACCGAAAAGAAATTAAAAAGAGTTTTGTTCGCGAATGGGTGGATGCCATTATTTTTGCAGTGATTGCCGCCTCCATTATTCGGATTTTCATTTTTGAGGCCTACTCTATTCCAACTTCATCCATGGAAAAAACCTTATTGGTTGGCGACTTTTTGTTTGTAAGTAAAATTGCATACGGTCCGAGAGCTCCGATGACACCTGTTGCATTTCCCTTTGTTCATCATACTTTGCCCTTTACCAAATCGACCAAATCATATATTGAAAGTGTTAAACTTCCATATTTCAGATTTCCTGGTTTTAAGGAGATAAAGAGGCATGATGCAGTCGTGTTCAATTTCCCTGATGGAGATACACTCTCTGTGAAATGGCAAAGCAACATCAGTTACTATTCAATGGTGCGTGATTACGGCAGAGAACGTGTGTTAACCGACAAAACCAACTTTGGCGAAATCATTAGCAGACCACTCGACAAAAGAGAAAATTTTATTAAAAGATGTATTGGAATGCCAGGAGATCATCTGGAGATCATAGATCGTCAAGTTTACATTGACGGCGAAAAACTGGAAAGCCCGGGCATCCAACAATTTAAATACAAAGTAGTAACCAATGGCACTCGTTTTAATCCACGAGTACTGGAAAAATTGGATATTACTGAAGACATCATGAACGGAAATATTGGTGAATTTTATATGACACTCACGGAAGAGGCCGCTGCAGAAATGAAATCTTTCACCAATGTTGTATCGATAGAACCCATGATTGACGAAAAAGGATATAGAGATCCCAGCGTTTTTCCTCACAATGTTAATTATAGCTGGAACCTTGATAACTTTGGGCCCCTTCACATTCCTAAAGAAGGTGAAACCATTGAACTAAATTCTCAAAACATTGCACTCTACAGTCGAGTCATTCAGTCATTTGAAGAGAATGACTTAGAAGTTAGAGGCGATAAAATATTTATCAATGGAGAAGAAAAATCATCCTACACTTTTAAAATGGATTATTACTGGATGATGGGCGACAATCGTCACAATTCAGCCGATTCCAGAGTATGGGGATTTGTACCCGAAAATCATGTGGTAGGAAAAGCTTCTCTTGTGTGGTTCTCTCTCGACCCCAACAAATCTCTTTTCAACGGAAAAATCCGATGGGATAAAATAATGAGAACAGTCAATTAAATTTTGACAAAAGACTTATTACAATCAACAAAAACTAAAAATTTAGAAAACATGAAAGCAATTATAAAAACTGCCAAGGGCGATATGGAAGTTAATTTTTTCGAAAAAGATGCTCCAAAAACAGTAGCTAATTTCGTTGAATTATCAGAAAAAGGATTTTACAATGGATTAACTTTTCACAGAGTAATTCCTGATTTTGTAATTCAAGGAGGTTGCCCAGACGGAACCGGAGCAGGCGGACCTGGATATACCATCGATTGTGAATTAGATGGAGATAATCAATTTCACGACAGAGGCGTACTTTCAATGGCACATGCCGGAAGAAATACCGGAGGATCACAATTTTTCATTTGCCACAG
Organism: Bacteroidales bacterium; assembly: GCA_963678785.1. Classification (GTDB taxonomy): domain Bacteria; phylum Bacteroidota; class Bacteroidia; order Bacteroidales. Next base: position 3,008,759 of record OY787449.1, on the reverse strand, counting down.
TCGAACAAACACAGCACACTTAGACCGAAATCATACTGTATTTGGAAAGGTAGTAAACGGCCTTGAAGTGATTGATCAAATTCAGCAAGGAGATCAAATTGTTGAGATTTCAATTGAAAAATAAACCGTAAGGATGAAGACCCTCAGCAAAATATTAGTCTTATTAAGTCTGTTCTTAATTATTTCATCGAATGCTCATTCACAAAAGGCATTCACCGGACAAATTAAATACAAACTGGATTATGAAGGCATGGAAGTAAATGAGGCCATGAAGGCCATGTTGCCCGAACAAATGATTCTGACCATAAAGCAGAACAAATCAAAAACTGAATTAAAGACAGGCATGGGCGATCAGGTTTCTATTTTTGACGGAAACACAAAGGCCTCAGTTAGTTTGATCAATATGATGGGACAAAAAATTGCCATCAAAAAAACACTGGATGAAGTCGAGATTGACCGAAACAAATATCCTGATCTAAAGCTAACACTTGCTAATGAAACCAAAGAGATTGCAGGATATAATTGTCATAAAGCTACAATAGAAGTCGATGCTGCTGATTTAAATGGTTTAAGCACCTTCACAGTGTATTATACCGATGAATTGGGCAATATGGGAATCAATTATAGCGATCCTTTATTCAGAAAAATTAAAGGAGTTATGCTTGAATATGAAGTGAAAACCCGGGGATTGCTCATGAAATTTAAAGCCACAGAAGTTAAGAAAACAAAAGTGTCTGATGATACATTTTTAATTCCTGAGGGTTATAAAGAAATGACTGCCGAGGATCTTAAAAAGATGTTTGGAGGTTTTTAAAATACAGCTGCAAGGCTGCATACACATTCTAAACGAAGGTAATATTAATCATTAAGATTTTATTACCTTTGTTTCTTTTGATACTAGAACAATCGAACCAAATGGCCAAGAGAATTAACCAATTAAAAAGCAATTCTTTCAGGGAACAAAAGAAAAAAACAACTCCCAAAAAAAAGAAGAGAAAGATAAAATCATTTCGCCCATTTGGATTTCTAAAAAGCGACAAGTTTCAGAAAGTATTTGGTTTTTTTCTGGTTCTCATTTCCATTTATTTATTCATCGCATTTATTTCATTCTTTTATACAGGTTGGATTGATTTCGATAAAGTAGCTTCTGCCACTTTTTTTAAATTGAACTCCAATCCTGAAATTCAAAACTGGACTGGTTTTACGGGAGCATATTTATCAAAAGTTCTGATTAACGACACCCTGGGAATTTCTTCATTTATCATTGTTTTCAACCTATTTATCTACGGTTTCTATCTTTTATTTAATGTTAAGATGCTTCCGTTGTCGCGCATGTTTAGGCATTCTCTATTGCTGGTGATATGGATTTCAGTAAGTCTAGGGCTAATGTTTATGAACACCGATTACTCAGTTCTTGGAGGTGTTTTTGGCTATCAGTCAAATTTAATTTTAACCGATTTGATTGGTGTACCAGGAATTATCATTGGTTTAACTTTTATTCTGTTCACCTACATTTTGGTATCCTTTAATATTCGTTTTGGTGCCTTTCAAAAAAATTCAGGATCAGATGCAAATGATGATTCTCATGAAATCAAGCCCCTTCCAAAAACTAAATCTGCTGATAAATATAATACGGTTGAATTTTCGGTGAGTGAAGATGAAGATTTTAAAAATAAAAAGACCGTGGGTGTGATCGGTGATGATGATACATATGCTGCAAAAGCAACAGATGAATTTCCGAATCCTGACCTGGATCTTGAAGAAACTGAAATCAAAATTCCTGAAGAAGGTCACATCGAGCTTACCGTGGAAGAAACATTGGAGGAAAAACAAGATTTTAGAAATGGGAAAGTCGAACGGCAGGGAATCGACTCAGAATATGACCCAACACTTGATTTAGCTCATTATAAACTTCCGAAATTAGATCTTTTAGAAAATTATAATGATGACAACATTTCGGTTCAAAAAGAAGAACTGGAAGAAAACAAGAACCGCATTGTTGAAACCCTAAATCATTATTCAATTAAAATCGATAAGATTAAAGCAACCATCGGACCTGCCGTTACTTTGTATGAAATTATTCCGGCTCCGGGAGTTAGAATTTCAAAAATAAAGAACCTGGAAGATGATATCGCTTTAAGTTTAGCAGCGATGGGAATCCGTATCATCGCGCCCATTCCTGGTAAAGGAACCATTGGAATTGAAGTGCCGAATAAAAATCCTGAAATCGTTTCCATGAAATCATTGTTGGCTTCTGAACGATTCAGAAACACCAAGATGGAATTGCCTTTGGCGCTGGGAAAAACCATTGCAAACGAGAGCCTCATTGTTGATTTAACCAAAATGCCTCATATTTTGATGGCAGGTGCAACAGGTCAAGGTAAATCGGTTGGCTTGAACACAATCCTGGCTTCCTTACTTTACAAAAAACATCCTTCACAAATAAAATTCATTTTGGTCGATCCCAAAAAGGTTGAACTTTCGTTGTTCTCAAAAATCGAAAGACACTTTTTGGCCAAGCTTCCTGATTCGGAAGAAGCCATCATAACGGATACCAGGCTGGTGGTAAGAACCTTGAATTCGCTTACGATCGAAATGGATAACAGATATGAATTGTTAAAAGATGCGCAAGTCAGAAACATCAAAGAATACAATGCAAAATTTATTTCCCGGAAATTAAATCCGGTTCATGGTCATCGATTCCTGCCTTATCTGGTTTTGGTGGTTGATGAATTTGCTGATTTAATCATGACGGCCGGAAAAGAAATTGAAAATCCTTTAACGCGATTGGCACAGCTTTCCAGAGCCATTGGAATTCACCTGATCATTGCAACCCAAAGGCCTTCGGTAAATATTATTACCGGTACCATCAAAGCCAATTTCCCTGCGCGAATAGCTTTTCGGGTAATTTCAAAAATCGATTCCCGTACCATTCTGGATACAGGTGGAGCCGATCAATTAATAGGAAGAGGAGACATGCTTTTATCAACCGGAAGCGATTTAACCCGTTTGCAATGTGCCTTTTTAGATACTGCAGAAGTTGAAAAAATCACCGATTATATTGGTTCACAAAGGGCCTATCCAGAATCTTATATCTTGCCGGAATTTGCCGAAGAACAAGATCAAAACGGTGGAGCCGATATCGATTTAAACGACCGTGATGAACTTTTTGAAGATGCTGCTCGTATCATCGTTCAAACCCAACAAGGATCCACTTCTCTGCTTCAACGGAAGTTAAAACTTGGTTATAATCGTGCCGGAAGAATCATCGACCAATTGGAAGCAGCCGGAATTGTGGGAGCTTTTGAAGGCAGCAAAGCACGGGAAGTAAAAGTTGCCAATGAAGTTGCTTTGGAACAATTTTTGAAAGACTTAACAAACACTAATTCAATTTAAAATATCAGGATGAAAAAAATATTTACGCTCATTATAATTACCCTTTTTACACTAACTAGCTTTGCTCAAAAAGACAAAAAAGCAACAGCAATTTTAGATCGTGTCATTGAAAAAACAGAATCGCATAAAACCCTCGAAATTGATTTTATCTACTCCATGGATAATATTGAAGCCGGGATTAATGAAATGAAAGAAGGAACTCTTTTGGTTATGGGCGACAAATACAAACTTACCTTGGCAGAACAAATTGTTATTTCTGATGGAATTACACTATGGACCCTGCTTCCTGAAGATGAAGAAGTAATGATTAACAGCATGGAGGAAAATGCCGAATCCATCAATCCATCAAATCTTTTAAATTCTTATGGTGATAATTACAAATCTAAATATTTGAAAGAAGACAGAATCAATGGAAAAACAGTTGAACTCATTGAACTTACCCCACTGAAGGGCAGGACATACACAAAAATTGAAATTGCCATTGAAAAAGGACTGGACCAGATTTACAGCTTTTCAATGTTTGACAAGAATGGAAGCTCATACTCTTACACCATCAAAAAATACACACCCAATAAAGAAGTTGGCGAATTCGAATTCATTTTTAATGAAGCTGATTACCCAGATTTTGAAATCGTTGACATGAGATAACCGACACTTAGCATTTAAACTTTTTATATGAATACCTCAGTAGATATTAGCTATTATCCGCTAAAAGATGAATTTATTCCTGCAATACTCGACTTTATCGATCGATTAAATAAGCACGATAAAATAAAAGCCAAAACAAATGGAATGAGCACCCAGGTTTTTGGAGAATATTTCGATGTAATGAAAGCACTTACCGAAGAAATTCACAAATCCTTTGAAATCCCTCATTCGGTTTTTGTGCTTAAAATCATCAATGCAGATTTAGACACCAAATCATAGATGCAATTAATATGTTTGATGTATTATATCAGAACATTCTGGACACCACCATCCTTGAAATCATTGCCGTATTTTTTGGATTGCTGAGTGTTTGGTATGCCCGAAAAGAAGACATAAAAGTTTATCCTACCGGCATCATTAGTGTGGTCATTTATGTGTACATCTGTGTAGGTGTTAAACTTTATGCAGATATGGGAATCAACTTTGTTTATTTTGTGATGAGTGTTTATGGTTGGTATGCCTGGACCCGAAAAGATCAATCCAAAGAACTCATAAAAATAACTTATTGTACTAAAAAAGAGCACTGGATTAGCTTGGGGATGTTTTTATTCTTCTTCATTACACTGGTTTATATTTTATCCAACTTCACCGACAGCACCGTGCCTTATCTGGATTCATTTACCACTTCAATTTTCATTGTTGGAATGTGGTTAATGGCCATTAAAAAAATTGAAAACTGGATTTACTGGATTATCGGAGATGTCATTTCAATACCCTTATATTTTTACAAAGGATTGGTTCTTACTTCATTTCAATTTACGGTATTTTTGATTTTGGCCATCATGGCTTATATCGAATGGAAGAAAAGATATACGGAGACAAAACAACTTGCTTAAAAGAATTGCCATCACCGGTCCTGAATCGACAGGAAAATCAAGCCTATGCAAACAATTAGCGGAGCATTATAACGACTTATGGGTTCCAGAGGTTGCTCGCGATTATATTGACAAGCTCAACAAAGCTTATGATCAATCCGACATTTTAGCCATTGCAAAAAAGCAAATGGAGGCAGAAGATGTTGCAGCCTCTCAGGCCAATAAATTTCTTTTCTGCGACACAGAACTTATGGTCACCAAAATTTGGAGCGAGCATAAGTATTACGAATGTGACCCCTGGATTTTGAACCAGATTGAAGAAAGAAAATATGCTCTTTATTTATTGTGCGACATCGATCTGCCCTGGGAATATGACCCCCAAAGGGAACATCCCGATTTAAGGTCTCATTTTTTCAATCTATATCATGAGGAATTAAAACGCAGAAAACTAAATTTTAAGATTGTAAGCGGTATTGGTGAGGAGCGCATCAAAAATGCCATTGAACTGATCGAAAAGCTTTCATAAAATATGCCTAAATTTATCATTCTTATGATTAAGTCTTGAAGCATTAAAACTTCATCTTCGCAGATAAACAATGATAAAAGATAAGAGCCAAAAAATCCACATCCTCTATCTACCAAAATGGTATCCGAACAAATATGATCCCATGCCTGGTCTTTTTATCAAAAGACATGCAATGGCCGCTTCAAAACATTGTCAGATAAGCGTTTTATATCTGCATGCAGATGATCAGCTAAAAAGGAAAGAAGCATCCATCCTCTTTCAAAATGAGGACCAGCTGTCAACCTACCGGGTTTACTATCCAAAATCAAATTCACAAATTCATCCCTGGAATCTTTTAATCAATACCCTGCGGTTCTTTATTTACGCTTATAAAGGCCTTAAATTGATTAAAAAAGAGCAGGGTAAAGTGGACATCCTCCACGTTAATGTTTTAAGCAGATTAGGCTTCATTGCCTGGATAAATCAAATCTTTCACAAAACACCTTATGTAATAACTGAACATTGGACCAGATACTTGCCAAACGTAAATACTTATCATGGATTTTTACGAAAAAAACTAAGTAATATTATTGTAAAGAATGCTTCTGCCGTTTTACCCGTAACCAAAAATCTGGGGGATGCCATGCAATCACAAGGTCTAATCAACTCAAATTATCAGATCATCCCGAATGTGGTTGATACAAAATTATTTCATCCTTCAAAAAATAAAGAAGCTCATCTCATAAAAAAAATCGTTCATTTATCTTGTTTTACAGATGCCCAAAAAAATATCAGTGGGATTTTACGAACCTTCAAAAAGCTCGTAAACATCAGAGACGACTTTGAATTACATTTAATTGGAGATGGAGAAGATTTTGATCAAATGAGGCAATTATCAGATGCTTACGGACTTACCAATAAAAACGTAATATTTCGAGGATTAATGGAAGGAGAAGAATTATCAGAATGCATTCGTTCCGCAGATTTAATGATTTTATTTAGCCATTACGAAAATTTACCTGTTGTAATTCTGGAAAGTTTCGCCAGTGGAATTCCGGTTATTTCAAGCCGTGTTGGAGGAATTCATGAACATTTAAATGAAGATAGGGGTGCATTGGTTGAGCCCGAAAATGAAGATCAGTTTTTAAACACTTTAAATCAAACCCTTGATCAACTCAATAAATTCAACCATGCTGAAATTCGGGATTATGCCGTTGAGCATTTTAGTCAGAAGGTCATTGGGCAACATCTTTATCAGGTATATTCATCAATAATGAAAAAGTAATTTGATTCGAAAAATTGCAAATACGATAGGCACCCGCGCCTTTTCAGCAATCTTCAATTTGCTGATTGCCATCCTGATTTCACAATATTTAGGAACCATTGGCAAAGGGCAACAAGGCTTGATCATTGCGACCATCACCTACATACTTGTATTTTCAAACCTAATTGGTGGAAGCACCCTGGTTTATTTGGCACCCCGATATGGAGTACGAAGGCTTCTCCTTCCCTCTTATGCTTGGACCTTACTCATGAGTCTAGCTTTTTATTTTATACTTAAGATTACCCACATCGTCAACCCGGAGTTCATTCTAAACATTTGTATACTCGCCATTTTAAGCTCCGTCATTTCAATACACACCAACCTCCTGATCAGTTTAGAAAAAATCAGAAAAGCCAATTTTTTAGGCGTATTACAACCTTTGATTGTTTTAGCCCTCGTTTTATTATTCTTCATCTTTTCACAAGATGCCACCATTGATAAATATATTTTAGCCCTTTATGTATCAATGGCTGGGACCATCGTATTGAGTTTTTTCTTTTTAAAAAAACACTTTAGGAATTCTAATCATTCACCTCAACCCCAATTTAAGTTGATTAAAGAAATGTTCCGGCTCGGAATTTTAAACCAATTGTCACATATTTTTCAATTGCTTAGTTTTAGAATGAGTTATTATTGGCTGGGACAGGTTTATAGTGAAGCAGAAGTAGGAATTTTCTCAAATGGAACGAGTCTGATCGAATCGGTTTGGTTAATCAGCCGAAGCATTAGCATGGTGCAATATTCTAAAATCGTTAACATGCACAAGAAAAAGGAAGCCCAAAAACTGACCCTCGATTTAAGCAAATTAAGTTTTGTACTGAGCTTCATTTTTATCATTCCATTAATTTTACTTCCATCTTCTGTTTATGTATTTATTTTTGGTGAAGGTTTTGGTTCGGTAAGAACAGTTATACATTCGCTGGCTCCTGGCGTTTTATTTCTGAACCTCAACATCATCATCAGTCATTATTTTTCGGGAACCGGGAAATACCACCTCAATACCATTGCATCATTTGTCGGGCTTTGCTTTGCCATTCCATTATTTGCTTGGATGATTCCCTCCTTTGGTTTAACAGGAGCCGGCTTTGCAAGTAGTATTTCATACCTGATCACCACTTCAATTATTCTCTTATATTTTAAAAAAGAATCGGGGGTAAACTTCAAAGAATTTATCATTAAAAAAAATGACATCTTATTTCTTAAACAATCAATAAAAAACCTTTTTAACTAAAAAAGCAGACCATGATTAAGATACAACAATTGTCCAGTACTTCGATCAACACGATTTACAAAGCTTTTGAAAAAGCCTTTGAAGATTACGAAGAACCTTTTGACATGACCGTTGAACAGTTGCAATACATGATTGAACGTCGTGGCTTTAATGGTAATTTGTCTTTTGGTGCATTTGCCGGAAAAGAATTGGTTGGCTTTACTTTAAACGGAATAGGAAAATGGAACAATGAACTCACCGCCTACGACACCGGAACAGGAATTATTAAGGAATACAGAAAACAGGGAATTGCCACCCGGATTTTTGAGGAATCGCTCCCTGTTTTAAAACAACACCAGGTAAATCAATATTTATTGGAAGTGATTAAAACCAATACCAAAGCCTTTGATTTATATAAAAAGGCTGGTTTTGAAGTACAACGAGAGTTCGATTACTGGGTCTCTCCCATCGATTTATTAAACATTAAATCAGAAAATGGCAATTCTGAATTCTCCATTAAAGAATTAAATAAAGCTGATTGGGATTTATTCGGCACTTTCCAGGATTTTAATCCTTCCTGGCAAAATTCGAATGACGCAATCAATAGAAAGCTGAGTTCATTCAAAATAGCTGGTGTTTTTCATACTGAAACCATGATTGGATACGGCATCATTGAAAAACACACAGGCGACATTCCGCAGTTTGCCATTGCCAAAAGTTATCGCATAAGAGACCTGGGAAATTTGTTATTTGATTGGTTTACAAAAAACACCGAGAGCACCAATCTGAAAATCATTAATACCAATTTTAGTGATGATGGCATTAAATTATTCATGAAGAGTTTGAATTTTAAAGCTGGTTTTGGGCAGTATGAAATGTTACTAAAATTCTGATGGTTTAATTAAAACTTCTAATTCTCCAACCAAAGATGACAAACACTTTTAGTATTTGCCATCTTTAGTTATTTTAATTCTTTTAGTTCTGAATTTCTTTTTTAAGCTCGATAATTTCATCTAAGGTTTTCATTTCCTTAATAATCGCTTTACGGATAATAATGATTAAAATAATGGCAATAAAAACATAAGAAACATCAATCAAAATCATAAACCAAAAACTGATATACTTGCTAAACTCAGGTGAAATCAAATAAAAGCCAAGGGTGTACAAACCAACAATGATTATGGTTACCCAACTATGGACAAATTTACGGAAACGATGAAATTCAATGGCTCTTTCTGTATGCTCCAAACTACTTACCTCAACATCTATTTTTTTCGATTTACCAATACTAAAGGCCTCGATCACAATCCTAACAATCAATCCAACGATCATTAATCCTGCCCCTATTCGACTTAAAGTTTCCTCTACGGGTGCTACAAACCAGAAAAAGAGTGAAATACCAATTAAAACCAGGCTTAAGATTAAGATATTTCCGTAATGAAAAAATAAATTTTCTCGCTTTTTAGACGCAATTTTTTTCACCACTTCATTCATTTCATCTGAATTGGGGATATTACTTTTTTTATCGTCTTCCCATTTTTGCTGAAGACTATCAATTATATCATTCATTTTCCAAAATCTTTTTAAGTCGTTTTTTTATCCGATGTATCTTCACCCTAACATTGGTTTCTTTAATACCCATTACTTCAGAAATACTTTCGTGGTCCAGGCCATCCAGCACCATCATAATCACCAAACGATCTATGGCATTCAATTTCCCAATGGCCTGATATAATCCTTTATTATCAATGATTTCCTTTTCATCTGAAGCATCCGGCAATTTATGTTCAATGGTGGTGAGGGATAATTCATTTTTCTTTTTTTCTTTTCGAAGATGCTGTAAACAGCTGTTTACAGTTATTCGATAAATCCAGGTTTTGTGGCTTGATTTTCCTTTAAAGCTGTCTAACTTATTCCAAATTATGATGAATATTTCCTGGGCTAAATCCTTCGCCAAATCATCATCACCATTTACAAAACCCAGGCACATCTGTCTTACCATCGGAAAATAATCCCGGTAAACCTTTTCAAAAAGTTTTCTGTTTTTAGAATTCATCAGTTAAAAAAGTATTTACTTTTTTGTAAAACCATTCTGGTTGATCAAACATAATAAAATGTTTACTATTTGCTGCCATTTCAATATTTTTATTGGGCAAAGCTTTATATTGATTTTCAAAATTGGTTCTGTTAACTTCAACATTTGGAAAAGATGCACCCAGTATTAAAGTCTTGGCTTCAATTTGAGAAAGCACTTCCCTTAAATCCAGTTTTAATAAATCGGTAAATCCATACACATACGTTTTACGATCCGCTTCTAAAACCCATTGAGTCAACAGAGGGACTTTTTCCTGATTGAACGTCATATTTGAAGCCATCATTGTTGCCATATTTTTAAACTGATCTGGCTCCATTTCAATCATCTGCTTATTATATGGGCTATCGTAAATAATACTTTCCTCGGGAACACCCGGCATCATAACTTCACGCATGCTTGGAATGGCATCAACCAATAAAAGGCCTTTTATTCGGTCGGGTAAATTAGCAGCTATATCAATGGCCAGGCTTCCACCCATGCTATGCCCAATGATTCGAACTTCTCTTAAATTATTCTCTTTTATATACCTGATGATTTCATCCTTAATTGTTTTATACCAGGGCATTTCAATGGGTTCAATTCCGTTGAATCCGGCATAAGAAATGAGATGAATTTCGTTTTTACTTTCGATGTTTCTCACCGTTTCATTCCAAATTGATCCGGGAGTAGTAAAACCAGGCAAAAAAATAATGGGTTTCCCTTTACCGCTAACTTCTGTTTTAATTGCAGGTATCTGTGCAAAACTGATGTTCATTATAAAAACCAGGAGCATTGTAATTTTAATTCTTTTCATAATCTTTGATTTTAAATTTTAGCTTAGATGCAAATCATTCATATTTGTTACACCCCTATGAAAAAAATCTGAGAACTTTATTAGCTACCGATTCTCACAGCTTAAAAAAAATGGCACACACTTTCGTGTATGCCACCTTATATCAATTGAATTAAGTCTTACTTTTCCTGGTTGATAAAGCCTGGTTCAGCAGCTTTTCTGAAATCATTCACCCTGCCTGTAATTTTCCTTTCAGACGGGAAAGTCATGTCGTGATAAATATTGATGTAATAGGCCAAACTATCTTTCAATCCTTTGCGGTCAACCAAATGTTGAATTTTACCGGTTTCATACAAACTATCAGTACAAACAATTTCACGATCTACTTCGAAACCTGCTCCGGTCACAACCCTTGGGCCTGCAAATTCAACCAACGATCCTTTTTCACCAAACATCACATCGCCCTGGGTGGCATAACTGGCATAAGCTCCACCGGTAGTTGGGCCTGTAATGACCGACAAGTATAAAACACCTGCTCTTTTTAAATCGAGTATGGACATGTTCATTTTTGCCATTTGAGCCAAGGACATAGGGCCTTCATTCATTCTTGCTCCGCCCGAAGCACAAATTGACACAACGGGAAATTTATTTTGTACCGCAAAATCTATCGCCCGCTTAAATTTTTCACCGAAGGCAGCTCCGAATGAACCTCCGAAGAATTTTAAATCAGAAACAATAAGCACAAAGGGTTTCCCGTTCATTTTTGCACTTCCGGCAACCAAACCTTCTTTCGAGAAGGTTTTGCCTTCTATTTTCTCCAAAGATTTTTGATAAGAACCAAAATAATATCGGTCTTTACTTATCAACTTATGAATTGTTAAATCACTTTCAATTTCCTCAAAAGAATTGGCATCACAAATTTTATCGATATGCTCCTCGACCGATAAATATTCACCCTTACCACATTTAGGGCAGGCATAATAATTATCCACGTATTGTTGATATGGAACAAATCCACACCCTCCTTTTACCCTGAACAGGTTTTTATCTTTGTCCCACTCTTTTTTACACTCAAACAATTCGGTATCCTCAATGCCCTTATTTTCCATGTGGGCCTTCATCAAAAGATGCATATAAAATTCTTCACGCTCAATGTCGATGGTGTCAATTTTTTCGTGAACACTTTTCTTGATCTTACGTTTGGTCAGCTTATCGGTGGTATCAATAAACATCCCATAATTTAAAACCTTCTGTCTTCTTTCCTCAACCAATTTATCAATCAACTTTGGTTTCAGTTTCTTTTCTCCTGCTTTTGAAGTTTGTACCCAATCCTTCAGGGTTTCGATCAATGAATTTTTGATGATATCAATGGTAAACTCATAATTTTCGTGTGCACCATTAATGGGTTCGGGCAATATGCCATCGATCATCCCTATTTCTTTAATATGCTCAGCTCCCGGTCTCAGCATTTCAAGCGCGTCGGGTACGGTATCTTCGATGTTTTCACCGGCTGTTAACCTGCGATGAAAGATGATTCGACTACAACTCTCAGGAGCAATCACTGAATACAATGCATTTTCAAGCATATAACTCCTATCGGCAACCTGCAAAGCCAAAGCGCCACCACTTCCTCCTTCTCCGATTACATAGGAGATAACTGCTGTTTTTACACCTCCATATCTACTAATACAATCAGAAATCAGGAAAGATTGGCCACCCAATTCCGACTCCATAGAAGTATCTCCTCCAAATGTATCGATGAATGATATTACGGGTATTTCATTTTTTTCTGCCAAATCCAAAACATCCAGGGTATAAGCAAAACCTTTGGCAGTTAACATTCCTGTGGCTTTACTTTCTTTCCCTTTTCTTCTTTTTTCTTGTCCTAAGATCAAACATTCAATTCCATCAATGCTGCCTTTAGCAGCTATCAGAGAAGGATCAGGTGAATTCAAATATCCGATATTTTCAAAAACACCGGCAATCACATCCGAAGATCTGATCCGGGATGGATTTCTGGTTATATCGTATCTTTCTTTATAATTTCTTTTTAAGGGGAAGCCATCTTTTTTCATAGTGTAGGCAATAATTGGGGTTAGTGTTTTTGCGCAATTCGTGATTGTTTCTTAATCAGATATAACTAAATTGTGATCGTATTTATTATATCAGAACTCGAAAAATCCGAAGCAAGTTAAAAAAATATCACTAAACAGAAAGTCGATTTGAACTTTTAGAATCGTTTTGAACATCAATTTGTTTTTACAAATTTTAAGAATCATTCTGTCTCAATTCAAAAATCAACTCATATTGAGACAAATATAAATAAGGCTTTATTAATTGAAATCAAGAGAAACGGTCTTATTTTTAATCGACATAAATAATCACCACAGGAAGACTTATCCTAAAGCAATGTGGCCATCACAATTTGGTCGCATTTATAAATAAGCTCAAAAAGTCAGAGGTTTAAATTCGCAAGTATTTGTTTACTACCTTTGTGCCAAATTACATCGAAGAATCAACATGAGTAAAAGCGATCAGTTTAAAGGCGTTATGTGGGCACTAATTGGCGCCATTGCCATGTCGAATGTATACATATTCAGCAAGGCAGCCTTAACTGAAATTCACCTCACTCAGTTTGGTTTTTACTGGTTTGGTCTGGGCCTAATCTGGAATTTGATTTATTCGGTTAAAACCAAAAAGATTCAACACATCAAAAAATTTAGCCGATCTACATTTATTGCCATCGGAATTATCGGAGTGCTTGAGGTGGTTTCAACTACTTTATTTTTTATTGCCATCAATTCAGCTGACAATCCTGCAATCATTTCATTTTTAGCAGATACCAACCCGCTGTTTGTGGCCATACTGGGCGTCACTATCTTGAAAGAAAGATTTAATTTGATTGAATCTCTGGGAATGTTGATGATTTTAATAGGCGCTTTGGTAATTAGCTATAAGGGAGATGGAGGGCTAGAAAATTTATTCATCCCGGGATCTCAATATATCATCCTATCGGTATTTCTTTATGCCATTGCAACCATTTATGCAAAAACAAAAATCAAGATAATTCCTCCGGCCATACTCAGTATTAACAGGGTTTTATTGCTTTTCATTTTCTCGTTCATTCTTCTTTTAAAATTTGATCAAAATATTTACATTTCCTGGACAGCCTTTTTCAATTTACTGATAGGTTCTCTTTTAGGCCCATTCCTCACCGGGCTTGCAAATTATACTTCACTGCAATACATCGAAGCTTCAAAATCTTCAATCATTCGAAGCAGCAGAAGCTTATTTGTGGTGATTGGAGCCTATTTTTATTTTGGAACTCTGCCTCTTACCTATCAGCTTATTGGTGGATTATTCACTTTAACAGGAGTCATTGTTATTTCACTGGGCAAATCTTTCCCTAAAAAAAGGAAAAAAACTTTCAAGCTATCTCCCTGATTAAGATAGGGGTGCAAGATATGAACAGTATTTTTTTGAAAAATAAAAAAAAATCTTCTCGAAGCAATAAGTCTAATCTGTAATTTTGCCGCAAACTAGGAATAATGTCTGAAAAATATACTGAAGATAGCATCAGGTCGCTCGATTGGAAAGAACATATTCGACTACGACCAGGTATGTATATCGGGAAACTCGGAGATGGAGCTTCTCAGGATGACGGCATTTATGTGTTGATAAAAGAAATTATTGACAATGCGGTCGATGAATTTGTAATGGGTCATGGAAAAACGATTGATATTGAAATAACAGACAAATCTGTTTCTATTCGAGATTATGGTCGTGGAATGCCTTTGGGCAAAGTGATCGACTGTGTTTCAAAGATTAATACCGGAGCAAAATACGACTCCAAAGTTTTCAAAAAAGCGGTTGGATTAAATGGTGTAGGTTCAAAAGCCGTAAATGCAATGTCTTCATACTTCAAAATTCAGGCAATTCGGGATGGAGAAACCAAAGTCGTTGAATATAACAGAGGTGAACTCATTGTTGATGCCGATATTCAGCCTTCCGACGAAAAAAACGGAACCAAAGTACAGTTTACTCCTGATGATCAAATTTTTGGTAACTTCCATTTCATCATGCAATATGTTGAGAAATTATTGTGGAATTATGCCTTTTTGAATAATGGCTTAACCATCAATTTTAATGGTGAAAAATTATATGCAAAAAATGGCATTCTTGACCTGCTTGATAGAAACATTAATGGGAATGGTCCTGTTTTATACCCCATCGTTCATATCACCGAAGATGACTTAGATTTTGCGTTTACTCACAGCTCTAAGCAATACGGAGAGGAATATTACTCATTTGTAAACGGGCAACATACAACCCAGGGTGGAACGCATCAAGCCGCTTTTCGTGAAGCTATTGTTAAAACCATTCGGGAATTTTACAATAAAGATTTTGACACTTCCGATGTACGACTTTCAATTTTAGCCGTAATCAGCATAAAAGTTCAGGAACCGGTTTTCGAATCCCAAACAAAAACCAAACTGGGCTCTCAACACATTGAACCAGGTGGGCAAACCATTCGAAATTATGTAACGGATATTGTCAAAAGAAATTTAGATAATTTCTTACATAAAAATCCGGAAACCGCAGATGCTTTACTTGCTAAAATCCTTCAAAATCAAAAGGAAAGAAAAGAAATTGCCGGCATTAAAAAACTAGCGAAAGAGAGCGTAAAAAAAGCAAGCCTGCACAATAAAAAGCTCAGAGATTGTCGGATTCATTACAATTCAAACCACGAAAAACGACTGGACACTACCTTGTTTATTACTGAGGGAGATTCGGCAAGTGGATCCATCACCAAATCAAGGGATGTAAATACCCAGGCCGTATTTAGTTTAAAGGGTAAGCCTCTCAATTGTTTTGGATTGAGCAAGAAAATTGTTTATGAAAACGATGAATTTAATTTACTCCAATCAGCGCTAAACCTGGAAGATGGTTTAGAGAACTTAAGGTATAACAACGTAGTCATAGCTACGGATGCCGATGTTGACGGCATGCACATTCGTCTGCTTTTACTTACTTTCTTCCTTCAATTTTATCCTGACCTCATTAAATCGGGTCATGTTTACATCTTACAAACACCTTTATTTAGGGTAAGAAACAAAAAAGAAACGAGATATTGTTATACCAATGACGAGCGTTTAGAAGCCCTTAAACATTTAGGTAAAAATCCTGAAATTACGCGATTTAAAGGTTTGGGGGAAATCTCACCGGATGAATTCAAACATTTCATCGGTTCTTCAATTCGCCTTGATCCCGTACTATTGAATAGAGATTCAAGCATCGCTGACATTCTCACTTTTTATATGGGAAAAAACACACCGGTTCGCCAAAACTTCATCATTGACAATTTAAGGATTGAAGACGATATTACTGAAGAAGACCAGGTTGCTTAATTTATTTTTTTGATTCCAGTTTTTTATAAGCTTTTCCAAGATATTTTATAATATCACTGGCAATAAGTGAAGTTTGTCCTGTTTTCTTGACTGCAAGATCTCCGGCTAAACCATGCACAAAAACCCCAATGATAGCCGCCTGAATGCTTGTATAATTCTGTGCCAGTAAACCCAAGATTATTCCGGTAAGCACATCTCCGCTTCCTGCAGTGGCCATTCCCGGATTTCCTGAATTATTAAAAAAACATTCTCCCGACGGAGTAGCAATGATCGTATGGGCACCCTTTAAAACCATCACAACGTTGTGCTTTACAGCAAAAGATTTCACCTTATCAACCCTTTCAAAATCGTTTTCTGATTTGCCTGCCAAACGTTCAAATTCTTTTGGATGCGGGGTTAGAATCGATCCTTTTGGCAAAAAGGCCAACCACGTTTTATTCTCGGCAAGGATGTTTAAAGCATCTGCATCAAATACGATGGGAACTTCGGCATTTTGAATTAAAACCTTAATTGAATTTTGCGTTTGCTCCTGAAGTCCAATACCCGGCCCAACACCAATGGCATTATAAACTTTTAATTCAGGAACATTGCTAAAATAGTTCTCGAAACGCCCCAAACTAACCATGGCCTCTGGCACAGCAGATTGCAATACATCATTTCCTTTAAACGGGATGTGGGTAGTTAACAATCCAAGCCCAGATCGCAAACACGATTTCGATGCCAGAACAGCAGCTCCCATTTTCCCCAAACTACCAGCAATTAATAGGGCATGCCCATAATTTCCTTTATGCGAAAATTTAAGCCGGTTTTTAAAAATCTTTTGATTATCACCTTTCTCCAATAAATAATTGGCAGTTTTTACCTCATTTATATAATCTTCGCTTAAGCCGATTGGCAGAACAATCCAACGTCCAACAAAACGATCATTTTCTGACATTAAAAAGGCGTACTTAGGAAACTGAAATGAGAGCGTATAATCCGCCTGAATAACATGATTTTGCCGACCATCTGTATTAACATCGGCATAAAGCCCTGAAGGAATATCAATGGCTATGGTAATACCTACATGTTTATTAATTTCACCTACAACTTCAGATGCCAAGCCTGTAATTGGTTTTGACAATCCAGAACCAAATATGGCATCAATAACAACTGCTTTATCCGGAATTTCTGAAAGATCTTCAACATCACCTACCTCAACAATTTCACATTTACTTTGTTCTTTAAGTCGTTCGTAATTAATTTCAAGATCTTTAGATAAATGATTTGAGATTTTCAAAAGAAATACTTTGACCTTATAATTTAACTCACACAATAGCCTGGCCATGGCCATTCCATCACCTCCATTATTTCCGGGACCGCAAAATATGATCAATTCTGATTTCGAATTTCGATGTTGGGCAATCCAATGTACACATTGTTCGGCTGCCCGCTCCATCAAGTCATTGGATTCAATAGGTTCATTTATAATTGTATGAGAATCCGCTTCACGAATCTGTTCAACAGATAAGATTTTTTTCATGGGGGCTGTTTTAAACAAATTTAAAGAAAATCATTGAATGTAAAAATTTGTTTAATTGACCATTTATTTCCAATTAGGATTAATCTGCTATTTTTTTGCATTTCCATAGATCTTTCAACTATTTTTGCAAAAAAATTATCGCATGAGCAGAAGATACAGAAAGCCATTACCAATTTTAAAAGAGATTGAAGTTTTAGATGCCGGATCAGAAGGTAAAGCCATTGCCAGGGTTGACAATCAGGTCATTTTTATTCCTTTTGTGGTACCCGGAGATATCATTGATGTTCAAATTACGAAATCCAAAAAATCTTATAAAGAAGGAAAAGCCGTTCACTTTCATAAATATTCTGATTTAAGAATTGAACCCAAATGTTCGCATTTCGGAGTTTGTGGTGGATGTAAATGGCAAAACCTTTCATATGATCAACAATTGTTTTATAAGCAGAAACAAGTAAGCGATAGTTTGGAACGAATTGCCAAGGTTGAAATTCCGGAGATAAAACCCATTTTAGCAGCTGAAGATATTTTTTATTACAGAAACAAACTTGAGTATTCTTTTTCAGATCGAAAATGGCTGAAAGAATTTTCAAAAGATGATGATCATTCTGCCACAAATTTTAATGGTGTTGGTTTTCACATCCCTGGTTTTTTTGATAAAATTGTTGATATTGATCATTGCTATCTTCAGGCTGAGCCGTCTAACAAAATCAGACTTGCCATCAAAGATTATGCATTTAAGAACAATCTCACTTTCTATAATGCACGGCGTTGGACAGGCTTTTTAAGAAACCTGGTAATCAGAACTGGAAATACCGGTGATTTAATGGTTATCATGGTCGTTGGTGAGCGTGATGAGGAGAACATTAAAGGTTTGATGAATTTTATTGAAACCACTTTCCCCGAAATCACTTCTTTGTTTTATGTCGTGAATGAAAAACAAAATGATGACATATCAGACCAAACTTTTGTACATTATTCGGGTCAGCAATTCAATACCGAATGTATGACCCCGGCATCCTCACCCAATCTTAAATTAAATTTCAAAATCGGCCCCATTTCATTTTTCCAAACCAACTCTAAGCAAGCCAACAATTTATACAATTTGGCCGCAGCATTTGCAGGATTTAAAGGAGATGAGGTTGTTTATGACTTATATACCGGAACGGGCACCATTGCCAATTTCGTGGCAAATTCTGTCAAAAGAGTGGTCGGGCTTGAATATATTCCTTCAGCGGTTGAAGATGCCAAAGAGAATGCCGAGCTAAATAAAATAGAAAACACAACTTTTTATTCAGGAATTATTGAAAAGATTTTAACGCCCGAGTTTGTTAAGGAAAACGGGAATCCAGACATCGTAATTACCGATCCTCCTCGTGCCGGCATGCATCACAAAGTTATTGATCAACTAAATCAAATCTTGGCAGAAAAAATTGTTTACATTAGTTGTAATCCGGCTACACAAGCAAGAGACATTGCGCTTTTGGATGAAAATTATAAGGTAACAAAGATTCAACCGGTTGATATGTTTCCTCACACCCATCATGTTGAAAACGTTATTTTACTTGAAAAGCGGGTGTAATTTAATGGACTGAGCCAGCATTTTTACATTGCAATTTTCGCCATTCACAATAACCTGAGCCTGCTTATAAAAGACTTCTCTTTCTTTGAGTTTCAAACCAATGAACTCTTTGAGTTCTTCCGGGTTCATATTTTTTATGAGCGGTCGAATACGTTTAGCATTACTCAAACGGTTCACCAATGCTGGCACACTCATTTGGAGGTAAACAATTAAACCCGAATCTTTCATCCAGCTTAAATTATCATGAAAACAGGGCGTACCTCCTCCGGTAGAAATTACCAGGTCTTCAGCGGTGGGAGTTTCTTTGATTAATTTAGATTCTATTTCACGAAATGCGTGCTCGTCGTATTTTTCGAAAAAATCGGCCACCCGAATGTGGTATTTTTCCTCAAAAGCATCATCCAAATCTAAAAACTGGCAGTCAAATTCTCGGGCAAGCTTTCTGCCAACAGTAGATTTCCCACTACCCATAAATCCAATTAAATATATGCGCATCTATTGTTAAAATTAAAAAGCGAAGGTAAAAAAATTAAAATCCTGTTGATCAGATCAGAGAAATTATTATTAATTGTTCATGGCAGGAAAATCAGTTCTTCGGGCAAGACAATCGTTATGATAATTGATGATTTCCAGTATGGTGTTAACAGCCATTGCATTAACGGCATTCATTTTTTCTTTTACAGTCAACAATCTAATATCGGTCATGGGACAACCATTTACACTCTCCCCCATTGGGCATTGCAAAGCCAGGCCTTTTACATAGGTTCTTTTTTGCTCAACGTCTAAATAGTTCATATTATTAAACTTGAATATGAAGTTAAGATAAACGATTTCAGATCATAAGTCAAGATATTTTATTGCCACATCAACAGATCTATCTTTAATTCATATTTAATCTTAATTTACTTGTTTATATATTTGATTTTATTCATCTATAAAAAACCAACCTCATGCTAGGAATTATAATTGGCATCGTACTTTCCCTTGGATTTATTAAACTTGTTGACCTTCTAAAATCCAAGAACATTAAGCTCATTTGGTGGCAATGGATTATTGTTGTTTTCTGGTTCCTCTATTGCGCCTTTCTTATCATGATGATCGAATCGTTTATTAATGAATCTGCGCTAAAAGCGGCTTTAATTATGGGATTGATCTTTGGTTTTATTGCAGTTGTTTGGGCAGTATTGGTAGTTCGGTTTATATTTAAATATCAAAAATCCAAAAATGAGCAACTCTGAAATTCGTCGAAGAGATTTTTTAAAAACATTCGGTTTAGGGAGTCTGGCTTTGAGTGGCACACTTTCAGCAACAAAAGTTTTAGGCAGAACTTCAAATGGGATCATGGTTGAAAATCAGCAAGAATATGGTGATTTCCCGGTTGAGATTTTATCAAAAAATGAATATCCCTATGTTTATGATGAAAACATTTTGAAGAATATGGAACAACGGATGAATGTTTTTTCCAGAAATGAATGGGATCCCGTCAGATTTGCGGAAATACAAAAAGCGTTGAATGAGCAGGGAGGAAAGTCGGTTTTTCAAATGAATATGGAAGTGCACGGAGGTAAAGCTCCCAATCAAACCAGGCTGGATTACTCATTTATGCAGGCTGCCTGGTCAACAGCTTTCACCGATTCATTTTACGATTGGGAATCTAAATCTCCTCCCATCAGGCAACTCCAATCTTTCGGTAAATGGAACCCCAATGATTTGGGGATGAATTGGAAAGAAGTTACGCAGGCCTTAAAGCGTGCAGCGCTTTTTTATGGAGCTTCTCTTGCAGGAACTACACTCTTAAATCCTTTATGGATTTATGACGAATACAAATACGGAAGCACAACGACAGAAAGTTTCGACACTGAATCCAAAACTCCTTCAAAGCCGATTCCTAATGATGTTAAATATGCCATTTCATTGGCTTTCGAAGAAGACTATGATGGAATTAGTAATTCACCCGGTCGCATTGCATCAGCGGCTACCGGCGATGGTTATTCACGAATGGCTGTAACTGCATTTAAAGTTGCTGAATTTATCAGGGCATTGGGATATAAAGCCATCCCAAGTGGCAACGGAGTAGGATTGAGTATTCCGGTGGCCATTGATGCCGGATTGGGTGAACTGGGCAGAAACGGGATTTTAATCACACCCAAATTTGGCCCGAGGGTGAGGCTTGCAAAAGTTTTTACCGATATGCCCATAGTACCTGATGCCCCGATCAGATTTGGTGTAAAGGAATTTTGTGATGTTTGTAAAATTTGTGCCAATGAATGCCCAAGCGGATCCATCAGTAAAGAAGAGCAAACCTGGAAAGGAGAATCTGTTTCTAATAATCACGGCACTTTAAAGTGGTATGTAAAGCCGGAAACCTGCTTTGATTATAATGGTTTCAGTTGCTCAAATTGCAAGAGAACCTGCCCCTTTAACAAACCAAATAATTCATGGCTCCACCAAATTATTCGCGAAAACATTGACTTAAAAATTAAGCCTTTAAACAATTTGATGGTCAACTTTGATCAAGCCAGTGGCTATGGTGAGCAAACACAATCCAGCGATTTTTGGAAGAAAGATGGCGCGGCAAGTATTACTTCTCGCGAATCTAAAGACTAGTCTGATCTAAAAAATTTCACACATTTGAAGAGATACTTTTGTTGTATGTCGATTTATTAGCAAGATGAAAAATAGATTCTTAATTTCGCAATAAATATACTTCATCATTCTATGAAATCATTCAATCGAAAGTTTCGTCCGGAAAGCATTATTAGTATATTAGCCATTCTTGCTATTGTTGTTGCATGGCTTATTGGTTCATCTAAAAAACAAGCAGATTTCCACCCTTATTTTCAAAAATTATTACCAGAGATTGAAACATTTACAAAAATCAGCAATAATGTTTTCATTCCAAATTCATCCTTAAATAAAGACTCAACCTTATATTTGTCCATTGCATCTTCCCATGGTTATGGAGGAGAATTAAAAATTTTGAGTCTCATAAATAGCTCAGGAGAAATCATTGATTTTTTGGTGGTTGATCAAAAAGAGACCCAATCGTTCTTTAATAAAGTGATGAATACAGAGCTTGTTGAATCGCTTAAAAAAACCAATTATCAAAACAGTTTTACACTTGGGGAAGATATTGATGGAATTTCAGGAGCGACCTACACCAGCAGGGCCTTAACGGTAGCCATAGGAAAATCTTTAAGTTATGTTGCCAAGGACAAATTGAATTTAAAAATGAATTGGGAAGAGGAAGTTAAATTCGAATTTGGCACCAAAGAAATCTTGCTGATTCTTTTATTTTTGCTTGGGTTCTTATTTTCAATCAAGGCCTTTCCACAAAACAATATCGTGAAATACATATTCTTTGTTTTCGGGATGTTCAGCCTGGGATTTTATTTTAATGGCCTGCTCAGCATTTCTTTGGTTAATAAGTTTCTGATAGGAATATGGCCTAGTTGGGACACCCATTTTTATGGTTATTTATTAATGGGTGGAACTATATTAATGATTATTTTGAGTGGCAGAAATGTTTATTGCTCGCATGTTTGCCCTTTTGGAAGTGCTCAAAAAGTGTTAGGGCTTATCGGGGGTACCAACAAAACACTCCCACCAAAAATCAGTAAGCCCATGATTTGGATTCAACGATTCCTCTCACTCACATTAATTTTATGGGCTCTCATTTCCTTCAATCCTTCTATTTTTAGCTATGAAGTATTCGGAGCATTCTTCCAACTCTACGGGACAAATCTTCAATTCATTCTTCTCATCATCATTTTAATACTTGCACTTTTCTTCAGAAGACCATGGTGCAACTATTTATGCCCGGTAAGACCGGTTTTAGATTTTGTAAGAATGTTAAGAAATAAATTTTTGAGTGTAATAGAAAGAAAATAATTATTTCCTTTTCATCACATTTTCAATGGCTAAAACGATACTATCAGCATCCAGGCCATATTCGGTAAGCAACTCAGCAGGAGTTCCACTTTGACCAAATTGATCATTCACAGCAACCATTTCAATTGGAGTTGGGAGCTTACGACTTAAAAGTTGAGCGATGCTATCACCCAATCCACCGTGGCGCATATGCTCTTCAGCAGTAACAACACATCCGGTTTTTTTAACTGATTTTAAAACAGCCTCTTCATCTAATGGTTTGATGGTATGGATATTTATGATTTCAACATCAATTCCTTTTTCTGCAAGTTTATGGCCTGCTTCGATGGCTTCCCAAACCAAATGCCCGGTTGCAAAAATACTTACATCAGCACCTTCATTAATCATGAGTGCTTTCCCGATTTCAAACTTCTGATCTTCAGGAGTGAATATTGGTACACTTGGGCGTCCAAATCTCAAATAAACAGGACCTTCAAAATCTGCAATAGCAATGGTAGCAGCTTTTGTTTGATTGTAATCGCAAGGATTGATCACCGTTAAATTTGGCAACATTTTCATCAATCCAATATCTTCCAAAATTTGATGAGTCGCTCCATCTTCACCCAAAGTTACCCCTGCATGTGAAGCACATATTTTTACATTTTTATTTGAATAAGCAACTGCCTGCCGGATCTGGTCATAAACGCGACCGGTTGAGAAATTGGCAAAAGTTCCGGTAAAAGGAATTTTACCTCCGATGGCTAAACCTGAAGCGATTCCAATCATATTTGCTTCTGCAATTCCTACCTGAAAAAATCTTTCAGGAAAATCCTTAACAAAAGCATCCATTTTTAAGGAACCGATTAAATCAGCACACAATGCAACAACATTTTCGTTGGTTTTACCTAATTCGTGAAGTCCTGCTCCAAAACCAGAACGTGTATCTTTTTTACCTAATATTTTAATATCTTTCATCTGTTTATAGTTTTATAAGATGCTAATATTTTAACACTTATGCTTTATCCACCCCCCGTGCATCATAACAAAAAACATAAGTGTTTCATTTTTTGCTGTTTTTAGCAGACTCGAATTAATAATCGCCCAATGTTTCAGTTAATTGTGATAATGCATTTTCCAGTTGCTCATCGTTTGGAGCATTTCCGTGCCATTTATGGGTTCCCATCATATAATCAACACCCATGCCCATTTCTGTTTTCATTAAAATTACAACAGGTTTGGCTTGCTTAGTTTTCGATTTAGCCGCTTTTAGCGTTTCTAAAACCTCAGCCATATTGTTGCCATCCATCTCTAACACTTCCCAATCAAATGCCAGCCATTTTGCTTTTAAATCTCCCAATGAAAGCACCTCATCTGTTGGTCCATCAATTTGCTTTCCATTCATGTCAACTACAGCAATCAGATTATCAACTTTTTTAGCTGATGCATACATGGCTGCTTCCCAGACTTGACCTTCTTCCAACTCACCATCACCCATCAAAGCATAAACCAATTTTGGGTCATTACTTAATTTTTTAGCTTCAGCAATTCCAATGGAAACTGACAATCCCTGTCCTAAAGATCCGGAGGCTACCCTGATTCCGGGTGTTCCTTCTGCAATGGATGGATGCCCTTGTAAACGGGTATGAAGTTTTCGGAAGCTTGCCAATTCACTCACATCAAAATAACCGCTGCGAGCCAGCACACTATAAAATACAGGTGAAATATGACCGTTTGATAAAATAAAGACGTCTTCGTTAGAAGCATTCATTTTAAATTCTTTAGGATTGTGATCCATAACCTCAAAATACAATGCAGTTAGAAAATCTGCACAACCCAAAGATCCTCCCGGATGCCCTGACTTTGCGCCATTAACCATTCTAACGATGTCTCTTCTTACCTGAACAGCAGTTTGTTGTAGTTTTTCAATTTCTGACATATGTGTTTTTTTGGCAAAAGTAAGTTTTTAATTTTAGTCGACCTCATTTGTTAATAAAATAGAATAAATATTAATAAAACACACCCTTCAAAATAGTTTAAATTATTGTGGGTTTTAAGCCATTCTGATTACAAAATTATTCCTATTTTTAAGGCTTCTAAATAAAAAGCATTTCATGAGTAATTTTTTCCGATTAACCGCCTTCATTTTTATCATAACTTTATTTTGCACGCCTCAAGCAGATGCACAAACAGATTCAACCGAATCCACTAGATCACAGTGGGTTGACTCAGTTTACAATTCCTTAAGTCTGGAACAAAGAATCGGGCAATTATTGGTAGTCAGAGCCAATCAGGCAGGTAAAGAATACAACCCAAATATTTCGAAATACATTAAAGATTACAACATTGGAGGCGTTACTTTTTTCAGAAATGAGGCCATTAATCAACTTAATCACACCAACGAGTGGCAATCATTGGCACAAACGCCACTTTTAATTTCGATTGATGCTGAATGGGGCGTTGGTATGAGACTGAATGAAGTAATCAGATTTCCTTATCAAATGACACTGGGTGCCATCCAAAACGACAGTTTGATTTACGAAATGGGTCTTGAGGTTGCCGAGCAATGCAAAAGGCTGGGCATTCAAATGAATTTTGCCCCGGTAATTGATATAAATGTTAATGCCAAAAACCCGGTAATTAACTTCCGATCCTTTGGTGAAGACAAACACAATGTAAGCCGAAAAGGACTGATGTATATGCACGGACTTCAGGACAAAGGAATTTTAACCTCAGCAAAACATTTCCCCGGACACGGCGATACCGGAACTGACTCCCACCACAACCTTCCCATCATCAATCATTCGAAAGAACGCCTCGACAGCATTGAATTATACCCGTTTAAAGAACTAATGAAAAACAATTTGGATGGAGTGATGATTGCCCATCTATACATACCGGAATATGAAACCGAAGCAAATACAGCTTCAACCCTTTCTTACAATATAGTTACGGCTTTGCTTAAAGAAAAACTGGGATTTGAAGGTTTGATCGTAACTGATGCGCTCGACATGAGTGGTGTTACTAAATATTTCAAACCGGGCATCATTGAGCAAAAAGCCTTGATGGCTGGAAATGATATTTTATTGCTTCCTCAGGATGTTCCTAAGGCCATTCGAAAAATTAAGAAAGCCGTTGAAAAAGGAGATATTCCTGAACAAAGAATTGAAGAAAGTTGTAAAAAGATTTTGGCTTATAAATTCAAAGCCGGCTTGACTAAATACGAAAAGTGCAGTTCTAAAAATTTACTTGAAGATTTAAACAACGAAAGGTCAAAATTTTTAAATCAAAAACTCTTTGAAAATGCCCTGACCATTGTTAAAAATACAGATTCTATTCTTCCGCTTAAAAACCTTGATCAAATTAAAATTGCCAGTGTAGGAATTGGATTTAACGAAAAAACGAAGTTTCAGGAAAGACTGGATGATTATGCAACTTTAGATCATTTTTATTTAAAGAAGGAGTCATCAACAGAAAAACAAAACACTGTTTTAAAAGAGCTTGAAGCTTATGATTTGGTAATTGTTGCTTTTCAGAATACCAGCGTTTTCGCTTCAAAAGATTTTGGAATAACTAGCTCGGGGCTTAATTTCATGGACAAACTTCAAAACCAAAATGAAGTGATTTTAGATATTTTTGCCAACCCCTATTCGCTTGCTTTTTTTAATGATTCAGAAAACCTAAAAGCCATCGTTATGTCGTATGAAGACAAAGAGGTTGCTTATGATTTGTCTGCTCAATTGATTTTTGGAGGAATTGGCGCCAAAGGAAAACTCCCGGTAACAGCCAGTGAACTTTATCCTATAAACACAGGTATTGAAACGCCGAAAAGCAGATTAAAATTTGGCAGCCCACAAGATTTAGGTTTGGATCATTTATATTTAGAATTGGCAGATTCGATTGCCAGCTCCGGACTAAAAGAAAAAGCTTATCCCGGCTGTCAGATTATCGGTATTAAAGATGGTGTTATTTTCTATAATAAAGTATTTGGATCTCACACTTATTCGAAAACCAAACCGGTAAAGCATACGGATTTGTACGACATTGCCTCAATTACCAAAATTGCAGCAACCACCATTTCATTGATGAAACTTCAGGAAGAAAAACTTTTTGACATTGACCAGAAGCTTTCTGAATACCTGCCTTATTTAAGAAACTCAAACAAAGGTGATATCATCATCAGAGATTTATTAACGCATCAGGCCCGTTTACAGGCATGGATTCCATACTATAAAAGTACGCTGGATGGAAAATTAGTCGACCCAAATATTTATCAATCAAAAATTTCTGAAAAATTTTCGGTTAGGGTAGCAGAGAATTTATACATCAGCGATTACTACAAACACCACATCATCGATAGCATTTTAAATTCTCCTTTGAGAGAAAAAAATGATTACAAATACAGCGACCTGGGATTCTACCTACTGGCCTCAACCATAGAAAACATCACCAATCAACGATTGGATGTTTTTGCAAAAGAACAATTTTATCAGCCACTGGGATTAAAAAACATCTCTTTTTTACCGCGCGAAAAATATTCTCTGGATAGAATACCTCCAACTGAAAACGATAAAGAATTCCGACACCAAACGGTTCATGGTGATGTTCACGACCCCGGAGCAGCAATGATGGGAGGAGTTTCAGGACATGCCGGGTTGTTCTCAAGTGCTCAAGATTTAGCGGTAATCA
Source organism: Bacteroidales bacterium (assembly GCA_963678785.1). Lineage (GTDB taxonomy): Bacteria > Bacteroidota > Bacteroidia > Bacteroidales. The sequence continues at coordinate 2,980,869 of OY787449.1, read as the reverse complement.
TGCAAATGCTGATCAATGGCGGAACTTATGGAGGTACGAGATATCTCGATGCAAAAACCATTAAAGATTTTACCCGTTGTCAATTCCCGTTGAACGAAAACAGAAGAGGATTGGGATTTGACAAACCTTTGCTCGAATATGAAGAAGACGGTGCAGTTTGTTTTAGTGCCTCAGCTGATAGCTTTGGACATTCCGGGTTTACAGGAACTTATACCTGGGCAGATCCTCAAAATGGATTGATTTATGTATTTTTATCCAATCGAATTCATCCGGATGCATCCAATCCTAAAATAATGGAGATGAACATTCGTACTGAAATTCATGAGGCTTTTTATCAAGCCATCAAGAATGCAAAATAATTTTAATGAATAAATGAGTCACTCACATTCGCATACACATTCGCATGCTCACGGCGCTAAAGAAGGGAAAAACCTTTTTATAACCGTACTGCTGAACTTTGTGATTTCTATTGCAGAAATTGTGGGTGGGATTTTTGCAAACAGTCTTTCGTTAATCTCTGATGCCCTGCATAACTTCAGCGATGGTTTGGCCATGCTCATTTCTTACATTGCTTTAAAAGTTAGCAAGAGAGGCCCAAACTACAGCAAAACTTTTGGATACAAGCGCATTCAAATTTTAGCGGCACTGCTTAATTCGGTGAGCTTAATTGTGATCAGTATTTTCCTACTTTACGAAGCTTATCATCGTTTTTTAAACCCTGAAGAGGTAAAAAGTTTACCCATGATGATTGTGGCTACCATAGGTCTGCTTGCAAATTTATTGGGTGTTATCCTTTTAAAAAGCCACTCAAAAGATAATCTAAACATCAGAAGTGCCTACTTACACCTAATCGGAGACACCTTTTCCTCGGTTGCAGTAATTGTTGGGGGTATCCTCATTTACTTTTACCAGATTCATTGGATCGACCCACTGATAACCGTTTTAATTAGTTTCTACATCATCAAGGAAACCATTTCAATTTTAATGGAAACCTATAATATTTTAATGCAGTCAACGCCAAAAGATATTGATGTAATAAAGCTAACAGAAAACATACAGCTGATTGAACATATTAAGAATGTTCATCATGTTCACATATGGAATTTAAGCGATAAAGAAACTCATTTTGAAGCCCATGTTAATTTGGATAAAGATTTAAAAACCAGCGAGTGTGAACAAATCATCAAAAACATTGAGGACTTATTACTCAAAAACTATCACATCAATCATGTTACCCTGCAAATGGAATATGAATTTTGTGATGAAAATTCAATTATCTCAAACAAACACTAACTAAACTATACAAATGAACCCTAAATTTAAATCTTTTCTCCTGTGGATGTTTTCTATCCTATTCATGTTAATTTTTATTGTTTATCAAAGATTAACCGGACCAACTCACCCAGCGCGTGGGAATATAGAAATGCTTGGAGAAACTGTAAAATATAAATTAATCCGATCGTGGGGAAATGAAGGCGATGCCAAAATTGAAGTCAAAGTAGAAAACACAGAAACCACGGGTGTTTTTAAATTCAGACGATATAAAAGTCATGATGAATGGAGTGATGTTCCAATGCAACGCGTTGGAGAAAAACTCGTTGCTTATATTCCACATCAACCCCCTGCCGGAAAAGTAATGTATAATATTGAATTAAATAATGGGGATACTTCCCTTTTGATAAGACCAGCACCTGTTGTCCTTAGATTTACCGGAGTTGTTCCTGAATACATTTTAATTCCACATGTTTTATTCATGTTTTTAGCCATGGTATTTTCCATCAGGGCCGGAATTGAAGCTTATTTCAGAAGAAAATACATCTTTAAATATACACAGTTTACGGTTATTTTATTTTTTCTTGGTGGTCTGATTTTGGGTCCCATTGTTCAAAAATATGCCTTTGGTGCACTCTGGACCGGTTGGCCTTTCGGACACGACCTAACCGACAACAAAACCATTGTAGCCTTTATCTTTTGGGCCATTGCTTTATTTAAAACGATGAAGGACAAGAAACACCGAACCTGGGTTTTAATTGCAACAGCTGCCTTAATTGCAGTTTATCTAATCCCGCACAGTGTGCTTGGATCTGAACTAGATTATACACAAATGCAAAATTAATGATCAGTCTTATTATCATACTCATCACTTCAGTGATTTCAGTTGCTGCCTTTAATGATCAATCATTATTTGATAGATTGAAATTCAATGCTTTTGACATCAAACACAACCGGCAAGGTTATCGGTTTTTCACCCATGCATTTGTTCATGTCGATTGGATGCATCTGTTGATAAACATGTATGTTTTATGGACTTTTAGTGATGTTGTATTTAAGATTTTTGGTTATTATTTTGGATATAAAGCATGGTATTATTTTATTTTGCTTTATGTTGGAGGTATATTTTTCTCCTCTCTTTTCGATTTTTTTAAACACAAAAACAATGTAGAATATAATGCGGTAGGAGCCTCCGGTGCGGTAGCATCGGTGGTTTTTGCGAGCATCATTTTAAATCCTGGAGCTTCAATCTATTTCTTTTTTATCCCGATAGGAATTCCCGCTGCAATTTTTGGTGTTATTTACCTGGTATATTCTGCATATATGGCTAAAAAATCAAATGATAACATCGGTCACAATGCGCATTTTTGGGGCAGTATTTTTGGGATTGTTTACACCATTATTTTAAATCCTGGTTTTTTGACCCGATTTATCAATGCCCTTTTCCCGAATTTATAAAATGGGATAGGATTTAGTTATCCATTGGATCATTAGGAAATTTAGGCCAATAAGAATAATCACCGCCTAATTTATTAAGAGAAGTTTTCCAAAGTTCTTTGGGAGTAATTTCTAATATTAATTTTGAATTGGTACGTGATACCACCCATGAATTTCGCTTTAATTCTTCATCCAATTGCTTGGGCGACCAACCAGAATATCCAATATAAAATCTAATTTCAGAAGGTTTTATCTGCTTTAAAAGAATCATTTCTTTAACTACTTTAATATCTCCACCCCAATACAATCCATCCAAAATCTCAAGGCTTCCTTCAATTTGATTTCCAAGCATGTGAATAAAGAACAAATTATCGTTTTCAACGGGACCACCCAAATAAACGGGAGCATCAAACTCAGGAAAACCCTCTACAACTTCACTTAAACGCATATTTAAGGGTTTGTTTAAGATGATTCCAAATGAGCCCTCATCTCCATGATCTGCCAATAAAACCACAGATCTTTTAAAATAATAATCACCTAAAAAAGGTTCAGATATTAAAATTTTACCCTTTTCAGGTTGAATGTTATTTGTTTTTATTGAGAGTATGTCACCGAGTTCACGCATCAGATTATATCAGAATATTAATAGCAATTGATTACTTTTACAAGCTTAATTCACACATTTATACTACATCAAAAACAATACCACTTTAAGTGAACCAAACCAACAGGCACGATAAATTTATTCAACTACGCAAAGAAAAACCTGTCTTTATCTTTGAAAACTATGATATTAAGCATAATTCGAAAGAGTTAAAGTTGATCTTTCACTTCTCGATAGGTGATCAAATTCAGTTTCAGCCTGAAGTTATTTTCCCAATTGGAAACAAAAATTTGGCAGTTCAACTATCCGAAATCGAAATAAATCAATTTGCATTTAACATTGGAATGATTGAGCTCATCAGTTATTGGAAATGCTGTTGCTCACCTAAAATCATCATTAAAACAAATCATTTAACTCAAGATCAAATTTCATTTTGGAAGAAAATTTATTTTAATGGTTTGGGCGAATTTTTCTATTTAAATAGGATTAAGACTGACATCGAAACCTTTGTCGAAATTGAATCAACCTCAGATAATAAACTTCCTTTAGCCAATTTTACACTAAAAGATAAAGTTTTACTTCCCATTGGAGGAGGGAAAGATTCTATTGTAAGTCTTGAGATTTTAAAAGAAACTGATTATAAAATATCTCCTCTGACACTAAATTTAAATCCAGCACGAGAGAGATCAATTATAAACGCAGGTTTTAACAAATCTCAAATTGTAAATATTAAGAGATCCATTGATCCTGAATTGATAAAATTAAACAGCAAAGGCTATTTAAACGGTCACACTCCATTTTCAGCACTTTTGGCCTTTGTGAGTTTATTGGCGGCTGTTATAAATGATTGTAAATACATTGCATTATCTAACGAATCAAGTGCCAATGAATCAACAGTTGCTGATTCAAATGTCAATCATCAATACTCAAAGTCATTTGAATTTGAAACAGATTTCAGAGATTATGTTCAGAAATATATTTCACCTGATATTCAGTATTTCAGTTTTCTGAGGCCTTTAAATGAGTTACAGATTGCAAAAATATTTTCAGGCTTTAAATCCTATTTCCCCCATTTTAGAAGTTGCAATGCGGGAAGCAAGACAGATGAATGGTGCGGAAAATGTCCAAAATGCTTATTTACTTACATTATTTTAAGCCCATTTATTAATGAGGAAGAATTGGAGGCCATTTTTTCTAAAAACTTACTTGAGGACATCAATTTAAAGCCCATCTTCGATGAATTGATTGGGCTTGCAGAAGTGAAACCTTTTGAATGTGTTGGAACGATAGATGATGTTAATGCTGCCCTTTGCCTGACACTTCAACAGAAAAGATTTAGAAAAATTCCAAATTTGCTTGATGAATATCAGCAAAGCAAAATTTATCAATCTATTAAAAATAAAAATCCAAAAAAATTACTCTCCGATTTCAATAAGGAACATTTCTTAAACAAAACTTTTCTTTCCATTCTCAAATCAAAACTCAATGATTAGCAGATTAAAAAACCTTATTAAGGATAAAAAAATACTCATTTTGGGGTTTGGCAAGGAAGGTCAATCAACTTATCAAACCATTCGATCTGTTGAACCTAATAAATCTCTCAGCATTGCTGATCAGAACTCCGATCATCACTTCGCAATTAAGATCGCAAGAGAAGACAAAAATATCATTCTGAAATTAGGAGAATCATATTTGGATGAGGTTGAGAATTATGACCTGATTCTAAAATCTCCGGGAATAAATCTTCAAGGAATTAATTTAAATCATAAAACTACTTTAAGCTCTCAAACCCAACTTTTCCTTGAATTCTACTCAAGTCAAACCATCGGAATTACAGGTACCAAAGGAAAAAGCACAACGGCAAGCTTAATCAACCACATTCTTATAAAAGCCGGCAAAGATTCTGTATTGGTTGGTAATATCGGGATTCCACCTTTTTCAGCTATTAAAAACATTAAAGAAGATACCATCGTGGTTTTTGAACTTTCTGCTCATCAGTTGGAAAATTTACATCATGCTCCAAATATTGGGATTCTGCTTAATATCTTTCAGGAACATTTAGATTATTTTCAAAATTTTGAAAAATACCGCAAAAGCAAATCAAACATCTTTAGGTCTCAGAAAAAAGATGATTTGTTTATCCTAAATTTTGATCAGGATGAACTTCAGGAGATGTATTCCGAAAACCCCATTCCAAACTTTAAATCTTTTTCGCGTAAAAATTTAAAGTCAGATTGTTATGTAAACAATGGGGTCATTTATTTGATGATAGAGGAAGCGCCCATTCCGATCATTAAAACAAATGATATTCGGAATTTAATTGGAGCGCACAATCATTACAATCTAATGGCAGCAATACTTGCCTGCTCTGCAAAAGGAGTTACACCTCAGCAAATTAAGTCGGGAATTGAAAGTTTTAAAAGCCTGGAGCACCGACTTGAATATGTAGGGAATTTTAAAGGAATTGATTTCTACAACGACTCCATTTCTACCATTCCTGAGGCTACCATTGAAGCCTTAAAAAGCCTCCCAAACACCGACACCTTAATTCTGGGTGGTTTTGATCGGGGTACTAATTATGACAATTTCATCAATTTCTTAATTCTCTCAAAAGTTAGAAATTTTATTTTTATGGGAGAAGCAGGAAAGCGGATGAAAGCCATTTTTAAATCCAAAGAGCATTCGAATCAGTTTTTATTTTCAGCCAATTCATTTAAGGAAGTATTTCAGCACATCAAAAGTGTTAGTACAAAAGGCAAAATCTGCTTATTGTCGCCTGCAGCTGCGAGTTACGATCAGTTTAAAAACTTTGAGGAAAGGGGGCTGGAATATAAAAAAACAGCAAGAAATTTATAATTCCTTGCTGTTTGTCCGTGAAATTCATCCTGTTATTTCTTCTCCTCTGTCTTAGCTTTCTCTGTTTCAGGTTCTTTATCAGCTTTTTTAGCAGCTGTTTTCTTTTTTACAGTTGTTGTTTTTGCTTCTTTTTTCTTGGTTTCGGGCTTGGGTGCCTTTTCAACTTTCTTTACTGCCGCCTTTTTGGGTGCAGCTTTTGGTTTTTCAACTTTTACTTCTTCAACAACTTTCTTTACTGCTTTTTTGGGCTTTTCGACTTTAACAAAAGCGTTTTTTTTCTTTTTAGGTCTTCTAACTCCATAACTACCTAAAACAATTTTTCCTCTCTTGGTTTTTTTGTCTCCTTTTCCCATTAGCAAGTGTTTTTTTGAATGATTTGTAAAGTTAAGAAAATTATTGTAGTTAAAAAACAGGCAACAAGGATTTTAAGCTTTCTCTTCGAAAAATTTGGCTTCCAAAGCTGCATGATTTTTAACTACACTTCTGGCCCAATTTAGCCTGACTTCCACCTTCTCCTCATCCGTAAGCCCCCATTTTATAGAGGATCTTCTGATCCGTTCCGAAATATTTGATAGTGAAATTGCAGCTGAGACAGAAATATTAAAACTCTCAGTAAAACCATACATCGGTATTTTTACAAAAGCATCTGCATTTTCCATAGCAATTTCTGAGAGTCCGTTCAGTTCTGTGCCAAATGCCAATGCAATTTTCCCATCAATGGGTAAATCGTCTAAAATTTGATCATTTGTGTGTGGCGTTGTGGCAACAATCCGATAACCTTCAGCTTTTAATTTTTTAAAGGCATCTAAAGTATTTTGAGGCTTTTCATTATAGGTTTTTAAACTGAGCCATTGCGATGAACCCAGCTCCACATCTTTGCACAAATTATATTCATTTCTATTCTCAATAATATGCACATCTTGAATTCCAAAACAATCACAGGTACGCAAAACCGCACTTGCATTTTGAGGCTGATAAATATCTTCCAGAACAACCGTTAAATATCTGGTTCTGTGCTGAATAATTTGTTCAAATTTATTTTTTTTATTCTCAGAGATAAACTGAGCCATATAATCAAACAGCTCTTGCTGAGTTTTACAATCCAATTCCATGTCAATAAAATACAATTAATTAAACACCCTAAAATGAACCTCAAACCAATGCTAAAAGCACCGACTTTGCGCTCACTCCTTTTCATTTATTTACCAAAGTTAGGGATTTCAATATTATTTCAAATAGGAATCCTGACAGAGCTCTGGAAATACAAAATATTCAGCTTGTTGATTTATTTTTGTACATGTTTTAAAATCTCGTTAAAATAATTTACTTTTGCACTTCTAAACGTAAAAAAATGGCAAAAAAAGTTGACAAAACTGAAGATAAAATTGTAGCTGTAGAAGAAGCATTAAGTAAAACAGAACATTTTATTGAGCAAAATCAAAAAATATTAACCATTGTAATTGGTGCAATCATTCTTGTGATTTTAGGATATTTTGGTTACCAAAAATTTTACATCACCCCAATGGAAAAAGAAGCTCGTTCACAAATGTTTATGGCAGAAATGTATTTCAGTCAGGATTCATTAGATCTGGCATTAAATGGGGATGGAAATTATCTGGGATTCCTGGATATCATTGATGAATTTGGAGCTGTGAAGCAATCAAAACTAGCCAATTACTACGCTGGTATTTGTTTCCTTAAAAAAGGTGAATTTGAAGAAGCCATAGACTACCTTGAAGATTATAGCATTGATGACAAAATTATAGCACCGATGGCCACAGGAGCTATTGGTGATGCTTATCTCGAATTAAAAGAATACAAAAAGGCCTCTTCATACTATATGGATGCAGCAGATAAAGATGCAAATAATTTTACTGCACCTACCTTTTTATATAAGGCCGGGAAAACTTACGAAATCATGGAGGAGTACAGTAAAGCTGCTGCAACTTATGAGCGTATCAAAGCTGATTACGAAATGAGTATGGAAGCTCGAAACATTGACAAAGACATTACAAGAGCCAAAGAATTGGCTAAATAATATTTAAACATCGATACTTAAAACCCCGCCTAGCGGGGTTTTTTTTTTATCTTTAAAAAAAGAAATGATGAATGACTTAAGAATTATTTTCATGGGGACGCCTGATTTTGCAGTCCCTTCTCTGGACATTCTGATTAAAAATGGTTTGAATATCAAGGCCGTTATTACGGCACCAGACCGTCCCGCTGGCAGGGGACGAAAGCTTAAGCAATCGGCCGTAAAAGAGTATGCCCTGGCAAAGTCCATTCCGGTACTTCAACCAACCAACCTAAAAGATCCAGAGTTTATTGAAGAACTAAAAAACTACAAAGCCAATTTACAAATCGTGGTTGCTTTCCGAATGTTGCCCGAAATGGTTTGGGCCATGCCTGAATATGGAACCTTTAATCTCCATGCTTCACTTTTACCCCAATATCGTGGAGCAGCGCCCATCAATTGGGCTTTAATCAATGGAGAAAAAGAAACGGGCATCACCACTTTTTTTCTGGATAAAAAAATTGACACCGGTCGGATTATTTTCCAGGAAGCTCTTAAAATTGAGAAAGGAATGAATGCCGGTGAACTTCACGATGCATTGATGAATAAAGGTGCTAATTTGGTCTTAAAAACGGCTCTGTCAATTTCTGAAGGTCAATTGCAACTAACAGACCAACTAGATCCAGACGATGATCCAAAAGCTTTAAAACCTGCGCCAAAAATTTTCAAAGATGACACCCGTATTCAATGGGAAAATTCAGGTGAAAAAATCCTGAACCTAATCAACGGATTGAGTCCTTATCCTACAGCTATTACAACCTTCAAATTAAAAGATTCAGATCCCATTCAGTTGAAAATTTTTAGTGCTGAATTTATTCCCGGCCCAAAAACAACAAAAATTGGTGAGATAAAAAGCGATGGAAAAAACACATTAAGCATCAGCTGTTCCTCTGGCTTAATCATAGTGCGGGATTTACAACTTTCGGGCAAGAAAAGAATGAAAACCGAAGATTTTTTAAGAGGTTTTTCAATAAAAGATGGCTGGATTGCCCAATAGCTAACAATATCAACGCTTACAGAAAGATTGACTTTTTTCCTAAAAACAGCTCATAGTTATTAACAAATATTCTGTTTTATTAACATTTTCGGGGGTTTTAGAGCATATCACTTGATTTATTTAAGTATTCTTCTATATTTGCAAGTTCTTCGATAATATTATTATTAATTAAAACAATAGAAAAATGAACAAAGCAGAATTAATAGAAGCCATGGCTTCTGAATCAAACTTGACAAAAGCTGACGCTAAAAGAGCTCTCGATTCTTTCATTAATGCAACTTCAGGCGCGTTAAAAAACGGCGACCGTGTAGCATTGGTAGGATTCGGTTCTTTTTCTGTATCTAAAAGAGCTGCCCGTAAAGGTAGAAACCCACAAACTGGAAAAGAAATTAATATAGCAGCTAAAAAAGTGGTTAAGTTTAAGCCAGGTAACGAACTATCTCAAAAAGTTTAATACCTACCACACTGCTAAAAAAAGAGACCTTATTTTAAACAAGGTCTTTTTTTTGTTTGATTAAAAAACGGTAAGGCAATAATGCATCCTCCTCCGCATAATCAATCCCTATTCTGGGCCCTACAATAATTTCTTCTTCCGAAAAATTTAAACCTTTATCTTCAAGCCAAATTTCAGTTCCATCAATCAACAAATTGTTATGAGCTTGTGTAATGCCTAATGCTTTGGTTAATTTACCCGGACCATTAAACGATTTCTCCTGAAGTTTCTTCTTCCCAATTCTTTCCCGAATTTCATCCAAGCCATGGGTTGGCCAAAATCCCCTGATCAATATTGCATTTGGAATCCCTTCCTCGCTGCAAACAAAATTCAACAAAGAATGAATTCCGTAACACAAATAAACATAAGTTCTGCCTCCTTCCTGAAACATGACTTCTGTTCGAGATGTTCTTTTATTTTGATAGGCATGTGATGCTTTATCCACAGCCCCTAAATAAGCTTCGGTTTCAGTAATGTAACCTCCGCAGACCCTACCATTATTCTTCACAAATAAATATTTGCCCAATAAATCTTTGGCAATTTGCAATACATCAGGGCTTAAAAAAAAATCTTTTTCCAACTTCATCTTAAAAATTTAAGCCCAATTGCTTCCTCCAACTTAATTGATTTTTTTCGTTGACCTCAATATTGCCATTTCCTTGTAACCAACGCACCACAACAATCACATCCTTTTCATTAAATTGATCTGCATCATCAATAAGTTCCTGCAAAAAATGTGGTTTGGTTAACAACAGGGGTTTTATTTGCTTTAAAATCTGATCAAAAAGTGCTGAGCTTATGTCCATTTTATTTCGCTCCAGACAAACATCACAATTCCCGCATTTCTCCGAATCAATTTCGCCAAAATAAGATAGCAATTGCTGACTCCTGCATTTATTATTTGTTTCGATATAAGCCAGCACCCTACTTAACCTTTTTGTTGCTGCCTTTTTTAGATTTTTATAATTCTTATCTGATATTAATATATTTTTTGCATCGGCTCTCTCGCTAAGAAAAACAAGTTGTGGCTTGGTCTTTTGAGGGATGTAATTCAAAATTTCATATTGCACCAGTCGGTTTAAATACTTAATAATGGTTGGTACATCCACCGACATTCTGTTGGCCAATTCCGATTCGCTGATTTTTGCAAAATCCTGAAACAGCCCGGAATAAGACCTTAGCAATAATTTGATGAAATGATCGTAATATGAATTCTCCACCTGAAACTTATATAAGTTTTCACGATTAACTACAAATCGGATTCGGGCCTGATTATTAAAACTTTCACTTAATGAAATATAAGATTCCTTCTCCAGAAATTTCAAGGAGTTAAAAGCAGTGATGGGTTGAAATTTAAATTTCTTACAAAAATCGATGATGTCAAAATCGAAGGCTGCATTCAAACCACTCCCAACCGCCAGCTGAAAGTAATTTCCCAAAGCCTGATAAACATCTTTTATGATATTGATTTTGGGGAAGGCCAGCTCAAAATTCTTTTTCAAATTAATAAGATCTGCATTTTCATATAGAACAATCGAATAGGCTTCTTTTTCATCTCTTCCGGCCCGACCTGCCTCCTGAAAGTAAGATTCTAAATTATCGGGCAAATCCAAATGCACCACAAATCGCACATCGGCCTTATCGATTCCCATTCCAAATGCATTGGTTGCAACCATCACGTGATTCTTACTACGCTTCCATTTATTCTGCTTTTCAGATCGGGTTTTCATGTCCAAACCGGCATGATAAAAATCTGCATGGATTTGATTTTGAATCAAAAAATCAGCAACCTCTTTGGTTTTACGGCGGTTCCGAACATATACAATTCCCGAACTTTTGAGTTTTTGATAAACTTTCAATAGTCGCTTTAGTTTGTCCTCTTCATGCACAACCGAGTAAATCAGATTTTTTCGGTTAAAACTTACACGGAACACTTTCTTTTGCCTAAACCCCAGTTTTTCCTGAATGTCTCCAATAACTTCGGGTGTAGCGGTTGCACTTAATGCCAAAGTTGGCACTTGAGGCAAATAATTTTTGATGTCGGCGATGCGTAAATAAGGGGGGCGAAAATCGTAACCCCATTGCGAAACACAATGGGCCTCGTCCACCACCAATAAATTAACTTTTATTCGTTGAATGTTCTCAATAAATGTTTTCGATTCGAGCCTTTCGGGCGAGATATACAAAAACTTTGCATCACCATAAGTACATGAATTATAAGCCAAATCCACTTCATTGATGTGCATGCCTGAATGAATAGCAAAAGCTTTAATTCCTTTTTGTTTCAGGTTTTCAACCTGATCTTTCATTAAGGCAATGAGTGGAGTTACGACCAAACACACCCCGTCCATCATCAATGCAGGAACCTGAAAACAAATTGATTTACCCCCGCCAGTAGGTAACAATGCAAGTGCGTCATTTCTATCCAAAACGGACTGAATGATCTCCTCCTGCATCGGGCGGAAGGTGGAATAACCCCAGTATTTTATTAATGTTTTTTTCACGAATTTCTCCAAGAAATTGATGTATGCTAATTTATAAAATAAAAAGAACATAAAAGCCAGACACTTACACCTCTGCCTAAAACAAAGAAACTTTCCATCGATATTGAATCAAAATTGATAAAAAAAAAGCGCCTTTCATCTATTGAAAAACGCCTTAAAAATGAGAAAATTTATCTTATTGATCTCCGAGTATTAAACCCGTCAACCTCATCAATTCCATTTCGGCAAGTTTGGCTGAAAAAATGGCACTACTGATGCTGGTTTTTGCCCTGTTCAGGTTAAGTTGGGCTTCACGAAATTGCGTTGAACTGATTTGCCCGAGCTTAAAATATTCTGAACTTTGATCAAAATTTAATTGTGAAGAAGCTAAGTTTTTCTGTTCAGCTTTCAATATGGCTAGGCTGTTATCGTAGGCAGCATAACCATTTTCGATACTGGTCTTTAATTCAAGCTTTTCCTCTTCCATCGATAATTTCAAATTTTCAACACCAAGCTTCGCATTCTGACGCTGGCTCTTTTTTATGCCTCCATCGAATAGGCTAAAGCTCAGACTTAAACCTGCCGAAAAACTCATATTGGGATTGTTATAATTAAAGGCGAGATTATCGGTTTGTTGATTATAACCGTATGAACTTTGAAGCATTAACTTGGGAGAGCTTAATGATTTCACTTTTTTCAATTCAATTTCGGAACTTAGAATTTTATTTTTTGACAAGAGATAAGCTGCATTTCGTTCAAGCGCTTCAGTCATTAATGATTCTAAAGAATAAGCCTTAAAAGGGTCAATTTGGGTGTCGACTTCATATTCCGGAGAAGACTGAATTCCCATCAGCAAATTTAAATTTCTCCTGGCTTCATCATACTGTCGCTGAATGTTAATGTAATTCACACTGTCATTATTAAAATCAACCCTTGCATTCAGCAAATCTAAACCTGACGAACGACCAAACTCTTTTTTAGTAACAATTCGTTCCAAACGATCATTTGAAATTTCAAGCATTTCTTCAGAAATTTTTAAATTATCCTGAAAAGAAGCTACCTGATAATAAACATTGATGAGCTGGATGAGGGTATTTTCTATATAAGCCTTTTCTTGCAATTGAGTTTCCTTATGCTGAGATTTCATTTTTTGATAAGTGTACAATGAACCCATCCCATCAAACAAAGTATAACTCAAACCAATACCAATTGAATTATTGGTATATGTCTGATCAATTTCTCCTTCATCCTGCTGAATTTTATTGTCTATAAAATTCATATTTCCACTTAAATCTACCTTTGGGAGTAATCCTGCATTGGCTGGTTTTACACTATTAAAGCTCATCTGAGTAAGATTCTTGGTCATCTTTATACCATAATTATTTTGCATGGTATTGGTAATGGCCTGATCAAGTGACAAAGTTGTTTGAGCTTCCAGCCAAGTTGTTGAAAGCAGTATTAAAACTATATATATTATTTTCTTCATCCTTTTAAAATATTAATTTGTCTGTAATTCAATTACGGCCTGTTCAACCTCCTCATTTGATGGTTTAACACCAGTCCATAACCATTTTCTTCCCACTTTAATTTGATTGGAAACCATCAATAAAACTGGAAGTAGAACCAGGGTTAAAAAAGTTGCTACTATTAACCCATAAGCAACCGAAATGGCCATTGGAATAACCATTCTTGCATCAGAACTTGGTGAAAGAATAATTGGATACAAACCTGCAATGGTCGTTATTGATGTCAGAACAATGGGTCTGAATCTTGAAACAGCTGCCTTGTAAACCGCAGCAGTATAATCCATGCCTTCTCTCAGCAAAATGTTCACTCGGCTAATCAATACAATCGCATCATTCACCATAACACCGACAAGTGCAACAATTCCAAAATAAGAAGGCATGTCGATAGAATAACCATGAATAACGTGCCCCCATCCAATTCCAATCATGCCGAAAGGAATTAATAAAAACACCAAAATGGTTTGTGAAAACGATCTGAAAGTGAAAGTAATAACAGCCAAAAGTATAATTAAAATAACGGGGATAATAATTGCAACTGATCCACTCGCTTTTTTCATTTCTTCCTCTTTACCTCCTTGATAAGTTGTTACCCCCGGGTATTTACTTAAAATCTGTGGAATGATTACTCCATTGATTTCGCTACGAATCTCACTCAGGTTGACAGTTTCATCAACAACATCTGCTTGAATGGTCACTTCCCTTCTTCCATTCAGGTGATTTATTGAAACAAGATTACGTTCGTAAGAGAGGTTTGCAATATCGATCAGCGGAATTGATTTTCCGTCCTGGGTGCGAATTCGCATATTTTCAAGATTCCCGATTGAAACCCGGTCTTCTTCATTATACCTCACCCAAACTTTAACCAAATCAAGGCCTCTATTAATTCTTTGAACTTCCATTCCAAAGAATCCATATCTAACCTGACTCATCACGTCCTGAAGATTTAAACCCAAAATATAAGCCTTATCTTTTAGGGTAATTTTAATCTCTCTCATACCTGTTTCATGGTTATCAATGACATTTTTAAGCCCCGATAAGCTATTCAATTCCTCTTTGATTTCTTCTTTTACTGCATTCAGGGTTTCTAAATCATAACTTTTGAATGAAAGTGATACAGGTTTCCCAAAATGTGATTCCTGAACAAAATTCAACCGCTCAGCTTCAGGTATGCCTCCTACTCGATTTCGTATGGCATTTGAAAATTCCATGGTGTGAAAATCCCGATCCTGACCTTTTAAGAGCATAATAGTCATTTTCCCATAATTTGATGCGGTCAAATCAGTCTGTATGCCTTCAACCACATGTTTCCCATCTGTTCTTTTATCATCAAATTTTTTGGCTACCTCAACCACCGCATCTTCAATTTTCGCCAAATAGCTTAAAGTAACTGCATCAGGTGTGCCTGCAGGCATTTCCAGGGTAACATTTGTATAATTCTGATCTTTGATTGATGAGTCTCCGGTTTGAATAATTCCTCCGATATAAGCACCCACAGTAATCATCAATAAGGTAACAGGAATGGCAACCGTCGTTAATTTGTTTCTAAGTGACCAATCTAAAAACGGGGCATAGATTTTATCTCTGAATTTTATTAGAGATCCATTTACAATCGATTCAATTTTATTTTTTTTACGCCCTTTTTTCAAAGCCTTTGAATGCGCAATGTGCCCAGGCAAAATTAAAGCTCCCTCAATCAATGAAAAGATCAAGGCTCCGATTACCACAAAGGCCATTTCGATCATAAACTGTCCGAACATTCCATCAATAAAAAAGAATGCTGAGAAAGCGACGATGGTTGTTAAAACAGCAGAAAACACAGCAGGAAAAACTTCAATTGTACCATCAATTGCTGCTCGAATGGCCGATTTCCCTTTTTCAAAATGCTGATAAATATTTTCAGCAATTACAATTCCATCATCTACCAAAATCCCAATTACAAGTATCATCCCGAACAATGAAATTCTATTCAGGGTGATCCCATACATTGAGGCTAAAATGAACATTCCCATGAAGGATAAAGGCAAACTAAAAGCCACCCAAAATGATAATCGATGATTTAAAAACAAGGATAGAAAAAACAAAACGAGCAAGAATCCTACAACACCATTGTTAACCAAAATATCAAGCATTGATTCAATTTCTGTAGAAACATCATAATTGATATTTAGTTTAACAACATCTGTTTTCTCATTAAACTCTTTAGCATACTTTTCAATTTCTTTAGAGATATGAATAATATCTTCTCGGGAAGTTTGACTAATATTGATCTGAACAGCTTGTTTTCCGTCCAAATAGCTATAATTTGGATTTTCATTCCAGCGATCCTTAACATCGGCCACTTCACCCAATCTAACCATACCTCCATCTTCTGAAGTTCGAAGGACAATATTTAACAATTCATCTGCATAATATTTTTTCTGTTTAGTTCGAACAAAAAGTTGTTCATCTTTTCCCCGGATGGTTCCACCGGTTAAATCAATATTTGCTGTTTTAACCGCATTATATGCCTCAGTAAATGAAATCCCGAAAGCCTTTAAGTCATCTTCTCTGAAACTGATTTCAATTTCTTCATCAGGGTAACCAGACAGTGTTACTTTTGAAATCCCATCTATTTCTCTTAACTCATCTTCAACCTGACGGGCATAGGTTTTAAGGGTTTTTAAATCAACATCTCCACTAATTGACATGAAAACAGCCGGGGTCAGGAATTCAACTTTCCGAATATTGGGAGGCTCCATCCCTGCCGGGAAGGAGTTGATCCCATCCACTGCATTCTTCACATCCTGCAAAACGACATCAGGATTATATCCATCAACCAACTTCACATTCACCATTCCATAATTCTCTTTTGATGTAGAAGTCGTTTTTTCTATTCCTGATAAACCTTTGAGGTTGTCTTCGATTTTTAAGATAATGCCTTCTTCGATTTCCTGAGGTGAAGACCCCGGATAAGCAGCTGTAACTACGATCATTCCCGGATCAACCTGAGGCATTAAAGTATAGTTAATACTTTTAAAGCCAAAGAATCCCAGAAAAAGTATAAGGATGATCAGAATATTTCCTGTTACAGGATATTTAATAAAGTAGCTGACAATATTTCTCATTGATGTATTTCTTTTAATTGCTTATCTATTCACCTGAACTTTCAGTCCTTCATGTAATCCTTTTGTTTTTTCGGAAACCAAATCGCCATTCTCCAGACCTTGAATAATGGCTGTATTTTCCTTAATTTGTACGGCTTGCACCATCTTCTTATAGAGTAAGCCATCATTAACCACAAAAACCTCATTCCCATTCATTAATAATTTCCGAGGGATTTCAACTCCATAATTTGAAACTGAAGTATGGATGTTACCACTTAAAAACTGGCCTTCTTTCAGGTTTCTATCTTTAACTGTTATAAAAACGGTAACCGTTTGGGTATTGGGATCTACACGATCACTAATCCTGCTAAGTGTTCCTTCCCACTCACCCGAAACATTCTCAGACTTTAATGCTACTTTATCTCCAACTTTCAAAAAGCCTATTTGACCAATGGCTACCTCAGCCTCCAAATCATACAAGCTGGCATTTAAAAACACACCCAATTTCTGACCAGCCATTACCAAGGTTCCTGGTTTAATATTACTCTGACTTAACACCCCGTTAAAAGGAGCCTCGATGGTATATTTCTCGAGTCGGGTTTCTAAACTGATGATATCGTAATAGGTTTGATAAATATTTTTACCGGCTATAAAATATTTCTCTTGATTGTTGATGGGCTCAGGTAATTCAGAAGTTTTCTGATCCATATCAAATTGATCGAGATAATTCAACCATTGATCATAACTTTGCGGATAATCGAATTTCAAATCAGGAAGAACCTGAGTAACCAGATTCAAGAGGCTGCTTCTTCGCGACATCAAACTCATATAAGTTTCATCCGAATTCACGCTTAATAAAGTTTCTCCTTTATTAAATGAAACGCCTTCGAGGAATTCTTTATCCGATTTTTTAAGCACTCCTGAAACTTCTGCATAAATATCTATTTTTTCCTTGGCAGTAATTTTTCCTATAACTTCAATTTCAGTGGTGATATCAGAATTCTCAATTTCCATCACTGGTAGTAATAAGGCATCTTCCGTTTTTGCTTTTCTTTCCGGTGGCTCTTTCATCGAAGCCAAAACAAAGCTGAAGCTTAAACCAGCTAATAAAACAATGATGCCTATGATTATACTTTTTCTCATTTTGTATGCTTTTAGGTGTTTTCTTTGATTTTTGGCTAAAGTATATTTACCATATTAGCTACACTAATCTTTTCGATCTATAACCTATTTGTAAAACAAACAGCATGTTTTAACCGACGAAATGAAGAACTTACCTTTATCTTGCTAAATTTGTCGATCAACTCAAATTAAATGCACTTTATCGAAATAATTATGGGAGGGTAATTACATCACTTACTTTTGGCAACAATCAACAAAATTCATCTTAAATGAAAACCTTAAGTCTGAATACCAATTTTTTAAACAATCGTATCGTCCAGCATGTTTTGTTTTGGAGCTTCTTTTTCATGATGGATTTTATAGATATTCTTGAGCATACTGAGATCAACTCTATCCTATTCATATTACTGATAACTGTTTTGAAATTATGGGATACAATCTTCATGGTTTATCTAAACCGACTGGTTTTTATTCCAAATTTCTTTATCAAGAAAAAATACATCACCCACATTGTTTTTACTATTGTTTCCATACTGATTGTTGCATTCCTTAGCTATCTCATTCTTCAACCCATCTTATCCAATATTGAATTTTCAATTAAACCGGGCCCGAGAAGAATGTTGTTTTGGGGCTCCGTAATTCAAAGTGTGATGTTAGTTTTATTAACAACACTGGTTCATTTCACCAAAGAATGGATAAAAGTTAAGGACGTCGAAAGAAAGCTTACTGAACTTGAAAAAGAGAAATTAGATGCTGAATTAAAATCTTTAAAAGCCCAGGTAAACCCACATTTCTTATTTAATATGTTGAATAATATTTATTCGTTGAGTTTGGAGAAATCGGATAAATCGCCCAAAATGATTTTGATGCTTTCAGATTTAATGAGCTACATTTTATACGATTGTCAGGACGAAAAAGTACCGATGGAGAAAGAAATTCAATTTCTAAAAAACTTAATCGAACTTGAAATTATCAGTGTTGGTGATGATGTAAGGATAGAATTTAATTTTGATGATTCTCTCAAATCTCATCAAGTTGCGCCACTGCTATTTATTCCTTTTGTTGAGAATGCTTTCAAACACTGTTCAAAAAACGGGAAAGATAAATCATTTGTCATCATTAACTTAAACCATTCAGGAAATAAAGTTTGTTTAAAAATTGAAAATAGCACCGAACAAACCGATGAGCTAATTAAGGACAACTATCATGGGGTTGGTATTACAAATGTGGAGAAAAGATTAACTTTATTGTATCCACACAAACACCAATTATCGATACAGGAAAATGACAACACTTATAAAACGGTGCTTTGTTTAAAACTTTAATCTTTTCAATTTAAGAGAATGAAAATAAAATGTTTAATAGTTGATGATGAGACGCTTGCTCAAAAAGTAATCGAAAAATATGTGGCTGATATCTCAAGCATTGAAATTGTGGGAAAAGCCAAAAATGCAATGCAGGCAATGGATATCCTCAACGAAAAAGAAGTAGATCTAATTTTTTTAGATATTAATATGCCTAAGATGAGCGGACTCAGCTTCTTGCGAACCCTCAAAAATCCTCCAATGATCATCATTACAACCGCTTATCGCGAATATGCTTATGAAGGTTTTGAGTTGGATGTGATTGATTATTTGAATAAACCATTTTCTTTCGAAAGATTCCTTAAGGCCATTAATAAAGTACAGGAAAAAATGAAGAGCTCAAATAGTAAATCAAATTATGTGCTTGATGAATCTTCACGACAGCAAATTGACGAATCTTTCATTTTTGTAAAATCAGAAAAAACCACTTATAAGGTAAATCTCAAAGATATTTTGTTTTTCGAATCTGTTGGAGATTATGTAAAAATCTACACTCAGGATAAAGTGATTATGACTTATCAAACCCTAAAAAAATTGGAAAGTATGCTCTCAGCAACTCACTTTCCCAGGGTTCATAAATCCTATATTGTTTCGATCTCAAAAATCAATTCCTTTGAGGGAAATCAAATAAACATCAACGATCAGAATATTCCAATCGGAAGAAATTACAAACAAGGGTTTAATGATTTAATTGAGACTTTCTCAGGTAAATAAATTTAGTCTTCGATCACCTTTCTCACAGCATCAATAACGGTGCCATCAACCCATTTAATCACAGAGACGATCTCATCACTAAGATTCGGCTTTTCAGGAATACCGCATATCTCCTCAGCTTCTGCTTTGAGCTCTTCAATGGTTTTAATCGGCAAATCTGATTTGCTTAATTTTTCGATTAAATCTTTACGCAGCGGATTGATTGCAATTCCTCTCTCAGTTACAATAATATCGATCAATTCACCCGGGCCGCAAATGGTAGTTACCTCATCCACAATAACTGGAATTCGATCTCGGAACAATGGAATGGGAAGAATTACATTTTTAGCATGTAAACAATTTTGCCAACCTCCAATGCCATGCAATAAATGTCCATCAGAGTGAGTCACCACATTGGCATTAAAATTTACATCCACTTCAGTAGCTCCCAAAATCATGATATCCATCATGCTCGACAAATTTCCTTTTGAATGAAAATTATAAGCATTAAAAACAGGATATTGATGGTGGTCTTTATTATTTGCGATGCTTTCAACAGCTCCCAAATCAAAAGCCTGGCCATCCATAACGTGTTTCATGGTTCCCTCTTCAAGCATTTGAACCATATATTTTGTAGTGCCTCCAAAACCTACTTGAGTGGTCCAACCTTTTTCTTTCAGTATCTGATGAATAAAATAACCAATCGCCAGGGAAGTTCCTCCTGCTCCGGCTTGCATCAGGCACTTATCTTTTAAGATTTCACTTTCCTGTAAGAACTTCGCTGTTAATTCAGCAATCAGTAAACGATCGGGGCTTTTGGTAATTTGAGTGGTTCCACTCACAATTTTTTCAGGAATCCCGATTTTATCAACCACAACGACATAATCAACGTAATTGCCTTCAATTTCCATGGGGAAATTGGGAAAGTCAACCAAATGATCGGTCACTACAATAACCTTATCTGCATACAATGAATCTGCTTTTGCATATCCCAAAACACCGCATGATGAAGGGCCATAAAGTGCATTTGCATTTCCAAACTGATCTGATGAAGGAGCTGCCATTACGGCAATATCAATCTTAACCTCTCCATCTTGAATGGCCTGAACCCGTCCACCATGTGATCTTAATACCGACAAGCCTTTCATTTCTCCTTCTGAAACAAAACGGCCTAAAGGACCGTTCATACTTCCTTCAATTCGTTGAACCGTTCCATCTTTCAAGTATTCGATGATTGGTTCGTTACAGGGGAAAGATGCCGAAGGAAACCATACCAGGTCTTTAATCCCCAATTCATTAGCAGCTTCAAAGATGGTATTGGAAACCAAATCACCATTTCTGAGGTGATGATGGGTAGAAATTGTCATCCCATCTTTCAAACCACATTTTAAAAGGGCTTCTTTTAAACTGTCAACAATCTTATTTCCGTCGGCAGGATAATCAAGAGAGCTAGGAATGGGCGGGGCATATTTTCTTCCACTGGGTCGATGTTTACCTAAACCTTTAAAGGGTATTACTTCCTCTCCATTAACAATGGTTGGAACCTTTCTGCCGACAGCATTTTCAACTATTTTATCGTATTTTTTCATGTTATTCAACATTATTTCATTAAAAGAACTTATACTTCATCCATCCAATCAGTACGAATCTTGCCCGTACTTAAAGCCAAATCGATAACAGTTTGAGCGCGTTTAACAACTGGCGGGTCGATCATTTTAGAACCCAGGGCAACAACCCCCAGTCCTTTTTTTCCAGCTTCAATAAATGCCATCACAATCTTTTTAGCTTTCTCAATCTCTTGCTCATCAGGCGCAAAATTATCATTGATTACATTGATTTGTCTTGGGTGAATACACCCCATGCCATCAAAACCCAATGCTTTTGATTTTAACACATTTTCTTTCAATGCATCCATATCAGAAACATCCGAAAAAACTGAATCAATCGGTTGAATTCCTGCTGCATGTGAAGCGTTTACTACCATACTTCTCGCGAAAAATGATTCACTTCCTTCATTGGTTCTTCTGGTTCCGAGATCTGCCGTATAATCCTCCAGCCCAATAGCCATCGAACAAACGTTTTTGGCTGCACTCGCAATTTCGTAGGCCTTCATCACACCCAGAGCACTCTCAATAATTGGCATCAGCCAAACATCATGACTTAAGTTATGAACCTTTTTGATCTCCTCAATTTTTTCATTCACTTGGTGAATTTGGCTGGCACTTTCTACCTTTGGAATGAGCAATAAATTCGCATAATGCGGAACCACAAAATCAAGATCATCCAAACCTTTGGGCACCTGATTGATGCGAACCATTCGCTCGGCACCATAAAAGTTCATTTGGCGTAAAGTATTTCTGACCAAAAATGATGCTTCGAACTTTTTATCCGGAGCTACAGAATCTTCCAAATCCAAAATAATTCCATTTGGATGATGAAGCCCTGCATTGATCATCAAACTTGGTGAATTTCCCGGCAAATACAATCTTGAAAATCTTTGTCGATCGCGTGCTGTAAGGTTCTTGTTTTCTTTGAAAAATTCCGGCAAAAATTCCTTTTCTGAATTTATCAATTTCTTTACCGCAGCTTCAATACGCGCAGAAATTACCAAGGGCAATGCCCCCGAATCTTCAATTTTAAGTTCGGCATTTTCAATCTCAAAATGAGATAAAATATCACGGGCAAGTTTTTCGATCGATGCACCAAACATCACCTTAACTTTGCTAATGAGGTCAATTTGAACCCCTCCTTGTTCTGTTAAATTCAAAGTAACAAAACAATCAGATCGGATTCCTTTTCCTTTATTTCCGGTTGTGGCAATTTTTTCCAATGCTCCCTCCTATTTTTGGGTGACTAATTTCTTAAAAACCAATCTCAAAATTACGCTAAAACCCAATATTGACAATGTGAATTTTATTATTTGAAACTATTCAAAATAAGATTTATTATGCTGCATCTCGAATTGAATAATTCATACATTTGTTTTATCATTTAAATTATTAAATAAGCATTAATAAATTCTGAAAACATGAGCATTCAGCCTATTCTTTTTCTTATAAACAGCAATGCTGGAAGCGGTTTACCAAAAAACTTTGAGGATGAAATCAGGTATGTTTTTAACTCTCCTGAAACAAAACTTGAAATTAAATATTCGGCCTATGCCGGACATTTAAGTGAACTTGCCGAAAAAGGGATTGATGACGGTTATAAGACCATTATTGTTGCAGGAGGAGACGGATCGGTTAATGAGGTTTTTAAAAAAATTATTGGCTTTGATGTCAAGTTCGGCATCATACCCATGGGATCAGGCAATGGATTGGCCAGACACTTAAAAATACCATTAAATCATAAGCAGGCGCTGAAATTAATCCGCAAAGCCAAAAGTCAGAAAATTGATAGTGCAGAAATTAATGGTATTCCATATTTAAGTATTGCCGGAACCGGTTTTGATGCACTGATTGCCAAACATTTTTCGGAAAGTAAATCCAGGGGATTCTGGACTTATTTTAAACTTACAGTCAAACACTATTTTTCGTATGAGCCCATCGAATACTTTGTTGACACCAATGATAAAAAGATAACTAGCAAGGCCTTACTCATCAGTTTTGCCAACTCCAATCAATTTGGCTATAATATCTCAATTGCTCCGCTAGCCATTCTAAATGATGGATATTTTGATGTTAGTATCATCCAAAAACCTTCATTTTTATCACTTCCATTTACCGCTTATTATTTATTGAGCGGAAGAATTTACAGAAGCAAATATTGTAGAACCTTCAGGGCAAAAAAGCTTGAATTAAACTGTAAAGATGAATCGATGATTAATATTGATGGGGAAATTTATCCGGCTTCAAAACAGATAAAAGTTAAAGTTGTGCCAAAATCAATAAACATAATTGTTCCTTAAATTTGTACCAAATCAAACGTAAAAATGGCAAAAAAGAAAAAACTAAAAGGAGTTGTTTACTCAACCAATCCCGATTATGACTATAAATATGATGAAGATGAAGAGGTGGAAACAATTCCACCACATCAGCAACAGTTAAAAATTGAATTTGAAAAAAAACATCGTGGAGGGAAAACGGTGAGCTTAGTCCGAGGATTTGTGGGTAGTTCTGAAGATCTTGAAAAACTAGGAAAATTACTAAAAAGCAAATGTGGAACCGGTGGTTCAGCTAAAGATGGAGAAATTATTATTCAGGGAGATAAACGCGATCAGATGATTAAAATTCTGAACGATTTGGGTTATAAAACAAAACGAGTTGGAGGGTAGTTTGATGGAACTGAACAAAGAATTTTGGGATAAAAGTTATGAGAACAATCAATATGGTTGGGATATTGGTTATCCGTCAACTCCATTAAAAGAATACTTTGATCA
Source organism: Bacteroidales bacterium (assembly GCA_963678785.1). Classification (GTDB taxonomy): domain Bacteria; phylum Bacteroidota; class Bacteroidia; order Bacteroidales. Next base: position 2,956,487 of record OY787449.1, on the reverse strand, counting down.
GCTCATTGATAAATCGATTAAAATTTTAATCCCGGGTGCGGGTCATGCTTACGAAGCCGAATATCTTTTTGATCAAGGTTTTAAAAACACTTTTATCATTGAATACGCAAGCCAACCTATTCAAACTTTCATGAAAAACAACCCGCATTTTCCTGCACAACAAATTTTTTCAGAAGATTTTTTTGATCATGAAGGCACTTACAATTTAATCATAGAACAAACTTTTCTTACTTCGCTACCTCGAAATATGAGGGCTCAATACTCAAAAAAGATGCATGATTTATTATGCAAAAATGGGAAACTCGTAGGCTTGGTTTTTAATCATGAATTTGAGACAAAAATGCCTCCTTATGGTGGTACACCTGAAGAGTACATTGCTCTTTTTGAACCACATTTTCATGTCAACACTTTTGAAGTCTGTTACAATTCAATCAAGCCGCGAAAAAATCGCGAACATTTTTTTATTTTAACTAAAAAGTAAAGAAATACCGAATATGATTCTGAATCGACCAAAAAATTATTTATATTAGCTTTAAATAATAGATTTCATTACTACGCACTAACAAAAATAACTATGCAACCTAACAACATCATCGAAACCATCGGAAAAATAGAAAAGAAAGAAACCATCGTATCTATTCAAAATGAAGATATGGTACTGGAATCACTTCATCCATTCCCTGGTTATCATGGAACTACGATCCCGGATCAAACAAATCCCAAATCTGTTTTCCTTGTTATGAAATCCAAAGAAACCGACGAGGATGTCATCCGTAAAACAGAAAAAGTAAGAGAAAAATTTTCTTCTAAATTTGATGCTTCTCCAGGATTGATAAGTGTTTTCAATAAAATTGAGCCTTGTATCCGAATCAAAGATTTGGAGAACTATGCATTAATTTCAGAGCTTATTTCGCTTTACAAAGATCAGGGTGTAAGTTTCCAAAAAGGAAAAAACATCAATTCTTATTATGGATGGGTTCGAATCAAAAAGTTTTTCATCCTTGATGAAATAAATGAAGGTATATACATGGATAGAGATACCCCTGAAATGGGTTATTTTGAGATTCCAACAAAATTAGACTGGGATATTTTTGAAAAAATGACCGTCGATTTAAAACATAACATAGAAGATAATAACTTTGATGCTGCTTTAGGGACTTTATACAGAAGTACAGGCCTTAAGGACATCATTAGAATTTATGACACCAATGTTTGCCTTGGTGAATGTTTATTTTTAAGAGAAAAGTATCTGACAGAAATCAAAAAACACCTATAATCATTAATTAAAAATGTTTGAACATTATTCCAATTTGTTTAAGTCGTGGCTTGAGCAAATAGGTTTGGCAAGCCATATTGCCAAGGATATTACCAATTATTCTGAATTTATTTTACTGCTACTTTTTAGTGTGCTTATTTTTATTGCGGTGAAGCATTTTATAAAAACCCGCTTGCACAAATTACTGAAAGGAGATCGATACCAGTGGGATGATGTTTTGGTAGACAAAAAAGTGTTTGTGTATCTGGCGTATTTAGTACCGCTTTTTTTGCTTAGTTTCTTCTCTAAATACATCCTATCCGATTATCCAATTACAACAAAGGTTCTTACTGCTGCCTTTCAAATTCTAATATTAGTTACAACCCTGACGGTTGTCAATGCGGTATTGAATTCTTTCCATACCATTTATCAAACTTTTGGCGTTGCTAAGGTTCGACCAATTAAAGGATATATTCAGGTCATTAAGATCATCATTTATATCATCGCTTTTGTTTTTCTGATCTCTATATTTTTAGGTAAAGATGGATTTGGATGGATTGCAGGATTTGGTGCCTTTTCGGCCATTTTAATGTTGGTATTTAAGGATCCTATTCTGGGATTTGTTGGAGGTATTCAGCTTACCTCAAACGACATGGTTCGTATTGGTGATTGGATTTCAATGCCAAAATTCGGTGCAGATGGAAATGTAATCGACATTACACTCACAACCGTAAAAGTTCAAAACTGGGATAAAACCATTACCACCATTCCTACCTATACACTCGTAACAGATTATTTCCAAAACTGGCGTGGGATGGAGGAATCAGCAGGAAGAAGAATTAAACGTTCGGTGAATATTGATGTAAACAGTGTTAAATTTTGTGATCAGCAAATGCTTGATAAGTTCCGTAAATTCCACTTTATTGTTGATTATGTGGATCAAAAAGATAAAGAACTGCAAGCCTTTAATAAGCAATACGACATTGACAACTCAATCATGGTGAACGGCAGACGCCAAACCAATTTGGGCGTATTTCGTGCTTACCTAAAAGTATACCTTAGTCATAAGCCGGAAATTAATAAAGACATGACCTTTATGGTTCGTCAATTACATCCTACACCCAATGGAATCCCGATGGAGATTTATGTATTTAGCAAGGTTAAGGAGTGGATTAAATATGAGGAAATTCAAGCAGACATATTCGATCACATATTGGCCGTAATACCGGAATTCGACCTTCAGGTATTTCAACAGCCCAGCGGGTCAGATTTTAGAAAGATGATTTCTTAAGAAATTCAGGAAGATTTTCCCTATTTAGGCATCCTTTTTCTCGAGGTATTTTTCTACTTTTTCGAAAGCAATCTTAAACCATTCAGTATAATTGTCAGGATGATGATCAATTTCATCACGTAAGATTTTCATATCCATGAATTTCCAATCTTCAACCTCATCTTTATTGATCGCTGGTTCATCATCATATTGACCTACAAAAACATGATCAAATTCATGCTCGGTTAATCCCTGACCAACATCCGATTTATAAACAAAAGTAAAAGCCTTTTCAAATTCGCAGTCAAAACCCATTTCTTCTAGCAGTCTTTGATGGGCATTTTCTATTACATCCTCATCAATTCTAGGATGAGAGCAGCAAGTGTTGGTCCACAATCCAGGTGAATGGTATTTAGATAAAGCACGTTGATGTATCATCAACTCGCCCTTCGAGTTAAAGATAAAAATTGAAAAAGCGCGATGTAACGCACCCAATTCATGGGCTTCCATTTTACCCATTGTTCCTAAGGTATTGTCATTTCTATCAACCAGAACAACCTTTTGCTTAGCCATATACTATCTATAAATAAAGGCCAAAATTAGTAAAAAAGCCATACAAAATGCAACTTAATTAAATGCTTATGATAACAACACAGCACACTTTTATAACAGATTGTTTTTCTGTGTATTAAAAAATATTTTTATTTATTTCTTTAAAAATACTTGACAAGGTCATTTAAAATAATGTATTTTTGACCGACCGTTCAATCATAAATGTTTATTATGGCACCACGAACAGAAGAACAATTCGAAGAGATCAGAGAAGGTAAAAAAGCATTAATCATGGATGTTGCCATGGAATTATTTGCCAATGTAGGCTATCACCCAACATCCATCAGCGAGATTACTAAGAAAGCAGGCATTTCTAAAGGCCTTTTATATAACTACTTTGAAAGCAAAGAAGATTTGTTGACTAAAATTATGGCTGAGGGCTTCGAGAAGATGCTTATTATATTTGACCCTGACAATGATGGTAATGTAAACAATGAAGAAATGTCCAATTTTATCACTGACTTTTTTGTGATGCTGCAAAAAAATAACAATTACTGGAAACTATATTATGCCGTTCTTCTTCAACCCAAGGTCTATAAATTATTTGCTTCAAATTATGAGAAATTAATTATGAAATTTATGGGAATGCTTACGGGATATTATGCATCGCATGGAGCCAAAAACCCCGAACAAGAAGCCATGATTTTTGGCGCATTGTTGGATGGAATCGCTTTCAACTGCATTATAAATCCTGACCTATTCCCTGTCGAAGATTTTATTAAAAACATCAAAGAAAAATTTTGCTACCTCAATAACAAATAAAATGAAACGAATTACGATAATAACATTTATAACCGCATTGGTATGCTTTTCTGCCTCTGTTCATGCTCAAAATTTAAGTGCTAAATCCATAGTCGAGAAATCAGTAAATATCACCCTGGGTGAATCAAGTTTTAGTAAAATGACGATGACCATTATCCGCCCCGAGTGGAAAAGAACTATCAGCATGCAAAGTTGGTCGCTGGGTAAAGAATTTTACATGATTTACATTACAGCACCAGCCCGCGACAAAGGACAAGTATTTTTAAAAAGAAACCAAGACATGTGGAATTGGATGCCAGCCATTAATCGGGTCATAAAAATCCCACCATCAATGATGATGTCGTCGTGGATGGGATCTGATTTCTCGAATGATGACCTTGTTCGCGAAAATTCTATTTTAATTGATTACACCCATCGCGTAATTGGAAGTGAAACCATCGATGGTTACGATTGTTACAAAATAGAACTAATGCCATTGGATGAAGCTCCTGTTGTTTGGGGTAAAATCATCATGTGGATTTCTAAAAATGAATTTTATCAATTAAAAAGTGAATTTTATGATGACTATATGGAATTGATAAATATTTCAGTAGCCACGCAAATTAAAAAAATGGGTGATCGCATGCTCCCTTCTTTACTAAAAATTTATCCGGTTGATAAAGAAGGAAATATAACCCAACTTGAAATTATTCATCAGGAGTTTAATGTTAAAAACATCAAAGATGCTTTTTTTTCTCAACAAAACATGAAACGAATCAGAGCTAAATAATTGTTTTTAAAAAATATATCATGAATACATTAATTAAAATAGCCTGGCGGAACTTGTGGAGAAACAAGCGCAGAACTCTAATTACCAGTGCTTCTGTATTTCTGGCCGTATTTCTGGCCCTGTTTATGCGATCCATGCAAATTGGTTCTTACGGAACCATGATCGATAGCGTGGTTAAAGACATTGGTCACATGCAGGTTCACGACAGTGGCTATTGGGAAAGCAAATCTATCAACAACTCATTCATTTATTCTCAAACGCTGAAAGATAAAATTGAAGCTCAGGAAAATATTGAACTGGCTATCCCTAAACTCGAAACTTTTGCACTTGGCTCTTATGGGCAGGCAACCAAAGGATTTATGTTACAGGGAATTATTCCTGAAATTGAAGACTCAAGGAAAAAGATTTCAGAAAAACTAATTGAAGGTCGGTTTTTAAATAAAATTGATGACGGCATCGTTTTAGCCGAAGGTTTGGCTAAATTCTTTAACATTGGTATAAATGACACTTTAGTACTGATCGGTCAGGGGTATCAGGGAATCTCGGCTGTGGGAATTTTCCCGGTGGTTGGCATTGTTAAATACCCCATTCCAAAACTCAACAATCTTTTAGCTTATATGAGTTTGAGTAAGGTTCAGGAAGTATTTGCACCCTATCATCCAAATCTTATATCTGCTTTGGCTATCGATCTTAAAGATGATAACGACCTAGATTTAGAAGCCGCTCTACTCAATCAAGAAATCGGAGGAGAATACGAAGTCATGCCCTGGTCAATTATGCTTCCTGAAGTTGTACAACAAATAGAGGGAGATAATGTTGGAGGCATTATCATGCTGGCTATTCTATACATCATTGTTGCCTTCGGAATATTTGGCACCATTTTAATGATGACCATGGAAAGGAGAAAAGAATTTGCGATAATGGTTGCCGTTGGAATGCATCGTTATAAACTAGCCATTGTTGTTTGTTTCGAAACCATTGTGATTGGGTTACTCGGAATTGCAGCAGGGATTATCGCAGGATTTCCTTTCTTAAAATACCTCTATCATAATCCAATTCCATTAACCGGAGACACCGCAGACATGATGTTAGAATATAATTTAGAGCCAGTTATGCCTTTTTCACTCGATCCGTCCATCTTTACTAATCAAGGGATGACCATTTTAATTCTGGCCTTAATCACAGCGATTTATCCCATCATATTTGTAAATCGATTTAAGATCTTAAAAGCCATGCGTTCATAATTTTCAAACTTAAAAAAAAACAAAATGATTTGGTCAATAGCCTGGAGAAATGTATGGAGAAATAAATTGAGGAGCCTGGTAATTATCATTGCCGTTACCATCGGTTTATTTGGTGGTATTGCTTCTTATGGTTTTGCCATAGGAATGATGATTCAACGAATTGAAGCCGCCATTAGCAACGAAATTTCAAACATACAAATTCATCACCCCGAATATTTAGTGAATGATGAAATCAAATACACCATTAAAGATCAGGATAGAATTATTTCTGAAATTAAAAACCTTGATGGAATTAAAGCTGTCAGCAGCCGAATTAAAGCAATGGCGATGGCAAGTACGGCCGAAACCGGTACAGGAATCATGCTGAACGGAATCGATGCCCAAAATGAAATGAAGGTAACCAAGATTTATGATCAGCTCACCGAAGGAGAATACATCACGGATAAAAGTAGGATTCCAATAATCATCGGCCAAAAACTCGCAAAAAAATTAAATGCCCGATTAAAATCAAAAATTGTGATTACTTCTTCAAATGCTGAAGGCATATTAACTTATGGCGCTTTTCGGGTTGTCGGGATTTATCATACCGAAAACGACATGTTTGACGAGATGAATGTTTTCGTACGAAAAAATGAGCTTGCCAACTTACTGGGTATTTCAGAAAATGAAGTCAATGAAATTGCGATAGCACTTGATGAATATGACCAAAGTATTCCTACCACAAATATTCTAAAAGAAGTTTTTAAGGATGAAATTTCACAAAATGAATTAATTATTCGACCCTGGACTGAAATTACCCCATCCTTAAATGCAATGATTAAATATATGGATTACTTTTCATATGTATTTTTAATCATTATCCTCATTGCTTTGGCTTTCGGAATTGTTAATACCATGCTAATGGTTGTAATGGAACGCATTAAAGAATTGGGGATGCTTAAAGCAATAGGAATGAACAATAAACGAATCTTTAGCATGATTATGCTCGAAACCATTTTCTTATCTATCGTTGGAGGTATTTTTGGATTAATCATCAGCATCGGAACCATTCAGTATTACGGCTATTATGGCCTGAGTTTAGACTCCATAAAAGCAGGTTATAACTCTATGGGGTTCAGTTCAGTAATTTACCCGCAAGCTTCCTATGATTTTTACATTGGAACGACCATATTGGTGGTCATTACAGCAATTCTGGCAAGTATCTACCCTGCACGAAAAGCTTTGAAGCTAAATCCTGCAGAAGCAATTCAACAAAATGATTAACAACAATAATACATTATAAAATGGCTATCATCGAAGTTAAAAATTTATACAAAATCTATCAGGAATCCGCAATCCCTGTAAAAGCAGTTAATGGCATTGATCTCTCATTTGAAAAAGGTGAATTTACAGCAGTTGTTGGTCCATCCGGATCAGGAAAAACAACATTTTTAAACCTCGTTGGAGGTTTAGATTCTCCGACCAATGGTGAAATTATTATTGATGGAACCCAACTCGACAGCTTAAAACCAAAGCAACTTATTGATTATCGACTCAATAATATCGGATTCGTTTTTCAAGCCTATAACCTCATTCCGGTTTTAACAGCAATTGAGAATGTCGCCTTCATCATGCAACTTCAGGGTAAGAAAAAAGAAGAGCGGAACAAAATTGCTAAGAAACTACTTGAAGATGTTGGAATAGGTGAAAAGATTAATGAACGCCCAGGGAAACTTTCAGGAGGTCAACAGCAGCGGGTTTCTGTCGCCAGAGCTTTGGCATCTAAACCTAAATTTATTTTGGCAGACGAGCCTACAGCAAACCTGGATTCAAAATCAACAGGAGATTTACTGGACATGATGCAAAAAATGAATAAGGAATCTCAAATTACTTTTATATTTTCAACACACGATCAACGTGTTATGGATAAAGCCCGAAGAATCATCACCATCGATGACGGGAAAGTAGTCAGCGACATAACCAAAGACAAAGTCTAATGAAACGATTTTTATATATAGTCATATTGGTCATATCATTCCTAAGTATGAATGCTCAGGAAAAATCGAATAATACCAGTTTGAATGGATACGTTCAAACCATGGAAATGGTATGGATTCCTCCTTCAAGTTCGCAATGGTTTACCATGAATACCATTTCAAATCGAATTGATTTCAGGTGGTATCCTTCCGATCATTTTCAAACCTATGTAGCCATGCGAAATATTGCGAGCTACGGCCAAATTCCATTTGATTTCTACCCGATGATGGCTGATCTTTCAGTTCAGGATAATGGAAAATTAAATTTAACCAAATCATTGGTCAGCGATTCCTCTTATTATATGTATACAAACCTGGATCGTTTTTACATCCAATACATCTCCGGTAATTTTGAAGCAACTTTAGGAAGACAAAGGATAAATTGGGGCATCAATATGGTTTGGACACCCAACGACATTTTTAACTCAGCCAATTATTTTGATTTTGATTATGCCGAGAAAGCAGGAAGTGATGCACTTCTGTTACAATACTATACCGGCATGGCATCCTCAGTTCAAATTGCTGCTAAACTTGATAAAGATGACAAATCAACTATTGCTGCCATGTATAAATTTAATCAATGGAATTATGACTTTCAGATTTTAGCAGGAAAGATGAGAGATGACCTTGTGCTTGGTGCCGGATGGGCCGGACAAATAAAAAGTGCCGGATTTGTTGGTGAAGGAACCTATTTTCGTGACAAAAACAATTTTAGCGATACCAGTGGAGTTTTTGTGGGATCTGTAAGCTTTAACTACACTTTTAAAAACAGTTTAATGCTACAGGCTGCACTCTTATATAATAGTGCCGGCACAACAGAAGACGCTGGTCGGCAAGGAATGTTTGCCTTAGACATGGAAATTTCTGCCAAAACATTCACTCTTGCAAAGTTTTCCACCTTTCTTCAAGCCTCATTTCCTGCAAGCCCTCTCATTAATGTTTCTTTATCAGCCATGCTCAATCCCAACGACAAATCAGGATACCTGGGTCCTTCAGTAGATGTCTCTTTAACTGATAATATCGGATTTATGATCATGGGGCAGTTATTCATGGGAAGCAGTGGATCCGAATTTGGAGATTATGGATCCATGTTGTTTAGCAGATTAAAGTGGAGTTTCTAGCAAATCAAAAATATTTTTGTTCTCAGAACAAAAAAACATCAAACCAAAGAAAAAATCAGTTACTTTTGCAAGCTGGAAGCAATCTGGAATTATTAACAAATGTTGATAAAATATTTTGTTATGTAAATAAATTATTCTAATTTTGCAGCCCGAAAATAAGAACGTAAATAAATTAATATGTATTTAACATCTGAGATCAAGAAGAATATTTTCACCGAGTACGGGAAGTCTGAAATGGATAGTGGGTCAGCCGAAGGGCAAATTGCACTCTTTACTTTCAGAATCAAACACCTCACAGGTCACCTCAAAACCAACAGAAAAGACAAAGCAACAGAAAGATCTTTAGTTCGCTTGGTAGGTAAACGACGAAAATTACTCGATTATCTTAAAGATAACGATATAGAAAGATATCGTGCGATCATTAAAACATTAGGTTTAAGAAAATAAGGATCGACAACGTTCCAAGAATTTAAAGGCAATTATGAAATTGCCTTTTTTTTTCTTCACTACTCAGATTAAAATATACCAATAAAATAATATATGTCAAAATTAGGTTTATCAAAATCCTTTCAATTAGAGGATGGCAGAACCGTAACTATTGAAACTGGAAAACTTGCAAAGCAAGCCGATGGTTCAGTAGTTGTTCGTATGGGTGATACCATGCTCCTCGCTACAGTAGTAGCAAACAAAGAAGCCAAAGAAGATGTGGATTTTATGCCACTATCAGTTGATTACAAAGAAAAATATGCAGCCGCTGGAAAGTTTCCAGGAGGCTTTTTTAAACGAGAAGCCAGACCTTCTGATTACGAAGTTTTAATCTGCCGTTTGGTAGATCGTGCTTTACGACCTTTATTCCCATCAGATTTTCATGCAGAAACTCAAGTTCAAATCGCATTAATTTCAGCCGATTTAAGTACACCTCCTGATGCATTAGCAGCACTTGCAGCTTCTGCAGCACTTGCAGTTTCAGACATCCCATTTCATGGTCCAATTTCTGAAGTAAGAGTCGCAAAAATTGATGGCAAAATGGTCATCAACCCATCTTTTGAAGAACTTGAAAAAGCAGAACTTGAAATGATGGTTGCTGCAACCATTGAGAACATCATGATGGTTGAAGGTGAGATGAAAGAAGTTTCTGAAGCAGATATGCTCGAAGCCATTAAGGTTGCTCACGAAGCCATTAAAGTTCAATGTCAGGCTCAGTTGGATTTAGCGGCTGAAGTTGAAAAAGCACAAACAAAACGCGAATATTGTCACGAAACAAGTGATGAAGATTTAGATGCTCAAATAAGAGACTTTACCTACGACAAACTTTATGAAATTGCCGGAAGTTCAATTGCCGACAAACATAAAAGAGCTGAATTATCTAAAGCTACCCGACAAGAATTTGTCGATACATTGGATGAAGAAGAGGCAGAAGAAAAAATGAGCTTAATTAAAAAATATTTCCACGACATCGAAAAAGATGCAGTGCGAAATAGCGTTTTGGATAAGCGAATAAGAATTGACGGTCGTAAACTAAACGAAATCAGACCTATATGGTCAGAAGTAAATTATTTACCTTCTGCTCATGGTTCAGCTATTTTTACCCGTGGTGAAACCCAATCATTGGTAACTGTTACCCTGGGTTCAAAAATGGATGAACAAATTATTGATGGAGCAGTAATTGAAGGTAAGAGTAACTTCTTATTACACTATAATTTCCCATCTTTCTCAACCGGAGAAGCAAGGCCTAACAGAGGAACCAGCCGAAGAGAAGTAGGTCATGGTAACCTTGCCATGCGTGCTTTAAAACAAGTGATTCCAAGCGGAACCGATAACCCATACACCATCAGAATTGTTTCTGATATACTAGAATCAAATGGTTCTTCATCCATGGCTTCTGTTTGTGGCGGAACCCTGGCATTAATGGATGCAGGTGTAAAGATTCCAAAGCCGGTATCAGGTATTGCCATGGGATTAATTGCTGACCCCGAGACAGGAAAATATGCAATCTTATCTGACATTTTAGGTGATGAAGATCACCTGGGTGATATGGATTTTAAAGTTACCGGAACCAAAGATGGAATTACTGCTTGCCAGATGGACATCAAAGTGGATGGATTATCTTATCAGGTATTGGAAGAAGCACTTGAGCAGGCAAAACAAGGCAGACTTCATATCTTAGGCGAAATGGAAAAAACCATTTCCGAGCCTCGAGAAGATTATAAAGATCATGTGCCTCGTATCGAAAAAGTAATTATTGCCAAAGAATTTATTGGAGCCATTATTGGCCCAGGTGGTAAAATTATTCAGGAATTACAAGAAACAACAAATACTACCATTGTTATCGAAGAAGTTGACAATACCGGAGTGATTGATATTGTTTCTAGCAATAAGGAAGACATCGAAGCAGCTAAAAGCAGGATAAAAGCCATTGTTGCCATTCCTGAAGTTGGCGAAATATACAATGGTACGGTTAAAAACATTGTTCCTTTTGGAGCTTTTGTTGAAATCATGCCTGGTAAAGATGGATTACTTCATATTTCTGAAATTGAATGGAAACGACTTGAAACCGTTGAATCTGTATTAAAAGTAGGCGATAAAGTTGAAGTTAAGCTCATTGGAATTGATCCTAAAACCGGAAAACTTAAACTTTCAAGAAAAGTTCTTTTACCTAAGCCGGAAAAGAAGTAATATTTTTGTAACATAATCATGAAAAAGTCGTAAAATACAGCGCACGACACTAATTATATTACACGAAAAAATGCGACAACTAAAAATTACAAAGCAGGTTACCAACCGCGAAACAGCCTCTTTAGATAAATATCTACAAGAAATAGGGAAGGTAGAATTGATTACTGCAGACGAAGAAGTAACTCTTGCTCAAAAGATTAAGCAAGGAGACCGACTGGCACTAGAGAAACTAACCAAAGCAAACTTAAGATTCGTCGTTTCTGTATCAAAGCAATATCAAAATCAAGGTTTAAGCTTACCCGATTTAATTAATGAAGGAAATTTAGGCTTGATAAAAGCTGCACAGCGATTTGATGAAACCAGAGGTTTTAAATTTATTTCTTATGCCGTTTGGTGGATTCGTCAATCAATTTTACAAGCGCTTGCCGAACAATCTCGAATTGTTAGATTGCCATTGAATAAAATCGGGGCAATAAACAAAATCAATAAAGCATATGCTAAATTGGAACAACAATACGAGCGCGAGCCAAATCATGATGAAATTGCTGATCTCTTAGAATGTTCTGAAACTGAAGTAAAAGAATCAATTAAAAATTCAGGTCGTCATGTATCGATGGATGCTCCTTTGGTGCAAGATGAGGACAATAATATGTATGACGTTCTCAGAAATGATGAAGGTCCTACACCAGAAACTGAATTACTTTATGATTCGTTGAGGAAAGAAATTGACCGGGCAGTTTCAACTTTAACTCCTCGTGAAGCCGATGTAGTTAAACTCTATTTTGGGCTAAATGGGGGTCATCCGATGACTTTAGAAGAAATTGGTGAGAAATTTGACCTGACACGCGAAAGGGTTCGACAAATAAAAGAAAAAGCGATCAGACGTTTAAAACACACGTCTCGAAGCAAAATACTAAAAACCTATTTAGGTTAATAATTAAACGTCTGGTTTTGCCAGACGTTTTTTTTATATTTTTAACAAACAATAAAACATTCAATGAAACATTTAATTGCACCCTCATTACTATCTGCCGACTTTGCTAATTTAAAAGATGACATCGATTTAATCAATCGAAGTAAAGCTGACTGGTTTCATGTAGATGTGATGGATGGCGTATTTGTACCCAACATTTCATTTGGACAACCCATTATTAAACATATTAAAAAACATGCTAAAAAGCCGTTGGATGTTCACTTGATGATCGTTGATCCTGATCGCTATTTTGAAGATTTTAAAAATGCAGGTGCAGACATTCTGACCATTCACTACGAAGCGTGCACACATCTTCATCGCTCTATTCAAGCCATTAAAGCTCTGAACATGAAAGCAGGAGTTGTTCTAAATCCTCACACTCCAATTCATGTTTTAGAAGACATCATTACTGAATTAGATGTGGTTTTACTCATGTCGGTTAATCCGGGTTTCGGCGGGCAAAAATTCATTGAAAACACCTATCAAAAGATCACAAAACTGAAAGAGTTAATTTCTAATAAAAATGCCAACACCCTCATTGAAGTTGATGGTGGAGTAACCATAGAAAACACCCCTAAATTGTTATCGGCAGGGGCCAATGTGTTGGTTGCCGGAAATACCGTTTTTGGGTCAGAAAATCCCGAAGAAACCATTGCAAAACTAAAGTCGTTCTAAATGTAAGTAGATGAAATTTACAGTATTTGTAGTATCAGATGGAACAGGAAGAACCGCCCAACAAGCCTTGGATGCTGCACTTACTCAATTTCCGGGAATTAAAATCGAGATTGTAGTTAAAGCTCACATCAGGAAAAAAGAGGAGATTAAAGCTCTTTTTCGTGAAGCCATTGATGCCAATGCTTTTATTTTACATACCATTGTTCAAAATGAAATTCGTCATGAAATTATACGTGATGGAAGGATCAACAATATAGAAACCATTGATTTGATGGGTCCATTATTGGCTCGTCTTGGACTTCAATTTGAGAACAGACCTGTTCAAAAGCCGGGATTATTCCACACCAGAAACAAGGAATACTTTCAACGAATTGACGCCATGCAATTTGCTTTTAACCATGACGACGGACTCAGAACCAACGAACTAGACAAGGCTGAAATTATTCTGGTAGGGGTTTCCCGAACCTTTAAAACGCCCCTAAGTATTTATTTAGCATACAGGGGATGGTTTGTAGCCAACGTACCTATTGTTAAAGGAATTAATCTACCTGAGGAACTTTTCAAAGTAGATCCATCAAAGGTTTTTGGCCTCACAACCAATCCTGCCCGTCTATCCGTTTTACGTCAAGTAAGACAAGAACATTTGGGAATGCAAAGAGGAGATTATGCTTCTATCAAATATGTTAGAGAAGAATTATGGTATGCTCAAAAGATCTATGAGCAACAATCAAAATGGGCAGTTATAAAAGTAACAGGCAAACCCATTGAGGAGATAGCATCAGAAATAATTGCTTTACGCCAGCCTAAATAATATTAAGCCATCACCTCATTATCACTTTAAATAAGCTTTATTTATTAAAATAGGTAATTCGCCTATCTCTTTCATTATTAAAGCATATTATCTTTACACCCATTCTAATAATCTAATAATTAATAAACATAAATATTTTTATTATAGTTAATCAAATTGAATACGGCTTTTAGCCTTTCTAAAACATTTTTTCATGCCAAGATTATTAATCATAGACGACAAAAGTGATAATTTAGTTTCCATTGAAGCTCTTCTAAAAAGCCTAATGAAGGATATAGAAGTAATAAAAGCTTTAAGTGGAAAAGAAGGAATTAATCTTGCCAAGAAAGAAAATCCTGACATCATTTTACTTGATATCTTCATGCCTGAGATGGACGGGTTTGAAGTATGCAAGAAACTAAAAAGCGACAAGAAGACCAAATCGATTCCGATCATAATGCTCACAGCAATTAAAACTGATCAGGCCAGCAAACTAAAAGGCTTAGAACTTGGAGCTGATGCATTTCTAACAAAACCTCTTAACGAATCGGAAATCGTCTCACAAATTAAAGTGATGCTAAGAATTAAGGCTGCCGAAAATGAATTGATTGAGAAAAACTTAAAACTTGAGAAAATAGTTGCTCAGCGTACAATTGAATTGTCAGAGAGAGAAGATCAATATAAAACATTGGTTGAGAATTCACTTGAAGGTATGTACATTATCCAAAATGGAGTGATCCATTTTCACAACGACAAATTTGCTGAAATTTTTGGATATAAAAAAGGTGAGCAACTCATCGGGAAACCTATTTTTGACTTTGTAGCAAAAGAAAGTCATCCTCTGGTTAAAAAAATGGTTAAACGCCGAACAAATGGAGAACTAAATTCTACTCATTATAATTTTAGTGGACTTAAAATAAATGGTCAGAAGATATTAATAGAATCATTGGGGGGAAGAATTTTATTTGGAGGAAAACCTGCCGTTCAAGGTGCATTAAGAGATATTACAGAAATTAACAAACTAGATGATATGGTTCGGAAATTATCACGAGCTGTGGATCAAAGCCCAATTTCTGTTGTAATTACAGATCTGAGAGGAAATATAGAATATGTAAATTCTGCATATCTTAAAGTAACAGGCTATAACCTGGACGAATTGATAGGTGTAAATTCAAACATTTTGAAATCTGGACACACCAAAGACGAAGAGTACAAGAAATTATGGAATACCATTTTAGATGGGAAAGAATGGAAGGGAGAGTTTCTGAATAAACGAAAAAATGGGGAGCTATTTTGGGAAGACACCTCAATTTCGCCCATTAAAGACCAAGACCAAACCATCACTCATTTTCTTGGTATTAAGCAAGACATCAGTGTTAAAAAAAGACTTGAAAATGAAGTCATATATGCCAAAGAAAAAGCTGAAGAAGCTGATAAATTAAAAACTGCTTTTCTCGCAAATATGTCGCATGAAATTAGGACACCCATGAATGCAATTATGGGATTTTCTAACTTACTTTTGGATGAAAACATGAGCCAGGAAGATCGGTTCGAATACATCGATTTAATCAATAGCAATAGCAGGAATTTATTAAAGCTTATTGATGACATCTTCGATATTGCAAGAATAGAAGCTGGCCAACTAAAAGTATCAACTACTGATTTTAATTTTAATAAAACCCTACAAGAAATACATTCAAATTTTGAGCAGTTTACCATCAAAAAAGGTGGCGATAAAATTAGTCTGGAATTGGCACTCCCACATGTTGAACACCATGGATATATTCACAGCGACCCCTTGCGATTAAAACAAATACTATCAAACCTTGTAGCAAATGCAATAAAATACACTGAAAAAGGGGGAGTTAAATTGGGGTATAACATTATTCCGGCAAATGCATCAGCCAACAACCAGCCATTGCTTCAGTTTTTTGTGAAGGACACGGGAATTGGCATTCCTCAAAATAAGATGACTGTTATTTTCGATCGGTTCAGACAAGCGGATGATTCACACACCCGCGAGTATGGAGGAACAGGACTTGGATTAGCAATTTCGAAAAATATTGCACAACTTTTAGGAGGTAATTTAAGGGCTGTATCGAGTGTAGGAAAAGGATCTGTTTTTTATCTTACCATACCCCTTCAGGATGCCGAAGTCACTCCAGCTCCAGTTCAACAAGAGCAAAATGCAAAATCGAAACTCGATTGGAATAATAAAATTATTCTTATTGCTGAAGACGTAGAATCGAATTTCCAACTATTAGAAACTTTATTGAGGAAAACAGGTGCAAATATCATGTGGGTAAAGAATGGAGTTGAAGCCATCGAAATGACTAAAAAAACCAAAGGCATTGACCTGATTCTTATGGACATTCAAATGCCGGTTTTAAATGGATTCGAGGCCACCAAAGCCATCAAAAAGACCCATGAAAGCCTTCCGGTTATTGCAGTCACTGCCTTTGCTCTGGAAGGAGACAAAGAAAAGATTCTTCATGCAGGATGTGACGATTATATTGCAAAGCCTGTAAAATCAAAGGAGTTATTTGCAAAAATGAGTAAATTTATAGACAAATAAATACTATGGGTTTACTAAAAATACTAATACTCGAAGATGTAAAGTATGACTTCGTATTAATCAAGCAGGAGTTACAAAAAACTGATCTGACTTTTGAAATACACCATGCTACAAATCAGGAAACTTACGAACATGCCATTGAGCATTTTAATCCCGATTTAATTCTTTCCGACTACAGCCTTCCTCAATACGATGGAATGCAAGCTTTAGAATACATCATAAAAAAACAAAAAAATATTCCCTTTATTGTTGTTACCGGCTCAATAAATGAAGAAATTGCAGTAGATTGTATCAAAGCTGGTGCATCTGACTACGTTACAAAAGAGCATCTTTCCAGATTATCATCGGCCATCTATGGCGCCCTGGAAAAAGCTACTGCCTTATCCGAAAAGCAGAAAGCAGAAAGAATACAACAAGCACTTTTTAGTATCGTTGAAGCCGCTGAAAAATACGAGAGCATCGAAGAATTATCTAAAAAGATACACGAAGAACTTGGAAATATCATCGATAACTCAAATTTCTATATTGCCTTATATCATCCGGAAGTTGAAAAATATTCGTTCCCATTTTGTAAAGACAAATTTGACACCAAGAAACCAACTGAGTTATATGACCTTAAAGGTTCACTAACAGACTACGTTAGAAGAACGGGAAAATCTTTACTCCTTAATTCAAAAAAAGAAAAAGAACTCAACAAAAAAGAGGATATTGTAATGATGGGTCATGATTCTGAGATATGGATAGGTGCTCCACTCATTGATTTAAACTCCAATCAAATCATCGGTGTTACCGCCCTTCAAAATTATGATAGTCAAGACGCATTCAATGAATCAGATCTTGAATTATTGGCTTTTGTAACAAGAAATATCGGGTCTGTTTTAGCTAGAATTAAATCAAAAATTGATCTTCAAGAAAGCGAAGAGAGATTTAGAAACCTTACAGAAACAGCCACCGACGGAATCATTATGATGAACGAGAAAGCTGAAGTAAGCATCTGGAATAAAGCAGCTGAAAAGATTTTTGGGTTCACTAAAAATGAGATGTTGGGTAAAAATCTTCATGACATATTGATTCCTTCAGAATTTAAAGAACAGAACAAAAAAGCCATACAATCCTTTTTTAAACTTAACGACAGTTCATTTAACGGTCAAACCTTAGAACTAATAGGTAAACACAAAAACGGAAGACTTTTCCCTATTGAACTTTCAGCTTCAAAAGTTCATAAAAACAACGCCTGGCACGCTACAGGAATTGTTCGGGATATTACCGAAAGAAAGAAGTTTGAAGATGAACTTAAAGTTGCCAAAGAAAAGGCTGAAGAATCTGACAAACTTAAAACTGCTTTCTTAGCAAATATGTCGCATGAAATCCGGACTCCTATGAACGCAATTCTTGGATTTTCTGAATTATTAGGCATTCCAGATATCAGTAATGAGGAGAAATCAGAGTTCATTGATTTAATTCAAAACAATAGTAATTTATTGTTAAATTTAATCAATGATATCATTGATATTTCGAAAATTGAGGCAGGGCAATTGCAAATTCAACTTGCAGAAGTAAATGTTCACAAACTCATCAATGAGGTTTATAAATCTCATATTGATAAAAACAATAAACCCAACAATCAAGTTGTATTTTTGCTTGAAACACCAGCTGACAAACATCAAATCGTAATAAATTCAGATGAGTACCGAATTAAGCAGGTACTTTCAAACTTAATCGACAATGCCTTAAAATATACCGAAATAGGCCAGGTTATTATCGGCTATAAAATAAATGACAGGGATGAATCTATTTTGGAATTTTATGTGAAAGACACCGGAATCGGGATCATAAAAGAGAAACTCGATTTAATTTTTGAACGATTTCGACAGGCTGATGATTCATATACCAGAGAATATGGCGGAACAGGTCTGGGTCTAACAATCTCAAATAACATTGCCAATTTATTAGGGGGCGATATCAGTGTTGAATCAACCGAAAAAGTGGGTTCTACCTTTACATTTTCACTCCCATATACTCCAACAGGTAAAGAGATTAAACATAAAAATCTGGATAAAAATAAAGAAGACAATATTAAGTTAGACAAAACTACCACCATACTTATCGCCGAGGATGTTGAATCAAATTATCAGCTGATTGCGACTTATTTAAAAAAGACAGAGGCCAATATTATTTGGGTAAAAGATGGAAAACAAGCTGTAGAAGTATGCAAAAATAATCCAGACATCAGTGTTATACTGATGGACATGCAAATGCCAGTAATGAATGGATTTGAAGCTACCGAACTCATCAAAAAAGACATGCCAAAGCTCCCCATTATTGCAGTCACAGCCTTTGCATTGGCAGGTGATAAAGAAAAAATTATTGCAGCCGGTTGCGACAGCTATATTTCCAAACCAATAAGACGTACTGAATTATTTGACAAATTAAATGAGCACCTCTAAATAGTTATTCTTTTCAGATTCAATTTTACTTACAGCATTTTTAGCTAGAACTTTCTGGTATATATTTAGGTTTCCTAGATAATTCCAGAGGCTATTTTAGTAACTTTGTGTGTCTAATTTTAAAGAAATTAAAAATGAATCAATCAATAACTTCACTTAAACCAGAACGGTTGTGGTTTTACTTTAATGAAATCCTTAAAATTCCGCGTCCTTCAAAAAAAGAAGAAAAGATTGTTGAATATCTTTTAAATTTTGGGAAAGAAATGCAACTCGAAACCTGGAAAGATGACATTGGGAATGTGATCATTAAAAAACCCGCTACCCCAGGTAAAGAGACTGCCAAGACTGTAGTTTTGCAAAGCCATATGGATATGGTTTGCGAAAAAAACAACGACAAAGTTCATGATTTTGAGAATGACCCGATTGAAGCTTATATTGACAACAACTGGGTAAAAGCCAACGGAACCACCCTCGGAGCAGATGATGGAATTGGAATTGCTGCACAAATGGCCATACTCGAATCTAAAGATATTGAACATGGACCAATCGAGTGTTTATTTACTACAGATGAAGAAACCGGCTTAACCGGAGCTCAACACTTAAAACCCGAAACCCTTAAAGGAAAAATTCTTTTAAACTTAGATTCAGAAGATGAAGGGCAGCTTTTTATTGGTTGCGCCGGAGGTAAGGACACAACCATCGAATTGTCTTTTGATAAAGAGGATGTTCCTTTAGACACCAAGAGCTATAGAATTGAGGTAAGCGGATTAAAGGGTGGCCACTCAGGAGATGAAATTAATAAGGGGCTTGGAAATGCAAACAAGATTCTTAATCGATTGTTGTGGAACGCAGTTGAGCAGTTTAAACTTCATCTTTCTCATTTTGACGGAGGTAACTTAAGAAACGCCATTGCAAGAGAAGCTTATGCAATTATTTGCATCAAAAACGATCAAATAAGCGCGTTTCACAGCTTTATTGAAAATTATTTTTCAACTTTAAAAGAAGAATTTAAAATTACAGATTCAGGACTTAACATCCAGATTGAGGAGACTGATGAAGTGGCTTTTGTAATGGATAAAAATTCACAAAAGAATTTATTGAATTCACTTTATGCATGTCCTCACGGAGTGCTTGCATATTCAGCTGAAATTCCTGATTTTGTAGAAACTTCGACCAATTTAGCTGCGATAAAAACATTGAACGAACACATTAAAATTACAACCAGCCAAAGAAGTTCGGTTGAATCAGCAAAGGATGATGCTGCCAATATGGTCAGAGCTACTTTTGAGCTTACAGGAGCAAAAATATATCATAGCGGCGGTTATCCAGGGTGGGCTCCAAATCCAGACTCTGAAATCGTTAAACTTACTGTTGCATCTTATAAAGAATTGTTTAATGCTGAGCCTGAGGTATTGGCAATACATGCCGGTCTTGAGTGTGGTCTAATTGGTGCCATTTACCCTGAAATGGACATGATTTCATTTGGACCAACCATCAAAGGTGCACATTCACCTGATGAAAGGATTGACATTAATACTGCATCAAAATTTTGGGATTTATTAATTGATGTTTTAAAAAAAATCTAACATATAAATTTATAAGCCAATCGTAATACCAACCCTGTAAATGGGGTTGGTATATGGTGAGTCATCTGATTCTGTAAGGTTCCACAGAATCATGATATCAGAATACATTTTTGGTCCAATCATTTGCCGATAACCGCCACCCACTAAGACACTACTCACATTTTTTCGTATTTCATTACCAGATGAATTTGGAATTTCAAGGTTTAATATTTCATATTCTGCATAAGCAAATATCTCAGGAATTATTTTTACACTACTAAATAACCTTCCGCCATACATACTTGAAGAATATTTATTCTCACCTCTTCCATCCCTGAAATACTGATAGGTAAATCCTGCTCCCATCGATAAATAATTTGTCAACTCATAACCAATATAAGGCGAAATATCTAAAATAGTAATTGTACCAAACTGAAGTCCTAAATTTCCACCAATAAAGGTTCTTTTATCTTTCTTATAAACTTCATTTTGAGCATAAAGATCGCCACAACTTAATACCAGAACAATTAGCAAAGAAGCCAGGACTGGAAAAACTGACTGCTTTTTCACAACATTAACTTTGAATAAATAATTCATCATAGCTTTCACATTTAAAACACAATATTAAATAAATTCCGCCGTATAAATATGGGTTTGTTTATCTTTGATTATCAAATTTAATTATGCATCAGTTTTTCTCAAAATATTACTCTTACATTTTTGCACTTCTTTCGCTGGGAGTTCTTTTTTTTACTTCTTGCGAAAAAGATCCTTTAAAAAACAATCAACCGTCCATTGCTTTAAGTTTTTCAAATGACTCTATCATCTTCGATACGGTTTTCACAAGCGTTGGATCCATCACGAAACAACTTAAGATCTACAATCCTTTTAATCAAAATATAACCATTGGTTCAATTGAACTAAACAAAGGTGAAAGTTCTGCTTACCGCTTAAACATTGACGGAGAAGCAAGCCTAAAAGTAGAAAATATTGAGCTTGAGGCCAAAGACAGTCTTTACATTTTTATCAAAGTTTTAATTAATCCAAACGATATAAATAGCCCTTTTGTTGTTGATGATTTCATTCAATTTACAACCCAGGGATACAGTCAGAAGGTGAATTTGGTTGCATGGGGACAAAATGCAAACTACATCATTGCCGATCAAAGCATTGAGGGTTTACCTCCATTTAAAATTATCGCTTCAGAAAATGAAATTGTGGAATGGGACAATACCCTTCCCTATTTAATTTATGGTTATGCAGTGGTTGATTCTGGTGCACAATTACAGATTCATGAAGGTGCAAAAATCCATTTCCACAACAACTCTGGTTTATGGGTTTACAAAGGTGGAAATATAAAAGTAAATGGGACACTCGAAAAACCGGTTATTTTTGAAGGAGACCGTTTAGACGAAGATTACAAAGACATACCCGGACAATGGGATCGCATTTGGATTAATGAAGGGAGTACTGACAACGAAATAAATTATGCCATTATTAAGAATGGATTTATCGGAATCCAGGCTGAAACACTGGATGAACAACTTGGAAATCGTCTTATTTTAAATAACACGGAAATTACAAACATGAGTGGAAGCGGAATTTTAGCCAGAAATTACCAGATTCAGGCTAAGAACAATCTCATTACCAATTGCGGAAATTACCTTGCAGCCTTAACTAATGGAGGGAATTATCGTTTCATCCATTCTACATTTGCAAATTTCTGGGATTATTCTGCACGACAATCTCCTTCAATCATTTTTAATAATTATTCTACAACTGAAGAAGGAAATATCATTGGTAGAGACTTTGAATCATTCTTTGGAAATTGCATCATCGATGGACAAGCCAAAGAAGAACTCTCATTTGACTTAAATGATGATAGTAAAGCCGATTTTTTATTTAGCTACAACAGCCTTAAAACAACAATAGATATTCAGAATGATGATCGATTTAGGCATTGCATCTTGAATCCTGACTCATTATTCATAGATGCTTATGAGTCTAATTTTCAACTAGACACTCTCTCTCCAGCCATTGATAAAGCATCAATACAAATTGCTCTAGAGGCTCCTTTTGACATACTCGGACATTCCAGGAATCAAAATCCTGATCTGGGAGCATTTGAATTTATTTTGCAAAAATAAACTACCCCGCAGCAAAGATCAAAATATTACACTCATTTATCCCGATACGCTCTGCTATCGGGATTCGTTCGACTTCCAAATTCCTTTACGCTACGCTTTTGAAATTTGAGTCTCACGAATAATTACCAGAACAAGAGATATAAAACCATCACAACAACACTCAGTAAAATTGCAAGGATGTTAAATTTAGGATCTGTTTTAAAGATGGACTTGCTCAAATACAACCCTTTTACAGTCACCTTCTTACCCAGATAACTGATCAAAATTGCTATGATTGAAAGCAATAAAAAGACAAGCCCCATTCGATCAATAAATGGTAATTCAGGCCAGCCCAGTTTAAATAGAAATGAAAGCGGAATGGTTAAAATAGCCACTGAAAGTGCTGCATTGGCATTGATTTTTTTCCAGAATAAGCCAAAACAAAATATGACCACAACCCCCGGGGTAACAAATCCGGTAAACTCCTGAATGTATTGAAAGGCTTGATCTAAACTACCTAGCAAAGGTTGAGCAGATAAAACAGCAATAATTAAAGCCGAAAAACTGGTGATTCGACCCACACTTACCATTTTTGAATCACCCACTTCTTTATTGATAAAACGCTTATATATATCCATGGTAAAAATGGTAGAAGTTGAATTTAGCATGGAGGCCAAAGAAGAAACAATGGCTGCAGCCAATGCAGCAAAAGCTAAACCTTTGATTCCGGCAGGCACATAATTATGCAACAACCAAGGATAAGCTTTATCTGAAGGGTCAATCACTCCCGTATCTTTTGTTAAGACGAACGCAGCAATACCAGGAATAACAACAATCAAAGGAATGAATATTTTTAAAAATCCTGCAAAAATGACTCCTCTTTGGGCTTCCTGAATACTCTTTGCTGCAAGTCCTCTTTGAATGATGTATTGATTAAACCCCCAATACGAAAGGTTTGCAATCCACATTCCTCCTACCAAAACACCAATGCCCGGCAAATCCATATAAGCATCTTTAAATCCACCGCTTCCATCCGGAATCATCAATTCACCCTTTTCCAAGATCATATTAAATTTTTCAGGTGCCTGCTCTAACAAATCCTTAAAGCCAGCAATAAAACCCTGCCCTCCCGAAACGGCATCTAAGGCCAGATAAGTTGTAACAAGCCCTCCTCCAATTAGAAATACAACTTGAATTACATCCGTCCATGCAACAGCTTTTAAGCCTCCATAAATGGAATAAACCGCTGCGAAAATGGCCAAACCAATAATCGCATAATTGATGGGAATCCCCATGATGGTTTCCATGGCCAGGGCTCCCAGATACAATACAGACGTCAGATTTACAAACACATAAACAACCAACCAAAAAGTAGCCATAGCCGTTCGAACACGACCGTCATAGCGCATTTCCAAAAACTGAGGCATGGTATAAATCTTCTTTTCTAAAAATATGGGAAGGAAGAACTTACCCACAATTATAAGGGTGATGGCAGCCATCCACTCATAGCTGGCAATACCCAAACCGATGGCATAACCAGATCCCGACATACCAATCATTTGTTCGGCAGAAATATTTGCAGCAATCAATGAGGCACCAATAGCCCACCATGGTAATGATTTGCTTGCCAGAAAATAATCCTGGGCCGTTTTTTGAGTTCCTTTTTTTGTTCTTGAAACCCACAGCCCTATAAAAACTATTAATAAGCAGTAACTAATAAAAACGATATAATCGAGCGTTGAAAATCCCTGGTTAGTCATTAAATAGGTATTTGGTTGAAAAAAACTGCAAATTAATAAAATATCAATTTAATATTGATTAAAATCAATTACTTAATTTTATTAACTTTATAAGAGAATTTAATTACAAAATTAATTGTTTACATCTAAATATCTAATTATGAAATTTGTTCATTTAAACATCATCTCAGAAGATTGGAGAAAACTAGCCGATTTTTACATTAAAGTTTTTGAATGTGAGCCCATGTGGCCAGAAAGAGATTTAAACGGAAAATGGATAGATGAAGCGACTGCCCTCAAAAACGCTCACATATCCGGAATACATTTACGATTACCAGGTTTTGAAGAAGGTAGTCCTACCCTCGAAATATTCCAATATTCTGACAACATCAAATCCTCATCAAAAAAGATTAATACAGAAGGAATAATGCATATGGCTTTCAGAGTAGAGAATGTGAAAGAAGTTTTGAAGAAAGTACTTAAAAATGGAGGGTCTCAGGTTGGTAAAATTACTCAAAATAAAATTGAAGGAACAGGAACCATTAATTTTGTGTACACTACTGACCCTGAAGGAAATATCATAGAGATACAGAACTGGTCATAATTCCACAAAATATGGCTAAAATTTGTTAATTATTTTTCATTTCTTTTTTTTGAAAATATGATCATAATTCGTTGTTTTGCGTTAAGTTTAAAAGCTCAAAAGTGTCTTGTATTAATCGTAAAAATTAATCAGTTTTGATCATCTCTCAAATTTCCTTTTAATGACTATTTTAAACGTGGCTGGTCAAATTTTAACCCTGATAGGAGCATTAGGTCTTTTTCTATTTGGGATGAAATTAATGAGTGAGGCCTTACAAAAAGTGGCTGGAAATAAAATGCGAAGCATACTGGCAGCCATGACCTCCAGCCGACTCAAAGGAATTTTCACCGGTTTTCTGGTAACAACCACCATTCAGTCATCATCGGCAACCACGGTTATGGTTGTGAGTTTTGTCAATGCAGGTTTATTAACATTGATAGGTGCAGTTGGGGTAATCATGGGTGCAAACATTGGCACTACAGTTACAGCTTGGATTATCTCGATTCTTGGATTTAAAATAAGTTTAAGTTTTCTGTCATTGCCCTTAATTGGAATCAGCTTCCCCTTTTTCTTTTCAAAAAATAATTTGAGAAAGTCGTGGGGCGAGTTCATGATTGGCTTTGCCATCCTGTTTATTGGTCTTCAATTCTTAAAAGAAGCTGTCCCTGACATCAATAGTCATCCCGGGATGCTCGAATTCCTGAAAGATTATACAAACCTTGGATTTGGTTCAGTACTCATATTTGTATTTATTGGCTCTTTATTAACCATAGTGATACAGTCGTCAAGTGCAACAATGGCATTAACCCTGGTAATGTGTTATAATGGATTAATCCCCTTCGAACTGGCTGCAGCAATGGTTTTGGGAGAAAATATCGGAACCACGGTAACTGCAAATGTAGCCGCGTTAGTGGCAAATGTTTCAGCAAAACGAGCAGCCAGAGCTCACTTAATTTTCAATCTTTTTGGGGTCATTTGGATCCTTTTAATTTTTACCCCTTTTTTAAACGGAATTGATTGGATTGTTGAACAATACCTGAATGTTTCGATTCTAGACACCGATATAAACTCTTCAGAATTTTCAAATGTCAAGCAAATTCTTCCAGTAGCACTCTCGATCTTTCACACGGCTTTCAATCTTATTAACTCCTCTATTCTGATATGGTTTTCCGATTTAATTGCCAAGATTGCAACAAAAATGGTTCCTTCTAGCGATGATGAGGATGAAGAATTTAGATTAAAATACATCAATACTGGCTTACTTTCTACTTCCGAACTTTCAATTTTGCAGGCGAGAAAAGAAATTGCAGTTTTAGGCCACAGAGTTGAAAAAATGTTTAAGCACATTCCTACCCTCTTAACAGATTTAAAGCCTAAAAAATATGCCAAACTACTTCAAAAGGTTGCCAAGCATGAGCAAATAACTGACAATATGGAGGAAGAAATTGCGGCCTATATTACCCGAATTAGCGAAGGTGAGCTGAGTCATGAAGGTTCATTTAGAATACGTGCCATGCTTAAAATCATCGATGATCTGGAAAGCATTGGAGATGTTTGCTATCAGATATCAAAAACCATTGATAATAAAAATCAACATAAAATTAAATTTAGTAAAGAGCAAGTAGACCATCTCAACCTTCTTTTTGCACAAGTTAAAGAGTCTTTAACAGTAATGAATCAACACCTCGAAGATGAAAGCGACTCTATTGATTTAGAGAAAGCCAATCAATTGGAAAACAAGATCAATCAAACAAGAAATCAATTACATCAAAATCATTTAGAAGATCTAAAAGAAAAAAAATACAAATACAAAGTGGGCTGCTACTATAGTGACCTTGTATCTTTAAGCGAGAAGATAGGAGATTACACCATTAACATTACAGAGGCTTTGATCGAGTACAAAGGATGATGAAAACCTTAGAATCTATTTTTAGCTAATAAATACTAAATTCATACTAAAATTTAAATTGATATAAATTAAAACAATCTTAATAAAAAATTCTTTAGTATTTACACTACTTTTCTAATTATAAGTATATTGCAATAAATAATTTATAATAAAAATTATGATTACTATTTATATTACATTGGTCGGAATACTCATATTACTAGCTATTTCCGACCTGATCGTTGGAGTGAGTAATGATGCTGTAAATTTTCTAAACTCAGCAATTGGTTCCAAAGCTGCACCTTTTAAAATAATTATGATTGTTGCCGCAGTCGGTATTTTGGTTGGAGCAACCTTTTCAAGTGGCATGATGGAAGTAGCCCGAAAAGGAATATTTCACCCTCAGGAATTTTACTTCTCCGAAATCATGTTCATTTTCATGGCTGTAATGGTTACCGATGTCATTTTGTTGGATTTATTCAACACCTTCGGGCTGCCAACCTCCACAACTGTTTCAATTGTATTTGAGTTATTAGGTGCAGCCGTAGCCATTTCCATTATAAAATTGATGAATCTTCCCGAAGACTCTGCAAAAGAACTTGGTGATTATATAAATTCAGGAAAAGCTTTAGCCATCATTTCAGGAATCTTACTATCTGTAGTGGTCGCATTTTCGGTGGGAGCCATCGTTCAATATTTAACCCGAATTTTATTTTCGTTTAATTACAAAAAAAGAATTAAGTATTTCGGCGGCTTATGGGGAGGTTTTGCCATTACGGCCATTACTTATTTTATTCTTATTAAAGGAGCAAAAGGGGCTTCATTTATGGATGAAGGAATGAAGGACTTTATTCATAACAACACTTTTCTGATCATCTTTGGGAGTTTTGTTTTTTGGTCCATTTTGCTACAATTATTGAATTGGCTCGTAAAACTTAACATTTTAAAACTAATCGTTTTGGTAGGTACCTTTGCCTTAGCAATGGCATTTGCTGGTAATGATTTGGTCAACTTCATTGGTGTACCTCTGGCAGGAATTGAATCATTCAATGCTTTTGCTGCAAATCCGGGTTCCGATCCAAATTTACTTTTGATGGATTCATTGCAGGGAAAAGTACAAACTCCAACCCTATATCTTTTGATTGCAGGATTAATCATGGTTCTTACTTTATGGTTATCTAAAAAAGCAAGAGGCGTAGTAAAAACCACCCTCGACCTAAGCCGGCAAGATGAAGGCGACGAACGTTTTGGATCATCCGCTATTTCCCGATCATTGGTAAGAAGTTCGCTAAATCTATCAAAGAGGCTAAGTCATATTGTACCAATACGAATTCAAAACTCAATTCAAAAACAATTTGAGCCTTATAAAGAAATAACCCATTCTCCGGAGGAAGCTCCATCATTTGACCTGATTAGAGCTTCTGTTAATTTAGTGGTAGCCAGTATTTTAATCGCATTTGCAACATCTTTAAAACTCCCACTTTCAACCACTTATGTAACATTTATGGTAGCCATGGGAACCTCATTAGCTGATAAAGCCTGGGGCAGAGAAAGTGCGGTTTACAGAATCACCGGAGTTTTAAGTGTAGTTGGTGGATGGTTTTTCACTGCCTTATCAGCCTTTACTGTAGCATTTATTTTGGCCATGTTATTCTCCTGGGGTGGAATTTACACCATTGGAGTTATGGTTATTGTTGCATTTGTCGTGATTTACAGAACTCATATTCTTCACAAAAGCAAAGAACTTGAAAAATCTCAGGCTGATGTTGAAGAAGAAATCTCAGAAAAGAATATCGTAAACAGATGTAATACTACTGTTAGTTCTACTGTAGTAAAAGTAAACAAGTTTTACAAAGAAGCCTTAGATGGAATCATTCTTGAAGATTTGAAAAAGCTTAAACAAGTACGCAAGGAGGTTAAGAAACTCAATCACGACACTAAGGAATTGAAAGACAACTTAAATTTAACCATTATTAAGTTAAACGAAAATTCAATTGAAACTGGTCATTTCTATGTTCAGGTTCTCGACTATTTGCGAGAATTGGCTCACAACATAAACTTTATCGTGATGCCATGTTATAAACATGTTGATAATAATCACAAAAGCCTGATCGAAGTTCAGATTGATGAACTTAACAAGTTACAAGTTCAGGTTGAAAACATTTTGATGAGTGTTAAAGACATGATTATTAATAGTAATTATGATCATATTGACGATACAATTGAGAAGCAACAAGATTTACTCAGTCGTTTGGCCTCTTTCAAAAAGAAACAAATTAAGAGAATTAAGAGAGAAGAAGTCGGTACAAAAAATAGTTTATTATATTTCACCATTACCAATGAAACTAAGAACTTACTTCTGAATTCTATCAATCTTTTAAAATCTCAGAGAGACTTCACCATTTATGATGAAGAGCACAACAAAAAATAATCTTGACAATTCATAAAATAATATCAGGTGGGCAGAGCGGTGTGGATCGTTCTGCCCTTGATTTTTCTCTGCAAAACAACATCAATTGTGGGGGCTGGTGTCCGAATGGCAGATGGGCAGAAGACGGGATTATACCCAGCAAATACCCATTGGTTGAAACAGTTGAAACCGAAACCATTTATCGAACAATGAAGAACATTGAATCCTCGAATGGGACATTGATTCTCTACAATAAGTCGATGGATAAAGGAACTAAACAAACGCTTAATTACGCTCAGAAACTGAATGTTCCGGTTTTGAATATAGATTTATCAAAAAAGATCTCTGAAAACATTTTACAGAATTGGATCAGGACTCATAAGCTTAAAACATTAAACATTGCGGGACCCAGAGAAAGTAACAGCCCGGGGATTTATCATGAATCTCTTGATTTTTTAAACAAGATGAAGCATTTATTTTAAGGATTTCACAAAGCGATCTTTTCCATTTATATCTTTAAATATCTCAACTTTATAAAACCCCATCTCATCCAACATTTGTTTGGTTTCCAAACCAAAAGCTTCATTAATTTCAAAATATAATGATCCTTCTTTCTCTAAATGAGTTTGACTAAAGCGGGCAATTTTCCGATAAAAAAGTAAAGGATCTTTGTCAGGCACAAATAAAGCATTTGAAGGTTCAAAATCAAGTACATTACGCTGCATCAATTTCTTTTCTGATTCTCTTACATAAGGAGGATTACTTATTAGCAAATTAAACTTACCCAAATCACTCCATTCTTCTTCATTCAAAATATCAGCATGAATTACATTTACCAAAGCATCATTGATTTCGGCATTTTCTTGGGCAAGTTTAAGGGCCTCTTCCGAAATATCCAAAATCGACACTTCACTCTGTGAATATTGTTTTTTAATGGTAATTCCTATGCAACCACTTCCGCATCCAACATCGAGTATCCTCGATCCAACTTGCACAATTTCATCACCTAGAATCAGCTGAATCAATTCTTCAGTTTCAGGCCTGGGTATAAGAACATTTGAATCCACTCTAAATCTCAAACCCATAAATTCAGTTTCACCAATAATATATTGTAAGGGTTCATTTTGAAGAAGTCTTTTAACCGCAAAATGCAATTTCAACAATTCTGACTCGCTCAAACGTTCTTCCGGATTTTTAACAAAATCAATTTTCTCAAAATTGAATAAATGCGAAATCAATAGATACAACATACTCCTGGCTTCCCTGTTTTCATAGCTATTCAATAGCTCGCCAAGGTAAAACCCAAAGGCATCGCTGATTTTATTGGTTGGTACTTTCACGGTTCGAAATTAATCAAATTTTAGTACTTTTGATTAATAAATCAAGGAGTCAAACTTAATTCTCTTGAATCCCAAATTGCCACTGTAAAAACTCATAAAACTAAACATGAAAGAAGACATTAAAAGTATTGCCATGCTAAGCACTCACGGGTACTTTGATCCTGTTCCACAATTAGGAAGAACGGATACCGGAGGACAAGTTGTATATGTTTTGGAACTTGCGAAAGCGATTTCAAAACTCGGCATTAAGGTAGATATTTATAGCCGTTGGTTCGATCAAACTGCACAGCAAGTTGACCCCGTTCCTGACTATCCAAATGTGAACATTATACGAATTAAAGCAGGGCCTTGGGAATTTATTCCTAAAGAATTTATTTATGATGTTTTGCCTGAGCTTTCAACCAATATGATCAAATTTATTAAGCAGAATAAATTGAGTTATGATCTGTATCATGGGCATTATATCGATGCAGGAATTGTAACCGTTGATGTGGCAAAAGCATTCGGAAAGCCCTCATTTTTTACAGCCCACTCTATCGGTGCCTGGAAAAAAGATCAAATGGGTGGTGATCCGGCTGAGATGGAAAAAAAATTCAATTTCAAGCACAGAATCGCTGAAGAATTAAGAATTTTCAAAGCGGTAAATGCGCAGACAGTCACCTCAATTGTGCAGCTCGAAAAACTTGAGGAATTATATAATTACAAAGCTTCAAACATTGCAGACATTCCTCCGGGAGTAGACATTCACACCTATCATCTACCCAGCAAAAAGGATTTAAAACAAAAAACCAGCTTGCCCAAAAAATATGTTTTTTGCATCAGCCGGATTGACACCAACAAAGGACACGATTTCTTACTCCATGCCTTTGATTTGGTACGCAAAAGAATTCCTGATGTTGACCTGGTTATTGGAGGAGGATCTCCAAATCCAAAGCAACGAGAAATTGATTTGTATCAGAAAATGAAGGACATCATCAAGGAAAAAGGAATGGATGGACGTGTTCAGCTCATTGGTTATGTACCTGATGAAATGATGCCCATCTATTATCAACAATCTGAAATGTTTGTTCTTCCTTCATTGTTCGAGCCTTTTGGAATGACTACACAAGAAGCCATGGCGTGTGGAAAAGCGGTAATCGCTTCAAAATTTGGTGGAATCAGAAATGTGATTGAAGATGGCACCAATGGATTATTGGTTGATCCTTCTAATGCCGAAGAATTTGCCAACGCAATGATCAAATTAATTGAAGATCCGGAAAAAGCTGAAACGATTGGAGCAAATGCTTATCAAACAGTACAAGATCATTTTAGCTGGGAAGCTATTGCCCATCGATTCATTGATTTTTTTAAAACTTACCTTTAAATAAATCAGATGGAATCCTATATTTTAATTTTTAAAGAAGTTTTTTAAATGGCCTATATTCTTTTTGTTGTAATTCTCTCATCCTTAATCTTTGTCGTTTTTAAATTATTTGACCGATATAAGGTTGATACTTTTCAGGCCATTACCATAAATTATTTGGTGGCATCATTCTTTGGGATATTGATTGTTGGAGCTGAATTTAACATCAATTTAATTTCTCAGAAGCCTTGGTTATGGCATGCCGTTTTTATTGGGTTTATGTTCATCCTAACCTTTGTTCTTTTTGCACTCTCATCGCAAAAAGCGGGTGTTGCCATCACAGCAGTATTTAGCAAGATGTCGGTTGTTTTGCCGGTAATTGCAGGTATTTTCCTTTATTCTGAAACCCTCAATTGGTTAAAAATTTTGGGAATTATTTCAACCATGGGCGCTTTCATTCTCATTTTCTACAAGAAAGATAAAAGCAAAATCAAATGGGCAGTAATCATTTTACCCATTCTCATTTTCTTTGGAAATGGCATCGTCGACACTTCTCTGAAATTCATTGAACATCATTATATTTCGGGAGA
The DNA here is from genome assembly GCA_963678785.1 of Bacteroidales bacterium. Classification (GTDB taxonomy): domain Bacteria; phylum Bacteroidota; class Bacteroidia; order Bacteroidales. The sequence continues at coordinate 2,923,720 of OY787449.1, read as the reverse complement.
TTACAACCTATTTCTGACCATGATTTTTGTCACGGCACTGATACTAGGAATTTTAATATCATTATTTAAGTATCTCAAACTCAAAAAACCCTTTACCCTTCACACCATCATAGGAGGTACCGTATTAGGGCTTATTAATTATACCACAACCTATTTTATGTTGAAGGCCATGGCTGTTTTCCAAAGCAATGTTCTCTTTCCAATTCAAAATGTTGGAATCGTCATGATGTCTGCATTATTTGGGCTGGTGCTGTTTCGCGAGAAACTAAGTTTAATAAATTGGATTGGAATATTCGTATCAATTATGGCCATTCTCTTAATTGCATTTGCCTAAATAATTAATTGATCATTACTTACCGCATCACATTAACACATCTACATTAGTATTTTTATTTATACTCAATATATATTGACGTATCGAATATACATTAATGCATTTTTTTAATAATTTCGGATTTTAATTTAATTTATGAAAGAGCATTATTGTCCAAATTACATGAATTGCAAACTGGTAATCGATCTATCTATAGTTGCCGATATAGAAACCAAGAAAAGATATCTAGTTGATTTTTGCGAAAATGAAAATAAGAATTGGAATTCTTGCAAAAGATATCAAACTAAACAAGTATTAAATTTCTGCCCCGATTTCGTATTACCAGACATGCCTCTTTCTACAGATGAAATAATTGACAAATTTGATAACGAATTATTTTAATAACAACAAAAACAAAAATTAATTATGGCTACTATTGAATTGGATGGCAGAGTATTTGAGGTTGACGGGGATGGATTTCTTGCTCAACCAGAACTTTGGAACAATGAAGTCGCAAGTTTAATTGCTAAAAGCGACGGCATTGAAGAAATGGGCGAAAAACATTGGGCAATTGTCAATGTAATTCGCAAGAATTATGAAGAAAAAGGAATGGCTCCAATGATTCGGGTTATCTGCCAGGAAACAGGTGTACGTTTACGTGAGATTTATGAATTATTTCCTTTAGGACCAGCACGTGGAGCCTGTCGTGTTGCCGGATTACCAAAGCCTGACGGCTGCGTATAAACCAATTTCACAATGATTTGGTATCATTGGATGACGCTTAGTGCGTTTGTAATTTGTATGGTTTCTTGTTTGTATCATTTTTTCAGGCTTATACGCTTAGGAAACCCAACGGATTATTCCAAACAATCGGGGAATATCCCCAAAGCAGTTGGTTATGCTTTTACAAAGGCTATGAGTCCAACAAAAAAAGAATCTGCCTATTTACACATGCCTACTTATACTGCAGGTATTCTTTATCACTTAGGCACTTTTTTATCAATCTTTTTATTCTTTGTTATAATTCTGGATTTTAATTTTGGAATGCCAACAAATTATGTTTTAGCAGGTTTTTTGGTACTCTCCGGCATATCAGGTCTGGGAATATTAATTAAAAGAATTATCAAAAAAGAATTACTATCCCTCTCAAATCTGGATGATTTTATTTCTAACATTCTGGTTACTTTATTTCAATTTGCAACCGCATTTGTATTATGGATGGAGTTAGCTTTAATTCCGTATTTTATAATTACAACAGCACTGCTGCTTTACCTGCCTATGGGCAAACTAAAACACACCATTTATTTCTTCGCAGCAAGATACCACTTAGGTTTCTTCTTTGGATGGAGAAATATTTGGCCAATTGAAAACTCAAAAAACTAGGATCATGAGAAAATTAACAGACGAGAAAAAGAAATTAGGGCTGGAAGTTTTAAGTGCTCATGACGACAGCAAATTGATCACACATCTAAATAGTTGTGTTCACTGCGGTTTATGTGCTGACAGTTGCCTCTATTATAAAACAGATCCCTCTGAACATTATGTTCCTGCCAAAAAAGTTGACATTGTCGCATCAATATACAGAAGATATAATACTTTTTTAGGGAGGAAAGCCCCATGGCTTACCAATGCGAGAGAATTAGACGACACGGCCATTGAAGAAATGGTGGATCTTTTATACGGATCATGTACCATGTGTGGTCGGTGTACTTCTCATTGTTCCATTGGAGTCGACATCACTTATGTTGTTCGCAAAGGACGCGAAATGCTGGCCGCAATGGACTATGTTCCGGACACCTTAAATGCAACAGTTCAGGCAGCCATGGAAACAGGAAATAATATGGGTATTCCAAAACAAGAATTTGTGGATACCATTACCTGGCTCGAAGACGAACTAAAATATGATGTGGATAATGAAGATGCAATCATTCCTCTTGACCTAAAAGGAAAAGATTTAATGTATACTTTAAATCCTCGCGAACCCAAATTTTTCCCGCTTTCAATTTCAGCAATGGCAAAAGTTTTCTTTGCAGCCAACGAAAGCTGGACTTTATCAACCAAAATGTATGATGTTACAAACTATGCTTTCTTCTCAGGAAATATGGAAGAAGCAAATGTTATAGCTCAACGTATGGATGATGAGATGAATGATCTGGGATCAAAAGAATGCATCTTAGCTGAATGTGGCCATGGTTCACGAGCTTTTAAATGGGAAGGCCCCAACTACATTAAAAAGAAACTTCCTTATGAAGTATTGACTTCTGTTGAATTACTGGCAAATTATATTCGCGACGGCAGAATAAAAGTTGATCCGGATAGACTTAAAGAATTTGTCACCTTACATGATCCCTGCAATTTGGTAAGAGAAGGAGGTACGGTTCAGGAGCAGCGATATGTTATAAACAAAATTGCTAAAAACTTTGTTGAGATGACACCTCATGGTACTGAAAACTACTGTTGTGGAGGCGGTGGAGGACAATTAGCCATGAGTGAATACAACGAACGTCGAATGAAAATAGCCGGCTTAAAAGCTGATCAAATCAGAAAAACCGGAGCCAGCATTGTTGTAACACCCTGCCACAATTGTGTCGATCAATTAATGCAAACCAATGTCGAATATAAACTTAATGTAAGAATTATGACTTTGGCCGAATTGGTAGCAGATGCACTGATTTTAGATTAATGAAATAACATTTTTAAGAACTTTTATATTATTATCATGAATAAACAAATTTATTTAGACAATTCAGCAACCACATTTCCTAAACCAGATGAAGTGTACAAATTCATGGATCATTTCTACAGAAACAATGGAGTTAGCCCGGGCAGATCAGGGTTTGATGCAGCACTGGAAGCTGAAGAAGTTGTGATGAATACCCGAAAAACACTCACAAAACTTTTTAATGGGGTAGATCCTGATCATTTAACCTTCAGTTACAATGCAAGTGATTCATTAAATATGATCATCAATGGTCTTTCAGAAAAAGGTGATCATGTAATCACAACCATGTTAGAGCATAATTCAGTTTTACGCCCATTACATCATTTGATGTTAGAAGGTACCATCGAAGTAGATCATATTCCTTTTGATGAACATGGTTATGTAAATCCTGAAGACATCAAGAAAGCAATCAAGCCAAATACCAAAATGGTGATTGTAAATCATAGCTCAAATATCATCGGAACCGTTCAAGATGCGATGGCCATTGGTGAAATTTGTCGAGAAGCAAACGTTCTTTTTGTACTGGATGCAAGCCAGAGTGCAGGAATCATACCAATCGACATGCAAGCCATGAATATTGATGTACTGGCATTTACAGGACATAAATGTTTAATGGGACCAACCGGAATCGGAGGCTCTTATGTAATGGATCATGTTCCGATTAAAGGAACCCGTTACGGCGGAACCGGAGTTCGTTCGGCTCAAGAAACACATTTGGAGCAATTTCCATATCGAATGGAATGTGGAACCCTGAATTTGGTTGGAGTAGCCGGCTTAAATGCAGGAGTTAAATGGGTTTTGGAACAAGGTATTGAGAACCTTCATGAGCATGAAATTAAACTATGGGATAAACTCAGAAAAGGAATCCAGGCCATAAAAGGTGTTACTACATATTGTGCCGAGAATACTGAGAACCAAAATGCCGTTTTAAGTTTTAATGTAAATGGGTTTGAAGCTGCCGATGTAGGAATGATGCTGGATGTAGATTATAATATCGCCAGCAGAACAGGATTACAGTGCGCTCCTAAAGTTCACGAAGGAATAGGAACTCAGGGCATGCATGGTACCTGCCGATTAAGTGTAGGTCCATTTAATACTGAAGAGCATATTGATGCAGCCATCGCTGCTGTAAAAGATATTGCCTCTATAAAAAATTAACAAAAGCCATACTTTATTTATCAAGCCTCGCTTCTATGCGAGGCTTTTTTATTTATATCTTTGAGCCTAATAATAATTGACCAGAATTTCCAATGCTTTTCGAAGATACTTACAAAACCATTCATGATACATCAGAAGGACTTTACAAAGAAAAAGGGAGCAAATTTATTGCCCTGGTTATTCCAGTTAAAAATGAGGAAGAAGTAAAAAGTCACCTTCAATCACTTCGAAAAACTTATCACGATGCAAGTCATCATTGTTATGCTTATCAACTTGGTTATGATAAATCGGCTCACCGAATTAATGATGATGGAGAACCATCAGGTACAGCAGGCCGACCTATTTTTGGCCAAATAAACTCCTTCGATCTAACCAATGTTTTAATTGTTGTTATTAGATATTATGGAGGAACTAACTTAGGAGTTAGTGGATTAATTAATGCCTATAAATCGGCAAGTAAGGATGCCATTTTAAATGGTAAAGTAGTCGAAAAAACCATAAAAGATTTATACCATATTGATTTTCAGTACCCAGTAATGAACGAAGTTATGAAGATTATGAAGGCTTACAATTTGAATCAAACCAATCAAAAATTTGAGATTATTTGCGAGCTTGATTTTGAGGTAAGAAAAAGTGAATCGACCCAGGTGTATGACAAACTTAAACGAATTAATGGCTTAAATATCAAGTTCTTAAAAACAAATTAAATCGATTCTTAATTAGGCTTTTAATGAATTTAGATCAACTTAAGCATCCTCTTTACATATACGAATAAAAAAGAAGAAAATCAAGTCAATTTTTATTTTTTTCCTAACTAATTTATATACATATTTGTTCATTGCTTTTGCAGTTTCCTAAACAAGTGGGTTTCAACAATAACTCGAATTTTAAGGTTCAAATTCACACATACAAAGATTATAATATTTAACAGAACAAAGTTTAATTCATTTCGCTAATGAAAAAGAATCACGTTGAAGTATGGGACAATTGTCTCAGAGTCATAAAAGACAATATTCACTACCAAAGCTTCAAAACATGGTTTGAACCAATTACTCCTCTCAAATTAGACAAAAGTGTTTTAACAATACAGGTTCCTAGTCAGTTTTTTTATGAATGGCTCGAAGAACATTACATTAGTTTACTCAAGAAAACCATCAGCAAAGAATTAGGGGCAGAAGGAAGATTAGAATACAGTATTATTATGGATAACTCGGTAAATAGTAAAACACCTTACGCCATAAAAATTCCCACTTCTAATAAAAAAGACACTAAAAACCCAGCAGTTTCAATGCCAATAGATCTAAATAAAGGGAAGTCAAGAGACATTCCAAACCCTTTTATTATCCCAGGACTAAAAAAACTTAAAGTACAATCTCAACTTGTGGATTCATATTCATTCGAAAATTTTGTTGAAGGAGATTGTAATCGCTTAGCAAGATCTGCAGGTTATGCAGTAGCTGAAAATCCGGGGCGAACTGCTTTTAATCCGCTTTATTTATACAGCAATGTTGGGCTCGGAAAAACACATCTTGCACATGCCATTGGGTTACAGGTAAAAAATAATTTTCCTAACCAAACTGTTTTGTATGTGTCTGCTGAGCAATTTATAGCTCAATACATCGACTCTGTCAGGAATAACAATCAAAATGATTTTGTACATTTTTATCAAATGATAGATGTATTGATCGTCGATGATATTCAGTTTTTATCAGGCAAAGAAAAAACACAAGATGTTTTCTTCCATGTATTTAACTTCCTACACCAAAAAAGCAAACAAATCATCATTACATCCGACAAACCACCGGTAGAGATGAAAGGCATGGAGCCCAGATTACTCTCAAGATTTAAATGGGGTTTGGCTGCCGATTTACAAGTTCCTGACTTAGAAACGCGGATTGCAATCTTACAAAAAAGATTATATAACGATGGTATTGACATGCCATATGAAGTAATCGAATACCTGGCATACAGCATAACAACCAACATCAGGGAATTAGAAGGAGCCTTAATTTCTATCATGGCACAATCATCACTGAATAAAAAAGCCATCAATCTTGATCTTGCCCGACAAATGATTGATAAGTTTGTAAAAAATACTTCACGAGAAATTTCCATCGATTATATCCAAAAAGTGGTTTGTGACTATTTCAATCTTCCGCTTGATGTAATAAACTCTAAAACTCGTAAACGAGAAATTGTTCAGGCTCGACAGTTGGCAATGTATTTCTCGAAAAAACACACCAAGTCTTCATTGGCCACCATAGGAATGCATTGTGGAAATAAAGATCACGCAACTGTACTTCATGCGTGCAGAACCGTGAATAATCTTGTTGAAACCGACAAACAATTCCGAACTTATGTTGAAGAGCTGGATAAGAAAATAAAGCTATAAAACCTAAGTCTTACTTGAATTCTTCACGTTTTTTTGTTAACTTTAGTATAAATATTCAAAAATCGTATATATATACGGTTTTCCATAAACTCCATTAATTAACTTAAAAAATGAAAATATTATTTGTAAGCTTAGGAAATATATGCAGTTCGCCTCTTGCTGAAGGAATCCTAAAGCGCAAACTAGAAGAAAAGAAGGTAGACACACTCATTGAATCCGCAGGATTTGAATCATTTAATATCAACGAACCCGCAAGCAAACAAGTTACAGCCTTTGCCAAAGAACATAATATAGACCTCTCAGAGCATAAATGTCGCTTATTTACCAGTGACGATTTTGACAAGTTTGATAAAATCTATGTTGTTGACTCAGCGAGCTTTAGAGATGTTCAATATTTTTCAAGAGATAAAGAAGATATGAAAAAAGTAAGCTATTTGTTGAGTGTGGTAGACGGCACAAATACTGCTTTACCTAAATTGTTTCTTGAAGGAAAACCAGGCATGGATAAGATGTACAAAATTTTGGACGAAGCCTGCGAAATAATCTCTGAAAAAATCACTAAACAATTGGCCTTATAATTTGAAAACAGAGATTACAATTCCAAACGCCTCTTCAATCGAGCAGGCACACAACAGAATAAGAAATTTCATACATCGCACCCCTGTGCTATCATCTCAGAGGATTAACAAAAATTTAGACGCTGAGATATTGTTTAAATGTGAAAACTTTCAAAAAACCGGAGCTTTCAAAATCAGAGGAGCTTTAAATGCTGCAATGTTGATCGACAAAGATCAACTTAAATATGGGCTGTGCACACATTCATCAGGAAATCACGCACAAGCCATTGCAATGGCAGCTCAACTGCTAAATACAAAGGCTTATATTGTTATGCCTAATACGGCCTCAAAAGTAAAAGTAGCAGCGGTTAAACAATACGGTGGCGAGGTGGTTATGAGTGAACCAAACCAAGAAGCTAAAGAAGAGCACATTCGACAGATTCAAAAAAGAACCTCAGCAAACTTTATCCATCCTTACAATGATGTAAACATTATTGCTGGTCAGGGAACAGCAGCTAAAGAATTGATAGAAGATTATCCCGACCTGGATATAATTATGACCCCTGTTGGAGGTGGCGGATTATTAAGCGGAACATCACTAACTGCTTCAAACCTATCACCACAAACGAAAGTAATTGCAGGGGAACCAGAAAATGCAAATGATGCCTTTCAATCGTTTTACAAAAAAGAATTCATCCCGGTTAATAACCCAAACACCATTGCAGATGGTCTTTTAACTTCATTAGGAACTTTAACCTTTCCTATTATTCTCGACCATGTTGACAAAATCGTAACAGCCAATGAAAGTTCTATCATAGATGCGATGAGACTAATTTGGGAGCGCATGAAAATAATCGTCGAACCGTCTTCGGCAGTTCCACTTGCGACTATTTTAGAGCATAAGTTTGAGCATCAAAATAAAAAAATTGGTATCATTGTATCTGGTGGAAATATAAATCTTTCAAATTTACCTTGGTAATCTTATGTCATTAAATAAAAACACTGGAACGCTATATCTCATCCCAACTACTTTGGGCACTTCTGCCTATAATAAGGTATTTCCGAAGCTTAACAGAGAGATCATACTCAAATTAAAGAGTTTCATTATAGAAGATCTTCGATCGGCCAGAAGATTTTTAAAAAGTGTTGATTATCCGGGGAATTTTGATGATGTGAGTTTTCAGGATTTAAACAAGCACACAAATGAAGCCGACACTTACACTTATCTTGATGCCTTGAAAAAGGGCCAGGACATTGGTTTGATGTCAGAAGCAGGTGTCCCTTGTTTGGCTGATCCTGGAAACATCATTGTAAAACAAGCACATGAAAAAGGTTTTAAGGTCGTTCCCTTAATTGGCCCCTCCTCTATCATACTGGCTTTGATGGCTTCCGGATTTAATGGACAGAATTTTAGTTTTGTAGGTTACCTCCCGGTTAAACCTTTCGATAGGAATCGAAAAATTAAAGAGCTTGAATCTAATGCACGAAAGAGCGGACAAACTTCAATTTTTATAGAAACTCCTTATCGCAACAACCAATTATTTAAGGCCATTATTGAAAATTGCAGAACGGAAACCATGTTATGTATTGCCACCGATCTCACCCTGGAAACAGAGTTCATTTCAAGCAAAAGTGTCGGTAAATGGAAAAAGTCTCTCCCGGATATCCAGAAGAGACCAACAGTCTTTCTTATTTCAAGCTAAAATTAAAGCCTACTGATGATGTTCATCATTTGGACCATGAACATGACCATGACTCAACTCTTCTTCGGTTGCTTCGCGAATATCTAAAATTTCGCCAGTAAAATGCAAATCTTTTCCGGCCAAAGGGTGATTAAAATCCATTTTAACCTTATCGTCGGTAATTTCCAAAACCATTCCATTTAATGGCTGACCCTGATCATTTTGCATAGGAACAACATTTCCTACTTTAATCATCTCCTCATCCATTTTACCATCAACCACAAAAATACTTTTATCTAAAGCAACTACGGCATCATCATTTCTTTGTCCATAACCGTCTTCTGCAGTTAAACCAAAAGCAAAAGTATCACCTACAACCAGGTTCTCCAGACTTTTCTCAAAAACTGGCAACAATCCACCAATACCAAATAAATATACGAATGGCTTATCTTTTTCAACTCGTTGAACCAATTCGCCATTCTCATTGTCCAATTTTAATTCGTAGGTCATTGAAACTACCTTGTTACTAGAAATTTTCATCTGATAATTCTTTCTTAATAATATTATTGTTAACTATTTAATTCAAATTCAAAGATTTGGTCGGCAAAGGTACAATCAAATTTGGTGCAAAAAAAATATCTGATAATTTGTAATGATTTTTAATTAAATTCGTCTAGTACTTATACACAACCTTTAAAACTTATTTATTTTGAGTGAAGAAATATTGGCCATTGATAAGCTAACCAAAAGATATGGGAAGTTAAAGGCCGTTGATGATTTATCAATCACCATTGAAAAAGGAGCCATTTATGGAATTCTGGGGCCCAATGGAAGTGGCAAAACCACCACCCTGGGAATTGTCCTGAATGCTGTAAATGCTACTTCAGGAAACTATAGATGGTTTGGGAATGAACCTAGCAAGGCAGAAAGAAAAAGAATTGGCGCCATTTTAGAGACCCCTTCTTTTTATCCCTATATGAGTGGTGCTAAAAACCTTGAAATCATTGCTGATATCAAAGGCGTGTCTTATGATAAAATCCCTGAAATACTAAAGACTGTAGATTTATACAATCGCAAGCACAGCAAATTTAAAACCTATTCATTAGGGATGAAACAAAGGCTTGCCATTGCTGCTGCCCTAATCGGAAATCCGGAGGTTTTAATCTTAGATGAACCAACCAATGGACTAGACCCTCAAGGCATCGCCGAAATCAGGAATTTAATTAAAAAAATTGCCAAGGATGGCTTAACCATTGTTTTGGCAAGTCATCTACTGGATGAAGTTCAAAAAGTATGCACCCATGTTGCTGTACTTGAAAAAGGAAAAAAACTTTTTGCCGGAAAAGTTGATGAAGTACTTAACGAATCGGTAATGATTGAAATTGCCGGACCCGAAATGGATCAAATCGAAAAAGTTCTTAGTCATTCTAAATTTGTAAAGAATTTCGAAAAAGAGGATCAAATGTTCATTGTTGAATTAAAGAAAGAATTTGACAGTTCCGTTTTAAACAAATCGATGTTCGAGCAAGGAATTACCATTTCGCACATCTCCTTACGTAAAAAAAGTTTAGAAAATTATTTTTTAGAATTATTAGCTGAATCTCATGATAAGACTTCTTAAAATAGAATATAAAAAATTAGCAAATAATAAAATCTTTTGGATCTTATTAGGCTTATACGCACTTATTTTGGGTGTCCTATTTTTTGGGATACAATCTGCCATTAACGAAATCATGATCGATGCTGGTAAAAAAGCACCCATTCCTGTTTCAAAAATAACTTTATACGAGTTTCCACACATTTGGCATAACCTGACTTATCTGGCAGGATATTTAAAAATATTTTTGTCCATTATTGTCATCATATTCATCACCAACGAATTTTCTTATCGAACCATTCGACAAAACATCATTACAGGTTTATCCAGATGGGATTTCATCAAATCAAAGGTATTGATGATTTTGGTTCTGAGTTTTGTTTCTACCCTATTCCTATTTATCATCGGCCTCATACTTGGATTTATAAATACTCCTGAGGTTCAGTTTTCGATGATTTTTGACAATATGGTATTTGTGTTCGCTTATTTCCTTGAACTCTTTGCTTTTATGCTCTTCTCCTTACTCTTAGGTATACTTGCAAAAAGGTCGGGATTTACGATTGGCTTGTTGCTTCTTTATTTCTATGTGATTGAAAGATATGCGAATTATAAATTACCTGATGGCTGGGGAGACTTCCTTCCACTTCAGTCTATAGGTAACTTAATTGACATTCCAAATACCGAACTTATGAAAATATTTGGTGTTAGTTTTAGAGAATACATTGCCATTCAGGATGTTATAATGGTTGTCATTTACACTGCTTTATTCATTTTCTTCTCTCATTTAACATTAAAGAAAAGAGACATTTAATTTTTAAAATTTAGTATCTTCGTTCTACACTCGTTTGAAATTCATTTCAACTAATCATGATTAGGATGAAGAAACTAAATTCTATTGCAAGCATCCTCATATTAATTATCCTTTCAGCTTGTGCCGAAAGATCGTTTAAAACCCTTTACCCCACCTTAAGTGATGGGCGATACGATAGTGAATTCCCTTATAGAAATTGCTCAAAGCAACTCAATGAAATTTCAAAATCAATTCATAAGATTGATTGCTTGGTATTCTATAAAACCTATCTTTTTAAAGAAACTGAGCAAATTTTAAAAACGGATTTAGTCAATAAAAAAACCTTCAACAATGCTGTTCAAGGTGAAGTTGTAACTAAATCTGTAATAGGAACAGCTACCACCATTTACTATGATCATGAAAGGGTTGCTGTTTTGAGCTGTGCACATGTCGTAAATTTTAAAGATACCGTCATTTCATATTTCCCATCAAAAAACAGTGATCAAATTTTCATTCAATCCGTTGCCATTAAAAGCCGACAACAAAACATTGTTGCAGGTTTGCCCTCTTTCGGAAGCTTGGAAATTCTTGCGATGGATGAAGAAAATGACATTGCCATACTTGGTAAAAAAATTGAATATCAAGATAAAATTATTCCTGTATTTAAGTATCCATCAGGGAAATCAGAAGAACTTGAATGGGGTAGCTTTGTTTATGTCATGGGTTATCCCATGGGATTTCAAATGATAACCAAAGGAATCATCAGCAGCCCCAACCGTGTTAAAAATGGGTCTATACTCATTGATGCGGTATTTAACAGAGGCTTTAGCGGCGGACTGGTATTGGCTATAAAAGATGGTGTACCAAATTTTGAATTGGTTGGCATGGCCAGATCAGCTTCTGCAACTATAGAAGAAGTATTTAGTCCGGGAAACAGGGAAAAGAATAAGATCCGAAACTCAAACATACCATATACAGATCCTATTTATTTAAAACCAAAAGAGAATATAAATTACGGAATTACTTATGCAGTACCCATAGAATCAATACAGGCTTTTTACCTGAAGCATCAGAAGGAATTAAAAAAGGAAGGTTATCAATTGAATTATTTTTTTAAAATATGATTCACTAGTCATATATAAAAAAATAAATTATATTTGAATAGCAAAGAATTATTATGCGCGATAAATTTAAAGTTAAAGATCAAGAAACCTTCGAAGATTTTAAAATAGGCAGATCAAAAAGATGTTTTGATATTGTGTTCTCCATATTTGCTCTTACAATTACTACTCCTATTTGGCTATTGGCAATTATTTGTATTAAAATTGGATCAAAAGGACCTGCTTTTTATATCTCGAGAAGGGTTGGAACAGGTTATGACATATTCAATTTCTACAAATTAAGATCGATGTATGTAGGTTCTGATAAAAAAAGATCTGAACTTTCTGAACTCAATCAATACTTGCTTGATCAATACAAAAACGGGAATAAATATTCCGATAATGACAAATGTGAAGAATGTGAAAGGCTTGGCAAACCTTGTTCGCCAATCCTACACATCGGCGGAGTAGAAATTTGTGAAAATCAGTACTTAAGACATAAACGTGAGCAAAACAATGCCATCACCTTTTTCAAAGTTAAGGATGACCCCAGATTGACCAGAACAGGGAAATTCATTAGAAACTTCAACATTGATGAAATCCCTCAATTTATTAACGTTATGAAGGGCGACATGTCTATCGTAGGAAACCGTCCACTTCCACTTTACGAAGCTGAGAGACTTACCGATGATCAGTGGGCTCTTCGCTTTTTAGCACCAGCTGGGATTACCGGACTATGGCAAGTTCGACAAACGGAATCTGAGAAATTATCTTCTGAAGCCAGAAAAAGTCTCGACAATCAATATGTATTAAATGCAACTTTTTGGGGTGACATCAAACTTATACTCAAAACAATTCCTGTAATCTTCTATAAGAAAAAATAAGTTTACTTTTTAATCACCAGATGATCCAAAGCATCTAAGCGTTTGAGTAATGGTGGATGTGAATAATGGAAAAAAGTATAAGCCGGATGTGGTTTCAAATTACTTAAATTATTTACCGACAGTTTTTTTAAAGCATTTCCCAAGGCTTCTGAACTATAATTTTCACCGGCAAAACGATCGGCCTCAAACTCATGCTTTCTCGATAAATAATTCAAACCTAAGCTTAATATCGTCGAAACCGGAGTATATAAAATTCCAAATACGAGTACACTCAGATGAAAGCTCGCCCTTGATGCTCCCAAGGCTTCCGACATCAACGGGTTTCCTAATAATAGCGAAAGAATAAAAAACATGAGTGCGGATTGAGCCAAAGAAATCATTAAACCCAGAATCGTATGTTTCTTTTTATAGTGCCCGACCTCATGCGCAAGCACAGCTACTAACTCATTTATACTATGATCCAGGATTAAAGTATCATACAAAACAATCCGCTTTCGGGGTCCTAAACCGGTGAAGTATGCATTGGCTTTGGACGATCTTTTTGAACCATCAATAACATAAATGTTATTCAATTTAAATCCAACTTTTGATGCAAACTTTTCAATTTCATCTCTCAATTCACCCTGCTCAAGCGGTTTTTGTTTGTTGAATAAAGGAACGATTAACTCTGAATAAAACATACTCATAAACACCATAAAAATGGCTATGGCTCCCCAGGCAAATATCCAGAACATATTGGTGGTTAAGGAATAAATCCAAATGATAAGAGCCAGTATTCCCCCTCCTAAAACGGCAGTTAATAACCAACCTTTTAGCTTATCAAGAATAAAAGTTCGGGCGGTTGTTTTATTGAAACCAAATTTTTGCTCAATCACAAAGGTGCTATAAACCTCAAACGGGATGGTAAGAATATCTGAAACAAAACCAATAACTCCAAAAAACATCAAGCCCATCCATATCGGATTTTGGGTGATGGTATGAATCCAATCATCTAGAAATACAAAAGTGATAAAATTGCAATGGTTGACAGGCAGCTTAATATTGCAGAAAACTTTCGCTTTGCTTTTGCGTAATTTTGAGATTTTTGATACTTCTTCTCATCATAAATCCCTTGCAACTCTTCAGGTAATTCATCAGACCAATAACTGGCATTTAGATAATCCAGCAATTGATCCAACAAAAAACTAAATACAATGATTGCCAGAATTATGACAAATAGTGTATTTGATGAAATCATAAAATATGAAATTAATTACATGCTCATACCACCACATACACTGATTACCTGACCGGTAACGTAGCTTGACAAGTCAGAGCCCAGGAAAATGGCAATATTGGCAACATCTTCAGCCTGACCTGAACGACGCAACGGAATGGTTTTTACCCATTCTTTTTTCACAGTTTCATCTAGTTTTGAAGTCATATCGGTTTCGATAAAACCAGGTGCAACAGCATTACATCTAATGCTTCTGGAACCTAATTCCTGAGCCATGGATTTGGTAAATCCGATGAGACCGGCTTTTGAAGCCGAATAGTTTGATTGTCCGGCATTACCACCCACACCTACAACAGAGCTCATATTTATGATACTTCCGGAGCGTTGTTTTAGCATGACTCTTTGAACTGCTTTGGTTAAATTAAAAACCGACTTTAGGTTCACTTTAATAACCAAATCCCAATCTGCTTCGGTCATCCTCATCAATAAATTATCGCGGGTTATTCCGGCATTATTTACCAAAATATCAATCCTGCCAAATTCTTCCATTACTGAATTAATAAGGGCTTCACCACCTTCAAATGAACTCGCATCCGAAGCATATCCTTTAGTTTTTACTCCTTTGGCCTCAATTTCAGTTTCCAGACTTTTAGCATTTTCATCATATGCTAAATCAGAAAATGCAATGTTGGCACCTTGATCTGCATACTTCAATGCAATTTCTCTTCCTATTCCTCTAGATGCGCCGGTAATTAAAGCTGTTTTTCCTTCAAGTAATTTCATATAAAGTATCTTTTTTAGTTTTCAATTAAAAAACAAATTTATTCTATTTTTTGAAATAATCTTTCATTGCCTTAATGCATTATTTCATATACTGATCGATGACATTTGAAATCGCCTTCTGACAAACAGGGCAAAAATCAAGTCCATTTCGGGTGTACATAATACAATCCGTTGATGAACGATACATACCAAACTGATAATAAGATGCTCCTTCAAAAGCTCCAATTTTTCCGGTATTTTCCATTTCTTTTATCATTTCAGTTTCTTCAGCCTTTTGCTTCAAAAACAAATCTTCAAGCACAGCTTCAGGAGCTTTTGCAGCTCTTAATCGATTTCGTTCTTTTTGTATTTCAATGCCGTGTTTATCAAATTTTTCCTTATCCCAAGGAGTTGGTATGGGGGTACCATCTTCAACCATATCCTGCCACTTTAACTTACCATCAATCAATGCAGAAATATTTGCTTCCCAGGGTTCAACCGTAATCTCAGGAATTTGATATGAAACGGATGATGAATAATACTCATCAGCCAAAGCCGCAAAATGATGTCCGAATTCATGAACGAAGATATAATCTGAAAATTGATTATCAACTGCTACTGAAGCATACAACTGATAAATTCCACCTCCACCGTATGTTCTTTCATTGATGAGCAAATACATAAAATCATAGGGAACTATTGATGCAACATCACGAATGGTTCTATTATCATAACTGAGTGCATATCGCTCACTATCGAAACTACTGTAATGAACGCTTAAAGGAGTTCTATTAAAAACGCCCGGATGTGGCTTGTTTACACCTGAAGTTGCCGAAGGAGTTTCAACTGCACGAACATTGAAATCATCTTTACGAGATTTAAAAGGTTCAACAGAAAACAAATGATCACTCAATCGTTTTACATCTTTATGAAATTTATCCATTTCAGCTTCTGTATAACCATCAGCCAAAATTACAATATCAACTTTTTCGTGTGCAGGTCCGCTCACTAAACAATCAAAAGTTTTGTAATTCGAAACCAAATCTGCCGGGGTGACGGCCCTTGAATCCGGATCAATTTCAGTTTCCCAGATGACTTTAAAATTATTTTGAGCATCTCGTTTCTTCATTTGCAACTTTACAGTTTTTAAAGGCCAAGGAAACCTCACAGATTCGTGATAGGTTCCCCATTGCTTGCTTGCTTCCGGAATGGTTTGCCATTCGCCAAAAACACTTGCAAAACCTCTGCTATAAATCAATACTCCATCTTCTTTACTAAAAACATCAAATTGATACAACCCAAAATTCAACTCATCAATTAAATGATTTAAGCTTCCCGACCATGCACCATCCGACAAAATCCGATCGATTGCAAAGTGTTCTTCAGTTGCCATACCACTGTGAAAATAATCAACCCGCATGGTTTTATCTTTAAAGTAGCGTTTAAATTCTACTTTGTTTATTGAATATCCTGATACGGCAATAAATATAACAAATGAGACCAATACAATTTTTTTCATATCCAGAGATTAACTTATTTCATATTTTGAAGATCCATTCCCTTTTTCAATTCTTCAGACAGATCCTTAAAGCTGAAGTATCCGTCATGTCTGAAATATTCCCTACCATGCTTATCTAATAATATTTGTGTAGGAATAACTGCAATTCCGTAATACTTCATCAAATCTTGATTTCGACGCAGCATCGTATTAACAAAAACAACATTTACTGATGAAAATTCTGATTGAACCTTTTTCATCACTGCTTCCATTCGGGTGCATGCAGAACAGCCTTTTGCTCCAAATTCAAGAAATGTGATTTTAAAATCCTTATTATTCTTCACATAATTATAGGCCGAATCTACATGAGCTTTTGTTGATTTAACAACCTCTACACTTGCTTGCTTCTTCATCATTTCCGAGACATAGGCATTCATTTTGCCTTTCATCGATATTAGAAGAATGATGAGAACAATAAAGACAATAACTATAAACCAGGGAAGTATTTTTTTTATCATTTAAACTTCGTAATTAGCAAATAAAAATAAGCATTTTATCATTATGTGGAGGCGATGCCAATTTTGAGTGGAGCAGCTTTTAGTTCTTAATTTTAATCAATTCTGAATCCTTATCAACTAGGATTCCTAAAGAATGAGAAACTAAGTTTTCACTTTTAAGAAGTTCTTCTACCTCCAGGGCATGATGCTCATCAACAGCAATTAAGAGCCCTCCACTAGTTTGAGGATCACACAAAATATGTTTGAGTTCAGAATCCATTGTTTTAAAATGATGCCCATAACTATCCCAATTTCTGATGGTACCTCCAGGAATAGCCCCTTGTCTTAAATAACCCAAGGCTTCGGGGAAAACAGGCACTTTCGGATAATCTATTTCAGCTGACACATTACTTCCTTCACACATCTCAATCAAATGCCCTAAAAGTCCAAAACCTGTCACATCTGTCATAGCAGAAACTCCTTCTATTCTGGACAACTGAACCCCAACTTTATTGAGTAACATCATCGATTTTGGGGCAATATCTTTGTGATCGTCTAAAAGAATTCCTTGTTTTTGGGCAGTAGCCAAAATCCCTACCCCCAGTGGTTTTGTCAGATATAATTTCGAGCCCGACTTTGCGCTGCTGTTTTGCTTCAGATCGGCAATATTTACCTTTCCGGTAACCGCCAGGCCAAAAATGGGCTCTGGATTATCAATACTGTGTCCACCAGCCAAAGGAATTCCGGCCTCCTTACAAACTGCACGTCCACCTTCCATCACTTTTGAAGCAATTTCGGGTGCAATTTTATTAACAGGCCAGCCTAAAATTGCAATGGCTAAAAGAGAATTTCCTCCCATGGCATACACATCACTGATGGCATTCACGGCGGCAATTTTCCCGAAGGTATATGGATCATCAACAATTGGAAGAAAAAAATCGGTGGTACTTATGACTGCAGTGCCATCTTCGAGGTCGTAAACAGCAGCGTCATCACGACTGTTGTTTCCTACTATTAAATTCTTATTAATGTCTGCTTGAATTTTTGTGTCTAAAATGGAATCTAAAACTTTAGGCGAAATTTTACATCCACAGCCTGCGCCATGGCTGTATTGTGTTAATTTAATCATCTTTGTAATTTACATTATTAAGAAGAAATTTTGCAATTTCTTCATGATCTATGGTTTCAAATCTCAGCTCTTTAATTCGCTCCGGATTACGGCGTGACAAACCTCGCAAATAAAATTTATCGTAATAATTCAGGGTAATTATGGCTACATTATAAAAATCATTCTTATCCAAATATTCCAGTGCTTGACGTACCCGATCAAATCCTAATCTCTTTTTAATGCGTTCAATAGAATATGCCAGTTCATGTTTATCAAGATTTCCATATTCTTCCACTAAGAATTTAGCTCGATCCTCTCGCGGAATATTTAGAAAATAGACCCAACTTACTTCCATCTGTTTAAATAAAACATGAGGAATAAAAACCGATCCAATGTGGTGACTTTCATCCTCAAGCCAAATGGGTTTATTAAACTCCAGATGACGCATTTCTTCAAACAAATTTATTTCAAATTGTTCAACCGTTGGTTGGGCACCCATACTGATACCCCCAAATGCCGACCCCCGATGATGAGCGATAGCCTCAAGATCGACAACTTGATGATTTGCATCTTTAATAAATTCGAGGATTTTTGTTTTACCACTTCCGGTAAAGCCTCCCAATACATTTAACTTAAATGGTTGTTCAAAAAAACTGAGCACATGATTACGAAAAACCTTATAGCCTCCTTCAATCAAATAAACTTCAGAAAATCCGTGATCAATTAAATGTTGGGCAAATGAGGCACTCCTCATTCCACCTCTCCAGCAATGAACAATAACGCTGCCGTTGGTAGCAATTGCTCTTGATTCGTCAATAAAACTTTGGAGTTTTGGCCGTACAAACTTAAGCCCAATGTTCATCGCAATCTCTTTTGATTGTCGGGTATAAGCCGTTCCAACTTTGGCACGTTCCTCGTTCGAAAACAGAGGGATGCTGTTTGCCCCTGGCATATGACCTTTTGCAAATTCACCAGGTGAACGAACATCAATAATGGGCAAATCTGTGTAATTCTGATAATAATCAGTAATTGAAATCTTTTTTGGGCCTTGCTCCATTTTATTAAATTATTAATATGCTTTTGAAAGTAGAAGGCGGGCTTGAACTTTTGGCAAAATTAACAATTTATTCATGGCAATTGATACACAAAGTCTTTAACTTTTTGTTGAAATTTTAGCAAACAAACCTTTCAACTTTTTCTCATAAATTTCGTTGATGTTATTCTCCTCTTCACCGATGGGTTTAACAGGAATTAAATCAAGCACCTCATCATAATTTAAGCTGTCATTAAACTGTACATTCAATGCAGCCATCATACTTTGATAAACAGCCTGCTCAGATTCAGTAGACCCCAGTCCAAATTCTTCCCCTAGCTCAACTAACTTTTGCCACTGAAACCAGAAATAAGTTGGTGCCATTGCAGACACGATAGCATAGGCTTCGAGTTTTTGCTCTTCGACCTCAAAGGTTGGACCCATTTGCTTCAACCAATTCATAAGGTCCGTTTTTTCGCCATTATCAAATTCTGATGAGAAGCAAACAGGATTATATCCCTCATTTATCACTGAGGTTGCATTTGGTATTAATCGTGCTACTTTTAAAACCTTGAGGGCAGATTGAATTCCTTGGATGGTAATTTTGGGAGCCAGTGAAAGCATGATTGTTTCATCAGAAACCACCTCCTTAATTTCATCTAAAACACCCATAATTACCGGAGGATGAAGTGCCACAATTACAAATTCCTGTTCGGCTGCATCCACATTTTGAGTTGTGGTTTTCACCCCATGAAATTGGCTTTTAATTTTGTTCAGAACTTCTTGATCGTTATCGCTTACCACTACTGAATTGAGACCAATTTGTTTGTTTTGAAGTGCTTGCAAAATAATCCGGGTAATTCTACCTCCTCCTATAAATCCTATTGATTTCTTTTTCATTTTATTAGGTTTTTTAATTAAAAAATAGTTTCTGCCTTATCATAGACTCTTTGAATATTTTCTTCATTGACGGGTATTTTGCCTTTTACTAAGCCAAGATCGGTTACCCGTAGATATTTATAGTTAGTAAAATGGTGTTGTTCCATCATACGCTTTCCGCAATCGATGGGGCAGCCATCTATAATGAGTATTTCTTTGGTCTTAAAGTTCTCGATTGATTTCTCAATTCCTGCACCAACCACTGCCATACAATTCATTTTACGTACATTATTTAGACTTAGTTTGCGGGCAACCAAATCAGAAATATGTCCAACATCAGATGCGCCGGAACAAGCCATTACAATATAATCGCCTGCACCACATAAACAGTTTTCTCTTTTTGTTTCCACGAGATTATATGTTTAAAACTTATATTCCATACTAAGCAAAATTTTGTTTTGAGCTTTCACCTCATCATCAGGCAACCAAGCCTGATAATTTAACGAAAATTGGACTCCATTAACAGGCGATAAGGAAACCCCACCCATTATTGTGTTTCCATTACCAATAACAGCAGGACTATTTATTGCAGGCTCTTCATAGAGTAACCTGTCGAATCGGGCAAAAACTTCAGTTTTATCATTTAATCTAAATGCACTATATACTGAAAATCCTTGGCTATTTACATCTTTGCTGTTTACCAAATTTTTCATGTAATTAAATTCAGCTCCAACTCGAATTCTTGCCAATGGCTTAAGTCCTAAAAAAAATGAAAGCATTTGTTCTGTTGCCTCATTGTCTATTCCTGATTGCTTATTGTGGTAAAAAATTCTTGTTTGTATCTTTTTAGAAGGATTGATATTAAGACCAGCTGCCATTTTAATCTTTCCGAATGCATCTTGTTTCACCCTTGGTCCTTCTCCATTGGTAATCGCTGCATCAAAAGAAATTGCGTCACTCAACTTATAATAAGCAATAAATCCGAGATCACTGCTGGGCAAGTGCCAATGCAAATCCTGAAAAGTTTGAGCCACATAACGCAATCCCCAAAAGCGCTCCTGGGTAATATAATGATTTTGTAAAACCGCACCTCCTTCAAGCGTAAGTTTTTCATTAACTTTCCATTGAAGGCTGGCAAATTTCAACCACATGGTATAATACGAGCCTTCTTTGGATGTGTTTTGAACTTCGAGAGAATTTCCTTCTATATCACTAACCGTGATTTCTCCAACAGAAGTTGCCCTACCACGATCAATAACTATTTTTGCACTCCAGCTCTTATTAAACTGGTATTGAAATCCCAGATGCGCTCGCCCAAAGCTATAGTTAAAACTACCACTCTCAAGATCGAATGCAGAAGTTCCAAAAATCTGAACTACAGGCTTTAAAGACATTCCATTTTGCGTATATGAAAAGACCGAACATATTGAGAGTATGACAATAAATATAATTCTCTTGAACATCACATCACATAATTAAAAATAAAGCCAACCATTACTATCCCCATGGCGACAATACTCACAAAAATCGTAATTAATTGCCATTTTAGCACCTTCTTTAAAATAATTATTTCGGGTAATGAAAGAGCGATAACTGACATCATAAAAGCCAATGCGGTTCCCAACGAAACGCCTTTTTCAATTAAAACACTCACAATGGGGATAATTCCGGCTGCATTTGAATACATCGGAATTCCCATAAGAATGGCCAGAGGAACTCCATACCAATTATCTTTCCCCAATAACTCACCTAAAAAATCTTCGGGAACATAGCCATGCGCCCCGGCGCCAACGGCAATACCAATGATGATATAAATCCAAATCTTCCCTACGATTTCTTTCACTGACTCATAGCCAGCCTGAATGCGTTCATAAAATGTAATTTTTAGTTTTAGTTTTAGTTCTACTTCATTTTCATGTTCTGCCTGAATCTTATACACCCAATCAGCAACATATTTTTCTAATCCAAGTTTACCTAAAATCCAACCTGCCAAAATTGCGATTCCCAAACCTGTTCCAACATAAATAAGCGCCACATTCCATCCAAACAATCCAACCAACAATACCAATGCAACCTCATTAATCATCGGTGCTGCAATCAGAAAAGAAAAAGTCACCCCCAAAGGAACGCCTGCTTCAACAAATCCCAAGAACAAGGGAATGGCTGAACATGAACAAAAAGGAGTAATTATTCCTAGTAATGAGGCTAAAATATTACCTGTAAACAAAGATTTGCCTTCAAGTATTTTCCTTGTTTTTTCGGGAGTAAAATAGGTTCGCAGTATTCCTACACCAAAAATAATCAGCACTAGAAGCAACATTACCTTTGGAACTTCAAAGATAAAAAACCTTAAAGTTTCTGTAAGGTGATCTCCCTTTACCATTCCCACAACATCATCAATAATAAAGTCGGCAATAGGTTGTAAATTTTTATAACAAACAATCCATAAGGGCAGTAGAATGGCGGGAATGAACCAACCATTCATATTTCTATTCATTGTAATAATTTTCTCTTTCATTTTAACTTTCTTTCTATTCGTAACATTACGAACAATATTCTCACATCAATAAATTCTCAGTATTCAATTACTAATTTCTCTTTATTAAAAATAAATGGTGATGATATAATAGATTCCGACAAGCATAAACAGAACAGCAATAATTCTCCTAAACCAAATCTCAAAAGTCTTGAGTTTGTTATAAACATTACCAATTGAGCCAATACTAAATGCAATAAGCCATGCAAAAATAAGGACAGGAATGCCGGTTCCCAAAGCAAAAACTAAGGGTAAATACAATCCACTTGCGTTACTAATCGTCATTGGAATAAGCATCCCAAAATAAAGAACGCCACTATAGGGGCAAAATGCAAGGGCAAATACGATACCCAATAAAAGTACTCCCCAAAAACTACCTTTTGAATTTTCTTCCATTTTTTCGGTAAGTGAACCAACGCCCGGAATTTTAATTTTTATGATTCCAAGCATAAACAAACCAATAATTAACAAAAGAGGCCCTAATATTTTTTCGCCCCACTCTTGCAAAAAACCGGCAAATTCGAATTGGCTCGCCCCAAAAAAGAAGATGAGCCCAATGGTTGAATAGGTAATTGCACGCCCGAGTGTATAAACCAATCCATTTAAAAACACTTTTCGTTGACTTGCAATATCTTTACTTATAAACCCAATGGCGGTAATATTTGTTGCCAAAGGACAGGGACTTATGGAAGTCATAAGTCCCAGTATAAAAGCTGATAAAATTGGAAACTGAGAGTTTTCCAAAAAGCTATTTAGTATCTCCATAGTTATAACATCGAATCGATGGTAGCTCTCAGTTTCTCTCTAAATTTCTCTGGATTGTTGCGTGCATTTAAAAAGGCATCATTTGTGAGATTAACAACTTTTTTTGCTTTAACAATTAAAAGGGTTTGTCCACTAATCTTATATTTCTTAACCAAAGATTTATTCTCTTCTTTTTCGCGGTTATATACCAACATAGATACCTGGTCAGAATATGATTCTTTAATCACCTCACTTGCAACTTTTTCAACTGCCTGACAGGTCTCACACCTTCGGGTTGCGTGAAAATAATATGCTTTAACCTGAATTTTTTCAGGAGATTTAACGACTTCACTTTTTTGAGCCGACATCGGAATGATGCCAAATAATAATACAAAACTAAAAATGCTAATTAGGTTTTTCATGATTTCCATTTATTGGGTTAATAACTCAACGATTTCATCTAATTTCGGGACTCTCCCTTTTACGATAACTTTTCCATTCATTACTAAAGCCGGGGTGGTCATTACACCCATTTGCATAATTTCAACAATATCCTCTACCTTACTGATTTTTGCATCAATCCCTGCTTTATCAATTGCCTCGGCTGTTACCTTTTCCAAAGACTTACATTTCGCACATCCAGTGCCTAAAACTTTTAGTTCCATCATTTTAATTCTAGTTAGTAGTTCGCAAAACAACGAACATATTTCACAAATTTTTTTAATCACGAAAAAAGTCCTTCAGCAACATTTTTGCTTCAGCCCAATTTTCTTTATTCACACAATACTTAATTCTTGGAGATTCAATTTCCCCCTGAATCAATCCTGCATCTTTCAATTCTTTCAAGTGTTGAGATAAAGTTGACTTGGCTATGGATAAATCATCACTCAAATCTCCACTATAACAACAACTTTGCTTTGATAGAAGGTTGAGGATAAATACACGAGTTGGATGTCCCAATGCCTTGGCATATCTGGCCATCTTAATCTGATCCTCTCCAATATTATTTTCTTTACGCATAACTGTTCGTTAAATACCGAACAAAGGTATGGCAGGATTATTTAATTTCCAACAATCTCTCCAAAAAAATATTTTAAATTCAAAAAACACATGATTCATTTCTTTCATTTTTAACAAGATTTTGTGGGTTAAAATGACCTAAACGAAAATAAAACTGTGTTGTTTTAACCCAGCTTATTGAATAGGAGAAACTAACCTTTTTCACAATTAGCTAATAAACAATAAACTATTTTATATGGCATATGTTTTGCAAGGCATCTTTTAAATGTTAAATTACATGATAATGACTTTAATTAAGATTTCGACATAGCCATGATCGCTTAGTAACATTAAATGAATTTAGACCTAGTAATTAAACTAAAAAAAACACTCAATCCAGGTATAATAATCCACCCATTATTTTAGAAAGTTTACAAAACGTATAGACATTGTTTTATAACAAAATGATGTTTATGACTTATAACTATTATAATAATCCAAAACCAAAACCAACAAAAAATCTTTTATCTAAAAAAATCAAAAATCATGATTAACAAATTTCTAAATCATCAGAAGGAAAGGCTTAAATTAAATATTCCTTCGCTCCCTCTTGATAGAGATCAAGCTATTGCACTTTGCAATCTGATTCAAAATCCGGGAGACGAAGATACAGATCTACTGATGCACTTACTAATTCATCGGGTTTCACCCGGTGTTGACGCTGCAGCTCAAATTAAAGCTGACTTTCTTGGGGATATTATCAATGGTAAAATTGTAACAAACCTTATATCACCTAAGGATGCAATTCAACTATTAGGAACCATGGCTGGTGGTTATAATGTTGAATATTTGGTCGGTGCTTTAAAAGATTCTGAACTTGCCAATGAATCAGCAAAAGCATTATGTAAGACCATATTAATATTTGATGCTTTTGATGAAGTATTGGAATTATCGAAAACCTATGAAGCCGCCCAAACGGTAATTGAATCATGGGCAAAAGCCGAATGGTATACCTCCAAACCAGCATTGGAAGGAGAGTTTAAAGTTAAAATATATAAGGTAGAGGGTGAAATAAATACGGATGATTTCTCACCGGCAGGAGATGCAGTAAGCCGTCCTGACATTCCTTTACATGCTCTTTCAATGGGGAAATCACGTTTCCCTGATGGCATCAAAACCATAGCAAAATGGAGAGAAGAAGGACATATGGTTGCTTTTGCAGGCGATGTGGTTGGAACCGGATCTTCACGTAAATCTGCCGCCAACAGCCTGATGTGGCATATTGGCCAAGACATTCCATTTGTTCCGAATAAAAGAAATAAATGTATTGTTTTGGGTGGTGCCATTGCCCCTATCTTTTTCAATACGGTTCAGGATTCAGGAGGATTGCCAATTACTGTTGATGTGTCCAACATCCATAATGGGGACATCATCCTTATCAATACCCGAGAAGGAAGCATTAAAAATGAAGCAGGAGAAATAATAGCTGAATTTAAATTAAGTCCAAATACCATTACTGATGATTACAAAGCGGGGGGACGAATTCCAAAAATTATTGGAAAAGCATTAACCGATAAAGCACGTGAAGCTTTGAATATGCCAGCTGAAGATTTCTTCATTAAAACAATAAACCCTACTCCAAAAGCAGGGCAAGGTTTTACTTTGGCCCAAAAAATCGTTGGAAAGGCATGTGGATTGGAAGGCGTTTTACCAGGTGCAAGCTGCGAACCAAAAATGACAACCGTAGGATCTCAAGATACGACTGGCCCAATGACAGCCGATGAGTTGAAAGAGCTGGCTTGTTTGAAATTCCAATCACCAATGTTTATGCAATCTTTTTGTCATACTGCTGCTTATCCAAAGGCAACTGATATAAAAATGCATCAGAATTTACCTGCTTTTATTACCGAAAGAAATGGTTTTGCTTTGAAACCAGGTGATGGTGTAATTCATACCTGGTTGAATCGTTTATTGGTTCCGGACACAGTTGGTACAGGTGGCGACTCACACACCCGTTTTCCTTTAGGGGTTTCATTTCCTGCCGGATCAGGTTTGGTTGCATTTGCCGGGGCTTTAGGATTTATGCCCTTAGATATGCCAGAATCTGTACTGATAAGATTTAAAGGAAAATTGAACCCAGGCATTACTTTACGTGATGTGGTAAATGCCATTCCTTACTTTGCGATCCAAAGAGGATTGTTGACCGTTCCTAAAAAAAATAAAGTAAACATCTTCAATGGTTGCATTATCGAAATGGAAGGTCTTCCTGATATCACACCTGAACAGGCATTCGAACTAACCGATGCAACCGCCGAAAGAAGTGCCGCAGCAGCTTGTATTAAATTATCTGATGAATCTGTAATTGATTATGTAAAATCCAATGTGGCTTTAATCGAGCAGTTGATTAAGGACGGATATAGTGATGCAAACACATTACAGAATCGAATAGATGAACTAAATAATTGGTTGGTAAATCCAGAACTGCTAACAGCTGATGAGAATGCAGAATATGCCGAAATCTTCGAGATTGATCTGGCAGAAATTACCGAGCCTATTGTATGTTGTCCAAACGATCCTGATGATGTTAAATTACTCTCAGAGGTTGAGGGTCAGAAAATAGATGACGTATTTATTGGGAGCTGTATGACAAATATTGGTCATTTCAGAGCAGCAGCAAATATTTTGGATGGAACTAAAAACGATCCAAATGTTCGCACATACGTTGCTACACCAAGTCGCATGGATCATGACAAGCTTAAAGAAGAAGCAGTATTCTCAAAATTAAATCAATGTGGTGCAAGAATTGAAACTCCCGGTTGTTCATTATGTATGGGAAATCAGATGAGAGTCCCTGATAATGCTACGGTATTTTCAACCTCAACGCGTAACTTCAATAATCGTGTTGGTAACGGAGCACAAGTTTACCTTGGATCTGCTGAACTTGCAGCTGTTATAGCTAAAAAAGGAATCATTCCTTCAAAAGAAAAATATTTCGAAGCCTATCAGGAAAAAATAAGTCCGAAAAAAGATGAAATTTATAATTACCTTCAATTCGACAAATTATATAATTTAGCCCATTAATTAAGGAGCATTAAATAACAAATTAAATATTTGAAAAAATGACTGCGGAAAAATCAAAAATTATTTATACAAAAATTGATGAAGCACCTGCATTAGCAACTTATTCATTGTTGCCGATTATTAAGGGTTTCACAAAAACTATTGGTGTTAATATAGAAACCAGAGACATTTCTATTTCTGGAAGAATCATTGCTCAATTCCCTGAATATTTAAAAGAGGAACAGAGAATTGAAGATGAGCTTACAAAATTAGGTGAGCTTACAAAATTGCCCGAAACAAACATCATTAAATTACCAAATATCAGTGCATCGATCCCTCAGCTAAAAGCAGCTATTAAGGAATTACAGGAGCATGGCTATGCCATTCCCGACTTTCCTGAAAACCCACAGACTGAAGAGGAAAAGAAAATCAAAGCCAGATTTTCAAAGGTTTTGGGAAGTGCTGTAAATCCGGTTCTAAGAGAAGGTAATGCAGATCGCAGAGCACCAAAAGCTGTAAAGAATTTTGCAAAACAATTCCCTCATTCAATGGGTGCATGGACTGCCCATTCAAAAACTCATGTAGCTACCATGAGTAGCGGAGATTTCAGATCAAATGAAAAATCTACAACCCTGACCAAAGAAACCAATGCTACAATTGAATTCACCGACAAAAAAGGAAACAAGACTATTTTAAGAAAAGACAATCCACTTGAAACCGGGGAAATTGTAGATGCAACTTTTATGAGTAAAAAAGCTTTAACCAGCTTTATCGAGGCTCAAATTAAAGATGCCAAAGCCAAGGATGTTTTATTCTCTTTACACTTAAAAGCAACGATGATGAAGGTTTCTGACCCCATCATGTTTGGCTATGTAGTTGAAGTATTCTTCAAAGAGGTTTTTGAAAAACATGCAGCCATTATCAAAGAATTGGGTGTAAATGTAAACAATGGTCTGGGCGATCTATATCACAAAATAGAAAAATTACCTATTGAAAAAGCAGATGAAATACGTGCCGATATTGATGCAGTTTATGCAAACAGGCCAGATATCGCCATGGTTGATTCAGACAGAGGCATTACCAATTTACATGTACCAAGTGATGTAATTATTGATGCTTCAATGCCTGCAATGATTCGGAATTCGGGTCAGATGTGGGATAAAAATGGTAAACAAAAAGACACCAAAGCGATCATCCCTGATCACAGTTATGCAGATTTATATCAAGCAACCATCGACAATTGTATTGCCAATGGCGCCTTCGATCCAACTACGATGGGAACCGTTCCCAATGTTGGCTTGATGGCAAAAAAAGCCGAAGAATATGGTTCTCATAATACCACTTTTCAGATCCCATCTGATGGAATCGTAAGAGTGATTGATGCTTCCGGGAATATAATTCATGAAAATAAAGTTGAAGAAGGTGATATTTGGAGAATGGTGATGGTAAAAGATGCACCGATTCAGGATTGGGTAAAACTAGCTGTGACCAGAGCACGTGCAACAGGTTCTCCTGCCATTTTCTGGTTGGACGAAACCAGGGCTCATGATGCTCAAATCATCAAAAAAGTAAATACATACCTAAAAGATCATGACACCAATGGTCTCGATATCGCCATTATGAATGTGGCTGATGCAACTAAATATTCATTGGAAAGAATTAGAGAAGGCAAAGATACCATCTCGGTAACAGGGAATATATTGCGTGATTATAATACTGACCTCTTCCCTATTCTTGAAGTAGGTACCAGCGCAAAAATGCTTTCAATTGTTCCATTGATGAATGGTGGTGGCTTATTCGAAACCGGAGCTGGTGGTTCAGCACCTAAGCATGTTCAACAATTGGTCAAAGAAAACCACTTAAGATGGGATTCATTGGGCGAATTTTTGGCATTGGTTCCTTCATTGGAGCATTTGAGCAAAACCAATGATAATGAAAAAGCGCTACTTTTAGCTGATGCTCTTGATCAAGCAACAGCCAAATTGTTAACCGAGAATAAATCACCAAAACGTAAATGTGGTGAGCTTGATAATCGTGGCAGTCATTTTTATTTGGCCATGTTCTGGGCTGAAGCTTTGGGTGAGCAAACAAAAGATACTGAACTTCAGACTAAATTCGCAAAAGTGGCCGTAGAACTTAAAGAGAATGAAAATAAAATTCTTGATGAGATGATGCAAGTTCAAGGTCAACCCGTTGATTTAGGTGGATATTATCATGCAGATATCGAAAAGGTTGAAAAGGTAATGAGACCAAGTAAGACTTTTAATACAATAGTGAACGCAATCTAATCACACTAAAAAGCGAGACACAATTTTTTATAATCTGAAAGATGATATTTTTCTTCAGTTCATAAATTTGTGTCTTGCTTCCTGATTATAAATCATAAAAAAATGAAAATTATAAAACAAGCTCAGGCGGGAACGTTTGAGTCCAGCGATATATTGGTGCTGGTAGAAGAGACAGAAGAAAATTCCGGAAGGCAAATTGAGTTGTCGTCCCCGGTGATGATTCAATATGGAAAAAGCATTCATAATGAAATCAATCGGGTTTTAGACAGATATGAAATCGAAGATGTTCACATCATTTGTCAGGATAAAGGTGCACTCAGCGTAACCATTTGCGCAAGGGTTGAAACCGCTATTCGCAGAGCTTTAGGGATACAGGAGGGCACATTATGAGCGGAAAGAAAGTAAAAAGAAGAACGGCTTTATACATTCCGGGGAATAATCCTGCCATGATACAACAAGGTGGCGTTTATGGTGCAGATTCTATTCTTCTGGATCTTGAAGATGCAGTGGCTTTAACGGAAAAGGACTCAGCAAGAATTCTGGTTCGAAATATGATTAAAACCATTAACTTTTATGATACCGAAGTAACTGTAAGAATCAATCATCCTGATACCCCCTTTGGCATTACCGACCTTAAAGAAATTATTCCGGCTAAGCCAAATGCCATCCGCATTCCAAAAATGGAAAGCAAAGAAGATGTTTTGAGGGTTATTGGAATTATTGAGCAAATTGAAAAAGAAAACAATATTCCGCTGGGAGATATCAAAATTCATCCGATGATTGAAACTGCCGTTGGAGTAAATAATGTTTTCGACATTGCCTCTTCGCACCCCAGAGTTGATGCCATTACCATTGGTGGTCAGGATTTAACTGCCGATATGGGGATTATAAAAACCAAAGATAATGCAGGTATTGATTATGCCCGTAAAGCCATTGTAATGGCTGCCAAAGCAAATCGCATTGATGCACTTGATACCGTGTTTGCTGATGTTGATGATGATGAAGGATTACGCGAAGAAACTGAATATGCCAAGAAAATTGGCTTTACAGGAAAAGCAGTCATTAATCCACGTCAAATAGAAATCATCCATGAAGTTTTCAGTCCAACCGAAAATGAGATTCGTAAAGCAACTAAAATTGTGATGGCATTTAATAAAAATAATGCAAAAGGAATTGGAGTTTTTGCCCTTGACGGAAAAATGGTGGATGCACCGGTAGTTGCCAGAGCACAGCAGATTCTGGATTTAGCAGATATTAACCTTGAAGAAATCAAAAAAGAATTGAGTGATGAAGAATAGTTTAGGTCGTGAAATACCCGAATATATTGAAGGAATAGGTTCCATTGAAATGTTTCAGGGAGCCTGGACGAAGTTACAAAAAGGATGGATGGACGAGCAAACAAAAGCTCCGGCCAGTAAGGCAAAACTTCCACATTCAAATAAAATGTGTAATGATCTTGAATGTGCCATCAAAAAATCAAATCCTAAGGACGGGATGACTGTTACCTTTCACCATCACCTGCGTGGCGGCGATGACATTGTAATTCCTTCCATTAAAATTTTGGCTGATTTGGGGATTAAGAACATCACTTTGGCTGCCTCCTCATTAACAACAGCTCACAATGGCTTACTTCCATATTTAGAAGATGGTACCATTACGAAGATTTTTTCTTCAGGTATCCGTGGAAAATTAGGAAAAGCCATTTCTGAAGGAATACTGGACACACCTGTTATTATTCATTCGCATGGGGGAAGAGCAAGAGCGATTCGAACGGGTAAAATCAATATTGATCTGGCAATTATTGCAGCTGCCTCAGCCGACTGTGAGGGCAATGCAACCGGAAGTCATGGTAAATCGGCCTTTGGGTCTATTGGTTATGCTATAATTGATGCCAAATATGCAAACCAGGTGATTGTTGTTACCGATAATTTAATTGAATATCCATGTATTCCTTTATCAATTCGTCAGGGATATGTTGATCATGTTGTAAAGATCGATTCGGTTGGAGATGCATCAAAAATTGCCAGTGGTACAACGCGTATCACCAAATCACCTATGGATTTAAGAATTGCAAAACTGGCTGCTGAAGTAATTCAACATTCGGGTTATTTTGTAAACGATTTCTCTTTCCAGGTAGGTGCCGGTGGAGCCTCTTTAGCTGTGGCAAAATTCATTCGTGAAAAAATGAAGAAACAAAATATTAGAGGTAGTTTTATGATTGGAGGAATCACTTCTTATTGCGTGGATATGTTAAATGAAGGTCTTTTCAGAACCTTATTTGATGTTCAATCATTCGATGCTGCAGTGAGTAGTTCATTGCTGAACAACAAACATCATATCGAAATTCCATCTACTTTATACGCCAATCCATTTAATTGTGGTTGTATGACCAATAAGTTAGACATTGTTGTTCTGGGTGCTTTGGAAGTTGATGTTAATTTCAACATCAATGTAATTACCGGATCGGAGGGTTATATCCAGGGTGCTTCTGGTGGCCACAGTGATACTGCATCAGGGGCAAAATTAACCGTTGTGGTTTGTCCTTCTTTTCGAGGTAGAATTCCAATTTTGAAAAAGAATGTGCATACGGTGGTTACTCCGGGAGAAAGTGTGGATGTGGTAGTTACAGAAAGAGGAATCTGTGTAAACCCAAACAAAAAAGATCTGGAAGCAAAACTCATCAAGGCTGGAATGAACATAAAAGACATTCATGACTTGGAAGAGGAAACGGATGAAATTACAGGTTTACCTGATCAGGTTGAGTTTACGGATAAGATTGTAGGTCTGGTTGAATACCGCGACGGAACCATTATTGATGTCATCAAACAGGTAAAAAAATAGTATCAGTTAAACATCTTGATTTAGAATCAATTATAATAAAATGGAGTCACATTGAGTGTAGTCGAAATGTGTGTATCAAATACAACAAGGCATCGACTTCGCTCAGCCTGACCATAAAGTCAAACTATTTTGACACGCACTAACAACTGAAAAGTCGTGACAACAAAAGCAATAATAAATGACATACTGGAAGCACGTGAAAAGCGTGCTTCCATTCGGCAAAAGCTGATTCAGCATGGCCATGCGTCGGTTAGTTTGAGTTTGAATATTCCAGGATATCCAAAATCAAACCCGGATATTGCTGCTTTTTTTATTTCAATCAGAAACCAGCTTTTTAATTATTTCGAAGCAAATCAAATTGGATTTTCCAAAGAACAGGAAAATACTTTTTTGGATGAGGCAGGGCACTTCTGCCTATTACAATTAAAAGAAACCTCATCCCCAATAATTGAAATCAAAAAAATATGTGAAGCTTTTGAGGAAGTTCACCCACTGGGAAGATTGATTGATGTAGATGTTGCCGATGCTGAAGGCCATTACATCTCTTCAAATAAGATGAAGAAGTGCTTTTTGTGTAATGATTATTCAGCCATTGAATGCATGCACGCAAAGCGTCATTCTTATGAAGAATTAAGAAGTTTTATTCAAAACAAAATTCAGGTTTATCTGAATCAAAAACGGGAAGAAGAAGTTTGTAAAACGCTTTCTTCTTTTGCTTTACGTGCCATTCTTTACGAAATCTCATTAACTCCAAAACCAGGACTGGTTGATACGCTGAATTCAGGCATTCATCAGGACATGGACTATTTCAGCTTTATTGACAGTAGTGCTGAAATTGCACCATTTTTCAATGATTTGGCAAAAGCCGGATATCAATTTAATGATGATTACGCTAAAGTTTTACCTTTAATTCGTTCGATCGGATTAAAGATGGAAGAGCAGATGTTCTCTGCCACTTATCAGGTAAACACCCAAAAAGGGATCATCTTTTTGATGGGAATAGCACTCTTTGTGAGTGCCCATTTATTGAGTAAAAGCAAGCCTTTCAAACTTGTTGATTTTCAAAAGCTAAGCAAGCTGATCAGTAAAAATATTTTATCTGAATTTAAACAGAACCATAAAGAATCCACCCACGGTATAAAATGTGCCGAACAATATGGTTTTGAAATTGGAGGTGGTGCACGCTTTGAAGTATTTAATGGTTTTGAAACAGTGATTAATCATGGTCTTCCACACCTACACAAAATGGGTGAAGCAGGCGATATTTCAAAAAATCGACATGATGCACTTACAGCTGCCTTATTGTCCTTAATGGCACACAATAACGACACCAACATTTTGTACCGAAGCGATCTTGAAACTTTACAAAAGTTTAAACAATTAGCAATGGATACATTTGTGCATTTAAACTCAAAAGGGTTTAACAACTATTATAAAGTGTTAAATAAATTTTGCCACGAAAAAGAGGTTTCGCCCGGAGGTGCGGCAGATTTATTGGCCGTCAGCACATTCATTTATTTCACCCACAATAAATTTAATAATGTTAGTTGAGAATACAGATTACCGGCAGGAAGTTCTAGATTTAGAAAACCCTTTCGATTGTAAACTTGTAAAAGATTTTCTGGAACCATTGGGTTTTAAATTCAGAACCTGCGACCTGACTTATACGATGATTTTATACAATTTGAATGATGAAATTATTGGTACTGGATCGCTTCATGATAATGTGTTAAAATTTGTGGTGGTTTCGCCTAAATTCAGATCCACAACTGCCTTTGCCCTAATAGTAACGCATCTTACAGAAACTGCCTTAAAAAAGAACAAAACTGTTTTTGTTTTTACCCGCCCAAAAAACATTGAGAAATTTATGCATTTGGGTTATTCAGAAATAGCATCGGCACCTCCAATATATACGCTTCTGGAATTCGGATATAAAACCATTAAAGATTATAAAAAATACCTGCTTTCAAAAAAACACGAAAGCAATACGACAGCTGTTGCAGCAATCGTAGTTAATTGCAATCCATTTACCAATGGGCATAAATACTTAATCGAAACCGCAGCAAAAGAAAGCAGACTTGTTTATCTTTTTGTAGTTGAAGAAGATAAATCTGTTTTTGATTTTTGCACCCGATGGATGCTAATTGAGAAAGGAATCAGCCACTTGAAAAATGTCGTGATGATTAAAGGCGGAAAATATGTAGTTTCTTCAGCGACTTTCCCAATTTATTTTCTAAAAAATGAAGCTGTTGATGAAATCACTCAAAAACAAACAGAACTGGACGTTGCAGTTTTTGCCAAACATATTGCCCCTGTTTTAGGTATTTCTAAAAGATATGTCGGGACAGAAAACTATTGCACAACTACAGCCAATTACAACCTTGCAATGAAAAAGATTCTTACTGAGCAAGGTATTGAAATTATCGAATTAAAAAGAAAAGCGATTGGGCCAACTGATAATTACATCAGTGCATCTAAAGTAAGAAATGCCATTAAAAACAATCGATTAAATGACATTCTTGATTTTTTACCTGACTCAACAAAAAAATTCTTACGCTCTGAAGACTCAGCTGAAATCAGGAATAAAATCTGTTGTGGAAACTCCAGGCATTGAAAAAATCTACAAGAAATCATTCATTAAAATGCCTATAAATTATAAGTTCAATAAAAGCCTCAAATTCTTTTAATTTATATGAATGTTTGTGGGTTAAAATAACCTAAATTCGCAAACCAATGTGCTGATTTAGCCCACTATTTTTAACTAAAAAACACACTATTATTTACAAAGTATTGGCATACAACTAGCTAGTTTCTGTGGCACGCCTTTTGCCTAATGGTTTCGCATGTAATTTCTCATAAATAAATTATTAGGTTCATAAAATGGGAGTTTACCAGGATCGTTCAGTAAAGTATTTATAATTCAAATTAAGTTAAAGAAATAAGAGCGTTGTATTATGAGTTTTGAATTAATCATTTTAATCACCATGTTAGCCACATTCGCACTTAGTGTGTTTGTAATAAAGATGCCGGCAGGTGTGTCTTTAATAATTGCAGCAATTGTTGGGGCTTTACTTGACGGTCATGGTATTCCTGTCCGTCATTTGGTTGAAGGAGGATTTGGCTTTTTAGAAGCCATACTTATCATTGCTACGGCCATGATTTTTATGAAAATAATGGAAGCCAGCGGTGCCTTGGCACAAATTAGTTTGGGCATCATTAAAAGTTTTCATAAATCGCCTACGATTTTACTTATTGTAATTGTTTTGTTCGTGATGTTTCCGGGTATGTTGACCGGTTTGTCATCAACCTGTGTACTAACTACAGGGATGTTGGTAGCGCCTGTTTTACTTGCCATTGGTATTCCAAGATTGGTTGCAGGTTCATTAATTGCCATGGCAGCGGTTTATGGTGAGGTAGCCCCTCCCATCAGCATACCTGTGATGATCATTGGCGGAGGAGTTGATATGCCTTACATTGGATTTACGGTACCATTGTTATTGGTTACCATTCCACCGG
The DNA here is from genome assembly GCA_963678785.1 of Bacteroidales bacterium. GTDB lineage: Bacteria > Bacteroidota > Bacteroidia > Bacteroidales. Next base: position 2,887,548 of record OY787449.1, on the reverse strand, counting down.
CATTATTCACTGCCATTTTCTATCGTATTCGATATGTAAAACCATTTAACATTGATGAGGTATTATTAAAACTTGATCATCTAAAAACATCTGATCAGGGATTTAAAATTTATATTCCCCTTATTTTTGTAATTACCTATATGGTAGGAGAAATTGTTTTCCATGAGTTCATTCCACATTTAGGGGTACCTCTGATTTTCACTTTAGGATCCATCATCGGAATTCTTATTACACCAAAAATTAAAATTATTCAGGTTTCACGTAATGCCTTAAAAATGGCCATGCCCGTAATCGTAATTCTTATAGGTGTAGGAATGTTCTTACAAGTTTTAACATTAACCGGGGTGAGAGGTTACATTGCCGTATCTGCACTTCAACTTCCTGATGCGATTAAATATATGGCTGCTGTTATTATGCCATTTATGGGATCTGCTTATGCTTCAGCTAGTGTAATTGGTGTACCGCTGGTTTATGTGTTTATTGGCAAAAGTGCCATTATGGTTACTGCTTCATTGGTGATGATGGCTGCTTTAGGAGATTTAATGCCTCCTCCAAGTTTGCTTTGTGCTTATGCGGCACAAACCGTTGAAGAGAAAAACCATTTCAAAATCTTAAAACAAAGTATTATTCCGATAATTTTTTCGATGATGATTGGACTATTGGCACTCATTTTTGCCTCAGAACTATCAAGCATCTTTTTATAAAACGATACAGATATGCTACTATATATAATATATACCATCATTTTAATCTATGTTGCTGCCATTTTGGTGATAGAGTTTTATCACGAAAAGAATTGGAAAAACTTTACAGCTATTTCCTTTGTACTATTAATTTTCATACTACGAATCTTGCAAATAAAGTAAACGATGAAGAAAGCGCAGAATAATATTTTGAAAATCGCAGTCATAATAGCTATGATTACCGCTGGCGTCATAGCAGCTATCGATTTTGAGAAAATGCATGAAGTTGAAGAATTATTTCCAAGCGAAAACTTAAGTAAAGTTGGGAAATTAAGTGATTATAATGAAAACCTTAAAGGATCAAATGGAGATTCTGATGTTTATTTTTATGACAGCGGCAAACCTGGAGCGACTGTTTTTTTGGGTGGAGGAACCCATCCCAATGAAGCAGCCGGATATATGGCCGCTGTTGTAATTCTTGAAAACCTAAATATTGAAAGTGGTAAAGCCATAATAATTCCACGAATGAATAGAAGTGCTTTTACCTGTACCGATCCTATGGAAGGCTTACCAACATCTTTTGATCTTGATACCAAAAGTGGTGTTCGAACATTCCGATCTGGTTCGAGAGGTACAAATCCTTTGGATCAATGGCCAGATCCATTGGTATATTCTCAATATCCATCAGGTCAACAATATTCTGGCTTGGATTCAAGAAACCTTAATAGATGTTTCCCAGGAAAAAAGAATGGAACTTTAACCGAAAAAGTAGCTTATGCCGTTCTTCAAATTCTAATCAACGAAAAAGTTGATATTGCTTTTGATTTACATGAAGCTGCACCCGAAATTCCTATCATCAAAGCCATTGTTTATCATAGCAAATCAGAAGACATTGCCATGGGTGCAATTCTCGAACTTGAGATGGAAGAACTATCATTCACTCCTGAATTGTCACCTGAGAATTTTCATGGTTTGAGTCACCGTGAGTGGGGAGATAATACCAACGCATTGCCCTTTTTAATGGAAACTTCAAATCCTATTCAGGGAAGGTTAAGAGGAAAAACGACTACTCAAATGATCTTGGATGGAAAGAGCCCTAACTATAAGAAAGCTAAAGATACAGGTGCCTTAAAAATCATTTATGATGATGATGCCGAATCTTTGGAAAAGAGGGTTGGGAGACATCTTGCTGCATTTACAGCCATAATTAATGCATATAATTTTGAATATCCGGATAAAGCCATTACAATTACCGGATTACCTACATATTCAGAAATAATCGAAAATAAAATTGGTAAATATTTAAACTAAAAAATTATGATAAAGAAAACACTTAGTATCGTTGCAATTCTACTATTTACAGTACTTGCATATTCTCAAACTAAATTTGAGCAACCTATTTTAATCACTTCTGCCGGTCAGAGTGCTGATGTAAAACTTGTCAAACTACTTGCCAAAAGATCTGCAATCCAAGGAGAGACTAAAATATTAGCTACAGATGCTGATATGAATGGAATTAAAACTTTGGTTGTTGTTCCCGGATTTAGTTCTAAAGGATTAGGTTCTGCAGGAATCAGTCAGGAAGATGAAATGAAAAGAGTTGAGAAATTAGTTGCTACAGCCAAAGAAAAAAATATCCCCATTGTAATGATGCACATTGGTGGAAAAGCACGAAGAGGCGGACAATCTGACGGATTCTGTGAAATCATAGCAAACAATTGTAAAGCAATGATTGTTGTTAAAAAAGGAAATGAAGATGGATTTTTCACAGAGATAGCAAAAGCAAAAGACATCGAAATTCATGAAGTAGAGAAGATTAGTGGAGCAGGTGCACCAATGAAAGCAATCTTTAATTAGAAAGTGCCGATATAAAATTCACTTATCTCGAAAAACCTAATATCATAATATTATGAATATGCTTAAGATTAAATTATTCTTAGTTGCTCTGGCTTTTCCATTTATTCTTGTAGCCCAAACTACGGGTGTCGTTCAAGGTAAACATGGGATGGCTGCAACCGCACAACCTCTTGCATCAAAAGCTGCGATTGAAATTTTGAAACAAGGTGGAAATGCTGTAGATGCTGCCGTTGCAGCTGCATTTGTAATTGGTGTTGTTGAACCTGATGGTTCTGGAATTGGTGGTGGTGGTGGAATGGTGATCTATATGAAAGACCAAGATCAATCATATTTCATCAACTATTACGCAAAATCTCCCAAAAACATTCCAACAGATTTCGTTTCCGCAAATGACAGGCATACAGGAAAATCAATTTGTATCCCTGGTACTGTAGCCGGTTTAACAATGGCGCATAAAAAATTCGGAACGCTGCCATTAGCAAGCTTACTAGCACCAGCTATAAAATATGCCAGAGAAGGATTTGAAATTGATGAAACCCTTGGTACACTAATATTAGAAAACACTGAAGCTTTAACAAATGATCCTGCTACTGCTGCCGTTTATTTAGATGATGGATTTCCAAAAATGGAAGGAGACATCTTAGTTCAGACTGATTTGGCAGAAACTTTAACTGTCATCAGTAAAAAAGGAGCCGATGGTTTTTATAAAGGTCCGATAGCTAAATCCATGGTTGCCGGTATCAAAGAAAGAGGAGGAAGTGTTGAATTGAACGACTTCAAAAACTTTGAACCCATTTTCACCAAGCCGGTTAGAGGAACCTATCGTGATTATGAAATCTTAAGTTCAGGATTACCCCAATCAGGAGTAGCCATTATCGAAGGTTTTAATATACTCGAAAATGTAGATTTGAAAGCAATGGGGCATTACACAAAAAATGCAAAAACCTTGCACATCATGGCCGAAACTTTTCGCAAAATTTATACCGACCGATATTATTATGTAGGCGATCCAAAGTTTGTAGATGTACCGATGAAAGGATTATTGTCGAAAGAATATGCTTTACAAAGATTCAACGACATCAATCAAGAGAAACCTGTACCGGTTAAATACCGCGATACTGAAGTTGGAGATCCTATAAAATTCCAAAACATCGAAGACATTGACAACACTTTACCTGATGAGGACCTTAATGGCGAAACAACTCATTTGTCTGTAATAGATAAAGACGGGAATGCGGTTTCACTAACCCAAACTTTGGGAACTTTTTTCGGTTCAACTCAAACCATAAATGGAGTTTTATTCAATTGTGCGATCACAAATTATTCTCGTCCTGATAACCCAAATTCATTACAAAGCAATAAACTACCTCGTAGTACAATTACTCCTACCATTGTTTTAAAAGACAATAGTCCATATTTAATTATAGGAACTCCCGGTGGAAGCAGAATTTTATCTACAATCATGCAGGTAATTGTGAATGTATTGGATTTTAACATGAATGCTGAAGAAGCCAATCAGGCACCTCGATTCTATACTCAGAAATTTATCGACCACCTTCACGTTGAAGCTGGAGTTGGTCAGGATATTATTAATCAACTTAAAAACATGGGACATGCTGTTCAGGTTTATGAAGAAGTTGATTTATTTTTCGGAGGAGTTCAGCTAATCACCGTAGATCCTAAAACCGGAATCTATTCGGGATCAGCTGATATACGCAGAGGAGGGGTAGCAATAGGCTATTAATATGAAATTTTGATATGATTATAACTGCATCAATTTTGATTTTAGTACTGTTATTGATGATCGGCGAATCGCTGATCATCAATAACTGCGTTAATAAGATTGGTGTAAAAATTCATGTAAACGGAACCCGTGGAAAATCATCAATTACCAAATATATTTATGCCGGTATTAAAGAAGATCATCTAAAGGTTTTAGCAAAAGTTACCGGTGAAATACCCACTTTGTTTAAACCTGATGGCACTAAAATAGCAATCAAGCGAAGAGGATCAGCAAGGGTTCAGGAACAATTCAACATCATTCGAAAAGCAAAGAAAGAAGAAGTTGATGTGATGGTTTTAGAATGCATGTCAATCGACCCCACACTACAAAAACTGGAGAGTTCATTCTATAAACCATGCATCTATGTTATTTGTAACATAAGAGATGATCACCGTGAGAAAATGGGGGGCACTTTCCAGGAACAGCTTAAATCTATTTGTAGTGCCATTCCTAAAAACAGTAAAGTTATTGCCGGAGATAGCAGCTATATTGAAACCATTAAGAAATCCACGAAAGCACAAAATTCGAAATTTATAGATGCTGTTTTACTGAGTGAAACTGAAAAAAGTCTGATCCCAAAAACAGCTCACCAAATAAATATTCAACTGGCATTGACTGCATGCCTTGAAGCCGGGATCTCGAGAGAAGCTGCATTTAAAGGAATTTTGAAACAGATTGAAAGCGAAAACTCCCCACTATACCAAGTCTCTAAAACCCAAAACCCCCAATATTTTCTGAATGCCTTTTCAGTCAATGATATTGCATCGGTAAATGAATATTTAGCTCACTGGACTTCAGAATTAAAAATCAAAGATAAATTAACCATTGTATTTAACACCCGATCTGACCGCCCACTCAGAACCGGGTTATTTATTGATTGGATCAAATCTTATCATGATCACATTGAAAAAGTGATACTGATTGGTGATCATAAATTAAGGGCGCATCGATTGCTCAATGCGTCGAAACAAAAAATCAATACCAAAATTATTAGAAGCAGCATCAATCAATCATTGGATAAGTTGATTCTTGAAAATGCTGAGAATTCGAAACTCATTATTGGCGTTGGAAATATTAAGGGGCATGGGTATCAAATTATAAATGAATTTCCGAAAGCATCATGATAACTGAAATATTTTTAATCGGATTGGTACTTGGGTTTCTCTTTTATGAGATGGTTGGAATTTCGCCCGGAGGTGTTGTCGCTCCAGCCTATCTTGCTTTATTTATATTTCAACCCGAAAAAATTGCAATGACCATCCTTTTATCATTGCTTATATTAATTATCATCAAAACCCTTTCAAAGCATTTAATAATTTATGGCCGACGAAAATTACTTCTTGCCCTATTACTCAGTTTCACCCTTAAATTATTGATCGATTTATACCTGCAACCCTTAAGCGCTATTAAATTCGACCTGCAATCAATCGGATACATCATCCCCGGATTAATTGCCAACGAAATGACTCGACAAAAAATCGTCCCTACCCTATTATCTCTCGGGATTGTTAGTTTATTAACCTATCAAATCGCTCTATTCTTATGAGAAAACTATCTCTTAACATAAGGCTTTTGATTGTATTCATCATATTTCTGGTGGGCTTCATCATCTCAAATTTTTGCTTTACAACCACAAACGAAAAAGAATATGTTTCGGAGATGCATCAAGCGGTTAAATTAACAAAATCATGGTTTAAAATAATTGAACATCAAAAAGAAATTAAAAATATTGATACTGATGCCATAAGCAATATCGAAAACCGATTTATGTTAGGCGATGATTTTACAATGACTACCACCACTCTAGGGTCTTTAAATGCCAAAGAGATATCCACCAATCCTGAGTTCTCTGCCTTAATGGTTCGTTTAGTAAAAGAATCTCAAATTGAAAAAGATGGTAAAATCGGTTTAATCATTTCCGGTTCCTTCCCTTCATTGGCAATATCTACATTAGCGGCTTTACAAACACTCGATCTGGAAGTTGTTTTAATGAGTTCATTAGGTGCTTCTTCTTACGGCGCCAATCAAGAAGGTGCAAGTTGGCTCGACATGGAAAACTGGCTAATAAAAGATGGTGGATTAAAATATCAATCAATGATCGTCTCAAAAGGTGCCGAAAATGACATCGGTTTAGGGCTTACTGACGAAGGTAACGAATTATTAGAACGGGTTGCTGAACTTAATGGAGTAGAACTTTATAGACCTGAGAGTTTATCGGAATCCATTCAATCCAGAACCAGTTTATTAAACACAAAAGAAATAGATCTGCTCATCAATATTGGAGGTAATCAAGCTGCCATGGGTCGTTGCTCTCATTCAACATCTATCCCCAATGGACTGCATCAGAATTTGCAATTGTGTGATGATGAGAACAGAGGAGTGATACAAGAAATGAATTCAATAGGAGTTCCCATTATTAATTTATTAAACATCAAAGATCTGGCAAACCAATATCATATGGATATTGCACCGGGAATTACTTACGGTGAATCGTCGGAACTTTATATAGAAAAAACAATAAACAAATGGATTTTGGCTATAAGCTTAATCATTGGTTTGTTTTTTTTAATCATATCAGTACCAAAGAAGAATGAAACAACTTAGAATATATTATGAACACTTTTTACCTAACAAAAATTAAAATTGCATGCTTATGAAAAATTTGATTTTATTTCTAGCATTCTTTTCGTTTTTCGGAATGCAAGTTTATGCTCAAAAAACGGTTACAGGTATAGTTAGCGACAAGGAAGGAACCATTCCTGGCGTTAACGTATCTGTAAAAGGAACAAATCAAGGAACGATAACCAATATTGATGGTACATATTCGGTATCCGTTCCCGAAGGATCAACAGTTTTAGTTTTCTCCTACATCGGAATGCTAACACAAGAAATTACAATTACTTCAGATGTAATCAATGTAGTATTAGAGTCAAGTGACATCACACTTAATGAAATTGTGGTCACTGCTCTCGGAATCTCTAAAGAGAAAAAAGCACTTGGATATAATGTTCAAGAGGTTGGAGGATCCGAAATTGATAAAAGAGGAAACAGTGATATCGTTTCATCACTAGCAGCAAAATCTGCAGGTCTGCAAGTTACCAGTTCTTCAAGTAGTGCTGGATCAGCTTCTTTCATGACCATTAGAGGTGCAGCTTCACTCACCGGAAATAACCAACCACTATTCGTTATTGATGGAATGCCTATCAGTACAGAACCATCTTATAGAGGTAGTACCGGACAATCAGGTGTTTACTCTTCATCAAGAAGTGTTGATATTAACCCTGATGATATTGCCAGTATTAGTGTACTAAAAGGAGGTGCTGCAACTGCTCTTTATGGTTTGCAAGCTTCTAATGGTGTAATATTAATTACAACCAAAAAAGGAAGCAACAACCAAAAGATGAAAGTTAAAATTCACTCTTCTGTAGGATTAAAAGAACTGGGAAGACATGTTGAATTACAAGACAAATATGCACAGGGTAACAACGGTTCCTGGAGAAGTGGATACAATGGAGCTTGGGGTCCTGCTATATCAACATTAAGCTATTCAAAAGACCCATCTGTATGGACAAAACCTTTATTGGATGTAGATGGTGCCCTTGTTAGTAATGACGATCCATTAAGTTCAGGTGTACCAGCAGTAGCTTATGATGGATTTGACTTTTTCCAAACAGGAATATCGTACAATAACAATGTTAGTTTAGAAGCTGGTAATGAAAATTCATCATACTATTTTTCTATTGGTAATTTGAATGAAGAAGGAATTATTCCTAACAATACTTTCGACAGAACAACCATCAGACTTAATGCCGAAACAAAATTAACTGAAAAAGTTAGTACCGGTGCAAATGTAATGTACGCTCATACAAATAATAATCTTATCAGAGAAGGTGGAACAAGTTCAGGAATTGGTATCGGACTTTACAGAACACCTCCAACATTTAATAATGCTGCTGGTTATAAGCTTCCTGACGGTACACAAAGAACCTATAGGGGAGTTAATGGAGCATACAACAATCCTTATTGGACTGTCAACGAACAATCTTTTACAGATAAAAATGACCGCTTTGTTGGTAATGCTTTTGTAAAAGCTGAAATCAACGATTGGATTTCTGTATCTTACAATGCAGGTATTGACTGGTATCAAAGGGAGTTTGAGGAAATTTACAATTGGAACAGTCCAAGCCATAGAGACGGTGATCTAAGATTAAGGACTGAACATCACATGATATTTAATTCTGATCTGATGATTAGTATTAAGAAAAGAATTAATGAAGATTTAGGATTCAATCTGAATCTGGGTCAAAACATGTACCAACAAAATTACAACTACCTCACTTCAAGTACAGATGGTTTATCCATCCCTGGTCTTTATAATCTTGACAATACCGGTTTACAGGAAACAAGTAATGGTACCAGTAATTACAGAACTGCTGCATTGTTTGCCGATTTAAGTGTGGACTATAAAAACATGTTATACTTAGGCATGACAGTTCGTAGCGAATGGTCTACAACCATGCCAGAAGATAATTTATCAGCATTATTCCCATCTTTTAGCGGATCATTCTTATTCTCAGAATTACCTGCACTAAAAGACAGTGAAGTGCTTTCATTTGGTAAACTAAGAGCTTCTTGGGCAAAAACAGCAAATATTGCTGATCCATATAGAACCTCTTCATATTACGGATCAGGTAGTGCAGACGACTATTATACCAGTGGAATTAACTTCCCATTTATGGGAACTGCTGGATATACAGTTGGAAATACCGTTGGAAACTCAGAATTAAGACATGAAACTCAAACCTCTTTTGAAGTAGGTACAGAATTGAAATTCTTAAAAAACAGATTAGGTTTTGACGCATCTTATTTCTTCAATAAAAATACTGATCTACTTTTACCTGTGACCATTGCAGCTTGTTCAGGATTTACAAATATGTATCTGAATGCAGCATCTATGGAAAGTAAAGGAATCGAATTAAGTGTTTATGCAAGTCCGGTTAGAACTTCAGAATTCCAATGGGATATTCGAGCTAATTTCACTAAGATGAAAAATCCTGTTACTGCTTTGGCAGAAGGCATCGATCTTCTTACTTTGAATGGAGACTCTAAAGTGCAAATTAATGCAGCTGTAGGGCAGGATTATGCAACTATTTACGGTACTGACTGGTTTCGTGATGCCGATGGCAATGTATTGATCAATGATGATCCAACCGATTCTCATCCTGATGGATATCCATGGACCGACAAAGATAATGTTGTACCATTAGGAAAAGTTTCTCCTGATTGGACCATGAACATCTATAATACTTTTATCTACAAAGGATTTACATTAACAGCTTTGATAGATATCAAAGAAGGTGGTTATATGAATAACGGAACCCGATTTGTATTAGATTATTACGGAATGTCAAAAGAAACAGAAGGCCGAGAAACTCCTTTCGTTTTTGATGGTGTTTATGGACATATTTCTGACGGGAATGTTGTATCCTCTGGTGTAACCAACACAACTGAAGTTTATAAAGACCAAAGCTGGTACAAAGGAGAAAACAGATTTACCAACTACGGAGCTGCTACACAAGCCTTAGAAGAATCAAGTTTTGTTAAATTAAGAGAAATTACTTTATCATATACTTTTAACAAAGCTTTGGTTTCAAAAATAGGATTGGATAATGTTGAAGTTTACGCAACCGGTAACAATCTTGTTGTATTAACTCCTTATAAAGGTGGAGATCCAGAAGTTAGTGTTTATGGAGCAACAAACGGACAAGGTTTTGATTATTTCTCAAGCCCTGCTTCTAAATCATATCTTTTTGGTGTAAAGATTTCATTCTAATTAATAAATGATGACCATAAAAATTAAAAATATGAAAAAGATATTTAAATATAATATTGCTTTTCTGGTGACACTCACATTGCTTATCACCGGATGCGAGAAATGGATTGATACTGACATGAATATCGATCCGGATGTTCCTTCTGATGTTCCAATGGAACTATTGGTTCCAACCATGGAACTCTCTATGTCTTATCAGGTAGGAGGAACCAGAGCTGTTAAATCAACAAATATTTATTTGCAATACTTAAATGGTGTAGATAGACAATCTCTCAGCGAATCACATTATTCTATGACTGCTTCTGATGTAAACGATATGTGGAGAAGAATGTATTATCAACCCATGATGGATGCATCTAGACTTATTTCAAAAGCTGGTGAACAAGATTCTCCACATTATGCGGGAGTGGCCAGAGTAGTAATGGCGATGAGCCTTGGAACCATGACCAATTTATTTGGTGACATTCCTTATTCTGAAGCATTTGAAGGAAACGAAGCTGTCATAACACCAGTTTTTGATAGCCAGGCAGATATTTATGCGAGCATAGATGGTCTTTTAGCTCAAGCAATCATAGATCTGGGATCTGACGATAATTATGTACCTCTTGCAGGAGATATCATCTATAACAACAATAAAACTTCTTGGATTAAGGCAGCTTACGCACTTAGGGCAAGATATGCTTTATATCAAAAAGACTACCAAAATGCATTGACCTATATTAGCAATTCATTTACGTCTTCAGATGCATTTGAAATGGGATTTGGAACAAGCAATGCAGAAGCTGGTCCAATGTATCAATTTGCAACCGTCTCATCCTACAGAAATGACATCAAAATGTGTAAAACATTTATTGACATGTTGCAAAACACTTCTGATCCTAGGTTGGGTTTTTATGCCAAAACAATTGGTGGAGAATACATAGGTAGCCCGGCAGGTAGTGAAATTTCAGACGCCTCTGGTCTTGGTAGTTACAACAACTCTGCTGATGCACCCGTTGTATTAAGTTCATATGCTGAAATGCAATTTATCAAAGCAGAATGTTTGCTCAGACAAAATTCAGCTGATGCAGCTGCAGATGCATATAAAGAAGCAGTTGCTGCTTCTGTAATGAAAGTTACCGGAAGTGCAAATACAAGCTGGTTAGATGCCAATATCAATGCTGAAGATGGAAGTTCCATCAGTCTTGAGAAAATCATGAATCAAAAGTATCTTGCAATGTATTCAACCGTAGTTCCTTATGATGATTACAGGAGAACAGGCTTTCCAGCACTAACAACTGTTAGCGGTGCTGGTCAAATTCCAGCCAGATTCCCTTATCCTCAAAGCGAAATCTCATACAATCCTAATTGTCCATCTGGTGTAGATAACAATCAAACCCTTTGGATTTTTCAATAAGGATTAAAAAATTGAAAACAAAAATTATTATGGATACAAATATTCCAAATAACACCCATGTTTTCATACCTACTTCCCCTAATGCAGGGAGTTATCCGGGTTTATAATTTCCGGTATGATTGTGCATTAATAATAAGTTAACAAAACCCTATGAGCTGGCATGGCTCATAGGGTTTATTAAATCAGACAAAAAATTTAAAATCTTCCAGGAATGAAAAACAAACTTGTTCTTATTGCAATTTTTTCACTCTTTACTTGCATTCAACTCAATGCCCAAAATAAAGACCTAAAATCCCTTTACAAAAAAGATGATATTACAGTTGTTATCACAGATTCAGGATTGGGTGGTTTATCTGTACTTGCAGAAATGGAAAATCTTATGAGAAACTCAGGCCATTTTAAAAATATTAATTTAATTTTTGCAAATGCACTTTTTAGTGAAAGTGGAGGATATAATGCGCTAGGCAGCAGAGACGAGAAGGTTAGTACCTTTAACAAAGCACTGGAAGGGATGTACAATAAGTTTAAACCTGATTTGATTTTGGTAGCTTGCAATACACTCTCTACCATTCTTAATGAAACCGATTTTTCGAAAACTACAAAAATACCCATCATCGGCATCGTTGAAATTGGTGTAAATGAAATTCAGCAAAAATTGGATCAAAGTAAAAATTCTGAGGTAATCATTTTTGGAACTGAAACAACCATTGAAGAAAACTCATATCCTATAGGTTTAATAAAAAATGGAATTGATCCACAACGAATCGTCTCAAAAGCTTGCCCTCAATTGCAAAAATATATTGAAACTGATCCTTCTGGCGAAGACACTGAAATGTTAATTATGTCTTATGTTGATGAGGCCCTCGAAAAAGCAAGTAAATCAGATCAAGAATTGTTCGTAAGTTTAAACTGCACCCATTTTGGGTATGCAACAAATTTATGGTTAAACGCATTTGATTTTTCAGGAAGGATGCCAAAAGCGCTTATTAATCCAAACAATCAGATGGCAAGAATTCTTCTAAATAAAAAACCAACAAAAGACCTTAAAAAAAGCAATATAAAGATTCAAATTATCTCGAAAGTGAAGATAGACAAACAAAGCCAGGAATCAATTTCAAAATTATTGGCGAAAGAATCAATCGCTGCATCAAAAGCATTAATGGAGTATCAAATTGTTACAGATTTATTTTAAAATTGAAAAGCTGTACTTTTGTTCATTCTTTTATCATTTACACATTTTAAAAACCAATTGATATGAAGATTGAAATAGAAGGAATTAAAAAAAGTTACCTTAAAAATGGTATTATTTTTACCATTGTACTTATCATTCTATTATTAATCTCTTTTAACATCATTAACAATTGGCAAAAAACAACAGTTACAAAAAATTCAAATCTTTGCAACGCAAAAGCACGTCAATTATTACATATTTCAAAAGACATTATTGCTGACATCGGAGATAAGGAACTATTTAACATTCCTGAGTATTCAAATTCACTATTTACAGATATTGACCTCATCTTATCGCGAATCACTGAAGATGTGTTATCGGATCATGAAGGATTAGAGGGAGGTTTTTATTTTAGCAATTTAGATAAGTTTTTGGGTTATGGTTATCCAACATCAACACCGCCGAAACCCGTTTATGGACCGCCCCCTCGTTCTTTCAACATCATCAGAGAGCAATGTCTAAAAAGCATCATTTTCGAAGAATACTATATTGAGCTGCATGGGTTTGATCCGGCAGTTTTCCCCTTAATGACCATTCCTATCACTTATAATAATGAAGCCGTTGGTTCCATCTGGGTCCGAATTCATATTGAGCGTGAATTACCACTCATTAAATTACAAAATGTAATAAATATAACGGCAATATTACTAATCATCAGCTTATTGGTCGTACTTCAGTTTATGTATCGAATACGAGCCAACATACAATCCATTCGGATTCAACTCGAAAAAATTCAGTATGATCCCAATTATCGATTACAGCATAGGGGTAAAATGTTTAGCGAAATTGTTAATGCTATCAACTCTTCGTTAGTGAAGCTGGAGAAGGGAAACAAACAAAGGCAAAGTCTGGAGTTTAAATTATTACAAAGAGAAAAAATGGCTTCGATTGGTCGTATTGTTGCCGGTGTGGCTCACGAAGTGAGAACACCTTTGGCAATTATAAAAACCCGCGTACAAATGTGGCAACAAATGCAAAAACAGGAGAATACAGATTCTAGAGAATTTATTACTAAAAATGCCATGGACTTGGTCGTAAACGAAACCAACCGTTTGTCGAATTTAATTAAACGATTGCTCATTTTTTCAAGACCAATCAATAAAAAGATGTCAAGCACCAACATTTTGGAGCAAATTAAAGAAACGGTAAAAATACTTCAAATTCAAAAAAACAATTCAGATGTTCATTTCATTATTAAAGATGAAGGGGCTGTAAACATTGAGGCAGATGCAAATTCAACCCAGCAAATTTTCATCAATGTTATTGGAAATGCCATGGAAGCCATGCCTGTTGGTGGTAAAATCAATATCATAACAAAACTTAACACCAATAAAAATGCATTGATTATTGAAATCATTGATGAAGGTGAAGGAATTCCTGAACACATTTATGGTAAGATGTTTGAACTTTTTACAACTTCAAAAGCTTCTGGCGTAGGCCTCGGATTATCAATCTCCAGTGAAATTGTAAAAGCCCATAATGGAGAAATTATATATGAAAACCTTGAGAAGGGAGGAGCAAAATGTATAATCTCTTTGCCCATAAAACAACAATCTGCTTAAAACAGAAAAAATGAATGATGTAAAAACAATACTTATAGTAGATGATGAAGCTTCAATGCGTAGAAACATTGTGGATTTACTTTCGATGAAAGGCTACAATCTTTTGGAAGCCGAGAGCGGCGAAGAAGCTATTGAAATCATCTCAAAGACCAAACTGGACTTACTTCTTTTAGATATTAACCTTCCTAAAATGAGCGGACTGGATGTTTTGAGTCAAACAAAAAATGAGCATGCCTATTTACCTTGCATCTTGTTAACAGCATACGGCACCAGTGAAAAAGCAATTGAGGCCATGAAACTGGGCGCATTCGATTATTTGGAAAAACCTTTTGAATTAGAAGAATTCTTAATGGTAATTCAAAGGGCTCTTGAGCATAATGAACTTTTAAAAGAATTGAAACAGTTAAGAGACAAAGTTTCACATTCTGAATCGGAAGAAGGTTCAAAAATTGTTTCGAAGAACTCAAAAATGCAGGAGATATTCAAGACAATTGGCCGAATATCTGCTACCGATGCATCGGTTTTGATACAGGGTGAAAGCGGAACAGGGAAAGAACTCATTGCTGATGCTGTACAACGACATTCACATTTAACAGATAAACCTTATGTGAAAATTAACTGCGGAGCCTTATCAGAATCTTTGCTTGAAAGTGAAATCTTTGGCCACGAAAAAGGATCTTTCTCCGGAGCCGATTCACAAAGAAAAGGATTGTTTGAATTGGCCAATGAAGGAACCGTTTTTTTGGATGAAATTAACAGCATGCCACCTTCACTACAAGTCCGTTTGTTAAGAATTATCCAGGGACAATCATTTTTCAGAGTGGGCGGCACTTCTCCTCTTAAAGTTAAAGTGCGAATTATCGCAGCTACCAATAGAGATATTGAGACGGAAGTTAAAGAAGGAAAATTCAGAGAAGATTTATATTACAGATTAAATGTTGCCCGAATTAACATTCCACCTTTGCGTGATCGCCCGGATGACATCCCCGTTTTAATCGACTACTTTTTTCAGAAACACAGCCCAAATCAAAAATTGATTCTGCATGAAGAAAGTATGCAAAACATCAATGATTACCATTGGCCGGGTAATGTCAGAGAGTTGGAAAACACCATTCATCGCGCTGTCATTATGACCACTGATAATATTGTTAGGATAGATAAACTACCACATGAAACCAACAGAAGAACCAATCTGAATGCAACCTTGCATTCTTACCTAAACGATAAATATTCATTTAAAGCCATCATTGCAGATATTGAGAAAAAACTACTCACCGAAGCCCTTAAAATAAACAACTACAATCAATCTAAAACAGCTGAATACCTCAACATGAATCGAAGATTGCTTTATTCAAAAGTAAACGAACATTCAATTATTATTAAATAGATTATTATGAGGAATATCCTGTTAGTTTTTATTTTGCTTTGTTTTAAGCTCTCATTTTCGCAAAGCATCAGTGGAGATATCGAAATTTACTTAAATAATTTAATAGAGGATTTGCCCGGAAGTTATGGTGATCATTTTCAGCAACCCGATGATGCAGATTTGAATTCGTGGAACAATATGCTGAATGAAATTTTTGCCTCCGACTTGGAATCGGCAAGAAGTTTTGCAGCTTTATTCAACTACCAGATTACCCACATGACTGATACCACAATTCAATCAAACAATTCGTTTTACATCATTGAGGAGAAACTTCCACAATCAAATTACTGGGGAACCTATGTGCTGAGTAACAATGCGCTTCGAAGCAATTTAATTATTCAGGCTCCCCATCCTGAGTATGATATAAATACAGGTTATCAGGGAATCTATTGTTTTAAACAATTAATACCAGCTGCCCTTTTTATTAGTGGCACTCATCGCTGTAATCATTCCGAATATTCTGATTGTTCGGGTACAACCTCTGTTTGTGGTACTTCTTCTCCCTATCGAATTTCTGACAATCCTCACAACACCCAATCCGTTTTTCAGAAAACTACTGAATTTTTATTTAATCGTTCTGAAACTTCCGTCTTTGTTCAACTTCATGGTTTTGGTAAAAGAAGTTCTGATCCTTACGTGATCATGAGTAATGGTACCCGATTTACACCTGAAAACGATTATGTTTCATTGATACAGGAAGGTTTGGAACATGCAGATCCAAGCTTGACTTTTAAAAGTGCTCACATTGATGATACTTGGACTAGACTTATTGCATTCAGCAATACCCAGGGAAGATATATTAATGGAAGTCAGGATCCTTGTTATGAAAATGCCACTGTTTCTGAAGGAAGATTTGTTCACATTGAACAAGAACGTTACAAACTCAGAGCAGATGAATATGGATGGGCAAAAATGTATTCAGCCCTGGAGGAAGTATTTTCAATTGATACCATAACCACTAGTGTTAAAAATTTCAAAAAAGATGAGGACTTGTTGATATATCCAAATCCAAACAATGGAGAGTTTAAAATTGAGTTAAATAGAAATTCACAAATCTACATCTATAATAATCTCGGCAGCATTGTTTACAATTATTTTAATACAAATGCCAAAGTATTAAGTATTGACTTAAATGATCAACCTTCAGGTTTCTATTTCTTAAAAGTTGTACAAGAAGATAAAATATTACATTCGAAATTTGTGATTACAAAACAAACAGACAAATAAAATTAATTATTTATCTTTTGTTTTAACGACCATTACTACGCTATCTGTAAGTATGACTTAATTTACATTTCAAATGCAAGTAATGTAATGTATATTTTATTCTATATTTATTCCTTTTTTATATAATATTTTATATCTTTGGATTATAAGTCTTGAACATCTGCTATTTGACATTAGCAAAAATCTGTTTAAATGGATAGGTTTTGGGGTTAAGCTGGAATCACTGACTTCAAATTTTCGTTTTGGTATATCATATTAAATAGGTGTAATTTACTGCTAAAGGATAGGGTGTTTAGATTTTACCTTGTATTAATAAAAATGGTATCGATTAGTTGACTCATCAAAGTAAAACATATAACTTAATTAATAAATCATGAAATACAACAAAAGTTTACTTTTACTCCCCATTTCATCTTTGATTGCCATGAATTCGTGCGCTGTAAAAGAAAATGAATCAAAAAATGACGGAGAAGCCCAAACAAAATACAATGTTTTGTTTATACCCGTTGATGATCTTCGACCTGAGCTGGGATGTTATGGAGATCCAAATATAAAAACACCCAATATTGACCGACTTGCACGTCAAGGAGTTGTTTTTAATCGTGCTTATTGCCAGGAGGCCATCTGTAATCCATCAAGAGCAAGTTTGCTCACTGGATTGCGCCCTGATTCAATCGAGGTATGGGATTTACAAACACATTTCAGAGACAATGTGCCGGATGTAGTAACGCTACCACAGTATTTTAAAGAAAATGGTTACACAACTGTTGGTTTTGGTAAAGCATTCCATAACAATGACCCAGATACCATTTCCTGGTCGGTAGTTCCTGAAAATCTACCAGGTTTTCCGTTTGATCCGGATGCTGTTTATGCCCTGGAAGAAAATATAAAGTTAAACGATGAGTTGGTAAAAGATAAAATCAAAGCTGGAAAGACAAAAGATCAATTGGGTTATTGGTATGTGAAAAGTAACGCTACTGAAATGGCAGATGTTGATGATGATTTTTATTATGATGGAGCTCAAACAACCCGTGCTATTGAAGTTATGCGCGAATTAAAAGATCAGGAAGAACCCTTTTTCTTGTCTGTTGGTTATTACAGACCCCACCTCCCATTTAATGCCCCTAAAAAATATTGGGATATGTATGATAGGGATGAGATACCTTTGGCTGATAACCAATATCCTCCAAAAGACAGTCCTTATTATGCCGTTTATGGAGATGCAGAATTAAGAGGTTATTCTGATTGTAAAGATTTACCCTTACCAACAGAACAACCATGGGATAAAGACAGACAAAGGAAGCAAAAACACGGTTATTATGCCGCTGTATCTTATACTGATGCACAAATAGGCAGACTTGTTGATGAATTAAACAGACTTGGGTTGGCAGACAATACCATCATTGTCCTTTGGGGCGACCATGGCTGGAAACTTGGAGAACATAATGGTTGGTGTAAACAAACAAATTATGAAATTGACACCCATGTACCAATGATTGTTGCAGGAGCTGGTGTAGCTGCCAAAGGAGCGCATAGCAATGCTTTAACAGAGTTCGTTGATATTTATCCAACCTTATGTGATATGAATGACCTCCCAATTCCTTCTCATTTACAAGGAACCAGTATGGTCCCATTGTTAGCAAACCCTGATAAGGAATGGAAATCAGCGGCCTTTAGTCAGTTTTTAACCGGTCAATATTCACGTACTGTAAACATTAAAGTTGAAAATATGGGTTACGCCATGCGTACCGATAAATATCGTTATATTGAATGGTATAAGTGGGATAAAAAGAATAAAACCAGAGAAGCTTATATCGAGAGTGAATTGTATGATCATGATACCGATCCTCAAGAAAATAAAAATTTAGCAAATAAAGCTGAATACAAAGAACTCATTAAAACTCTTTCTGAAAAACTAAATGAAGGCTGGAGAGCAGCTGTTCCGAATAACTAAAAAAACTGGATTAAAAGATTATTCATTTTAAATTTACTTGGGGTTTTTGATTATTATTACCCCAGGTAAATTTTCATTTTTAAAAGTAAAAAGTCAAGCACTTAATAAACTCAAAACATGGCAGTAAGAGCAGAAACCATATCTTTTGATGAGGCCTTAAAAAAATACAAAGGGGCCCGAACCTTCACAGTAATGTTAAAACCGATTGGGTCAGTATGTAATTTAAATTGCACTTATTGCTATTATCTCGAGAAAAAAAATCTTTATCCCAACACCTCCAATTTTAAACTAGAGGAAGATCTTTTAGAAGAATTTACCCGAAAATACATTCAAGAGCAGGATGTGGATGTTATAAATTTTGTTTGGCAAGGTGGTGAACCCGGAATTTTAGGAATTGATTATTATAAAAAAGCCCTGGCCATGCAAAAGAAATATGCTGGCGACAAACAAATCAATAATGTTTTTCAAACCAATGGAACTTTTATTGATGAAAATTGGTGTAAGTTTTTTAGCGACAATAACTTTTTGGTAGGAATTTCAGTTGATGGGCCCGAAAAACTTCACGATTACTACAGAAGAACAAAACAGGGACATCCTACTTTTCATCGGGTGATGAAAAGCGTTGAATTGCTGCACAGATATCGGGTTGAGTTTAACACCTTATCAGTGGTTAATAATCTAACTTCTGAATTCCCTTTGGAAGTTTATAACTTTTTGAAAGCCATAGGAAGCACTTATATGCAGTTCATACCCATTGTTGAAAGAAATGCATTGGCGCACGAAAAACTTCAATTGGTAGATCAGTCATACAAAAAAGAAGCTAAGCTAACAGAATGGTCGGTAAATCCGCATAAATTTGGTAAGTTTTTATGTTCCATTTTTGATGAATGGGTAAAGAAAGATGTTGGAAAACATTACGTTCAATTGTTTGATGTAAGCCTGGCCAACTGGTATGGTGAACCACCCGGACTATGCGTTTTTGAAAAAACCTGCGGAATGACTGCCGTAATGGAGCACAATGGTGATTTATTCAATTGCGATCATTTTGTTTATGATAAATACCGTTTGGGAAACATTAAAAACCATTCATTAGCAGAAATGCTTCATTCAAAAAAACAATCCGATTTTAGCAATTACAAATTTGACAGTTTACCTCAACATTGCCTAGATTGCAAATACCTATTTGCCTGCCATGGTGCATGCCCTAAGCATCGTTTTTTAAAAACACCCGATGGCGAGCCAGGCTTAAATTATTTATGTGAATCGTACAAAATGTTTTTTGAGCACATTACCCCTGCCATGGAATTTATGGTTAATGAAATTAAAAACAATCGGGCTCCGGCAAATGTCATGAAAGACTTCAATTCATAAATAGAATTGTCATCTCTCAATCAAAACCATTTCCCAGTATGAAGAACAATTCCATACGGGCTTCAAAACGATATAAATAAAAAAAGCTTTCAGGAAATCCTGAAAGCTTTTTTTTGCGGAGAATGAGGGATTCGAACCCCCGGAGGTGTGACCCTCAACGGTTTTCAAGACCGCCGCATTCGACCACTCTGCCAATTCTCCGCTGCAAAAGTACAATAATTTTTAATTCAACAAATATTTTTGAAAAAAAATTATTTTTTCTCCTATTTATGCGCAATTACACTCATTTTTCATCTTTTATTGAGGTATGTAAAAAATAGAATGTATTTTTGTTAATTCTATTAATCGCCTCTAAACTCATGATCATAATACAAAAGTTATTCTTGTTGTTTGCATCCCTGTTATCGAGGCTACCTATGCGTTTGCTGTATTTAAAATCCGGCTTTTTCTATCTGGTTATATTCTATTTAGTGGGTTATAGAAAAAAAGTTGTTTATCAAAACCTAATTAATGTTTTCCCAAAAAAAGATAAAAAGGAAATCCATAAAACTGCGAAACAGTTCTATCACAATTTTTGCGATCTGTTTTTTGAAGTTATTAAACTTGGGAAAATTTCTGGAAAAGAACTTAACAAACGCTTCGTAATTAAAAATCCTGAGGTAATTGATAACCTATACGAGAATAACAGAAGTATTTTGGTTACAATTGGACACATTGGAAATTGGGAATGGCTCGGCCCGAAACTTGCGTCCGAAAATAATTTCAAAGTTTTTGGCCCGGCTAAGCCACTCAACGATCCCTTCTTTAATAAATTCATGAACGAAAACCGTTCGAAGTTTGGATTCATACCTATAAAATACACCCACACACTCAGAACCCTCGTGCATCACAAAGATGAATGCACAGCTTCAATCATGGCTGCAGATCAGAGCCCATTAAAAAGCGATCAAAATTATTGGGCTCCTTTCTTATATCGTGAAACACCTTTTTATTTAGGGATAGAAAAGATGGCAAAATCTCTTAATTTAGCAGTTGTATATTTTGACATTCAAAGGGTAAAAAGAGGATATTATGAAGCGGAAGTTTCTTTAATAACCGACAACCCTAAACAATGTAAAGAATACCAAATTATTGACACCTATATTAACCATTTAGAACAATCAATTTACAAACATCCCGACAATTGGCTTTGGTCTCACCGTCGATGGAAATATGAAAAGGATACAAAATCTAATTAACGAATAAATTGAAAAAAACTGCCCTAGTCATTTTAAATTGGAATGGACGGAAATTTTTAAAGAAATTCCTTCCCAATGTAATTAAATTCAGCCAGAACGATGCTGAAATTATCGTTGCTGATAATGCCTCAACTGATGATTCAGTAGCCTTGCTTAAAACCGAATTCCCGGAAGTTCGGATTATTGAGAACAAAAGCAATGGTGGATTTGCAGCAGGCTATAATCAAGCGTTAAAGGAAGTTGAAGCTGAATATTACATTTTGTTGAATTCAGACATTGAAGTCACCGAAAACTGGATCAAACCAATAATTGAGATAATGGATCAGGATTCGAACATTGCAGTTTGTCAACCTAAAATAAGATCGTATTACGAACCAAAAAAATTTGAATATGCAGGTGCTGCTGGTGGATTTATTGACAAATATGGATACCCGTTCTGTCGTGGGCGTGTATTTCAGGTTTTAGAGGAAGACAAAGGCCAATACGATGATGCTATTGAAATTTTTTGGGCAACAGGAGCAGCCTTTTTTGTCAGGGCTGAATTGTATCATAAATTTGGTGGCCTAGATGATGATTTCTTTGCACACATGGAGGAAATAGATTTATGCTGGCGGTTTAAAAACGAAGGTTATAAAATCATGTATTGCCCTGAATCGATGGTATTTCATGTAGGTGGAGGCACCTTACCTAAAAGCTCATCACGTAAAACATATTTAAATTTCAGGAATAATTTTTCGTTGATGTATAAGAATTTACCGCGTCAAAGAATTTTAAAAACCATTTTAGCAAGATTGATTTTAGATGCCATAGCTGCTATGAAATTTTTAATGCAAGGCGGGGTCAAAGATTTGTGGGCGGTTACCCGAGCTCATCTTAGTTTTTACAAAAACTATAATCATTTAAAGCAAAAACGAAGAGCCATTGAGCAAAACAATGTAAGTTGTATGTATTTTTCGAATATTGCTTTTGATCATTTCTTACACGGCAAAAAACATTTTACCGAATTGGATGCCGATAAGTTTTCAAAATAAAACATATCTAAAAATAATAAACAAGAAAGATTTAGAATCTGTACGAAAAGTTAAACTTTCAGAAAACTTTCTAAAGCCAGCCGATAGGAATCTAAACCAAAGCCACTAATAGAACCTTTAACAACAGGGCCGATTAAGGAAATATGTCTGAATTCTTCGCGGGCAAATACATTGGAAATGTGCACCTCAACAACATCTGTAGTAATGGCTTTTACTGCATCAGCGATGGCCACAGAAGTATGGGTATATGCGCCTGCGTTCAAAACAACTCCATCAAAAGTGAAACCCACTTCCTGAAGCTTATTTACCATTTCACCTTCAACATTTGACTGATAATATTCAATTTCAGCTTGAGGAAATTGCATTCTCAGTTGCTCAAAAAAAGCCTCAAAGCCTTTATTGCCATATATTTCCGGCTCGCGTTTTCCAAGCAGATTCAGGTTTGGCCCGTTTAGGATAAGAATTTTCATATCAACAAAAGTATGGAAAAATTTGAATGAAAATATGGAGACAGGAAATCTTAAAAACACCACGCTTCTTATGGGATTAAAAATTAAATATTAACTTTGCATAAACTATTCCAATAGGGGTGCCTAAAAAATGAAAGGCTGAGAACATACTCGTATAACCTGATCCGGATAATGCCGGCGTAGGGAAATTATCAACGATTTATATTTTCCTCTGTTGGTTTTTTATAAACGTAAAAAATCAATGTAATGAAAAACAAATTTAAATTTTTAGTAGTACTGGCAATGATCCCTGTACTCGCTTTTCCTCAATTTTCCTTAACAGGAAAAATCACCAATAAAAACACAGGCGAAGGTCTTCCCGGAGCCAATGTTTCTATCAATCAATCTACAACTGGAACCATTACTGATTTAAGTGGTAATTATGTAATTCAGAATTTAAAAGCTGGCAGCTATCAAATTTCAATTAGTTACTTAGGTTTTAAGTCTTATAACGGCTTTGTACAAATTTCAAAAAATACGGTTAAAAATTTCGAATTAGAGCTTAATACTGTTCTTCAGGATGAAGTAATAATCTCTGCTACCCGAGTTGGAGAAAAAAGTCCAACGACTTTCTCGAGCGTAGCAAAAGATGAAATTGCAGATAAGAATCTGGGTCAGGACATCCCCTACTTGCTTCAATCTATCCCATCAACGTTAGTCACTTCTGATGCCGGGGCAGGAGTCGGTTATACAGGAATTCGTATTCGAGGAACTGACATCACCCGAATTAATGTTACGCTAAATGGGATCCCATTGAATGATCCTGAATCTCATGGTGTATTTTGGGTAAACATGCCTGATTTTTCAAGTTCTATCGAAAGTGTTCAGGTTCAAAGAGGAGTGGGAACTTCAACCAATGGCTCAGCTGCTTTTGGGGCAAGTATTAATATCGAAACCCTAAACATGAGAGACGAAGCTTATGCTGAAGTAAACAGCAGCACAGGCTCCTTCAATACCTTTAAAAACAATTTAAATTTTGGTTCAGGTCTCATCAATGGTAAATTTACTTTTGATGGGCGTGTTTCTAAAATCACTTCCGATGGTTTTATCGATCGTGCATTTTCTGATCTGAAATCCTATTTTGTTTCAGGTGCCTATTACGGAAAATCAAGCATCGTCAAATTCAATATGTTTTCGGGTAAAGAAAGAACGTATCAGGCATGGAGTGGTGTACCAAAAGATAAACTAGAAACAGATCGGACTTTCAATCCATACACTTATGAAAACGAAACCGACAACTACCAACAAGATCACTACCAGCTACTTTTTTCACAAAAAATAAACAGCAAATTACTATTAAACACAGCCCTTCACTACACCCATGGCGAAGGTTATTATGAGCAATATAAAGAAGGAAGGGATTTTGAAGATTATCAGCTTGATCCTTATGTAATCAATGGAACCACCATTGAGGAAACTGATTTGATTCAACAAAAATGGCTTGATAATAACTTTTATGGCCTCACCTACTCTTTAAAATATGAAGACGAGAACTTAAATGCCATCCTCGGTGGTGCCTGGAATAAATTTGAAGGAGACCATTTTGGCGAAGTTATTTGGGCTCAATTTGCAGGCAATGCCGATTACCGACATCGTTGGTATATGAATACCGGTGACAAACAAGATTTCAACATATTCGGAAAAATAACAGTTCAGGCCAGTG
Source organism: Bacteroidales bacterium (assembly GCA_963678785.1). GTDB lineage: Bacteria > Bacteroidota > Bacteroidia > Bacteroidales. The sequence continues at coordinate 2,862,784 of OY787449.1, read as the reverse complement.
ATAAGGTCAGCCTTTATGGAGATGTTCAATATCGGAATATTCGTTACGACATTGATGGAATCCATGATGATTTAAGGGACATTTCCCAAAACAATAAATTTAATTTCCTCAATCCAAAGGCAGGAATTTACATTGATATTGACCAAAAGAGCAATCTTTATGCTTCCATAGCAGTTTCGCACCGTGAGCCAAGCCGCAGTAATTACCGAGATGCAGATGCCACACACCATCCTAAAAGTGAACGACTATTTGATTGGGAAATGGGTTACAGCTACAAAACCCCCAATTTATCTTTCGATGCCAGCCTTTATTATATGTATTATAGAGATCAATTGATTCAAACAGGTGAAATTAATGATGTTGGAGCTGCCATCATGACCAATGCCGACAAGAGCTACAGAATGGGCCTTGAGATAAATGGAGGAGTGCTAATCACCTCTTCATTAAGCTGGGAATTAAACGCCTCTTTTAGCGAAAATAAAATCAAAGATTTTATAAGCTATGTTGATAATTGGAGTCCTCCTTATACTCAAATACCTGAAAACATCGGAAAAACGACTTTGTCTTTTTCTCCTTCAGTAATTGCTGGTTCTAGTTTCAATCTAAAAGCTTCAGAAGATTTTCAAATTCGATTTATTTCAAAATATGTGAGCAGGCAATACATCGACAATACAGCAAATACAGAAAGAAGTCTTGATCCCTATTTTGTTAACAATCTTCATTTTGAGCTTAAAATTCCAAGCAAACACCTCAAAGGAATTACAGCCCGCCTGATGTTAAATAATTTATTTGATGAGAAATACGAAACCAATGCCTGGGTCTATCGATATTTCAGTGGTGGACAAGAATATGCCATGGACGGATATTTCCCTCAGGCAGGAATTAATTTTATGGCCGGATTGTCTTTAAAGTTTTAGATTGAGCTTATAAAAAATCAACTTTAGCCAACCGGATATGTCGGTTATTAATAACACACAACATTTTTTATCCCGATACGCTCTGCTATCGGGATTCGTTCATCTTTCAAATTTCCTTACGCTACGCTTTTGAAATTTGAGTCTCACGAATAAAATGTAGGAGCATGCTTTTTATTTATTAAATTTGCTAGTCTTACCTTTCATTCATTCAAACTAAACCAACAAATAATAATATTATGGCACAACAAGAAGAAATTAACCTAAAAAAAGTTTTACCTGTCGGCTTGATTATTTTAGCTGTTATCCTCCTTATTATATTCTGGAGTAGGATGACCGTAACCATTGAAGCTGGTCACGGGGGCGTACTTTTCCGAACTTTTGGAGGAGGAATCGACACAGAAAACACTTATGATGAAGGATTTCATTTTATCGCACCATGGAACAAAATGGTAGTTTATGAAACCCGTCAGCAAGAAATTGCTGAAGAACTGAACGTTTTATCCTCTAATGGACTAGAAATCAGAGTTGACGTTTCTGCATGTATCAACCCTTGGATAGTGAACTTGGATTTTTGCACGGCAATATTGGAATGGATTATTTGCGGAGGGTTGTTATTCCATCCATGCGCTCTTCGGCAAGAAGCGTAATTGGACGTTATACACCTGAACAAATTTACTCAACCAAAAGAGATGCAATTCAGGATGAAATTTTTGTTGAAACAAAAAAACTACTTGATCAAAAACATGTTCAGCTTAATCAAATTTTGATTCGATCCATCATTTTGCCTCCAACCATTAAAAATGCAATTGAAGGTAAATTGAAACAAGAACAAGAATCTTTAGAGTACGAATTCAAGCTTCAGATTGCAAAAAAAGAAGCTGAGCGTCAAAGAATTGAAGCAGAAGGAAAAGCGACTGCAAACCGTGTTTTAAGTGCAAGTATCACCTCAAACATTCTAAGAGACAAAGGAATTGAAGCAACAATCAGACTCTCTGAATCACAAAATTCAAAAATCGTAATCATAGGAAACAGCAAAGATGGAATGCCTCTAATCTTAGGCGACATCAAATAGATTTTATCATTCGAATAAAAAATCAATCCCGAAGCATGCTTATGCTTCGGGATTTTTTTAACACATATTTAGCATTTTAAAATAATCATAAGTATTATCTTTGCCGCAATCGAATAATTATGAGCAATACCATTAGAATAAAGAATAAGAGGGCAAGTTTTGAATATTTTTTAATTGACAGGGTTGTTGCCGGGATTCAATTGACCGGTACTGAAATTAAATCAATTAGAGAAGGTAAAGCAAATCTGTCAGATGCTTATTGCTCATTTACAGGACTCGAACTTTTTGTGAGGGCGATGCATATTGCCGAATATACAATGGGCACTTATAATAACCATGAACCCAAAAGAGATCGCAAACTTTTACTGAACAAGCGTGAGTTAAAAAAGATGTCGACCAAGGTTAAGGAGAAAGGATTTACCATTATCCCAGTTGCACTATTTATCAATGAAAGAGGTTTAGCCAAGCTTGAAATAGCCTTAGCAAAAGGTAAGCATACCTACGACAAACGTGAGAGTCTGAAACAAAAAGACTCTAAGCGAGAGATGGAAAGAACTCGCGAACATTAACTAAATAAACCAGGATGAAAACAAAGCTTTTAACAATCAAATTCATTTGATTAATTTAAAGTAAGTAATCATCTCAGAATCTAACAAAAATGAAAAAAATCGCAATACTAACCTTTGTACTTTTCCTGAACATCAATTTAGCAGCTCAGGATGAGAATGATGCAAAAATTACATGGCACACTTTTGAAGAAGCCATTGAACTGCAAGAAAAAGAGCCTAAAAAAATATTCATTGATGTATATACCGATTGGTGTGGATGGTGTAAAAAAATGGATAAAGATACCTTTGCTCATCCAGAAATTGCAGCTTATATGAATGACAATTATTATGCTGTTAAATTTAATGCCGAAGGCACCAAGCCTGTAAAGTTTAAAGGAACAGACTTTATCAACGAAGGTAAAGGAAGACGTCCTACTCATCAACTGGCTCAGGCTTTACTTAACGGACAGATGTCTTACCCTTCTTATGTTTTTATGAGTAAGAAATCAGAATTGATTACGATCGTACCCAGTTATATGGAAGCTAAAGCTTTTGAACCCATCATGTACTTTTTTGCTGAAGATAAATTTCTGAATCAGAAATGGGAAGATTTTAACGCCGGTTTTTCCGGAAAGATTAAATAAAAAAGCCCCTGAATAATTCAGGAGCTTTTATTATGGTGTTTAATGGGATTTCTTTATGTTTTTTATTGAGTTATAACATCCAGTTTAACAGTCTTTCTTTGGTAAGACACGAAGCAAAATGCTCCTCTTTCACCACCATTATATCTCATAAATCCAGTAAAACCATACTCTGGATTACTAATCATCTCTTTCATGCTATCTCTTGAGATAAATCCTACGTTGTCTAAATAATAATTAAAAGCCATGATATTTTCTATTTAAGTTGTTCTATTAATACAGTTAGACCACAAAAGGTAACCCTCTTAAATAAATTATTTTTAAACATGGAATTGATAATAAAAAATCACCATGACTGATTGTGTAGCTAAAAACGATTGAATAAAAGATGATATTCATATGATATTAGCCAAATATACTTTAGTTTTTCAGTCTAAGCTAAAAGATAAATATTTTTCAATAAATAATATATGTAGAAGGAATTGGACATAAAAAAACCTCCCACAATTTCTTGGGGGAGGTAAAAATAATTTGGGTGAAAGATGGGATTTATCCACGTTTTGGCTGCAAGCCAATAACGGGACTCGAATCCCGTTAACGATCTTCGATCGTAACGAGGACCCTCGCATCATCAAAGATGATTGCGGGGCCCACTTATTATTTCTCACTTTTCCGTGCAACCCATTCTAACAATCTCTTTCTGCTTTTCATATTCTTCAAGCTTCTTTCAAGCCTAAGAGCTTCTGAACGACTACCAACTTCACAACACCAATACAACTTCCACGGACGATTGGCTTTTGTTGATCTGCTTTTCCCTCTATTATGCTCATCCAATCTTCGTTCTATACTATTTGTTTGACCAATATAAAATTGGCTATTCCTCAATGATTGCAGTATGTAGACGAAGTTGGACATAAAAAAACCTCCCACAATTTCTTGGGGGAGGTAAAAATAATTTGGGTGAAAGATGGGACTCGAACCCACGGCCCTCGGAACCACAATCCGATGCTCTAACCAACTGAGCTACAATCACCATTTTTAAGGAGTGCAAATATACGATAATAATTTTTATTTAATAAAATATTTATTCCAAAAATTTCTTCAATAAAAGAGCACAAATCGGTCTTTTAAGTACATTTGTAGCCAACATGCTATTTAAAAGAAAAGAATATATCGCTGGCACTTCCCTCTCAAAACTGGCATGGAAAAAACTTCTGCAAAATAAGATAGGTCTAAGTTCATTGATTTTCATCATTCTAATGATTATCATTGCAATTTTGGGTTATGCAATTGCACCCGACTCATCTCCCTATGCCAATGCTCAATCGCTCGAGCTTGCCTCTTTAAAGCCTGGAAGCAGCATTAAAGTAATCAAGATAAAACAGAACCGATCGATTGAAAAATTTAACTTTTTTCAAAAAATGTTATTTGGGCAAGCCTCTTTAAATGATCTTGTCCCCTATTCAAAATATGCATTCAAGGATGACAAAATTATCCTCACTGAATATTCACAAGACTCGATCGGTGATTTACAAGATCACACCTACTTATTAGCAGATGTAGTGGATCCCCTCAATAAAAAAACTTATACTTTTGATAAAAAAAATGGAATGGTTTCTTATCAAACAACAAATTCCATTCAAAAGAAAGCATCCATTGATGAATTAAGAAATCTGATCATTCATCAATATCTAAAAACCAAAACCTATCTCTTGGGCTCCGACCGCTATGGAAGAGATTACCTCAGTCGATTAATGATAGGCTCCAGGGTTAGTTTATCCGTTGGTTTCATTTCAGTAAGTATTGCTTTGTTAATTGGAATTTTATTGGGAGCACTTGCAGGATTCTTTGGCTCATGGATCGACCAAACAATCGTTTGGCTAATTAATGTAATCTGGTCCATCCCGACTCTTTTACTGGTCATTGCCATTACCTTTGCCCTGGGCAGAGGATTTTGGCAGGTTTTTATTGCTGTGGGTTTAACCATGTGGGTTGAAATTGCCAGAATCGTAAGAGGTCAAATTCTAGCTATACGAGAAAAAGAATTTGTGGAAGCCGGAAAAGCATTGGGATTCAAAAATTCCAGAATCATTTTCAATCATATTTTACCGAATATTATGAGCCCCATTATTGTAATTTCTGCAGCAAATTTTGCCTCCGCCATATTAATAGAGGCGGGCTTAAGTTTTTTAGGGATTGGCGTTCAACCCCCAATGCCATCATGGGGAACCATGATCAAAGAAAACTATGCCTACATTATTTTAGACTCAGCTTACCTGGCCATTTTACCCGGAATTGCAATCATGCTCATGGTTTTAGCCTTTATGTTACTCGGAAACAGTCTGCGTGAAGCCCTCGATGTACGTACAAAATCCAAGTTCGATCAGGTATAATTTCTTTTTTCTGAAAAATTAATGAATCTCACCCTCAAATTATCTCAAAAAATTAGGATTGTTTTAATAAAAAAATCTATCTTTGCAGTCGCAAAAAATCCAATATGCGGATGTGGCGTAATTGGTAGCCGCGCTAGACTTAGGATCTAGTGCCGAGAGGCGTGGGGGTTCGAGTCCCTTCATCCGCACAACAAACTTAAAACCTTAGTACCTCATACAGGAACTAAGGTTTTTTAAATATTTGAAATCCAATCATATCAATTTTATATTTATCTTTGCACCTCCAAATTTAAAAATCCAATATTAATGAATATTACAAAAGAAAATACAGGCGATCTAACAGCAATCATCAAGATTGAATTAGTTAAAGAAGATTATCAAGAGAAAGTAAAATCTGTATTAAAAGATTATCAAAGAAAAGCAAATATTCCTGGATTCCGCCCCGGCAAAGTCCCATTTGGAATGGTAAATAAAATGTACGGTAAAGCTGTTTTGGCAGAAGAGATTAATAAATTAATCTCCGAATCATTAAACAAATATATTGTTGATGAAAAAATTGACATCCTCGGCTACCCACTACCAAACACGGAAAAAACTACAGAGCTGGATTTTGACACTCAAGAAAAATTCGATTTCTTTTTTGATATTGGTTTAACTCCCGAATTTGAAATCAGCATTGATGACAAAATGAAAGTAAAATATCACAAGATCAAAGCTGATGAAGAAATCGTTGAAAAATATTTAACGGATTTAAGAACCAGAAATGGCAAAACAAGCAAACCTGAAACTTCAGAAGAAACAGACGTATTGTTCGGCGACTTCGTTGAAATGAATGCTGACAAAGCTGTTAATGAAGAAGGGTTAAAAGGATCAGCTCAGCTTAAACTTGAAACAATCAAACTGAAAACAGTTCTTAAAAAATTAACCGGAGTTAAAATTGGAGATCAGGTAGTTTTCAATCCAACCAAAGCAATTAAGAGCGACATCGAAGTAGCTGCACTCATGGGGATTTCAACCGAAGAAGCTGCTAATTACAAAAACGACATTCAGTTAACCATTACTGAAATTAACAGAACTGAACTTGCAGAGGTGAATGAAGATTTCTTTAAATTGGTTTATCCTCAAGATAAAATTGAAAATATTGATCAATTAAAAGAACGCATTAAAAAAGATGCTGAAGTTTCATTCGAAGCTGAAAGCGATCGTTTGTTTATGAATAATGCCGTTGAAACATTGATCGAAAAAGCAAACATTACTGTTCCTGACGAATTCCTAAAACGTTGGTTATTAGAAAACAATCAGGATAAAGTAACTCCTGAACAACTAGAATTGCAATACGACAGCTATATCAAATCATTGAAATGGCAATTGATTGAAAGCAAGCTTGTAAAAGGAAACAATATAGAAGTTAAACAAGAAGAGGTACGAGATCACATCAAAGGTTATTTTACAAACATGACCATGCCAGGTGCAGAGGTAAAAGAAGATGACGACCGCATGAATGAGATTGTTAATTCAGTGATGCAGAACCAGGAAGAGGTTAAGAAGATTTACGATCAGCTTTATGATAAAAAACTTTTAGACTTCTTTAAATCAAACATTAAGCAAACTAAGAAAGAGGTCAATTACGAGGAATTTGTTAAATTAGCAACACAAATCAAATAAGGAATTGATGATGAATCCAGACGAATTTAAAAAATATGCGCTCAAAGAGCGAGGAATTAGCAGCTTAACTTTAGAAAGATATACTTCTGTCCTTGACAATTATATTTCGCCAACCATTATTGAAGAACGTCAGATGAACGTTGCAACAATGGATGTTTTTTCAAGATTAATGATGGATAGAATTATTTTTCTTGGGGTACCTATCAACGATTATGTTGCAAACATTATTCAAGCTCAATTGTTATTTTTAGAGTCTGTTGATGCAAATAAAGACATTCAAATTTACCTGAATACCCCAGGAGGTTCTGTTTATGCAGGCCTGGGTATTTATGATACCATGCAATATATTTCGTCAAATGTAGCCACCATATGCACAGGAATGGCTGCATCTATGGGTGCGGTTTTATTATGTGCCGGAGAAAAAGGCAAAAGAACAGCTTTAAAACATTCTCGCGTTTTAATTCACCAGCCTATGGGTGGTGCACAAGGTCAGGCTTCTGATATTGAAATTACTGCTCGTGAAATTCAAAAACTAAAAAAAGAATTATACGACATCATTGCCAGTCATAGTGGACAAAAATATGCCAAAGTTTGGAAAGATTCAGACCGTGATTATTGGATGACTGCTAGTGAGGCCAAGGAATACGGAATGATTGATGAAGTATTGGTAAGAAATAAAAGCTAAGAATTTTTAATATGTCAAAACAGAAAACAGATCACTGTTCATTTTGCGGCAGAGCAAAAGAAGACAGTGGAATCTTAATAGCGGGTATGGATGCTCATATTTGTAATCATTGTGTTGAACAGGCACAATTGATTATAAAAGAAGAGTTGATGGCGAAAGAAAAAGATCAATTTTCTGACATTAAACTTAGCAAACCCAATGAGATAAAAGCACATTTGGATAAATATGTTATCGGTCAGGATGAAGCTAAAAGAGTTTTGGCCGTAGCTGTTTATAATCACTACAAACGCATTACCCAACCCAGCGACGAAGTTGATGAAGTTGAAATAGAAAAATCAAACATTGTTGTCGTTGGTGAAACCGGAACCGGTAAAACATTGCTGGCCCGAACCATTGCTAAATTTCTTGATGTTCCGTTTTGTATTGCTGATGCAACAGTACTTACAGAAGCAGGTTATGTGGGCGAAGATGTTGAAAATGTTTTAACCCGTTTATTGCAAGTGGCAGATTATAATGTAGCCTCTGCAGAAAAAGGCATCGTTTTCATTGATGAAATTGATAAAATTGCCCGAAAAAGTGACAATCCTTCAATTACCCGCGATGTTTCGGGAGAAGGTGTTCAGCAAGCACTTCTTAAACTTCTGGAAGGTTCTGAAGTAAATGTACCACCACAAGGTGGACGAAAGCACCCTGAGCAAAAAATGATTAAAATTGACACCAAAGATATTTTATTCATTGCCGGCGGTGCATTTCATGGCATCGACAAAATCATTGGTTCAAGGCTCCAAACCAATATGATTGGATACAGTTCTGACAAGGAAAAAGAAAAAATTGATAAGGATAATTTATTGCAATACATTTCTCCTTCAGACATCAAACAATATGGACTGATCCCTGAAATTGTGGGTAGACTTCCTGTTTTATCACACTTAAATCCACTCGAAAGAAGCACACTCAAACTTATCTTAACCGAGCCTAAAAATTCATTGGTCAAACAATTTGTTAAACTGTTTGAGATGGATAACATCAAGCTTAGTTTCGATGATAAAGTACTTGATTTTATTGTCGACAAAGCCATTGAATTTAAACTAGGTGCCAGAGGTTTACGGTCGATTATTGAAGCCATTTTAACAGATGCCATGTTTGAATTACCATCAAAGAAAACGGTAAAAAGTTTGAAGGTTACGATATCTTACGCCAAACAAAAATTTGAAAAAGCTAATCTTTCAAAGCTAAAGGTTGCTTAAGAAAAACATCATTATTAATTTCGTAATTCAATTGGTTTCCTACTTTATTTTATACGAAAGGAAAAACATTATTGGCATAGAAATTGATTTTAATGATTCATGAAACTTCGAATTCTCATATTATTTCTTTTTACTTTCATTTTTATAAAAGTACAAGCGCAAGAGCATAAAGTGGCTTCGTATGCTAAAATAGTAGATGGAGATACGGTGCCTGTTGTGATTCTTGACGAGGTAAATGTTTCAGCTTATCGAATCGTTAAAAGAGGTGAATTTCGCAGAATGCAACGCTTGATCAGATATGTAAAAAAAGTATATCCCTTTGCGAAACTGGCAGGTATTAAACTAAAAGAATATAATGAAATCCTGCTTCAGGTTGAAGATAAAAAAGAACGTAAAAAAATACTCAAGCAAGCTGAAAAAGATCTCCAGGAAGAGTTTGGCGATGAATTAAGAAAGCTAACATTTTCACAAGGTAAAATCCTGATAAAATTAATTGATCGTGAAACCGGTGACAGCTCATTTGATTTGGTAAAAGATTTGAGAGGAGGGTTCACTGCTTTTTTCTATCAAACATTTGCAAGACTTTTTGGTTACAACCTAAAAACCAAATATGATCCGGGAGGAACCGATGCTACCATTGAATTGATTGTCAGAATGATTGAAAATGGGACTATTTAGTTGTTTTTAGCCCAGTTTTGAACTCATAAGAACAATTTAATCAGATCTATATTAAAAGAAAATGCACAATTGAAGATGCTAGATTATAGATAAATGTATCTTCATCTAAAATCTTTTATCCAAAATCTATAAATTTCATTTTTTATAAAACTGATGTTGATTTTTGAGATGCTTTAACTTTAAATGAAAATCATTAATAAAAACTACTTCCCTCTTCCCTGAATCACAATTAAAACAGTATAAATCAAGATCCTGAAATCTACGGCCAGAGACATGTTCTCAATATAAAGTATGTCATATTTCACCCGTTCTATCATTTCATCAACTGATGATGCATAACCATACTCTACCTGCCCCCAGGATGTAATTCCCGGTTTCACCTTAAGTAATAAACGGTGATGTGGTACTCTTTTAGCAATTTGATCAATATAAAATTGCCTTTCAGGACGTGGCCCCACTATCGACATATCTCCTTTTAATACCGAATAAAACTGAGGAATTTCATCTAAACGAATTTTACGAATAAAATGTCCAAATTTTGTAATTCGAGGATCATCCTTACTCGATAATTCCGGTCCATCTTTCTCTGCATTTTGATACATCGATCTAAATTTATGCATACGAAAGACACGCCCTTTATAACCAACTCTCTCTTGTGAATAAATTATAGGCCCTTTGGATGAAAGTTTGACACCAATGGCTGTAAACAAATAAAATGGTGACAAAAATACCAAAGCCATTAGTGAAGCCAAAACATCAATTAATCTTTTAATGGATTGTTGCCAGGCCGGCATTAGCACTGGTGAAATCTGAACCAGGGGCGCATGAAAAATAGATGATAAGCGAACGGCTCCCATTAAAAAATCCTGCATCACAGGTATTATTTTTATGATGACATCTGCATCTTCAATGATCGAGATAATTTCATCTACAGTTTCCTGCTCGCTTCTCTCTATAGCAATGATTACCTCTTCTACCTCATATTCTTTGATAATGGAATTTAATTCTTTATAGGCTCCAAGGTGTGGGGTAAACTTACTAATCTTATATTCGCTGGAAGGGCTCGCATTAACAAACCCAATGATCCTATTGCCTGCAGACTTCTCCTGATTTTCAAGGTCCTTATAGATCTGAACCGCATTCCCGTTGTTCCCAACAATAATGGTATTAAATCCAATTTTACGCAAATGAATTTTCCGAGCCGTAATTGAAGTAATTAAAATTCTGGGAAAGAAATTAATGCTAAAACAAAAAAACCAAAAGCTCACAAATAACCTTGAAGTCAGATTAACTACTGTACGGATTCCTCCATTTTCTGCATAAAAAAACAAGGCAGAAGTTGCAATGGATGAAACAATTAAACTCTGGCTTAATTCGCTCAACCTGGACTTTCGGAATACCCGTCTATAGTTACCAACTACAGCATAAAGCACCATCCACAATACAGGAAAAACAAACAAACCCAGAACATAATCCTTGTTTTGCAGTATAGCAGAAAAATTAAAAATTCCTGTGCTTGGAAGAATAAAAACAAAATAAAAGAAATGCCATCCAAGGACAACAGATAAAAAATCTGAAATCACAAATTTGGCAGTTTGTTTTTTCTTATTCATGAATACAAATTACATGAATCATCTTCCAAAATGATGATTTTGTTTTTGGTTTAGTTAAAGAAAGAATACTAAAATTCTATCTTAAATCTTATAAATTACCTGCTGCATGGTTTACTTTATCAATAATTTGATAAGCTACATCCAATGCATAATATCCATCATTAATTGTTACAGGGGGAGTGGTATTGTTTTTAATTGAGTGGTAAAAACTCTCAAGCTCTGATTTTATTGCATTGATTTCTACAACTTCCGGTTTACTAATCAAAATCTGCTTTGAACCTTTATTTTTACCCAAATCCAGAATCATATCAAGTGGTCCTGCTTTTTCAGGATCTACATCCTTCATGGTAACCACTTCTGTAACCTTCTTCAAGAAATCTACGGAAATATACGCATCTTTTTGGAAGAACCTTGATTTACGCATATTTTTCAGAGAGATTCGGCTCGCTGTTAAATTGGCAATACTACCATTATCAAATTCGATTCTGGCATTGGCAATATCCGGAGTATCACTTACTACTTTAATACCGCTTGCATTTACCTTTTTAATGGGCGATTTCACAACACTTAAGATAATATCGATGTCATGTATCATCAAGTCTAAAATGACAGGCACATCAGTCCCCCTGGGATTAAATAAAGCCAACCGATGAGATTCGATAAACATCGGCTTTTTAATGTGTGGCTGTGCAGCCATAAATGCAGGATTAAAGCGTTCAACATGGCCCACCTGTACTTTCACATTAGCTTCCGCTGCCAACTCAATTAACCTTCTGGCTTCATCAGGTGTTGTAACAATGGGTTTCTCAATAAATACATGCTTGAAAAGCTTTAATGCCATTGCAGCACAATCAAAATGCGACAAAGTAGGGGTTACAATATCCACAACATCAACAGCTTTGATTAAAGTCTCAACATCCTCAAAACAATTGATTTGATATTCTTCACTAACCTTTTTTGCATTTGCATCATCAGGATCATAAAACCCTACCAATTCATACTCTTTAATCTGTTTTATACAGTTGACATGAATTTTTCCTAAATGGCCAACGCCCAATACTCCAATTTTTATCATAGGTTAAAATCTTTTTGCAAATGTAATTTTTTTTGTCATGAACGAATTAGTATTTTCGCATGAAGTTTTAAACATCCAAACTTGAATAAACTATTGTTAAATTTTCAATTAGCTTTTTACAATTTTCATGGTTGACACATACAGACACAAAGGATTAAGAAAAAAATTAGTAGAAGAAATCCGGAATAAAGGGATTAAGAATGAGTCAATTTTAAGAGCTATTGATAAAATTCCACGGCATTTATTTATCGATTCTTCTTTTTTAGAATTTGCTTATGAAGACAAGCCTTTCCCCATTGGATCAGGTCAGACCATTTCACAACCCTATACCGTTGCTTTTCAAACCGAATTATTAGAGGTTAAAAAAGGGGATAAAATACTGGAAATAGGTACCGGATCAGGATATCAGGCTTGTGTTTTAATTGAAATGGGTGCAAAAGTTTATTCCATCGAACGTCAAAAAAAACTTTACCAGCGAACCAAAGAATTTCTTCCAAAGATTAATTATAATCCCAAATTATTTTATGGAGATGGGAATTTAGGTTTACCAACCTTTGCTCCTTTTGATAAAATCATCATTACTGCCGGTGCACCCATTGTTCCCGATAAATTACTTGAACAATTAAAAATTGGTGGCAGCTTGATTATTCCTCTGGGTAAAGGCAGCACCCAAGTGATGAAAAGTATCCGTAAAGTTTCTGACACCAAATTTGAAGAAACTGAACATGGGCTTTTTCGCTTCGTCCCACTTCTCGGAAATAAAGCAAACGACTAGATCTTATCCCAAACACACTTGATTTTTCCCAAAATGGGAAATTTCCACTTGCACACCGAATTCCTATATGCCTGTTTATCTGAAATTTAGGCGTCTATTTTTAAATGGAATGAATTTGGAAGCTTTCAAATTGCGAATTAGATTTAAAAATCTACCTTATTGAAACAAGTATTCATTATGGTACTAAAAACCAAATGTTATGAAAACCTATAAGTTTCTAATCATTCCAATTTTCTCTATTATCTTGATAATTAACATGTCATGCGATAGGAACTTTGAACCAAAGTTTAACGATAATATCCCTATAGAAGACGCTCAAAGTCTAAATGAGATTGACTTCAACAAAGATTTTGATTGGGAAACAACTCGAAACATAGAATTCACAATTACAGGGAACACAGAACAAGTGATTACAATTAGTTCTGTTGATTTGGAGGTAAGATATCATCGTGGACATTTTATGGTAGGTGAGGACTATAAAATCACCATTAATATCCCTAAAACAGTCGAGTCTGTATTAGTAAATAATCGCTTAGTTAATCTTAGTTCAGATCACATTATTTGCAACCTGGATCAGTAATTTATTCACTTAAAAAACACGGTCATGAAAGTTATAAGAAATTTTTCGACAATTATGCTGCTATTTTGCTTCACAGCTTACGCATCTGCAGTAACGATTAATGTCCCAGGTGATTATACAACCATTCAACAAGCAATTGATGCAAGTAGTGATGGAGATCTCATTTTAGTGGGGGACAACACTTACAATCTCTCAACTACCATATCGATAACCAAAGGAGTAACAGTTAGAAGTGTTAATGGCGCGACAACTGCAATCATCGACGGTACAGGCATAGAAGTATGTTTTGTACTTAATCATTTGGATGCGATAGTAGATGGTTTTACCATTCAGAATGCATTTAACACTTCAGTTCATGGAGGAGGAGCAAGAATTGAAGCAGGAACAATACAAAACTGCATCATACAAAATAATGAAGCAAGAGATGGTGGTGGTGTTGCAATTCAAGATAATGATGGTTATGTTTTTAATTGTATAATCAGAGGAAACACTGCAAGGTATGGCGGCGGGATTCGTCTACTAAATGGTGGCGAAGTAAGAAATTGTTTAATCACAAAGAACACAACCACCTATATCGGGGGAGGTATTAATATTTGGAACAGTGGCTCTGTTTATAACTGCACAGTTACAAAAAATACAGCTCCATCAGGTGGTGGAGGTGGAATTAGACTGAGAGGCACCAGTACAATTAAAAACAATATTTTCTATTATAACATCAATGATGAGAATTATGTAATCAATAGTGGAACTCATGATTTCTACAACAACTGTACAACACCTGCTTTACTATTAGGAGTTGGGAATATTACATCAATTCCTTCATTCGAAAGTTTAACAGCTGGATCTGAAGATTATCATTTATCGGCCGGATCTGGATGTATTGATCATGGGTACAATCTACCATGGATGAATACAAGCTTCGATCTTGACGGATACGACAGAATTTACAATTCAATTGTTGACATGGGCTGTTATGAATTTCATACACCAACAATTATTGATAGCGACGGAGATGGAATCTCTGATGCTGAAGATGACTTTCCTAATGATCCAGCGAAGGCCTTCATTAATAAATTTCCTGCTCACGGCTACAATAGTTTGGCTTATGAAGATTTATGGCCTGGAAAAGGTGATTACGACTTCAACGATGTTGTTGTAGATTACAAATTTATAACGATCACAAATGCAAGTAATCATGTAGTTTATATAAAAGCCCAATTTATTTTGAAAGCCAGTGGCGCATATTTTCAAAACGGGTTTGGATTTAATTTACCTACAGCCAATCAAGCACTCGTTAACAGCCTGAATGTAAATGGTTATGATTTAAGAGATGGATATATCACCTTAAATTCTAATGGAACTGAATCTGGTCAGAGTAAACCTACAATCATCGTTACCGATAATATGTTTAATAATTTACCACATCCAGGAATAGGTACTGGGGTAAACACTGAAAACTGGGCTCCTTTTGTACCATATGATACTTTGACAGTGATGATGATACCTCAAACTTTAACCTACAACATGAATGATTTTAAACTTGAAGAATGGAATCCATTTATTATTGTAAACAAGGAAAGAGGTAAGGAAGTTCATCTCATAGATAAGGAACCAACTGATTTAGCAAATCATGGATATTTTGGCACTTGGCAAGATGTTTCTGATCCTGGTACTAGTAAATACTATAGAACTTTAAATAATTTACCATGGGCAATAAATATTGCAGATCCATTTGAATGGCCACGTGAGAAAATTGAAATTCCCTGGGCCTACTATCATTTTATAGAATGGGCTGAAAGTTCAGGATCCGCTTATCCAGACTGGTATATGGATTATTCAGGTTATCGCAATAATGGAAACCTTTACAATCCGTTTTAATCCAAAAAAATATTTAAGAAAAGAAGGGTGATTTATTCTTCTTAATCAATCTATCGCAGACCGGTCATTATCCTTAATGATCGGTTTTTTTAATTTTACTTAATATCTTTTCCAATTTCTGCTGTGGCTCTAATCCTCCATCAATCCAGTTGATTTGAACCCCCATCTTTTCCATCCTTCTAAACCAAGTCATCTGTCGTTTGGCAAATTGGTGAATGGCTGAATTCAATTTCTGAAAAAGATCGTTATATCGCAATTCGCCCTCTACATATTGGGTCACGAACTTATACTCCAGGCCGTAAAACATTAATTGTTTGGCCGTAATTCCTTTTTCCAAAAGCTGCTTTACTTCGTCAATCATTCCATGCTCCAATCGGTTTTTTAACCTGAAGGTAATTCGTTTCCTGATCTCTTCTCTTTCGAAATGGATTCCGAAATTTATGCTATTATATTTCGGAAATGGAGCCACATCTTTGTGACTTTGATCAAATTCACAAATTTCAATGGCACGAACCAATCGCCCCCTGTCTTTTAAATCCGTTACATTATGAGGAGCTTTATAAGTCCGAAATCGTTCACTTAATGCTTCATCATCCAATCTTGACAAAACATCTCTTAATTCCTGATTTCTGGGTACCTGTTTTATTTCGTAACCTCTTAAAATTGAATCGAGGTACATTCCAGACCCTCCGCATAATATGGCATTTTTACTTCTTCCAATGATGTCCGAATAGGCTTCCAAATAATGATTTTGAAATTCAAAAATATTATACTCATAACCAGGATCTACAATATCGATTAAATGATAGGGTATTGGTTTTTCATCTACCACATAATCTTCCAGATCTTTTCCAGTACCTAAATCCATTCCACGATATACTTGCCGAGAATCAGCACTGATGATTTCGGCGTCAATTAAGTTTGCCAATTCAGCAGCCAAACGGGTTTTCCCGGTTGCGGTTGGTCCCAGTATGCAAATTAAATTATTTGGAGGATTCATCTTTTTGATATTTTTCTTCTATCTCGACTAAAGAATCTCTGAGAGAATTTAAATCAGTAATGCTTATGGTATCAAAAGACCAGCTTGCATCTAGTTTCTTCAATATTTCGGAATTGGTATTTGAAACATGATATTTTACAAGATAATTCTTCAACATTTCTTCATTGGAAATCTGACATTGCTTTTGTTGAAATTTCAGGTATTGCAAAATCCTTAATGCATCCACCTTATCATGACAGGCTTTGATGAAGTGTTTCGAACTTGAACTATTATTTCTCAAGGGTTCAAACCACTTTTCATCCCGAAACAAATCAGACAGGAATTCCTTCATTGGAAAACCCACATCCGCTGTAAATAAACTTTCAAAGGCCAAATAGGTTGCTTTTACTTCATCAAAAATGCGATCATCATAAATTGGGTAACTCTCCCAATCACCTGCTGCACCTTTAATCATTGCAGGCCCAGTACCAAAAAATACCCGATCAGAATAGCGAGCTGCCGGATATACTTTTTCCTTATTCCACAATCCAAGTTTCCCGAACTTCCGAAGCTTCAGCAAAAAATAAAAGTCCTCACCACTTTTATGAGGGCTGATACCACCTACCCTCTCATAGGCCCAAACGGGAACCGCAATAGCTGATCCTAAAGCTGAAAAATTATATGGGCTTTTTATTCGCCATAAATTCAAGGCATAATACCTCATGTAAATCTCATATCTCAATATATGCCGATTGGTATCTTCATCTTCAGTTAAGGGATGGTAATAAGGCACTGAAACAGCTACCTGTTTGGGGTCGCTTTTAAAATTATCAATAATAGATTGGAAATAATTTGGATTGAAAATGGTATCGGCATCCAGACTTAAAATAATGTCATTGTCATTGGCCTTTTCAGCGATATAATCCATTAGCGTTTTGCGCGCCCAGCCTACCCCCGATTTTTTTGCCGCCCAGCCTTTTCCTTTCGATGATTTATCAAGGATAATCAGGTTAAGTTTCTCTTGCTCTGAAAACCATTTAATACTTTGCTGATTATTTTCGCATTCTGCCAAATGCGCAGATTCTGACCACCACGATTCGGGCTGATTCACACATACCACCAACTCAAAACTTTTAAAGGTTTGAGACTGAATGCATTTTACAAAATCCTGCAAATATGAGAATTCATTCAATGCTGGCAAGGCAACATATATTTTCGAATGTTGATAATTGGGTTTCATAAATATGCCCCAAAGTTAGTAAAGGATTTAAATCATAGAGATCAATTAATTGAATAAGTTGTAATCGATGATGATTTGACTATTTTTGCACAGCCTAAACCAATCAAATGAAACATTACCTTCCTTTCTATAAAAGAAACCTATTACTGGCTTTACCTGTTATGTTATCTCAAGCAGGGCAAGTTTTGGTTCAGCAGGTTGACAATATGATGGTTGGTTCTGTAGGTACACTTGAACTCGCTGCAGCTTCATTTGCCGGAAACATTTTTATGATTGGCATGGTATTATCGATGGGTTTTACCTTCGGACTAACTCCCTTAGTTGGACCGGCATGGGCATCAGGCGATGATAAATTAGCAGGTAAATGGTTACACAATTCGGTATTTCTGAATTCTATAATTTCTCTCACACTCATGATCATCATGTTTTCCGTATCTTTTTTTATGGACAGAATGGGACAAGATGAAGAAGTTGTAAAACTAGCTGTTCCATATTATCGAATTTTAGTTATTTCGATACTCCCATTCATGATCTTTTTCTCATTTAAGCAATTTGCTGAAGGAATTGGAAGTACCATTTATGCCATGGCCATAACCCTGATTGCAAACATCATCAATATATGCTTTAACTATTTATTCATCTTTGGGAAATTTGGTTTCCCGGAGTTAGGTTTAACCGGTGCTGGAATAGGAACCCTTATTGCGAGGGTGATTATGCCTCTTTTGTTCGTCTATGTCTATTTCAGAAAAGATCTATTTAAAAAACATTTAATAAGTGCTTACCATTCATATATCGACAAACAAACCATTAAGCGATTGTTTGAAGTGGGCTGGCCAATTTCTATCCAAATTGTACTTGAAGTTCTCGCTTTTGCCTTAGGGGCAATTATGATTGGATGGATAAGCCCTGTGTCTCTGGCTGCTCATCAAATTGCGATTGGGCTTGCAAGCGTCACTTTTATGATTGCCACCGGAATTTCTTCAGGGACCACCATTCGTGTATCACACCAATTAAACCTGGGCGACTTTGATTCAATGAAAAAAGCTTCCTATGCTTCGGTTCACCTTGTGCTGGGATTCATGAGTACTACAGCTATTCTTTTTTATATCTTCAGAAATCAACTACCCTATATTTACACTCAGGACCAGGAAGTTATCGAAGTGGCCTCAAAACTGCTTGTGATGGCAGCAATCTTTCAGGTTTTTGATGGCTTACAGGTGGTTATGCTGGGAGCCCTGCGTGGCTTAACTGATGTTAAATATGCGATGGTTATTGCCTTTATTTCCTACATTCTCATTAGTTTACCCTTAAGCTATTTCCTCGCTTTTACCATAAAACTAGGGCCGGAAGGAGTTTGGGTTGGATTTGTAGCCAGTCTAGCTACTGCCGGAATTCTATTCCTCAGAAGATTTAACAAACAAGCCAATTTACTAAATTAAGATTCTGGTATCATCATTCAACCAAACTACAATCATTGGCCACCTTACCTTTTTAAAAAAGTTGTATCTTTGAACTTATTTTAATTTAGTCTTAATTGTAATAACCTATGTACGAAACAAATTCGATATTAGAAAAGCTCCCAAAACATTTATTGGATTTGGTTATTGATCAGCCTTATAATGAGTACAGTACCCAGGATCATGCGGTGTGGAGATATGTCATGCGTCAAAACATCCATTTTTTAAAAGAGGTTGCTCATGATTCATATTTGTCAGGTCTTGAAAAAACTGGAGTTAGCGTAAATCAAATTCCGCAGATGTACGGAATGAATCGAATTTTAAAGGAAATTGGGTGGGCAGCTGTAGCTGTTGACGGGTTTATTCCACCATCAGCCTTTATGGAATTTCAAGCCTATAATGTTCTGGTTATTGCCGCAGATATCCGTCCTATTGATCAAATTCAATACACTCCTGCTCCCGACATATTGCATGAGGCAGCAGGGCATGCTCCAATTATTGCCCATCCCGAATATGCTGAGTATTTAAAAAAGTTTGGGTTCTATGGATCAAAAGCTTTTCCGTCTTCCAAAGATCGAAAGCTTTATCATGCAGTTCGTCATCTGTCTATTTTAAAAGCGGATCCATACAGTTCAAAGGAAGCAATCCTTCATGCTGAGCAACAGATTACAGACATCCAATCCACTCTAAGCGCCCGTTCAGAGCTTGCTAAAATCAGAAATCTGCATTGGTGGACTGTTGAATATGGCTTATTTGGAAATATGTATTATCCCAAAATCTATGGTGCAGGGCTTTTGTCATCCATAGGCGAAAGTTATCATGCCATACAAAACAATGTTTTAAAAATTCCTTATACGATTGAGGCCATGAATTACAATTTTGATATTACCTCAATGCAACCTCAACTTTTTGTAACTCCAAATTTTAATCATCTTTTAAATGTTTTGGAAGAGTATGTGGACACTATGGCTTACAGAACCGGAGGGAAAAACGGGATTGAAAAAGCCATTGAATCAAATGCTATTGCATGCACATGCCTCGACAGTGGATTACAAATCTCAGGGCAGCTTGAAAAATTCCTCGACAAAAATGATGATGTTATTTACCTGAAGACCATTGGCCCTACAAGCCTTTCTTATCAGGACAAACAGCTTGAAAATCATCATAAAGAATATCACAAAGATGGGTACAGCACCCCCATTGGATCTTTAAAAAACCTAAACTCAGAATTCAGTGGCTGGAATGATTATCAACTAGAAGATGCAGGAATAAAACTTCATAAAAACTGTTCTCTTGAATGGAAATCGGGAATAAAACTAAAAGGCAAACTTCAAAACATTCTCCGAAAAGAAGGCAAAATTATTCTGCTAAGCTTTGTCGACTGCACCTTAACTTATGGGGATCAGGTTTTATTTCAAAAAGATTGGGGGACTTTTGACTTGGCCGTTGGTCATAAAATCACTTCTGTTTATAATGGCCCTGCAGATCCCGACTCCTATGGTCATCATTTTGAAGCACCCAAAGAAAAAACACATAAAATTGTTTACTCAAAAGAGGTCAAAAAACTTCACACATTATATTCCCAATCTAAAGAATTGAGGAAATCAGAAAAGAATGTTTCCAGGAATCAGATTTCGAGTCTTTTTATTACTGTAAAAGAGAACTACCCTGATGATTGGTTATTAGCGCTTGAGCTCTATGAGTTATGTAAAATCTCTAATTTTAAAGCCTTATCAGAAGAAATAAAATCCTACCTGCTCCAAAAATCAGAGCACGATATGAACCTATCCAAGCTGATCAATGATGGGATTTTAATATGTGAACAAGATTTTGACGCAGAAGAATAAACCTTAAAGCAGAATGGTCAATGCCTTAAAAGTTTTTCCTTTCTCTATTAAAGAATGGGCAGCATGATGCAATGCATTTGTTTGATTTTTGAACTGAGAAATCTCCATTCTCACTTCCTCTAAATGTAAAATTTCTTCCTTTTCATTCTGGGTTGGTAAACTTGGCAACCCTCCTAACTTGCCCAAATCATTCCCTGTCAGCACTTCACTATTTCTGATCTGCTCAGGTAAGGAATCAATTCCTATTCCCACAACTGAACCCGGCTTTTCAACGGTAAATTTTGCATTTCCTGAAGTCCTACAATATAAATCTCCGCCCATACGGCCTACCAAATCAATTTTATCCTGATCGATGCCTCCCTTTTGATTTAAGATGGCATCATCAATATGGATCATCACAATTTCACAAATGACAAGAATACCTGCTCCTGGTAATTGGCTGGTTTCAATCACTTCCTTTACTCTACACTCAAACTGAACAGGAGATTCTTTAACCCTAAAAGGTTTAACCAAACTTGAAGGAATTGGAGTGAATCCTGATTTTTTAAATTCATCAACCCCTGCCGGATATTCGTGGCTACTCAAATTATTTTGCTCAACCATATTATAATTAACCACATTAATGACAACTTCTGCATGCCTCCTGACATTCTCAAAAGTATCCTTGGTTGTGTTATCGCGCCCGCGGCGAGAGGGAGAAAAAATTAGCGTGGGAGGATTTACTCCAAAAACATTAAAAAAACTAAATGGCGACAGATTCGGAATGCCATTCTTATCGATCGTGCTTGCAAGCGCAATCGGCCTTGGTGCTACCGAACCAAGAATCAATTGATGCAATGTTTTTATGTTGGTTTGAGCCGGATCAAATTTCTTCATACTTCTATTTTTTTGCGGCTAATATTTGAGTTCTGACTTCCCCAAAGCTTATACAGCATTCTGAATTTTTTGCCCTGGCTTTCATAATAATAGTGTCATTATCAGCAATAAACTTACGCTCTGTTCCATCCGGTAATGAAATTGGTTTTGTTCCTTTCCATGAAAGTTCAAGCATCGACCCATAAGAGTCTGGAGTAGGCCCACTAATTGTACCTGAAGCATACATATCTCCGATATTTATATTACAACCATTCACCGTATGATGGGCCAACTGCTGCTCCATATTCCAGTAAAGATATTTCATATTGGAGTGAGCCAGTTTGAACGGCTTCTTATTCTCAGCTTCCAGAAAAACCTCTAATTCAACATCTAGATTCTTCTTTCCTTCACTTTTCAAATAAGGCAAAACTTCAGGTTCTTGTTTTGGGCCATCAACCCAAAATGAATCTAATGCCTCAAGTGTTACAATCCAGGGAGAAACGACAGATCCAAAATTCTTCCCAAGGAATGGGCCCAATGGAACATACTCCCATTTTTGTATATCGCGTGCCGAAAGGTCATTAAAAATAAGGAGGCCAAAAATATAATCTTTGGCTTCATTAATTGGAATTTGTTCCCCCAATTTTGTTTCTTTTCCTGTTATAAATGCCATTTCAAGTTCGAAATCCATCAATCGTGAAGGCGCAAAAACAGGGGCAGAATCATCATTAGGTTTTATTTGTCCGTAAGGACGATGAATGGGGGTACCTGAAATTACAATTGAAGAAGACCGCCCATGATAACCTACAGGTAAATGTTTCCAATTCGGAAGTAAGGCATTTTCCGGATCGCGAAACATCACACCTACATTGGTGGCATGTTCAATGCTCGAATAAAAATCAGTATAATCTCCTACTTCAACGGGCATCAACATTTCAACCCTATCAAAAGGTTTTAAGCAATGCTCTCGAGCCTGCTTATTCAGTTTTAATTCATCATGATCTTCTGCAAAGAGTTCAGCTATTCGTTGCCTCACATGGTTGGTGCATCTTTTACCAAGCCCAATAAAATCATTCAACGTATTTTGATGAAAAACATTTTTATCAAAACATTCTACATCATCAAAAAACCCGAAATCTGCCAGCACAGACAAATCTACTACCTGGTTGCCGATTCGTGTGGCAGGTCGTGCAACATTGCCTTTTCCTTTATACATTCCGAAGGGAATATTTTCAAGGCCAAAGCCACATTCTTTATCAACATCCAGCCAGGAACTTTTATATTTATTTTCTTCTTTAGTCATTCTATTTCATTTTTAATTACAAAGTGCCTCTATTCGATTGCTCTCTTTCAATGGCCTCAAATAATGCCTTGAAATTTCCTTTTCCAAATGATTTTGCTCCTTTTCTCTGGATGATTTCATAGAAAATTGTCGGTCGATCCTGCACTGGTTTGGTAAACAGTTGAAGTAAATAACCTTCATCATCACGATCAATAAGTATTCCCAATTTTTTTAAAGGTTCTAAATCTTCTTCTATCTCTCCTACCCTATCCAAAACATCATCATAATAAGTATCCGGAACATAAAGAAATTCAACACCCCGGCTTTTAAGTTTGGTCACCGTTTCAACGATATCATCAGTGGCCATGGCCAAATGCTGCACTCCGGCACCATTATAAAAATTAATGTATTCTTCGATTTGAGATACTTTTTCACCCTTTGCAGGTTCATTGATTGGAAATTTAATCCGATCGTTGCCATTGGCTACCACCTTACTCATTAAAGCGGTGTACTTGGTTGAAATGTCTTTATCATCAAAAGAAATTAACTGACGAAATCCCATGACTTCCTGATAAAAATCAATCCATTTTGTCATCTGTCCCCAACCCACATTACCAACCATATGATCAACATATTTTAATCCAACCCCTTCGGGTTGATAATCCGGATTCCATTCCTTAAATCCAGGCAGAAAAACACCTGAGTAGGCATTTCGATCAACGAAGAGGTGAATGGTTTCACCATAAGTATGAATGCCGGAAATGGTCACAAAGCCATGATCATCATTTATAACCTTGGGCTCGTGATAAGATTTAGCGCCGCGCTGAACTGTTTCCTCATAAGCCTGATTCGCGTCATCCACACTAAGTGCAATAAACTTTACTCCATCGCCATGTTTATCGACATGTTTCCCGATTTCAGATTCAGGTTGAAGTGAAGTTGAAAAGACAAGTGTGATTTTATCCTGCCTCAACACATAGCTGGTTTTTTCAGCATTTCCAGTTTCAAGGCCGGAATAAGCCAAGGGCTGAAATCCAAATGCCGATTGATAATAAAATGCAGCCTGCTTGGCATTACCGACATAGAACTCTACAAAATCGGTGCCTTTAAGTGGTAAAAAATCTTGATCCATTTTGAGTGTTTTTTAGTATTCTTTATGCTTTAATTAGTTTGTTAGTCAATATCTGAACAAGAATATCGGATTATATTTAAATCTTATTAAGCTTTACTCTATCCATGAGCGGTAATATTCTTCATCTTCTAATTCTAAAGCTTCTTTCGTAAGTTTTAAAGGCTTAAAGGTATCCACCATTACAGCTAATTCATTTGTAAATTTAGCACCAATACTTTTCTCAACCGTTCCGGGATGTGGCCCGTGCGGAATACCTGTTGGATGTAAACTAATTTGTCCTTTCTCGACATGATTACGACTCATAAAATCTCCATCCACATAATACAAAACTTCATCTGAATCGACATTCGAATGATTGTAAGGCGCCGGAACAGCCTCCGGATGATAATCATACATGCGAGGCACAAAAGCACACATTACAAAATTATGAGCTTCGAAAGTTTGATGAACCGGCGGTGGCTGATGCACCCTGCCAGTTATAGGTTCAAAATCATGAATGGAAATTGCATAAGGATAATGACAACCATCCCAACCAACCAAATCGAAAGGATGGTATTGATGTGTATAAGGAAATATGAGATCATCTCTTTTGATCAAAACTTTAAACTCCCCTTTCTCATCATGTGTTTCAAGCTCTTGAATTAGCTTAATATCCCTTTCGTAAAAGGGTGCATTTTCCAATAGCTGACCACTTTTATTCACGTATCTTTTCGGAAAACGAATTGGAGTGAACGACTCCACAATAAAAAGGCGATTGTTCTCTGTTTCAAATTTAATTTGGTAAATGGTTCCTCGAGGGATGATCACATGATCACCGGGCTGAAACTTTAATTTACCATACATACTTTGCAAAACGCCACTTCCTTCATGAATAAAAAGAACCTCATCTGCCTGAGAATTTTTATAAAAATAGTCAGTCATCGATTTCCTTGGTGCGGACAATGCAATGTGTAAATCATTATTGGTTAAAACAATCACCCTACTTTCCAGAAAATCATCCTTGGGTCTCACCTTAAATCCCTGAAAGCTTCTGTGCTGCATATTGCTTTTTATGGCAATGGTTGGAGCAACTGAATAAGGCTTGCCGATTTTTAAAACCTTTGTTGGTGGATGACAATGATAAACCAAACTATAAACGTCGGAAAAGCCTTCGGTTGAAACCAACTCTTCTGAATATAAAGATTGATCCTCTTTTCTGAAAACAGTATGACGCTTATGTGGGAATTCTCCGAGCTGATGATAATGAGGCATCTGTAATTTAATTTAGATTAAATATAAATTACAAATTTAGGTATTAATACTTCAATTTCAAAACGCAAGAATGAGGGTATAAAAAAAGCCTCTTTCGAGGCTTGTGGTTATTCTATTCCAGAAAAGTATTTCATAAACTGAACCCGCTCATAGGCTGCCGGATTATCTGTCTCTTTAATACTCATTTTTCCATTAAAGTCTTTAACCTTTGTAAACTCATGCTTATCCATCCATTTCTCAAGTTCAGAAGTCATTTTTTTGATTTCTCCAAATCCATTCTTATACAATACTGAACTTATTTGAACTGCTTTGGCCCCTGCCAGAAGTTGCTTAATCAAAGCTTTTGAATCATGAACACCGGTTGAAGCAGCAATATCACAATGCATGCGGCTAGAAAGCATAGCTACCCAGCGCAATGAAAGAGATATTTCTTCGGGGGTGCTGAAAATATGTGAAGGTTTAACTTCAAAAGTATCGATATCAATATCAGGCGAGAAAAATCGGTTAAATAAAACCATGGCTGAAATTCCTGTCCACGACATACTGAGGGCAGTTTTAGCCAAACCTGAAAAGTAATAACTAATTTTAACCGCCAACGGAATGTTGATTACTTTTTGCACTTCCTGAATGATTTCAAGGTATATTTTTTCATTATCCTCGGCACTTTGACGCGGATCTGAAGGAAGAATAAAGATATTTAATTCGAGCCCGTCTGCTCCGGCTTCTTCAATCTTAGAAGCGAAATTAATCCACTCTGAAGAACCCACGCAATTAATGCTGGCAATCACTGGAATATTTACTGCTTTCTTGCAATCTTTGATCAGGGTTAAATACTTATCTACTGTTAGGTCTTTCGAATAATTTGCAATATAATCAAGTGCTTCAGGGTATGAATTTGCATGCTCATCTTCAGCAATAGTTTTGCTTGTTTCCTGCAAGATTTGTTCTTCAAACAGTGATTTTAACACCACAGCCCCGGCTCCGTTTTTTTCGATTTCAATTACATTTTCAACTGAATTTGTTAAGCCTGAACTTCCTACAATGATTGGGTTTTTTAATTCAAAGCCCATATAAGTGGTTGTCAAATTTGCCATTTTACCTCCGTTTATTTGATTAAAATTGTGATTATCATTATTCAGATAACATGATTAAACAAAATTAAAATATTTAATCAATAAATATTCCTGCTTATTCAAATTTTAACCATTCTAATTAAGAAAGCCTGTTTTGATGCAAAAAAAAGCGCAATCAGAATTGATGGCGCTTTGTATAATCTATTTCGATTGTATTAATTCAGTCCCAATTGGGCAAAGGCATCATGGGTTTGTAGCTTCTCAACCGCTTTCAAAAAGCCATCATCAATCTGCATCATTACTTTAAAGTAGGCATCCATATCCCAAATATTCCGACCTATTAATCCCTTAATGACATGGGTGATAAGTTCTTTTGATGTTCCCATTCCTTCATCACTCATTTTAACATCCTTGCTTTCTCCAAATTTGATAAAATCTTTTAATAACTTTTCACTGACTTTGAAATGATTAACAAAATCGTTCATGCTTTTATACTTCGTGGTTAAATCATTTCGGTGATCATCTACGTAATTTAAGGTAAATTCATTGAGCACTCCTTTTCTGATCAGATCGGTATAATAATCTGAATAAATAGTTGAATCCCATGGAATAAATACATCAGGCATAATTCCGCCTCCACCATAAACCACTCTTTTACCGGGGGTATAAAACTTTAATGAATCAGGAAAATGAATGCTGTCTGCATGAATAAACTCTCCATTTTTTAAACGGTTGTATATATCAGAATAATAATCCTCTAAACCATTATCGTAAGGGCGTTGTATGGATCTCCCAGTTGGGGTAAAATACCTGGCAGTAGTTAATCTGATCACCGATCCATCAGGTAAACGGAAAGGACGCTGCACCAACCCTTTACCATATGATCTACGCCCCATAATAAGCCCTCGATCCCAGTCCTGAATAGCACCAGCTACAATTTCGCTTGAAGATGCTGAGCCTTCATCAATCATAATCACGACGTCTTCATTTTCAAGATTTCCACGACTGGTGGCATTAAATTTCTGGGCGGGACTATTGGTTCCTTCGGTAAACACAATTAACTTTCCATCTTTCAACATTTCATCGCTAATTTCGATGGCGGCCTGCATCATTCCACCTGAATTTCCTCTTAAATCAAAGATGAGTTTTTTCATGCCTTTTGATTTAAGGGTGGCCAAAGATTCTCTGAATTCGGCAGTACTGGTTTGAGCAAATCTACTGAGTTTAATATAACCAATTTTATCATCCACCATGAAGGTGGCATCAATGCTATTCATTGGAATTTTATCGCGGATAATTGTAAAATCCAGCAATTCACTTCTTCCTTTTCTGTAAACACTCACTTCAACTTCAGATCCTTTAGGGCCGCGCAGATGATCAAAAACAAATTGGTTATCAACGTGATCTCCATAAGATTTATCACCACCCATCTTTACAATTTTATCACCTGCCAATATACCTACCTTTTCGGACGGGCCACCAACGATAGGCGCAATCACCAGAACGGTATCTTTAAAAATCTGAAAGGAAATTCCAATTCCCTCAAAACTTCCGACCAAAGGTTCATTTACCGCTTCCAGATCTTCTTTAGAAATATAATAAGAATGTGGATCTAGCTCTTTTAAGGTTTCAATGATTGCATTTTCAACAAGCTTGGGTTCATTAACCGTATCAACGTAAGCATAACGAATAATCTGTAGCATAGTAGCCAGTTTGTGAAGATTCGGATCTACTTTTTGCGCATTGGCGGTAAGCATTGTAATGAACAAAAAGGCCGGTAAGAATCCGACCTTTAGTAGGTGTTTGATTTTTATTCTATTCATAATCTTTATTTCAA
Source organism: Bacteroidales bacterium (assembly GCA_963678785.1). Taxonomy (GTDB): domain Bacteria; phylum Bacteroidota; class Bacteroidia; order Bacteroidales. The sequence continues at coordinate 2,834,064 of OY787449.1, read as the reverse complement.
AAGCGTTATTAGCAAGTTATCATTAAAAATTCTGTACAAGCTGAATTTTCAAGTATTAACACCTCAAATTTAAGAATAAAAAGAAACTGTAAATCCTTATTATTATTGGTTTAGTGTTAAATTATGTTAAGACACTCATTAATGAACACTTAAGCAGACTTAGTACTCGAGTAATTCTTTTGCTGCTGAATAAATTTTATCAACATTCGGGAGCACTGCTTTTTCCAAGATTCGATTGAAGCCTACAGGTGTGAATGTTGATCCGATTCTTTTAACCGGAGCATCTAAAGACTCAAAACAATCGCTGGCAATAATTGCCGACAATTCGGCTCCAAAACCTGAGAAAACTTTGTCTTCGTGCACAACCAAAGCACGATTGGTTTTCCTGATGGAGTTTTTGATGGATTCTTTATCCAATGGAATGAGTGAACGGATATCAATCACTTCCACACTTTTGTTCATTTCCTTGGAAATTTTTTCGGCAACTTCCAGACTCATGTGAGTGGTATTACCATAGGTGATGATGGTCAAATCCGATCCTTCTTTTCTAATTCTGGCTTTCCCAAACGGAACTTCAAAATCATCAGGAACAAGGGCCTCAGCAATTGGATCATTATACAAGGCTTTGGGTTCCAAAAACAAAGTAGGTCCCTCCGATCGAAGACTTGTTCTCAATAATCCTGCGGCATCGTCGGCAAAAGAAGGATAAACGATCCGAACACCGGGTAAAGTGCTTAATGCGCCTTCAATGTTTTGAGAATGATACAGACCTCCACCAATGTATCCACCAGAAGCTAATCTTACGGTGACATTTGGTGAAAATTGTCCTTTTGTCCTCCAGTATTCATGTGATAGCTCAACATATTGCTCCATAGCTGGCCAAAAATAGTCCGCAAATTCGGCTCCCTCAACAACAACCCTGATCTTCTTATCGTATCGTGTCATTCCGTTGGCTGTGCCCACAATATAATCTTCAGCAATGGGTGCATTAAAAACACGCTTTGGTCCAAACTCCTGCTGTAAACCTTTACTCACATTAAAAATTCCACCCTTATCTTTATTGGCCATATCCTGTCCCCAAATAAAGGTATCGGGATTGGCTCTAAATTCCGCTTTTAAGGTCTCATTTAATGCTTCAATCAGTCTTTTAGGCTCACCTTTTCCTTGAGTCAACCCATCAGGATATTTTGTTGAAACATAAGGCTCGGGCATCACAAAATCATGAATTGATTCTGGTGAAGGGTCAGCAGCAGTAATGGCTTTTTTATGAGCAGCAGAAACTGTTTTTTTAACCTGTGCATCAATGGCATCAAGCTCAGCCTCTGTAAAGATTTTGGAGTACAATAAACGACCTCTGAATCTCTTTAACGGATCTTGCCCTTTAACCTCTAATAACTCATTTTGATCACGATACAGATCGTGTCGATCAGAATTTGAGTGTGAACCAATTCGAACACAATTTGCATGAACAATTACCGGAACACCCTTTTCTTTTACAACCCTCTTTGCCTTAATCATTGCATTCATTGAGTTGAAAGGATCTTTTCCATTACAATAAATAACTTCCAAATTTTTAAATCCGAGGAAATTATCGGCCGCTCTGGGATTGGCAGTTTGCTCCGCTTTCGGAACGGAAATTCCAAAACCATTATCCTGAAAAACAAAGATTACCGGTAATTTTTCGTTACTGGCACCATTGATGGCTTCATAAACATAACCTTCAGAGGTTGATGATTCTCCTTGAGAACTAATCGCTACACCTTCTCCGTTGTAATATTTTATCGCCCTTGCTACTCCTACGGCATGCAAGGTGTGATTTCCTGTTGCTGAAGAAACATTGTGAACATTCCATTCGGGCTTGGCAAAATGGTTCGACATATGTCGACCTCCACCTGCTACATCTGCATCTTTTGAAATTCCGTTATAAATAATTTCTTCGGCCGTTAAACCAGCAGAAATACTGGTTAACATATCGCGATAATAGGGAAAAAGATGATCATTCTCCTTTTCAAAAACCTGTCCGATGGCCAATTGAATTCCATCATGCCCAGCATAAGGTGCATGATAAGACCACCCGAGGGCTTGCTTAAGGTAATTGGGTGCTTTTTCGTCAAGTTTTCTACCTAAGACCATTAAAGTGTACCACTTCTCGAGGATCTTTTTATCGGTATTTTTGATGGTGAGTTTTTTATCCGCTTTGGATAATTTATATTTATTTCTTTGTATCATACTAATTTTAAACGTAATAACTCATTAATAGTTAAGAATTAACGTCACAAAGGTACAAAAAAATATTTATTTATATCAATTCCAAATAATATAATCCATCTAGATTAAATCCTTGTAATTGAGAGGAATTCGATCTTCAAAAACATGATTTCGGGGGGTAACGAATTTATTTCTGGCCTCAGCAAGATCAACATCCACAATGCTTATGGCATCTTTAACTGCATGGGCTCTGTCGATAATTTCAGCATTGGGATTGGTGATAAAAGACTTACCGGAGAAGGTAATGTCTCCTTCCGTTCCATATCGATTTGAGGTAAGGATAAAAATCTTATTCATAAATGCCTGAGCAGGAATGCATTTTTCTGCATTGGTAGTAATCAAGTTTGAAGGATGACAGACGATATCTGCACCTTTCATTGCAACAATGCGCCAAATTTCAGGAAAAATATAATCGAAACAAATCAGCATAGAGACTTTTCCAAAACCTAGATCGAATATCGGTAATCCAGCTTCTCCTGATTTAAAAATATCTTTTTCATTCAAAAACAGATGAATCTTTTGGTATTTACCCATATATCCTTTGGGTCCAACGATTACCGAAGTATTATATAAATCATCCCCCACCCTTTCGTTCAGTCCTGCAACAATGTATTGATTCTGCTTGGATGCATAACTTTCCAAAAACTCAATAAATCTACTTTTACCTATTTCTTCAGAACATTTGAAAGCATCATCTCTATTACTGAAATTATAGCCTGAATTGGCCAATTCAGGTAAAACAATTAAATCTGCTTTCTCTGCTAATGGAAGCAGATCGTCTATCTTTTTGATGTTCTTATCAATGTTTCCAAGAGTTGGCTGAAACTGCAAATATCCAATGGCGTTCATAGGCTTTTAACTTCTAAGTACTTTAAATTCACCATCTACCTCAAGCTTGATGATGGTTGACTGCTTAACTTCTTTAACAGAATCCTGTTCTAAGTCGACAATATAATCCACTCCATTTTTTATTTCATCAGAGATTTTACCAAAATGCACAGGGGCTGTCAAACCAGAAATATTTGCTGATGTTGAGATGATCGGACTTCCAAGCTTTTTAATAACCTGCTGACAAAAATCATAATTAACTACGCGAATGGCAATGGTTTTATCATCAGATATGACATTTTTTGCCAGATTTTTAGCATTTGGAAATACGATAGTTAAAGGGGTATCAACACTATTAATTAAGTCTATAGCAATATCCGGAACCACTTCCATATAATGATGTAAATAATCAACAGAATCTATAAGTACAATCATTGTTTTACTCTCTTCTCTCTTTTTCAGCTTGAAGATTTTTTGAACTGCTTTTGCGTTTGTGGCATCACAACCAATACCCCAAACAGTATCGGTTGGATACAAAATAATTTTACCCGCTTTTAATTGCTTAACTGTTTCTTTTACAATATCATTCATTTTCATAAAGCAATCTCCTTTGCTTCACTAAACTGCAACGTCATGTTCACGAAGTGCATCGTTTAATGAAGTTTTTAAGTTTGTTGATTCTTTTCTTTTTCCGATGATTAAAGCACATGGAACCTGATATTCTCCTGCGGGAAATTTTTTGGTATAAGATCCTGGGATAACTACGGATCGTTCAGGAACAACACCTCTCATTTCAACAGGTTCATGGCCTGTGATGTCAATAATTTTTGTTGAATTAGTAATAACCACATTTGCTCCCAACACTGCTTGTTTCTTAATCATAGCACCTTCTACAATAATGCATCTGGAGCCAATAAAACATCCATCTTCAATAATCACTGGTGCTGCTTGAACAGGCTCTAATACACCTCCAATTCCAACACCTCCACTGAGGTGAACATCTTTACCTATCTGCGCACATGAACCTACAGTAGCCCAGGTATCGACCATGGTTCCTGATTCAACATAAGCTCCAATATTGACGTATGAAGGCATCATAATTACACCTTTTGCCAGATAGGCTCCATATCGGGCAACCGCATGAGGAACCACTCTAACGCCTAATTTATCATAATCTTTTTTAAGTTCAATTTTATCATGAAATTCAAAAGGAGCTAACTCTATTTTTTTCATCCCCTGGATAGGGAAATATGAAATTACCGCCTTCTTAACCCATTCATTCAAATTCCATTTCTCGATTGAATCTCCATCTTTTGACAACACTGGTTCAGCAATTCGCAACTTACCTTTATCCATCAATTCAACAACTTCACGAATTGCTTTTATAGTCTGCTCTTCTTGAAGAAGAGCTTTGTCATCCCAGGCTTTTTCAACCTTTTCTCTTAATTCTTTGTACATTTTACTCATTTTAAAAATCAAAATTATATAAAAATTGAACAGTATAAATAGTTCTTTGTAATTTTGTGCCACGATTAAACAAACATTTATCAACAAAAAACAGAAAGTGGGAAGAATTTTAGCAATAGATTATGGCCGTAAAAGAGTTGGATTGGCAGTTACAGATGAAATGCAAATCATAGCCAATGCACTTACAACAGTTAGAGCACATGATACTATTGACTACTTACGCAATTATATTAAGCATGAAAATGTAGATTGCATTGTTGTAGGAGAGCCCAAACAAATGAACAATGAGCCTTCGGAAGCAGCAAAATTTATTGAGCCTTTTGTAAAAAGACTTAAAAATGAATTTCCCCATATAAAGATTGAGCGACATGACGAACGATTCACGTCGAAGATGGCACAGCAAACCATATTAGAATCAGGTTTAAAGAAGAAAGACCGACAAAATAAGGCCTTGCTCGACAGCATTAGTGCAACCATCATCCTTCAATCTTATATGAACTCGATTTAATAAAATAAAATTATGATTTACCCAGTAACAGCCTATGGTCACCCTGTATTAAAAAAAGTGGCCCAGGAAATAGACAAAGATTATCCCGACCTAAAGTTAATCATCGAGAACATGTATGAAACCATGTATGAATCGGTTGGCGTAGGATTGGCGGCCCCGCAGGTTAATTTATCAATTCGTTTATTTGTGATTGATGCCGACCCTTATAAAACAGATTATCCGGAAGCTGAAGGTTTCAAGAGAGTCTTTATCAACCCTCAAATCATTGAAGAAGAAGGTGAAGAATGGGAATTTAATGAAGCTTGTTTGAGCTTACCTGGAATTGCTGAATATGTGATGCGAAAGCCCCAATTAACAATCAAATATCAGGACGAAGATTTCAATGAACATACTGAAACTTTTGATGGAATGTTGGCACGGATTATTCAGCATGAATACGATCATTTGGAAGGAATTTTATTTGTTGACCGAACCAGTAATTTGAAACGAATGCTGCTTAAAAACAAATTAAACGACATCATGAAAGGAGATGTAAAAGCATCATATAAAATGCTGTTTGCACCAGCCAAACGAAAAAGAAGGAAATAAAACTCTCCGCCACAGAGCAACGGGATATCTATTGGAATATTATTAACTTATTCACCACAAGTACAAAGTATTAGTTTCATTTATCCCGATACGCTGCGCTATCGGGATTCGTTCAAATAGAAATTTTATTGCACTTACGTTTATAAAATTTAATTTCACGAATAAAAAAAGGGGCATAAAGCCCCCTTTTCTTTGTCATATGTTTTTTTAATTACTTCGCATAATTAACGGCACGCGTTTCGCGAATTACCGTAATTTTTATTTGTCCCGGATAGGTCATTTCATCCTGAATTTTCCTGGATAAATCAATAGAAATTTGATCAGCTTCAACATCTGAAACCTTTTCCGCTCCAACAATAACCCTTAATTCTCTACCTGCCTGAATGGCATAAGTTTTAACAACGCCAGGATAGGTAAGAGCCAATTCTTCCAGTCGGTTTAAGCGCTGAATATAAGCTTCAACAACTTCTCGCCTTGCGCCAGGACGTGCACCGGAAATGGCATCACAAACCTGAACGATTGGCGCAATCAATGAATCCATTTCAACCTCATCGTGGTGTGCTCCAATGGCATTGCAAATTTCTGGTTTCTCTTTGAATTTTTGAGCCAGCTTCATTCCTAAAATTGCATGAGGTAGTTCTGGCTCATTGTCTGGTACTTTACCAATATCGTGTAATAAACCTGCTCGCTTAGCCAATTTCGGATTAAGACCTAACTCAGCCGCCATGGTAGCACTAAGATTCGCGACCTCTCGTGAATGATGCAATAGATTCTGACCATAGGAAGATCGATATTTCATACGACCCACCATTCGAACCAACTCATGATGCATATTATGAATACCTAAATCGATGGTGGTACGTTTACCAATATCCATAATTTCCTGTTCAATCTGCTTTTTGGTTTTTGCAACCACTTCTTCAATTCGAGCAGGATGAATTCTACCATCGGTTACCAGTTTATGCAAAGACAACCTGGCAATCTCTCTTCGAACAGGATCAAAGCCTGAAAGAATAATGGCATCGGGAGAATCATCAATGATGATCTCAATTCCAGTTAAAGCTTCAAGGGCTCTAATGTTCCGGCCTTCTCTTCCGATAATCCGGCCTTTAACTTCATCACTTTCAATGTTAAAAACTGAAACGGTGTTCTCAATTGCATTTTCGGCAGCCGTCCTTTGTATGGTTTCAATCACCACTTTTTTGGCTTCTGTGTTGGCTGTTAATTTAGCTTCCTCAATAATGTCTTTTACCTGAATGGCAGCATCTGATTTAGCTTCCTCTTTAAGCGTTTCTACAAGTTGCTCTTTAGCTTCATCTGCCGAAAGTCCGGAAATTTTTTCAAGTTGAGAAATGTGCTCAACATATGATTTTTCTAATTCCTGTTGTTTTTTACTCACCAAATCCAACTGATTTGAGAGATTAACTTTTATCTTATCCGTTTCTTTTAGTTTGCGCTGGGCTTCTTCGTTTTTTTGATTAAGTGAAGATTCCTTTTGCTTTAAACGATGTTCTGTCTGTTGGTTGGCAGCATTTCGTTTATTGATGTAGGATTCGTGTTCGGTACGCAATTGCAGGAATTTTTCTTTGGCCTGCAACATTTTATCCTTTTTTATTACTTCGGCCTTTTCTTTGGCCTCTCGTAGTATCAGAGCACTCTTTCTGTTGGCGGATTTGTTGATGTAAATATTGGTAATCAATCCACCCACAATAAGCGATGCAGCAGCTACTACAACAAATGTTATTATTGGGTCCATAATTCGATGTTAATTAATAAATTCAATCGATCAGAACTTTATTGAAAATAAAAAAACCCGCATTATCCTGGGAGTTTAGTAAACCCCTATACGATACGTATAGAGTCGCCAAATTTTTCGAACGTCCACTGTCTCGGTATGAGAATCCCTACAAGTCGGGATCGAGGCCTGTCCTACGAATTTATGAGCTTAAACTCTAATGATTATAATGTTGAGTTTACAAACATTTCAGAATTAATGCGGGTTGTATTAAAATATTTTTTCAAAGAACGGTTTTGACTTCTAGTCTATACTATTGGATAAAATTTCGTCTATCTGACTTAATCTTTCCACAAAATGATCTTCAGTATTTTTTAATTTCCCTTCAGATAAAAGAGAACTATTTGCAAATTCCAGAGAAACCATAGCCAGAAGATCCTGCCTATCGTTAAAGGCATAATTATCTGAATATTGTTTTATTTTCTCGTTAATTGTTTTCGCTGCTTTCCGTATACCCTCTTCCTCTTCTTTTCTGATGTTTAATCTATATGGTCTGTCAGCAATTGTAACTGAAATTGTTAGTTCGTCCATTTTGCAGGTTTACTCAACCTAATTTTATTGATTTAAAAGCCCAATGCATTTATCTATTTCCCGCACCAGTTCATTTATTTTCAATTTAGCATCACTTGATCCTACTTCTGAGTCAATTGACTTGGCTAATTTTACTTTTTGTAATTCGTCTTTAAGTTTATCTATTGTTTGATTCTTATTTAAAACTTCTTTTTTAAGCTCTTCATTTTCAGACTTTAATATCTGGTTGTATTGTTCGCACCTCTCGTGCTGTTCCAACAACTTCTTCAGCTTGTACTCAACACCCAGTAATAAAGTATTTAAATCACCCATTAAAACTCTCAATCATGATTTATCGTGAACAAAAGTACTAATTAATGCCATTTAATCCAAATGAATGCATACCATTGTACTCACCTGTTTATCTGATTATTAAATACATCCATCTAAAGTAATTCAAAATATATGATCCCTTTTAAATCCTTTAAAGATGACATTTATCATGCTCAGGTATTAATAAGCGAAAACAGTGATTCATCATAAAAATAAATTTTTAGGCGTGAAACATCAAAACATTTCTGAGGAATTTATTTGTTATTTGTGGAAATTTCAATTACTTGATTTACCACTAATCAGTACAGATAAAAAAACCATTATGGTCAAAAGTCCGGGGATCAGAAATACAGATGGAGGCCCGGATTTTTCGAATGGACTGATAAAAATTGGCACAACAATGTGGGCTGGTCATATTGAAATCCATACCAAATCATCTGATTGGATCAAACATCGACATCACCAAGATCGTAAATACGAAAACGTTATTCTTCATGTAGTGATTGAGGATGATTTGGGTAATGAATACGAGAATTTTCAACCTGTAGCTACCTTTGAAATTAAAAATAAATTTAGCTTAAAGAGATTTTCAAAATACCAGGGGTTTATTCAAAATCAAGGCTGGATTGCCTGCGAAAAATCCATTCATCAAATCAGTGATTACACCAAATCACATTTTTTACAAAGGCTTGCCATCGAACGTCTTGAGCGTAAATTTAGCTCATTAACAAAAGAATTGAGCAATTCGAAATCTGATTTCGAACAACTTTTTTACATCGAGCTATTCAAGAGTTTTGGATTTAAAACCAATCGCACTTCTTTTGAGCTACTCTCAAAATCAATACCTTTAAGCATCCTTTTAAAGACCAAAACAAAGCTGAATAAAACAGAAGCTTTGCTTTTTGGTCAGGCTGGAATGCTGAACATCAATTCGAAGGACGAATATTTCACCCAATTAAAAACTGAATACGAATTTTTAAAACATAAACATGAACTTAAATCCATCTCCTCACATTTATGGCAATATTTAAGATTGCGACCTTCAAATTTTCCCGACATTAGAATTGCTCAATTGGCGGTGCTTCTGAACAAACACACAAACATTCTTTCCAAAATTCTTGAAGCTAAAAATATTGATCAGCTATTAGATTTATTCAAAATCAAAGCATCGACCTATTGGGACACCCACTACCATTTTAATAAAACATCAAGTAAGCGAATTAAAAAATTAGGTAGTAAAACTTCTGAATCAATCATCATTAACTGCATTATTCCCATTTTGTTTATTTATGGACATCTAACTGCAAAAGATTTCTATAAAGAAAGGGCTCTCGAATTTTTGGAAAAAATCAAAGAAGAAAACAATGCCATCACTAAAAAATGGAAAGGTCTATATCTCCCAACAAATGACGCACTTCATACTCAGGCCTTGCTTGAATTAAAAACACAATATTGTGATTTTAAAAGATGTTTGGATTGCGAGTTTGGCTGTGAAATACTAAATATCAACTAAGCAATTTATCGCAATTCTTATCGTAGCCAATAGGGAAAAAAACGTCTCAATCATCTTATTAGAAAAGGATTCGGGAATTGACCTGCGGAATAACAACTCTAGAATCAAGCTGATGAAGGTCAACCCAGAATTGACTTTTATTAACCAAAGATTCTTCAAAATGAAAAAATATAAAACATACATCATACTCATGCTGTTTGTCGGATTTCATCTGACACTGCAGGCCAAAAAAAACAGATCCTCGAATTATGTAAATCAAATAATGCAAGTTATACCTGACTCACTTACCTATTCAACTCAAAATATTGCCAATTACATCAATTCAATTTTTTATTCTGATTATGAAAAATCGCAGGCCGTTTATTCCTGGATCGCCAATAATATTAAATACGACATCAACAATATGTACAGTTTTAGTATCGAACGGAATAAAATAAAGAACCTTAACGAAATTTTAGATTCGCGAAAAGGAATCTGCCATGATTATGTTTTATTGTATAAAAACATTGCCTGGAAAGTTGGCTTAAAATGCTATATGGTAACCGGGTACACTAAGAAAAATGGACAGGTAAACAGCAATCCACATGCATGGATTACCACTCTGGTTGACTCTACCTGGCTTTTATCCGACCCAACCTGGGGTGCTGGTTACATCTCTGACAACACCTTTGTTGAAGATTTAAATTTCAAATATTGTAATGTTAATCCTGATCGGTTTATTAAATCTCACATCCCTTTTGACCCGATGTGGCAGCTTTTAAATTTCCCCATCTCAAAACAACAATTTAAACGAAAAAGCACAAGTTATAAAGGAAAACAGGTGTTTTTTAATTACACTGATTCCATTCAGAAATATGAATTAAGTTCATGGATAGAAAAGCACGAATCGGTTAGAGATCGGATTTTTGCCAATGGAATTTCCAATTATCTAGATTATGATCATCTGATCCATTTGCAATCAAAAATCATTTATCATTATCAGAAAAAGAATGAAAAAAATTATTACTCAGCATTAACCAATTATAACGATGGTTTGCATTTACTCAATGAATACATCGGTTATAAAAATGAATATTACCTTCCTTTTAGAAGTGATTCGGAAATCAGGTTAATGATAGATGAGATTGAAAAGATTTTGAATGTTTCACTTACACATTTAAACCAAATGGATGAAACATCCTCAATTGACCGACTCAAACAACAATTACAAAGATCTGTTGAAAAGGCAATAACTGATCTAAACAAGCACCGAGAAAAGCTTGAACAATACCTGAAAATAGCTAAGGATTACCGGGAAAGTCTGGCCCAAAGCAGAGAAGAGTAATAAATAATCAGCAATCTATTACTTTCTGCATCTTAATTGGATCTCAGCTTCTGAAAATTGCTTAATTTTACATATCCAGCTTTCCAAGATATGACATTAACAGAATTAAAAAAACAAGTCCAAAATTGCAAGAAGTGTAATTTATATAAAAGCCGAAATCAGATTGTATTTGGTGAAGGAAACATCCATGCACCCATTATGATCATAGCAGAAGCCCCCGGTCGGGATGAAGATTTACAAGGCAGGCCTTTTGTTGGCAAATCAGGAGTACTGCTAAATCAAATTTTAAAGGCCTGTGGTTTTAACAGAGATGAGCATGTTTTCATGAGCAATATCCTTAAATGCAGACCACCCAACAACAGGACTCCGCTGCCTGCAGAAGTTGAGCAATGTATGCCATTTTTAATCAAACAAATAGAATTAATCAATCCCCAAATTTTAATCCTGCTTGGAGCCACTGCTTTAAAAAACATGTTGGGTTCTGACATGAGAATTACGAAGGTTAGAGGTAAATGGCTTGATTGGAATGGCAAATTGACCATGCCTGTATTTCATCCTTCAGCACTATTAAGAAATCCAGCCCTTAAGAGGGAAACATGGGAAGACTACAAAAAAGTGGTTTTCAAATATCGAGAATTGGTTGATGCAAATCACTATTCGGAGCATGTTTAATAGCTCTCGATGAAAATTATTTGTTTTCATTCATAAATAAGAAACTTCCTATATTTGTTCAAAGTAATTTTTACAAATGGAAATTCCTGCGAATAAGACCAAACTATTTTACGCTACATTATTGCTAATTTTGCTCATATCATACGGCACAATTGGTTTCATGTCGATTGAAGGCTTTACGCTTCTCGAATCATTCTACATGACCATCATTACAATTTCGACGGTAGGTTATGGAGAGGTTCATGAATTATCGGCTACCGGAAAAATATTTACAGCAAGCCTAATATTATTTAGCCTCGCCGTTCTTACTTATGTTGTATCCATCATTACAACACAGTTTTTTGAAGGGCAACTCAGCTATTTAATTAAGGGATATAAAAACAAATCAAGACTTAGAAAAATGAGAAATCATGTAATTATATGCGGCTTTGGAAGAAACGGCCAACAGGCCGTTAAGGAGCTGGAGGCTCACAAAAACGACTTCATCGTAATTGATGGGAGTCATGAATTAATTATTGAAAATGCAAATCCAAGTTTTAAAATGATTGAAGGAGATGCAACCAATGATGAAGTATTATTACAGGCAGGTATTGAATCTGCCCAATCAATAATTACAACCCTGCCCAATGATGCAGACAATCTTTTTGTTACATTATCTGCTCGCTCATTAAACCCAAATATTAAAATAATTAGCCGTGCCTCCAGTAAAAGTTCAGTAAAAAAACTTAAAATGGCAGGTGCTGACAATGTGGTGATGCCTGAAAGAATTGGAGGTGCACATATGGCCACTTTGGTTGCCCGGCCTGACGTAATGGAATTTTTACAGCACCTTTCTATTCATGGTGAAGACCCCACAAATTTAGAGGAAATTAATTGTGCTGAATTACCTAAAGATGCCATTAACAAAACTATTTTCGAAATTGGTGTTCGTCAAAAAACAGGTGCAAATATCATTGGATTTAAAACTCCCGATGGAGAATTCATATTAAATCCAGACCCAAAAACCAAGATGATTCCTCATTCCAAACTTTTTGTTTTGGGCACCGAAAAACAAATTGATCAAATGCGTGGGATTTTTAATACAATGAAGAAGCAGGAAAAATAAGATCAAGTAAGTTTATCTTGAAAGTCTTCAATGGCGGGATTGGTACCAAATACATTAACTACATCGCCAAGTCGTAAATAGGTTTCGCCATGAGGCACATACATATTGCTCCCTCTCTTTACCATCATCATGGTTCCATCCCCATGGAATGGAATTTCTTTCACCTGCAAGCCATCAACATTTGAATTATGAATCTCAATTTCTTCAATATGAAATTCTTCATAAGATTCAATAAGCGCTTGGTAAGTTGTGGGTCGTATAATTAAGTTTTCGATGGCATTTGACAAGATTCGTGTTGAATCAAAAGTATCCACATCTAAGCTTTTCAATACCTGCTCAATGGCTCTGGTTCCTGATCTAGAAATAATTTTTTCATGCTGAAATTCTTTTCTCAACATCTCGCAAATGCGAATATTTTCATGATCATCCCCCGTAAGAACTACGATATGATTTGATGGGCTTAATCCTACTTTACTATAAACTTCAGGGTCCATTCCATTACCAAACATAATGGATAATCCTTTGGATTTAATGTCATTATATCTGTTTTTATCACTTTCGATAATAATGGATGATTTATCATGAAGATGAAGTCGGCGAGACAATAATACACCGGTACTGGTTCCACCAACAATAATTGTTTTTTCACTTTTCTGAATATTTTTTGGATTGAGCAAATTATAAGCAATTGGTGAAATCATGCAGGTGAGTACAGCCATCAATATAAAACTTGAATTTGCAGCTGGTGAAATAACTCCAAGCTCAACACCTATGGTTGCAGCCGCAATGATAAGACTTAAGCGGGAAGCCATTAGAAATCCTCCGGAAATAGCTCGTTTAAATCCAAAGAGTCGAATCCATAAAAATGAAGGAATAATTTTTATGGCAAATAGCATGATCAATAAAATAGTCAAAAACACGATTAACGAGCTATCTAAATCACCCAAAGCACTGGAATCAAAATGAACCCCGACCATGATAAAAAACACCGGAATAAAAAATCCATATCCAAATCCGTCAAGTTTTACCAATAATAAAGAACGGTCTTTATGCATGAACATCGAAAGTAATAAGCCTCCCAAAAAAGCACCTAAAAGTATGACTTCCTTTCCGATATACTGAGCCAGTACTACAAAACCCAAAATAATCAGAATGGTGCCTCTGATTCGGATTTGTGAAGCAGCATGTGACAATTGATAGGATATTTTTTTAAAAGCTGAGATTTTTGCAAACCCCTTTCCTGCTGCATAAAGCAAATAAAACAGCACAAGCAATAGGAGCAAATAGGCCAACTCAGGTTGAAAGCCATTCTTAATTACAAAGGCTGTAATGGTAAATAAAATGATGCTGAAGATATCAGCAATGGCAGCCGCCAAAATAATCATTTGACCAAAGGCGGTATGAATTTCTGCACGACTTTTTAAAACAGGTAAAATGATCCCAACCGAAGTTGTTACCATGATTAGAGAAAAATACCATACATTATTAATCTCAACAAAAGTTGACAATAAATAAGCTGCAAAATAAGAAATTACAATGGTTGAGGAGAAATAGACCATGCCAACCAAGAGAGGATTTCTAATGTATTTTGAAAATGTAATCTTCCGTCGGGGAAATGATGCAATGATTTGATCCATATCAATTTCAAGCCCCCCCAAAAACATTAAAAAAACAAATCCGGTTAATGCCAAATAATCAAGTAAAACAACGGACTCGGATGGGAAAATTCCTAACATATATTTACCGATAAAAAAGCCAGCCAGGATCTCAACAATTACAGTTGGGATTTTTGTAATTCTCAGAACCGACATAAGCATTGGAATGGCCCATGCAATGAGGGCTATGATAAACAGAGGGTAAAAATCAAAATCAAAAGATATCGTAAGCAATTTTATCATCGATGTTGGTAAAGATTTATGTTGCCAAAAGTAGATTCATTGTTGAGTATGGCTCAGTATAAAAATACAAATAAATCCAAAGCTAAATCTTCTTATTTTATTTGAATATAAATAATCGAAACACAACATTAACTCAAACAATACTTTGCGGATTCAATTTTTTTTTACCAAATTTGCTTCTGTTTGAATAAAAGAGCCCTATATCATTGATATTCATCGATTAAATCGACCAACGTGCAATCCTTTTATACCAACAAGTTATCATTAACCAAACAGCAGCCTACATGAAGAATACAAAACTGATCATTTTATTAGGATTAAGCTTAATCTTTTCCACAAGTCTTCTTTCACAAAAAAGCGAATCCGAAATTGACTCAACCCAAAGCACATTAGTTAAAAAAGATTTATCAAATGTAGCTGTTGTAGGAGATACAGAAAAAACATTGAGTGAAAAAATAAATGATGTATTCGTCCCTATTGTTAATGGAATGGGAACCGTTTTAAATTGGGCTCCATTATCAGCTATTGGGATTCATGATCCGGTAGTGAGAGATGAACAAGGAAATCCGATACTGGATGAAAATGGGGAAATCAAATCTTCTCCTATCCCGTTCATCGTTATTTGGCTCATCCTTGGTGCCATCTTTTTTACCATTTTTATGCGTTTCATCAATATCCGAGGATTTAAACATTCAATCGATATTTTACGCGGCAGGTTTGACAACCCTGACAACCCAGGTGAAGTCACGCATTTCCAGGCTCTGACAACCGCCTTATCGGCAACCGTTGGTCTTGGAAATATTGCAGGGGTAGCAATCGCAATCACCGTTGGTGGACCCGGTGCTACTTTTTGGATGATCATAGCGGGACTTTTAGGGATGTCGTCAAAGTTTGTAGAATGTACATTAGGGGTTAAATATAGAAAAATAGACAAAGATGGTGTTGTATCGGGAGGACCGATGTACTATTTGAGCGAAGGATTAAAAAAACGCAATATGAAAGGATTGGGTTTGGTTCTATCATTCATCTTTGCAATTCTTGTAATAGGAGGTTCTTTTGGTGGTGGAAATATGTTCCAGGCCAATCAAGCCTTTGCTCAATTGGCATTGTTGGCTCCAAGCCTTTCGGGTTATGGTGCTTATTTTGGAATCATTTTAGCCGTTTTAGTCGGGATTGTAATTATCGGAGGAATTAAAAGTATTGCGCGGGTAACTGATAAAATTGTACCGGTGATGGCACTGCTTTATGTGGGTGCTGCACTTGTAATTATCATTATGAATATTGATCGGACAGGCGAAGCATTTGGCTTGATTATTAATGGAGCTTTTTCACCAACTGCTTTAAAAGGTGGTTTCATTGGTGTGCTAATTGTAGGATTCCAAAGAGCAGCATTTTCAAATGAAGCAGGTGTTGGGTCTGCTGCAATTGCCCACTCAGCTGTTAAAACCGACGAACCCGTTTCTGAAGGATTTGTATCTCTTCTCGAACCTTTTGTTGATACCGTTGTCATTTGTACGATGACAGCTCTGGTAATTATTTTTACCGGTCAATATAACAATCCTATGGGATTGGAAGGTGCTCAGTTAACCTCTCAGGCATTCGGTACCGTTATGTCGTGGTTTCCTTATGTGCTTGTTATCGCCATTTTCTTATTTGCATTTTCAACCATGATTTCCTGGTCATACTACGGACTTAAAGGCTTTGATTATCTTTTCGGAAACATCCTTGAAAAGAGATTTGGAAATCGACGAATTGCAGATACAGTTTTCAGGATTATATTCCTCGGCTTTATCGTTGTTGGTGCATCCTCTACGCTGGGCGCTGTCACCGATTTCTCCGATATGATGATCTTATCGATGGGAATCCCAAATATCCTGGGATTAATCATCATGGCTCCTGAAGTTAAAGCAGATTTAACAGATTATCTCAAAAGGGTTAAAAGCGGAGCAATTAAAAGATATAAATAAAAATATAAGCGACATTTTGATTAAAAATGGATTAATCTGTATCAGGCAGATTAATCCATTTTTTTATGAAAAACTTGCTTGCTGATTTCTTCTTCTTCAATAAACGAGAGCGTCAGGGAATTTATTTCCTGATTATCATCATCTTTTTGGTCGCGTCTTCAAATTTAATATTCCCGAAGGTTAAAAAGAATTTGAGGTTCCAATCAGGTATTGAGTCAAATTATATTTTAAAAATCGATAGCATTTCAAATACATCTACACAAGAAAAGGATACTATTTACTCATTATTTGATTTCGACCCAAACAAACTTAAACTGGAAGGTTGGTTAAAATTAGGTTTAAAGCCCAGGCAGGCAGCTGTTGTTTTAAATTATCTCGAAAAGGGCGGAAGATTTAAAAGCAAAGATGATCTCAAAAAAATCTACTCGATTAATGATGATTTGTATACCAAGCTTGAACCTTACATAAAAATAGATAAATCAAGCTTTCAAAAACATTATTATAAGAATGTAAAAGCTCCGTTTAAACCCATCGAATTAAACAATGCTGATTCAGCTTCATTAACAACCATCAGGGGGATTGGTCCTGTATTTGCCTCACGAATTATCAAATATCGGAATCTTTTGGGTGGGTATCATTCTGTTCAACAACTTCAGGAAGTTTACGGAATTGACTCAACAAAATTTGAATCGATAAAGGCCTCATTCACGGCTTGCGCCCTACAAAAATTAAGGCTTATTAATTTAAATACGGCCAGCTTTAAAGAATTATTAAAACATCCCTATATTAGCTACGATTTTACAAAAAATATTGTGAACCGGCGTAAAAAAGAAGTTTTTGAAAACATTGAAGATGCATTTAACAATCAATTTATAAGCAGTAATAAATTCGAAAAACTACTTCCTTACCTCACTACAAAATAATTAGATGAATAACAGATTAGGATTACTCGGCAAGTTCCCCAGAACATTTTGGATTGCAAACACCATGGAACTATTTGAGCGATGGGCTTATTACGGAATGTTTGTGGTTTTATCGGTTTACTTAACCGATCCGGTTTCAAAAGGCGGATTGGGATTTACGAATGGACAGAGAGGATTAATGCAAGCCATTGTTACAGGCATCATTTATTTATTTCCAATTTTAGGTGGTGCACTTGCCGATAAATTTGGTTTTAGGAAAGTTTTGCTTGCTGCATTTGTAACCCTATCATCTGGTTACTTTTTTATGGGTCAGTTTAGTTCGTACGGCCTCGTATTTGCCGCTTTTTTGATTGTGGCTATTGGTGCAGCACTTTTCAAACCCATCATTGTAGCCACGGTATCAAAAACAACAACAGAAAAAACAGACACCATTGGCTTTGCAATCTTTTATATGATCGTAAATATTGGCGGGTTTTTAGGACCATTTGTTGCTTCCAAATTACGTGATTTAAACTGGAACTATGTTTTTGTAATGAGCGCTGGTGTTATTTTAGTGAATTTAGTGCTTCTTTATTTTTACAAAGAACCGGGAAGAACCGAGGATGAAAAAAAAGAATCAATAAGTCAAACGGTGCTCCAGATTCTTAAAAACATGAAGACAGCCTTAAGCGATTTTAAATTCCTCACTTTTATCATTATTATGATCGGGTATTGGATTGCTTATATGCAATTATTCTTCACTCTACCGATTTACATAACACAATGGGTTGATACTACAGACATTTACAATTCATCATCACTTTTAGCAAGTGCCATGGGTACGGTTGAAGACGGGATTGGAATCATCCGCCCCGAAATGATTGTTAATGTCGCAGCTTTTACCATCATCTTTTTTCAAGTAATTATCTCAAGCTTGATCATGAAAGTTAAACCCATAGTATCTATGATATTTGGGTTAATTGTGATCTCTTTGGCGATGGGTCAAATAACCTACCAAACAGCCGGACTTTTTGTAGTTCTTGGAGTCGTCATTTTTGCTTTTGGTGAGATGTCAAGTTCTCCAAGAATTCAGGAATATATTGGAAGAATTGCACCCAAAGATAAAGTGGCACTTTATATGGGCGTTAGTTACCTACCTGTTGCAGGAGGAAATGTCTTTGGAGGATTGCTTTCGGGTAGCTTATACGACAGCATGTCTGACAAATACCTCATCTTAAAAACAGAATTGGCTGAGCGAGGTTTTGCTTCTATTGAAAACATGCAAAACATGGATGGAGCCTTGTTGTTTAAAGAAGCTATGAATCATTTGGGCATGAGTCAGGGAGAACTAAACAATATGCTTTACACAAAATATCATCCCGGAAACATCTGGTTGATATTCGCTGGCATTGGAATCGGAACTTCTTTACTTCTGTTTTTATACAATCGGTTCATGTTGAAAAACTAAATTTGAAGGGACGACGTCCCTATTCCTTTTCTTTAATCTCCCAATACGGATTTTCATCATCTAAATCATCGTCATCCCAATGATAAACTTTTGCCCTGGGACCTTCATTTCGATAAAAAATGGCCAGTACCAATCCTGCAAACAATCCCATTAAATGTGATTCCCAGGAAATATTTTTTTCAGGAAAAAACTCTGGAAAGACACCCCAGATCATGCTTCCATATAAAAAGGTAATGACTAAAGTAATGGCCAACAAGCGAGGGTTTTTCCTTACCAAACCACTTATAAACAAATAAGCTGCCAAACCATAAATCAATCCACTGGCTCCAATATGATAAGCTTCTCCACGGGCTAAAAACCACACCCATACGTTTGTAATAAAATAAATCAGGAAAAATATTTTATAGGCAATTTGGCGATAGAAATAAAATAAGCTGGCCGCTAAAACAAAGAGAGGAGCACTGTTAGCCATTAAATGATCCCAGCCTGAATGTATTAATGGGGCTGTTATAATTCCAATTAGACCTTTTATTTGTAAGGGTAGAATTCCTAAAAAACCCAGATCGACCTTAAAAACAATCTCAGCCAATTTTACGACCCATAAAACAAGTGTAATCATGGCAGGAAAGTATAAGTTTTTCAGAAACTCCCTCTTTTCAACATTCATAAAGTGAAGTTAATAAAATATGTGAATTGATTTATAATCCTTCACTCACATTGAGCAATAGAATTTACATTGGTTGGTAATGCTTTCTTTCGTATTTTTGCAATTCAAAAAATAACAATATGGAATTATCATCATTAACTGCTATTTCGCCGGTTGACGGCCGTTACAGAAAAGCTACATTAGGACTGGAAAACTATTTTTCAGAGGCTGCACTCATCAAATATCGCGTATTTGTTGAAATTGAATATTTTATCGCATTGTGCGAATTGCCACTTCCTCAGCTCAAAAACTTCGATGCTAAACACTTTAGCGATCTTCAAAACATTCTTAAAAACTTTAATGAGATTGAAGCTCAAAGAATTAAAGACATCGAAAAAGTAACCAACCATGATGTTAAAGCCGTAGAGTATTATTTGAAAGAAGAATTTGACAAATTGGGACTTTCAGAATTTAAAGAGTTTATCCATTTCGGACTTACATCTCAAGACATTAACAATACCGCCATCCCCTGTTCAATGAAGGATGCACACCATGATATTTTGATGGTTGCTTTTGATGAAATTGAATCAAAACTTTTAGAAATGGCAACCGAATGGGAAGATATCACCATTCTTGCTCGAACACATGGACAACCGGCCTCTCCAACCAGCTTAGGGAAAGAAATTTATGTTTTCTATGAGCGAATTCAGGCACAAAGAAAACAATTCGAAAACATTCCGGTAAATGGAAAATTTGGAGGCGCAACCGGTAATTTTAATGCCCATCATATTGCCTATCCGGAAATTGACTGGATCAAATTCAGCAATGAATTTTTGAAAGACAAACTCGGTTTAACAAGACTTCAAACTACCACCCAAATTGAACATTACGATAATTTGGCTGCTTATTTTGATAACTTAAGAAGAATTGGAACTATCCTTATTGATTTCAATCGCGACATCTGGTCTTATATTTCGTTTGATTATTTCAAGCAAAAAATTAAAGAAGGTGAAGTGGGATCATCCGCTATGCCTCACAAAGTAAACCCCATCGATTTTGAAAATTCAGAAGGAAATTTAGGAATTGCCAATGCATTTTGTGAGCACTTATCTGCTAAATTACCCATTTCGCGATTACAACGCGACTTAACAGATTCTACGGTTACACGAAACGTAGGCCTACCTATTTCTTATCTGCTTATTGCCATCAAATCAACCTTGAGAGGTTTAAATAAGTTAATTCTGAACAAGGATAAAATAAATAGAGACCTAGAGAATAACTGGGCAGTGGTAGCAGAAGCCATTCAAACCATTTTAAGAAGAGAAGATTACCCAAATCCTTATGAAGCACTTAAAGATTTAACAAGAACCAATAAAGGTGTGAATAAAGAAACCATCCGTGAATTTATTGACCAACTTGATGTTTCTGAAAAGATAAAAGAAGAATTAAGGGTTATTACACCACAAAATTATCGGGGAATATTTAAAATCTAAGATAAAGATTTGATGAAAGTTAGTGGATTTAGCTTTATTCGCAACGCCATTAAATTGGATTACCCCATTGTTGAGGCCATCACCTCCATTTTACCAATATGTGATGAGTTTGTAATTGCGGTTGGAAAGTCAGATGATGATTCTTTAGCTCTCATTAAAAGCATACGATCTCCGAAAATAAAAATCATTGAGACCATTTGGGATGATAAACTCAGAAAAGGAGGTCGGGTTTTAGCACAAGAAACTGATAAAGCCCTTAAGGAGATTTCCAAAGACAGTGACTGGGCTTTTTATGTTCAAGGCGATGAAGTAGTTCATGAAAAGGATTTACCTAAAATAAAAGAAGCGATGGTTCAATGGAAAGACGATCCCAAAGTAGAGGGTTTGCTTTTCAATTACAAGCACTTTTATGCCTCATACGATTATATTGCAAATTCACGATACTGGTATAAAAAAGAAATTAGAGTCATCCGTAATTTACCAGAGATGAACTCATTTAGAGATGCTCAGGGGTTTAGAAATGGAGATCGGATTATTCGGGTAAAACCCATTGATGCCTTTATTTATCATTATGGCTGGGTAAAACACCCTGCATTTCAACAACAGAAACACCTCAACTTTAATGCCCTTTATCATGACGATGAATGGATTGAAAATAATATACCTGAAGTTGATGAATTTGATTATTCTGCAATTGATTCTTTAGAAGCATTTTCGGGTTCTCATCCAAAAGTAATCCAGAATAGGATCGACCAAATGAATTGGAAATTAAACTTCGATCCTAACCAATGCAACTTCAGCTTTAAATCGAAATTGCTCCATAAAGTGGAGAAGTTTTTGGGATGGCGAATAGGCGAATATAAAAACTATAAAATCATATAAAAAAAAGGGACGACATCTTCAATTTTGAAGGAGTCATCCCTTTTTCTTTCCATTCAATAAATCCTATTTATACAAATTATTAAACAGCATTTTAAACGTTACATACGACTGAGCTCGGTTGTGAAAGTTAAATCCAAAAAGGATTAAGTGCCCTTTTTCAACCGGAACTTCAAGCACAGTTGTCTGTTTTTTGATGTATTCTTCGCCATAAATCATTCCACTCAATAGCAACGATTCATCAGGATAAGAAGCTATAACTTTATATTTCATTTCCTTTTCAATCAACTTTGGTTTTGCTTTTGCTGATTTTGCAGCTTTAGCATCGGCCACCTTAACGGTGTCTGGAATCATTTTAAAAGAAGCAGCTCCAGATACCCAAGCCAATCCATCTTCAGGCATACCAAATGCTACAGGATGAGAAGTATTGTATTTCATTTTTAAAATAGAACCGGGACAATTAAACTCCGAAGGTTTAACTCCTTTAATTGTACTGGTTAAAGGAATATCAAATTGTTCGATGGCAAAATCTGATGAGCTCTTATTACATACCAGTACTCCACCTTTTTTAACAAACTCTTTTAGATTATCAACTCCATGCATTGTCATACCACCCACATAATCAGGAAGTGTTGACATCTTTGGCATCCCGGTAACAATTGTACCTTTTCGCATATCCGGCAGAATAATTACATCATAACGATCAATTAATTCCCCTGCTCTTATTTCAGCATCCACAAGGTTTTTATAGCTAAAACCATATCGATCGAGCACCAACGAAATCCAACCTGCATCCATACTGGCTCTCCAGCTTTTGTATAATGCAACCCTGGCTTTTTTATAAGGCGTAACTCCAACAGTAACCCTACCACCTATTAATTTGGCATCAGTTTCTTTTACGATATTTCTTAATGTTTGAACATTGATTGAACTTGCTTCGATAGTGAAAGTCCCCGCTTCAAACTTCTTACCCCCAAGAGTAAAAGCTTTTTTGGCATATCCAACCTTACCACCGGCGTCCATTATTTTATTGATGGTAATGAAGTTTCCATTATCTGAATGAGAAAGCACATAATGGCTTCCACTTTGTTTAATTTCTCCCTTTTCTGCAAGTATTTCAGTTTGTCGGGTTTTTTTAACGGATAAAGGCGAACTCATCGCTTTATACTTCACTCCCATTTGTAAAGGAAGGGTCCAGCCTGCTGCATCATACGATCGAATAGGGTCTTTTGTTGTTTTAACCCTGCCCACAACTCCTTGCCATAAATGGGTGTATTTTTTCAAATTAGGGTATTCCTGACGTTCCATGATGTTTTTTGCAAAATACCCAAATGGTTGAGATGTAGGAAGAATGTATGATCCTTTTGAATACTTAATCCCGTTGTGTTCAAATGCTTCATCAGCCGTATAAATCTCAACACCATTCAATATAAATCGGTTCAACATTAAAACGGTTGAATGTTCATCTTTTTGTTCTAACGGAATAATCCAGCCATAAGGTGGTTCATTATTGAATTTCTCAATCACATCAGCAGCCATTTTCCACTTATTAAACAAGAACTCATGCTTATATTTTGCAGCAGTTTCTAATACGGCTTTTGAAGCTGTTAAGTTATAAGCAACAGCATCACCCAAACGCCACCATCCGCCTTCCCAAGGATTGGGATAAAAAACACCCTTGGTCAGGTCTTTAAACGCCTCCGGGAATTCGTTAATGGTATAAAAATTAGGAGTGGCCAAACCAAAATTTGCAGTCTCAGTTAATATAGATGGAATGTTATGCCCATCTACAAACTGAGTAACATAACCAGGGTACCAACTGTCAAAATGAACGCGTGAAATGGCACCTGGTTTGTTTTCTTCTGCAAATGATTTACCCATTGCTCCACCAATGAGATTTTTCCAACGAACAATAATTGGATGTACATTGGGATTCAATGGCTCTACTTCTGGTGGCAACCAAATACGGGCAGGAAAAGGTGCCGTTTCGTGTAAATTATAAAGGATCTCAGGATACCAAACCTGGCAGGTAATCCTGTTCATATTTTGAATTTCTTTTAGATTGGCGATGTATGAATCACGATTGTTATCGTGACCTGAATACTTCATATACAATTCAGGTAATCGTGCTTTTTCGTATTTGGTATTCACGTTTTTCATATACCAATCCGAAATCATGGTCAGGCCATCAGGATTGGCAAAAACCAAAAGAAAGATCACATTTTCGCGAATGGATTTTGTTTTACGATCCTCACCAGAAACGATGTCGTAAGCAAGCTGCAAGGCATGTTGAGCCGGAGAGGCTTCAGTTGCATGCAATCCACAATCAATCCAAACAATTGCTTTTCCTTCATCTGCTAATATTTCAGCTTTTGCTTTATCAATGCCTCTGCTCATCGTTAATTGCTCGTTGATCAAACGATATTTTTCAAGGTTCGACATATTTTCAGCAGAAGAAATGATGGCATATTTCTGACGTCTTCCTTCTGAAGTTTCACCCATATCAAAAATCTGCATTCGATCTGATTGACCAGCGATCTTCTCAAAATAACCAATGGCTTGTTCATAATTTGCCAGATGAAAATCAGCACCTGGTTTGAAACCCAGATAATCTTCGGGCTTGGTTATTGATTGAGCATTTAATGCAATAACAATAAATAAACTTGCAATAATTGTAAATGCCGATTTTAGTATTATTTTCCTGAACATGTTAATCAAAATTTAATTCTTAATGGTTCTAATTAGTGAAGAACTAAATTACAACTTTTGCCGAAATTTGAATCCATCTTCTCATTCCGTTGGTATATAAATTATTAGGATTCGTATGTTTTATATTCACCGCTCTTAGTATTTAAGAATATTTCTATTTAACTGAAAAATGTGTTAACATCAATTAAGTACTGATACTACTTTAATAATTATTCCTATTTTTGCACAAAATTTTATATATGGATTTAAAAGAAATTTTATCAATTACCGGAAAGCCAGGACTTTTCAAAGTCATCGCTCAAACGAAAAATGGAATTGTTGTGGAGTCTATTATAGACAAGAAGCGTATCACGGCTTTTTCAAATGAAAGAATGAGTTCTCTTGAAGAAATCAGTATCTTTTCAGAAAATGAAGACATTCCTTTAAAAGAGGTGTTCAAGAGCTTTTATGACAAATATGATGGCCAAAAAAGCATCAGCCATAAATCTGACAACAAGATACTTAAGTCAACTTTTGAGGAAATTGTTCCGGATTATGATACTGAACGAGTATATGTTTCGGACATCAAAAAGGTAATCCAATGGTATAATTTACTTGCAGAAAAAGAAATGCTAAACTTTGAAGATGAAGTTGAAGAAGAAAATCCCAACCAATCTTCAAGTGATGCAGAATCTACTGATGCCGTTGAAAAATAAAATTAAAGAAACATATTAAATCCGTCGATTGACGGATTTTTTTTAAGCAATAATTATGAAGCAAATACAAGATTGTACCGTTCATAAAGTAGTTAACCTAAACAAGGACACTTACATTCTTGAATTGAAATGCCCACAATCTCCTGTAAATATTTTAGCCGGTAACTTTGCGGAAATTCGCATTGACAATACACCCGATGTTTTTCTGAGAAGACCTCTTTCTGTTTATGATGTAGATTACAAAAACAATCTCATCAGCTTCTTTATCAAAATCATTGGTAAAGGAACTGCTTTGCTGCAAGAAGTAAAAAGCGGTGATAATGTAAACATCATTTATCCATTGGGAAATTCCTATAAAACAGATATAAAAGGCAAAGCACTGGTCATTGGCGGAGGTTCAGGAATTGCTCCACTCATCCTATTAGGAAAAGAATTAAAAAATTCTGGAGTTGAAATTACCTACCTACTCGGCGGCAGAACTGCCAACGACATTCACCTTGTTGATGACTTTAAGAAGTACGGAAATGTACTGATTACAACTGAAGATGGGAGTTTAGGTGAGCAAGGAAGAGTGACTGATCATTCAGTTTTTAATCAGGTTACTGATTTTTCAAAAATATACACTTGTGGGCCCAACCCCATGATGAAAGCCATCGGGAAAATTGCTCAAGAAAATAAAATTCCTTGCGAAGTTTCGCTAGAAAACACCATGGCCTGTGGATTTGGTGCCTGCCTTTGTTGTGTAACCGAAACCCACGAAGGAAACAAATGTGTTTGTACTGAAGGTCCTGTATTTAATGTAAATGATTTAAAATGGTAGATTTAGCTGTTAAGATTCACGATTTAGAACTACAAAACCCGGTTACAACTGCATCCGGAACCTTTGGATTTGGAGAAGAATTTGAAGATTTTATTGACTTAAATCGCTTGGGAGGCATTTTTGTTAAAGGTCTTACACTGCATAACAGAGAAGGAAATCCTTATCCCCGCATGGCCGAAACACCATCAGGAATGCTAAATGCTGTGGGCCTTCAAAACAAAGGAATTGATTATTTTATCAATACCATTTATCCAAGAATTAAAAAATATAATACTCAAATAATTCCCAACATCAATGGTTCAACTGTTGAAGATTATATTGAAGTAGCTGAAAAACTAAATGAAATTGATGGAATTAAATCCATTGAATTAAACATTTCCTGTCCCAATGTAAAAGAAGGCGGAATGGCATTCGGAATCAGCTGTCCATCAGCTATTGCCGTTACCAAAGCCATTCGTGAAGTTTACAAAAAAACACTTATTGTAAAACTTTCACCGAATGTTACAGACATCACTGAAATTGCTAAAGGTGTTGAAGGAGCAGGTGCAGATGCACTGTCGCTCATAAATACTCTCCTGGGCATGGCCATTGATACCAAAACACGAAAACCTATTTTATCTACCATTACCGGTGGATTGTCGGGACCAGCCGTAAAACCCGTTGCAGTAAGGATGGTATGGCAGGTTTATAATGCCGTAAAAATCCCCATTATTGGAATGGGTGGAATTATGAATGCCAATGACGCCATTGAATTTATGCTTGCCGGATCTTCAGCCATTCAAATTGGTACAGCCAATTTTATCGATCCTCAAGTTTCGATTAAAGTTTTAGAAGGAATCACTGAATATTGTGAACGTTACAAAATTTCTGACTTCAAAGATTTGATTGGCGCCATGGAATTAGAAGCTTAATTCATATACATCTTCACTTCATTGGCTACTTTCTGGTTGTATTGGAAAGCCAAGTCCTGATAATTGATTAAATCAACAATAGTACCTATTAAACAAAGTCCGCCAGTAAAAAGGTACAATATTCCCATTCCAATTTGTCCAACCAAGAATCTTTGCACACCAGCAATAACAACAAAGCCTAATAGAGTTGTAAGCAAAATTAACTGTGGATCTTTACGACGTGCGCGATAAATATTAGCAAAATTCAGCAACTTATCTTCATCATAATCACTGGTAATTGATTGAACATATTGCAGTTCGAACCCACTTAATTCGGGCATAAATTGAAGGATACTAGCCATGGTTTGTAAGTTTATAAGGGTTAGATTTTTTTAAAACAGTAAGTTGTATAATTCTATATAACATAATCACAAGAGCAAAAACTCCCAGAGGGTGAGCATGAAAAGAATCCATGAATCTGCCATGAAACAAGAATGATATGGAATGTCCAATACCACAACCGGGGCAGAATGGAAGACCTATATGATGGAATAAACACAAGCTGTAATGTTCTTCCTGCGGATTTGAAAATGCCAGCAAAACAACAGCTAGTAACCAAAAGCTCAACTCCAGATTATTTCTAAATATGACATAGATTTTTTGCATCTCCAGGATCAGATGAATACTGTCTTAAACAAATATAAGTATTATCTATATGGAATTCAATAATGGGTAAGAAAATTAAAGAATATTTACTTCTGATTCTAATTGAATACCGAATTCTTCGTAAACACTTTTCATGATCAATTCAGCCAGGGCATAAACGTCTGCTCCCTGGCCTGCACCAAAATTAACAAGCACCAAAGCCTGGTTTTTATGAACTCCAACACCATGATACTTTTTTCCCTTCCAGCCACAACTTTCTACCAGCCAACCAGCAGCTATTTTTTGATTCCCGTTGGATTGAGGATAGGATTTTATCAATGGAAATTTCTTCTTTAGTTTATCAAAATGATCAGGTTTAATGACCGGATTTTTAAAAAAACTTCCCGCATTACCCAATAATTTGGGATCAGGCAATTTGGAACCCCTAATTTGTACGATGGCATTATAAACACTTTCCAAGCTGGGCTTAATTTTCTCCTCAGCTAAATAAGCACTTAAGGCTTCATATTTTATCTGAGGTTTATCATTTTTACTCAGTTTGATCCTCACAGAAGTTATCAGATATTGATTCTTAAATTTAGACTTAAACACACTATTTCTGTATCCAAATTTACAATCATCCTTGTGAAATTTCTTTTCGGAACCATCCAATAAATTTATTGCCGACAATGACAAAAAAACATCTTTTAATTCTACACCATAAGCTCCAATATTTTGAACAGGAGCCGCACCAACACTGCCCGGAATAGCAGCCAAATTCCCAATACCTGACCAGCCATTTTTAACAGTAAGATCTACAACATCTTCCCAAACCTCTGCCGATCCTATCTCCAGAATAACCGAATCTCCATCTTCTTCAACCACTTCAATCCCTTTAAAATCAGGATGAATAATCAAACCTTCAAAATCTTTGGTAAATAAGACATTGCTTCCACCACCTAATATAAATCTTTGCTTATTTTTGAATTCTTCCGTTTGGATGAGTTCCTGAATTTCAGCTATATTTCTAACCTCCACATAATGTGAAGCAATGCATTCAAAATTGAATGTGTTTTTATTTTTTAGGGAATAATTTGATTGAATCTTCATGGCCATTTGCTTGCTTCAAAGGTAATTTATTTTGACTGAATATGTGTTTAAAACTGACTTAAAATCATATATCGTGAGGGCTGGCATCCTGAATATTCTTTTATCAAAAAACCATAAAGAATTATTGTCAAGAAAGCTTAAATTAGCTAGATATTAAAGCTCATGAAAAAAGTTATTGTTTCGGTTATTAATGATTTGGTTACTGACCAGCGTGTACATCGTAGCTGTCAAACCCTGCATGAAATGGGTTTTGACGTAATTTTAATTGGACGGATAAAAAAAAATAGTTTAGTATTAAATAAGCGAGACTATCAAACCCAAAGAATGAAACTCTTGTTTGAAAGAGGACCTTTGTTTTATATGGAATTTAACATCCGACTTTACTTAAAATTACTCTTCAAAAAAATTGATCTTTTGGTTTCAAATGATTTAGACACGCTTTTAGCAAACTTTGTGATTCATAAATCAAAACGAATTCCACTCATTTTCGACAGCCATGAATATTTTACCGAATCGCCTGAAATTGCGAATAGGAAAGATGTAAAAAGGGTTTGGAAGAGCATTGAAAAGTTAGCCTTAAAAAGGATGAAACAAATGATTACGGTTAACCAATCCATTGCCAAACTTTTTGAGGATGAATACAAAATTAAGGTTCATGTCGTCAGAAATATTCCAATGAGAGCCAAGCTTCCCAATAGAGCAACAAAAAACGAATTGGGATTACCCGAACGCGAAAAAATGATCATTATTCAAGGGGCTGGATTAAATATGGATCGCGGGCTTGAAGAACTGGTTGAGGCCATGCAACTGGTTAAAAATGCAATTATGCTAATTGTTGGAGATGGTGATGTGCTGCCTCTACTTAAAAATAAAACTCAGAATTTAAGTTTAGATGATAAAATATTTTTTATCTCGAAACAAACACCTCAAAAGCTTAGACAATACACCCGTCTTGCAGATTTGGGAATTAGTTTAGATAAAAGCACTAACCTCAATTATGAATTAAGTTTGCCTAATAAATTATTTGATTACATCCATGCAAGTATTCCAATATTGGCATCGCCATTAATAGAAATCAAACAGATTATTGATCAATATCAAATTGGCGAATGCATCGAAAACCACCGACCAGAACACATTGCCGATAAAATAAATAATTTGCTTTCAGATACAAATAGATTAGAAAAGTACAAACTAAATACCCTCATTGCTTCTGATGAACTTAGTTGGGAAAATGAAAAAAAGAACTTAATTAACATCTTTAAAGAATATGTCGATTAAACAATTAAACATCGTCTCTTTTGATGTTCCGTTTCCCGCAAATTACGGAGGTGTAATTGATGTATATTACAAAATCAAGGCCTTATACCAATGTGGCGTTAAAATCCATTTACACAGCTTTTATTCAAGCCGTAAGCCCCATCCAAAATTGAATGAGCTTTGCGAAAGTATTCATTATTACAAAAGGAAAACGTCTTTATTTTCAGCTTTCAGCCTGAGCCCGTACATCGTTAAAAGTCGCGAATCAAATGAATTGCTTCACAATCTGCTCAAAAACAATTTCCCCGTTTTATTTGAAGGAATTCACTGCAGCGCTTTCATGAGTCACCCAAAACTAAAATCCAGATTAAAGCTATTTCGCCCTGCGAATGTTGAGCATCAGTATTATTGGAACCTGTTTAAGGCTTCTTCAAAAACCGATCGGTTTTATTTTCTTGCAGAATCCTTAAAGCTTAAACTTTACGAAAAAAAAATTAAGCATGCTGATTTAATTCTGCCCATCACAAAAAAAGATCAGTCTTATTTTCAGACCCAATTTCCGGATAAAAAAACCATTTTACTACCCGGGTTTTTTGAGGACATCGAATCCAATATTTTGAGCGGGAAAGGCGAATATGCACTTTATCACGGAAATTTAAGTGTTGCTGAAAACATAAAAGTGGCCAAGTTTCTGATTCAGGAAGTGTTTAGTAAAACTGATTTCCCATTAAAAATAGCAGGACTTAATCCAGACAAACATCTTTTTGAACTCGCATCAAAAAATCCTAAAATCAGCCTCATTGCCAATCCCAAGGATGATGAGCTTTTTGATTTAATCCGCAAAGCACAATTTAACCTGATGATTACTTTTCAGGCCACAGGTTTAAAGCTAAAATTACTTCACGCATTAAGTAAAGGCAGATTTTGTATTGCAAATTCAAAAATGTTTGAAGGAACCAATCTTGAGCAACTCTGCATAAAGGCCCAAACAGCTGAGGAAATTATTCAGATTATGAATGCAAAGATGAATGATGAATTTCAGGAATCACAAATTACAAACAGAAAGGCCGTATTAACCGACCTTTATTCAAACAGGAAAAATGCTCAGATATTGATGGACCAATTATTCTGAGGAATACAGCTTGCCATCATCACATTTCAAAACACGAGCCGGGTATTTCTCAATCAGGGAATAATCGTGGGTGGCCATAAGCACAGTTTTACCACTTTCACTAATCTCTTTCAACAGTCTTAAAATTCCGAATGAAGTTTCGGGGTCAAGGTTTCCGGTAGGCTCATCGGCCAATATAATTTCAGGATTGTTAATCAAAGCCCGGGCAATGGCAACCCGCTGCTTCTCCCCTCCCGACAACTGATTCGGCATTTTATAGCCTTTGGTTGAAAGTCCGACTTTTACCAAAACATCCTGCAATTGATTCAGCATTTCTTTCTTATCTTTCCATCCACTGGCCTTCATCAAAAATATCAGATTCTCGTTTACCGTACGATCCATTAAAAGCTGAAAATCCTGAAAAATAATCCCCAATTTTCTTCTTAGATAAGGTATTTCTTTCTTTTTGATTTGCTTTAAATCATAACCGGCAACCATGGCCGTACCGTCTAAAACAGGCAAATCGGCATAGATCATTTGCAACAAACTACTTTTTCCACTTCCGGTCTTACCAATCAGATAAACCAATTCTCCTGGCATTATATCAAAACTTACACTGTTTAAAACCAGCAGGCTCTTTTGATAAACGGGAATATTTTTGAGTGAAATAACAGCTTCTGCAGACATAGGAAATTGATTATTGAATAATTAATTATCAAACTTAATAAAAAAAAAGATACAGAAATACCTGCCCGTTCGTTCAGGCGGGAATTCATCATGACGATCTTTTAATTTGAAATCGACAATCTACAATTGGCAATCAGCATTTGACAATTAGAAATAAAAAAAGCTCCGCTTTCCAACAGAGCTTTTTAAATATCTTTTGGCTTTATTTACACTAAACCACCAAATCCCATAAAGGCCATGGCTAAAATACCAGCGGTTACCAAAGCAATTGGTACGCCTTTCATCCCGGCAGGAACTTTCATTAAGTCGAGATGCTCACGCATACCGGCAAAAATAACCATTGCCAGGCCGAAACCAATGGCATTGGCGATGGCAAATACTACGCCTTCCATCAGGTTAAACCCTTTAGATTGTGTTTGAATAGCCACACCTAATACCGCACAGTTGGTGGTAATTAAAGGAAGAAAAATTCCCAAAGCCTGATACAAAGGAGGACTGATTTTCTTTAAAATCAATTCGACCATTTGCACCAACGACGCAATGACGAGGATAAAAAATATCGTTTGTAGGAAAGTGATGTTGAACGGAATTAAAATATAAGTTTGAATTAACCAGGTTACAATGGTTGCGATGGTCATTACAAACAATACGGCTCCACTCATACCAACAGAAGTGCTAACCTTACCCGAAACGCCCATGAAAGGGCAAATACCAAGAAATTGGTTTAGTACAATATTGCTAACAAAAATTGCACTTATGACGATGATAAAATATTCCATATCTATTTAATTAAGCAGTTTTTTTAGTCATTCGATTAATTAAGGCAATGAGGTAACCAAGTACAATAAACGCACCCGGAGACAGGATAAAAATTAAGATTCCGTCTCCTTCAATAAATTTAAATCCAAAAATAGAACCATTTCCAAGCATCTCACGAACTCCGCCTAAAAGTGTTAATGCAAAGGTAAATCCAAGTCCCATTCCCAAACCATCAATAATTGATGAAACTACACTTTGTTTGGAAGCAAATCCTTCGGCTCTTCCCAACACAATACAGTTCACAACAATCAAAGGAATAAATAATCCCAAAGCTTCGAATAAAGAAGGTACGTATGCCTGCATCGCTAATTCAACGATGGTTACAAATGAAGCAATAATTACGATAAAAGAAGGGATTCGAACCTTATCAGGAATTTGTTTATTGACAAGGGCTACCACTAAGTTGGAGCAAACCAACACAAAGGTAGTTGCCAAACCCATTCCAAGGCCATTGGCTGCTGAGGATGTAACACCTAAAGTAGGACACAAGCCCAATAAAAGTACAAATACCGGATTTTCTTTGATAAATCCTTTGGTGAAATTTTTCCATTGATTCATTAGTTGTTTCCTCCTTCTTTTTTAAGTGTGGCATTGGCTCGACTGAGCGCATCGCAAAAGGCTCTTGAACTAATCGTTGCTGCAGTGATGGCATCAACACTTCCACCGTCCTTTTTCACTTTTAATTTAAAAGCTACCGGGTCTTGATTTTGAAATTGAGTTTTGAACTTCTCATCTTTCATTTTCGTTCCCAAGCCAGGTGTTTCTTTATGCTGAACAACCGAAGTATTCAAAATTTTACCATCGGATGAGAAACCAACAACCACTCTGATTTGAGTTGGATCATATCCATTATTTGAAAAAGTTTCTATGGCAGTTCCAACCAATTCTCCTGCTTTATAGCCTTCATTAAAAATCAATGAATCAGTCCCGTCGGCAGCTAAAACTTTATAGGTTTTTAATTCGTCAAACTCAGGAATTACGGCTTTAACAGCTGCCTCTGCCTTTGCTTTTTTTGCCAATGCGATGGGCTCTTTGGTCACATTATAAACACCACCCAAAGCCAGTCCGGCTATCAGGGTAACTACAAATAGAGTAATTACCATATTTTTAAATGAAGATTCTTTTTTAGCCATTTTTAACTACCTCCCCAAATCGTTTAGGTTTAACTCCACTATTAATGAGTGGAACAAATGCATTCATAATTAGGATTGCGAAGGATACCCCTTCAGGATATGCTCCCCAAATCCGGATAATAACCGTTAAGACTCCGCAACCCAAACCAAATATCAACTGGCCCTTGCCCGACATTGGAGACGAAACCATATCTGTCGCCATGAAGAATGCTCCCAACATCAATCCTCCAGTCATCAAATGGAATCCAGGATCTACATAAATATCAGGATTGATCATCCATAATATTCCGGTAAATAACGCAACTGATCCGATATAAGTTACTGGTACATGCCAGGTAATAATTTTTTTAAATAACATATAAATACCACCCAGGATTAAGGCAATGGCTGAAATCTCACCCAATGATCCGCCCATATTTCCCATGAGTTGGTCAACATAAGATGGAATTTGGTATGAATACTCAACACCATCCATCACCCAGTTGGTACCATTTTCCATGATATCCTGTACCGTACGTCCGGTTTTCAATTCTTCTTTCAAGTGTCCGAGAGGTGTTGGACCGGTAACTGCATCTGCAATACCGCTGAACAAAACGGTAGGTTTTGGCCATGAAGTCATTTGAACCGGAAAAGACATCAATAAAAATACCCGACCAACCAAGGCTGGATTAAAAGGATTTTTACCCAATCCACCGAAAGACATTTTTGCAATTCCAATGGTTACAAACGCACCAATTATAATAATTCCAACAGGCAGATTGGTTGGCACATTAAATGCCAGCAAAATACCTGATACAGCAGCAGAGCCATCCGTAATGGTGACCGGCCCTTTGATTAAATATTTTTGAATGACCCATTCGAAAAACAAACAGGCAATTACAGATATTAAGGTAACCCTTATTGCATCGAGGCCAAAGAAATAAATGGACACAAGCAATGCAGGTATCATGGCGAAAATTACGCCATACATAATTTTTTTTGTTGAATTATCTCCATGAACATGCGGAGATCCTGATAAGGTCAGTAAATTCATATCTTATTTTTTACTTCTGTTTCTAATGATTTGACCTACTTTGAATTTTCCCAATCTGATATAATCAAGCAATGGGCGTGCAGCCGGGCAGGTATATTGACATGATCCACATTCGATGCAATCCATGGCTCGCTCAGTTTCAACGTTTTCCCACATTTCCATCTCGGCATACTGAGCAATCAGTATAGGTTCTAATCCCATGGGGCAAACCGTTATACATTTTCCGCAACGAATACAATTGGTAGGCTCTACACGTTTTGCTTCTTTTTCTTCAAATAATAATACGCCAGAGGTGCCTTTTACCACAGGAACATCGAGGGAGTTTAAGGCTTTTCCCATCATGGGTCCGCCACTTACTACTTTACCCGTATTTTCTGGTAATCCGCCAGATTTCTCAACCAATTCATTGATGGAGGTTCCAACCCTAACCATGTAATTCCCCGGATTTTTAACTCCTTTACCGGTAATGGTAACTACTCTTTCGATGAGAGGTTTGTTTTCTTGAACCGCTTCGTAAACGGCGAAAGCAGTTCCAACATTATTTACCACAGCACCAACTTCAATGGGTAATTTCCCGGAAGGTACTTGTCGGTTATAAACGGCATCAATCAATTGCTTTTCGCCACCTTGCGGATATTGAACTTTAAGTCCTTCAATCTCAATGCCGGGATACTCACCTGCGATGCTTTTTAAATACTCGATGGCATCAGGTTTATTGTTTTCGATTCCGACAATGGCCCGCTTAACATCCAAACCTTTCATGATAATTTGTATTCCAATCATCATTTCATGGCCTTTTTCAAGCATTAAGCGATGATCAGCTGTAAGGTAAGGCTCACATTCAACACCGTTAATGATTAAGACTTCGGCTTTCTTACCCTGCGGAACCATTAATTTAACATGAGATGGAAAGGTTGCACCACCAAGGCCAACAATTCCTAATTCATGAATTTTTTTAATGATTTCATCTTTTGATAAAGAAATTTCCTTTTTCAGCTCTTTTGACTGATCGATGCTTTCTTCCCACTCATCCCCATCAACATTGATGAATATTGCTAGTTTTCGATATCCGCTTTGATCCAGCGAAGCATCAACTTTTAACACCTTTCCTGAAACAGAAGAGTGGATATTTGATGAAATGAATGATTCGCCTTTAGCGATTAATTGTCCTACCTTAACAATATCGCCTTTTTTGACAATGGCTGTTGAAGGTGCTCCAAGGCTTTGCGACAATGGAATAATTACCTGTTTCGGCAATTCGAGAACTTCGATGGGCCGATCTGTTGATAATTTATTTTCGGGCGGATGAACGCCACCTATTTTAAATGTTTTCAAAATCTTTATCCTCCAGTATTATTCAGATTAAGAGAAAGCTATTATTCTTTTGTTTCCTTTGGTTTAACGCTACATGCTTTTGGCGCAGTTGCATCACCTTTCTTCTCTTTACGAGGTGGAAAGTTGAGCTCGTGAATGGCACCCGTTGGGCATTCCAGCACACACTTGCGGCACAATTTACATTTTTCGTAATCGATGTATGCCAAATTGTTATTCAAGGTAATGGCATCGAAAGGACAAACTTTAACACATTTCCCACAACCAATACAAGCGACGCTACAATTTTTCTTGGCAACGCCACCCTTTTCTTCGTTGATACAGGAAACAAATATTCTGCGATCCTTTTTACCTTTATTCCTGAGTTCAATAATGTCGCGTGGACAAGCTTCGACACATGCCCCACAAGCCACACAATTGTCTTTAACAACCGGCAAACCAGTTTCTTCATCCATATAAATGGCATCAAAAGTACAGGCGGCCACACAATCACCACAACCTAAACAGCCATAAGGGCATCCACTTTCACCGGATGACAAATTATGTGCAAAGGCACAAGTGGCAGGGCCATCGTAGTCAATTTTTTTAGGGGCATTGGCTTTAGAGCCAGAACACCTGATTACTGCTATTTGTGGGTCTTTTTCCTCGGCTGCCAATCCTAAGATTTCAGCAACAGCCGCCATGACATCGTTTCCTCCAACCGGGCAATTTAAGCCTTCGATGGATTCCTTTTCATTGGCAGATTTTACAAGTGCCTCAGAAAATCCTCGACATCCGGGATACCCACATCCACCGCAGTTTGCGGCAGGTAAGGCCTCTTCAACAATATCAATTTTAGGGTCTTCGATGACCTTAAATTTCTGCGCGACAAAGTATAAGATTATGGCTGCAGCAGCACCTACGATGCTTAAGAAAATAACTGCATAAATGATAATATCGTTCACGTTTGCTCCTTTTTAGTTAAATGATCCTGATTAATCAGGTTGAATCTTAACGCAATGCAAAATTAGAAACAAAAATGAAACATCTAAATGTTTTAACCTAATTCAAAAGAGCCTCTATTCCCTTGACTATCTTACATTTACATTACATCCCATTTAACATGATGTTTTTAAACCTATGAAAACCACTGATATTGATGGGATTCCGATTTTGTTTAGAAATCTTCTAAATTATCAAGAAATCAGTAATTTAGAAAGTATTTAAGGAGTTAATTACCTGAATATTCCATAAAGTTAATTTTTATTATATAGATTATATCAAGGATAAATAACCCCAAAACAAAGATTATCCCAATAAATTTAAGGCTTCAGGCTAAACTCAAAAGTTTTACTGAATTTATCTTTTAACAAATGCATAAGATAGTAATAAGGCACCAGTAAACCCAATGAAACCAATGCAGCAAGGCCTTCGTTTTGGGTTAAAGAGATGATGAGAATCAGGGAAACAAAAACCACTAAAAAAGGAAACAAATAACCATAAAAAACAGCTTTGGTTCCCAGAGATTTCTTCATATAAACAGTAACCTGTTCGCCAACTTCGTATTGGATGTTTTCGGGATTACGAATATCTATAACCTTCTCCTCCATCTCTGAAACTGAACACATCGATTTTGAATGGCAGGTTGAACATGCCGATTGCGACAAAATGGTAACGGTAATTTTACCCTCCTCTATTTTTTCAATCCTCCCCGGGTGTCGTATTTGATCTTTTATTCCTGACATTTTTTTATTCTTTATGGTGTTGTTAAAGCTACTGGAAGAATTTTCCCGTTATATAATTTATGACCATTTAGTGCAAATTCGGCAACATACTTACCCATTTCTACCGCATTTAATGGTGCTTCATAACCAGGAAATGCCTTTTCTAACATTTCTGTTTGCACGGCTCCCAATGCCAAACAATTGGATTTAATATTTCTTTCTTTAAACTCTTCGGCCATTGCCTCTGTTAAAACTGCAAGAGCCCCTTTACTCGAACTATAAACTGATAAGCCCGCAAATTTTGCGCTGCCCTGAACACCCCCCATACTGCTAATATTCAATATGTGCGCATTTTTATTAAAATACGGAATTAGCATTTGAGACAACAGATAAGGTACTTTTAAATTAAGGTTAATTTGTTGATCAAAATCCTGAATACTCTGATTTTCAAAAGGCTTATTAATCAATAATCCCGCATTATTAATTAATACGTCAACCTCTTCAAAATAAAGCTTGATGTTTTTTAAAAGAACCGAATTATAATTACTAAAACTACTTAAATCAAAAGGCAAAATATGAATATTTCGGGAATGTTTTCCCAACTCCTTAAGCCTTGATAATAGATCTGCATCTCGTGAAATTGCAACAATTTGATTTCCCTGTTTTTCATTCAGCTTTAGTGCTGTTTGAAAACCAACTCCCTTACTTGCACCTGTTATTATAATGTTCATCTTCCTGTTCTCAAACTAAATTTTGGGCATATTACCCGATTTTTTTCGTGCTTTTTTCATTTGCTCATCAACCACATGAATGGCAAATTTGCCACTCTTATCAACACTCATAGAAATTTTATATTTACCTCTAAAATCAGTGTCACCGAATTTATAATTAAGATAAGATATCCCATCAATGCCTTCAATTTTTTTACCCAATTGATCAGCCAAATCTTTAGCTTTTTGATAGGGTTCACTTAATGGAATATTTGCCGCTTCAGCAATTCTTTTCGCTTCTGACATCGCTTTTTCATAACTCCCATTATAAACATATAAAACCGAATTGTAACCATCTTTTAGATCCTTCTCATCTGTTGAATATGAGTCCCCAACATTAAAAGTTAAACCTTCAGGTTCATTTATATTTAAATCTTTTAACCATATTGGGAAGACATTTGCAGTAGTCTGTTCTTCATCTCCCGCTATCTTACGGCTGTATCTTTTGTTTAAATCGTTTATGAGTTGATCTGCTTTTTCACGATTAATTCGGCC
Organism: Bacteroidales bacterium; assembly: GCA_963678785.1. GTDB lineage: Bacteria > Bacteroidota > Bacteroidia > Bacteroidales. The sequence goes on along the minus strand of OY787449.1, from coordinate 2,794,688 downwards.
ACTCTCAAACTGTGCTTCTACGATTTGTATTTTTTCATTTAAAACTTTGGCCTTATCCATGGCATCATTTACACCCTCCATCGACTTATCAAAGGTATCAGATTGTTCTTCGAGAACTTCTTCAGCCGCAGCTTCATTCTTATTCTCTTCTTGTGCAGGATCGCATGAAACAAGAAATACTCCGAAAATGATCAAGCAAAAAATGGCTGTAAGTTTATTTTTTTTCATGGTTTGTGGGTTGAATTTTACAAAAGTACAAAAGCATAGCCACCAAAATAATAATTATTTCAGTAAAATGTTAATTTTGTTATCAGTTTTGATTAACACATTCATTTTATTGAAATCGTGCAAAATATTGTGCTAATTATTTTTTAATCAATGCTTTCAACAATAAATGTATTTTAAGATGAACTTTATAAAAACAATCTTAATTATTGGTTTCACCATATTTATAAGCAATTTCAGTTCATTTGGGCAAACAACTGAATTTACCCAGATTTTGGATGCATTTAAAAAAGCCGATTCCAAACAGATATATTCATTGTGTGACAATTCAATTAACCTGAGCATACAAAGTACATACGGCAAATACAGCAAAACACAAACACGTAGAATATTGGATGAGTTTTTCAAAAAACATGATGCTACTCACGTTAAAGAAATAAAAACACAAACAGAACAACCTCAAGATAATTATACCATTCTGGATTACAAATCCGGAAATCAGGGATACACCATCTTTATTCAATTAAGCAAGGTGGGGTCAAAATTTTTAATACAAAAAATTCAAATACAGGAGACACAAAAATAAAATGAATATCGATCTGATCATCAAAAATGCATTATTGGAAGACATCAAAGATGGTGACCACACCTCTTTGGCAACCATTCCAATGGAGGCAACAGGAAAAGCAGTTTTAATTGCAAAAGAAGCAGGGATAGTAGCAGGGATTGAAGTTGCTAAGAAAGTATTTTTGTGCGTTGATTCAGAAATACTCTTTAAGGCATTAAAGAATGATGGCGACCAAATAAGCGTGGGAGATAAAGTTTTTGAGGTGAGCGGAAAATCAATCTCAATCTTATCGGCAGAAAGACTGGCTCTTAATTTTATGCAGCGAATGAGTGGCATAGCAACAGCAACTTCAAAAATTGTAAATCTGGTTAAGGGAACAAATACCCGAATTTTAGATACACGAAAAACCACTCCCAACTTAAGAATTCTGGAGAAAGAAGCAGTTCGATTAGGAGGCGGAGAAAACCATCGAATGGGACTTTATGACATGATCATGATTAAAGACAATCACATCGATTTCGCAGGAGGAATTGTAAAAGCGATTGAGGCTTGTCATCAATATCTAAAAGCAAAATCCAAATCTTTAAAAATTGAGATTGAAGTTAGAAATTTCACAGAGCTACAGAAAGTTTTAGATTATGGCAAAATCGATCGAATTATGCTCGACAATTTCAGTCCTGAGGATATGAGAAAAGCCCTTGAAAAGATTGACAAAAAATTCGAAACCGAAGCATCAGGGGGAATTACCATCGATAATATTCGTTCTTATGCCGAAACCGGAGTTGATTATATTTCGGTGGGTGCATTAACACATCAAATTAAAAGCCTAGACCTAAGCCTGAAAGCAGTTTAAAAAGATGGAATTAAAAGAACAACTAACCAAAATATACCAGTATGCAATTCACTTTGTAGTTCCTGGTTTTGATGGTATTCCTTTTAGTAAGGTTTTAGGGTTCTATTTTAAGGGTTTACTCAAAGGAAGTATAAATTTGAGGGCATCAGCAGTCGCTTTTAATTTTTTCATTGCTTTATTCCCGTCATTAATCTTCTTTTTTACCATCATCCCATATCTGCCCATTGCACATTTCGACGAAACTTTATTTGCATTACTTGAAGATCTTCTGCCAACTACAACTCATGAGTTGGTTCTTGGAACAGCTAACGACATCATCACACGACCCAGAGGAGGCTTACTTTCGTTTGGTTTTTTCTTTGCCCTTTTCTTTTCGACAACTGGCATAAACAGTCTCATCGATGCATTTAACCAAACTTATCATTCGATTCAGCAACGATCTTTCTTTAAGCAACAAATGATATCCATTTTTTTGGTACTTATACTTTCAAGTCTGATCATTATTGGAATAGCCTTGTTAATCGGAGGTGATTATTTGATTAATTATTTAGTGGAAATTGACTGGATAAAAAGCGGCTTTAAACTGTTAACATTTAAAATGGTAAAGTGGTTAATTGTTGTCATTATTTTCTTTTTTGCCATTTCATTTTTATACTACTTAGGTCCATCAAAAAAACAAAAATTCCGTTTTATATCAGCAGGAGCAACACTTTCAACGCTTTTAATTATAGGATTGGCCATTGGTTTTAATTATTACATTGAAAATTTTTCGAGATATAATACACTCTATGGTTCAATAGGAACATTAATTATAGTAATGCTTTGGATTTACTTTATTGCAATGGTTATTCTAATTGGATTTGATTTAAATGCAAGTATTTCAAAATTAAAAAGAATCAATTAAAACTGTGAATTGTTTACTTTCGCACAAAAAAACATTTTGGTGTTATCACAATCAAAGATTTTGAATGAGCACCAGGCACTAATTAACTTTTATGAATTCAAAAAAAATTACATTTATAGGCTCCGGTTCAATTGCAACTGCTTTAGCGAACTCAATAGCTTCAAAAACATCTGAATCTGTTTACTTATTATCCATCGAAGAAGATGTTATTGAGTCTATAAATAACACTCACAAAAATCAAAAATATTTCCCATTTATACAGCTGCAGAAAAATGTCATCGCAACGGCCGATAAAAACATCCTCAAAGACAGTAACATCATTTTTCTCGCTTTACCTTCATCTGAAGTCATTAATTATGTAAAGAACAATGAAGCTGTTATCAATAAAGATGCGACCTTAATTAACCTGGCTAAGGGTTTTGGTGACGATAAACGAACCATCATTCAATGCCTCGAAGAAACCTGCAATAATCCTTTGGCAACACTTAAAGGACCCAGTTTTGCTCGTGACATCATCAATAACTTTCATACCGGCCTAACTCTTGGAATTAACAACCAGGATACAGCTACCGATATTACTGAGCTGTTTAAAAAAACCAATATTCACCTCGATTATTCTCAAGATATACTTGGAGTGGAACTCATCAGTATTCTTAAAAATATTTATGCCATCGTGATGGGAATTGTTGATGCGCATTATAATTCGCCAAACCTTAGGTTTATGGTTTTGACCAATGCCTTCCAGGAGATGCGTCATATTTTGAAACAGTTTAATGGTAAAGAAGAGACCTTATTTAATTATTGTGGATATGGTGATTTTGGTCTAACAGCCTTAAACGATTTATCCAGAAACAGAACCATGGGTCTTCTCATCGGAAAAGGATTTTTAACCAAGGATATTTCAGATCAGGTTTTGCTTGAAGGAAGAATCGCAGTAAATGTATTTTGTGAAGAAATTGCCAAAAAACATTCATTGGCTGATTTCTATATCATCTCAGAATTATACAAGGTATTTTATAAAGATCAGAAAGTATCGTCCTTTGTAAATGCGATATTGAATAATAAATAATATAACTTTTTAAGACACAAATAAATGTCTGATAATCTTAAGCAAAAAGCTGCGACCGGGATCATTTGGAAATTCCTGGATCAAGGAGGCAAACAATTTTTACAGTTTATTTCGTTGATCTATATTGCCCGGATTTTATTACCTGAAGATTACGGACTTATTGGTTTAATGACCATCTTTATTGGCATTTCCATGGCATTTATTGACAGTGGGTTTAGAGCAGCACTTATTCAGAAGGGTACAAAGGTAACTCAGAATGATTATAATACTGTTTTCTATTTTAACATTGGTGTCAGTATTTTATTTTACTTCTTGATCTTTTGGAGTGCTCCATATATTGCGAAATTTTATAATGAACCCCGATTAATAGAAATTGCCCGCACCCTGGGTTTAAACCTTATACTTTCGGCTTTAGGAATGATCCATCTGGTCATTTTTGAAAAACGAATCAATTTCAAAACAATTACCAAAATCAATTTTATTTCCATTTTAATCTCAATTATTATCGGCATTGGAATGGCAGAAAATGGTTATGGAGTTTGGGCTTTGGTTTCTTTACCCCTCTCCGAAAATTTAGTTAAAACCATTTTATTATGGATCATTAATAAATGGAGACCGAATTTAAGCTTTAGCATCCAGTCATTTAAAGAACTATATTCTGTAGGATCAAAGTTACTTTTTGTGGGAATTTTAACTTTGGTAAATCAGAATTTTATTCCGATGGTAATCGGTAAACTTTTCACAACAGCAGATGTTGGGTTTTTCACACAAGCACAGAGATTTCAAGGGAAAATCACAGAATTCATTTCTACTCCAATTCAAGGGGTAACACTTTCCGTTCAATCTATTATTAAGGATGATTTTAAGCGATTAAAGAATGCAGTTCGAACAAATGTGAAAATAACCGCCTTATTTTCGTTTCCGGCTATAATTGGGTTTATGGTTATCGGGGAGCCTTTTATTAAGATATTTTTGACAGATAAATGGATGCCGAGTCTGTTTTACTTACAAATGATTTCGTTGGCTGCCGTACTTTTGGTACTCAGAACAGCAACATCAAGTTATGTTTTCCCTATCGGAAAAATAAATTTCATGGTCAGAATGACCATCTTCTCAAATTTTGTTTTTTTGGCTTTTTTGGGAGCAGCAATCGTTTTTAACCTTAGTCTTAAAATATTAGTTGCCTCAACAGTTGTTCATGAGTTTATCGTTTTTATAGTCTATTTCTATTATTCCAGGCCCCTAATAGGTTATAAATTCAGAGAAGTATTTATTGATATTTTTCCTGCAAGTATTTTTTCAATTATTATGGGATTGGCAGTCTACTTATTACAAATCTTATTAGGGATAAATTTGATTATTCTCATTCTTCAAATCATTACAGGGACAGGAATTTATGTTTTGTTAAACTATTTATTTAACCGTACAATGTTTGACGAAATTCTAAAGTTCGGGATATCACTAATAAGACCATCTAAGTAGTCTTGAATTGTGTTTTTCTTTTTGCACCATTCAACTCTTGGACAGATTTTAATCAGACACATTATAAGCTCCTCAGAATTATTTTTGACTTTATTAAGTTTCTCTTAATTTTACAAAGAGATAATTACAGCAACATTTACATAAAAGAATTACATTTTGGGAGACTTACTAAAAACCATCATAATCGCCTCAATTAAAGCTGGTACCGAAATCCTAAAAATCTATAACAGCAACTTTAAAGTAGAATATAAAAGCGACGAATCTCCATTAACATTGGCAGATAAGAATGCCAATAGTATTATTATGTCTTTTTTAAAAGACACAAGAATCCCAGTGTTGAGTGAAGAAGGAAGAAATATTACCTATGAAGAAAGAAGAGATTGGGATGAACTTTGGATTGTTGATCCTCTGGATGGAACCAAAGAATTCGTTAAAAAGAATGATGAATTTACTGTAAATATTGCGTTAATAAAAAAAGGGAAACCAGTACTTGGTGTTGTTTATGCACCTGTTTTAGATGAACTTTATTGGGGGACTGAAGGCCAAGGAGCCTACAAACTATTAAAAGCTTCTGAAAAAATTAATGATATGGATAATATATTAGGCTTGGCATTACCTCTTCCGCTTAATAATTCAAAATCTTATTTTGGTATAGTAGCCAGCCGTTCTCATTTGTCGCCAGAAACGACAGCATATATCGATGAAATTAGAAAAAATCAGGATAATATAAAAATTATATCAAAGGGAAGTTCCTTAAAAATTGCAATGGTAGCAGAAGGTACTGCTGATATTTACCCTCGTTTTGCTCCAACCAGTGAATGGGATACCGCTGCTGGTCATGCTGTTGTTCTTGCTTCAGGCGGCAGAATTGTGCAAGCCCATAATCCGAATAAAGAAATTAGTTATAATAAGAAAAACATCTTAAACCCATGGTTTATTGTTAAAAGGTAAAATTTATTGAACTTTAAATTTATGTTTTACTAATTTTGTTCTTCTAAATTTCAAGCAATTAGACTGCTGAGTTTCTAAACATCCAACATCTGAATAGTAAATTATGAACGAAAACAACATCTTTACCCAATTTGACAAAATTAAAGACCGTCGTGAAAAAGAAATCTATCTTAAACAAAAAGCAAAGGTTATTTGGTTTACAGGACTTTCAGGCTCGGGAAAAACAACTTTGGCAAGTTTACTTGAAAAGAAATTATTTGAGCTACACTATTTCTGCCAAATACTTGATGGCGATAATGTTCGATCGGGAATAAATAAAAACCTACGATTTACCGAAGAGGACAGAAATGAAAATATCAGGCGAATAGCTGAGGTTTCCAAACTATTTATGAACTGTGGTATAATTCTAATTTGTGCTTTTATTTCACCAACAAATGAAATAAGAAGTATGGCAAAGAAAATTGTTGGCAAGGATGATTTTTTGGAAATTTTCATTGATACGCCTCTTCATGTTTGTGAAAAACGTGATCCTAAAGGCCTATATAAAAAAGCAAGAGCTGGTGAAATAAAAAACTTTACAGGTATTTCTTCTCCATTTGAAGCACCAAAAGCACCATTTATGATAATTGACAATACAAATCCAAATATTGATGAAACCATAAAACTGATGCTAAAGAAAATTTTACCTGAAATATGTTTCGATCCAACAAAAGTTATTTAATTTTGATTCCGAATTTCAGAGGTTAATAGTTCAAAATGTATAGTTAATTGTTTTTTAACACAAAAACACTTGAAGCCTTGATATGTAGAAGCTATTAGTTGATTTAGTAGTTGGTATTTATGAATTTAAATATGCATCTCTGAAGCTTTCAACTTTTGAATATTTGAATTTTTAATCATAAAAAAAACATGAATCCATCATACAACTTAAATAATCTCCGCGAGTTAGAAGCCGAATCCATACACATCATACGCGAAGTAGCTGCTGAGTTTGAAAATCCTGTAATGTTATACAGTATTGGTAAAGACTCATCTGTTATGGTTCGTTTAGCAGAAAAAGCTTTCGCCCCCGGAAAAGTGCCCTTTCCTTTAATGCATATTGATAGCAAATGGAAGTTTAAAGAAATGACTGAATTTCGCGACAAATATGCAAAAGAGAAGGGATGGAATTTAATTGTTCACCATAACAAAAAAGGATTTGAGGATGGCGTTGGTCCATTTTCACATGGATCAAAGGTACATACTGATGTGATGAAAACTCAGGCTTTACTGGAAGGACTCACTAAGTATGGTTTCGATGCTGCTTTTGGTGGTGCCCGTAGAGACGAAGAAAAAAGCAGAGCTAAAGAACGCATCTATTCTTTTAGGGACAAATACCATCAATGGGATCCAAAAAATCAACGTCCTGAACTTTGGGATATTTATAATGCCAAAATTCATAAGGGAGAAAGCATTCGTGTTTTTCCGATAAGTAACTGGACCGAGCTCGATATATGGCAATATATCAGACTGGAGAAGATTCCCATTGTACCACTATATTATGCTAAGGAAAGACCTATCGTTGAGTTTAATGGCGCAAAAATTCTGGTTGATGATGATAGAATGCCAAAAGAACTTTCAGATACTGCAAAAATGGAAATGGTAAGATTCAGAACCTTGGGTTGTTACCCCTTAACAGGAGCCATCAATTCTAATGCCAATTCAATTGAAGAAATTGTTGAAGAAATGATGACAACCACTTTATCTGAAAGAACTACCAGAGTCATTGACTTTGATCAGGAGGCCAGTATGGAACAAAAAAAGAGAGAAGGATATTTTTAGAGAGACATAAAATTATTACAATGGGAGCTGATAAGGTTATTAAAGTTTGGAATTTGTTAATGAATATTGCAATTGACCAGAATCCAACTACTATACTTAAGGCTCAATTAAGACCCTCTGAATGTTTAAGAATTTGTGATGCATCAATAAAGATAAATAATGTTGAAATCATAATTTCAGGAGTTACTAATTTTATTAGGTATAAACGAAATATTAAAAACTAGTTGTTTGAAGTTTGAATGCACATTTCTAAACTTTTAAACTTCTAAACATTATAGCATGGACATAAAAGAATTTCTAGATCAGGATCAAAAGAAAGACCTGTTACGACTACTAACAGCGGGTAGTGTTGATGACGGTAAATCAACACTTATTGGAAGATTATTATTTGACAGCAAGAAACTTTATGAAGATCAGCTAGATGCCCTCACTCGTGATTCGAAACGTGAAGGCCATGCCGGCGAAGATATAGATTATGCGTTATTACTGGATGGACTTAAAGCAGAAAGAGAACAGGGAATTACGATAGATGTGGCTTACCGTTACTTTTCTACATCCAAACGCAAATTTATTATTGCTGACACACCCGGCCATGAGCAGTATACCCGCAATATGATTACAGGTGGGTCAACCGCTAATCTTGCCATCCTTCTTGCCGATGCAAGAAAAGGAGTTATAACCCAAACAAAACGACACACCTTTCTTGTTTCATTACTCGGAATCAAACACATTGTTCTTGCTGTTAATAAAATGGATTTGGTAGACTTCAAACAAGAGGTTTATGACCAAATTTGTGAAGACTATAAGAACTTTACAACAACACTAGATATTCCGGATATTACTTTTATCCCGGTTTCTGCATTAAAGGGAGATAATGTAGTTGACAAATCTGATAGAATGACATGGTATCATGGTAAAAGCATGTTAGAATTTTTGGAAACTGTGCACGTTAGCAGTGACAGAAATTTTGAAGACCTCAGATTCCCTGTTCAGTATGTAATTCGTCCAACACTTGATTACAGAGGATTTGCCGGTAAAGTAGCTAGTGGGATCATTAAAATTGGCGATGAGGTAATGGCTCTTCCGTCACAAAAAACATCAAAAGTAACAAGTATAATAACCTCAGAAGGAGAGGTGGAATATGCATTCCCACCCCAATCTGCATCTTTTACATTAGCTGATGAAATAGACATTAGTCGTGGTGAGATGGTTGTACACCCCAACAGCAGACCACATATCGAAAGACATTTTGAAGCCATGCTGGTATGGATGGAAGAAATGCCAATGGACAAGTATACACAATTTTATATCAAGCATAATTCTCATTCTGCAAAAGCAAAAATTGATGAGATTAAATACAAAGTTGATGTAAATACCCTCGAAAAAAGTGAGGTTGATCACTTTGAACTCAATGAAATTGGCAGAGTTGTCATTACGACTACAAAACCTTTATTATTTGACCCTTATAAAAACAATCGTCAAACCGGATCATTTATTCTGATTGATCCAATGACCAATAATACGGTTGCAGTTGGGATGATCCTCGACAAACTTAATGTAAAGAATCTGAGTAGCAGGATTACGGATAAGGAAAGAGTACATATTGCTGAATCTGGAAGCTTACTAAAAACTGAACAAAGAGAAAAACAATACGATCAAAAAGCACAAACCATATGGATTACGGGTCTCCATGGAAGTGGTAAAAATGAACTTGCCTATTCTCTTGAGAAAGAACTTTTCAACATGGGTAAAGTAGTGGTTGTGCTCGATGGGAAGTCTGTTCGTTCTGGATTAAGTCGTGAATTGGATTATTCTCCTGCCGACAGAGCAGAACATTTAAGAAGGGTTGCACATATGTGCAAATTACTTAATGACCAAGGAATCATAGTCATTGCTTCATTTATTTCACCTAAAGAAAATATCCGGCAACAGGTTAAGGAAATCATTGGGAAAGAAAGATTTAAACTTGTTTATATGGATGCTGATATTGAATATTGCAGAAAAAATGATCTATATGGCTTGTATAAACTGGCTGATGAAAATAAGCTAAGTTATCTAGCGGGTGTGGATGAGGATTATGACAAACCAACTGATGCATTAGTGGTTGATTTAAATACAAAAGTAGAGTTAATAATGGACAGTATGATGTAAGTATGGATATACTGAAATTAATAGGACGAGAAAAAGAACTTTTTGTCGATGATCTGAACAAATATGAAGAAGAACTCAACAGAATTGTTAATCAATCTCGGTTTTTAGTAATTGGAGGTGCAGGATCTATCGGACAGGCAGTTACTAAAGAGATTTTCAAAAGAAGTCCATTAAAACTTCATGTGGTAGATATAAGTGAAAACAATTTAGTCGAATTGGTTAGAGATATTCGTAGTTCTTATGGATACATTAATGGTGATTTTCAAACTTTTGCCTTGGACATAGGATCAGCTGAATATGATGTATTTATTGAAGAAGACGGTAAATATGATTATGTACTAAATCTTTCAGCATTAAAACATGTTAGAAGTGAAAAGGATCCATATACATTAATGAGAATGATTAATGTAAATATCTTTAACACTGAAAAAACCATAAAGCAATCAATTGAAAAAAACGTAAAAAAATATTTTTGCGTATCTACCGACAAAGCAGCTAACCCTGCAAATATGATGGGGGCTTCTAAAAAAATCATGGAAATGTATTTGATGAAATGGAGTGAAAAAATAACCATTTCAACAGCAAGGTTTGCTAATGTTGCATTTTCTGATGGATCCCTGCTTCATGGATTTAATCAAAGGATTCAGAAAAAACAACCAATTGTAGCACCCAATGATATCAAAAGATATTTTGTTATCCCAAAGGAATCGGGAGAACTTTGCTTGATGTCGTGTATTTTTGGTGAAAATCTGGACATTTTCTTTCCCAAATTAAGTGAAAAACTCCATTTAATTTCTTTTGCAGACATTGCCATAAAGTACTTAAACGAATTGGACTTTGAACCATATCTTTGTGATTCTGAAGACCAAGCAAGAGAATTAGCAAACACTTTACCTAAAATTGGAAAGTGGCCTTGTCTTTTTTCGATAAGCGATACAACTGGAGAAAAGGATTTTGAAGAGTTTTATACTGATCAAGAAGTCCTTGATTTAAGTCGTTTTAAAAGCCTGGGTATCATAAAAAATAAATTTGACAGCAATCAAGATAAAACAGATTATTTCACAGCATCTATCAATCAATTTAAAAGCAAAAGAAACTGGAGTAAAGAAGAATTAATCAGCTTATTTAACGAAATAATTCCTGATTTTGGTCATCAGGAAACAGGTAAATATCTTGATTCTAAAATGTAATTGTTTCTGAATTAAATAATATCGCAATACAATTATTATATTTACAGGCTAAGCTAAAAATGCACAAATATCAACAAATAGTAAATAAAATAAGGGAAATATACAATGAACCAAAATCATTTATTCCTCTTCATGCTCCGGTTTTTATTGGAGATGAAAAGAAATATTTAAATGAATGTATTGACTCAACTTTTGTTTCAAGTGTTGGCAAATTTGTAGATCGTTTCGAAGAATTGATGGCTGAATATACCGGTGCAAAAAAAGCCGTAGTTTGTGTTAATGGAACCAATGCATTACAATTAGCATTACAGTTAGTTGGAGTTGAGAGAGATGATGAAATCCTTACCCAAGCATTAACTTTTATAGCTACTGCAAATGCAATATCATACTGCGGAGCACATCCAGTATTTTTAGATGTAGATAAAGAAACCATGGGGCTTTCGCCTGATGCAGTTGAAAAATGGCTTAATAACAATGCACAATTAAAAGGCAATAGTTGTTATAATAAAAATACAGGGCGAAGAATTAAAGCCTGTGTGCCCATGCATACTTTTGGCCATCCTGTCAAAATGAATGAATTGTTAAGTATTTGCAAGAAATATAATATTGAACTTGTAGAAGATGCTGCTGAAAGCTTAGGAAGCTTTTATAATGAGAAACATACAGGAACATTTTCAAAGGTCGGGATTCTTAGTTTTAATGGAAACAAGATAATCACCACAGGTGGTGGTGGAATGCTTTTGTTTAATGACCTAGAACTTGCAAAACAAGCTAAGCATTTGACGACTCAAGCAAAAATGCCACATCCATGGGAATTTGTTCATGATAAAATAGGATATAATTTTCGTATGCCCAATATCAACGCTGCTCTCGGATGCGCCCAACTTGAACAAATTGACAGGATCATTGAAAGCAAAAGGGTTTTGTCAAAAATTTATGAGGATTATTTCCAGGATACAAATATTGATTTTTTTAAAGAACCAAAAGGTTGTAAATCTAATTATTGGTTGAATGCGATTATTCTTCAGAATAAAAAAGAAAGAGATCGTTTTCTGGAATACACCAATACCAATGGGGTGATGACAAGGCCCATTTGGCAATTAATGAATCGTTTAACTATGTTTAAAGATTGTCAAACAGACGATCTGACTAACTCTAAATGGTTCGAGGAATGTGTTGTAAATATACCAAGTAGTGCAATTGTATGAGTTTAAAAAAAGAAATAATATTAGTTGGAGGTGGAGGTCACTGTAAAGCTTGCATTGATGTTATTGAACAAGAAGGCAATTTCGTAATTAGAGGGATCATTGATTTACCTGAAAAAATAGGCCATTCCATTATGGGATACCCAATTATTGATTCTGATGATAACCTTGATAAGGTTGCAAATAACTACAAAAACTTTCTGATCACCATTGGATTCATCAAAAATTCAGAAATTAGAAATAAATTATTTAAAGAAATTAAATCTTATGGAGGAATTTTCCCTACCATAACCTCTCCGAGAGCTTATGTATCTAAACATGCGACTATAGAAGAAGGAACAATCGTTATGCATGGTGCGGTAATTAATGCTGAATCGAAGATTGGAAATAATTGCATCATTAATAACCTATCTTTAATTGAACATGATGCTAAAATAGGTAACAACTCACATATTTCGACAGGAGCAAGAATTAATGGGGCTTGTGAGCTTGGCGAAAATTGTTTTATTGGAAGCGGGTCAATTGTTAATCATGGAATTAGAATAACTTCCAATGTTATCGTTGCTTCTGGGTCGTTGGTTCGAAAGGATATAAGAGATTATGGTCTTTATTCAGGTAATCCTTCAAAAAAGTACAAATGAAAACTATTATAATAGCTGAGGCGGGTGTTAATCATAACGGAAGTATTGAACTGGCAAAAAAGATGATAGATGTTGCCGTAGATGCCGGAGCAGATTATATTAAGTTTCAAACTTTTAAATCAGAAAAATTAGTATCAATTCATGCTGAAAAGGCCAATTATCAGAAATCATTTACAAATAAAGATGAAAGTCAATTTGAGATGATAAAAAAGCTGGAACTTGGCGCAGACAATCACAAAGTTCTCTTTGATTATTGCAACTTCAGAGGAATAAAATTTATATCCAGTCCGTTTGATAATGAAAGCATCGATTTATTATTTGACCTCGGAGTAGACTTGTATAAAATTGGTTCTGGAGAGATTACCAATTACCCTTATTTAAAAAAAATCGCCACAAAAGGTCTGCCTGTCATATTATCAACAGGCATGTCTTCCCTAACCGATATTGAAGAAGCTTTAGCAGTATTAGAAGGACATGGACTGAAAAAAAGCCAAATAACACTTTTACAAGCCAATACCGAATATCCAACACCTTATAAAGATGCCAACTTAAAGGCAATGCTCACATTAAAAGAATCCTTTAATATTGAAACTGGCTACTCGGACCATACTTTGGGTATTGAAGTTCCAGTTGCTGCTGTTTCGATGGGAGCTAAAGTAATCGAGAAACATTTTACACTGGATAAAACATTGGAAGGCCCAGATCATAAAGCCTCATTGGAGCCCAATGAACTGAAAAGGATGATAAAAGCCATTAGAAATATTGAGGACGCAATGGGTAATGGTATAAAAATAGTCTCCGATTCAGAAAAAAAGAATTTGTTAATTGCTAGAAAAAGTATTGTTGCTAATTGTAAAATATTAAAAGGAGAGAAATTTACTGAGGAAAATATTACAACAAAACGACCAGGTAAAGGGATTTCCCCAATGAGGTGGGAAGAAGTATTAGGGCAAACTGCCCTAAAGAATTTTAATATTGATGATTTAATTGTATTATAGTGAAGGTTGGAATATTAACAAGTAGCAGAGCTGATTTTGGCATTTATTTGCCTTTAATAAAATTATTATTTAGCGATAGGTTTTTTCAACCTGAGATTATCGCATTTGGCACACATTTATCTTCTAAATTTGGAATGACTATTCAAGAGATTGAAAATGAAGGTTTCGATGCAAAACACAAATTAGAGACACTCTCACAAGGCGATTCATCATCATCAATAGCTCTATCCATAAGTAAAACAACAGCTGTCTTTTCTAAATTTTGGGACCATCACAGATTTGATTTGGTTTTCGCTCTGGGAGACAGATATGAAATGATGGGAGCTGTTTTGGCAGGAAGTCCATTTAATATCACCTTTGCACATATACATGCCGGAGAAACTACCCTAGGAGCAATCGATAATTCATACAGACATAGCATTTCTCTGATGTCGAAATACCTATTTGTTACGACGGAAGAATATCGCAAACGGGCAATAGAAATAATCCAAAGACCAAATGATGTTTTTAATGTTGGGGCCTTAAGCATTGATAACCTGCACAATGAAAAACTCTATTCAATTACTGAGTTTAATAAAAAGTTCGATATAGATTTAAACAAACCAACAATACTTACAACTTTTCATCCTGAAACTATTGGTTTTAAAAAAAATGAAGTCTATATAAAAGAAATTCTTTCAGCATTAGATGAATTATCCTCAGATTATCAATTAATTATAACAATGCCGAATTCAGATACTACAGGCTTAATGATAAGAAAGGAAATAGAGGCCTTTGGTTTAAAAAACAAAAATGTAATTTTAGTCGAAAGTTTTGGAATGAAAGGATACCTATCTTGCATGAAATATTGTAGTTTGCTCATAGGTAATACATCTAGTGCTTTTGTTGAAGCTTCCTTTTTTTCAAAAAGAGTTATCAATTTAGGTAACCGACAAAATGGAAGAATAAGAACCCCAAACATTAAAACGGTTAAAATTTCTAAAGATGAAATTTTAAAATCTGTAGAAGAAATCAAAAGCAAGAATTTCTCACCAGGTGAATGCAATATTTATGGGAGTGGAACAACTGCTGAATCTATTATAAAAATCCTTATGACTCAAAACAAAGCCAAAGTGTAGATCATCAAAACATGGAAGATTTTAGTAAATATTTAATACATCAAAACAGCCCAATCAAGGAAGCTCTTATCCAGATAAACAACTTAAAACAAAGTTTAACCTTGTTTGTCATAAATGATCAATCACAATTGGTTGGCACGCTCACCGATGGGGATATAAGAAGAGGCTTAATTTCCGGAAATAATTTAGACGATACAGTAGGTAAATTTATTACAAATAAGTTCTATTATCTTAATAATGTTATCGATGTAAAGAAAATACATGAGCTTAAAACCCAAGAAATTGGATTATTGCCTGTACTTAATAGCAAAAAGGAAATAATAAAAGTATATAATTTAGAAAGGCTAAATTCTATTTTGCCAGTTGATGCAATCATCATGGCTGGAGGAAAAGGAGAAAGGCTTAGACCACTTACCGACAAGGTCCCAAAACCTATGTTAAAAATTGGTAAAAAACCAATTCTTGAACATACAATAGATCGACTAATTTCATATGGAATCGAGACAATCTATATTTCTGTTAATTATTTAAAAGAGCAAATTATCGATTACTTCGGGACCGGGGAAACAAAAGGTATCAAAATAAAATACTTAGAAGAAGATAAACCCCTAGGTACAGCAGGATCACTGTCTTTATTATCAAATTTAAGACAAGATGTACTTGTTACAAATTCCGATTTATTTACAAACATTGATTATGAAGATTTATACCTAAGTTTCCTTTCTAAGAAAGCTGAAATTGCAATTGCATCGGTTCCATACACTGTTAATATTCCATATGCTATTTTTGAAGAAAATGAAAACATCGTAAGTAGTTTTAAAGAAAAACCAATTAATACATACTACGCTAATGCTGGAATTTATATATTGAAAAAGGAATTAATTAATGATATACCTAAGAGCTCATTTTTTAATATGACAGATTTAATGCAGTCAATTTTAGACAATGATAAAAAAATAATACATAATCCGCTTGTCGGATATTGGATCGACATAGGGAAAAAGGAAGATTTAAACAAAGCTCTTGAAATTGTTAAACACACAAAGTATCATGAGTAAAGAAAAGATTTTGGGTATAATTCCTGCCAGGGGAGGGAGTAAAAGACTGCCTAATAAAAACATCTTAGAAATTGCCGGGAAACCTTTAATTGCTCACACCATCGAATCTGCTATACAATCTAAATTTATAGACAAAGTAATTGTATCAACAGATAGTAACGAAATTGCACGAATTAGTAAAAAATATAATGCAGAAGTGCCTTTCATAAGGCCTGCTGAACTTTCTGATGATAAAGCATCATCAATAGATGTAATATTTCATTGTATTGAACATTTTAAATCAGAAGGCTGTCATTTTGATTATGTGGTTTTGTTGCAGCCAACTTCACCACTAAGATCTTCTGATGACATTGATAAAGCATTCGAATTAATGTCGGAAGAAACTAGTGCAGTAGTTTCTGTGTGCAAATCTGAGCATCCTCCATCATGGATGTATACACTTTCTGAAGGTAGATATATCAATAAAAATCCTGATGCAGAAGACAAAACTGAACGATCTAGTTTCTATAGATTAAACGGGGCAATTTACATCTCAAAGATAGACTACCTCGATGAAAATAATGGGTTTATAGGATACAAAACCAAGGCTTACATTATGCCAGCAGAAAAATCAATTGATATTGATACGCCTATAGACTTTGAATTATGTAAATTATTATTAAATGAAAGCAATTAGAATAATACCACGCTTGGACATTAAAGGGCCAAATTTGGTAAAAGGTATACATCTTGAAGGATTAAGAGCGCTTGGGACTCCCGAAGATTTTGCAAAATATTACTACGAAATGGGAGCTGATGAATTGTTTTATCAGGATGTAGTTGCAAGCCTTTACGACAGAAATAGTTTAAACGAAATTATTACAAAGACAGCTAAAATGGCATTTATTCCATTAACTGTTGGTGGCGGTTTAAGAACTGTGGATGACATTTCAAATGTATTGAGGGCTGGAGCTGATAAGGTTTCTATTAATACAGCAGCAATTAAAAACCCCCAGTTTATTAGTGAAGCCGTCAAGGTATTTGGCTCTTCCACGATAGTGGTTGCAATTGAAGCTATTAAACAGCGTGATGGGAAATACTATGCATACATTGATAATGGCAGAGAACCTACAGGCATAACCGTTTCAGATTGGGTCAGAAAAGTTGAGGAATTGGGTGCCGGAGAAATCTGTATCACTTCTGTTGATAAAGAAGGTACTGGTTTAGGGTTTGATTTAGAATTAACAAAACTTGTAACTGACATTTGCTCTATTCCCGTTATTGCTCATGGTGGAGCAGGATCAATTGATGACATTGAAAAAGTTATCAAGACTTCGAATGTTGAATCTGTAGCAATAGCTTCAATATTGCACTATGGGTATTTATCAAAAAATATTGAAGAACTTGAAAAAAGAAATGAAGGCAACTTCGAATTCATTAAAAAAAGAACAGGATTTAAAAAAATAAATCCTTCAGAATTGAGTGACATCAGAACACAACTTTTGTCAAGAGGTATTAACTGTAGAAAGATATAATATTAGTATGATTGATGTAGCTATTATTGATTATAAAATGGGAAACCTTTTTAGTGTGCAAAGAGCATGTGAAAATGTTGGGTTAAATTCTTTGATTACGTCTGATATTAATATCATTGAGAAAAGTCGTGCAATCATTTTACCAGGAGTTGGATCTTTTGCTGAAGCCATGAAAAATCTTGATAGTCTTGGACTATCCGATGCCATTAGAGCATTTATTAAAACTGGAAAACCTTTTATGGGAGTTTGTTTAGGCTTTCAACTCCTTTACACCGAAAGTGAAGAATTTGGCTTAACCAAAGGTTTAGATATTTTGGAAGGAACTGTTAAAAAATTCCCCTTACATACTTCAGACGGAACTTTGATTCGGGTACCCCACATTGGATGGAATCAAATCTTTCCATTAAACAATGGAAATTTATGGAACGATTCATTACTTTTTAATATTCCTCCCGGAGAATATATGTATTTTGTACATTCCTACTACGTTAGCCCAAAAAATAATCAACATACAATAACAAAAACAGAATATTCTGGTTTTGAATTCTGCTCATGTATCAAGAAAGATAATATATTTGCAACTCAGTTTCATCCAGAAAAAAGTGCAGCTGTTGGACTAAAAATATATAAACAGTTTTCTAATTATATAGAAAAATATAAATAGTTTAATTTATTCTTTTAAAAACTCTATGGTGAACCAAAAAAAACAATGAATAATAGCCATGAGCTTAATTAAGAATTAAAATTGTAACATATAAATTATTATACTAAATAAACTAGTTTAACAATAAATATATTGCCATGAAAAGATGTGTAAAATGCTTAATGCCAGACACAAGACCTGGTATTTCCTTTAATGAAGATGGAGTTTGTTCCGCTTGTCAATCATTTAATAACAGAAACAACATTGACTATGAAGATCGATTTAAGCAACTTGAGAGTCTTTGTGACACATATCGAGGGATCAATGGACCCAATGGTTATGATTGCATGATTGCTGTAAGTGGAGGAAAAGACAGCCACATGCAGGTACACGTTTTTAAGGAAATATTAAAAATGAATCCTCTATTAGTTACGGTTGAGGATAATTTTCCTTTAACAGAATCTGGAGCTCATAATTTAAAAAACATTTCTGAGGAATTTGGATGTGATTTAATAAGTATGAAACCAAACATCCAGCTTCAAAAAAAGATAATGCGATACACTTTTGAGAAGTATGCAAAACCCACCTTCATCATCGACAGATACATTTATACATATCCTTTGCAAATGGCAGTTAAATTTAATACACCATTGTTGGTTTATGGAGAGAATATAAATTATGAGTATGGTGGAGCGCAATCAAAAGAAACACCCTCTGCAAAAGATCAAATTGATAATGGTGTAGCCTCTGGTATTGATATCAATGAACTACTTTTTGATGGAACGACACTAAGAGATATGAATTTCTTTAATCCTCCTGACAAAAAAGATCTTGACAAATTGAATCCAATTTATCTAAGTTATTACTTCCCTTGGAATAGTTATAAAAACTACATTTTTGCAAAAACAAGAGGCTTCCATGATCTATCTAAAGAATGGCGAAGATCACATCATATCGAAGATTATGATCAAGTTGATAGCAGGGCTTATAATGTACATCCTTGGCTTAAATATCCCAAATTCGGCCATCAATTTGCAACCGATGTTGCGTCCAGGCAAATTAGATATGGACTAATCACTAGAGAAGAAGGTATTGAATTAGTTAAAAAACATGATCATAACCTAGATCCATTATGTGTTAGAGACTTCTGTGAATTTTTAGGATACAGGGAATCAGAATTTTGGGCTATCGTTGAAAAATTTTACAATCCTGATATCTTCAAGAAAAATGAGATGGGGAAATGGGAGCTTAAACAACCTATTTCATAATTATTTAAACAAATAAATTCAAATTATAAAATAATGCAAAAAGTTGATGTACAAAAAAAATATAATTTACCCACTGAGGTAAAATTTTGTAAAAAATGTGTAATTTCTAATCAACGTCCAAGGATTGTTTTTGATGAGCATGGAGTATGTAACGCTTGTAATTACGCTTCTGATAAGAAAAATCAAATTAACTGGGAAGATAGAGAGAAAGAGCTAATAGAATTGCTTAACAGGTATCGTAGAGATGATGGTCGTTTTGATGTAATTGTGCCTTCAAGTGGAGGAAAAGACAGTGTGTTTGTAGCCCATCAATTAAAATACAAATATGGGATGAACCCTTTGACAGTAACATGGGCTCCGCATATTTATACTGATATAGGTTGGAAAAATTTTCAAGCACAAATACATGCCGGACTACCAAACGTTTTAGGTACTCCAGATGGATTGGTACATAGAAGACTAACCAAAGATTGCTTGATTGAGATGGGAGAACCATTTCAACCTTTTATCTACGGACAAGTATCATTCCCCTTACAAATTGCTTTAGGCTATGATATACCCTTGGTTATGGATGGTGAAAATGGGGAAGTTGAGTATGGAGGAGATAATACATCAAATGAAACCAGTTTTAATTTAGAAGATGAAATAAAATATTGGTTTTCTAATTTCCCAATCGACTTTTGGCTTGACAGAGGATACACTAAAAAAGAATTAATCTACTATTTCCCACCAGCATTGGAAAAAGTATTGGAGGCAAAAATTAACAGACAATTCTTTAGCTATTATCACAACTGGGCCCCTCAGGAAAATTATTACTACGCCTCTGAGAATACAGGTTTTGAGGCCAACCCTGATGGTCGTTCTGAAGGAACATACTCAAAATATGCTAGTTTAGATGACAGAATAGATGGGTTTCATTTTTATCTTATGTATATGAAATTTGGCATATGCAGAGCTACATCAGATGCCGCTCATGAAATAAGAGAAGGTTATCTAACCCGAGAAGATGCTGTTAGGCTCGTTCATAAGTTTGATGGTGAATTTCCAAAAAAATATTATCAAGAGTTCTTAGATTATTGTAATATCAGTGATGGTGAGTTTCACGATATTTGTGATAAATGGAGAGCTGATCATTTATGGGAAAAAAAGGATGGTGTTTGGAAATTAAAATATCAAGTTCAATAAATAAAAATAATTATGCAAGAAATTTGGAAGTCCTGGATAGAACTAAAGAAAATAGCAGAGACTAAGAAAATCATTTTATGGGGCAGATCTGAGGATTGGGTTCCTAAAACTACTCCAAAAGTAAAATGTGAATATATTATCGATAGGAATCCGGCATATATTGGCACTACATTTAATGGATTGAATGTTTATTTACCTGAAAAACTTGATGAGGAAAAGAATGACGAAATATTTATTGTAATAACAGGTGGGGTTTATGAAAGTATTTCAGATTCGCTAAATGACTTGAACTATATCCCTGGAAAACACTATTGTGTAACACCTGAGATTAAAGACTGGGGACTATTACAAGAAATAAGAGAGTATAATAAAGACATTATTGTATCATGTTCTGATTATAGTGAAAAAGGTAAAAAGAGATACAGTAAAATGGGTGGAGGTATTTATATTGTTAATACTCGCGACAACTCTTTAGAGAAAAAGATAGGTGGTCATTTTAGGCAAATTGTTAAAGTTCGTGAAAACTATTATGTAACTGAGTTTGTTGAAAAAAAAGTATATGTTTTAGATAGTGATTTTAAGAAAATTGAGGTGCTAGAAACTGACCAGACTCCGGATAAATCGGAAAAACCTAATGGTTGTGGAATAGCGTATCATGAAAGAATGGATTTAATATTTGTTGCAAATGCTGGTTCAGACACCATCAATGTTTACGAACGTGAGAATTTTAAGTGTATCGACACCATCCATATTTCAGATAAATTCAGAAAATATGGCGATGGCCAACATCATATTAATGATATCAGCATTGCAAATGATTCCTTACTTGTTTCATGTTTTTCAATATCAGGAAATTGGAAAAAGGGGATTATGGATGGGGGAATGTTATCATTTGACTTAAATGATTACAATCGACCATTTGATGTATTAGCTAGAGATTTATGGATGCCTCATAGCGTGCAATACATTGATGGAAACGTATGTTACTTAGATTCAATGAGAGGTGATTTTTGGATAGGAAATAAGAGGATTGAAGGAAATTTCCCAGGTTTTGCTAGGGGACTTACATATGATGGACGCTTTTACTATATCGGACAAAGTGAGGATATGTATATGAGTAGGTTGTTTGGAGTAAAAAATAATATTATGTGTAATGCTGGATTCTATCTTTTTGATATTGAGACTAAAGTTAGTCGATTCTTTTCTTTACCTTTTTTAATGAATGTACATGATTTACTTATACCAGAGCAGTAAAATTTCGTTAGCCATGGTTGAATTTGGATTAAAAAAGCCTATTTAAACCTTGTCTTTGATGTGATGTTTTTATACTAAATCCAACTAATTCATTTACTCTTTTAAACCGATCAATTTTTTAATAAGTTACCAAAAAAGTAAATTGTTATTATTGAAAATACAATCCAGAAATACTGATTTGAAGAGGCCAAATTAAATTGAACAAATACAACACAATAAAAATTAGTATGGCTATTCAGCACGACCTTCTTCTTATCATTAATACGTTTTATAATATAGATTTATGAAAATATTGTTTTTTTCACCTCATGCTGAAATTTGGGTTCATGCTTTTCCTGAAGCGATTCTCGCCAAACAACTTAAAGACGTTGGACATGAAATATGTTACATTCATTGTGGAAAACTACTTCATAAGAGTTGTATTCCGATGCAGGGAAGAAATATTGAATATGATGCGCCCCAAAGGGTTAAAAACAAAATTTGTTCTCGTTGCGAAAGAAATGCCAAATTAATTAACTCTTCATATAGTCTTAATGCGACTTCTTTAAGTAAGATTGTCGATTCTGGGATCAAACAGAAAGTTGAAAACTTAATAGAAGGTTTTAAGAAAGAAGACATCCTCAGTTTTAAAATCGAAGGACATTATATTGGTAGATATGCACTACACGAATTCTTACTCAAACATAAGATTACAAATCTTGATTTGAATGAAGAGTTATTTAAAGAGTATTTACCGTTGCTTGAGAATTGCTTACTAACATGGTTCGCTGCAAAAAAACAAATAAAAAATTACAAGCCTGATATAATTATTGCCTACAACAATGAGTATAGTGTTAACCGAACTTTTTCGATGGCAGGCAAAAGTGAGAACATTGCTCATTATTACATTCATGCTGGTCCAAATTTTGCACATAGATTGGATACATTGCAACTTGCCAAAGGAACGGGGGTTGATCTAAAATTTCAAAAAAGGAAATACTGGCCTAAGTTCATGGTGATTCCTACCCCTGTTCAAATGATGAAAAAAGTGACTGATCACAATATTGAGTTGATTACAGGTGGTAGTGTATTTGTCTATTCGGAAGGACTTTCAAAAGTGAAAAATACCACTTTGAGAGAAAGGTTTAAGATTAAAGAGGACCAAAAAATATTGATGGCAGTAACCAGTAGTACTGACGAAACTTTTGCATTCAGAATCTCTAATAGCAAATCGGAGCAAATAGAGCCGAAGAAAATGATGGGAGGACTGCTACCTGATAAAGAAGGTTTATTCAAAAGCCAACATGATTGGCTTAAATGGTTGATTAGCTTTATGCCTACTCAACCTGATTTGTTTCTGATTATCCGAGTTCATCCTAGGCATTTTCCGAACAAAAGAGAGGGTATTCTTTCGGAGCAAGCAATCGACTTACAAAGTCTTTTAAGCAACTTACCACCCAACATAGCTGTGAACTGGCCCTCTGACAAATTACCCATATTTGATATCGCTAAAGAAATTGATGTATTATTAAATGCATGGTCAAGTGTAGGAATGGATATGAGCATCCTAGGATTACCTTCAGTTTTATACTCTGAGCAAGTTGAAGATGCCCCTTCAAACCTATTTTATATGGGACTTACTGAAGAATCATACATAAAAGCAATTCATCAGGCTATTAAAGATGGTTGGAGTTTTGAGAGGTCTCGAAATGCATACAGAAATTCTGCTTATTGGCTTGAAAGAGTACCGATCCCAATCAATGATGTATATACCGGCCCAAGTAATACAAGTCAGAAACTTCATTCTAAGATAATTAACAAAGTAACTCGAATCATAGATCCAACTTTCTTTCATCGAAAAGATTTAAATTTTGCTAATCAAAAAATGCAATCCATCGATGAATTTAATGAGGTTCTTATAAATAATTACGGTTCTGTTTTGGAAACAAATTCGGTTAGAGCAATTGAGACAACTGACCTTGACACAGAAACAGCTTCCCTAAAGAAAGAACTTCTTCGACTTCGAGATCATATTTTTCAACAAAAATCTGATTGGTCCGACAATAAATTATATCAAAAATTATCTGGGAATTAGAAACCCAGAAAGGATGATTCAGTAGATTAATAATAAATTTCTAATCTGTTTTTTGAAGATTTCAAATCTAACTTCAATTTGATTAAGTCCGAAACTTTATTAAGTTCTGAGTCACTCTCGAGCATTTTAATCATTATTTTCAAATAGGCCACCTCACCTCCATGAAATCCATCTATTGTTTCTCCATCATCGGAATTGATTGTTTCCAGATGGCTAAAATCATAAAATTCAGCCCCGTACCTATCAAATAAATGTTTTGAACTTGAATAAATTAAGTTCATATATTCATATTCGCCTCTTCTTTGAAGTTCATCATTCACTTTAGTAGCAAATGGTGGTAGAAATGCAACAACCTGGATATTATTTTTGCGACATAAACCAAGAATTTGCTCTAGCTCAATAAAAGCCTCCGGATTTATTTGTTTTCCATACTGAAACAATCTATCCCCCTTTTCTATTCTATCAAGTGTATTCTCGTAATGATAATCATTGGCTGCTTCATCATTGTTTAGAAGCTTCTCTATTTGTCCTCCGTAATAAAAACTTCCGTCATTTCTAAACCCGGAATTATTAAAAACCGCATTCATCCCAACCCTTTCAAACAAGTCATCTTTATCCAATGAATTTAAATCGTATTTCCAGGCTATAACATCTTCCCATACATTTATAATTGTATTAGCTGTGGGTTTATATTTAAATGCGTTTTCCCACTGATCTTTAGAGACAGGATTTTCCATACTGTCCCATGCTGCATTAAACATCCATTGATCTATTCCAATGATTAAAAAATCCGGGTATTTCCCTGATGGAATAGTGTTAAGAAAAGGAAGAAAATCATTAAGACTGGAAATGGTATATCCGGCATTATAAAATGAAGCATCAAACATTTGCTTTCTAAACGGCAGAACTCTTGATGACCCAAGAGCCATTACATCATATTTAGGCCTGCTCATAATGGTTTGCCATTTCAAATACTTATAATTTTGCTCATTAAAAGCATACCCGATGAGGAATGGCTCATCTTTCATGATCATTTTATCTATCTTTTTAAAATTCTCACCAGTACTTAACAACAAATACATGGGTGGAATTAACATTACAACCAATGGTGTAATAAAAAGTAAAATTTTGATCTTAAAGTTTTTCATCTATCAAAACTGAAAATATATAAACTGTTGTTCTCTCCCTCCAAAATAAAAAATGGCTATAATGATGACATAATACATCCCCCATCTTAAAGGTCTTCTCCATCGCAGTCCGATCCTTTTAATGGCAAATTCATTCTCCCTCCCCAACCATTCAACCATCATAAATAACGCAATTAAGAGGATGGTAATAAATGCGCCTTTCATATCTCCTTTGAATTCTGGGAAGGTGAATAAACTTTCAGAAAACATTTCAAAAAGGTAGGAAACCGCATGATTTAATGTTTCTGCTCTAAAAAATACCCAGGCAATCACAACGAGTAAAAATGTAGCCAGCATTTGAAACGTTTCTTTAATTGATGGGAAGTACTTGCCCTGAGCTACAGAATCGAGATTCCTTCTATTCTGCTTTAATAATAACAAAGGAAGGAAATAGATAGCGTTTAGGAGCCCCCATACAATAAAAGTCCAGTTGGCTCCATGCCAGAATCCACTTACGATAAAAACAATAAAGGTGTTCCGGATTTTATTTAGGGGCTTACCTTTGCTTCCACCCAGAGGGATGTATAGGTAATCTCTAAACCAAGAAGAAAGTGAGATATGCCATCTTCGCCAAAACTCGGCAATATCTCTTGAAAAATAAGGAAATGAGAAATTCCGCTTCAAATTAAAACCAAATAATCGGGAAGTTCCAATGGCTATATCTGAGTAACCAGAAAAATCACCATAAATTTGGAAAGTAAAAAATATGGCTCCTAGAAAAAGAGTACTTCCTCCATATTCATTTGAATTATTAAATATTATGTTGGCATATTCAGCACAATTATCTGCAATAACCATTTTTTTAAATAACCCCCATAAAATTTGCCGAAGTCCATCAATTGCTTTTTGATAATTAAAACTTCTTTTAACACAAAACTGAGGCAATAAATTAGAAGCTCTTTCAATTGGGCCAGCAACCAATTGCGGGAAAAAACCCACAAATGCAGCAAAGGCGATAAAATCCTGTGTAGGTTGAAGTTTTTTACGATATATATCGATGGTGTAACTTAGTGTTTGAAAGGTGTAAAAACTGATCCCAACCGGTAAAATAACATTTAAACTGTTTATTCGAAATCCCATTCCCAAAACTGAAAATGCATCTTGGAAATTTTCAATAAAAAAATTATAATATTTAAAGAAGCCCAGAAACCCAAGGTTTACAAGGATACTGATCCATAATAAGATTTTTCTCTTAAAACTTTGATTTTCATTAACAAGCTTTAATCCAACCAGATAATCAACCGATGTGCTAATTAAAATTAAAGAAAGAAATTTCCAATCCCACCAGCCGTAAAACAGATAACTCGCAATCAGTATTAAAACATTTTGAAGCCTCAGATTCTTGTTATTAATGAACCAATATAGCAGAAATACAATTGGTAAGAAAATTGCAAAATCGATGGAGTTAAATAACATTCTTTCTGTATTGGCATCTATTAATTAATCATTCGGCTTCTCCACTTTCAACATCCCGATAAAGGAATTATGCATGTGTTTAAGAAATTAAAATTACATAAAAAATCAAATTGATTTCAAACTCCTCAAATCGAAATACAATAAAATTTTACATCTTCTTGATTGAATATTTTTCTAATGTGAATATTGACCTTACATTTGCATTTGAAAGAACCTTTTAGCTCAATAATTTATAAGGTTATCATTGCAATTTTATTATCACAAATAAGAATTATGTCATCTTTAGCCAAAGCTATTCTACCTCAAAAATTGATTAAAAGAATACAAAACATCAGGAATAATGTTTTTGATGGTTATGCCGTTAAATCATATTCGCAAGAAGGTGAGGATATGATATTGATGAGAATGCTCAATAACAAGGCCAACGGACTATATATTGATGTGGGCGCTCATCATCCAAAAAGATTTTCAAACACTTATTGCTTTTACAAGCAAGGTTGGCAAGGTGTTAATATTGATGCCATGCCTGGCAGTATGAAAGCCTTTAATAAAACCCGACCCAGGGATATTAATATTGAATGTCCCATCTCCAATGAGCAAGAAGAACTTACTTTCTATATCTTTAACGAGCCGGCAATCAATACTTTCTCGAAATCGGAAGCTGAAAAAAAGGATGGTTTAAACAACTACAAAGTTGTTGAAAAAAAAACCCTGACAACCAAAACCTTATCTGATATTCTGGACAACTATTTAAAGAAAGAACAACAAATAGATTTTCTAACCATTGATGTTGAAGGACTTGACTTTAAAGTTTTAAAGTCTGCAAATCTTAGTAAATATAAGCCCAAGATCATTTTGATTGAAACGCTGGAAAGCAGTTTAAACAATATCGTAAATAACGAAATCTCAACTTATTTAACATCCTTTGGATACTCCATTTATGCAAAATCTGTAAATACAGTTTTCTATGTGCATAAAAGCTTTGAAATATAATCTAAAATTGATTCATCACACGAATAACTTCCATTATATCATCTTTGGAATGGAAATATGAAATAGGTAAACTCAAAGTGGTATCATGGATTTCCTCACTAATGGGATAGCTACCTTCTAATACTCCTTGCATGGCTTTCTGTTTATGAGGTGCAATGGGATAATGAACTTCAGTTTTAATATGATTACTTAATAAATAATCCCTCAATTTATCTCGCTTTTGAGTTCGAATATTATAGATATGGTAAACATCGTAATAATCATTATTAACCTGAGGTTTTATAAACTTCTCCGACAAATGCTTTTGATAAAAATTGGCTAGCATTCGCTTATGAGCATTAATTTCCTCTAATATTTCAAGCTTTGTGGATAAAAAACCTGCTTGCATTTCATCGAGCCTTGAATTATAGCCCACCAAATCGTTATGATATTTTTTACTACTCCCATAATTTCTGAGAGAGAAAATTTTATCAGAAAAACTTTTATCGCTGGTGGTAATGGCACCTGCATCTCCCAATGCTCCCAGGTTTTTTGTTGGATAGAAACTAAAACATCCAACTCCAAAAGAACCTGTTTTCTTTCCTTTATAAGTTGCTCCATGCGACTGTGCACAATCTTCAATTAGCTTCAAGCCATATTTAGAAACAAGAGACATTATTGGGTCCATATCGCAACTTTTGCCATATAAATGAACCACTAGTATTGCTTTTGTATTGGAACTGATTTTTGATTCGATTTTATCCGGATCAATATTATAGGTATTAATATCGGGTTCAACAAGAACAGGCTTAAAACCATTCCTTAAAATCGCAAGGATTGTGGCAATATATGTATTCGATGGGACAATAATTTCACTTCCTTTGGGAAAGTCAAAAGCATCAATTGCCAATACCAGCGCATCCAGGCCTGATGCAAGTCCAATGGCATAATCTACTTCACAAAATTCAGCAAAATTTTTCTCAAAAGCTGATACATTTCCGCCTAATATGTACCATCCACTTTTTAAAACTTCCTCAAATTTATTCTGATACTTGTCAAAAAGTTTTTCATTTACTTTTCCAAGATTTTCATATTCAATCATAGATACTTATTATAAATATAATCATCTGCATCATATGATTCTGATGCAAAAACCAATAAGACAGCATTAGAGCTAAAATTGCTCATGATATGCCAGTCTTTGGGTTCCAAGATAAGACATTTGCATGGATCATCAAGCAAAAATTTCTCTTTGCTTTTGCCATTATTATTTGAAATTACACAGCTTCCGTGTATACATATTGCAGCCTGATAAGTCTTCTTATGCCTGTGCCCACCTCTCTCCGAATCATCTACTCCATATATATAAAACACCCTTTTTACCTCAAAGGGAAGCTCAGTTTTAATATCATTAATAACAGTTAGGTTCCCTCTGTCATCATGATGAGTTTTTAGTTTTAACAGCTCTGCCATATCACTTCTTTATTAGTTTCTTTTTGTCATAAACATTATAAGTGCCAATCAAATTTCTTTTAATCTTCTTCATGAAAACTCTTGGATTCCATTTGTCTCTTTGAGCAACACCGCTAAATCCAGTAGTGCCCATTTGCAGCAATTTTTTCTCAATTAATTGCAAATGTTTAATGTATGGAATATATAAGTATTCTATTTCCTGCTTTGTAAGTTTGTATATTCCCAAATCAATTTTACCATCTTCAAGTAAGATAAAATAGTGGAAATGATAAAATATAAGCTTAAAATCTTCTGCTAAGATATCATATTGTTGAACATTCCATGGTGCCACACCTCCTCCCAGATTTTCAAGCACATGGACTCCCTCAAATCTTTCAGTCCAATCATCTAAATATTTTTGATCGCCAAATTTGCCATCTTCGTGCCTGTTATAGCACCAATCTAAGCAAGCATTACGCCACCAATCCAACACCTTCATTCCCCTCTCATCATTTTTAAAGGTCATAAACTGAACACAATAAATACCACTTTTTTTACTTTGATCATATTTCTTTGTATATCTGTGCTCAGTGATTAAGACAGACCGATCATTCATTTCCTCAATCAATACTGAAGGATCAGCAAAAAAGTATAAGTCAGCATCAACATAGGTACAATTATCTAAATTGAATTTTTCAATTGAGTATTTTATTATGGAGGGTGTTGATGTCCAACAATATTCTGCTTTGGTTCTTTCACCTTTTACCTTTAATAAGGCTTCATCTTCAAACTCTTTTAATGATACAACCGTTATTAACTCTAAGTTTAATTTCCTTAATAGGTTGTAACTCTGATCATCAAAAGCGAAAATATACAGATGAAAATCATGGCTGTACTTCTTCATAGACTCGTACATGGCTAAGCCCCGAGTAAGATAATTGCTATCAAATAAAGTACAATAGTTATACATCCTTAATTTTTTTGGCAAGTATTACATTATCTAAATATAAATCGTTGTTTTTCGGCATTATGGTTGAAAATATCAGACCTAAAATATTTATTGGGGCCATTAAAAGCAAGGTTGTCATCAGGTTTATAAAGACACTTTTTGTAAGGGTAATTTTGTACAAATAAGCATTCATTAATTGAAATATTACAGATAACCCGTTATTACTTTTTTTGCTCTCGACAATCTCAAACCCTTTTTCTGAGAGTAAATGCTTTAACCCAAATGATGAATATCTTGCATAGTCAATAGGTTGTTCATGCTCATCCCATACAAAAGGGACTGTCAGTAAAATTTGCCCGTTAATTTTGGTAATTCTATTGATCTCTTTTAAAAAAACATTGGGATTAAAAACATGTTCTAAAACCTGGTTGGTAAGAATTGAATCGAAACTTTTCTCATCAAATGGCATTGTGATACCGTTGTAGAAAACATCAACTTTATCATTCATTCTATTCTCAGGAGTATCAATCTCCATACCTACATATGAATCAACATTGCAAATGCTTTCATAAGGCTTACTACCACATCCAACGTCTAATAAGCTCCCACTAAGATTTCCAATTAGAAGTGAAACATTTTTATTTAAACCGCGTCTGGCAAAATAAAATGGATTGGTGAACAACCCAATAATTTTAGGATTGAATTGTTCTTTCTTATATATGGATTTTAGCTTTTTAATCATTTTTCTTAAATATCATTCCTCTAAAAACACATCCTTTTGTATCCTCGTCATTGGCATCAAACTCTTCGAAAAGCGAATATTTTTTTGAATTGAAATAATCCACAAAAAAACTTTTATCAAAAAACCAACATGGATAACTAGCTTCGTAAATCTTTTTAGGTACAATCTGCATTTTAATTTCATCAACATTTTTCCGACTGAACGGAGTTCTGTCAATGATTATGTATTCAAAATTATAATCAAGTAATTGTTTCAATAAAGAATAAGGGCTTTCAATATATTGAAGAACACTTGATAGCAAAAGTACATTTGGAGTCTGCTCCTCTAGGCATTCGGCGAGGTCAAAATAAAATTTCAAATACTCATCACTAAAATCTGATTTTCCGATTTTTACAAATTTTTCTTGCTCTATCACACTCCATGTCAAACTATTAAATTCTTTTAAGAATTTTAGATTCTGATAGTAGGTACTCCCTAAACTTCCACCAAAATCAACAACACTTAGGTTACCTGAATTTTTTATGCCCGACAATACCAAAGCTGAAATAAGTGGCCAGGAATATTGTGCTTTATTGAAAACAACACTATCTCTTTCAAAAACAGCATCGCCATCTTTTACCTTTTGAACTGCCTGTTTTACTTTATTAATAATGATGTCATCATCATACCCACCCGTATCCTTTGTCGCTTCTTCCCATGAATTATAATTCCCTTTCCATCCATAGTTTTTATTCTTAATATCTCTTAATTTTTTTATAAGAATGGGCGGTAATAAATCCTTGGTATATGATTTCAAAACTGGTACTATCCTTTTTAGATTTGATTTTCTAAATTTATTCTTTTTTATTGAATTGAAATAAAATTCGAATTTCTTTCTGGCTTCAACATCCTCTTCCGCTACTATCTTTGAAATTTGAAGGTCGTTGCTAAGATTTACATCATAAACATCAGAAGAACTACAATGGGTTCCAGTGTCATCATTTCCAATATTCTGAACATATGAAACAGAAGGGTATAAAGTCAACATATTTTCCAGGAAAACACTAAGCGACCATCTAATTGCCCATGAATCAACCTTCCCTTTTATTTGCTCCTTAAGCATTTTAGAAAAACCAAAACTATTGTTAAAGTTGGCTTCTTTTTCGAGTTTTTTTATTTTCAGCTCTTTTAATATCTTTTTTCCATCTGGTTCAAAACACCTCCAGGCGCGATCCCAAGTTGCCCAACCCCAGCAGTCAGCTCCTTTTATAAAAAATGTTTGGGGTAAATTTTTAATCGGATATACATATCCATGAATGGAAGCAACATTTTCATCATCTTTATATAACTCCAGACCTTTATTCATGAATGTTAAGAAGGAAGGACTTGTAACCAAATCATCTTCCAACACAATAATTCTTCCAAACTCATTAACAATTTTAGTAACACCATCAATAATTGATTTGGCCAGCCCCAGATTTCTTTCTCTTTCAATTATTGTAATTTTTTTAAACCCATCTATGGTCTTTAAATAATTTCTTACCTCGCCAACCGCTAGTACAACTTCTTCATTTTTAGGAGCATCTGAAAATATATAAAGCTCACTCTCACTCGCGAAATTGTTCCTCTTTAAGGATTCGATTGTTTGCTGGGTATGCCAAAGCCTACTATAAACAAAAACAACAATCGGGGCTAATTTCATTCTTAATTAATTTAAATTTACTTTTATCAATCTTATTTAATTACATTTCTAGAGGCCTTTGATTTTTTTGAGTGTAAGCCCAATCAATCAACCTCCTTTATTTCTTTAGCTGCCCGTTTATATTTCAAAACATTGATAATTAGCAGAATAAAAATACCAAATAATAAAAGGTAAGAAACCAATCCATTAATCCTATTTCCGACCATATATGACTTTGGCTCAAATTTAAAATCAATGGTGTGGTCACCAGCCGGCACTAGCATTGCCCTAAATAAATAATTAGCTCTAAAATGGTCAGCCTTTTCACCATCTATATATACTTGCCAGCCTTTGGGGTAATATATTTCAGTAAAAACGGCAAGCATTTTCTCTTTGGCACTGGAATTATATGTTAAATGATTGGGTTTATAATCTACCAGTGAAATTTGAGCTTGTGGGTCAAATCCAATATTTGCAAATTGAGGTCCTTTGAAGTCATAATTGATTATAGCCTGTTCAGCTGGATTGGCATTTGTTACAAATCTAAATTCCTCATCCTCTGCCTCAACCCATTTCACGCTTTTTACAAACCAAGCATTGCTAATAGCATCTTTATTATAAAATGCAGGCTGTTCATTATTTAAAATAACATACTTTGTATTCAGCATATTTAACAGACTGTATGAGTTAGGGTTTTGCCCAGATGCAAAATTTCTTGCAAAATTCCGAATCTGACTTTCTAAAACCCCTCGGTCAATTAAATCCTGATATCTGCGAAGCTTTGCGGGGCTATATCCACTAAGCGATTTATGATAATATGAAGTTAGGGCATCTGAGAAATTAATACCTCCTGACAAATTTAAAACCCTATAATTTGATGTTAAATTTAATGCTAATAACTCTTTACTTTCGTGATTTTCAACAATAGGATTATTCTCATACTTGTTTAAAAAAGCTTGAACTTTGCCCTCTGTGCCTTTATTTAGCATTTCCATCTTATATATTGACAAGTCTGCTTGGGTTGGCACGAATGAATTCTTGGTTACTCGTTTGGTTTTAAAATCCTTATGCGACACATATCTACTGTCAACCATTGCAAGATCTAAGATCATTAAAAGCACTAGAGAAATAATAAAAAGAGGTTTACCAATTCGTTTAACATTGAAAAGCCATAAAGTGAGGCCTCCGAGAGCGACAAACAATAATGATCTAAGAGCATCCATCTGCAAAATCGACTTACGATCGGCAATCAATGCATCAATAAATGGTTGATTAGATGCATACTGTGCGTCGGCTGATCCGCTAAAACTGCCCGCCAGTCCTGGGAATAAAGCAAACAATAAGGAAATACCACCAGTTATTCCTAATGCCCATAGCAAGGCATGCTTAAAATCCAAATTATCCTTTCTCGAATACAATTTATTTAAGGCGATTATACCCAAGAATGGTATTGTAAATTGAAGAATAATCAGGGTTGTGGTAACCGCTCTGAATTTATTGTACAACGGGAAATAATTAAATATTATGCGATTAAAAAATTCAAAATTATTACCCCAAGCTAACATTAGCGCAAAAATTGAGATAACTAAAACCCACCACTTCTCTTTTGTTTTCACATAAAACAAAGCAAATATAAATAGGAATATTGCAAGAGCACCCATATATGAAGGGCCTTCGGTGAAAGGCTGTGGCCCCCAGTAAAGGGGAACTTGCTTAATGATCTGTCGAGCCTGTGCTTTATTACTACGACTAAATAGTTTATACACCTCTGAATCTTCTGACAACTCTCCAACTGAGCTACCTCCAGTAAAATTTGGGATTAAAAGATTGAAGGATTCCTTAACTCCATAACTCCATTGTGTTGCATACTCGAAATCTAATCCATCCTGCGATTCAGTGCTTACTGTACTTTTTTCAGCTGTCAGAATGTTTTTACCCCTTGCCGAATAAGGCGTATATTCTTGGGTAGTCCATACAGAGCTAATATTTGTTAAACCGGCAAGAACTGCTGCCAGAACCAAGATCATTGTGCTTTTAAAAAAAGAAGCCAGTGCTTTGTTTTTTAATGCCATAATGAAAAAATGCAAGCCCATTGCTAAAGCAATCAGGATGGTATAATAAATAATCTGATAATGCCCCGGAGCTATTTCTAATGCCAAGAACAATGCCATAACAGTGGCACCTAATATTAACTTTCTTTTTCTATAAACCAAATAAATGCCTGCAAATACTCCTGGCATATAAGCCAGACCCAAAACCTTGGTAATGTGACCTGCCCCGATTATAACAATAAAATAGGTTGAAAGTGAATAGGCAATACTACCAATAATTCCAATCCATGGGTTTACGCCATAGCATAATAATAAAATATAAAATGAGATCATTGCAATAAAAAGATAGCTAATCGGACCTCCATTTGTAAACCAATTAATTACAACATATACATAAGAAAGTGGAGAATCACTCTTAACCCAAACAGTATATGCCGGCATTCCACCAAATGCAGAATTTGTCCACGCACAATAATCACCCGTTAAAGTAGAATAAGGAACTATTTCGCCTTGCTGACTTTTAGCAGAAATGTTATCCGTACCATGAAGTACTTTTCCCTGTGTTACCGGAAAAAAATAAATATAAGAAACCAATAAAAAAATTAATACGGCAACAAAGTGAGGAATAAAAAGTTTCAAATTCTTTACAATCTTCATATCACAAATTTATTTTTCGGTAAGGTTTAACAACTTTCAATTTTAAGGATATAGCATCAAAGATAAAAATCAGATGAGATATTAAACATTGTATAATGCCATAATTCTCCTTAAGAATTTTAAAACGATCAAGCCAACTCTTTATTTTATTTTGATTTGAGAACCCTCCTTCAACAAAGTTTGAAATTATTGATTTTGTATAAATTATATGATCAGATAATTTCAATGATTTAAGTACCCATTCAATATCAGCACTATAATAATATTTCAAATCATAAGATGGAGCAATATCTCTATGTATTAAAATAGCTTGATGACAAACAACCATTCCTTTCTTAAAATGTTTCCAATTTAAATCATGAGGCAACTTTTTATGCCTTAGTCCCAATGGCTTTGATTCAGCATCAACGATCATTGATTCTCCATAAAAAATATCAGCATTCATATTTTCTTTAAATGGGATACTTAAAAGAGTATTATGATTGTGCAATGTATCTCCTGCATTTAAAAATAATAAAAATTTACCTTTCGAAGCGGCAATTCCTTTATTCATAGCATCATAAATGCCTCTATCAGGTTCACTGATCCAATAAGAAATATGAGATTCATATTTCTTTATCACCTCAACGGTATCATCAGTTGAACCTCCATCAATAATTACAATTTCATAAATATTGGCTGTTTGATTAACAACACTTTCTATCGTTTGCTCAAGATAGTTGGCACAATTATAAGTTACAGTTATTATACTTATGGTAGGATTCATTTAGCTGAATTACTATTTTGAATATCAATTAGCATTCTAATCCCTTTGTTCAGATCAATCTTGTGTTTCCATCCCAATTCATGCAATTTTGAAACATCTATTACTTTTCTCATGGTTCCATCAGGTTTATCCGAATTAAATCGAAATTGACCCTTATAGCCTGTAATGGTTTTGATTAATTCGGCAAGTTCCTTTATGGAAACTTCATCTCCAGTCCCAATATTTATGTGAGTGTTTTTAACTTCTGCTTTTGTAGTAATTAAATCCTTAAAATCTACATTCTCCATTAAAAAGACACAAGCGTCAGCCATTTCTTCACTCCACATAAACTCACGTTTTGGAGCTCCAGTGCCCCAAATTTCGACAGTCGATATTTGTTTGTTTTCATTAAACGAAACTCCATATTTATTCAACATTGTAAGGATTTCGTTTTTGTTAGAAGCCCCGTTAACTCCTTCTATTGGATTTCTATCTAAATCCTTACTTATAGAAGCCCAGTCATTAGCTTCAAGAAACTTCCCTAATAATACTTTCCGCACAAGTGCAGGCAACACATGAGATTTTTCGAGGTCAAAATTATCGTTAGGTCCGTAAAGGTTGGTTGGCATTACTGCAATAAAATTAGTCCCATATTGTAAGTTATAGCTTTCACACATTTTAATTCCTGCAATTTTCGCTATGGCATATGGTTCATTTGTATACTCCAAAGGACCAGACAATAATTCTGTTTCTATCATCGGTTGTTGGGCTTCTTTGGGGTAGATACAAGTACTTCCCAAAAAGAGTAATTTTTTAACTCCACTTTTATAAGAATTATGAATTACGTTGTTCTGGATCATTAAGTTTTCATAAATGAAATCTGCTCGATAAGTATTATTTGCAACAATTCCTCCAACTTTTGCAGCCGCTAAAATGACATACTCAGGCTTCTCTGTTCTAAAAAAAGATTCAGTTGCATTTTGATCCAGCAAATTTAAGGCTGCCAAATCTTTAGTAACAACATTATGATACCCCTTTTCTGTTAAGTTTTTTAGTATTGCTGAACCTACCAAACCATTATGCCCGGCCACATAAATTTTTGCACCTTTATCCATTATTCAAATAGGTTAAGTGTTTTAAATCCTCCATCCGCAAGATACTTCTCTCTTTTCATTTCTTTAAGATCTGCTTGAGCCATATCTTTTACCAGATCAGCTAGGCTAAACTTAGGCTTCCAACCCAATTTTTCATTAGCTTTTGATGGATCTCCAAGTAACATTTCAACTTCGGTAGGACGAAAATACTTAGGATCAACTTCAATGATTCGAGCCCCAGGTTTAAGCAATATATCTTTGTTTAAGACTTTCTTCACAACCCCAAACTCATTCTCATTTTTACCATCAAATTCTATTTCTATCCCAAGTTCAGCAAAAGCTAATAAAACGAAATCACGCACTTGTGTTGTTACTCCGGTTGCGATAACATAGTCATCCGGTTTTTCCTGTTGCAACATTAAGTACATGGCTTCTACAAAATCTTTAGCATGTCCCCAATCTCTTTTTGCCGATAAATTTCCCAAATATAATTTATCCTGCATACCCAAAGCAA
Source organism: Bacteroidales bacterium (assembly GCA_963678785.1). Taxonomy (GTDB): domain Bacteria; phylum Bacteroidota; class Bacteroidia; order Bacteroidales. The sequence goes on along the minus strand of OY787449.1, from coordinate 2,757,077 downwards.
TCCTTGCAGCTGCTCTTGTAATTTTTCTGGTTACAAAAGTTTCTCCCCTAATTGGAGATTCGTGATTAAATAAAATACCGTTACTTGAGTGCATTCCATATGCTTCCCTATAATTAACAGTAATCCAGTAAGCATAGAGTTTTGCTGCTGCGTAAGGTGATCTTGGGTAGAAAGGTGTTGTTTCTTTCTGAGGAACTTCCTGCACCAAACCATATAACTCTGATGTTGAAGCCTGATAATATCTTGTTTTATCTTTTAACCCAAGCAATTTAATTGCTTCAAGAATTCGAAGAGCGCCTAAAGCATCCGCATTCGCAGTGTATTCAGGTGTTTCAAAACTAACCTGAACATGTGACTGTGCCGCCAAATTATAAATTTCATCTGGCTGTACTTCTTGAATGATACGGGTAAGATTGGCTGAATCCGTCATATCGCCATAATGCAATATGAAGTTTTGTTCTTCTTTGTGTGGGTCTTGATACAAATGATCGATTCTCTGAGTGTTAAACAGTGAACTTCGTCTTTTAATACCATGAACGATATACCCTTTTTTTATTAAAAGTTCTGCAAGATAAGCTCCATCCTGCCCGGTAATTCCTGTAATTAGTGCAACTTTACTCATAACTTTAAACGACATTTAATAAAAAAACAGATAGTTGTAATCGAATATCCCTTGATAAGATGTTAATATACATTATTCCACCTCTTCAAAGTCAACATAATCTCCAATATTCCCTTTATGAGCCTTTGGTGACTTTTTGGGATTGGTTTTTACACTTACTTCACCTTCTTTTTTGGTGTTCTTTGTCCCTGAATTAGCTGACATATTACCCATCATTTGGTCTTGGGCTCTCTTAATAAAGAGCGAGAGCAAATAAGGCATTACATATCTGGCTACCAGCTTAAAAAGGTAATAAATAATAATAACAAAGAATACAAACTTTATAAAACCCATCTAAAAAACTTTAAAGAAATATCTGGATACGAAGATATTTATTTTTTTAACGAGATTGTAAAAAATCCCTTTAATTCTGACCTTTTTGTGGATAACTTAGGTCAAATAAAAAAAGGAAAGCAACATCGTTACTTTCCTTGAAATATTTTTAATAAACAAAAATCCTACTCGTCAGAAACGGTTAGTTTTTTTCGACCTTTAGCTCTTCTGGCCTTAATGATCTTACGACCATTAGCTGTTGCCATTCTCTCTCTAAAGCCGTGCTTATTTTTTCTCTTTCTATTCGAAGGTTGAAATGTTCTTTTGCTCATTTTATTTCGTTTTTAGCGAGTGCAAAGATACTTATTTTTTTATTTCGCACAAATTATTTTAATAAATTATCAGATATTTTCTGAAGGATCAAAGAACTCTAAGATCCTTCAGATTTAATAATTTATTTTACAGGGACATTTTTTAGGGTTTCCAGAAGAAAATCCCAAAACAATTCAACAGTTTCGATATTTACCATTTCGTCAGGAGAGTGAGGGTTTCGGATGGTTGGACCGAAAGAAATCATATCCCAATTTGGATATTTTGACCCTAAAATTCCACATTCTAATCCTGCATGAATTACTTTAACCTCTGGCACTTTACCAAACTTGTTATTGTAACCTTCTTTCATGGCTTTCAAAATTGCAGAATCAACATTTGGATTCCAACCAGGATATTCTCCGGAAAACTCTGGAGTTCCACCTGCATTTTTAAATACATCAAACACCTCCTGTGCAACTTTACTTCTCTCTGAATCAACAGCACTTCTTTGAAGTGTAGCCACTTCTATTTTTCCATTAACTGATTTGATAACAGCCAAATTTGATGAAGTTTCAACAACACCAGGCATATCTTCACTCATGGCATAAACTCCATTGGGACAATTGTTAACGGCCTCAAACAAATTCGTTTGGGTCTCAACATCAATTAAATTTTTTGGTTGATCAATCATCTCAACAGTAAGCTCCAATCCCGGATCATTATCTTTAAGCTCGCTTTTAACAAAAATTAGATATTCTGCTACAAAAGCTTCAAATTCTTTTATCTCCGACTCTGGAACAACAACATCAGCAAATGCTTCTCTTGGAATGGCATTTCTTAAGCTTCCACCATCAATACTCGCCAATCTTAAACCATACCTCTCAGCAGAATTTAACATCAAACGGTTAATGATTAAATTTGCATTTCCTCTGCCTAAATTAATGTCTAATCCCGAATGTCCACCTTTAAGTCCTGTAACGCTAATCTTGTATGCTTTCATTCCAGCAGGAACAGCTTCTTCGGTATATTCAATTACTGCATTGGTATTTACTCCTCCGGCACATCCGATGTACAGTTCACCTTCATCTTCCGAATCCAGATTCATTAAAATATCGCCTTTTAATACACCAGGTTTTAAACCGTTGGCACCTGTCATTCCTGTTTCCTCATCGGAGGTCATTAATACCTCAATAGGACCATGAGGAATATCCGTTGACTCTAAAACAGCCATACCAGCGGCAACTCCAATGGCATTGTCAGCACCCAATGTTGTCCCCTTTGCTTTTACCCATCCATCTTCAACATAAGTTTGAATTGGATCTTTTAAAAAATCATGATCGATATCACTGTTTTTTTGCGGAACCATATCAAGGTGTCCTTGCAAGATTACTCCTTGTCGATCTTCCATACCAGGAGTGGCAGGCTTTCTTATAATTATATTTCCAGCTTCATCAATGATGGTTTCTAACCCTAAGTCTTCGCCAAATTTTTTAGCAAAAGCCTGGATTTTATCTTCATGTTTTGATGGTCTTGGAACTTGATTCATTCCCGCAAAATTTTTCCATAAAGCGGCAGGTTTTAGTCCTTCATAAACGTAACTCATTTATTTATCCTCCGAATTTATATTTAATTACTTTTTTATACTCAAAATTACAAATTATTAAGTTAGATTTTAATTTCCACCTAAAATAAAAGAGGTGCCTTTTCAGCACCTCTTCTTAACTATTCATCTTTTGGGGCAACAGCACTGGAAGGTAGTTCCAATCCATACCCTTGTTTTCTATCTGCAGCTTTAAGCTGATATGCAAGAAAGATAGATATAATACCACACCCAACTAAAATTAAAATAGGATAGGTATAATCATATGTGGCTAAGCCAGCTCTAATATCTTCAATATTCGATTTATTCACATAATCCAATAAAGCACCAATTCCCCAGAAAAATGCTCCTAATCCCCAATTTTGAAGAGTAAACATTGAAGCATAAGCTGTTCCTAATCTTGATTCGGGTACAATCTTAGCAACCGATGGCCACATGGCAGCAGGCACCAATGAAAATGCAACTCCTAACGATAGTAATCCCAGGTAGGCTAAGTAAACATTATGGAATAATGATAGTGAGATATGTGCAAATATTAATAGTAAAGAACCAAAGATCATCAAAGTGGCAGCTTTACCTTTTTTATCAACAAAATTGCCAAAAATTGGAGTAAATAAAATTGTTCCTACAGGAATTAAACTTGCGGTTTTCGCCCCATTATTAAACCAAAGTTGTAGCTGGCTATTTATACTGTAGATATATGCTATAAACACAACAAACGTTACGAGTTTAAAGATGTTTCTGCTTGACTTTTTAGCAATCCTACCAGGTATAACAGAAAATGCAATTGCAAAAAGGAAAAATATTACATAAACACTAGCGTTACCTAAGGTTGTACTACCAAATAGTATGATATTACCTTCTGCAACCATTTCCCTGGTGAAATTAAACTTATTGATTAATAAATCCGGTGCGTATTGAATAAAAGGAAATACTGCTGCATAGAATGAAACACATAACAACGCAATAAATAAAAATGATTTATTAGTAATTAGGGTTATAAGATCTGAAAACTTAAATTCATCCTCACTTGAGCTTGATTTATCTTCTTTTAATTGTCTATCAAGTTTAATATCAAAAATCAAATAGAAAATAAACATCAGTAAGGTAACGCCAATCAGTGTCGCTGCAAAAATAACCGCAGGAGAAACATGTCCTCCACCAATATCTATTGACAATGCAATACCCATCGCACTCCCTAATCGACCAAAGCCCATATTAATTGCCATAGCTAAAGCCAACTCATATCCTTTAAACCATTTAACAACAGTTCTGGTTGCAACAACACATACAACTTCAAGGCCTGAACCAAATAAAATCCTACCAAGGATCATATAATTGAGCATGGTTGAAGTCTCATCCCCAAAGAAACCGACAGTAGCAAGTGCAGAAATAGCTCCTCCCAAAACTGCTATACTACCAAAAAGAAGGCCAGCTATTCTGATGCCCCACTTATCAAGAATTATACCTCCAACAATGATCATTCCGAACATATTGGCAATGGTGGTTAAACCAATTATCCGTCCAAATTGTTCGCTCGAATATCCAAGCTCACTTTCCATTAGGCCTTTCAATCCTCCATAAAAATCCTGAAACCAATAAGTACTGAAAATCAGACCACTAATTAAAACTAAGACAAACCATCTTATTGCTGGTGAATCTTTAAGTGTTTTCTGTAAATTATCCATAAATTTTATATTTAATTTTTTAATTGATTGTTTAGCTTTTAGGCCTGCTAATATAGAAAATATTATGCTTATTGTTTATTTTTTAACACCTCTATTCATAGAGGAAAACGAATTCATTGGCGAATAATTTTAAATTCTTTGCCCAATACTTAGTTGAAGATGTGTATGAGTCGTTTGGTTTCAAAAAAACTTTCCTCAAATAAATCATAAAGATTAAAAACCTGATTCTTTCTATTGAGGGCTTCAAGATCACTTTTAAAATCTCCACCTTTCAAGTACAATATCCCATTTTTTAACTCATGATGACTTTGGGTTTTGATCTTTCCTTTGGTCATTTCAATAAAAGCTTTCAAATTTGTAACGGCTCGGCTTATCACAAAGTCGTATTTTTCATTATTATCCTGAACCCTTTGATGCCTTGCTTCTACATTATCTAATTTGAGTGTACTTGCTACTTCATTAACCACTCTAATTTTTTTACCAACCGAATCGATTAAATGAAATTGGCATTTGGGGAATAATATAGCCAGAGGAATACCCGGAAATCCGCCACCAGTTCCTACATCCAAAATTTTCGATTTCGGTTTAAACTTTATAATCTTAGATATAGCCAGCGAATGTAATACATGACGTTCATATAGAAATTGGACATCTTTCCTGGAAATCACATTAATTTTTTCATTCCAATCCAAATATAAGGGCTGTAACATTTCAATTTGACGAAGCTGCTGATCACTCAGATGATCAAAATATTTAAGAACAACATCCATGGCATTTTATACTGATTTTAAGAAATTTATGGCAAAGATAGGTTACCTTTTTGCCATAAACAGAATTAATGGTAGCAAATATGATAAATATTTTGCCGTGTGGAGTATATTTTTCTGATTATTTTCTTTGTCAAACAGTAACATTTTTACGAACATTTCGTTTTAAAAGTAAATGAAAATTAACCTGAATGATTGAACAACCAAAAATAATTAATTGTCATGATAAACTAAATCGTTGTTTTCTGTATGGTTAGATTCTTAAAACACCTTACTACACTAGTATTACTACTGATCATTACTAATGTTTATTCCCAAAAAATAAACACGAGTGAGTATATAAAGAAGTATAAATCTCTTGCTATATCTGAAATGGAGAAGTTCAGTATCCCAGCCAGCATAATTTTGGCTCAGGGAATACTTGAATCGGGTAACGGAAATAGCCGATTGGCTAAAAATGGCAAGAATCATTTCGGGATAAAATGCCACAACAATTGGGATGGCAGAACGATTCGCTGGACAGATGACAGCAGAAGAGAATGCTTCAGAAGATACAAATCTGTTGCTGAATCTTATCGTGATCACTCAGAATTTTTAACTACACGTGGGCATTACTCTCCCCTATTTAGCTTACCAATTACGGATTATAAAGGCTGGGCAAAAGGTCTTCAAAAAGCTGGTTATGCGACCAATAAAAAATATTCGACCTTACTCATTCGAATCATTGAAGAAAATAATCTGAATAAATTTGACAATCCAACCTTATACGCTCATAACTCAAAATCTAATATTTCACCAGATATTCAATCGGACAGTGACTTTGAACCTATTGAAATATCAGGTTCAAACAGACCACTTTATACCAATAATGGAGTAAAGTTTATTTTTGCTGAAGCCGGAGATAGTTTTAAAAAAATTGCTCGAGATCTTAACATATACACTTGGCAAGTCTATAAATATAATGATCTGAAAAAAGATGACACCATCACTGAAGGTCAAATGATTTATGTGCAAAAGAAAAAAAGAAAAGCTTCACAGAAATATCATCTTACAAAAGAAAATGAAAGTTTGTATTCCATTGCTCAACTTTATGGAATTCAGTTAAAAATTCTTCTAAACAAAAACAAACTGGAAATTGCTGACTCTGCTCAAATAGGGCAACAACTAAAACTTAGATAGTTTAAGCCATCCGAAAATCTTCAAACAATTTTCCTTTAATAACCTGATTAGAAGCAACGAATTTTAATTCTGAAAACAACGAATGTAGTTTCTGGATTCAACATTATTAGTTTAAAAATAAATCAGGTATAAATCAATATCAATATAATTTGACTTATCTTAGTAATTCTATGGAATTTCATTTAGACAAGTGCAAACTGAGACCTTGGCATACTGAAGATGCAGACTCATTAGCAAAATATGCAAACAATAAAAAAATTGCAGATAAATTAAGAGATGGGTTTCCATACCCTTACACCTTAAACGATGCACATAGCTGGTTAAAATTTGCACTTGGTTCAAAAGATTTACTCTTGGCCATTGAGATTAATTCAGAAGCTGTAGGAAGCATTGGCATCATCTACAAAAATGATATTTATCGAAAAACCGCCGAAATTGGATATTGGCTTGGAGAACCTTTTTGGGGGCAGGGGATTATTGGTTTGGCAATTTCAAATCTCACAAAACACATTTTCACAAATACAGATATCATAAGAATTTATGCCGGTATTTTTGAAAACAATAAAGCATCAGCAAAAGCACTGGTTAAAGCCGGATTTAGGTACGAAGCTACCCACAAAAATGCAGTCATAAAAAATGGAATTATCATGGATGAAACTATTTACGTGCTTCTTAAATGACTTAATCCTGAATTAATTATCCAAAATATCTTATGTCAAATAAAAAAATCTGATATCTTTGCTATTCTTTTGAAAAGATATGTGCACCCATATTCAACTTTCAGGAAACTGCATAAAAGATAACCTAAATGCAAAACCTGACTATGAAACACATTATTATTCTTTGTTCGTTTAGCCTAATTTTCCTCCTCCCTTCTTCGTATTCCCAATCTAAAACAGACCCCCTTCGTCCTATATTCGCCGAACAGCCTCCAATTATTGATGGAGATTTGAGTGATCCGATATGGTCGATTGCACCAAGTGTTGGAAATTTCAAAACTTTTATACCAGATTTTGGAAAGGACATTTCCGAAAAAACAGTCGTTTATATGGCCTACGATAAAGACCATTTGTATTTTGCTTACAAATGCTTTGATCGTGAGCCTGACAAAATTAAAGCCACCATAACCAATCGCGATAACATTTCAAATGATGATTGGGTCTGTTTAAATCTTGATTCTTATAACGATCATCAATCTTTAACCGCATTTTATGTAAACCCTTTTGGGATCCAGGGAGACAGTCGTTTTTCGAACAATGTTGAAGACGGAAGTAGTGATTTTGTTTGGTATAGCGCCGGACAAATTGACAAAGAAGGATATACGGTAGAAATTCAAATCCCTTTTAAAAGCATCAGATACAACGGGAGTAAAGTTGTTGAAATGGCTTTGTTTTTTGAAAGGAAAATAAAACGAAGGTCTGAACAGGGAACTTATCCTGCATTAAGTCCTGACCAAGGCCAATCCATACTAACACAATTAAAACCCATTGTTTTTGAAAACATAAACAATCAATCCTTTTTAGAGATTTTGCCAGCTGTAACCTACAACAAACAATACAGTCATCAAGATGGTAAGCTACAGAAAGACATAAGCAAAGGGGATGGGAGTCTTACTATAAAGTATGGTATAACCTCAAATTTGGTGCTCGATGCAACCTATAATCCCGACTTCAGTCAAATCGAAGCAGACGCTGGACAAATTGATGTAAATCTGCGCTCAAACCTATTTTTTGCAGAAAAACGACCTTTCTTTTTAGAAGGTGCCGAAACCTACAATATGGGTGCAATGAGATCATCATCTGTAGACCCAATTTATGCAGTTGTACACACGCGAAGCATCAGCAATCCTGAATTTGGACTTAAACTTGCAGGTAAAATTGGGAATAAAAATAACATCTCATTTATGTATGCAAAAGATGAGATACTAAATTCTAACAGTGATCCTGAATTTGTGCATGTTCCGGTATTTAGATACAAAAGAGCCCTTGGAAAAGACAGTTACATTGGTGGTATTTACACAAGTCGTGAAATGGATGGAAAATTTAACCGATTAAGTGGATTGGATGGGAATACAAGAATCAATAAATCAACTGCCATAAATTACCATGCTTTATACTCAAATACCAAGCGTGAAATAAATACAAAATCTTTTGATGGACACGCCATTGGTATACAATATACCATGACCAACCGTGATTGGATAACTGTATTTACGGCAAAAGATATCAGCAAAGATTTTACAGCAGATATGGGTCATATCAGGCGAACCGGACTTCGATTTTACACGGCATATATTGCCCCAATATTCTATCCAGAAACCAAAACCATTCGTAAAATTAAGCCCGAATTATTTCTAAGCCATGTGAATGATAAATTTTATGACATGTGGGAAACTTTGAATTATGCCTCAGTGAATATTTCATTTGGCGGACAAACTGAGTTTATCGCAAAATATTATTACTCAACTGAAATATATGAAGGAAAACGATACAAAACCAACGGGTTTCACACTTTACTTTACAGTCAGATAAATAAAAAATTATTTGCAGGTTTTGTCTCTCGGTGGAACAATGGGATCTATTACAGCAATCCTCAACAAGGAAAAACTTATCGTTTGACAGGAGATATTATTTTCCAGCCCTCAGACAAAATATCTGCGAATTATTCGCTGAGTTATGCCAATTTTAAAAGTGATGCAACACAAGAAAAACTTTACGACTATTCCATTCATCGCCTGAAACTTACTTATCAATTAAATAAATACTTATTATTCAGAGGAATTACTGAATACAACAGTTATCGCAAGGAAATATTAACCGATTTTCTGGCTTCATTCACCTATATTCCCGGAACTGTTATCCATTTGGGTTATGGTTCTATTTATGAGAAACTTGACTGGGATGAAGTAAATAACAGATATACTGAAAGCCAAAGATTTATGGAATTTAGGCGTGGATTCTTCTTTAAAATGTCGTATTTGTGGAGGGTATAGTTACTAAACAAATTACGTCTTTATCATCCTTTTACATTAAAAAGTATTCAAAATAATCCTATTTTAGCATAAACATGCTTATAATTACAACACTTATAACACATTAACCATATGAAAGCTAAAAAATTTGTTTTACAAGTTGTTGCAGTTTTATTAATCATCATTGGTGTTCTCCGCATTTTTGCGAATGAAATTACCTTCGAACTATTAAGAAACAAGGATTTATGGTTGGATGATATTTTACTTCAATATTTATTTAAAGCCACAGGAGGCTTCATTATATTTCACGGGATCATCTTCCTGGGGATTTCTAAAGATATGATGAGATTTAGGTCAATTTTTGGCCCCTATTCTTTTGGCTTATTGGTTGCAGGAACCATTATGCTTATTGTAGGATATTTAAATTTTATGCCTGTCTGGCTATATGGATCTGATGCACTCATTTGTTATTTCTTAGCTATTTTTTGTTTGTATGTCAGAGAGTAGTCAGCAAACCAAAATCATCGAGAAAATGCTCCCCGACAGTTATCGAAAAACTGCCGACAAAGCCAAAGACTTCCTAATTGAGCATCCAGAATTTGTAAACCCAATCATTAAACTTTCATTTGGTCAAGACCAAATTATGGGAATGAGATCATCCAGAGTTGTACTTTTACTCTACCAGCAAAAGCCCAAACTTATTCAACCTTTTATCACAGAGATTTTCGACCATCTTTATAGCACCCAAAACAAATCAACCATCAGAAACATGCTCCATCTTTTTATTGATGACCATAAACTTTTGGATGAAACCAGATTTGGGAAACTTGTTGATTATTGCTTCCGGATGCTTGATTCACCATCTGAGAAAATTGCACAAAGGGCATTGGCCATGCAAATTCTATATAATATTTCTAGCAGGATTATTGAATTTAAAGGTGAACTTAAAGCCCTCATCGAACTTCATTATGAAGAAGGATCAGTAGGATTTAAGTGCACCGCAAATAATATCCTCAACAAGCTTAATCGAGAAATAACAGGGAATTAAAGCTCTATTAAAAAAATAAGAAATCTAATATTTCTCAATAAATCCCTTTAACAGATTGATCAAATGAACCTCAGCTGTAGCAGCGTGTTTCAAGATATCCTCAATGTTTGCTGCCTCTAAATGATCAGGATCACATTCATCTGTAATTACTGAAATCGCAGCACATGGTAAACCCACTTGATTGGCAACAATTACTTCAGGTACTGTTGACATACCCACCACATCTGCACCAATTCCTCTTAAGAACCGATATTCAGCTCTGGTTTCTAGATTTGGTCCGGCAACAGCAACATAAATGCCTTCAAATAATTCAATATTCCTTTCTTTCGCAACCTGATGAAATACTTTATTCATTTCTAAAGAATAAGGTTGGCTCATATCAGGGAACCGAGGTCCCATTTCATCATAATTTTTACCTACCAAAGGGTTCCCGGGTAAAAGGTTTATATGGTCATCGAGAACCATTAATGATGCCTTTTTAATTTCCGGATTCATTGAGCCACAAGCATTGGACAATATCAAATACTTAATTCCCAATAGTTTTAGCACCCTAACCGGAAAAGTAAGATCTCGAAATGAATAGCCCTCGTAGTAATGAAAACGGCCTTGCATAAGGATCAAATTCTTATCTCCATACCTACCATAAATAAGCTTCCCTTTATGAAATTCAACAGTAGAAATAGGGAAATTAGGTATCTCCTCATAGTCTAATTCATTAATTATTTCAACCTCATCGATAAAATTTCCCAATCCAGTTCCTAAAACAATTCCAACATCAGGTGAATCAAATCCATGCTCTTTTAAAAATTCAACCGTCTCATTAAGCTTTTCCATAATTCTAATCTTTAAATATTCAATTCTTCATAAGAATTGTTAAAATTAGTGAGAATACGGCAAATTTGAATTACTTTTACTATTTAGAACTATTTTAAATAACTACACTCATGCTAACATCAATACTCATTATATACTTGCTAAACTTTTTCTCAACTCAACAAAGCACTAAAGAAGAGAAGAAACTAAAAATACAGACTGAAATAGAAATCAAGGAAAAAATGGCTGAAAAAGTAATCAAAAAATCTGAAGCAGAATGGAAAGAACAACTTTCGCCATTGGCTTTTAAAGTATTACGACAGAATGGTACAGAAGCACCTTATTCGGGTGCATTTTATAAAAATGATGACAAAGGCACCTATTTTTGCGCAGGGTGTAATAATGAATTATTCAGTTCAGAAACAAAATTTGATTCGGGCTGTGGGTGGCCCAGTTTTTACGACATTGAAGATTCGGATCGAATTAAACTTATAGAAGATAACTCACTTGGAATGAAAAGAACGGAAGTGAGATGTAAAAAATGTGACGGTCATCTAGGCCATCTTTTTAATGATGGCCCCAATCCAACTGGATTGCGTTATTGTATCAATTCTGTTGCCCTTGAGTTTAAAAAATAATAACCTAAAAGCTTTTGGTTTCATTTATTGCTCTCGGAACAAAGTCATCAGATTAAAGTGCTGACCATATATAATACTTAGTGCATAAATTTATGAATGGTGCTCAACAGAGCAGAAGCCTTAATTGGTTTGGTAAGAAAATCATCACAGGCATTTTCTAACGAATGCATTTTACTTTCATTAATAGCTAATGAAACCTGTGCTATTACATTTATTCCCTTTCCTAATTCTTTAATACGATGGGTTGCTTCCAGGCTAGTCATCTTCGGCAATTGAAGGTCCATTAAAACCAAATCAACGGCCTCATTTTCTTCACATATTTCAACCGCTTCCTCACCACATTCAGTTGAAATTACCTTGATATTTAAGGGAGCCAATAATTCTTCTATGATTTTATGATTGGAATTGGCTTCTTCAACAATAAGAATTGTTTTTTCGTTGGTATTTTTCTTTAAGATTTTTGAGACCTCATCAATTCTTTTAATTTCTCTTGATTCGGAAGGCAATATTGGTAAGTTAAAAGTAAAAACTGTTCCTTCATTTATTTTAGAATCTACAAAGATTTCACCTCCCATTAACTCCACCAACTTTTTTGAGATTGATAAGCCGAGTCCTGTTCCACCATATTGTCCATCAAAAGGCATTCGAACCTGTCCAAAGCGTTCAAAAATGACCTTAAAATTATTTTCACTGATTCCGATACCTGTATCTCTTACAAAAAATCTGATATTGGTTTCATTAAGATCATAACCAAATATAATAACCCCTTCATTTGTAAATTTGATGGCATTATCAATTAAATTAACCATTACCTGAAACAACCTGTTACGATCAGCTGTCACTTTTAGTTCTTCACAATCTGATGGTATGGCAAGTTTAATCTCAACCTCAGTTTTTTCCAGTTTTTTAATCTTTTCCTTATATAAGTGGTCCAACTCATACATCATTCGACTGATTTCAATTTCATCAGGATAAATTTGAAGCTGTCCTCCATCAATTTTACTAAGATCTAAAATGTCATTCAGCAAATTTAAAAGCATTTCCCCATTACTGCTAATAATATCCACATATTCATCCCTTTCCTTATCAGATTCACAATGTCGTAAGAGATCTGAAAATCCAATAATTGAATTCATCGGAGTTCTGATTTCATGAGACATATTTGCCAAAAAAGCAGATTTTAATCGATCTGATTCTTCAGCTTTCTCCTTGGCTTCCTCCAATGCTTTATTGGACGCTTTTAACTTGCGTCTCATTTTAATATGGTCAGTAATGTTTGTTGTTACACCAATAATGGATTCAACATCATTATTGATATTAAATTGAGGAGAATAAGTTGTATCAAAGAATAACCCTCCTATCTCAACAACATTTCTTACAACTTCTCCTGTGAGTGCATCCTTAACATTTTCAACAATTTCTGGTTGATCTTTATAATATTCATAAGCAGATTTCCCGATCATTTCACCAGGCATCAAATTTAATGATTCAAGTCCTTTACCTTCAGAAAAAGTAAATATCCCATTTTTATCAATTGAAAACAAAATAACTTCAGCCTCTGATATAACCGTTTTCAATTTCTCTTCACTCAGTACTAATGCCTGTTCAATATATTTTTGATCTGTAATATCTGTATGGGCACCGAACATTCGTATAACCTTGCCGTTCTCATCCTTTAAAGAAGATGCTAAATTATTTATATATCTGTACGATCCATCCTTATGTCTTAAGCGAAAAGTGATTTTATATCGTCCTACCGGCTTGTTTATATACTTTTTTAGTTCACGGTGCGCTCGAATATAATCTATAGGATGCAACAAGTTCTGCCATGATGAAAACTTGTTTTCCAACTCATTGGGTTTATAACCTAGTTGCGCTTTCCATTGATCAGAGAAGAAAATCATATCCTCTTTTAAATTCCAGTCCCAAATTCCTTCTTGAGCTGCAGTTAATGCGAGGCCATATCTTTCTTCACTTCGCTTGAGTTCTTCCTCTGCCTTTAACCGATGTGTAATATCATGCGTAGACCCTTGCAATCCAACCGGAATACCTTTTTCATTCTTCAAAACAAAACCAGTAATCTCTACAGGTATTTTCGATCCATCCTTACAGTTAAAAACAGTTGTAAATATTTTTTGAGGTAAAGCATCCTTCTTTTTAAAACCTTTAATCGCATGCCTTCCCATTTTAAGAAATTCGGCAAAAGAAACATATTTTGAAAGTTTAGTCCCAATCCATTCTTCGGGAGTATAACCAGTCAATCTTTCTAATGATGGGCTTACATAGGTAAACCTTAACTTCATGTCTAATTTCCAAATTACATCCAATGAATTATTTGCCAATAGCCGATACATCTCTTCATTTTTTAGAGCATCACGATATTTGGAATCAGTTTTAAACTTTTTAAGCTCAGCTTTCAGCTGCTTGTTTTCCTTCTCTAAATCGACTCTTGCTTGCATTGTTTAGTTGTAATTCAAATTATTAGTTAACATAAATAATAAACACCTCAATTTTAAATAAATTGAAGTGTTACAAGTATAGTATGTTAAATCGGGAATTACATCGGTAGTTTACCCAGATCAGAAATAGGTAAAACACCTATAATTTTTAGGTTTCTAGGTCGAATAATTGGTTGCTAATGGAGTATTTAACAAGCCCTGCCGAATTTCGTGCACCAGTTTTTTCAAGCAAGTTTCTGCGATGCGCATCTACAGTTCTTACACTTATCGATAATTTACCAGCAATTTCCTTGTTTGAAAATTCCTGCACTATTAGTTTCAGAACTTCTAATTCGCGAACCGTTAATTCAACCTTTTGTTCTTCTTCTTTAGATTTGCGCGGACCTGTTAATTCCTTTATTACAGCCAAAGTAATCTCCGGGCTGTAATAATGTTTTCCTTCTACCACAGCAGTTAAGGCACTTAACAATTCCTTCTTCCCCAAATTCTTTAGTATATATCCAACCGCCCCTGCTTCAATCATTTTGGTTAAATAAACTTCCTCACTATGCATGGTCAATGCAATAACCCTTACCCCATCATATTTTTCGGTTATTTGCTGAGTACAATCAATCCCATTCATTTCTGGCATATTGATATCAACTATGGCAATATCTACTTTATTTTGAGATAAGATTTCTAGAGCTTCATAACCATTTGATGCTTCTGCAACAACGTTGTACTCAGGCTGGTCATCTAATAAAGAGCTGATTCCATCTCGAATAATTTTATGATCGTCAACGATCAATATCTTAATTTTTCTCATGATCTCCTGATTTTATTATGGGAATATCTATCGTAATCATTGTACCCTTTTTTAATTCGCTTTCAACAGAAATATTACCACCCAAAAGTTTGGTCCTGTGATACAAGCTCTGCAGACCATAACTATTCACATCCTGCAACTTTGAATCCATTTTAAAACCCTTCCCATTATCTTCACAAGTGAGGTGTATTGCATTTTCGTCAATTACAATCTGAATTGTAGCCATTTCTGCTTCAGCATGCTTTATAATATTATTAAAACATTCCTGGCCCATTCGATACAAATGCAATTCGACTCCTTTATCCAATCTCCCCTTAACATTTTTATGGGTTAATTTGAATGAAGTTTTTGATGTTTCATTCAACTTCTTCATCAACATTTCCAGACCATCAACCAAACCAAAGTCTTTTACGAGCTTTGGGACAAGATTTCCAGTAAGAGCACGGCTTTCAATAATGGCCTGATTCAAAAAATTGCACCCATTTTTAAAACGCTCTTTTGTTTTTTCATCCGGAAAATCTAATTCTTCCTTTGCAGAATTAAAATTCATTGATGCAGCTGAAAGGTATTGCCCAATCCCATCATGCAATTCACTTGCAATTCTTATTTTTTCTCTGTCTTCTCCTTCAAGTATGAGTTTAATTCGGGATTTTTCTGTCTTTTTTAATTTATCGATGTACTTTTCAAGCAATATTTGTTTCTCTTTAAGTTCACATCGCTGTTGATACAATTGAATGAAGATGGTAACCTTTCCAAGCAAAACTTCTCTTTTGATAGGCTTGGTTAAGTAATCGACTGCCCCAGCTCTATAACCTTTAAAAACACTGGCCATATCTGAATAAACACCTGTTAAAAATATTATGGGAGTATGGGTATTTAATTTTGACAAACGAATCATCTCTGCCAACCCAAACCCATCCAAATCAGGCATTTGAATATCCAAAATAAACAATGCATATTCTTCTTCTTCCACCATCCTTTGGGCATCAAGAGACTTCATACAGCTTATAATTTCTGCATCAATCCCCTTTAGGTATTTCTCGACTAACAACAAATTGGGTTCCCAGTCATCAACAACTAATATCTTTGGTAGCATCTTATCTAATTGATTAGATCAAATATAGCCCATTATAACATAATTCCAAAACCCAGTTTAATTAAGTTATTAGCCACCTTTTGTTAATTTAATTTAAATGACGTATTTTTACGTTATTTGTATTATATTTGCAAAAAATCTCATGACAAAAGCTGCACTTTTTGACAAAGAACTACAAAATTCAGCCCTACTTTTTAAAGCATTGGCTCACCCGGCAAGATTGTCCATTTTAAAATATTTAGCTGAAACTAAAGTTTGTATTTCAGGTGATATTTCTCTAGAACTCCCTCTAAGCAGAACTACTGTTAATCAGCACCTTGCAATTCTTAAAAAAGAAGGGCTGATAAAAGGAGACATCTCTGGAACCAGAGTAAATTATTGTTTAAACACCGAAAAAATCAGACAAACAAAAACAATTATTGATACCTATCTGAATGATTTGGAATCATGCGATAACCAAAGTTGCTAAATAAACAAAAAAATGAAAATTCTAATTTTATGTACCGGTAATAGTTGCAGAAGTCAAATGGCTCATGGCTTTATGCAGAGTTTTGACTCACGGCTCATCGTTAAATCTGCCGGAACTGAGCCTGGAAAAGAAGTAAATAAAACTGCAATCAAAATAATGTCTGAAGAAGGCATAGACATTTCAGGACATATACCTCAACATGTCGATCAATTTATTAAGGAAAAGTGGGACTATGTAATCACTGTTTGTGGCGGAGCCAAGGAAAGCTGTCCAGCTTTTATGGGGAAAGTGACAAATCGAATTCACATTGGTTTTGACGATCCAAGCCTGATAAAAGGCAGTGAATCATTTATAAAATCTGAGTTTTATCGCGTTAGAAATGAGATAAAAACCGAATTTCACAATTTCTATTTAAAAACACTTAAAGATCAACTCATATGAAAGCATCTGGAAAAAGACTATCATTTCTTGACCGATACTTGACACTTTGGATTTTTCTAGCCATGTTTATAGGCGTTTTTTCAGGATATTTATTCCCGAATGTTGCACATTTTTGGGATTCAATGAGTTCAGGAACCACCAATATTCCCATCGCCATTGGTTTAATTGTAATGATGTACCCACCTCTTGCAAAGGTCAGGTATGAAGAATTGAAAGATGTTTTTAAAAATTTCAAGATTCTTGGATTATCTCTGGTTCAAAATTGGTTAATTGGCCCAATTTTAATGTTTGGCCTCGCCATCCTTTTTCTTCAGGATTACCCCCATTATATGGCAGGATTAATTTTAATTGGCCTTGCCCGTTGCATTGCCATGGTTATTGTTTGGAATGAATTGGCTAAAGGTGACACTGAATATGCTGCTGGTCTGGTAGCTTTTAATTCTATTTTCCAGGTTATATTCTTCTCCTTTTATGCCTTTGTGTTTTTAACAGTTCTGCCTGATTGGCTAGGCTTACAATCATTTAAAGTTGATATCACCATTGGCCAAATTGCTAAAAGTGTATTTATTTATTTGGGGATTCCATTCATTGCAGGTTTTTTGACCCGCTACATTTTAATCAGAGTTAAAAGCAAAGATTGGTATCATCAAAAATTTATTCCTAAAATTAGCCCCTTAACACTTATTGCTTTGCTGTTTACAATCGTAGTCATGTTTTCGTTAAAAGGTGAGGTCATTGTAAAAATCCCATTTGATGTAATCCGAATCGCGATTCCTCTCTCAATCTATTTTGTCCTGATGTTTTTCATTTCATTCTTTATGGGTAAAAAAATTGGGGCAGATTATTCTAAAACAGCTACCATTTCATTTACTGCTGCCAGTAATAATTTTGAGTTAGCCATTGCTGTGGCCATTGCTGTATTTGGAATTAACTCAGGAGAAGCATTTGCAGCAGTGATCGGACCTTTAGTAGAAGTTCCCATATTAATTGCATTGGTAAATGTAGCTTTACGTCTTCAAAAGAAATATTTTAAAACAGAGGATAAATCTGAAATTAAGAATCCTGACTTATGCTAAGTCAAAATAAATTTAGAAGTCGTTAGCATCCGTATTTTTCTGCATTTCTTTGGTTGAAAGTAAGCCACAGGCTGCAAAAATATCTTCACCTCGCGAAGCACGAATGGTGGTCGTTATGCCCTTTGCGTTCAATCGATCCCTAAAGTCAACAATTTCATCCTCATTCGGGCTTTGTAAGGGTGAGTTGGGGATGGGGTGAAAACGAAGCAAATTAATACGACACTTGATTCCGTTTAAAATTCTAGCCAGCTCATTCACATGTTTCACTGAATCATTAAATCCTTTAAACAAAATATATTCAAAAGAAATTCTTCTTTGTTTGCCCCATTCAAAATCACGAACGGTATCAAGTAAATCGGGTAAATGGTAAACGTTTTCGATGGGCATTATTTTTTTCCGATCATGTTCGAAGGGTGAATGCAAACTGATGGCCAAATGCGCTTTAGATTCAGCCAGAAATTTTTTCATGGCCGGAATGATTCCGATGGTTGAAACCGTGATTCGTTTTGGCGACCAGGCATAACCCCAATCGCTGGTTAAAATTTCTAGCGATTTCATTACCTCATCTAAATTATCAAAGGGCTCACCCATGCCCATATAAACAATATTGGTAAGCTTTTCAAACTCAGGTAAACTATGGATTTGGTTAACAATTTCACCTGCACTCAGATGTCCTTGAAATCCTTGTTTCCCGGTCATGCAAAACAAGCACCCCATCTTGCAACCAATTTGTGAGGAAATGCAGAGGGTTGCTCGCGTTTTATCAGGGATATAAGCCGATTCAATAAACTTTTTTGATTCGGCAGGATACAAATATTTCTTGGTTCCATCAACAGAAGTTTGAACTTTCAAATGATCGCTTAAGCCAACTTGATACTTTTCCTGAAGTTTTGCCCTGTTTTCTTTTGAAATGTTATTCATCTCAGAAATTTCAGAAACATGCTTCTTATACAACCAATCACAAATTTGCTTGGCCGTAAAAGCGGGCATTTCTTCTTTATGAACAATTTCCTGTAGTTCTGATAAAGTTTTTCCGAACAGTTTTACTTTCATTAAAAATAGATTTCTGCGATAATTCGATCAAATGAAATTCCTTTATGGATGAGAATATCTCTTGTTTCTACAACCATCTCTGCACTCCCGCAAAGATAATAATTATGAGAATCAGGTAAATTTTCTAATGATTTTAAGTAGCTTGTCAGGCGACCTTCATAAACTCCATCCCCTTTTTCCTGCGAGCAACAGCGAATATACTGATCTCCAAAAACCTCCTCAAATTCTTTCCTAAAATAAAAAGAGTCCAATGTTCTTCCACCATGAATTAAGGTTTTATTGATGGCAAGATTTGAGTAAAACATAGAAGCAAATGGAGCTATTCCTGTGCCCGCTGCTATCCAATAGGCCGGCTCAGAAGAGCCGGTAAACTTACCAAAGGGCTCCGAAACAAAAATATTCTGCCCTTTGGTTAGTTCTGATAGTTGAGTGGTAAGTTTCCCTTTTGGAACTACATTAAACAAAATTCTGACTTCATCTTCTTTTTCGCCACTGGCAATACTATAAAGCCTGGGTTCATCATTTGTATCAACCGTAATGGCCACAACCTGTCCGGCTTTGAAATCACATTTTCGTTGATAAGACAAGACAAAAACGCCATCCGAAATCTCATTTAGGTTGACAACTTCAGACTGAATCAGTTTATATTTTGATGTAGAACTCACTTCATAGATTTTTCTCTGATGGCTTTAAACTCTGAGCTTTCTGACCATTCTGGAAAGGTATCTTCATTGGCAATTTTCAAACCAATTTTGAAAAACAACTTAGCATCTTCAACATTTCCTGAAAAATCTGAAAGTTCAGGATTGTATTCATCAGAAGGTTTATGATAGGTATTTGCCCAATAATTGCCTACAACAGATTGAGCATATTCTACACCTTTTTCGCGATGATCGGACCAACCTTTTACAAAAAGTGAAGGAACGCCCAATTTAGCAAAACTAAAATGATCGGAACGATAATACATTCCTTTTTCAGGGAAGGGTTCACCCATAATATACCTATCCTGAGCCTCAGCAGCTTCCTTAACATAGTTATCAAGCTCCGACTGACCAAAACCGGTAATGGTTACATCTTTCATTCTTCCCATTGGGATGAACAGTTCGTAATTTAAATTTGCTGCCGTTTTCTGAACAGGAATTACCGGGTTTTCAGCATAATATTGAGAACCCAACAAACCAGTTTCTTCAGCTGTAATAGCTAAAAAGATAACAGAACGCCTTGGTCTTTGCTTCAAGTTCGCAAATGCTTTAGCTGTTTCCAGCATTGAAGCTACCGGAACACCATTGTCACAAAAACCATTATAAATAGAATCTCCATTGATCACAGGTCCAACCCCAAAATGATCCCAATGTGCAGAATAAACAATACATTCGTCAGCCAAATCTGTACCTTTTAATATGGCCAAAACATTTTTTGAATTATCATATCGCAATTTATTTTTGAAGGTAAAGCTAAGTTTTGTGTTCAAGCTAACAGGCTTAAATTTCCCGCTAAGTGCTTCTTTGGTTAAACTTTCATAATCCAATCCACATTTGTCGAAGAGTCTTGTTGCTGCATCGTCAGTAATCCAGCCATTCAAAGCACAATTATTTACATTTCCATCTTCCGTTTGAATAAAGAGTTTATTGGCCATGGTATTTGTTAAAACCTGCCATCCGTAACCTGCACCAGGCGTGTTATGAACTACCAAAACACCCTTAGCTCCTTGTCGAGCTGCTTCTTCAAATTTATACCTCCATCTTCCATAATAGGTCATTGCATTTCCGTTGAATAAGTCTGGATTTTGAGTTGCAAAGCCTGGATCGTTTACCAAGACCAAAACAATTTTATTCTCACAATCCAAACCTTCGTAATCATTCCAATTAAACTCTGGAGCGACAATACCATAGCCGGCAAAAACCAACTCAGAATTCTCAAAATCAATTTTTTCCTTTACATGGCTTGTCGAAAAGATATAATCATCTTTGAGTTTTAATTCCATTTTCCCTTTGGGGGCATCCAATTTCAATACTTTGGGTGGATCAAAAGAAATTTGAACCATAGGAACATCCTGAAAATAACTTCCATTATTGGCTCCTTCTAATCCTAAATCTTCGAAGGCTGACTTTAGGTAATTAATGGTTTTTTCTTCACCGAGTGTGAAAGGCTTCCGACCTAAAAACTCATCAGAACCGAGAGTCATGACGTGCGCCTGCAAATCAGCGGCGTTAATACTATTTTCAGCCTGCTGAACATCAGACTGTGTTTGGCTACAACTTGCCATGATGACAAGCAATAAAATGAATGGTGCAATTCTTAATTTCATGTCGTATAGTTTTTTTTTGAAATTTACGACAATTTCACCATAATCAGATTTCAAAGTTGATTTAATTTTTAGCCTTCAAACCATTTACCCGAATTACAATTTTTAATTATTGTATTCCCATCCAATGTATTGCAGATTTAAAGGCTTGTGGATCGATGAAGTGACCACCTTCAAATAATTGAAGCCTGACCTCATATTTATTTTTTCTCAAAACCTTTCTTGCCGAAACAGCCCCTTTATATGCGTAAGGATCAGTTTTACCATGAGCGATAAAAACCTTCAAATCATTACCTTTCTGAATATCATCTTCTGAAAGAAACCATGGATACTTTTTATAATCAGGCATTCGGCTCCCAAAACAAATAATTCCATCAAATTGATCAGGATTTTTAATTCCAATTGAATAAGTGTATCCTCCTCCCTGAGAAAAGCCCATCACAAAAGTTTTATCAATTTTATAATCTTTTTTCAGATGATTTTTAATATTCAGTATAAATTCAGCATTCAGATTATCCGACCGTTTATAAACCTCCAAACTATTAACACCTGCATCCCAAGAGTACTGAGACAATCTCTTATAAGTATTTGGAAATGCCTCATAAGGAGCTTGCGGAATCGCCATAATAAAAGAATGAGCGTCCAATATCGACCATATTTTTACAAAATCTTCGCTGGTTCCACCAAAACCATGTAGGCCAATTAACAATGGGTAAGATTTATTTTCATCAAAATCATCCGGGAGCAAAAGTCTGCATTTCATTACTTTTTCTCCTTTCACATAAATATTTTCACCCAATTTCTGACCAGATGCCAAAACCTCACGATATTGATTAAAGAAAACTGGGTTTTGTTGTAAAGCTTGAAAGGCTTCTTCTTTTTCAATCTTCGAAAAGTTATTATAGCCATTATTTATCGCCAGAATTAGGAAATTAGCAGCATAATTAGCCTGTCCCAAATAGGCATAACATTTAGCCAACGCATAAGCAGAAGTGGCATCTTCAAAATTGCGACTGATGATGTACAAATAAAATTTGGCTGCTTTTTCGTATTGCTTATCAAGCATCAACAAATAGGCTTCGGTCTTTAATCCAGCAATATTTACCTGAGCCAGTTCGGTCATATCGAAAGTCAGCGGATTAATTTTAAAAACTTCAGGATATTTACTCTGAATGAGGTCAGGCTCTTGTGCAAATGATTTCGACCCCCAAAACATGAGTACAAAAAGTATTGGAAGAAATTTTAAGTTCTGTTTCATAAATAAAATATTGATGACTTTTTGATGGCCGATCTATATTTCTTCAGTTAGCAGTGCAACAATTGTTTTTATCCCGTCAATATAATTACCCAATCTTAAATTCTCATTTGGGCCATGTTGATTGTTGTCAAGATTAACCACCGGCAGAATCACGGCCTGTATTCCAAGCTTGCTTATAAATTGAGAAATTGGAACAGTACCCCCAGTAGTTCTAACCCTCACAGGGCTTTCATCAAAAGCTTTAATTAAAGATCGATTTACCCATTTCCCAATTTCCGAATCAAAATCTGTGCGAAAAGCCATATTACCAAAATCATAATCAAACAAGGCGATATTTGGATATTTTGCCCGCTCCGCATCATTAGGAAGATGATCTACTAAATAAAAACCCTGTTTTTCGATGTGATTTTTAACAAGTTTGATAAGGCGTTTGGCATCACTCTCTACGACTAAACGAATATCAAGATTAGCTGTTGCTGTACTTGGAACGATTGTTCGTGCCTCACTTCCAACCCATCCGGACGAAATTCCTCTAATATTAAGCGAAGGATATTGTAAAGATTGTTGATAATCAGCACCCACCATATCTGGTTTAGAAATCCCTAATTTTCTGTTAATTTCATCTTGATCATCCGGAACCTCTGAAAGGATTTTTAAGGTTTCCGGATCCAATTTGATTCCATCATAAAAGCCTGGAATAGTTGCCCTCCCTTGTTCATCCTTCATTGATGATAATAATTGAGAAAGCTTGAGAGCCGGGTTTGGCGCATAATTGCCATAATGTCCGCTGTGTTGCGCATTCTTTGGCCCAAATACGGTAATGTTAATTTCTGCCAAACCACGACATCCAAAGAAAATACTTGGCCGATTAGATATGTGCCTTGGCCCATCAAAAATGAGCATCATATCTGCCATAAGTAATTCAGCATGTTGATCAACAATAGCCGGCAAATTAGGAGAACCCAACTCCTCTTCCCCATCTAAAATAACCTTTACATTAAATTTAGGAGTGTGATTATTCTTGTTGAGCACATCAATGGCTGAAAGAAGCATTACTATCGGAGATTTGTCGTCTGATGAAGAGCGACAAAAGATTCGATATTCCTCATTTTGAGCATCATTAATTTGTGCCCAATCAATCATTTCCCATTGCTCATCAGTCACTCTTTTTTTCAAAACAGGTTTATAGGGACTTTCTTGGTCCCACTTTAACGAATCAACAGGTTGTCCGTCAATATGCATATAAAACAAAACTGTTTTTAAAGCAGGATCAATAATTTGCTCGGCAAAAAGTGCTGGCATTCCGTCAGATTTAAAAACTTTAGTTTTATAATTCCGAAGTTTGAATGCCTGATCCAGCCATGAAATATTATCGAGTATTTGATTTTCAAAATGTGAGTCATTCGGAATACTCAGAAACTCATACAATTCACCAAAAGATTGCTTGAGTTGAGGTTTTACCCACTCATCAATTTTACTTTTATTAATATTTTGCCCATGAATCAATGAAAGGCCTGATAAATTTACCAAGAATAGAAGTGCTAATATTTTAATTTGAAAATGCATATTGTTTTTATTTAGGTGAACAAAAATATTTCCTGTCTAAATTAGCCAAATTTAGATTCGAATTGCTAAATTGTCTACATTTAAAGCATAAAAACCAAGGTCACTTAACATGAAAAATTTTTCAAAAATCCTCATGATTTTCATCATGAGCGGAATCATTTTTAATAGTTGTCAAAGCACCCAAGAGATTGACATTGTTAGCGGTGTTTCAAAGGAAATTGCGGAATTTAGAACGAATAGTATCTCTAACCCAAATTACGATTTAAGCTTTTCAATCCCGGATTCCATCCATCATCCCATTCAGGCTGAAATGAAAATTTTACTGGAACTAAATGATGTTTCTCAGCCGTTGATTTTGGATTTTAGTGCACCACCCGAATACATTAAAGAAGTCGTTGCCAACGGATCTTCAGATTTTGAAATGAAGAATGGGCACTTGATTATTCCGCAATCTTTAATTATAAAAGGCAAGAATGAGATTCATATTATTTTCAGGGCCGGTGAAACTTCTCTTAACAGAAATAAAGAGTTTTTGTATACTTTGTTTGTACCTGACCGGGCCTCAACGGCATTTCCATGTTTTGATCAACCAAATATGAAAGCCAAATATAAACTGAGTCTTGAAATTCCGAAAAGTTGGACTGCTGTTTCAAACGCTCCGGATGACAATACCTTGATTCAGGATGATCGTAAAACCATTCAATTTTTACAAACCAGAAGTCTGAGTACATATCTATTTTCTTTTGTTGCAGGGAAATTTGACAGAATCACACGAAACATCGACGGTCGCGAAATAAACATGCTTCACCGGGAACCAGATGCAAAGCTGGTAGAAAAAAATGTTGATGAGATTTTCAATCTTCATGCGAAAGCCCTTAACTGGCTTGAAGATTATACGCAAGTTGATTACCCTTTCCAAAAATTTGATTTTGTTGCCATTCCATTTTTTCAATATGGAGGAATGGAACATGCCGGTGCCATTCAATATCGTGCAAATTCATTATTTCTTGAGGACAATGCAACCCAGAATCAAAAACTGGGACGAGCCGGATTGATTTCACACGAAACTTCGCATATGTGGTTTGGCGATTATGTAACCATGAAATGGTTTGATGATGTTTGGCTGAAAGAAGTTTTTGCTGGATTTATGTCTGATAAAATAATCAGACCCAGCTTCCCTGACATTAATCATGAACTTAAATTTTTACTGGGTCATTATCCGGCAGCTTATGAAATTGATCGCACTTTAGGGGCAAACCCCATTGGACAAAAGTTGGATAACATGAAAAATGCCGGCACCCTTTATGGTGGAATTATTTATAATAAAGCACCAATCGTAATGCTGCATTTAGAACAATTAATGGGAGAAGACAAACTGAAGGAAGGATTGCAAGAATACTTAAAAACCTATGCATACGCTGATGCTACCTGGGATCAACTCATTCAAATTCTTGATAAAAGGATTGACATAGATCTTGAAAAATGGAGTAATATTTGGGTTAAGGAGGCAGGTATGCCAACCATCAAAACAAGCATCGAAGTTATTAATGATCAAATCAAAAACATTCACCTAACCCAAAGTGATCCTTTCAAAAAAGGAAGAATCTGGCCACAACAATTAGCCGTAGAGATGTTTTATAATAATGATTCGAATAACAAGAAATTCAAGGTAGATTTTAATCAGACTGAAATTAAGCTTAAGCAAGGCATTGGAATAGAAGAGCCCAATATGATATTGCTCAACAGCCATGGTTCAGCTTATGGATATTTCGAACTGGATTCTGGAAGTAAAGAATATTTACTTAAGAACATTAACACTCTTGAAAGCCCACTTGAACGTGGAATTGCATGGCTTTCCCTTTGGGAAAACATGTTAAATGAAAACTTCGACAAAACAGCATTATTCCAGCTACAATTAAGCGCTCTGGAAACGGAAACAGATCCCTTACTAATTGGTCGTATTTTATCACAAACCTCAACTATTTTCTGGCAATTTTTTAGCTCAACTGATCGTGAGAAATGGGGAGCTGAATCAGAACAAAAACTCTGGATTTTATTAAATCAAACCCAGGATGTTGGACTCAAGAAAAATTATTTCAATTCATATAAAAGCATTGCTTTAACTGATCAGGCACTTCAAAATCTGTATAAGATTTGGGAAGGAACACAAAAAGTTAAGAACCTTAGTTTATCAGACAATGACCAAACCAGCCTGGCTTATATGCTGGCATTGAAGCTTCCTGTCAAGAGCCAGGCAATCATGGTTGAACAAACTGATCGAATCAGTAATCCTGATCGCAAGTCACAAATTAAATTTGTTGCCCCTGCCCTTTCTTCTATTGATTCTGAAAGAGACAGCTTTTTCCAAAGTTTAAAAAATCCGACAAACCGAGAACAAGAGCGATGGGTAGTTACAGCTTTGGGTTACCTCAACCATCCTTTAAGAGCAGATTATTCAATAAAATATTTAAATGAAAGTTTGGAACTACTTCAGGAAATCCAGCTTACAGGCGATATATTCTTTCCCAAACAATGGCTGGATGCCGTACTTGGGGGTTATCAATCTAAGGAAGCGATGGAAATCGTAAATCATTTTCTTGAACTCAATCCAAATTACTCAGAAAATCTTAAAGGTAAAATTTTGCAATCGTCTGATCTTCTCTTCCGATCACAAAAAATTGTAACAAACTAATTGGGTTTTGAACAACAAAAAAGGCTAACCGTTGGTTAGCCTTTTTTTTATCCTTTATGTTTCTTTTTAAATAGAATTATAGAACATGAAAAATTCCTTTAGAGATTTTTCACTTCTCGGATTTATCTTATGTGATTTAATGTACTCAATGGCTCTTTCATCGTCTTCAAAATTATAGATAAAACGTTTGCGTTGTTTTTCCAGCTTCACCATTTCATTATTTAATAATCCGAAATAATCGCTATCAACAATAATGTTAACACCCGATTCTTTTGAAATCCCAACTGCCAGTGTTCCTGACCGATCAAGGTTTGTTCTTTTCGATTGAGATTTAGGAAAGAGATGGCATAAAAGGGCATTATCAGCATTTACCAGAAGTTTATAAATGCCTCGAGGAGCGTCATTGGTAAGCGCCTTATTGGTGACATAAGAAATCAATTCATCTTTCAAAATTACACTATGAACTTGTGCGAAAGGCAATAAGTTTAACTGCCCAAAATAGTTCACCTCTAACAGATTATTCAAAATATCAATTCTGATGTAAATATTTTTGGCGACATAGGTTGTATCTCGAGTAACCACAACATCCGCCTTTTTCCATTCTTTAAATAAGTAGCAGGTACCTTTATCATAAGGCTTATTAGGGTCATTTCTGACGGCCGAGTTGTACCCGATAAAACCTTGGAATGACTCTGCTTTTGGCCCTCCTTGATTGGGATATAATTCTATTTGTCCTTTAGCTAATACTGGGAAAAAAGCGCCTAATAAAACAACAACACTGATGATTGGTTTAATCATTTTTGTAAACATGGGAATTAGGTTTTAAATCTTAAATTCTTTTAATTAGTTATATATGACGAATACTGATGTAAAAATCGTTAATTTTTCTCAACTGAGCAAATCATATAGAAAATCATTTAATATGTAGATATCTCAACCTCTAACGATTAAATAATATAAATAAACAATGTAAAAAACAACAAAAATCACGCCCCAAAGTCGTCCAATTTTATGAGATTTATTTGAAGCAATAGCTGGAATAATCATTACAATGGCACCTAACATAACCAAAATATCGACATTGTTTATCACATCGAAAGGCAGTGGTTTAATGCTTGCACTTATACCAAGCACCCACAATAGGTTAAAGATATTTGATCCAATAATATTACCAACAGCAATGTCAATATTTTTACGCCGCGCAGCAACTACAGAAGTAACCAATTCGGGCAAGGATGTTCCTATTGCCACAATGGTTAAGCCAATAAACTCCTTACTCAAACCCATATCAGTGGCGATTTTAGTCGCACCACTCACAACCCATTCTCCTCCTAAAAACAACATAACAATTCCAAGCCCAATGTAAATGTATGATTTTGAAGTAGAATAATCAGGCTTTGAAACTTGTGCCTCAAGCTTTTTTTCATCTTTTGCTAAACGAAAGATGTAGACCATAAAAAGAAAGAAAAAGAAAATCATAATAAAACCATCTGCTCGACTAAAAAACAAACCGGTTTCAGTTCCAGAGAAAGTTGCATTGGCCAAAAAACCAGCCAGCAATGTGGCAATCATCGCAAACGGGATTTCTGAATAAAGGGTGCTTTTTCGAATGGGTAATGGACTAAAAACCGCTGACAAACCAAGAATTAGAAAGATGTTGGCTACATTACTACCAAAAATATTACCAATGGCAATCGATGAATTATCATTAAAACTTGCAAATAAATTGATGATAAGTTCAGGCAATGAAGTACCCAACGAAACAATGGTTAACCCAATTACAATATCTGAGATGTGATATTTTTTTGCCAAAGATGAAGAGCCCTTTATTAACAATTGGGCGCCTTTAATCAGCAAAACAAATCCTAAAGCAAATAGTAAATAACTGAGCATATGTTCATTCATTTTTTTGCGAAGACAAAGGTAAAAGATTCGTTGGATTTAGCACGAATCGAATTAATTTTATCTACTAAACAACTATTCTTCGATAATTTGTGTCGAAGACTTCTTACAACAGACAATTATTTCTGATACAAGATTTTACTTTAGATCGCTATTCAACAATTCGTAATTCATTCACAAGAACGAAGAAAAACATGAATTTTGCTTCACAAAAAAAATAGGTTAATAAATGGATTAATAGATAGTTTCATCATCCTGTTTTTACGGATAACACTTTTTATCCTCATTGGTAAATTATCGATAACTTCAGGTATTGTAGATGAATTAAATGGGCGTATATCTTATTACGGGATACTAAGTTTAATCCTATTCATTTTTGCATATTACTTATTTTTTTGAAGGTGTTTTTAAAACCACCCTATGGGAAATAATTACCAAAATAAGGATTGCAAAAATAATGGTGACTCTATAACAATTATGTATGTTTTAATCCGTACACTCTGTCGTTTTGTTCTATTCGAGCAGTTCTCTATTCTATTTGGGAAAAAAGTTATTTGGCACGACAGTGCCTCTGATACGAAGCTGGCAAGTTTGAATCAATACATCACAAGTCGGAATGCATAAATATTCTTATAACGATACCTTTATCAATCCAAACTGATATATTTTACACTAAAACTCTGTATTATTATAGAAATTAACAAGCTCAATTCCAACGCGATAAAATATTATTACAATTAAAAAAAACAAGATTATTACTAAAATCTTCATTATTTTGTGATTAATTATCTTTTCATGCGAATAATGGAGTAAAGAATGATCTTGATAAATATGGATAACAAAAACTTTGATATTGCACTTCAGACCCATCAGGGAATTATCAGAAAGGTTGCCAATTCTTATTGTAAAAATATTGATGACCGGGATGATCTTATTCAGGAAATTACCATTCAGTTATGGAAATCATGGCATCGGTATAAAAGTGAATTTAAACGCTCTACCTGGATTTATAGGATTTCATTAAATGTTGCGATTTCATTTTATCGCAAAAACTATAAAAAAAACAATCTCCATTCTTCCATACAGGATGAAAATATTTTTTTTGATGAAACCCAGAATCTGGATCTAAATGACAATATTAAAGCCCTTTACATTTACATTTCAGAGCTCGATGAATTAAATAAAGCTCTTATTTTGCTTTATCTCGAGAACTACAAACACGAAGAAATTGCTGAAACACTAGGAATTTCTAAAACCAATGTGGCAACAAAGATTTCCAGAATTAAAGATCATTTAAAAAAGAGGTTTAATCAGTAAAAAGAAACTATCATGGACTTACAAGAGATACAAAAACAGTGGCAAAACCAGCATATTAATCAAACAAATCAAAATGACTTAGTCATTAAATTATTTCAGGAATCTCGTCAGGACAAGGTGAGAAGCAATCTGAGCAAGCTAAAAATCCACAGCCTTCTATTTATGCTCTGGAATTTATTGGTTATCATTTACTCTTGGGTGGTTTTGGCTGAGAACCTTTCAAACCTATCCATTGTTATTAATGCAGCAATTATGCTGCTTTTATCAACAATTGTGTTTTACAAAAATGTTTGGCAGTTAAATAGTCTTGCAAAAATCAATTATGATGAACCAGTGCTAAAAATGCAAAAAGAGATCAATCAGCTTAAAATCAAAAGAATAAAACACAATCGTTTTATTTTTATTTTCAGCAACCTTTATTTTTGGTCAATCATTTTTTTAGTCTTTGGGTGGGATGTGTATTCTCTTATTTTAACAGTTTGGGAAACAACACCCATTGTTTTAATCATCCATTTAACTTTATTCTTTGCCTGGTTTCCTTTAGCATTTTGGTTGCTAAAAAAATACGACAACATTAAATCGGGTTCAAAATTCTGGCAAAAAATGGAGAAAGAATCATTCTTAACTGAAAGTTCAGTGAATTCCTCTTTAAATAATATTACATCTTTTTTAAAAGAAATAGAAAGCTTTGAACTAAATTAATTTTAACCAATAGCTAAAGTTTTTTTACCAGATTCCAATCCATTTTTTCGTAAAGTATTAAATAGGTTTTCTTCACATAAGAATCAAAATTACAGCCATGTCGAAAAGACTTTTATTTTTGCTAAATTGTAATCCTAGAATTCTTATAAATGAAACAAAATACAACCATCGTTAAAAAGCTAATTATTTATTTTTTGCTGCTTAACATTTTTACAATAATAGTGGTTGGATCCTATTCTTATTATCGAGCAAAAGATGCTTTAGTAGAAAGAACTTTCGATCAATTAACCTCACTGCGTATCGAAAAAAAGTACAGTATCGAACGCTTTTTTGAAGATCGAATCCTGGATCTTAGCTTAATTTCAAAATCTGAAGATGTTAAGAATATTATTGGGCTTTTGAGCCATCCAAATTCAGAATTCAAATTCCCTTCTGAAATTATAAAAAGTGAGTTCGATCTTCATTTAAGAAGATACCTTTTGTCAGCGAATTATTACCACCGAATTTACATTACAAATCAAGAAGGAGTTTCAGTTTTTTTTATTGCCGAAAATGATACAATAACACAAGAATATGGACTCCTTGAAGACCTGCCCATTCATGAACTTCAAGATAATCTAAAGAATAATCCTGGCATTTCAATCGATGATTACAAATTAGACCCGAAAACCAAGTTGCCGGTTATTTTCATCGGGGCAAATGTTACTGATATCAAAAATGATTGCCTGGGTCAGATTATCATCGAAATTGATATAGATGCCATCAATTCAATTATGTTTGAGAATAACCCTCATAACGGCCTGGGTGAATCTGGCGAATCATATCTTGTGGGCAGTGACTCATTAATGAGAAGCACTTCCCGTTTTCAGGATAACTCGACATTTAACACCAAGGTCCAAACTACCGGATTTCATAAAGCATTGAATGGAGAAACCGGAACTGAAGTATTTATGGACTACCGTGATGTTTCTGTGCTGAGTTCTTTTAGCAGCCTTGATGTTCCATTATTAAACTGGACCATTTTAGCTGAGATTGATGAAAAGGAAGCTATGATCCCCATCGATTCAATCAGGAATAATATTTTATACTTAAGTGTTTTAATGTCATTGCTTTTATTTGCATTTGTATATATTATTGCCAGAAGAATCAGCTTACCGATTGTTAAATTAAAAGATGCTGCCCAAAAAATTACCCAAGGAAATTATGACGTGTTCGTTGAAGACATCGTTAGCAATGATGAAATTGGAAACCTTATCGATGCCTTCAACGAAATGTCGAAAAAAATTAAGGAACAAACAGAAAATCTGAACCTTGAAAGATCGATGAGATTAAGTTCAATGATTGATGGACAAGAACTTGAAAGACAGCGATTATCCAGAGAATTACACGATGGACTGGGTCAATCAATTTTAGCCATTAAAATGCGGCTGGAAAGGATGGCTAAAGCTTCGCCGGGAAAGTCAAAAATTATAATGACGGAAGTTCAATCTCTTTTTGCAAACACCATCAATGAAGTGCGTAGCATCTCAAATAATTTAATGCCTGCAGTATTGAATGAATTTGGATTACTGGATGCACTTTCAAATTTATGTGAGGAAATATCTGACAACTCTGGGCTAAAAGTTAAGTTTTTTCATAAAAACTTCCAGACTAATATTTCAGATAAAACAAGCACCTATTTGTACAGAATATCGCAGGAAGCACTCAGCAATACCATCAAACATGCCGATGCAAATTCAATAGTAATGGAACTGCTTTCAGATGCTGAAAGTATATATCTCAATATTTCGGACGATGGGAAAGGTTTTTGTTATAAGGAAGGAAGAAAATTATGTGGTAATGGAATCTCTAATATGAAAGAAAGGGTATTTTTGCTTGATGGCGAGATTGAAATAATTGCAAATAAAAAAGATGGCACTCTTATTAAAATAAAAGTTCCTCAAAGTAGCGAATAAGATGGAGAAGGTAAAAATCATATTGGTAGATGATCATCAAATGTTTAGAGATGGTGTAAAAGCGGTATTAACAGACGAAGAAAACATCAAAGTAATAGGTGAAGTTGGCCATGGACAAGATTTATTTAACCTCTTAGATTCATTAACACCTGATCTCATTATTACTGACATTTCAATGCCGGATATTTCAGGAATTGAAGTAACCAAATTCGTCAGAAAAACATTCCCAGAAATAAATATCCTGATTCTTTCAATGCACTCTAATGAAGAGTTTATCACAAAGGCAATCAAAGCCGGAGCCAATGGTTATCTCCCTAAAGACACGAGCATGAATGAATTATTGGAGGCCATAAATACAATTTATAAAGGTGATAACTATTTTAACAAAAGCATTTCAGACACCATCTTAAAAGGGATGGTTAATAAATCTAAATCAGACACCAATGAATCCCTCACAGCACGTGAGCTTCAGATTGTAGGACTTGTTGTTGATGGACTTTCCAACAAAGAAATTGCCCATTCACTTTGCATAAGTGTTAGAACCGTCGACTCGCACAAAAACAATATCTTACACAAATTAAAGCTCAAATCTTCCATCGAGCTGGTGAAGTACGCCATTAAAAACAATTTGGTAAATATTGACTAAACTCACCTATTTATAGAAATGCACTGCCTAATTTCTCGGTAAATTACCTAGAACGGGTGCAAGTTTTTCCTACTTAATTTTCAGTTTTATTACGGATTGTGAGAATGAAACCACATCGATAGTTTTGTATCATGTGTAATTTCTCTAAGAAAAAGAAGCATACTAAATTATTCCCAGATGAAGCATTAAGCTTCTCAATTCACCTATTCCTTACATTAACCTAAAACTCAAAACACGATGATTAAAAAAGCTAAACTATTTAGTGTTTTACTTGCACTTGTATTAAGTGCAGGTAATTTATTTGGACAAGAAACCAAAGATTCACCATGGGATCTAGGTGCTGATCTGATGAGCAGATACATCTGGAGAGGCGTTAACCTTGGAGGGTCCTCACCAAGCATTCAACCCTACCTGGAATTTGGGTTTGGATCAGAGGATCATGCATTTGCCATAGGTGCTTGGGGCGCCTACTCAACCAACGGAACACATACTTTACAGGAGGCAGACCTATATATCAGCTACACTTTAAATGAAAGCTTCTCACTTACACTCACAGATTATTTCTTCCCGGATGAAACAACTGGCCGCAATGATTATTTCAACCGCAATATGGATTGGACTAAGATCAACAATGGATCGAAAGATCAAACAGGTCATGTAGTTGAAGCTGCGGTTTCCTTTAATGGGGTTGAAGAATTCCCAATCAGCATCATGTTCGCCATGAATATTTGGGGAGCAGATACTCGAAAATATATTGAACAATCAGGTTCAATGATCCCTGATGATAAAATTGTGATGTCAAAATACCTAGAATTTGGTTACACTGCTGAATGCCAAGACCTTTCATTAAATATCTTTGCGGGTTTTTCCTTAGATAATCCTGACACAGAAAAAGGTGAGCCAACAGGTTTTTACGGACAGGAATCTGCTGGATTAACTAATCTGGGATTAAGTCTTTCCAAGGAAATTAAAATAACCGAAAATTATTCTTTGCCTGCTTCTGCGTCTTTAATAACAAACCCTGAGGCCGGAAATATTTTCATGGTTTTCGGATTTTCATTTTAAATAATTTATTCACTTAATTAAAACCAACAATTATGTTTGATACTGGTTCAACAACTTTTATGATTTTATGCACAAGTTTGGTAATGCTCATGACGCCAGGCTTAGCATTCTTTTACGGTGGTTTAGCAAGTAAAAGAAATATCCTTGGAATTATGGCACAAACTTTTGTGTCATTAGGAATAACAACTATTATGTGGGTAACCATTGGTTATTCATTATGTTTTAGCGGCGGAGAAGGCGGCATTATAGGTAATCTGGATTTGGCTTTTCTGAATGGAATTGCTTTTGATCAGGCTTTCGATAATGGTAAATATCCTGTTTATATTTTTGTGGCTTACCAGATGATGTTTGCCATTATTACACCAGCACTTATCACGGGTGCCTTCATCAATAGAGTAACATTTAAAGCTTATCTAATCTTCTTAGTCGTATGGCAATTATTTGTTTATTATCCATTTGTTCACATGGTTTGGGGTGGTGGAATTCTCTCAGAGTGGGGTGTTCTTGATTTTGCAGGTGGTATCGTTGTACATGCAACCGCCGGATTCGCTGCTTTAGCTTCTGTCATCTATGTAGGAAAACGACGCGACACCCAATCTCCTCCTAACAGTATCCCATTGGTTGCGATTGGTACAGGTTTACTTTGGTTTGGCTGGTATGGATTTAATGCCGGAAGTCAGCTAGATGTTGATGCCATCTCAACCTTAGCATTCTTGAATACTGATGTTGCAGCATCTTTTGCAGCAATTACCTGGTTAATCATCGAATGGGTAAAAGAGGGTAAACCAAAATTTATTGGATTACTTACAGGAGCAGTTGCAGGATTAGCAACCATTACTCCTGCTGCTGGATATGTTCCATTATGGGCTGCCATGCTTATCGGAATTTCCTCAGGAGCAGTCTGTTTTATGGCAGTTCAAATGAAAAACA
Source organism: Bacteroidales bacterium (assembly GCA_963678785.1). Classification (GTDB taxonomy): domain Bacteria; phylum Bacteroidota; class Bacteroidia; order Bacteroidales. The sequence continues at coordinate 2,721,390 of OY787449.1, read as the reverse complement.
AACTCGGTTGGGACGATGCATTAGATGTATGGGGTGTTCACGGTATTGGTGGCACCCTAGGTACAATTCTTTTAGGGGTATTTGCTTATTCACACATTAATGGCCAAAGTGGTTTACTAGAAGGTAATTCAAGTTTCTTTTTTAAAGAATTAATTGCAGTCACCATTGCAGCTGTTTACGCCTATGGATTCACCTATTTAATGTTGGTAATCATCAATCTTATATCGCCTGTAAAAGCAACTGAAGAAGAAGAAGAATTAGGCATTGACCAATCACTTCACGGTGAAGTGGCCTATGATGAAGGTGCATTATAATAATAGTCGAAGCTTTAGGCTCCTCAATCCCTAATTTTAAAAGCAGGCTCTCTGAATTTGAGAGTCTGCTTTTTTCAGTATCCAATTTTTTTTGACCTCATATTATTCTATGTTCTTTGCTTCATAATAGCAGCAACTTTTTCCTTACATTTGAATTCCTGCTTCAGGAATTTATAATTTGAAAAGAAAAAAATGTCAAAACAGAATTGGAAAATCAAATTAGGTATTATTTTAATCATCATTTCAATTCCTTTATTTCTCCTTATCCCCATCATCCCATTTCTAAAATTTGAAAGCAGAACAAAGATTACAATAACAACCATCGTTTTGATTCTCGCTGAGATTTTATTCTGGTCGGGAGGATTGCTTGTTGGTAAAGAATTATTTACCAAATACAAATCAAAATTAAATCCCAAAACCTGGTTTAAAAAACCGAACAAGAATGGATAATAAAATTGAAGAATGAATAACAATCATATAAATATGAAAAATCATCAAATGATCGTTTTTTTGGCCATCCTCCTAAGTTCTTGTCAGATAGATGGACAATTAAACCTCAATACAAATACAGCTTCAGATTTTAATTTCGTTCAATTTGTTAATCCATTGATTGGCACCAAAAATATGGGACATACCTATCCGGGCGCAACCGCTCCATTTGGGATGGTTCAATTGAGCCCCGAAACCAATCAACAACCCATGTACATTGATGGAAATTACAATACTGAAACCTATAAATATTGCTCAGGTTATCAATATGATGATGATCAAATCTTTGGATTTAGTCATACTCATTTTAGCGGAACCGGACATTCTGATTTAGGCGACTTTTTGGTGATGCCAACGATAGGACTATTAAATTTAGAGCCCGGAAATAATGAAACTGAAGGTTATCATTCTAAGTTTTCTCATAAAACTGAGATGGCAGAACCAGCTTATTACCAGGTTTATCTTGAAGATTACAAAATCAATGCAGAATTAACGGCTTCAGATCGGGTTGGATTTCATCAATATACGTTCCCAAACACTGACAGCGCTCACATCATTCTCGATTTAATTTCTAACATCTACCACCATGATGATAAAAATGTATGGACTTTCATTAGGGTTGAAAATGATTCTCTGGTAACTGGCTATCGCCAAACCCATGGCTGGGCCCGAACCCGTAAAGTATTTTTTGCCATGGAGTTTTCAAAACCATTTTTTCAATATGGCCATAAAAAATACGATGAAGTTGAGTATAATGGTTTTTATCGTCGATTTAATGAAGAAGAAAACTTTCCGGAAATGGCCGGTAAAAACATCCGTGCTTATTTCGATTTTAAAACACAGGAAGATGAGCAAATCAAGATTAAGTTTGCCCTTTCACCTGTGAGTACCAATGGTGCGCTAAAAAACTTAAAGGCAGAAATTCCACATTGGGATTTTGAGAAAACCAAATATGAAACACAGCAAAAATGGGATCAAGAACTCTCAAAGATAAAAGTTGAAACGGAAACTTTGGAACAAAAAGAAACTTTTTATTCAGCCATGTATCATAGCATGCTTGGGCCCATCATCTATGAAGATGTAGATGGGGCATATCGCGGTTTGGATCAAAATATTTATCAATCGGATGGATTTACAAATTACACCATATTTTCCCTTTGGGATACTTATCGGGCTTTGCATCCTTTGTTTAATATTATTCAACCTGAAAGGAATAATGATATGATAAAATCCATGCTGGCTCATCATGACCAAAGTGTGCATAAAATGTTGCCTATTTGGAGCCATTATGCCAACGAAAACTGGTGTATGATTGGATATCATTCCGTTTCAGTTATTGCGGATGCTATCATAAAAGAAACCACCGATATTAATCTCGAAAGAGCTTTGAAGGCATGTATGAATACTTCAACGGTGCCTTATTTTGACGGCATAGATTACTATGTGAGCAAGGGTTTTGTACCCGAAGATAAAAGTTCATCCTCGGTATCAAAAACCCTGGAATTTGCATATGATGATTGGTGTATTGCACAAATAGCAAATAAAGTGGGAAATAAAGAAGTTTATTCAAATTATCTTGAAAGATCCAAAAATTACCAAAATATTTACGATCCGGAAATTGGTTATATGCGGCCTAAATTGGAAAATGGCGAATGGCGCAAAGAGTTCAACCCCATCGATACGCATGGACAAGGATTTATTGAAGGCAATGCATGGAATTATGGCTTGTATGTTCCTCATGAAGTTGAAAATATGATTGAAATGATGGGTGGTAAAGATCAATTTTCAGCACATCTTGACATGATTTTTAATACGCCCATTGCAGATGAATTTATCGAAAAAAATGAAGACATTACACGAGACGGAATTATTGGAAATTATGTGCATGGCAATGAACCAGGCCATCATATCCCTTATCTTTATAATTGGACCAATCACCCCTGGAAAACCCAGGAACGTGTGAGAATGATCATGGACGAAATGTACAGCAATAAAGAAGATGGACTCTGTGGAAATGACGATGCGGGACAAATGAGTGCCTGGTATGTTTTCAGTGCTTTGGGTTTTTATCCGGTAAACCCCGGTTCAAATGATTATGCTTTAGGTAGCCCGATGGTTAAAAATGCAACCATCAAACTTGGAAACAATAAAAGTTTAAGCATTATTGCACTGAATCAAAGCAGTGAGAATGTTTTTGTTGATAAAATTGAATTAAATGGAGAAGTGAAAGGCGGAAATCTTCTGCAATACGAAGACATAATTAATGGTGGTACATTAATCTTCCACTTATCAGATAAACCCAAAAAATAAGAAATCACAAAGCCTACATTCTTTCAGAAACAACTTTTAAACAATAAGGTTTATAAAACATATGCTTACAGTTTGAACACCAGAATCTTTCTAAGCTTTCAGAACACAAGAATTTTATTTCCGACATCAAAAACCTCAAGAATACTATTCTTCATTGATTATATTTGGGCTCCACTTAATCCTAAAACAAAACAATAAAATGAAGAAATTAATATCAATTGCATTTTTTCTATTGACCTATTCGATAGCAATTATGGCACATCCTGGTGCTCAAATTAAAAAGTTTGATACTCCTGATAATTATCCAACCGGTATAACTTTTGACGGAAAAAACTTATGGCTTGCCGATCGAGGAACTGATAAAATTTACTGCATTAATCCTGAATCTGGAAAAGTCATACGAAAAATTGAATCTCCTGCTTATTGGCCCATGGGCTTGGCATGGGATGGTGAGTTTTTATGGAATGCAGATTACCGAGGAAGAACGGATAAAGTTGAAGATCTGGATGGAATGATTTTTAAAATTGACCCGAAAGACGGAACCATTTTAAAAACTTTACCGGCACCTTCAAAAAGCCCAAAAGGTTTGGCCTGGGATGGAAACTACCTATGGTGTGTTGACGACAAACTTGACAAAGTCATTCAATTCAGTCCTGTTGATGGTACAACCATTCACTCTTTCAAGTCCCCGGCAAAAGACCCAAAAGGGATTACTTTTGACGGCAAATATTTATGGATTTCAGATATTTTTACAGATGAAATTTATATGGTTGATCCCAAAACGGGATTTGTCATTGTTATTTTGGATGCTCCCGGCAGATATCCGCACGGGTTAACGTTTCAGGGAAACACTTTGTGGGCTGTTGATCATGAAGATGATGAAATCTCGCAATTGGTAATTAGAGATAAGAAACAATTTATTCGTAAGGATAAAAAATTACATCAGGTAACCTACAATCACAATGTAAGTTGCTATGGCCCTGGCAAAATTAAAACCCTGGATGTAAATATCGCTTTACCTGCAAACAGAGATAATCAAATCATCCTGAATGATTTCAAATACAGCTCAAAACCTACCAATATAATAACTGATAAATGGGGACAAAAAACAGCTCACTATCATTATAAGGACATTAAACCTGGCGAAAAAATTGAGATCCAGGTAACTTCAGAAATTGAAACATACAACACCCGTTATTTCATTTTCCCTGATAAAGTAGGTTCTTTAAGTGACATCCCAAATGATATTAAAGAAAAATATTTAGGCGATGATGAGAAATATCAAATTAATAATCCAATCATTTTAAATACCATTAAGAAAGTAGTAGGTGATGAAAAAAATCCTTATTGGATTATGCGTAAACTTCATCAATACCTCATCGGACATCTTCATTACATCATGGATGGCGCCTGGGACACTGCACCAACGGTCATTACAAATGGTCATGGTTCATGCTCAGAATATACATTTGTTTTTATTTCACTATGTAAAGCTGCCGGATTACCAACAAGATATGTAGGCTCTGTTTGGAATCGTCATGAGGCTGCTTATATGGATGATGTTTACCATCGTTGGATAGAAGTTTATTTACCAAATTATGGTTGGATTCCAACTGACCCCACCCATGGCGATCGGGTTTCACCGCGCGATCAGGCTTTCCCTATTGGTTTAGTCCGAAACAGTGCTTTAATTACTACACAGTCTGGTGGTGGCTCGGCAACCATGGAATGGACTTACAATAGCAATGTGAGCTATACCACTGAACCAAAAACAAACTTAAATATTACTCATTATGCCGATTGGGATAAATTAGAAAAATAATGACATTAAGCTAAAGAGCAAATGGCTAAGAATCTTCACGCGATGTGATTTTTTTCTTAGCCATTTTTTTATCTTTAATTCATGAAACAAAAGAATTATCAGCATATCCATTTTAAATCCCGAATTGATTTCAGAAATTGGCTTGAAACTAATTTTGATCAGATCGATGGCATTTGGATGATTTTCTTTAAAAAAAACACCCAGAAGCAAAACATCACCTATAATGAAGCTGTTGAAGAAGCCCTCTGTTTTGGCTGGATTGACAGCACCGTAAAAAGAATAGACGAAGAAAGTTATATTCAGAAATTCACCCCCAGAAGTAATACTAAAAACTGGTCGGATCCAAATAAGATAAGAGTTCTAAAATTGATTGAGAACGGCCAAATGACTCAAGCCGGTCTAAACAAAATTGATCTTTATTTAAAAACCGGAATTATTGATTGGGAAGTTGAGCCCAAATTAAAAGGCGTAAAAAAGCCATTAGAAGTTCCTGAATTTATTAAAAATTATTTTTTGACCCATCAGCCTGCATTAAACAATTTTAACAAACTGGCGCCTTCATATCAAAAAGAATATGTGCTATGGGTTGTTGATGCTAAGCGCGAGAAAACGAGAATGAAAAGGCTGAAAGAATCGGTTGATCTTTTAAAAGAGAATAAAAAATTAGGGATGAAATAATTGCTTTTTTTTAAGCATAAAAAAAGCTTCCCTTTAAAGAGAAGCTCTGTAGTCCGTAGGGGATTCGAACCCCTGTTACCAGGATGAAAACCTGGCGTCCTGACCTGACTAGACGAACGGACCATTCGTTTTGTGCGTGCAAAAATAATACTTTTTTTATTCCGCCAAAGAAAAATCTTTAAAAAAAGTGATTTTTTTTAAATTATTTCACTTCTTCCTGATCTGCCTTAAATTGAAATCCTAATCTTTTGCCTGTTTTTAGGGACATACTGTCCAATTTACTCAAGAACTCATAAACATTGGCTTCCTTCACATTTTCGTAAGGCGGAGTGAGCAAATCAAAATTGATGGTATACCGAATCGCTGAATCAACAATGGTTTTAATCATCTCAGCATTGATTTCGGAAGTCACAAAATTATTGTAAATATGACCCATTTCTTTTTTTCCCTCTATAAAAAAGTGCATGTCTTTATTCACAAATATCCGCCCAATTAAATAACCACTGTCGTTTACACGATTGTATTTAAACGAATCAGACAAAAAATTATAAATGTTAATAATGCCACAATAAGCCCGATTCGGATCTTCTTTAACATAAGACGTCTTCATAACAAAATGATCTCTGGGAAACTCAAACACATTAGTGTGCATCATAAAAATCAATACATCACCGGCAAACTTCATTTCAATTTCAAAGTCACCCCTTTTCCTAAACTCAAAAGGAATATCATGTTTTGAATTTTGAGCTTTCTCACGAAAACCATCAATGGTGCTTTTTATCTCTTCTTTGAGAAGGTTGAAGGTTGTTACTGTATTTTGATAAACATCCTGTTTCAGGTTGGCTTTTACAATTAAATCATTAAGTAAGCCATCATCTTTTGCTTCGGTCATTATTTCAAGTTTTATTTACTCAAAGGTAAAAGAAATTTGAAAGAGTTTTGACTTCAGGCTTGAAATTCCATCGGCATAAAAATTATTCTTTGATTCCAATATTTCATTCAAACCATAAGACATTTTTAATTCTACTCCAAATTTAAAATAGGGAAGATAGAAGTCGAATCCGGCACCGGTTTCAATTAAGAAATCCTGACTTTTAAGGTTCAGAAAATCTTCGTTAGCTTCTTTATTTTTTTTCGAATTCGCTGCTAAATCGAAGGTGTATTTTATACCTCCAAGCACATAAGCCCGAACATTGCGTGCTCTTTTAGACTTAAACTTAATATAAAGCGGAATGTCAATATGGGTTGAGCGAATACTCTTTTGTTCAATGATTGAAAATTCTTCTATCCCTGAAATTGTATAATTTATTTTACGTTCTCCAAAAGCCAGAGATGGTATTAGTCGAAGATCGAGCAAGGGAGCCAATTTTAAATTTGAAACGATTCCTACCGTAAAACCAAATACTGGTTGGCTATTAACTCCAAGCAATTTCACCGAACTATAACCTGCATAATCTGCAGGTATAAAATCAGACTTTACACCAATGGCACTTTCATTTACCTTCAAACCAAAATTCATTTGATTGAAGGAGAGAATAAAACCAAAGTGATAGGGATTGTAATCGTGCTTTGCCAGATTTTCAGTTCGATTACCTTGCGCAAGCATACCTGAACTAAAGATCAGGAATATGAGCACTACTACTATCGACTTTGTTTTAAATTTCAAGATCGTGATTTTTGATTTTATGAATAACGAACAATATTCCCTTTTATTTCCTAAGAATAAAATTAAGCTTTCTCCCCAATATAAATACTTGCGATCCCAAAGGATAACTTACGTTGTGTCGGATTTTTAAACCCAGCCAAAGTAAGTCTTTCCATGAAAGCTGCACCCGATGGAAACTCCTGAACAGAATCATGCAAATAGGTATAAGCACCTTTATCCCGAGAAATCAACCTTCCAATCAATGGTAAAATGTTTTTAAAATAAAAATGGTAAAGTTGCTTGATTGGAAATCGCTCTGGCATTGAAAATTCAAGAACATAAATTTTTGAATTGCGATTTAAAACTCGAAACATTTCGGCCAAACCCTGATCTAAATTTTCAAAATTCCGCACCCCAAAGGCAACCATAGCTGCATCAAAACTACCCTCTTCAAAGGGCAAATTCTCGCTATCGCCATATTGTAATTGTATCTTTGCTGTTAGTTTTTTATCATGAATTTTTCGATCACCAATGGCCAACATTCCTTTGGCGATATCTACCCCAGTAATCTTTATCTCTTCACTTATTTTAGAAGCTGTAATGGCTAAATCACCGGTCCCGGTAGCTACATCTAAAACACTCTTAGGTTGCTGCTTTTTGAGTAAGTTCACCAGTTTTTTTCGCCATAAAATATCGATACCCATCGATAAAAAATGATTTAAAAAATCATAGCGATGAGAAATTTCATTGAACATCTTTTTAACGGATTCTTTTTTGCCGCCTTTGCTGTTATCCGTCATCTTATTCTGTGGTTAGTTTATTGATTGCTTCATTCAGAAGTCTTTCCTTTTTAATGGCTACAACACCTACTTCTTCACAAACCAAACCACCAGCCAAATTTGAAAGAGAGGCAATTTGTTGTGCCGATTGTTTTAAAGCCAAACATAGTGTTGCAACGCTAATTACCGTATCTCCAGCACCAGACACATCAGAAATTGATCTTTTATGTGCTGGAACAATCTGGGATTTCTGATTTTCAGAATTTGCAAACTCATGTATATAAACCCCGTATTCTGACAAGGTAGCCATTACAAATTTCGCATCAATAAATTCATTTAAATTTTTAGCGAGCAAGTCAAGATTGGCTTCATTAATTTCTTCAATACTCAGATTTAAGCCCTCTTGCAATTCTTTTAAGTTGGGTTTAAAAAGGCTTACTTTTTTGAATTCAAAGAAATTTTTACTCTTAGGATCCACCGTTGTTACGACATTCAACTCATTAGCCATCTTAACAACTGATGAGATGACTTTCTTACTTAAATTTCCCTTGTTATAATCCTGAAAAATGATGGCTTCAATTTTATGAGCTGTCATTAAATCTTGAATAACTTCAAGCAATTGGTTTTCTTCCTGTTCAATTAAATCATGGGTAACCTCTTCATCAACCCTCAACATTTGTGTATTATTACCAAAAATCCTGAACTTGGTGGTTGTGATTCTTTCATCGCTTCTGATAATCCCATCTATTGAAAGTGTTTCATGCTTTAACACACTCATGAGCTCTTCACCTTTTTCATCATTCCCAATTACCGAGCAAATGATGGGTTCAGCTCCTAAGGATTTAAGATTTAAAGCAACATTGGCAGCTCCGCCCAAGCGGTTGTGACGTTTTTGAATACTCACAATTGGAACTGGCGCTTCCGGAGAAATCCGATCAACCTTGCCCCACACATAGGAATCAAGCATAATATCACCAACCACAAGAATCTTCATCTTGTTGAATGCGTCAAATACTTGAATTAAATTATCTTTTGTAAACATTAATTAAATTATTTAATGTGAAACAAAAATAGTTAATTCGGCGGGAATATAAATAAAAAATCCCGGCAGAACCGGGATTTTAAACATTGTGATTAACTTAACTTAGAAAGCGCTCTCTTAATTCTAGTGATCGCTTCAATAATTAATTCGTTGGAGGTTGCATATGAAATACGAATGCATTTTTCGTTTCCGAATGCACCACCAGGTACCAAGCCCACGTACTCAGTTTCTAATATATAAATACAAAGATCATCAGCATTATTAATCTTATAATCTCCATACGATTTACCAAAATAAGAATCTACTTCAGGAAATACATAAAACGCACCATCAGGAACATTGGTTTTTAAGCCAGGAATATCTTTCATCAAGCTAATCACCAAATCTCTTCGCTCTCTGAAAGCCTTAATCATTTTTTGCATTTCTTCAGATTTCGCAGGATCTCCTAAAGCAGCTTCTTTTGCTGCAGCCTGAGCAATCGATGAAGCACCTGAAGTGTATTGACCTTGAAGTTTATTGCACGCTTTAGCAATAAATAAAGGTGCAGCCATATAACCAATTCTCCATCCAGTCATGGCGTAGCCTTTAGAAACTCCGTTAATCGTTATCACCTGATCTTTGATTTCTTCAAATTGCGCTAAACTTTCATGTTTCCCCTTAAAATTGATGTACTCATAAATTTCATCGGCAATAACGAAAAGATGAGGATGTTTTGCTACCACTTTTGCAATGGCATGCAATTCTTCTTTTGAATAAACAGAACCTGTAGGATTACAGGGTGATGAGAAGATTAGCACCTTACTTTTCTCGTTAATTACAGCTTCAAGTTGTTCAGTTGTGAATTTAAAATCTGTATCAACACCTGTACTAATCTCAACAACTTTTCCTTCGGCAAGCTTCACCATCTCCGGATATGAAACCCAATAAGGAGAAGGAACGATTACTTCATCACCAGGATTTACCAAACACATCATGGCATTGGTGATGGATTGTTTTGCACCATTAGAAACCACTATTTGAGCAGGCGAATAATCAAGATTATTATCCCTTTTAAATTTTTGAGAAACGGCCTCTCTTAAATCCTGATAACCCGGAACGGGTGTATAATGCGTCATATTGTTGTTGACAGCATTAATTGCAGCATCTTTTACATTTTGAGGGGTATTAAAGTCAGGTTCTCCAATACTTAATGTAATAACATCATTTCCTTGAGCTTTTAACTCCCTGCTTTTTTGAGTCATTTTCAAGGTAGCTGATTCAGACAAATTATTAACTCTGTCTGAAATAAATTCCTTATTCATTTTGGTTCGTATTTGTTGAAAAAAGGTTAATTATCAATCATCAAAGTTAAGAATTAAAACAAATAAAGAGCCTGCAAAATTCAAGAAACAAAAAACATGAAGCAGTTTAAATACTTTGACTTTGAATCAAAAACTGGAGATTGTTCTGGATTTCATATTGATTATAATTTCGTATTTTCGCTACCAATCTAATAAAATGAATTCTGAATTAATACATCGAATCGTAATACTGGGAACTGGGAATGTTGCTGTACGTTTATCTCTTGCTTTAAAGGCTGCTGAACTTGAGATTGTTCAAGTTTATGGACGAAATAAAGCAAAGGCAAAAACACTTGCCGATAAGCTAAATTCGGCCTACACTGATGAACTAAATTTAATTAATCATAGTGCAGACCTATACATTCTTTGCATAAGCGATGATGCATTAGAAGAAGTAATCAAGAAAATTTCATTTAAAGATGCATTTTTGGTGCACACCTCCGGGACTACTCGAATTGAAATCTTTGGTGAAAAGCATGAACATTTTGGGGTATTTTATCCACTCCAAACTTTTTCGGAAAGCAAGGAAGTCAATTTTAAAAACATCCCCTTTTGTATCGAAGCAAGCACAAAAGATGATAAATCAAAGTTGATTACTCTCGCTAAAAGGGTTTCCGATCATGTTCAGTCCATTAATTCCGAACAAAGAAAAACTTTGCACATCGCCGCTGTTTTTGCATCCAATTTCACCAATTATTTTTACAGCATTGCTGCCGACATTCTTAAAAAAGAAGGACTTTCTTTTGATCTGCTAAAACCACTCATCCAGGAATCAGCTGCAAAAATATTATCACAAAATCCGGAAAATGCACAAACAGGACCAGCCAGAAGAGGAGATCACAAAATTATTGCAGAACATCTAAAATCATTAGACACGAACAAAGATTATAAAGATTTATACGAATTAATTTCAAAACTCATAAAGCGCAAATATTTAGGCCAATGATAAACTATAAAGAAGCATTAGTAAACATTAACACTTTTATGTTCGATTATGATGGAGTTTTTACAAACGGAACTGTTGTTTTGCAAAATAGCGGGGAACCTGTTCGAACAGCAAACGTTAAAGATGGCTATGCGCTGCAATTAGCTGTTAAATTAGGCTACCGAATAGTAATTATTTCAGGTGGAAAATCGGATTCAATCATCAACCGATTTAAAGCATTAAATGTAAAAGATGTTTTTTTAAGCGTTGGAAACAAAATTGAAGTTTACCACCAATATTTGAAAGATAATAAGTTAGAATCTCAGAATGTAATTTATATGGGCGATGACATTCCTGATTACAAGGTGATGAAAGAAGTTGGAGTGGCCACTTGCCCTGCCAATGCTGCAGAAGAAATTAAATCAATTTCTCATTATATTTCGCACTATAACGGTGGTGATGGATGTGTGCGCGACATTCTGGAACAAGTCATGAAAGTGCAAGGAAAATGGATGACCGACGATGCTTTTCATTGGTAAACTAAAAACAAAAGTTGATGCCAGCCATTAATCCCCTACAGAAAAAAATTATTCTCGCGTCGAAATCACCTCGACGACAAGCTTTACTTAAAGACCTAGGCCTGGATTTCAAAATTGAAGTACGTGAAACAAACGAGCAATTTCCTAATCATCTGAAAGGGAAAGAAATTGCTGAATATCTAGCAAACTTAAAAGCAGCCGCATTTAGCATTAAAGAAATTCCTGAAGATCATATTTTAATTACAGCAGATACCATTGTTTGCCTTGATGACCATTTGCTTACCAAACCCCAAAACCCACAACATGCGAAGGAGATCTTGCAACTACTTTCTGGAAAATGGCATGAGGTTATCACCGGAGTTTGTTTGAAGTCCAATAAAAAGGAAACTATTTTTTCATCCTCAACCAAGGTTAAATTTAAAGCATTAAGCGCTGAAGAAATCGATTATTACATCGAAGTTTACAAACCTTTTGATAAGGCCGGTGCCTATGGAATTCAGGAATGGATTGGATTTATAGGCATTCAGAAAATCAGTGGTTCTTTTTACAATGTGATGGGACTTCCTGTACAAAAACTTTATGAAGAACTTCAAGCTTTCTAAATTTCTGATCACCCTCTCCGACTAATTTCTAAGAGTTCTCTTAATTTGTTCTATTTTTGTTCTTCTAAAAAAACTATAAACTTCTACATTTATGAGTAAGCCTAAGATTTTAATAACCAACGACGACAGCATAAAAGCCAAAGGCCTCAGGTATTTAATTTCAGTCATGAGGAAATTAGGAGATGTTACCGTGGTTTCAACAAAATTCCCCATGTCGGCAACAGGTCATGCCATTACGGTACGATCACCATTGCGACTTGAAAAAATATGCCAGGAAGAAGGCTATCAGGAATATCAATGCAATGGAACTCCTGTTGATTGCATGAAACTTGGTGAGCAAGTGGTTTTAAAAGGTAAGCCAGATTTATTGGTTTCCGGAGTAAATCATGGCTCAAATGCGTCGGTAAATGTAGTTTATTCGGGAACCATGGCAGCCGTGATTGAAGGATGTATTTCAGGAATTCCAAGCATTGGATTTTCCTTGCTTGATTATGCTAGTGATGCTGATTTTTCTGCCTGTGGAACTTTTATGGAACAAATTTCCAGACAGGTTTTAGAGCAGGGAATCCCGGATGGGACTTGCTTAAATGTAAATATCCCGGCAGTAGCCGAAAAAGACATTAAAGGCATTAAAATTTGTCGTCAATCGAAAGCCAGATGGGTTGAAGAATTTGATGCACGAAAAGATCCCAGAGAACAGGACTATTATTGGCTTACCGGTTATTTTGAAAAACTTGATATTGAACCGGATACCGATCAATGGGCTTTAGATCATAATTATGTTTCGGTCGTGCCAATGCATTACGATTTTACCGCCTACAAAGTAATTGATTCATTAAAAAAATGGCCATTGAATGAAAAAATTCTTAAATAAAGATTCACATCTAATGGGTGCGAGCATCGGTCTCATTTTGCCATTATTGGCATTTTCGGTGACTTATGGAATTTCTTTAATTATAGATACCATTGCGAACACAGGCTTAAGCAACGATCCGGCTTCGTTTATACTCATTGGCATAGCCTTTAATTTATGGCCAATTAGGTATTATCTGGTAAATAAAAAATTTGAACTTACCGGCAGAGGGATATTGCTTTTAACTTTTATTTATATTGTCGTTTTCTTTTGGCTTAAATAAGTTTACAAATGAAATATTATATCATTGCAGGAGAAGCATCAGGTGATTTACACTCTTCAAACTTAATGCGGGAGCTTAGAGTCTTGGATGAGAATGCAAATTTTAGATGCTGGGGTGGAGATTTAATGGAAGAGCAAGGTGCTGTGTTGGTAAAACATTATCGCGACCTAGCTTTTATGGGCTTTAAAGATGTAATCGCAAATTTGAATACCATTCGTAAAAATCTGGAGCTTTGTAAACAAGACTTACTTGAATACAAACCTGACATATTAATTTTGGTTGATTACCCTGGATTTAATTTAAGGATTGCTGAATTTGCCAAGAAAAATAAGATCAGAACGGTTTATTATATTTCACCTCAAGTATGGGCCTGGAAAAAATCGAGGGTTAAGAAAATCCGAAAATATATTGATCAAATGTTGGTCATTTTACCTTTCGAAAAAGGTTTTTACCACAAATTAAATTATGAAGTAAGTTTTGTGGGGCATCCCCTACTCGATGTTATCAACAATCGAGAAGCTAGTCAAAAGGAAGAATTTATTAAGCACAATCAGCTGAGCAATAAACCCATAATTGCAGTTCTTCCGGGCAGCCGAAAACAGGAAATATCTCGCATGATTAAAATCATGCTATCTGTTGTTCCCCAATACAACAACTTACAATTTGTTATTGCCGGAGCTCCAGGAATTGATCCGGAATATTATCATTCAATTTTGGGGAAAAGTGAAGTTAAGCTCATACATGCGCAAACCTACCAATTACTGGATCATGCAGAGGCTGCTGTAGTAACCTCAGGAACTGCAACCCTTGAGACTGCTTTATTTAATGTTCCTGAAGTTATTTGCTATAAAGGAGACCCAATTTCTGTTTTTATTGCCCGTCAGCTCATCAAGATAAAATACATCTCTTTGGTCAACCTCATCATGGATAAGGAAGTTGTTAAAGAATTGATCCAAAATGATTTTAACACAAAAAGCTTAAGTCTCGAATTGGATAAAATTGTTAACAACGAAGCTTATCGGAATAACATGAAAAAGCAATTCGGTAAATTAAAAATTCTACTGGGCAAAGAAGGTGCTTCAAAAAAGGCAGCACTCGAAATTTTCGCTCCTTATAAAATCACAGACTAGACAAAAGAAGTTTCTTGGAATAAAAAGGAAAGTATTTCCTGTTCCATGTTTTTATATCATCGATATCCATATGTCCGAATTCTAATTTTTTATCTTTTAGGCATTTTTTGGGGCCTTCAGTTTTGCAACACAAACAATCAATCTTTTCTCATTTTGTTTGCAGCAGCTGCCTTAACCGTGTTGTCTAATATATCAGCAAAACTATTTGCGTTTAAATTTCGTTATTTACCCGGTCTTCTTCTGGGTTTTGCCATTTCTCTGTTGGGACTGCATTTATCAACCCATCAATCATTTCAAAAAAGAGAATTAAACATATCCGATACCAGTAAAAATTATTTTTTTCAAATCACTGATGAGCCCAAAGAATCTCTAAAATCCTTTAAAATATTAGGAGATATCTATTCTTTATCTCCGAAAGATTCAACAATACAAATAACCAAGGCTCTCATCTATTTTGCAAAAGACAGTGCATCAAGAGCATTAAAGTATGGAGATCAATTAGAAATAAGCCTTCGATTAAAGAAAGTCCCGCAACCACAAAATCCTTATGAATTCAATTATAAAAGATACCTGGCCAATCACAAAATCTATTATCAAGCTTATGCTCCTCGAGAATCATGGTCGTTTATTCAAAACTCAGAGGCCCGTTCGATAAAAAAGCTTGCCATTAAAATCCGCCAACATTTATTAAAAATACTCAAAGGCAGCGGTTTATCTGAATCAGAATATGCCGTTGCTGCATCCATACTATTGGGGCAAAATGAGCTACTGGATGCAGAAACCCGACAGGATTATGCCGGAGCTGGAGCCATGCATGTTTTATGTGTTTCGGGATTGCATGTTGGAATAATTTATTTGGTTTTTAACCTATTGCTTGGATTTCTGGATAGAAAAAAATCAAATTTATTAATCAAAACCATACTATTAATTGTGATCATCTGGAGCTATGCACTTATCACCGGTTTCTCTGCTTCGGTCATGAGAGCATCGGTAATGCTCAGTTTTATAATTATCGGAAAGGCATCAAATAAAAAAGGGAATATCTATAATTCAATAGCAGCCTCCGCATTTCTGTTATTACTTATAAATCCTATTATGATCATGGAAGTGGGTTTTCAGCTTTCGTATGCCGCAGTAATCGGGATAGTGTCCATATATCCCCTTTTAAAAAACCACCTCAAACATTCAAACAAACTCGTCGATAAAACTTACTCAATTCTCATTATTTCATTGGCTGCACAAATCGGAACATTTCCATTGGCAATTTTTTATTTCCATCAGTTTCCGTTTTATTTTCTAATCACAAACTTAATGGTGGTCACACTCGCATCCATTATTATTAATTTAGGATTTCTATTCCTTATTATTTCTGGCATACCATTGATTTCGAAGCTCATAAATTTTGCCTTTAAATACTTGCTGCTTTTTATGAATCATTACGTAGGTTTTATTGAATCTCTTCCGGGCTCAACAGCCAAAGCATTGGTATTAAACCTCCCTGAAGTTATTCTGATTTATTTCTTAATCATTACTTTAACCCAGGTCTTTTTGAAAAGAACCAAACTCTCACTCACCATAAGTTTAATTTTATCACTCACACTCATAATGGGATTTAGTTATCGCCATTTCATTCAATTAAACCAAAAAAACTTTTTTGTTTACCGAATTCCTGGTCATACTGCTTTTGAATTTCAGGCAGGTAAACAAAGTGCATTATTTGCAGATTCAAGTCTCATCTCAAATTCGCAAAAATTAAACTATCATACACAAGGAAATTTATGGCATTCGGGAATAAAAAAACCTCAAACAATCTCTATTTCAGTAAATGAAACCCAATCGGTAAATTTTCAGGATTTATATTTATTTGGTGGTCAGTCCTTTTTATCGCTTAGTTCTAAAAATGTCTATTTAATCAAACAACACCCATCTCCCGTTGATTACGTTATAATATCGGGTGGAGTAAAATATTCGATACTAAAAATATTTCAGCAGCTTAAACCCAAACTGATCATTTTTGATTCTTCAAATTCGCTATACTATGAGCAACAAATCAGAAATGAAATTGAAATCCATAAAATCCCAATTTATTCTGTCAATCAATCGGGTGCCTTTATTCTAAAGCTTTAATTAAAATCGTAATGAAAGACAACTTAAACCTCCATCCACTTTCTGAAATTCACTCATCTCTAGTTCTATAATCTTAAAACCATATTCCTTAAAACGTTTTTTAGCAAGATCAAAACCTTTTGCCACCAACAAATAATCATTAATCAATACACAATTGGCAGCATAACTTTCCTCCATTGGGATAGCGATTTTTTCAAACTCCTCTATTTCAGCCAAATTAACCAAACTTTCATAAACCACCATGATTTGGTTTCCAACATAATTAATCCCGGATTTTAGATGCAGCATTTCACCAACCTCTATTACCGATGATGAATAGCCGTATTTGCTCAAATAAGCAGACAACTGATCCGCTCCATCTTTACTGGTTCGATCAGATAGTCCAATGTAAAAATGGTCTTCTACCCTCATAATATCTCCACCATCAAGTGTCGCAGGTCCTTGAATGAATTCCAACTTCCGATAATGGGATAAAGTCTGAGCAACTGACTTCTCCTCTCCCCTTCTGCTTTCATGACCTGGTCGTGTAATAATTGCACACTTTTCAGTAACAATGGCTGTATCTTCAACAAAAACGGCATCGGGATAAGCAGGCAAAGCTTCAGTTTCAATTAAATTTAATCCACACTTTTTTAATGCCTCACAATAATTTTGATATTGAATGAGTGCTTTTTTAATATCAGGAGTTCCTAAAGTTGCACTTGTAATACCTTGCATTAAAGACTCTGATGGCTTTCGAACGATTGCGTTTTTATACATCTTTTAAAGTTTTGGTCAAAAATATAAAAACAAAGTGCAAATATTTTTTTAATTTTATTGTGAAAAAACTTTGTGATATTAAAAATTGAATTATCTTTGCCACCGCTTAAAGGGATAAACTTTAAGTCAAAGTTCTTAAAATAAATGGTCTGGTAGTTCAGTCTGGTTAGAATACGTGCCTGTCACGCACGGGGTCGCGGGTTCGAGTCCCGTCCAGACCGCTTCATTTTAGAGGTTCTCAGTTTTTAACTGGGAACCTTTTTTTATTTATAAGGATTCCTTTAATTCTCATACATAATTTATTCTTAAAGTATAGAATTGTCCCCTTCAATTATCTTATTGCCCCGAAATGGAACACAATTTTTCTTTACTCATTAAAACAAATGCTTTTACATACTGAATTTCTGCTATTTAGGTTTATTGGCATATCATTTGCAAAATAAAATGAAAGCCTTAAGTTTAACCTTTTTTGAAACTTACTAATGTTTGGGAATCATCTGAAATTTGCATTTAGAAATTTAACAAGAAATAAGTTCTTTTCTCTTATCAATATTATTGGACTTACCATCGGAATCACTACCTGTATCATGATATTTTTGTTTGTGCATGAAGAATTTCAATACGGGCGAGAACATCCTCAAAATGAAAACATATATAGAATTTTGCGCGGGAGAAATGACTGGTCAGTGATTACACCCATGAAATTGATGCCGGTTTTACGCGAGAATATTCCGGCAATAGAATCAGCAGTTCAAATCAAGAAACGAAATTCTGTTGTAACCTTCGAAGATGATTTTTTTAATGAAAGTGAAGTTTTGTATGCTGATAGCAACTTTCTTCAGTTTTTTGATTGTGATTTATTAATCGGTGATAAAAAAACGGCCTTACTAAGACCTGATGCAATTATTTTAACACAAGAAATGGTGGTCAAGTATTTTGGAGATCAAGATCCCATAGGTAAGGTGATGAAAATTGATAACATTGCTCCGGTGGTTGTGAGTGGTGTTCTTAAAGAGAGCCCTAGATTTAAGCCTTTTAATTTAGATTTCCTGGTGAATGTTGAGGTGCTCAAATACAACAATTCAGGTGCATTTACCAATTGGGATAACAATTCCTTTCAATCATTTGTTCGTATAAATAATGAAGCGGATCCTGCATCGATTGCCGAATCCATACCAGAATTTGTTGCTAAAGCAAGAGGATGGAATGAAATAGGTTATTCAAGATATCGATTGCAGGCCTACAATAAAATACATCTGTACTCCAAAGGTCTGGGTTACGACAATTTTAACAGAGGAGATGCTTCTGTTGTTTATAGCTTTTTAGGTGTTGCCATATTAGTATTGATTTTGGCTTGCTTTAATTACACAAATTTATCGACAGCACAATCAGCAAAAAGGGCAAAAGAAATCGGCATTCGGAAAACCATCGGTGCAACCAGAGCGCAATTGATTTCTCAATTTTTACTTGAAGTGTTCATTCTTAGCTTTATTTCAGTTATCTTCTCACTAATTATTGTTGAAGTTTTAATGCCGGGGTTCAACCAGATAACAGGCAAATCTTTATCACTTTATACACTAGATCCTTTTGTTGTAATTGCTTCTATTCTGATTTTTATTGGTCTTGTATCGCTGATGGCAGGCTTCTATCCTGGCTTTGTGTTATCAAATTACCAGCCCATTAAAGTTTTGAAGGGGAGCGGCTCCATTGAACCGGATGTTATTAAAAAGGCTGGATTTGCAATCCGGTTTCGTCAATTAATGATAATATTTCAATTGGCTAGTTCTGTTGCCCTCATCATCATTGCAGTTTTAGTTAATAGTCAAATTAAATATGCTTCCAATAAAAATCTAGGCATGCAACCTGATCAGCTTGTTGTATTAAATAATGTTCGTCAAGAAGGTATGAAGCAGCGTTATGAGAACCTCAAAGCAGATCTTAAACAATATCCTGAAATTAAGATGTTGAGTGGAGCCTTTAATATCCCGGGTGAAAACATCAATAATTGGTGTACTCTGAGGTTGAGAAGTGACGATGATGATGCCAATATTGGATGTGGCTATATTTTTATAGATGATGGATACTTTGAATTGATAGAAGCTAAAATTCTGAAAGGAAGAAGCTTTCTTAGCAATAGCTCATATGAAGATGCCAATTCATGCATTATCAATGAAACTACTGCTGAGATGCTTAACATTTATGATGATCCTATCGGAAAGCAGGTTTTTGGTTTTTTTGACGATACCATACGAACGGTTGTTGGAATGGTAAATGATATTCAATTTAAATCACTTCATGAAAAAGTCCCTCCGGTTGTTTATCGAAGTGGTGATGGATTTCCATCTTATTATTATCGACTTGTCATAAAAATTGAAAGTAAAAACGCAGCTAAAACAATTGGAATCATTGAAGATGTTTGGCAAAAAAATGTGCCCGAATGGCCTATTCAAATGAGGTTTATAAGCGAGGAATTCGAAAATATGTATAACTCAGATAAGAAGGTTTCTGTTCAGATTAGTATTTTTACTTTTCTTGCCATTTCAATTTCATTGCTTGGTTTATTCGGACTCATTGCTTTTGTTGCTGTATCCAGAAGAAAGGAAATTAGCATCCGTAAAACTTTAGGAGCTTCTATATTTAACATTATCATTTCTTTAGGAAAAGAGTTTATTCTCCTTACAATTATAGCTAATGTTCTGGCATGGCCAATTATCTATACCATCTCTGTAAGATGGCTTCAAAATTTCACAGATAGTATTCCCATAAATTTTTTGTGGTACCCTTTGGCAGGAGTCATGGTTTTGTTTTTAGTATTGCTAATTGTAGTGTATCATGCCATGCAAACAAGTAAACAAAACCCTATTGAAGCTTTAAAATACGAATAATAAAACCGAGACCTTTCTTCTATTATTTGTTGAAATGCGAAATGATATTTTTTGACATGGCAGCTACCCCTGTTTTATATGCAGGAATAAAATCAGGATGAAAGGCTGAATTGTGCAAAGCCGGCATTGTTGTGCCATTTTCGAGAAAATCTTTATAGGTTTCCTCACTCTGTCCACCAAGCCAAAATAACGCGATTGGAATATTTTCAGGAGTAAGTCCGTATAAGCCAAAATCTTCACCAACAGTGGCAGGATCAACTTTTATGACCTGTTCATCTTTCAGGATGCCCTCCATAAACTCAACACTCTTATTCACCAATGATTCACTGTTGGTTACCGGTGGATGTTTATCGGCATAAAGGAAGCTTACCTCTGGTAACATTTTACCTGACAATCCAGCTGATAATCCGACACCTTTGGCAATTCTTTTAATTCCCTCTTCAATCTGTGAAAAAACTTCTTCTGTAAAAAAACGAACCGTTAATTGCATTTTTACATCATCCGGAATGATGTTATGTTTTGTACCTCCGTGAATAGATCCAACCGTTACCACTGCAGGGTTAAAAGGATTAATTTCTCGACTTACGATGGTTTGTAGATCAAGTACAATTCGTGATGCTAAAACGATGGGGTCAACAGTTGTGTGAGGCATAGCACCATGCCCACCTCTTCCATGAACAAGAATTTCAACAGAACAAACACCCGCAAATATTGGACCCGGGAAATATCCAATTTTCCCAGCAGGCAGATCCGCACTTACATGATAAGCAAAGGCATAATCGGGTTTAGGGAATTTTGTAAAAAGACCTTCTGCAATCATATCTTTTGCGCCTCTAGCTTTCTCTTCAGCAGCCTGTGCAACTGCCAGAATGGTTCCATTCCATTGGTCTTTCAAATCAACTAAAGTTTGTAAAGTGCCAAGCCAAACGGTCATATGAAAATCATGACCACATGCGTGCATGGCCGGAAAACTTTCTCCTGTACTACTCGGAACAATGGCTTTGCTGGCAAAAGGTAATCCGGTTTTCTCCAAAACAGGAAGTGCATCCATGTCAGTTCTAAGCATAATTGTTGGGCCATCACCGTTTTTTAAAACGCCAACCACTCCATGTCCACCTACTTTTTCAGTCACTTCAAATCCCAGCATATTTAAAGCTTTAGCCATTTTTGCTGCGGTTTTCACTTCCATGAGTGAAAGCTCAGGATTTTGATGTAAATCGATGTATCGCTCGTTGGCAGTAACAATATTGGCTTCAATACTTTTATTGATCAGTGAATTGGTGTTTTGGGCTACACCTACAGAACCCAACATTAACAAAATCATGGCAAATTGTAGTTTTTTCATTCTAAAAAATTTTAAAACAAATGTACGATTTGCTGGATAATACAAATGAAATGGTTCATAAAAATAAACCAAAAAACGTAAGAATAAGCAGGCTATAATAAACTTATCTATTTTGCTTATAGATAGAAAGAACTTTTACTTGTTATGCAATATAACTGGTAGAGTTTGTTATCAAGTTCTTCAAAAAAATAGATGCGTTTCCCTTTTTCATAAACTTGATAATCCATTTTAATATTATCAATCCGATGTAAATTCTGTTGTTTTATGTCTTGGATGGAGTAAACTTCATCAATATTCAATTTCTTTATGCCAGCAGTTTTCATAAATTGGTCTTTAGGTTGGTGCCTTGCCTACTTTAAATCTTCTTTGTGGTTGTCAAATTTTAGAGCAAAATGCCTACTTTATACCAAATACTTAAAAATGTCACACTTTTTCTGTGTTTTTTATGAAATAATTAGAACAATGGACTAAAACAAAAAGCAACCTGTAATTTAATACCGGCTGCTTTCGGTTCTTTTAGTTAAAGAATATTTACTTGATATCTTTAACACACCTGAACCCAGTATCCACATAACTATTTGATTGCAAGTCACCTGATCTTCTTGAGGCCCTCATGTTATTCGGCCTGCCATCCCAGCCATTACCCCGGTGAACCCTCTTCCCATTATTAATTTTATTAACAGGATTGAGCTTTGGGCTTTTTTTATAAAAATTTTCATCATAAAAATCTTCGCACCATTCCCAGGCATTACCTGCCATATCAAAAATACCTAAACAGTTTGGCTCATAAGTACCAACTGGGGAACTATAAGTAAAACCATCATCATAAGATTTAAAATAAGGCCAAAATGAAACAGCTTTATGGTAATTTTCATCAGAAATGTTGGCCACTTTTTTATTAGAAATTTCTTCATTTCCCCAAGCAAATTTATAAGCTTTTGATCCTCCTCGGGCGGCATATTCCCACTCAGCTTCTGTGGGTAATCTTTTCCCTACCCATTTGGCGTAAGCATTGGCATCGTTCCAACTTAAATGTATAACCGGGTGATTGTAATTTGATTCAGAAACAAGTTGTCCAATAGCATCATGACGCCAGTTTACACCTTTCTTCGTTGTAAAATCTTTTCCATCCCAAATATAACTTCCTTCTCCTTTTTCGGCATCCGTGACATACTTCGTTGCTTCAACAAATTGCTTATATTCTCTAACCGTAACTTCATATTTATCGATATAAAATGAGGAGAGTTTAACTTTGTGTACCGGCTTTTCCTGATCTGGGCCATCGGCATAACCCATCATAAAGATACCACCTTCTACAAATACCATTTTTTCTGTGGATTGGGCAAGCATTCTTTGTCCAAAAAGAAAAATGACTGCAATTGTAAATATTGATTTTATGTGTTTAAATTCTAGTGTCATTATTTGTGTTTTTTAATTCTTGATTTGATAATCTTTATCCGCATTTAATTCCAAAACCAGCCTTGGATCATTGTCTCCATAGTAACTTTCAATATTTTTTATTTGAACAAAACCCAATTTTTTATATAGGTTTAATGCCGGATAATTCTTCGGATGAACGGTTAAGCGAATGCATTTATAACCCTTCTCAACAAATTTTTCAATGAGATTTTTTGTAAGATGTAATCCAATTCCGGTATTTTGAAATTCATTTTTCGTTGCCAATGAAAGAATCCAGGCTATTTGTTTTCTTAAATTTAAACCTCCTAAAACATATCCGGCAATCTTACCCTTTTTGTTTTCTGCCACCAAGAAATATTCAGGCATTAAATCAAAATACTGCTTTAATACAAATAAGGGATAATTGAGAGGCTCGAATGTCTCTTTTTCAATGTGAAACACTGACTCAATTTCATGTTCTAAAACGCTACGAATCTTCATAAGATATTATTTAATAATCATTTCACGAGCATAACAGGTTTGTTTAATGATATTGTATAAAACGCCCTCTACCTTACCATCATAATTATTCCCGTAAGAAATTTCAAAACCCCAATTACCAGGTTTGTAGTTGTATGGCCCCCATTCGTTGATGTCGGTATCAAATGACTTCTCCGTTTCATAACCTTCCTCTTCATTATTTCTGGTAAAAAAAGCAACATATTCGGTGTTTGGGATACTCTCCCATTTGTAAGTTATAGGGCTTTCCAGCTTTTTCGTTAAATCAGGAGAAATCAAACCTTTGTTGTCCGGAAAAACCATGATACTTGATTTGTCTGGCATACCGTACCAGATTTTTACGGATTCTTTAAAATCATTACCAAGAACTGTAAAGGTATAATATCCATCTCCAAAACGTGAAACATCATCTGCTCCAACCTCTCCGAAATTCCAATTTGCAATTTTACTTGATGGCTTATCCTTTTCAAAACCCTTAATCACTTCAATTCCCAAAACTGGGTCGATTTGATCAATTGCAGTTACATCTGTTCTTTTTAAGTCAATAATTATTCCGTTAGGGGTTAAAATCTCAATTTTTTGAACCTGACTTTTTTTTGGTCGTGAGTTTGAATAAACATCCTTACATCGAATTCAACCTCTTCTTTGCCCTGGCTGGAAACCAAATACTTGCTTTGAAGTATTTCTACTTTTTTAATAAAATCCTTTGCGGTTTTATTCGCATAGGAAAATTTACACATTACCGAAATTAGCAATGCAATCATCAAAAATCCATTCTTCTTCATTACTACCAAATTTAATTAGGTTAATTAAAATTATAAATTCTGTTTATTTAAGAATGATGTCGTTTCTAAATTAAGATCAATAAATGATTTCAACTTAACCAAGGCAATGCTTGTTTTAAAAATATTCAAGATTATTAGCCTTGCCAAAAGTGAATTACAATTACTATAAAATGTCTTTTAGAAATTACAAAATTGACGAATCAATAAATTAATTCGCCTCAAACAAACGGGTAGTACATGGTAAGATCAAAAGTACGTCTTTTTTTAAATCCGGCAAAATCAAATCCGGTCAATTGGGTTAAAAATAAATCATCCTCCAGATAAATTTATCTGGAGGATGATTTAAAATTTGATATCTATTAAAATTTACTTTTTGTTTTTTACATATTTCATCAACCATTGGTCAGACTCCCATAAAACGTGTAGGATAGATTCGCGAGAAGCATAGCCATGGCTTTCGGCTGGAAGCATAACCAAGCGAACGGTTGCTCCATGCCCTTTTAAAGCATTGTAATAACGTTCACTTTGTAAAGGGAAGGTCCCTGAATTGTTATCAGCCACACCGTGAGTCATCAACATTGGAGTTTTCATTTTATCGGCATGCATGAAGGGAGCCATTTGGAAATAAACTTCAGGTGCTTCCCAAAAAGTTCGCTCTTCCGATTGAAATCCAAAAGGAGTTAGGGTCCGATTGTAGGCGCCACTTCGGGCTAATCCGGCTGCAAACAAATCTGAATGCGTTAATAAGTTGGCAGTCATGAAAGCTCCGTAAGAGTGTCCTCCAACAGCAACTCGTGATCGATCTACAATGCCCATTTCATCAAGGGCATCAATTGCAGCTTTTGCATTTGCAACCAGTTGAGGGATGAATAAATCATTGGGTTCGGTTTCGCCCACACCAATGATTGGAAATTCTGCACCTTCCAAAATTGCAAATCCTCTCTTTACCCAAAAAATAGGAGAACCATAACTGATTCGTGTAAATCGATGCGGAGAAGTTCTAACCTGCCCTGCTGTTCTTGGATCTTTATATTCACGAGGATAAGCCCACATCAACATCGGAATTCTGCCATCTTTGGCTTTATCGTAACCAGCAGGTAAATACATGGTTGCAGTTAAATCAACCCCATCATCTCTTTTGTATTTGATGAATTCTTTGGTTACACCTTCGAGTGATTTATAGGGATTTTCGAAAAAGGTAATTTGCTTGGGATCACCTTTCTTCTTGAAATTACGCAAGTAATAATTAGGGTTTTTTGTTTTCGACTGGATGTTCGTAATCATTAAACCTTTCTTGATATCAAGGAAATATGGTCCACCTCTTGAACCCAAAGCTTCATAAGTGCTAATGCCATCAGCACGCCAAACCTCTTTGGTGGTTTTTTTCTTTAAATCATATTGGTTTAGGAAAGGTCGGTTACCTTCGGGAGAATAACCTTCGCCACTTAAATAAAGATATTTCCCTTTCTCAATGAGTAAAGTGTTCCAACCAAATTCGTTCTCAGCCGTAACAAAACTACCCGGGTTTTTATATAAATCTTCGGTATTGAGTTCGAAGATAATTTCTGGATTCTCATTGCTTTCGTTTGGATTGATTTTATAAACAGTTGAGGTTCTGTTTTTTCTCCAACGATCGTACACAAGTGCAATATTATCATCACCCCACATCACATAACTGTATCTGTTTTTAACAGAAACCAAATGTTTCTTATCGTTTAAATCAAAGGGATAATCGGTTGTATAAATTGCATCACGTAACTCAACTTTGTTTTTTGGGTCTCCACCATCCAATGCTTCAACCCAATATAAAGAAGCTGGTTTATCTGCTCTCCAGCTTAGCCTTCTTGGTCCTGATTCTGCCGCATCAAATCCCTTTGGCATCTCTTCGATTAGTGGAATGTCCTGAATTTCTTTGATGTATTTTCCATCTTTATCTAATAGGTTCAACACAGTAGGAAATCTATAATAAGGAACCAGGTAAGAATAAGGCTTTCGAATGGTTTGAGTCATGATGTACTCGCCATTGGGTGATTGAGAAAATCCCCTGTAAATATCAGCCTTTGCTAAATTGGTTTTGTTTCCATTTAAATCAACTTTGACAAGAATTGAGCTTGTGAAATAATCAAAATTGGCTTCATCAATTTTATTTTTAAGCAAATCTTGATAAGTTCGTGAAGGTGCTTTTTTTCCTAAGTTTTCCTGAACGATGGGACCAGTTGGTGTTGGCTCATTGTCGATTAAACTACCACGATCGGGGTTAATGAATCTGCAGATTAGTGACTGACCATCGGCAGCCCAGCTATAGGTGCTTCCAAAAACACCATTTAATTTAGCAGTGGTAAGTTTTTTTGCCTTTTTGTTTTCGAGATCGAAATACCAAAGTTCCATTCCGTTAGTAACCGTATTATTAAATGCTACTTTTTTATAATCAGGAGACCAGGAAACGCCACTAATTTTTGGATTTGCGGGTAAACCTTCTACCTCAAACTCTTCACCACTACTTATGTTTTTTAAAGTGATGTTCAAATTGTAACGGGTACGACTCCCTCCATTTGTTTTCGGGTTAATCCTAAGTCCGGCCAAGCGATATTCTTTTGCTGAAACTTCCTCGATGGATTTAAAGGCCGCATTTTCGAGCAAAATCATCCATTCACCCTTATTGTCGATTCGAACCGATGGTGTTAAAGGACTGTCAATTAATTCCAATATTTCTTTGGGTGGGGTCTGATATTTTACATCAATCTGAGCATTGCTCTGTAAGCCAATTGATAAAAAGAGACCGAGTACTAAAATAATAAGAATGTTCTTTTTCATGAGATTTTTATTTATGGATTTAATACTTTATAAAGTCATATTTCTAATTATTATTTGGGTGTTAAGTTAAACTGTTCAGGATATTTGGCTGCTTTATCTCTGTAAAAATCCTGAATGATTTTTAAGTCTTTTTTGTAATCTCCACAGGGATAAATTACAAGACCAACTCCGGCTTCTTTCTTCTTAAAATCAGCATAACCAAAAGCAATTGGGACATTTGCTTTTTCAGCAATATGATAAAAACCTTTTTTCCAGCGTTTGTTCAGCTTTCGTGTTCCTTCGGGAGTAATAAGTACGTATAAAGATTCCGATTTATTAAAATGATCTACAACTTGTCCCACAATATTATTTTGTTTACCTCGGTCAACGGCAATTCCACCCCAAGCTCTGAGAATAGGTCCTAAAGGAAAGAAAAAAACTTCTTTTTTGATCAGGAATTTAATTTTAACGCCAATGGCAAAATAGGCAAATCGTCCGATAAAGAAATCCCAATTACTGGTATGCGGAGCAGCAATTACAACACATTTTTCGATACCAGGAGGGATGATCCCGTGGATTTTCCATCCCCAAATTTTAAGTACAAATTTAGATAAGAGTTTCAAAGAGTTGCTGATTTTGAGTGATGTAAATATAAGGAATAATATGTGGCTTGCGTTTGGATCCTGCATCAAGTAAGATAATCATCCAAAAAAAATAGATAAAGAGATTATTTAATAGGAGCAATAGGCTTATTTTCCGAATAAAAAATGACCTAAGTATTTAAGCAAGCATGAATATTAAAATTCTATTTCCAAATCTAACTGATCTTTTAAGTCTTGAAGCGCCGGATTTTTCTTCTTCATCGCATCGAATTTTTCCTCATCGGTATAGGCACCTTTATTCTCTTCTTTTTCAGTTATAATGGCCCTTAACCTTAGAGATTGATTTTGCAAATGCTCCTTTAAATAAGCTTGTGCATTTGCGATGTTTAAACGATCGTTTGCAATAATTCGATTGTCGGTTTTAAAATCGATGAGATAATCTTCTTTCAGAATAGGTTTGTATTTTTGGAGGGCACTCACAAAACTAGGGAGCTCATCAGCCGCTGAATTCAAATAATTTTCCCATTGAACTTCTAATTCCTCCTGGGTAAAATCAATGTCAGAAAGTGTACTCACCGCCTTCTTCACCTCTTCGGCATTTTCTTCTTCCGTTGATTTGTTCCCCTTTATTGAAATAGAACCAGGAATTTTTGAGAAGGGTTTTTTGATCACTTTCTTAACAGGAGGAGTCTCCTTTTTAAGCTCTTGCTTAACTTTTGTTTCAACCGATGGATTTGTTTCAGATTTTGATTCTTTTACTTCTGGCTTAGTCACCTCCTGAGCTTTAGGTGATGGTTCTGCAACTTGTGGTTTTTCCGGTGCTTTGCTTTCCGCTGCTTTTTCAGCCTGAACAGTTTTTTTTTGAGGCGGATTTATGCTCGGTGCTGCTTTTGGTTTGCTTGTTTGATTTGGAGATTTCAACGAACATATTTGCATCATGGCAAGTTCTAATCTTAACCTTTTATTGTGGCTCCCACGGTATTCAACATCACAACGATTGATGATTTCCAATGAGTTGATTAGAAACATAATGTCCGAATGAGTAGCTTGTTCTGCATAACGATTCTTAATGTTATCACCCACTTCCAGCAATGATAAGGTTGATTGATCTTTACAGACCAATAGATTTCTCAAATGTTCTGCAAGCCCAATGATGTAATGCTGTCCATCAAACCCATTGTCGATAATCTCATTTAATAAAAGTAAAGATGTACTGATGTCATTTTGTAAGGCTGCATCAATGATTTTAAAAAAGTAATCGTAGTCCAGAATGTTCAGGTTTTCGATGACATTTTTATAGGTCACATCGCCCCCCGAAAAACTCACGATTTGATCAAAAATTGA
The DNA here is from genome assembly GCA_963678785.1 of Bacteroidales bacterium. GTDB lineage: Bacteria > Bacteroidota > Bacteroidia > Bacteroidales. The sequence goes on along the minus strand of OY787449.1, from coordinate 2,692,082 downwards.
AAGCGCATCCCTTAAAGCACCATCTGCTTTCTGTGAAATAATGTGTAAAGCATCGGCTTCTGCCTTAATTTGCTCATTTTCAGCCACAAACTTAAGGTGATTGGCAATATCTTCAACGCCAATCCTTTTAAAATCAAAAATCTGACAACGCGATAAAATAGTAGGAATAATTTTATGCTTTTCAGTTGTTGCTAATATAAATTTAGCATAGGCAGGAGGTTCTTCTAAGGTTTTAAGAAAAGCATTAAAAGCTGCCGCAGATAGCATATGAACCTCATCAATGATATAAACTTTGTATTTCCCAACCTGAGGTGGAATCCGAACTTGTTCAACCAGATTCCTGATGTCATCCACCGAATTATTAGATGCGGCATCCAACTCGTGAATATTAAAAGACGCAGCATTGTTAAAAGAGGTGCAGGATTCGCATTTGTCGCAAGCTTCGATGCTCTCCGATAAGTTTTCGCAATTTATTGTTTTCGCCATAATTCTTGCGCAGGTAGTTTTACCAACTCCCCTGGGTCCGCAAAATAAAAATGCCTGAGCTAAAATGTTGTTTTTGATCGCATTTTTAAGGGTAGAAGTAATAGAACTTTGTCCAACAACAGTGTCGAAGGTGGCAGGTCGATACTTTCTGGCAGAAACAATAAAATTTTCCATAATCGGTTTTTGTAGACTTAAATAGAGGTTCAAAAATAAGAAAAATTCAGCTTTCTTTGGCGATCTCAAATATTAAAGAGGGAATATAAAATCACAAGCTTACAGAAAGCACAGTGGTTTAAATCCGTTGAGTTCGTAGTGGTTTTGTTAATTTAAGATTATCTTTGTTCAAATGACCATTCCGAAAATTGGTTTGATATGATTCTCATTTATTCTAAATTTAAATCATCACGACTTAAATATACTTTAAGGTTGCTTTTTCAGGATGTTTTGAAAACAGAGTATCAAATCTGTTATGATATTGAGGAGTTTAAGGAAAGTCATTTACCAAAAATTAATTATTCAGATTTAAAGCTGAAAGGATCTTTTCAAATTTTATCTTCAAATTTTTTATTTGAGAAAAGTATTCAAAAAAAGAAACTAAGTGTTAGTAAATGGGAAAATCTGACCGTCTTTTTTCAAACAAGTAATGATGCAGATCTGCCCTTTGATCCCTTTGCAATGATCTTTTATTTGGTCAGCAGATACGAAGAATATGTTAAGATTGATCAATTGGATCGTTATGGAAGGTTTCAGGCTGAGAAATCATTTGCCTATGAAAATAATTTTCTGGATCAGCCCTTGGTTAATCTGCTGGCAATTAAAATCAAAGAACTTCTTTTGAAGCGATTTCCACGTTTGGTGTTTGGTCAATCTGAATATAAATACGTCCCGACTTTTGATATTGACATGGCCTTTTCTTATTTGGGAAAAGGATTTTGGAGAAACTTAGGAGGAGGCCTAAAGTCTGTCATTAATTTCAAATTCGCTAAGATCCTAGAACGAATACAAGTGCTTTCAGGTTTAAAACCCGACCCTTTTAATAATTTCGATTTTATCCTCAACAAATTAAAAGATCATGATTTTAAGCCAATTTTCTTTTTGAATCTGGGAACATATGGGAGATTTGACAAGAATGTTTCTTTTGGCGATTCACATTTTTATCGCTTGCTTCAAAACTTAAATGTGAAGGCGCAACTCAATATTCATCCATCTTATGCATCAAATTCTAAAATTGAGTTGCTGGAAAATGAGATTGCAAAATTAGAACATATCCTGGGAGGTGATGTGATCAGATCCCGTCAGCATTTTTTAATTTTAAATTGGCCTCAAACCTATCAAAATCTGATCAGCCAGGGAATTTTGGAAGATTTTTCATTGGGCTATGCTTCCCAAATTGGATTTCGAGCAAGCATCTGCACGCCTTTCCGTTTTTATGATTTGGAAAAAGAAGAAGAAAGCAATTTGATGATTCGCCCTTTTGCTTTTATGGATGGAAGCATGCGCGATTATATGAAATTAGATGGTATTGAAATGAGTAATAAACTTTTGCAATTGGCCAAAGCCGTTCGGGAAGTTAAAGGTGATTTGATCGGAATCTGGCATAATTCGTCTTTGGCAGAAGATGATGATGTGAGAACACTTTTTGTAAAAACCTTATCAAGTTTGAAGTAAATGGAAATCAGGTATCTGAAAAATCACAAAATCGATAGGGAGAAATGGGATGATTGCATTTTAAAATCTTTCAATGGAATGGTGTATGCTTATTCCTGGTATCTCGACACTGTTTGTGAAAATTGGGATGCGCTTGTTGATGGTAATTATAAAAGAGTGTTTCCTTTACCGATGAAGAAAAAGTATGGGATTGACTTAATCTTCCAGCCTTTCTTTACACAACAATTGGGTGTTTTTTCACAAGCTATCCTAACGCAGGAAGTCGTTCAGGAATTTATAAAAGCCATTCCTGCCAAATTTAAATATGTCGAAATCCATCTGAATAATTTCAATAAGGTTAGTCCTGAAGAGTTTTCCATTAAGCCACTCCTGAATCACGAGCTTGACTTGATCAATACTCATGAAAATATCAAAAAAAAATATTCAGAAAATTTAAAGCGGAAGCTTCAAAAAACTACAAAATCAGGACTTTTCCTGAACCCCAATTCAAAGCCTGATGAAATTATTCGACTTTTCCGGCAAAATAAAGGCAGAAACCTTCATCATTTAAAGGATGAAAATTACATCATTTTAAAGAGGCTTATATACTCTGCAATTCATAGAGGAATAGCCCAAATTTACGGGGTTTATACTTCCAATAATGAACTTTGTGCCGGAGCTTTCTTCCTACAAGAGAACCGAAAGCTAACCTTTTTATTTTCAGGTTTAAGCGAGGAAGGCAGAACTTTGAATGCTTCAGCTTTTCTGATCGATCAGGTAATTCAAAAAAATCAAAATCAACACCTCACCTTTGACTTTGAGGGTTCAAATGATCCGGGATTGGCCAGATTTTATAAAAGCTTTGGCTCAAAAGAAATCAGATATTTTTATTTGAAACTAAATCGATTAAATCCGATTTATCATCTGGGATTAAAAATATCTCGTAAATTGAAGTCAATCCGCTAGTAGCAAATTAATCAGTCAGTCATAATTTTCTTTTTTGTACATTTGTGATTCTCATAATAATTGATGTATATGGTTTATATTCTAGGGAAGCACAACAGTTTACTAAATCAATTTCTATCTGAACTTAGAGATGAGAATATCCAGCAAGATCGACTTCGTTTCAGAAGAAATTTAGAAAGGCTCGGTGAAATTTTTGCTTATGAATTAAGCAAAAAGCTGGAGTATGAAAATAAAGACATTACAACATCTTTGGGTGTAGCCAATGCACCATTATTAAAAGAGCAACCTGTTTTGTCAACTATTTTTAGAGCCGGATTGCCCTTGCATCAGGGAATGTTAAATTTTTTCGACGAGGCTGATAATGCATTTATATCGGCTTATCGAAAATATCATAAGAATAAAAAATTCGATATTCGTATTGAGTATGCTTCCAGTCCTGATTTAAGCGATCGTATTTTGGTAATTTCAGACGTAATGCTGGCTACAGGCGCTTCAGTAGTTATGGCGTATAAAGAATTGTTACTTAAAGGTAAACCAAAACACACCCATATAGTCGCTGTTTTGGCAAGTGCTGAAGGAGTGGAATATATTAAAAAGAATTTGCCATCAACAAAAGTAACTCTCTGGGTTGGTGCAGTTGATGATGAGTTAACGGCACAATCGTATATTGTTCCCGGTCTTGGAGATGCCGGAGATTTGGCCTACGGTAATAAAATTTAATCCTCTTAAACTTCATCATATGACAAGCTCACTGATCATTGAAAATATAAGGATTTCACTTGAATCGATTCGGTCGCACTTATTAAGGAGTATCTTAACGGTGCTTATTATTGCATTTGGCATCATGGCTTTGGTTGGAATTTTAACAGCCATTGACTCAATAAAATATTCGTTGACTGAAAATTTTGCAATGATGGGTGCAAATTCATTCACCATTCGTAATCGTGAAATTCAAATTCACATTGGAGGAGGAAATAGAAATAACAGGCGCTTTAAATCTATTACGCTGGAAGAAGCCAGCTCATTTAAAGAGCAATTCACCTATCCTGCTTCTGTATCCATTTATACCCACGGAACTTCATTGGCAACCTTGAAATTTGAATCTGAAAAAACCGACCCCAATGTTCAGGTCATCGGATCGGATGAAAATTATATGGCAACTTCAGGTTTGGAAGTTGATAAAGGAAGAAATTTTAATGTAAACGAGGTACATTTCGGAAATAATGTGGCCATTATTGGGCAAGAAGTGGCTTCAAGACTATTTAAAGGAGGCATCGACCCCATCGATAAAATTATATCGGTTGGACCAGGTAAATATCGGATCATTGGTGTATTGAAAGAGCGAGGCTCAAGTATTGGAAGCAGTGATCGGATGGCCATTTTACCACTAAATAATGTGCGGCAGTATTTTTCAAGAAACAACATGACCTACTCCATAAATGTGCTTACAGCTAAACAGGAAGAAATTGAAGCGGCCATTGGAGAAGCCACCGGATTGTTTAGGATTATCCGTAAAGACAAATTAGGCGAAGATGATACGTTTGGAATTGCAAAGAGCGATTCAATTGCAGACATGTTAATTGATTTGATGAGTTATGTGACCATTGCTGCAACATTCATCGGGCTTATTACTTTAATGGGTGCAGCCATTGGTTTGATGAATATTATGTTGGTTTCGGTAACGGAGCGTACCCGTGAAATTGGAATCCGAAAAGCCATGGGGGCAACAAGCCGTACCATTCGAAATCAGTTTTTTGTTGAAGCCATTGTGATTGGTCAAATCGGTGGAATTCTTGGAATTATTTTGGGCATTTTAATCGGAAACATCTTATCGCTAATGATCGGCAGTGCATTTATCATTCCCTGGTTATGGATATTCTTAGGGGTAGTTTTATGTTTTATCGTGGCTGTAATTTCAGGAATTATTCCGGCCAATAAAGCAGCAAAACTTGACCCCATCGAATCATTAAGGTACGAATAAAGATTTTAGTTTTTGTGTAAACCAATTTAGGACAAGACTTTGATAACCCTGCGTGGGTTTTAAACCCTCGCAGGGTTTCTCATGTTTAGGAGTTAATTAGATGGCCCTATAATTTTTTCAAAGCCAATCAGCTGGTCATAAATGGTGCCTGGCTCGCGGTAATAAACAAAGATTGAATATTCATTCCTGGCCTCATAATGACTTCCTTCGGTCATCAACTGACTTAAATTCCCATCTTTATCTTTTATAAAATATTTATAATCATAATAGCCTTGCTTTAATATTAAGGTATTATTGAAGGTATTACTTGTGGCATCATAATGCATTTTTTTATCGTCTTCATCCATGCCGTTCGTTAATTTTCCTAAGAGGTAAATATCTGAGTTCATTATTTGCGAATTGGCCTTGAGCCGAAAATGGACCTGGCAATAATTTCCTTCGGTTGAACTGTTGCTTTCATCTTCGGTTTTGATCAGAAAATTCCCATTCAAATCATCCTCTGATATATAATTACCAGTATTTCTAGGCAGATCTTCAAACAAATAAACATGGTAACCATCTCTCAAATACTCAATAGCATTAACCCGTTCAGTTTTATATTTTAAACTTTTAATGTTGAGGGCCCGAAATTCATTTCCACCATAAAAGATACTTTTATTGTTATAGTTGTAGTCCAAAGTATTTCCTTGATTTCTTACAGGTTTTATATTTATAATTGCATTATCATCTCGATGATTTTGCTCAATAACTACATTCAATAACATTTCAGGATTAGGGATGTATAAATTATTTAAGGAGATGGTAAATCCTATTTCCTGCTTGTCTTTTTTAAACTTGATGGATAAGGGTGGTTTGATAAGGGCTTCAATTTTAAGTTTTGAATCGACCACTTTAAACTTTCGTTCAAGGACAATATCTTCTTCATTTCCATCTTCAAAAACCTGAATGATGTAATTCCCCGATTTAGTTAATTGAAGATATTCTGTTGGAAAAATAAGTTGATAGTGAATAAAAGGAGTGGTTGTATTTAATGAAAATTCATATTCAGAGATCTGATCAGTTGAAAATCCATCAATATACTCTGAACTCATTAACTCTGACAACTCCCAATTTGAATTGCAGTGCAATATGCGATAATAATAACTTTTAACCTGATCTTCTAAATCATCGAATGAGAGCATCATCTTTTCGTCTGAATTCAAATGAATAATGGGGTCAGATAATTCAAAACCCACTCGATGAATAATTACCGATTTAATAATATCTTTATCTTTAGACGAAGTTTTCAAATTTAATGACGAATTAACCGATTCTATTGATGATTCGGGAGTTTTTGCCTTGAGCCCTGTAAGGCTGACTGTTAAAAACATGATATATATCAGTTTAAAAGCTTTCGAAAGAATGGAAATATTTGAAGTAGCCATGAATATAATATCTAGTTTTGCGCTTTAAATAAATTTTTAAAGCTTATTTATACAAAAATAAAAATAAGGTGTTATATTAGGCTTTACTTCTTGAAAAACAGAATAAATTAAGGTTTATTTTGTAAAATTGTATGTTTTTAAGATTGACATTAAATAAATGCCGACAATGATAAAAATTAAGAAGGGACTGGATATCAAACTTTTAGGTGAGGCCGAAAAAACTGTAGCCGAAGTTGAAATCAAAAATTACGCCGTTAAACCTACTGATTTTACAGGTGTATTCCCTAAAATGTTAGTTAAAGAGGGTGATTCTGTTAAGGCAGGTTCACCTTTGTTTTTTGATAAATATAGTGAACAGGTTCAGTTTACAGCACCCGTAAGTGGTAGAGTTGTTGAACTTAAGCGAGGCGCTAAGCGTGTCTTGCTTGAAGTAAAGATTGAAGCTGATGGAAAAGATGAATTTGTGGACTTTGGCAAATCAAATCCCAATGATTTAAAAGCGGATGAAGTGAAAGAAGGTTTATTGAAGAGTGGGATTTGGCCTTTTATTCGCCAACGCCCCTATTCAATCACTGCCAATCCTGCTGATGAGCCAAAAGCCATTTTTATTCCTGCTTTTGATTCAAGTCCTTTGGCTCCTGATTTTGATTTATTGGTTCATGGTCAGGGTGAAACATTCCAGGCTGGAATTGATGCTTTGGCTAAATTAACCAAAGGTAAAATTCACTTGAACGTGAATGCAAAAGCAGCACCTTCTAAAGTTTTTGTGAATTCGAAAAAAGTTCAGATTAACGAATTTTCCGGACCGCACCCTGCAGGTAACGTTGGTACTCAAATTGCACATATCGATCCCATCAATAAAGGTGAGATTGTTTGGTATTTGTATCCTCAGGATGTATTAATGATTGGTAAATTTTTCCTCGAAGGAAAATATGATGCAAGTCGATTGGTTGCTTTAACTGGCTCGGAGGTTGTAAAACCACGATATTACAAAACCAAACTTGGTGCAAGCATTGAAGCCTTGGTAAAAGATAATGTTTCAGATGTTAAGAAACGTTTTATCAGCGGAAATGTACTTACCGGAACCAAAATTGAAGCTACAGGATATTTAGGATCTTATGATTCACAAATTACTGTAATTCCTGAAGGTGACCAACATCAATTCTTCGGATGGTTAATTCCTAGCCCGAAAATTCATAGTTTCTACCGTACAGCTCTTTCATGGATAACACCTAATAAAAAGTTTAAATTGAATACCAATTTAAATGGTGGAGTTCGTGCCTTTGTGATGACGGGTGAATTTGAAAAGGTTTTCCCAATGGATATTTATCCAATGCAATTGATCAAAGCCATCATGATTGGGGATATTGATGCCATGGAAAATCTGGGTATTTATGAAGTAGCTGAAGAAGACTTTGCACTTTGCGAATACATCAGTACTTCCAAAATCGAACTTCAATCGATCGTAAGAGATGGATTAGATATGATTAGAAAAGAAATGGATTAAAAAATTGTTTAACCATTATTTATATTAATGAAAGCACTTAGAAAAATATTAGATAATATAAAGCCACACGTTGAAAAAGGTGGGAAATTTGAAATGTTCCGATCAACCTTTGACGCCATGGAAACTTTATTTTACGTTCCGGATCATGTAACCACCAAGGGTAGTCACATTCGGGATGGTGTGGATATGAAACGAACCATGATTACCGTTTTCATTGCCTTAATTCCAGCCCTCTTGTTTGGAATGTGGAATGTAGGTTATCAGCACTTTTTATCATTGGGCGAAACGGTTGCCATATGGCCAGCTTTCTGGTACGGCTTCCTTAAAGTTCTTCCGATATTGATTGTTACTTATGTGGTAGGATTAGGCATTGAAATTATTTTTGCCCAAAAAAGAGGACATGAAGTAAACGAAGGTTTCTTTGTTTCAGGAATGTTAATTCCGCTGGTTCTTCCTCCGGATATTCCATTGTGGATGGTTGCTGTTGCCGTTGCTTTTGCAGTAATAATTGGCAAAGAAGTGTTTGGTGGTACTGGGATGAATATTTTAAATCCGGCACTAACTGCACGTGCATTCTTATTCTTTGCTTATCCTTCATTTATGTCGGGTGATAAAGTATGGATTTCTGATAAAGCAGATGCATTTTCAGGAGCAACTCCATTAGGAGAAGCATTGGTTGGTAATTTTGCAAACATGCCAAGCCCAATGGAATTGATGATTGGAGCCATTCCAGGTTCAATCGGAGAAACCTCCATTATCGCGATTGGTATCGGAGCACTGATTTTACTTTTTACAGGCGTAGGAAGTTGGAGAATTTTATTCTCAACCATTGCCGGAGCAGTTGTAATGGGATTGCTGTTCAACCTCTGGGGATTTAACGAATACATGGAAATTCCGGTTTATTATCATTTGATTATGGGTGGATTTGCATTCGGAGCTGTATTTATGGCCACGGATCCGGTAACTGCGTCACAAACCAATACCGGGAAATACATTTATGGATTCTTAATCGGTTTCATCGCCGTATTAATCAGGGTGTTCAATCCGGCTTATCCGGAAGGAATGATGCTCGCCATCTTATTGATGAACGTATTCGCACCACTGATTGATCATTATGTGGTTCAATCAAATATTAAAAGACGACTTAAAAGAGTTAAGGCTTAGTTATTAAGAGAAATAAAACACAATCTTATGTATAGTAATTTTTATATTTTTCGATATGCAAGTGTGATGGTGATCATTGTTGCTGCCATTTTATCATCGGCTGCAATGTTCCTAAAACCTATGCAGGAAAAAAATGAAGCGATAGATAAAATGAAGGGGATACTTGCTTCTGCAAATATTGAAGCCACTTCAGAAAATGCCATCGAACTTTACAAAAAAAATATTACCGAGGAAATTTTGATTAATAATTCCGGTGAAATTGTTGAAGTTGTTAAAAGTGGCGAAAGTGAGCCAGGTAAAAGTTCTGCTTTCAACTTAGACTTGAAAAAGGAATTATACAAAAAAAGTAAAGGGCAGGCATTCAATCTTCCTCTTTTAGTTGCAGAAAACAATGGATCTAAAACCTACATCATACCCCTAAGAGGCGTTGGATTGTGGGGTCCAATCTGGGGTAACATTGCAGTGAAAGAAAACTTTAGCACTGTAGTTGGTGTCACCTTCGGGCATAAAGGTGAAACGCCCGGCTTAGGTGCCGAAATCGACACCAAGATTTTCCAGGCTCAGTTTGTGAATAAAGAAGTATTTAGAGATGGCAAGTTTCAATCGATTAAGGTTGTAAAAGGTGGCATTGTTACCTTACCTGCCGAACTACATATTCATGGTGTGGATGCCATTTCAGGTGGTACCATCACCAGTGATGCTGTAAGTGCAATGCTTACAGATTGTTTAGAAAATTATGTTCCATATATCAATAAACGTAATTAAGCGATGAGTGAAGTGAAAAAAGAAAAGGAACCAATGTTTTCGGCTAAAAACCGTAAACTCTTAATCAACCCCCTTCATAAAGATAACCCGATTACAACTCAGGTTTTGGGGATTTGCTCTGCTTTAGCAGTTACCGCAAAAGTTAAACCGGCATTTGTTATGACATTATCTGTAATGGCTGTTTTGGCTCTGGGTAATGTGATCATTTCAATCTTGCGAAACGGTATTCCTCCTCGTATCAGAATTATCGTTCAGCTGGTTGTGATTGCTGCACTGGTAATTTTGGTAGATCAGGTATTAAAAGCATTTGTATTTGATGTAAGTAAGCAACTCTCTGTATTTGTTGGATTGATCATCACCAACTGTATCATCATGGGTAGATTCGAGGCTTTTGCCATGGGTAATCGTCCCTGGGAGTCATTTTTAGATGGGCTTGGAAATGCCTTCGGTTACGGCTGGATCCTAATCGTAGTTGCATTCTTCAGAGAGTTTCTGGGTTCAGGAACTGTTTGGGATTATCCGGTCATGGAAAAATTAGGAGTTTACGACTTTGGATATGTAAATAATGGATTTATGATTCTTCCTCCAATGGCCTTAATCATTGTGGGTATAATTATCTGGGTTCAGAGGTCAAAGGACAAAACATTAATCGAAGAAAAATAGTAAAGAATATTTAAGATTTAAGATATGCAAGAATTTTTTAACATATTCGTAAGATCCATATTTATTGATAATATGGTATTTGCCTACTTCCTGGGCATGTGCTCATATTTGGCTGTTTCAAAAACAGTTAAAACTTCAATGGGGTTAGGTTTGGCAGTGGTCTTTGTACTTGGAATTACGGTTCCGGTAAATTATCTAATGAATGAATACCTGCTTTCAGTTGGAGCATTAACCTGGTTATCTCCTGAGTTTGCTGATGTTGATCTGAGCTTTTTAAGTTTCATTATGTTCATTGCAGTGATTGCATCCATGGTTCAATTGGTTGAAATGATCGTCGAAAAATTTGCACCGGCATTGTACAGTTCACTGGGTATTTTTCTGCCTTTAATTGCGGTTAACTGCGCCATTTTAGGTGGATCATTATTTATGCAGGAGAGAGAGTATGAAACCATCTGGCACGCAAGTTCTTTCGGACTGGGTTCAGGAGTTGGATTCCTGCTCGCCATTGTTGGAATTGCAGCCATTAGAGAAAAGATTCGTTACTCAGATGTACCACCTGCATTGCGTGGGTTAGGCATTACATTCATCATCACAGGATTGATGGGTATAGCATTTATGAGTTTCTTGGGTATCAAATTATAATGAGAAAATAAAAAAGATATGACTTTAGGTATAAGCATTGGATTAGTTGTTGGAATCAGCATAATAGTATTTCTTACTATTATCATGCTTTTGGTTTCTGTATTGCTTTTTGCTCGAAAAAAACTGATGCCATCTGGCAAAGTGAAACTAACAATTAATGACGAAAAAGAATTTGAAGTTGATCCTGGATCGACTGTACTAACTACTTTAGCTAATCAAAAGATTTTCTTGCCTTCAGCCTGTGGAGGCGGTGGTACTTGTGCCATGTGTAAATGTCAGGTGTTCGAAGGAGGGGGAAGCATTCTTCCAACCGAGGTTGATTACTTTACACGAAAAGAAGCTCAAAATCACTGGCGATTGGGTTGTCAGGTGAAGGTGAAAGAGGATATGAAAATTGGGATTCCTAAAGAAATCTTTGGAATTAAGAAGTGGGAATGTGAAGTGGTTTCTAACCGAAATGTTGCAACCTTCATCAAGGAGTTTGTTGTTAAACTTCCTGAAGGTGAAACCCTTGATTTCCGCTCAGGTGGATATATCCAAATTGATGTACCTAAGTGTGAGGTAGATTTCAAGGATATGGAAATTGAAGAGGAATATCGTGGAGACTGGGATAATTTCAATATGTGGGATTTAAAAATGAAAAATCCTGAGCCTATTTTCAGGGCTTATTCAATGGCAAATCACCCGGCCGAAGGTAACATTGTGATGTTAAATATTCGTGTGGCAACTCCGCCATGGGATCGTGCAAAGAATCAATTTATGGATGTAAATCCCGGAATTTGTTCTTCTTATATTTTCTCTCGTAAACCAGGTGATAAAGTTACCGTTTCCGGACCTTACGGTGAGTTCTTCATTAAACCTACCGAACGCGAAATGATGTTTATCGGTGGTGGTGCAGGAATGGCACCTATGCGTTCTCACATCTTTGATTTATACAATACCAAGAAAACAAATAGAAAAGCAACTTTCTGGTATGGTGGTCGTTCGCTCAGAGAATTGTTCTATGTTGATCAATTCAGAGAAATCGAAAAGAACTTCCCTAATTTTAAATTTAACATCGGTCTTTCTGAACCATTGCCCGAAGATAACTGGGATGGTTATACCGGATTTATTCACCAAATTATCATGGATAATTACTTGAAAAATCACCCGGAACCGGAAGAAATTGAATTCTACCTCTGTGGTCCTCCAATGATGAATGAAGCAGTTTTAAAAATGCTCGATGATTATGGAGTGCCAGAAGAAATGATCGCTTTTGATGATTTCGGAGGTTAAAAACTCTACAAAAAATAACATAAGGATGCTGGTTTTAATTGGCATCCTTTTTTTTATTCTTCATTCTGAATTTCCTGCCCCACCGAAGTCATTCAGATGGGGTTTCAGAATCTAATAAATTTAGAGATGCTGAACTAAATTCAGCATGACGTCAATTATCAATGTTTTCTTTTATACTTTTGATAAAAATTTCAACATGAAAAAACTCCTGATTTTATTAGTGTCAATTATTTCTTTTTATGCTTGCAATTCTCCTGAAAAGCAAATTCAAAAAATAAACTTTCAGGGTGCGGCTCAAGGCACTTATTATATGGTTACTTATTTTGATGATCAGAACAGGAATTTACAATCGGAGATTGATTCACTTTTAAAAGATTTTGATCAATCCTTATCATCCTGGGTTCCTAATTCTATTTTATCAAAGGTCAATCGAAATGAAGAAGTTGAACTTGACAGAAACTTCATCGACAACTTTAATTTGTCAAAGCAGGTCTCTGACGAAACAGATGGCGCATTTGATTGCACAGTTGGTCCATTGATAGAAGCCTGGGGATTTGGTTTCAGAGAAGGCCTTGAAATCACTCAGACAATGATTGACAGCATCAAGCAGTTTGTGGGTTTTCATAAAGTATCAATTGAGAATAATAAACTGATCAAGAAAGATCCGCGGATGGAACTTAGTTTTAATGCCGTGGCTCAAGGTTATTCAGTCGATTTAATAGGGAAGCTTTTAAAGTCAAAAGGCATCAATAATTTTATTGTTGATGTTGGTGGTGAAGTATTAGCCATGGGAAGCAAACCAAATAATGAAAGCTGGAATGTGGGCATTCAAAAACCAACCCAAGACATGAGTGGAGAGATCGAAGCGGATGTGGTTTTGCCCCTTAACAATAAAGCCTTGGTTACTTCTGGTAGTTATCGTAAATATTATGAAAAAGATGGTAAACGATATTCTCACATGATCGATCCATCAACGGGTTACCCGGTTACCCATTCTTTATTAAGTGTGTCGGTATTATCAGATAATTGTGCCCAGGCTGATGCCTATGCTACTGCCTTTATGATCATGGGATTGGAGCGTGCCAAAACATTTGTCCAAAACAGAAAAGATTTAGAAGCCTTCTTTATTTATGATGAAAATGGGAAAATCCATTCCTATGCAAGCAAAGGAATGCAAAGTCTTATTTACGGTAATTAGTCGTTATGACAAGTAGATTCCTGTGACCCACAAGTGCAACCCATTCTTTGACCTGTATTTGGATCAATTGTACTACATTGCTTTGTGAATTTTCCATCTTTTTTCAAGAACATTTTAATTCCAATAAAAGCAAAAGCGATGGCTATGAAGACAAGTGTTATGAGCATTAATTTCAGAAACATAGTTTATTGTTTTTTTGCAAATATACGATCATTCGTTTAAACATCAGCATCTTAAATCTTATTTGTAAAAATGTTTAAATAAAGAATGTGAATTATGCTTTAATTCGACGAAATTCTGCACAAATGATTGCAGTGGCCACCGAAGCATTTAAAGATTCAGCTTTGCTTTCTGAATGTGCAGGAATTGAAATTCGGTCAGTTATTAAGGTTGCAATATTTTTCGAGATTCCTCTGGATTCATTTCCAATAATAACGAGCCCTTTTTGATCAAGCTTTTGAGTATAAATATTGGATCCCTCCAGAAGGCTACCATAAACTTTGAGGTTTCTTTCTTTGGCCTTTTTGATCACAAATTCCAAATCTTTGTAAATTACATTTATCCTTATAAAGGAACCCATGCTGGCCTGAATAACTTTTGGGTTGTATAAATCGACTGTGGTGGGTGAACAAAGGATGTTCTTAATTCCAAACCAATCTGCGGTTCGTATAATAGTTCCCAAGTTTCCGGGATCACGAATATCATCCAAAACCAGAATTAAATCATCAAAATTGATTTCCTCTGAAGGCAGAATTTTAGCATAGGCTAAAACCTGATTTGGTGTTTTAAATGAACTAATACGCTCAAGCTCTTTGGGTGAAACTTTTTCAGCCTTAATTCTTTTTGAGGATATAAGTTCCTGGTTTGCTTCGAGCCATGAAGGAAGTGCGTATAATTCAATGATCTCAGTATTGCCCATGATAAGCTCATGAACCATCTTCTCTCCTTCAACAACGAATTCACCAGAAGCTTTTCTAAATTTTAAAAGCTTAAGCGAATTGAGGTGTTTAATCTGGTTTTTTGAAATCATGGTAAAAAAATAAATCCCGATCGAAACCGGGATTTAAAGATAATAAATATTGTAGTGAAAATCTATTCTGCAATAACTTCAAAGCTAATTTCAGCTGAAATATCTTTGTATAAATTAATGCTAGCTTTATAGCTTCCTAATTCTTTAATTAGATCACCATCAACAGAAATTTTCTTACGATCAAGATCAAATTTATGTTGGGTTTTAAGTGCTTCAGCAATTTGAAGTGCATTTACTGATCCGAAGATTTTTCCGGATGTACCTGCTTTTGCACCGATTTTAACGGTAACATCTTGAAGTGCTTTGGCTAAAGTTTCAGCTTCAGTTCTAAGTTTTTCTTCTTTAAAAGATTTTTGTTTTAGATCTTCTGCTCTTACTTTTTTGTTTGATTCGGTAGCTAAAATTGCCATTCCTTTAGGAATCAGAAAATTTCGGCCATAACCATTTTTTACTGTAACAAGGTCGTTGGTATAACCTAAGCCTTGAATATCTTGTTTTAAAATAACTTCCATGACTTTCTCTCCTTATTTTAGTAAATCTGCAACATAAGGCATCAACGCTAAGTGACGTGCGCGTTTAACTGCCTGCGATACTTTCTTTTGATATTTTGTTGAAGTACCTGTAATACGTCGAGGTAATAACTTCCCTTGTTCGTTTACAAACTTCATGAGGAATTTCTCATCTTTATAGTCGATGTATTTAATTCCGCTTTTTTTGAAACGGCAATACTTTTTCTTTTTAGTATCAACCGCAATAGGCGTTAGATATTTTATATCTGAATTTGCTTGTGCCATTTTTGATAATTTAAAGGGTTTATTACTTGCTTTCAGTTTCTGCAGTTTTTTCTTTCGCATTTCTACGTTTTTTCTCGTTGTATGCTATCGCATGTTTGTCGAGTTTAACGGTTAAAAAGCGTAAGATTCTCTCGTCACGTTTAAAAGCAACTTCTAAGTCACGAATGGTTTGTCCTGAGTCTTTATACTCAATTAGATGATAAAATCCAGTCGATTTTTTCTGGATTGGATAAGCTAATTTTCTTAAGCCCCAGTGCTCTTCATGAACAATTTCAGCCCCTTTCTCTTTCAAGAAATCCTGATACTTTTTTACCGCTTCCTTCATCTGTTCATCAGACAAAACGGGAGTCATAATGAAAACGGTTTCGTATTGGTTCATCATTTTAATGTTAATTTGTTTGTTATTACTTGATTTTGATGTATTTCCGGCTCTTTTAACAGAGCTCCCACAAATGGGTGTGCAAAAATAGAAAAATTAATTGATTTTAACAACCAGGATTTGATGAAAAATTGATTTTCACGACATTAGTGTGGTTTGAATAGAAATCAGGGTTTACATCAAATTTTCATCTGCGAAACTAAAGTATTTTTCATCTCCAATAATGAGATGGTCGAGTACATTTATATCAAGTAATTGTCCGCCTTCACTTATTTTTTTGGTAAGCTTGAGATCTTGTTCGCTGGGTTTGATGTTACCTGACGGATGATTATGACATAAAATAATTCCGCTGGCACTGTTTTCGATACTAAGTTTAAAGATCTTTTTGGGGTCTGCAACCGTTCCCGAAACTCCACCTTCACTAATTTGCACATGCTTAATAATTTTGTTGGCACGATTTAGCAAGAGCAGCCAGAAGCCTTCATATTTATAATTCTCGATGATCGACATAAAATAATTGAAACCATCCATTGAGCTACTGATGGTTTTTCGCTCGATAACTTCTGCACCCCTCCTCCTTCGCCCAAGTTCTAGTGCAGCAATAATGGATAATGCCTTGGCCTCACCAACCCCATTAAAGTGAAGTAAGTCTGCAGCTGTAAACTTTGAAAGCTCGATTAAGTTGTTGTTTGAATGATCAAGGATTTGTTTTGCCAAATCAACGGCTGAATTGTTTTTGTTACCTGATCTCATCAAGATGGCTATGAGTTCGGCATCACTCAATGCGTTTTTGCCTTTTAATAGAAGTTTTTCGCGGGGACGGTCATCTTCTGCCCATTGTGTAATGGGGTAGTCCTTTTTATTTTCCATAAAAAAGTTTTTAACCCAAATACAAATATAAGGCATTTAAACAAAAAAAGGCCTCTGGAAAAGAGGCCTTTAGAGTTTATATTGTCTTCGGTAATATTTACAAAGAGTTTGTAAGTTTGGTCAATTTAGATTTTAAGTTACCAGCTTTATTCTTGTGAATAATTGATTTCTTAGCCAATTTATCAATCATTGCCACCATTTTTGGAAGTTTTTCAACTGCCTCAGTTTTTTCAGTAATAGCTCTGAATTTACGAACTGCATTTCTCATTGTCTTAGAATGATAACGGTTACGTAGTCTCTTAACGTCGTTAGATCTGATTCTTTTGATTGATGATTTATGATTAGCCATACTAATTTACGTTGTTTATAGTTTATCTGTCTATGAATTTCGGGCTGCAAAGATACATATTTTTATTATTCAACAAAATTTTTATTAAATAATTATTTAATGATAATTTTATATATCACTCATGGCGAATAGCTTCTGCCGGGTTGTTCAGTGCTGCCTTTAATGAGTGAAAGCTAACCGTTGTAAGTGCCACTATAAATGTAATTACAATCGCAATTGGAAACACCCACCATCTAACACTTACGTGATAAGGATAGTCTTCGAGCCATTTTGTGAGCACATACCACGAAATTGGAATGGCTATAACATTTGAAATTAAAATCAAAATTGAAAACTCATGCGAAAGTTTGATTACGATCTGGCCAATGCTGGATCCCAAAACTTTTCTGATGCCGATTTCTTTAAACCTGCGTTGTGTCATAAAAGCAGATAAACCAAATAAACCCAAACAGGCTATAAAAATGGCCAGAATTGAAAAATAGATGGCAATTTTTTGCATGCGTTCTTCTGATTTATACATCTGATCAAACTGTAGGTCAAGAAAACTGTATCGGAAAGGAAAATCCGGAATAAATTCAGTCCATGCTTTTTCTATTTCTTCTAAGGTTTCGGGGATTTGCCTGTTGCTTATTTTTATGCTTATTTGATAGTGTGTATTATCGTCTCGACAGATGGCAAGTGGTACAATCGGTGTATGCAATGATTCTAAATGAAAATCTTTAAATACGCCTACAATTTTAAAACTTGAATTCATAAAATGACTCGGGTTGAAATTTCTGTTAATCACTTTTCCTACCGGGTTTTCCCATCCAATTCTTTTTGCAAGAGTTTCGTTTATTACAACTGATTTTCGTTGTTCTGAATCGAACTCCCAATTGTCGGCATCCCCATCAGTGAACTTAATATCATAAAGTCTGAAAAAATCTGCATCAACAGATGTTACTCTTGTTGTAATCGGTTCTTCCTTCCAGGTAAATGTATTGGTATTTCGTGTATGGCCCGGAATTCCGTGTGAAAATGAGGCGTACATCACATTCGGAATTTGAAGTAACCTTGACTTAAATTGGGCAAATTCTTCTGTCTTCAAACCTCTTATCCTTAGGTTTACAACCTGTTCTTTATTAAAGCCGAGATCTTTATTTTTCAAATAATTAATTTGCTTATTGACGACCAAAGTTCCGCTGATAAGAACAGAAGCTATAACGAACTGAAAAGATATGAGGGCTTTCCTGAAAACAGCAGCAGTATTTCCTCGGCTCGTAACTCCTTTTAAAGCCAAAATCGGGCTAAAATAACTTAAATAAAATGCAGGATAAAGACCTGAAATTATACCAAGCAAAATTGAAAGTGCGATAATAAACATCATACCATTCGCAGAAAAAATGGAATTGATGCTAAGATTGGTCAGGGCAATATTGTTAAATTCCGGCAGCAGAATTTGCAAAATGGTGATGGCAATAAGCATTGCAAAGGCACTAATCATTATCGATTCTGTAATAAAATGTATAATTAAACTGAATCGGCTTGAACCAACCACCTTTTTCATACCAACCTCTTTTGTTCTTATTGCTGCACGTGCAGTGGTTAAATTGATAAAATTTATACATGCAATGAGTAATATAAATAGAGCAATGATTGTAAAAGCTTTAACCACTGGCTTATTACCATGTTTAATACCGCCCTCATACTGAGCCTCTTTAAAAAAGTAAATATCTGATAAAGGACGCAATACAATAAACTCCTCGGTGTCGCCTTCGTCTAAAATTTCAGACTCTTTATATTCTGCAAAAAAGTTAAAAATTTTGGTGCGAATCACATCTGTATTAAAACCTTTGTTGAATAAGAAGTAAGTTAAATAATTAGACGAAGTTAGGTTGCTGGTGGTACCCTCACCCTGAAATACATTATAACTTGTCACTGAGACAAAAGCTTCAGATTTAAAATGCGAGTTTTTTAAGTCCTTAATAACCCCATCAACCTTCATTCTAATTGAGTTGTTAACCTTAACTTCCTGGTTGTAGGGATCTTTATCACCAAATATTCTTTTTGCCGTACTTTCTGTAAGTACAATTGTAAGGGGGTCTTTAAGAGAGTTTGTTGCAGATCCTGATATAAATTCTGCATCAAAAATTTCGAAAAAAGTTGAATCAACTCCAAACGTATGATTTACAGTAACCCCTTCGCTATTATTTGCAAGAAATCCTTCATGATTAATCAGTAGATTTCGTGTGTAAATAGCCCTTGTAATTTTATTGATCTCAGGGATTTGACCGTCAAGTATTTCGGCAAAACCAGGTGGAATGACGCACCAATCTCCAAACTCCATGCGGTAAATATGATTGTATTGGGTATTGCTTCTGTCATATGAATATTCATTTTTAACATATAGGCCAATGATCAAGAACAATGACAAGCCAATGGCAAGTCCCAATATATTAATGACTGAATAGATTTTCTGCCGAAGAATGTTCCGGAGAGCGAATTTTAAATAATATTTAATCATGTGTTTTGAGATTTAGATTCTATTTGGTGGAAGCCAATGTTGTGCCAAAACCCACAATCACCTCATTATGTGCATATAAGAATCACCCCCAATTAGACAATCACATGCTTTGTGTCAAAATGAACAGATCGTTTGGTTCATAATGACACAGTTTGTATATTTGAATGAAATACAATTAATCATGAAGATAAAAGAGGGAAAGGTGCTTTTTGTTGATGACGATGAAGATGTTCTTCATACGGCCAAACTCATCCTAAAACCCATTTTTGAGAAGGTAAGCACACTTAGCAATCCAGATCAACTTATTGATCAGATGAAGGCAGATGATTATGATGTTGTGGTATTGGACATGAACTTTAAAGCCGGAAATACCAGCGGAAAAGAGGGGCTGTTTTGGTTGAAAAAACTCATGGAGTTCGACCCGGAAATTCATGTTTTAATGAATACAGCCTACGGAGATATTTCACTTGCCGTTGAAGCCATGAAATTGGGAGCCATCGATTTTATAGTTAAGCCTTGGGAAGTGCAAAAATTATCGGCATCTGTACTCAATGTTTATAAACTGAGCCAATCAAGAAAAGAAATCAAAAATCTGAAATCAGAGAAAAGAATATTGTCCGATGATGCGAATCAGCAGTTTGATGAGGTTATTGGCAAGGCCAAGAGCATGCAGCCGGTCTTCGAAACCATTCATAAAGTAGCGGCAACTGATGCAAATGTCCTTATTCTGGGCGAAAACGGAACCGGAAAAGAATTAATTGCCCGCATGATTCATAAAGCCTCTTTAAGAAAAGATAAAAGTTTCATTAATGTTGATCTGGGATCCATATCCGAATCTCTTTTTGAAGCTGAACTTTTTGGACATGTTAAGGGAGCTTTTACTGATGCCTACGAAGAAAGGATGGGAAGATTTGAAGTCGCATCAGGGGGGAGTTTATTTTTGGATGAGATTGGCAATCTTTCATTGCCGCTTCAAGCCAAATTATTAACGGTCATCCAAAACAGGGTTTTATATAAAATTGGCTCAAATAAACCTGTGCATTTTGATGTTCGCCTTATTTGTGCAACCAACAAACCCATTTACCAAATGGTTGCGAGTGATGATTTCAGACAAGATCTCCTGTATCGGATCAATACTGTAGAAATAAATCTTCCTCCTCTCCGGCAGCGAATTGAGGACATCCCCACTTTGGTTAAACATTTTCATGACAGCTTTAAGATTAAATATGGAAAACAAAATCAGATTGTTTCGGATAGCGCCATCAAAAAATTACAATTATATCATTGGCCGGGCAACATTAGAGAACTTCAGCATGTGGTTGAAAGAGCCGTAATTATGAGTAGCTCAAACGAGCTTACATCCTCTTCATTCTTACTAAAATCTGAATCAGAACTCAGTTATGAATTAGAAGAAAATTCGAGCATGGAAGATGTTGAGATAAAAGCCATTAAAAATGCTTTGGTTAAAACCAAGGGAAATTTATCTAATGCTGCGGAAGCATTAAAAATAGGAAGAAGCACTTTGTATCGTAAAATGAAGAAATATGGTATTTAAGAAGTTCAGGATAGTTATTCTCCTATCGATATTGTTCATCATTGCCCTAGCTTTTGGTTTGGTGTATTTTGCTTTACTGACTCCCTACTGGCTGGTTAGCTTTTGGTTGGCTTTGCTTATCATTATTACAACAGTTTTTCTAATTCGTTACATCGAGCGGTGGCAAAATCGCTTGTCAAATTTTTTATCATCCATAAATTATAATGATTTTACGGGGAGCTATTCTAAGGATGGTAAAAATGATAGCCTTGGAATGGCATTCTCAAACATTTTGGATGTTTTCAAAAAGCTGAGGAATGAAAAAGAAATAAATCACCTCTATCTTCAAACCATTGTTGAGCACATTAATACTGCTCTTATTTGTTTAGATGAAAATGAAAATATAGTCATTGCAAATCGACCTGCCCAAAAATTATTTAACCGTAAAAGTTTCAAAAGTATTAAGGTTGTTAAACAGTTTGATGAAGATTTATATCAAAGTATCAAAAAATTAAAGGGGGGACAAAAGTCTCTGGTAAAATTAAGGAAAGGCGAGCAATCGTTTAATATTGCAATCCATGCCGCAGAATTTTCATTGCTAGACCAAGCTTATAAATTAATTTCATTTCAGGATATTAAAGCTGAATTAGAAGAACAGGAATTGGATTCGTGGAAGAAGTTGGTGAGGGTTTTGACGCATGAAATCATGAATACTTCCATTCCAATTTCAACCCTTGCGAGTGTCATTAATCAAATGCTTGTTGATGAGAAAGGCAATGTAAAACCATTGTCTGATTTAAATCAAGAAGAGGAAGAAGATTTAAAGCTGAGCTTAAAAACCATTGAAAAAAGAAGCAAGGGCATCGTCGATTTTGTAAGGGTAACCAAAAGCTACACATCGGTTACGACTCCAAAATTCAGAGAGGTTTCGATTAATGAATTGATTGATCATGTGCTCGATTTACACAAGCCCGAAATTAATAAAAACAACATCGAAATCTTATGGGAAAAGAACAAATTAGATTTCAAATATAAAATCGATTTAAAATTAATTGAACAGGTTTTAATCAATGTATTAAGAAATTCTATTGAAGCTGTTGCGGACATAAATAAACCACGAATCGAAATTATTTTACGCACCAATTTGAATGAAGGATTTAAAATCCAGATTATTGATAATGGGTGCGGTATGAGTGATGAAATTCTCGATAATTTATTTGTGCCGTTTTTTACAACCAAAAAAGAAGGCTCTGGAATTGGGTTAAGCCTATCGAAACAAATCATGAAATTGCACAATGCAAACATTTATGCGGTTTCGGAAGAAGGAAAAGGTAGCACGATTGAACTCAGTTTTTAAAGATTCTTTTTGGGGTAATCTTAGAAATAAATAACAACATCCCAGCTACCTTCTTTCATAATCTCAAAATTAAGAGTACTCAGAATATACATTGAATTGGTTTTGTTGGGAGCCGTAAAACTCAATGTTGCTTTGAAGGGATATTCCACATTTTGGAAACCGTATTTTTCGCCTTGATCAATGAAATCTCCCGTAGATCCCATAAGAGATGGGCTTGAAATCATAGATCGAGAACCAGATCCGCCTCTCTTGAATCGAATCATTATTTCATTGGTTCCATGACCGTCGCCTTTGTAGATATATGAAACTCTGTCAATGCCAGTTTTTCGTAAGGTAGAATATTTTTGTTCTCTTTTTTCTTTGCCGATATAGCTGTCATTTTTCCAAAATCCTTCGATGAAACTACTTTTCCCATCCGTCATCATATAATGCTTCCCGAACCCATCTTTTTTCCCTTTTCTGAAACTGCCAACATAATAATCTTCACCGCTCCAAATGTATTTGCCTTCGCCATGTGGGTAACCTTTCTTGAATTCGCCTTCATATATATGTTTACCCTTTGCCGATCCCTGACCGTCAGCCAAGCCTTTCTTACATTCACCTCTATACTCGCCCTGGAGATCGGGTAGTTTTACTTCACATTTTTGAACATTTTGCCCTTGAACATTAATTAACAGGAATAGGAATAGTATGATAAAGACGTAGTACTTCATTTTTATGGTTTTAGTAGAAAACAAAAGTACTACAAATTCTTCATTTCAAAATATGGCTTGAATTTATGACTCTGAAAGTGGAGGAAAAAAGTCTGATTAATTTTAGATATAAATGATCACATCCCAGCTTCCAGGCTCAACTATTTTGAATTTTAGTGATCCTAACATACTCATGGTCAACATTTTTCCGGGTGCGCTAAAAGTTAAATTAGCAGTAAACGGAAAATCCATATACTCAAAATGATAATCATTCAGACTGATAAATTCACCACTTGATCCGATGCACGATTGAATGTTAATGTCTGTTCTTATTGTTCTTCCTCCTCTTTTGAAAAGAATATTAATTACGTTTTTTACAGGTAGATCTCCTCTATATTTATAGATAACACGATCAATTCCTGTTTTAGTGATAGTAATGCATTCTTGTCGTTTTAATTGTTTGCCAATATAGGCGTCATTTCTCCAGTAACCTTCAATAAAGCTGCTTTTACCATCAACAATCATATAATGTTTACCAAAGCCATTTCTTTTCCCTTTCTTAAAACTACCTTCATAATAATCATCCCCACTCCAGATGTATTTCCCTTCACCATCAGGATATCCTTTTTTAAACTCACCGGTGTAGATATGTTTGCCTTTTGCTGATCCCTGACCACTGGCCAATCCTTTTTTACAACCACCACGGTATTCTCCTTGGAGGTTAGCCAGTTTAACTTTACATTTTTGGGCATCTTGCCCAAAGGTAGGATTAAATAGGAATAAGAGCAGGGTTATTATAATTGAGTACTTCATCCTGAGGGGTTTAAGTTAAGATAAAGATACAACAAATTTAAACCTCATACATATATAATAATATCCCAGCTTCCTTTACGAATGAGTTCGAAATCCAATTCGCACTTAATTAAAGCCTGACTTGTTTTACTTTGAACATAAAATAACATCTGTCCATTGAAAGGAAAATCAATATTCTGAATACTGTATTTATAAGGAAAGTTTATTTCCAGAACATCTCCACTACTTGCATAAAATGACCTGTTTAAAGGTTTTTTACTTGCTCCGCTCCTCATGAGTCTGATCGAAACCTCATCCATTCCACCTTTGCCTTTATAGATATAACTGATCCTGTCGATGCCCCCGAATTTTCGGGTAACTTTATAGCCCTTTTCATGATTCGATTTCCCAATGTATTTATCACCCTTCCAGATCCCTTCAATATAACTACTTCTTCCGTTTAGTATTAAAAATTGCTTTCCATATCCATGCCTTTTCCCTTTCTTAAAACTTCCTTCGTAATAATCATCTCCAGCCCAAATATATTTTCCCTTACCATGAGGGTAACCTTTCTTAAACTCGCCTATATAAATATTTTCGCCTTTGGCCGAACCATAACCACTGGCCAACTCATTTTCAAGCAAGCCCCTGTATTCACCTTGAAGTTCGGAAACCAAAACGGGTTTTTCTTCTTGTGACATGCTTGTAAGTGGAATTAAACAAAGTCCGAGTATGTAAATAAATGTTTTCATGAGTAGTAGATTTAGTTTAACAAGAATTACAAAGCAAACTATAGTTGTAGAGTTTATATGATTGATTGAAAGAGAAATACCCTATCATGAAACTTTGAAAAGTAATAAAGGCTAAAATGCTCGACAATAAAAAGCCGAATAATCAAATGATTATTCGGCCAATCAAATCTATTGTAAAAGTTTTTATATATAAACGCTGACTTCCCAACTTCCCTTAATAAATATTTCGAAATTTAATCGGCATTGGATGGTCATGCCACTGATATCCATTTTTGCCGGAGCTGCAAAAGAGAGGTTTGCATTAAATGGGAATTCTACATTTTCGTATCCAAATCTACTTGATGAAGTTACCTCATCTCCGCTATTGGCCGACATACTAAGTTGTTGTATCTCGCTAAAAACCTCAACTCCTGCTCGCTTAAAGCGAATGATAACTTCATTGGTACCATTGTCTCCTTTAAATGAATAAGATACTCGTTCAATTCCTGCTTTGCTAATGGTATTATACTTTTTTTGTTTTTTGTTTTTACCGATATAGGCATCATTACTCCAGTAACCTTCAATAAAGCTACTCTTCCCATCCGTCATCATATAATGTTTCCCAAAACCATGTCTCTTCCCCTTTTTAAAACTTCCTTCGTAATAATCATCTCCACTCCAAATGTATTTCCCAATGCCGTCAGGATAGCCTTTTTTAAATGAGCCGGTATAAATGTGTTTTCCCTGTGCTGACCCTTCTCCATGAGCCAATCCTTTTTTACATTCACCTCTGTATTCTCCTTTTAAGTCATCTACTAAAACTTTACACTCTTTCTGTGCCATTAAGAAAGCAGGCAAAAGAAGTATTAAGAGTAGTCCTATTGTTTTTTTCATAATATACAATCTTAGGTTAATATTTGGTTAAACAATCAACAGTTAATCAGTTAAATAAAACAACTATTATTCCAAACTAATCTTGATTTTCACCAAAGGCTTTTTCCCTTAATTGATCAATTATGGCTGCATCCATCCAATAAATATCTTCTGTTCCTTTTTTGTTACTTGTGAAGAAAAAATACTTCCCATTGGGAGAAATATTTGGGCAATACTCTAGTGCTTCTGTATTAATAGATGGACCCATATTTAGAGAAGGTGTCCAGCTTTGATCGCTATTTCTGAAACTGATATATAAATCGCCTGCTCCATATTGATCATCAAATCCATGGGAGGTAAAAATAATATAATCACCTTTTGGCGAAATCATGGCATTGTACTCTCCGGCTTCGGTATTGATTTCTTTCCCCAGTTTTTTGGGACTTTCAACTTTGCCATTTTTCAGCTTTGCCAGAAATAAATCATTGTCAGCACTTGTGTAAAGAATTTCATTGTTGTTTGAAATGCTGGGGTAGAAACAACCTTTTAAATTGGTGGTGTCAAATAGTCTAAAATTTTCCCATTCTTCATTTACGCGATCAGCTACCCAGATTTCCCAGGTTGAAGGTTTTTCACTCCCATCATGTGGACGCTTCGAAATCAGGTATAAATTCTTATTGTCGGAAGTAATAAAACATTCACCATCACTGTAACTTCCTGAGAACTTAGCGGTTTCAGGATATGACCAGCTTTGATTTGTTTTGGTCATTCTCTTGATGGTCATTTGCATCCTGTTTGCTGCCGAATGTCGTGAAAAATAGAACTCATCCGTATCAGGAGAAAACATTGCATCCCTTTCGTTCATATTGGGGGTTGAAATTAAGCCTGGTGCGAGCAATTTTGGTTCCATTCCGGGAGCCTCGAATGCCGGATAATCTAAATTCATTGTAACTGTAGGAAGTTGTACCCCACCTTTTGATTTCAGATAGATTGCATATTCGGTTGAGTCATTTTTAATCGCCATACTTAAAGCATTCTGCCCTACAAAGTTTGTTAAGTTAACATCGGCTCCTAATTCCAGTAATTTCTCCAATACATCCAGGTTCTTCTGGGTGATTGAAATATGAATTGGGGCCTCCCCAAAATCATTTCTTTGGTTGAGGTCAAGCCCTAAATTGTAAAATTTGGTAATCATCTCCGGGCTTCCACTTTGAGCAGCAGCAAGCATTAAGCTGGAACCATCTTCAGCTACATTTTGTAAATCAAAATCTGCTTTCAGGAATTGGTCAATAATGGGGGTGTAATTTCCGGCAATGGCAAAATATAAAAGTTCAAAACCAGTCCGACCTTTCATGTAAATTTCAGGATTTTGAGACAAAATATAATCAACATTATTCTTTCGTACACGGGTCACAGCCAAATATAGAGGGGTTTTATTGGTTTCATCCTTGCAATTTAGATCGGCACCAAGTTGATGTAAGTATTTCAAAACCTCATCGCTTCTTGAGGCTGCTGCCCAGTGTATGGGTTGGCGGCCAAAAGGTCCTAATTCATTGAAATCTGCACCATTTTCAATCAATATCTTTGTAATTTCCAGCTGATTAAAGTTTGCTGCAAAATGAATGGGAGAGAAACCACGTCTGTTCTTTTTTAAGACAAGGTTTACATCTGCTTCGATGAGCTGTTTAACCATTTCGGTTTTGCCTTGGGTAATTGCAGTAAATATTTCCTGCGAAAAGCCTTGTGAAGCAATCAATATGAAGGTGCTAAGAATGATGGTTTTAATTCTTCTGTATTTCATTTTTTGGTTTTTTAATTAGGCGGTTATATAATACTACTTAAAAGTAATTGTTTAGGATAACCTTATGGGGTTATCACCCTATTTCAAAATCATCATATTTTAGATTAGTTTGTTCCATTTTCATATAAAGAAACGCCTGTTTCATATAGTATATTCAAAACCAATTTAATAAATATAGAGATACTTCTATGTAAGTAGATATTTTTAATAAATTCGATCTTTATTTGAGTTAATCTTATAAAAAAACGGAGTTGTAATAGACAGGAAATAAGTTTTCAATTTAGAATTTTAATTAAAAAAGCAAGATGAAAAAGATCACATTAATTTTAGCCTCAATTTTTTTTGTTGGAATAATCCATGCACAAGTGAGTTTGGATTATTATTTACCTCAAAATGTTACCTACAAACAGTCAATCCCAACTCCGAAATCTGTTCTGGGATTTGAAGTGGGAGAAATGTTGGTAAGCCATGATAAATTAGTTGAATACATCAAAATATTGTCCGCATCTTCTAACAGGATGATACTCGAAGAATATGCGAGGAGCCATGAAAACAGGCCATTATACAACCTGATTGTGACCAGTCCTGAAAATCATAATTCATTAGATCAAATTAAAGCTGATCATAAGAAATTGTCTGATCCAAAAATATCACATGAAATTAAAGTTGATGAAATGCCTGTGGTTATTATCCTAGGCTATTCCATTCACGGCAATGAATCAAGCGCTGTAAACTCAGCCCTTTTAACCGCCTATTATCTGGCAGCAGCTCAAGGTCCTGAAATTAATGAGCTCTTAAATAATGCGGTGATAATTATTGATCCGGCTTTAAATCCCGACGGGGTTCAGCGTCATGCCAATTGGGTGAATATAAATAAAAGTAAAACTTCTGTTAATAATGGAGATGGACGTATTTTTAATGAAACATGGCCAGGTGGCCGAACCAATCATTATTGGTTTGATATGAATCGGGATTATTTATTATTGACGAATCCCGAATCCAGAGGACGTGTTAAAAGGCAACATGAGTGGATGCCCAATCTGTTAACCGATCATCATGAAATGGGATCATCTTCAACTTTCTTTTTTCAACCAGGAGTTCCGAGCAGAAACAATCCGCTCACACCACTCAAGAATTATGAGCTTACCAGGAAAATTGCAAAATTCCATGCAAAAAAACTGGACAATATAAAAACCTTGTATTATTCAGAAGAGGGTTTTGATGATTTTTATTTTGGTAAAGGATCCTCGTATCCGGATGTAAATGGTGGTGTAGGAATTTTATTTGAGCAAGCCAGTTTGAGGGGATTTAAGAGAGATGCCCCTCTGGGACAAATGAATTTTCCTTACTCCATTAAAAACCAGTTTGAGGTGAGCATGTCGTCAATTGAAGGTGCTATGGCCAATCGGATCGAGCTTCTTAATTATCAAAAAGAGTTTTATTATTTGGCCTTAGATGAAGCCAAGAAAGATGATGTAAAAGCCTATGTTTTTGGTGAAATGTATGACAAAGCAAAAACTGCGGAATTCCTGAATATTCTACAGATGCATCAAATTGATGTTTATCAATTGGAAAGTGATTATTCGGATGGAACAAATCAGTTTGCCAAAGAATATTCCTATGTGGTGCCTTGTGAGCAAAAGAATTATCTGCTGTTGAAATCATTGTTTGAAAAAGCAAGATACTTTAGTGATAAAACTTTTTACGATGTATCGACCTGGAATCTACCCATGTCATTTAATATCCCTTACACCGAAATAAAAAGCATAAAAAGTGTTGCTCAAATTAAAGGCAGGATGCTTGATGATCTAAATATTTATGAGGGATCTGTAAAAGGATCAAATGACCCGATTGCATGGACTTTTGCCTGGGATGAATATTATGCACCAAGGGCAGTATCAAAGTTACTTACAAAAGGGATTACAGTTAGGGTGGCCAAAAGACCTTATAAATATCAGGATAAAAATCTAAGTTTAGAATTTAGTTACGGGAGCATTCAAATACCCGTTGAACGCCAAAAATTAAGCTTAAGTGAAATTAAAACAGAACTGGAACAAATTGCAAAAGCTAATGGTCTTGACATTTATGGTTTAGCTACTGGCTGGACAGATCAAGGGATAGATGCAGGAAGTAACGATTTTGTAAAAATATCTAAACCGGAAGTTTTGATGTTGATTGAAGGTGGAATCAGTGCAAGTGATGCCGGCGAAATTTGGCATTTACTCGACACTCGTTATTCAGTACCAGTTAATATGGTTCCTGCCACCCGATTTGGTCGTTTGGATTATAGCGTTTATAATACCATCATCATACCGGGTGCAAGAAGTTATAATTTATCGGCCCAAACAATATTAAAACTTAAACAATGGGTTGCCAAAGGAGGCACTTTGATTGCTTATAAAGCTGCTTCGAAATGGGTGAATGATGTTTTTGAGCTTGATCAAAAATTTAAAGAAAAGGTAGCAAATAAAGATCCATGGCCAAATTATATTGATCGACGTGCCATAGCAAATGTACAAGCGATTAACGGAGCTATTTTTAATGTAGAAATGGATTTATCACATCCTTTGGCTTATGGATTTAACAGAGCTGTTGTGCCCGTATTTAAAAGCGGTGATATGGTAGCTGAAATAACGAAAAACCCTTATGATACCCCTTTCAGATACACCAACGATCCTTTGTTGAGTGGCTATGTTTCGGATGAAAACAATGAACGAATTAAAGGGGCGGCATTTTTATCAACTCATAAAATAGGAAATGGGATTGTTATTTCAATTATGGACAATACGAATTTTAGAGGGGTTTGGTATGGAACCAATAAGATTTTTGGGAATGCAGTATTTTTTGGAGATATCATTTAAACCAAAATATTAAGCAAGATATTTCAGACTTCCTACTTCCGGCTTTGTACAAGAATTTTAATGTGTTTTTGTGCAGAGCCGTTTTTATTCTTTATGGTTAGCTTACCAATGTAGATTCCATCACTAAGCTTCTGCCCTTTTTGATCTTTTAAATTCCAATAATATTTATAATAATCAGGAAGTTGATATTCATTTGCAAGCATGCTAACCAATCTGCCTTGGGTGTCATAAATTTCAAGACGGATATCAGAAGCGCTATTTAAGTCATATGATAAATATGTTCCTCCATTACACGGATTTGGGAAATTCGGGTAAAAAGAAACTGACTCCTTAATTAAATCATTGCGCGAATTCAATTCTTCAATTCCGGTAATCATTGGCGAGAGCTTAAGATCATACTTAAGTGCAGAATCTTCAAAAATGGTCATTTCTTTCTCAACATTTGTATAGCCTTCGGCTGAAAATCTCATGGTAAAAGTGCCCGGCGGGCAAAATTGATGATAATATCCATAACGTTTATCACTAAAATTAGCCTCGTCATTCTGAAAATAAATCCCTTTAAAGCCAATACTTGCCTCCAAGGGTTCACCAGTAATGGAATCAGTGATGTGACCTGATAATGGAATTTTACGCTCTAAAAACCACTTAATTCCTTGCCAAACCTGCACTGCTTCTTCTTGAGCACTTTCATACGAAGGGCTAAATTCTGTATGGGTCTCTATCAAGAAAGCCTGGCTTCCATTTTTCCCCAGTTGCCATTGATAATGCTCTCCATTAGAACTTGGTCGTCTGATGTTATCTGTTCCAAAATAGGATGTACTCATGGCCAGATTTAAAGCTTCAGATTGCAGATATGCATCAAATGGATGGTTGGGATCATAATACCCCCACAGAACCTGTCTGCCACTTGAATGAAAATCCATTACTTTTTCAAACCTCTGATCTTCACTAAAAGTAATCATGGTTTGGGTTTCGGGTTCTGAACCAGCCGAAGGTCCTTTGTAAATATTTGACGACATATCCGTTGATCCGGAATGGTCACTGTCCCATAAAAACGGATAATTCCTGTTTTGATCGACCCCAATTCCGTATTCTCCTACCCGACGGTTTTTACGCCACATATCATCAACATGATACATATAATTGTAGCCATCCGGATTCCAGGTCGGAGCAATCCAGATTTCATGATTATTAACCAAACTTGTTACTTCCGGTTCAGTTCCGTAATTACTTGTAAGCTGTTCAATGGCATGGAGTGCAATAACCGGAGTCACCACTTCACGGGCATGATGGTTGCTTACAATTAACACATCCGGCTCATCTTCTTCCTGATTTACATTATCAGAAATTTTCAGAATATATAAATGACGACCTTCAAAAGTTGCTGGCATATCATAAGCTGAGGTAACATCTATGAGTTTTGCAATGTCAGGATAAGCAGTAGCCACCTCTTGCATTTGAGCATACATCTCCTCTAAACTCTGATATCCTGTTGGTAATGATTTTAAATCGGAGGTTTTAAGTCGTTCTTTTAAAGGTGATCCTTTTCTAATTATTTGAATTTGATGACCCGCCTTTTTCAGTTTGCTAAGTTCCTTATCATTTACAACCAATCTTATTTCATAGGCCTTATTTTCAATGACATCATAGTTTTGAAAAAGCTGGGAAACTACCCCAGTATTTAGGTTTATCGTATTTATTTGAATTAAGGTAAGTAGCTGGTTGGTTTGACGATTGCTTGCGTTTGATGTTTCAGCTGCAGCATTTTTAAAAAAAGTAATCATCAAAAGAAATAGTAAAAGAAATGGAATTTGATTTTTTATCATCATAATGACTGTAAGCTTAGCTCGTTAAGCTTATAAAGATAAACACATCTATTGAATATGAATAAAAAATTTTGAGCAATAAAGTTTGCTATAATCCCTTTTCTCTTTATCCTTTATTTGTTTTAAACCTCGATGTTTATTTGAAAATATTGTATTCACCAACATCGCTAAGAATCTCATACCCTTCTTTGGTTACCAAAATGGTATGCTCAAACTGTGCTGATAATTTATGGTCAATGGTACGAGCTGTCCAGCCATCTTTCTTATCGATGACGGCACGCGATTTACCCATATTAATCATGGGCTCAATGGTAAAAATCATACCCGGCTTCATGATCTCGCCAGAGTTCCGATGAGCGATGTGATCAACCTGTGGTTCTTCGTGAAATTTAATACCCACACCATGGCCACAGAACTCATATACTACACTGTATTTTTTTGATTTGGCATAACGACCAATAATGAAACCAATATTTCCAAAATAATTATCAGGCTTTACCTGCTCAATACCTAAATATAAGGCATGCTCTGTATGCTCAACCAATTTAGAAGCCTGCTTCGAAACATTGCCAATGGTGAACATGGTACTGGTATCGCCAAAGTAACCATCAAGAATTGTAGTTACATCGATGTTTAAGATATCACCATCTTTTAAAATGGTTTTTTCGTTTGGAATGCCATGACAAATCACCTCATTTACGGATATGCAACTTGATTTTGGAAAACCGTGGTAGCCTAATGTTGCAGGAATTGCCCCATGATCGCGCATGTATTGCTCCATTAAATCATCAAGGTAAAGCGTGCTGACGCCTTCCTTTACATAATCGCTAATAAATTTAAGGGTATTTCCGGCCAACTGAGAACTCTTTCGAATACCTTCAATTTGCGCTGCTGTTTTAATAATTATATTGCTCATGTAAGTGCAGACCTATATATTAGGGCTGAAAGCTTTCATAGAATTGTTCTGAATTGAATTCCCAAACAGCCCCTGGAAAAGAACAATCAAAGGTCTGAATTGATTTATTCTTTTGCAAACAAAAGCCTTCTAAATAGGAGGCATGATCCAATGCAATGGTTCAAATTGCTTTAGGCGCATTTTTGTGTAAGATGATATGATGATACATCGCATGCTTTGATAAAAAAAACCTCCAGAAATTTCGGGAGGCTTTAGATCAATGAAGATTTTTTTGAAAAATTATGAGCGGACCAATATTCCGAGCGACTCAAGCAACTGGGCATCGGCACCATCGAATACAATTTTGAGTAATTGTTTGAGCTTTTTGCATTCATTTTTGAGTTCATTAAACTTTTCATCGCGTAATTTGGTAGCCCGTTGGGCTTCTCCGCTTTCATTCTCGCGAATATCATACAAAGTTTTCAGTTGATCAAGCTGTTCCTTTTGGGCGGTGATCAGCTCGCTGGTGAATCCAAAAGGAGCCAGTTCTGTAAGCAGGTTTGTTTTGCTTAATAGACGGCTGTAAAATTTTTGATAATAAGCAATTTCGGCAGCCGCTGTGCGCGGAATGGCTGAACTTAATTCCAAATCGCTCCAATGCTGCGAATCCGGTTCTAATTTATACTTACAGATTTTACGTAGTTTGGCATAATTTTTTTCTGCCAGCACACAGCTGTCTGTATAGTCGTTTGAGGCATTTTTTTTCTGCAGGTATTCCCCGGCCTGGATGTTTGCCAATTCTTCGGTTTCCTTCAACAGATTACTGAGGGCCAGCATTTTTTCATCCGTATAGCCATGAGGTGCAATCATTGCTTTAACTTCTGCTTGTTCGGTGGCATTGGTAATCAGGGTTCGCATTTCCTGCATGCTTTGATTGAAAATTTTGTTAGAGGTCATTTTTAATGGGTTTAAATGAATAAAAAAGGCCTGAAATTTAAAATCGGGGAGGAGTATTATATGCTATATGGCTTAATACCTTCGAGCTTAAAATGTCCCGTATCGGTGGGGCGTTTTTTTGCTGTATTATAAAGATAAGGTCTGTGAACAAATAGGAGAAGCGGATACCGCTTTATATTATACAAGGGACTTTTTTGTTTTTACATGGACATCTTTTTGCCATACGGCGGCCTTTTTTTGTCTTACAATAACACTTTTTGGCTTTACAGAAGCATTTTTTTGTTTTGCATGGTTGTTTTTTGCTTTACAACAACACTTTTTTGTTTTGCAGAAGTATTTTTTTGTTATGCAGAAGCGTATTCTGTGTTTAAAGGCAATTTCTCATTGTTTTTTAAGTGTAAAATTACATCAAATCATAACTTTTCATGGCTCCATTGTTCCATTGTTATTGTTTCTTATGATCCTGAAATTACATCAAACCACAACTGGTGACGGTTTGCCAAAGTTAAGGTCAACGTTTCTTATGATCCTGAAATTACATCAAACCACAACCTGTAGGGGTGGCGGCAATTTCGTTTTGTGTTTCTTATGATCCTGAAATTACATCAAACCACAACTAAATGGGGCTAAAGATAAAGACAAAGATAGTTTCTTATGATCCTGAAATTACATCAAACCACAACTAGGCATAAACACGGGAGTTAATAGGTAAGGTTTCTTATGATCCTGAAATTACATCAAACCACAACCTGTAGGGGTGGCGGCAATTTCGTTTTGTGTTTCTTATGATCCTGAAATTACATCAAACCACAACTAATGACACATCTTGTAATGGATGAAGCTGTTTCTTATGATCCTGAAATTACATCAAACCACAACTAACTCCCATTGTTTTTTAATTCATATGTGTTTCTTATGATCCTGAAATTACATCAAACCACAACTCCCAGCTTTCGCGGTTTATTTTACTTATGTTTCTTATGATCCTGAAATTACATCAAACCACAACCTTAGTGGCAAGTGGTAAAATTATGAGTGCGTTTCTTATGATCCTGAAATTACATCAAACCACAACTCGATATTGTTTCACCGTTTCTTCACAAAGGTTTCTTATGATCCTGAAATTACATCAAACCACAACACGGAATGACACCTGATGAACCAGATGAATGTTTCTTATGATCCTGAAATTACATCAAACCACAACCTAGTTGTTGATTTCCTTGAATAAGCATTGGTTTCTTATGATCCTGAAATTACATCAAACCACAACTTTATCTCCTGTATTTAAAGATGCTTTTACGTTTCTTATGATCCTGAAATTACATCAAACCACAACCAATAATGTGGTTTATATTCCCAGCCATCGGTTTCTTATGATCCTGAAATTACATCAAACCACAACCAAGACGCTACTTTATTTAATCCTGGTACCGTTTCTTATGATCCTGAAATTACATCAAACCACAACCCCACCATAAGCATTCCATCGCGGAAATCAGTTTCTTATGATCCTGAAATTACATCAAACCACAACGTACCAGCCGTCTGCTAGCTCAGTAATACGTTTCTTATGATCCTGAAATTACATCAAACCACAACTCTTAAGGTGTCACCCGTGCCGTCGTTAGCAGTTTCTTATGATCCTGAAATTACATCAAACCACAACAGTGCAACTATTATAGCCCCTATACCAGTAGTTTCTTATGATCCTGAAATTACATCAAACCACAACTAAGAGACTTAGCTATATCATCTACTATTTGTTTCTTATGATCCTGAAATTACATCAAACCACAACCCACAATCCGCATTTGTATGAACCTTCATGTTTCTTATGATCCTGAAATTACATCAAACCACAACACCTGTTTGTTGTAAAAGGTAAAACCCCAAGTTTCTTATGATCCTGAAATTACATCAAACCACAACTGGCTACCATTATATCCCTGTGATATTTTTGTTTCTTATGATCCTGAAATTACATCAAACCACAACTTTATTGCTTGTTTCATCTTTTTATGTTTTGTTTCTTATGATCCTGAAATTACATCAAACCACAACCAAGCCGCTACCCAAGCCTATTTAGATCAGGTTTCTTATGATCCTGAAATTACATCAAACCACAACAAAAGTAGCTGATATAAAAATGTAGATTTTGTTTCTTATGATCCTGAAATTACATCAAACCACAACTTTCAATGTACGTATCATTCAGGCTCATTTGTTTCTTATGATCCTGAAATTACATCAAACCACAACCCCATTTCCAACATTTGTGCTTTTTAAGATGTTTCTTATGATCCTGAAATTACATCAAACCACAACGACTGCTTTGTCATCGCTTGCTCCGTCTGTGTTTCTTATGATCCTGAAATTACATCAAACCACAACTAGCGTAATGGAATACAACGTCACCGTGTAGTTTCTTATGATCCTGAAATTACATCAAACCACAACTCGTTTGTTATTCGAGTGTCTAATGAACTGGTTTCTTATGATCCTGAAATTACATCAAACCACAACAAGGTTCATTGAAGGATGTCTGAATGATCTGTTTCTTATGATCCTGAAATTACATCAAACCACAACCAAATAACTGGACTACAAATAGAGCTTGTAAGTTTCTTATGATCCTGAAATTACATCAAACCACAACTTTGGGATGCAATAGATCTACTTGATGGATGTTTCTTATGATCCTGAAATTACATCAAACCACAACCTGGGCTTACAGTTGACTTGAATAGCCTTATATCAAAGCTAAAATTAGCTTGATATTTTTGTGATAATTCCACAGGAAGTGATTGAGATGTGCCATTTTTTAAATGGTAGATTCATTAAACTTCAAAATGTCAAAGAACGATCTAATTTATTAAAAAATTTCTAATTGTTTGGGTCCTTCAGGTAATGGATCTTCTTTAATGCCCCAATAATTCATGATATTGCCATACTGTTTATCGGTTATTTGTAAAATACTTACCTGGCCTTTTTCGGGTATACACGATTTAATTCTTTTGGTATGTACTTCCCCACTTTCTTTGCTTGCACAATGCCTGATATATACTGAATATTGCATCATGGTGAAACCATCCTTAAGCAAGTCTTTTCGAAATCGTGATGCCGCTTTTCGCTCTTTCTTGGTATTGGTTGGCAAATCAAAAAATACAAAAAGCCACATAATATGATAAGCATTTAAACGGTTGTATTCCATAAATTAAACAATGAACGGAAACTCAATTTGTTTTTTTGTTCCGGTAAAACAAGCTGCTAAAGATGCAGTTGTATGCGTAATGGCAATCATTAACGGACGTGTTTGTTTTTTCATTGCAACATCGGCAGAAAGAATTTCAAGTATTTCGGTCTTAATTTCTTTTTCAATTAAATCAACATCAGGGTATTTTTGGCAGATATCCCATACTGATAAATCAATAAAAGGCCGGTATGGTTCCATTATATCGTCTGCCAAACAAAAAGCATTGTAACGATTGCTGTGGAATATGCCAAAAGAAGGTAATAATCCCGAACCCGTTAAAGCCCTTGCAACAGCAGCCCGTAAAACGATGTACCCATAATTTAGTAATGGATTGGGCCAATCACCATATCGATCGCGAATAAAACTTTCACCAAAAAGTTTTTTCCAGTATAAACGTGCGGCCATTCCTTCGCGGTTATCGGTATCGCCACTTTTAACCTGTTTCGCTAGATGTGGCAAAGGATTTGAATTAATCCCTAATTTATCCAAAACTTTGGCCTGATTTTCTATTTTAGCTATAATGGTTTGTTTCCATAAATTCTTTTTTAAGGGTTCGGAAGCAGCAACTTGTTGCCTGTATACTTCTGTTTGTTGATGATTCCCCTCCATATTCAATAACATAGACTGTGGATGATGCTTAGAATTACAAAATATTACCGCTACATTATTGTTCATTAACTCTTCAATTAAAGGCATACTTAATGTAATTTGCATGTTTTCTATTACCATAAAACCAATATCTTCAATAGGTAATGATATAACTTGACTATCATCTTTTATTTGAACAAGCAACTGCTTGTTTTTAAGAGATAAATAGCTTGGTTTTGTAAAATACAACGTACGCTTTAACATTTATTTTAGTTTTTCTATTTGTCCCAATACATTTATTTTAAAATCATATCCTTCAACTAAAGCATTAAATTTATTTACGGGAAGTCGCAATTGTTCGCATTGTTTATTTGCATTTAAGTTGTAAACTTCTTTAAGTTCAGATGCTGGTCTTGCCTCATTATGTGGTCTAAAATAAATCCTCCCACTTTTATCAAATTTCACAATTTTATATAATCGAATATTTTTTTGATTATTATCTAATTCCCAAATCTCATCGGAAGTTTCTTCCCATAATAAAACCATCGTTCCTGTTTTAATAATTTGTTTTAATGGAGCTTCGACGTTTTTAATGTATTTTGATGGCGGAACTAATCCTTCCAAATGATTTATTCCTTGTGCTTTTAAGACTTCTTGAACAGATTGTTTAAAGTATTCTCCGGCTTTAAGATTATTTACAATTTCAAAATCTCTTTTGACCTTTCCTTTGTCATCTTCACCCTCATAAATGGCCATTAAATAATTTCCATCGTTGGCAACATGATAAGAATGTTTGTAATCATGCTTTGACAAATCTCTATGGTTTTTAAGATGAATGGGCTTGGTTACTGTTGGTGCATAACAGCGAACTTTTTTAATAGGAATTTGTTTTTCTTGGTTCATCCAAATCGTTTCGTTTAACGCCTGTTTTATTCCTTTTTCGTTAATAGCTGCTTGTACTTTTTCTCGCACCGTATGATCAACAATATTTTTAATATCACCTGCACTTAATGAATCAATTGGCTTTCGAACGACATACAGAACTTTTTCTTCTTTTTCTCCTTTTTTATTGGTTATTTCTCTTTTTATAGCCCCGTAAAAGGTTTCTTTATGTAAACTACCTCTTACCGTATCACCTTTTTGGTATATAATCTCACCTTGTATGTTTTTTTCAATTTTACCCCTATTCCTGAGTTTTTTCTTGCTTTGTTTGTGTAAGTTATCAGGAGTATAATGAGAAATCAAAACTTCTTTTTCAACTCCTTTAACATCTTCCGAAAAGGTTGGCCATGGTTTTGCAACATGAGGTTTTTTATTGTCGCCAGCAATTGATCTTTCTTCAGATTCATGATAGAACTTTGCCAAATTATCATAGTTTTGTTTGCTCATACAGGCAATTGTAATGGCATCAATGCAATGATGAATGTGATTTACCCTGGCTTTCTTCTCATATTCTTTTTGTAATCCCCATATAACTCTAAAATCGGCCACCGTATTTCCTTTAACGGTATAAACTTTATCAAATAAGGTTTTTAGATACAATCGAGAATATTTTGTGATAATTCCTATATCAACCATTTGACTGTTTTTAAATCCGGAAGGAACATCAATCATTGCAAATTTTTCATATTTCCCTTTCCAATAGTTTCTTTCTTCAACCAATTTATGTCTGCGCTGAATGGCAGAATCTTTAGAATCTTTTGTAGCTGCTGTTTTAGATCTTATTACTTGTTTTTGTATTTGCTTATCTAGTTCTTCGTATTTCTTTTTCCAGTTTTCAATTCTTTCTAATATTTCATGATGATTTGACAGTTCTGATGGAATTTTATTGCGTTTGGTATTTCTGTTGAATCTACTTTGACAAAGGGTTTTGTTTTGTTGAGAATTGTCAAATGACAAGCTTCGTGGAATGGTATGCTCAATATCAAATGAAGGAGAGTTTCCCAAGAAATCTGATACACCAATGCTGCTTCCTGTATAAACGCATTTGTGTTCTTGTTCTTCCCAGAGTTGATATTTTAAAATATCATCATCGGATGGCTCTCTTTTTATGCCCTCGCTATTAAAATGTTCTTGAATCCTGGACGAATATTCTTTGTGGAGTTTTTCACGGTCGCGTTGCCAACTTTGCAAAGCTTTTCGTTCATTGGCGTTTTTTAAATCTCGCGACATTTCAATATTTATTTTAGTTCTCTCATCAATGATGTCTTGTTTAATTAATTCATTTATCAATTTCCTTAATTGATGCAGGGCTCTCATAGCCATTGGATTTCGAACACTTGAGACCATTGGACTCCCAAGATATTTACGTCCGTCTTCTGCTCTTAATGGTTGTTTGAAAACTTCAATTGCAGAAGGATGATACAATTTTTCTAAATCTTCTTTTTCTGCATCAAAGTTACCTACTAAGAAACTTTTTACTCTTTCGTCAATTGTTTCTATTTGCAAGAAACCTGATTTGCCATTTTGCTTTTGAATTTGTTCCTTAAACTTGTTTAGTGCATTATTAACAATGTCGTTTTGAATTTCAAATTCTAATTTGTTCCAACGACTTGTTCCAAAAACAGAAATTATATTCTTTTCAATATCTTTTTTATATTTTTCTTTAGCTTCTTCGCTCCAATACCATTTATTGTCTTTACATTTTTTAATTAAACCGTTTACAACTTCAATAATTTGCTTTTCTTGATTTTGATTTTTAATTATCTCAAGTATCTCTTGTTGGATAATTTTTCTATTCTCTTCCTGACTCCAAATTTCTTGAGAAATTGCATTCCCCATATTTCCTAAAAATATGGCATGAGAATAAATTAAACCTTCACGTAAATACGGTAACACTTTTTTAATTGCTTTTAAACTTAAGGAAGCATAATCATGTTTTAAGTGGATTTTATGTACAAACTCTTTTAGCTTTTCATCTTGTAAGCATAATTTTGCCTGAGCAAACTCTGTTAATTTCTCTTCATTATCAAATGTGAATAAAACATGCCATACATCATAAATGTCAATAAATGACAATTTACCATCGTTTTTTCTGGTGTGTTCAATCTTTAAATCTTTCCAGTTCTTTCCAAAAATGCTTTCAAATCTTGCAGAAACGGGGCATCCGGAAACAGTTGTTTTCATCGAATAATTAAATAAATAATCTTCAGAGTGCTTTTCTCTTGATTTATAATATTTGTACTGTTTTTTGGGTGCCAGTAGCTTTGCTATATCTTCAAAATCGAAATGTTCTTTACTCTTTCTGTAAAATAATGGTTCAATCTCCTTTTTTTCTAGAGGATTTAAAAAACGTAATTTTTCATCATCCGGAGTCTTTATTTTAATGTTATTAATGAAGCATAACATTCTGTACTCTTCAAATAGAGGATGAGAAACAGAGCATCTTGGTTTGTTTTTTTCAAAAGGGCATTTACCAATTAAGCCTTTTTGAGATTTTAATGGACGCTGATAAAATATGGCTTTCTCAAGGTCACTTTTAAACCCAGAATCTATTTTTTGAACTTTACAGATTCTACGGAACTCTTCCAGATAATGGTCTTCTCTATGCGTATAATGATCCCTGATTTTTTCTCCATTATTGTATTTAGCATAGAAATACTGTCCGAGTGTTTTATCTTTTTTCTCTTGAGTTAATTCAGAAATTTCTTTCTTTATTGCACCGTCACTTTCTTTTGTCCCTTCCAGTCTGTTACTTAAAAATCCCCTTCGCTGCGATAAATGATAAAAGGCTCTTCCTATTTTATATCGATTTTCTTTTTGTGATAAATCCAAATTTCTGGTTACCCCCAAATTCCTGTAGAAATATGGATTTTTATTTAAACTATCGTTGGTTAATAACCATGTTCTGAATTCTACATTTGTTGGGTAGACTTTGCTGAAACGCCAATTATTTAATTCTTCGTCTGAAAGTTTTGGGCAGTAATCAGCCTCCATTAAAGCCTTTATTGTGTTTATTTTCCTGAGCTTTCTTCTAAACTTTAATCGTCTTGCACTTCTGTATCTAGTTCTTTCTTCTGCTTTAGAACCTTCAATTCCTTTTTCTATTTTTACTCCTTCCTGAAATATGCGAACGCCCTTCTCGCATAATTCAAAATTTTTATTATCCTCTGTCTCTACGACAGCCCATCCAATGCTGTTTGTTCCTAAATCTAATCCTAATACTTTTGCCATAATTACAATATTTACGATTTATTGAATCTTTTTATCCCATTAAAATGTCTCAGATTATTTATTGTATTGATTTAATTGTTATATTTGAGCATTACATCTTATCACAATAAGGCTATATGCCGAAGGATGTAAATCCTATACTCCTGCTTTTGGTAGGAGTTTTTTTATGCGAATATATTTTTCAATAAGCCGTTAAAACGCTCTTATCGTCAAATATTCTATTGATTTTGGGGGAGCTAAGATTTTTTAAGCGAATGCAATTTACAAAAAATTGCTTACATATTCAATATATATATATGTGTTGCTGGTTGTCCCCGGCTGGCGCGGACATATTGTCCGTGCCATTTCATCACAAACCATTCAGTAAGAAAATTGTAAATGCTTTTATAACAAAAGCGCGGACTGCAATTCCGCGCTAGCGGGTGTGCTATTTAAAAAGTGTAAACGAAATACCTGCCTTTGTGTCGAGTACAGATTACCATGTTTTATGATCCTTTTTGTAGCTGATTTTCTTTATTTAAAATTATGTTTTTATTGCAAATTGAAATTGATTGTGACATCATTGGGGTTTTTAATCTGCCCTTTCAGGGCGCAAATTGAACTCTATTTGATTACCCAAGGCGTTGCCATTGGGTTTAATTAAGTTGCCACTTCGTGGCGAAAAGAACATGTGCTGTTTAAAATTATAACCGGAATGCCTGTCTTTGTGTCGAGTACAGATTACCATGCTTTATGATCCTTTTTGTAGCTGATTTTATTTAAAATTATGTTATTAAGTACATTCAAATAGATTTCTAAATATTTGTTTTAAAGCTGGAATATTATTTTGTTTATAAAAAGGTAACATTGCCTTTTTGCGGGCTGAAAGCCCGTATTAATTCAGCCCGAGGGCAAGGCCTCGGGAGATAGTATGGGTTTTTACATTCGCCCTGAAAGGGCAACTTACTGTTAATTATGCCATAAGTATTTCTCATTATACTCAATCCCATATTCTTTTAGAAACAATAGATATTCTTCCTTGAAGCTCATCTTTTTATGATGCTTTTCCTGATTTGCAATATAGTTCTTTGTCATGTCGTGTAATGAAGGACTTACCGAAAAGCCTCCATAACCCCCTTGCCAGGCAAAACGGCTATAATGAGTATCTTTTGTTTTTATCCAACGGCTGCTGTGGCGTTTTATTTCTTCAACTAATTTGGATAGGGCAATATTTTTTGACATCACGCATAAAATATGGATATGGTTTTCTACTCCGTTTATTAAAATAGGAATTGAATCGTTATCTCGAATAATTGCGCCAATATAGGCATGTAATTCATTTTTGTCTTCCTTACGAATTTTTGCTTGTGGGTTTTTTATATGGAAGATAATATGAACAAAGAGCTTTGAAAGTGATTGTGACATCATTGGGGTTTTTAAGCTGCCCTTTCAGGGCGCAAATTGAACTCTGTTTGATTACCCAAGGCCTTGCCATTGGGTTTAAATAATTTGCCACTTCGTGGCGAAAAAAAAGAGCTGTTTAAAAAGTGTAAACGATGTATCTATAACTTTGTAAACAATGTTTATACAAGGTAACATTTTATCGATTTAATAAAAATCGAATTAAAATTTCAATTTTTGGGGGGAGCGAAATTCTTATCAACAGTAACGATCAAAGGCAAGGTGAATTTCAAGAGCTAATATAAAGAAAATGTCGATGCGTTTTGCTCTTAATAGCTATAAATAATGGGATTAAAAACCCAGGGCTCGGGCTGGCGCGGACCTGTTGTCCGTGCCATTTCGTCACAAACCATTCATTAAAAAAATTGGAAATGCTTTTATTACAAAAGTGCGGACTGCAATTCCGCGCTAGCGGATAATTGTAATTGCTTTCTGTGGGCATAAAAAAAGCCTCCC
Organism: Bacteroidales bacterium; assembly: GCA_963678785.1. Taxonomy (GTDB): domain Bacteria; phylum Bacteroidota; class Bacteroidia; order Bacteroidales. The sequence goes on along the minus strand of OY787449.1, from coordinate 2,648,207 downwards.
TTATGAGGGAAGCTTTTAGTGGGCGATGATCCGATACTTTGGAACCGCCCCTCCCGACTGTTAGTCGGGATGCTCTGCTCCTTTTGCAATTAATCGTTCAATTTGCTTTCTACTTTTCCATCTTTTGATTTCTCGTTCACGGGAATATGCATCAACTTTAGACGGAAATTTTTCTGAATAAATCAGTTTCCAATCATTGCAATTTCCCGTAAAACCTTTATGATTTGAGTTATGTTTGGCAATTCGTTTCTCCAAACTATTGGTATGACCAACATAATACTTAATGGTAATCTCAGAATAAATGATGTAAACGAAGTGTTCCATAAACAAAAAAAAAGCCTCCCTTATGAGGGAAGCTTTTAGTGGGCGATGATCCGATACTTTGGAACCGCCCCTCCCGACTGTTAGTCGGGATGCTCTGCTCCTTTTGCAATTAATCGTTCAATTTGCTTTCTACTTTTCCATCTTTTGATTTCTCGTTCACGGGAATATGCATCAACTTTAGACGGAAATTTTTCTGAATAAATCAGTTTCCAATCATTGCAATTTCCCGTAAAACCTTTATGATTTGAGTTATGTTTGGCAATTCGTTTCTCCAAACTATTGGTATGACCAACATAATACTTATTGGTAATCTCAGAATAAATGATGTAAACGAAGTGTTCCATAAACAAAAAAAAAGCCTCCCTTATGAGGGAAGCTTTTCGTGGGCGATGATCCGATACTTTGGAACCGCCCCTCCCGACTGTTAGTCGGGATGCTCTGTTCCTTTTGCAATTAATCGTTCAATTTGCTTTCTACTTTTCCATCTTTTGATTTCTCGTTCACGGGAATATGCATCAACTTTAGACGGAAATTTTTCTGAATAAATCAGTTTCCAATCATTGCAATTTCCCGTAAAACCTTTATGATTTGAGTTATGTTTGGCAATTCGTTTCTCCAAACTATTGGTATGACCAACATAATACTTATTGGTAATCTCAGAATAAATGATGTAAACGAAGTGTTCCATAAACAAAAAAAAAGCCTCCCTTATGAGGGAAGCTTTTCGTGGGCGATGATCCGATACTTTGGAACCGCCCCTCCCGACTGTTAGTCGGGATGCTCTGTTCCTTTTGCAATTAATCGTTCAATTTGCTTTCTACTTTTCCATCTTTTGATTTCTCGTTCACGGGAATATGCATCAACTTTAGACGGAAATTTTTCTGAATAAATCAGTTTCCAATCATTGCAATTTCCCGTAAAACCTTTATGATTTGAGTTATGTTTTGCAATTCGTTTCTCCAAACTATTGGTATGACCAACATAATACTTATTGGTAATCTCAGAATAAATGATGTAAACGAAGTGTTCCATAAACAAAAAAAAGCCTCCCATATTGAGGGAAGCTTTTAGTGGGCGATGATCCGATACTTTGGAACCGCCCCTCCCGACTGTTAGTCGGGATGCTCTGTTCCTTTTGCAATTAATCGTTCAATTTGCTTTCTACTTTTCCATCTTTTGATTTCTCGTTCACGGGAATATGCATCAACTTTAGACGGAAATTTTTCTGAATAAATCAGTTTCCAATCATTGCAATTTCCCGTAAAACCTTTATGATTTGAGTTATGTTTGGCAATTCGTTTCTCCAAACTATTGGTATGACCAACATAATACTTATTGGTAATCTCAGAATAAATGATGTAAACGAAGTGTTCCATAAACAAAAAAAAGCCTCCCATATTGAGGGAAGCTTTTAGTGGGCGATGATCCGATACTTTGGAACCGCCCCTCCCGACTGTTAGTCGGGATGCTCTGTTCCTTTTGCAATTAATCGTTCAATTTGCTTTCTACTTTTCCATCTTTTGATTTCTCGTTCACGGGAATATGCATCAACTTTAGACGGAAATTTTTCTGAATAAATCAGTTTCCAATCATTGCAATTTCCCGTAAAACCTTTATGATTTGAGTTATGTTTGGCAATTCGTTTCTCCAAACTATTGGTATGACCAACATAATACTTATTGGTAATCTCAGAATAAATGATGTAAACGAAGTGTTCCATAAACAAAAAAAAGCCTCCCATATTGAGGGAAGCTTTTAGTGGGCGATGATCCGATACTTTGGAACCGCCCCTCCCGACTGTTAGTCGGGATGCTCTGTTCCTTTTGCAATTAATCGTTCAATTTGCTTTCTACTTTTCCATCTTTTGATTTCTCGTTCACGGGAATATGCATCAACTTTAGACGGAAATTTTTCTGAATAAATCAGTTTCCAATCATTGCAATTTCCCGTAAAACCTTTATGATTTGAGTTATGTTTGGCAATTCGTTTCTCCAAACTATTGGTATGACCAACATAATACTTATTGGTAATCTCAGAATAAATGATGTAAACGAAGTGTTCCATAAACAAAAAAAAGCCTCCCATATTGAGGGAAGCTTTTAGTGGGCGATGAGAGATTCGAACTCCCGACCCCCTCGGTGTAAACGAGGTGCTCTGAACCAACTGAGCTAATCGCCCTATTTTGTTTTAAGATAATTTTGGATACTGACCCTCCCGACTTAAGTCGGGATGCTCTGAACCAACTGAGCTAATCGCCCTTATCTATAATGAACATTCCGTTTTGAAACGGGAGTGCAAATATAAATTATTTTTTTTGAATTGAGCAAGTATTATTCAATTTATTATTTTAAAAAATCACTTTGTAATCAAAAACTTTAGTAACTCTATTATTCATCAGAAATTGTATTTTTGTTATACACTTAAATTGGGTTGATCTTGAAGCCATTAAATTACAAATATTCCATTCTGTTTCTGATCCTTAGCTTCCTTTTAGGAAGTTGCGGAAGCATGAAAAACATCAACCAGCCTTTGGTGAATAAGAATAAAATTGTCATCCATGGTGAAAAAGGCAATATTGATAAAGATGAATTATCCGGTTTAATTGAGCAAGAACCCAATAAAAAATTTCTGGGACTCTGGAAATTTAAACTATGGGCTTATCAAATGCCTGAAAATGGCAAAGATCGAAAATTCAAAAACTGGATGAGGAAAACTTTTGGTGAACCTCCGGTTATTCATGATGCCATGAATACCCAAACCAGTCTTCATCAGATGAGGGTGTACCTTGATAAAACAGGCTATTTCAATTCAAAATTATGGAGTGATCAGGACTTAAGAAATAAAAAACTTAAAATCACCTATAATATTGAACCCAGCCAAGCATACACCATTCGCAATTATCATCATCGAATTTCGGACAGTTTAATGAATTCCAATATTGAACGTATTTCTAAAAACAGCTTGATTAAGGAAGGAAATATTTACAATGCTTTTGTTATTGATAATGAAAGAGACCGTATCGCTGACTCACTTAAAAACATTGGGTATTTTAACTTCAGCAAGGAATACATTTTTTTTGAAATTGATAGCGCTTTAAACAATCGGGAGCTTGATATTAATTTGGTGATTAAAGATCAGCTGGTAAGAAATGAAACCGCCCAGGATTCAATTACTGAAACGCCCCATATCCAATACCACCTCAACAATATCTATATCAATTCTAACTTCGACCTACTTGATCCTTCAAACCAGGCACTCGACACCTTAAAGGTTGTAATCCAATTGGATTCGAGCAACAATCAAATGAGCACCTATTATTTTGTGAATAAGGGTCCCTTGAAAATCAAACCTAAAATAATAACGCAATCGATTTTATTAAACAATCGCGATGTATTTAATATGGACGCCGTAAAAATGACTTATCGACGTTTGGCTGATTTGCGTGTTTTCAAATATTCGAACATTCAATTTGAGCCCACACCTGATTCATTAAATTCTACCGGGAAAAATTTATTGGATTGTAAAATCAATCTTTCAAGGAGCAAATCACAATCATACACACTGGAAGCAGAAGGAACCAACTCAGGAGGTGATTTAGGTTTGGGAGGGAACTTGGTTTATGCCAATAAAAACCTATTTAATGGAGCAGAACTTCTTCAGGTAAAATTGAAAGGTGCCATGGAGGTTCAAAAGCAAAACAATTCGAATACTTTAAGTAATGATAAATTCTTATTTTTCAACACCATTGAAACAGGGCTGGAAGTAAGTTTGAGCATACCAAAGTTTCTGATCCCCATCAGTTTGGAAAGCTTCCCAAAAGATTTCAAACCAACAACCACCATCAGTACAGGTATAAATTATCAGCAACGGCCCAAATACCGAAGGTATATTACCAATATTTCATATGGTTATAACTGGTCGCAAGATGATAAAATTCAACATATTTTTTTCCCTATTGAAGTTAATTCCGTTAAGGTTTATCCCACTGAAGAATTTCAGGAATTGTTGGAAGAAGAAACCAATACAAGACTTAAAAACCAGTATACAGATCACTTAGTTTCGGCCCTTAGATACAGTTTTATATACAACAACCAAAAGTTAAACAGGCTTTCTGATTTCATTTATTTCAGAGGTAATTTCGAAACTTCAGGCTTTATGCTTAAAGGATCAAATATGCTCTTAGGAATTTCTGAAAATGATGAAGGATATAATACGCTTTTCAACATCAGGTATGCCCAATATGTAAGGGCTGATTTTGATTTCAGATACTATTCTGTGCTCTCCGCAGAAAACAGAATTGTATGGCGAGCCATGTTCGGGATTGGAATTCCCTATGGAAATTCTGATGATTTACCTTTTGAAAAAGGGTTTTATTCTGGTGGGGCAAATGGCATGAGGGGATGGAGCATCAGATCGTTGGGTCCCGGAACTTCAACTGTTGATGAAAGCACAGATCAGATTGATCGAATTGGTGACATACAACTGGAGGCAAATATTGAATATCGTTTCCCTATTTACAGCTTTGTCAAAGGTGCCATTTATGCTGATGCAGGTAATGTATGGCTGCTAAAAGAGAATGATTTTTTTCCTGGTGGAGATTTTAAATTAAAAAACTTCGCTGGTGAAATAGCATTGGATGCCGGATTTGGATTTCGCTTCGATTTCAACTTCTTTATTTTCAGAATCGATACTGCCATCAGACTAAGAGATCCTGCAAGAACAGCATCGAACAGATGGGTCCCTTTTAAAACAGGCATTAAAAAATTAGCCTTTAATTTCGGAATTGGTTACCCATTTTAGCAGAATATTCGGCAATTATTTTTATGGAACTAACAAAACTCATTAAGCATTTTAAAACCCAATTCCCTTATGATCCTACCCCGGGACAAGATCATCTCATTCATGATTTATCCTCTTTTATTCTTGACATCAATCAATTGTCCCTGTTTGTATTAAAGGGTTATGCAGGAACGGGGAAAACAACCATCGTCAGTGCGTTGGTAAATATTCTTCCCTCATTAAAAAAATCATTTACCTTATTGGCTCCTACCGGAAGAGCTGCTAAAGTATTAAGCAATTATTCGGGCAAAAGTGCACATACCATTCATCGTTTTATATATTGGGCAACCACCAATAATGATGGTCGTTTTAAACTGGTTCTGCGTCCAAACAAACAAAAAAACACCATATTTATTGTTGATGAAGCATCCATGATTCCGGATGGAGTGAGTGGCTCAGATTTTTCTCAAGCCCAAAGAAGTCTTCTAGAGGATTTGATCACTTTTGTTTATAGCCCACAATCGAATTGTAAAATTATTTTAATTGGTGATGAAGCACAACTTCCTCCCGTTGGGCTCGACATCAGCCCTGCCCTTAATATTGAATATTTGAAAGCTTCATTCGGTCTCGACATTAAAACGTTTACGCTTAAAGAAGTTGTTCGCCAATCATTGAGTTCCGGCATTTTGGCAAACGCTACTTTTATCAGAAATAAGATTGAAGAAGATTCATTGGATATGCCCTTTTTCAATCTTCAAAACTTCACAGATATCCAGGCCATTGGTGGCACAGAACTTGAAGACTTACTTAATTCAAGCTACTCAAATTCGGGGAATGAAAATACCGTTGTAATCACCCGCTCAAACAAACGAGCTAATATTTATAATCAACAAATCAGACATCGGATTCTTTATCAGGAAGAAGACATTTCTGCAGGTGATTTTATGATGGTTGTTAAGAATAATTATTATTGGTTACCGGAAAATTCAAAGGCAGGATTTTTGGCTAATGGCGATATTATCGAAATTTTAAGCATTCGTAAAATTCAGGAAATGTATGGTTTTAGATTTGCAGATGTAAGCATCAGAATGATTGATTATCCTGATGAACCCGCTATGGAGGTTAAGTTATTACTAGATACAATTATGGCTGAAAGCCCTGCGTTGCCAAAAGCTGACAATAATCGTTTGTTCGAGGAAGTTTTAAAAGATTATGAGGACATCCCTCAGCGCCGAAAGAAAATGGATAAAATGAAAGTTGATCCTTTTTTCAATGCCTTACAAGTGAAATTTGCTTACGCTTTAACCTGCCATAAAACTCAGGGTGGACAATGGGAAAATGTATTTATTGATCAAGGGTATTTTAATGATAAAATGCTGGATAAAGAATTTTTACGTTGGCTTTATACTGCTGTTACCCGAGCAAGCACCCAACTGTATTTGGTGAATTTCAAGGAGGAATTTACAGGCTAATTTTTACTTTCAATAAGTGCAACGGCATAAGCAGAAACTCCTTTGCCCTCGCCAACAAACCCAAGTTTTTCGGTTGTTGTAGCCTTAATTGATATATCAGATTCAGGGATTTGCATCACCTCAGCTAATTTTGATTTCATCTCTGGAATATAAGGAGCTATTTTGGGTTGTTGCAAACAAATGGTTGAATCAATATTTCCTATTTTATATCGATGTTTTTCCAGTAAATCAATAACTACTTTTAATAATTTCGATGAATCAATTTTGGCATACTTTTGATCGTTATCAGGAAAATGCTGGCCTATATCGCCAAGATTAGCAGCCCCAAGCAAAGCATCGCAAATGGCATGAATCAATACATCCGCATCAGAATGACCAACAGCTCCTTTTTCTGATTTTATTTCTACTCCACCCAATATCAACTTCTCCCCTGTTTCAAGGCGATGCACATCATATCCAAATCCAATTCTCATCTTATATATTTCTATCTGGAAAAAGCTTCAAAGTCGAAAAGCAATGAAAAACGTAAAGTGTTTTCAAGTGGATGTTTTTGCTCCAGAGGAATTAAATAAGCAACATCTAATCCAAAAACATTATACTTAATTCCTGCTCCCAGGGTAAAAAATTTCCGGTTTCCTTTGGACTTATGTTCATGAAAAAATCCGCCCCTGATGGCAAATTGCTTATCGTACCAGTATTCAACACCTGTACTAATGCTAAACTCTCTCATCTCCTCACTGAAACCTCCGGGAGCATCAAAAAACGATTGGAAAATCCCACCAATTACAGATACATCAGGATCTTTACCGGCTGCGATAGTAGGACGGCCATCAACTCCAACTACTGGCTGCCCCGTTACCGGATCAACTTCATAAACAGGAGGTGTTGGAACCAATAATTTATTTACATCCACCATAAATGCAATTGAATTATATTCATCCATTTCCAAGGTTAAAGAAGGACCAATTCTTAAATTGGTAGGAATAAAATCTTTCACATTATTTGAATAAGAAATCTTAGATCCAATATTTGAGATGTTGGTTCCAATGGCTAAGATTCCATTGGTATTTGTAAAACTAACTTCTTTTCTATAGTAGAAAGAAACATCAGCTGCAATAGAAGTACCGGCATGGGTTTCGCTTCCGCCTACAAACTGTCCCTGGGTTAAGTCAGAAAAAATAAAACGGGCAGCGACCGAGGCTGAAAAATTTTCGGAGAGTTTTCGTGAATATGCAAAATCCAAACTAAATTCATTGGGGTGATAAGTTCCTAATGGATCTCCCACATCGTTGGTAAAAGTAATATCGCCTAATGAAAAGAAAAGTAAGGATGCCGCAATGGTTTGCTCCTGATCCAATCTTTTAAAAAAGTTAACATAGGCCAAATTAATATCCGGCACTAAAGCCTTTAGCCACGGACTATATGAAATACCAAAACCCATATCTTTTTCGATAAAAGCATATTTTGCAGGATTCCAATGCATTGAATAAACGTCGGGAGATGAAGAAACCCCGGCATCACCCAAAGCGCCTGAACGTGCATCCGGAGCTATCATTAAAAACGGAACCGCTGTTGTAATGGTGTTTAAGCTAGATTGTTGTCCCAGCCACTCATCTGTATTTTGATTAAATCCCTTTATAGTCAGAACAGACAATAAAGTCAAAAAAGCGAGTTTAAATTTCATAGGTTAGAAGTTTAATTTAAATTGTAGATTGGAGTGCGTTAAATTTACGCAAAAAACCTTTTGATATTTTTACTAATCATTACGTAAGTACGCAAATTTAACGATAAATAATTTAATATATTGTCAATTTATTTAAGCCCTGAAAAAGTTTTCGTAAATCAGAATCACCCTTAATCAATAATGATTAATTTTTTTGTCAGTGTTCCTTCAATTTCTTGTCCATCTAATAATATTCGGTACAAATATATACCTGCATCCAATTTCCCGCCATGATCAGAAGTGGCATTCCATAGAATATTCCCGGAACTAAATCCTCCAGGACTTATTGATTTCAAAATGGATTTAACTTTTTTGCCATCCAACGAAAATATTTGAATTTCAAAATTTATTGTTTGGTTAGCCTGATTGTGACTAAAGCTAAAATTCGTAAACTCTCTAAAAGGATTTGGGAAGTTTTTTAAATCCTGAATGAGGGTTTCTGTATCATCAACCACTTCAAATTCAATAATTGCAGTTGATGAATTGTTCAAAATATCCCAAGCTTTCAATTTTAACTGATGTTTTCCGGTCGTTAAACCAGTCAGCGAATATTTAATCGTACCCGTTTTATGACTATCCAAATCAGATTCAAAAAAATCATTTAAAACATAAGTTTGATTGATGTCGTCATCCAATACAGCAACAAGGTCGTGACCAATTCCATTGCCGATGGTATTGATTCCACTTTCATCTTCAATTCTGGCAAAAATTACAGGACTGTTATTTGTAAGACCTCCTGTTTCAAAATGCTCATCATTCAGGAACAGATTTATTTTGGGTCCTTCATTATCCACAATGAGCTCGTCACTATATCCTCCAATGATTAAATTTTCATAACAACCCCAGGCATCTATTTCCTCACCTTGTGCATAATAACTAATTCTTCCAAAATCATAATTATATGCAATGTCCTTTGGAACCACAAAAGTAAATTCAAAGTTCCCATTTGAAACGCTCACTTTCCCTTTATGAAGAATATTTGACTGAACTTCAAATTCCTGTTCGTAACTATTGTCGTCCTGCCCCAAAGTCCTGACTTTGTTGCCTTTATCATAAACCACCGGATACAAAATCCCGTTAAAGTTTATATTTGGATCCCCCCCCTTATGAAAAACTGAACCTTTAATATTCACTTCTGCCATTGCTTTTAAAGTATCTGGGGATTGTTGAATTGAATGATGATTAATTTCAAGGGTTGCAATGCTGTCGCGAGGCAAGGCCAACTTAAGTGCCGGGTCACCAATCAAAACAAATTTTTGAGCATTGGTTCCGTTTCCGATGGCATTTTTTGAGTTTTTAATTACATCTCCTAATCGTTGATATTCGTCTTCTTTCTTTTCAAAAAGATGCTTGAAAACCTGTTTATTTAATTGGAAATTTGCTCCTGCACTCGTTGCTCTCGTAGTGGTCAGCAAAGCTATCCCACCACCATTTTCATTCAACAATACCAGTTCTCCGGCCGATTCCAACTCAGGATTATCGAATCGGGTAAACTCACAGGTTGCAGTCACAAAAACAGGCAACCGATTCAAATTTGTCCATGAATTTATATCCTGAATTTCAAGTACTCTTTCATGCGCCCATCCTGTTTCGCCACCATGACCAATATAATTTATCAATAAAGCACCTTTATCCATTTCTTCGTTAATTGCCTTTTTTACTTCCGGATATCGTTGACCACCAGGCGTTGAAATCTGTGGATAAGCATCAAAATAAATCTTATCAATATTAATATTTGAATATGAATTCTCAATAAATGAAGCCATCAGCTCCGAGTCTCTCACATATGTATTATTATCCTGATCATCTCCAACTAAGCAAACAGTATTTCGCCAACTGCCCATTACGGCTTCTGAATTGCCCGCGTAATGAATGATTTTATCTACCATCTGCCTTGCCTGATCTGCATTCTGTATAGGAATTCTTCCAATCCCAATATCTAAACCACCTCTAACATTTGCGCCTTCTTCAGCATCCAGTAATCCAAAATAATCATCTGTATTATACGAAACAATAATCGATGTTGAATAAGATGACTCCCAGGTAGGAACAAAGTTGGTATTATTTTCAATTCGGTTTTTATAATCAAAAGAAGCATCTCCAAAAAGCAATAAATACTGAGGCACGGCACTCGATTTTTCCCGCTCGTACAACATGCGTACAAAATTACGGATGGCGCTGATATCCTGAGCCCCCGATGAAAACTCATTATAAATCATTTGAGGATCAACCACAGCATAACTCAGCCCATCATTGTTAAGATGAAATTGTCCTAAACGCTCAGCTTCAGCCTTAAATTCTTCGGGACTCACAATGATGAAATCAACAGGAATTTGTGCATGATAATTTTGATTCGTTACTTCTTCTTCAAACTCAGCACTTAAATATTCTTCACCATCAAAAGCAATAAACTCAAGCAGGGTTTCTGTAGGCAAAACATAGCTTAATTCGTTGGCATTTTGCTGAGCATTTATAATTGAAATGTTGTGAGGGTCAGAAATATTCCAGATTCGTAATGAAGCATCAGTTGGTATCATTTTGAAATTACTGATTCTTCCTGAGCCCACACTTTCAGAATTACGGAATTTCATTTGTTTTCCCGAAAAAATGAGTTTTCTCCAAGCAACAATTTTTATATAATCTAACCAAGCCATGGAAGAAGCATTGGGCTTATTGTACTTTAAATTCATATCAAAATCCTCTTGTCCCAGCTTAACAGAAGATTTGACACTACCCAACAAAGCATATGGAGGATAAGGAGTTGAAAAATTTATTCCTGAAACTCTTATTGTATTTATCAGATCCTCACTAATATTTACATCCATACTACTTGTAACAGAAGATCTTGCCGCAATTCCTATTTCAATTTCAGCATTTTTATCGGAAAGTAAATTGGGGAATTCAAAATTAAAAGATCTGGTGGTAGTTGCATCAAAAACTTCACCATACCAATTTCTGCCCGAGTTGATCAAATTATATTCATCAACCTCATGTGAAACCAAATCTTCAAATTCATCTACTACATAATTAGGAGTTTGTTCGGCAATTTCCTGAACCCCAATCCTTTTCCCTTCACCTTTATCAGCATTAATGAAATAGTAAGTATATTCAGAATAAATATTTTTATGATGTGTAAAATCCCTTGCTTCTTCATTAAATTTCCATTGGTGAGCTGACTGACCATAAAATAAGATATAATCCTCGGCATCGAAAGATCCGTCAGCTTCACCCACTACCTCAATGGCATTTTCAATTAAATCATCAAATTTAGTTTCATCATTACCCTCTGGTAACATTCCCCCTCCATTACCATAAATCCTTAGCTTTTTTGGATCAATACTACTGAGATCCATACCCATTGCCGATAAGTCACTGTATGAAATCTTATAAACTCCATCCTCCGAAACCTTAATTTTAAACCATCTGCCGGAAGACAAAACTGATTGGTTTTTAAATTGAAATGAGTTTTCACTATCAGTAGATGAAATCATTTCTAATTCTATATCAAATGAAATTAGCTTTTCAATTTTTCCGGTTTTCAAATTTCTTCTTAAAGGAACTAACTCATAGAAAAGTGAAGATTGGTTCGAAATCAATCTGGTTTCCGATCGAATGATGATTTCTTCCTCAATTTTCTGACCCTGAAGCAATTCCTCCTCAAGTACACTTATTTCCTGAAACAAAGGGTTTAATAGTTTGGCTTTAAACTTAGCATTTAAAATTTGTAAAGGGATGCTTTCGCTATAAGTGGGTAGTTGATTTTGACTAAGATTAAAACGGTCCAGTTTGTTTTCTTTCCAATTCACTTTACGGAGGCCATTTTGCGCAGTAAGCACCATTCCTTGGAAACAAAAAAACAACAACAGTATTAAAATTCTTTTCAGCATATCTTAATATTGGCTTTCAAAACAATTAAAAGCAAAACAATCTCAGTTATAAAATAAGCTTTAATTATTTTCACAATAAAAAAGCCGGATGTAAATATACTCAAATTGAACTTGCTTGACAATCCATCTTTAAGCTTAGATTATTAACTTTCTGTAGTGAATAGAATGGATAAATTATGTAACCAAAATGGAAAATAGTTCGTAATATTGTATGGTTCTAACTCTGTAAGAAACATTCGCTATCAAAAGCTAAATGTATAAACAATAATTCAGCTTGTTTTTAGTTAATAAGAAAACACTCATGCTTATGCACAAAAAACTCATAAATATTATCGGACTTATACTGGCACTGATCATGATAACTTCCTGTAATAAGATAAACATCTTTAAGAAAAAACCTACATCCAGTCATAGCACCGGATGGGATTATAATTCAGAAGAAAATGGGGGTTTTAAAGTTTCTGACTTAAACGAGCAAGAAACAGGTCCGGGATTGGTGTTTATTGAAGGTGGAACTTTTGTTATGGGATCAACCCAAGAAGATATTATGCATGAATGGAATAATATTCCTAGAAGAGTGACCGTCCCTTCCTTTTACATTGATGAAACTGAAGTTACCAACTTAGATTATTTAGAATATTTATATTGGACTGCCAGAGTATTTGGTGCTGATCATCCACAAGTTTATCAGGATGCACTGCCTGACACCTTGGTATGGAGAGACCGGCTGGCTTATAACGAACCATTGGTAAATCAATACCTACGTCATCCGGCTTATCAAAATTACCCGGTTGTAGGTGTGAGTTGGGTTCAAGCCACTGAGTATTGTAAATGGAGAGGAGATCGGGTAAATGAATTATTACTGATAAAATCCGGCGCATTAAATTGGGACAACAATCAAAAAAACGCAAACAACTTTAATACAGACGCCTATTTAGCCGGACAATACGGAAATATGGCTGCTCTTGATTCTACATCCGGAGAAGCTACACAAAGAGTTTCTATTGAAGATGGAATTATACTGCCGGGTTACCGACTACCCACAGAAGCAGAGTGGGAATATGCTGCTCTTGGCCTTCTGGGAAATACGGTTAATGAAAGAATTGTACAACGTAAAGCCTATCCATGGAATGGTCATTATTTAAGAACTGGAGACAAAAAATATCAAGGTGGATTTATGGCAAACTTCAAACGGGGTAAAGGAGATTATATGGGTGTAGCAGGTAGTTTGAATGATGGTGCCGATATCACAGCACCCGTTGGAACATACTGGCCAAATGATTACGGATTGTACAATATGGCTGGTAATGTTAGTGAGTGGGTTATCGATGTTTATCGTCCATTAAGCCCCGAAGACGTGGCTGATTATAGCCCCTTCAGAGGTAATGTTTTTATGGATAAGAAAAGAGATTCGACAGGTGTTTTGGCACAAAAAGACAGTCTTGGAAGAATCCCATATGTGAACGTTGCTGAGGGAGACATTAAAAATCGCAAGAACTACAGACAAGCTGATAATATTAATTACAGAGATGGTGACCCACAATCCATGATTAAAAACGATTGGTTAAATAAAAACAGTTCTGATCGTAATTTAAGCAGCATGTACAGATATGGTGTAAATACGCTTATCAGCGATCAATCCAGAGTATACAAAGGAGGTTCATGGAAAGATCCGGCTTATTTTTTAAGTCCGGGTGTGCGAAGATTTTTGCATCAGGAAGAAGCTTCAAATTCAATTGGTTTTAGATGCGCTATGATTAGGGTTGGACGCACAGTTCCTGGTGGTAATTAATTAAAACCTTTTAAGAACTTTAGAACCCTTCCAGCAGTTTTGGAGGGGTTTTTTTATCTTTGATGAATGATTTTAAGCATAGCAGAACTGTATCAAAAATATCTTGCTTATCCAATTATTACAACCGATAGCAGAGCCATCACCGAGGATTCAATTTTCTTCGCCCTAAAAGGAGAGCATTTTGACGGAAACAGTTATGCTCTAAACTCAATTGAACAAGGTTGCAAATGGGCAGTGGTTGACAATCCAGCGCTAAAAAACAATGAGCAATGTATTTTTGTGGAGGATGTTTTGAGCACCCTGCAATCTTTAGCCAGATATCATCGTGACAAATTAAACATACCGATTATTGGAATTACGGGAACAAATGGTAAAACCACAACCAAAGAACTCACAAATGCAGTTTTATCAAAAAAGTATAAAACTTTTGCAACCAAAGGAAATTTCAACAATCATATTGGAGTCCCTTTAAGTATTCTATCCATTCAAAAAAATACCGAAATAGCCATTATTGAAATGGGTGCTAATCATATCGGAGAAATTGAAAATCTTTGTTCAATAACTCAACCTACTCATGGACTCATAACCAATATTGGAATTGCACACCTCGAAGGTTTTGGAAGTTTTGAAGGTGTAGTTAAAGCAAAGTCAGAATTGTATCAATTCTTGAAGATTCAAGCAAATTCAAAAACCTTTGTAAATTATGATGATGAACTACTCATTAATGCATCTAGGGATTTAAGTTGTATTACTTATGGATTCTCGAAGAATGCAGATAATAATTTCCAAAATACCAAACCAGATTTCTTTGCTTCAGTCATATGGAATACAGCCAGTTCAGATCTAAAAATAAATTCACAATTGATTGGCGATTATAACGTACCCAATATCACGGCAGCAATCACCATTGGAAAACATTTTGATGTAGATACGTCTTTAATTAAAGATGCAATTGACACATATATTCCGAAAAATCAACGATCACAATTATTAAAAACAGATAACAATCAGCTAATTGTAGATGCATACAATGCCAATCCAAGTAGCATGACCAAAGCCATTGACAATTTTAATGCAATCAATGTTGATCATAAATTACTGATTTTGGGAGACATGCTTGAACTTGGTAATGAAAGTCAAAATCTACATCAAAAAATCATTAACCACCTCTCTGGATTGGGGCTTCAGGAAGTAATTTTAATTGGGTCCGAATTTGCAAAATGCCGAACAGATTGGAAGCAATTTAAATCTACAGAGGAAGCCTTTTCTTTTTTATCCACAGAAAAAATTAGAAACCACAACATACTTCTTAAAGGTTCGCGGGGTATGAAACTCGAAAATCTGATTGAAACGCTATAGATGATGAATGAATATACAGTGATTGGACTGATGTCGGGAACTTCTTTGGACGGATTGGATTTGGCATGTTGCCTATTCAAAAAGGATAAACAAAAGTGGGGTTTTAATATTCTTCAAACTGAATCCATTCCATATCAGGAAGTATGGGTTAAAAATCTCAGTGATGCTTATCAAATGCCCATCGAAAATCTAAAAGAAATAAATATCCAATATGGCCATTTCTTAGCACAAAAAACCTTAGATTTTATAAATAGGAATAAACTAAAGCCTGATTTTATTGCCTCCCATGGTCATACCATTTTCCATAATCCGGATGAGGGGTTGAGCCTTCAAATTGGAGATGGAGATCAAATGGCCAGCATCCTTAAATTACCCGTTATTTATGATTTTAGATCCCTTGACATAAGTCTCGGAGGCCAGGGAGCTCCTCTTGTTCCCATTGGAGATCAATTATTATTTGGCCATCACGATTTCTGCTTAAACCTGGGTGGTTTTGCCAATATTTCTTATGATTTACTGGGTGAGCGATTGGCGCAGGATATTTGTCCTGTTAACATGGCTCTCAATAATTTAAGCCAAAGAATAGGTTTTGATTTTGATAAAAATGGCATCTTAGCTTCTGAAGGAAATCTAAACAATGAACTTTTGAATAAGCTGAATAACATCCATTTTTATGAATTAAATGCACCAAAATCCCTATCAAGAGAATGGTTTGAAAATGATTTTTTGCCCATCATTGAAAAATCTTCCTCAGAAACTCGCGATTTGCTTCGAACGGTTACAGAACATATCGCAATCCAAATTACCAAAACATTTGATTCAAAATCCAGTGGTTCAGTTTTAATCACTGGAGGAGGAGCTCATAATGCTTATCTCATAAAACGAATTCAAACACTTTCTAAATTAGATTTAATTCTGCCCGATCCTCAACTGATCAATTTTAAGGAAGCCATTGTTTTTGCATTTCTTGGAGCTCTGAGGATGAATAATGAGGTAAATTGCCTAAGCTCGGCAACAGGAGCTTCGAAAGATTGCTCGGGCGGACGAATTGCTTTTCCATAAAAAAAGCGGCCTAAGGACCGCCTTTTCATTATCTGGCTCTAAACCCAAGGCCAGAGCCCATGGCTCTGCCCCCGCCTCTTCTGTTTCCTCCTCTATTTCCTCCTCTGGCAAATTGACCTCTGCCCATTCTGTTTCTTGAACTATCGTAAATAACACGTTGCTCATCAGTAAGCAATGAACGAATCTCTTGTTGATGAGAAACTCTAAGCTTGCTTTGTTTTGCGTTTAATGAAGTTATTTCATCAATAACCTTATTCACTTCATTCTCATTTACTTTTTCAGCTGTTGTTAAAGTTTGTAATCGAGCTCTTTTTTCTTGCAACTGATTTTGATATGGCAAACTCTCTTTTAAATTATTTGTTCGAAGTACTCTGATTTTTTCAATTTGAGCTTCGGTTAAATCTAATCCAAACAATCCGCCTCTTTGTCCAAAATCTTGATTCAACATTCTTCCTTGTCCTGCGTAGCCATTATTAAATCTGCCTTGAACTCCATTCTGATGCAATCGTCCATCATATCTCTGATTGTTCAAATTTCGTTGTAATCTTTGTGCGAGTATATCACCCGACCCAATTATTAAGGTTAGCAATACAATACCCAAAATCCTTGTTGTTAATCTATTCTTTTTCATCACGATATACTTTTAATTATTATTTCTGTTTTTTTGTAGCCTTCCATTCGCAGATCTTCTGTTTTTCCCTTGTCTGTCAGACCTTCTTGAGTATCCATCATCCATTAATGCCCTTTGAAAAAGCTTTACAAACTTCTCAAATTGCTCAGGAGATGAATTTTCCTTAATCACTAGAAAGTGATCAACTGTTAAACGTTTAATTTGTGCATGCATACTTCCAATTTCATCAGCCATTGCAAACATTTTTGCAGTATCCGGATTGGCCAACGACATTTCATTAAATAATGCGATTCTAACTTCACCCATCTCAATCAATATTTCTCTGGTTTTATCACGATAAATTCTTCCCCATTTGCCAAAGTCTGTAATTTGCTGTTGGTTAAGATTTAGTTCTTGTTTAAAAACCCGCATTGAGGTACGTTCCTCTTTAGGCTCTTCAACTTTACTATTACCATATGAGTGATAAACAATGGTTGATATCGATGCAATATTTATAATAAGCAAAACTGCAATGACGAGTATGACTGTATTTTTTTTTGAAAAATAATTCATTTGTTTGATTTATTCATTTAGTAAGAAAATTTCGACAGCCTCATATTCAATATCATTGAATAAATAATCGTCCATCAAAGTTTGACTTTCAGCACTGGCTAAAACTTCACCGTCCATTGAATAATTATTCCCTATGCCTATTCCAATAAACATTCCGATAATAAGAACTGCAGCTGCTGCAATAGGCTGAATGATTCGTTGAAAGTTGATCCATAAACCAGTCTTGGATCGATTTTCAATTTCCTGCATTAATCGGGTGTACATGAATGGATCAGGTTGAAGTTTATTCACTTGATCAAAACTTGACAAGGTTGTTGAAACCTCCTCTACTAATTTTTTGCAAGAACTACATGCCTCCAAATGAGCGTTGAAAAGATCTTGATTCTTTGAATCCATCTTTCCTTCCAAATATGAATTTATTCCTTTATGTATTTCTTTGCATTTCATTTTGTTCTGCTTTCTCATTAGACGATATTCTTTTAAAAAACTTTCGCTAAATCAAGTTCTTTTTGTAAAAATCAATTAATTTCTTCTGTAAATTCATCTTCGCACGATGAATTAAAGACTCAACGGCCGGTAATGAAATATTCATTATTTCTGCAATTTCATTATATGAAACCTCATCTAATTTGTTCAAAATAAAAGCAATGCGTTGATTCTTACTTAGAGTTTGGATGGCAGCAAATAAGATCTTTGATTTGTCGTTCTGTTCTTCTTTACTATCTTCTTCATCACTTTTAGCCCCCTCAGTTAATTGTTCACTATTCAAGGTTAGAGGATCAAGCTTACTCAATTTCATTTTTTTATTTGCCCGAATAAAATTGAGTGATTTGTTCACTGAAATACGATAGATCCAGGTTGACAATTTGGAATCACCTCGGAATTTATGGATAGAATCGTAAATCTTAATGAAAACTTCCTGACTTAAATCTTTGGCATCATCAGTATCATTCACAAAGCCGTTGCAAGTATTCAACACCATAGCCTGGTATTGATCAACCAACTCTTTAAAAGCTTTTGGATCACGCTGTTTAACGGCATCAATAAATTCGGACTCAGTCATATGTTCTAAACGGGGTTTCCCATATTATTCAAAATAACAAAATTCTATCTTTAAAAACAATACAGTATTGACACCTTATCTTTGAATTACTTGTGCAAGATTAACAAATATTAAAGATAAAATTTACGGTACTAAAAGTTATCAACCTCCATTCTTAATTCATAAAAAAAAGCGAACCCTGAATCAGGATTCGCTCTATCAGAATTAAAGCATATTTTTAATGATGGAAAATAAAGGTCATTTGTAAATAATAAACCAATGCCCCTGCCAAATATCCTAATAAGGCCAATAAAGAGATTTTTTTAAGATACCAAATAAAATCAATCTTCTCCATACCCATTGCTGCAACACCTGCTGCAGAACCGATAATCAAGATACTTCCTCCGGTACCGGCACAATATGCCAAGAACTCCCAGAAGGTTCCATCAACTACAAAATGGGCTGCATAGCCTGTAGCAGCAACATCTGCAATTTGATACATACCCATTGCTCCTGCAACCAAAGGTACATTATCAACAATGGATGATAAAACGCCAATGATTAAGTTAATCACATAAATGTTACCTACTTTTTCATCTAACCAACCGGCCATTAATGAAAGATGACCTGCAGATTGTAATGCAGCAACAGCTGTTAAAATTCCCATAAAGAAGAAAATGGTTGGTACGTCCACTTTACGTATAACACCAATAACCGTTAATTTTCTTCGGTCTTCAACAGTTTTATTACGGTGCATAATTTCAGTGGTTACCCAAATAACACCTAAACTAAATAGCATTCCCATATATGGGGGAAGGTGTGTTAATGTTTTAAATACAGGAACAAAAAGCAAACCTACAACACCCATAATTAATATAAGCTTACGTTCAGATGCAGTGGTAAACTCTCTGTTTTCGTCATCAGATAATTGAGGACGAGTAACGTCACCTTTCATGGTAAATGAAAGCAAAATTAATGGCACAATCATGGTAAAAATACTAGGCAAAATGACCATCGCAATGATGTTACCAGCCGTAACCTGTCCGCCAATCCAAAGCATGATGGTGGTTACATCACCTATGGGCGACCAGGCTCCACCGGCATTGGCAGCTAAAACAACCATACTGGCGAAAAACCATCTGGTTTTCTTATCATCAATTAATTTTCTGAGCAAGGCAACCAAAACAATGGTAGTGGTTAGGTTATCTAAAGCAGCAGACATGAAGAATGTCAAAACACTTAAAATCCACAATAATTTAACCTTACTGGTGGTTTTAATTTTATCAGTGATGAGCTTAAACCCCTGGTGTTGATCTACAGTTTCAACAATGGTCATGGCTCCCAAGAGGAAGAATAAGATGGTTGAAATTTCAGCCAAATGCTCCATGATGGAGAAATGAGTGATGTAATCCAACATATCTTTTGCGTTCGGATTATGAATCGCGTGTTCGTGCAGGTATTCACGATATGAAAGGCTAATAAAATTACCAGCATTATCCAACAAACTTAAAATATCAACCCTGGCAACAACAAAAATTACCCATAACAACATACCCAATATTAAGGCTGATGCCGCTTTATCAATTTTAAGCGGATGTTCTAAAGCAATAGCAGCATATCCAAGGACAAAAACTACTACCATTAAAATAAATAATTCCATGTTAAAGATTTAGATTTATAATCCGGCAAAATTAAAAAAGATTTCAACAGCTTTTTAGTTTTCATATCTAAATTTAGGCATATGTGTGCTATTTAGACCAATTCTGAAAGGAAAAAAAACCTCGTATAATAATTCTTACAAATTGAAGTTATATTAACAAATTGCTGTTAAAAATTTGAAGCTATTATCAGATTCATGAGATTGATTAGTATTACATTTATTTCAAAAAACTATACCGAATGCTCAACTTATTTTTATTACAACTCGCAACACAGCCAAACCTTGGAACAGAGGAACCTACAGAAATTTCATTGTCAGTTCTTGAACTTGCAATAAAAGGTGGATGGATCATTGCCATACTTGGGGTTTTCTCAATTATTGCCACCTACATTTTTATTGAAAGATACTTTGTGATTATCAAAGCATCGCGAGAAGAGAGTAATTTCATGAATAATATTCGTGATTCTATTCATAGCGGTCGCATCGATTCGGCCATTTCTTTATGCAAACACAATGCAAGCCCTATTTCGAAAATGATCGACAAAGGCTTACAAAGAATCGGCAAACCACTTGGAGATATAAACGCTGCCATCGAAAATGTAGGGAAACTTGAAGTGTCGAGACTGGAAAAAAACATTGCAGGACTGGCCACCATTTCCGGTGCTGCGCCCATGCTTGGCTTTTTGGGTACAGTGATTGGAATGATTAAGGCTTTTTATGATATGTCGATGGCTGGAAACAACATCGACATCGCCCTCCTTTCCGGAGGAATTTATCAAGCCATGGTAACAACGGTTGCCGGTTTAATTGTTGGAATTATGGCCTACATCATGTACAACATTCTGGTTGCCCGAATCGAGAAATTAATTTACAAACTCGAAGCCAGAGCCACCGAATTTATGGATTTACTTCACGAACCTGCTAAATAAAATCAAATGGCTATTCAATCAAGAAATAAGCGAAAGATAGATTTTAGTACAGCTTCAATGTCGGATCTGGTATTTTTACTTTTGATATTTTTCATGCTAACTTCAACCCTGGTTAGCCCAAATGCCATAAAGCTGCTGCTGCCTTCGAGCAATAGCAAAACCATGGCCCGACAAACCACCACCGTTTATATTAACGACAGGTTTCAATATTTTGTAAACGAAACCCGAACAAGCAAAGGCCAGCTGGAAGATAGAATTGCACAAAACATCATCGGTGAAACCGAAGCATCTATTGTGCTGCGCTCCGACCAATCCGTACCTGTTCAATATGTGGTTAACGTCATCGATGCCGTAAATCAAATTAATACGAAAACAAAATCGAAACATAAAGTTATACTTGCTACCAAACCCAAATAATGCAAAACAAAGGGGATAAAATAAAAGGAATTATTGGCACCATCATTTACCATGCGCTGCTTTTGGCGGCCTTGCTATTTTTTGGTCTGTCAACCCCCTTACCATTGCCTGGCGAAGAAGGCGTAGAAGTAAATTTAGGCAATAGCGACTTTGGAAGTGGAGCTGTTCAGCAAATCATCCCTGAAGAAGTACCACAAACTCCGGAACAAGCAGAAGACATTATTGATGATAAAACTGTTGAAGAAGAGTTGATCGAAGAAGAAGTGATTGAAGAGGAAGTGATTGAGCAACCTCCTGAGAAAGCTACTATAAAAGAAGAAATTATTGAAGAAGAAATCATACAACAAGAGGTTGAGGAAGCCCCGGTAATTAAAAAACCTGAAGAAAAAAAGGTCGAAAAAATTGAAGAAAAGCCGATTGAAAAAAAGCCGGATCCGGTGGTTAATCCTAATGCTTTATACAAGAAAAAAGAAAAACCAGTCGAGAAGGTTATTGAAAAGAAACCAGACCCGGTTGTTAACCCAAATGCGCTTTATAAAAAAAATGCAAATACCAAATCTCGTGGCACCAGTCAGGGAATCACAAGCGGAGCAGGAGATCAGGGCCAGGTTCATGGCACTCCTGAATCTGTAAACTATGAAGGCCTTGGTGGAGAAGGAGAAGGGATATCGTATAGTTTGGCCGGCCGTGGAGCCAAAGTATTACCTAAACCTTCCTATACTTCACCCGAGCAAGGTCGCGTAGTTGTAAGCATCTGGGTTAACCGCCAGGGTATTGTTACCCGTGCTGTTGCAGGAGCAAAAGGAACCAATATTTCTGATTTGAACTTGCGTAAATTGGCGCATGATGCAGCCATGAGGGCAAAATTTTCGGAAGACCCCAATGCTCCCGACCTTCAAAAGGGTACCATCACTTATAATTTTATTCGTATCAACTAGTGTTAAATTAACCCAATGTTGATGCATTTGTCATCCTGAACTTGTTTCAGGATCTAATATCAGCCAAAGAGATACTGAAATAAATTCAGCATGACGTTTGAGTAAAAAAGGTTAGCTTAACAGTTGTTCATTTTATTGGTAGATAAAAATTCTACGCTTATCAATTATACACGACTAATAAATTTCAGTCTCATTAAAATTCCTACTTTTATTCCTCTAAAAAACCTGAATTAATTTATGCATAGTGCTTATAAGACACTCGCTCAAAAACTTGATCAAATCCCAAACGGTTATCCGCCAACAAAAAGTGGTGTGGAGCTTAAAATTCTGGCCAAACTTTTTACTGTTGAGCAGGCCGAATTGGCAAACTTTCTGAGTCTTACTCCTTTATCAATAAAAGAAATCGCTGAGCAAGCAAAATCTTCTGAATCAGAAGTTAAGCCTCAATTGCTAAACATGGTAAAAAAAGGGCTTATAGAAATTAAAAGAGAAGCCGGTAAAGGATTTGTCTTTTCGTTGATGCCTTTTGTGGTTGGGTTTTACGAACGACAAAATGCTAAAATTGATCAGGAATTTGCTGAGCTTTTTGAAGCATATTATCATGAAGCATTTCATAAAATAATGATGGTCGACCCTTCAGTGCATCGGGTCATCCCGGTTGAAAGAAGCATACCTGTCAATATCGATGTGATGCCTTACGAAAAAGCATCCACCTATTTGGACGAAGCCAATTCCTGGGGCGTTCTGAATTGTATTTGCCGGGTACAAAAAAAGCTGATTGGAGAAGGCTGCGATCACCCCATCGAAAATTGCCTGGTGTTTTCAGCCAAAGTCAATGCATTCGACCGAACGGATGACATTCGTTCGCTCACCAAAGAGGAAGCACTCCAAATATTGGAAGAGGCGAATAAAGCGGGTTTGGTTCATTCAACAAACAATGCCCAAAAGGACGTGAACTATATTTGCAATTGCTGCACCTGCTCATGTGGAGTACTCCGGGGGATGTCAGAAAAAGGATGTCTGGACGCTGTTTCAGCATCTGATTTTTTTGCCTCTGTAGATGATAAATTATGCAACGGTTGCGAAGTTTGCATTGATCGGTGTCAGTTTAATGCCTTAAAAATGCAGGATGGAATAAGTACAGTCAATACGAAATTTTGTGTAGGTTGTGGACTTTGTGTTACAACATGCTGCACCGAAGCCATCACATTAACTCAAAAAGAAAAAGAGCATTTAAAACTACCTCCAATTTCGGAAGAAGCCTGGAGGGAGAAAAGAAATAATGCTCGTCTAAATAATTAAAAAACATATTTGCTTATTAATAAATTTCACCATGAAAAGAATTTTTAATACATCTATCATTTTCACCTTTATTGTTTGTTTCTTAAATACGGCATCTTTTGCTCAAAAAGGCAACCTTTCCAAATTGAGCATCAAAGAAATCATGCAAGGGCCTGACTTTGTAGGTCACCTTCCTTCCAGACTTCAATGGTCTGACGACAGTAAAACTTTATACTTCAACTGGAATCCGGAAAATGCCATAAGTGACTCATTGTATGCCTACAATCTTGCAACACAAAATGTTTCTAAAGTTAGTTTCAATGACCGGTGGGAAATGCCATCTTCGCGTGCTGTTTTTAATAAAGCACATACTCAGAAGGTCTATACTAAAAATGGGGATGTTTTTATTTTAGATTTAAGCTCATACAAGCAAACACAAATTACAAATACATTAGCCCGGGAAAGCAGCCCGCATTTTACGGCAAATGAAACTAAGATTGCTTACCGAGAATCGAACAACCTATTCACCTGGGAAATTGCAAGCGGTAAAATTGAGCAACTAACAAATTTCACTACAAAAAGTGATCGAGACAAACCGATCTCTGCAAAAGATAAATGGCTCAAAGAAGATCAAATAGAGATGTTCAAAGTTTTGCAAGAAAGTAAAGAAAGAAAAGATGCATCTGAGGCTTATTCTGAATTATCAAAATTAAAAAGACCACTACCCATTCCCTTGAAAGGAATGTTCATTGCATCAGCCAACTTAAGTCCCGACGGTAATTTTGTGACTTATATTTTGATGAAACGTAAACCAGCAAAAAGAACAATCGTTCCTCATTTTGTGACTGAAACAGGATATACTGAGGATCAGAACACCCGTTCAAAAGTTGGTGATGAGCCTGCCACATTTAAAATGTACATTTATGATATTAACAAACGCAAAAACTATCCTGTAAGTTTTACCTCTCTCGAAGGCATGGATTATGTTCCTGAATACACCAAAGATTATCCAAATAAAAAATATGAAAACAAGGATAGAGTGGGTTCAATCTCCGGGCCTTTTTGGAGTGATGATGGCAAGAATGCTTTCGTAGAAGTAAATTCAAATGATTATAAAGATCGATGGTTGGCCTTACTTAACGTTAAGGATGGATCTATTGAAACCCTCGAACACCAACATGATAAAGCCTGGATAGCAGGCCCCGGCATTGGTTGGTTTAGTGGTAGATCATTAGGTTGGATGCCCGACAATAAAAGCATTTGGTATGTTTCAGAGGTTTCTGGATATGCACATCTTTATTCAAAAAATATTGAAACCAAAAAAGTTAAAACTTTAACCAAAGGAAATTTCGAGGTTTTCAATCCTCAAATTTCAAAAGATAAAAAGCACTGGTACTTTACTTCAAGTGCAGTGCATCCCGGTGAACGACAATTTTATCAAATGCCAATTAATGGCGGTAAAGCTAAACGATTAACAACGCTAAAAGGAAATAATGAAGTAGAACTCTCACCTGATGAGAAATTTTTAGCCATCCGATATTCATATTCAAACAAGCCCTGGGAAGTGTTTTTGACGAAAAACCCAGCCTTATCAGGTAATGACGAAGAACTCAAACAGATTACAAATTCAACCACCAAAGCGTTTGAGAAATATCAGTGGAGGGTTCCGGAAAACATCACCTTTAAAGCCGAAGATGGAGCCAAAGTTCATGCCCGACTTTTCAAACCCAAAAAAGAAATTAAAAATAAGGCAGCGGTAATCTTTGTTCATGGTGCCGGATACACCCAAAATGCACACAAATGGTGGAGTTCATATTTTAGAGAATATATGTTCCACAATATTTTAGCAGACAATGGTTACACAGTTTTAGACATCGATTACAGAGCAAGCTCAGGATACGGCAGAGATTGGAGAACCGGAATTTATCGTCATATGGGAGGAAAAGATCTTTCCGATCAAGTTGACGGAGCCAAATACCTGGTTGAAAAATTAGGAATTGATGCAAATAAAGTTGGTATTTATGGAGGATCTTACGGAGGATTCATCACCTTAATGGCCATGTTCAATGAGCCTGAAACTTTCAAATCGGGAGCTGCTTTAAGATCGGTTACAGATTGGGCACACTACAATCATGGATATACTGCCCGGATTTTAAATACACCAGCAACTGATAGTTTGGCTTATGCAAAAAGTTCACCCATATATTTTGCCGAAGGATTACAAGGCAGATTGTTAATGCTTCACGGAATGGTTGATGATAATGTGCATTTTCAGGATGTGGTTCGGCTTTCACAACGATTGATTGAGCTTGGAAAAGAAAATTGGGAAATGGCCATCTTCCCCGTCGAGCGACATGGTTTTACAAAGCCAAGTAGCTGGACTGATGAATACACCAGGATTTTCAAACTTTTCCAGGAAACATTATTGGATAAATAGAAGCTTTATAACTAATTTTGTGCAATGAATTACCAGGAAACCATTGAATATTTATTCAGCCAATTGCCCATGTACCAGCGTTTGGGGAAGGCTGCCTACAAAGCAGACTTAAAGGTTACTATTGAATTGCTTAAGACCTTAAACAACCCTCACCTTAACTTTAAATCAATTCATATTGCGGGTACCAATGGTAAGGGTTCGGTGGCACATTTAATGGCTTCTGTTTTTCAAACGGCCGGATATAAAACCGGACTCTACACCTCACCTCACCTGAATGATTTCAGGGAACGAATTAAGATTAACGGACAAATGATACCCGAAGAAAAAGTGGTTGACTTTGTGAGTGAACATAAAAAATCTTTTGAAAAAATTAAACCTTCATTTTTTGAGATGACGGTTGGATTGGCTTTTCAATATTTTCAGGATGAAAAAGTTGACATTGCTATTGTAGAAACAGGCATGGGCGGACGATTGGACTCAACAAATTTGGTTAAACCTGAGCTGAGTATTATTACAAATATTGGATTAGATCATACGCAGTTTTTAGGTGAAACCATCCAGAAAATTGCAGCTGAGAAAGCTGAAATCATCAAAAAAGAAACACCAATTGTAATTGGAAAAACCCAAATAGAAATTGAGGATGTTTTCATCAATAAAGCAAAAGAACAAAATGCGCCCATCTATTTTTCGCATCAACATTTTGATGCCAAATTACTAACCAGCTCCGATTTTGAATTCAATGTTTATGATATTTGGAAAGAATCAGAATTATTTATTGATCATTTACTTTGCCCATTATTGGGTGATTATCAATCAGAAAATATTCTAACCGCTATACAAGCGTGTGATTTACTTTCAGATAAATTCGGACTCAGCAAATCTTTGGTTAAAGAAGGAATTGAGCACGTAATTTCAAATACCGGCCTCAAAGGACGTTGGCAACTATTATCAAAAAATCCTCTAACCATTTGCGATACCGGCCATAATAAGGATGGATTGAGTGCAATTGTTGGGCAATTACAAAAAATCAATTACGATCAATTGCATTTTGTAATCGGTTTTGTAAATGATAAAGATATTACCAACCTACTCAATCTCTTACCTCAACACGCCGAATACTACTTTTGCAAAGCAAACATTCCCCGTGCCTTGGATGAAAATGAATTGGGACAATTAGCCCATAAAGCTGGTTTAAGAGGCAAAGCTTATGGATCGGTTAGAGAGGGATACAATGTTGCCATTAACAATGCCGGAGTCAACGATCTGGTTTTTATTGGAGGCAGCACTTTTGTAGTGGCTGAGGTTGTTTAGCACGCTTAATCTCTTGCGTTATTCTGAACTTGTTTCAGAATCTGATTTCCAGTTTGATCAAATCCTGAAATAAATTCAGGATGATGATTTTTAGGTTCATTGGTTCATAACCAAATTAACTAATTATCAAATTATCTTATCCTCCACTCACCATGTGCAAAACCACCACATTGTCACCATCGGTAATTTTAGTAGTTGCGCGGTCTTCTTTTTTTACCAATTTCCCGTCTAGTTTGGTCACCAGAAGTTTAAAAGTGAATTTTTTATAGTTGATCAGTTCTTGAATAGTCATTGAATCGCAATCAATTTCCTCTTTACGATTATTTAGGGTAATTTTCATTTTAGTTTAGACTTTAGACCTTAGATTTTAGACTTTAGATTTATCATTCTCTTATCTAATGTCTAGCGTCTAACATCTTGTTTAATAGAAATTTCTTTTCTTGCTTTTTTAAAACCTATTTACTTTCTTCATCCGCAAGTAATATCTGGACCGCTTGATTGGCTTGCATCATTGCAACGATCCCAACCCTAGGTGCTAAGGGCGGTTTTTCGTCAGATACCTCAGAATGCATATCTCCACAAACATACAAATTTCCATATTGTTCGGTTCGGATTGAATTATTATCACCAAAGCCAGCCATGCCCATTCCTGAAATAATGGGTTTATCCGGGAATTTCTCCATTACCATTTCGATAATCATCTGTTTCATTTCAGCATCATCAAAAGCTTCAATTATTATGTCACAATCTTTAAAAAGCTCAATGATATTCTGAGGGTCAAGTTTAACATCATGCGCTTCAATTTTTACGGCAGGATTGATAAAGAATAGATTATCTTCCAATGCAAAAACCTTTTTTTGGTCCAATTGATCTGTAAAATAATGCTGACGATTTAGATTCGATTTTCTGACGACATCAAAATCTGCCAGTACCAAATTCCCAATTCCGGTTCGGGCCAATGCTACTGCACAATTTGACCCCAAACCTCCGCATCCGGCAATTCCGATTTTCTTACTTCTTAATATTTCTTTAATTTCTGTAAACCTCATTTAATCATTGGCTTTAAAGCAGATGATTTGCAAAGATAAAATTATTATCTGCAAGGCATATTTATAACAATTCTAAATTCACAGATGAAGTGTTCAGCATCAATGAATTATTGGCTATATACTCGATATGCAGGCAATTACATATCTCTTTTTTATTACATTTTGAGCCCATCTTGTTTTAATTAATTAATTTTGTGAACAAATTAACAACAAACCATAACCGGATATTGATATGAACATAGAAGAAATGAAAAATAGTCATAAGATTCTTAAAGAATGGCAATACGATTGGACTCCATTACATAGAGGATATACCGACAAAGTTTTATACATTAATGTTGGTAATACAGAGGTAATTGAAAAGGACGTTCCTGCCTTAATGAAAGAAAAATTTATCGGAGGTAAAGGATACGGGCTTAAGCTTTTATGGGAAGCTACCAAGCCAGAAACCAAATGGAATGATCCTGAAAATGAAATTATCATTTCTTCTGGTCCTATTGGAGGAATCACCCAATATTCAGGTTCAGGAAAGTCACTAGTGGTAAGTATTTCTCCAACCACAGAATCTATCATGGATAGCAATGTTGGAGGTTTCTTTGGCCCATTTTTAAAATTTTCTGGTTTTGATGCCATCGAACTTCAGGGAAAAGCTGAAAAAGATGTAATTATTTATATTGATGGAGTTAATCATAAAGTAGAAATATTTGAAGCACCCAATGAACCTATCGACAGCCATATTTTAGCTGAGACCTTAACAGATATGTTTGCCGATGATGATAAAGACAAAAAAAATATCGGTATCGTTTCAACCGGAGCAGCAGCAGATCATTCATTAATTGGAATGCTCAACTTCAGTTTCTATGACCCAAAACGTAAACTTGTTCGTTTAAAACAAGCCGGTCGTGGTGGTATTGGAACTGTATTCCGAGACAAAAAAATTAGAGCAATTGTAGCCAAAATTCCTGGTGTGAAAGGGAATTTAAATGATGTGGAAGATCTTAAAGCCATCATGGAAAGAGGTAAAACATTCAACAAAGAAATGCGTGAGCTTGACGAATCTCAATGTGAGATGAAGACAAAAGGTACCGCTCACCTGGTTGAAATCATGGACGACTATGACCTGCTCCCAACTCATAATTACAAATTCGGTAGCCATCCAGATGCCAAAGCAATAGACTCTGAAGTTTGGAAAAGCAGATTTACTCAGGGCATCCCTGATGGATGTTGGATTGGCTGTAATATGGCATGTGCCAAAGGCGTTGACAATTACGAATTAAGAACCGGACCTTATGCGGGCGAGAAAGTAATTGTTGATGGACCGGAATATGAAAATGCTGGCGGACTTGGTTCTAACTGCGGAATTTTTAATCCAGATTATATTATTGAATCAAACTTTTATTGCGACACCTACGGAATTTGTACTATTTCGTGGGGTACCCTTGTAGCTTTCATTATGGAATGTTATGAAAATGGCATCTTAAATGAAGAAAGAACAGGTGGCCTTAAATTAAATTTTGGAAATGCTGATTCAGCTATGGAGTTGATTCATTTACTTGCAAAAGGTGAAGGTTTCGGACTTATTGCTGGTTTAGGTGTTCGAAAAATGAAAAAGATGTTTATTGAAAAAGGTTGGGGTGATGCTGACTTTTTACAAGACATTGCAATGGAAAATAAAGGTCTTGAATATTCTGAATACATTTCGAAAGAATCATTGGCACAGCAAGGTGGTTTTGCAATGACCAATAAAGGCCCACAGCATGATGAAGCATGGTTAATTTTTATGGACATGGTAAACAACCAAATTCCAACATTCGAGGATAAAGCTGAAGCTTTACATTATTTCCCAATGTTCCGTACTTGGTTTGGTTTGGTAGGTTTATGTAAACTTCCATGGAATGATGTTGAACCTGCAAACAATGCCGAAACTGATGAACCAGCTAAAGTACCTGAGCATGTGGACAATTATGTAGAAATCTATAAAGCCGTTACCGGGAAAGATTTCAGCAAAGAGGAAATGATTACCATGTCGGAAAGGGTATATAACTATCAACGAATTTTCAATCTAAGAAAAGGATTTGGAACCCGGAAACATGATGCTCAGCCTTATCGTGCAGCAGGCCCAGTTACTGCAGAAGAATATGAATCAAGAGCAGAACGTTACGACGGTCAGATGAAAGAGAATATGGGAATTGATCCTACAGGAAAAACAACTGAAGAGAAAATGGTCATTACTCGTAAATATCGGGAAGAACAATACGAGAAATTATTGGATGCTGTTTACAAACGCAGAGGTTGGACCAAAAATGGAGTGCCAAAAATCTCTCACTTAAAAGAATTGGGTATGGATTTACCCGAGCTAATTGAATTAGTAAGCCCTCATCAGGAGGATTAACCAAAGCAAAAAACCTATTTTAAAAAGGCTGCCTTTCCCGGCAGCCTTTTTTTATTCCAAAAATTTTCCATTGTATTTCTTCCTTAATTTGGTGAAACCATTTATATGCCTATTTTTGTTCAAGAAAAATATTTGCCTTAACTAGTTTTACTTACTTACTTTAATCCCTCTATATTCTCACCCAAAATATTTTTCAGATTGATTAATAATAGATGTATTAGGCTAAAACGAGCACGTGGCATTTAATTAAGGTTACCATGAGAATAGACATAAGATTATTGCTTTTGATGATATTCATGAGCATTATGGGCAATGCCATTGGGCAAAGAGAATTTAAAGAACTTGCAAAATATGAAACCGACAGGGCTCAGTCTGTTGCAACCGAAGGTGACTACGTTGTAGTAGGTCTTCATGCTGAGAACAATTTTGTTGGAGAAGTTGAGGTTTTTAAAAAGAACAGCAATAACTCTTGGACAAAAATAAAAACGATTACTGCCTTTGATGCATCAAGCGATGATGCATTTGGACATTGCGTTGATATTTCAGGAAATTATATTATTGCCAGTACTTATGATGATGATAATAATGCAGGATCAGTATATATTTATAGTAAAAATCTGGGAGGGGCAGATAATTGGGGCTTTGTAAAAAAAATTATCGCTTCCGACAGAGCGAACAATGATGAGTTTGGTATTTCATGTGCCATTTCCGGTGATTACATTATTGTAGGTGCGCAAAACGAAAGCAGTGATGACAATCAAGCGAATGTATTGACCAGTGCTGGCTCAGCCTACATCTATAAAAAAAATCAAGGTGGCGCAGATAATTGGGGCCAAATCAAAAAAATTGTTGCATCTGACAGAGATACCTATGAGTATTTTGGCTCATCGGTTTCAATATCTGGCGATTACGCGATAGTTGGTTCCGAAACAGCTAATTCTGGCACAGGGCAAGTATATATCTTTCAAAAAGACGAAGGTGGTTCGGATAATTGGGGGGAACATAAAAATTAATTTCATCGGATGCTGCGGCATATGACAAATTTGGGAAGAGCGTTGATATTTCTGGAAACTACCTTGTTGTGGGTGCAAATACAGAAAAACATGATGCGAATGGAGGGAATTTTAAAGATGTTGCCGGATCAGCCTATGTATTCAGTAAAGATCATGGAGGCAGCAATAATTGGGGGCAAGTAAAGAAAATTGTTGCTTCTGACAGAGATGCTGGTGACTATTTTGGTGATTGTGTTTCAATTTCTGGTGATTATATCTCTGTGGGTGTCCCTTCAGAAGATCATGATGTTGATGGTAATAATTATCTGGAAGATGCAGGCTCCGCTTATATTTTCTATAAAGATGCTGGCGGTGCAGATGAATGGGGTCAGTTTAAGAAAATCGTTGCTTCAAATAGAAGTTCATCCTTTGATTTCGGTGAATCAGTTGGCATGTCAGATGATTTCCTTGCTGTTGGATGCTCCAGAGGTAATGATACATATATTTTTGGTATAAGCGCTAAACCAGTTGGCAGTAACGAGTCGGTATCAACAATAGAAGATAATAATTATACTTTTAAAACAGATGATTTTACTTATTCAGAAGCCGATGGAGATACCTATGCAGGAATAAAAATCATTGTATTGGAAAGCAAAGGTGATCTTTTATATAATGGTAGCAATGTAATACTAAATCAAGAAATTGCTGATGTAACTAAATTAACTTATGCCATCCCGGCAAATGAAAATGGAACACCATATGACACCTTCAAGTTTAAGTTAATAGACAGCAAAGATGATTTAAGTGATTCTGCCTACACGATGACTATAAATGTTACCCCTGTTAATGATCTGCCAACAGCTACTAACAATACAGTCACCACTCTAGAGGATATAGATAAAGTGTTTGCAGCTTCAGAATTTAATTATAATGATATTGAGGACAGCACGATGCATCAAATTCAGCTTGTTTCTATTTCTGAGAATGGAAGCTTTTTCAACGATGCCAACACCAATGGAGTAGTAGATTCCGGTGAAGAGTTAAACACTAACGATACCGTTCTAAAAACCCATATTGATGCCAACCGATTGAAATTTAAGCCAGCCTTAAATGAATTTGGAACATCTTATGCCCATTTCTATTTTAAGGTGCATGATGGAAGCGCATACAGTGACACGGTCTACAAAATGACCATCGATGTTACTTCGGTTAACGATTTACCAACCTCTTCAGATAGTTCATTTGGTTGTCCCATCAATACCGATCATGTAATTGTTACTAGTGATTTTCAGTTCGATGATGTGGATGGTGATGATATGGATTCAGTCCTGATCGTTACAGTTCCTGTTAAGGGAACGATCTATTTTGATGACGATAATAGTGGTAACGTTGATGGTGGCGAGAGCATCAGCAACGGTAGCTTTGTAACCGTGGCTATGCTTGATTCAGGCAAGTTGAAATATAAACCCATTGCTGGTGAAAACAGCCAACCTTATACCACTTTTACTTTTAAAGTAAACGATGGTACAGGTTCAAGTGCTGCGACCTACACCATGACCATCAATGTATTTCCGGAGTTTGTAGTAGGTAGCATAGCCGAAGACATGATTATTTGTCATAACAGTGCTCCTAACCCAATTAACGGGCTAGCCCCAACCGGTGGAAATACTCCCTACACTTATCAGTGGCAAAGTTCGTCAGATGCAGTTAACTTTACAGATATTTCTGGAGCAGTTAATTTAAATTATCAACCTGGGGTACTTACAGACACAACTTTTTTTAGACAGATTCAAAATTCAAACTCAGGTTGTGGATCACGTATTACCAATACCGTAAACATTTACACTCTGGAAGAATTTATTGCTGGAAGCCTCTCAGCTGATCAAACACTTTGTTATAACAGCACACCTGATTTGCTAGTTGGCACTGCATCAACTGGAGGGAAAACTCCCTATTCTTATCAGTGGCAAAGCTCAACTGATGGAACTACTTTTACTGATATTTCGGGAGAAATTTCCTTAAATTATCAACCTCCGGCATTAACTCAAACTACTTATTATCGCATCCTTCAAACTTCATCTTCAGGATGCGGAACAGTAGCTACAAATGCAGTTAAGATTAATATTTATGATGAATTTAAAGCTGGTTCTATTGATGGTTTTCAAGCAATGTATTACCGCCAACTGCCAGAAGAATTTAATGGCATTGCTCCAACTGGAGGAACAACTCCCTATTCTTATCAATGGCAACAATCATTCGACAATCAAAACTTTACAGATATTTATGGCGCCGATGAATTGGATTATCAAGCTGGCAGATTAACCCAAACAACCTATTTCCGATTGAAACAATCCTCAGCCTCAGGATGTGGCTCTGAATTTACCAATACCACAACCATTGTTGTATTCCCTGAGTTTCATGTTGGAACGATTGGTGCTGATCAGCACATTGTTTATAATTCCATGCCTGAGAAATTGACAGCCACCGAACCCAGAGGTGGACGTCATCCCTATACTTATCAATGGCAAAGTTCTGTGGATAGTATTAATTTTACAGATATTATTGGAGAAACATCTTTGGATTATCAACCACCTCTTCTCACAGAAACTACTTATTATCGCCAAATTCAATCATCATCAAATGGCTATGCCGACAAAGCCACAAACATCGTAACCATCTTCGTTTATCCAGAGTTTAAAGTTGGTAGTATTACCGAAAGTCAATCGGTTTGTTATAATTCAGCACCTGAACCAATACTTGGAACAGAGCCTACCGGTGGTGATTTACCTTATTCATATCAGTGGCAAAGTGCTGTTGATGGAGTTAACTTTACAGATATCGCTGGTGCTACTGGATTAGATTATCAACCTCCTGTATTAACTGAAATGGTTTATTATCAGCAAGTGCAAACTTCTTCGAGTGATTGTGGAAGCGAAATTACCAACAGCGTTGTTATAACAATTCAACCACAACCTCAGGTTGACATTGCATTGGATGAAGATCTAATCTGTCCAAATACCAATTATCAACTTGCGGCAACTGCGCAAAATTATGAATCGGTCACATGGATGAGTTTTGGGGATGGAAGTTTTAATAATGTGAATATATTAAATCCAATTTATACTCCCGGGACTGCTGATATTAGCAGTGGGTCGGTCATTTTGGCTATTAATGCTCAGGGTATTTCGCCCTGTGAAATGCAGGCTTCTGATCAAATGACCTTATCTTTTTATTCTTCACCTATTATTAATGCAGGAAGTGATTTAACAATCATCAGAAATTCTGTGATTCAGTTAAATGCCAGCATAATGGGTTCAGGAAGTTATAGTTATTTATGGTTGCCGGAGGATTTAGTTTCTAATTCATCCATCTTAAATCCCATCACCAACTCAATTTCAGAAACAACTTCTTTATTACTCCAGGTGACTGATTCACAAACTGGATGTGTTTTTGAAGATGAACTAATTTTAACGATAGAACCTGAATCGGTTACTTATTGGGTAAGCGGAAAAATACAATCTGTTAGCTTGAAAAACTCTTTGCCTGTTACCCAGGTATATTTTACAGGAATTGATCAAACTACCACCACCGATGACGAAGGAGAATATTTCATGCAGGTTCCATCGGGATATTGCGGTTGGGCCATTCCATCACGGGCAGGCTATGTTTTTGAACCGGATAGTATTGCATTTAATCATGTTGGGGAAGATCTTACTGAACAAAATTATGGAGGTGAGTTGTTTATGAGGGCTATAGCCACTCCGGATTCCATCATAGCGGGTCAACAGGTGCAACTCTCATTTGAATTAATCAATTCATCAAATCCAATAGTTATGTGTAGCTGGCAGGATGAAAATGGGGAGTTTTGTACAGATGAAATAACCAGTGTTCAACCAACACATACAACCTTGTATTCAGTTTATGTTCAGGATGAATATGAACAAAGTTTTGATACCGTCAGGGTTTATGTTTCAACTACAACGGCGATCGAACATTTGATCAACAATCATCAAATAAAGGTTTACCCGAATCCTGCTAAAGACATTTTTTATCTTGAATTAGAAGGATTGGATGCTGATCTTATAAGCGTAGTTAATACAAATGGAATCCTGGTTAAGCAATTTAAATTTCCGAAACTAAATGAGAGATTAGAAATAAATCTTGAAAGTTTAATTGATGGAAACTATTACATTTTAATCACAGATTCAAAAGGTGAACTTATTGCTTCTGAGAAAATTATAAAAATTTAAAAATTTTTGAACTCTCAAATAGAGGATTAATCAAATTAGAAAACCTGTTAAAAAGCTGCTTTCCCTGTTCAATAGTGAACTTAAGTTGTTCATTTATGGACAATTATTATAATTAAACTATAACTTTTTACAATAAATACACCCTTTTCAACTGGGTTAAATATGGCACGATTTTAGCATAACTAAACTTATAGTTAACCAATTATAATCAGACACCTTTCTTTAACCAGGCCAAATTATGTTTTATCACTTTCTTAAGACAATCTTTCGAAACATAGTTCGAAACAAACTTTATACTTTAATTAATCTATTTGGGCTTTCTTCAGGGATTGCAGCCAGCTTGATTCTACTCCTCTATATTCAGCACGAAATCAGTTTTGATCAGTTTCACGAAAACAAAGATCAAATTTATCGCATTATAAGCATTGGCACTAAAACAGGGAATATCGAAGGTCGAGCCCCTTTTAAACTTGCGCCTGCTTTAAAATCTGTATTTCCTGAAATTCAAAATTCTTGCAGAATACGTGAAATAGAGTTCCAAATAAAAAAGGGTGATGACTATATTTTAGAAGATCATTTCATACAAGCTGACACCAGTTTTTTTGAAATATTTTCGTTTGACATCCTTTATGGAGATAAGAATAAAACGCTGCAAGATGATAATTCGATCGCAATTTCTGATTTGGCAGCAGACAAATATTTCCCGGATGCAAATCCGATTGGGCAAATTATAGATATCTTATACAGAGACAAAATTTACCATCAACAAGTTTCAGCTGTATTTAAAAGCATTCCTAAAAACTCACACATTCAGGCCGATTTTGTATTACCTATTAATACAACCAACTGGGGTTATGAAAACATTAATAGGCAAAGAGTGAGCCCCTCTTTTGAAAGTTGGGCTTCGAACGACTTTCTAACTTACATCTTACTACCTGAAAATTTCATACCTGAACAATTAACCAATAAGTTCCCTGAATTTATTAAAGAAAAGCTTCCAAACAAAACTTTCTCTGGTCAGGAGTTTTCTTATACTTATGATTTACAGAAACTGAAAGATATTCACCTGCAATCAAAATTTATAAATTCGGATGTTAAAAACAAAGGAAACCTTAACCATATTTACCTTTTTGGTGGAATTGCCTTATTAATATTGATGATCGCAATTATTAACTACATCATTCTTTCAACTGCCAGATCGCTAAACAGAACAAAAGAAATTGGGTTGAGAAAGGTCATTGGGGCAAGCCGATCAAATATTATAAAACAGGTTTTAGGAGAGTCGCTTTTCCTATCACTTTTATCCTTACCCTTTTCGCTGATGATCGCCAATGCTTTTCTCCCACAAATAAACAACCTACTTGGAGTTTCCATTTCTTTTGACATCCATAATAATTTAATTGCAATCTTAGGCCTTCTATGCATCTGCATCCTTACTGGTTTAATATCTGGTAGTTATATTGCATTCTACTTATCCGGTTTCAAACCCGTTGATGTTTTTAGAAGCCAGATTAATTTAAGTTTAAGAGGCTCATTATTCCAAAAGAGTTTGATTGTTTTCCAACTAATTATTTTTATCGGACTATTAATTTGTTCATCAGTAATCTACAATCAGGTTGTATTCATGAATAAAAATGAGGTTCTGGGTTTTAATAAAGAAAATCTAATTTCTATTAAAGCTCGTGAAAAGAAAATTGCTGCAAATTTTAACTCATTTAAAGCAGAATTATTGGCAAGTACCAACATCCAATTTGTCAGTTCATCTCTTAGTTCTGCTCCTACTTATAGTACAATGATACAGGCAGCTATAACCAGAACACATCCTAAAACTGGCCGTAAAATGACATACATTCAATCAGGTGGATTACCAGAAAACACAAAGGATATGCTCATTTTTGAAAGCTCAAATGTTGATTATGACTACATAAAGGCGATGGGAATGAATGTTGTGGCTGGACGAACTTTTGATAAAAAAGACCAAAAAGGTTATAACAAAATTATGGTTAATGAACAATTCATCAAGGAATTTGAGGTTAAAAACCCATTAACTAAAAAATTTAAATACAAAATATGGGATGCAGAAATAGTAGGGATCGTTAAAAATTATCATACCCATTCGTTGGCTGAAAAAATTCGCCCAGTGGTATTGTATAATAATACAAGCTATATGAGCCAAATTATTATAAAAACAAATGGGTTGAACACAAAACAAACTCTTAATTATATTGAAAAAACCTGGAAAGAGTTTTTCCCTAACACTCCTTTTGAATATAGCTTTACCGACGCACATATTGAAAAATTATACAAAAAAGAGATGAATTTGGCAAAGCTCATTGGTTCGTTCTCAATAGTGGCCATATTAATCGCTTCTTTAGGATTATTCGGCCTGTCTCTTTTTATTGCTCAAAAAAGAACCAAAGAAATTGTAATTAGAAAAACCTTAGGTGCAAGCGTAATGAACATAATCATTCGTTTGCTGAGGCAATTTTTTACCATAACTATTGTAGCAAACTTATTGGCCATTCCACTTACTTATTTCTATATGGACAAATGGCTACAAAATTTCGAATATCAAAGTATGATGGATTATAGAATATTTATTTTTACCGGATTATCATCATTGGTTTTATGTTTGTTAACAGTGTCTTTTCATTCGGGCAAAGCAGCAATCATTAAACCAGTAGAAGCGCTAAAATATGAATAAATAAATTCAGGATTTAGGTATTAATTTCTAACTTTGTGGCAACATAAATTATTAATCTTTTAAATCAGTTTAAGAATGTTTAAAACCAATGAATATTTTGATGGTAAAGTAAAATCCATTGCTTTTGAGGCCAAAGAAGGAACAGCAACCATCGGTGTTATGGCAGCTGGTGAATATGAATTTGGAACAGCAACAGTTGAACATATGACTGTTACTTCAGGAGAAATGATTGTTCAGCAACCCAACGAAACAGAATGGAAAACTTATAAAGCTTTTGAAACATTTATTGTTGAAAAAGATGTTAAATTTAAAGTAAAGGTTAATGAAGATACAAGCTATCGTTGCCTTTACAAATAATTTAGATTTACTAAAAATTTAAGAGGATTTGTTATGGCAGGTCCTTTTTTTATAAATTTGCCAACGATATGAACGAGTATTCATAACGAACTAGATGAAAACTAAAGATAAAGACGGTTATCACAAAGTATTTCTTAACTATAAGTTATGGTTATCATCAATAACTGGTGATGGAGCAATAGGAGATACGGAGTATCAACTATTAAAACACATCTCAAAAAGTCAATCTTTAAAAGCCGCTTCTGATGATTTAGGAATAAGTTACCGAAAGGCCTGGGGAGACTTAAAGAAAGCCGAAGAATTTTTAGGCTATCAGTTATTGGATAAAACAAGAGGTGGAAAAAGTGGAGGAACTTCGGTAGTTACAAACCGCGCCATAAAACTAATTGAGGCTTACGAAGCATTACAACGTACATTTGACGAAAAAGTTGAAGATGCCTTTAATGAATTTAGAGATAAAATAAAATAAAGAGGATTTACTCGAATAAGAATAAACTAGAATGCGCTTTTTTGTTGGAATTGATGACACTGATACTAAAGATACCCGAGGAACTGGATTCAATGCACGTCAGATAGGGAAACTTATAGAGGAGAAAAAAATTGGAGTTGTGGAAGGAATTGTACGGCATCAATTATTTTTTGATCCACGCATTCCGTACACTTCCGCAAATAGTTCGGCATCCCTTGAGATTGAGTGTGACAATTTTGAAAAATTAAAACATTTATGCTTAGATTATCTCAATGGCATTGCACCTTTTGGGTCTGATGTTGGTCTATGTATTTGTGAGGTAGATTTAATTCCTGATCTTGTTGTAAAATGGGGAAACCGGGCAAAAATTGAAGTACTCACACAACAGGAAGGGCGAAAAACAGCCAATGACAATAACATTTATCTGAGAGGCTTATGTGGTACTGAAGACGGAATTATAGGTGCCCTGGCTGCCATAGGCTTAAGAAAAGGTGGGAATGACGGACGCTTTATCTGGCTCAAAGGAAAACAAGAACTCAGAGAAATCCCCAGCGGAATTTACAAAATCGCAAAAATTAAAGAAGAACTAAAACTAGATCAAATAATCACAAAAAACCTAGAACCAATTGATGATTCAACTTCAATATTTATTGATGAATGGATCAGACCAATACATAAAAATCACCAGAAAATATTAATCGTTGAAAATGCACTAAATAACACTAATTATGAATGGGAAGTCGCACCAAAAGAATACATTAAATCTATCTCTTGACCTTAGTTTTGTATCAGTTTTAAAAGTTTTATTGTGGATGATACTAGGCGCCGCCGCAATCTATTTACACGTACGCCTAAAATCACCCTTACGCTTACCCGGCCATCATGGAATTGAATTTATGTCAATTCTTATTTTGCTCCGACTAAGTTCCAATTACAGATGGGCTACCAGTATTTCCTCTCTCGGAATGGGAATCTTTTTACTTTTTCCAATCATTAGTGTGAACGATCCCATGATGGGATTCAATTATATGCTACCAGGCATCATTCTTGATATTTTGTTCTTTGTATATAATATTGACAAAAAGCAATTTATCAAGGCAGCATTTTATGCTGGCTTGGCTTACATCAGCATCCCTGTTAGCAAATTAATCTTTGCCTTCGCAACCGGAATTCCAAGTACTACATTTATCAAAAATGGTTTTATTTATCCATTCATCGGATTCTTTATGTTTGGTTCTGTTGGCGGACTTCTAGGTGCTATTTTAGAAAAACCACTTCAGAAATTTAATCGTTAAAAATATTCTTTAGTAAACCCTTAAAACTTGTAATAATTTGATTATCTGTGGACATGTTATGTTTTTCATAACGCATCCCTTAACCTTTATAAACTATGAAAAAAACGAAATCAACACTTCTCATATTTATTGCCGCTGTGTTTTTTAGCAACTTTGGCTTTGCCCAACTAAGTCTTTCGGGAACAGTCTTTAATAAAAAAACCAATAAGCCCCTAAACGGTGCAAACGTTATAATCCAGACCATTAAAAGTGTACCCGTAAAACAAACTGATGCCATTAGTGGAGCAAGTACAGAGCAACAATATCAAGAAAGCAGTTCAGGTGTTCAAGAACAAATTTTCACAAAAGGAACCACCACCAACGCAAAGGGATATTTCAGTTTCGATGATCTTGAAGAAGGAGATTATGAGATTGAAATTCGATATGTAGGGTTCAAAACTTACGAAGGTTCAATAAACCTCAGTAGCGATTTAAACAAAAAATTCATAATGCAAGCCACTGGTATCGAGCTAAAGCCAACTATTATTACAGCTACCCGAACCAGTTTAAAAAAGAACGAAATCCCCGCTAAAGTTGATGTTCTTACCAGCAGCCACATCAAAGATATTCCGGCAACAAGTATTGATGAACTTTTCAGAACCATCCCAAATGTGGTTGTAAACCGCAGCTGGGGAATGTTCTCTAAAAACTCTAGTGTTACCATGCGTGGAATGGATGCAAGCGCACGAACGCTGGTTCTGCTAAATGGTACACCTTTAAACAAAACTGCGGGCGGATCTGTTGTATGGGATATGATTAGTCCGGAAAGCATTGAAAAAATAGAGCTTGTAAAAGGA
This sequence comes from Bacteroidales bacterium, assembly GCA_963678785.1. GTDB lineage: Bacteria > Bacteroidota > Bacteroidia > Bacteroidales. The sequence goes on along the minus strand of OY787449.1, from coordinate 2,606,267 downwards.
CCTGGTTCTGCTTTATATGGAAATAACGCCATGGCCGGAGTGATTAACCTGATCACCAAAACACCTGACAGTGAAAAAATTAAAGGATCAGTTTCTGGATTTACCGGAACCTACGGTTTGTGGGGCGGTAACCTCAACTTAGGTCAAAGCAAAAGTTTTGGCGACAAAAAATGGTTTTGGCAAATCCACTCAAACTATACCAAAGGTGATGGCTACATTAATGAACCTGAAGAAACCAGAAGCGAAATTAATGTTCCGATCTACGTTGAAGAAGCCAGTTTAAATCTGAAATCAGGATTAGAGTTTAATCCCAATCAAAGCTTAACGCTTGAATATTCTTACTATAATGGCCGGCATGGTGCCGGAACAAAAATGGATACAGAGATTCTTCCAAGTGGTTCATTCGATCATTATCACACCAATCATCTGGCTACTAATTATTCAGCTAATTTTAACAATTACATTGTTACAGCCAATGTTTTCAATCATTGGCAGGATGTTGACGGAGCCAATGAAAAAATCAATAAAAAAGGGGTAAAAACCATTAACAGAGAATTTTCTGATACCAGAGATTATGGTTTGTTTTTAAATGTAAGCAAAAGCTTTAACTCTCACCGATTACTTGCAGGAATCGATATTAAGAATGGCAACATCGAGGGATTGGAAAAATCCTTAATTAATTCCGATCAAAGTGATTTTGAAGGTCAAATGTCTTTTGCCGGATTCTTCTTCCAGGATGAAATAAATCTATCAAGCGATTTACAAGCCATCGTCGGATTTAGGGTAGATCAAGCCAAATTCTCCGAAGGAATAATGAAGGTAAATGATGATGAGCCTATTTTGAGCGATGAAAATACCTGGAATAAATTCAGTCCTCGGGTAAGCTTATTATGGAAACTGAATAATAAAAACAGTTTATACACTTCATACACAACAGGGTTTATGCCACCTAAATTGGATGATTTGGTTAGAACCGGTACGGTAACCAAAGGTTATAAATTGGCCAATCCTAATCTAAAGCCTGAAAAGAATACAAGCTTTGAATTGGGTGGTAAATTTATGATTGGAGAGAAATTAGAATTTGAGCCAGCAGTTTATTTTTCCATACTAGATGATATGGTTTATTTTATTGATACCGGAGAAGAAATCAAGATTGGAAGTAAAAAACAACCTATTCTGCAAAAGCAAAACATCAGTAAAGCAGAAATCTATGGTTTCGAGAGTAGTTTGAATTATAAATTAAGTCAAAACTTTAGTTTTATGGCTGCTTATACTTACAACCACTCAACCATTAAAGAGTTTAATAATGAAGTGACTGCCGAAAATTATGAAGGGAAATTCCTCATTGAGGTTCCCAAACATCAAACTTCATTTTCAATTTATTGGAAAAACAAAATTGCGAATATAAGCGCCGTTTATAACTTTATGGACCGTCAATGGTTTGATGACGAAAACACCGAATACATTGAGGCTTATCATACTGTAGATTTAAAAATTAGCAGATCCATATTAAAAAAACTAAAAGCATCCTTAACCATTCAAAATCTGCTTGATGATGAATTTATCGACAGAAAAGGCTTGCTTTCTCCAGGACGATTTGTGTTATTGGATCTTAGATATAATTTCTAAAACCAAATTTTGAAATATTCTGTATTTTCATGGCTCATTAAAAAAATGAATCTATGAAAAGACAGAATATTTCTTCAGGAGGTAAATGGGAATATCAGGTTGGTTATTCGCGTGCCGTTAGAAAAGGCAATATGATTTTTGTTGCCGGCACAACAGCTCATTCGGGAACCGAAATCATTGGAGAAAATGATGCTTACGCTCAAACCATTTACATTCTTCAAATAATCGAAAAGGCCATCATTGAGGCTGGAGGTCAAATGAGTGATGTTGTATGTACCCGCATTTATGTTACAGACATAAAAAACTGGACAGATATTGGGAAGGCTCATGGTGAATTTTTCAGAAACATTAAACCAGCAGCAACCATGATTGAAATCAGTTCACTGATTGAAAAAGAGCTTTTAGTAGAAATTGAAGCAATTGCCATGATAAATTAATTTTGTATTATTGTGAAAATCAATTCAATTCAAACTAAACCAAACTATTATGAACGAATGTATTATTAATTTTGGAGCTTTTAATTGGTGGTCAGTACTTGTTGCTGCAATTGTAGGCTATGCCCTTGGAGCAATCTGGTATTCACCGCTTTTATTTTCAAAACCATGGATGCAATTGCAAGGATTTAAAGAAGAAGATCTGAAAGACGGCTGGGGAAAAGCAATGATTATCACTTTCATAACAACCTTTCTAACAGCCTATGTTCTTGAAGCGGTTATTGCAACCTGGAACATTACTTATTGGGGGCATGCCATTCCAATCACATTTTTATTTGGAGTATTTTTATATGGAGGAAACCAATTATCGGATTCATTATATTCACGCAGGCCCATGAAATTGTTTTGGATCACATTCATGTATCGTTTTGTAATGATCTTAGTTATGTCAATAATTCTAATCCTTTGGCAATAAAAAACAAATAAAGATTAAAAGAGGAGGCTGTGTTTCATCAGCCTCTTTTTTTTATCTTAAAAGTTAATAATTATTAATTTTAGATGACTTAGGTCTAATTTTTCAGTATATTTATTGAAGATTTACAAACAAATGCCCTGCCTATGAGAAAACTCTTACTATTTCTTTTCTTCTCTGGTATAACTATTTTCGGTTCTTACGGGCAAGATATTCAGATTTTTAATAGCGAAAACCTACTGATACCTGACAATACAGTGATTAAGGTTTACGGCAATCCATCAGATGGTGAGATTAAATCTTTGCTATGGATAAAAAATGCTGGTCTGCGCGAACTGTCGATTAATGTAAACAAAGAAGTAATTCAGAAAGTAAGTGAGAGTAGCAATTCTTTTTACTGGGGATCTTATATTGAACAAAATGAAGTTTCAACATTTTCATTAAGCCTTTCTCCAAATCAACTAAGCAATGATTTTTCTGCCCTTTATTCACCTAATCTAAGCAAGGGAACAAGTCAGATAAAATATTCATTTTACGATAAAAACAATCCACAGATTTCAACTTCTGTAATTTTCGAGTTTATTACAGATCACAGTCCAAATTCATTAGAGGGTGAAGCGAAGATGACGCTTTCAAATGCCTACCCTAACCCAGCCGAATCAATGGTGTATTTTGATTACACCCTTCAAAATCAAATATTAGAAGCGAAAATCATTATCAGAACTTTATTGGGTTCAATCGTTGCTGAACACAACCTGGAAGGATTACAAGGCAAAGCATCTATTAATGTTGAGGATTTAATAGAAGGTATTTATTTCTATTCTCTGGTTGTTGAATCAGACATCAAGCTCACAAAGAAATTGATCGTAAAACATTAAAAAAAAAGCTCCGATTTTCGGAGCTTTTTTTGTTTTAAATATTGAATGCCTTTTTAATTTGATCGACATAATCAAGTTTCTCCCAAGCGAAGAATTCAACTTCTTTATAAAAACGGCCATCTCTCTTAATGGTGTCTTTGTCTTCAAAATAAACTTCAACTTCTTTTTTATAATAATCGCGACCAAAATGTCCGTATGAAGCTGTAGCCTCAAAAATTGGATTCTTTAATCCAAAGCGTTCAACTATGGCGTAAGGCCTTGAATCAAAAATTTCTTTAAGGATTAAAGCAATTTCTCCATCCTTGATCTTTTTACCATCTTTACCTTTAATTTTAGCCGTATTATTGGTATTTACAAACAATCCAACGGGTTCAGCTACACCAATAGCATAAGCTAATTGAATAAGAGCTTCTTTGGCAACTCCTGCCGCAACAAGATTTTTTGCCATGTGTCTGGCAGCATAAGCCGCAGAACGGTCAACTTTTGATGAATCTTTTCCTGAAAATGCTCCACCTCCGTGTGCACCTCTTCCGCCGTAGGTATCCACAATAATTTTCCGACCTGTAAGGCCAGTATCCCCATGAGGACCTCCAATTACGAACTTACCGGTCGGGTTGACAAAAAGCTTGTAATCATTTTTAAACAATCGTTTAACTCTGCTAGGTAAAGATCGTTTAACGCGTGGGATTAATACTTTTTCAACATCCTCTTTAATTTTTGCCAGCATAACTTTCTCTTCATCAAAATCGTCATGTTGTGTTGAAATAACAACGGTATCAATTCGAAGTGGTTTTCCGGTATGACTATATTCTACTGTAATTTGAGATTTAGAGTCAGGACGTAAATATTTCATTTTCTTTCCTTCACGACGAATTACCGCAAGTTCTTGTAAAAAGATATGAGATAGCTCAATAGGTAATGGCATATAATTATCCATTTCATCTGTAGCATACCCAAACATCATTCCCTGATCACCAGCACCTTGTTCTTCTTTCTTTTTGCGAACCACACCCTGATTAATATCAGCTGATTGCTCATGAATGGCTGAAAGCACTCCACATGAGTTATAATCGAACTGATACGCAGCTTCGGTATAGCCAATATCTTTTATTACACGTCTGGCAATGTGCTGAACTTCCACATAACCTTTTGTTCTGACCTCTCCACTACAAACTGTTAAACCAGTCGTTACGAGCGTTTCACAGGCCACTTTTGACTCAGGGTCAAATTTCAATATTTCATCCAATAATGCATCCGAAATCTGATCAGCGACTTTATCGGGATGTCCTTCTGAAACAGATTCTGAAGTAAATAAATAATTCATAATATATTATATTAAATTTTATAAAAACTTTGAAATGAGGATTGGAGAGTAACCAATTGGTTTAGCATTTTTTATCCGTGGTTGCAATCAATCAAATTTGTCCACAATTCTCGATACAAAGATATAAATATTCATTGATTTAATTAATTTTTAGCTCTTTTTTGTCAATTTCTGGAAGATTGTCTCTAAATTTTCGGATTGTAGATTTAATGAAAGAATGGTGAGATCATTTTTTACCGCAAAATTCATGATACTCTTTCTAATATCTGAATTTCCTTCTGACATAATCAACCATTCATTTCCCTTACTTAATTCAGCAGATTTAACATTCTTAATTGCCAAAAGTTCAGATTCCTTAACATGCTCATTAAATATAACCCTTACCGATAAAACTTCAGGATTCTTACCAACAATCTCTGAGGCCTTCCCATCAGCTATTAAGCTTCCTTCATCAAGAATAATAACTCGCTCGCAAAGAGCCTCAACTTCATTCATAATGTGTGAAGAAAACAATATGGTTTTATTTTTACCTAAAGATGAAATGATGCTTCGGATTTCAACAATTTGATTAGGGTCAAGCCCTGAAGTAGGCTCATCAAGAATTAAAACCTGAGGATCGTGGAGCAAAACCTGCGACAAGCCAACTCTTTGTTTTAATCCCTTCGACAATAATCCTATTTTTTTTGACAAATGATTTCTCAAACCGGTTAATTCTATCATTTCATTAATGCGGTCTTTTCTATTAGAAATCTCATAAAATCCAGATGAAAATTTCAAATACTCTTTAATATACATTTCCGGATACATTGGATTATTTTCAGGCAAGTAACCAATACTTTTTCTTACATCAATGGATTGGGATCTTATATTAAATCCATCAATTTCTGCTTCTCCAGAATTGGGTGTTAGCAAGCCACTCAAAATTTTCATCAGGGTAGATTTACCTGCTCCATTTGGCCCAAGCAATCCTACAATTTCGCCTGTTTCAATTCCAAAACTAATGTCATTCAGAACATTTAGTTCATCATAACTCTTACTAATATGCTTTACGCTTATCGACATTTAAAAACGAAATTATGAATTTCTTAATTGTCATTGCCTAAATCACCTTATTTATTTTCCTTTAACAGCTTTAAATAAAGATTATTTATACCTTTGCCGACGCAAAACAGAAGCATCTTCAGATAGAATGAAATTTTTCAACAAATTAGTGTTAGCAAATTTGTTAAATAGAAAATTAAATTCTATTTTTGCACCCCGTTTTAAAGAAGGAACATTTTTTGAAAAGATATTTTGATGGACACATTAAGTTACAAAACAATAAGTGCGAACAAAACCACCGTTAATAAAGAATGGGTTTTAATCGACGCTGAAAACGAGACATTGGGCCGTTTGGCTTCAAAAGCTGCTAAATTACTAAGAGGGAAATACAAACCAAATTTCACTCCTCATGTTGATTGTGGCGACAATGTAATTATTATTAACGCCGAAAAAATCACTTTAAGTGGTAAAAAATGGACGGACAAAGAATATGTTCGACATTCAGGTTATCCAGGTGGACAACGAACTACTACTCCCGAAGAGTTGATCGTGAAAAAACCTACAGCTCTTGTTGAAAAAGCAATTAAAGGCATGCTTCCAAAAAACAGATTAGGAAGTGCTATTTTTAGGAACTTATACGTATACGCAGGCCCTGAGCACCAACAAGAAGCTCAGCAACCTAAAGAAATTAAACTTAACACAATTAAATAAAGATGGAAGTTGTAAATGCATTAGGCAGAAGAAAAACCGCTGTAGCTAGGGTTTATTTAACCGAAGGTAAAGGAGAGATCACTGTTAACAAAAAAGATTACAAAGTATACTTCCCAACAGCTACATTGCAATATGTTGTTCAACAACCGTTTGAAATAACAGAAAATATTGGCAAATATGATGTTAAAGTTAACTTAGATGGTGGTGGAGTTGCAGGTCAGGCAGAAGCTTTAAGACTCGCTATTTCACGAGCACTTTGTAAAATTGACGAAGAATATCGACCTGCTTTAAAAGCTAAAGGTTTAATGCGAAGAGACCCACGTATGGTTGAACGTAAGAAACCAGGTCAACCAAAAGCAAGAAAAAAATTCCAATTCAGTAAACGATAAAATTTTCAATTTCACTGGATCGAGTTTAGTATCTAAATTGATAAGACCGTTTATTCGCTACTTATCAATTGCAAAAACAGAATGTAAACAAATTAAATTAAAAGTAAATGGCACGAACTAACTTTGACCAATTGTTGGATGCTGGTGTACATTTTGGACACTTAAAACGTAAGTGGAATCCAAATATGGCACCATATATCTTTATGGAGCGTAACGGCATTCACATCATTGATCTCTACAAAACCGTAGCAAAGATTGACGAAACTGCAGCTGCTTTAAAGCAGATTGCTAAATCAGGTAAAAAAATTCTTTTTGTTGCAACCAAAAAGCAAGCAAAAGAAATAGTTGCAGAACACGTTAAGAAGGTAAACATGCCTTACGTAACTGAGCGTTGGCCTGGTGGAATGTTAACAAATTTCGCAACCATTCGTAAAGCAGTTAGAAAAATGACCTCTATCGATAAGATGATGGGTACACCTACATACATGAACTTCTCAAAAAGAGAGCGTTTACAAATTGACCGTGAGCGTGCAAAACTTGAGAAAAACTTAGGTAGTATTTCTGATCTTAATCGTCTTCCTTCTGCATTGTTTATTGTTGATATCAACAAAGAACACATTGCCGTTGCTGAAGCAAAGAAATTGAACATCCCAACATTTGCAATTGTTGATACCAATTCAAATCCAAAACTGGTTGATTTCCCAATTCCAGCAAATGATGATGCTACTAAATCAATCAATTTGATTACCAGCATTATTACAAGCGCCATTGCTGAAGGTTTGGCTGAACGTAAAATGGATAAAGACAAAAAAGCTGCAGAAGAAGAAGCTGAAAGAGAAACAAAAGCAGCAGCCGTAAAGTCTAAAACCATCGAAGACATTGAAGCACAACAAGATGCTGAAATTGAAAAAGGTGCCAAAGGTGGAAAACCCAAAGATATGGGTGCAGATAAAAAAGCTGCAAAACGCCCCAGAAAACCTGTTGCGAAAAAAGGATAATTAAAAGAATCATTTAACCGAAATATTATATAAAATGACTAAAATTAGTGCTGCAGAAGTAAATCAACTGAGAAAACAAACCGGTGCCGGTATGATGGATTGCAAAAAAGCTTTGGTGGAATGTGACGGTGACATGGAAAAAGCTGTTGATTATCTTCGTAAAAAAGGACAAAAAGTTGCTTCAAAAAGAGCTGACAGAGAATCAAGTGAAGGTGTTGTTTTAGCAAAAACAAATGCTGACAAAAATTATGCAGTCTCAATTATGGTTAATTGCGAAACTGACTTTGTTGCTAAAAATGAAGACTTCATCAATTATGTAACTTCGATTGTTGATTTAGCAATTGAGAACAAACCAAAAAGCATTGATGAACTTAAAGAATTAGATCTGAACGGTCGTAAAGTTATAGATACCATCACTGATCAAACAGGTGTTATTGGTGAAAAGATTGAACTTGGAAGCTTCGAAGTACTAGAATCAGGAAAAGTTTATGCATACAATCACCAGGGTAATCGTCTTGCTACCATCGTTGGTTTAACTGATGTTGAAACAGAAAGCCTTGATCAAATTGGTCATGAAATGGCCATGCAAGTTGCTGCCATGGCTCCTATTGCTGTTGACAAAAATAATGTTGATGCAAGTGTTGTAGAGCATGAGAAACAAATTGGCATGGACCAGGCTCGTCAGGAAGGTAAAAAAGAAGAATTGCTTGAGAAAATTGCCATGGGTAAGCTCAATAAATTTTTCAAAGAAAATACTTTATTAAACCAGGATTTTGTTAGAGATACTAAAAAAACTGTAAAACAGTATTTAGGTGAAGCTAACAAAGATTTAACGGTAACTGCATTTAAAAGAACTGCACTTGAAAGCAAGTAAATAGGTTCGTATACAATCATAAAAAAGCGCTTTGGATAACTCCAAAGCGCTTTTTTATTGGTCTAATTTTTGTATATTTCTAACATAAATTACATCAATGGTAGATCAAACTACTTATCTATCTTTTTTACACAAACAAATAACCATCATGAAAAAATCAACTAGTCAATTGTATGTATATTTAATTGTAAGTATGTTTTTATTTCTTCCTGCTAACCTTTTAATTGGACAACAAAAATTTGTTACTCAATCTTATTCTGATTTTATGGAGTTGCAACCCAAAACAACTCTGAGCAAAGTAGTATTATCCGAAAAAGACATAAAGGGATCTCCATATTTGAATAAAGAATTTATTAAAGGGAACATCATTACCAAAGACAATATTGTTTATGAAAATGTACCCTTACGCTATAATATCTACAACGACGATATTGAATTTGAAATGAGTGAAGGCGCTTATTTGGCAATTTCAAACCCTAAAAAAATGAAGGAAATTCATATAGGTGAGGAGGTATTTATATACGCCATCAAACGCCAAAAGAAAGGTGAACAATATGGCTACTATAAATTGGTTGAGGATGGTGAAATCCAAATGCTTTCACGCTTTAACATCGTTTTTAAAGAAGCAACCAATACTACTGGATACAAGGCAGCTGAACCACCTCAATTTAACCGAAATGCAAACAGTCATTATATAAAAATTGGCACGAAAGAACCTCAACAATTAAGCAAGAAAAAAGAGATTGAAAAAGTTTTTGGAGCCAAAAGCAAAGAGATACTAGCTTTTATCAAGAAAGAAAAACTAAACATTCGTAAAGAGCAAGATCTTAAAGAATTGGTTCAACACCTAAATAGCTCGCATTAAAATTTAAAAACAAACAATTGAAGAAATGTCATATAAACAGTTATCGAGCTTTATAAAAAGTTTTTCTTTGCTTTTATTATTAATGATAAGCAATGAAGTATTTTCTCAGTATCAAACCCCTGATAGTGAAAGGAGGAAGTTTTTTAACGATTTTATCAACTTACTTCATACGGATGCAAACACTGGCTTTGTGATAAATGAGGATGAAATTGAAGGCTCAGCTTATCTTTCTGATGAATTCATTTTGTCGAGTATTTTAACCAATAAAAACATACGATATGTTGACATCCCGCTTCGATACAACATCTACAATGATGTAATGGAATTTAAAATTGGCAAAGATTCAATCATCGGTATTTCCAATCCCGAAATCATTAAAGAAATCAAGTATGGACAAGAAACCTTCACCTACATCAGATCTTTTGAACATGGTGGATTTTATGGAGTGAAGAATGAAGGTAAAATCCAATTATTGATCAAATACCACGTCAGTTTTCATGAGGCTGAACCTGCAGCTGCTTTTGATCAAGCCAAGCCCCCAAAATTCACCCGCAACACGGAAACGACTTACCTGAGAGTGGATCAGGGCAAGCTTATCCGAGTCACTAAGAAAAAAGATCTTAAAACCGTTTTTGGAGAACAAACAAAAGAAATCCTTGCTTTAATGAAAGCTAAAAAACTTTATATTAAAAAAGAAGGAGATTTATTAAAATTGGTTCATCTGTTAAATCAGAACAATTAGATGCCTAACAATTCTTTCACCAGACTGGCAATTAATTTATTTTCAGCTTTACCTGAAAGCTTTTTAGAAGCCATACCCATAACTCTCCCCATATCTTTCATGGTGGTGGCACCTGTTTGTTCAATAGTTTCTTTAATGATTTGCCTTAATTCATCTTCGCTAATCTGCTTAGGCAGATACTTCTGAATAACGCCAACCTGAAATAATTCATCATTGGCCAATTCTTGTCGATCCTGTGATAAATAGATATCCGCAGACTCTTTTCGCTGTTTTACCAATTTTTGTAAAATAGAAATTTCTACATCTTCCGAAATTTCACCAGCTTTGGCATCTTTCCCTGTTTTAGCCAACAATAAGGCTGCTTTAACTGCCCTCAAAGCCTCCAACGACTTTGAATCTTTGGCAATCATTGCCTTTTTAATATCAGCATTTATCAATACTTCGAGACTCATAATTATGTTGTTTTCGATATTTTAATCCACATTATCGTGCAAAAATGAATTGTTCTGTTTTAAGCTGATGGATTCATCATCATCAGGCTCTGAAAGGGAAAATTTTGAAACCAATGATTCGGAAGAAGGATTGGGCTCAGAAAGCTCTACATTTCTACGCATATATGCGGGTTGACTTTCAAGTTTCTCCAAATCCTCTCTTGTCTTAAGCTTAATACTTAAATCCTTTAATTTACGAACACGATCCGTAGTACGGCGCTCAACATCAGCAATATTAACTTGATCCTTAGCCGGAGGTTCCATGCTAAAACTTAATGTTGGTTCTTCTTGCTGTTCCGATTTGGTCTTAATTTTATTCGTGAGAGTCGGCTCCGTAATATCAACTTTTTCGATAGGCTTAGTTTTACGAACCGGATCAGGCTCTGTCGAATTTAAGCTAAAAGTTACGGTACGTTTTACCTCATCTTCACTGGGCTTAAGATCAAACTCAATTTCTTCTTCTGCCTTTGGTTCAATCTCTTTTTTTACCTTCTTCTTTGAAACGAGTTTTATTTCTTCGGATTTCTCGGCATGCGCTTCAACAACTTTTCTTTCAACCATTTGTGTATCCTGGTTCAGAGGAATAATTACTTTATTTGAGCGCTCAATTTCAGCTCGCGTTCTGGAATCAAAACCTGTAGCCACGATGGTAACACTTATTTTGTTTTCTAAAGCTTCATCGATTCCGTTACCCCAAATAATTTCCGCATTTCGTCCTGCTTCATTCTGAATATATTCAGTAATTTCTGTTACTTCATCCATCGAAATTTCTTCAATTCCGGATGAAATATAAAGTAAAATGTCGCTCGCTCCTGCAATATCACTATCATTAAGCAATGGCGATGCCAAGGCTACTTTAACAGCTTCAATGGCTCTGTTTTCGCCTTCAGCAGTTGCTGATCCCATGATCGCTTTACCACTGTTTTCCATCACCGTTCGAACATCCTCAAAATCCACGTTTATATAACCGGTAACCGTAACAATTTCTGCTATTCCCTTAGCTGCTGTTGTTAAAATATTATCGGCTTGTGAAAAGGCCTGAGACAATTTTAAATCACCATGAAGTTCGCGCAACTTATCATTACAAACAACCAAAAGCGTATCCACAGCTTCTCTTAAATCTTTAACTCCTTGCTCGGCCTGGAGCTTTCGTTTTCGCCCTTCAAATGAGAAAGGAATGGTAACGATCCCAACGGTTAAAATACCAAGCTCTTTGGCTACCGATGCAATTACAGGTGCAGCCCCGGTTCCTGTACCACCACCCATTCCGGCAGTAATAAAAAGCATTTTGGTATTTTTTTCAAGTAAGGTTTTAATGTCTGCTACTTTCTCAATGGCAGCTTCTTTACCAACAGAAGGTATTGAACCAGCCCCCAAACCAATATTTCCCAACTGAACTTTTGTTGGAACTGAACTCGTTTCCATGGCTTGTGCATCGGTATTGCAGATAATGAAATCTACCCCTTTAATCCCCTGATTAAACATATGAGTCACCGCATTGCTACCCCCTCCACCTACGCCAATCACTTTAATTATAGACGATTGATTCTTTGGATGATCAAATTTTATCATTGCGCTTGTTTTAGTTTCTTAAATTTAAAAGTTAATTTTCCGTTTCTGAGTTTGTTAATTTATTTTTTTCAACAATTCTGTTGTTAATTATTATTCCATGCCATCACGCTCAAACCAATCCTGAATGCTCTTCAAGAAACTACTGGGTTTGGGATCCTTTTTTGCTTTTCTTGGCGACCAGATTAATTTTCGTTTTTCACCTTTATCAACCATTTCTTTATCCTTATCCCGCTTATAACGGTTGATCCCTTCGATCACAAGTCCGATACCTGTTGAATACATCGGACTGGCCATTTCATCTTCCACATCATTTGCCAAATGCTCATTTGGATATCCAATTCGGGTGTCCATTCCTGTTACAAATTCGGTAAGTTGCGAAATATGACTTAACAAAGCACCTCCACCCGTAAGCACGATTCCTGCAATGAGTTTCTTTTCAAAGCCTGAATTTCTGATTTCATAATAGATATGCTCTACAATTTCTTCCATACGGGCCTGAATGATACTGGCCAGATTTTTTAAAGAAATTTCTTTAGGAGGGCGTCCTCTGAGTCCGGGAATTGCAACAATTTCCTCCTCTTTATTTTCACTTGCCAGAGCAGATCCGAATTTTACTTTGAGCTCTTCGGCATGCTTTTTAATGATGGTACAACCTTCTTTTACATCCTCGGTTATAATATCTCCGCCAAATGGGATTACCGCTGTATGGCGGATTATTCCATCCTGAAAAATAGCAATGTCGGTAGTACCACCTCCAATATCAACCAAAACAACACCGGCTTCTTTTTCTTCATCTCCCAATACAGCCTCGGCAGAAGCAATGGGTTCCAAAATCAAATCAACAACTTCTAATCCAGCCTTCTTCACACATTTATAAATATTTTTTGCGGCAGCCGTTTGTCCGATAATGATGTGGAAATTGGCCTCTAAAGAATTGCCTAACATCCCAATGGGTTGCTTAATTCCCTGTTCATCATCAATAATATATTCTTGAGGAATTACATCAATGATTTCTTCGCCAGGGCTCATGTTCAAATTGTACATGCTGTTGTTTAAGAAATCCAGATCCTGTTGACTGATTTCCTCATCGCTGTTTTCGCGGATAATACTTCCACGATGCTGGAGGCTTTTAATGTGCTGTCCGGCAATTCCAACATTTACATATTTGATTTCAACACCTGAAGATTGACTGGCCTGCTCGACCGCCAATTTAATTGATTGTACCGTGTTTTCAATATTGGAGACAACGCCCCGCTTTACACCAATGGATTCGGTTCGACCAAAACCGAGCAATTCTATTTTCCCTTTCTCATTCTTGCGACCCACAATGGCAGCAATTTTCGTGGTCCCAATATCTAATCCGACTATAATTTCTGAGGTTTCCATATGACTATATTTTTGTACAAACAATCTGATTTCTATATTTTAAATTCAATGATTTATAAGCATTCCAACCATTTACCTGCATGCCTTGCTCGTAAAACAGTTGAAGCTTACTAAATTTCTCTTCCATCTGTTCGGCCTTGCCAAACAAAATATATTGTTTCCCTAATTTAGGGATCAATTCAATTTCATGATTCCGATTTATATAAATCTGCTCAACCAGCGCATCTAAAAACGAATTTTTGCGAATATGCGTTACCAAATGAAAGATGGATGCCAATTCTGCCAGCTCTGTTTCTAAACCTAAACCAATTTCTTTATCTTTTTTGATATCTACATTTTTAAGGTGACCACTCACCACCACCAATCGTGAAACATAAGCCGGGCTCAATGGCATAAAGCTTCCAAAATTATCGACATAAAAACTTTCTTTTGCCATTTCTACTCTAAAAATGGGTTGTCGCTGCACGATATCAACCATAAGCTCTCCCTGGATCGTTGCATAAACATTGGCCGATCTTACATAAGGATTTTGTTTTATTAAATACTCGAGGGTATCTGTACTAATCCGATTAATATTTTCTGAAAAGATGTTCTTATAAACTCCTTTAACCAGATTTTTCACTTCCGCTTCATCAATAAAAATATCATCCTCTGGATAATTGATATGTACAATAATATCACTACAATTCACCTCTTCCTGTTTCGAAGAAACAAAATGAATTAGGAATGCCAATCCCAGCACCGCAACAACTCCTGCCAATATTTTAATGACTCGCTTCATCAATTAATTTCTCTTTTATGGGTTGTACCAGTTTATCAATATTTCCTGCTCCTAAGGTCAACAACACCTCAGTGTTTCTATGTTTCACAAAATCCAACAACTCCTCATTGCTGAATAAGTATTTATTTTTAAGATTTACTTTATCTAGTAAAAAGTCAGAATCGATTCCTGCGATTGGCTTCTCTCTGGCCGGGTAAATTTCCAACAGAATAAGTTCATCTAAAAGCTCCAAACTTCGCGCAAAATCATCGGCAAAATCACGCGTTCGGCTAAACAAATGAGGCTGAAAAATTCCGGTAATTTTCCGATCAGGATAAAACAATTTGGCCGCATTGATGCAAGCTTTTAGTTCTTCAGGATGATGCGCATAGTCGTCGACATAAACAACATCATCATCCTTATAAATGGTTTCAAATCGCCTTTCGACTCCCACATATGTTTTTAATGCAGTTTCAATAAATTCATTTTCTACCCCGAATAATTTGGCCACAGAAACAGCAGCCATCACATTTTCTAAATTATGATTTCCAGGGATTGAAAAGCTCAAATTGTTGATGGCAGCATCGATGGTTCTTACATTAAACTGATAAGCTGCATTAACTATTTTAACATCTTCAGCATAAAAATCAGCTGCTTTATCCAGGCTATAAGTATAGCAAGCTTGTCCAACCAAATTGATATCGATTTTTACATTTTTTACCAGACTTCCACCCTTCTTTACCTGGCTTGCAAACTTTTTAAATGAATCAACCAATTGATCTTTTGAATGATAAATATCCAAATGATCGGCATCCATTGAACTTACCAATGCGATATCAGGTCTTAAATTCAAAAATGACCGATCATATTCATCAGCCTCTACAATCATTACCTCGGAACCAGAGTTTCCAATAAAATTCGATCCGTAATTTTTCAGAACTCCCCCAACAAATGCGGCGCACTTTACTCCGGCAGTTACAAATATATGAGCAACAATAGAAGTGATGGTTGTTTTGCCATGAGTTCCTGCAATGGCAATGGTAAACTTATCCTTTGAAATCTCACCCAACATTTCTGACCTCTTCAAAACAGGAACATTTTTATTCTTTAAATAATTAAATTGAAGATGTTCTTTTGGAATGGCGGGCGTAAACACCACCAAATCAACATTGGCGGGTAACAAATCAATATTGTCTTCAAAACTGATTTGAATCCCCTCTTCCAGAAGTTGCCTTGTAAGCTTTGTTTCGGTTTTATCATACCCACTTACCTCAACTCCCGACTGGTGGAAATAACGAGCCAAGGCACTCATTCCTATGCCTCCAATTCCAATAAAATAAATATGTTTAAGCTCGTTTAAATTCATGCTTCTACTTTTGTATTTAAAAGGCAAATAATCTCATCTACAATCATTTCACTTGCATTAGAAATACCCAATTTTGCGATATTTTTAGATAATTCTTTCTGCAATTCTTGATCTTTGGTTAACTGATGAAGCTGCACTCCCAATTCGCCAATCGTTTTCTCTTTTACCAAAATGGCCGCTTGTTGATCAACCAAGGCCATGGCATTTTTTGTTTGATGATCTTCGGCAGCAGAAGGGAGCGGTACAAAAATCACGGGTTTCTTTACCAAACACAATTCAGAAATAGCAATGGCTCCAGCCCTTGAAATCACAACATCTGCTGCAGCATAAGCCAAATCCATCTGATCAATAAACTTGTAAACTTTTATTTGTGATGGGTAGCCTTTCGCAAGCTCCACAGCCTGATCAAAAAACAGGCTGCCTGTTTGCCAGATTAACTGCAAATCGTCCTTAATAATTTGAGCTAATAAACCAGCAATGGCTTTGTTGATTGCAACGGCTCCCTGACTTCCACCTACAACCAAAACAACTTGTCTTGAATCCAGATCGAAATACGTTCTTGCATCGCTTCTATTTTTAGAAACATCAATCAATTCGGCCCTAACCGGATTTCCGGTTTTTACAATTTTATTTTGGGGAAAATATTTTTCCATCTGATCGTAGGCTACACAAATTGAATTCACTTTTTTTGCCAACAATCGATTTGTGATTCCCGGATAAGAATTTTGCTCCTGAATAAGGGTTGGTATCTTTTTTCGATTCGCCATTTTCAAAGTAGGTCCACTTGCATAACCACCAACTCCAACCACCACATCAGGTTTAAACTTTTTGATGATACGGCCTGCTTTAATCAGACTACTCAGAAGCTTAAAAGGAAACAACAAATTTTTTGCAGTTAAGCGTCGTTGCAATCCACTAATCCACAAACCCTTTATTTTAAATCCCGCCAACGGAACCCGATCCATCTCCATCCTGCCTTTGGCGCCAACAAATAAGATTTCGGCTTCGCCTAATCTTTTCATCAAAGCATTGGCAATGGCTATGGCCGGGAAAATATGGCCCCCGGTTCCTCCTCCGCTGATGATAAACTTAGGTTTAGGCTTCTGCATAATCAACTTGCTTTTTATACGATTCAGTTGTATTAATTTCTTTACTTACACTTAAAATAATTCCGATGGATAAGCTGGTAAACCAAATTGAAGTCCCTCCCATACTTACCAATGGTAATGGCTGACCTGTTACGGGCAAAATATTTACTGCTACGCCCATGTTTATCAGTGCCTGGAAAACCAAATTAAAGGCTACCCCAATGGTTAAAAATGCACCAAACTTTTTAGGAATAACCGTTACAATTTTTACCGCCCGATAAAATAAAATGAGATAAAGTAAAACTATAAAACTGGCTCCCACTAAACCATATTCTTCGATAATAATGGCAAAAATAAAATCTGAATATGGGTGAGGCAAGAAATTTCTTTGGGTACTATTTCCCGGCCCTTTACCAAATATTCCACCTGAGGCAATGGCAATTTTTGATTGATCCACCTGATAGGTATTATCATCATTCTTATCAGGCGAGATATAATTATCAATCCTGTTTTTCCAGGTCCACATTCTACCCTGGTTTTCACCCGAAGAGGTGTATAAAACAAGAATAAATACCGTTAATATCACCACACCTATCAAAACCAAAGAAAGAATGTAAGCCATATTTACACGGCCAATAAACATCAAAACCAGGCTTGTCACAAAAAGCAATGCTGCCGTCGAAAAATTTGAAGGCAATATTAATCCACACACAATTAATATGGGCAGCATTAAAGGGACAAAGGCTGATTTAAAATCTTTGATCTGATCCTGCTTTTTGGTCAGCAAACGGGCGAGGTAAACAATAAGTGTAAGTTTTGCTAAATCCGAAGTTTGAAAACTCAGATTAAAAGGTAAAGGCAGTACTCGCTTTGCATCATTTAAATTAAGTCCGGCAACGAGGGTCAGCACCAGTAAAGGGATGGCAATGTATAATGCGATTTGAAAAATACGTGAGTAATACGAATACTTTACCAGGTGCGCAAAGTACATGAGCATAAATCCAAACGACAGGATTAAAAAATGCTTGATCATATAATACTCCGTATTTCCGCCCTGGTATTTATAGGCTAAAGTACCCGAAGAACTATAAACCGCCAACAAAGAAAATACGGACAGCAAAATCACGATTGCCCATATTACTTTATCTCCCTTTATTTTATCTGCAAAGCTTGGCATTTTCTAATTTTAATTTTACAAACCGTTTACGGCCTCTTTAAATTGATTGCCTCTGTCTTCATAGTTCTCGAATAAATCGAAGCTGGCACAGGCTGGCGACAATAAAACAGAATCTCCATTTTTGGCCAAAGACATGGCAGCCTCCACTGCAGATTTTGCAGAGTCGGCATCTACGATGTTTTCCACATCTCCAGCAAATGCACGATGCAATTTCAAATTATCCTTCCCGAGGCATACAATAGCTTTAACTTTTTCTTTCACCAAACTTCTTAAAATTTCGTAGTCGTTTCCTTTATCAATACCTCCTGCAATCCAAACAACCTCGCTTTGCATGCTTTCCAATGCATACCAGCTTGAATTTACATTCGTTGCTTTTGAATCATTGACGAAATCAACGCCGCTAATGGAAGAAACAAATTCAAGTCGATGTTCCACATTTTGGAAATCAGCAAGGCATTTCTTGATGGTATCTTTTCGTATACCAATCAATTTTGCGCTGATGCTTGCAGCCATCGAATTATGTACATTGTGTTTGCCTTGTAATGCTAATTCTTCTAAAGTCATATTAAATGTATTTGTGTGTATATTAATTTCAATTTCATTATCTCTTAAAAATGCTCCATCTTCTTTCAATTCATTTTTGAGGGTGAATGGATAACATTGCTGATTCAAATTTGTTTGTTGCAAGTAATTCTGAATGACCTCATCATCCATGCAATAAACAAAGGCATCCTCCGAAGTTTGATTTTGCAGAATTCGAAATTTGGAAGCCGCATAATTCTCAAATTTGTAATCATAGCGATCCAGATGATCGGGGGTAATATTCATCAACACAGCAATATTTGCTTTAAACTTAAACATGCCATCCAACTGAAAACTGCTTAACTCCAACACATAATATTCGTGTGATTCTTCAGCAACCTGGCGGGCAAAACTTTGACCAACATTGCCTGCCAATCCAACTTTTAAACCTGCTGTTTTTAGGATGTGATAAGTCAAAAGCGTGGTAGTGGTTTTGCCATTGCTTCCAGTAATGCAGATCATGAAAGCATCGGTATACTGACCTGCAAACTCAATTTCAGAAACGACATTGATCCCTTTTTCCTTTAAATCAAGTATTAAAGAAATGTTATCAGGAATACCCGGGCTTTTGATGATTTCAGATGCCTGATTAATAATTTGAATAGAATGCTTTCCTTCCTCAAATTCGATTTCATGATGTAAAAGATCGTTCTTATATTTTTCTGCAATTTTTCCTTGATCAGAAACAAAAACATCAAAGCCTTGCTGTTTAGCCAGTATGGCCGAACCCACACCGCTTTCACCAGCACCCAAAACCACTATTTTTGCTCCTTTTCTCATTTTTCTATCTAAGCTTGAGGGTTACAATTGTGAATACTGCCAGCATAATTCCAACAATAAAAAAGCGCTGAACTATTTTTGGTTCAGGATATCCAAGCACCTGAAAATGATGATGTAAGGGCGACATTTTAAAGATGCGCTTTCCAACGCCATATTTTCGTTTGGTATGTTTGAAATACCCCACCTGAAGCATGACAGAAAGGTTTTCAACCAGAAAGATTCCACATAGAATGGGAATCAATAATTCTTTTCGAATAATAATGGCAATAACTGCGATGATGCCTCCAATGGCCAGACTTCCGGTATCACCCATAAAGACCTGTGCAGGATAGGTATTGTACCATAAGAACCCGATACAAGCACCCACAAAGGCACTGATATAAATGGTCAACTCACCTAAATTAGGGATGTACATGATGTTCAGGTAATTTGCAAAAACGATATTGCCAGAAACCCAGGTGAGCAAAGCTAGAGTGGCACCAACAATGGCAGAAGTTCCAGTAGCCAGACCATCCATACCATCGGTAAGATTGGCACCATTCGAAACTGCCATAATGATTAAGATTACAACCGGAATAAAAATCAAATAGGCGTATTTATCAAATCCTTTTCCCAACCACGAAATCAAAATGGAATAATCAAACTCATTATTTTTAACAAAGGGTATAGAAGTCTTGGTCGATTTGACAGCGTCTTTCTCGAAATTAGCAGTTGCATCACCTAAATCTAAACCTTGAGAAATCGCAATTTCTGTGTCAATTTTTTCTCTAACTACAATTGAATCGTTAAAGTACATCACCAATCCAACAACCAATCCTAAAACTACTTGACCCAAGATTTTAAATTTCCCAGCCAATCCTTTTTTATCTTTCCTGAATATCTTGATGTAATCATCCAGCAGGCCAATTCCTCCCAGCCAGATGGTTGTGAAAATCAATAAAAGGATATAAATATTATCCAGCTTAACAAAAAGAAGAGTAGGAATAAGAACAGCACCAATAATGATTAATCCACCCATAGTAGGCGTGCCTTGTTTTTCAAGTTGACCCTCCAAGCCCAGATCCCGAACTGTTTCACCAACCTGCCTTTTAACCAAAATCTTAATCAGGCTTTTCCCAAACAATAAGGAAATAACCAAGGATGTAATAATGGCCATCGCTGCCCTAAAAGAGATGTATTGAAACACACCTGCTCCGGGGAAATTAAAATGTTGATCGAGATAACTGAATAAATAATAAAGCATCGTTTCTGTCTTATTGATTCATTAATATTTGATTAACAATTTCTTTTTCGTCAAAGGGTAAATTTTGCCCTTTAATCACCTGGTATTTTTCATGTCCTTTTCCGGCCAGCAAAACAATATCGCCACTTGTAGCAAGTATTAATGCCGTTTTAATGGCCTCTTCTCTTTTGGTAATTGATAATACTTTTCGAATTTGAACTGCATCTAATCCGGCTTTCATGTCCTCAATAATTTGATCAGGATCTTCATCACGAGGATTATCAGAAGTAAGTATGACACGATCACTGTTATCGCAAGCAATCTGTGCCATGATCGGCCGTTTCAATTTGTCGCGGTTACCTCCTGTGCCAACCACTGTAATCAATTGCTCGTTTCCTGTTCGGATGGAAGCAATAGTATTTAGCACATTCTCCAAAGCATCTGGTGTATGCGCATAATCAATAATTACATTGATGTTAGATTTTGATTGGAGTTGATCGAATCGGCCTTCGGCAGCCTGCATATTGCTCATTAAGGTGAGCACATTTAATTTATCCTCTCCTAGTAAAATGGCCGAAGCATAAACCGCAAGTATGTTATAAGCATTGAATTTCCCAATGAGTTTAAACCAAACTGATTGTTGTTCAATATCTAATTCTAAACCGTCAAATTGATTTGAAATAATTTTGGTATTAAAATCTGCGACTCCTCTTAATCCATAAGTAGATCTATCGGCTTTCGTATTTTGCAACATTACCTGACCTCTCTTATCGTCGCTATTACTTAGTGCAAATGAGGCGACCGGCAAATAATCAAAGAATTTTTTCTTTGCTGATAAATACTCATCAAAAGTTTTGTGATAATCAAGATGATCATGAGTTAAATTTGTAAACACTCCACCTGCAAATTGCAATCCAAAAATGCGATCTTGAGAGGCCGCATGTGAGCTAACCTCCATAAAAGCATGACTTACTCCTGCTTTCACCATTTTATCAAGAATTTGATTGATTTGAATGGTATCCGGGGTGGTATGTGTGGCTTGAATGCATTCCCCATCGATTAAATTTTCGATGGTGGATAAAAGACCTGTTTTGTATCCCAACTCCTTAAAAAGTCGATACAATAAAGTAACAATCGTGGTTTTCCCGTTGGTGCCGGTAACCCCAACCAACTTTAACTTTCGGGATGGATTGTCATAAAACTCAGAAGCTAGCGTTCCTAACGCTTTATTGGAATCTTCAACTTGAATATAACAAACGGATGCATCATGATTTTCTGGAAGAATCTGACAGACAATTACCTTTGCACCCTTCTGTATAGCAAGTTCAATAAAGTCGTGACCATCAACATTTGTCCCAATTTGAGCTACAAACAATGAGCCCTCGTTTATCTTTCTCGAATCAAATACAATATCCTGAATCATCATTCCTGATGATCCAATCAATTTTTTGATTTCCAGATTTACTATGATGTCTTTTAACTTTTTCAATTTCTTAGCTTGCTAGATTTAATATTATTTTCATTCCTTTTGTAATCTTCGTTCCTGCCCGAACCGACTGGCTAGAAACGCTTCCTTTTCCAATTACCTGAGTTTTTACGCCCATGCTTTCCAACAGATAAACCGCATCCCGAACTCCCATACCTCTTACATTAGGTATTTCACCATCCTTAACTTTTATGGCACTTAACTCCAGATGAGAATCTTTAGGATTTGAAACTGACCAATTACTTTTAGAAGTGCTTTTAACCGGATAGTTTAAGTTTTTATAGAGCATTTGAAAATCGGCCAACTCTCCCTTTCGGGTATTTGGCATAATTGCTTTTTGATGCTTAATAGGTGCACCCAATTGGTTTTCCAATTTTGTTGCAACTATTTTATCTGCTATTTCTTTAAAAACCGGGGCAGCAACGGAACTACCGTAAATCCTACCTTTTGTAGGATTATTGACAACAATTATACATGAGTAAGCGGGATTATCTGCCGGGAAATACCCCACAAATGAAGCATTATAATCAGATTTATTATAACCACTTTTTCCTTTGGCAATTTGCGCCGTTCCGGTTTTGCCAGCAACTTTATACTTTGCATTTCTGAAGGTCAATCTGGCTGTTCCTCTTTCAACCACACCTTCAAGCAAACTTTGCACTGAATCAACGGTTGTTTGTGAACAAATTGATTTTTTCATAACCACCGGATCAAACGATTTCAGCACTTGATTTTCCTGTCGGATGGCCTGCACAAACTGAGGCTTCACCATTTTCCCGTTGTTGGCAATTGCATTGTAATAGGTAAGTGTTTGTAGCGGCGTTATGGTAAGTTCATATCCAATCGACATCCACGGCAGGGTTGTTCCATACCAGCTGCTTTTGTCTTTTGGGTGTTTGATGTATGGTTTTCCTTCCCCTTGAATTTCCAACCCAATGGGTTTATCAATTCCCATTTTCATTAAATACTCAACGTATTTTTTCGGATTGTCCTGAAAGATTTCAGTAATTACTTTTGAAATTCCCACATTTGATGATTTCTCAAAAGCTTCTCGCCCGGTAATTTTCCCTTCTCCAATTTTATGATCATCCCGCATAATGCGATCATAATATCTAACCCAGCCCTCTCCTGTTACAATTGAATCGTTTAAATTAAACTCGCCGGATTCCAACGCTGCAATTACAGATGCGAGCTTAAATGTTGATCCCGGCTCTACATTTTCTGCGATGGCATAATTGTAGGATTCTTTATAAGTTCGGCTGGCAGAATCATATCGTAAATTGGCGATGGCTTTGATAAAACCTGTTTTTGTTTCCATTAAAACGGCGCAACCCTGGAAAGCCCCATGCTTGGTTAAATGCTCATACAAAGCATTTTCTGCCACATCCTGAATTCCAATATCAATACTCGTAAAAACATCTTTCCCATCAATGGGAGGAATATCATTTTCGGCATTAAGCGGAACCCAATCGCCATTGTTGATTCGGCGTTGTAGTTGCTGACCAGCCATTCCTTCGATGTGTTCGGAATAAGCACCCTCTAATCCTACAAATAATTTTTCTGCTTTATTCTCATAACCAATGGTTCGTTTAGCCAAATTGCCAAAAGGCATTTTTCGGGTGGTTTTGGGAATGGCAATCAATCCGCCTAAGTATTTTCCTCTTCGCAAAATTGGAGCTTTTCGCAACACTTTCAATTCTTCATAAGTAACCCTTCTTTGAATCAGGAAATAACGATTGCCCTTTTTTCGGGCTTTGACCAAACTGTTTTTATATGACCATTTGGTTTTGTCATGAAATAAATTTGATAAAACTCTGGCCAACGAATCAACCTTGGCATTAAACAACTGATCAGAAATATGTTCAGAGTCAACATCCATTCTAATCTCAAAAACCGGAACCGAAGTTGCGAGCAACCGACCATCATCCGAATAAATATTCCCCCGGTTTGCTTCCAAATTTGAATACCTCAATTCTTGCTTTTCTGCTTTTTGAAGCAGCTGATCCGATTGATACAATTGAATCTGAATAATTCTGGCAATGATGACCAAACTAAAAAGCAGGACAAATGCATAAAGCAGGTAAACCCTCCACAATATGTCTCTTTTGTTCTCGGTCATTTTAATTATTTCTTTTCTGTTTTTATTACAAATAATTTATAGGGCGGAATCAAGGATTCTTTCACTCCACTTCCTGCTAATCTTTTCGACACCTCCGATTGCTTACCAATATTCATCAATCTCGACTTGCTGGTGATGTACTCATATCTCAATTCTTTCAATTCAACCTTTAAAGCATTTATTTCGCGAATATCCTTTTCCGCATAGTAGATATTGCCGATATAAAGTATGGTCAGAAAGGTGGCAAAAAATAAAAATGGTAAAAGGTTTACGATCCCATCTTTCGTCAAAAATCCACCTCCAAGAATGTTTTGCAACCCTCTTTTCATGGCGGAAGATTTAGCAGAAGATGACTTCTTTGCTTCTTCCTTTGGCTTAGATCTTAACTCATTCCTTTTTATCATAGCTTTTCTGCTATCCTTAATTTCGCACTCCTTGATCTACTATTTTCTGCAAGCTCTTTCTCTTCAGGAGTAATCGGCTTGCGGGTAATTTGTTTAAAATCTGTTATCGGATTTCCATAGAAATCTTTTTCTAAAATCCCTTCAAAATTTCCGGACTTAATAAAGTTTTTCACCAACCGATCTTCCAACGAATGGTAGGACATCACCACCAATCGTCCTCCCGGCTTTAGCACTTCTGCCGACTGCACCAACATTTCCTTTAAGGCTCCCAGTTCATCATTCACTTCAATACGTAAAGCCTGATACAGTTGGGCCAGAAACTTTTGTTCTTTTCCACGAGGGGTGCAGGGCTTTAGCACTTCTTTTAGTTCTCCCGACCCTTTTATTTCCTGGTTTTCTCGTGCCTTGATAATTAACCTGGCTATTTGTTTTGAATTCTTTAATTCGCCATACGATTTAAAAACCCTAAACAGTTGTTCTTCGGTATAAGAATTTACAATATCAGAGGCTTTGAGACCTAAAGATTGGTCCATCCTCATATCAATTTCGCCTTCAAAGCGGGTTGAAAAACCTCTTTGTGCAGTATCTATCTGGTGAGAAGAAATTCCAAGATCTGCCAATATTCCATCTACCGGGAGCATCTGAAACAGCTGCAAATTCTTTTTTAATTCTCTGAAATTTTCCTGGACAAAAATTAAATTGGGATCTTCTACTTTGTTAGCCACTGAATCCGTATCCTGATCAAAAGCCATCAGCTTCCCGTCTTCTAACAATTTCAGGATTTCTTTTGAGTGTCCGCCACCGCCATAGGTCGCATCTACATAATAGCCATCCTTTTGAATTGCTAAACCGTTTAAGCATTCATGTAGTAAAACTGGATTGTGGTACATTAGCTATTTATTCAGTTTCTTCATTATCACCCATCACCTCTTCTGCCAAGCTCGCAAACTCATCCGGATCATAATCCACGGCTTTTTCATATTCCGCACGATCCCAGATTTCAATCTTATTCACAACTGATGCTAAAACAATTTCTTTTTTAATTTCTCCATACTTTATCAGATCTTTTGGAATCAAGATCCTTCCAGTCTTATCCAATTCAGCAGTCTTTACACCAGCCATAAATTTTCTGATAAAATCAACATTCTTCTTCTTGAATCTGTTAAGCGAATTAATTCGTTTACTCTCCAATTGCCACTCTTCTTTTGGATAGAGTTCGAGACATTTCATAAAAATGCTTCGCTTGATGACAAAACCGGCCTCCGAAGCTGAAGGAATTTGAGCCCTCAATTGCGACGGAAACATCAGTCTTCCTTTGACATCCACCTTACATTCGTATGTTCCAATTATCTCTGCCAAGAATGTTGTTTTTTATGGAGTAAATATAACCAATAATTTACCACTTTTTACCACATTTTACCACTTTGTTAATAAAAAGTTACGTTTGGAAGCCATTTTTTTATGACAGCCTAATCTGAACCGGCTATATCGTTGACTTTATGAGGCTTAAAACCAGAATCTATTTTTTAACATTATGCCCTCAAACAGCACGGGGATTGAACTAAAAATTTTATCCATTTCTTTCTCCCGATCAAGTAATAATCCTAAATTTGTATGAAAATGAACTGGGAATTTAATTTTTTGATTGCATTAAAAAAGTAGGATGACTAAAAAACCCGTGGACATAGATCAAGTTTTTAAAAGTAAAAATTCAAAAGTTTACAGATTTCTTCCTGGCTTTTTGATTTCTTATTTAAAGAAAATAATTCACCAGGATGATCTTAACCGATTCATGATTGAGAACAAAGAAACCTATGGTTTAGAGTTTGTTAAAAAAGCGCTTAACGAATTTGGTGCTAAAATTGTTGATGTTGGACTAGAAAATGTTAAACCAGACGGTAAATTCATCATTGCATCCAACCATCCATTGGGTGGGCCAGACGGGATGGCACTCATGCAAACTTTGGCAAAAGTGCGAAAGGATTTAATTTTCCCGGTGAATGATATTTTAATGAATGTTCCGAATACGAAAGAACTTTTCATCCCAATCAATAAGCATGGAAGCAATGCCGAAAATGTAAGAATCATCAACGATACTTTTGCTTCAGATTCGCTTTTATGTTACTTTCCGGCAGGTTTGGTTTCTCGAAAAAAATCAGGTAAAATAGCTGATTTAGAATGGAAACAAACTTTCATTACCAAAGCCAAAAAATATAAAAGAGACATCATTCCAACCCATATCGATGGCCGAAATTCTAACTTCTTTTATAACTTAGCAAACCTTCGTGTAAAACTGGGAATTAAGACCAATATTGAAATGCTTTATTTGGTTAATGAGATGTACAAACAGAGGGACAAGACCATCAAGATAACATTTGGGAAACCAATCCCTTACCAAACTTTTGACAAAAGAATGAAAAACCTAGAATGGGCGCAAAAAGTTAGAGAACATATTTACAATTTGGAGAAGAACCCTAATTGCAAGTTTAATTATTAAAACTAAAGAATAATACAAATATGGAAGCCATCATACCAGCAGTAGACAGAGCATTGCTTGAGAAGGAACTAACCAAAGATATTTTTATTCGTGATACCAATTTTGGAAACAATGAAATCTACATCTTCGATGCGCATAATTCACCCAATTTAATGAAAGAAGTGGGACGTTTGCGGGAATTAACTTTCAGAGATGCAAAAGGAGGAACAGGAAAGTCCATTGATGTTGATGGTTATGACTTGAATGATGTCCCTTTTCAGCAGCTTATTGTTTGGCATCCTGAGGATAAAGAAATTATTGGAGGGTATCGTTTTATTCATTGTAAAAACCTTCCAATTGATAAAGACGGAATCGTTTTAACACCTACTTCAGATCTTTTTAACTATTCAAAGAAATTTATCAAAGAATTTCTTCCATTCACCATTGAGCTGGGTAGATCTTTCGTTCAACCTATTTATCAGCCAGTTAATAACATCAGAAAAGGGATGTATTCTTTAGATAATGTTTGGGATGGTTTAGGCGCAATCATGGTTGACAATCCCGACATTAAATACCTGTTCGGAAAAGTGACCATGTATCCTCATTTTAATACCTATGCCCGTGATCTTATTTTGTATTTCATGAATTTATATTTCCCTGATAATGATAAGCTTGTCAGACCACACAAACCCATGGATTTTACGACAGATGTAGATGAAATGAAAAGATTGTTTAGTCATAATAACTACGATGAAGACTATAAAATACTCGTTCAAAAAGTCAGAAGTGTAGGTGAGAACATCCCTCCTCTTTTCAATGCTTATATGAATCTTTCAAAAACCATGAGAAATTTTGGAACCGCTCTTAATGATCATTTTGGTTTGGTTGAAGAAACAGGAATTATTGTCACGGTTGAAGATATTTCAGACGATAAAAAAGAAAGACACGTATTATCTTACAGAAGCTAAATTATTATTATGATTATTAAATCTGCTGAATTTATA
The DNA here is from genome assembly GCA_963678785.1 of Bacteroidales bacterium. Taxonomy (GTDB): domain Bacteria; phylum Bacteroidota; class Bacteroidia; order Bacteroidales. Next base: position 2,577,997 of record OY787449.1, on the reverse strand, counting down.
GTAAGCAATCAGGAAGTATCAAAATGTCCTGAGAGCAAATTACCTGAATATGCTTTTATTGGACGATCAAATGTTGGTAAATCATCATTAATCAACATGTTAACGAATCGAAAAAAATTAGCTAAAACATCTTCTACTCCGGGAAAAACCCAATTAATCAATCATTTTTTAATCAATGAAGAATGGCACTTGGTTGACCTTCCTGGATACGGTTTTGCAAAAATTTCGAAAACAGAAAGAGAAAAATGGGGGCAAATGATTCATCAATATTTGATGAAAAGAAAGAATTTAAGATGCACCTTTGTTTTGATTGATGTTAGAATTGAGCCACAAAAAATCGATCTTGAATTTATAGAGTGGCTCGGAATAAATCAACTTCCATTCATCATGATCTTTACAAAGGCTGACAAATTAAACAAACAAAACCTGGTAAAAAACATCGAAGCTTATAAAGCCAAACTCTTAGAAAGATGGGCAGAACTGCCTCAATTCATCGTAAGCTCTTCTGTAAAAGCCGATGGAAAAGAGGCAATTCTTGATTTAATATCTGAAACCAACCAATTAGCTTAACTCAATAAGTAAGTCGCCTTTGGTTACGTGTTCACCAGTTTTTATGGTGATTTTTTTAACAACACCGTTGCAGGTTGATTTAATCACATTGTTCATTTTCATGGCTTCCAGTATAAGAAGGCTGTCGCCGGCTTTAACTTTTTTACCAACTTTTACATCAATGCGATTAATCGTTCCGGAAATAAAAGCATACACCAAACGATCATCAACTTCCTCGTATTTTTCCCTTTCGGTATACTTCTTAGTCAGCAGTGTTTTGTACTTAACACCATCTATGGTTAACCATTTGTATTCTGGTTTTAATTCATTTTTTTCCATGACTGATTTTTAAAATGGTGGAACTCCATGTTTTTTTGTTGGAGAAACCTCTGCTTTATCTCTAGAAATTTCCAAGGCATGGATTAATTTATTTCTTGTTTCAGCTGGTTCAATAACCGCATCAATATATCCGTATGTTGCTGCTACATAAGGGTTAGCAAACTTTTCCTTATATTCTTCAACTTTTTGTTGTCTCATCTCATCAGGATTCTCAGCGCCCATAATTTCTTTACGGAAAATAATATTAGCTGCACCTTCAGGACCCATTACGGCAATCTCAGCCGATGGCCATGCAAATACAAAATCTGCACGTAAATGATGTGAACACATGGCAATATAACCACCGCCATAAGCTTTTCTTAAAATCATTGTGATTTTTGGAACCGTTGCTTCAGAATAAGCATATAAAACTTTTGCACCATGACGAATTACACCTGCGTGTTCCTGATCAATTCCAGGTAAATATCCGGGTAGGTCAACCAAGGTGATTAACGGAATACTGAAAGCATCGCAATAACGAATAAAACGCGCCGCTTTATCTGATGAATCAACGTCTAAAACGCCTGCCATGACAAGTGGTTGATTTGCAACAAAAGCAACGGTTTCACCTTTAAGTCGGGCATAACCAATGACTATATTAGCTGCAAATAATTCTTGTACTTCCAAAAATTCACTATCATCAACAATTGATCTAATAACATCTCTTACATCGTAAGGTTGCTTCGGATCTGTAGGCATAATCGTTTCAATCGGGTATTTTTTTGACTTTGGCTTACTGGCCGGAAACGACATTGCTTTTTTCTGATTATTCCACGGAATGAAGCTAATCAATTGCTTGATTTGGCCAAAACATTCTTCTTCACTATTTGCAAAGAAATGCGCATTTCCGGTTGTTTCAGAATGTACACGGGCACCGCCCAATTCTTCCATTGAGATTTCTTCGCCTAAAACTGTTTTGATCACCTCAGGGCCAGTAATGAACATTTTTGAAATGTTGTCAACTACAAAAACAAAATCAGTTAAAGCTGGTGAGTAAACAGCTCCACCTGCACAAGGACCTAAAATAACTGAAATTTGAGGTACAACGCCTGATGCACGAGTATTTCTATAAAAAATCTCGCCATAACCAGCCAAAGAATTTACTCCTTCCTGGATTCGTGCTCCACCTGAATCATTAATTCCGATGATGGGTACTTTCAACTTCATGGCGTGATCCATGATTTTTGTAATCTTCTTGGCATGCATCCATCCTAAAGATCCACCTGCTACAGTAAAATCCTGTGCATAAATACAAACAGGTTTATTACTCAAAGTACCGGTTCCGGTGATTACTCCGTCGCCGGGTAAATGCTTTTTATCCATGCCAAAATCTTTAGCGGCATGTTCAACAAACAAATCATATTCATGAAATGAATTGGGATCGAGAATGGCTAAAATTCGCTCACGGGCTGTTAATTTACCAATGGCTTTTTGCTTCTCAATAGCTTTTGTTCCACCTCCTTTAAGGGCATCTTTCATCCTTCTTCTCAGGTCGGTAGATTTTTGTTTTGATGGCATAATGGTCTAATTTAAACAATAGTTCAAAAAAAATGAGCGCAAGATCTTAAAACTACGAAATGATAAAAAATACATTTACAATACTTATAAGAATCCGCCCTCAAAACTTTCAGCAAAGTTAATTTATTTTAATAAAACACCAATTTTATCCATTTATTTTATCAATCTCCAAATAATTTTTATTTAAACAGAATGATTAACTTGCCCATTAATTTTTAGTCGATGAATATAGAGGATATTAGAACTTATTGTTTGAGCAAAAAAGGAGTAAATGAAAGCTTCCCTTTTGATGATGTAACCCTTGTTTTTAAGGTCATTGACAAGCTTTTTGCTTTAACGAGCCTGGATAAAGATTTAAGTATAAATTTAAAATGTGATCCGGAAACTGCCATTCAACTCCGCGAGCAATACTCGACAGTTTTGCCAAGCTACCATATGAATAAAAAACACTGGAACACAGTGATGATTGACGGATCCATTAATGACAAGCTTATTAAAAAATGGATAGATGACTCATATGACTTGGTTGCAAGCAAGCTCACAAAAAAGCAAAAGATAGAATTAGAAAAACTATAAGAGGGGCAATCTTTAGAAGAATACTAATCAGGTTTATTCTGATCCGTTTCTTTTAATTCCTTCTTTTTTTTATTGAACATATCAAACAACAGATAGCCCAAAACCCCTCCCCAAATGATGCTTAAATATGGGTTAGAGGTAATGGCACAAGTGCCGTCAACACAACCAACTTTCAGGTAATAAATATAACCACCAATGGCGCCTACGATTAGCCCAATAATTGATAAAATTGGAAAGAGTGTAAAAAATTTATCTTTAAAAGATTTTTTGGTTCCGGCAGGATTGTTTTCAGTGTTTGTCATTATATATGTATAAATTTACATATATACATCAAACTTAATGCCACTATTTTAAATTTACAACAGTAATTCCATTTCCGCCTCTCTCCGAACTCTGATCTTTAAATTGGCTGACTTGCCCTATGGTATTTAAATGATCTCTGATCACCTGTCTTAAAATCCCATTCCCTTTACCATGAAGGATGTAGACCTCTTTTATGCTAAGCAAAATGGCCTCATCAATATATTTCTCAACCTCATGCAAGGCCTCTTCAGCCCTTTTACCTCTGACATCTATGGATAAATTAAAGTTTGTCATTTTGTCATTGATGTCATTCATAATGTTCGAATAGGATGATCTAGAAGATCGGGCTTTTTGCCTGCCCGTTTTCTTGCTCACCTTATTTAATCGATTTATCGGTGTTTTAAATTTTATTGAATTAAATGATATTACCGCCTCATCATTATTTATTTCGATGACTTCACCAATGGTTTCCTGCTCTTTAATTTGAACCGAATCACCCAATTTTATGGCCTCGTCCGAAAACTCTATAGTTGGTTTCTGTTTAACATAAGTTTTCTTTTTTGAGATCCCAGGTTCTCTATCATTCTTAAGTTTTTCTGACTTTTGTTGAATTTGCTTTCTTGCTTCTTTTGTCTTTTCCTTATCTGCCTGTGATTCTTTAATCTCTTTTATGGTTCGCTCAATAAGTTTATTAGACCCATCAATAAGTTTTAAGGCTTCAGCACGCGCAGAGCTTAGAATTTCCTTCTTAGAGTTTTGAACTTCCTTTAATAAATCCTCATATTTCTGAACAGTTTCAGCCAGAAAATCATCTGCGACATTAATTTCTTGTTGTTTCTTTTGAAGTGCAATTTTATCTACCTCAAGCTGTTGTAACTGCTGATCGAAATCCAATTGCGTTTTCCCGGTTTTTTGGGCTGCATTGCTTAAAACGGCTTTAGGAAAACCAATATTTCGAGCAATTTCAAAGGCAAATGAACTACCCGGACGACCAATTTTTAATTGATACAAAGGTTTCATCTCATGGGTATCAAAAAGCATGGCTCCATTCACAATTCCTTCTTCAGTATCTGCCAATAATTTTAAATTAGAATAATGGGTTGTTATTACACCGAAGGACTTATTTTGATTAAGCTTTTCTAAAGCTGCTTCAGCTATGGCTCCTCCCAACTGAGGTTCGGTACCCGTTCCAAATTCATCTATTAAGAAAAGAGTAGACTTATTGCTGTTTAAAATAAAATGTTTGATATTGAGTAGGTGCGAACTATAAGTACTCAAATCATTTTCAAGCGATTGTTCATCACCAATATCGATGAAGAAATTATCAAATATTCCGGCTTCTGAACTTTCATCCAAACCCGGTAATAATCCAGATTGTAGCATGTATTGATTCAAGCCAACCGTTTTCAAACAAACTGATTTACCGCCTGCATTTGGCCCTGAAATAATCAAAATTCGTTCTTTTACATCAAGCTTTAAATTGAGAGGAACCACCTCTTTATTCTGTTCCTTATGAGAAATAAATAAAAGTGGATGCCGGGCATTCACCCAATTCACCCATTGTTTGTTCATTAAAACGGGCAAATGCGCTTCTATTTCTAGAGCAAATTTTGCTTTGGCTCTAATAAAATCGATCAACCCGAGATACTGGTATGCTGCCCTAAGATCATCTAAGTGTGGTCTTAAAAACTCAGTAAACGCAATCAATATCTTTAAAATTTCCCTTTTTTCAGCATTCTCTAAATCACGGATTTCGTTGTTGGCATCAAAAATGTCAGCAGGCTCAATGTAAACGGTTTGCCCAGTAGCTGATTCATCATGAATAAATCCTTTCAATTTTCGTTTATGTGTTGCCTGAACGGGAATAACCAAACGATTGTTCCTTAAGGTAGGCTCAACATCAGAATTTGTCCATCCTTCACTTTTTGCTAGATTAAGTGACTGTATGATTTTCCGATCTATTTGACCCTGTTTTCTCCTCAGGCTACTCCTGACTTCTTTCAACTCTTTTGATGCTCCATCCCGAATTTTGCCTCTTTCATCAACAATAAGAACGATCTTTTTCAGAATTCCTTTTTCGATGATCAGATTTGAACCCAATTCTTTCAGCACCGGAAACTGATCAGGTTCCGATTTTTTAAAGAATGATTGAACTTCTGTAATAGCTGTTAGCGAAGCTTTCAAATCAAAAAGTGATGACAGTTCGATGACTGTACCAATAACTCTCAGCCTTGACAATTCAGGTCGAACATCAATATAATCATGAGATGGGAAATTCTCAGAAAACTGAATAATATTTTTAAATTCATCAACCTGAAGTAGCAGTTTTTGAATTAAATCAAATTTCTTATTGTATCTGATTTTATCAACATAACCTTCGCCAAGAGTACTTAAACAATACTGTTTAAGCCTTAACTTAATTAGATCAAAACCAATTTTCCTTTCAAAATCATGAGGGTAAATCATGCTGCAAATGTAAGGTATTCTGATTTTAGATTTCTCATGATGTGTGGGCACTTTTACCAACATCGCCTTTCATTCAAAAAAAAACACACAATTAAGACTGATTCCAAATAATAATTTATTATCTTTGATTTATAAGAACAAAAGTTAAAGTCTTAAGATTGAGTCTCTGAATACCCTTTTCAATGATTAAGATTTGCCTGCGACTAAATTAACTGATACAATACTCGATGAAATCAACCACACGAAACTTAGCTTTCTTAGCAATACTTAGCTCTGTACTTATTGGTTGTTCTAAGAGTTGGGATGAGCCCCAAAATAATAAAGATGTTAGTGAAATAAAGACTTTTAACGATTTAGTTATCCCTGACAATTTTGATTGGAACACCACAAGCGATGCCAGCATTCATATTTCATTCAAAAACAATCGGGGTGAACCCATTCCCAATGTCATTGTAAAAGTTTATACTGATTTTCCGGAGGATGGAGGTTTATTAATGCTCAAAGGTCTTTCGGACGAAAATGGAAATTATTCCCATTCACGAAAAATCCCTTCTTATGTTGATCATTTAATAGTTGCTACACAACATATTGGCTTGATTGACTTTGTGGAGGTACCAGTAATTGAAGGGAAAATTAATTATACTTTTGGAGACCCTGAAAACTTCCTTAAATCAACTGAAGTAATTGACCCCACAAAACTAAAAAGTACTTTTAGCTTTTTAGGAACTTATGATGGAAACGGGCGACCTTACTATTTAGAATCACCAGGCGACTTCATTAGTAACGCATTAATGCAAGACCTCACTAATTCTTTACCAGAAACAGTTTCAGTACCATTGAACAAACCATATCTGATGGGCATTAATCAGGATCATGATTATAAGCTGGGATGCAATTCTTCGGTTTACGTAACATTTATTCATGAGGGTGCAGGCCAAACAAATACATTGGGATTTTACACTTACGATATCAATAATCCTCCGGCCAGTCCGAACGATATTGGTAACATCACCGTCATTTTTCCAAATGCATCTTATGCCGGAAGTGGTGGCGGAGGTGGACTACAGCCGGGCGACAAAGTTAAAATTGGTACCTTCCCTGCAAACACTGGTATTGGCTGGGTTTTAATAGCAGATGGTTGGCAAGGAGGAACTGTAACTGATGGTGTTCATTATTTCTATTCCAACAAAAGTTTTAATCACGAGCCTAATGCCAGTTTAAAACAACACAGTTTACTTTTCCGCGATCCGGGTCGTGATTTAACTATTCTATCATTCGAAGATGTAGACAGAAATTTTGCCGACGAAGATTTTAACGACTGTGTTTTTTACATCACCACAGATCCACATCAGTGCATCATATCAGACCTACCTTATATTGATTATTCAGCTTCATATTCGGATGTTGATTTTGATGGCATCCCTGATATTTTTGACGATTATCCGAATGATCCAAATTTAGCCTTTAATAATTATTATCCCTGCAATGCCCTTTATTCAACACTTGCATTTGAAGATTTGTGGCCCGGTAAAGGAGATTATGATTTTAACGATTTGGTAGTTTATTATAACTTCAATCAAATTACCAACGGAACGAATAAAATAGTAAGGGCTGATGGCTCATTTAAAGTTATGGCTACCGGGGCAACTTATAACAATGCATTTGCATTTCAACTTCCAATTAATCCGTTGAACATAAGCAGTGTGAGCGGAATGCAAATCGATCATTCATACCTCAACTTCAATGCAAATAATACAGAAGCTGGTCAATCAAAAGCTGTGATTATTCCATTCGACAACACTTACAATATACTACCACCACCAGGCTTGGGTTACTTAGGTGCAAACACTATCGTTGGAGCTCCCTATGTAAGCCCCAAAATTATTGATATCCAAATTGATTTTACAACACCTCAACTCTATTCAGACCTGGGAAGTCCTCCCTACAACCCATTCATTATTATTAATCAAAACAGAGGGTATGAGGTTCATTTGCCCAACAATCCCCCTACTGATTTATTCAACCAATTTTTATTTGGAACCATGGAGGATGATAGCAATCCACCCTTTAATCGGTATTTTAAAACGGATAAAAATCATCCCTGGGCCATAAACATTGAGGCTCCTTTTGAATACCCCATCGAGAAAAGAGACATCACCTCAGCATACTTACATTTTGCAACATGGGCAGAAAGTGGTGGTCAGTTAAAAAGGAATTGGTACTTAAATTTGCCAGGATATCGAAATCCGACCCATATTTTCCCCATACCATAAAATATTTGCAAGGGGCTATTAACATAGTCTTCCAACCCCAACTCCACTTAAAACGCATCAACCTAAAAAGATTGATGCGTTTCTGTTTATTGTATATCAAAGATTAAAATTGCGTTAACTGATAAGGCCTTTTTATTAATTTAGTTGCTTGATCTTCTATATGAAAAAAGACATTATCATCGAAGTTTGTGTTGACTCGGCTGAATCTTCTTTAACCGCGCAGAAAGCTGGAGCCCACCGGGTTGAATTATGTGATAACTTGATAGAAGGTGGAACAACGCCCAGTGCTGCAATGATTGAAGTCGTGCGAAAAAATCTTCACATTGATTTAAATGTTATTATCAGGCCAAGAGGCGGTGATTTTTTATACTCAAAATTTGAAATTGAGGTCATGAAAAGAAACATTCAGATTGCGAAAGAATCAGGTGCCGACGGAATCGTAATTGGGGCTTTAACTGCCAATGGAAATATAGATATGGATCTATGTAAATCTTTCATTGAACTAGCAAGACCCATGAGTACAACTTTCCACCGAGCCTTTGATTTGTGTAAAGATCCCTATCAATCTTTAGAGAACCTCATTGGTTTAGGATTCAACCGAATACTAACTTCTGGATGTAAAAATAAGGCAGCTGAAGGCGTTCACCTCATCTCTGAATTAATAAAAAAAGCCAAAGATCGAATCATCATCATGCCCGGAAGCGGCATTAACATATCAAATTTTTCAATTTTAATGAAACAGAGTGGTGCAACTGAATTTCACCTTTCTGCCCGTTCAAAAATTCAAAGCGGGATGCATTTTAAGCGACAAGAAGTAAAAATGGGTAGCATTCCCGGATACGATGAATATTCAATCAAACGTAGCGATCTAAGAAAATTAAAAGCAATAATTGGTTTAACAAAAAACTGATTTATGATAAAGAAACAAGTCTCTTTCTTCTTCATTTTCATCCTATTACTTTACTGTGGATGCAAGGAATCTTTTTCACCCATATTAAAAGTTGACCTAAATAGCGGGTGGAAATTTAAAGAAAAGGGGACAAATTCTTACCTCGAAGCTCAGGTTCCGGGCTCTGTCCAGCTCAACTTGTTAAATGCCGGGATTATCAAAGATCCTTTTTATCGTTCTAATGAAGACAGTATTCAGTGGATTGCTGAAAAAGATTGGGAGTACCTGAATGAATTTTCATTATCAAATCAATTCTTACTTAACCATCAAATAGAACTCACTTTTGAAGGGCTTGATACTTATGCTGAAGTGTTCTTAAATGACTCCCTGATTCTAACTACCGATAATATGTTCAGAAAATGGGTACTGGATGTAACAAAACTTCTAGAAATTGAAAATAAACTGCAAATTCATTTTTATTCTACCTTAAAGAAGAACGATGAGGCAGCAAAGGAACAAGATTTTGCTTTACCCGAAAAAAGGGCTTTTACCCGTAAAGCTCCTTATCAATTTGGTTGGGATTGGGGTCCGCGTATCATTACCTCAGGTATATGGAAACCCGTTTACTTAACAGCAAAAAAAGAAAACAAGATTGAATCGGTTTATTTCTCTACGGATTCAGTTGTTGGCTCAACGGCTTTTATTTCAGCAGAAATTAAGATGATTACAGATTCTGAAACAGAAGCCAATCTTTCCATCTCTAACAATGGTCAAAAGCTATACACAGAAGTTTTCACCACTCAAGAAAAGACAACTTCAAAAAAAATAAATTTCGAAATACCTGATGCAAAGCTATGGTGGACCAATGGATTAGGAGATCCTCACTTATATAAACTAAAAACGGATCTTGAAATGAATCACCAGATTATTGATTCAAAAACAAACCGAATTGGAGTTCGGACCATTCAGCTTGTTGAAGAAAAAGATGAGTTCGGGAAAACGTTCTTCTTCAAATTAAATGGTACTCCTGTCTTTATGAAAGGAGCCAATTATATTCCTCAGGATAATTTATTGAGCAGGCTTGATTCTGCCAGGTATAAGTCACTCATTGAAAGCACCCGACTGGCAAATATGAATATGTTGCGCGTATGGGGTGGTGGAATTTATGAACAAGATTTGTTTTATGACTTATGTGATCAGAATGGGATTTTGGTTTGGCAGGACTTTATGTTTGCCGGAAGCATGTATCCGGGTGATGATCTTTTTATAAAAAATTGCAAAGCCGAAATAAGCGATCAAATTATCCGACTACGGAATCATCCGAGTATTGCACTTTGGTGCGGAAACAACGAAGTTGACGAAGCATGGCACAATTGGGGTTGGCAAAAGCAATTTAAATATTCTGAAAAGCAACAAAAATATTTATGGGATTCTTATGAATCACTTTTTCATCAAGACATCCCTGAATTAATAAATGATCTTGATCCGAATAGAGCATATTGGCCATCATCGCCAAAAATTGGTTGGGGACATGCAGAAAGTTTAACCAAAGGGGATTCACATTATTGGGGTGTTTGGTGGGGTAAAAAGCCCTTTCCAGCTTACAAAGACAAGGTGGGGAGATTTATGAGCGAATATGGTTTTCAATCGTTTCCGGCTACCTCAACTCTTGACTCGGTGCTCCTACCTGAGGATAAATATCTGTATTCAGATGCCTTAAAAGTTCATGAAAAGCATAGTCAGGGTTTCGAAATCATTCAAGAATATTTGAAACGAGAATTTAAGATTCCAAAAAGCTTTGAAGATTATGCTTATGTAAGTCAATTATTGCAAGCCAAAGGACTAGGCATGGCTCTTGAAGCACATCGCCGAGCCAAACCTTATTGCATGGGAAGCCTTTATTGGCAGCTCAACGATTGTTGGCCGGTCATTTCATGGTCAAGTTTAGATTATTATGGAAATTGGAAAGCTTTACATTATGAAGCGCAAAAAGACTTTCAGGATTTGATGATCTCCATTGATCAAAAAAATGATTCATTGAAGGTTTATATCGTATCAGATCAATTGACAGAAACGCATTCAGAATTGAAGCTTCAACTCCATAATTTTGATGGAAATATTTTATGGAAAAAGTCTGAAAATATCAATATCCAACCCAATTCATGCCATATTTACTATTCTTGCCCAACATCTGAGATTGTTGGAAATACAGATCTGAAACACATCGTTTTTTCGGCTTCAATTATGGATCAAAACAATGAATTAATTGACCGGCTTTATTACTTTAAACCAATCAAAGAGCTTGAGCTTGACAATCCTGAACTTTCTTTTGAATGTTCTAAAAATCCGAATGGATACACCATTCATTTGAACACCAAAAAATTAGCCAAAAACATTTTTCTGGAATTTGAAGGGATTAAAGGTCGTTTTACGAATAATTATTTCGATCTCATGGCAAACAAAAGCTGCACCCTTAATTTTGTTACTGACGAAATCATTCCCAATCCGAATCAATATTTAAAGATAAAAACGCTTAAAGATTGTTACTAAAATTCAAATCCATCATGAAGAAACTTATTGCAATTATCGTTCTATTTTCTGCATTTAACATTTATGCTCAAAACACCAATTCCCAACCACAGGAATATGAGCAAATAAAAAAAGAATTAAAAACGGGATGGAATACATGGAACACCCGAAATGTGCTTTCACAGGTATTGCTTCCTTATGGATTAGAACTAAAATTGGGATTTAAACAAAGTCAGGCTTTCGACGAACCCTACTTAAGTGAAGCATTGATCGGCCGCCAGGATGAAGAAGCACCCTTAATTATTCCGGGTGCACACAGTTATGATGGAAGCTACCAAAAGCTTGAAATAAAATGGAAATCTTTGCATGCAATTATTGAAACAGCATCCATTGAGGATGAATTATTTATTAGCATTTCTCCTCAAAAAGAATTTGAGAAGCCCATTAAACTTATTGCCGAAGCAGGAATGCTTTGGAATATGAATGGGTCAACTTTAAAAGACGGAGAATCCCTGATTGCAAAATTACCGAATAAAGAAATCACCTTCTTCTGCACCGGAGATCATACTCAGGATTTCACCTTGCCTGTTAATTCATCCTACCTGGCAATTGAGTTGAATCAAGCAATTGGGATTAGTACACAGAAGAAATTAAGTATCAAAGAAATACAAGATAAAATTAATCAGAAACGTGAAGATTTCTTTCAGGAGACAAAGAAGTTTGGTGAATTGGCTGAGGCCAATGTTGCTGTTCAGTCAGGTATCGCTTGGAATCTTATTTATGAGCCTAAATTTGACCGTATAGTAGCTACCGTTGGCCGACTATGGAATGAAGAATACGGAGGATTCTGCTTATTTGGATGGGATAATTTTTTCTTATCGTACATGACTTCACTTAACAGCAAAAATCTGGCGTTTGCAAATGTAATCGAACACTTAAAGGGTATAACAGAAGATGGATTTATTCCGAATGACAATGCCGGGAATGGACGCAAAACCTGGGATCATTCACAGCCACCTGTCGGCAGCATCATGGTTAAAGAAATTTACAAGAAGTATCCTGAAAAGTGGTTTTTAGAAACGGTTTTTGACGATTTGTTAAGCTGGAATCGTTGGTGGTGGAATCACCGAATGAATGAAGGTTTACTAAGCTATGGCTCTTCCCCTGCAAAAAACCCGTTTAATGAATGGGCACGCGAAAACATGCAAGCCGCAAAATATGAATCAGGCATGGATGACTCGCCCATGTATATTGATGTTGCCTTCAACAAGGAAAAACACACCATGGAATTGCAGGATGTAGGGCTCAATGGATTATACATTGCTGATTGCAATGCTTTAATCGAAATTGCCCAAATTTTGAATCGCAAAGAAGTAAAAGAATTAAAAAAACGTGCTTCGGAATTATCAAAATCTCTCGATCAACTTTGGGATAAAAAAACCGGCTTGTATTTGAATTATAATACCAAAGTTGATACCTTATCCAAAAGAATTTCTCCCACCCTCTTCTATCCACTAATGGCTAATGTAGTTTCAGCTAAAAAAGCAAAACAAATGCTGGAACATTTTTATGACGAAAATGAATTGGGTGGAGAATATATTCTTCCTTCGATTGCTCGAAACGACCCACTCTTTGAAAGACAGCGTTACTGGAAGGGAGCAATATGGCCCCCCTTAAACTTTCTTACTTATCTAAGTTTTCGTGAAGCTGGTTTCCACGAAGCCGCCTCAGAACTTGCTGAAAAATCACTTAAAATGTTCATTAATGAATGGAGGCGCAAAAGCTATGTAAGTGAAAATTACTCAGCCATAACAGGCACTGGAGATGACCCAAGGCTTTCTTCCGATCGCTTCCATAGCTGGGGAAGTTTATTTGGTATCATGTCTTTCATGGAAAAAAATTGCCTGCCTCCTTTCGAAAAAAGACTAAAGAAATAAAGTTTTATCAACTTTTAAGCAATTGCACATATTTTTATTAACCTGAAAATCAATAAACATAAGCATTGCACCTATTCAGGATTAGGTAATTTGCCTATAACAAATTTGATTTTTAAAACTATTTTTAAGCCTTGTAATAAACTTCAGATAATTTGGAGTTAGGCTATAAATGTATTGCACGTTTCACACAACTGGTTATTTCTCGTAATGCAATCATAATGAAACATTAGCGAATGATTGTTAAAGCAAATCAATGAATTAAGGTCTTCTTATGATTAAACATAGAAATCAATAAAGAGATGATATCTTAATTAAAAGATGGTGTTTATTTTGATTTATAAGAAATTGAGCATCATAAAATTGTTCTTAGTATAGAGAGTTGTTCACGGATTAAAATGAAGTCGATTTTGGCTGAAATAATAAATTTATAATTTAAGATGAGCCCTTTTAAGTTCAAAAGCATCAAGAGTAATTTAACCTACTGGTTTTTGGTACTATCCCTACTCCCTTTGCTCGTTGCACTCATCATTACATATTACCAGAGGGTAAATGTAATTGAAAGAACTACTTTTGATAAACTATCAGCAATTAGAGATTTAAAAGTTGAAAGGCTGAATGATTGGTTGAATGAAAGAAAAGGCGACATGAATGTAATTGCAGGCAACCAAGAATTAAGAGCGCTTGAAAATATTTTAATGGATGACACATCTTATCCAGATAAAGAAGGAAAAATTAAAATCACACAGGATCTGTTTATCAGAAGCTTACGGAATTACAATGTTTACAATGAAATATTTCTTATCAATGCAAAAACCGGGAAGATTGAAATTTCAACCAATAAAGAATTTGTAGGTCAAAGCAGATCAAAAGAATCATATTTTAAACAAGCCTTATTAACCAAAAACCTTCATATCAAAGACATACATCATTCTCAATATAGTAATAAAAACGAGATGATTCTTTCTATTCCGGTATTTGGTCTTCATAAAAAAGAGCGTATTATAGGTATACTGGTAGGAATAATTAATTTGGATACATCACTCTATCAATTATTAGGAAATACCATCGGTTTAGGAGAAACAGGAGAAACACTTATCGTTAATGAAGATGGTTTGGCACTGAACAAATTGCGTTGGAATGAAAACGCTTTGTTAAAACTAAGAATCAAGGCTCAACCTGCAGTCAAAGGATCTAAGGGAGAAAAGGGCATTATTGCATCAACTGATTACAGGGATGAGCCTGTTCTGGCAGCCTTCACTTATATCCATGAAACCGGATGGGGCTTCGTTTGCAAGCAAGATATGAGAGAAATTAACATTCCAATCCGGAAGATGATGTTAAACTTTCTAATTCTCTTTTTAATTTCCGGAACAGCAATATTGCTTATGGCCATAGTGATTAGCAAATCTATTTCAAGACCGATACTCCACATGAACAATGTTGCTAAAAAAATAAAATCAGGTGACTATTCTGAGCGAATTCAGATTAATTCAAGAGATGAGTTGGGGTCACTTTCCAAAGAATTCAACAACATGGCAAACATGACTGAATCTAAAATAAGAATTCAGCTTGGGATTTCGGATATTTCCAAAACCATGATTGGAAAACATAACATGAAGGATTTTGGCAGTTCTATTCTAAAAAGATTGATGAAAATTACAAATGCAGACATGAGCGCATTCTACATTCTAAATAGGGATCAGAATAAATTCTTGCATTTTGCTTCTATAGGTGCCCATGAAAATATGTTGAATTCATTCAATGCGACGAATCCTCAAGGAGAATTTGGAAACGCCATATCAGCAAAAAGCATCAATTATCTTAAGAGTGTACCAAAGAGTACTAAATTTAAATACAAAACCATCGGTGGAGAAATTGTTCCTGAAGAAATAATTACCATCCCAATATTAATTGAAGATGAAATAGAAGCAATCATATCACTTGTTAATATTCATAAGTTCGAAGCCGATTCAATTGAAATAATCAAGCAATCATGGACAAATATCAACACCTCTTACTCAAATTTAATTGCAAGTGAGAAAACGAGAATACTTGCCGAACACCTTTCAGGGATTAACCAACAACTTGAATCTAAATCTGAACAGTTATTAAATCAAACTGAAGAGCTGCAAAGCCAAACTGACGAACTACATCGCACAACAGCAGAGTTACAACAACAAAACATAGAACTGAACACCCAAAGGAAACAAGTAGAATTGGCCAATAAACTGAAGAGTGAATTCCTTTCAAATATGAGTCATGAATTGCGAACGCCACTCAATTCAATTATGGCATTATCGAGGGTTCTGTTATTACAAGCTAACCAAAAGTTGAATGAAGATGAAAATAATTATTTAGAAATCATTGAGCGAAATGGAAAACAACTACTTGAGCTAATAAATGGGATCTTGGATCTTTCTAAAATTGAAGCTGGCAAAATGGAAGTCTTACCAAGAAAGATTTCAATCGCATCTCTTTTAGAAATGATTAGAGAGAATATTTTAAGTCTGGTTGAAGAAAAAGGCCTGGCAATTAATTTAATAATCCCTCCCAATCTATTAAAAGTAGAAACTGATGAAGCAAGGTTGCATCAGGTTTTATTGAATATTATAGGAAATGCTGTAAAGTTTACGGAAAAAGGTGGTGTAGACGTCTCTTGTAGCCAAAACACGGATAAAACAATCATTGAGATTAAGGATAGTGGCATAGGAATTTCAGAAGAGGCACTACCTCATATCTTTGAAGAATTCATGCAAGTTGACGGCTCATCATCAAGGAAACATGAAGGAACGGGATTGGGTTTAACCATTGCCAAAAAAATGATTGAAATTTTGGGAGGTACAATAAAAGCGACGAGCAAATTAGGTGAAGGATCAAATTTTACTGTTATCATTCCTACAAAATGGCCTAAAAATCTACAGAGTTATAATTCCACTAAAACACTCCCCAATTCTCAGCTTAATTCAACGTCTTTAAAGGCAGAAAACACACATTCCAAATCAAAACTGAATAAGAAAAACAAGAAGAAAATATTGATTATTGATAAAAATCCTGACAGTTTAATTACCATAAAAGCAATTTTAAAAGATAAATACAACATCCTAACTGCACCCAACAAAAAGGAGGGCCTTTACATTGCTGAGAAACAAGCTCCCGATTTGTTACTAATTGATGTTTCTATTCCGGGCATGACAGGAATAGAAACCTTGAGAAAATTAAAAACAAATGAAATAACTAAAAATATATTTACAATGGCAGTAACGGCATCAGCGATGAAGGGTGATAGAGAAAAGATACTAAATGAAGGATTTGATGCCTATACCGCCAAACCTTTCAACCCGGACAAATTTCAATCAAAAATTGAAGCATTACTTAGAAACTAATTATTGCAAATATTATTCGGTTCAATAAATATAAAATGCAAAAAATCTTAATAATTGATGATCAGATCGACAATATTACAACCATTAAGGCTGTAATTGATCAAAACATTCCAAATACTTTAATACTAAGTGCTTTATCAGGAAAGGAAGGAATTGAGATTTCAAAAACTGAACAACCAGATACCATATTGCTTGACATCATGATGCCTGAAATGGATGGCTATGAAACCTGCAAAATACTAAAGGAACTAAATGAAACTAAGCATATTCCAATTACAATACTGACCGCCATAAAAACAGATACCAAAAGCAGAATTAAAGCATTAGAAATTGGAGCAGACTCTTTTATTTCTAAACCGATTGACCCCATTGAATTATCTGCCCAGGTAAAAGTTATGCTCAGAATTAAAAAGGCTGAGGATAAGTTAAGAGAAGAAAATCGTTTACTTCAGGAAAAGGCTAATTCAGAAGCTCTGAAACTCATTGAAAGTGAAGAAAAATATAAAACACTTTTTGACAACGCCCCTTTTCCATATCAATCACTTAATGAAGATGGAAGTTTTAAACAGGTTAATAAATCCTGGTTAAACTCCCTTGGTTACCGACATGAAGAAGTTATTGGTAAGTTTTTTAAAGATTTCTTACATCCTGATCTGAAGGACACTTTCAAAGAAAACTTTTTCATTTTCTTAAAGCGTGGCAATGTAAGTGGAATTCACTTTAAACTAAGGCATAAAAAAGGTCATTATATGGATGTTAAGTTTGAAGGGCGTGTAGGTTATGATGAGAATGGAACCTTTAAACAAACTTATTGCATATTTGAAAACATCACCGAAAAACAACAAATTAAATTTCAATTAGAATCAAACGAAAAGATTTTAAAGCAAATTACCAACTCTTCGCCAAATGCAATTTTTGTAAAAAACAGAGATGGCAAATACTTGATCGTTAATAAAAAAATGGCGGAACTTCATGGCAAAACACCAGATGAAATCATTGGAAGATATGACTACGAAATTGCAGACAGGTGGTTCAAAAAAGTAGACTATAATAAATTTAGGGCGGCAGAGCAAGCCATTATTGACAACAAAGAAGAACTACTTATTGAAGAAGAGCCCTTTGTATACGAAGATGGAAGTAAACGGTGGTTTCGTACCGTTAAAATTCCTTTTAGTGCAGGAGAAGATCCTAATTGCATTCTTGTTTTGTCAACAGATATAACTGACCGAAAGGAAATTGAAAACGAATTAAAAAAATCTGAACAGGACTATCGTGGCTTGTTTGAAAATGCCCATGATGCCATACTTATATTTGCAGGCAATGACGAAATTATACTGGATGTAAATCAACGGGCATGTGACATCTATGGATTTGATCGTGATGAGTTCATCGGAAAATCATTACTGGATCTTACTCAAAATAAAATTGAGGGTAAAGAAAACATTAAAAGAACTTATAAAAAAGGCCATTTCAACGAATTTGAAACCATTCAGAAAACCAAAGATGGAAGGTTAATTAATCTTGAAATTAACGCTTCAATTATAAAGTTTAAAGGGCAGCAAGCCATCTTAAGCATCAATCGTGACATCACTGGAAGAAAATTAGCGGAAGCCAAGCTTCAGGAACAAGCTATTTTTGTAAATCAAAACCCGGCTCCTGTTATCCGGGCCCGTCATGATGGAAAAATTATTTCGACCAACAAATCAGCATTAAAAATTTCAAAAAGTCTTCGGGCAGGAAATTCAGTTTTTGAGACCTTTAAAGCGCTGGATAAGTCTCTTATTTTGAACTTTAAAAACTCTAAGTATGTTCAATTTGAAGAAACAATAGGAGCACATACCTATTTATTTGCCATTACTAAAGATAAAAAAACAGATTCTATTTACTTTTTCGGAAGTGATATCAGCAAGCGAAAGAATGCTGAAATAGCCTATAAAGAGAGTGCCGCTAAATACAAAAATCTATACACTACCTCTAATGATGCCATATTTTTATTACGAGATGAAAAGCTGATATCATGTAATCCTGCGGCTATTAAAATGTATGGATATTCCGCTAATGAACTTATGAGTTTATCTCCTACCAAACTCTCACCCAAACATCAGATTGGAGGAACACTTTCTTCAGTAGGGAATATCCAAGAAATGAATTCTGCCCTTAAGGGGAAATCGAAACCTTATGAATGGTTAAGTCTAAAGAAAGATGGGACTACCTTTGACACTGAAATCCTATTAAAAAAGATAACATTAAACGATGGCGATTATATTCATGCCATTGTTAAAGACATCAGTGAAAAAAAGCGTGCTGAACTTATACAAAAAGCGCTCTATAATATTTCAAATGCAGTGCTAACAACAGATACCCTAAAGTCTTTTATTGAAATTATCAAAGAAGAAATGGGTAGAATTATTGACACCACAAATTTCTTCATTGCTTTTTATGATCAAGAAACAGATCTTTTTTCTTCCCCATTTTTAAGCGATGAGATTGACAATTATGACACTTGGCCTGCAGGTAAAACCTTTAGTTCATATGTAGTTAAAACTTCAAAATCTCTGTTCCTCACCAGAGAAATGATCTATAAGATGCGGGATGAAGGAAAAATTGAAATTGTGGGAGCCATTCCGGAAGTCGGGATGATTGTTCCCTTAAATTACAAAGGTGAGACTACCGGAGTTTTTGCTATCCAAAATTATAGCAATCCTAAAGCCTATACCCGAGCCGACCTTGATATGTTGGACTTTGTTTCAGATCAAATTAGCTTATCTATTCATCGTAAAAAAACAGATCAGGATTTAAAAGTAGCCTTGGCACAGGCGAAAGAGTCTGATCGTTTAAAATCCGTCTTTTTAGCAACCATGTCGCATGAATTGCGAACCCCGCTTAATGCCATCATTGGTTTTTCCGATATCATAGATGCAAGTCTGCCTATGGAAGAGATCCTGGACTATAACAAAACCATCAATACAAGCGGGACACACCTACTTAGTATTGTTGAAGATCTTTTTGACATAACACTCATCGAAACAGGAGAAATTAAAATCATAAATGAAACCTTTGATTTAAATGGTGTATTAAAAGAAATTCATGAAGTCCTAAAAATTGAACAAAGAAACCTTGCAAAATCCAATATAGATTTGAATTTATTAGCACCTGATATTGGAAGTGAAATGATGCTTTTATCAGACACTCATAAACTAAAACAAATTTTAATAAATCTTCTCAAAAATGCTTTAAAATTTACGCATCACGGTCACATAAATTATGGTTATAACTTTATAAATAAAGACGGTGTTAAAATGCTGGAATTTTTTGTAAAAGACTCAGGCATAGGAATTCCGAAAAATCAAGTTAAAGTTATATTTGATGTATTCAGACAAGTTGAGGATGCTGATACCCGCTCTTATGGTGGGACAGGAATTGGTTTATCCATTTCACAAAAATTGGTTGGCCTTTTAGGTGGCAAAATGTGGGTTAAATCACAGGTAGGCGTTGGCAGTCAATTCTTTTTTACTCTACCGGCAACCCATGCTACAGCACAAAATCTCATGGGTCATAAAGGCACAATTTTAAAGAACAAAAACCAAACAAGAACCATTCTAATTGTTGAGGATGACCAAGCAAGTTATGAATATTTGAATGTTGTTTTAAGTGCCCAAGAAATCATTACTATATGGGCCAGAGATGGGCAGGAAGCGGTAAATATTTGTAAGGAGAATGATAAAATTGATTTGGTTTTGATGGATATTAATATGCCAAAAATGAATGGATTTGATGCAACCATCAAAATCAAAGAATTTAAACCCAATTTAACCATAATTGCACAAACAGCCTATGCCATTTCAGGCGATCGTCAAAAATCTTTAGATGCCGGATGTGATGATTACATATCTAAACCTATAAAAAAGAATACCTTGTATAGCTTATTAGATAAATATTTCTAATCATTTAAATGGCATCTTGCTCTTGCTATTTTATAAGCATTTAAAAATGATATATCACAAAATTGAAGGACCCCAAAATGGCTATTTTCTGATCCCGGTATTCATTCTTAAATCGATTTTTGAATTGCTATCTGTAATTTATAGAAGAATTTAGTATTTTTGTGATTGTTATTTAGAATTATTACAAATAAGATAGATATAAATCAAAATTCCAAAAAAAAATAAATTATTAATTCGTTGCTGGTTACATTTAAAAAAATACAGAATTAAAAAGTAAACAGGAAAAAATTAATTAGCAACGATTATCTGGGTTTTATAATCCAAGTTGAGAGAATTCCCCCCCACTACTTCTCAGCTTCCCATAAATTTAATGGAAATGAAAAACACTGAAAAATCTAAAACACAGCTTATTGAAGAGGTTGAAAGTTTAAAAGCAAAAATCAAAATACTTGAGAAGAAAAAAGAGGACCAACTTACGTCTACCAAACAACTCAAAACTGAAAAAGAATTTACCGAAAGAATGTTTGCTTCTCTCATGCAACAATCTCCATCAACAATTGAAATATATGATCTGGATGGTACTCAAATTGCTGTAAATAAAGCCTATGAAAAATTATGGGGATTTACTGCCGAACACACCCTCCATAAATTCAACATTCTTAAAAGTGCAGAAGTTAAAAAGAGTGGACTCATCCATTATATCAATAAAGCTTATAAAGGCCAAAGTGTGAATGTTCCTGAATACAAATTTGATTCATCCGGAAAAACAGAAGCTGCAGGATTAGGTCGGGTAAGGTGGTTATCTACAACTATATTCCCACTTAAAAACAAAGAAAATGAGGTTACAAGCATTGTCATAACTCATGAAGATATCACTGATAGAATAAATTCAGAATCAGAATTAAGGAAAAAACAGAAACGATATAGAACATTATTCGATCGTTCGCGAGACGCGATATTTCTTGTTAATGGAAAAACAGGGAAATATCTGGACGCAAATTCAGCTGCCGAGAAACTAAGTGGTCGCAGTGTTGAAGAAATTATAAAGCTCAAAACGTCAGACATTACACCTGCTCAAGCAGATGACCGACTAAATATGTTAGCCAATCAAAAAGAGATTATTGGAGATAAGGAAGTTGAATATATCCGTCCTGATGGCAGTATTCGTTATGCAATACTTGACACAATACACATAGAAGATGATCTTTATTATGGTATTGCACAAGATGTATCTGAACGCAAACAAATAGAAAAATCATTGAGGGCCTCCGAAGAAAAATTCCGAACGCTCGCATCTACAACCCCGGCGGGCACCTATATTACAGACATTGAAGGCAACTGTACCTATGCCAACGAAAGCTGGTTAAAAATGACAGGATTAAAGGAAAAGGAAGCCCTGGGATTAGGCTGGGTAAAGTCACTTCATCCGGAAGACAAGGAAAACATCCAAACTTCATGGTATAAATCACAAAAGCAAAGAAGTAATTGGGCATTGGAATATCGTTTTCAGAAACCCAATGGTGATGTTACCTGGGTTAGTGGGATAGCTAAACCTATGTTTGACGCAAATAAAAAGCTGAAAGGATATATTGGGGTAAACCTAGATATAACCGAACGAAAAAAAATAGAACTGGCCTTAAAGAAAAGCGAAGAGCAAAACAGATCAATCACCCAGTCGGCTGCTGATGCAATAATATCAACAGATACAAATGGAATAATCATGTCGTGGAATGATGCTGCAGAAAAAATATTTGGCTTTAAAAGCAGTGAAATTCTGAACAAAAACCTGATAAAAATAATTCCTGCGAAGTATCTAGAAAATCATCGTGAAGGGTTAAAAAGACTAACCCAATATGCCGATGATAAGTTAAGTGGCAGAAGTATCGAATTATCTGCGCTTAGAAAAGATGGAAGTGAGTTTCCCATGGAACTCTCGTTATCTTCATGGGAAGTAAATAATCAAAAATATTATACCGGAATCATCCGTGATATTTCTAAAAGGAAACAAGCTGAAAAAGAGCTAAAAGAGAAAAGTCAACTTATTGAGTCCATTGTAAATCTAAGCCCAAACATACTCTATATTTACGATATTGAAGAACAAAAAAACATCTACAGTAATCAAGGTATTGAAAAAACACTGGGTTATACAACCCAAGAAATAAAAGAACTGGGAAATCAAGTCATTTCAACCTTAATGCATCCAAATGATTTTACAATTTATATCAATGAAACTTACCCGAAATTTCTAGCTGCCAAGGACAATGAATTTATTAATCACCAATACCGTATGAAAAGCAAATCAGGTGATTGGCACTGGTTAGACTCTAAAGAAATAATTTACAAGCGAAAGGCTGATGGAACCCCAAAACAAATTTTTGGTGTCATTAATGATATTACCGACCGAAAAAGTATTGAACAAGAGCTTTATGAGAGCAAGAAACAACTGAATGCTTTCTTCGATAACTCACCGGTAGGCCTGGTTATATTTGACAACCAGTATCGTTATATGCTCATCAATGAAAAATTACAAAAAATTAATGGCCCATCAATGGAAGAACATCTGGGGAAAACTGTTGATGAGGTTCTTCCTAAAGCAGCACCGATTTTAAAACCCGTGCTCAACAAAATTTTTACTACCGGCGACCCCATGCTTAATATCGAATTAAGTGGAGAGGTCCCTTCTCGCCCCGGAGAAACTACCCACTATATAGTATCATATTTCCCATTGTCATTTGTTGATAATAAACCAACCCTTATTGGAGGTGTAGTGGTTGAAATTACAGAGTTAAAACGTGCTGAAGAAAAAATCACAAAACTATCAACAGCTGTTGAGCAAAGCCCTTCGGTGATTATTATTACAGATGTTAACGGAAATTTTGAATACACAAATCCTCAGTTTACTGAAATAACAGGCTATGAAAATTATGAAATATTAGGTAAAAATGTAAACATTCTTAAATCAGAAATTCAATCTAAAGAAGACTATGCTAAACTTTGGGCTACTATAAATGCTGGCAAGAATTGGAGAGGTGAGTTTTTGAACAAGAAAAAAGACGGTAGTTTTTTTTGGGAAGCTGCATCTATCTCAGCGATTTACGACAAACAGGGCAAAATCACGAATTACATTAAAGTTGCCGAAGATATAACAGAACGCAAAGAGACTGAAAATGCTTTAATAGAAAGCGAAAATAAATACAAAAGACTAATCACAACAAGCTCTGAGGGATTCTGGTTAATCGATCAAGAAAGCAAAACCATCGATGTGAATCATTCACTTTGTAAAATGTTAGGATACGATAAGGATGAAATGCTAAACAAAACTCCTTTTGATTTTGTTGACAAAGAAAATCTTAAAATCTTTAAAGATCAAATTGGTAAATCAGGGAGCAATATCCATAGAACTTACGAAGTTAGTTTAAGAAGTAAAAAAGGTTTGCAAATCCCAACACTTTTCAATGCAACTTCAATACTTGACAAAGAAGGTAAGTCAAATGGTTCTTTTGCTTTTGTAACAAATATCACTCAAAGAAAGCGATCGGAGAATATACAGAAAGTATTGTATAATATTTCAACTGCAATAGCAACCTCCGATAACCTCAACAACCTGATTGAAATCATTCGGAATGAACTTACGACCATCATTGATACAACCAATTTCTATATTGCACTTCATGATGCCAAAACTAACACCTTCTCAATGCCATTTTATAAAAATGAACGAGATGCTGTTGCCGAATTCCCCGACGATAAAACCCTCACAAAATATGTTTTAAAAACAAAGAAGCCCCTACTTGCCAATAAGAAAAAGAGAAATATTTTAGAAAAACTTGGTGAAGTTGAAAAATTAGGGACTGATTCAAAAATTTGGTTGGGAGTTCCCTTAAAATTCAAAGGAGAGATCATCGGGATTCTAGTTGTTCAGAGTTATACAGACGAAAACGCATTTACAATCGCTGACCAAAAAATGCTCGAATTTGTTTCTGATCAGATAAGCTTATCTATTCATCGTAAAAAGGGAGAGGATGAGCTGAAAGAAGCCTTAAAAAAAGCAACTGAATCTGATCGTTTAAAATCGGCTTTTTTAGCTACCATGTCGCATGAATTGAGAACCCCGCTTAATGCCATCATCGGATTTTCAGACATCATTAGTGAAGAATTGAATTCCGAAGAAATTTTCAAGTTCAATAAAAACATTAATACAAGTGGGAATCATTTACTAAATATTGTTGAAGATTTATTCGACATTACTTTGATTGAATCAGGGGAAACAAAGCTTAAAAATAAGAAAGTTGATTTAAATCAGATTTTAAATGATACCCATGATATGATTAAGGCTGAACTTAAAAAGAATCATCGAGAAACCATTGAGCTAAGCCTTATCAATCCGTATAAAGATAAAGAATTAAGTGTAAATACAGATCCGTCAAAACTCAAACAAATCCTGATTAACCTTCTGAAAAATGCCATTAAGTTTACAGCTGAGGGGTATATTAAATATGGTTATGAAATAGAAAATAAGGATGATCCAGATCTTAAATTTTTTGTGGAGGATACAGGAATTGGAATTCCAAAATCAAAACAAGGAATCATCTTCGATATGTTTCGCCAGGTTGAAGATTCACACACAAGAACTTTTGGTGGTTCGGGCATTGGCTTGTCGATTTCTAAAAAACTTACCGAACTCCTAGGAGGTAAGATTTGGGTAGATTCGGAATTAGGCAAAGGGAGTATTTTCTATTTTACCATTCCTTTCGAAAGTGTTTTAAAACCATCAGCATCTGATTACTCATAACCAAGCAGTGAGAATCAATTTAAAGGGAAAACAGTTTTATTTGTCGAAGATGTTGGGTCTCGTTATGAATACTTGCAAGAAGTATTGAAAAGGATGGAGGTATAAATAATCCGGGCAAAAGAGGGATAGGAATCGATTAAACATTGTCATACAAATGATGAAATTCACTTGGCTATGATGGATATGAATATGCCCGTCTAAACGGATTTCAGTCCACTAAGGAAATTAAAAAATCGAGGCCTTATCTTCCGATAATCGCTCAAACAGCGTATGCCATTGCTATCAACCGGGAGAAATCAATTGATGCCGTTTGCAATGATTACATTTCGAAGCCCATAAACAGAGAAAAACCAATCGAAATTATCCGGAAATGTATGAACCCACTTATATAGAAACATTATTTATAAATCCATAATAAACACATTTGGAAGTATTTTCAGATAGCTTATCTCAGGAATTTTGTAAATTTATTTCACTCTTTGCACCAGAGAAATTTTTCTGCATAAATAGTTTTAACCTAATTATAAAACAATGATTAGAAATTTCTTGATGGTGGCTTTCCGAAATCTTTGGAATAACAAACTCTTTTCGTTCATAAATGTATTAGGGCTAACTATTGGAATGACAGCCTGCTTGCTCATTTTAATATATGTTCATTTTGAGCGAAGTTTTGATCGTTATCACGAAAGAGCCGATGAAATTTACAGGCTTAGGTATGAAAGAATTAGCGAAACCGGCGAAGCCGTGAGATTTGCTTCATGCTGCCCACCTGCCGCCCCCCGCATGAGAGATCAATTTCCGGAAGTTGAAATCACGGCAAGATGTTTTACTCGTCAGGCCACATTTAGTTTTAATGATGACCGTAAGTTTATTGAAGATCATAATTTTTTTGTAGAACAGGAGTATTTTGAAATTTTCGACTATGAATTTATCGCCGGCGATCCCATAAATGGAATTCGAAAAGCCAATAGTTGTTATATTTCTGAATCGACCGCTCTTAAGTATTTTGGTTCCGAAGATCCCATCGGTAAAGTTATTAGCCGAGATAAAAAACTTAATTTCAAGGTTACCGGAGTTTATAAAGATTCTCCGGAAAACACCCACATGCATATGGATATAGCCCTTTCATATCCTAATTTATGGGACATTTATGGTCGTGATATTGAAAACTCATGGGGAGATAGTGGGTTCTACACCTTCTTTATTTTAAATCAAGGAACTGACATGAACTCCTTTAAAACCAAATTGGCCAATTTGGTTGAAGAAGAATGGGGTGAAGCTTTAAAGCACTATAAATTAAACGCTTATTTAATACCTCAGAAATTAACAGACATTCATCTGAATTCCCATTATCAGCAAGAACTAAAAGTAAATGGTGACAAACAAACGGTAAATTTCCTCTTCATTATTGCTCTTTTTATCATCATTATTGCCTGGGTTAATTACATAAATTTATCAACGGCCCGTTCATTAACCCGAGCTCGTGAAGTAGGATTGAGGAAAGTTGTTGGAGCCGACAAAACCCAACTCATGGGTCAGTTTTTCATGGAAACCTTATTGCTGAATTTAATCGCCATTATTCTTGCTGTGGCAATGCTCGAAATTATTCATCCAGTTTTTGGCCAAATTACAGGTATCCCTACAAATTACCAACTCTTCAGTCAGCTTTGGTTTTGGTTATGTCTTTTATTTTTATTTTTTGCAGGTATTCTTCTTTCTGGAATTTACCCCATCATGGTACTCAGCTCATACAAGCCGATTTCGGCACTAAAAGGGAATATGGGTAATTCTGTAAAAGGTGTCAATCTGCGTAAACTTTTGGTTGTTTTTCAAATGGTAATGGCATTGGTTTTAATGACTGCTACCTTTAGTGTATTTCATCAAATTTCATATCTAAAAAATAAAAGCCTCGGAATTGAAATTGAAGATGTTGTTGCCATCAAAGCTCCACGTATAAGAAATGACTCTAGCATTCGAATTAAAATGGCTTCTTTTAAGGAGGAGCTTACCAAACATCCAAACATCATTAAAGCGAGTGTTGTCACTGAAATACCGGGCCAACAAATTTATTGGGATGCCGGAGGAATTATGCCTGCCGGAAGCCAAGACAGCAAAAACTATCAAATTGTGGGCATCGATTATGACTTTGCTGATTTATTTAATATTGAGCTTGTGGCAGGTAGAAACTTCTCGAGAAATTTTGTGACCGATGAAAAACAGGCCTTAATTTTCAATGAAACTGCGGTAAAATGGATGGGCTTTAAAAATGCCGAAAGTGCCATTGGACAAAGGGTGAATTATTGGGGTAACATTTATAATATTGTTGGGGTTTTTAAAGATTACCACCAGCAATCGCCCAAACAAAATTTTGAGCAGCATATATACAGATATTTACCAACTGGCAGAGATGTTAGAGGAATGATTGCAATCAAGCTAAACGATCATGAACTAAAATCAAGTATTGATTTCATCGAAAAGCTCTATACAGAATTCTTTCCTGGCAATCCTTTCGATTTCGTTTTTGTTAAAGATTATTATGAGCAACAATATAAATCAGACAAAATGCTGGGAAGTATTTTTGGAATCTTCGCCATCCTTGCCATATTCATAACAAGCATGGGTATTCTGGGATTAACTTCATTTATGATTGAGCAAAGAACTCGAGAGATTAGTATTAGAAATGTACTTGGGGCTGACCTTTATCGGATCTTGATTTTATTTGGAAAGGAGTTTTTATACATCATCTTAATTTCATTTATAATTGCGACCCCTTTAAGTTATTTAGGGCTTACCAACTGGCTAGAATCCTTCAGCATTAGAATGAATTTAGGAATAGAATTATTTATCATTCCATTAATCATCACACTTTTAATATCTGGTGTAACCATTTGGTTCTTGGTTTTTTATGCCTCACGAAAAACCCCAGTGGATACATTAAAACATGAATAGAAATAAGGCTAGAAGTGATGAAAAATCCCTCCTAGCCTTATTTAAAACTTATACTACTAAGCCGAATTAAAATTTATCGATTACATTCCCAAACTTAATACCCAAATAAAGGGTTCGTGGGCTAAGAGGGCCATACATATAGGCCGGATCACGATCCATCCCAAGATCAAAATCAGATTGATAAGCATTAAATATATTTTTGATGCCGGCAAAAAACTGTACACTGGCACCATTTAATTTTACTGAATATTTGAATTTAAATCCTAATTCTATAAAATCATCAGATTCTTTAAGCTCACCAACTTCAGGATCGGTTTTAGGACCGAAGTAAGAAACCAACATTGAACCTGTATAATTTGCTGAAGCAGAAAAACAAAAATCCTTTTTAATATCCCAATCAATGGTCATATAGCCATATTTATTGGGGGTTCTAAAAAAATGCTTTTCATTAAAATCCTGGGGCTCTTCGTATTTACTTGATTGAATTGTAAAACCCGAAGTTAAAGCAAATGTTTTCAAAGGTCGTAGTTTAAACTCCATATTAATCCCTTGAACAATTGCACCATCCTCGGCATTTACTCTTTTGTACACTACGGTTCCTGATTCACTCAGTTCGCCAATTTCATTCACAAAAGGGTCTTGCAAACTTGTGTAAAAACCTTCAATTAGGAAACCGGTATAAACAGTTCCTATCAGTCCATTATAATCAAGAGAAAGCATAAAACTATTACTGGTTTCTTGTTTTAGGTCGGGATCATTTTCATGAAGCACTTGTCTTGACCCTGAGGTTTCGATATGCAAGTCTTCATCAAAAATTTGAGGAGCACGATAACCGTTTGAATAGCTAACTCTGGCCTGAAGATTCTTAGAGACTTCTTGCATCAAACTTAGCCTTGGACTAAAAACATTCCCTTTTTTTACTTCTCCATTGCTTTTTGAACGATCTTCAATTTCATAATGATCGTATCTTCCACCAATAGCAATTTTCGTTTTATTAACTTCAAATTCGTATTGAGCAAATAAACCCGAAATAATAGACGACTGGTCAGAAACTGTAATATTGTTTGTATGAGGAATATCAACAATTTTATTATCTATAATGATCGCATTTTCTAAATCAGGATATCCCAATTTTTGATCAACCAGAAAACTTCTTGTATTTTCTAACCCTGCAACAATAGATGATTTCCCCAGGTTGGCTTTATATTGAGCACCCATATTATAGGTTTTATCTTTTGAATATCCATAATCGCTCAACGATTGATTGGCTCCGTAATATGAATCCCTTTTCAAAAACTGCCCCGAAGCATAAAGAGAAAGCAAATCATAATCTCTGAAAAACTGCTCATAAGTTACAGCTACGGTTTTTAAATCATGAGTTAAAGCTTCTGCAACATCTCTTTCATGAAGCGGATACTCCTGTTTATTGCCTCCATTACGTTCTTCTTTTATGGTGAAAAAATCGACCGCAAGTTTACTTCTCAAACTAAATCGATGATATATTCTTGTCCCAATGGTGATATTATTTAGAGGAGAAATTTCTGAAAATCCATCCTGATTGGCATCGAACATCTTACGATCGCGGGTAAAACCATAAAGGGTAACACCCGATTTATGATCGGCAGAAACAATTGACGTATTAAAATTTACAGAATAATCAGAGGCAGGGTCATCCATACCAAAACCTGTTGTTGAGTGTGTTGCACCAATCTCATAAGAATTGGTTACAGGATCTTTTAGAATAATATTAATTGTTCCTGCAATCGCATTACTTCCATATAATGCAGAGCCGCCACCCCTAACAACTTCAACACGCTCAATCATATTAGTTGGAATAAGCTCTAAACCGTAAACACCTGCCAGACCGCTAAAAATAGGCCGGCTATTAATCAAAATTTGAGAATACGGTCCTTCAAGACCATTCATCCGCACCTGGGAAAAACCGCAATTTTGACAATTATTTTCCAATCGCAAACCTGGCGAAAAATTTAAACTTTCGCCTAAAGTAACCGATTGTGTTGTATTAAACAACTTGGGAGATATCGTGTTTACAATTACAGGGGCTTCAATTCTTTTTTGCTTACTTCGATCAGCCGAAACCACAACTTCATCCAAATCAAGCACATCAACTTCCAAGTTAAATTTCACTTCTAAAGTATAATCTGCTTTTGTTATAACCTTCCTTTCCTGACTTTTATAACCAACAACACTTACTATTACTGTAACTTCTCCTATGGGCAGGTGAATCATCTGAAAGTGGCCAGATTCATCAGTAACGGTTCCTATGGTTGTTCCTTTAATGGCAACACTCGCAAATGGAATATGAACTCCCTTTGCAGTAACGTGACCTACAATATTCGCATCAGTTTTTGCTTTTTGTGCGTTAACTGTAGTAAAAATAAAAAGTGAAAATAATAATGATATATATAATTTCTTCATAACATCAATTGTTAAAAATATAAATGATAATAACACACCTCTACCTCTTCATATTTAATGAAAAGTGAGTGTCTTTTAAATAAAATAATAACTTATGAGATATTATAAAGAAGGGGGTGATCGACCTTTACGATGGCACAAATAGACTGGAGCAAAATCAACAATATAGCCTGTATTTAGCCTTAAGCTAGCAAAGGAAACTCTTAATAGTATAATCGCAAGGATGCAAACAAAGAGAATATTCACTTGATCAAGAATGATCATTTCTGCTTGTGTATGTCGATGTGATTTTGGATCCCCATTATCATCTGATTTATCAAAAGGGTGGGCATGAGTAACCACCTGTCCGAATGCCAGAATGTGCGAGTGTGTGTATAAAGATTTGTTGACAATTTGAAAAGCAAAAACAACTATCAATATCAAAGAGAGTATCGATAAAAAATTCCGTTGTATTTTTAAACTTTCAAACAATTGCAGAAATATTTAGTCTCCAAATTTTAATTAGCAAAAATAGAATATTATAATAGTTAAATTACCTCATTTCTCTTAAGATCCTTATTTAGAAGATATTTAGAATTGAATATTAAATCGTTTTAAATAAATACAATTAAAAAACGTATTCATTGAAATAAAGCATGAATGGGAAACTCTTAATTATCTATTCGAAATTAATGGTTGTGGCTGTTCGCTTTCAAAGGATTGGCAATTATTCGTTGTAAATCTTTATGAAAGGTATTAAAATCGTCTGTATCATAATCTGAACTACGCAAAACAGGATGATAAAAGAGTTCAACATGACCACTTTTTACACTATTATGCAACTCCATACACTTATAACTTCCACTTATGGTTACGGGCAACACATTAACACCTTCATTAAAAAGTAATTTAAGACTTCCGACCTTGAACCGCCCCATTTTTGGTCCTCTGCTGCGGGTACCTTCAGGAAAAATAAAAATAGGATTTCTATCCTTCTGACGAATTCGTTCATTAATTTTTACTGAGGCTTCCTTTAGGCTTTTCCTATTAATAAAAACACAATCCAGTTCTTTCATCCACACATTAATAATCGGAAATTTTTTCAACTCCTGCTTTGCAATAAAACCAACAGGAAAAGGAAGGCTTGAAATATAAATGGGAATATCAAAACTACCCTGATGATTTGAAACTACAATCAACCCAGTTCTGGATTCAGGAATATTTTCTTTCCCGTAAGCGGTATATTTTACTCCATTAACGCTCAAAATAAAACGAGCCCATGTCTTGCTAATGATGTAAACAAACCTTTTAACTACACTTTTGGTTCCTACAAGCTTCAGAATGTAGTAAGGGATAAAAAAGACAATGGTCAACAAAAGTATGACCCAAAAAGTGAAGTAGAAAAACGCAGTTTTTAACATGGATATTGGTATTATGCTTCGGTCTTAAGTCGACCATAAATAATCATGTTAATATTAACTCTAAAAAATCGATAAGAATAGTTCTCCATGCAATTTATGTTCGGGCGCAAAGTTATAAAATATCAACCAATAGTGCTACTTTTTATTCAGACAGGAAATTTCTAGATATAGGGAATCAACCAATAGTTTCACGACGAATAATCAGTGTGAGTTGCTTTAAACTTTGAATAAAAAAAACCTGCTGGCGCGGACATGTTGTCCATACCATTTCTTTTTCCCCAAACAAGATGATGCATGGACAGAAACGCTTGCCAGCAGCCGACAAATCCGCACCAGCAAATTATAAAACCAATAGCATACGAGACATTTTAATCTCATTCAGGAAGAACCTAAAAGCAGGAGGTCGTGGATGCTTGATTTTTTTTCGAAATCATACAAGCACTAAATGCGCGATCAAAAATTTAAAACTTACCAGAATGGAAATCAAGCCAAAGAAATTTTTAGTTCAGCAAGAAATTATTCCGGCCTAGATAATTATTTGGCTATTGAAGTTGAGTTCACAAACCATTAATTAAAAGTTGGAAATGATTCGATAATTAATGCTAGGCCCCTAGCTCGTGGTTTTGGAATTAGAATTGGACTACAATTAAACATTTAGTAATTCATTAAATAAATTTTATTGACATTCTTTTCATCCCTACAATTTAAATAATTGGTTCAAAAAATTAGTTCAGTTAATAGATGATGATCTAAAAATCGTTAAAAAATAAGGACTAATTCAAATAAAAAACTAAGAAAATATCATCAAAATATTTCTGTCCCTCATTAAAAATTGAGAACATAAAAAATGAAACAACTACAAACTTTGTAGTCGCACTTTGTATGCCATTATGTTCTATTTATTTGATATAGAATATATTTTCAAATTAAAGTGTTTTACAGATTTCTTGTATTATTTTCATTTTATATCTATTTTAGCTAGTTCAGTAGATAAATTATTTAATTTTTATAAAAACCCCAAATTATGAAAACTCTCAAATCTTTTCTTTATCTTTTAGTTGTTTTTGCGATAGTTTTGAGTGCTTGTAAAAAAAATGCTGATGAAATTGAGGATGATATAGTTATTGAGGATAACATAAATCCAGATGTTCAATTAAGGAATATGGAGGATTTAGTGATACCTCCTACCTTTGATTGGCGAATGACTATGAATCCTGAGAATACCCTGAAAACTTCTGGGGATACTTATCATCCACAAAGCGGATATAGCACCTTGGCATTTGAGGATTTATGGCCTTCAAAAGGCGATTATGATTTCAATGACTTGGTTGTGGAATATCAATTTAGAACGAATACTGATGCTAATAATAACATTACTGAAGTGGTAGGAACCTTCATATTTAGAGCTGCTGGAGCAGGAACCAAAAATGGTTTTGGCTTCGAATTAACAGGTCTAGGCCTTTATATTGATAGCACAGATGTTACTGGACATTCTTCATTAGGAGGCAGTTCATACATAAACTCAACTGATGGCTGGGAAGATGGTCAATCATCACCTGTTGTTATTGTTGCTGATGATGTAACTCAAATTCTTCCTCTAACATCAAATACAGCTGGTTATGGAGGCATAACAGTTCCACCAGAGATTGTAACAATTACCATTACACCTAAATTGGGTGTTGAAATCGATTCTGCAGATTTCTCAATAACCGAAGCAAACTTTAATCCATTTATGATTATTGATTTTGAGCAAGATGGAAGAGGTAGAGAAGTTCATAAAATGAATTACCCTCCAACAGACTTAGCTGATTTAGGGTTATTTGGTACCGACGATGATTACTCTTCTACTACTTTTGGATTATCAACCTATAAAACGATTAAGAATTTCCCATGGGTTCTTGATATTCCAAGTAATGTTATGACACCAACAGTTGACAATTCTGTATTTGAATACCCTACAGAAAAATCTGATATTAACTGGGCCTACCTTCATTTCGCCGAATGGGCTGAAAGCGGAGGAGTTGATTATAGCTCCAGTCCTACACAATGGTGGATTGTAGATAATTCGGCATATAGAAATTATCAAAATATTTATGTCCCTCATTAAAAATTGAAGGCATAAAAAAATAAAGCGACTGCAAATTTTGTAGTCGCTTTTTATATGCCATTATTTTTCATTCTTTTTTTGAGATAGAATGTATTTTTTCAATTTGATACTTTCGTGACTTTTCAATCGCCTGTAAAACATCTGCAAAAATTTTACCCTAAAACAATTAAAGCTCTTGACCACTCTATTTTTGTCAGCCAATTTGGAGCGAGAAAGATCAGAAACGGATTATAGAAGCGCTTATAAATTTTGTGCTTTAACTAATAATTA
Organism: Bacteroidales bacterium; assembly: GCA_963678785.1. GTDB lineage: Bacteria > Bacteroidota > Bacteroidia > Bacteroidales. The sequence goes on along the minus strand of OY787449.1, from coordinate 2,543,295 downwards.
CTGCAGGAAAGCTCTCTTTCCCGAAGTTTCAATTTTAAGGAAGCCTTCTTTTTGAGGAGTTAATTCTATTTTTAATCAATATTCCCCGTTAAATCCACCAGATTACCATTTGATACATATAATGTCTTTGTTAAACTCTCATCACTACCATTAAGACTTTCACATCCCCAACACCTGATGGTAATTTTAACATAAAAATTACTTCTCTTTTCTCCATTATATTGTGCTTGAACACTAACAAAATCCCCTTTTTTAAAAGTCATTCTATCACTTTGCCACAAGTCAAAACTTCCTATAAGTGGTTCATCAACAACATTTTTCCCATCTGCCCCAACATATACTAATGAGACTGTTCCTCTTGCAAAATTATAACAGCTATACATTATTTCATATTTCTTGCCTAAGGTCTCAATTTTATCACAAGAGTCAAGGGATAATGTAAACATCGTTATTAGGGCTAAAATCAAATTTAACTTTTTCAAAAATGTTGAATTTTATATTATGAATTTGACTTACAAATACTTATAATCTAATCTTGAGTTCAACTTCAAAGTATGGGTCGTACATTCTATTTATTTATCTAAATATCAATATTATTCAGAAATTACTTCCTTAAACCACTAGTAAATATAATAAATAGTAATTCATACATAAATATGTATTGCAAAAGAGAATGAAAAAAGAACCGATTCAGTTTTAAGAAAATCAGGATAAGAGAGGAGATTATATCTATTTTTATTACTCATAAAAACAAAAGACCCTCACTCATACGAGCATGGGTTTTAAAAAGTACCCTTAACAGTTGGAAGTTGCAACCAGTTTTATGATATTTTATGAGATCTCAATAAGTCATGACCCCGAGACAAGAGAAAATTGAGATTTCCAATCAAACTCTTTTCAAAGAAATGGAAATAAAAAGACATGAAAATAATTATTCTACTTGAGAAAGAATTATCCTATATAATGAAGTGATCAACAATATGATTCATACTTAAGATAGATTAATGTGTAACACCTTACTATTATTTCTGTCTTTTAAGTGTTGAAATTAATAAGGATGTAACCATTTCAATCAAAACGAAAATTTATTACAAATACTAATTCATAACCGCTTCTAATGCTATGTTAAAAAATTATATTAAAACCGCATTTCGGAATATTTTCCGTAACAAAACACAGGCATTCATTAATATCATCGGTTTATCTATTGGACTGGCATCAGCCATTCTTATTTTATCATATGTATGGTATGAATTCAGTTATGATAAATTTCATCCGGATGTCAGAAATACTTATCGGGTTTATCAACGTCAGCCCGGTAATTTATACATGAACTCAATTGATTTCAATGTGACCCAGGCCATATTTATTCCCACCGTAAAACAAGATTTTCCAGAAATAAAATATGCCAGCAGAATCTGGAGCTCAAGTAAAAACATGAGTACCGAAAATATCGCCAGAGGGGAAGAAAAATTCTACGGTGTCGATCCTGATTTCTTATATATGTTCGCTGTTGAGTTAACGATGGGAAGAGCAAAAGATGCTTTGTTGAATCGGAATTCAATTGCTATTTCTGAAGGTGTTGCAGAAAAATATTTCCCGGAAGAAAATCCAATGGGGAAACAAATTAAAATGGATAGCGTATATTTAACAGTCACAGCTGTTTTTAAAGAGTTTCCTAAAAACTCACACCTCTCTTTTGACAAACTGATTCCATTTGATATTGTAGAGTTATATAATAACAAACGTAATTTAGAGAACTGGAGATCTAGCTCATACAAAGCTTATATTCAATTATACGATGGTATTTCAGAGAATGAAATGGAGGAGAAATTGATTCCATTCATTAAACGATATGTTGGAGAAAAAACCAAAAGAAGGTATTTATTACAAGCCATTACAGATATCCATCTAAAAGGAAAATTAAACTTCGAGTTGAGTTCAAATGGTGATCTTAAAAACGTACTGATCTTTGCAGCGATTGGTCTTTTCATCCTACTCATTGCGAGCTTTAATTATATGAATCTCGCAACAGCTCAATCACTTCGAAGAGCAAAAGAGGTTGGTTTAAGGAAAGTTTTAGGAGCCAATCGATCTCAATTAATTAAGCAATTTCTGGTAGAAGCATTTCTACTAAGCTTCCTTTCATTACTTATTGCAATCATTCTGATTGGCATATTTACCCCCTATTTTAATCAATTGATAGATCGTGATTTAAGCCAGTTTTATTCAGGAAGTTTATTTTTTCTGCTTTTGTTTTTATTAGTAATAGGAATGGCCTTGTTATCGGGTAGTTATCCAGCCATTCACCTTTCTAGATTTAGTCCCATCAAAGCACTTAAAGGGAATAATGGTGGGGCAGGAAAATCTATAAACTTTCGTAATCTTCTAGTGATTCTTCAATTTGTAATTTCTGCTTCACTAATCATTTGTACCATTGTAGTGATTAGACAGTTAAATTTCATTAAAAATAAAGATTTGGGTTTTGAAACAGCAAACATCATTACTTTCAAATTGAGGGGCGTTGATGAAGTTTATCTCAAAAATGAATTGCTTCAGCATCCGGGAATATTGGACGTAAGCAGCTCAAATCAGGTGCCTTCCAGGTTTGGAAACACCAATACTTATAACTATCATGCTTTAAATGAAAAAATCGAACTTAAACTATACACTGCTAGGGTTGATCATAATTTCATTAAATTCTATAATCTGAATCTCATTCAGGGGGAAGGTTTCAAACCTAGTATGAAAGATAGGTCAGTGGCTATAATTAATCAGGAGGCCGCAAAGAAAATGGGAATTAAAAATGTAATTGGTAAAAATATTGAAGGTGGATGGAAGGATAAATACAATCTTAGAATTATTGGAGTGCTTAAAAATTTTCATTTTAATTCCTTGTATCTGCAAATTCAACCTGCAATTTTAATTTTCAGAGAACAGCATGGAAGCAGTCTGTCTGTAAAGCTAGATCACAATAAAATTGCGGAAAGTCTTGCTATTATAGAAGAAAAGTATAATTCATTGTCTCCTGAATTTCCTTTCTCATATCAATTTATTGAAGATTCGATTGATAAAACCTATACTGAAGAGCAAAAATTAGCCAAACTTTTTAATTTCTTTACGGTATTGGCCGTATTTATTGCTAGTCTTGGGCTATTTGGTTTAGTTTCCTTTATAGTTGAACAACGAACCAAAGAAATCGGAATCCGAAAGGTATTGGGATCTTCAATCTCAAATGTAGTCATCATGCTTTCCAAGTATTTTACGAAATGGGTGATACTTGCAAATATTATTGCCTGGCCAATTGCATGGTATTTTATGGAACAATGGCTCAGCAGCTTTTCATACCGAATAAAACAAGGTTTCTGGATATTTTTACTAGCCTTCGGAATAACTTTTATAATTGCCTTACTAACTGCAGGGTTTCAATCGCTGAAAGCTGCTTACGCAAAACCTGTTGATTCACTTAAATATGAGTAATTTAGATTTAGTGAATTAAATTCAGCTAGCTGTCTGTTCAGATTAAACAATATTTTTGGCTAAAATCAACTGTGACCCAACTTTTACACCTGATCCCATAAATATAACTACAGCTAACACTTTTATGGCATAAAAAAAGCTGGTATTGATCAATACCAGCTTTCTTAAAACGTACCCAGGGCGGAACAATAAACCCCCAATTTTACAGGTTTTTAAAATCCACCAAAAACCTACCTGAATACGTATAAGTCCAATCTATTAAAGGCATTAAGGAACATCCTCTAATCTATCCAGATTGTTCTGGATTGAATAAAATTGTAATTTGGTTGACCAACGGTTGACCAAACCAAAATTATTCCTTATATTTGAATTGTTCAAATATGTATTACAATGGCAACAATTAAATTTTTACTTAGGAGTAAATCCGAGCAATCGAATATTTATGTTCGGTTATCAATCGACCGCAATAATGTTTTCAAAAGAAAATCCGGTTACATTATTAACTCAAAAGATTGGAGCACGTCCAAAGGACAGCCAATTTTAAACGATGAGGTATTAAAGAAACTTAAAACCAACCTCGACAAATTCAAAAACAAATTAGAAGAGGAATATAACGAGGCCAACAAACAGGGTCTAATTATAAATGCCAATTGGTTAGAAGGACAAATAGACAAAATCAATAATAAAAAACCTGTAGTTCGCCTCGACGTACTTACAAACTACATTCAGCATTTTATTGACAATGCACACAACCGCAAAAACCAAAAAGGAAATCTGGGATTGTCGCAAAACAGAATAAAGAGTTTTAAGACCTTTAAAGGCCTTGTTAATGGATTTGAAGAGGAAATAAAAAAAGAGATTCTTATAAGAGATATTAGCCCCAAATTGGCCAATGACTTCAAGAGTTGGTTATTTAAAAAGGGGTTTTCGGTTAACTATGTAGGGAAAAACATAAATAACCTAAAAACGATTTGTAACGATGCCGACAAAAACAATATTGAAACGAACCCCAAGTTTAAGTTAATAGAATCTGTATCGGAATCAACCCCAAGTGAAAACATTATTACACTATCCTTTGATGAACTTGACCAGATAACCAACGCAAAATTATTACATACAGGGTTAATAAACGCACGAAAATGGTTAATTTTAGGCTGTTATATAGGCCAAAGAGCATCCGACCTATTGAACATTACAGAAAAAAACATAACGACATTACAAGACCTTAAAGTAATTGAATTAGAGCAGAACAAGACTGGAAAAAAGATTGCTATACCTGTTTTACCAGAGGCCGAAGAAATTATTAATTCTGGCATGCCTTATAAAATATCCCTACAGAAGTTTAACGACCATCTAAAAGATATTTGCGAAATTGCAAAACTAAATCAACCAACAAAAGGCAAAATAAGAGATAAGAAAACCCGACTAAACAAAGAGGGCATTTATCCAAAGTTTAATCTAATCGCCTCTCATGTTTGCCGACGTTCATTTGCGACCAATTATTACGGACAAATACCGACACCTGTTTTGATAGGTATAACAGGCCATAGTACAGAACGAATGTTTTTAAAATACATAGGCAAAACCGCATACGATAACGCAAAACAAATGTTTGACTATGTGAACAGGTTACAACCGCGCCAACCTCAACAAAAAATGAAAGTGGTTAAATCTGCTATTGGATAAAACATATAATATTAAAAAAATGAATTTAACAGAGTTACAGAGTCTTGAACTTGAAATAGAGAATTTTGATTTTAAGATAGATAATTATAAGGTTAATCCCATCAAACTTCAAGAGTTTATACCATTATTAACAAAGTATTGTGATTTATCAAATAAATTAAATCATTATTGGTTACATTGCAGTTATAGGACATATAAGGCAACTATTGAAGAGAGATTAAAAGAATATCAAAACAAATATGTTGATGCTGAACCTATCGACTTCTATAAAGAAGAGCTAAGTATTATTACTGCACCTGTATCTATGGATACACTTTATGGGTTTGCACCAGACATGAGATTTAGAATAAATGAACAAAGTTCATTGATTGGACGGCATTACTTAGGCAACAAAATAGCAAGAGATTTTAATCTTGCATACGAGAAGAAAACTAAATTTTTGCGAGAAAAGATTGATAAAATCAAAAACCCACCAATTAAACATACCAAGCCCGCAAAAGAGGAGACACCAATACAGGTTGACACAGATTTAGTATTAACGGCAATGAATCAAAAGATCATTTTACTTTACCGTTTGGGTGTAATTGATTCTCTGAAAGAAAAATATACATATTTATCCCTACATCAGATTGCTGGTCTAATAGGAAAATTTACCGGACTAAAACAGAATACCGTATATGGTTGGATACAACCTATCTACAATGAAAACAATGAGCAAAAAAACAATCCACTAAACTCAGATAAGGGGACTAAAATAATAGAAACCTATCTTAAAGAGCTAGGTATTCACAACTAATAACAATTGATTAAGATTATCTTGGGGAAACTTGGGGAAAACCCAATAAAACCCAATATTATGTTTGTTGCATAACCTTAAAATTAAAGAATATGCAACATCAGATTTTATTACACAATGCAACCCCCGAACAGTTTACAAAAACAATTTTAGAGGGTGTTAAATTAATGCTAGATGAGGTTAACCGACCTCAACCCGAAAACAAGTACATAACACGCGAACAGGTTTGCCACCTATTAAAAATTGACAAGTCAACCCTTTGGAGCTGGACAAAAAAGGGTAAACTAAAATCATATGGCATAGGTGCGCGCGTTTATTACAAATTAGATGAGGTCGAACATGCCATTAAACCCCTAAATATCTAGTTATGTATGGCAACGCAAATTATTTTCGCCATGTCTATAGATTAGACAGGGCGTTAAAATCATATTCAGTTTATCAACTGGATAAAGAACAGACCCCGACCAATCTTTTAACCGACCTTTTAAGAATTGAAGAGTACAGGAATAGGTCAAATGCGCTCAATATTAATCACTATCTAAGATTAAGAACCTCGACTAATTGGCAAATGTCCGAACAGGTTACAGGATTGCGGAAATTTCAAGGCCAAATATATTACGGGGATCGTAAAACCCCCAATAAAAAAAGTCTGTTAATATTTCAATTCAATAATGACCAAACAATCCTATTTATAGACGTTTTTAGAGCATTTTACCCATTCAATAAGGGCATATTAACAAATCTATTAAAACGCCATATATACGCGTTATAATTCATAAAAAAGAGGGGCGTTCAAAACCCCTCTTAATTGTTCAATATGTTATCACTGGCAACGCAATAACAGAAAATCAAAGATAATTAAATTGATTGACTTCGTCAAGATATCAATAAAAGGTATTAGCCCCAAACAGTTGGAGCAAAACCCTTTATTAGAATTTTTTGGTAATTTTAACAGAGAGTCAGGCCATATAAGAACCACCAACAAACATGGCAAACCAATTATACCTAGACAAACGGCCTTTTACAATTCCTTACAATTCAGTATTTATGATAATGGAAGTATCACAGTTGAGGGCAGTTTGCATAAGTACTGGAACAAAGGTGCGCATAATTACAATGATTTTAATTTGAACGCCCTTAATGAAGTCATAAAAGAATTAAAACACCTATTTAATATTAGCCCCGACCAATGTTATTTAAGACAACTAGAATTAGGCGTAAATATTAGACCCCCAATACCAAGCAAAAACATAATTGATTATTGTTTCTTACATAAAACAACTCCCTTTGAATTTATTAAGAATAGCGATGAGGGTAAGTACAAACAGGCCGAACATTCACAATATTTTATTAAAATATACGACAAGGCACGCCACTATAAACAATTTAATATTAAGGGCGAAATATTACGATTTGAAATTAAATACCGCAAAATGGAAATACTTAACAAAAAAGGGATATTTACCCTAGATCAGTTATTAAAATACGGTTTGTATAATTTTAAATCAGGACTAATAGAACAATGGCAGAACGTTTTGTTTTTCGATAAAACAATCAAAAGTAAAACTATTAGGTTAATGTACTACAAAGACCAGAACTATTGGAGAGAACTATTAGAAAGAAAATCGAAATCGGCCTTTAATAAACACCGAACAGAATTAGATAATTTAATCGTAAATCATTCTGAAAACATTAAAGAACAAGTTAAAAACAGAATCGCTCAAAAGATTGATTTTTTAACCTCCAGGGGTGCGCAAATTGACAGTTTATATATAGGGTCAATTCTTACACCCCCCCTAATTGAAATAAGAACAGAAAACGAACGTATTTGCATGGTTACCGGATTAAATATTTCAATGCAAAAAGACAAAAGTTTAATGTTATCGCATACTGGATTAAAATATTACTTCAGAACAGATAAAAAGATATTTGAACAAGTCAAAAGAAAATACTTGCTAACTCGTTACAATAATGATAAAATTAGAGATCAAATTGAAAGAATTGCACACAATATCAGGAACGCAAAAAACAATCTAAAAATAAGTACGGAAAGAAAATATAAGGAATTAGAACTTCAATATTCTTTATTTGACATTAACCTAAAATATTAATAAAAAAGTAGTAAAATCGAAACATTACGCGCGCGCGCGAGACCACTAATATTCTTGGTGCAAAAATGGGTGTGATCCTTATCTCATAATCATTAATTTATTCCATAATTTCCAAGAAGATATTTTAAGTATCACAATATGTTTTTAATGATTTTAATACGGTCACTAGATAATAAAACAAAGATATTTCTTGGGTCAATGCTAAAGAATATTCTTACACTATAAAAAGGTTTTTTAACGGTCTACAAACAGTCCAATTTTCGATTCTCTAAAAGTTATTTTTGTCGATTAAAGGAAATTACAAACTACTAATAAAGAATATTCTTACATTATAAAAAAAGGACATTTTAAGAGTTTTGGTATAAATCAAAAACACATCAAATGAAATTATACTATGAGGAATTAATAGATAGTTATCATTGTAATGAACTCACAGATAATAAAAAAGAATTATTTATTTGCGCACTTATGTTCTTACCTCAACTAAGAAAGGAATATACTTTTCATATTAAGTTGATGTATGCAATAATGGACATAGATTTTTTACAGATTACTAGGAATTATAAAACATTTGCATCCTAACACTATACAAAAAGATTATTTACTCATCTATACGAGCGCATTACATGAAATCTTATAAAACTCCATATTATTAACAATTACCTACGCGAGAAACCAAACATCTACATTAATTAGATATTTAGTAAATTTATGCTTGAAATTATTAGTACTATGAATAGCAAGGCATATAATAAGTTACCAACTAAAAAAGAAAATTATAGATACAGCATTATGAAAAATAAAATTCTAATATTGGCTATTATACCTCTTATCTTAATTATTGGCTGTAAAAAAGAAAAGGATTCAGAAATGACTCCAAAGGTCAAAAGACTTGAAGGTTATACAGCCTTTGTTACTCCATATAAGTTCGGTCAGCCAAGTTATTTAAATAAATTCAAATGGGAATCTGAATCTTATAATAAAGATGGGACAATTAAACAAAGGGAGTATCGTTTTGAATTAGATATTACCAGTACATCAAATTTTTTATGTTCAGAAACTAACACCTATGAAGACGGATTACTTAAAGAACAAATAGAAATTGTTATTTCTCGCCACAGAAAGGTTTTTAGCTATTTGGATAACTTACTATCAAGAATTGAAGTTTTCGATGAATCTGGAATAATTGATAGGTATGACTATGAATATTCAAACAATCAAATAAGCAAAATGTATGAATGGTACATGTTTGGCACCCCTAGTATTTCAATGACACATAATTATTCATACGATACAAGGGGGAATATGGTAAAAGATAGTATTGATTATAGTAATTCTGATTATGGTATATTGTATTGGGAATATGATTCCCATAACAACATGACAAAAGAAACGTATTATATACCAAGTGCAGATAAAAGTTTTGTACAGGAAGATAGAGCATATATCTACTTAAATGATGGAAGATTCTCAGAATCCATCATACCATGTTGGTCGAATATTCACTTTCAAAAATTCAAATATCACTACAATGAAGATGGTTCAATATCTAAAATTGATGTATTTAGATCAACGAATGGCATTTATGGAAGTTTTGAGCAAACTGGAATTATAGATTATGAATATAATTATATTGAAGAATAAACCTCAATTACTTTACACAAATTTTAAGTATGCACTAAAATGAAAAATAGTAGTAAATCAATATTTTTCAAATTCGTTGACCAATGGTTGACCAAATTACAAATAAAAAAACCGTAAACGATTATAATTTAATCATCTACGGTTTAATTAAGTACCCAGGGCGGGTATTTTTGTATGAAAACAACCTCTAAACAAAGTCAATATAACCTTCACAAATATAGCACTTTGAATGACTAAATAAAACCGTTACTTGCTTTTGTTTGGATGTTATTTTTGTTACTTTTGTTACTCAACTGTTACTAAACTGCAAAATTATGAGTGTACAATTGAGGCAAAAAGAATTAAAGAATAAGGGCAAGAGCTTTTATTTAGACATTTACCACAATGGTAAAAGACACTATGAGTTTTTAGGTATCAGAATTAACACCAAAGAAGACTCCCCTGCAAAGAGAAAAGAAAAAACTGAACTGGCTAAAACTATCAGGAGTCAAAGAGAAATAGAACTCATATCCGAAGGCACAAATTACACCCCAAAACATAAAAAGAAAATTGACTTTTTGGAATATTACAGGGTTTATCTTGCAAACTATCAAAAGAAAGATAAACGAATGATTAAATATTCATTTGAGAAATTCATCAACTATATCAATGAAAAATCATTCCAAGCAACTGAACTAACAACAAAAGTATGTGAAGGTTACAAGGACTATTTAATTAGCCCAGAAGCGGGTTTAAGTGGAGAAACCCCCCAGAATTATTTTTCAAGGTTTAAAAAGGTTTTAAGGGCTGCCTCAAATGATGGACTGTTCAGAGAAAGCCCTGCAAATGGAATTATATTCAAAAACTCAGATGATTCTGACAAGCTCAAAAAGGAAGTATTAACAGCAGATGAATTAAAGATTCTGCATAAAACTTACTGTGGTAGTGATGAGGTAAAAAGGGCTTTTTTATTTGCTTGTTTTACTGGTTTAGGCATTGCAGAAATTAGAAAATTAAAATGGAAAGCTGTTAATAACAACAGGCTGAAAACATACAGAGAAAAGACAGGTTCAGAAATAAACATTCCTTTGTCCTCATCTGCAATAAATTTGATAGGGCAAAAGAAAAACTCAGAAAATCTTATCTTTGATATAGCGATCTCAGACAATGCAATTTCAAAGGATTTGAAAGCCTGGACAAAAAGAGCCAAAATTGATAAGAACATAACTTTTTATTGTGGCAGACATACCTTTGCAGTTCAATTGCTTTCCAATGGTGCAAATTTAAAAACCGTTTCTGATTGTATGGGGCATAAAAATACTAGACATACCATAAAGTACCTCAACTATGTAGACAGCCTTAAAGATTCTGCAATTAGCAACTTACCAGAATTGTGATTCCTGAATCACCTAGTTTTGGCAAAAGATAGTTTATGTTATTTTTATAAAAATTAATAATTATGCAGGAACTAACAAAAGAAGAAAGCAGAAGATTAAGTGATTTATTTATGGCATCACATGAATTTGTTTATGGAGCGAATTCTTATAGCTTATTGGAATTTGAAATTAAAAAGCTTTTAACACCAGAGAACTTATTAGAAAGTTTATTTATAGACGAATTCATCGAAATAAAAAAAAGAGTTTTAGCAACCAATGAAATATTCACTGATTATATTCAGGGCTTTTTAAGAGAATGGTATTATGATAAAAAAATAAATATTGATTTTTTGATTCGAGGGTTTATGAATAACTTTTCAATTCTTTTTGATGAATATTTAAGTTATGATTACAATGGAAAAATTGTGATGATGACAGAGGTTGAAGATATTGATTTGCCACACTTTGAAGAAATGATTAATGTATTATCTGACTTGACTTACTATATCTGCTTGGAAGAGTTTTATAATGAAGAGTTGAAGAGTAATTTCAAAAAGAAAGGGAATATAAATATTTATAAAAAGAACACCTACTTTGAACATACTTTGAGTGAAGATCAATTAAGATATCTATATAAAGAATTGACTCAAACACATCAATATATAGATGAAACCAAAACGAGTCAAATTGACTTTATTAATGTATTTACCAAGCCTTTTAATGACCATGAAAGCAAGATATATTTCTCTGATGAAACAACTCAAGTAGCATACTTACTCTTTCTATTAAGAATGAGATTTGTTCATTTCTATAAATGCATTGAAGATTCTGAGAAATTCATTTCAAAAGAGAATAGCATAATTACAAGTAACAATATTTCATCTCAGTTAAGTAAAACCATAAAAAAAGACATTTCTGTCAAAAACCAATCTGTAATTGAAAATATCATTCTCAAGATTCCTGATATTCAGTAATATCAGTAATCCACCTTACCACCTTACCACATTACTTTCTCTTATTTTCTAAATTGCTCGAGTTAACAATTTAGGAATAGTACTATTCCATTTTATTCACTTAACAAATTGAATGAATGGAAAATTTACAAGACGTTAATGATAGACTGTGCAATATTGAAACCTTGCTTCTATCACAAAAAACAGTATTAAATTTTGATGAGGTGGCAGCCTATATTGGCTTCTCAAAGAGCTATCTCTACAAACTAACCTCAACAGGTGGCATACCTTGTTATAAGCCACATGGGAAGCAAATTTATTTCAGCAAACAAGAATTAGATCAGTGGCTTTTGCAAAACAGGAAAGCTACAAAGGATGAAATAGAAAGCCAAGCAGCCACTTTTGGGATGTTAAGAAAAGGAGGTGCAAGATGATAGGGGCTTACTACAAATTGGCAATGTTACCTGATGAGGTGAAGGCAAGCAACAAAATAAGAAGCAAAGCCCGATTAGATTGTATTTATTTTACAGGAAATTATCAGGGCTTGACAAATTTTGTCAACCCAAAAGGACAGCTATTCCTTTACAAAACAGCTTGCAATAATTTTGTTAATACAGATAGCAAAAGACTATCAGAATGGAGTTTAACACATAGCAGCATCAATTTTAGCAGCATCTATATTGAGGACATTGACTACCCACAAATAGGATATGGCTATCCAAACGCTAAAAGATTATTGAGCAATGGAAAAGCAAATCCACTTTTCCAATACAGAAATGATGGCTATCTGTTTTTAGTAAACAAGGACTATTCAGAAATTGAACTTCTTATTATTCCTGATGGCAGAAACTTAATGGGAAGCTATTATCAAAAAATGATTGATGGTGGCTTTGATGATGAGATCAGGGATTTAAGGAAGCAAGCCAAACCCTTTTATAATTATGAAGGACTGTCTTATAGTAAGGTGTTTTCATTGACAAAATAAATCAAATGGCAATGTATGACACTCTCAATTTTTGGTTATCAATTGACAAAGCAGGCAAAATTAATATTTCAAACATTTTGCACTCTTTATCAAATATTACTGAACATCAAAAAGATGGTGGACAAGTCTATTATAGTGGATATTTGGACAATTACAAGGTGAATGTATCAGAACAGGGAATATCTTTAAAGGGCAGCCTTGCAAAGTATTTCCTGCCTGATAACTTTCACACACTAACAAGGGCAGATACAAGCAGAGCAATTGAGAAATTATCTGATGAACTTTGCCTACCGATCAATCTTGCTAAAGTTAATAGGATAGATTTTTCACAAAACTTATTAATGAAACATAAGCCAGAGGCATACTACAATTACTTAGGGGATAGCCAATACTACACTAGACAACCACAGGCAAATAGCCTTTATTATTCCAATGGACTAAAACAGAAACTTTTTTACAACAAGATCAAAGAAGGTAAATCCAGAGGGCTAAAGCTGCCCGATGTATGGGAAGGACAAAACATTTTAAGGTATGAAATGAGATATAAGAGCAGGCTACCTAAAGAATTTAATTTACCAGAGATAACAGCAAGCACCCTATCAGATGAAAAATTTTATATGAGCTTATTTGATAAGTGGCAGGCAGAATATGAAGCAATAAATAAATTAAATAACATCAATTTTAATACTACAAATATGAATAGTCCTAAAGACTTCTGGAAACAAATAAACCTAATGGCAATAAATACAATTGGACAGGATAAAATAATGCAAGAAGTTGAAAATTTAAGACTTCAAAACGCCTTTCAAAAGCCAGAATATTATTCCAGACTAAAAAAGGAAATCAGAGAACTTTGCAAAACACCTGACTTGACAAGCTCATCAGAATTGGTGGCAGAACTTGACAAGAAAATAAAGAATGCAAAGAGATATTATAGATAAAACTAAGCTGTGTGAATTGACAATTTTTATCAATTAAGAAAGGTGAATAAAAAATAAACAACTCTAAAACAACTCTAAAAAACAATTGAATTACTATTGGAGAGCTGGTTGATTTTTACATTTTAAAACTACTTATGTAGAACGATTCTAAGCAATCTTATGCCTTTCTGGAGCAATACCTCAACTAAACAACAAAACGCCTTTATAGACTCTATATAGATGTTATTTAAACATGTTCTAACATGAATATTCTTACACTATAAAAAGAGAGTGTATTTATTGTTATTATCAACAAATAACAAGCGTTTCTTAACTATTTGGAATTTTACCAATAAAAAAATCCAGTAATAATGTGACATTTTTGAATACAAGGTATAAAAGAATGATCTCCTACCACAGAGATAAACGTTCTTTCTTTGTACCAAAAAAGTACCCACTGCAAAGGGTACTTTTTTATAAATCCTTATACTTAAAAAGCATAATTACCTGCTCTATACACGCGCATAGCCTAAAACTTAACAAAACTTCAGATTAAGAATAATTACACCTTGAAAGTTTAACATCTTTTTCCTCTTTAAACCATTTCAAAACTGATTAATTATGGGCGATAATACCAAACCTTGTTTTTTCAAAAAAAATTGGTAAAAATGTGACACTTTATGGATTCTGGAATTAAGAATTAGACCAAGTGTTTTTTACCACGATAAAAGAATAAAAACTTAACATAACTATGCCTTGCGGTATGAAGGTTTTTTGCAAGTCACAATGGCAGTACTTACCATTCACAGGTGTATGTTATAATAACACAAAATAACATGTTGCTATTTGCAACAAGATGCAATTAAAAAACAAAGAACATATCTATTAATATTAGATTTGTTACCTTTAAGAACAAATTAAAACCACCTAATTATGAAAAAACTATTAATTGTATTCACAAGAAGATGCTAAAGAAGCTAGTACTAAAATGGACGCTTTTGTATCAAAGACAGGAGTAATAATAAAGTTTGTTGACTACTCTCTGCCCGATCTAAAACTAACAATAGGAGCTGCTAGTACAAAAATAAGAAAATATATTAGTGGAGGTGAAGTTGGATATTTTTATCAAATTTCAAAGAGGGGAAAATATGATACTAAAACCGCCTCTATTGCATATGAAGATCTATTAGAAATTATTAATGCTACAAGTTCTTTAAAAAATGATTCTGACAAAGACCTGACAATTAACCCTGACTATTTAGAAAACAAATTTGTAACAGATGATGGGTTTCAATTAGGGTATTATGTTAGTAGAGGGAAACTAAAATGGTATCTTAAACTAGAGAGATATGGTTCCGGGGCTAACATTTTTATAAATGAGGTTACAACAATTGAAGCCGCTTTTAATGGTGCAAAATTAAAAATTGAAGAACTAAAGAATTAACAACTCAGTTAATTAAGTAATATTATATGTTATGAAAAAGTTATTTACTATTCTGTTGGTATTGGTTTTTGCATCAAACTTATCCTTCTCTCAATCCATTGAATCAAAGATTAGAGAATTTGCAAAAAATGAATATCCAAATGATACTGAAATGCAGAATTATGTTTACAAAAAACAGATTTCAGCTTACAACTATATGTTAACTGTTTCCGATTCAGAAGTAAAACAGATAGCGATAAGAGAATACTATAATGATTATTCCATGCAGAAGTATGTTTATAATAAGCAATTAGCAGCTAAAAACTATATAAAAACTGTTTTAGATAGCGAAGTAAAACAAATTGCATACCGAGAATACCCAAATGATTATTCAATGCAAAAGTATACTTATGACAAGCAACTGGCTGCAAAAAATTACATGAAAACTGTCACAAACTATACTGCTAAAGCAACTGCTAAGCGTGAATATCCAAATGATTACTCAATGCAAAAATACACCTATGACAAAATAGTCTATAAGTAATTAAAATTCATAATGTTTTTTCAAACAAATAGTAATTGAAAACTAAAATCATGAAAAGGATTTATTTTATTATTGCCTTTGCATTTAGTGCAATACTAATGCAGGCTCAGGTTGAATTAAATGGGGTTGAGTTAGGAGTAAATTATGATGGAGAACAAGAAATTAACACATCTATAAATGGTGTTGAGGGTGATATTAATGTTATGAGACTTAATGACGGTCGTGTTTATCAATTCTTTTTTGCCCCAAAAGATAATTTAAGGATTTCAGAAACAGATGTCGAAAAAATAGTGAGTTGGCTTGAAAAAGAATTTGAGATAATATTTGAAAAACCAGAGAAAAAAAATTCACCATATAGTTTAATAGCTTTTAAAGACGGTGTCGAGTTTAGCACTTTCAACTTTCATAATATTGTTTTAAACTCCAATAGGTTCAACTTTTTCATTACAAACCAAAAGCTTGGGAAAATTGCTACAAAAGAGATTCGGAAAAATCAAAGGAATAAATAAAACCTTCTATTATAAACCACCTCACATCTACTATAAGTAGATTTGTTAACTTTGGTATAAAATAAACACACCCTAATTATGAGAAATTTACTAATGCTATTGTTTTCTTGTTTAATTCTGACACTTTTATCTTGTCAATCCAATGAAGATAAAGCAGCCAAATTAATAAAAGAAGAAATGTATAAAACTCTCTATGATTTTTCAAGTTATGAGCCAATTGAAACCATAATTGACAGTGCATTTACTACAATTTATAGAGATTCTACAATTTTATTATTTGCATATATAGTTAATGATAAATTTGATTTATTCAATGAATTATCTGATAAGAGAGATCATAACGAATCCATCGTTAAGATTTGGGAAGGAAGTAGTGATAATTACTCATTATCAAAATATAAAGAAGCATTAGATAAATCCCTTTCAAATCTTCATGAATTAAAAAAAGTATATGAAGAAATATCTGAGCTTCATAAAGTAATTAAGGAAAAAATTGCAAATTTCCAATCAACATTCTGTGGATGGCAAGCAAAACATAAGTTCCGTTGTAAAACAAAAGGAGGAAATTTTGATTTAGCTAACTATCTTTATTTGTTTGATGCTGATTTAAAGAAGATTACCTATAAAGAAAATATGGCTGATGAAGAACTAATAAAAATTAGAGATGTTATTGATTATGCAATCGAAACAGATTTGAATTAATATTCAGTAATAAAATTAACCTAACAAAACTATATTTTTTATTCAATATTTATATATTTAATTCTTTAAAAAAATCGCGCTCTTATATATTCTAATTGGGAGGAAAAAACAAACTTTGGACAATTTTTGTTACCCATTTGTTACTCATAAAAGTAAAAAGCTCTCTAAATCAAATCATTAGAGAGCTTTAAATGTACCCAGGGCGGGACTTGAACCCGCACGGCCGCAATGGCCAAAGGATTTTAAGTCCTTCGTGTCTACCAATTCCACCACCTGGGCATTTATTTGATTTTTCAATCAATCCCCGTAAGAACGATTTCTTTTAACATCACCACTCCCGTAAATTAAAATATTCTTAATTTTCGAGGATGCTCGCAAAACTGAGCAAATCACAGATTTGCAGTTTTTGCGGCACTGGGCAACTTTGTCAAAGAAAAATCCCGAATTTCGGGATTTCTGAGCGAAAGACGGGATTCGGACCCGCGACCCCGACCTTGGCAAGGTCGTGCTCTACCAGCTGAGCTACTTTCGCGTTTTTTAAATGGAGTGCAAATATAAACATTTTTGATAAATTGCAATAGATTTTACAAGAAATTTTAATTGAAACTTTAGCTTACTCGCCCAGTAACTTTTTTATCTCATTCAATTTCATCAAAGCCTCAACCGGAGTAAGGGTATCAATATTTGTATTTAAAATATCATCTTTAATTTGATACAATAAAGGATCATCTAGATTTATGAAACTTAACTGGTAATTATCAGACGATTTAGATTTTGAAGCCGACTTATTGAGTTGACTCCCCAAAGCATCACCTGAATGAGATTTCTCTAACTGCTCCAGCATTTGATGAGCTCTTTGCAATACACTCGAAGGCATTCCTGCCATGCGAGCAACATGAATTCCAAAACTGTGCTCACTCCCTCCTTCTTTCATCTTTCGAAGAAATAATATCTGATTTCCTATTTCTTTGATGGAAATGTGAAAATTTTTAATTCTCTTAAAATTGCTTGCCATTTCATTTAACTCATGATAATGGGTCGCAAACAAAACTTTAGCCTTAAACAGTGGATGCTCGTGTAAAAATTCGGCAATGGCCCAGGCTATCGAAACTCCATCATAGGTACTGGTCCCTCTTCCAATCTCATCTAAAAGGATTAAACTCCGATTCGAAATATTATTAAGAATGCTGGCCGTTTCATTCATCTCGACCATGAAAGTGGATTCGCCTGAAGATATATTATCAGATGCTCCAACACGGGTAAATAATTTATCAATCAAGCCTAGCTTGGCCTTACTTGCCGGAACAAAACTCCCCATTTGAGCCATCAAAACTATTAGAGCTGTTTGACGTAGCAAGGCAGATTTACCCGACATATTTGGACCGGTTATAATAATGAGTTGTTGCTTTTCATTATCCAGAAAAACATCATTGGCAATGTATTCTTCGCCTATGGGTAATTGTTTTTCAATAACCGGATGGCGCCCATCTTTAATGTCTAAAACATAGGAATCATTAATCGCGGGTCGAACATATTGATTAGCCACTGCAATATTTGCAAATGAAAGCAAACAATCCAATTTGGCAATAATGTTAGCATTTACCTGAATGGGCTGAATATAATCTACTAAAGATTGAACAAGAGAGCCATAAAGTTGATTTTCGAGCTCAGATATTTTTCCTTCTGCACCCAAGATCTTCTCCTCATATTCTTTTAATTCCTCAGTAATATAACGCTCTGATCCGGTTAAAGTTTGTTTTCGGTTCCACTCTTCTGGTACTTTATCTTTATGGGCATTTGTAACTTCCAAATAATATCCAAAAACATTATTGAAGCCAATTTTGAGCGATGAAATTCCTGTTCTTTCGGTTTCTCGTTCCTGAATTTTTGAAAGGTAATCTTTACCTGCAAACGATAAATTTCTTAAATCATCGAGTTCTTTGGAGACTCCTTCTAATATTACATTTCCTTTATTGAGTAAAGCAGGCGATTCAGGATTAATTTCCTTTTCAATCCGATCGTGAATAAGTTTACATGGATTGAGCTGATCGGCAATTTTCGCGAGCGGACTTTTCTTTTTGCTCTCGCATAATTCCTTTACCTCATGAACTGCGAACAGCGCATTTTTTAGCTGTAATAATTCACGAGGATTGATTTTTGCCACCGCCACTTTTGAGATCAACCTTTCCAAATCATTAATCAATTTCAATTGAACTGTTAGGTTTTCAGCAAAATCTTTTTCTTTTAACAGAAAATCAACAATTTCGTAACGTTCTTCAATAGGTTGCTTATCTTTCAGAGGAAGTGCCAGCCAGCGTTTCAACATACGCGAGCCCATAGGTGTTAGGGTTTGGTCTAAAACTTCTATCAAAGTTGCTCCGCTATCGTAGGCAGAATAAAATAGCTCTAAATTTCGGATGGTAAATTTATCGAGCCAAACATATTTTTCTTCTTCAATTCGCGACACTTTGCTGATATGCCCCACTTTGTCGTGATGGGTTTCGGCCAGATAGTGCAAGGCAGCACCGGCAGCAATGGTTGCATTTTTCAAGTCCTCTATCCCAAAGCCTTTTAAGGATTTTGTGCCAAAGTGCCCGGTGAGCAATTCATAAGCAAAATCTTTGCTAAAAACCCAGTCATCAAAAGTATTTACATAAAACTTTTCCCCATAAAGTTCTCTGAATTTCTCACGCTTATTACGTTGAATAATTACTTCGCTGGGCCTGAAACTTTGAAGCAGTTTATCGATGTAATCATAAGACCCCTGAGCCACAAAAAATTCTCCTGTAGAAATGTCTAAAAATGAAATTCCCGAACTTTTTGCATCCAAATGCAGACTTGCCAGGAAATTATTTTCGTTACGCTCCAGGATTTTATCATTATACGAAACCCCCGGAGTTACCAATTCGGTCACCCCTCTTTTAACAATGGTTTTGGTTTGTTTGGGATCTTCAAGCTGATCGCATATGGCCACTCTGTGGCCAGCTCTTACCAATTTAGGCAAATAAGTATCAATGGAATGATGCGGAAAACCAGCTAACTCAACATATGCTGCTTTGCCGTTGGCTCGTTTGGTTAGAACAATTCCCAGTATGGCCGATGCTTTTATGGCATCCTCACCAAATGTTTCATAAAAATCACCAACTCTGAAAAGCAATAAGGCATCAGGGTATTTAGCCTTGATGGTGTTATATTGCTTCATTAAAGGTGTTTCTGCTATTTCTTTTTTCTTTGCCAAATCAATCAGAACTTGAGAAAAACAAAGTTAGAATTATTAATTGATTTTTATAAAAATTCATAAAGTCTAAATTTATTCATCGTAATTTTGCAAAAATAACACCTCTTAAATGCGAAAATTATTAAACAGCGAATTGAATCGACTCAGTGTTGATGAATTTAAAAACGCCCAAAAAATTCCATTAATTGTAGTAATGGATGATATTAGAAGCCTAAATAACATTGGATCGGTATTTAGAACATCTGATGCTTTCTTGGTTCAGGAAATTCATCTTTGCGGAATTACTGCATGCCCACCTCATCGAGAAATTCAAAAAACGGCTTTAGGAGCTACTGAATCTGTGAATTGGCAATATTTTAAAGACATTTCTGAATCCATCAACAGTTTAAAAAATGAGGGGTTTACGATTTATGCCATCGAGCAAGCTGAAGAAAGCATTTCTCTTGAGGAATTCAAAATTGATAATGAGGATAAAATTGCCATCATTTTGGGCAATGAAATTAAGGGTGTACACCAGTCAATCATAAATGAAATCAACGGCTGTATTGAGTTACCTCAATACGGCACGAAACACTCCTTAAACATATCTGTGTGTGCTGGAATTGTGATTCACGACCTATTCTGGAAGCTTTTTCAACCATAATAAATATACTTTTTTCCAGTTTTTCTGAACCACGTTAAATTAACTTCCTGTGTTTCATATTTTTGCATATATGACTGAAAGCCTTAAAAAACGCTCTATAAATTGGAAAAGTGACGCAAAAAAAATTATATTTGTATTAATCTTAAAAAACAACCAATTTATTTAACGTATATCAACGTATATCATTATGAAAAAATTTTATCTACCTGTTCTAAAAACATTGCTTGCGCTCTTGATGGTATTGACCCCAGTTTTGTTTTATGGTCAGAATGCCAGAATGTGGCGTCAATTTAATAAAGTAAATGTAATCTCTAGCACACCTACACTCGTTGTTAAAGGAGGAATGGTTGAGATTTCTTTTGAAGTAGTTGTTCCTGGCGGGTATTTTGCTAAGAATGCTGCCATGCACGTACAACCTGAACTTAGATTTAAAAAAGGAACTGTTGCACTTAAACCTCTTACACTTAAAGGAGAAGAAGTTTCAGGAGATGGTGTTAGCATCAACCAAAAAGATGGAGGATCGTACACTTATACTGACCAAGTGAAATATGATGCTAAATTTAACAGATCAGAACTTTATGTTGTGTCGACTGTTTATATAGGCAAAGAAGGAACCATAGCTTCTATTGAAGAAATTATGGACAATCCTCGCTCATATGTATGCTGTAACAGATTAGTAGCAAATGGAGTGATTTATACTTCTGAAAGACTTTTGAAAAAAATGGTTACTAAAGCAGCCGGAATTGATTACAATCCTGTTGAAGTACTGAATCCAAAAAATGCCAATGTTTATTTCGCAGTGAACAAATTCAACGTAAACTGGAATTTAAAGCTAAACAAAGATGCTGGCACTGAAATGAAATTCAAAGAACTTACAAACTTCGCAAAAGAAGGTTGGAAAGTTAAATCAATCAGTATTGATGGCTGGGCATCTCCAGAGGGTATTACTGTAAACGACAAACTATCTGAAAACAGAGCAAACGTCGTTTATGATGAAGTAATTAAAACATTATCAGATCTTGTTGCCGAAGGAAATGGCAAATTTAGCTTCTCTAATCCTGCTGAGGACATTGAATATCTTTTCAGCTTTAGAGGATCTGACTGGGATGGTTTCATGAGTGACCTTAAAGCTTCTAACATCAAAGAAAAAGAAGCAATTGCAAAATCTATTGATGAAGCAGGTGATGAAGCTGCTCAGGATCGTGCATTAAGAAGCGCCATGTATAAATATGCCGGCGTACGCGAATTACTTGCACCACTTAGAAGAACTGAATTGGCCATCAATTATGTTGAGCCTTACAAAACCAAAGCTGAAATTGCAGAAGCTGCAATGAACAATCCGGGTTCACTTGAGTTAAAAGAGCTATTATTTGCTGCCGAAAATGCTGAGGCTGATAAAAAATTAGGGATTTATGAAGTTATTTTCGATAAGTATCCTAAATGCTGGATTTCTAAAAACAATGCCGCTGCAATTTATATGGAAAAAGGAAATTATGACAAAGCTGCTGAATTATTAAACAACGCCATCGAAATGTATCCTGACCAGGAAACATTAAATGCAAATCTTGGCGCATTAGCAGTTCATCAGGGTGATTATGCCAAAGCTGCCGAATATTTCGACAAAGCTGGCGATACTGATGCCTACAATCAAGGTATCATGGCAGTTGCAAAAGGTGATTACAAAAAAGCTGCTGAATTATTAAGTGGAAACGATTGTGATTTCAATACAGGCTTAGCCCAACTATTGGCTGAAGATTATACTGCTGCAGAGGCCACTTTAGAATGTACTAAAGAAGCACCTTGTCAGGCTGCTTATTTAATGGCTGTAATTGGCGCTCGCACAAACAATGCAAGCAAAGTATTTGACAACCTTAAAAAAGCTTTTAAATTACATCCTGCACTTAAAGATCAAGCCAAAGATGATCGTGAATTCCAAAAATATTGGAATGCTGTTGAGTTTAAAGCGCTTCTAAAATAGAAATAAGGAAATATTCTTTACATAAAAAAAGCCCCGAAAATTCGGGGCTTTTTTTATTCCAATGTAAATCGGTGAATTCCTTTTGGGTACTCCTGATTAATAATCTTAAGTATTTTTTGATAGTCTTGCTCATTTTCAACAAAGTCGATATGATTGGTATCGATAATTAGAATTCTCATATCTTGCTGTTGACGAATGTACTCAAAATAACCAGCCTGAATTTTATCCAGGTAATTGTTTTCAATTTCCTGCTCGTATGATCTGCCCCTTTTTACAATATTTCTTTTCAAATTTTCTACATCTAAATACAGGTAAACCAATAAATCAGGTTTTGGGAGTGAGGCATTGATGATATTAAAAAACCTGGCGTATAAAGCCAATTCATCCTTCTGCAGAGTTTTGCTTGCAAAAATTAAAGACTTATTGATAAAATAATCTGAAATGGTAAAAGTTTTAAATAAATCCTGTGCCGACAACTGATCTTTCAATTGCTGAAATCGAGATGCCAGAAAAGACATTTCCAACGGAAAAGCATATTTATCAGGATCATTATAGAACTTCGGGAGGAAAGAATTGTCTTCGAATTGCTCGAGAATGAGCTTGGCATTATGCTGTTCTGAAATACGCGTAGCCAGTGAAGTCTTACCTGCACCTATCGTTCCTTCTATGGCAATATAATTATATTTCATCCATAACAAAAATAGCAGATAATTTAATCGAAGCGACTACGAAATATGCTTTTTTACCCACAATTTATCAGGGCATTCATTCAACAATTGCTGAATGCTTTTTTTAAGCAGGGGATGATGTAAATCAGGCAAAATCTGAGCCAAGGGTAGCAAAACAAACATCCTTTCTGAAATGCTCGGATGGGGCAATTCAAGTATGGAATCATTGATCACTTGATCGTCATAAAACAATACATCCAAATCAATGGTTCGCGATTCATAATTCATTGAATTACGTGTTCGCCCCAAATCATTTTCGATATCCAATAATACATTGAGCAGATCGTGAGGATTTAATTCCGTTTTGATTTGTACGACCTGGTTAAAAAAAGACAGCTTTGCATGAAAACCCCAGGGTTCGGATTCATAAACATCCGACATCTCTAGCATTGCTCCTACTCTTTGCTGCATTAAAAGAATGGCAGAATTTATATTCGAAAATCGGTCGCCTAAATTGCTTCCCAATGAGATAACTGCATGCGCCATGTAAAATATTTTTGGATGTTAAAACTAGTAAAAAATCTCTCGACAGGAAAAGTTCAGGTAGCTTATTTTATATTGAATATAAATTTTCTAATAGCCGATCAATTTTATCCCCATAATCAGGATCAGTGGCCCATTTTCCGGTCAATGACTGAACTGTTTTTGCAGATCCTCTTTCTATAAATTTAAACCGCTTATCAACCAAAGGGGTATTGATTTTTTGATGGTCGGCATAAGCTTTTAAATGTTGAATGTGTGCCCTCACACCCATTCTTACCGAAACAAAACTATCACCCTTTTCAAATTCATTGGTTGCACCTAAACCACAAAAATTATTTTGAATCGCGCTTACGCTGCCAGTATATTTTAAAAAACCAGTCTCTAAACACATTTGAGCAAAAGCAATGTCATGATTCACACCTTCATTTTTGGCCTCTTCAATATAAATTTGAGCCAATTCCGAAGCCTGCACTTTGTTTAACTTTTGATTATAAGATCTTAAAAAATAAGCTAGAAATTTCTCCGACCGAATTCCCTCCGTCATTATCTGAGAAGGTTCATTAAAATATTTTATTTTCCATCTTTCTACATCATCATGATAATATGAATTCAGTGAAAAGGACTTCAACCCAAACTCATTGGATTCGATAAACAATGGGATGGAGGCACGAATATCTCGATGCGTGATAAGATCGGTTTTTTCTGTAGAATATGAAAACACCAAACTAATTTGCTGGATCAGCAAAATGAATATCAGAAGTCCTGTTTTTTTTGGAATATTTTCAATTATTCTAAACATGAATAAACATCATTTACTTACAAATATCATATCAAAAGTATAAGGTCTTATTTTAAATATTTTTTGTTTTCCACATTTGTTTGTTAATAGGCTTTAAATCATTTTTTTCATATTTTTACAATTAGGAAATATCAGCAACTTTATACTTTGATCGAATTAGGTTAGCGCCAAAAAAACATCTCAAAAAAAATTATAAAAATCAAAAGATGAAACAATTTTTTAAATTCATGTTCGCCTCAATATTAGGCTTTTTCATTTCATTTCTTATAGTATTTTTTCTTTTTTTAGGTTTAATTTCATCCTTAATGTCATTCGCCGAAAAAGAAGCAGTAGCTGTAAACGACAACACTGTTTTATTGGTTAAATTAAACCAACCCATACCCGAGCGCACCTCAACCAACCCATTTTCTTCAGCCAATTTGTTTGATTTAACACCAACCAAAACCCTTGGGTTAAACGACATTCTGGAATCCATCGACAGAGCAAGAACAGACAGTCGAATCAAAGGAATTTATCTGCAGTTAAGTCATATTCCGAGCGGGATTTCTACCATTGAAGAAATCAGATCAGCCCTTCTGGAATTCAAAAAATCCGACAAATTTATTGTTTGTTATGCCGAAATCTTTTCACAATCGGCTTACTACCTGGCTTCCGTAGCTGACGAAATATATTTCAATCCCGAGGGCATGATGTTATTTAAAGGTTTAAATGCCCAGGTGATGTTTTACAAAGGCCTTTTCGAAAAGCTCTCTGTGGAAGCTCAAATCGTAAGGCATGGAAAATTTAAAAGTGCTGTAGAACCTTATACCGAGGAGAAAATGAGCAAGGAAAGCAAGGCTCAAACCAAGAAATACTTAGATCGAATTTGGAATTTAATGCTCAGCTCTATCGCTGAAAGTCGTGGAATGAGTGTGGATGAGCTGAATGAGATGGCAGATCATTTAAAAATCAGAAAAGCTGAAGATGCTTTAAAATACGGCCTGGTTGATGAACTCTTGTATAAAGATGAGGTTTTAGCCAAACTAAAAGAAAAAATTGGCTTATCAGAAAGCGAAAAAATTGAATCGCTGAGTTTGGCAGGTTATAACAGCAGCCCATACAGCAAAAAAATAAGTAGAAACAGAATAGCCGTTATTTATGCCAGCGGGACCATCTTAAATATGGAAGGAGATGATCAGGTGGTTGGAGCACAAAGAATTTCAAGAGCCATTCGTGATGCCAGGAAAAGCAAATCTGTGAAAGCCATTGTTTTCAGAATTAATTCCGGAGGTGGAGATGTTTTGGCTTCCGAAATCATCAGAAGAGAAGTTGAACTGGCAGCTAAAGAAAAACCAGTGATTGCTTCATACGGTGATATTTCAGCATCAGGAGGTTATTGGTCTACTTGCAATGCGACAAAGATTATTGCCAATAAATCATGTCTAACCGGATCTATAGGTGTATTTGGAATCTTCCCCAACATCCAAGGCTTGCTTAACGATAAATTAGGAATCACCATCGATCATGTTGGAACCAACGACAATTCTGACTTTATGAGTAGCAGTCGCAGATTCACAAAATTCGAAAGAGAAGTTGTGACTTCATCCATTGAAAACACCTATGATACGTTTATAAGTCATGTTTCTGAATCAAGAGGATTAAGAAAAAACTTTGTTGACAGTATTGGTCAGGGACGAATTTGGAGCGGTGAAGACGCCATTGAATTAGGATTAATTGATGAGTTTGGAGGTTTAACCCGCGCCATTGAATTGGCTCAGGAACTAGCAGATTTGCCCGACTATCGAATCAGAGAGCTTCCCATCCAGGAAGACTATCTTCAAACCATAATGAAACAACTTACATCGGGTGTGCAAACTTCAATTTTAGAAAAAGAACTGGGTGATGAATATAGCTTTATCAAGCACTTCAATCATTTAAAAAACAGCAAAGGCCTGCAAGCAATTATGCCATTTGAAATGGTAATAGAATGATTTGGAGATTGACGATTTACAATGTTGAATTTGAAATTTTCAATTTAAGATTTCTTAGATCGTGTGGTTATTATTGTTTTCTGAAATATGGCAATTAATTCTCCACATTCGTTAATCAGGTCATCTTCTTGATTGAGACTCCTTGCCAGTTTCGCCCTTTTAATAATCTTCAAATTAATTTGAGTCTCCCGCAGTTCTTTTAGCACTATACTAATTTTATGCGCAAAATCTTTTCTAGATTCAGCAGCTTGAGCTTCTCCATAATTCAATGCTGAACTTGTTGATGATCTAATAATTTGAGTTGATAAGTGATCTGATGCAAATTCATGATTTAAATTTTTACACAATTTAATAATTGAAACAGAGAAGTCAATTAATCTATTTTCGATCTCAATTTTCATGGTTTGGGTTTTTTATTAATTCCAAAACCCGAAATTAGTCCGAAGCTTAACACGTACTTTCTTCAAATAAACATTGCAAATTGCACATTGAAAATCGAAAATTTAAAATGTGACCAAGGCTTCTCTTAATCTCTGAAGCTTCTCAGCTTTACTCAAACCTTGATCTCCAATAATTGCATCCACCCAAGCTCCATACATAGCATTTGGTAATACAATAAATTTTTTTCCGAATTCGGCCTTTAACTTTTCTACATTCTTTGCCCTTTCACTTTCTGTATTTGCTTCAAATAGCTCAGTAAAATCGTTTAGGTTATCGCCAATTAACAATACAATTTCGTGGGTTTCCAGCACCTTCTGTCGACGATTTTCTTTATTGGATTCATCAGTCCTGAACAACATAT
The DNA here is from genome assembly GCA_963678785.1 of Bacteroidales bacterium. GTDB lineage: Bacteria > Bacteroidota > Bacteroidia > Bacteroidales. The sequence goes on along the minus strand of OY787449.1, from coordinate 2,515,546 downwards.
GCGCATCATCAACATTCGGAAATCCTTTGTCCTCCATATTTTTCATACTCACTTGTTGAAATTCAACTTTTCGATTGGTCACATAAAATGTTTCCACCCCTTGTTTGGCAGCTAAACTTAAAAACTCAAGGGCACCAGGGATGGCTCTTGCATTAGCCAGCTCACACCATTCTTTCCAATAGGTCGGATAATCTGAATTTTCCAGTATCGATTTGGCTTCAAAAGGGCTGTTATCCAAAACGGTTTCATCTACATCAACGACAATGGCCAATGGTTTCTCAGATTTTTTGTCTTCCAAAATCTGGTGCAAACGCAGTGTTGCCAGATTGTACGTTTGATAGCAAAGTGCGGTATACTCTGCTGCCTGCTGCTGATATAGGGTTGCCATTAAAAGGGATTCGTTATCAATAACTACTTTTTCTTCATGGCTATGTGTACAAGCAACTGTGACTACGAGAGCAAGAAAAAATGAGATTAATCTTATGAATTTCATCATGGTCAATTTTTGTGAATATTTTAAGATTCGTCACCCTGAACTTGATTCAGGGTCTCATTCTAAAATCAATAACAAGATTCTGAAACCCCGCCTTAAAATTCGGACAGGAAGTTCAGAATGACGATAACTATAGATCTAAAAAAAACCGCCCCGAAATCGGGACGGCTATAAATATACGAATTAATCGTTTTTCAATCTTAGAATTCTTGCTCGGCCAATCTCTTGTAGTTGTTATAACGCCATTTGGCATCATCTTCAGCAATTTTGAATAACTTCTCAGCTTCTTCTGGGAAGGTTTTCTTAAGCGATGTATATCGAACTTCATGATTCAAGAAATCCTGGAATTTATCCCATTCAGGTTCTTTCGAATCTAGAATAAATGGATTTTTTCCTTCAGCTTCCAAAAGTGGGTTGAAACGGTAGGTATGCCAGTAACCTGACTGTACCGCAAATTTCTCTTCATTTTGAGCACCCGTTAAACCTCCTCTTACACCGTGAGCAATACATGGTGCATAAGCGATAATTAATGAAGGTCCTGGATAAGCTTCAGCTTCTTTAAGAGCTTTAAATACTTGGGACTGGCTTGCACCCATCGAAATCTGAGCTACATAAACATAACCGTAAGTCATGGCCATGGCACCCAAATCTTTCTTTCTAACTTTCATTCCTGATGCAGCAAATTTCGCAACCGCTCCGGTTGGAGTTGATTTTGAAGCTTGTCCACCAGTATTTGAGTAAACCTCAGTATCTAAAACCAATACATTCACATCTTCGCCAGAGGCAAGTACGTGATCCAATCCGCCATATCCAATATCGTAGGCCCATCCGTCGCCACCGAATATCCATTGCGACTTTTTAACCATATATTGTTTCAGGCTCATGATTTCTTCTGCAAGGTCTCCTTTCTCGTTTGCAAGCAATTTAACCAACTTTTCTGAAGCAACTTCAGATTCCAAAGCCTGGTCTTTTGCAGCAATCCATTCTTTCATGGCTTCTTTGGTTTCAGCAGCGAAATCTTCATTCATTGCTTTTTCCATTCGGTCAGCAATTCGCTCTCTCATTTTAGAAACACCTACAGCCATTCCATAACCAAACTCAGCATTGTCTTCGAAAAGTGAATTCGCCCATGCAGGACCGTGACCATTTTTCTTACTAGGACAATAAGGGGTTGATGGTGCAGCACCACCATAAATTGATGAACATCCGGTTGCGTTTGCAATCATCATTCTTTCACCAAATAATTGAGTTGCTATTTTGATGTATGGAGTTTCACCGCAACCTGCACAAGCTCCGGAGAACTCAAACAATGGTTGAGCAAACTGACTGTTTTTAACGGTCTTGTCTTTAGGAACAACATCGTCTTTATACCCAACTTTGTCATTCATATAGTTCCATCGGTCAACCTCATCAAATTGAGTACCTATTGGCTTCATTACTAATGCTTTTGTTTTAGCAGGACAAACCTCAGCACAAACACCACAACCAGTACAGTCAAGAACGCTGACCTGGATTTTAAATTTATATTCTTTTGTGGGCCCAACACCTTGTTTAACATTTGTTCCTTCAGGTGCATTTTCAGCTTCCTCATCTGTTAATAAGAATGGACGAATGGCAGCGTGAGGACAAACATAAGAACATTGATTACACTGAATACAGTTGTCGACATCCCATTCAGGAACATTTACTGCAACACCACGCTTTTCATAAGCAGTGGTTCCGGCAGGGAAAGTACCATCTTCACGACCAGCAAATGCACTTACAGGAAGATCATCACCTTTTTGAAGATTGATTGGATTGGCAACATCTTTAATAAAGTCAGGTAAATCTTTTTCTTCTTTCACTTCTTTTGGAACAAGATTTTTCCATTCAGCAGGAACATCAACCTCAATAACAGCGCCACCTTGATCAACAGCAGCATTGTTCATATTCACAATATCCTCACCTTTTTTACCGTAAGATTTACGGATGGCAGTTTTCATTTCGTTTACTGCATCAGCATAAGGAATTACCTCAGCAACTTTAAAGAAAGCTGACTGCATAATGGTATTGGTTCTGTTACCCAATCCAATGTCTTCAGCAATTTTTGTTGCATTGATGATGTACATCTTAATCTCGTTTTCGGCAAGATATTTCTTGATGTGATCTGGTAAATGCTGCTTGGTTTCTTCAATAGTCCAAATACTGTTCAAAAGGAAAGTACCTCCTTTTTTCAGTCCTTTAAGCATATCATATTTATCAAGATATGCAGGAACGTGACAAGCAACAAAATCAGGAGTACCAACCAAATAAGGCGAACGAATGGGGTTGTCACCAAATCTTAAGTGAGAAATGGTAATACCACCTGACTTTTTAGAGTCGTAAGCAAAATATGCCTGACAATATTTATCGGTTGATCCACCAATAATTTTGATAGAGTTTTTGTTTGCACCTACTGTACCATCAGCACCTAAACCATAAAATTTAGCTTCGAAGGTTCCTTCCGGAGCAACACTAATTTCTGGCAATAAGGGTAAAGATGTATGTTTAACATCATCAACGATACCTACAGTGAAACCATTCTTTGGCTCCTCAGCGGCAAGGTTATCATATACAGAAATCATCATGGCAGGAGTGGTATCTTTTGAACTCAATCCGTAACGACCACCAATAACCATAGGCGCATTTTCTTGTCCGTAGAATAAATCTCTTACGTCAAGATATAATGGCTCACCGTTGGCTCCAATTTCTTTGGTTCGATCCAAAACAGCAATTCTTTTTACTGATTTTGGACAAGCTTTCATGAAATATTTCTTAGAGAATGGACGATACAGATGTACTGAAATTAAACCAATTTTATCACCTTGTGCATTTTTATAATCGATTACTTCTTTGATGGTGCTGGTAATTGATCCCATTGCCACAACAATGTTTTCAGCATTTTCGTCACCATAATAAGTAAACGGATGATATTCTCTTCCGGTAATTTTTTGCATTTCCCCCATGTACTCATCAACAATGTCGGGAATGTTATCATAAAATTTAGAAGCAGCTTCTCTTGATTGGAAATATATATCAGGATTCTGAGCAGTACCTCTGGTTACAGGATGTTCTGGGTTTAAGGCATTGTCTCTGAATTTTTGCAATGCTTCATAATCAACCAATTTTGCAATTTCATCCTGATCCATGGCTTCCACTTTTTGGATTTCGTGAGAAGTTCTGAATCCATCGAAGAAGTGTAAGAAAGGAACCCTGGTTTTAATGGCAGTAAGGTGAGCAACACCGGCGATATCCATAATTTCCTGTGCACTACCGGTTGCAAGCATGGCAAAACCAGCCTGACGACAACTCATAACATCACTGTGATCACCAAAAATTGAAAGTGCCTGTGCAGCTAAACTTCGTGCACTTACATGAAATACTGCAGGTAATAATTCACCTGACATTTTATACATATTAGGAATCATCAATAATAATCCCTGTGAAGCTGTAAAAGTACTTGTTAATGCACCTGCCTGTAATGAACCGTGCACAGCACCTGAAGCACCGCCTTCTGATTGCATCTCAGAAACTCTTACGGTTTCACCAAATATATTTTTTCGGCCATTGGCAGCCCATTGATCAATATACTCAGCCATATCCGAAGAAGGAGTAATTGGATAAATGGCAGCAACTTCACTAAACATATACGCGATATGTGATGCAGCATAGTTACCTTCGCATGTTATAAATTTTTTGTTTTTTCCCATAATCTATTTATTTTAAGGTCTTTATAATACAAATCTTAAACCCTGTTAAAATCTTGCACAAAACTAATAATTTTAGCTCTGACACTTATTACTTTAGCTCTATTTTCGCCCCCAAAATACTTAATTTATATTCAATTTAGATTGGCAATATTTTTACTTTTTTTTATTATATTTGTATGAGGTAGACTGTTACTATACCCTTATTTAATTAACTTAAAAAACTATCATATGGACTTGAAAACAAATTACCTAGGACTTGAATTAAAAAACCCAATCATCATAGGAGCCAGCAACCTGGTTAAAGACCTGAATATTTTAAAAAGACTTGAAGATGCAGGTGCAAGCGCCATCGTTTATAAATCATTGTTTGAAGAACAAATTCACCTCGAAAATTTACAACAGCATCAATCCGAAGAAGATTATGGAGACCGCCATGCTGAAATGGCCTCCGGAATGACCGGAATAGAAGATGGTGGACCTGAAGAGTTTCTGTTTCAACTTAAAAAAGCCAAGCAGGCGATAGGTATTCCACTCATCGCAAGTTTAAATGCGGTTTACGAAGAAAGCTGGATTGAATATGCCCAAAAAATAGAAGAAACGGGCGTTGATGCCATCGAATTGAACTTTTATTCTACCCCTTACGAATTTGATGTGATGGGTAAAGCCATCGTTTCGGCACAAATTGATATTTTAGAAGCGATCACTAAAGCCATAAAAATTCCGGTGAGCGTGAAACTCAGCCCATTTTATACCAACCCATTGTACATCATCAACGAAATGGATAAAATTGGGGTGGATGGATTCGTCCTTTTCAATCGATTGTTCCAACCCGACATCGATATCCAGAATGAAAAACATCACTTCCCTTACAATTTAAGTAATCAGGAAGACAGTCGTTTGGCTTTGAGATACGCCGGATTATTGCACGGAAATATCAATGCAAATATTTGTAGCAATACTGGGATTTTAACCGGACCGGATGTGATCAAAATGTTGTTGGCCGGTGCCGACTGTGTGCAGGTTGTTAGCACCGTTTATCAAAAAGGGCCCAAACAAATTACCCTTATGCTGGAAGAGTTGATGGGCTGGATGCAACACAAAGGCTATAAAAGCCTGAGTGATTTCAAAGGGAAACTTTCGAAAAAGAACATGACTGATATTTTTGCTTATAAAAGAGATCAATATGTCGATATTTTGATGAAATCGGATGAAATCTTTAAGAAACATCCCATGGTTTAATTTGCACCAATTAATATATCAAAGGGGTCGAATGCAAACGCGTATTCGACCTTTTTTTATGCCCTCTTGTTTCATCCTTCAGGTTAAAATTTCAAATTACGGCATCTTAATCTAACGTTTAAAATCTAAAGTCTAAAACTTTGCATCTATCATTCTTCATCCATAAATAATCAGGTTTTGTATAAACATAATTTAGGATGGGATAAATAGCCGTATTTAAAGATGTAAAATACCTCATATTCCCTACTTTTATCATAAACTAAATACAATATTATGAGATTCTTAAGTCCCCTGATTATTTTTACCTTTTTATTTTCAACAGCCAGCTTTGCACAGCTTAAAACACCGGCCGAAAAAACCGATTACAAAAAAGGAGGAACCCTTTATCAACCACTCATGGAATACATTTCTGAACTTGATGCAGAAACCGAATTGATGTCGGTTCAAAAGCTCACCACCACTTTAATGGGCAGAGATGTGGTCCTTTGCATTTTATCAGATGCACCTGTTTATAAACCTTCTGACATCAGCAATACCGGAAAATCGGTGGTACTCATTGCCAACAATGTTCATGGTGGAGAAGTAGCCGGAAAAGAAGCCAGCCTCGAACTGATGCGCGACCTGACCCTCGGCAAACTTCGCCCCTTGCTTAAAAACACAGTTGTGCTTGTAATCCCTTCCTTAAATCCGGATGGTGCCGAAGTAAATAGAAGGACCAATGAACAGGTGTTCGACATGAACCGCGATTATCTAAAAATGGAATCTCAGGAAATCAATGCCCTGATTGTAAAAGTGATCAACACCTGGCAGCCCGACATCCACATCGACACCCATCACGGAGGTTCCGATCCTTACACCCTCACCTATCAAACCTGCATGAACCCTGCAGGAGATGCCGGTTTGATAAAATACGGAAACGAAAAAATATTGCCCAAAGTACGCGAAAAACTCCGTTCAGAAGATTATGAAGGATTTTGGTATTCAGGAGGCCGATGGGAAGGCAAAGAAGCCCGTTGGAGCCCCACTTCGGTAGAGCCCCGGAAACAACATGTTTATTCGGCTTTAACCAATATGCTCGGATTTTTGTTTGAATCGCCCCGAAACAACTATCGACTTAAAAACAATGGTACTGAATTGGTTGCCAATCCCAAAGATGAGACCCTAAAACATCAGGTGAGAGGACAATATTTAGGCTTATTGAGCATGATTGAATATGCAGCTGAAAATGGCGATGAAATCAAGAGCCTGATTGGAGAAGCCAAAAACAGAGCCATAAACCTGGGCAATGATGATGCCGATAACGATCAGATTGTTTTGGCTTACGAACAGATGAAAAATTTTGATGAAGAACTTTGGATGCGGAAAAGAAAAGGAAAGCGCGGCGAATTCGAAAAAGTTTTAGGTGGTGTTTATACCAAATTTAGCCCTACCAAAACCACCGAACGACCCTGGGCTTATGTAATGCCTCCACAAATGGCCTATCTCATTCCCCTTTTAACAAAACATAAGATCAGCATTAAAAAGATATCTAATGAAACTGAGTTTGATGTAGAAGCTTATTATGTGAATGAAATTAAAGACACTGAATATTTCCAAGGTCATTATTTAAAGGAGGTTACGGTTGATAAAAAGGCTGAAAAGGTGAAACTTCCGGCAGGCTCATTTATCATCCCTACGGGTCAGCCACGATCTAATTTACTTTGTTATTTAATGGAACCCGAAACAAACGACAACCTGATTACCTGGGGTTATCTCGACAATTTCATTAAAATTATTGGCGATCAATCCGAACGACTTAAACGTTATCAGGATCGAATTAAGCAAGACAAAGAAATGTCGAAAAAAGACAAGAAAGCAGCTTTAAAAAGGATTGAAGACCAATTGGCCAATGCCAAAATTCAGAAATATCCTATTTATCGGCTGATGAAAAAAACAGCCGTTTCTTCAAGCATTGTTGAAGCTGACTTTAACACTTACGAAAATCAATATGTGAAATAATCCTCAATATCCAAATTAAGTACAGCCGGAAGCAAATCATCGTTTCCGGTTTTTTTAATGCCTGATTCTATTTCTGATTTTCAAATAAGATTCAGGTCTGTTTTACAAAATCATTCTCAACATTCTCGCCCTGATTCATGACTGTCACTCAATGGACATTCAGTGGTAATTCAGTGGACATTCAATAGTAATTCGGTAGTAATTCAATTGTCATTCAATTGTCATTCAGTAGTAATACAATTGTAATACGTTGAACATTGCAAATTGAAAATCTCAAATCACCTCCTAAACTTCCCTTTAAAAAAGCTGTCCAAATCATCCTTTTTAAACAATTCACAGCATATTCAATAATGATCTTTTCTTTTTAGCAACCAGCATTGATTTTACAACACCAACTAATGACAAACTAATCATTAGAATTACTGAGCAACTACTTTTCAGCTCACGACCCCAAAGTGTGTAGAATTGGCTCACTTCAAAATCCTGAGTAAACCTGACCACGGCAATTCCGATCATCAAACTCCCAACAACCACCGCAAAAGGCAAAGCAAAGGCCAGACTTTTAATGATAGGATGATGGTTTTGAAAATGCTCCCCAATGACTTCATTTAGTCGCCTAATTATGACTATAGCAACAGGTAATACAATCAATAATGCCCAGGCATAATAGGGCAACCATTGACTGATAAAACCATCTTCGGGAGATTTCTTTATGAAAGTAAAAATTGAACTTATTATACCTATTAGAATTGCTAAAAGCAGAAAGCTTTTGACATGTTTAATCAAAGGTTTTGCTTCAGTATTGTCATTTTCCATAGCATAAAAGCGATCTTCCTACCTCAACTGGTACTCATTCTTTAAACGATCTTTTTCTATTTCACTTAAAGAATTCATATATGCTTTCCATCCCGGACACCAGTTTATATGCCATCTCCAAAATCTGCTAACCAATGATTTGGGATCTGTGTCATATTTTGTCCTCATTTTACATTCTTCACAGTTATGCTTTTCCATCATTTTCTTTTTTTGATTTGATACAAAATTATACCCAAAAACAATTACTTTTGTAAAAGTATCTTATTTGTAACTAGTAACCTTTATGTAATCAAATTATGGCTTGTACAAATTGCTCGGGAAAAGGTGACTGCGACTTGTTCTTTCTTCCTTTGGATGATTTGCTCAGGGTATTAACCGGAAAATGGAAAATGCGCCTGATTTTATGTATCGCATCTGAACCCAAACGCTTCAACGAAATGAAGAAATGTCATGAAATATCGCCTCGGATTCTTTCAAAAGAATTAAAAGAACTAGAACTTAACGGAATAATTAGTCGAACAGAGATGAACGACAACCTTAAAACTGTAAGCTATTCATTAACCGAAATTGGAACTGAACTTGTTCCAATTATTGTGCAATTTCAAAAATGGGGAGCTGACTATCGACAAAAAGTGTTGATTAAGATGAAATGAAACAAAATTGTAAACATCCTATTTAATGATGCAAAAATTCATAAAACACTTACGAAGTGAATTGGCAAAGCATTTTGATGAACAACATAAAATTGGGAGCCAGCGGTTCTTTAAAGAGCCTTTAAAACTTTATGGAATCAAAGCACCTATCTTGCATATACAATGGCTATCAGCTACGAAAAAGTATACATCTTCTACCAAAATGTTTAAGTAGAAAACAGCCTTCATCAGCGAACTTTGCAGCCTGACAATTTTATTAAAACCAAAATTTAGAATGATGATAAATAAAAATAGATTTGAAAAAAAGGGCTGGACACCGGAATTCATGAAATCTCAGCAGGATAAAACATTTTTGATTACGGGTACAACCAGCGGTACAGGATTTGAAGCAACACGTATACTACTGTCGAAGGGTGCAAAAGTGGTGATGTTAAACCGCAATGCCCACAAATCGAAGGAGGTCATAACGGCATTAAAAAAGGAGCTTGGCAATGGGATTGAGGTGTCGTTTATCGTTATGGATTTGGCAGAACAAGCTTCTGTAAAAAAAGCGGCCGAAGAGGTGCTTGAAAAAGTGAGCCGCATCGACGCCCTGATGTGTAACGGTGCCATAGCACAAGTACCCACTCAAAAGTTAACAGTGGATGGCTGGGAAAGTCAGATGGCGGTGAATCACTACGGACATTTTACCCTTCAAGCTTTACTCTATCCACTCATTGAAAAATCCAAAGGGCGCATCGTAACTGTAGGCAGTATGGGCTACGATATGGGCATTAAAACCATCAAATTTGACGATCTGAACTGGGATCAGGATTATACAGGTAACAATGCCTACAGCCAAAGCAAACTGGCACAGATTATGTCTGTTTACGAATTACAGGACAGATTGAAAAAAGCGGGCAAAAGAGCGGTTAAAGCTTATGCTTGTCATCCCGGTTCTTCCAGAACATCCCTGATTAAAACAAGTGGTAGTTTAATGATGCGGATTACCTTTGGTTTGATGAAATTATCACCACTAACACAATCGGCCGAAAAAGGCGCCTATCCCGAACTAATGTGTGCAACCGAAGCAGAACTTGATGAGAAAGGTTTTTATGGTCCTACCGGACGAAGCAATTGGACGGGGCCGGTTGGGGAACACAAAATAGAAGCTCACGCCAAAGACAAAGCGGTAGCCAAAAGATTGTGGGATCTTTCGGAAAAAGAAACAGGTGTAAAGTGGAATTTTTAAAATCAGATTAGAGACACATGAAAGTCATTATTACAGGAGCCACCGGAATGGTTGGCAAAGGTGTTTTATTGGAGTGTTTGGATGATACTCAGATCAAACAGGTAGTGCTGGTCAATAGATCTCCTATTGACATAAAGCATCCCAAAATAAAAGAGATTATTCATGAGGATTTTACGGATTTTAAATCAATTCAACATGAATTTAAGGAGTGTGATGCCTGTTTTCATTGCATGGGCGTTTCTTCGACAGGCATGAATGAAGAACAATACGGCACACTCACCTATACGGTTACAAAAGGCCTGGTGAATGCCGTTTACAGTATTCAACCCCATTTGACTTTCATTTATGTTTCCGGAGCCGGTACCGACAGCACAGAAAAAAGCAAAACCATGTGGGCGAGGGTAAAAGGCAAAACCGAAAATCTAATATTAAATAAAGGCTTTAAAGATGCTTATGCATTCAGACCCGGAGTTATTTTACCCAAACGGGGCATAAAATCTAAAACCCAATTATACAATATTTTTTATTTATTAACACGTCCTTTTTATCCATTACTGAAAAGGATAAAATCGGTTACGACCACGCAAAATTTAGGGAAAGCCATGATTGTTTTAATTGAAAATCAACAAAAACTAAAAATATTGCACGGGAGTGATATTGAAAACCTAGCAACAAACCAATAGGAGCCATCAATTTGTCAGCTCCTTTAAAACTTATAAAAATGGAACTATTAAAAACAGCAACCGACTGGGCAAAAGCCGAAATGTTTTCAACTACATTTTTCATCCTAGCAGGCATTCTATTTGTAGCCACAAGCATATGCTTCTGGCAATTAGGCAAAACTGATTTGGCACGTGCATACATCTTTCCAACTCTTGTGGCAGGCGCTTTACTTATGACCATTGGATTTGGGTTATTTTTTACCAATAAAGCCAGAGTTGCCAATTTCCCAAGTACTTATAATCAGGATGCCTCAGCTTTTGTACAATCCGAAATAAAACGTGTTGATGACACCCTGAAAGGATACCAAAGCGTGGTTTTTAAGGCCATTCCGTTTATTATTATTGCGGCTGCCTTGGTCATTGTTTTCGTCAACACCCCCATTTGGCGGGCAATCAGTATCACAACCATGGCCATGCTGATCGTTATTATGTTGATCGACAGCACAGCCCACGCCAGGATGACAGACTACAAAGAACAACTGGTAAACGTTGAAAAATAAGAATTTGTGAAGAACAAAAACTGAAAATTTAGACACTTTTTGATAATTACCCTAAATTTGCAATGATGCTTAATCTAAATTTTAAAAATATAACTGAGTTTAATCAGGCTCAAAATTTACCCGTACCTGAAAATCCACTCTTCAGCATTGGAAGTAGAACATTAAGTGCAGATGAGGTTGAGAACTGCGTTTCTTCCAGCAAAGAAATAAGCTACACCAGCCAGTTTTATATAATCAGTCTTAAAAACATTGTTTCGGGCGAGATCATTTATGGCCGGACAAAATACGATTGCAGCACCGGAACTTTGATGTTTTCGGCACCGAATCAAACATTTACCGTAAAAGATGTGGTGATTAGTTCAGAATCGTGGTTTATGGCTTTTCACGAAGATTTTATTCGTGGCTTAGATGTTCGAAAGCAGATTAAAAATTACAATTTTTTCAATTACAATGTCAACGAAGCTTTACACCTTTCTCCCAAAGAAGAGCAAACCATTAAATCTATTTTCCGAAACATAGAAACAGAGTACCAAAACAATCAGGATGAATTTAGTAAAGAAATCATCATATCGCATCTGGAAACACTTCTAAAATATGCCGACCGCTTTTACAAGCGACAGTTTATGAACCGAAAAGAAATTAACAAGAATTTAATAACCCGGTTTAAGGAGGTCTTAGATACCTATTTTGAAAACGGGCAGCAAATAGAAGAAGGAATCCCGACGGTTGAGTGGTTAGCCGGCCAGCTAGGTGTGAGTCAACGATATATGAGCGATACCCTTAAAGCAGAAACCGGAAAAACAGCCGTTGATCAGATTAATTTGTACTTGGTAGAAGAAGCAAAGGACTTATTGCTTGCACCCAATGCCTCAATCTCTGAAACAGCTTATAAACTGGGTTTTGAATATCCACAATATTTTTCTCGCTTGTTTAAAAAGAAGGTAGGTATGAGTCCTAAAGAGTATATCGAATCAGTATCTTTTAACTAATCCCCATCCCTAATTACTCACATACACTTTTATTTTCACAGGTATTAGCCTCGCTGAGTTCCACTTCATTTTGGATCGTGATTTACCACAAACTCTCATTCCAGGATTTTCGGAAAATGGCATGAGCTGTATCCTGCTCGGGGGTATAACCCCGGGTTCCGTCGTAAATATAAATCATGGCTAATTTGAGTTCGGTAGAATCATAATTGGCATCACAATATTCAGCAATTTCGTTGGCCGTACTAAAAGGTTTCCCAAACATACTGTGCACTGGAAACAAAGTACTACTTTCGTAAACTTTATAAACCAATTCGGTGCAGGCAATCTCATGATCCGTTGAGAAATCGAAATTATAATCGTAGGGTTTAGAAACCTGAGCAAAGGCTGAATAAATGGCTGCAGCAATTTCTTTCTTATTAAGCAAGGGCCGTAAAACCACAATGCCTTCTTTTTTTGCTCCGGCTTCAAATGAAGAAATTACCACCCCTTCACTAACGGACTCGATGATGTTAAAATCATTGGTTTCATGGGCATGAAATTGATACGTACTCTCAAAACTTTTTTGTAGCAACTTTTCAAAATTTCCTGAAGGCTCGCCCTCAGTTTGTACCCATTTTTTACAAAGCCTGTTATTCCCAAAAAAAGCTTCCCGCTCTTTTTGATTTCCAACGTATAAACCGGCATGGGTCCAAAAGCCCGGAATGCCAATGTTTGAAATGTAATAATCGCTTCGATTCAGAAAAATATCACCGGGTTTCAGGAGCTTTCTAAGTCGGATCAGTTCAAGGCTATCGATGGTGTTTGGTGAGGAAGCCATGATTTTGGTATCCCCCGCCCAGGCAAAAACAGAAGACTTTAATGGATAAACGGCAGGATGAAAAAAATACTGTTTCACGGCGAAATAAGCTGCTGTTCCCAACAGTAAGATCACGAATATGTATTTTAGTTTTTTCAATTTTTATTAAGAAATAATATTATTAGAAATCAAGGTTTCAGTTATAAGATTCAAGAATTAAGACTCAAGACCTAAAATACTTGTTTCTTGTTACTTATTTATCAGCCTTAACCTATAAATCCAACTATTTAATCGTAATCTCATCAACAAAAACCCAGGCCTTATTGCCTGCTCCAACATGCCACTCAGGGCAAACTCCAATACTTTTTGCAAATACTTTTACAAACCGGGTTCGGGTATTGAGCAAGTTTTTGCGGTATTCCTTCACCAAAGCTTTTTCAGCTTTGGGATCGACATCATGCTTTATCCGACTCACCCGCTTAAAGTTTTCGCCATCATCTGAAATAAAAAACTCCACATATTCAGGCATCCATATCCACGATTTTTGTTCTTGTAAAAATCCTGCCGAAATTTCATGAACTTTTTGATTGCTTCCCAAATCAACCACAGCCTCAAAATCTACCCCATAATAACCCTGCCAGGCTCCGGTTCTAAAATTTTCACCCCCTCTGATGTAATCCAGCAAGGCAATGTCGCCACCTGCCGTATACTGATTGCTGTAAGCATTTTTAATTTGCACCTTCCGACCACCGGGTATTTTATTGTACTCAGCCGTCGCCACTTTTGACGCAACTCCATCTGTATAAGTTACAGCTTTTATGGTCGCGGTTTTATTTAATACAATGGGCTTTCCATATTTTTTTGATGAGTGATCAGGAGCTTTCCCATTGAGGGTGAAATAAATTTCAGAATGGGGATTCAAGCTTTCAATCTGAACTTCCATCTGATCCGTAAAGGTTCTGGATTCAGAATTAAAAAAAGGAACCACTGAAATCAAATTTTCATGAATGGATGATTGAGGTCTGTCTACTATTTTAGTTCCCCAATCAGATGGTTCTACACCCATAACATAAATAAATTCGCCCCCATTCATTAACATTTCGTGGGTAAAATACGATTTGGTATAATCCTTTCCATTGAGTTTAACCGACTGGATATAAATGTTTTTATCACTTAATTTTTCAGCTTTAATCTTTAAAGTTTTTCCGTTTTCCAGGTTTAAACTCACCTCATCAAATAAAGGAGTTCCGATGATGTACTGATTGTCACCCGGACATACCGGATAAAAACCAAGGGCACTTAAAACATACCAGGCCGACATCTGACCGCAATCTTCATTACCACACAAACCATCTGGTTGATCCGTATAAAGATCATCCATAATTTTGCGTAAAACCTTCGCCCCTTTTGCTGGCTCGCCTGCATAATTATACAAATAAGCCATGTGATGGCTGGGCTCGTTGCCGTGGGCATACTGTCCAATCAAACCGGTAATATCTGATTGATGACGTCCCGAAAGTTCCGCATCGGTATTAAATAATTCATCCAGCTTTTTAATGAAAGCTTCTTCGCCTCCCAGTAATTTCATCAAACCGCTGACATCATGAGGCACAAAGAAATTATACTGCCAGCTATTGGCTTCGGTCAACATAAAATTAACCTGTGTAGGATCGAATGGACTCACAAAAGAGCCATTGATTTTACCTCGCATAAATCCGGTTTCGGCATCAAAGATATTTTTATAATACTGAGCTCTTTCAATAAATTCTTCATAAATCTCCATCTTACCCATATCTTTTGCCATCATGGCAATGCACCAATCATCGTAGGCATATTCGAGGGTTTTGGAAACCGATTCGCCTTCTTTACCTGCCGGAATGTAACCTTCTTCTTTTAAAAACTTTAAGCCAAACTGATCGGCATGCGCACTGGCCATCATGGCCTCCAAAGCTTTTTCGGCATCGAAGCCACGAATTCCCTTTTTATAGGCATCATAAATCACGGGTATGGAATGATAACCAATCATGCAATTGGTTTCATTTCCGGCCAATTCCCAAACGGGCAACAAGCCTCCTTTTTCATACATATCGAGCATGGAAACGATGAACTCATTGGTTCTTTTTTGATCGATGATGGTGAATAGAGGATGCATGGCTCTGAAGGTATCCCAAAGGGAAAAAACGGTGTATTGTTTATGATCACTATTGTGATTTTTCCCATCATGTCCGCGGTAATCTCCATTCAAATCTGAAAACAAATTCGGATTCAGCAAACTGTGATAAAGGGCGGTATAGAAAGTAGTTTTTTGGGCATCTGTTCCTCCTTTTACCTGAATTCGCGACAATTGATCTTCCCAGCTTTTTCGGGCTTTTGCTTTTACAGTTTCAAATTCTGATGCTGCTCCCAAATTCAATTTCGCATTTTCGATGCTTACCGAACTAATACCAACCCTTGAATAAATGGCTTCTTTATTCTCTGTCTCAAACTGAACATAAGCCTTTAAATCTTTTGAACTGACATCCTGATTTAAGTTGTGAAGCTTTTCACCTTCTGAAAGAATCCTAAAATCTTTAAAAGCTTTTGAAAATTCCAGATAGAAATAAATTCGCTGATCAGAAGCCCAGCCACTGGTTTTGCGGTAACCTACAATATGCCGATCATCGATTACTTTTATCCCTAAATCATTGATTTTGTCTGAGGTCACAGCCTCGGTTAAATCAATGATCACATTTGCCTGATCCGATTTTGGGAAAATATATTTATGCATTCCCGATCGTTCGTCAACAGTCAGCTCAACGTCAATATCATAATCTTCCAAATAAACTGCATAATATCCAGAGCTTGCTTTTTCTGTTTGATGCGTAAAACGCGAACGGTATCCCGATTCAGGATTCTGCTCATCACCGGGAAACAATTGAACTTCACCTACCGTAGGCATCAGTCGGATATCTCCATAATCGCCCACCCCGGTTCCGCTCAAATGGGTGTGGCTAAAACCCATAATTGTTGAATCGGAATAATGATAACCCGAGCAACCATCCCAGCTGTCCTTT
Organism: Bacteroidales bacterium; assembly: GCA_963678785.1. GTDB lineage: Bacteria > Bacteroidota > Bacteroidia > Bacteroidales. The sequence continues at coordinate 2,499,328 of OY787449.1, read as the reverse complement.
CGGGTATCCGGACTTAACTGAACCATACCAAAAGGCAAAGCCGCCCCCGGATAAGTATGGCCGTGTGCATCGGTTCCAATCAGTGAATCTACATAATCAACCGCATCATTATTTGAACTACAGGCTCCTAAAAATAGGGCTAAAACAAAAATCCACGAGGAAGTTTTTCTCATCATCTATCTATCAATTTTTAATTCATTTGGTTTTTCTTTCATCTTTCCATCCACATTCACCGCTGCCTTCACCACAACATTTTCCCTTGCTTCGAAAGCTCCTTTATAAAGCGTGGCACTGGTATCAGGCAAGCTGCCGTCTAGGGTATAATAAATTTGGGCTTCCCAAATCTCCGATTCCAGTTTTACTTTGGTCATTCCGCTAATGGTATCGGTTTCAGGAAGAATATCTACTTTATAAGATCCTTTGGAATAATTGACATCTTGCAGGTCGAAACGTTTAAAATGAGTTTGTAGTCGGCGATTGAAGTGACGATAATTTCTTTTGTTTTTTGATGACCAAAGCACCTCAGATAAGGCCAACATTCGAGGGATGGACATATACTCAGCATGTTCTGGAGATGCGATATATTCAGTCCAGACATTTCCCTGTCCGCCTAAAATGTGTTTGGCTTCATCATCGGATAATTCTGCTGGAATCGGCTCAAATGAATACACCTTCTTCAGCGTAGTAAATCCACCAATGGCCACCGGTTCAAAATCCCGATCGGCCTGATAATAATCAAAATAACAATGGGAGGTTGGCGTCATGATTACATCGTGACCTTGCTCGGCTGCTTCAATTCCGCCTTTCATTCCACGCCACGACATGACCGTCGCCTCTGGTGCCAATCCGCCTTCTAAAATTTCATCCCAGCCAATGATTTTCTTGCCTTTTGAAAGCACATACTTCTCAACCCTTTTAATAAAGTAGCTCTGCAATTCGTGCTCGTTCTTTAAGCCTTCTTTTCGCATCCGGTCCTGACATAGAGGACATTTTTCCCATTCTGTTTTTGTGGCTTCATCACCACCAATGTGAATGTATTCTGAAGGGAATAATTCAATGACTTCATCTAAAACATTCTCAATAAACTCGAAAGTTTCTTCTTTGCCTGCACAAAAAATATTGGTGATGGGCCAGTAAGCTCCCGGGTTTACCGTGACTTTCTTGCCCGAACAACTGAGTTCAGGATAGGCGGCAAAAATCTCACTTACATGACCCGGCATTTCAATTTCAGGAATAATAGTAATATAGCGATCCTGGGCATATTTAATAATTTCTTTTACATCTTCCTGTGTATAGAAACCTCCGTAAGTTGCTTCTTCTCCGGGTTTCTGAGCCTCCCTTTCGCGCCAGTGGAATTCTTCACGGTCTACACGCCAGGCAGCAATTTCTGTAAGTAATGGATATTTCTTAATTTCCAATCGCCAGCCATTGTCATCGGTTAAATGCCAGTGAAAAGTATTAAACTTATAAGTGGCCATCAGATCAATGAATTCCAGGATAAATTCTTTAGGAAAGAAATGTCTTGACACATCCAACATCATTCCCCGGTAAGTAAACCTGGGAGCATCATTCAAATTAATCCCCGGGATTTTAAACATTCCGATATTCTCAGTCATCAAGGTCTCAGGGGGAATCAGTTGCAAAAAAGATTGTACTGCATAAAAGAGCCCCCGCCCTCCATTGGCCTGCAAAATGTAATTGGTATTGCGGTATTCAAATTGATAAGCCTCTTCGCTTTTAAAATGTGAGCGTGACAGTCCTAAAATGATATCTCCATTTACTTCGCGGGCTTCATCATAGAGCACAACCGGGATTTCAAAGCCACTAATTTTTCGCAAGCTGGCGGCCAAAAAATCGCCCAACTTCCGGATCTCTGCATCTTCAATTTGCAATACAACTTTGGTGTCGTCTTTAATCTTAAAATGACTATCGCCCATAAAAAAATGATTGGGACGCGGAATGATATTCACCTCTGAGCTTGTGGGTTCAGGATCACATGAATTCAGACTAAGCAGAACGATCAGTGAAAAGAAATACAGAATGCTTTTTTTCATTTTTTATGATTTTAAATAACTATCGGAATCAATCAAAGTATTTTTATCATCTTGATATAAGGCATAATTGAATCCGGGATGAATGCAATACGAACCGGTTTCAGCAGATTTATTGATGGCTAAAAAACCGACCTGAAAATCTTTATAATTTTTCAATTTGGAAGCAATTCTTTTCACGGCCTCCTCACAAGCTTGCTGCGGACTCATCCCTGAACGCATCATTTCAACCACCAGAAAAGTTCCCAGGGTTTTCATCACCAACTCACCCATTCCGGTAGCAACAGCTCCACCTATTTCATTATCAATAAACAATCCGGCACCGATGATGGGTGAATCGCCTACCCTTCCATGGTATTTATAAGCTGCTCCACTGGTGGTACATGCTCCGGCAATGTCACCAGCCTTATCAATTGCGAGCATGCCAATGGTATCATGATTTTCTGAATTAATTTTGGGCATATAATCCGATCGGGTTTTCCACTCTTCCCAGGCCTTTTTCGCTTTCTCCGTTAATAGATCTTCTTTTTTAAATCCTTTTTCGAGGGCAAACTGCAAGGCGCCAACTCCCGACAACATTACATGAGGAGTGTCTTCCATTACTTTGCGAGCTACTGAAATGGGGTGTTTGATGTGTTGCAAAAAGGAAACGGCTCCACAATCACCTTCTTTATTCATGATACAGGCATCCAAAGTCACATGCCCGTCCCGATCGGGCAAACCGCCATAACCCACCGACATAGATTCAGGATCTCCCTCAGGGACTCTTACTCCCTTTTCAACCGCATCTAAAGAGGAACCTCCTCCGGATAAAACTTTCCAGGCGGCCTCGTTGGCAGGCATTCCATGGTTCCATGTTGAGATCACCATGGGTAAATCTCCTTTTTGAGGATGCGCCATTTCCCCAATGTTCCGTTTACTATTTGAAAATGCTGGCTTCATTAATCCGCCCAATGCAGCCAATGATGAAGCTGCGATAAAATTTCGTCTGTTAATCATTTTAAATATTTTTTACGATTTTACGTTGATATCCTTTCAAGCCATAAAAAGCTATATAAACATAACAAAAAATGGGCACAACAAATGAGGCATGAACGCCATAAGCATCTGCAGCCATCCCCTGAAAAACGGGAACAAGCGCTCCACCCAAAATAGCCATCACCAATAAAGATGACCCCTGGCTGGTATATTCGCCCAGGCCTTCGATGGCCAGGGTAAAGATATTTGACCACATGATTGAATTAAACAACCCAATACCAATTACAGCCCACATGGCAATCATTCCATTACTTACCAAAGTCAAAATAAGCAGAAATACAGCTATTGAAGCAAACACGAATAAGGTTCGGTTGGGAAGTGATTTTCCAATTAAAAAGCCCAGGAAATTAATGATCAGGAAGATGGAATAAATAGAGGCCGTTTGGATTCCGTTGAAATATAAGATGACCAAAAAAGCCATGATTGGAATTCCGATCATTCCCAATTGCTTGACCCATAAATTTTTTATTTTACTGAGTGATACCGCACCCATAAATCGTCCGATCATCAATCCGCCCCAATAAAAAGCAACATATTTACTGGCATCTGATTCTCCCAATCCGGCTATATTTTCCAGGCCTAAATAGCTAATCAAAATACTTCCAATGCTTACCTCACCACCGACGTACATAAAAATTGCCAGAATCCCGAAAACCAAATGAGGGTGCTTTAACACGCCCAATCCTTTTTTGATGGATTCACTGGTTGTTAGTCGGGGCAGGTTGGCCATTTTTATCAAAACCGCCAGAAGCAGAAAAATACCGGTAAAAAACAAATAAGGAATTTGAACCGCCTTGGCGCCTTCAATTTCTACACCTCCAAAATATTTAAAAATTAAATAACCTCCGATGAGTGGACCAATGGTAGTTCCCAATGAATTAAACCCTTGTGAGAGATTCAAGCGGCTGGAAGCAGTTTTCTCAGACCCCAGAATGGCTACGTAAGGATTGGCAGCAATTTGGAGTAAGGTAAACCCCAGACCCATGATAAAAAGTGCGGCCAAAAAGAAGCCATACATCAGGAAATTTGCAGCCGGATAAAACAAAGAGCTGCCGATGGCAGAAATAAGCAAGCCAATGATGATGCCATTTTTATAACCAATTTTATGAATGGGATCGCCATACTTTACCGAGATGATGAAATAAATGAGCGAACCAATAAAATAAGCCCCGAAAAATGCAAATTGGATGAGCATGGCTTCTGTATGATTCAGTTCAAATACACCCTTCAAATAAGGAATTAAGATGTCGTTTAAAACAGTCATAAATCCCCACATGAAGAACAATCCTGTTAATATGATGAATGCGATGGTATTTTTTTTCGGCTTTTCTTGTAAACTCATTCTTGTTATTTTAAAATATTACTGCACAAAATATGCCTTCGAGGCCTTAACAACTGATTCTTTTTTATTATTGATGGGTTTAAGTCTGAATTTAAATTCATAGGCCTGAACCGGCAACGTATATTCGGGATGTGTTTTTGCACCCCAACTGTTATCACCCCCTACACCCATCTGTTCAAAATCGACAAAACAATTGATGTAGTCGGTGTTTTTAATTTCATTTCCATGTTTATTGGGTGCACCAACTGTTTTCGGATTTAACTGATCATAATCAATCTGCAGGGCTCCGCCATTAAAGGTTTTCATTCCTCCAATCATAAGTCCGAGCCCCTTTTTATTAAACAGATTCATCCAACGGATATCCGTTTTATTTCCTGTTTCCTGAGATCTGACATAAGGAAAATACTGATCCTTTACTTTGCCGGAATAAAGACCAACAGCTGCCCCGGTTTTTCGATCCCAATAACTTTCATGCGGTCCCCTTCCAAACCACCCGAGGTTTTCAAATTCTGAAGGGAGCCTGAATTTCATCCCCAGTCTGGGGATCTCAGGCAGATCAAGATTGTTGGGGTCAAAGTTCCAGGAAATGATGATCTCGCCATCGGCCAAAATTTCATATTCCACCTCAAAATTAAAATTCAAAACTTTATTTTTATACTTGGAAAGAATGCTGACATAATTGGTTTCAGTTTCGATCAATTCAAAACTCTGAAGTTCTAAATCATCCTGAGCATGTTTCCAAATTCCGCATCTTTGAGGCATTCCATTTCCCAGATCATTATCGGTTGGTGCTCGCCAAAAATGAGGAGTTAAGCCTTCAAGAATGATGGGTTTCTTTTCGAATTCCCAGCTTTCAATCTGCCCTGTGTTCTGATTAAAACTGATTTCAGAATGACTGGTTTTAATGATGATCAAATCATCTTTAAATTCATGTTCAATTTTTCCTTGTGGGATTCTATAGGCCATATTTTCAACAAAAACCGGGAGTTGAAATTGTTCCCAGGCCATCACCTCATCCTTTTCAAAGAAGATGGATGCACTTTTTCTTTTGGCTTTAAGTTTTAAGAAATATTCGGTGTTTGGAATCTTTGCCAGAGGTACTATTTTAATTTTCAGCTCCTTACTTTGTTGAGGCAGGATATCTAATTCAGGCAATTTACCTTTCTGAATTATTCTTCCATCACTCATCAATTCCCATTCAAAATAAAAATCATCAAGGCTGATAAAATCATAATCATTTCGGATTTTTATAATTCCGCTTTTCAAATCAACCGCTTCAAAATTGATGTTTTGATATACTTTTTTTACTTCCCAGCTATGCGGATTTAAACTGCGATCGGCAGCAACCAGGCCATTGGCACAAAAGTTTGAATCATTTACGACACCCACAAAACCCATGTCGCCGCCATAAGCCCAAATGGTGTCTCCTTCGGCATTTAACTGCCAAAAAGTTTGGTCCACCCAATCCCAGATAAAACCTCCCTGTAAATTATCATACTTATAAATCACATTCCAATAATCCTGTAAGTTCCCGACACTATTGCCCATGGCGTGCGCATACTCACACAATATCAAGGGTCGATCGTCGCCTGAATTGGCAAAGGTTTCAATTTCATCAATGCGATCATACATAGGACAAAAAATATCCGACATTTCATCTTTTCCTGCATCTTCACTTTGCACCGGTCGGGAAGGATCTCGTTCTTTTATCCACTGGTAAGTATCCTCAAAATTCTTACCATAACCGGTTTCATTTCCCAGCGACCAGGTGATGATGGATGGATGATTCTTATCTCGTTCAACCATTCGGATGGTACGCTGCATAAAGGCTTCTTTCCATTCGGCTTTATCAGCCAATGTTTTTTCCGGATTGTAAGGATCAGAACCATGAGCCTCAATATTGGCTTCATCAACCAGGTAAATTCCATATTCATCACAGAGGTCATACCATTCTTCGCGATTGGGATAATGACTGGTGCGAACTGCATTGATGTTCATCTTCTTCATTAATTGAATATCGTTTAACATCATCTCCTTCGTAATCACCCGTCCATTGAGCATATCGTGTTCATGTCGGTTTACGCCTCTAATCACAATGGCCTGACCGTTTACTTTTAACTGACCGTCTTCAACAACAACATTTCGAAAGCCAATTTTTTGCTTTAACACTTCAATATCTTTACCTAATTCATCTTTTAATTGAATAAATAAGGTGTATAAATGAGGCTGTTCAGCATTCCATGATTTGATGTTTTGAATGTCGGATTTAAAACTTAACTCAATTTTTTCATTGGCCTGAATTTCAAATGACTGATCGAATTTCTCATTTAAGCTTAGCTGATTATCCTCGTCAAATAAACTAAGAATTAGGTTCCCTTTTTGAACAAGGGAATTCATGTTCGACAAATCAACTTCTAAACTAAATTTGCCCGTAGTTTGATCTTCAATTTCTGCATTTACAAAAAAATCGTTGATACGAAATTTGGGTCTGGCCTGAATGTATACCTCCCGAATAATTCCACTCATCTTCCAATAATCTTGTCCTTCCAGATAACTTCCATCACTGTAGCGATAAACCTCAATTGCCAATTTATTATTTCTGGCTTTGAGATGTTGTGTGAGGTCGAATTCGGCTGGTAATTTACTGTCCTGACTGTATCCAATAAATTCACCATTTAACCAAACATAGAAAGCAGATTTAACCCCTCCAAAATGGATGATTATCTGATCATCATCCCAGTTTTCGGGCAAATCAAAAAACTGAATATAGGAACCTACCGGATTGTAATCATGAGGAACAAAAGGTGGATCTGAGGGGAAAGGATATTCCACATCCGTATAGATTGGAGCATCGTAACCTTGCAATTCCCAATGTCCCGGCACTTTAATTTTCTTCCACCCTGAAGCATCAAAATCTTCTTTATAAAAATGTTCAGGCCGACCCGAAGGATTTTTTGAGAAATGAAAAAACCATTCTCCATTTAATGATTTTATAAATGGATTTTGGGTTTCGCTTAAGGCAGATTCCAAATCTGTAAAAGTATTCATGGAAGCATGTGAAGGCAGCTTATTGATTTCAACGATCGCCTGGTTTTCCCATTCTAGCTGAGAAGTGCAGCTTACACCAAAAATTAAAACCAAGACAAAAAGAGACAAATTTCTGATTTTGAACATCATTTTTGTTTTTTAGTTTGAGATGGGTCGAATTTTAAATTTAAAAGTGTAAGGTTTTGGGAAGAGCTGATAAGGATCGTGAGGGCGTGCTCCCCAACTATTATCTCCTCCGACACCCATTTGTTTATAATCAATATTAAGGTAAACTTCTTCTCTGGGTTTTAAATCATTGAGGTGCTTATAATTTTCGCGGGTTAACTGATCCAAATCATCAATTGAAAAATGCAAAGCTGAAAACCCCAGTGTTGGGTCACCGATAAACTCCAAACCGAAGCCCAAATGGTTGCTCATTTTCAATGAGCGCACCTCTGTTTTATATCCATTTTCCTGTGGCCGTACGTAGGGAAAATATTGCTCCGTTACATTGCTTTTATAGCTTCCGATAAAGGCAGCCGTATTCCGATCACAGTAATTTTCCTGGGGTCCTCGTCCATAATATTCGATAAATTCTGTCGTCACCGGTAAAACCATCTGCATGCCGAAACGAGGTAGTTCAGGCAATCCTTTGATGCCTGGCTCAAAATGATATTCAACAGCAATTTCTCCTGATGGATCGATGATATAAGAGGTCGTCAACTTCGATTTAACCTCCAACAAATCGAAAGTGAAACTGATTTTTATTTTGTTTTTCTCCTGAGAAAAGATTTGTGCATCAGTCAGCAATAGATTTTCTCCGGCATTTCGCCAAACAGCACATCTTTGGTCCATTCGATTTCCAAAATCATTATCGATGGGGGCTCGCCAGAAATTGGGTTCAGGGCCTCGCCTAATCAGTTCCTTTTGCTTATAAACATAAGACGAAAGCTTACCATTTACTTTATCAAACCTTATGACAAAATCTTCTCCTTCAATCATCATATCATCCTCAGTATGCATCACTTTTAAAGCCTGGGTTGAAGGTTCATTGTCAGTATAAAACTCCCCGAAAGGCAGAGCCAGCTGCTCTTTAGCAACCACATGGTTTAAAGAAACCAAGGCAGTTTCAGTTGTTGGTGAAGCATAGAAATTTATAAAATATTCCATTTGAGGATTGAATTGAAAATCTTTGAAAGGAATTTCAAGCTCACGCTCTTTCATGGCTTCCAATCCTTTTACCTCGAATTCTTTTTCCTCAACCTTTTTCCCGTTTTCGATGATTTCCCATCTAAATTTAAATTCATCAAGGTCGATAAATGAAAATTTATTCTTGATCTTGAAAACTCCATTTTCTGCATCAACGGCCTCGAAACCAATATTCTGATAAACCTTCTTCACTTCCCACATGGCAGGGTGCGGCGTGCGATCAGGTGACACAATTCCATTGATTACAAAATTACCATCACTGGGTACATCTTCAGGTCCATAGTCACCACCATAGGTCCAGTATTTTACGCCATCCTCATCGGTTTCGGCCAAGCCCTGATCTACCCAATCCCAAATAAAACCGCCCTGAAGTTGATCGTATTTTTCAATTACATCCCAATAATCCTGTAGGTTTCCGGTACTGTTACCCATCGCATGGGCATACTCACACAAAATTAAAGGTCGATCGCTATATCTTTTTGCATAATCTTCAATTCGAGAAATGGAAGCATACATGGGGCTGTAAATATCTACGTGTTTATTCATTAAAGCGCGCTCATAATGCACGGGACGTGAAGGGTCAAATTTATGAATCCATTCGGAACATTTTACAAAATTTACCCCATCACCGGCTTCATTTCCCATCGACCAAATAATGATTGATGGATGATTTTTATCACGATGGACCATGCGTTGGATGCGATCCAAATGAGCCAATTCCCAGTCCGGATTATTACCCAAGGTTCGATCGGGATGATAGCCCATTCCGTGGGATTCAATATTGGCTTCATCAACGACATAAATCCCATATTTATCACAAAGCTGGTACCAATAGGGATCGTTTGGATAATGGCTGGTTCGAACCGCATTGATATTGAACTGCTTCATCAGCTCAATGTCTTTAATCATCGATTCCTTTGAAATCACATGACCCGTAAATTCATCATGTTCATGCCGATTCACTCCTTTCAAATATACGGCAACTCCATTGACCAAAAGCTGACCGTTCTTAATCTCAGATTTTCGGAATCCAATTTTGGTTGCTGTTTGTTCGATGAGCTTTCCTCTTCGGTCTTTAAGCTTTAAAACCAGGGAATATAAATTGGGTTCTTCGGCACTCCATTTTTTAATTTCTCCCATTTTAATTTGGGAAGAGAGGGTGCTTTTAGGCTGCGCATCCTGAACAAATTTCTGGGTTTCGCTTTTAATCAACCGATCAGACTGATTGTAAATCTGGGCTTCAAGGATATATTCTTTGCCCTCATTTAAAAACTCTTGGTTAAATATTTCAACACTTAAATTTAAAATTCCATTTTCATAACTTTTATCTAGCGTAGCCTCAGCAAAAAAGTCACGGATGTGAACTTCTGGAATGGCATATAAAAAAACATCCCGTTCAATTCCGCTAATTCGCCAGAAGTCCTGACACTCCAGATAGGTTCCATCCGACCATCGGTAAACCTCAACAGCCAGGGTATTTTCACCTGAATTTAAATATTGAGTAATGTTAAATTCAGCAGGCAATTTACTGCCCTGACTGTAGCCTACTTTTTTCCCATTCACCCACAAATACATGGCTGATTTTACCGCTCCAAAATGAAGAATAACCTCTTTCTTTTTCCAATTTCGAGGAATACTAAAAGTAGTTAAATATGAACCTACAGGATTGTAATCATGAGGAATATGTGGTGGATTTGGATCTGTGGTAAACTCATAAGGTTGATTCACATAAATGGGAATTCCGTAACCTTCGACTTCCCAATTTGATGGAACCTTGATCAAATCCCAGGACGAAACATCAAAATTTACTTCAAAGAAATTCATGGGGCGTTCGGCCGGATTTTTTGACCATTTAAACTTCCAATCGCCATTTAATGATTGATAATATTCGGAGTTTTCATGATCAAGTTTTAAGGCCTTTTCTAAGGATTTAAAAGGCACAAAAAATGCATGAGGGGCTCGTTTGTTTTTTGATATTACATGCGGGTTTTCCCAATCCTGAACTTGACTTTGTGCCACACAAAACAAGAATGAAGGGATCAGCAGAATGGTGATCAGAATTTTTTTCATGTCCTAAATTTTTAAAATACCTGGGTTCTAAAAATATGTAGTAATAATGCTTTTTAATTCTTCTTCTTTATTCAATAAATCTTTTAAAAGTGCAAACTGATTTCGGGCTCTGACCAAATTATGATCCTCATAAGCCGTTTTAAAATAAACATCATTCTCGAGGTAATCGGTCAAAAAACGAAGTCCAATAATTAAGATCATATATTTGGCACCGGTGATCAGGTGCTGCTTTTCTGTATCTGTTAAAACATTCGAAAGCTCAGACAAATATCCTTTGCTTAAGGCCTCAAATATTTCATTCCGAAGTATTACTTTGGAGCTGTCTTTTTCATCCTCTGGAACCGGGCTGGTGAAGGTACGAACCATATCTCCAAAATCGTAAAGCACCAATCCGGGCATTAAAGTATCTAAATCAATCACACAAATTCCTTTGCCTGTTTTTTTATCCAATAAAACATTATTTAATTTGGTGTCGTTATGGGTAAGCCTTACAGGCAATTTACCTGATTCTGTTAATTCAGTGACCAAATCTGAGACCTTTCTTTGCTCATTGACAAATGAAATTTCATTTTCAGCACTGAACAATCGCTCTTTTTTGGCACAGGTAAAAACCTTATCAAATTTTTGATACCTCTTATCCAGATCATGAAAAGCCGGAATGGTTTCCCGAAAATCTTCTGGTTTTAGGTCGAGAATTAAGCGTTGCATTTTACCAAAAGCTTTGGCTGCTTCATAGGCTTGATTTTTCCGTTCAATTACCTCAAAAGAAGTCGCATTTTCAACCGCATTAAACATGCGCCAATAGTCACCGGAATCGTCAATAAAAAATGCTTTTCCAGAATCTGTTTTAAAGGTATTTAATTGATTTTCGCCTTTTTCATGAAGATGATTTAAGTATAATTCGATGTTTTGAATCACATGGGATGGAGTGCGAAACACATTCTTATTGATCTTTTGAAGCACAAACTTTTCGGCACCCTCATAAATTTCAATTAAAAAAGTATCATTGATATGCCCACCTCCAAAGGGCTTTGCAGACTTAATCTTTTGCTGGCTTAAAAATTCCGATGCGATATCTTTAACACTTTGATTTTCCATAAACTATCCCCATAAATTATTTGGATAAATATTTTGATCGACCAAATGATTGATGCTGTCAATCACAAAAGCTTTGTCTTCTTTATAAGTTACCCCAAACCATTTGGCATCACTTTCTAAAACCTTTACTCTGGCCTGTTTACGATTAATCAAATTGGTAACCTCCAGCGGGATGAAATATTCAGACTTATCGACATTAATATTTTCTTTTAGAAACTCAACAAAACCTTTCTCCAGAAAATCGAAGAAACCAGCCGTAAATCCCCAGATATTCATAGAAACCGGAGTATTGGCGTTCAGCTTGATCCATTTGCTTTCATTTTCATAAAAGCCAATCTCACCCTCAACTTTTTTAATACTGGTACGCTCATCAACCCTGGTCAGGAAATTTTCTTCATCAACGATACAAACACCTCTTGAAACGCTCCCATGCTCAGTGATGGTATTTCCAAGCTGATAGCCAACCATACAATAATCGGTGCTTTCCAGACTTATTTCTTCAAAATAATCAACCACTGTTTTGTAGGCATTGGCACCATAAAAATCATCGGCATTGATCACGACAAAAGGTTCATTAATTTCATCTTTTGCAGCTAAAATAGCATGGGCAGTTCCCCAGGGCTTTATCCTTTCTTCAGGGCATTTAAACCCATCAGGCAATTTTTGAATCTCTTGCAAAACATAAGCGGTTTCAATTTTCCCTTTCAATTTAGGCTCAAAAATTTCAATAAAATCTTTTTCTATGTTTTTATTAATAACAAATACCACCTTCCCAAATCCGGCGCGGATGGCATCATAAATTGAATAATCAATGATGCTTTCGCCTGATGGACCAATTTTATCCATTTGTTTGACTCCGCCATATCGGCTCCCCAATCCGGCTGCTAATATTAAAAGTGTTGGTTTCATTTTAGTATTAATTAAATGATTTCTATAAAAGAACAAAGTGCCTGAAATACTTAGAGTGACTAGATTACTTAAATTTAGTTTAGATAAATATTTTCTTTTCTATTTTACTTTAGGCACTCCAAATTTTAGTGCGCTCTAAGTACTCCTATTTTTTATTTTTCCCGATGAGGTGACCTTTGCTTGCAAAATACAGAATGTATAAATAACAAGGGATTAACAGGATGTAGGCTTTCTGAGATCCAACACTTGGCATATCAGAAAGAGCACCATAAATTAAAGTTAGGATGGCACCACCCGAAATACCCATGATTAAAAGTGCAGAACCAATTTTGGTATATTTTCCCAGTCCTTCGATGGCAAGAGGCCAAATAGCAGGCCACATAATGGCGTTTGCAAACCCTAGCAATGCAATGGCGGTAACTGAAACGTAACCTGTGGTTAGTATGGCGATTACAGAAAACAATACCCCAAGTATCGCTGAATATTTTAAGGCATTTTCCTGTTTCAAATATTTAGGGATTAGGGCAATTCCAAGAATGTATCCCAACACCATTCCTCCTAAGGTAAAGGAAGCAAAAAACTTGGCGGTTTTAAAGCTAAAGCCCAGGAATGAACCATAACCAATGAGGGTATCAACCGCAATCACTTCAGCTCCAACATATAAAAAGATGGCCAGTACCCCAAGCCACAAATAGGTATATTTAAACAAGCCACCTTTTCCATGCGCTTCATCATTACTCTCCTCCTCCTCGTTAATTTCAGGTAAAGCAATAAACTTTAATGCGATGGACAGCGCAACCAAAACAATGGCCATGATTATGTATGGAAGAATCACCCTTTCGGCCAGTTGATCCAACTCAATGGCTCTTTCAGCCACTGATAATGACTGTAAGCGCTCAACCAAACCATCGATCCCTTTCAGTACAACCACTCCTAAAATTAATGGGCTTAAAATACCAGCCACTTTATTGGCAATCCCCATGATGCTGATCCGTTTTGCAGCACTTTCGATGGGGCCCAAAATCGTTACGTATGGATTAGACGCTGTTTGCAAAATCGACAAACCTGTACCTTGAATAAACAAACCTGTTAAAAACAATCCGTAGGTTCGTGATAAGGCGGCGGGAATAAAGACCAATGATCCGATAGCCATCACAAACAAGCCCAACGACATCCCGTTTTTAAATCCGGTCTTTTTTAATACCCATGAAGATGGCAATGCCATCACAAAATAGGAGATATAAAAGGCTGAAGTTACCAGATAAGCTTCCGCATCGGTGCTTAACTCACAGGCAATTTTCAGGTATGGGATTAAGGTCGCATTTAACCAGGTTACGAATCCAAAGATAAAAAACAGGATTCCAATGATTGAAATTGATAAAAGATAGGACTTTTTGTTCTCTGCTACGCTATTCATTTGTGATCTGTTAGATTAATACTTATTTCATTTGATATCTGGCAAAAACTTCGATGGCCTGATATTCCGCCATTCCAAGTTCATCATACATTTCTGCTGTGGCGTGATTCCGATCTTCGGCCCTTTCCCAAAATTCACGGCTATCGTGCCCGGGATATAAAGGACGGTCTTTTTGAGACTGATGTTTAAAAATGGCTCGTCTTTTAATCACCACTTCATCAGGACTTAATGGCACCGCCATATCCACCTGATCAATATCCCACTCCTGCCAGGCTCCTCTGTAAAGCCAAACATAACAATCAATCATCCAGGACTGCTTTTTTAACCGATCGAGGGCTTGCATGATGGCACTCATACATACGCGGTGGGTACCATGAGGATCGGATAAATCACCCGCTGCATAAATTTGATGCGGTTTTATTTCCTCCATGATATCTGTTATGAGCTTTATGTCTTCGTCACCCAGAGGCTTCTTTTTAACCTTTCCCGTTTCATAAAAAGGCATATCCAAAAAATGGATGTTGCCATCCGGAATTTTCGTATAACGGCAAGCCGACCGTGCTTCTCCCCTTCTGATGGAAGCTTTTACCTCCTGAATCTCCTTGGTATCAACCTGACCGGGTGCTTTGTTGTGTATAAAATCTGAGGTGTGACGATATACTTCATCAGAGATACTTTGGTCTATTTGAAAAATTTTGTCATAATCTCTTACAAAGTCAATAAAACGAAGAGCATCATCATCAAAAACTGCGATAGAACCAGATGTTTGGTAAACAACATGAACCTCATTTCCCTGTTCAACCAAACGTGACAGGGTTCCGCCCATCGAAATCACATCATCATCTGGATGCGGGCTAAAAACCAAAACCCGTTTTGGAAAGGGCTTGGCTCTTTCGGGCCGGTTGGAATCATCGGCATTTGGCTTTCCACCAGGCCAACCAGTTATGGTGTGCTGTAAATCATTAAACACCTTGATGTTAATATTATAGGCCGGACCATGAATGGTTACCAATGCTCCCATTCCATTGTCATTATAATCCCGATCGGTTAATTTGAGTATGGGTTTATCCACTTTCTGGCACAACCAAACCACGGCTTTTCGAATCAATCGGTTATCCCATTGACAAGATCCAACCAACCAGGGCGTTTTAATACGGCTTAATTCAGCTGCAGAAGCTTCATCCAAAATAAATTGAGCATTTTCATGCTCTTGCAAATAAGAAGCCGGGATCATGTTTGAAATTTCACCTTCAACCGCCGCTTTCACTATGTGAGATTTAGCCTCTCCCCATGCCAGTAAAATGATGCGTTTGGCTTTCAGAATGCTGCCAACACCCATGGTGATGGCTGTTTTAGGAACATACTGCTCGCCATAAAAGTCGGAAGCAGCATCGGTAAGGGTAATGTGATCGAGGGTGATCAGTCGGGTGAGTGAATTTACTGAAGACCCCGGTTCATTAAATCCAATGTGCCCTGTTCGCCCAATCCCCAACAATTGAATATCCAGGCCACCACACTCATCAATTTTGGCTTCATAAGCCTGACAATAATCCTCTACTTCTGATTCGGGAATGGAGCCATCCGGAATATTGATATTTTCAGGTTTTATATCGATATGATCGAATAAATACTCCTTCATAAACCGTACATAACTCTGCAAGGCTTCTTTATTCATGGGGTAGTATTCATCCAGGTTGAATGAAATAACGTTCTCAAAACTCAGACCTTCTTCCTGATGAAGACGAACAAGCTCATTGTAAATGCTTACTGGGGTTGAACCCGTAGCAAGCCCCAGAACTACCATCTTACCTTCAGCCTGACGTTTTTTAATTAAAATGGCAATTTCGCGTCCAATCCGTATGGATGCTTTCTTTGCGTCTTCAAATACTTCTGTAGGTATTTTTTCGTACCGATATTTCATAATCTCTTTTTTCAATCTGGGGTTCTACAAACCTTGCTTATTATTGGTGTATTTTGAGATCAGTGTTTTCTTTAATTCCTTATACATTTCGATGGTTTCCTCCGTCTTTTTTAAAGAATAATCTGTTAAAAATGCTTTGGCCTTTTCTGGATTTTTTTGATGAAGTTTGAGTGCTTCCTGCTCTATTTCTGATTGATTTTCAAAGAAACTTTGCTCCATTGGATTCCTCACAGCCCATAAATCCTTAACCGCATCCTGCCATCGTAAACCCAGTAAATTATCTACAAAATCAATGGCCCATCTTAAAGATTTACCATCAAATTTATTGGGATCATAAGTATAAATTAAAGACGAAACTTCTTGTGCCCCTGCATAAATGGGGATGTAAGTACTTACATATTGATTGTCGACATAATACCAATAAACCCCACCAATGGCATTTGGCAACCAATTTCTGAGCTGAGTGACCATTCCATATCCTCCACGGGCAACCATCCGGCGGTAGGTGATGTCTAAAAGTTCACGTTGTGCTTTGGTTGGGAAAGGCGTTGCCAAAGGGCTTTTCTCATACTTCCCATCCTTACCCGGAACCATCCAGTTTTTATCATTGGTCATGTCGTAAATGCTGCCCTCATACAATTCTCGTTGAAAAGCAATGATGTCCTGTACTCCCAATTTTTTCTCCGGCTTAACTGAAAACGGGAACATTGATAGTGGCTCAATGTATTGATAATAAGGCGTATTCCCGTCATAAGGAGATTGCGCTGTTTTATCAGGCCAATCTTTTAAACTGGGCGCATATTTTGAGAAGAACAACCAAAATCGACCCACAGCCCACTCTCGCGGAACCGGTGAATAAACTTCCTGCCAAACAAAGGGTTTTCCACTTTGGGGATTCCACCAACCATGATCAATGGCCACTTGCTGGTAATTTTTGGAAGCCATGAATTCATCGGGTTTCGACAAATCAATTTCCTTGATGATGCTCCAGTTGGGTACGATGGCAATGTGATCATCAGGAACCCTTTGGGCTGCCCAAATGGCTCCGGCTTCTCCACTCTCAGGATCCCAGTCGGGTCCAACACTAAATACTTCCAACACCCAGGCTTCGTTGGGATCTGCAATACACAAAGCTTCCGACTCCGGTCCACAAGAGGTTTGAAATCCATATTGATCAACCAAAGAAGTGATTAGCTCAATGGCTTCGCGAGCAGTTTTGCATCTTTGCAAAGCGAAGGCCTGAGCCTGCTCAATGGTGATAATTTGCTTACCCGTTTCTATGCTTACCTGAAGTTCCTTTTTCTGACTCATGGTGCTTTCGGCAATGGCCAGTTGATGTTCATTCATATGAGAATAACCCGAATGAAAATAGGTATAAGTTTCGGCTACCTGAGGAATGTATCCAATGATTTTACCATATTCATGCAAGGGTTTATCCACATCCTGAAGGCCATAATAAACGGCTGCCATTTCACCAACTTTAAACTTTTTACTATGGATTACATGTACCCTGCATTCGGGCGCTGCTCCGGTATGCGAGGTAATAACCGAACCATCAATGGATGCTTTTTTACCCACGATAATGTCGGTACAGGCATACAGATTTATATTCCAAATGAAGAGTATAAAAATAAATATTGAAATGACTTTTTGTGCTCTCATGTTTAATTCTTTTATTTTTCAGGGAATTCGTAGGTGATGTCAATGTCAAGCCAGTCTTCCAGTTTCAGAAACATTTCTTTACGTATTTCTTTGGGGAAATGGCGAATACGCGTTGAATGAGAACCACCCGGTAATACATACTTTACAGCATTACATTCGCCGGTTAAAACAACTTGTTGAGATGCATAAGGATCAAATCCTCCATAGATATACATGAAGTTATCCCCTTCTTTTTGAAGATAATTTTTAACCTTTTGCATCAATTCGGGATGATAAGTTATTTCATAATTTTCAGGAAGTACAAAATCATAATTATGCTCCTTTACCACATCCAGCAAGCCATCAAATTCACTTACATCATAACCATAATAACCAAAATCACGCATGGCCTGAACCATAAAAGTATAACCTTCTTTAATCTTTGGTTCTGCCAAATATCCATAGCCAACTACTTTTTCAAAATGCTTATAAATGGAATCAATTCCAACCATTTGGTCAGGTATAGAATTACAATTGGTACCCCATTGCCAAAAGGCAAAAGGATATTCCAACACCATATATTCAAACCCAAACTCATAACCCGGTCGATAAGTATAGTCGGCTTTTTTGTTGCCTTCGATAAATTTCGGAAGTAATTCTTTTTTGTTTTTCAACAATAAAACCTGAAAATCGTGAATGGCTGCTCTGCACTCAGCTGTTCCTACGGTATCAAAATAATGATAAAAACGAGGGTCAGCTTTTGCAAACATTAAGGGTCCCACATAAGGAACTGAAGCATCCACATCATCCGGAAAATAATAGCGGTGATACATGGTGGTTTGCCCACCTTTACTGATTCCGGTATTTACCCATTTACCGGTGAAATAGGGCTTCAATGCTTCCACCACCCGATGATGATCATTGGCAGCCTGCTCGATGGTTAGATAATCATAATTGATGCTGTCGGGAAAAGAAGTTCCAAAATATCTGTGTTCTACAAAAATTTGATTGGCATCTAAAACCCTGGTTATTTCTTCAATGTAATTTGCTCGCGTTGCCCGATTGGCATTGTATCCTTCTGTTACAAAAACCACCGGCTTTTCTTTACTGTTTAGAGATAGAAAAACTCGTTGTTTAAAAGTCTCACTTTCCGGATTTTTATGATCTAAAGGCTGGGTAAACTCCAGGTGATAAAACTCATTAAACTGATCACCCTTTTCTTGTTGCGCAATACTTAAGCCGGGTATGCTTTGCAAAAATTTCATCAAATCAGAGTTTTGTGCAATGGCGATTTGACCGATAAAAACGAACAATAAAATTAGATTAAAAACTCTCTTCATATCTTTTCAAATTATTTTGATTATCTAAAAATGAACCCATCTTTTAAAGGATCTTCAGGGTCAATATAAAACTTATGTTCTCCGGTGATAAAGGCTTCTCCACTCACTTCAGGAATAACTGCCGGATAACCTCCAAATTCTGTTTCTTCAACCACCTTTACGTCAAAGCAAGTATCTAAAATACTTTCGATGCGGATGCTTTCATCTTTCTTAATTTCATCTTTAAAATAATGAATGGCTGCCCGTGCACTCACCCCGGTTCCGGTAGGCGAGCGATCCACTTCACCTTCGGCAAACACACAAACATTGCGGCTGTGATTTTGAGGGTTATTGGCCTGGCCCGTAAAAATAACGCCGTATAAAAAGCTCAGATCTTCTTCAAAAGGATGCTTGATTTCAAAATTTTGCATCACGGCTTTTTTAATCCGTTTGGCCCAATCAATGATTTGATTGTGATCCGTGGCCTGCAAACCCAATCCGATTTCATCGGCATCCACAAAAGCATAAAAAGCACCCCCGTAAGCCACCTCAAATTTGACCTTCCCCAATCCTTCAACAGTAATCTCCTGATCTTTAAGCAACACAAATGAAGGCACATTTTTAAATGAAACCGAGTCAACTTTTCCTTGCTTCTGCTTCACGGTCGAAACAATTCTGCCTGCCGGGGCATCGATGTTTAATTTAAATTCATCACCTTCTTTCTGAATCATTCCGGTTTCGGGCAATATTTTTGAGAGCGCAATGATGGCATGGCCACACATGGTACTGTAGCCCTCATTATGAATAAAAAAGACGCCAAAATCTCCATCCGGAGTATTTGCAGGCGTCACTATGGCTCCGTACATATCGGCATGACCACGGGGTTCGAACATGGTAGCTGTACGCAAGTGGTCATATTTTTCGCGAAAATACCTTCGCCTTTCTAAAACCGTGCTTCCTTTTATTTCAGGTAAGCCACTCTTAAAAATCCGCAGAGGCTCTCCTGCAGTATGCGCATCAATGCTTTCGATGCACAACCAATCTTTTGGAGGATTCCAGTTCAATTCCATATCTGTTAAAAATTTAGCACCTCAAATTAGTGAAAAAACACGGATCATGGCCAAAAAAAGGAAAGAGATTATTTGATGGGATGATGGGTTGATGTGTTAATTTGATAATGTGCTAATGAGATAATGACTCAGAAATGAGAGTTTTGAAAATAGCCAAAAATGCTTCGTTGAGATGGGGTATTTATTAGGACCTATTTATCCAATTCCCTGCAAAGAAAATATGTAGGAGCTCTGGAAATCGGTAATCGGATTTGAAGGGCTTTATATAGAAATATCTTCAGGATGCTTCATCAAAAATAAATTAATAGCAAAATCTGCCTGCTGGCGAGACAGGGAAAAATCAGTGCGATTAGGAACTAATTTAGCGTAAAGTGTAATCTATAAATTTTGTCAGTTTATAAAGAATAGATAAATCTAAAGCTATCTTCGGTCTTCGATAAAAATTATTTTGAATAATGCGAAATGAAAGTTGAGAACTTGAAAAAAGGCTTTTCCTGACAGTGTTTTTTTCCTCGCATCTTTATTTACAATTCACTAATTATCAGCCATTTTTATATCTGTTTTTGCTATATTTGCGCGCAGGTAATTTTGAGTTGCACCACAGACACAATGTGTATAATTTATCGGCAACCTTTGCAAAACAAACTTAAAGCTGTGTTTGAGTGTTAAATTATTTTGGAAAGATTACAATTAAATAAGGATGTTGCATGGAAAACAAATTTGTAGACTATTTTTCAAGAATATCACCAATTTCAAAAGAAGAGGCGAAAGCCATTGCTGAAAGCATACAAACGAAGAAATTCAAGAAGGGTGATTTTTTGATAAAAGAAGGGCAATTATCATCCAAAACCTATTTTATTTTGGGAAGCTGTGTAAGAGAGTACATTTTAACAGGTGGTGAAGAGAAAACAACCAATTTCTTTACAGAAGAACAATAGGTTATTTCATTAAAAAACATTAGCCCACAGAATGCTGCAAAGCATAATTGGATTTGTGTAGAAGATACTTTGGTTGTTGAAGGAGACGAACAGCAAGGTCAGGTATTATTCAAACACTTTCCTCGATTTGAAACGATTTCTCGAACCATTATGGAAGCAGCCTATGCAGATCAAAAAGAAGCATTGGCTTCCTATTATACTGATTCGCCTGAGCAACGCTATCTGAAACTCATGAAATCGATACCCGATTTGTTCCAGCGAATACCTCAATATCAGCTTGCAAGTTTTATAGGCGTAAAGCCGGGATCTTTTAGCCGAATCAGGAAATGTATTGCCTCTGAATTGGACTAAAATTTGATTCTCACCTAATTTTTTTGGCTTTATTATTTTGGAACCAATTCCTAATCAATGCTTTGAGCTTTTTTTAAATTTTTCAGAATTTTAACTATTCTATTATTAATGATTTCTGACAAGTTCCAATTGTACAGTTTAGGATCAGTTGTACTATAAAACTCAATAACAATCGCATCAAGCTCTTTGTGATATTTTGCAAAACTTTGGTATCCAGGAACCCAACCTGAATGTTCATACTCATAAATGGAAGCATAAATTTGCTGTTCTCCAGGTTCAAATAATGATCCATCATTTAATGCCCTAAGGAAAGTCCCAACGTCTTTTGCCGTTGCATGCATGCCATAATCGTTTGTCTTCAAATCGTAGGGATATCCTACATGATAGCCACTCATCACATCTTCTATATTCACTTCTGTCAGCGAGCTGTAGGTATTGTTAAGCTCTAGCGGAATAAGAATTTCTTCCTTAATGAATTGAAAATTACCATAACCCAGCTCATCATCCATGATTTTATTGATCAAAAGGTAGTTCGTATTACAATATTCATAGTCCTTACCGGGTTCAAAGTTGGCCGGCTTGTCCAGTATCAATGCAAGCCCCTCTTCATAAGTTGCTGTTGGAGCTGCCCAAAAATCTGGAGCATCTGTAAAATTAGGAATGCCACTTCTATGCTGTATCATCAACCTCAAAGTAATTTCCTCAGCGTTTTCAATTCTTCCTACAAGTTCTGGCAAATACTCAGCAATGGTTTTATCCAGAGAAAGCCGTCCATCACTTACCAATTTAGTTACAGCTACAGCATCATATAGTTTGCTAATGCTGGCAATCTTAAATAAAGCGTGTGGATTGGCAGCTATCTCAGATTCTCGATCATGCCAACCAGAAGCAAAATACTGAGGTGGTTTACCAGCTTGGTCTACATAAACAATCATTCCATCAAATCCATGATCGATGGCTTCATCAAGTTGTTCCTGAATCGTGTCAGGCAGTGGAAGCATCCATGCTTTTACCAATAGCCATGGAACAAAGAACAAGGATGATATGGATGCGGCTATAAGCGCTATTCTCAGAATTCGTTTTGTATTTTTCTTTGTCATAATTCAAGACTGTAAATTTATTAATTACTCATAGCTCAGAAAACAGATAAATATAGCTCAAAATTGTATTACAAGATTAGCATGGATACAGATCATGTTTTATAATTTGTTCCCTTTTAAAGATTTAAGCAAAATTGGTAATAGCGGACTCCAAGGACCAACTTAAGAAGTTAAATATAATATAGTCCAGCTAAATAGTGATGACTACATTTCCTCTTTTATGACCTGCCTCTACATATTTATGTGCTTCGGCCATTTTTTCTAAAGGATATATGCGATCATTAACAGGCTTAATCTTTTCTTGTTATGTTAAATCTATCAAATTCAGAAAAGCCTCTTTGGGAATTAAAGGAGTTCCAAGATCGATGGAAATATATTTACCATCTGTTGTTATTGCTTCTTTACTTTTCTTTTTAAGTTCTGAAGATTTAGAGTTTCCAACAGCGTCGATAACATATTTATTGGTTCCCAATTGCGATTCAGCATTTTCTGCGGTGTAATCAATCATCTTGTCACTACCTAAAGACTTTACGAGTTCGAAGTTTCGACTACTGCATACACTGGTAACATGAGCACCCACATGCTTGGCCAATTGTATTGCCATTGTACCTATACTTCCCGATGCTCCATAAATCAAAACTTTGTCTCCTCTGTTTATACTTGTCTTTTTCAATAAATGTGAAGCAAGTAAACCACCGTATGGAATAGCTGCAGCTTCCTCGAAACTTTTATTTGAAGGTTTTAGTGCAATATTCCAATCTTCAGGCAGGCAAATATACTCGGCATAAGATCCAAAATGACGCTTTGTTGGCGAAACCGATCCATAAGCAAATACCTCATCGCCAATACTGAATGATGAAACATTTTTCCCTTTGGCCTCTGCAACTCCCGATGATACCATTCCCAAAATCGGATTTCTTGGTCTGCCAAAACCAAATACAAGTTGTAGGATGAATCTTTGAATAAGGGGTTCGTTCAGTTTGCGAATAAGAACATCACTCGTAGTTACTGAAGTCGCTTTTATCTTAATTAGTACTTCATTTTCTTTTGGAGTTGGTTTTTCAAATTCACTTAAAACTAAGTTCTCCTAGCTTCCATACTTTAAACATTCAATAGCTTTCATAACTTTGCTTTTTAAATGAATTATTAAAGTAACAAAATTATCTACAGTCCATTTCAATTTCATTGACTTAAGTTAAGAAATGAAATGTCTTGTTCATTTGTAAAAAAGTTAGAAAAAGAATCAGAAATAAAAAGCAACCGATAACAAAATATAAGTAATGAAAGGAAAAGTTCTAAATATGGAGGTTTGTGGCCGACCCAAACTGCATAGCGGTTTGACAGGGAAGTGCCATGCAGTCGGCTACTATTCTTATGCAAACCAATAGCCCATAAAATCAGAAAAGGGTGCTGAAGTCACGAAAAAGTATCGTCTTTAGAATAAAAAAAACTAATAATTAGTAGGACTATCACTAAAAATTTATATTATAAAGTTTAGGGAGAAAAACATGAAACATAAAGTAATCAAAAAACAGTCAAATAGTAGAATGTGTTTTGGATGTGGTATTGAGAACAAACTAGGTTTGAATGCATCCTTTTATGAACTAGATAATAATGAAGTTGTAGCCATTTTTAAGCCTTTAAATGAGCATCAATCCTATCCTGAAAGACTTCATGGAGGAATTTCAGCGACTATTCTTGATGAAACATTAGGTCGAGCAATATCGATTGAAGAAGAAACTATTTGGGGCGTTACGGCTGAACTTAATATTAAGTATAAAAAGCCAGTACCGCTAGATCAAGAGTTAAAAGTTGTTGCTAAGATTACAAGAAATACCAGCAGGATGTTTGAGTGCGAAGGAAAAATACTTTTAGCAAATGGAGATATAGCCGTTACGGCCACAGGAAAGTATCTAAAGATGTCACTTGATAAAATTGCAGATGTAAATGATGAGGATATCGCTTGGAATATTGTTGAAACGAAAAATGACATCAGCGAAATTGAGTATTAGATAAAAGAGATTATTAGGCTCCATTCTATAAATGCACGTATAGGATGTATCTCGACAAATATCGAAAAACACAAGATACAGAAAAAGAACATGAATTATTTAATTAAAACTTTATGAAACGAGCATGGCAAAAATTGGCACACAAAAGGATGATTATTCAGCGAGTTATATATGTTGCCGTTAAAAACAAACAATTATAAACACATGAAAATATACCTTGATTATAATGCCACTACCCCTATTGACAAAGAAGTGGTAAATACAATGCAACCTTATCTCAGCAAATACTTTGGTAATCCGTCAAGTGCTCACAGTTTTGGTACGGAAACAAAAATAGCTGTTGAAAATGCACGGAAACAGATTGCTGCATTAATTAATTGCCAGCCAAATGAGGTTATTTTTACTAGCGGAGGAACTGAATCGAATAATTACGCCATTAAAGGATTTGCCTATGCAAATGAGCATAAAGGAAAACATATCATAACCTCTACCATTGAACATCCGGCTGTTATCGAAGTTTGCAAGTATCTGGAACAAAAAGGATTTCATATTTCGTATATTCCGGTTGATGAATTCGGATTGGTTCAATTAGAAAAACTGGAAGCAGCAATTACCCCTCAAACCATTCTCATTTCTATTATGCATGCCAATAACGAAATCGGAACCATTCAGCCCATTTCAGAAATTAGTGAAATTGCCCGGAAGTTTCATATCGCTTTTCATACTGATGCTGCACAATCGGTAGGGAAGTACGCTGTCGATGTCGAGGAAATGGGGGTTGACTTATTATCTATTGCAGGCCATAAACTATATGCACCTAAAGGCATTGGAGCTTTATATATTCGAGACGGATTAAGGCTTGAAAAAATGATCCATGGAGCTGATCATGAACAGAATAAGCGTGCTGGAACAGAAAATGTGCTTGAAATTGTTGGATTAGGAAAAGCTTGTGAAATTGCGCATCGCGATTTGAATAAAAATATTGAACACCTAAAGAAGATGAGAGATTTACTTCATAATGGGCTATTGCAAAAATTTCCTGAAATCAAATTAAATGGCCATCCCCAATTGCGTCTTCCCAACACCTTAAGCCTGAGTTTTAATAAACTGGAAGCCAATATTCTGTTAAATGAAATGGAATTAAAAGGTATTGCAGCATCAGCAGGAGCAGCTTGTCATACAGATTCAATTGATGTTTCGCCCGTCTTAACTGCAATTAATCTAGATATTGATTTCGCAATGGGAACCATTCGATTTTCAGTAGGACGATATACTACAGAAGATGAAATGAATCAGGCAACAGAGATAATCATTGATATCGTAAACCGATTAAGGCCAGCAGAAACAGCTCAATTACCAAAATTAAATACCAATAATAACAGTATTCACCTCACAAAATACACTCAGGGTCTTGGATGTGCATGTAAATTGCGTCCCCAGGAATTAGAGAAAGTTTTAAAAGACCTACCCCTTTCTATCGATCCCAACATATTAATTGATACTCAAAATTCAGATGATGCGGCAGCTTATAAGATAAATGAAACAACAGCCATGGTTCAAACTGTTGATTTCTTCACACCAATAGTTGACGAGCCTTATGATTTTGGTGCAATAGCTGCAGCTAATGCCTTAAGCGATTTATATGCCATGGGCGCAAAACCTTTGTTTGCATTGAATATCGTTGGTTTCCCTTCTAACAGGCTACCTATGGAAGTTTTAAAAGAAATACTCAAAGGAGCGAGCGATAAAGCACAGGAAGCAGGAATTAGTATTTTAGGTGGTCATACCATTGATGATCCCGAACCAAAATATGGGATGGTCGTAAGTGGCTTGATTCATCCCGATAAAATCTGGGCCAATTCAGGAGCAAAGAAAAATGACGCCATCATATTAACAAAGCAGATAGGTACAGGTATTTTAACTACAGCTCTTAAACGTGGATTGGTCGATCACAAAACCAAAACGGAATTGATTCGATCCATGTCGGAATTAAATAAAAAAGCCGCGGAAATAATGGCAAATTTTTCAATTCATGCCTGTACCGATGTTACAGGCTTTGGTCTTATTGGTCATTTGAGTGAAGTTTCAACGGCAAGCAAAGTGAGCATTGAGCTATTTGCAAATCGTATACCAATTTTCGACGAAACCGTGAGTCTCGCAACAGCCAATATCATTCCTGGTGGTTCAACAAATAACTTAAACTATTTCTCAAAAAATGTGACCTGGGATCAAAGTATATCAGCTATTACACAAATCATTCTCAGTGATGCTCAAACTTCTGGTGGTTTACTATTTACTGTTCCCGAAGATGAAAAAGAAAAAATAATATTTGAACTAAAGAATGCTGGCATTCAATCTGCCACTCATATAGGTAATTGTGTTGAGAAAGGGGAAGGGATGATTTTTGTAAAAAAGGAAAAACCAATTTAGGATGAAACGATAGTGAAATTTGATATTATTACTTTTGGGGTCTTCATCGTGGGAATCACTGAAAGGATAGAAGAAATAAAGAATAAGCAGCTTTAGAATGATGATTCAGTTTTGTGCAAATAAAAAAATCCATTCTTTTCAGAATGCCTTAATTACTTGATTTACGGTGATGGGATGGCAGGATTTGAAGCTGCAAAATCATAGGCCCATAACAAGTGTGCACATCTCTTTTATCCATAAACTTAATCAAATCCTGTAAAATACAGTATTTCTTTAATTGGGAAAACTTGTTTATGATTGGATTGATGAGGACAGAATCATCAAGGCCATCCGAAAATAAAAGAGATCCAAAATGAAATACAGCATTTTAAGCTAAGAAAAATATAAAATCCATAAGCTTTACCTCCTCCTTTTCCCCTTCCTATTATCAGTCATACGCTGAGATACTCTAATATTTTGATTTACCTCCATTGATAGAAATACACATACTGTTGATAAATACATCCCCTTTGTTGATTGTCTTTTTTAAATAAGATGGCCTCATCTAGATTTGTCAGTGAATTTAAAACACAAATAGATGAACACCTCGAATTTTGATCCTATAAAGCTTGAAGAGATGAGCCAGGTAAAACTGATGAACCGTACCGACCGTAAGTACTGGTTTCATTACGAAAAACTAGAGGAACTACTCCAATCAATTAGTGATGATTATTTCATTTTACACATCGACGGTCAAAGCCAATTACCTTATGCAACGACTTATTACGATACCGAAAAAAACAAAATGTTTATTGATCACCAAAACGGGAAGCTGAACCGTTATAAAATCAGGAGAAGATCTTATGTTTCTTCAGGAATTAGTTTTTTAGAAGTAAAATTTAAAAACAATAAAGGACGAACCATCAAAAAGCGTATTCCATCAGGGTATGGGAATGTCTGGTTTACAGAAGAAGAATATCAGTTTTTAAACAAAATTATTCCATTTAGCTGCCTTGATCTTGAACCTTCACTTTTTAACAACTTCACCCGATTAACCCTGGTGAATAAAAACTTTAAGGAACGCTGTACCATCGATCTAAATCTTGAATTCAAAAATTCAGACAGAAAAATAAGCCTGGATAATTTGGTTATTGTTGAAATTAAATCAGAAGGGCATTCTGCCGCATCTTCTCTTGCATTAGCATTACGCGACCATCGAATAAAAACCTCTGGATTTAGCAAATATTGTATTGGCCGCACCGTAACCGACCCCAAACTAAAACGAAATGCTTTTAAGCAAAAAGTAAGAAGCATTGAGAAAACCATTCATTCAAAAAGCAATTTATTTATTCTTAATTAAACATCATGTTTGAATCATCCAACTTTATCGAAACCTTTGCCAATACGGTCAAAAACTCCAATCTGGCAGAAATTAACAGCTGGGAAGAAAACCTTCGCTTTTTAGGCATAAAAATTATCAATGTGGCCGATTTTAACGAATTACTGATTCGTTTGGCACTAAACCTATTTGTAACCTTTTTGGTGGTGCAGTATATGTATGCTCGCAACAGCAACCGAAAAGATTTTTATTTCAGTTTTCTGGCTGTCGGAACCGTAGTTTTTCTCCTGAGTTTCTTATTAAACAGTGTAAAACTGGAACTTGGTTTTGCACTTGGGCTCTTCGCCATTTTTGGAATTATCAGGTATCGAACCGATGCCATCCCGATTAAGGAAATGACCTATTTATTTATTGTGATTGGGATTTCAGTAATCAATGCGCTTTCCAACAAAAAAGTAAGTTATGCAGAATTGATTTTTACAAATTCGGCTATCGTTTTCGGCTTGTGGTTTTTAGAAAGAAGATTAATGCTGAAGCAGGAATTCTCCATAAAAATGGTTTATGAAAAAATTGAAAACATTCATGAAGACAGAAAGGAAATATTTATGGCCGACCTGAAGGAACGTACGGGAATAAATATCACACGCTATGAAATCCAAAAGATAGACTTCCTAAAAGATACGGCAATTATCATACTGTATTATAATGCAAATGAGAACAATAAAAAGATAAAATAAGATGAGAAAACTGAAAAAAAATATTTGGCTTGCCTTGGGTTTTTTATTTCTGATACCTGCAGTAAATGCTCAGGAGGTTACCAACGAACAACAAACCCGAACGGAATTTGAATTGGTATTCAAACCCTTTAAAAAAACCAAATTGAGTTTCATACCTCAACTGCGTTTTGATGAAGATTTTTCACTCGACAAATATCTAGTTGAAACTGAACTTGAATACAATGCCTTTAAATTTCTGGAATTTGGTGCAACTTATCGTTTTGAAGTGAACCCACGTGATACAAAATCTACTGAATATCAGCATCGCTTTTCATTAGATGCAACAGCAAAAAATGATTTTAATCGCTTTGAGGCGGCATTCAGACTTAGGTACAGTAATTATGCCGATGACGATATTACGGATAATGAATTTTTACGCTACAAAGCCTCTTTAAAATACGACATCAAAAAATGTAAGCTTACACCCATGATGGCCGTTGAAGCATTTCAACAACTGGATGATGGCAAATTATACAAAATGCGATATACCGTTGGTGCCGATTATAAATTATTTAAGAAGAACTATATCGGCCTGAGCTACAAATTCGATTATTATAAAAATGAATACAAAAACAAACATATCATAAGTCTTGGATATAAAATCAAATTTTAAAACCCCCTGCTATGAAAAAATACAACTTAATATTAATGGCACTCATCATCATTGTTTTTAGTGCCTGTCGTAAGGACGACTTAATTCTGGAATCTGAAGAAGAAATCATTGACTTAACTGACTATACTGATTGGACCGATGCAACTCATGGCAGTATTTCTGAAGCCAACTATGATGTTGTTTTCAATCAAAATGAGGTGCTTCGTTTTGACATTAAAATCAACAGCGATGACTGGTCAGAAATGCAGTCTGATTTATCCTCTGTTTTAGGTTCGAGTAGCGGACGCCCGGGAGGCTCGATAAGCACCTCTTCCGACCCAATGTGGGTACCATGCTCATTTTATTTCAATGATAGAGAATGGTATCATGCAGGGATTCGTTATAAAGGGAATTCAAGTCTGCAGACCACTTATCAATCGGGATTAAAAAAATTCTCATTTAAACTCGACTTCGATGAATTTGACGATGATTACCCTGCCATTGCAAACCAACGTTTTTACGGATTCAGACAACTCAACTTAAAGAACAATTATGATGATGCTTCTTTAATGCGTGAAAAAGTGGGTTCCGATCTTTTCCGACAATTTGGATTGGCTTCATCAAACACCGCCTTTTGTGTGGTATATCTGGATAACGGAAGCGGGCCACAATATTATGGTGTTTACACCCTGGTTGAAGAAGTGGATGATACGGTAATCGAGGATCAATTCAGTAACGGCTCAGGAAACTTATATAAACCCGATGGCAATGCTGCATCATTTGCACAAGGAACCTATAATGAGAGTCAAATGGAAAAGAAAACCAATGAAGAATTGGCCGATTATTCGGATGTAGAATCATTGTATAACATCATTAACAGCTCAGACAAAACCTCAAATACTGAAACATGGATAAGCAACCTGGAAGGCGTTTTTAATGTGGATGTGTTTTTGAAATGGTTAGCAGCCAATACAGTTATGCAAAACTGGGATACCTACGGAAACATGACTCACAACTACTATCTATACAATAACCCTAAAGATGGCCTTTTAACCTGGATTCCTTGGGACAATAATGAAGCATTCCAGGACGGAAAACAAAGTGGTGCGCTTAGCTTTTCGATGAATGAAGTTGGAAGTTCCTGGCCTTTAATCCATCATTTAATTGACCAGCCCGAATACGATTTGGCCTATAAAACATATCTGCAACAATTTATTGATGAAGTATTCACTCCTTCTGAAATGAGCTCAAGCTATTCAAACTATTATCAAATGATTAAAGATTATGCATATGCTGAAGAATCAGGCTATAGTTTTATTCGATCAAATAGCGAATTTGATCAGGCGGTAGAAACACTTAAAAATCATGCACAATCCCGAAATGATGCAGTAAATAGCTATTTGCAATAGCATTAACAATTAAATATAACATAAAACACAATAATTATGAAAACAAAAGATAGAATAAACACAACAATTATTGTCCTAATTACCACCATGCTTTTAATCGGGGGAGTACTCCAGGCGCAGCAAGGACCACCACAGCAAGGACCACCACAAGTTCCCAACACAAAACAAGTATTAAAGATGGTTGATGAATTATCACAAGAACTTGAATTAACAACAGAAGTTGAATCAAAAATCTCTGATTTATATGTAGCCCATTATAAAGCAATGGAAGAAAAAACCAAAGCGGGGCGTCCCAAACGTGAAGAAATGGAAGCCTTAAAAACTAAATTTGAAAAACAGGTAAAATCTTTACTTAGCAAAAAACAACAAAAAAAGTTTATTGCGCTTCAAAAAAAGAATGCTTCAAAACGAGGCAAACAACAACGACCTAACAGATAGTATTATGGCTATAGATAGTATTAACGGATGCATCGGTTGTGGAACATGTGTTGAAACATGCCCTACTGATGTATTCCGACTAGATTCAAAAACAGGTAAAGCAGTAATAAAATATCCGGAAGATTGTCAAATCTGTCACTTATGCAGAATGTACTGCCCTGTGGATGCCATTACAATTTCACCTGAAAAATCGATACCAGTAATTGTTTCATGGGGGTAATTATGGAAAATAGAATAAAAAAATACAATGTCATTGCAGCCATCTTTATCATAATGAGTTTCCCAATATTGTTTTGGGCACTGGGAGATACACCCAAACGAAGCTGGCTTAAAGAAGCCATCTCATTACTCACCTTACTTGGATACTTTTTCATGTTGGGTCAGTTTTTCCTGACACGCAGTAATCGTAAGGTTCTGAAAGTGTACAAAATGAGTAAGATTATCAAAATTCATAAAATCATTGGATATGTATTTGTAATCATTCTTCTGATTCATCCTTTTTTAATTATCATGCCTCGTTTTTTTGAATCGGGGATTGAGCCAGCAGAAGCTTTCATCACAATGATTTCGACCTATAATAGCCCTGGTGTGCTTCTTGGAATTATCGCCTGGTGTATAATGCTCATCCTAGGAATTACCTCATTCTTCAGGAACAAAATTGGCTTAACTTATAAAAGTTGGAGGATCTTTCACGGATTACTATCAATCGCTTTTATCATACTAGCCAGTTGGCATGCCATCGATCTCGGACGACACACAAATATGTGGATGTCGGTTTACATGATAATTATTGGGGGAAGTGGAATCGTTTTACTACTGAAAACCTACTTTTCAAATTCTTTAAGTGGAGGAAATACAAATGAGTAATTTACAAGAAAAACAAGATATGTCGCGCCGTAAATTTTTAGGACTGGCCGGAGGAGCAGCAGGAATGGCAGCTTTTATGTCGATGGGTTTGCCTTCAAGCTGGGCAACAAATAATCCTTTAATCAATCCTGAGGATATGAAGTATCAGGATGATGAGACTGATGTACTCGTTATTGGTGGAGGAATGGCTGGTTTATTTGCTGCTGTTAAAGCACATGATGCTGGCTCAAAAGTAATCATGGTATCCAAGGGTCGATTGGGATCCTCAGGACAAACGCCTTTTGCAAAAGGTATTTTTTCTTATGATCCGGCAAATTCCAAAATCAGTTTGGACGATTTTGCAGATACTGTATCACGCTCAGCTTTAGGCACAAACAATGATGTTTACACCCGTCAAATGGCTGAGCATTCGTTAGCCCGGGTGAATGATCTAAAATCGTGGGGCTTTTTCGATTCCCCTCTGTATAACAATAGTTTTAAAAAACCGATAGATGAACGAAATATTCCGTTAAGAGAAAGAATTGTAATCACACATCTGATCAAAGAAAATGGTCGGATTGCCGGTGCTGCAGGTTTCAGCTTAGACGAAGAAAAAGTACATTTTTACAAAGCCAAAAGTGTAATTTTATGTACCGGAGCAGGGGGCTTTAAACCCAATGGATTCCCCATTTGTGATCTGACACATGATGGGACCATCATGGCATACAATATTGGTGCAAAAGTTACCGGGAAAGAATGGAATGACGGACATCCGGGGCAAGCCGAAAACGCTGCCTCATGTTTTGATGGGTGGCATGGAATGTTTGAACAAAAGCCCGGTATTACCGGAGTAGAAGTGCATCATGATTTAGGCGTGGATTTAAACTATAAAGCTTATATGAACGGAAGTCCGCTTCAAATGGGAAGACCTGGGAGTGAACCGCAAACATCAGAAACAGGCCCATATACTCCTCTTGAGTTTAAAAGAAATGGCCCTGATGGCTCACACAAGCCTGAAGATGAAGGTAAAAGACCTCGACCCAAAGATGGAAGGCGAAAGCCAAAGGAAGGAGGAGCACCTCCGGGTATGGGAGGCACTGTGGTAGGAGGATCTTCTGCCGGAATGGCCATTCACAAATCAGAAGGATTGGTTCCCATCAATGATAAATGTGAATCAAATATTCCGGGCTTATATGCAGCAGGTGATGCTTTAGGCTCATACATGGCTGGCGCTATTTACACACAAGGAGGATCCTCATTAGCGGGCTCAGCAGTTCAGGGAGCTATTGCTGCCGAAGCTGCATCAGAATATTGTGAAAATGTTAAAATGCCCTCAATTTCTGAAACAAAAATAAATGAAGTCCGGAATGAAATACTTGCACCCTTAAAAAGGGAGGCAGGTTATAGTCCTGCCTGGGTCACCCAAACTTTGCAGGGAATTATGATTCCTAATTTTATTATTTACATAAAAAAAGAGAATCTTTTAAAAGCTGCATTGGCCTATATTGAAGAACTTAGAGATCATCATATGCCTATGTTAAGAGCAGCTGACATGCACGAACTCAGACTGGCACATGAGACTTCAAATATGATTTTGAGTGCAGAAATGAAACTCAAAGCTTCCATCATGCGAAAAGAAAGTCGTTGCAGCCATTACCGCTTAGATTACCCCGAATTGGATGATGAAAATTGGCAAGCCTGGATTAATATCTTTAAAGGTGAGGATGGTCAGATGCAATTTGAAAAGCAACCCTTTGGGAGCTGGCCAAAATAAAAATCAAGCAGTTACATAAAATAAACAAAATTGTATCTAGACTAAAATAAGAAGTCTGATATTTAACAAGGAGCATGTCTGTTATATCACTAAATTTGTAATATAAGGCGCTCAAATTAATTTGATCAAATGAAAGAAAAAAAGCAATATCCGAAATTTTTCCTTTTCTTCGAGCCATTGATGATATTGACTTTTTGGTTAATATTATTTTCATCACCCATCTTATTGGGAGATGATGAAACCAGTATTGAATGGCAAAAGGTCTTTACCGTTTGGAAATCATTTTTACCTTATTTATTTCTGTTTCTCATCAACCATTTTATATTATTGCCCTTTTTGTTTTTTAAGAACAGAAGATGGCTATTCCTGATGAGTGCAATTATTCTCATTGCTTCGATGGCTTTAGGAGTTCATTTTTTAGATGCCAATAATACAGCCAATGGGTCAAGAAACAGACCAATGGGTGTAAATAAATTTCAGCCACCGCCTCTGGGCAGAGGAATACATACGGGACCTCAGGGTTTACCAAAGCAATTGCCTCCCCCAAATCAGCTTCCTCCTCATTTAAGTTTTATGCTGATTTCATTTTTAATTATTGGCTTTGACACAGGCTTAAAGCTTTCCGTTAAATGGGTGCAATCTGAACAAAAGAGAATGAATGCAGAAAAACAAAATATGGAATCTCAATTGGCTTTTCTTCGAAATCAGGTCAGCCCACACTTTTTCATGAATACCCTAAATAATATTCACTCACTCATTGATTTAAACACAGAAGAAGCCAAAGAATCCATTATCCGCCTTTCGAGATTGATGCGTCATTTGTTATATGATTCGGAAACTGAAAACATTCCCATTACAAAAGAGATTGAATTTATCAGAAATTATGTGGATTTAATGAAATTACGTTTTTCTGATAAAGTTGAAATTACTTTGGATATTTTAAATCCTTTGCCACAAAAATCGATTCCACCTCTTTTATTTACTTCATTTGTTGAAAACGCATTTAAGCATGGTATCAGTTATCAGAATTCATCATTTATAAATATTTCGTTTTCCCATATAGAAGATAGACTGATATTTGAAATTAGCAATAGCAACCACAATTCCAATGTTGATGAAGCATCTTCTGGCATAGGAATTGAGAATTCAAAGAAACGCCTTGATTTAATTTATGGCGTAAAATATGACTTAAAAATTGAAAACAAAGAAACCGAATTTCGTGTATATTTAAGTATTCCTGTATGATAAACTGTATTGCCATAGATGACGAACCTTTAGCTTTAAGCCAAATTGCCAGCTATATTGAAAAGACTCCTTTTTTAATTTTAGCCATGCAATTTGAGAGTGCACTTCAGGCTATCTCATATTTACAAGAAAATGAAGTTGATTTGATGTTTGTAGACATCAATATGCCTGATTTGAGTGGGATGGACTTTGTTAAATCCTTAAAAAACCCGCCTAGAGTAATATTTACAACAGCTTATAGCGAATATGCCATCGAAGGTTTTAAAGTAGATGCCATCGACTACCTGCTGAAACCCATTGGATATAGTGACTTTTTAAAAGCTTCGGAAAAAGCCAGTGAACGAATTAGACCTAAGTTATCAGAGCATACTCAAGTCGAGAGCAATGAAAAATTCCTATTCATTAAATCAGAATATAAGATTTTACGCATCAATTTATCCGACATCAAATACATTGAGGGCATGCGCGAATATGTTCGAATTCACATCGAAAACCAAGCAGCAGTGATGAGTTTGATGAGCATGAAAAAAATG
This sequence comes from Bacteroidales bacterium, assembly GCA_963678785.1. Classification (GTDB taxonomy): domain Bacteria; phylum Bacteroidota; class Bacteroidia; order Bacteroidales. The sequence goes on along the minus strand of OY787449.1, from coordinate 2,463,454 downwards.
GAAGAATATCTTCCTGATTCAAATTTTATGCGAATCCATCGATCCTATATTGTTAACTTAAACAAGGTGAATGCCATTGAACGCAATCGAATTATTTTCGACAAAGACGTATACATCCCTGTTAGCGAGCAATACAAAGCAAACTTTCAGAAATATTTAGATGAGAATTTTTTGGTTTAAGAATCGATAGGGACGTCGTCTCTAAGACTAATCTGTTTATCTCTTAAAATGCCTATTCGATGGGTAGGTAAATATTCTATCTTCTAAAACTACACATATGTAACATTTAAATATTAACATAGTCTTTGGGGTAATTCAATCATAATTCAACCTACTAAAACCTTAATATGAAAAAGAGTTACCAAACTATTTTAATCATTGCATTGTTAATATTTTCGAGTACTAATTTATTTGCACAGCAACAAAAATTAAACACTAAAGCTTTCCGGGATGATTTGGAAAAGTTAATGCTTGAGAAAAAAGTTCCAGCTTTAGGAATTGGAATTATTGAAGACGGAGTACTTCGACAAATAAAAGTTTACGGGGAGCTTAATGAAGGTAATCCCGCCCCCTATAATGCCATCTTTAATGTGGCCTCTTTAACTAAACCCATTTCAATGCTACTTACCCTCCGATTGGTGAGTAATGGTGATTGGGATTTAGACGAGCCTTTGTGCAAATATTGGGTTGACCCCGATGTCAAGGATGATCCGACTCATAAAAAACTCACAACACGACATATTTTAAATCAACAAACAGGCTTTGACAATTGGAGGTGGAATAATGCATCCAAAAAATTAACCTTCAATTTTGAACCAGGAACTAAATGCAAATACTCTGGTGAAGGGTTTAAATATCTTATGAATGCCATTGAACAAAAATTCAACATCCCTTTTGAAAAACTTGCAGACTCTATCATATTTAAGCCTTTTGGGATGAATGATAGTAGATTATTATGGGATGAGAGCTTTCATAAAATGCGTTATGCTGAAGAACATAATAAAGAAGGTAAACCATGGAACTTACAAAAAAGATTAAAAACCGTTTCAGCAGCCGATGATTTACTCACGACTATTGAAGATTATGGTTTATTTGCTGTAAATGTTTTGAAAGGAACAGGGTTAACACAAGAAGTTTATAATGATATGATCAGACCTCAAGCAGATGTTAAAGAAAATGTTGCTTATGGACTGGGTTGGTATATAATGCAAGACTATTACCAAGGTGAAGCCGCCTTAACCCACACAGGCGGTGATGCAGGAGTTGCATCGAAAGTTATTCTTTTCACCAAATCTAATCGCGGCATCATCATGTTTGCCAATGGAGACTATGGTTTTGATATCATTGAGAAAGCTGAAGCTAAAGTTTTTGAATATTTCAATTAAAACCAGTCCAATATAGCCTCTTTTCAAACTAATTTAAACACAACAAAAATTACCACAAATCATTAAGGTAGACCAAGGAATTTTAAAATAATTTTTCCTTGGCAGCATTTCTTTTACTGCCTTAAAATCAAACATAAACAAATCATGAAAAACAGAAATAAAGTCCTGATAATGTTAATTGTGTTAATCGTTGCCTGCAATGGTTTATTTGCACAAAAAGAAAAGTTAAATACTCAAAGTTTCCAGGATGAATTGAAAAATTTAATGCATGAAAAAAAAGTGCCTGCGGTAGGGATCGGAATTATCGATGATGGTGTACTTCAACAGATCAAAGTTTATGGTGAACTTAGAGAAAATACGCCTGCGCCTTATAATTCCATTTTTAATGTAGCTTCTTTAAGTAAGCCTATTGCAATGATATTAACCCTTAGGTTGGTGAGCAATGGTGATTGGGATCTAGACGAACCTTTGCACAGATATTGGGTTGATCCTGACGTAAAAGATGATCCATTACACAAGAAACTTACAAGTCGTCATGTACTTAACCATACCACCGGTTTTGACAACTGGAGAAGAATGCATGCCTCAAAAAAATTAACTTTTAATTCGGCCCCCGGAGAAAAAATAAAATACTCAGGCGAAGGATTTGAATATTTAAGACGAGCCATTGAAAGTAAATTCAGTATCCCTTATGAAAACCTAGTCGATTCATTGGTTTTTAAACTATATGGAATGAAGGATACCCGAATATTATGGGACGAGAACTTTCATAAAGCGCGTTATGCCGAAGAACACAATAAAAACCGTAAACCATACAATTTGGTAAAAAGGGAAAAAAATGCCTGTGCTTCAGATGATGTGCTTACGAGCATCGAAGACTATGGTTTATTTGCCGTAAATGTTATGATGGGAACAGGTTTATCAAATGAAACTCACAAAGATATGCTTCGACTTCAAGCCATAAAAGATGATAAAGGCGGATTCGGTTTGGGTTGGTATATTGTCAAAGATTTTTATAGAGGTGAATATGTAATTATGCATGACGGAAGTGACAGAGGAGTTGCCACAAAAGTGATGCTATTTCCGGAATCAAAAAGTGGAATTGTAATCTTAACCAATGGCGATCATGGTTTTGATATCATTAAAATGGTGGAAAATGCCTATTTCAGTTCTGAGCAGAAATATAAATAATGCATACACCCAAGGGGTGATGTCCCCTTGGGTGTCACCTCCTATTTACATAAAATCACACCTTTTTCTTATAAGCTTGTTACTTTTTAATTTTCGCGGAGTATCTAAATATGTTAACCTAAAAAACATACTCTTTAAAATATTATAATGAAAAAGCTTATTTTAATTGCATGCCTGGGACTTTTCAAAAGCGTATTCCCTGAAAACATTGAAGTACCAATTAATCACCATTTTCCCGACAAGGAACATTTCGATTTATATTATGAATTTGGAGCCGCCTTCGATGAACAATTACCCACCGTGATTGTGGTTGCTGATGCCCAACAATTTTTTGTTCGCAAAGGACGGGTAAAAAAGATACAAGAGCAGTATTTTGGAGAAGGAATAAATGTTCTGGGTATTGTTACAAGAGGTAATAATAAGAGCCTCCGTACAAAAGCTATTGACAAAAACAACAATACCAACTGGAGTAAAGCTTACGAACTTTTTAATGCATTTCAATATGTGAGTGATATTGAATTTGTAAGAAAACATGTATTAAAAAATGAAAAATCAGTTTTTTTATATGGAAATTCGGGTGGTTCCTTTTTAATTTCTGAATATCTATCTGTTTTTCCCGAATCACCCATAAGTAAAGTGTTTATGGCCTCATGTGTAAGTCTGGTTTTAGAGCAAAAAATCGGGACCCTGCACGATAATTTTCAACGTGATTTCTTAAAGCGCCACCCCTTGGCAAAAACACAAATAGATTCCATTCTTCAGTCGGGTGTTTTTAACCGTGAAGAAGTTTGCCATTTATTACAACGTCAAAATTTCTTTGTGGATCTGGATTATTTAGATCATTCACGCATTGCACTCATCAACCATCTTTATAACCAAGACACTACCAGTATCAACAGATACAAAAAAGACTATCAAATCAATGGAATTAATGAATATGTAAATTCGGAATACGGCATTCCGATTAAAGTCAGAATCTTCGAATTTATTGCACCCTTATTAAAAAGCTGGCAACCAGATCCTAAAATTATTTATCCGGAACTTGAGAGCAGCTATAATGTCGCCAAAGAACTGATTGCTTTGATGGGAAAAAACAAGATTGCCTTTAAACCTTATTTTAAACCATCAACCGCCAGGGGTTTTAAAGGAGAAGTCTTCATCTTATCTGCAAGCCACGATCATGTTGCCGACTATCGCACTTCCATTTATCTTTCAGCCATTTTTAAAAACAGCAATTTATTTTTATGCAATGATAACCATATGTTTATGTCGCTCAAAAATGATCAGGCTTACGCCCGACTGGTTCAGGATTTTCTCCTGAATACCAGCTCAGATCATTTGTGGCTCGACAAATATGAAAGCTATCGCTGGAAAGAAAGGTAGTAAACATAACTTTTACTGCAAGGCTTCACCTCAAAAACAAAGGATGATATCCTTCATAGGATATCATCCCTGATCATTATATCTTAAGCTTTAAAACTTCTCGGGTCGGTTTTTTAGGATGTTAAAAAGAAATTCACGGGCCCGGAACAACTGAGCTTTAACAGTTCCCAATGGGAGTTGAAGTTCTTCTGAGATTTCCTCATAAGAATACTCTTTAAAATACCTTAATTCGATGAGGGTACGGTAATGTGGTTTCAATTTTTCAACCACTTCGCGCATCATTTCTATTTTTTGTTTCTTGATAATTCGCTCTTCAGGGTCGAGGGTTTGAGATGGAATCCGATCGCCCATTTCATGACTGTTATCATCAACGCCTTTATTGTTTAATGAGAATGTGTTTTTCTTTTTCTTTCTGATAAAATCAATGCAATTGTTGGATGCTATTTTAAACAACCAGGTACTAAAAGCATAATTGGGGGTGTATTGTTCAAGTTTTTTAAATGCTTTTCCAAAAGCTTCAATGGTCAAATCATCCGCATCATGCGGATTATTGGTCATCTTAAGTAACATAAAGTACAAAGAATCCCGATAATTATTCATCAACTCCGCAAAAGCTTTCTGATCACCGGTTTTTACAGCCAATTGTACCAGTTTATAGTCACGTAAGCCTTTCTCTGTCAGGTGAGATCCTACTTCCATTTATTTTGTTTAATAAATATATTTGAAATTCTTACAGAAATATGCAAGAACATCATGAGCAATTCTAGTAAAGGTGAAATTAATAATAATTTACGTTCTGATAAAACGAACATGCATTTTTTTATGATCAATAGCTGAGTTAATAACCTAAAAGCAAATAACGTAAGAACAAACAAACTATTGTATCCCAAAATCAACAGTACGACAAACAAAGCATAAAAGACAAACTGACTCAGATTATAATTACCTCTTAAAAATTTGGTTCCTCCTTTATAATATCTTGCGATATTTATGGTTTGTTTTTTCATTCTGAACCACAACGAAAAATTTGGCTTCCCATCTGAAAACATAAAACTATCAGGATGAACCTCTATTCTTGTATTTTTTTTAGTGGCTACGCGATTAATGAATAAATCATCATCCCCCGATTGTAATTTATACTGAGAAATAAAACCTTTTGATTTATAAAACATCGATTTTCGATAAGCCAGATTCCTTCCGACACCCATATATGTTTTACCCATTAACGCATAAGATAAATACTGTATGGCAGTTTGCATGGTATTATAACGCATCAAGGTGTTTAAGAACCCTTTGGCTGGTTTTATTGGGCTATAACCCAGTACAATTTCTGTTTTGGGTGTGAATGCCAAGGCCATATTTTTCAACCATGAATTAGAAGCTGGCTCACAATCTGCATCTGTTAAAAGGAGCAATTCGTTTTTTGCAGATTTTATCCCCAGCGATAAAGGAAATTTCTTACCGCTAAAAAAGTTTAAATTTTGGGTGATATTTACAATGCTGATATTTGAGTATTTTCTTTCACAATCTTTCAAAAACTCGATGGTTTCATCGGTTGAAGAATCATTAACCACAACCACTTCAAAATCTGGATAATCCTGCTCCAGTATTTTTGATAAATTTTTTTTCAACAAATGATATTCATTTCTGGCACAAATGACTACGGAGACGGGTGATGGCTTTTTGCCTTGTTTTTTTGGCCGATGAAAAGCCAACTTACTAAATACGAACCAATAATAAATGAGCTGATCAACAAAGGCAATCGCAAATATCGAAAACAAAACAAAGGGTAATGAAAGTTCAGGAATAGGAATATCCATTTTTCTATAATTAAAAAGTAAAATTATTCATTCTTCACCAATTAAATTTATCTTAGAGCAATTTTTTATAAACATGAAATTCTTTATTTTTCTTAATAAAAAGCTCACTGAATAAATGTTTATAAATATTAATGACAGAATCTTTTAAAAATGAAATTTTCAATAAATACCTCAGATAAGAATTCAAATGCCCGTGCAGGTGTTTTACAAACAGATCATGGGCCTATAGAAACGCCAATTTTTATGCCCGTAGGAACTGCTGGTGCTGTAAAGGCAGTTCAAATTCCGGATTTATCAAACGACACCAAGGCTCAAATAATTTTGGGAAATACTTATCATTTATATTTAAGGCCGGGTCTGAATATCATTGAACAGGCAGGAGGACTTCATAAATTCAACGGTTGGGAAAAACCCATACTTACCGACAGCGGTGGTTACCAGGTTTATTCGTTGGCAAATACGCGAAAATTAAATGAGAAGGGGGTGCTTTTCCGATCTCATATTGATGGATCAAAACACGAATTTACCCCTGAAGGAGTGATGGATATCCAACGAACCATCGGTGCAGATATTATGATGGCATTTGATGAATGTACTCCTTATCCTTGCGAATACGACTATGCAAAAAACTCTTTGGATTTAACCCATCGGTGGCTCAAACGTTGTATTCAACGCTTTGATGAAACCGACCCCAAATATGGTTACAATCAAATGTTGTTTCCGATTGTTCAGGGAAGTGTTTACAAAGATTTACGGATAAAATCTGCAGAGTTTATTGCGGAACAAAACGCACATGGAAACGCCATTGGAGGCTTGTCGGTTGGAGAGCCTCACGAAATAATGTACGAAATGACTGAAGTGGTTTGCAATATTTTACCCAAAGATAAACCCCGATATTTAATGGGCGTTGGAACGCCCGAAAACATTCTTGAAAGCATCGCTTTGGGCATTGATATGTTTGACTGTGTAATGCCAACAAGAAATGCCCGACATGGAATCATTTTCACTTCCGAAGGAATCATCAACATTAAAAACGAAAAGTGGAAAAATGATTTCAGTGTTTTGGATGCCAATGGAACCTCATATGTTGACCAACAATATACCAAAGCTTATGTAAGACATTTGTTTGCCGCCAATGAAATTTTAGGAGGTATGATTACCAGTTTGCATAATTTGGCATTTTATTTATGGTTGGTACAAGAGGCCAGAAAACATATTCTGGAAGGGGATTTCGCAAACTGGAAAAACATCATGGTTAAAAAGCTTTCTTCAAGGATTTAATTTCTTGGTTGAGGTTTTCTATCTTTGCTCAAAATAATTTGACTCAAGTAAAATAAGTTTGCAATCTTTTATGAAAATAATCGACTACTACATCATTAAAAAATTTCTGGGTACTTTTTTTTATGCAATAGGTTTGTTGATTATAATTGTGATCGTTTTTGATATCAGTGAGAACATCGATGAGTTTTTAGAAAATGATGCCCCTTTAAAGAACATCATTTTTGATTATTATTTAAATTTTATCCCTTATTTCATCAATCTTTTTATTTATTTATTCACCTTTATCTCGGTTATTTTCTTCACTTCAAAACTGGCTTCAGGGACTGAGATTGTAGCCTTTTTAAACAGTGGAATTAGTTATAACCGATTTCTGAGACCATATATGATCTCAGCAGCTTTTCTAGCTATTTTTTCTTTTTATTTATCCAATTTCTTAATACCACCGGCCAATGAAAACCGGAGAGAATTTAAAGATAAATACATGGAAAAACTGACCAAAAGCAAAGACAGAAACATTCATTTGCAAATCAGCCCAGGGGAGTTTGTGTATGTCCAAAATTTTAGCATCACCACCAATATGGGATTTAAATTTACCCTTGAAAAATTTGAAGAAAATCAGTTAAAATACAAACTAAGTGCCGAACGACTAAAATGGGATACTGCTATCATGAAGTGGCATCTCGAAGATTATTTTATTCATATCATGGATGGAGCCGATGAAGCCCTGATTAAGGGAACATCCATAGATACTACTTTGGCTTTATCTCCTAAAGACCTCTACATTCAGAAAGAGGATTACGAGATCATGAATTACTGGGAGTTGAATGAGAAAATTGCGTCAGAACACCTGAAAGGTTCCGAAAATGTAAAATATTATGAGGTTGAAAAAGGAAAGCGACTTGCTTCTCCTTTTGCAACCATCGTCATGACGCTCATCGGCGTTTCATTATCCAGTCGAAAAATGAGAGGTGGCATGGGAATGCACCTGGGTTTAGGACTTGGAATCGCCTTCTCATTTATCCTATTCATGCAGGTTTCAACGGTTTTTGCAACCTTCGGAAATTTATCACCGCTCTATGCAGCCTGGATTCCCAACATCATTTTTAGTGTGATCGGAATTATTCTCCTAAAAACTACGCCCAAATAAAACTCCGTGCACCAGATTAACAGATTATTAATTGACCTGCCTTTAATAATTCGCATCAAGTAGCGGAAAATAAATTCATTTATCCCGATATGTTTCACTATCGGGATTCGTTCAAATAAAATTTTTACTGCACTTGCGCTTATAAAAATTAGTTTCACAAAAAAAGCCGGACAACTTTCGCCATCCGACCTTTCTCTTCATTTAGTGAATATCTATTTGATTTTCAATGTTCCATCATATTGTTCAATCATCAGTTTACCAATATTGGCTTTTCTAATACCAGCCTCATTTTTCTTAACCTTTACCTGATCGTCTTTTTTTAAGCCTTCGGTTCGACCAGACGCAATGAACTGACTGCTTTTGGTATTCACATCCGAATACAAAACATCCTCTGGTAATTCGTATTTGGTGTACTTAAAATTAACATCCAAAAAGAACTTTGCTTTTCCGTTTAAATTAATAGAAACATCGGTATATTTCCCATTCACTTTTATGGAATAAAAATCAGCATCCATTTGATCTACGATAAGTTTATCGTCATAAGTACTCAAATCAATCATACCAGCCACATGCCCAAATTCAAACTCGGTATATTTTGAATCTGATGAAAATTCACCGACAAAATTTGCTTTTACGGTATTATCATAACTTTCTGGATACTCAAAAATATTAACCTTCTCAAGAACGATACCCGAATATTTACCGGTCAATTTCAAACTCTCACAATCCTGAGCTCTTAATTCGCAATCGTATAAATTTAATTCCGCAAAATCTACGTCTCCAATATTCAAATCAGTGTATTTTGCACTCCCTTTTATTGAAGCTATTTTCGGAAAAAATAATTTATCATCATAAGAATCCAAAATCACCGAACCTACTTCATTCAACTCAAATTTTGAATATTTAGATTTTAATTTGAGGTCGCCCATATATCCTAATTTCACATCTGTATCGTATAGGTCAATGATACAATTTCCCAAACTTTCGAAATGCAAATCAGAATATTTGGTTTTTAATTGTTTGGCATAATCTAATCGGCCTGCTGTCATATTTACATCATACAAATCCAATTCAACTTCTCCTGAATAATCAGGCATAGAAACATCAGAATATTTTTGCTTTAACATGAATTCATGATTATCTGGCAGGGTGAGTATATATTCAATTTTATACTCTTTTAATCTTACCACTTTACCTGAAGTAAGTGTTCCTACAAACTTTTTAATCAATCCTGAAATTACCGTTGAATTAATTTTGGTAAAAATACCGGTTCTTACACTCAATAATCTGCTTGACTGTTCTATCTCAAGATCTTCCAGAGCTTCAATGGTGGTCATTACGTCTTCTTCATCATTGGCTCTGATTTTATAAAAGCATTCTAATTTAACGGCCTGTTTGTTCCACAATTTTATATTCAAATCACTGCTTTTATTTGAAAATTCAATGCGGGTATCTTTACCAATATCGAAACTTTTCTCAATCTTTCCTTCTTTTTCATAAGCTTCTGCACCCATTGCAAAACTCAGAAAGGAGGCAACTAATATGAATTGAGCTGATTTTTTAAATATATTTTTCATTGTTCTGATTTTTAATTTCGTCATTTTTCTTTTTGTCAATTTCGGCCAACATAATTTCAAGCAATCGAACCTTAATTTCGTAGTACTCAAATAATGTTTTAACCAAACGTGGATTTCCGCCAAGTTCTTCTAAATCTTTTAAAGTCTCGACTTTCATTTTTTCAAGAAGATCCATTTCTTTGAAAAGATCGCGATAGTCGGATCGTTCAATTTTCTCTTCATTAATCTGATCCCATTTCTGCTGTATGGCAGCTTGATAAAAACGCTCTTGCTGCGCATATTCAGGTGAAATATCGGCCAGGCTTAGAAGAACTACTTTTGAATTTTGATTGATAATTGAATTCAGCATAAAACCACTCATCAAAGCAATTAAGACGATGGCTGCCATTTTCCAACTGAAAAAGTTGAACGACTTTTTTGCTCTAAGGTCATTTTGAATACCCGACCAGATAAAATCATCATCAGGATCTTCAATATCCAGCGATGCTCTGTTCTTCTTCAAATAATCTTCAAAATTAGTTTTCATCTAATACTACACTTAATTTATTCATCAAAATAGATCGCGCCCGGATGTATTGACTTTTAGAGGTTGACTCAGAAATTTCCAACAATGCTCCTATTTCCTTATGCTTATAACCTTCCAAAGCAAATAAATTAAAAACTGCCCGGGATCCTTCGGGTAATTCTTTTATGGCTTGATGGATATAATCGGCATCAAAGGCCGAATAATCTAAGGAATCGAACACTTCAGAATTACTGAAGTCAGCATCATCTATGTCAACCCATACAGGTTTGTTTTTACGCAATTGACTGATGCACTGATTAATTACTATACGTTTGAGCCATGCACCAAAAGTTGAGTCACCTTTAAAACGCTTCAGGTTCCGGAATGCATTTACAAATGCTTCCTGAAGAACATCTTCGGCTTCGTGCCTTTTGGTTAACATACGACTACAAATATTATACATCGCCTTTGAGTAAAGTTTATAAAGCCGGTATTGTGCTCGCGAATCACCTCTGATACACAGATTGATTAACTCATAGTGAACTTCATTTTTTGGCTTCAAATTCTATTCTTTTTTATAAAGACGATTTAAACAACGAAATAGTTGGAACGGGTTTTTATTATATGGATGACCAATAGAAATCACCCCTAAATTTTTCTGATAAATCAATAGTACTTTCAAACAATCCAAACAATGCAGAACCACTCCCACTCATGGCTGCATAAACTGCTCCTTGTTTATAAAGTTCCGATTTTATTTGCTTAAGCTCAGGATGCATGCTAAAAATTGGCCCTTCAAAATCATTAATTAAAAGAGATTTCCAATCCTCAATTTTATGTTTTTCAATGATTTCTTTAGGTTTATTCATGACTTCTTTTGGGGCAATTTTTGAATAGGCCTGTGCTGTATCTACATGAACTTTTGGCACAACAATTACAATTTGATAAGCTTTTAAATCAATTTGCAAATTTTCAAAAACATCCCCTTTTTCTGAAGCTGCAACGGCTTTGTTTTTGATAAAAAAGGCACAATCTGCACCCAAACTTGAGGCATATTTTATCAAATCTTGATCTGAAATTTTGAGATTAAAGTAATCATTCAGGAGCTTCAGCGTAAAAGCTGCATCTGAGGATCCCCCTCCCAAGCCTGCTCCCATCGGGATAACTTTATGTAAATGGATTTTAATATCAGGTAACTGAAAATCATTTTTGAGCAACTGATAAGCTTTGAGGCATAAATTATTTTTAGTATCACCAGAGATTTTTAATCCTGTTGAAACAAAATTTGTTTCTTCAGCTTCGCCAATTTCTAAAACATCATTCAACCCAATTGGATAGAAAACAGTCTCAATATTGTGAAATCCATCTGCTCTTTTTTGAACAACATTTAGGCCCAGGTTAATTTTACAATTTGGAAATGAAATCATTTAAAGATGTTTTAACTAATTAACTGTTGTAAAAATACTGAAATTAACTTCAGGAAAACTGAATTATTTTTAATCAGACTTCTGTAAAATAACATTCAAAATTAGTAACTTTGAGCAAGCAATTCAGCTATTGATAACTCAACCATTCATTTATGGCACTTCTAAATTCGGTTCTTTCCTGGCTCATTAAAAAGAGGGTTCATCAGATTGATCTGTTTAAGAAATACCCTCATGAAGTTCAGGATGAATGGTTAAAAAAACTTATTGGTGCCGCAAAAAACACAGAATGGGGTCAAAAATATCATTATGAGCAAATTAACAACTATCACGATTTCTGTGAACAGGTTCCAATCAACGACTACGATTCTTTAAAACCTTATATTGAGCGTTTACGAAATGGCGAGCAAAACCTCTTGTGGCCTTCCGAAATTAAATGGTTTGCGCAATCATCAGGAACCACCAGCGACAAAAGCAAATTTATTCCAGTTAGTGAAGAATCGTTAGAAGATTGCCATTACAAAGGAGGCAAAGACATGCTCTCAATTTACTTGAACAACAATCCCGACTCCAATCTTTTAGATGGCCGTGGATTGGCTTTAGGGGGCAGCCATCGCATCAAAGAGGTTGACAATGAAGAATATTATACCGGTGATTTATCGGCCATCATCATTCAAAACTTACCTTTCTGGGTTGAATTTATGCGCGTTCCAAAACGTAGTGTTGCCCTCATGGATAATTGGGAAGAAAAAATTGATGAGATGGCAAAAACCTGCGCTCCGCATAACATCTCAAGCCTGTCGGGTGTTCCCTCATGGAACTTATTGCTCCTGAAACGAATTCTTGAAATTACCGGAGAAGAAAACATCTCCGACGTTTGGCCCAACCTGGAAGTCTTTTTTCATGGAGGAGTAAATTTTGCACCCTATCGCGAACAATTTATGAAACTGATCCCTTCGGCGAAAATGAAATTTGTTGAAACTTATAATGCTTCAGAAGGATTTTTTGGAATTCAGGATCAACCCGACTCCAATGAATTATTATTGATGTTGGATTATGGGATTTTTTATGAATTTCTTCCCATGGATCAAATCGACTCGGAAATCAAAAAACCACTTCCATTGGGTCAGGTTGAGCTAAACACCAATTACGCCATGCTGATTACTACCAATGCAGGACTATGGCGATATATGATTGGTGACACCATAAAATTTACAAATCTTTCTCCTTATCGAATTAAAATTACAGGTCGTACCAAAAGCTTCATAAATGCTGTTGGCGAAGAAGTAATTATCGACAATGCTGAAAAAGCGCTGGAGAAAGCCTGCTCCGAAAACAAAGCCATCATCACTGAATATACTGCCGCTCCTATTTACTTTAAAGATGATGAGAGTGCTGGTCATGAATGGATTGTTGAATTTGAAACGGATCCTGAAAATCTTGAAAAGTTTACCAATTCGCTGGATCTGGCTTTGCAAAATCTGAATTCCGATTATGAGGCAAAAAGATACAATGATATGATCTTACAAAAGCCCCTTTTAAGGCAAGTTCCAAAGGGCACTTTTTATAAGTGGATGAAAAAACGCGGGAAATTGGGAGGTCAAAATAAAGTCCCTCGACTCTCAAACAACAGGATTTTCATTGATGAACTTTTGAAGAATCTTAATGTTTAAATTTGTTTGCTGTTTAGCTGTTTTTTTTAACTTCGTAATGAATTAAAAACTTAGAAGAATGCACATAGCTATAGCTGGAAATATCGGCTCTGGAAAAACCACCTTAACTAAACTACTTTCAAAACACTTTGGATGGAAAGCTCATTTTGAAGATGTTGACACCAACCCTTACCTCAACAGTTTTTACGAAGACATGCAACGATGGTCGTTTAATTTGCAAGTCTATTTTTTGAACAGTAGGTTCCGACAGGTCATTAAAATCCACCAAAGTGGCAAAACGGTCATTCAGGATCGAACCATTTATGAGGATGCTTACATTTTTGCGCCCAATTTGCATTCGATGAATTTAATGTCTACCCGTGATTTTGAAAATTACAGTTCGCTGTTTGAGTTGATGAGTTCATTCATTCAGCCTCCCGATCTGCTCATTTATTTACGATCAACGGTTCCAAACCTGGTTAATCAAATTCAAAAAAGAGGCCGGGAATATGAAGAATCAATTCGTTTGGATTATCTGAAATTATTGAATGAAAGATATGAAGGATGGATTACCAAATATGAAGCCGGAAAATTATTAATCATCGATGTTGACGATATTGATTTTGAATCGAAACCCGAAGATTTAGGAATGATTATCGAAAAGATCAATGCCGAAATTCACGGACTTTTTTAAAGATATTTAATGGCAACAATTGAAGACTTTGACAAACTTGATTTCAGGATTGGGGAGATTATTGAAGTTAAAGATTTTCCTGAAGCAAGAAATCCATCTTATAAATTACTGATCGATTTTGGGGGTGAGATTGGGATTAAAAAATCAAGCGCACAACTTACTCAAAATTATAGTAAGGAAGATTTACTTCATAAAAAAATACTGGCAGTGGTTAATTTTCCTCCACGCCAAATTGGTCCGGCCATTTCCGAAGTATTAACTTTGGGAGTACCAGATGAAAAAGGGAACACCGTTTTGGTGGTTCCAAACACAGAAGTGCCATCCGGAGCCAAATTATACTAAAAGAATATGAAAATCATTGGAATTATTCCTGCACGATATGATTCGAGCCGATTTCCCGGCAAGCCTCTGGCCATGATTTCGGGGAAACCCATGATCCAGCATGTTTTTGAAAACGCCAGTAAAGCAAAAAAATTAGATGAAGTTATTGTTGCAACCGATGATGAACGGATTTATGATGCCGTAATTGCATTCGGGGGCAAGGTTTCGATGACAAGTAAAAAACACCCAAGTGGTTCGGATCGATGCCAGGAAGTTTTACAACAACTTGCTGCCCGGCAACAAATTTTTGAGGTTGCAATCAATATTCAGGGAGATGAACCTTTTTTAAATCCTGATCAAATTGATATGTTGGTTCAGAGCTTTGAAGAAGATGCAAAAACAGAAATTTCAACTTTAATTAAAAAAATTGATGAATCGGACGAACTTTTTAATCCGAATGTCGTTAAAGTTGTGATCGGTCATCAACAGGAGGCACTTTATTTTAGCAGATCACCGATTCCATTTTTAAGAGATGTGGATCAAAAAAAGTGGACAGAAGAAAACGACTTCTATAAACACATTGGTATCTACGGTTTTAAGACCAATATTCTTGACGAAATTTCAAGTCTTGAGAAATCAAAACTTGAAAAATCTGAAAATCTTGAACAACTCAGATGGATAGAAAATGGATATCAAATTAAAACCAGGATCACCGAAATAGAAAACATATCAATTGATCGGCCTGAAGATCTAAAAAAAATTGTTAACAATATTTGAAAATTGTTTTGATCAGTCGTAATTTAGCAAAACACCGAAAATAAGGAAACATAGATGAAAATTGCCCGTTACATTGGAGACCTTTTGTTTGAATACGAATGCATCGTTATTCCAGGTTTTGGGGGTTTCATCACCAAAGAAATTCCGGCTAAAATTCATCCCGTTCAAAATCACTTTATTCCTCCTACAAAAGAAATCGTTTTTAATGCTCACTTAAAAGTTAACGACGGGCTGCTCATTAACCACATTGCCAGTTCCGAAAAAATAACTTACGCTGAAGCCAGAAACAGTCTGGAAAATTTCGTACAAAAATGCGAAGAAGCGCTAAAAGATGGGAAAAGAATTAATTTCCGCAAAGTTGGAAGTATTTTTTTAGACGAAAAAGGTTTTAAATCTTTCGAAGCAGACTCAACGCAAAACTATTTGGCAGATTCTTACGGACTGAAAAGTTTTATTTCTCCTCCGATAAAAAGAAACATTGGAGGACGACCCATAAAAAAACAAGTTAATAAAGACCGAAAAACAGCTGAGGTTCATCAAAAAACTAAAGTTGAAAAACAAGTCAAGAAGAAGTCGAACGAACCTCGTTACATCCGTCTAAACGTATCAGCCATTGTTATTTTGATTTTTATTTCGGCATTGGTTATTTTTAGGTTTGCCACTGTAAAGGAGTATTACAATAATTATTCTTCCTTAATTCCATTTTTTTATACAAGCCCCAACGATTATTTCATCGAAAATTATGAAGAACTTGGTTTGGATAAGGCCTTTAATTTTGGAGATCAACTCAAAGACGTCGGTGAAAAATTAAAGATTAATTATAAGTTGGATGATGAAGAGCCTACAAAAATTCCAGAACCGGAAGCAAAACCTGAATCTCTTGAAGAAACTTATGAAAAGCTGGTAAATAAGCTCATCGAAGAAACCAAGGGTTTGAATACAGATGGCTTGAAAAAAGAGGATGTTGTTCCTGAAATTAAAAAAGAATTAGCTCCAAAAGCAGAAGAAGTAAAAGTTGTTAAAAAGGAGACGGTTAAACCCATCAAAACCTCAGAAATCAAATTGGATCAAAAGCCTGCAACTCCTCAGTTTTATATCATTGCCGGATCTTTTCAAAACATTTCAAATGCCAATAAATATATTTTAGCGCTGAAACAAAAAGGATTTGAAGCTAAATTGGCAGGTAAAAATAAATTCGACCAATATCGGGTTTGTTTTAATTCTTACAGCGATGAAAAAATCGCAAACCGCCAATTGGCCATCATCAGAAAAGATGAAAATCCATCCGCCTGGATTTTATCCATTTAGTTTTTCTTATTAAAAATATTTCCGAAATTTGCAGCCTAAAAAATTGATTAGGTGGCAAAGAATAAAATTAAAAAATTCAACGAAAACCTCACCTTTCATAACCTGATGCAAATCGAATATCTCGATTTAATGGAGTTTGGATGTGAGCGTAAAGGAAAGTGGAATACCTTTTTTAAAAATGAGCATCCCATCATTCTTGAATTGGGGTGCGGAAAAGGAGAATATACCGTTGGTTTGGCTCAAAAGCATCCCGAAAATAATTATATAGGTGTAGATGTAAAAGGAGCAAGAATCTGGAGAGGCGCTAAATCTTCGCAGGAATTAAAACTCGAAAACACGGCATTTATCCGTACTAAAATTGAGGAAATTGATTATTATTTTGCCCAAAATGAAATCAGCGAAATTTGGGTTACTTTTCCTGACCCTCAGCCCAAATCTTACAAAGAACGTAAACGCCTGATCTCTCAACGATTTTTGGACATCTATAAAAAGTTTTTAAAACCGAATGGGATAGTACATTTAAAAACTGATAATTTACCGCTTTTTGAATATTGTCTTGAAGTGGTTGAAACAGGCGGGCATAAATTATTAGCAAGCACCAAAGATTTATACAATTCTGATATTGATGAAGAAGTAAAAAGCATACAAACTTTTTACGAAAATCAATATTTAAATCAGGGAGTAAAGATTAATTATTTAAAGCTCCAACTCAATGTCTGATGAATTAAGTTTTTTCGCAAAAGTACATCAAACAGCACAACTGATTCCGTTTGGGCGCTTCACCACCTATGGTGCCATTGCAGCCTATTTAGGAAGCAAAGGCTCTGCCCGCATGGTGGGTTGGGCCATGAATGGCTCTCATCTTGCTGAAGAAGAAATTCCCGCACATCGGGTGGTAAATCGCGCAGGTGTATTAACCGGAAAACATCATTTTGGCGACCCAACCATTATGCAAAAACTTCTTGAAAACGAAGGCATAAAAGTAGAAAATGATCAAATTGTTGAATTTGAAAAATATTTCTGGGATCCCTCAAAAGAATTGCCATAATTAAGTTTTATCTCAGCCGAAATACTTAATTTTACCAAATCTAAATAAGAATAATTTTTTTAATAATACAACATGCAAAAAGAAGAAATATTTGAGCAGTTGAAGCAAATCATTTATTTTCCAAAAAGAGAAAATATTGTTGATCTAAAAATGGTTGAAAACCTTCAAATTAAAGAAAAAGAAGTGAGTTTCAATTTAGTGTTTCCCGAACTTAAAGACCCGGGAATTAAATTAATGATGGAGAATTGCACTTCTGCAATTCAGGACAAATTTGGAAAAGACATTCAGGTTGAAGTGAACCCGATTGCTCAAAAAGATAGCGGCGAAGGACCGCTGTCGGGCGTAAAAAACATCATCGGAATTGCATCCGGAAAAGGTGGAGTAGGTAAATCTACAGTAGCCAGTAATTTAGCCATTGCGTTGGCAAAGCAAGGCAAAAAGGTTGCATTGCTCGATGCAGATATTTATGGGCCATCCATGCCCATCATGTTCGGATTGGAAAACACCCAACCATCGGCAACGGAAGTAAATGGTAAAACCAAAGTACTCCCCATCGAAAAATACGGAATTAAAATTTTATCGATCGGCTTTTTTGTTGATCCCGAACAGGCACTTATCTGGAGGGGACCCATGGCATCTAATGCTTTAAATCAATTGTTTAATGATGCCGTTTGGGGCGATATCGATTTTATGCTGGTAGATCTTCCTCCCGGCACCAGTGATATTCACTTAACCTTTACGCAATCGTATCCGGTTACCGGAGCAATCATCGTTACCACTCCACAGCAGGTTGCCATCTCAGATGTTCAAAAGGCTGTCACCATGTTTAAACAAGAAAAAATCAATGTTCCTGTTTTAGGAGTGATCGAAAACATGGCGTACTTCACCCCTCCTGAATTACCCGACAAAAAATACTATTTGTTTGGAAAAGGAAATGCTGAAGAATTTGCCTCAAAAGCGAAGATTCCATTTTTAGGCAACATCCCTTTGGTTGAGGCTATCGCTGAAGCTGGAGATAACGGAAGTCCAATGGTTTTAAATGATGATGGTGCTATTGGAAAAGCATATGCGAAATTGGCAGAAAACTTAATCAAACAAACTTCATAAGACAGAAGACACAAGATTTTAGACTTTAGAAAGACCCTTATTCATCTAAAGTCTATCAATCTTTTTGAATCATGGTTCAAAACATACAAAGTTCTAATTTGTAATAAGTTTTATTCCAAATCAAACTTAATAAGCAAAAATTTATACATTTGCATTTTTATATATTAAACTAAATTACTGATGAGCGAGAATAATAAAGAACTGGAGCAGAAAGTATTAAACATTATTGATCAGGTTAGACCTTATTTACAACAAGACGGTGGCGACATCAAATTTGTAAATATTACAGATGATATGGTAGTAAATGTTGAATTAACAGGAGCTTGTGGATCATGTCCATACAGCACCATGACTCTTAAAAATGGCGTTGAAGCAGCTGTTAAAAAGGCATTACCGCAAATCAAATCAGTTGAAGCAGTAAATCTTTAATAAGATTTACGATAGATATTTGGCAACAATGGGCATTCGCCTGCCCATTCCAAATGCTTTTGGCGAAACTCTTAATATAGGAGGTGTTTGATACCGCTTATATTCAGTGGTATTAACCATCTTCAGCGTACGATTTACAACTTCTTCATCAAAACCCATTTTCTTTAAATCAGAAGGGCCTTTTCTGAGCTCAATATACTGATATAGAATTTGATCAAGGATGTTATAATCGGGTAAGGAATCTGAATCTTTTTGATCAGGTCGGAGCTCGGCAGATGGGGGTTTAGAAATGCTATTCTCAGGAATGATTTCTTGATCCCTATTTATATATCTGGCCAACTCAAACACTTCAGTTTTATAGACATCTCCCAAAACTGAAATCCCTCCATTCATATCACCGTATAAAGTTCCATAACCAACTGCTGCCTCGCTTTTGTTAGAAGTGTTCAATAAAATAGAACCAAATTTATTGGACAATGCCATCAATATAACACCCCTGACTCTGGCCTGAATATTTTCTTCGGCCAGTCCAAAGGGTAAATCTTTAAATTGATTTTTAAGGCTTTGCTCAATGGTTTTAAATGAATCTTCAATCGGAATAATATCGTGAATACATTTTAAATTTCTAGCCAATTGCTCGGCATCGGCCACAGAATGATCTGATGAAAATTGAGAGGGTAATAAAATTCCTGTTACATTTTCAGCTCCAAGCGCTTCAGCTGCAATGACAGCAGTTACCGCCGAATCAATCCCACCTGACAGGCCTAAAATTGCTTTTTTAAATCCTAGTTTGCTAAAATAATTCCGAACACCCATCACCAAGCCATCATGAATAAGCTCAATTTTTGATGGCTTGAAGGAATTTACTTTCTTGGCTTTGGATTCGATAATCTCATCCAGATCAACAACTTTTAAATCTTCTTTAAAATAGTCACTTTCACAAACCAGGTTTCCATCCGCATCGTAAACCAACGAACCTCCATCAAACAATAATTCAGTTTGAGCGCCCACATGATTCACATACACCAAGGGCAGTTCATATTTTTTCACATTCTCCAATAAAGTCTCTTTTCTTAATTCAGCTTGTTTATAATGAAAAGGTGAAGCTGCAATATTGATGATAAAGTCGGGCTGAGATTTAAACAATTCATCCATCGGATTGATGGTATAAAGCGGATTATCATCCACATTCCACAAATCTTCGCAAATGGTTAGCGCTATTTTCTTGCCCTTAAAATTGATTATATTGAAGGTATTTGCTGGCTCAAAATATCGGTATTCGTCAAAAATATCATAAGTGGGGAGCAAGCCTTTATGGTGAATGGAAACCACTTTTTGATCCTGCATAAACACCGCAGAATTAAAAAGACGTTTTCCTTTATTTTTTATATTCTTAATCGGTGAACCAACGATAACCGCAATATCTTTTGTTTGTTCTGCAATGGATTCAATGCCTTTCCAGCATTTTTCGATATAATCATCAAACTCCAGAAAGTCACGTGGAGGATATCCCGAAATGGCCAATTCGGCAAACACAACCAAGTCAGCTCCTTGTTCGCGCGATTGATCAATGGCTTTGTATATTTTTCCATGGTTTTGGTCAAAATTCCCAATGTGATAGTTTAATTGTGCAATGGCTATTTTCACTGATGATTCCTCGTGTTTTAGTTAAAAAAGAAAAGTGACATAAAATTCAACATAATTATTGATGGCATTTTGCTTGATTGAAGGATTTATTTTATTCTGATCTTTCAATACATCATTAATTCCGTTATTAAAATTCAGACCTGTTATAAGCATATTAGATCCTCCAAGGAGGTATTCCATTCCGGCACCCACAATAAGTGCATAGCGAGGAAACTTTAATTCATTATAGATATTCAATTCCTCATTAATTTGGCCTTCCCCCTCCGAATTGAATTTATCTTTGGCATTGGCTGATATCAAAAAGTTTAATTCTACTCCGAACTGCCCAAAAAAACGTTTCTTTGCAAATTCATTGGTTCTCATCCTAAAAATTAAAGGAATTCCAATGTATTTTAAATTATACAATCGGTTTAGCTCACCTTCGACAGGGTTAGTCCCAATGGTTCTGATATCAGGATAATTTATGGACGATCGAATCAGGTTTATATTTATACCCGTATGAATATTATAATTCTCCATAAGAAATATTTCACTGACCAAACCCCAACTTATCCCAGCTTTCACTCCTTCATTATCATAACCAATCGCATTGGTATTCATCCATCCAATATTCGGCGATAATTTCATCCCAAATAAGAATGGCTTTTCCTGAGCAGAGCTAGAAAAGCTCATCATTAAGAGAATGGCAATCCATCCAAATACGATTTTTTTCATAAGTCAGTTATTTTTGTTTGAAATATTCCTAACTGAAGTAACGAATAGTTCCTCGGTCTTATTTTGTCAAAATTATTAAAAAAACCAAATACAAAATACCACTATATCGCATTAAATACTAACACTAATGGTTTTACATCTCATAATATTCAACAAACTTGAACGTTATTATCATAAGTTAAAATAATCCCAATTCAGTTTTTGTGAAAAGCTTATATTTGTGACACAAAAACAAAATTGGCAAGGCTTTTAAAAAATGATAACCTTTCATTCATTTTTTCGTTAAAACTTAGCATTAACCTTGAAAATATAAAAAAAACATCCCATATTATGAAAAAACTTATTTTAATTTTAGCCATTACGTTCATTGCAACAACCAGCTTTTCACAAATTTCATTTGGACCTAAAATTGGCTACACAACTTCAAAGCTTTCGATCGATAAAAGTGATATTAAATCTGATTTGAAAAGCAGTTTCCAATTTGGAGCTTTCCTTAGGTTGGGAACAAAAATTTATGTTCAGCCCGAAATTAATTGGGTAACCGAAGGTGGTGTTTTTAAACCAATTTCATTGGGTAGCATAAGCCCTTTCGAAGATGATGTTAAATTAAGCACCATTCAAATTCCATTTCTGATTGGAGCTAAAGTGTTTGATTTAAAAGTAGCAAACCTCAGGGTTTTTGCGGGTCCGTCAGCATCTATTGTTACCGACAAAACCATTGAAGGAACCAGCGATCTGGGAATTCAAATTGACAATATAGAAGATTTAATTTGGGGCTTACAAATTGGTGCAGGTGTAGATGTTTTAATGTTGACCTTAGATGTTAGATACAATATCGGTTTATCAAAAGTGATTGGTGATGTTAATGGTACCTCTTTTGATTCAAAAACCAATGGATTTAATGTTTCACTTGGATGGAAGATATTTTAACAAACCACTATTTAAAGATTTTTTGGATGCCAGGTCGTAAGATTTGGCATCTTTTGCTTAAACCAGAAAATATCAAAAAAGCTGATCAATGAACACAAAATTAAAATCAAGCATGCTAATCATTACACTCTTTTTGATGAGTGCATGTAATTCAGATAATTCCAGGAATTTAGATTTTGATGTTTCAAAAATTGATATCGGAAATCTCGAAATTAAAAGATATGAGCAAGACCTATTTAGTATCAACCCTAAAAATGTAAAAGAAGGTTTAAAAGAAATTCAGGAAAAATATAAAGTATTCCTGGCTGCCGACTTAGAAAATGAAAATAACTTAAAACAAATTACAGATTTTATTACAGATGAAGAATTATTGAAGGCTTTTCATGCTTCCGAGGCTAAATACTCCGATTTAAAACCCGTTACCCAAGAGCTTGAAATCGCCTATAAATATTACAAACATTATTTTCCTAACCGACCTACACCCAAAACCTTTACCTACATTTCTGGCTTCGAATACGAATACCCCGTTCAAATGGCCGATGATGTTTTAATCATTGGTTTGGATCTTTATTTAGGCAAAGACTTTAACACTTATCGCCAAATCGGAATTCCTGAATACAAAATTGATCGAATGCAAGCCCAATATATTTCGGTGGATTGCATGAAAGAAATTGCCAGTCATTTGATTCCTCGGTCTCAAAATTCGACTACTTTTTTGGATGAAATCATTAATTATGGTAAAATCATGTATTTTCTGGATGCAACCCTCCCACTTAAAGAAGATTATTTGAAGATGGGATATTTACCAGAAAAACTTCAATGGATTTCTGAGAATGAAGCCAATTTATGGGCTTTCATCATCGACAATGAAGTTTTGTTTAGTTCAGATTATGAAATCATTCGCAAGTTTATGAGCGATGGACCTTTTACCGCAGCTTTTTCAAAGAAGGCTCCATCTCGAATTGGGGGATGGTTTGGATGGCAGATTGTTCGCTCATACATGAATAAGCATCCCGATGTAAAATTATCCGATTTGATCAATAATGACAATTCAGGAATGATCTTTACCCAATCAAAATATAAGCCTCAGAGATAGAAACTTCTCAGAAAAATTAAGCGACATTTTATCAATTTCGGTATTAAATGATACTTGATCCTGAAATAAATCAGGATGAGGCAAATTTATGCTGGTCAAAACTTTTGGAAGTGCCATTATCGGAATTGATGCGTTAACCATAACCATTGAAGTTGAAGTGGGACAAGGAATTAATTTTTTCCTGGTCGGCCTCCCGGATAGTGCAGTAAAAGAAAGTCAGCAACGAATTGAGTCGGCATTATCACACGTAGGGTACAAATATCCGGGTCGGAAAATCGTCATTAATATGGCACCGGCTGATATTCGAAAAGAAGGTTCGGCCTATGATTTAAGCATTGCCATCGGAATTCTGGCAGCCTCGGAACAAATAAATGCTGAACTTTTAAAAGACTACATCATCATGGGTGAGCTTTCGCTGGATGGAAGTTTAAATCCTATAAAAGGAGCTTTACCCATC
The DNA here is from genome assembly GCA_963678785.1 of Bacteroidales bacterium. Lineage (GTDB taxonomy): Bacteria > Bacteroidota > Bacteroidia > Bacteroidales. Next base: position 2,439,561 of record OY787449.1, on the reverse strand, counting down.
GCCATCTCTGCCCTCGAGAATAATTTCAAAGGAATTATTCTCCCCAAATCCAATGCAGATGAAGCTGCCATCGTAAGTAATTTGGAAGTATTAGGTGCCGATAATATTACAGAAGTAATTGAGCATCTTGATGGAACTAAAAAGATTACTCCATCCATCATTGATACCCGTAAGGAATTTTTCTCTCAATTAAATCATTATGAATTTGATTTCTCGGAAGTAAAAGGACAGGAGAATATTAAGCGAGCCCTAGAAATCTCAGCAGCTGGGGGCCACAATGCCATTCTTATTGGCCCTCCCGGATCAGGAAAAACCATGTTGGCTAAACGCATGCCTTCCATCCTCCCTCCATTAAATTTAAGAGAAGCATTAGAAACGACTAAGATTCATTCAGTGGCAGGGAAAATGGGCGGAAATAAAGGGTTGATAACGATCCGTCCATTCCGATCGCCACACCACACCATCAGCGATGCCGGTTTGGTTGGTGGAGGAACTTATCCACAACCTGGAGAAATAACCTTAGCCCAAAATGGGGTGCTTTTTTTAGATGAATTGCCAGAATTTAAACGCACTGTTTTGGAGGTTATGCGCCAACCCATGGAAGATCGTCAGGTCACCATTTCGAGGGCTAAAATATCCATTGAATATCCGGCTAATTTCATGTTAATTGCGGCCATGAATCCTTGCCCCTGTGGTTATTACAATCATCCCGATCAGGAATGTGTTTGTGCTCCGGGCATGGTACAGAAATATTTAAATCGAATCTCAGGGCCCCTCCTCGACCGGATCGACATTCATGTTGAAGTGGTTCCGGTGCCGGTTGAAACCCTTTCGGATAATTCACCCACAGAGAAAAGCAATTTAATTAGAGATCGGGTAATCAATGCCAGAAAAGTGCAAGAAGCCAGATTTGCAGCATTTGAGAACACTCATTGCAATGCCCAAATGAGCACCAAACAATTAAAAGAATTTTGCGAAATTGATGAAGCAGGAAAAGAGCTTCTTAAAAACGCTATTGACAAACTCAACCTTTCAGCCCGGGCTTACGATCGCATTATAAAAGTTTCTAGAACAATTTCAGATCTTGAAAATTCAGAAAAAATATCTACAGATCATTTGGCTGAAGCCATTCATTACCGCAGTCTCGATCGGGAAAACTGGGGCAATTAAAAAAGATGAATTAATTAGAATAATTACTTACAAATGAAAGAACAAAAAAAGACCTCCCCAAAAAAAGAAATAAAAATTTATAAATGTTATAAATGTGGTTACACTTCAACAGAAAATTCTAAATATTGCCCGCAATGCCTTATTGATGGATTACAAATTAATATGCAGTTACTTATAGAAAAATAACACCTTGCGCAAAGGTACAAGCTTCGCACAAACAAATACAAAAGGGACGTCATCCCTAAATAGGGATAGCGTCCCTTTCCCCTTCAAAAGAAAATTCTATTTATTGCCCACTATGCTTACACGATAATTTGAAAATTAAAATGCAACCACTTATTGAAAAACAAGTTCATTGAAAACCATTGGGATTAGTTTAAAACTTCTTACAATGTTAATTTTCAACAAGATGAATATCCTGTTTTTTTACCCATCTTAGAAAAGGTCTTTTTATTCGCTTAATGGCTTTAGCACCAATATTAACCCAACCTTTCCCATCAAAATATATATTTATTTGAGAAGCACCCAAAATTTTATTAACATACACCTGATGATTTCCCATCATATGTTTATCCTCCAGAACGGGTTGGAGTATAAGAATTTCCTCACAGTGATTAAAAAACGAAAGCAACCCTTGAGGTTCTCCTTCATACAAAACAATGTTGGGATCTGCCCAAGTTAATTTGCCAGTTGTGCCATCAATGTATCGCTGGGCAGCAAGCACCATTGTTTTTTCCCATTTTTTACCATCAAATTTACTAACGAATTCAAGCTTACAATTACTTGAAGACCAGCTATAATCTTCTTCATGCAGAATTTCTTTTTTCAGTATGGTCCCGTCACTATATTTCAGAATAGTAAGATCATCCAACTGAGTCCTTGATATCACCTTAGGCTTAGCATGCGTCTTATAGTCCCATTTAAGTGAATAGCAAATCTGAGCCATATTCATATTAGCTTTAACTTGTGGACTTAAAAATAATCGAATTAAATTTTTATCAAATTCTGAATATGATGTAGTACAAGTCCATTTGTGATAAAAGATACTATCTTCATATTTATCGCAATAATTATTCATCCCCAGAGCCTGTGTAAGTAGTTCTCTTAACAAATGTTTCTGACAAGCAATATCTTTTGTTCTGACTATATCAACGTACATACTTGCTTCAAATATTACATTGTTTGAATACCATTTAATCCAATAATATCCCCAATTTTCCTTTAACCGTCTTTTCTTTATTTCAGACTCGTAATTAGAATATTCTTCCTGATCAGAGAAAAAGATTACAAAATTAGCTTGAGATTCGTCATTTACTCTTTCAAGTGAAATACTAGTGCTTAATTCATTTATTTCATCTTTTATCTTCTCGAATTCTTCTACTAAAATTGTTTGCTCAGGATTCTTAATAAAAACTTTTACGTCTTGTTTCCATTTCTTAACTTTAATATTTACATCACCGTAAACAGAATTTAATGCAACATCAAAAAAAGCATCTTTAAAATTTTTGTCATAGTCAGTATTATTTTGGCCATAATTTTTGGAAACTAGAATTATGAATAAAAACAAAAAGGTTATGAATATTTTATAATTCATATTGTTTTGTTGAGTTGAGAAGTATCACAAAGATACAACAGAGGTATAGGTATGTCAAAATCCATCTAACTTATTTCCAACTATCTACCTGCTAAACCAAATTGTTTAAAGTTCAGAAACTACAAAAGGGACGACATCCCTAAATAGGGATAGCGTCCCTTTTCTTTGATCCAATTTTAATTAAAATCAGATAACCTTTTATCTTTGTAAAAAATTTAATAAAAATGGTCGACTTAAATTCAACACTGGAGGACTTAAATAAATTTAACCATAAAACATTAATGGCCCAATTGGGCATTGAATATCTTGAAATTAGCGATGGATATGTAAAAGCCAAAATGCCGGTAGATAACCGAACCAAACAACCTTACGGGATTCTGCATGGAGGTGCCAGTTTAGCGCTTGCCGAAACCATTGGAAGCATGGGTTCAGCGCTCATCGTTGATTTGGCAAAATATGATGTTCGCGGTGCATCCATCAGTGCCAACCATGTGAGCAGCATCAATGAAGGCTATGTTTATGGAGAGGCAAAAATTCAGCATCGTGGCAATTATACCCATGTTTGGGATATTGTGATCAGCGACCGAAATGGCCGGAAAGTTTCCATCAGTCGCCTCACCAATATGATCATTAAAAAATAAATAATGGAAGGTCGAATCGATTATTCTTTTATTGAACATTGTCTAAAAAACCGCATCAGCTTTGCCGCTTATACTTTGCCGAATCAAAATCAATTTACGATGATGATTCAAAAAGCAGCTTATCCTCAAAAAATTAATTCAACTGATAATTTATCAAAGTTAACAGGCTTTCTGCTGGCTCCTTTCGACACAACAACTTCAAGCAAATTGCTTATACAAAATGACTTCTTTCTATCAGAAGGTCAAACAAATTTGGAAGCAAGTCTGTTCATTCAAAAAACCATACATCAAACTAAAGATTCAAACGAATTACCTTTTGCCACCTCACACGAGACCTATAAAAATCAGTTTGAAACTATTAAAGATCTGTTTAAAAAAAACAAAGCACGAAAAATAGTCTTGTCCAGAATCATTTCTACTTATAAAAAGAATGAAGTCTCTTTTTCTGAAATATTTAAATCCATAAATCAAGCCTATCTTACTTCTTTTAACTATTTATTATTTACCCCAAACAGCGGAATCTGGATGGGTGCAACTCCCGAAAAAATATTAAGGATTGATGGTGATTCGGCATCAACTGTTGCTTTGGCAGGAACTCAAGCTCGTAAAGCATCTTCAGATCATAAATATGAGTGGGGAGATAAAGAAAAAGATGAGCAAAAAATTGTGGTTGATTTTATTGAGGCCGGAATCAAAAAATACACTCGGGACGATATTTTGAAAAAACACACCAAAACCATTTTGGCTGCAAAAGCCGCACACCTCCAAACAACTTTCAAATTCAATGCTTCAAATATAAGAGACAACTTGAATAATTTCTTGGATGATTTGCACCCTACTCCTGCTGTTTGTGGATTTCCAAAATCTGCGGTTTTAAAATACATTCGTGAAACTGAGCATCATGACAGAGAATATTATGCCGGCTTTTTGGGACCTATCAACATCCTGAACAAAACAGATTTATTTGTAAATTTAAGATGTTTAAAAGCAAGAGGAAATAGTTTGTCGCTATTCGTTGGAGGGGGCTTGACCATGGATTCGGAAGCTCAGAGCGAGTGGGATGAAACCTCCTTAAAAGCACAAACCCTATTAGCGCACATCAATTAAAGAATTTTTGAATGGATAATCAAAAAAGTGAGATCAGGCATTTAGCAGAGATTTGTTATCGAAAGGGAATTGAACACATTGTAATTTCCCCCGGATCGAGAAATGCACCCATCATTATTGCTTTCACTAAACAAAAGGGTATAAAATGTATGAGCGTAGTTGATGAACGAAGCGCAGCATTTTTTGCTTTGGGCATGGCTCAGCAAACTGGTAAAACGGTTGCCATTGCCTGTACTTCCGGATCGGCAGCTTTAAATTATGCACCAGCCATTGCCGAAGCTTATTATCAACGAATTCCGCTTTTGGTGCTCACTGCCGATCGACCCAATGAGTGGATCGATCAGGCCGACAGTCAAACCATCCGACAAAAAAACATTTATCAGAATTACATTAAAAAATCCTTTGAATTGCCTCAGGCCATTCACACCGAGGATGATCTTTGGTTTGCCGATCGAACCATCAGTGAAGCCATCGATTTATGTCAACTTGAAAATTCAGGACCTGTTCATGTTAACCTGCCTTTTAACGAGCCGCTTTATAAAGGCTATGATGAAGACATTGAAGCTCCCAAAATTATAAAAACCACCAAAGTCTCCCGATCAATTGCCCCTTCTGAATTTGAAAACCTGGCCTCAGAATGGAACACCGCCAAGAAAAAAATGATTATTTGCGGAATGAATCATCCGAATCAGAAATTGGATAAAATTTTAGCTGAATTTGCAAAAGATCCTTCGGTTATTGTGCTGACAGAGAATACTTCAAACCTAAATGGTACTCAATTTAATTCATGCATCGATCGATCATTAGCCGCCATTGATGAGTCAGAAATTGAATTATTTTGCCCCGATTTATTGATCAGTCTGGGCAATCAATTGGTTTCTAAGAAGATAAAAGCTTTATTGAGAAAGCACAAGCCAAAGGCTCATTGGCACGTTGATCCATCTGCCTTATTTTTAGATACTTTTCAAAGTTTAACACAAAACATTGCTGTTGAACCTCAATACTTTTTCAGTAAACTGGTTGAATACACCCAAATGATTAAAAGTGACTATTCAGAAAACTGGAATGCCATTTACAATTCAACCTTAAAAAATCATCAGGCCTTTATAGAAAACTGTGAATATTCTGATTTAAAAGTCTTTGATCATTTGCTCAAAACAATTCCGTCAGGCTCCAATTTACAATTGGCAAACAGCACACCGGTAAGATATGCTCAACTTTTTGATGCACGAAAAGGCCTCACTTACAACAGTAACCGGGGCACCTCAGGCATTGATGGAAGTTTATCAACGTCGGTGGGTGCAGCTTTTTCAAGTAAAAAGCAAACTACTTTAATTCTTGGGGATCTTTCCTTTTTTTATGACTCAAACGGATTGTGGAATGATTATTTAAGCGAAGATTTAAAAATCATTTTAATCAACAATGAAGGAGGTGGAATCTTTAGATTTTTAGATGGTCCTTCTGAAAATGAATCCTTCGAAACCCTCTTCGAAACAACCCATAAACATAGTGCAGAAGGAATTGCTAAAACATTTAATGTTCAATATCAATCGGCTAAAAATTTAGAAGAAGTTAAAAAAGAGCTTACAAAACTTTACGACCCCAATAATAAAAAAGTGAGCATCCTGGAAATCTTCACACCTCGTGAAAAAAATGCCATCGTACTAAAAGATTACTTCAGTAAGTTAAAATAGTAACTGATTCTTTTTCTATTATCTAAAGTCTAACATCTTTTATCTAAATTTACAATTACTAACTTTGTACTCTAAAAAAAACATTATGTCTAAAAGAGCATGGAAAACCATTAAGGATTATGAAGAAATCCTGTTTGATTTTTTTGAAGGAATTGCAAAAATCACCATAAATCGCCCCCGTTATCACAACGCATTTACCCCAACCACCACCACTGAGATGAGTGATGCTTTTCGCATTTGTCGGGAAGATCAGAACATCAATGTGGTTATTTTAACGGGTGCAGGCGACAAAGCTTTTTGCAGCGGTGGAGATCAGAATGTAAAAGGCAAAGGCGGCTATATTGGTAAGGATGGGATTCCCCGATTGAATGTTTTGGATGTTCAAAAACAAATCCGATCGCTTCCCAAGCCGGTCATTGCCATGGTTAATGGTTATGCCATCGGGGGCGGACATGTTTTGCATGTGGTTTGTGATTTAACCGTGGCTTCAGAAAATGCCCGTTTTGGACAAACCGGCCCTAAGGTTGGAAGTTTTGATGCCGGTTTTGGATCTTCATATCTGGCACGTGTGGTCGGTCAGAAAAAAGCCCGTGAAATCTGGTTCCTTTGCCAGCAATATGATGCGGCTGAAGCCGAAAAAATGGGATTGATCAACAAAGTTGTTCCTTTAAAAGATCTTGAGGACGAGACGGTAAACTGGGCAAAAATCATGCAACAACGAAGCCCGATGGCTCTCAGAATGATCAAATTAGGCTTAAATGCCGAACTGGATGGGCAAGCCGGAATTCAAGAATTTGCAGGTAATGCAACCCTTTTATATTATTTAACGGAGGAAGCTCAGGAAGGCAAACATGCATTTTTAGAAAAACGAGATCCTGATTTCCATAAATATCCCAAATATCCTTAATCAGCCACAAATATGACCGGACTAAAAAACTGGATTAAGGCCTTTCGGATGCGAACTTTGCCATTGGCACTTTCAAGCATAATTTTGGGTGGATTTTTAAGCGCTCGTGCCGAAAAGTTTAATTTCCTGGTTACGGCTTTGGCCGTGCTCACCACCATTTTTTTACAGGTTTTATCGAATCTGGCAAATGACTTTGGCGACTTTAAAGCCGGTACTGATAATGACGAACGCGTTGGACCAGCCCGTTCAGTGCAGAGTGGAGAAATTACAGAAGGCAGTATGAAAAAGGCCATTTATATTTTCGTTGGCCTTTCGTTCGTGAGTGGCTCATTACTCATTTATTTTGGCACCCTGGGGATGTCGGTTATCAATTTAATAAGCTTCTTTTTTATCGGATTATTGGCCATTGCTGCCGCTGTAAATTACACCATGGGAAACAATCCATACGGTTATAAAGGTTATGGCGATTTTTTTGTGTTGGTTTTTTTCGGATTTGCAGGTGTTTTAGGAACTTATTATTTAAATGCACATGAATTTGATTTTGGTTTGATTTCACCAGCTTTATCTGTTGGCTTATTAAGCATGGCCGTACTGAACCTGAACAATATGAGAGATATTGAAAATGACAGAAACTCAGGAAAGCATACATTGGTGGTTAAATACGGATCTAAAAAATCAAAAATTTACCATGCGATCATCATTATCCTGGCAATTTATTTAGCGGTCAAATTCAACCTGAACCATTTTGAATCTAATTATCAATTTATATTTTTAATAACGATTCCGCTCTTTTTAAAGGATTTAATTTCAATTCTCAGAAATGACAAACCGGAAACCCTGGATCCCTTTTTAAAAAAACAAGCAATTAATACCTTGTTATTTTCTATTACCTTTGGTTTAGGACTAATTTTGTAAGAAATGCTTAAAGCAACCTTTCGAAAACATGATTTGATTTTTAAGCAGGCCAGTGGAACCTCACGAGGAGTTCTTCATCAAAAACCATCCTGGTTTATTAAACTTTATGATGATCAAAATCCGGAAGTATTTGGTATTGGAGAATGCAGTATCATTCCCGGTCTGAGCCCGGATAATTTAAACAAACTGGAAACCACCCTCGAATATCTCACAAAGAACATCGATCAATTTATAAAAAATCCAGATCTTTTAATCTCATTTCCAGCGGTGCAATTTGCACTTGAAACAGCTTTAATTGACTTTAAAAATAAAGGGAGAAGAATTCTCTTTCCAGGTGATTTTACAAAAGGAAAAGATTCGATTGACATCAATGGTTTGATTTGGATGGGAACAAACGAATTTATGCAAAAGCAGATTGATGAGAAACTCGAACAAGGTTTTCATTGCATCAAACTAAAAATTGGCGCCATCGATTTTGAAGAAGAAATTTCTTTATTGAGGAAAATAAGAGATCGTTATAATGGAAAAACCATTGAGTTAAGGGTTGATGCCAATGGTGCATTCCACCCTAAAGATGCACTCGGAAAATTAAAAAGACTTTCTGAATTCCAAATTCATTCAATTGAACAACCCATTAAAGCAGGACAATTTGAGAAGATGGCAGAGCTTTGCCTACAATCTCCCATTCCCATCGCTTTGGATGAAGAATTGATTGGGTATACAAATGTTATTTCCAAAAATCAACTTCTGGATAAAATTAAGCCTCAGTACCTTATTCTGAAACCAAGTTTGTTGGGAGGTTTTGAAAAAAGTGAAGAATGGATTCAGATGGCCGAAAAGCATAAAATTGCGTGGTGGGTAACTTCCGCTCTTGAATCAAATATTGGTCTAAGTGCTATTGCGCAATGGACTTACCAACTCCATAACCCTATGCCTCAGGGATTAGGCACAGGGAAACTTTTCACCAACAATCTGGATTCTCCTTTAGAAATTAAAAATGCCAAACTTTATTATCAGGCTAAAAAATCATGGAATTTAAAGCCGCTTAACAGATGAGTTATACCAAATACAACCAATTAAAAATTAATGGTCAAAACTTTGAAGGAAGTAAACTGGCAGACTATTGCCATGTAAAACTTAAAGAATCCTTAACCAAAGATTGGGAGGTACAGGTATTTGATTTCATTTTAAAATGGTTGGACGAAAGTGATGAAATCCGACTGAAAACCTCAGGTTCAACCGGAAAGGCAAAATCGATTTTATTGAAAAAGGAGCACATGATTAACAGTGCAAAAATGACCCAAAATGCTTTGGAATTAGCAGCTGATCAGCATGCTCTTTTAGCACTTTCGGCCCATTATATTGCAGGCAAAATGATGATTGTGAGAAGCTTTGTTAGCAAGCTAAATTTATCCATCGTAGAACCCTCAGGAAATCCAATAAAGAAAATCTATACACCCATTGATTTTATTGCACTTGTACCCTATCAATTGGCACAAATTTTAAAATCAAAGCCGGAAATAAAAAAGTTGAAAAAGATTAAAACTGTTTTGATTGGCGGAGGAAGCACTGATCATTCATTGATTAACTCGATCAAGGATTTCCCAAATGATTTTTACGCCAGCTATGGAATGACTGAAACCTGTACCCACATTGCCTTACAAAAGCTTAATGGCCCATCAGCTGATAAATATTTCAATACGCTACCGAACATAAATATTTCAATTGATCAACGATCCTGTTTGCAAATTAATGCTCCTCATTTAAGTGAAGAAAGCATACAAACCAACGACATTGTAAACATCATTTCTGCGTCAGAATTTGAAATCAAAGGTAGATTTGACAATGTAATAAATTCAGGTGGGATTAAAATTTTCCCAGAAGAAATTGAGGCCAAACTAAATGGTAAATTTACAGATGGGTTCATTATTTCCTCCATCCCACATCCCGAACTCGGAGAGCAACTTATTTTAATCTTTGATAGTGATAAAGCTGATTTAGCTTCTTTGTTTAATAGCTGGAAAGAGATTGAATTGGCCTTAAGTGATCACGAGATTCCCAAACAAATTGAATTTCTAAGCCCATTCAGTTATGTAGGCAATGGTAAAATAGATCGTTTAAAGATGAGAAAAAGAATTCGGGAAAAGTTGAAAAACGCCTAAACTATTCCCGAATCCAATTTTATAACTTACCAAAAAACAACGGAGTTAGGACCAATGCCCACTTCGTATTGTTTAATCACGGCACCTGTAGAATTATATTTAATTAAGTTACCATTCTCAGTAAATGAAGGAGCTTCTAAACCATAAATATCACCATTGTACCGATTCACGTTAAATCCATAAAATGATTTATCAGCCGCAATGGTTTCTGTAATTGAACTGTTTACATAATTAATTGAGCTAATACCGTTTATCCCATATCCTCCACCATAATAAATTGTTTTTTTGTCTTTACTAATATCGATGTGATTTGGGTGTAAAGTCTCAGAAATTATATACTCACTTGCAACCTCTAAATCAATCACAGAAATTTTAACCAATTTTGAGGGTGTTTGTCGAACGACACTCCAGCTGGCATCATATTCTGTATAACCGTTGCAGATGACCCAAACATCATCATTCGCATCAACCACCATTTCTTTAGGATTATGGCCAACATTAATGGTGATCAGAATTTCATCAGAAATCGGATCGATAACTGTTACTGTCGAATCTAATCCGAAACCTCCCCCATTTGCAACCCAAATAAGTGAGTGATGATTCAATATTCCTTCTGGACCGCTTCCAACTTCAATGGTACTTCTTTCAAAAAAGCTGGCAGCATCTAAGATCTTAACCTGTCCTCCATTACCCCATTCAGTTACATAGAGTTTGCCATTTGATGCAGTTAAACTCCTTGGGTTATCCAGACCTTCAATCACGCCCAACTCAGTAAATTCATCAGCCTTTACAACTTCAATTTTATTTGAGGCATTTACAACACAATACATTTTGCCACTAATTAGGCTCATCGATTGCAAAACATCACCCATCGGGCGGGCATTGGCATCCATAAAAACTTCATTGGTTACCACATCTGTTTCAAAATCCAAAAAGCTTACACTCGAATTTCCTACTCCAAAAGCACCCTCATTTGAAATGAATGCACCATTTGAATAGATTGCATTTGGATTGACATCCTCTTCATTGTCCTTATTACAAGCGCTCAAAAATACAATGATTATTAATGTTAAAATTGGTAATAGATTTCTTTTCATTTTGTGATTATTTAATGGTTAAAAAATTATTTAGGCGATATGATATTGAAAACTGATAATGAATGGGAGCCATGGCATACCATACCATCAGTTGATAATCTTCATTCCAGATATTGTAAATTTTAAAATTAAAGTTGAACAAATTATTTCTCACTGTGCGCTGATAATTAAAACTTAAACTACCCAACTGATAATTTGATAATGAGTGTTTTGATCATACAATCTTTCATCAGAAAATTTATGAGAGTAGTTTAAAGACACATTTCCAAAATCAAGGTTTAAATTAAACATGAATGCATTTTCCGGCACATAAATCATTCGTAAATATTGTTTATTATCATTGCTGAAGCGCGAAGAGTTCCAATTATATTTGGCATTTAATTTTAAAAGAGCCCTATTTAATTTTAAAGCTACATCCAAGTTTATATCAACACCGATTATTTTTGCATTTTTCTTGTTTTCTGGCTTCCACACTCCTGATGCTCCGGGCAACCAAACAATCCAATCTTTAATTTGTGAGTAATAAAAACTCTGCTCTAATTTAATTGACGGTTGTGAACTTAAAATGGTTTCAGAAAATCCAAATTCTCCGCTCCATCCATATTCGGCTTGCAAATCCGGATTTCCGCTCACATAAGTCTCACTTCTCCAATACAAATCATTTAAAGAAGGTAAATTGTAATTTTTTGAAAGATTAGCTTTTATTGAAATTGATTTTGACAAATCCATATTCGCGTCAAAAGAGTATACAAATGGTAAGCTCCCATTATCAACCATTTCTTTACGAATGCTATTCACCACATTTAAACGATTGAAAAGTTGAAGCAATTTATGTGACGCAAAAAGTGATATTCTATTCTGTGAAGCCAATCCATTATAACCATCAGAGCTTACTTCTTCATAAGTATAATTCAGTCCAACATTCAATACCTGATGTTCATCAATCACCCATTTTAATTCGCTTTCGTTAATCGATGACAAAGAACGATTGTTAGTAACAGGAATTGAAAGTTCCGGATTGGTGAATCTTTGAATATCGTTAATAATGGCAGATTTTATTTTAAAACTGAACTTACTTCCGGTTTGCTGCCACCCCATCAAAGCATAGATGTTTTTATCATATTGATTTGATTTACCCACATCACTATCGATCATCAAAGTCTGCAAATTCTTATCATTTTCCTGAAACCATAACGAAGTAGTCAGAATTGATTTTTGACCTGTTCGTATCTTATTCTCAAAAACAAATCCTGATTGAAAAAATTCAGCATTGGTTTGTTTTTCTGTTGGTTGCTGGTATTTTGCAGTATTCTTAAATTTAAAATCATTATTGGACTTATGATGATAAAAGGTGAAAGACGCAGCAATATTTTCATTCCCAATTTTAGTTCCTAAGCTAAAGTTTCTTCCTCCAAAGCTGGCAAAACCAAGTCCAAGATTCAAATTATTTACCTGCGTGAATAAATCCTGCGAGTTAAAATGAATGGCTCCACTCATCGCTCCGCTACCTAGTAAGGTTCCAGAACCCCCGTATTGAACATCCACATTTCCCAACAACCGAACAGGAAGCAAAGCCAGATTAGTACTTCCGTTCATCGGGCTTTGAATATTAATCCCATTCCAAATAACCGCTGTATGAGTACCACCACCGCCACGAACAGAAGGAGTTGACAAGCCACCGCTTCCATAAGAATTAATTTGAACCAGGCTTTGTGAATTTAGGAGATCTGCAAGGGATTGATTTGAGAATTCAGCCAATGATAAAGAGTCTATTTTTTGTACATTGGCACCAATAGCAAAATTTTGTAGGCGATTTGAACGCACAACAAACTCATTCATATTTACTGTTGTATCCGAATGACTTGTTTGCCCATACGATTGCAAACCTAACAGGCAGGCCCAAATAATTAAACCAGGTTTTTTAATATTCATGTTACAAATGATTATTTATTTTAATCATTCGCAACAAACGGTGATAGTGAAGATAGAACACGAAAACATACTATGATCCATTCTTCGCCTTTCTTCCCGAAAGCTACGAAAATGTTTAATGGCAGGTCTTCTGGCTAACCCGGTTTTAATAGCCTTCCCATTTTCATCATTTTCAAACAGTGGCATTGTGGATATTAAAACCTTTCAGTGGGCTTACAGCTGCGGGTACAGCTCCTGATTTTCACAGGATTCCCTATTAATCTTTAATAAGCACCATTAAAGTTTTGCAAAGATAGATCATTTATTTTCAATAATGCAACAAAAAAAAATTTAGGTGATACCCTTAAATCGGTATAGGCACTTTACCTATATCAAAATCTTTCCAAATCAATTAACTTTACATTCTAGCTAAAACGATGAATACAGAGCTTATTATCTAACTTAACAAAATAAACTATTTTAAACATAAGTTATTTATTTTAATGTAAAGAAAATGATTAATGATAATATAAAACAATCAAAAAAAACCATACTCATAACAGAAGATCAGGATTCGAATTTTATGTTATTGGAAGTTCTTATGGAAATATGGGGAATTAATACACTGAGAGCTTCTACAGGAAAAGAAGCTGTTGATATTTGTAAGAGCAATAAAGATATAGATTTAGTACTTATGGATATTCGCTTACCTGATTTTAATGGATTGGAAGCAACACAAATTATAAAGAAAGATAATCCGGATTTACCCATTATTGCGCAAACAGCCTATGCCATTGTTGGAGATCGGGAAAAAGCACTCGAAGCAGGATGTGATGAATATATTTCTAAGCCAATAAGAAAAGATCAACTACATGAATTGATCTTTCAGTTTTTAGGGTAAGATTGTCGGGATGGTGAGACTCGAACTCACGACCTCTGGTCCCCCAGACCAGCACGCTAGCCAACTGCGCCACATCCCGATTCAGGCATTAATTTCTGCAAAAATAATACTTTTAATTACATTAAAAAAAAGAAAAATCTAATTACTCCTGAGAATACGAATTCATAAATAATTAATATGCGTAGACTGAAATACATACATAAAACCTATCTAGTAATTATTCTCTCTCTGGTAATTTACATCTCTGGAAGCATTATTTTTAATTTAAACACGCAGCGAAAAACACTGATAGATGAGATCAAGACAGACATGGCAAACTTCTCGGGAACCATAGCTCAGTTGGCAATTATGCTTCAAGACGAAAACAATCTTGATGTACGTGATGAACACTTTAGCAAACTTCCACAAGGCTTCGATAAAGAAATGGGCTTTCTTCCAGTCATTTTTGATACCAATGGGAAAGTAATTTTTTACATAAAAAAAGAAATACCTGCAAATATTTATGAAGATGTTGACATCTACGGGAATAAATATATTAAAAACATTTGCGACAATGTTAAAACCAAACAACAAGGATATGTTTATATAAACAAGGAAAACACTGAAGGAGAAATCATTGAATGGATGATGCATTTTTATTATGTCCCGGAACTAGATTGGATTGCAGCAACCTCAACAAACCTGAGCTCACACAACCTCATGCTTCGCAACCAAATTAAAGTGATCATTCTATTCTCATTGTTGTTTTTAATTCTTACGATCATCATTTCAGTTTTTATTGGAAGAACCTTTAACAGGCAATTAAAAGACCTGACTAAAGCCATGAATAGTTATTCAGATAATAACTTTGATGTTAGGGCTGAGATTAGAACAAAAGACGATGTTGGCAAATTGGCAGAATCTTTTAATAAAATGGCAACTAAGCTAAACAATCTATATTCTAATTTGAAAGAGAAAGTTGAGGAGCGTACCTATGAACTTCAACACGGAAATGAGGAACTTCAATTACAAAACGAGGAAATTGAGCAACAAAACGAAGAAATAAGAGCCATTAATGATGAGATGCAGGTTCTGAATAATGAGCTGGTAAAAAGCGAAATGAAAACCCGTCGCATGATTGAGAACCTTGAAGATGAATACATCTTTTACTCTCAAAAATTAAGCGGGAAATATAGCTACGTAAGCCCTTCTATTAAAAAACTATTAGGATATAACGAAAATGAAGTTGAGTACGGTTTTACTAAGTACTTAACCAAAAACCCAAAAAATAAGCCTGCAATTGATGCCTCCAAAAAAACAAAAAGTGGCATAAAGTCGCCTCCTTTCGAAATCGAAATATCTGATAAAAATGGAAACATAAAACAATTTGAAATCCTGGAAGTACCTGTTTTTAATGAATCAAACGAAGTCATCAAAATTGAAGGTTTAGCCCATGAAATAACCGAACGTAAAAAGTCAGAACAGGTTCAAAAAATATTAGGACACATTTCAAATGCAGCAATGACCACTAATTCGGTCGAAGAATTAATTATTACCATTCAGGAACAATTAAGCACCATCATCGACACCAAAAATTTCTATATCGCTTTATATGACGAAAAAACAGACAGCCTGACTTTGCCATTTATGGCTGATGACAAAGATGAAAGCATTGAATCTTTCCCTGCCGCCAAAACCATGACGGGTTATGTAATCAAAACACAAAAGTCAGCTTTATTGAGTGCTACCCTTCAAGAAAAACTTGTTGAATCGGGAGACATCGAATTTGTAGGTTCCCGATCAAAAATATGGCTTGGTGTTCCTCTTAAAATGGCAGATAAAATAACCGGAGTATTGGCCGTACAAAGTTATACTGATGTAGATGCTTATAATGAAAATGACCAGGGAATTCTGGAGATCATTTCAACCCAGATTAGTCTGGCTTTGAACCGTAAAGATGCTGAGGAAAAAATTAAAGAGGAAAAAGAATATGCAGAACGTATTTTAACCGTAGTTCCAAGCGCTGTATTTACCGTTGACCTTAAACAAAAAGTTACCAGCTGGAATAAGAAAGCAGAAATTATCACTGGTTGGACCGCCAAAGAAACCATTGGGACGCATTGTCACAAATTTGCGTTGGCCAATTGCGTTAAGAATTGTGGCTTGTATAACGATAAGATACACAAACCCATCACCAATCATGAATGTATCATTCGAACAAAGGATGGAAAAGAAATAACCATCTTGAAAAATTCTGATTACCTGAAAGATGCAGATGGGAAAATTATAGGTGGAATTGAAAGCTTTGAAGACATCAGTAATCGAAAGAGAGCCGAAAAAATTCAAAAAATCACAAAAAACATTTCAAATGCCGTAATTCTGAGTGAGAATTTAGAAGACCTCATCCAAATGATAAAAGATGAGTTAAATACACTTCTTGATACCCAAAATTTCTATATCGCACTTTATGACGATGAAACAGACATAATTACATTTCCATTCTTTATAAATGATAAAGATCAGATTAAACCTCAAAAATTAGGTAAGAGCTTAACCAGCTATGTGATCAGGCATGGAGAATCTCTAATCGCTGATGTACCGAAAAAGAAAAAACTTGCTGAAGAAGGAAAATTGGTTTATCAAGGATCGCTTTCGAAAGTATGGGTTGGGATTCCATTAAAGCTTAAAGGAAAAACAATTGGTGTAATCTCTGTTCAAAGCTATGAAGACGAGAATGCATATGATGAGAGTGATGTAAAAATGCTTGAAGTGATTTCAACACAAATCAGTCTTTCGATCGACAGGAAAAAATCCGCCGATAAAATAAAAAAATCGAATCTTCAACTTAAAAATCAGAAAGAGGAATTACAAACAACTCTTGATTCGCTGCAAGAAACGCAATCTCAATTAATACAGTCGGAAAAAATGGCTGCATTAGGTCAGTTAATTGCAGGAATTGCCCATGAAATTAATACACCATTGGGAGCAATAAATGCATCAGCCGGAAATATGTCAGACTCTCTGGATACTGCCATTGAAAACCTGCCAGTTTTGCTTAGCAAAATGAACAAAGATGATTTGTTCCTGTATTTAAAACTAATGAAATTGGTTGATAGTAATGCGCCCGAGTTAAGTTCAAAAGAGAAGCGACAACTTAAAAGAAAGCTGACAAATCAGCTTCGCGAACTCAATATTGAAGAATCTGAAAAAATTGCGGAAATGTTTATCTACATGAAAGTGTATAAAGACATTGAACAAATTATTCCGCTTTTAAACAGTAAAAATGCACTTTTCGTACTTTCAAATGCCAGGAACATTATTTCTCTCCGAAAAAACAACAAAAACATCAATATGGCAGTTACAAAAGCTTCAAAAGTTGTTTTTGCACTAAAGAAATTTGCCCATAGAGATTACATTGGTGAAAAAGTTGAATCTGATCTAATTGATGGTATTGAAACAGTACTCACACTTTATCACAATCAAATTAAGCAAGGAGTTGAAATTATAAGAGATTTTGAGAATATTCCTGCAGTTAAATGCCATCCTGATGAGATAAACCAGGTTTGGACAAACCTTTTCCATAATTCACTTCAAGCTATGGACAATAAAGGAATCATTAAAGTAAAAGTTTTCAAACAAAACAATGGTGTAATGGTTCATGTTTCAGATACCGGAGGAGGTATAGAAAAAGATTTACACAAAAAGATATTCCAGCCTTTCTTTACCACTAAAAAAGCAGGAGAAGGCAGCGGAATTGGTTTGGATATTGTTAAAAAAATAATCGATAAACATCAAGGAACCATCGATTTTGATTCAGAAATGGGAGTTGGTACCACTTTTAAAATTTGGCTACCATTTCAAACAAATGATTAAAAACATAGAATAGGACAGAAACTTTAAATAATTTTAAATAAATATTATTACAAATGGCACGCAAAGCGATACTATGTGTTGATGACGAAAGTATGATTCTGGAAAGCTTAAAAGAGCAAATTGAAAACAGATTGGGAGATGAATACGTTTACGAAACTGCTGAAAATGCAGATGAAGGGATGGAAGTCATTGAAGAATTGGTTGAGGAAGGAACCGATGTCTTGGTTATTGTATCAGATTGGTTAATGCCCGGAAAAAAAGGAGATGAATTTCTAACTGAAGTCCATAAAAAGTTTCCCGAAATTGTTAAAGTAATGTTAACCGGGCAAGCTGATGAAAAAGCCATCAAAAATGCCGAAGAAAATGCTAACTTGCATGCCTGTTTATTTAAACCATGGACGGAAGATGATTTGGTTAACACAATAACATCCGGATTGAAAAAGTTATCCTTGAAAGGAAAATGATATGTCAAAACCAGTAATTTTATGTGTTGATGATGAATCGATAATTCTCGATGCATTAAAAGACGAATTACAACGTAAATTCAGTGCTGAATACGACATTGAGACGAGTGATAGTGGAGATGATGCGCTTGAATTTATTCAAGAATTATTAGACGAAAATACAAATGTTCCTGTTGTAATTGCTGATTACATTATGCCGGGCATGAAAGGTGATGAACTGCTTAAGAAGATACATGAAATTTCACCCGACACCCTCAACATTTTACTTACGGGACAAGCCAATATTGAAGGGGTAACCAATGCCGTTAATTATGCCTCATTGTACCGATATATTTCTAAGCCCTGGAGCGAGGATGATCTTGAATTAACCGTAAAAGAAGCTTTGAAAAGTTTCTTTCAAAAAAAAGAAATAAATCAAAAGAATATAGAATTGGCTGAACTCAATGCTTCATTAGAAGTGAAGGTGCAAAAAAGAACGGAAGAGTTGAGGGCCTTAAATGCAACCAAAGACAAGTTTTTTTCAATTATTGCCCACGATCTTAAAAATCCATTTAATGCACTTATGGGATTTTCAACTTTATTACTTAACGAGTTCGAAGATTTTAGTGATGACGAGAAAATTGATCTGATTAAGACCATGAATGTAGCTTCCGACACGGCCTATAAATTACTTCAGAATTTACTCGAATGGTCCAGATCACAAACAGGAAGTATGAAATGGGAGCCAGAATCAAATTCATTACATGAAGTTGTATACAATACGGTTGACTTATTAAATAACGCCGCTACTGCAAAAGAGATCACCATTAAAGCAATCATTCCACCTTTAAATATTTGGGTCGATGTTAACATGGCCACAACGGTAGTTAGGAACCTGATGTCAAATGCCCTGAAATACACCCCAAAAGGAGGAGAGATTAGGGTTTACTCCAAGAAATATGAAAATGAGGTGGAAGTAACCATTGAAGACAATGGAGTGGGAATTAAAAAGGAGGATCAAGAGAAACTTTTCAGAATCGACATAAACCACTCTACATCTGGAACCAACAACGAACAAGGCACAGGCCTCGGATTGATTTTATGTAAAGAGTTTGTTGAAAAAAATGGTGGGAAAATCTGGGTTGAATCTATTGAAGGAAAAGGAAGTAAATTTAAATTCACCTTCCCTCTTACCAAACAAAGACCAACTAAATAGCTAATGTATCATCAATATAAATAAGACATCCTGTCATATACTTCATGTTTAATATGCATTAATGTATATTTTTGCATATTAATATACTGTTGGCACAATTTTGGAGATTAAAAAAAACAATATAAATTTATACGAAAAAATAATTAAAATGAGTGAAAATCAGGAACACACAAAATGCTTGATTATCGGTTCCGGCCCAGCAGGCTATACCGCTGCTATTTATGCTGCCCGTGCCGATCTTAAACCAATTGTATATGAAGGTTTACAACCAGGCGGACAATTAACCACAACAACAGAAGTTGATAATTTTCCTGGCTATCCCGAAGGAACTGATGGCCCAAAAATGATGGAGGATCTTAAAAATCAGGCCCTCCGTTTTGGGACAGATGTAAGATTTGGGATGATAACTGATGTTGATTTTTCAGAGCGTCCTTTTAAAGTAAAAGCAGATGACGGCAAAACCATTGTTGCCGAAACCGTAATCATTGCCACTGGAGCATCTGCCAAATGGCTGGGAATTGAATCCGAGTCCGAATACAATGGATATGGGGTTTCTGCTTGTGCCACCTGCGATGGATTTTTCTATAAAGGAAAAGATGTTGCTATTGTAGGAGGTGGAGATACTGCCGCTGAAGAAGCAACCTATCTGGCTAAACTTTGTAATAAAGTTTACCTCATTCATCGTAGAGATGAATTACGTGCATCCAAAGCCATGCAGAAAAAAGTTTTTGACACGCCTAATATTGAACTTGTTTGGGATCATACAACCAAAGAAATTACAGGGAAACAGGAAGGATTTGCCAAAGCAGTAACAGGTGCAACTCTTACCAATGTTAAAACCGGAGAAGAAAAGAAAATTGCGGTTGAAGGATTTTTTGTTGCCATCGGACACACCCCAAATTCTGAGCTTTTCAAAGGCAAACTTGAATTAAGTGATACCGGATACATTGAAACAGTGCCCGGAAGCACCAAAACCAATGTCGAGGGTGTTTTTGCCTGCGGAGACATTCAGGATCACATCTATCGTCAGGCGGTTACTGCGGCCGGAACAGGCTGCATGTCAGCCATTGAGGCAGAAAGATTTTTAGCATCTTAAATCTAAAAAGCTCCTTCGGGAGCTTTTTTTGTGCCTTTTATCCTCAAATGTTTAAATTATTTACCTTTGATTCAAATTCTTAAATGACAGAACAATGAAAAAAGGAATTCCATCTCACTACACAAAAATCAAAGAACAACATCCCGAGTATATTTCTGGAATAGAATCTTTAGGCGAGACTTTAAAAAATGCTGGTCCTTTAGATGAATCTTTGGCTCAATTTTTAAGATTAGCTGCATCCATTGCCATAAAATCAGAAGGAGCAACTCACAGTCATACACGACAATTGGTTGAATTGGGATTCTCACCCGAAGAAATCAGACATGCCGTTATTTTATTATCCAACACCATCGGTTTCCCGAATGTAATGGCAGGTTTAAGTTGGGTTAACGACATCTTGGATAAATAACAGTGGAAGATAAAGGGAAATCGATTAAACGTGCTTCATGGGTGAGCATATTCGGAAATGCTTTTCTATCGTTGCTTAAAATTACTGTCGGGATAATCTCAGGAAGTCTTGCTGTTATTGCCGACGGGATAGATTCAGCCAGCGATATTATTACCTCAATCATTACCCTCATCACCTCAAAAATCATATCAAAACCTCCTGATATTCGTTTTCCTTATGGTTATGAAAAAGCGGATACCATTGCCTCAAAAGCACTGTCTTTTATCATCTTTTTTGCAGGCGCACAATTGGCCATTTCAACCGGTTCTAAACTAATCACAAACGAAACGAGAATGATGCCAAATGCATTGGCTATTTATGCCACACTGATTTCCATCGTTGGAAAACTATTGTTGGCTCTTTATCAATTCAAAGTTGGAAAAAAAGTAAACAGCCTCATGTTGATTGCCAACGCAAAAAATATGCAAAATGACGTAATTATATCAATATCCGTGCTGCTTGGTCTGATCTTTACCTTTGTTTTTAAAATGCCCATCCTTGATATTATAACTGCATTTATTGTAAGTATCTGGATAATGAGGGTCGCCATTAAAATATTTATCCAAAGCAATACAGAATTGATGGATGGAGTAACCGATACTTCGGTTTATAAAACCGTTTTTGAAGCTGCTGAAGAAGTTGAAGGAGTGCTTAATCCACATCGTACAAGAATACGCCAAATAAACAATGCTTATGTAATAGCCATCGATATTGAGGTTGATGGGAAATTAAGTGTAGATAAATCGCACCAAATCTCACATAAAGTTTCCGAAAACATTAAAAAGAAACTAGAAAATGTTTATGATATTATCGTTCATATTGAGCCCTATGGCACCATCGACACCGATGAAAAGTATGGAGTTTCCAATAAAGATTTTCAAAAATAAATAAGCCATTATTATTTAAAACAATCTGTTCATCATTTTATATCTTTGCAGCAAATTTCAAAATACCTTCAAACTAAAAAAAAGCTACGCATGATCCATTTTTTTCAGGCTAAATCAGGTTTAATTTATGCAGTAAATGCAAACAACGAGTTGTCAGCATCTGACCATCAAAAATTTGTTTGGCTTTTTGATGAGGCCCAATTCATCAACAAAGAAAAGCTAAGCGGTTATTTTATTGGTCCCCGCAAAGAAATGATTACGCCCTGGAGTACCAATGCTGTGGAGATCACCCAAAACATGGGAATCGAAGGCATTCTGAGAATTGAACAATTCAACAAGGTTGAAAACGAAAAGGCAGAATATGATCCAATGTTAGAGGTACTTTATACTGAACTTGATCAAAGCATTTTTGAGATTGATTTACAGCCCGAAGAAATTGCTTATATCGATGATATCGATGCTTATAATAAATCTGAAGGGCTGGCTTTAAGTGAAGATGAAGTTACCTACCTGAATGAAGTAAGCGAAAAAATTGGAAGAAAATTAACAGACAGCGAAGTTTATGGTTTTGCCCAGGTAAATTCTGAGCATTGCCGTCATAAAATTTTCAATGGTACTTTTATCATCGATGGCAAAGAGAAAAAAGAATCACTATTCGCCCTCATCAAAAAAACATCAAAGGTAAATCCAAACACTTTGGTATCGGCTTATAAAGATAATGTTGCATTTATTGCCGGGCCAAGGGTTGAACAATTTGCCCCTGAAACCCAGGACAAACCAGATTATTTTAAAGTAAAAGAAATTGACACCGTCATTTCATTAAAAGCCGAAACGCATAATTTCCCGACAACGGTTGAGCCTTTTAACGGTGCATCAACAGGAACTGGAGGTGAAATTCGTGATCGTATGGCCGGAGGAAAAGGAAGTTTGCCAATAGCCGGTACGGCAGTTTATATGACTTCATATCCGCGTACTGAAAAAGGTCGGGTGTGGGAACAAAAAACAACGGAGCGTCCATGGTTGTATCAAAGCCCCGAAGAAATTTTAATCAAAGCTTCGAACGGAGCCAGCGATTTTGGAAATAAATTCGGACAGCCTATCATTTGCGGAAGTTTGCTCACTTTTGAACATGAAGAAAATAATAAACACTTTGGTTACGATAAAGTAATCATGCTTGCCGGTGGAATTGGTTTTGGTAAAAAAGAAGACAGTTTAAAAGATAAAGTTGAAGAAGGCGATTTAATTGTTGTTTTGGGCGGTGATAACTACCGCATCGGAATGGGCGGCGGAGCTGTATCTTCGGTTGCTACCGGAGAATACGGAAACTCCATCGAATTAAATGCCGTACAACGTGCCAATCCGGAAATGCAAAAAAGAGTGCTGAATGCCATTCGCGGATTGGTTGAGTCAGATGTAAACAGCATTGTTTCCATCCATGATCATGGGGCCGGAGGACACTTAAACAGTCTTTCTGAATTGGTTGAAGACACCGGAGGAACCATCGACATTACCAAACTTCCGGTTGGTGACCCTACCCTTTCTGCCAAAGAAATCATTGGGAATGAATCTCAGGAAAGAATGGGGTTGATCCTCAAAGAAAAAGATTTTGATCTTTTAAATAAAATTGCTGAAAGAGAACGAGCCCCAATTTATACCGTTGGAAAAGCCCGTGGCGATCAGCATTTTGTTTTTGAAGGACCAGAGAAAAATCCTATGGATCTGGATTTGGAATACTTATTTGGCAAACCACCAAAAACAATCCTTAAAGATTCAACTTTAACCCCAAATTTTGAGGCCATTTCAGCCCATAAATCAGAGATTAAAAAAGACATCGAAAACTTATTGCAGCTGGAAGCGGTCGCTTGTAAAGACTGGCTCACAAACAAAGTTGATCGATCGGTTACAGGAAAAGTTGCCATGCAACAATGCGCCGGAGAAGTTCAACTTCCACTAAATAATTTAGGAGTTGTAGCCCTCGATTATCAAGGCGAGAAAGGTATTGCAACAGCCATTGGTCATGCACCGGTTGCTGCATTGGTTGATCCGGTTAAAGGTTCTGTTTTATCCATTGCCGAAGCGCTTACAAACATTATTTGGGCACCTATCAAGGACGACATCAAGGGTATTTCTTTAAGTGCCAACTGGATGTGGCCTGCAAAAAATGAAGGTGAAGATGCCCGACTTTATGCAGCGGTTAAAGCTGTTAGTGATTTTGCCTGTGATTTGGGAATAAATATTCCTACCGGAAAAGATTCACTTTCGATGACGCAAAAATATGAGGGTGGCAATGTAGTTTACTCACCAGGTACCGTCATTATTTCTTCATCAGCCGAAGTTGAAAACATTCGTAAAACCATCAGCCCGGTATTGAAAAAGGAAGCTAATAGTTCGATTTTTTATATTGACTTTTCGAAAGATAAATATCAATTGGGAGGAAGTAGTTATGCTCAATTAAAAAATAAATTAGGGACCTCAACTCCAACAATAACCGACACTACATATTTCAAAGATACTTTTAATTCAATTCAGGAATTGATTAAAAAAGATTTGGTTTTAGCCGGTCATGATATTTCAGCAGGTGGAATGATCACTGCTTTACTCGAGATGACTTTCGGCAGAAACGATGTGGGTTTAAACATTGACCTTTCTGACATTAAAGAAACTGACTTAGCTAAAATCTTATTTAGTGAAAACCCAGGAATCTTACTTCAAATTGAAAATACCAAAGAGGTAAAAGATTTACTCAATAAAAATAAAGTTTCGTATCAAATGATCGGTCAGTCTACAAATGACAGAAAACTTGAATTAAAACATCATGAGGATCAACTCAGTTTTGACATCAATCATTTAAGAGATCTTTGGTTTAAAACTTCTTATTTATTTGATAAAATTCAAACCAAAGAAGAATTGGCGCTTGAGCGTTTTAAAAATTACAAGACCAACGAGCTCAAATTTAAATTCCCTGAAAACTTTACAGGAAAAGCTGCCCAGTATCAAATCGACTTAAAGAGAAGAGAAAAGACTGGCATTAAAGCAGCAATTATTCGCGAGAAAGGCGTAAATGGCGATCGGGAAATGGCCTATATGATGCACCTGGCAGGGATGGATGTAAAAGACGTTCACATGACAGATTTAATTTCAGGAAGAGAAACGCTGGAGGACATTAACATGATTGTTTTTGTTGGGGGATTTTCAAATTCAGACGTTTTGGGTTCAGCCAAAGGTTGGGCCGGAGCCTTCCTCTATAACGAAAAAGCCAAGAAAGCACTCGATAATTTTTATGCACGTAAAGACACTTTAAGTTTGGGCGTTTGTAATGGATGTCAGGTGATGATTGAACTTGATTTGGTTTATCCTGAACACGAGCAAAAACCCAAAATGCTTCACAACGAATCGGGTAAATTTGAAGCTGGCTTCATCAATGTTGACATTTTGGAGAATGACTCAGTCATGCTGAAAACTTTAGCAGGAAGTCGATTGGGAATTCACATTGCTCATGGAGAAGGCAAGTTCCAACTTCCTTATACCGAAGATCAATATCAGATTACTTCTAAATACAGCTATAATTCTTATCCTTCAAATCCAAACGGATCAGATTTTTCAACTGCTGCTATGTGCTCAAAAGATGGCCGCCATTTGGTAATGATGCCTCACCTTGAACGTGCATTTATGCCCTGGCATTGGCCTGAATATCCTCAGGATAGGAAGTCAGACGAAATCACGCCTTGGATTGAAGCCTTTGTAAATGCAAGAGAGTGGATCAAAAACAGATCATAATTCGAAGCAAGGAAAAAAGATTACTTTTGCAGACTTATGAATCAGCAGAAATTCATATCACCCACAATTTTTGTTTTCTCCAAATGGAGCAGGAAGGAATATGCCATTTTTGCTTCATTGGGTAAGCTGATAAAAATTGGAGTACTTAAAGCTGATATTTGTCAAAAAGCCTTACTCAAAAGCCTTTATGACTTGGTTCATTTTGAGGGTCTCCATCCTGATGCTGACGAGGATGAAACGACCGGATATTTAGCAAATTCTGATTCTTTGCAAATTTTGCTTTCACCCTTTGGTTTGTCAATGCTTCAGATTCAAAATTTGATTTCGGTTGCAACAAATAAAAAAGGAGAACCTTTTAAAAATAATATAATTCAAAAAAACATAAAGTCTGTTTTTTACTCCAGTGTAAAGAACAGGCTTTTTTTATGAACCTCAACAAAATAAAAGAAACAATCTACTGAAATACACAAACATGAAACAGTTCCCCATATTGCTATTATTAATTTTTTTGGCGCTATCAGCCGCTGCTCAAAACGACACCATAACGATGGATGAAATTGAAGTTACTGCCAAACGCACACCCGATTTATATTCTGAAGTATCGAGGGTGGTTTCGGTAATTACGAATGCCGAGATTAAACAAGCACCAGTTCAAAGCTTGGCCGATTTGCTTGAATATTCGATGAGTGTAGACGTCCGTCAACGCGGCTATCATGGTGTTCAGGCAGACATCAGTATTCGTGGTGGCTCTTTCGATCAGACCATGATTTTAATTAACGGAATTCCTTTTAACGACCCTCAAACCGGTCATCACAATGCCAATTTACCCATTGATCTTGAAAATGTTGATCGCATCGAAATTCTGGAAGGGCCGGCATCCCGAACTTTTGGACCCAATGCATTTAGTGGAGCCATAAACATCATTACAACTTCTGCTTCAAGTGATGAAGTTAAGCTGGCCTTAAGCTATGGAGAACATGATTTATACAATTCATCGGTTTCGGTTAATACCGGAAATAAGACTTTTAAAAATGGATTGATGATCTCAAAAAAGGGATCGGGAGGCTATATTGAAAACACCGATTACCAGGCACTCAATTTATTTTATCTTTCCGAATTAAATTTAAACTCAAATAAAACTACTTTTCAGGCTGCGTTTCAGGACAAATCATTTGGGGCAAACAGCTTCTATACGCCTGCCTACCCAAACCAGTACGAACAAACAAAAACACGATTTATTTCAACAAACTGGAAAACTGGACTGAAGCTAAAATCAGATTTATCAATCTACTGGAAACAACATGATGATCGATTTGAACTTTTCCGTACGGATCCGGCCAGCTGGTATTCCGGACATAATTATCACCAAACCCAGGTTTATGGCTTAGATGAAACCATCAATTTTGTTTCAGGTTTAGGTAAAACTGCTTTTGGCACATCATTCCGACACGAACAAATCAAGAGTAATGTTTTGGGGTTAATCCTGGATGAACCAATCGCTGTCCGTGGTGAAGAAAATGCATTTTACTTAAAAAAAGATGATCGGGACAATTTATCATTTTTTGCCGAACACAGTTTCTATACTGCAAATTTCAGCATTTCAGCCGGACTTTTGGCTAATTACAATTCCGCTTTTGATTGGCATTGGATTCCGGGGTTTGATTTAAGCTATCAACTTTCTAAAAATTTCAAAGTATTCAGTTCTGTCAATAAATCATTCAGGCTGCCAACCTTTACCGACTTGTATTATGTAGGCCCGACCAACATCGGAAACCCTGACCTCAAAGCCGAGGAAGCCATTGCTTATGAAGCAGGTTTGAAATTTACAAATAAAGAAATGGCTGTTGAAGTCGCAGTTTTCTCTAGAGATGGAAATAACATCATCGATTGGGTTAGATTGGCAGATAGTTTGAAATGGGAAAGTAAAAACATTACTGAGCTCACAACCACAGGATTTGAGTCATCTCTTCTTTTAAATTCCAAATTTTTCAGCAAAAGAAAATTACCCATCAAGCAAATCAGGTTAACTTATTCTTATACAAACATCACAAAACAAAGTGGAAGTTTCACCTCTAAATATGCCCTTGATTATTTAAAGCATAAATTCAGTTTCAAGCTTTCTCATGCCCTCGTTAAGCAGGTAAATATAAATTGGCAAGCAACCTATCAGGATCGGGCTGGTTCTTATTTCGATTACGCCACTAAGCAGGAAACAGACTATGCTCCATTCGTTTTATTTGATGCCAAGATTAATTGGGAAATTGAAAATTGGGCCGTATATTTGGAAGTAGCTAACATATTTGATGTTGATTATTTTGATATCGGAAACGTGATCATGCCCGGTCGATGGATTCGAGTTGGAATTTCAACAAATTTTAAATTAAAAAAGTAATGAATAAGACTGCCTTAATCACAGGTGCAACAAGCGGAATAGGAAAAGCATGTGCCATCAAATTTGCCGAAAATCAATACCATTTAATCCTTACCGGAAGAAGAGAAGATCGCCTTGACGAACTCAAATCATCACTGGAAAAAAACCATAAGGTGGAAGTCACCACTATAACTTTTGATGTAAGAAATCGTGAATCGGTAAAATCTGCCATTGATCAGGTAAAAGATAAAAACATTGATGTATTGGTTAACAATGCCGGATTGGCCGTTGGAATGGATACCTTGCAAGATGGTGACATTGATGATTGGGAAAGAATGATTGACACCAATGTAAAAGGACTTCTATATGTTACCCGAAATGTAGCACCATTAATGGCTGCCAAAAAATCCGGACACATCATCAACATTGGATCCATTGCTGGTAAAGAAGTTTACCCCAAAGGCAATGTTTATTGCGCCACCAAACATGCTGTTGATGCTTTATCAAAAGGAATGAGAATCGACTTACTTGAAGATGGCATCAAAGTCACTCAAATTGCACCCGGAGCTGTTGAAACTGAATTTTCGATGGTTCGCTTTAAAGGAGATAAAGAAATTGCTGATAATGTTTATAAAGGATTTGAACCCCTTCATGCAGAGGATATTGCAGATGCTGCCTATTATGTAACTACCTTGCCTCCTCATGTAAATATCAACGACTTACTTATTATGCCAACTGCACAGGCCAGTGCAACCAATTTGATCCGGAAGTAAGGTCTTTATTACTTTTTTAATTATAGTTATTTTTTCATATTATTGTAAACCCTAACGAATATGAACTAATTAACTTGCAATGGAAGTAACAAGACTTTTTGAGATTTTATCTCATTATAAAGAAAACTATAAGCCCAAGGATGATGTTTTAGCTGGGAAAGTTAATGGAAAATGGGTCAAATATAATATTGACCAATACATTGAATGCGTTAATAACTTCAGTTATGCGTTACTTGAGCTTGGTGTTGAGAAAGGTGATAAAATCGCTACCATCTCAAACAATCGACCAGAATGGAATTTTGCCGATATGGGCATTTCTCAAATTGGTGCCGTTCACGTTCCGATTTACCCAACCATTAGTGAATCAGAATATCGTTATATTTTGAATCATGCGGAAGTAAAATTTGTTTTTATTTCGAGTAAACATCTTTACAAAAAAATTGAACACATTACTCCGGAGGTTCCAAGTTTAAAAGGGGTTTATACATTCGACAAAGTACCTAAGGTAGAAAACATCAGCAAGTTTCTGGAATTGGGTAAAAAGAATGCGGTACCGGATAAGTTAAAACAAATAAAAAGCACCGTAAAGACCAATGATCTGGTCACCTTGATTTATACCTCTGGTACGACCGGAGATCCTAAAGGAGTCATGCTAACCCACAACAACATTCTAAGCAATGTGATGGCTACCAGACATATTCCTCCAATGGGTGAAGAAGGTAGAGGATTGAGCTTCCTTCCGCTTTGCCACATTTATGAGCGTATGCTTAATTACATGTTCCAGTATGTTGGGATCTCAATTTATTATGCCGAAAGTGTTGGTACCATTGCCGATAATATTAAAGAATTAAGGCCTGATATTATGTCAACGGTTCCCCGATTGCTTGAAAAAGTTTATGATAAAATCATCATGAAAGGCCGGAAACTGAAAGGCATTAAAAAAGGCATTTTCTTCTGGGCGGTGAATGTTGGACTCAAATTCGAACTTGAAGGTAATTATGGTTTTGTTTATGGGGTAAAACTTAAAATTGCCAGGAAATTGGTGTTAAGTAAATGGAAAGCCGGATTAGGAGGCCGTTTCCAAGTGATTGTTTCGGGTGGTGCTGCACTACAAGAACGGCTTGCTCGCGTATTTACAGCAGCTGAAATTCCGGTACTTGAAGGTTACGGACTTACAGAAACATCTCCTGTAATTGCTGTTTCTACCTTAACAAAAGGCGAACGTAAATTTGGAACTGTTGGTCCTCCATTAAATAATGTTACGGTAAAAATAGCCGATGATGGTGAAATCCTTTGTAAAGGTCCCAATGTAATGTTGGGTTATTACAAACAACCAGAATTAACGGCAGAAGCTATTGATGAAGAAGGTTGGTTCCACACCGGAGATTTGGGCGTTTTTGAAAAAGAAGGTCAATTAAAAATTACCGGACGCAAAAAAGAAATCTTTAAAACTTCGTTTGGAAAATACATCAGCCCACAATTGCTCGAAAATAAGTTTAACGAATCACCATTTATTGAAACCACCGTAGTATTTGGAGAAAACCAGCAATATGCTGCTGCATTAATCGTTCCTCAATTCGACCACCTTAAAAGCTGGTGTCGGGTTAAGGAAATTGAGTACACAACCGATGCAAAAATGGTTCAACTTCCTCGTATTAAAAAACGCATCCAAAAAGAAGTTGACCACTACAATCAATCATTTGGAAAAACTGAACAGGTTGTAAAGATTGAAATACTCAACAAACCATTTGGTGTTGATACCGGTGAGTTAACCGCTAAAATGAGTTTAAGACGAAACGCCATACTTGAGAAATACAAAACCAAAGTTGATAAGTTATTTAAGTAATACTAAATTTATGACATGATTCCTATCACACGCATTTTTGATCTGCTTGATCTTTACAGAACAACTTATTCTGAAAAAGAGGATGCGTTTGGGTTTAAGTCAAAAAATGTATGGAATACTTATTCGGCCAAAGAATATTATGGCTTCGCCGATCAGTTTAGTTTAGGGCTGCTTCAATTGGGAATCCGAAAGGGTGATAAGATAGCAACCATCATCAGCAATTGCCCCGAGTGGAATATAATTGATATGGGTTTGATGCAAATTGGAGCAATTCAAATTCCAATCTATCCTAATATTAGCAAGCCCAATTACAGTTATATTTTTAAGGAAACCAAAGTTAAATACATCATCGTACAAAACAATGAAATGTACGACAGGGTAAAATTAACAGCCAAAAAAATTCCATTTATCAAAGAAATTTACAGCATTGAAAAAACTTTTGCTGTAAAAAACTGGAAAGAAATTCTTGAGTTGGGGAACAACTATAGAGGTGACCCACTTAATTGTTTTAGGACTGAGATAAAACCCCAAGATATTGCATCTATCATTTATACTTCGGGCACTACAGGCAAGCCTAAGGGAGTTATGCTTACTCATGAAAACTTCATCACAAACTTTAAAACCTGTTCATCCATTTCAAATCTTGACACCAAAGATAAAGCCATAAGTTTTTTGCCCTTATGCCATGTTTACGAACGCATGCTTAATTACCTTTATCAATACCTGGGCATTTCTATTTACTACTCAGAAAGCATACAAACTATAGCCGAGGATATTAAAGAAATCAAACCTCAGGTTTTCTGCACCGTTCCACGGGTGATGGAAAAAATATTTGCAAAAATATACCAGAAAGGATTAAACTTGCCGCCTGTAAAAAGAGCATTGTTTTTTTGGGCTCTATCCATTGCCGAACAATTTGAATTAAACAATAAAAATGGGGAATTCTATCAAATAAAACTTTGGTTGGCTAATATTTTGGTCTTTCGTAAATGGAGAAATGTATTTGGTGGCAAACTTAAGTTTATCGTATCTGGAGGAGCCAATTTACAACCTTATCTTTCACGTATTTTTTGGGCATCTGGAGTTTATATTTTAGAAGGTTACGGATTAACGGAAACCTCTCCGGTAATTTCGGTTCAAACCTTTTTGAAAAATGGATTTAAATTTGGAACCGTTGGAAAAGTCATCAAAGATGTTGAATTAAAGTTTGACCATGACGGTGAAATTTTATGCAAAGGTCCAAACTTAATGAAAGGTTATTTTAATCACCCCAATTTAACCAAACAGGTTATTGATAAAGATGGATGGTTTCATACAGGTGATATTGGCATGTTAGACGATGATGGATTTTTAAAAATTACGGATCGCAAAAAAGAAATGTTTAAAACTTCAGGGGGTAAATATGTGGCTCCACAATCCATCGAAAGCAATTTCAAGGCTTCTCCATTTATCGAATACATTATGGTGATTGGAGAAAACAAAAAGTGTCCGGCTGCCATTATTTTACCTAATTTTAATTTTCTGCAATCGTGGTGTAATAAAAAGAAAGTTCCATTTCACTCCATCAATACGGTTTTAGAGAGCCCTGTTTTAATCAAACGGTTTGAGAAAGAAATTGATTATTTAAATAAAGGGATTGACAAAGTGCAACAAGTTAAAAAGTTTGCATTAATTGCGGATGAGTGGACCACTGAATCGGGTGAACTTTCTCCTACACTTAAATTAAGACGTAAATTTATAGCAGGTAAATATCGTGAGTTAATCTCATCTATTTATGATGAATCGGGAAATCAAAATCTTAAAAAAGGTAGATTTAAGCCTACGACATCTTCGCTAATGTAGAATTTTAAAAATTAATTCTTTCATCAATTCACCATCTTTTGCCGTAACATTATTTACACCTTTTGCTTTCAAGTCATATTCTCTCAGGCTTGACATGATTCGCATCAGTTTATTTCTGTTATAATTTCGAGCTGCAATCCTATAATCACCTAAAAAAAACTTTTGAACACCTAGGGCTTTGCAAAGCGCATCATCTCCGCTCCCACTTTGATGATGATAAATCATAATTTTTACAAAAAACCCATAGAGCATGGCAACCACTTTTACCAATGGATTATCTTTTTGGTTGGCCGCAAAATAATTGATGATTTGATTGGCATGTAAAATATCTTTTTTGCCTAGAGCCTTCTGCAATTCAAATACATTAAAATCCTTACTTATTCCAATATTCTCTTCAACATGGAGTGGTGAAATTTCAGTTCCCTTTGGCAGGTTGATGCAAAGTTTTTCAATTTCATTGGTGATTTTACTCAAATCGGTTCCCAAAAATTCGGTCATCAATGAAGCTGCTTTAAATTCAATTCCATAACCCCGAACTTTCAATTGCTGAGAAATCCAGTCTGAAATTTTATTCTCATACAATTTCTTAGACTCAAAAACCACCGAATTCTTGTTTAAGCTTTTTGCCAAAGCTTTGCGCTGATCCAACTTCGAGTATTTATAACAAAAAACAAGCATAGTTGATTCTAAAGGCTGTTTTACATAAGCCAACAATTCATCCAATTTCTTAATACTCTGAGCTTCCTTAACAATCACCACATGCTTATCTCCCAGCATCGGAAATCGCTTGGCATGACTAATAATGGTAGGAATATCTACATCTTTTCCATAAACAACGGTTTGATCAAACTCTTTTTGACTTTCATTCAAAACTTTGTTTTCAATAAAATCTGAGATGGAATCGATAAAAAATGCCTCCTCTCCATATAAGAAATAGATGGGATAATACTTTTGATTCTTAAGGTCGGCAAGAATTTGATTAAAATTAAACATTTAGTCGAAGTAAAGGTGTTTTACAGTTTCTCTCTTTTCAATGAGTTGTCGGAGTGATTCAATGCCAATTTTCAGGTGAACATCAACAAAATTCGCAGTTATTACATTGTCACTCTTCTCTGTTTTAACCCCTTCAGAAATCATGGGTTGATCAGAGACCATTAACAAAGCACCACTTGGGATAGAATTAGCAAAACCAACAATAAAAATGGTAGCTGTTTCCATATCTACAGCCATGGCACGGGTTTTTCTTAAATAATCCTTGAATTTATCATCCGATTCCCACACCCTTCTGTTGGTAGTGTAAACAGTTCCAGTCCAATAATCTTGTTTGAAATCACGTACTGTGGTAGAAATGGCTTTCTGCAAATTAAAGGCGGGCAATGCAGGCACGGCTTTCGGGAAATAATCATTTGAGGTACCTTCACCACGGATGGCCGCTATGGGCAGAATAAAATCACCTAAATTGTTTTTCTTTTTTAATCCTCCACATTTTCCTAAAAACAAACATGCCTTTGGTTTTACAGCACTTAGCAAATCCATGATAGTAGCTGCATTTGGGCTACCCATTCCAAATTTTATAATCGTAATATTATCGGCAGTTGCACTTGGCATGGGCTTATTTTCACCCATCACTGGCACTCCATTCCACTCTGCAAACAGTTCAACATAATTGCTAAAATTCGTTAATAAAATATATTCTCCAAAATCTTCTAAGGCTGTTCCAGTATATCTTGGGAGCCAATTATCAACTATGTCTTTTTTCGTTTTCATGCACATCTGTTTTTTCGAAACAAAGTTAATTGAAATTATGAATATTTGCATAATCAAGGGTAAAACGAGATCAAACTATCAATAAGTTAGATATATTTGTGTACACAAAAAGCAATTATAAAAAAATTCAAAGTATTTGATGAAGAATTTAAATCTTCCTGATTTCGATTTCCGAACAAGAAAGTTAAATGGAAAGACTGAAATGTTTGATGAATTCAGGAATAAATTTGTGGTATTAACTCCTGAGGAATGGGTTCGACAAAATCTGCTAAAATATCTTCATTATGAGAAAAACATTCCGAAAGGATTAATGGCTGTAGAAAAGGGATTGTTGGTGAATCGTTTAAACAAAAGGACGGACATTGTCATCTATAACAAAAAAGGAAATGCAGCAATGATTGTTGAATGTAAAGCACCAGAAATAAAAATAAGTCAGGACACCTTTGAACAAATTGCACGGTACAATATGACTTTAAAAGTTAATTATTTGTTGGTTTCGAACGGAATTAATCATTATTGTTGTAAAATTAATTTCGAAAAACAGCAGTATGAATTTATTCAGAACATCCCTGATTTCAATCAACTAAACAGTTAAAAACAGGCGTATTTATAAAAAATCTAAAAAATGGTTAAATATTGATAAATAATTCATTTATGTAAAAAAAATTTTAAATTTGCATGTACTTTAAAATCCCTATGAAAAATGAAAAGCATTATTTTAAAAGTTGTTTTGGCCATCGTAATCGTATTCCTTGGATACATGGTTGTAAATAGTATCCTGGAACCGGTTAAGTTCGAAAATGAAAAGAATAGAAGAGATGCGGTAATTATCGATCATCTTAAAGATATTAGAGAAGTTCAAGTTGCTTATAAAGGCATATACAATGAATATGCGGGAACTTTTGACACCCTGATTAACTTCATTGAAACTGGTGAACTTCCAGTGGTAAACATCATTCCCGATCCAAATGATACCACATTTACAAAAACAATCAATGACACCACCCATTATATAACCGTGGGAGAGATGTTATTTGCAGATCGACCAAACTTCAAAGCATCAAATATTCAATTTATTCCATTTTCAAATGGCGCCAAATTTACTATGGCAGCAGATGTAATTGACATTAATAAAGTACGTGTTCCTGTATTTGAAGTTTCTGCTGAATACAAACTGATCTTATTCGGTATGGAAGAGCAGTTGATTAACAATTTGATCAAGAAGCAAACAGAATATGAAAAATTCCCTGGCCTCAAGGTTGGTTCGTTAACTGAAGCTTCGACAGATGGTAACTGGGAATTCTAAACAAATTCCTGTCAGATGTCATCGAACATAATCAAATTAAACTCTTATAGAGATAAGGCGCTGACAAAAGCAGAAAACGACTATTCTGATTTTAACAAAAATTACATATTATCCATCCAGATTTCTCTGGATGGATTTTCTTTTTGTATAGTTGATGAAGACAGAAACAAACTGATCGCATTGCAAAACTATGCCATTCAGGAAATTGATGATTATTCGGTTTTAACAGAGGATCTGGATAAATTACTAAGTGATCTGGATATTATAAAGAAAAGGTTCAACAGAGTGAATGTTTTATTTGAAGGCTCAAAAGCATCCATCATCCCTTTCCCTTTATTTGACAAAGATGCCAGTATTGATTATTTAAAATTCAATCATAAACTTGAGCATGGTGAGGAAGTTATTTACGACAAATTAAACACGCTCCAGGCGTATAATGTTTTTGCAATTCCGACTTGCATTAAAAACTGGGTTAAAGACAAATTTATTAATTATAAAATCAGTCATTTTTCAAGCACTTTGATTGAAGGTCTCTTGGTTAAATATAAAAACCAGGAGTTAAACAATCAGGTTTTTGTAAATGTTCGAAATCATTACCTCGACATTGTAATCATCGAAGGCTCAAAATTGTCATTTTTCAATTCTTTCAGATACAAAACCGTTGAAGATTTTGCCTATTATATGATTTATGTTTTAGAACAACAAAACCTGAATCCTGAAAACATTGAACTCATCATGCTGGGAGAAATAAATAAAGCTTCAAAATATTACGAAATATTGTATAAATACATTCGAAATATTGAATTCATTGAGCGTAATGATTTTTTTAGCTACAGCTATGCATTAGATGATGTTCCATCAAACTATTATTATAACCTTTTAAATGCCAGCACGTGCGAATTATAAGTGGCAGTAATAGAGGAAGAAGAATAAATCCTCCTCAAAACTTACCAGTTAGGCCAACCACTGATTTTGCCAAAGAAAGTTTGTTTAATATTTTAAACAACAGACTTGATTTTGATGAAATAAGCGTGTTAGATCTGTTTGCCGGAACCGGAAATATTTCCTTTGAATTTGCTTCAAGAGGAGCCTTATCTGTAAAGTCGATCGACATCAATAATAAATGCATTGATTTTATAAATAGAACAGCATCCGACCTTAAATTTTTAGCTTTGCGAGGCATTAAATCAAATGTATTTCAATACCTGGGCAATTCAATTGAAACCTTCGATCTGATTTTTGCCGACCCTCCTTATGATTTAGATGAATCGGCAGATATTCCTGATTTGGTTTTTGAAAATAAATTGCTGAAAGAGAATGGAATTTTTGTCATGGAACATTCGCGTAATTTAAGTTTTGCAGATCACGAGAAATTTGTAGAACACAGAAAATATGGGAATGTAAACTTTTCGTTTTTCGAAGAATAGGGAACCAACAAAAATGCCATCATTCAATTGAACAATGGCATATATTTTTTAGTATTCATCTTCATGGAAGAAGAAATCTTCCCTCGTAGGATAATCAGGCCAAATGTCTTCAATACTTTCGTAGATCTCACCTTCATCTTCAATTTCTCTTAAATTCTCGATGACTTCCATTGGAGCACCAGATCTGATACCAAAATCAATCAATTCCTCTTTTGTAGCTGGCCAAGGCGCATCTTCCAATTTTGAGGCTAATTCTAAAGTCCAATACATATTAAGAATTTTAAGGTTTACTTTTTTGCAAAAATAATTTTTTTTGTCACATATCAAGATAAAAATCTTGAATATTTTTAATAATATCGTAAATCGCAATAAAACCAAGCATTATAAGTGCTTAATCTTGTTCATATAATCTAAAGCAGAACGTATAATGATTAAGAACGATGATTTGAATTAAACCCTCGCCTTCCATTTGGATTCTTCTCCTCCAAAATCGTAAATACATTTTCTAGCCAAAACAAATAGATAATCAGATAGTCGGTTCAAATATTTTATGTTAATTTTCTGTACTTCAGTCTTGCTTGCCAATTTAATGGTTAAGCGTTCTGCCCGTCGACAAATTGTGCGTGCAATTTGACAATGAGAAGAAATTAAATTCCCACCCGGTAAAATGAATG
Source organism: Bacteroidales bacterium (assembly GCA_963678785.1). GTDB lineage: Bacteria > Bacteroidota > Bacteroidia > Bacteroidales. The sequence goes on along the minus strand of OY787449.1, from coordinate 2,401,737 downwards.
AAGTTAATGTTGGTAAGTCCTGATTCATCTTATCAATTTCCTTCTCCAATAAACGAATATCAGTTTCCTCAATTGCAGGCAATTCCCTTTCAGGTGGGTTACTGAAATCTGTGGCCAGAGAAGATTCGATCGTAAACAATCGGTCTTGAATTTCTAATAATAAAACTTTATAGTCCTCACCAATTTCAAGATCTCGGATTAAACCAATATAAGATTTCAACTCATCAACCGTTCCATAAGCTTCGATGCGATCATCATATTTCGGAACCCTGGTTCCTCCGATTAAAGAAGTCTCTCCTTTATCTCCGGTTTTTGTATATATCTTCCAATCCTGACTCATCCTTCGAACAATCGATCTATGATTTTTTGTAATCTGCCATGGTCATCACATTTTCATTGATCTCATCAGATGAGATTTCACCATCAATGAGTCGAATGATTCGATGGGCATGAAGCGCGATATCTTCTTCGTGTGTAACCACAATAATGGTGTTTCCTTGTTTATGAATTTCTTCTAACAAGCCCATGATTTCAACAGAAGTTTTTGAATCCAGGTTCCCTGTTGGCTCATCAGCTAAAATGATAGATGGGCTGTTTACCAAAGCCCTTGCTACCGCAACACGTTGACGTTGCCCACCTGATAACTCATTTGGCTTATGCGTTATACGATTGGTTAAATGAACATCATTAAGTACCTTTTCAGCTTTTTCCTGACGAACTGTTTTACTATATCCGGCATAAATCAGCGGAAGCATCACATTTTCTAAAGCTGTTGATCTGGGCAATAAATTAAAGGTCTGAAAAATAAATCCAATTTCCTTATTCCGAACTTCAGCCAATTCATTATCATTCATCTGACTTACATCTTCTCCATTCAAAACATATGAACCTGAGGTTGGTGTATCAAGGCATCCCAATAAATTCATCAGAGTAGATTTACCTGATCCTGAAGGACCCATTAAAGCTACAAATTCATTCTTCTTAATTGAAAGGTCGATAGATCTTAAGGCCTTTACAGTTTCCGTTCCAACATAAAAATATCGTTGGATTTTGGATAGTTTAATAATTTCTTTATTCATCATAAGCTGATTATGTAACACAAAAATAGCAAAAGAATTTTAAAAGTAATATTTTATTTCCTGGGGGCTCATCTCCTTTCTGAATAGCACAATCCCCATCTGATATAAGTCTATACACACTACCGATTCTTTATGCGCTTTAATCTCTTGCCAAGCTCTATTTAAAGCCCTGGATCGGTTGATAGAATTAACGACAAAAACTGTTTCATTATGAGTGTATGGCAAACAACTTTCAAACACATTTATAATGATTTCATAATCATCGCTTCCATCATAAAAAACAAAATCAACCTTTTTTATTTTGTCCAATAAATCGGTAATTAAATGACTAAAATGACCAATTTGTATTTCAATATTATTAAAGCCTAGTTCATCAAAACTTGATTGAGCAACTGAAGCCAGCCCAGAACATCCCTCTATTGTATAAATTTTTCTGTCTTTTGAAGCGTGTGCTAAAACACTGGTGCTAACTCCTAAAGATGTTCCAAACTCAACAATATTTTGAGGTTTAAATAAGACAAGTAAACGGGATAATACTTGCGCTTTTTTAGCAGAAATTGCAGACTTTCTTAAAATGTTGTGAATATTGTCGATTCTGGAAGAATATAGTTTTTTCTTAGTCTTTGAATTAAACTCAACAATCTCTATGGTTGAGTAATCAGAATTAAACTTTCGATACAATTTATGATATAATTGATTTATCGATTCATCTGACGCCCCACGAATAACTTCTGTGACTATTTGATAAAGAAAAGGCGAATGAATTTTGTAGCGGGTAATTGCAGAAAAACGAAACGCTATGTATTTCCAAAAAGAAAAAATAAAATTTCTCATTTTTATTAGCTCATGTATAACTCAAAGCTATAAGATAACGGAAATAGAAATCAAATCTTATTCCTTACGGATAAAGTTAATTTAAACAAAAAACGCACCTTTTAAAAAGTGCGTTTCAGATCAATAATCTTATGCACTTAAAGTATTAATATTTCTATCAAGCTTTTTAAACAATCCTTGTAAAACTTTCCCCGGACCAACTTCTACAACCGTTTTGGCTCCATCTGCAAGGATATTTTTCATGATCTGAGTCCATCGTACCGGTGAGGTTAACTGGGAGATTAAATTGGTTTTAATAATCTCAGGATCGGCCACTGACTGACCTGTTACATTTTGATAGATTGGACAAATTCCCTTGCTAAATTTAGCGTTATTAATAGCCGCTGCCAGTTCTAATCGTGCAGGTTCCATTAATGGTGAATGAAATGCACCACCAACTTTTAAAGGAAGTGCACGTTTAGCACCCGCTTCTTTTAGTCGCTCGCAGGCCAAAGTAATGCCTTCATTTGAACCTGAAATAACCAATTGCCCTGGACAATTATAATTTGCAGGAACCACAATTTCAGGAATTTTATTCAAAACATCTTCAACAACATTATCTTCTAGTCCAATGATAGCTGCCATGGTTGAAGGTTTCGCTTCACAGGCTTTTTGCATAGCCATTGCGCGTGCATAAACCAGTTTTAGTCCATCTTCAAATGACAAAGTTTTATTAGCTACCAGAGCAGAAAATTCTCCAAGCGAGTGACCTGCAACCATATCCGGCTTGAAATCTTCTCCTAAAGTAGCAGCCAAAATAACTGAATGTAAAAAGATAGCAGGCTGAGTTACTTTTGTTTGCCTTAAATCTTCATCTGTTCCGTCAAACATCAAATCAGTAATTCGAAACTTAAGAATATCGTTGGCCTTTTCAAATAGACTCTTTGCAAGATCGGACGTCTCATACAAATTCTTCCCCATTCCAACAAATTGAGCTCCCTGTCCAGGAAATACAAACGCTTTCATACTCTTTTTTTATATAATAATTGTTTTTAATGCTTCAATTGATTCTTACTTTCGGTTACCCAAAAAGCGAAGCAAAAATAGGAATAAATTTATAAAGTCGAGATAAAGATTTAAAGCACCCAAAATAACCAGCTTACTTTTAGGCAACGAACCATACTGTTCTCCATTACCAATCCTCTTAAGCTTTTGAACATCATAAGCTGTAAGCCCTGTAAATACAAGGACTCCAATAAAACTAATGATATAATCGAGGGTGCCACTCCGCATAAAAAAGTTGGCAATGCTTGCAATGATGATTCCAAATAATCCCATCATCATGAGTGAGCCAAACTTGGTTAAATCTGTTTTGGTAGTATACCCAAGTACAGCCATAACTCCAAATGTTGCCGCAGTCACCACAAAGGTTAAAGCGATTGAACTAGAGGTGTAAATCATTAAGATAAAACTCAAACTCATACCCATCAAAACCGAAAAAACCATAAATAACAATGACAGGGTTCCAAAGGATAAACGTTGAAGTCCGAAAGAAATTAACATGACAAATGCAAAAGGTGACAAAGTGACAATCCAGCCAAATATATTTAAGCCACCGGTTTCCATATTAATCATGCTTCCAATGAGGTTGGGACTGGATGCAAAGAAATATGAAGTTACGGCTGTAACTGCTAAAGCTAGAAACATCCAAGAAAACACATTGGCAATAAAAGAATTGGCAACAGAACCAGCCTTTGATTGCTGATTCACAGATTGATAATAATTATTTTGTAAGCTCATAATATCTAATTTAACATTAAGAAATACCCGCCCACATATTCATTAATGCAAATTTGAGCCTATTAAATGAATAAATTCGGCACGGGTTTTTTCGTCTTTAAAGGCGCCTGTAAAATCTGATGTTGTGGTCACAGAATTTTGTTTTTGTACGCCTCTCATAGCCATACACAAATGTTGTGCCTCAATTACAACTGCCACACCCAAGGGATGTAAAGTTTTGTTAATGGCTTCCTTAATTTGGGTTGTTAATCGTTCCTGAACCTGCAATCTCCGGGCATAAGCTTCAACTACCCTGGCAATTTTACTTAAACCGGTAATGTAACCATCGGGGATATAGGCCACATGGGCTTTCCCTATGAAAGGGATCATATGATGCTCGCAAAGCGAATAAATCTCAATATCTTTAACGATTACCATTTCACGGTAATCTTCTTTAAACTTAGCAGATTTTAAAATCTCCTCAGGATTGTGATCATAACCCTGGGTTAAAAACTGCATGGCTTTGGCAACCCTGAGTGGGGTATCTACCAAACCTTCTCGTGAAGAATCTTCACCAATTAATCCTAAAATACTTTTATAATGCGCACTTAATTCTTTAATTGCTTCTGGGTCATGTTTTTCAATTTTCTCGTATCCCAACATTCTCTTAATTTTTAATTTTGGCGACCTAATTATTGGTTCGGGCCAAAATATTCAACAATATTATTTTCTGATTCATAAATTTTTACCGCATGAAGGTTCGAATTTAATTCACTCAAAGGAGCTTCTAACTGATCCCAGATAGAAATTGCCAAGTTTTCGGTAGAAGCAAACTTGCCTTTCATAAATTCCACTTCAAGATTGATGTTTTTATGATCAATTTTATCAATTACGTATTCTTTAATCACCTTGCTCAAAACTTTTAAATTAATTAAAAAACCCGTTTCCGGATTTACCTCTCCTTTAACAGTAACATAAAGAACGTAGTTATGCCCATGCCAATTGGGGTTTGAACATTTACCAAATACTTCCATGTTTTGTTCGTCCGAGAATTCTTCTCTAAAGAGTCGATGAGCCGCATTGAATCGCTCGCGCCGGGTGATAAATACCATATCAATTTTTTTATAAAAGTAACGGTAATTTTGTTTCTGGCAGATTAAATGCTTTTTTATTTTATCATTTATTGATCAGTAAATGCTAAAATCGTGTACCGATCCAAAGCCTCAACTGATTCATGTCATAATTAAAATTTGTTTGTCCGATCCTTAAATTAGCAGCCTGAAATCCGTAAACACCGCCGATTCCAACATAAAACAAGTCTGAATTAAATCCAAATGCAGCCCGTCCCAGCCACAATGCCGACAACTTAGTCCCTCTTATTTCTCCTGACTGGGCTTCATAATCATAATTTTGGACAAAAAGCCCCGGTATGAATGACATATTGATATAAAAATATTTTAGAAACACGTGAGTATATGAATAACCTAGAGAAACACCATAAGTAAAAAACTTCCCATTCAGAATCTTTTCAGTATCATCTACCTCAAATGCCTGGTTATAAAAATCGGGAATCAAGCTCGAATCTGAATTCATATTTAAATAAACAAAAGAAGGCATCACAATTAAAGAACCTGAGCTTTTAAGTTGGCGTTCATTTTGAATGTATGCCGCTCTAAATGAATGCTTTTTATGATTAACGATATAATAAAGTATGGCACTGGTTGAAAATATATGCATGTCGGGGCGCTGCGGATAAACATCACCGATACTCCAAGAAATGGGCTGCTGCATCATGTTTTTCAAATAAAAACCCTGATAATCCTGTAATGACAACTCAGCGGCTAAAGCACTCCCATAAGCATTTAATCTTAAATCAATGATTGAACTTTTGCCCTTCCTAACAACATCCTTACCAGCAAATGGATTATCGATAGCCAGGCCAACACCATACCATTTATGAAAAAATGCCAGTCCGTTTTTTATATCATTATTTGGAATATAATTTAAAGATATTGATTGATTGGTAGGCTTCACTCTAAAAGTGATGCTTTCATTTAACAGATAAAAGCGGGTAGTAAACAAATGTTTATAATCCTTAATGTATTCAGGATTGAACTTAGTTATTGTTGAATTTTCCTTGAGATTTTGAGCTCCCACTATCATAGGTAGCGCAATCAGAAACAGAATCAGCCTTCTTAACATCCAATTTTTATTTATTCATCTTTTGAGCCTTGAGAATTTCAATGGTTTCAAAAGAAGTGAAAAGTAGGTAATAAATAAAAAAGGTGATAATGAAACTGATGATATCACCAATATTTATAAATGCATAAATAACAATGATGGCCACATAAAGCAACAATTTTGCAAAAACCGAAATCATATAGAAATTGGCATATCTGGAAGTTTTCTTTTTTAAAGCACTTATGGCCAAATAATAAGTAGTAGCCGCTACAAGAAAGAAAAAACCTAAAAGAAATGGTATGGCAGGACTCACATACTCCTGAGGCATATAATAAGCAAGAACAAAAGAAATTAACCCAATGATTAAGGTTAAAATGATTAGCTTTTTAAGGTATCGATTTAAAACAGTTTTCATATATATTTTGCCAAAATTGATTTGGGCTTATTTTCTTTTTATTAAATCTTTGGTAACAATATAGATGGCCAAAAAAACAGCTAAAACAGAAAGCAATACCGTAAAAATTGGTAATTCCCAATCAATCCAATGATCAATTTTCACTCCACCAAAAACACCAAATAAGATAATGACCAACATTTGAATGGCTATACCCGAATATTTCGAGTACATTTTCAAATGATTGCTGGGATCATTTTTCTTAAATTTTGTTTTCACTCACAGGGTATTTCATTCCACTTTTAATGTTGGTTCCCATTTTACAGGATCCCAAAAATTGTGCGCCAGGTTCAATTGCAAGCTTACTTGTAGTTACATCTCCATTTAATTTGGCAGTTGCTTTTAAAGTAAGTAATTCGGAAACAGTCATGTTCGCATTTGCTACTCCCTCTAAATCTGCATTCTGACAAATTACCTCACCATCAACTTTACCAGTTGAGCCTATCACAACTTTTCCTTTTGTGCGGATTGTTCCTGTCAATTCTCCATCAATCCTAAAGTCACCATTTGATTCAATATCCCCTTTTATGATCGTTCCGTTTCCTATTGAGTTCCTGGATGGAGATTCAACATATCCATTCTTTGCCATGCTTAATTAGTTAGTTTGATATTGTTTATAATAAAATCTTAAGTACTCATCTATATTTTTATCCCGAAGTAATATTGTGTAATTATCAACGGAGATTATAAAGTTTTGGTATTCATTTTCGTCCATCATTGATAATACATATGCATCATTTTGCATCTCAGTAAGATATGAAAGCGATTCATTCATATTTTCAAATCCCATCACCGCAATCCAATTTGATTGTTTATCGACTGTAAAGTTAGCAATTGTTAATGGTTTTGAAAGCTTTCGCTTAACATTAAAATCTGAAAGTCTCAACTTAACGGCATCTAAATTTACACGTTCTGAGTTAATTATCAAAATATATAGATGTGCTTTGTCTGAATTAAACCTAAAACCACCTATCGATTGTTCTTCGCTGAAATTCGACACCCTTTGCTCATTCAATTCGCTTTCAAAATTTGAATCAGAATAAAACTGAATCATATTTTTAGCCAATGGCACCACTTCACTCTTCGGATATCTGTTTATAATTTTTTGCATATTAACGAGTAAAGAATCTGTTTCATCTATCCTGCCTATCGAAAGTGCTCTTAAGTATTCGAACTTAGGAATTAATACAGAATCTGAATAATTGGTCATTGCCTGTTCACTCAATCTGATGGTAACAAAAAACTGATCATTATTATAGGCTTGATAAGTATCGAAATATAATGATTCAATCTCGCTTTTTTGTACAGATAATTCCCTGAAATAATTAGGATTAAGAACAACCTTTGAATAATCACTATTCGGGAACTGATTTAATAATTGCTGCTTATAATACAATGATTTACTTTTGTCAATTTCAACATATAAACCATATAAATGATAATATGATTGAAGCAAATATTCATTATCAGGATATAATTTTATCAATTGTTCAAATTGTTCAACAGCACGAACATTATCACGCAAACCCTCTTTGAACAGCATGGCCGAATAATATAATGCATCCATAATAAGCTGATCAGATTCCTGTAATTGCTCATCTGTTAAGGGAATATCTTTCAAATAATAATTCCTGTCTTTTCGTGAATCCGATGAAGTTTCAATATCATCCTTGGTCTGATCCCCTGGAATCGCTCTTGATTCAGGATTCTCTGAAAATGTAATGCTTTGAATCTGCTTTTGGCTTAAGCGCCAATTATCCTCCAGTGGTCTTCTGCCCCACTTCGTAATAAACTCTGTAAAACCGAAACTTAAAGTTGAAGGATTATAAAAATACCATGCTCCATCTTGTTGATTGCTTTGTGCAAAATTGGTTTGCTGTCGAGCCATGGATATTTCCCGCATTCTATTTTGTTCCTGAGCCTGAACCTCATTTTCTTTTTCTTTAATCCCCGCAATAATCTCATCCACAACTTCCAAACGCTTATCTTCGGGCATGCGCGCCAATAACTGAAGTGAATCCTGTAATTGAATCGTTTCTAAATATCCTACCAAAGAAACCAGAACTTCGGTTCTATCCATTAATGACCTATAATTGGGATATTCGGACGGAATTACCTGCATGGCAGTATCATAATACAATTTCGCATCCTGATATTTTTGATCCTCGAAGTATAAATCAGCAAGTTTCAAACTTGCAGTTACCTTCTGATAAACATTATTGATATTATTTGATACTGATTTCTTCAAATATTCAACAGCATTGCTAATATTATTCTCCTTTAATTCTATTTCTGCCAGAACAAAATAAATTTGATCACGATACTCCTCATTCTTTTGATCATTCAACAAATCCAATAAAGACTTTATAATCTCCTGTGAGTCTCCTGTCCCCGCAAGATAACTTCTGGCCTTATTAATTTTTGCACTAAAGGCCATATCATATTCCGGATTGCGATGGATTACTTCAGTATATAAATTAGCTGCATCTGTAAGCTCTCCCTGATTATAGTAAACTTGAGCTAAAATAAACTTGAGGCGGGTAACCAATTGTTTTGAATTATTGATTTCAATTGCATTTAATAAATAATCAATAGATTCTGACAGCTTATCTTGTTGTAAATAGAAATCAGCGTAAATAAGAGGGTAAGACCTTTGTAAACGCAAAGGCACATCTTTATAATCAATTAAATCCTGAAATTGATTCAGTAAAGGTTCAGATTTTTCAAATTGCCCGGTTCGGTTATAAGTTCGAATTAACCAAAGCATCGCATTATAAGCAACATCTGTTGATTTATATTCATCAATCATAAACTCAAAAGTCCTACGCGCACTCACAAATTCGCCCATATAAAAGTAGGATTTGCCCATCAACAAATAAGAGTCATCAATCCATCGATTGTACTCCTTATTCTGAAAACGCATGGAATGACGCTGTATGACAATGGAAGCTTTTTGTATGGCCCTTTCCATATTAGGTTTTAAAGAAGCAATGGTTTGATCTGAGCCATAATGGAAAATGGGTAGTATTTCCGCATAATTATCCACCTTTGAAGCTTCAATTTGTCTCATCCCTTCGCGAAAGCTTTCTCTTCCATTCCAGTAACCATTGTAGTGTGCTGAAATATTATGATAAACCCGATTGGTCAATTTATTTTTATTCACCGAACAAGCAGGGAGTAAAATAATTGAAATCAATCCGAGAAGAATTAAAGAATAATGATACTTGTTTGACAATTTCAAAATATGACCTTTTGGGATAATAACTCTTATTTGACAAAAATATTTTATTTTTTCCAAATAGCCACTATCAAAAAAGATAAGGATTGATACATTTTGTATCTTTGGCATCTTATCTAGCTAGTTTATGCCGCAGTATAAAGAAGAAAAGAAAAAAGACAAGTGGTTTTATCGCATGAGAGATAAATACCGATTGGTGATTATGAATGACATCACTTTTGAGGAACGCCTTTCTTTTCGTTTAACCAGACTAAACGTATTTATTGTTCTGGGTACAACCTCCATCCTATTGATTGTTTTAACTACTTTACTTGTTGCTTTAACTCCTCTTAGGGAGTACATACCTGGATATACCGACATTGAACTTGCACAAAGGGTTTATGAACTCCAAACTAAATCTGACTCGCTCGAAATTTCTTTTCGCCAAAAAGATCTTTACTTTCAAAATTTAAAAAATATTATTGAAGGTAAACCCATGCAAAATGAACTTGTAATTGACACTTCGAACAATGAATATTTCAATTACGACTCAATCACCATAAGCCGATCAGTCGAAGATTCGATGCTTCGGGAAGAATACGAAAATCAAAATCGATACAATATTTATTTCAACAACAATGGAAATTTATACGATGAGAATACTACATCGAGCGACTTATCATTTTTCTCGCCCATTAAAGGTATTGTCACCACCTTTTTCTCATTGGCTGAAAACCATTTCGGGGTCGATATTGTTTCTAATGATAACGAAACCATTAAGGCAACCCTCGACGGCGCAGTAATTTTTGCCAACTGGACTGTAGAAACAGGCTATGTAATTGCCATTCAACATCAAAATAATTACATCTCGTTTTACAAACACAATTCGGCTTTACTCAAAAAAGTTGGAAGTTTTGTAAAAGCAGGCGATCCCATTGCCATCATTGGCGAATCGGGTAAGCTTACCACAGGTCCGCATTTGCACTTCGAACTTTGGCATAATGGGACTCCTGTTAACCCTCTCGATTACATGACTTTTAACGAATAATTGAATGAAGAAAAGAATAGCGGTTCTGGGCTCTACTGGTTCAATTGGAACCCAATCTCTAGAGGTAATCAAGAATCATCCTGATGCTTTTTCGCTGGAGGTAATTACGGCCCAAAACAATGCAAATTTGCTTATTAAGCAGGCCATTGATTACAAACCTAATGTTGTTGTGATTGCCAATGATCGATTGTACGAACAAGTATTTGATGCACTCGATCCACTCGACATTAAAGTTTATGCAGGCGAAGATGCTTTATCGCAAGTGGTTGAAATGGACACCATCGACCAGGTAATTATTGCTTTGGTGGGTTATGCAGGATTAAAACCTACGATTCAAGCCATTAAATCAAACAAACAAATTGCCCTGGCCAATAAAGAAACCCTGGTTGTAGGAGGAGCACTCATTCAGGATTTATTAAAAAATTCCAAGTCGCAAATCATTCCTGTTGATTCTGAGCATTCTGCCATTTTTCAGTGTTTGGTTGGTGAATTTAATAACCCCATCGAAAAAATTTATTTAACAGCTTCGGGTGGCCCTTTTTTAAATAAAGATGAAGAATTCCTAAAAAATGTTAAAAAAGAACAGGCTCTTGCACATCCAAACTGGGAAATGGGTTGTAAAATCACCATCGATTCAGCCTCATTAATGAATAAAGGCTTAGAGGTAATTGAAGCTAAATGGCTATTCGATCTAGAACCAGATAAAATCGACGTAGTAATTCATCCTCAGTCAATTATACATTCAATGGTTCAGTTTGAAGATGGCTCGATTAAAGCACAAATGGGCTTACCCGACATGAAACTACCTATTCAATACGCTCTTACTTACCCACATAGATTTAAATCAAAATACCCTCGCTTAAATTTTTCAGATTATTCAAATTTAAGTTTTCAACAGCCTGATTTAAAAAATTTTCGTAATCTTGCACTCGCTTTTGAAGCCTTAAAAAAAGGTGGAAATATGCCTTGCATTTTGAATGCTTCAAATGAAGTTTTGGTATCCTTGTTTTTGAAAGATAAAATTTCATTTTTACATATGCCCGAAATCATTGAAGCATGCATGAATAAAGTAGATCACATTAAAAATCCATCTTACGAAGATCTTGTTGAAACAGATAAATTGGCAAGAAAATCAACTTTGGATCTTGTATAAAGCATAAAAAAAACATTAAATGGAAGTTCTAATAAAAATATTGCAATTATTACTGAGTTTGTCGATTCTGGTAGTATTCCATGAGTTCGGTCATTTTATTACCGCTAAAATTTTTAAAACACGGGTTGAAAAATTCTATCTTTTTTTCAATCCCTGGTTTTCAATTTTTAAATTTAAAAAAGGTGAAACCGAATATGGTTTGGGTTGGCTCCCTTTGGGTGGATATGTAAAAATATCAGGAATGATTGATGAGTCGATGGATAAGGAACAAATGAAACTTCCACCTCAACCTCATGAGTTTAGATCGAAACCTGCTTGGCAACGCTTAATTATTATGCTTGGTGGGGTTACGGTAAACATTTTACTTGCTGTTGCAATTTACGTAGTCATGTTGGCCTATTGGGGCGAAGAATATCTTCCAACTTCAGAAGCCAATAAATATGGGATTGTTTGTGACTCTATGGCCATGGAAATGGGACTTAAAAATGGTGATAAGTTTCTCTCTATTGACAATGAAGTCATTGAAGATTTTTCAAAAATACCCATTACTTTAATCCTTGACGAAGCACAATCGGTTCAAGTTGAACGTGATGGAGAACTTTTAAACATTCAAATTCCTGAAGGGTTTATCGGTAAATTGGTAAAACAAAAAACACCTAATTTTCTATTTGTCCGTTTTCCATACGAAGCTGGAAGTTTTTCCAAAAATTCTCCTGCCGAAGCAGCAGGGATGAAAATTGATGATAAAATACTTGGTATAAACGATTTAAGTTTGCCTTATTTCGATCAGTTTTATGACAAAATAAAAGATTATAAAAATCGAAGCATTCAAATTCCGGTATTGAGGGGAACAGATACTGTTGTATTAAATGTTGACATTGCAGAAGAAGGTGTAATTGGTGTATACGTAAAACCAATTAGCACTTATTTTAATTTTTCTGAAAATAAATACAACTTGGTGAGTGCCATACCAGCAGGGTTTGAAAAAGCTTATGATGGTATCGGAAGCTACTTAAAACAGCTCAGATTATTATTCTCTCCAGAAGTTAAGGCCTATGAGTCAGTAGGTGGTTTTATTACCATCGGTAGTATTTTCCCGAGCACCTGGGATTGGGAAAATTTCTGGCGTTTAACAGCCTTTTTGTCAATTATGCTAGCCATTTTAAATGTATTGCCAATTCCTGCACTGGATGGTGGTCATGTGATGTTTTTATTTTATGAAATCATTGCACGAAAAAAGCCCAATGATAAGTTCATGGAATATGCTCAAGTGGTAGGAATGGTGATTTTGTTCGCCCTCTTAATTTTTGCCAATGGCAATGATATTGTAAAGTTGTTTAGGTAACAGGAAGAAATTTAACCGATTCTGGTTTAAAACAAGCCCAAACCTCATCACCAACTTTAAGTTGTAAGTCTTTAAAAGATTTGTGATTTATAAATGAGGTTAGAACAATGCTTGACTGAATACTAATTTCATTCCCTTTAAAATTAGGGACTACATCGGTAATTTGTCCTTTAAAAACATTGGACTCATTTTGATCAGGCTTATCCTTGCAGATAAAAATATCCTGACTATTCATCATTATAAAGCCTTCTGAAATTTCTTTTTGAGCAATAATTTCTACTTCTACACCCTTATTTACCAGGACCCTGTTTGGCAAAATCATTTTTGATTTAAAGAAATTCCGGATGCCCCTGAAGCGGGCTACGAACTCAGAAACCGGATTGGCAAATACTTCAAATGGATTTCCTTGTTGTATCATTTTCCCATTCTGGAAAACAGCCACTTTTTGAGCCAAAGAAATAGCTTCTTCATAATCATGGGTTACATGGACAATGGTTCTCCCCATTCTATTAAGTTTCCTAAGTAATGACCGTAAATCATCTCTCAATTGAACATCTAATGAAGAAAATGGTTCATCCAATAAAAGACATTTGGGATTACGGATTAAGGTTCGGGCCAAAGCTACACGTTGTGATTCACCTCCCGACAAGGTTCCGGGTTGGCGATCAAGTAAATGATTTATACTTACAAACTTTGCGGCTTCCTCTACTTTTTGTTTAACAACATCTTTTGGAAATTTTTTCTTGATTGAATAGGCAATATTATTAAACACACTCATATGTGGAAAAACCGCGTGATCCTGAAATACATAACCCACGTCTCTATTTTGAATTTTTTCGTTGGTAATATCAACACCTTCTAAAATAATACTCCCCTGCTGAGGCGTTTGCATTCCGGCAATGCATTCAAGTAAAAGTGATTTCCCTGCCCCTGACAAACCAAGGATTACATAATATTCACCTTCATGAATATTTAAATTTACATCCTCCAATGCAAACTCTTTAAAACGTAAAGAAATGTTTTTTAACTCTAACATTTAATTCAATTTGCTTTTTAACAATCCATTCCCATTTTTCCCATTTGATCTGCTTTGAACCAACAATCGCAATGCGATAAAGAAAACCAAACTAACTAAAATAAAGACGATTGAAACGGGTCGTGCATATTTTAAGCCAAAGGAAGTATATCTTTCATAAATTAAAACGGGGGTAATCATGGGGTGATAAGCTACAATAACCACCGCTCCGAATTCACTTAACCCTCGGGCAAACATCATGATAAAACCGGATAAAATATATCGCCAAGCCAATGGAATTGAAATGGTAAAAAATACTCTAATGGAAGATGCGCCAAGATTTTTCGCAGCTTGTTCCAATCGAATTGGAATTGAACTAAAACCATCACGGGCAGCATTGATCAAAAAAGGGATACTTACAAAAGCCATGGCCATAGAAATGGCGATCGGATGACCAACGAAATCCAAACCAACCTCTGAAGCCATTTGACCTAAAACCGAATCTCGGGAAATAAACCCTAATACTGCAATACCCGCAGCAGAATGCGGTATTACAATGGGTAAATCAATAATTCCATGAATAATTCTTTTACCTGGAAACTCTTTACGTGCTAAAACATAAGCCAGCGGGATGGCAAAAATGGCACAAAATAAAGTACCCGCAAATGAGGCACTTAGCGTAAGCCAAATACTATCAACAACCTGCTTATCCTGAGTAGTTTCAAATACAGAGGCCATTGGGGTATCCAACACCAAACCTGCCAATGGTGCAACTATAAACAGAAGAATTATCCCTCCTATTAAGCTTAATATCAGCGTAAAAGAATCCGTTCGGATCATCTAATTATTTTTAAAAAATACGGGCTTAAAGGTAAGCATTGTTACAAAATAAAAGCCTGTATTTGCCACATCAATATCACTTCCTTTGACTACCGCCATAGAAGTTGTTGGCATCATCACCCCCACAATACTCATGATATTAATTTCGGATGAAACCTTAATTGAATAACTTAAATCTATCTCAGAGCCTAAATAACTTTTATAATCGACACCATTGAAGGCAAAGTCTCCTTTGGTTTTAAAGTAATGATAATCAATTTTTAAGGTAGATTTTTTACTAATTGAGGCTTGATATCGCAAATAGAAATCATTCAATCCCAAGCCTTTAGTTGGCGAAACTCCCACAAAATAATCCATCAAACCATTAAATTTATGTTTGCCACCATAAGCCAGTTCAAAGCCATTGTCTTTTCCGTCAAATGAATTAGGAGCATCATTTCCTGAAAGAGTTTCGAAACCAGCAATAATTGAATTCTTTTGATCAATCATTTGCTTTATCTCAAGATTGACTAAATAAGCATCCACCTCAGTTCCATTAAATTTCTTTCCACTTTGATAAAATAATCGTGCATCAATATTTGTTTTAGCTTGTTTTGCTTTGGCAATTAAACCAGTGGTAAAACGACTGTGAGTGGTCGTACTTATATCATCCTGACGAAGTCCTTCAAACAATGACATATGTGCCAGAGAAAAATTCTTCCAGCTTTTTTTCAGCCATAAAACCCCCAAGTTTTTGTATTGCTTATTATAAAGCAAATAAGGAGACTCAAATAATAAATTACCTGATTGATTAACGGCACCAATAAAATCAGCTTCCCATCCCGATTTGGTGTAAGAAAATTTTACCGCATCGTGGCTGGTTCCGTAATTATTCCAATTGGTTCCTGACAAAAACCGATCATTATCGTACGATAAAATTTGACGCCCGATTTTAATTTTAAAATCAGAATTGACTTTAAAATTTACCCAAGCTTCATTTAATCCAACATTCAACTGATTTGTTTTAAATTGCTCCTGCCCCCAGATGCGCACATCCTGAAATGAAATATGGGTTGTATACAATTTAGTAGAATAAGAAATTCCTAACCTGGTTCTCTGATTCATTAATAAAACAGATCGAGCATCTTCAGGAATAATTTTTTTATAGCCATCACGAAATTCAATCCGCGGACGAATTTCGCCAGTTAATTTAAACTGAGCAAAACTTAAAAGGTTTGCTGCCAATAAAAGGAGCACTAGATAAACTTTTTTCATCTGATAAATAATTTAGTTTTTATGCACTTATTGGTTTTGTAGTGCATATTTTTTTAGTGTTTCTGGTATTTCTGAGTATGTATTTGTATAGCTGGGTACTTTTGAAGGTTGTCCATTTTCTTCCATAATTTCCATTCCTTTTTCTGACAATAAGAAATTAGTGAACTTCAGGGCATTTTCTTTATTTGGCGCATTTTCAATAATGGTGATGCCATAAATCATAGGCTCACCTGTTTTTGTAATCCACTCTCCCATCTTTTTGCCACTAATTTGAACACTTGCTTGTTTATAAAAATCAGCATATTCGGAGTTTTCCAAATTTATTTGATTAGGTAAAACCACAAAATTTAAATCATGTTGAACGGCAACGGATCGATAAATAAAAACATAATCTAAAGAATTAACCTCAAGCAATGCCAATAAATCAGTTTCTTTTGGGCGAATATAATTTAAATCTTTTGCAAGTAGTTTCTCTGAATATCCCGGTATCTGATAATACTGTTCAGCCAATTCGGAAACCAAAACCGTTCGGTAACCGCAAGGATCACTGTTTGGATCAGATCGACCATAAGTAACTTCATCCTTAAGTAATATCTCAAACCAATTTGTAGCGTCAATCACATTTGCATAATGCGATTTTTCGGTATAAACCAAAACCATTTCATTACTTGCAAATCGAATGTTCCATTTTGCAAATTCAGGAATTAACAATTCATCAATTACCGTATAATCAGCTGAAGCCATGATGTCACAGTCTTTGTTTAAATCAGCAATTTTACGGGCACAATCACGGCTCCCAGAAGCTTCAGTCATTACCTTTATTTCCGGAAACTCCTCATTAAAAGCAGTGATAACATCTTTCATGGGCACTGATAAACTTCCGGCATGAAAAATAATTAGCTCATCACTTTTATTACTTTGGTTACTTGAACAACCAGCTACAAATAAAAGAGTTATGACAAAGGGGAAAAATATTTTAAATTTTAAAATCATAATATAAAAAGGGCTATTTATGTTATATCCGATAAGCATCGAATTGCATATTCCTTGCAATATTAATCAATTTTATTTTTAGAATAATATATTCTTAAGGACGGAAATAGTATTCTCAGTCCGAAAATTTGAAATCTTATAATTTCAATGAAAAATTATACCTGCGAATCATTCAATGATTTAAAACCATTTCCTAAAATTTCATTGGCATTAATAACTGTTAAGAATGCACCCGGATCAATTTTATGGATATAATCCTGTAATATGGCAAGCTCTCGCCTGTTAACCACAGTATAAATAATAGTCTTGTCATTTTGATTAAACATGCCCTCACCTTTTAAATAAGTTCCACCCCTATTTAAATCGTTAATGATTTTATCGCGAATAAGTTCATATTGGTCTGAAATGATAAAAAGCGTTTTATCATAGCTAACACCTTGAAGTACCAAATCAATAACCTTCCCCGTAACAAATATTACGATGAGTGAATACAATGGAATTTTCCAATCTTTAAAAATAATAAGGCCGATCAAAACAATGGCAGAATCCACTACAATCATTAACTGCCCCAGAGGCAATTTTGTATACTTACTAATAATCATCGCAACAATGTCGGTTCCACCCGAAGTTGCTTTTGCCTTAAAAATCAAACCCAGCCCAAAGCCAATAACTACGCCCCCAAATATTGATGAAAGTAAGGCATCACCTTCTATCAGAGGTTCATATCCATAGAGGTAAGTAATCCCATCCACAAAAAATGCAGTCAACGTAAATCCCAGAACTGTTTTGACACCAAACCTAGGACCCAAAACTTTGATCCCAATAATTGTTAACGGTATATCAAAAGCTAATGCAATCAACCCAACAGGGGTTCCAAATAAATAATGAAGCACAATGGATATACCATAAACTCCTCCTGGAACAAATTTATAAGGCGTGATAAAAAACACAAATCCAGAAGCAAGTATAAATGAGCCTACAATGATTAAACTGTAGTTTATCAGCCACTGCTTAGAAAACAACTTTTCTTTAATAACGAATGCCATAATCCAAATTCTTAAGGGTTAAAAAACGGCGGCAAAGGTATACTTTTTTCTTATCCCAATAACCGATATTCAAAATTTTTAAAATTAAAAGAAAGCATGGGTCGTCAAACACTGATATAGAAGCAGTAATGGAAGTTCCACAAAACTACTTTTAACGACCAAATTACCCCTAAAACCCAGAAAAATGCATGAATTTATACTAAGTTTTGGTCAGGATCGTTAGCTCATTGAAAATGATACTTGATTATCAGAATTAAAAATGGGCTGAAGGTTCTTTTTTATACTTTAAAATTGCCCATTTAAGAGATAAATATTTACTAACAATTATACGTTTAAACAAATTGTTATTGTATAATGGCGAACTTTACTTTTATTACTATTTTCGTTTTAACAAAATCTGCTTTGACCGAATGCTAAGAATTGGCCGAATTACCATCTTTATTATGTGTTTCTTCACTTTGGGTATTGCTCATGCGCAGCAAGCTTCGATGTTAAGTCAAAACATGTTTTCGCATGCATTCATCAATCCGGGATATTCAGCCATTAATGAATCCATTTTTGCAACCGCGGTAACTCGCCAACAGTGGGCAGGATTGACTGATGCTGAAGGGAACCAAATTGCACCAACTACTTATATGGTATCTGTTAGTGTTCCTTCCACCCTACTAAAAGGTGGGTTGGGCTTAAGTATGGTCGAAGATAAGCTTGGATTTTTTAAAGATGTTTCTGTGAATCTTGCCTATGCTTATAAAGTAGAATTAAGCAATGGTGTTATAGGTATAGGTGGACAACTCGCGGTGGTTAACCGAAATATTGATTTTAGTAAATTCATAGCCATTGATGGATACGATCCTGTTTTAGCAGGGATGGGAGAAAGCTCAAGCTCATTAATGGCAGATGTTGGACTTGGAGCATTCTATCAGGTACCCGATCAATATTATCTGGGTATTTCTATATCCAATTTACTGGAAACAAAAGGAGTTAGTTATTCTGAAGAAAGTACAGGACAACCAAACCTGGATCGAACAGTTTATTTATCAGGTGGGTATGAAATGGAAATCCCCAATAAACCTGAACTGCATTTTACGCCATCGTTTATGGTAAAATCCGATTTTGTATCAACCCAGATATCACTTAGTGGCTTACTTCAATACAATAATAAATTCTGGGGTGGCGTTACTTATAATATGCAAACGGCAGATGCGATTGCATTTTTGTTGGGTATTCAGCATAAAAATTTTAAAATTGGTTATGCTTATGACTTACCTTTGTCATCGATTAATCCGGCTGGTAGTCATGAGATATTGGTCAGTTATTCGTTTGATATCGATTTTAATAAAAGGAAAGATTCTTATCGAAATACAAGGTTTCTATAGGTAATTTCTGTAATTTTCAAGCGGTTATTTGAATAAAACTAAAACATTAATTCAAATTTTTCGTTAAAGATCAAATACTAAAGTTTAAATATGAAAAAAACACTTCTTTATTTAGCGGCACTCTTGGTTCTGGTGAGTTGTAGCGACAAAGGAAATGGAGAATTAGTTGGGGTAAACAGAAAGGCAGGTTCTTTCTATCAACCTGATCCTTTTGGCATGGTATTCGTCCCACAGGGAAGTTACACCATGGGCGCTGGCGGAGAGGATATTACCTATGGTTTGGTTAACGAACCCAAAACCATCTCAATTTCTTCATTCTTTATGGATGAAACCGAAATTACCAATAATGAATATCGACAATTTGTGGCTTGGGTGCGGGATGCAGCTGCCAGGAAAATGCTTGGAGATGTTCGTCCTGAAGATTATTTAATTGAGGAAGATCCTGAAACCGGCGAAGTTTTTGACCCTCCATTTATAAATTGGGAAACCGAAATTGAATGGAATAGTAGTGATCAAGACATCAGAGATGCACTTGAAGATATGTATCTACCAGAACATGAAAGATACTTCAGAAAAAAACAAATTGATACCCGAAAACTAAATTATGAGTATTATTGGATCGACATGCAAGCTGCTGCAAAAAAAGATTTTTCAGCACCCGGCAATTACCTGGATGCAAGTTTAGCCAACAGACCCCAAGGATTGAGGGACCGCTCTGTTTATGTTAAAAAGGAATCAATCAATGTGTATCCCGATACACTGGCTTGGATTCATGATTATACATATTCATTTAATGACCCACTTACCGAAAGATATTTTTGGCATCCGGCCTACGATCATTATCCAGTTGTTGGAGTAAACTGGAGTCAGGCTAAAGCATTTTGTGTATGGAGAACCGAATTATATAACGACACGCAATCGAAGAAGAAACATGGAACCCCCGGTGTTGAATTCCGTTTACCCACTGAAGCCGAGTGGGAATGGGCAGCCCGAGGAGGCAATGAACTCAGTCCATATCCATGGGGAGGACCTTATACCCGCAATGAAAAAGGCTGTTTCCTGGCCAATTTTAAACCGATGAGGGGAAATTACATTGACGATGGAGGACTCAGAACCGTAATTGTTGGCCATTATCCGGCAAACGATTGGGGCTTATATGATATGGCCGGTAATGTTGCTGAATGGACAAACAGCGCCTACGATCCTGCTTCATACAATTTTTCGTGGGACATGAATCCAAACTATACTTATAATGCCAAACCCGATGACCCTGCAGCCATGAAAAGGAAGGTGATCAGAGGTGGATCATGGAAAGACATCGCATATTATTTGAGGGTTACTACCCGAAGTTACGAATATCAGGATACTGCTAAATCATACATCGGATTCAGAAGTATTCAGCCTTATTTAGGCAGAAATAAAGGAGATAATCCTGCACGAGCATCAAACGTTTATAATTAAATCACATACAAATAGAGACAGAAATGGCAAGTTTTATTCAATCTTTAAGAACAAAAGGCTACATTGCCGTAAGAGGCAAGTACTATAAGAAATTTCTAGCCAGATTATACGGGATCGGAGCATCAGTTGTAATACTAGGTGCATTATTTAAAATTAATCACTATCCTTATGCCGATGAGATGTTATTGGTAGGATTGGGAACAGAAGCAATTATTTTCTTTTTCTCTGCTTTCGAGCCTCCTCATGTAGAACCAGACTGGAGCATGGTTTATCCTGAGCTGGAGCCCTTTTACAGAGGTGATGGTATTGGGAAACGAACAAAAAAAGAAAATTACACCCAACAACTTGACACCCTTTTAAAAGATGCCAATGTCGACGCTCAGTTGATTGAAAGTTTGTCAGCTGGGTTGAACAATTTGAGCGAACACACTTCAAAACTAAAAGATGTATCAAATGCATCTTTGGCTACCAACGAATATGTTGATAAAATGAGATCGGCAACTTCATCAATGAATGATTTGACTGACACTTACAAGAAAACATCTGAGTCTTTAAGCAAGGACGTTCATGTAAGTGATGAATTTTCTAACAATGTTAAGCAAGCTTCATATCAGGTATCTGAGCTTACAAAATCATATAGCGATGCAAACGAATCCTTAAAATCAGATGTTTCCTCTGTTAAAGAATTTTCGGAAACCGTTAAAGATGCCAATGATTCGGCCAAAGATCTTGCAAGCAATTACAAAAAATCTTCTGAAATGATTTCAAAATCAGCAGAAGCTCTTGATTTTTCAGATGTAGAAGGTTCGCTTTATAATGAGCAGTTGAAAAAGATTTCAGAAACCATGGCCTCATTAAATCAATTATACGAAATGCAATTGCAAAGTTCAAACCATCAGGTTGAATCTTCTGCTAAACTTCACGAGACCATGAATCAATTCTTAACTAACTTAAGTGATTCGGCAGATAAGATGATTGCTTATAAGCAAAACATGGACGAGCTTAATGAAAAAATGGCTGCATTAAATAATGTTTACGGCGGTATGCTTTCAGCAATGAATCCCAATGCCAATCGCTAAGCAATATTTGTATATTATAAAAAGTTTAACAAACAGATATGGCCGCATATAAGGAAACCCCGAGGCAGAAAATGATAGCAATGATGTATTTGGTGCTGACCGCTCTTTTGGCACTAAATGTTTCGAAACAGATGCTCGATGCCTTTATCGTGGTTAATGAAAGCATGGAATCAACCATCGAAAATTTTTCAAATAAAATTGACGATGTACATGCCGAATTTAACAAACAATACAAACTCAATCCAAATAAAATCAGACCTTACTGGGAAAATGCACAAATTGTAAAAACCAGAAGTCAGGAATTGGTAAATTTTATCGATAGTGTAAAATATGCCCTCATCATTCAGTCAGAAAATGCCATTAAAAATTTGGAGCAAGCTAAATCTACTCCTTTAAATTTAATTAAATCAAAAGATGGTTATACCGAACCTACCCGATTTTTCTTCGGAAGATCAACGGATGGTTCAACCGGAGTTTCCGGAGAGTTAAAAAGAAAAATAAACGGCTATCGTGAGCAGATGCTTGGACTCATGAATGAACCCGAAGATAGCGACCGGCTGGGTTTAGTTACCAGAGGCCCATATTATGATGTGGATGGAAAACGTCAGACCTGGGAGCAACACAACTTTTATTATACCATTTTAGCTGCTGATGTTACCATTCTTAACAAATTAATTGGTGAAGTTCAGAATGCTGAATTTGACATTATTAGTTATTTGTTTTCATCAGTCACTGCACAGGATTTCAAATTTGATGACATCACAGCCAAGGTTATTTCAAACAACTCATACATTTTGAAAGGTCAGCAATACGAGGCTGAAGTTTTTGTAGCTGCCTATGATACCAAACAAAACCCTGAAGTTTATGTTTTAGAAGGTGTTGATGAAATCACAGAAAATAATATCAGCCGGGCAACTCCCATTGAAGGAAAAGATGGAGTGGTTAGATTAAACTTCTCAAACAAATCGGAAGGAACACATAAATATGCAGGTTTAATCAGGGTATTAAATCCTGAAGGTGAACAAATCGATTATCCATTTAACAGTGAGTACATCGTCGGTCCTCCTTCATTAACTGTTGCTGCAACAAAAATGAATGTTTTTTATATTGGGGTAGACAATCCAGTTTCAATATCCGTTCCTGGTATGGCCGATGAGCAAATTAATCCAACAATTTCAGCCGGAACACTTAAAAGGAATCCAAATGGTTCGGATTGGATCGTTGAAGTTGAAACCGGAACCACAAGCACTACTATTAGTGCCACAGCTAATTTTAACGGATCAAGATTGAATATGGGTAGTCGGGATTTCAGGGTTAAAAGAGTTCCGGATCCCGTTGCACAAATTGCACGTCAAAAAGATGGATCCGTGGATAAAAACACTTTATTGGCTGCCGCTGCTATTATACCTTCAATGGGTGACTTTGAATTCGATTTAAACTTTGTGGTAAATTCATTTACCATGGGTACCATTATAAATGGAGACTGGATCCCGAAAAACACCCGGGGAAATCAATTTTCTGCTGAAATGCAGGATTTAATTAGAAACGCAAGAAGAGGGCAAAAGTTTTTCTTTGAGAACATTCAGGCTTCCGGCCCGGATGGTACAACAAGAACCTTAAACTCAATCAACTTAACAATTAAATAATATGCGAAATATAATTTCATTGTTTATCATAGCTTTGATACTTTCGATTGGCTCAGATGCCAAATCGCAGGTTATTAACGAAACCCCAATCGATGGGCTTTATGAAGACATGGGTACCATCGATTTGAAACCTACACCATTTCCAAACATTCGTCGAGCTGATGTTATGTGGCAAAAAAGAATTTGGAGGGTTATTGATTTTCGTGAGAAAATGAATCAACCATTTTACTTCCCAGTTGAAGCCCATGGCGGATGGAGAAGCTTTTTCCAGATTGTAATTGATGGATTAAAAGAAGGTGAAATTACGGCTTACGATATTTCTGCAACGGATGAGTTTTTAGCACCCATTACTTATAATGAAGTGGTGGCACGTCAAACAGATTCGGTTCATACAGTATTATCGCGACCTTATCCTCCTTATGACGATTATGACACAGTCATTTATACTGCGTTCGATCCAACAAGGGTAATGCAATTAAGGGTTAAGGAAGATTGGTATTTTGATAAACAGCGTTCACAAATGATGGTTCGTATTATTGGATTGTGTCCGGTGATGATGCAAGATCGTGATGGAGAAGAAATTCCTCAACCCCTATTCTGGATTTATTTCCCGGAAGCAAGAAATGTTTTTGCCAAGGCACAAATGTACAACCGTTTCAATGATGCCGAAAAAAGAACGTATGACGAAATCTTCTGGAAACGCATGTTCTCCAGTTATATTTATAAAGAAACGAATGTATTCGACCGTCGGATATCAGAATATGCTGAAGGCATAGATGCCTTGTTTGAGGCAGAAAGGATTAAAACCAATTTGCTCAACTTTGAACATGAGCTTTGGGAATTTTAAAACATTAAAATCAAACTCCTCGAAATCGGGGAGTTTTTTTTAGGACTTATTTTTTAAATTTGTTTTCAAAGCAATTCGTCCATGTCATTTAGTTTCCTCGATACTCCTATAGAATATCTCAAAGGCGTTGGTCCACAAAGAGCAAAGTCTTTGAAGCAGGAACTCGGCATTCTTAATTTTGATCATTTACTTAACTATTTCCCTTTTCGTTATATCGACCGCAGTAAGTTTTACAAAGTCAGTCAGATTAACAGCACCAACACTTATATCCAACTAAAAGGGAAGATATCAAACATGCAACAAATCGGTCAGGGACGTGCCAAAAGATTAACGGCCACTTTTACCGATGACGCAGGCTCTCTTGAATTGGTTTGGTTTCGAGGTACCAAGTGGATTAAAGAATCAATCAAACCACACACCGAATATGTCGTATTTGGAAAACCCGCTTTATTCAATCACAAATACAATATTGCCCATCCCGAAATCGAAGCTGAGGATAAAGAAGATTTGGGTGAAAGCTTACAACCTTTTTACAATTCAACCGAAAAGTTAAAAAATAAAGGGCTGGGAAATAAAGCCATCGGCACGCTCACAAAAAACTTATTGATTCGTGCAGAAGGAGTACTCAGCGAAACTCTGCCTCAGGAAATTATCGGGAACCTAAAATTAATCTCCCGGCAACAAGCCCTAAAAAACATCCATTTTCCGACCGACCCCCAATTATTATCAAGGGCACAAAGCCGATTGAAATTTGAAGAACTCTTTTACATTCAGCTTAAATTATTGCGCCATAAAATAAATCGAAATCAAAAATTTAAGGGGAATATTTTTACCAATGTTGGTAAACATTTAAATGATTTTTATAGCAAGAATTTACCTTTCGAATTAACCGGCGCACAAAAACGGGTGATAAAAGAAATCCGCACTGATTTGGGTTCAGGACAACAAATGAATCGCTTATTGCAAGGTGACGTAGGAAGTGGTAAAACATTGGTGGCACTCATGTCAATGCTCATTGCCCTCGACAATGGATTCCAAGCCTGTTTAATGGCTCCTACCGAAATTCTTGCAAAGCAACATGCAAAAAGCATTTCAAAAATGTTAGAAGGCCTGGACATTCACTTGTCCGTTTTAACCGGATCCTCAAAAACAGCCGAACGAAAAGTCATCCATGAGAATTTGGAAAGTGGCAAACTAAAAATTTTAATTGGCACCCATGCTTTAATTGAAGATGCCGTAAAATTTAAAAACCTTGGCTTGGTCATCATTGATGAACAACATCGATTTGGAGTGGAGCAAAGAGCCAAATTATGGCGTAAGAATAATATTCCACCGCACATTTTGGTAATGACTGCTACGCCCATTCCCCGAACCCTGGCCATGACCTTTTACGGCGATCTCGACTTCTCTGTAATCGATGAATTACCTCCGGGAAGAAAACCCGTTAAAACCATTCACCAATACGATTCAGGGCGACTAAAATTATTTGGATTTCTGAAAAAACAAATTGCTCAGGGCAGACAGGTTTACATTGTTTATCCGCTCATTAATGAATCCGAAAAATTGGATTTAAAAGATTTAATGGATGGCTATGAGAGCATCAGTCGAGATTTTCCATTGCCCGATTATGCGGTAAGCATTGTTCATGGCAAGATGAAAGCTGCCGATAAAGAATTTGAAATGCAACGCTTTAAAAATGGCGAAACCCAAATTATGGTTTCAACCACCGTAATTGAAGTGGGGATTGACATCCCGAATGCATCGGTGATGGTGATTGAAAATGCAGAGCGTTTCGGACTTTCTCAGCTTCACCAATTGCGTGGGCGTGTGGGTAGAGGTGCCGATCAATCTTATTGCGTTTTAATGTCGGGTTATAAATTAACCACTGAAGGCAAAAAGCGCATGGAAATTATGGTAAAAAGCAATGATGGTTTTGAAATTTCGGAAGCCGATTTAAAACTCCGCGGACCAGGTGATTTGCAAGGGACCCAGCAAAGTGGTGTTTTGGATTTAAAAATCGCCGACATTGTAAAAGATGAAAAGATTTTAAAATATGCCCGTAATTTAGCCAATGAAATTCTGGATAAAGACCCCGCTTTGGAATTGCCCAATAACAAAATCTTAAAAAAGCAGCTTATCAAAATGTTTAAGAACAAGCCGAATTGGGGTTTAATAAGCTAGAGATGCATAATAAAAGGGTCGTTGTCCCCGAAAAGGGGACGCCGTCCCTTTTAAACCTTTAAAAAATCGGCATAAAATTTGACCTTCAAACTGCCATAATTTCATTACTTTTACCGACCAAAACAAAATACATTTCAATGAAGATTTCTTATAATTGGCTTAAACGATATATTGACTTTGATATTGAGCCTGAAAAACTTTCAGAATTACTTACAGATTGCGGACTTGAGGTTGAAGGGCTGGAAAAAGTTCAATCCATTAAAGGCGGTCTTGAAGGCGTTGTAATTGGTGAAGTAAAAACCAAAATTCAACATCCCAATGCCGATAAACTTTCATGCACCACCGTTGATGTAGGTGGCGATCGACTTTTGGATATTGTTTGTGGAGCTCCAAATGTGGATGCGGGTCAGAAAGTTCCGGTGGCAACCGTGGGTACAACCATTTATATGGGCGATGATTCGTTTAAAATTAAGAAATCAAAAATCAGAGGTGAAGTTTCGGAAGGCATGATATGTGCCGAAGATGAACTGGGACTAGGAACTGAGCATGCAGGCATCATGGTTTTAGATTCTGATGCTGAAATCGGATCTTTAGCCAAAGATTATTTTAAGATTGAGGATGATTATGTTTTTGAAATCGGACTTACTCCCAATCGTGCAGATGCAACTTCCCATATTGGAGTAGCCAGAGATTTGGTAGCGGTTTTAAATCACGCATATCCCGATCAAAGTTTTAAATTAAATATGCCTTCTGTTGAAGAATTTAAAGTTGACAATGAAAGCCGAAAAATAGAAATTGAAGTTGAAGATTTAGAAGCTTGCCCCCGATATACCGGAATTACGGTTAGCAACTTAAAAGTTAAGGAATCTCCGGCATGGATGAAAAACCATCTGAAATCACTGGGCTTAAACCCCATCAACAATATTGTTGACATTACAAATTTTGTATTGTTTGAAACCGGGCAACCCCTACATGCTTTTAATGCAGAAGCCATTAAAGGTAAAAAAGTAGTTGTCAAAAAATTGAATAAGGGAAGCAAATTTGTCACCCTCGACGAGCAAGAACGTTCATTAAGCGAAAATGATTTAATGATTTGTAATGTCAAAGATGGGATGTGTATAGCCGGTGTTTATGGTGGGATCCATTCAGGAATCACCGATAAAACCACTAATTTGTTTTTAGAGAGTGCTTATTTTGATGCAGCTACCATCCGTAAAACATCTAAATTCCACGGCTTACAAACCGATGCTTCGTTTCGTTTTGAAAGAGGCACTGACCCCAACATTACCGAATATGCACTTAAGCGTGCCTGCCTTCTATTTAAAGAATTGGCAGAGGGTGAAATCAGCAGCCAGATTATCGATGTTTACCCAAAACCGATTGAAAAATGGACGGTTGATATTAAATATAAAAATGTAGATCGCTTGATCGGAAAAATGATTGATCGCTCTGCCATCAAAAGAATTTTAATCAATTTAGGAATCGAAATTACTTCCGAGTCTGAATCAGGATTAGAGCTCTTTATTCCGACTTATAAAGTTGATGTTACCAGAGAAGCAGATATCATCGAGGAAATTTTGAGGGTTTACGGTTACAACAACATTGAATTTTCGGATAGCGTAAATTCTTCTCTCTCATACAAAGACGAACAAGATCGAAAAGAAGATTTGCAAAATAAAATTTCGGATTATTTATCAGCCAATGGATTTTTTGAAATCATGAACAACTCGTTGGTGAATTCAAAATACGCTGAATATCAGGAAGATTTTGACGCTGAAGAAAATGTAAAAGTGCTCAATCCGGTTAGTCTGGATTTGGATGTATTGCGTCAAAGTTTACTTTTCGGTGGCTTGGAATCCATCGCATACAATCAAAATCGTAAAAATAAAGACCTGAAATTTTATGAATTTGGCCGAAGCTACTTTAAAGATAAATCGGAAGGGGAAGCAATCAACCCTCTGGATAAATACAAAGAAGCCAAGCATTTATCGGTATTTGTAAGTGGTAAAGCAGCTCCCGAAAACTGGCAGCAACAGCAAAAACAAGTTGATATTTATTCCCTTAAATTTTATGTAAATCAGGTTCTTAAACGTATGGGATTGGATTTATCCAAGATTCAGATTAGTGAAAGCTCAAGCAAACTTTTTAGCTATAGTCTTTGCATTAAAGTAAACAATAAAGAAGTTGTAAACCTTGGATCTTTATCGAAAAAAGCCTTAAAACAATTTGACATCAAGCAGGAGGTATTTTATGCTGATTTCGATTGGGAATATTTAACCAAAGCGGTTCGCAAAGCGAAAGTACAATTCCGGGAAATTCCTAAATTCCCTGAAGTTCGTCGTGATTTAGCCATGGTTTTGGATAAAGAAATTACTTTCGAAGCCCTCGAAAAAATAGCTTATAAAGCAGAGCGAAAAATTCTAAAATCAGTTTCACTTTTCGACATTTACGAAGGCGACAAAATTGAAAGTGGTAAAAAATCGTATGCCCTTAGTTTTATCCTTCAGGATGAGTACCAAACTTTAACAGATAAGGTGGTTGACAAAGTGATGAATAAGATCATGAAATCATTCGAAATGCAATTAAACGCAAGCATCCGAAAATAGAATATTTCATCTAAAAGCCTAAGTTAAAGTACGTTTTTGATTGGGGATTGATTTTTCCTTAAATTTGCATTTAAGAACGTTAAACCCAGCTATGGGTTCATCATAAGAAATCTTAATAGATTAATGGAGATTCAAACACTAAAACAACGATTTGGGATTATTGGAAATTCATCCATTTTAGAGCGATCGATAGATGTGGCCCGTCAGGTTGCTCCAACTGATATTACCGTTTTTATTACCGGTGAAAGTGGAACGGGTAAAGAAGTTTTTCCAAAAATAATTCATCAATTAAGCTCACGAAAACACGGCCCTTACATTGCCGTTAACTGCGGAGCCATCCCTGAAGGTACCATCGATTCGGAATTATTCGGACACGAAAAAGGAAGTTTTACGGGAGCTAATGAAACAAGAAAGGGGTATTTTGAAGCTGTGAACGGAGGTACCATTTTCCTTGATGAAGTTGCCGAATTACCTTTGTCAACTCAGGTTAGATTGCTGCGTGTTTTAGAATCAGGTGAGTTTTTTAAAGTAGGATCTTCAAAAGTTATAAAAACCGATGTGCGGGTGGTTGCAGCTACCAATGTGGACGTTCCTCAAGCCATTAGCGAAGGCAAATTCCGTCAGGATTTATTTTACCGATTAAATACAGTCCCTATTTTTATTCCACCCCTGCGCCAACGAAAAGAAGATATTCATTTATTGTTCCGAAAATTTGCCGCTGACTTTGCAGAGAAATATCGTATGCCGGCTCTTCAACTTGATGAACAAGCCATCTCTCTGCTTACCAATTATCATTGGGATGGAAACATTCGTCAATTAAAGAACACAACAGAGCAAATCTCAATTATTGAGAAAAACCGATTTATTACTGCTGAGATCATGCAAAAATATTTACCTCGAAGCATCAGCAGCGACTTACCAGTTTTATATAAAAGTGGAAAAGAAAAAGAAGATCTATCGGAGAGAGACATCTTGTATAAAGTTCTTTTCGACATGAAAAAAGACATCAATGATTTGAAGAAAATTGTTGTAGATATCATGGAAAATGGTGAAGCCAGCGATAACGAAAACAATGCTCAATTGATTAAACAATTGTATCATGAAGTTGACAATGGATCATCAGAATTGAACAAAATAGAAATACAACAAAGAATGGATGTTGACATCAACGAACCCATCCAACATTCGGAAGTTGTTGAAGAATCATTATCATTGCAGAAAAAAGAAATTGACATGATTCGTCGGGCCCTGGAAAAGCATAAAGGAAAAAGAAAAAATGCCGCTGATGAATTGGGAATTTCTGAACGTACCCTCTACCGAAAAATTAAAGAATACAACATAAAATAAGCTTATGCAAAACCTAAAAATTAAATTTTTGCTCATCACTTTAGTCACTCTTTCGATAGGTGGATGTGGAATTTATTCATTTAGTGGAGCCTCAATACCTGCAGAAGCAAAGACAGTTTTTATTGGTTATTTTGAAAATAATGCAGAATTAATAGAACCTACTCTCAGTCAGGTTCTTACCGATGCCTTAAAAAACAGATTTTCGTCGCAAACGCAGTTAAATGTCATTACATCAGGTGCCGGCGATTTGCAAATTGAAGGGAGTATTACGGAATACAGTACAGCTCCAATGGCAATACAAGGTGATCAAACTGCTGCCCTTAACCGCCTTACAATTACAGTTTCTGTAAAATTCGTAAATGTTTATGATCCCTCCAAAGATTTTGAGAATGGAACTTATACCCGATACGAAGATTATTCAAGTACTGAGGATTTAAACTCGGTTCAGGAAGGGTTAATAACAGTAATTGTTGAAGCTTTAGTAGAAGACATATTTAATGCAACGGTTGTAAATTGGTAATATTGAACCTATGAAAAAAGAACAGTTTATCGATTATTTAAATACACCTTCAAAACTAAATTCAGAAACCATTTCTGAGCTTCAACATTTATCTAAAGAATATCCTTACTGTTCTTCAATAGAAACCTTACTCAGCCTGAATTTCTACAAAGAAAAAAGCATTCAGTTCGAATCTCAACTGGGTAAAAATGCAGCAAAAGTTGCGGATCGCAAAATGCTAAAAAAGCAAATTGACTTACTTGGAAACTCACTGGAAAACATTGAACTTCCGGATGAATTTGTAGAAAAGGTAAAAGATGCCCAGGCTGAAGTTATCGACAAAGAACTGGATGAGCAAGTAAAACGCGATTCTGAAAAAATTGAAGCTTTAAAGGCCAGAATTGAGAAAAAACTGGAAGAAATTGAGCAAGCTAAAAAGGAAGCAAAGAAAGATAAAGCTCCAGCAAAAAAAGCAGATGAATCGATAAAAGAATTAAAAGACAAAAATAAATCGAAAAGTAAAGATGAGCTCATTGAGCAGTTCATTTATAACTCTCCCAGTATTACCCGACATCAGGCCGACTTTTATAATCCGCTTGATTTGGCAAAACAAAGCATCGTTGATCAGGAGAACATTGTAAGCGAAACACTGGCGAAAATCTATGATGATCAAGGCTATAAAGCCAAGGCCATTAAAATTTATCATAAATTAAGCTTGAAATATCCGAAAAAAAGCAGTTACTTTGCAGCCCAAATTGAAAAACTAGAAAAAGAAATTCAATAATTTGAAAAACAAAAAACAATGGGTACATATATTTTAGTATCAGTCTTAATCCTGATCACCTGTATATTATTAATTTTAGTCGTTTTAGTACAAAATTCAAAAGGCGGTGGTCTTGCATCAAATTTTGCAGGTTCAAACCAGTACATGGGAGTGCGTAAAACTGCTGATTTTTTGGAAAAATCAACCTGGACTTTAGCCATCATTCTTTTGGTTCTTAGCCTCTCAACTATCTTCGTTATTCCACGAAGCAATGATGTGCAAAACACCGTTGAAACTGAACTTCGCGATCAAATAGAAAATACTCAACCAGCTTCTCTTCCTGTTCAGGATTATCAAGCACCTCCACCACGTGAAGAAGAAAAAAAATAAGGGCTTTTTTAAAGCTTGCAAAAATGTCAGATTGTCATAAAATCTGACATTTTTTTTTGTTTTTTTAATTGGCACAATATGTGCGAAAGTGTTTGCACACATTGAAACAATATTTTCAAACATATAAATTAAAATCAAAATGGGAAAATTAAACATTAAACCTCTAGCTGATAGAGTAATTATAGAATCTGCAGCTGCTGAAGAAAAAACAGCCGGTGGTATTATCATCCCCGATACAGCAAAAGAAAAGCCACAAAAAGGCATCGTTTTAGCAGTGGGTCCTGGCAAACCAGATGAGCCAATGACCGTGAAAGTAGGTGACAATGTACTTTACGGAAAATACAGCGGTACCGAAATCTCTGTCGAAGGAAACGACTATTTAATCATGCGCGAATCCGACATCGTAGCGATCGTTTAATTATTAATCCGAAAAATTTAAAATTCAGAAAAAATGGCAAAAGATATATTATTTGATCTTAGCGCAAGAGATGGCCTTAAAAAAGGTGTTGATGCTCTCGCAAATGCAGTTAAAGTTACATTAGGGCCAAAAGGTAGAAATGTAATTATTGAAAAATCTTTTGGTTCTCCAACAATCACTAAAGATGGTGTAACCGTTGCAAAAGAAATTGATTTAAAAGACCCAGTTGAAAACATGGGCGCACAGATGGTTAAAGAAGTTGCTTCTAAAACCAATGATCTGGCAGGTGATGGTACAACCACTGCAACCGTTTTAGCTCAAGCTATCGTTACTACCGGTTTAAAAAATGTTACTGCTGGTGCAAATCCAATGGATTTGAAACGAGGTATCGACAAAGCAGTTGCTGAAGTGATCAAATCTCTTAGAGCACAAACTCAAGAAATTGGTGACAACAACGAGAAAATAGAGCAGGTTGCTTCTATCTCAGCTAATAATGACAACACCATCGGTAAACTCATTGCTGAAGCCATGGGTAAAGTAAAAAAAGAAGGTGTTATTACCATTGAAGAAGCCAAAGGAATTGAAACTTATGTTGATGTTGTTGAAGGTATGCAATTCGACAGAGGATTTATTTCTCCTTATTTCGTGACTGATACTGAAAAAATGGAAGCCGTTTTTGAAAGTCCTTACATCTTGATTTATGACAAAAAAATCAGTGTAATGAAAGACTTACTTCCAATTTTGGAAAAATCTGCACAATCAGGTCGTGCTTTGGTTATCATCGCTGAAGACATTGATGGTGAAGCACTGGCTACTTTAGTAGTTAATAAAATCAGAGGTTCGCTTAAAGTTGCGGCTGTTAAAGCTCCAGGTTTCGGCGACCGAAGAAAAGAAATTTTAGAAGACATTGCTGTTTTAACTGGTGGTACTGTTATTTCTGAAGAAAGAGGTTATAAATTAGAAGACGCTGATATCGATATGCTCGGTATTGCTGATAAAGTAGCCATCGATAAAGAAAATACAACTGTTGTTAATGGTAAAGGTGAAAAAGCAAATATCGATGCAAGGGTTAACCAAATCAAAGCTCAGATTGAAACTACATCTTCTGACTATGATAGAGAAAAACTTCAGGAAAGATTAGCAAAACTTGCTGGTGGTGTAGCTGTAATTTATGTAGGTGCTGCAAGTGAAGTTGAAATGAAAGAGAAAAAAGATCGTTTTGACGATGCATTGAATGCTACAAGAGCTGCTATTGAAGAAGGAATTATTCCTGGTGGTGGTGTTGCTTTCTTGAGAGCTGTTGAAGCTATTAAAAATCTAAAAGGCGAAAATGACGACGAAGAAACAGGAATTGCTATCGTTGTACGAGCTCTTGAAGAACCACTTCGACAAATTGTTGAAAATGCAGGAATGGAAGGATCTGTTGTTGTACAAAAAGTTGTTGAAGGTAAAGCTGATTTTGGATTTAATGCCAGAACAGATGTTTATGAAAACCTATTTGCAGCAGGTGTAATTGATCCTACAAAAGTAACCCGTGTTGCTCTTGAAAACGCCGCTTCAATTGCAGGAATGCTTCTAACTACTGAATGTGTTCTTGTTGAAAATAAAGATGAAGCTGCCGCAGCTCCAGCCATGCCTCCAATGGGTGGTGGAATGCCAGGCATGGGTGGTATGATGTAAAAAATCATCCACTGAAAACTTAAAAGCCTCCCGACAATTGTCGGGAGGCTTTTTTCAACTTAATACCATTTGAAAGATGCTTGAAGTAAATCCAATGATAAAAGATAATGGCCCCATGTATCATGAGTTCATTGCCGATGCCTTTATCAAAGAACCTTGGAATGCTTACTCTTCACTCTTCTTTTTAATACCCGTTATTTTTTGGATCTGGCGCTTAAGAGGCCAGTATCGAAAAAACTGGGTCATTGTTATTACTCTCCCTTTTTTATTAATGAATGGAGTCGGTTCAACCCTCTATCATGCCTTTCGAAACTCAAACCTGTTCTTAATGCTGGATTTTATGCCGGCCATCATCTTAATGATTATTGTTGCCACTTATTTTTGGACCCAAATTTTGGGTAAATGGTATTGGGGCTTTTTAATTATTCTATCGTCTTATTTTATGGCAGGTGTAATTATTAGTTTGGTTGTTCCGGTTTTAGGACGAGCAGCAGGAAACATGGGATATTTAACCATCGGTGTCGCTTTCCTTCTACCAGCCATCATCAAATTAGTTAAGAACAAATATTATAAATGGGAGTTATTACTAACAAGTATTTTGTTATTATCAGCTTCCTTATTATTTCGTAGTATTGATTATCCAACACCAAATCCTTTTCCCAACCTATTACCTCAAGGAACCCATTTCCTTTGGCATGTTTTTAGTGCACTTTCTGTATTCAGTTTGGGCTATTATATCTACTTCCAAAATCAAAAATCAGGCGTCCGGGATTAGCACCAGAATAGCAAAATAACAATTCCATTCTGCATTCATCTTCCTCTCAATCTTCTGTTCTCATTCGATTAGGATTCTTAAATTTTGCTTGCTGTCAATTCTCATCTAGCAACTATAGTAGTTTTATAGACATAAAAAATAAAGCCATAGTGGCTTAATCCTATCCTTTCATTTTCCAAAGCCTAATCACTGACCTAATTTTAATAATTGTAAAATCAGAAAGCTAAACCTATAAACCAATGTGCCAAAAACTCTATTGTCAAAACTTCTTTACCCAAAGTAAAAGTGTGCATTTCACAGGTTTTTCTTACCACCGAACATTCACAACAATCAATGCAAAAAATATTCTAATGTATTCCTTAACTAAAACATCTGCCAATGAATAAAAGTCACTAATACCAAATTATTCACCTAAAACCTAAATGGTTAAAACTACAATTTTAAAGATTAACCTAATCCTCATTAAAAAATAAAATTTATGAAAAGATTTACAATTATTGTTTTTATTCTTTTCCTTGGAATGCAGTTAGCATTCGCTCAAGGAAAAAGGATATCAGGAGTTGTAACTAGCTCTGAAGATGGTCTAACTTTGCCAGGCGTAACGGTTCTGGTTAAAGGAACAACGTCTGGTGTTACCACAGATATGAATGGTGCATACACTTTAACTGTGCCCGATAATGCAAACACTTTGGTATTCTCTTTTATTGGATATAATCCTCAAGAGATTGCCATAGCAGGAAGAACTGTAATCGATGTTGTGATGGATGTTTCATTAACAACACTTGACGAAGTAGTGGTGATTGCCTATGGTACCACAACTAAAAAATCATTTACCGGATCTGCTCAGGTTGTAAACTCGGAAAAAATTGCCAACGTCCCTGTAGCTTCCTTTGAAAAAGCTTTATCAGGAAATATTTCGGGTGTGACCGTATCAGAAACCAGTGGTCAGCCAGGTTCACCTTCCGAAATACGAATTAGAGGTCTGGGCTCATTCTCAGCATCAAACTCACCACTTTACGTGATTGATGGAGTTGCAATTACTACAGGGGCTTTAACTGAAGGAGGTAACTTAATGTCGACCATCCCAACTGGAGATATTGAAAGTGTTACCGTATTAAAAGATGCAGCTGCTTCTTCACTATATGGATCACGTGCAGCAAATGGTGTTATTTTAATTACAACCAAGAAAGGACGAGCAGGTGTAACCAAATATAACATCAAATCCAGCTTAGGAATCTCAGATTTTGCGGTAGAAAACTACAAAGCTGCAAGTGGAGATGATTTTGTGATGCTAATGAGAGAATCATTGGAAAATTATTATGGTGTTGGAAACTCTAATGTTGAAAAATACATGAATCAATACCAATGGTATGAACCAGAAGGTGGTTATACCGATTGGTACGATCTTTTATTCAGACAAGGTGTTTCAAAAAATGTTGAATTATCAGCTACCGGAGGTAATGAAAAAACTCAATTTTATGCTTCAGCCAACGTATTAGACCAACAAGGTTTGGCTTTAAATTCTGACTTCCTAAGATATACAGGACGAATTAATTTGACCCATAAACTTAGTAATAAATTAACAGTTGGCATCAATATTCTAACTGCTCATACTGATCAAAATACAGCCAATAATGGTTCAAGTTATAACAATCCATTTTATAATGTAAACAGAAATACCTGGCCAACCGAAACTCCATATGACGAAAACGGTGAGTACAAATATGAATTGGTAAATGCTGGTTATTACAACCTTCTTCGCGAGTATCCTTTAATGGAACGAACTGCTCAGGTTTTTAGAAGCATGAGTTCAGGTTATATTGAATATAAACCTTACGATTTCTTAACCTTCAGATCGACCAATAGCTACGACTGGGTAAACAATGATTATTATGGCTATTACTCTCCCCTATCAAGAAATGGGGAAGATACCCAGGGTTATGTATCTAATAGTAATTCAAAGAGGAAAAGACTCTCTTCTTCAAACCTGCTAACATTTGATAAAACCTTTAAAGACCTACATCATGTTAATGTAATTGGGGCTTTTGAAATGGAACAATTCAAATCTTCAAACTATTTAGCAGAAGGTGAAGGTTTGCCAAATGAAAGCCTCAGGGTACTTTCTGTTGCTGCTGTTCCTGTTGGTGTTTCTGGCTCAACGAGTGGAAGCTCAATGTTATCATATCTTTCTCGTGCAAATTATGATTTTGATAATAAATATTATTTCTCGGCCAGTTTCCGTAGAGATGGTAGTTCCAGACTTGGAATTAATGAAAAATGGGCGAATTTCTGGTCTGTTTCAGGAGCTTGGAGATTAACTCAGGAAAACTTTATGGATGATCTTACTTTTATGGATGATTTAAAAATTAGAGCATCTTATGGTACCAGTGGAACTTTACCTGGTGGATATTATGATCATCTTGCCCTCTATAGTTATTCCGGCTCTTATGATGCAGCTGGAGCAGCTGTTGAAGATCAAATTTCGAGCCCGAACTTAACTTGGGAAAAGAATAAAAACTTCAATATTGGTTTTGAATTTGGTGTTTTAAAACACATCAGAGGTAGCTTCGAATATTTCCAAAGGCACACTTCAGACTTATTAATGAACCTGCCATTAGCACCAACTATTGGTGCCGGAAGCACCATGGTAAATATTGGAGAAATGGAAAATAAAGGAATTGAATTTGAGCTCCGAACTGACAACATTACAAAAAAGGATTTTAAATGGACATCAACTTTCCTCTTTACATCAGTGCATAATGAAATTGTAAAGCTAAATAATGGTGAAGACATTATTAGTAGTCGCTACATTCGACGAGAAGGTGAACCTTATTATACATTTTATATGCCAATTTGGGCTGGAGTTGATCCAGCGGATGGTACCCCAATGTGGTATTTGTTGGATGAAAATGGAAATGCTACCGATGAAGTAACTCATAACTACAGAGAAGCTGAAAATACAGTTGCAGGATCAGCTGAACCAGATTTTTATGGCAGTATTGGCAATAACATTTCTTATAAAGGATTTAATCTTTCTTTCTTGTTTAACTTCTCAGTAGGTGGAAAAATTTGGTATAATTCAGGTTATAAATCATGGAATGACGGACGTAGTCCTAAATATGTAGTTCCTGAGGCTCAGCTCGACCGATGGCAAAATCCTGGTGACATTGCCGAACATCCTCAACGAATTTGGAATGGTAATAATGGTTCGGATATTTATTCTACACGATTTCTTTTTGATAACGACTATATCCGATTAAAAGATATCACATTGTCATACAATATACCTGCTTCCTTTCTTAAGAAAATTGACATTAACAATGCCAACGTTTACATACAAGGAAGAAACCTCCTGACTTTCGCTTCGCAAGATATTGTTGATCCTGAACACGGTGGAGCCAGTGGCTATGCATATTTTGAAATGCCACCCGTTAAAACCATCACATTTGGTGTTGAAATCGGTTTTTAAAAGTATTTACGAACTCAAAAAAATATAGAAATGAAAAATAATAAATATATACTCAAATTGTTTGTGATTGCTTTGCTCTTTTTAGCACAATCATGTTCAAAGGATTTTCTTGTGGAGTACCCAACAGACAAACAAGCTCCAGGGGACATTAAAAAAATGGCGGATGTAGCAGTTGTAATGAATGGTGCATACAATATGATGCAAGACAATGATTTCTTAAATTCAAGCTATATTACACGAAATGATATGCGATCGGACGACTATCAAGTACCAGATTTCGGAAGACTGGAAGATGAATACCGTTATGATTTTGATGCGCAAAATAGCGTTACTGGTATCTGGAGAGAGCCTTACGCCATTATTAGACAAGTAAATAGTATCATTAATATGCTTGAAGGTATTGAAACAGAATCAGCCTCAGATGAAGAACTTAGACAAGACTTTATCGGACAATCATTAGCCATTAGAGCACTTTGTCATTTTGCTCTTTGTAATTCATATGGATTGCCCTATTCTCATAATGGAGGCAACTCACCAGGTGTTCCAATTGTTACAACAGTTTTACTCTCTGATGCTAAAGTACCAAGAAGTACTGTAGCTGAAGTTTATGATCAAGTAATTTCTGATTTAACAACAGCAATTCCACTTTTATCTAACTCTAAAAAAGGTGGATATATAAACTCTTGGGCTGCTAAGACTTTATTGGCTCGGGTTTATTTATACAAAGAGGAAAATGCAAATGCCTATGCTATGGCCACAGACATTATTAATAATGGACCTTATGCGCTCATGTCGCGCAGCGAATATGTAGATTCATGGTCCAATGAGTTTTCTTCTGAATCGATTTACTCAAGCGTTAATAATGCCGCAGATAATACAGGTGGTGAATCCATTAACAATCTTTCAGATCCTGAGGGTTACGGCCAATTTTGTGCTTCTCAAGACTTGATTGATTTGGTTAATTCTGACCCTGATGATATCCGTAATGAAATATTGTATATTGATCAGATGAGCACCATAGGAGATCCAACAACTTATGGACGAATTTTAAAATATCCCGGTATTGGAAATAATAAAGCAACAATTGTTGCTCATTTTGAAGGTAGTGGAAGTGTAACCTCTTCAACAACCAGTAATGTTCCTATTTTCCGACTATCTGAGCTTTACCTGATAGCAGCCGAAGCTGCTATTAAAGGAGGAGGTGCAAACGCTGCAAGCTTTTTAAATGCAATTGTCGAAAGAGCAAATCCAGATGCCACTGTTGCAGAAGCCGATGTAAATCTCGACAGGATTTTAACAGAGCGAAGAAAAGAACTCATGGGTGAAGGTCATCGGTTTTTTGACCTCATTCGAAATAAGCGAGATATCGTAAGATCTCTTTCACCAAGGGCAACCCAAGGTGGAGTACCATCTGCCCGTATGCACATTCCTTATGATGACTATCAAGTGGTATTTGCCATTCCAGTTGCAGAATTAAACATTAATCCACTTCAACAAAACCCTGGTTATTAAATATAGTCTTCTAATTAAAATTAACGTTTCATTAAAATTAGAACATTTGGTTAGTATAAGAAGGGCCTCAGACGAGGCCCTTCTTTTTTATAAGTCTATGATTAATATTGCTTGAATAGGAATCGATTTCTGCTAATCCAAAGTTCCCACAGAAAGAAAACCGTTATTACAAATAAGAAATTCGCCATCAACACCATATTTAATACCGCAATCAATATTAATTATTTTTTGATCATACCGAAATAAAATATGATCCATGGTTGTATGACCGACAACAATATGATTGCTATTGAAATAATCTAATACTCGATTGGTCTTAGTCAGATTAAAATCATCGTCTCTAAAAAAGCCTCTATGCCAAATAGGCCCTTCACTTCCCGCTAAAAAATCTAATAATGGGTCATTGTCAATCGTTTCACTATCAGCATCAATAATATCTTCAAGAAAAATACGGTTCACCATTTCTGCATCTAGCTTTCTCATTAAAAATTCAGATGAAATCCCTGCATGATTAAAAATCATATCATTGATTCTAACAATTACTGGTTTTGTTCTTAACCATCTCCCCATCAGGGTATTCTTTGAATACAATTGATCATAAGTTGTACCTAATCTTCTTGAATTTGTAGTGTATTTAGGATCAATATAACGTAAGTCATTGTTCATCACCATTACTTCATGATTGCCCAAGAGAAGATGTACCTTACCACCTACTAAATTTGCTTGATTTTCAAGCTTAAAAATTAGCCACAAGGATTCGGTAACTCGATTTCCCCGATCAAACACATCGCCATTAATCAACAAATGCCCAGAACCAAAAACCCAGTTGTTATTTTCATCGATGACGTTGCTTTTTCTCATTAATCGCTCAAAAATTTCATATTGCCCATGAATGTCTGCAACCGCAATTAGTTTCACAACATCATTATATTCCTGCACATAATTTATTTCTTCAGAATTGCTTTGAAAGGACTTTAAATAAGAAAAAGGAATCCCGAATTTTTCTTCAAATTCATCAAAACTATTTCCACCAACCCTTTCCTCAACCACCTTATTGTTCTTCTCAATCCATCTCACATCAAACTTTTCACCAATAATTGAGATAAATGGCCCATCTGTAATGGTGGAATCTGGATAAACTCCCGCTAAATATCTTATTAGAATTTCTTTTGGTTCATCCGTTTCATTTTTCTTACATGAGGAAATACCCGTTATTATAATGATGATCATAAGAGCAAAGAATCGGTTTCTCCTTAGAATATTGTACATAGTGTTAATTGTTTATTAGGTTTGGTAATTTGATAATAAGCCATAAACTTTTTATAAAATTAGCCTTACAAGCCAACACACCCATAAAATTTACACATAGAATAATACCTCGCATAAAGCTTTAGGTACTATTTAAACACTACAATAATCAATTTGAAAATTGTTGGTTTAAATATTCTCAAAAGAAATTTTAAACTAAAAGCATTAGAAACCTACTCAGATTAGGTTTTAGGAGGTCATTTAAAAATCAGGGGTCATTTTAATGGTTCCTCTGAAAAAGTCACCTTTATCGTAAATCAACACTTCGCCATATTTCCCATTTTTGATACTTGAATCAACACCAAAAATTCTATTTTGGAAAAGTGAGACGATGCTCTTTTGTGAAGTATGACCAACCACAATATGATTCATATTAAAATGTTTCAGAATTTCATTCACCTGAACCTGATCTAAATTTGCATCTCTGAAATATCCACGATACCAAATAGGGCCATCACTCCCTCTTAAAAAACTAAGAACCGAATCTTGTTCAGTTTCTTGTTTCGTTTTCCCTATAATTTCTTCGGCGAAAATTCGATTAATTTCCTCAGCACTATAACCCTTTTCTACTACTTTCGGAGAAATTCCGGCATGAACAAATAGGATATCATTTATTTGAATCATGATTGGTTTTATATAAAGCCAGTTACCAATCAAGGTATTTTTAGCATAAAGTTGTTCATAACTAAGATTCAGTTTTTCAGCAGTTTTTAGGTATTTTTCATTCACATACCGATGATCCTTATTAATTACCATTTCCTCATGATTACCCATCAAATAGTGAAGCCGCCCTCCACTTTCAAGTGCTTGATGACTTAACTTAAAAACAAGCCATAATGCTTCATTCACCTGGGGCCCCCGGTCAAAAATATCTCCAACAATCATTAAATGACCATCTTCAAAAATCCAGTTATTTTCTTCATCAATCACATTATATTCTCTAAGCAATTTCACAAAAAGCTTATACTGGCCATGGATATCGCTTATCGCCAAAATCCTATCTACATCTTTAAATTCTTGCTTATAATCAATGGGCTCATTTTTTTGTGAAATCCATTCTGGTTTTAATTCAAATCCAAAATTGTCTTTAATTTCATGAAAGTTTTTATCGGTAAGCTTTTTTGATATCACATGGTTTGCCTCTATCCATTTCAGTATTGTTTCATCATTCTCATAAAAAATGTAAGGGCCATCTGTTATGTTTTCATTTGGATATTCATTGGCATTGAAATTTGTTAATCCTTCTCTATAATTAACCTGTTCCTGTTCTGTATTAACACATGATACAACGACACAGCATAATAATACGGTTAACAAAAAAATCCAATTTCTTTTTATTAGGCTAAATTTCATAATCAATTATATTACTAATAAGATTCATCACTTTATTTAATTTTTTAATCCTGGCAAATGCAATATTATAATCATTAGCCAAAAGTAGTTCGGATATCTTTTAATTCGAATCTAAAACTTTTTATTCAAAAATATTAATAATAATTTAGATGGGTTCTAAACAGAACTAGACATATCTTCTTCACACACTTTGTGAATGACTATTAAACTACTATTGGTCATATCTTTTTTGTATTTTTATCATATAAGCTTGATGTTTGTACGTTTTTATCATTAAGCTTTAAGAAAACCAATCAT
Organism: Bacteroidales bacterium; assembly: GCA_963678785.1. GTDB lineage: Bacteria > Bacteroidota > Bacteroidia > Bacteroidales. The sequence continues at coordinate 2,358,513 of OY787449.1, read as the reverse complement.
TAAATTATCTAACAAATGCGGTCAATCTATCTTTTATTTTTCCTCTTTTTTATTTTAATAATCAAACCGGCAATTTCACAAGAAACCATCATTAATGCCGGAGACGATTGGAGGTATTTTGATACCATCCCTGAAGACTATTGGATGATTAATAATTACCCTGATGAACATTGGCCAATTGCAAAAGCTCCGTTCGGTTATGGTGAAGGGAACGAAACTACTTTATTAAACTATGGATCAGACCCTGGTGATAAAATCATTACTCACTATTTTAGAAAAACCTTTGAAATTGATGATCCCAACAAATTTTTTGTCTATGTTATTAAAATCCGAAGAGATGATGGAGCAGTAATATACATTAACGGCCGGGAAGTATGTAGATCAAATATGCCAGATTTACCTATTACACACGAAACCAGGGCTCTTACAACAGTTTCTGATGAAGAAGAAACCATTTTCTATGAATATATACTTTCACCTAATTACTTCACAAAAGGCACAAATCATATAAGCGTTTCAATTCATCAATCAAGGCCAACCACCAGCGATTGTGGTTTTGATTTAGAATTGATCAGGCATAACGATTTATTTTCAGTAAATCATTTGATGACGGGTCAGGAAACTGAACAAATGTTGAATAAAAGTTTTTCACTGCTTTCTATTCAACTTGAGCTTGAAAATAAGAACAACGAAATTAAACACCTCCAACTGAGAAATGACAACCTGAGAAATTATGCACTTTTTATTGCATTTTTATGTTTTGTATTTCTATTGATTGTCTTTTATTTAATCATCAGGAATATCAAAACCGCACACCAGCACAATACAAACTTGCAGGAGGTAAAGAATGAATTGCAGCAAAAAAACAAGGACATCATTAATTATGCAATTAATATGGTGCAGCAAAAACAGTTTCTGAAAGTTATTAAGGATGAACTTGGGAGCCTGTATAACAGCCACAAAAACATAAATGAGCTTGACCGTATGGTTTCAAAAATAGCCTACCATGATGATCATGAGGATGAATGGGAAAGACTTAAGGCTCATTTTGATGCGGTACATTCGGGTTTCTTTAGCAGGCTCAAAGAAAAGTTTCCAACGCTTACCCAATCAGAACTTCAACATTGTAGTTATATTAAGCTTCAATTACCGACTAAGGAAATTGCCCGTATGCTAAATATCGACCCAAAATCAGTACAAGCCAGTCGATACAGAATCAAGAAAAAAATGGAACTTCCGCTCGAAACAAATTTAAAAGAGATCATTGAAAAATTCTAAAGCACAACCTTATTGGCTTGTTTACTTACAACTTTCAATAAAAAAATAGCTGCAAGTAAAACTTGCAGCTATCCGTTCACCTACTAACAAAACTAAAATTCTAATTCATAAACAATAGTTATCGTTGCAGCATCATCACCAGGATCGGCTTCAGCTTCTCTTCCTCCTGATGAACTTGTTTCATCAACTGTTGAACCGCTTGGTTTTAAAAGAAACACCATGCTATTCCCTGGAACCCAATCTCCTCGGTCTAAAATCTCCTGAACAATACCAACCAGGCTTGGAGTTTGTTGTGCTGGTCCACGATCTTGTTTCTCAACCCATTCAGGAATTTCCCAAATTACATTAGCGGAAGTAACAGCTCTGCTTGTTAAATTATATGCATCTTCTGTAAATACAGGTGCATTCCCAATATTCTCCCCATAAATGGTCATTTGTGCTGGATCAGCTCCTGTTGCATCACATTCAAACTGAATACTTGCTGAAAGAACATTTGCCCCAATAGGAATGTCAAGGTCAATAAACCGAACACCTACTGTTTGAACCCCTTGCGCTATATCATCTTGAGCTGCCCAGGTATCATATTCTCCTAATTCCAAATCACTACTTCCTAAAGCCATCGCACCATTGAGTGCACCTTCCTCTGCATCATCCTCATCTGTTGCAATTGTTGCAGTTACTGTGTAAGATGCAGTAACCGTAAAGAAAAATCCATTTGATTCGCCATCTCTTGTTACAGTAACCTCTCCTGTGGTTGCACCAGCTGGCACTACTGTAGTTATTGTAGTTGAGGTAGATTCCATTACACTAGCTCTGGCACCATTAAAGCTAACTATGTTTTCAGCGGGTGTAGTGCTGAAATCTGTTCCGGTAATAATTACTGTCTGCCCGATTTTTCCTTTAACCGGATCAATAGATGTAATGGTAGGAATAATTGGTTGTATCACAGTATATGGAAGGCTGTTAACAGACTTGAGTCCATCAGAAGTTACTGATACATCACCAGAAGTTGCACCTTCGGGCAAAATGACTGTAATTGTTGTAATATTTGCACTTGTAATTGCAGCTTCAATTCCATTAAAACTCACTGAATTGTTCGCCTTAGAAGAAAAATATTTGCCTGAAATGGTAATTTCCTTACCCACCAAAGCACTACTTGGTGTTATATCTGTCAGGGTTGGTGCAGCACTATCATCCCAGATTAAATCTTCCTTCTCCTCACATGAACCCATAAACCCTATAAGGCCTATAACACTCAAAAATATGAATGATTTTTTTACAATAGTTAATAGTTTTTTCATAGATCTAATTTTTATAATTGTTTTAATTTAGGTTACAGAATTATTTACCGACTTCTAGGTGTTCTTATTACAGATTAAAATTAAGTCGTGATAGAAGCAAAGCGAAATATCCGAGTTGGATAAAAGCCCTATGTGTTTATTTTTAATGCCTATAAAGCTACTACAAGTTGAAGACAGAATTAAACAGATGACTGTTCTCTCAATTCAAAAGCTAATAGGAATGCAATTACAGCAAAAAACGAACCCCCTCGCAGATTTCCTGGTAAGCTTATTTAGAAACATTCCAGCATTCTAATAAATCGATTATCTTTGCAAAAATTAAGCACAATTTCTGAGCAGCTTGCAAACATTTATTTATGTATCAAAACAATACAATTAAAGGATTTTCAAAACTTACCAAAGAAGAAAAACTAAAGCTGGTAGCTAGTTATTTCCCTGATGCTGAATTTGCATTAGATGAGTTAAAAGAATTCTGGCATCCCAACCACAAAAGGCAAAAACTTTTTGATGAATTTAGTGAGAATACCATTTCTAATTTCTTCTTTCCCTTTGGAGTTGCCCCCAATATGACCATTAATGGAAAAAACTATATGGTTCCGATGGTCATTGAAGAAAGCTCGGTTATCGCAGCGGCATCAAGCAGTGCAAAATATTGGGCCGAAAGAGGTGGGTTTAAGTCTAAAATCATCTCCACCGAAAAAATTGGCCAGGTACATTTTTTATGGAACGGTGAAGCCGAAAAATTGCATAAGCATCTGCCAAAGCTTAAAAAAGAATTACTTAAAGGTACAAAACACATCACCACACGAATGGATGAGCGAGGCGGAGGCATTTTGGATATTGAAATCATTGACCTTACTTCTGAACTAGATAATTATTATCAACTAAAAGCAACTTTTGAAACTGTTAATTCGATGGGAGCAAACTTCATCAACTCATGTCTTGAAGAATTTGCTTTAATTTTAAAGAAGTATCTGGCAAACAATGATGATTTCAGCAAAGCAGAAAAAGAATGTGATATTATCATGTCCATACTTTCTAACTACACCCCAAATTGCTTGGTTGAAACTTCTGTTGAATGTGAGATAAAAAAGCTCAAACATCGGGATATAGATATGGAGCCTGAGGTGTTTGCCAAAAAATTTGAAACCGCGGTTAAAATTGCCCAAATTGACACCCACCGTGCAACTACCCACAACAAAGGAATTTTTAATGGGATAGACGCAGTTGCATTGTCAACAGGAAATGACTTTAGAGCCATTGAAGCCTGCGGGCATACTTTTGCAGCACGATCGGGTAAATATAAAAGCCTAACGGAGGTTAAAATAAAAGACGGGATTTTTAAATATACTTTAAAAGTTCCTTTGGCCTTAGGTACAGTTGGCGGACTTACAAAACTTCACCCACTTGCAAAAAGATCATTAGAATTACTAAGAAATCCGAATGCAGAAGAGCTGATGATGATTATGGCAACTGCCGGACTGGCAAATAATTTCGGCGCCATTAAGTCTCTTGTAACCAAAGGTATTCAGCAGGGCCACATGAAAATGCATCTTTTCAATATATTGAATCAATACCACGCCAATGAAGTTGAAAAATCTCAAGCCAGAGAATTTTTCAAGAATAAGAAAGTTTCGGTGAAAAAGGTAAGTGACTATTTAGCAAGTTTAAGACGATAATTGTGCAAAAGCAGGCTTTTTATTCAAATGGGAAATTATTACTCAGTGGTGAGTATTTGGTTTTACACGGAGCCAAAGCCCTGGCCCTGCCTCTTAAATTAGGCCAAGATTTAAAAACCTCTTATCATTCTCAAGATAAAACAGCTCACCTTTCATGGAAAAGCCATGAAAACAATCAGCTTTGGTTTGAGTTGGATCTGGCATTGAAAGACTTTTCCATTTTAGAAACTTCAGACCATAAAACGGCCAACCAGCTCATCCATTATTTAAAGGTTGCACAAAAACTAAATCCCGATTTTTTACAGAGCGAAATAAAAGTTAATGCGCGAACAAACCTCACTTTTAACAGAAATTGGGGTTTAGGAAGCAGTTCAAGTCTGATGAACAATATTGCTGAATGGGCAAAAATTGATGCTTATCAATTATCGGATTTAACAACGGAAGGTTCTGCTTACGATATTGCTTGCGCATCAGCAAATAATAGCATATTTTACCAAAAATCAGGAGAAAAAAGGATAGTCAAGAACGCCCATTTTAATCCATCCTTTAAAGAACATTTATACTTTGTCTACTTAGGGAATAAGCAGAATTCGGCCGAGAGTGTGGCACAATTTAAAAGTTTAAAAAAACCATCCGCATTACTCATAAAAGAAATATCGGAAATCGGAAAATTGATGGCCGGCACAAAAAGCTTATGTGAATTTAATAAATGCATAATAACACATGAAAAATTGATTTCCTCCATCTTAAAACAAGAATGCATTAAGCAAAAACACTTTAAACATTTTGATGGTGAAATTAAATCACTTGGAGCCTGGGGTGGAGATTTTATCATGGTTTCGAGTGAAATTGGACCTGTAAATGTCAAAAAATACTACAATCAATTTGGCTTAAATACCATTTTTAAATATTCAGAATTAAGCAAATAATGGGGAAAGAGAAAAATGTAATAGGTTCTGTAAAATGGCAAAGCCCATCCAATATTGCCATTGTTAAATATTGGGGGAAAAAAGGAAAACAAATCCCGATAAATCCTTCCATTAGTTTTACACTTTCAAATGCCTTTACCGAAACCGAGATTACTTTTTCACTTAAACAAACCTCAACCGATGTTTCAGTCAACTTTATTTTTGAGCAGTCTAAAAACCAACTGTTTGAAAATAAAATTATTAAGTTCCTAAATGATATTAAGTCTGATTTTGAAATTTTTGGCAAATATCACCTGCAAATTTCAAGCAAAAACAGTTTTCCGCACTCCGCCGGAATTGCCTCCTCTGCTTCATCCATGAGTGCATTAGTCTTATGCCTGCTTTCAGTTGAATACCCTGATAGTAAAATTTCGGATGAGACATTTTTTCGGAAAGCAAGTTACTATTCAAGATTGGCCTCGGGAAGCGCCAGCCGATCTTTGTATCCTGGTTTTACTTTGTGGGGTAAAACTGAACACCTCAATTCATCGTCCGATGATTATGCGACCACTTTAAATTTCATCCATCCCATTTTTAACGATCTTCAAGATTCAATTTTAATCGTTGATTCTAAACAAAAAAAGGTTTCCAGTAGTGAAGGTCATCGTCTGATGGAAAATCATCCTTACAAAGACGCCAGAATAAAACAGGCTAATGATCATACCCATGAGCTTATTCGCGCTTTGAAAGAAGGAGACTTTAAAACTTTCGAACGTATCTGTGAAATTGAAGCACTCGGTTTGCATTCGTTGATGATGAGCTCTAAACCCTCTTATGTTTTAATGGGCGAAAACAGCATTAAAATAATTGATAAAATAAGGGAATTCAGATTGAAAACCAACTTGAATTTATGCTTCACTCTGGATGCCGGGCCAAACATACATTTGATTTATCCTAAATCTAACCTAAAAGAAATTACCTCATTTATTGAGAAAGAATTATTAGTATATTGTGAATCTAATAAGTGGATATCTGATGAATTAGGCGCCGGGCCTAAACAACTGAACAAATCATTTTATGAATAATAAAAAGAGAGAAGTTTTTTACGCTAAAATCATGCTTTTTGGTGAATACAGCGTGATCTGTGATTCGATGGGCTTGACCATTCCTTATGCGCATTTTAAAGGTGAATTAAGTTTTATAAACGAAGACAAATACACCAACCTCGAATTTGCTTATGAGTCAAACTTACAATTAAAAAAATACTGTTCGCACCTGCTTGAGCTAGAAAACAAGAATGAATTGCTCAGCCCGCTTAAGCTCGAAGCACTTAAAAAAGATACTGAATCAGGCCTGTATTTTGAATCAAGCATTCCGCAAGGATATGGCATTGGAAGCTCCGGGGCACTTTGTGCTGCTATTTATGGTAGATATGGGTTAAATAAAATCCCGAATACTCGTCACATTTCCAAGCAAGAAATTCTTCAACTAAAAAACATGTTCTCGCAACTTGAAGCCTATTTTCACGGAGTAAGTTCAGGCATAGATCCACTTAATTGCTATTTAAAGCATCCGGTAATTATTCAAGGCAAATCTGACATCGAAACTGTTGGGATTCCACGAAATAAGCATGATCAAAAAGGCGCCATTTTCTTAATCAATACCGGGCAAGCAGGAATGACAGAGCCTTTGGTTAAGTTGTTTTTTGACAGTTGCAAACAACACAGCTACTATAAATCGGTTAAGGATGAGATGATTCCTTTCAATAATAACTGTATAAAATCTCTCATTAAAGGAGAAACGAAAGAGTTCTTTAAAAATCTCCGAGGTTTATCTAAGTTTTTGTTAAAAAATATGGAGCCTATGATTCCTGAAGCGTTTAAAGAAATTTGGAATGTAGGTCTCGACACCTCTGCTTATTACCTGAAGTTATGTGGCTCCGGTGGTGGTGGATTTTTGCTGGGTTTTACACAGGATTTAGAAAAGGCCAAATTCGAATTAAAAAAGCATGATATTGACCTGATTCCGGTCTATACAAACTCAAAGGATATGGGTAAATAAGCAGCCATTAAGCCCGTTTGTGAGTAAAAGCAGGCTCTTAAAAAGCACACACCTCTATATTTGTGACACTTAGCCCTCACATGTCATCCCCCCCTTTCTAAAAACATATTATATTATTCATATTTATAAAGAATGAATATAAATTACAATTGATTTTTTAACAAAATTTTTCACCCACCCTTACTAAAGACAAGAAATACAACAATTTTTAATTATAAATAGGGAAGGCATCTCACCATTAGTAACCCCTCATATTTTGCCAATTTTTTATAGCCCTTGTATTTTCATTTAATATCGCTAAATTTGATTTTCATTTTTTTCACCGAAAACAAACTAATAGCAACTTAGTTTTTAATTTATTCACATTATTAACAAAAAAATCAACCCATGAAAAAACTCTTAATCCTACTCGCATTTTTTGCGTTTATAGGGACTCAATCCTTATATGCACAAGATCGAGTAATTTCAGGAACGGTTACCTTTGCGGAGGATAACTTAGGAATTCCCGGAGCAAACATCATTGTGAAGGGAATGCCATCTGTTGGAACAACAACTAATGTCGAAGGACAATATAGTTTGAATGTTCCTCAATCAGCAACTGTTCTTATTTTCTCTTTCATTGGAATGGAATCTAAGGAAGTTGAGATCGGATCTCAAACTGAGATTAACGTTACTTTAAGTGCAGCAATGACTGATCTCGATGAGATTGTGGTTGTTGGATACGGTACAGCTATCAAAAGAGACGTTACCGGATCAATCGTAAAAGTAAACACTGAAGATCTTAAAAACATTCCAGTTCCAAGTTTCGAAGAAGCGATTCAAGGAAAAACTTCTGGTGTATTTATTGAAAAATCAAGTGGTAAACTTGGTGAATCCATTAAAATGAGAATTCGTGGATCTTCATCAGTTTCTGCAGACAATCAACCTCTTTACGTAGTTGATGGAATGCCTATCACCGCAGCCAATCAAGGTGTAAGCAACAACCAACCAACGAGTCCTTTGGCAGATATCAACTTTGCTGATATCGAGTCAATCCAGATTTTAAAAGATGCTTCTGCAGCTGCAATTTATGGATCACGGGCTTCTAACGGTGTAGTTCTTATTACAACCAAAACCGGTAAAACTGGTAAAACCAAATTCAATGTAGATTATTCATTTGGATTTAGTGAGCCATCTCGACTTAGAGAATGGTTGGATGCTGACGAATACAAATCATTATTTGATGATGCCATTAAGCGTTCTCCAGATTATGATCCAAATACTGGATTATTATGGGATTGGCTAGATATCGAAGGATTATATGACAGATACCTTCCCGGATGGAGAGGTGGAAACAACACAGACTGGCAAAGCCTTGCTTTCCAGGATGCAAGTTCACAACGATTTAACCTTTCAGCCAGTGGTGGTTCAGAAAAAACAACTTACTACGCAGGTATCACTGTTGAAGATCAAACAGGTATTCTTTTAAACAACGACTATGCAAAAATTAGTGGTCGTGTTAGTTTAGATCATAAAGCAACAGACAAATTGAAGTTTGGTGTTAATATGAACACTGTAAGAACTGAAACAAATCGTGTTGCAAATGATAATGCTTTTGCTACACCACTTCAGTTGGTTGCCTTATCACCACTACAACCTCAATTCGACGAGGATGGTGAGCTATTTACCAGAACTCGTTATTATAATGGTTTAATTTCTGCCAGAGATGCAAATGAAAACACTGTTGTTTTCAGAAACTTCTCAAATGCTTATGCTGACTTACAAATCACTCCTGATTTGAAATTCAGATCTGAATTCGGTTTAGATGTTTTGGATCAAAAAGAAAACAATTTCTTTGGTAAAGCAACCATTGGTGCAGGACCAGCCGGTGAAGGTGAAGCAAGATCAGTAAGAGTGGTAAATTACAATACCAACAACTACTTCTCTTATAACAAAACATTCAATAAAAAACATGAAGTTTCTGCAACTGCAGGTATGTCATTCCAAAAATCAGCCAGAGAAACTCAATACATTTATGCTATTGGTTTCCCAAGTGATGACTTCCAAACACTTGCCAGTGCAACAGAAGCAACTTCTTTTTCTTCAACAAAAAGTACATTTAGTTATTTATCTTATTTCTTAAGAGCTAACTATAAATTAAGTGATAAGTATTTAGTTGCCCTTAGTGGTCGTGTAGATGGTTCATCTCGATTTGGTCAGAACGCCAGATATGGTTTCTTCCCAGCAGCATCTTTAGGATGGATTGTTTCGAATGAAGATTTCTTATTAGATCAAACAACTTTCAGTTTCTTAAAACTAAGAACAAGTATTGGTGTAACAGGTAACTCAGGTATCAATAACTTTGATCACCTTGGATTATATTCAGGTAACAATTATGCAGGAACTCCTGGAATTGAGCCAACACAATTAGAGAGCCCAGACCTTGCCTGGGAAACAACAACTCAGATTGACTTTGGTGTTGATTTCGGTTTCTTTGATAACCGAATTACCGGTGAAATTGATTATTATGTTAAGAAAACAACCAATCTTTTACTTAACAGAACCTTACCTGGTACTTCTGGATTTACTTCAATCACAGAAAACATTGGTGAATTGGAAAATAAAGGAATTGAATTTGCACTTCACTCAAATAACCTAACTGGTAAACTTAAATGGAATACCGACTTCAACATTGGATTTAACAAAAACAAAATTGTCAATATCAATGGTACTGATATTATTGTTGGTGTTAACCGTGTTAGAGAAGGTGAACCCATGGGTGTATTTTACATGGCCAAATATGCCGGTGTAGATCCAGCTAATGGTGATGCGCTTTATTACATCAATGGTGACAGCGATGCTACAACAAACAGTTATGGCGAAGCAGAAAAGCAAGTGGTAGGTTCTCCAAACCCAGATTTTACAGGTGGTTTAACCAACACACTTTCTTATAAAGGCTTTGACTTATCAATAACGATGAATTTTGTTTATGGTAATATGATTTATAATGGTGGTGGTCAATACCAATCTGCCAATGGCGACTGGTGGGATAACCAAACCAGAGATCAGTTAGACTATTGGAAAAACCCAGGTGACATCACTGATGTTCCTGAGGCAAGATTTGCAGCCAGTAATGGTACCCGCGAATCATCAAGATACCTTTCTGATGGATCTTATTTAAGATTACGTAATGTTACTTTTGGTTATACTTTACCAACCAATGTTGTAACCAGACTTAAACTTGATAAGGTGAGATTTTATGTTTCTGGCATAAACCTCCTTACCATTACCAATTATACAGGTTGGGATCCTGAAGTTAACTACACAGGTACCGGCAGAACTACTCAAACATTCAACATTGTTCAAGGACGTGATTTCTACACTGTACCACAGGCACGTACCATTACATTTGGTGTTAACGTAGGATTTTAAATATTATCATGATAAAAAATCTAAAAATACTAGATATGAAAAAAATTAAATTAGTCATTCCATTATTTTTAATAATGATGATGATGCTTGTGGTTTCCTGCGACAAGGAATTGGATCTCAAACCACAGCAATCGATTGATACAGAAACTGCTCTGGCAACATCTGCGAGCATTGAAACACTCTTGGTGGGTGTTTATCAAAACATGAGATCTTCAGATCTTTGGGGAATTCGTTTTAACGATTTCAGTGAATTATTAGCAGCCACAAATGATATGGCATTTATCGGTTCCTATGCTCAACCTGAAGAATTCTATGAAAAACATATTATTGCCGACAATACTTACCTTAGAGATAACTGGATTCAAGCATATTATGTTAATAATATGATTAATACTGTTCTCTATAGTCTGGATGTAGTTGACGATGGTATTAAAGGTAAAGTTGAAGGTGAAGCTAAACTTATCAGAGGATGGTTATTATTTGAAATGACTCGTTTTTATGGTCAACCTTACGACATGAACAGCCCAGCAAACAACTCTTCAAACTTAGGCGTACCTATCATTACTACTCCTACTTTGGTTGTAGGCGATGCCGTTGAAGTTACCAGAAATACAGTTGCTGAATGTTATGAACAAGCCATTGCTGATTTAACTTCTGCAAAAACATTATTGGATTCTTATGGACAAAATGGTGTAAGTGTTTCAACATATGCTGCAAGTGCAGTTCTTTCAAGAATATATTTACAACAAGGTAATTTTGCTGCTGCTGCTACCGAAGCAAGCCGTGTTATTGAGCAAGGTGGTTACAGTTTAATGGCAACACCTCGTTTAGCCCACAACAATGCCAGTAATGTTGCTGAAGATGTATTTTCTTTACAAAACAATACCGCAAGTAATGTTGGATGGTTAACTGTAATGTATGGAAGTTTAAATGATGGTGGCCGTGGTGATTACGAAATCAGAAGTCCTTTCTTCGACATGTTCGAAGCTGGTGATTTACGTGCCGGTTATCAAGGTGCTGCTGATATGGATGACTCTTACACCCATGAAGATGTTTACGAAATGTATTATTACGGAGTAGGTAACATCAATAACTACGGTGGTATTAATACCATTAAATGGGGTAACTATTACACCAACCTACCAATGATCAGATTAGCAGAAATGTATTTAACTCGTGCAGAAGCTAATTTTGAAGCAGGTACTTCAACAGGTGCAACACCAGTTGACGATATCAACACCATTAGAGCCAGAGCTGGGTTAACCACTCCTCTTACTACAGTAACTCAGGATATCATCCGAACGGAAAGATACAAAGAGCTATGTTGGGAAGGTTTCAGACTACATGATTTGAAAAGATGGCAACAAGGCGTTGGATCAATTGCATATGATTCTTGGGACATCGTTCTTCCAATTCCATTGAGAGAACTTGAAGCAAATCCAAACTTACAACCAAATCCTGGTCAATTAACAAACTAGAATTAAGGGTTTATTTAAAAAAAAGAGGTGCAAAATTTGCACCTCTTTTTTTATTGGTCTCATTTAAAAATCTTAGTTAAAATGTAATAACTGATTAGTTTTAAAATCCGTCCCCAATTCAACGATGTATAAATTCCCATTATTGTCATCTTCAATATTCGAATATTTTTCTTGCCCAATCAGCTGATTCACTAGACCTGGGATGGTATTGCTATGACCTACAATCAGCACTTTTTTTCCTTTAGTTGCTCTTTTAAATTTTTCAATATCGAGGTTACTGGGATGATAAAAAACAATATCCAAATTGTTTTTATGAGCGGTAGGTTTTGCAGTGGCTTTTGTACGGTTATAATCTGTAGAATATATTGCATCAAACTTAATGTCTCGGAATATTTCAGCCCAGCTTGCAGCTCTTTTTTCTCCAATATCGGTTAAGTTTGGATTTTTATTTACAGTTCTATCCTTTTCTGCATGACGAATTAGATAATAAGTGCTGATTTCCTGTGAAACCAGATTCAACGATATCAGGCCTAGCAAAATGCCAAGCAAAAACTTCTTCATCATAAGGTTTTGTGTTAAATATTACTCTGCTAAATCCTGCACCCTTTGCCAGAAATTCAGGAAGTTTAATCCCATAATTTTTTCAATATCGGCTTCTGTATAACCTCTGTCCAACAAACCGGCTATTAGGTTTGGATATCCTGAAACATCCTTCAATCCTTCAGGCAAACTATCACCCACACCTTCAAAGTCAGAGCCAAAACCAACATGATCAATACCCACTAGTTTTACGATATGATCAAAATGATCTAACAACTCGTCAATGGTTGCATAAGGGTAAGGATTGGTTTTTGCATACTCTTTCCTGAAACCATCTGCTTCCGGGCTGTTTCTTCCCAAGCCATTTTCTTCAATAAATTTATCAAAAGCCAATCTCGATTCATTTCGATATTTATTGGGTTTTGAAGTAATAAATCCTGAACCAAAAGCAATTTGGATAACGCCCCCTTTTTCTGCAATTAATTTAATCATATCATCGGTTAAATTCCGCTCAAAACCCGGAGTAAAATGCCTGGCATTTGAGTGAGTTGCAGCAACAGGGGCTTCTGTAACCTCCATGATGTCATAAAAAGCTTTCTCGGAGGTATGCGAAACGTCAATAATCATTCCCATCTTGTTCATCTCTGGAATCAATTCTCGTCCAAAATCACTCAAACCATTCCAAAGCCTTAATGAGTCATAGGAAGAATCGCAAATATGATTACACTTACCGTGAACTACAGTAATATATCTTATTCCTCGATCGTAAAAATGTTTTAAATTCTCCATCTTACCCATAATTGGAGCCCCATTTTCAAGACCGATGGGAATGGAAATTTTCTCATTCTTGAAATTCTGTTTTACTTCTTCTGGTGTTAAAGCCCTGGCAACTTTATCCGTATTTTTTTCAAATAACTGATCTAACAAATCGAGTTGATGATCTGCCCGCTCTTTACTTTCCAACGAACCCTCATACTTGGGAGAAATATAAACGGCTAGAAAGGGAACATCTAGGCCTCCTTTTCTGGCTTTATTATAATCAAAGTTTCCACTATAGTTAAGTTTACTTATGTCATCAAATTCATCAAAAAGCCAACTCGGCAAGTCAATGTGTGAATCTAAAACAATATATTTTTGAGAAATTTGCTGAGCTTTGGTTTCAACACTTTGATCTGGATCAAGGTTGCAAGAATATACCAAAAACAGTGTGATCATAAATAAAAGACTGGTTCTGATAGGTTTTAATGTAAGTTTCATTGGTGCACTAATTAAATGTTTGAACAATCACTAATTTACACTTAATTTTACTTTTAAGATTTAAGAATGCTATTATATCGACCAAAGCGCATTTAATTTCTTTAAAACTTTTACAATCGCAGTTCAATTCTTTAAAATTCTCATATAAATTGATTCACTCAACACATTTCTAAACCATACCGCTGATCAATTTTACCTTCGAAACCAAAGATTCAAACTCCTCAAAATTTAATGATTGAAAACCATCGCTTAAAGCCTTCTCAGGTTCTCTGTGAATTTCAATCATCAAGCCGTCAGCTCCTGCAGCTATAGCAGCAAGAGCCATAGGTTCAATAAACCTACGAATTCCAATTCCGTGTGAGGGATCAACAATTACAGGTAAATGGGTTTTTTCTTTTAATATTGGAACGGCGTTCAAATCCAGGGTATTTCGATAAGCACGTTCATAGGTTCGAATCCCCCTTTCGCATAAAATCAATCGCTCATTACCACTCGAAAACACATATTCGGCAGATTGGAGCAACTCATCAATACTTCCACTAATTCCTCTTTTAATCAACACAGGTTTATCAACTTCACCCAAAGCAGAAAGCAGGTTAAAATTTTGTGAATTTCGAGCTCCAACCTGAAAAACATCGACATATGGATACATTTGCTCAACCTGACTTAACTGCATCACCTCCGTAATAATTTTCATCCCCATTTCTTTGGCTACAGCATGAAACTTTTTTAAGGCTTCAAGGCCATGCCCCTGAAAACTATAAGGCGAACTTCGGGGTTTAAAAACACCTCCCCGAATAATTCCAACCCCGTTTTTTTTAAGCTCTTTTGCCATATCCCGAATTTGATCTTCGCTTTCGACACTGCAAGGGCCAGCCATAATAGTTTTGCCACCATTGTTAATTTTAATGCCGTCGCCTAAATCTACAGTGCTTGAGTTAACCTTCCATTTTCGGCTTACCAGCTTATAATCTTCATTCACCCGATGAACATCAGCAACTCCTTTGAGTTGGCCTAATTTTCGGATATCAATTGATTTTTCACCGATACAAATCAGATAATTTTGCTTCTGGGTTTTAACCTCAGTAAACTGGAGTCCATTATTTGAAACCTCTTGTTCAATCTTCAGCTTGTCATCTTCAGAAAGCTTATTTTTTAATTGAATAATCATTTTTCTATAATTGATTTAATGAAAGATTTTATATTTTCCTCAAGCACTCCTTCCTTAGAGATAGCACGAATAAAGGCACTCCCAATGATGGCGCCTCGGCTATATTCACAAGCTTTTAAGTATGAATCTCGATTATTGATATTAAAACCTGTTAAAACCGGATGTTTAAGCTTCATATCTCTAAGCTTTTTTAAAAACACTGAAGAATCTGCAATTCCACTTTTTGAGCCTGTGGTGCTTGCTGAAGAAACTGCATAAATAAAGGCTGTGGAATTTTCATCGATTTCCCTAATTCTTTGATTTGATGTTTGAGGAGTTATGAGTAAAATGTTGTGAAGTTTATATTTTGATGTGAGGTGTTTAAATTCTGAGTGATAGATTTCCAACGGCAGATCCGGAATAATTAAACCGGAAACCCCAACTTCAAAACACCTTTTACAAAAAGCTTCGGTACCAAATCTCAATACTGAATTATAATATCCCATCAGTAAAATGGGCATATTTACTTTATTCTTAATCTCAGTAAGCTGACTAAAAAGCAGCTCCATTGTCATCCCATTATCCAAGGCTTTCTGGCTGCTTTCCTGAATGACCGGTCCATCAGCCAAAGGATCAGAAAAAGGAATTCCAATCTCCATCATATCTACACCTGCTTTTTGAACATTCAGAATTACATCTGCGGAATCCCCAAGGGATGGATATCCGGCAGTTACATAAATATTCAACAAATTAGATTTACTTGTTCTTAATAAACGGGATAGTTTGTTATTGTTCATTCCTCTGAGTTTAAAAGTTCATTTTTTGCTGGTAGGTTTCCATATCTTTATCTCCTCTTCCACTTAAATTTACGACTACAACTTCATCTTTTGCGGCTTTGATTTTTTCCAAAGCCGCAAAGGCATGGGCGCTTTCCAAAGCTGGAATTATTCCTTCCAATTGTGTTAGAAGCTTGGCTGCATCCAAGGCCTCCTGATCGGTTACATTTTCATACTCAACCCTTCCACATACATCTAAATAAGCATGTGCCGGCCCTACCCCCGGATAATCTAAACCTGCCGAAATACTGTAAGGTTCAACCACCTGGCCATCGTTGGTTTGCATTAATATGGACTTACTTCCATGCAAAACCCCCATGCTACCTAGCTTCAAGGTTGCTGCAGTTTTTCCACTTTTAAGTCCTAAGCCAGCAGCCTCCACTCCTATCAACTTAATGGAATCTTCTGCGATAAAAGGATAGAAAGCTCCAATGGCGTTACTTCCACCTCCTACACAGGCCAAAACATAGTCGGGCTTTTGTTTCAATTGTTCCTTAATTTCAAAACCAATTACCGATTGAAACTTACTCACCATCTCAGGATAAGGATGGGGACCAACTGCCGAACCAATTAAATAATAGGTCTCCTCCGGGTGATTGATCCAATCGCGGATGGCTTCGTTGGTGGCATCTTTTAAGGTTTTTGTTCCACTGTGAACGGGTCTGACCTCAGCACCCAACATCTGCATTCGTTCTACATTGGGTGATTGTCGTTCCATATCTACAGCACCCATATAAACCACGCATTTAAGGCCCATTAGTGCACAAACAGTGGCAGTGGCAACTCCGTGCTGACCTGCTCCTGTTTCAGCGATAATCCTCGTTTTTTTCATCTCTTTGGCCAATAAAATCTGGCCGATGGCATTGTTTATTTTATGTGCTCCTGTATGGCAAAGATCTTCTCGTTTTAAGTAGATATTTGTTTGATAATGCTCAGATAAACGTTGGGCATAATAAAGGGGAGTTGGCCGGCCAACATATTCTTTCAATAACTTATTAAAATTGCTTTGAAAGTTATAAGAATCTGAAATTTGAATGAATGCCGTTTTCAATTCCTCAATATTTGGATGTAATAATTCAGGGATAAATGCACCTCCAAACTCCCCGTAAAAACCTGATTCGCTAATTTTAAATTTCATCTCTAATTTCATTAATTAATAAGTTCACCTTTTCCGGATCTTTCAATCCTGGCTTAATCTCAAAACGACTGTTCACGTCAATTGCATAAAGATTTTCAAGGTTTAAGTTTTTAATTTCATCCAAGTCTTCCGATGAAATTCCCCCACTCAAAAAGAAAGGCATTTTCATTTGGTAAGTCTTCAAACAATTCCAGTCAAATTTTCTTCCGGAACCCCCATGTTTTGAAGTTTTGGTGTCGAATAAAAAGAAATCACATGAAAAAGAATAAAGCTCTAATTCTTTAAAATTGAAGCCTTCATCTACTCCAAAAGCCTTAATTACCCGAAGCCCTAACTTTTTCAACTTCAAACAAAATTGAGGAGATTCAAATCCATGCAATTGAACCATTTCAATTTTATAATCGCAGCAAATTCGCAGAATATTTTCGTAGCTTTCATCCACAAATACACCAACTTTTTTGATATTAGGGTCTAGTTTTATCAATTGATTTGAGTCCAATTTGGAAAGCGCAAAACGGGGTGACTTATTGTAAAATATGAAACCTAAATAATCAGGATTCAATTCAGCGATTGTTTGAATATTCTCAGAATATTTCATTCCACAAACTTTGATTTTCATCGCTCACCCTCCATGATTTTTAATGATTTTATGAATTCTGCACACTTTAAATGAGGGGTAGCCGATTGCATAAAATATTCGCCCATTAAAAACCCTTGAAATCCATATTCTTTCAATTCAATAATTTTTGCAGGATCATTAATCCCACTTTCACTCACCTTAATAAAATCATCTGAAATCAATTTTGAAAGGGAAATCGAGGTCTCAATACTTACACTAAAATCATTTAAGTTTCGATTGTTAACTCCAATCAACTGGTTATATTCATTTGGATATTCCCGAGCCTCTTCTTCTGTATGAACCTCTAATAAAACTTCCAGCCCCAAGCTTGTAGCAAATTTTGCCAAACGTTTGCTTTGCTCGATTGTCAAAACAGAAGCAATCAATAAAATAGCGTCGGCACCTATGCTTTTTGCCTCAATAATTTGATATTCATCAAAAATGAAATCTTTCCGTAGAATTGGGCAGTAATTAAAATGCCTGGCCTGCGTCAAAAACTTAGATGATCCTCCAAAAAAATGCTCATCTGTTAAAACCGAAATGGCAGAAGCCCCTGCCTGCATGTATCCGATGCTTATTTTTTCAATATCTACAAATTCATGAATCATCCCTTTACTGGGAGATTTTCGTTTAATTTCTGCAATGATTCCGGATTTATCCTCACGCAATAAATATTCTGAAAGAGAAACAACAGGCGTTTCAAAATAGAGACTTCTTTCCAATGCTTTAATCGGGAAAAGTTCTTTTTTCTCTTTGAGTTCAATTTGTTTGAACTCGATTATTTTATCAAGAATGTGCATTATTTATCAATTTTTTAAAACTCATTAAAGCCCTTCCAGATTCTATAGATTCAATGGCCAATTGAAAACTCTCCTCAAAAGATTTATTTGGATCATCACATTTAATTGCGTAGGCTGCATTAACAGCCACAACCCTTTTTCTTGCTTGACTTGCTTCATCTTTCAAAACATCCATAAAAATTTTAGCAGCCTCTTCGATGGTATTTCCTCCGTCAATTTCGTGCGGAAGAATGATATTTTGATTGATGCTAGCCGGACTCACAATTTGTTCCTGCTCTGCAGAAATCAACTTAAAATCACCGGTTAACGAAATTTCATCATAGCCATCCAATGAGTGAACAATGAAATATTGATGATCATTTTGTTGAAACAAATAATTATACAACCTTGCCAACTCCAACGAATAAACACCCACCACTTGTTTTCCTGGTCGGCTAGGATTAACCATGGGACCCAACATATTAAAAAAGGTTTTTATCCCCAACTCACGACGAATTGGTGCTACAAATTTCATGGCCGGATGAAACAATGGAGCGTGCAAAAAACAAATTCCTGCTTCATCAATTTGCTTTCTGAGAATATTCTCTTCATTTGCAAATCGATAGCCAAAATATTCCATTACATTGGAAGAACCACAGCCTGAACTCACTCCATAATTTCCATGCTTGGCCACTTTTATTCCGGCTCCGGCAACTACAAATGAAGCCAGGGTAGAAATATTAAAAGTATTTTTTCGATCTCCACCCGTTCCACACAAATCGATGGCTTGAAAATCTGATAAATCGATGGACAAACTTAAATCCAATAAAGCCTCTCGAAAACCTGAAAGCTCCTGCACGGTAATACTACGCATTTGAAAAGCCGATAAAAAAGCGGTAACCTGACTGGCATTAAATTCCCCTTCTCCTATCCTCGTCAAAATGTTTTTTGACTGCTCAAAATCAAGGGCCTGATGCTCGAATAATTGATTTAAAATATCTTTCATTTTTAAAATTAAGAGTTCATTAAAAAATTCTTTATCATCTGCTTCCCTTCCGGGGTCATGATGCTTTCAGGATGAAATTGCACTCCTCGTAAATTGTAGGTTTTATGCCGTAAGGCCATCACCTGATTATTGGAATCAATGGCGATCGTTTCCAGTTCTGTTGACAATTTTGAATCGACCACCCAACTGTGATACCTTCCAGCCATAAATTTTTTTGGAATATTTGAAAATAAATAATCCTTTTGTGTTTGCTCAATTTCTGAAGCGATGCCATGATAAACTTTTTCAAGGTTGGTCAGTTTTGCTCCAAAAACTTCTGCAATGGCTTGTTGACCCAAACACACACCGAAAATGCTTTTTGTGCTTGCATAGGTTTCTATTAATTGCTTAAGTTTTCCTGCTTCATCCGGAATTCCTGGACCAGGCGAAAGAATAATTTTATCATAATTATTCACTTCCTCCATCTCAAATTTGTCGTTTCTGATAACATTAACATCCACCCCTAATTCTTTAACCAAATGAACCAGGTTGTAAGTGAAGGAATCGTAATTATCGATGATTAAACATTTCATAATTGTTCAGCTTTTACAATCGCAGCCCTAACCGCTGCAATTTTATTATTCACTTCATTTAGCTCATTCTCAGGCTTACTTTCAATTACAATTCCAGCACCAGCCTGATAGATTAATTGATTATTTTTACTCAGAAATGAGCGGATCATGATGGCATGATTATAATCTCCATTCAATCCAATAAAGCCAACCGCGCCCCCATAAAATCCCCTCGAATGATTTTCATATTGATCAATTAATTGCATGGCTTTTATTTTGGGAGCGCCGCTTAAGGTTCCTGCCGGAAAGGTGTCTGCAGCTAACTGGATTGAATCACTTGAAGCATCAATTTTACCTGTTACTTTACTAACCATATGAATAACATGAGAGAAATATTGAATTTCTCCAAACACCTCAACTTTGACCTCATTTGAATTTCGACTTAAATCGTTGCGAGCCAAATCAACCAACATCACATGTTCGGAATTTTCTTTCACATCCTGCTTTAGTTTTTCGGCATAGATTTGATCTTCTTTCAAGCTGCCCTGCCTTTTATAGGTTCCGGCAATGGGATGAATCGCAGCCTCACCATCTCTTACAGTCAGCTGAGCTTCGGGCGAAGAACCAAATATTTTATAGTCGCCATAATCAAAATAAAACAAATAGGGAGATGGATTAATAGCCCGTAAGGAGCGATAAACATTAAACTCATCTCCACTGAATTTTTGAATAAACTCACGTGATAAAACAATCTGAAATACATCACCACGATGGCAATGTTTTTTGCCCAACTCAACCAGATTTTTATATTCATCATCCGTTAAATTTGAATTTTCAACGCCTTTAATATTGAATTGAAAACTTGGGAAATTTCGATTTTGAATCATCATTTGTAAATCATCAATGGTTATCGATGACTGATTGAAACCCTCTGGCTGGTGATCAAAAAGATAAAGTTCATTCTTAAAATGATCGAATACCAATACAAAACGGTACATCCGATACAACATTTCTGGTATCTCTTTGTATGCTGCTCCCTTTGATTCAAAATTAATATCTTCGAAATATTGAACAGAATCGTAGGTGGTGTAACCAAAGAGGCCTTGAGGGGTAAAAGGAAAATCAGCTTTTGTATCTTCAAATTGCGCTATAAATTTCTTGAGTAATTTAACTGCTGTATTTTCCGCTCCCAATTCAATTTCCGAAACTTGTTGGCCAAGATGAAATTCAAAGGCTTTTCCTACTTCAATCTTAAAACCAAATTGTGGCTCGCAACAAATATAGCTGTAGCTGTTTTCCTTACTGTGATAGTCGGAACTTTCCAACAATAGCGAATTTGGAAATTGATCTCTCAACTTCAAATAGGTGCTAACAGGTGTGATGGTATCAGCCAGTATTTTTTTGTAGGAAGTATTGAATTTTATTTTATTCATGATTAAATTTTTTGCTTCTGTTGCTTTTGATCCCGATACGCTGCGCTATCGGGATTGTTCAACTTTATATTTTAATTCGCTATCGCTTTTAAAATTCAAGTTTCACGAAAAAAAAAGACCTGCCGAAATCGGCAGGTCTTTTGAATATTTTATGATTAAATATATAGCGCTGTCTGTTCCGAACTCATCGAGTAAAGAAAGACCACCACCAATTATTTAATACGATATTTTTCATTTTTTATGTTTCTTGAGCTGACAAATGTAAGTAAATATTTATTTGTTTTACAAATGCTCCTTAATATTTTTCTGAAAATTACCTGAACAATTACCCATCTTTTATTGATACCAGTAGCTTCTTAAGCAAAGCAGAAAGCATTGCATATTCTTTTTTATTTAAGCTTTCAACCGATAATTTAGCATCACTAAATCTTATCTCAATGGCTTTGTCGACAATTTGTTTGCCTTTTTCTGTTAATCCGGCCAACTTAATTCTTCCGTCTTTGGGATCAGGAGCTCGATACACTAATTCAAGTTTTGTAAGTCGATCCAATAAAGCCGTCATGGCTCCGGAAGTAATTAAAACAGATTTCATGAGTTGCTTTGGTGACAATTCGTAAGGGGTTCCAGAACGCCTGATGGTGGCTAAAACATCCAGATCCGTATAAAAAATCTCGCTCTCTTGTAAAACCTTTGTTGTTCTTTTCTGAAGCACCTTCCCCAATTTTATAATACGCCCAACAACATGCATGGCTTCAACATCAACAAGATCGGGTCGCTCTAATTTCCACTGCGTAACCAGCTCATCAATAATATCTTGCTTTTTTATCATATATTTTAAATGGATTATAAAAAAACAAAAATACAAAATATTTATCTTTATATAAAGATATTTTTTATACATTTGCCAAATCTTCATTCATACGGAGATATTATTTATTCACTAACTGTTTGAAAAATCCATTAACCTAATTTATTATCAAACAAACAGTAAAATTTTAGAAATATGCATATAATTGACAGCCCCAACATCCCACAAAGCAACGGACATTATTCCCAATGCATTTCACACAACGGAATTTTGTACCTCTCCGGCCAGCTTCCGATCGATCCTACTACCCGAAAAATTCCTGAGACCATTGAAGAACAAGCCGACCTGGCCTTAAAAAATGCTGAGAAAGTTTTAATCGAAGCCGGAAGTTCCATAAAGGATGTTCTCCGAGTGCAGGTTTTCATTCCTAACATTGATTTATGGGACCGAGTAAATAATCGTTACACCTTATTTTTTGGTGAACACAAACCAGCCAGATGCATTATTCCAACGCGAGAATTACATTTTGGATGTTTAATAGAAATTGAAGTTACGGCTGCAATTAACAAATAGTATCATGCATAAAGAAAATTTAATTCAGGCGCATCAAAGAATCGCGCCCTTCATCCACAACACTCCTGTTCTTCATTCTCGTCTTATCAATAAGATGTTGGGAGCAGAAATATATTTTAAATGTGAAAATTTTCAAAAAATGGGCGCATTTAAAATGAGAGGAGCTACCAATGCCATCATGCAATTAAATGATGAACAAAGGCAGAGAGGAGTTGTGACTCATTCATCTGGTAACTTTTCACAAGCTGTTGCCCTGGCAGCTGCAAGTTTAGGGGTAAAAGCTTATATCATTATGCCTTCAAGTGCAGCTCAGGTTAAAAAGAACGCAGTTCAGGAGTACGGTTTAAATGTAATCGAATGCAAGCCAAACTTGCAATCAAGAGAAGAAACAGCCAAAGAAATTGAGCTTAAAGAAGGAGCTACATTTATCCACCCATCAAACGATATGGATGTGATTTTGGGTCAAGGAACTGCTTGCAAAGAATTGCTTGAAAATCAACCTAATTTAAACTGTGTTTTTGCCCCCGTCGGAGGCGGAGGTTTAATCGCAGGAACCTCATTATCGGCTCATTATTTTGGAAATAATTGTAAAGCAATTGGAGGAGAACCTTTTGAAGTTGATGATGCCTATCGTTCTCTTAAAAGTGGAGTTATTGAATCCAATAAGACCATAAATACCATAGCCGACGGATTAAAAACACAATTGGGCGATCAAAATTTCCCCATCATCCAAAAATATGTAGACCGAATTATAAGGGTTACTGAACAAGAAATTAGTGATGCCATGCGCCTGATCTGGGAACGTATGAAAATTGTTGTGGAACCATCAAGTGCTGTTGCATTGGCTGCATTTATTAGAGAAAAGCATTTGTTTGAAAACCAAAAAATCGGGATTATTCTTTCTGGAGGAAATGTTGATTTAAACAAATTGCCATTTTAATTCAGAATACCCGATGCCTAAAACCTCAATTCATAAATGTAATGCTTCCGGATTTATTATTACGGCTACATTTATTTTTTCATTTGGTTATGCCATTTTGCGCTATAATATAATGGGTAATGTTCCATGGAAAGATTTATCATTTTTTATCCTGAATAAATCAATCGCATTAAATGCATTTATTTTGTTGAGTTTTAACTTTAGTTTGCGCCCCTTAGTTAACCTGGGTTTAAAAGTGCCTGAAGTCTTAATCAATTCTCGTAGAGAGGTTGGGATGGCTTCGGTTCTTTTAATTTTTGTTCATGTTCTGATGAGTTTCCTCATTTTTAATCCTGCCAACTACGGAAAATTTTTCGAAACAGATGGAACAATCACACTCTACGCCGGCCTAAGTATGCTTGGAGGCATCTTGTCTTTTGTTGCTATTTTGGCTTATCGTTTAAATTTTATCTCCCAAATGAAAGATAACAAAAGTGTTATGAAAATCATAACCTCTAGAGGGCTTTTGATTCTCACCTTGCTTCTGGGAATGTTGCATGTATTTTTTATGGGCTTTAAAGGATGGATGGATCCTTCGGGATGGCATGGGGGATTACCACCCATTAGCCTACTTGCATTCGTACTTTTTTTATTTAGTTCCCTGATCAATATTATTGATCGAAAAAGACACACTTCATAAAATTTGAGAACAAAATCTTATTAATCCTTTTCTCTAAAACAACATCGCAACTTATCCAAACCTAAAAAATATAATTATATCTATATTTATTATTGTTTTGTATAATTTTTTCTAATTTTAACATTTGTCTGGTCTATTTTTTCATATGTTTGTATAATCAATATTTAAGCATTTTTATTCTCATTATGAGAAAATTAAGACCATAAAGATTAGTAAAAACAACAATCTAAAAACATTCAAGAATGAAACGCCTTTTAACTGCCATATTTATCATTTTAACTCTAAATTCTTTTACACAAAGCAACGATCAAGTAAAAACTTATGATTTAGAAGAATATGTTATTACCGCTACTCGTAATAAAAAACTACTCAGTAAAACACCTGAAGTAATGCACGTTATTACCTCAGCTGACATTGAGCAAATGAATGTGAGTTCGACGGGAGAAATCCTCGAATATCTTACAGGAGTAAATATAGAGTCTGGAACAGGCAGTGGTTATCCTAAAAGAAGTATTGTGAGCCTGGATGGATTTCCAGCCAATTATACCCTGGTGATGGTGGATGGAATTCGTTTGCTTACCGAGCATATTCATACCGGTCAGAATATTGATGTCATCCCTCCTGAAAACATTGAAAGGATTGAGATTATCAAAGGAGCTGCATCGGCACAATACGGAAGTGATGCCATGGGTGGAATTGTAAACATTATTACAAAAAAAGCTTCTGATAAGACAGCAGCCAGTGTTTCGTTTTCAAGCGGTAGTTATAAAACCAACAATACTTCCATATCGGTTCGCACACCGATCAATGAAGACCTGAGTATTTCTACCATGTCGAGCTATGAGCAGTCTGACGGAGTTCCAATTTTGGCACCTACACATCGCATCGGAAATATGGGTTATACCAAATTCACTACCATGAACAACCTAAACTGGAACATGAGTGATAAAGCTTCTTTAAGCTCCAATTTATACTATTCTCATAACAGTATGGAATTTTTTGACGACGATGTTTATGGCCGCATGTTTCTTTCATCTATTGATTATAACCAAATCCTTAGTGAAAATTTGAATGCTACAGCTCGTTTAAAATATTCGCATTGGGATGCCGAACAAAGTGGTGAAGACAATAATTTATTTAATCCTGAAATCTATTTCCACTGGACCAAATTCAAAAACAACATCATCACCTTTGGAAGTGATATGAAATATATCAAATTTAGCAGAACCTCGGTTCTTGAAAAAACCCAGAATGCAGCGGGAGCATTTATACAAGATGAAATTGAATTGGATAAATGGTCATTTTTACTTGCATTGCGCCTCGATAAGGTTGAAAATATCAATGCTGTTGTAACGCCTAAATTTGCGGTTATGTATAAGCCATTATACAATTTAAGATTCAGGGCTTCTTTCGGTAGGGGTTTTCATGCACCTACCGTTCAGGAATTGTATGAAGAAGGTTACGGTCATGGTGGTCGCGCTTACCGCTTTGGAAATCCAGACCTTCAACCCGAGTATAGTGTAACCTCAACTTTCAGCATTGAATATTCACCCATTCGAAATGTTGAACTCCTCATCCACGGGTATTATAACACCATTACCGATATGATCACTCCTATTTATAGTGGTATTTGGGAAGAGAACCCGGATCCGGATTCAGTTATTGATAAGTGGGTAAGAACCAATATCCATGAAGCAGAAATTTATGGCCTCGAAACCACCCTTAAATACCAATTAAACAAAGAGCTTAATCTGGAAGTGGGATATAATTATTCGTACAACGAAAACAGCTCAACCGGAGAACAGCTACCTTATTATCCCGGTGAATCATATTTCACAAAAATGATTTATAATTACAAACTTTCATCTAAGCTAAACGGACTTTGCTTTGTAAGTTTAAGAGCCACTCACGATAGAAGTGCCTGGAATTGGAAACCAGACAGCGAAGCTAATTTTGACAATCCCGACGGATTAATTACCGAATTAGAGGATTATCAACTACTAACTGCCGGACTTAAATTTATATATGATAAGAAGTACAATTTTTACCTGAACGTTGGAAATATTTTAGGGCAGGATATCCAAAGATTAGATGATTCATTTACCGAGCTGGATGGCGAAGCAACTGTAAAAATTGGCTGTTTGATTAACTTTTAAAATCAATGCTCAAAAATATTTGATTAAAAGGTAGGTCACATTGAAGCTGGCATTAAGCTGGTCGAGATGTGACCATTTTTGCTTTTAAAGGTGTATATATTATTCATGTGATCCTCAGTCAATGTAATTTCCCCATTGACCATTTTATTGAAAATTGAGCATCAAACCATAAAATTGAACTATTTATTTTGGGTTTAATAAAAAATAATTATATTTGTATCGTGTACGATATTAACGCTCGCGATTTTTATTTAAAACAAAACAGGAATTAAGGATAAATGGACGATAAACAGTTACAATTAAGTAGTCAAATTTGCTTTCCGCTCTATTCGGCTTCTCGACTTATGACCAAAGCTTATAAGCCTTATCTGGATAAAATGGGGCTTACTTATCCTCAATATTTAGTTCTCATGGTATTGTGGGAAAATGATGGTCTTACGGTAAATCAAATTACAGAAAAACTGCTCCTTAACACCAACACCATTTCACCTTTGCTTAAACGCATGGAGAAGATGGAAATTTTAAAACGCAGTCGTTCGGGTGAAGATGAAAGGATTGTGATCGTTCGATTAACAGAAATGGGGAAGCAATTAAAAACCAAAGCACTTCCAATTCCTGACAATTTACTCATGACCTTATTATCCGATAAATTAGATCTTGAGGATTTGATGAAACTAAAAGGGATGCTTGGCGATTTGATTTCGGTACTCAATGCAAAAAATGAATCAATTAAATAACATAAATTAAAAAGAAACAAAATGGCTAAAATTACATTACAAGGAAACCCAATAAATACAAGTGCCGAATTACCGGCAATTGGTAGCGTGGCAAAAGACTTTTCATTGGTAGCTACAGATTTATCTGTAAAAACATTAAATGATTTTAAAGGAAAAAAATTAGTATTAAACATTTTCCCAAGTATTGACACAGGCACTTGTGCGGCATCTGTACGTAACTTTAACAAAGCGGCAGCTGAGCTCGAAAACACAAGCGTTTTATGTATTTCAAGAGATTTACCTTTTGCACAAGGCCGATTTTGCGGTGCTGAGGGCATCGAAAATGTGGTGATGCTATCTGATTTCAATACCGGTAAATTTGGCAAAGATTATGGACTGGATATTATCGACGGACCTTTGGCCGGTTTAAACTCAAGATCTATTGTAATTTTAGACACCGAAGGTAAGGTTACTTATACCGAGCAAGTAGCTGAAATCGTTGATGAACCAAATTACGACAAAGCTTTAGCAAACTTGTAATACATTGAAATAAGCTAAAAATATTTTTTATACGCAATGGCGGCTTGAGTGAAAATTCAGGCCGCTTTTTTATGTACGATGGTAATTCAATAGACATTCAATTGTAATACGATGGTGATTCGATAGTAATACAATTGTAATACAGTAGACATACAGTAGTAATTCTGTTGTAATACAATGGTAATACAATGGTCATTCATTGCTTTTAAACTTAACAATCGAGCAATGAAACAATGGAACAATCAATTGCAAATCGACAATCAATAGTAATACGATGGTCATACAATTGTAATTCGATAGTAATACAATTGTAATTCATTGTTCTAATACTAAACATTTAAGCAATTGAACGTCTTAACTTTTCAACAATCCAGCAATGAAGCCATGCAACAATCAATAGTAATACGATGGTCATTCAATTGATATTCAATAGACATTCATTGTTTAAATTGAAAATTGCACATTGTAAATTTCAAATCGACAATCAATAGTAATACGATGGCCATACGATTGTAATTCATTGTTTTAATACTAAACATTTGAGCAATTGAACGTCTTAACTTTTCAACAATCGAACAATGAAACAATGCAACAATCACTTATAAATTGAAAATTTCAAATTGTAAATTGACAATTGAACATTCTCTCCTCTACACATCTATATTTTTTATATATTTACAGGTAGAAATTCTTCCCGCTTGGATAACAGAAGTTGATTAAGAATTTTTAACTCCCCCTCGATGATTTTTAATGGTTTTGTAAACCAACAATATATACACAAGCACCGCACATAAACAAGCTAGAAGTAATTTAAACCCCAGCTAATATGAGAAATCTTAAGATCTTAACCTTTCTAGCTTTGATACTTGGAAACCTTGTAATAACGCAAGCTCAAGAAAGACCAAGTTTATTCAAGGGTTTACTTCTAGGGATGAATAAAAAAGAAGTGAAAGCAGAATATAAAGCAAACAAAGAAATCTACTCTAAAATAGATATTGGCAATGGTTGGGTTTATAGAACGGATATACGCAACATGTATATTGACCCCAAAATAGGATTGAAAGGAATATACTTTTTCCTTGCAGGAACTAAACTATCTGGTGTTGGTTATCAAAATACAAGAAATGCTCTTGAAATGACTAGGAATTTCTTTGAAAATATTGGCTATACAGTTTTTTATGAAAATAAATTCTGGAATCTCCCACTTAATTTTACAGCTAAGTATGGATTAATAATGATAGATGAAAATAAAACCAAAATTGCCCATTTATTCCCTACAAATGCGCCAGGCTATCCAAAAACACATACACCTGGGTTAATTCTTTATGAGTATAAAATTTTTATGGAAAGCTATAATGAAATGCTAGAAACAGTTAAGAATAAGCAGAAGAATTCTGGATTTTAACAAATAGAACAACTACTAACAACGGCAGATATTTCATAACCCTTATAAAGCCAAAATTTTAAAGCCCCAAATCCGACCAAAATTATTTATTATTAAAACTCTTTCAAGCACTATTCTGCCTTAATAATTCTCAGGCTTTTTATGATTCGTTCCGACAATTTCGTAAAGTTTTTATTCCATGGATTTGCAAGCATGACATACTATCTTGAACCTTCTGATGCTGCAATTGGAATTGGTTATCAAATATTTCGGCGAGGAAAGAAATCTAAAAATCTTAGTAACTAAAATAGCTGTTTAAGCGTCTAATCTAAAACTAAAGAATGATGCAACATCAATCATCTTATTTAAATTAGGAACCTAACACCTCATATTATGAAAATCCAGCTTCATTTAAAAGCCTTCACAATTTTTATCATACTAGCAACAATGCTTTCATGCCATAGCTTTGCACAAGATGACAAAACACCTACCATTACAAAAACCTTTGAACTAAATCGGCCCGGTACCTTAAACTCCAAATCATCTGGTGGTAGAATATTGGTAAAAACCCATGATAAAAATGAAGTAGAAGTTCAGGTATTTATTCGTAAAAACGGACGTGTTTTATCTCCATCCGATCGATCGATAGATGATGTTTTAGAAGATTTTGAACTGGAGATTGAGAAAAGTGGCTCGCTTATTTATGCAAATGCCAAACGTAAAACAAAATTCAGAATGTTAAAAAATGTGGGCATTTACTTCACAATTATTGTCCCCCGCGAAATGTCTTGCAATGTATCATCAAGTGGTGGTGGGTTAAAAATTTACGGCGTGGAAGGCACCCATCGTTTTAGAAGCAGTGGTGGCTCTGTATATTTGGAAAATACCTCAGGTAGGACCGAGGCAAGTTCATCGGGTGGTAAAGTTCAGGCAACGAATCACAAGGGTAATATTGACTTAAGTTCCAGCGGCGGTGGTGTTTATTTAGATGAAGCTCGTGGCAATGTTTATGCCCATAGCTCAGGAGGTTCTGTACGCCTTAAAAACATTCATGGCAATGTGGAAGCTGGCAGTAGCGGCGGGGGTGTTAGTGTTTCGGGAGCATGCCCTTATGTAAAAGCCAAATCAAGTGGTGGTCCGGTCCGAGTTAACATCAGTAACTTGAGCGAGGGATTAAATTTGACATCTAGTGGCGGCGGTGTTAGTGCCATCATCCAAAATGGTGAAGAGCTAGGACTTGATCTGGACTTAAGCGGAAGCAGGGTTAGAATTGCACTGAAAGATTTCTCCGGTCAGGCCAAAAAAAATCGTGTAAAAGGCAGACTGAATGGAGGCGGAATAGATGTTTATATGCGTTCATCCGGAGGAAGTGTTAATGTTGAATACGAGGATTAAAAGGATAAACAATATGAAGTATTGCTAATAGGAATAACTGTTTCACGTCCTCTATCATATAAAATTTGAGCAATCAATAGTCATACAATTGTAATACGGTAGACATACAGTAGTAATTCAATGAACATTCAATGCTTTTAATTCTAACAATCAAGCAATGAAACCATGCAACAATCAATAGTAATACAATGGTCATACAAT
The DNA here is from genome assembly GCA_963678785.1 of Bacteroidales bacterium. Lineage (GTDB taxonomy): Bacteria > Bacteroidota > Bacteroidia > Bacteroidales. The sequence goes on along the minus strand of OY787449.1, from coordinate 2,327,696 downwards.
TGTAATACAGTAGTTATTCAATGGACATTCATTGTTTCAAATCCAACATTCTAAATTGCAAATCTCAAGTCGGCAATCGACAATCAATTGTCATTCAATCGTCATTCAATGGACATTCATTGTTTTAAATTAAATATTGCACATCTAAAACATCAATCCACAATCAAGTCTAATACAGTAAACATATATTTAACCGGGACTTAACAATAGAGCAATGAAACAATGTAACAATTAATTATAATATAAATTGTAATTCGATAGTAATTCGGTTGTTATTCATTGCTTTAAATTGAAAATTCTACATTCAACATTTTACATTGAATATTGTAAATCGTAAATCGACAATCAATTCTTCAAATTAAACAATGAAAATTGAAAATTGAACGATCTTTTATTTTAAGTTTGTGAAAGATAATTTAAAACCACACATATGAACTTAAGTATAAGCTCCGCATTTGATGCCGGAAACATTGAAGTTGTCAACATTGATAATCCCGAAAACATCCAGCTTAAAATCAGAAAAGATTCAAATTCCGATTTCTTGCAATGGTTTTATTTCAGGGTACAGGGAGCCAAAGATCAGGATTGTGTTTTTCACCTGCTCAATGCTGCCGAAGCAGCCTATCCCGAAGGCTGGGAAAACTATCAGGCTCGTGCTTCTTATGATCGTAAAACCTGGTTTCAAATTCCTACAAAATATGAGAATGGCGTTTTAAGCATTGATTTCACCCCTGAATTTGATAGTGTTTATATCGCCTATTTTGCTCCTTTTTCCTACGAGCAACATTTGGATTTGGTGAATAATGCGCAACACTCTCCGATTTGCACCTTAGAATCTATTGGGCAAACCACTGAGGGCCGCCCCATTGACTTTTTACGAATTGGAGATGGAGACCCCAACAAGAAAAAACTATGGGTAATTGCCCGTCAACATCCCGGCGAAAGCATGGCCGAATGGTTTATGCTTGGCCTCATCGGCAGATTGTTGGATGATGAAGATGCAGTTTCGGTAAGCTTGCTGAATAAGGCCAATTTTTACCTCGTTCCGAACATGAATATTGACGGAAGTATTTTAGGTAATTTAAGGGTGAATGCAAAAGGTGTTAACCTAAACAGAGAATGGCAGGAACCAAGCATCGAAAACAGCCCTGAAGTTTTTTATGTAAAAGAAAAAATGAGAGAAATCGGCATGGACTTTATGTTGGATGTACATGGCGACGAAGGTCTTCCTTATATTTTCATCTCGGGCATCGAAGGCATTCCTTCTTTCGATTTAAAACTAAGTCAGTTAACCAACAGTTTTATGAAAGAATGGAAAGCGATAAACCCCGACATTCAAGATGAGCATGGCTATCCTAAAAACGAACCAGGCAAAGCCAATCTTTTGATTTGCTCTAAAAACATAGGCGAAGAATTTAAATGCTTATCGCAAACTTTAGAAATGCCATTCAAACAAAATAACAACATTCCGGATGCCATTTTTGGTTGGTCGGCAGAACGGTCGATTAAATTGGGCGAATCGCTGGTAAATACCTTGCTGAGCATTTCTGACGATTTGTAAAAATCGACCTTTTTTCAGAATTCAGAAAATAATTTTCTGACTTATTATTTCTTCTTCTTTAAAAACGGAACTCCGTTGATCATCCAATCAGCGGCTTCTTTTCCTTTTAAATAATGATCGATAAATTGCATTTGTCGTTCCTGAAAATCAATTTGATTTTCTAATTTACGCAAATGATGTCCTTCGCCCGGATAAGAAAGCAGGATCACATTTTTACCATTAAAACGTAAGGCATTGTAAAACTCGATTCCTTGCAGCCAATCTACAGAACCATCAGCGGTGCCGTGTAAAATCAAGAGTGGAGTATTCATATTTCGTGCATGAAATACAGCAGATTCCTGCATATACAATTCCAAATCGTCGTAAGGATTGGTGGTAAAACGACCCTGACCATAAATATCATATCGGTGTTGGCTCGTTCCGGAAGTTTTCCAAATTTGATTAAAATCTGAAACTAGATCAGTTGCACCGGCACCGTAAAAAATGGCAGCAAACATTTTGGATTTGGTCGAAATCAAGGCAGAACCCTGTCCGCTAAAACTATGGCCATGCAAAGCAATTTTATCAGGATCCGCATAACCCATTTCAATCACTTTTTTAACTCCGGCTTCAACACATTCCAACATATCCGAATGCGTGGTTCTGAAATTAAAATGAATGTCCGGTCGCATCACCAAATATCCTTCACTCACTAAGCCTGCAAAACTAGGTCGGTCGTCGTATCTCACCCCCGGATAAGTATTCAGTCGCCTCGAATTTTTTTCATAATAATCAACAATCATTGGAAGCTTTTGACCTTCTTTATAATCGTCAGGAATACCCAGCGTTCCTTGTAAACGAACACCATTATTGTTGGTGAACTCAAACAAAATTTGCTTCCCCCATTTATACTCTTTCTGCCACGGATTTGCATCAGTTACTTTTTGAGGAGACGAACATTTTGTATCACTCACATAATAATCAGGAAAATCGATAAATGATTCCATGGTAAATAAAAACTTATCTGCTTTTTTCGCTTTCACCAATCGCCCAAGTTTTTTATCATCATAAAGTAAAGAGCTGAGTTTGCCTTTGCTCAATGAATAATAACCAGCTTTTTTCGTCCATTTTCCGTATGCCGATAAGAATAAAGGTTTGGAAAGATCGATGAATTTTTCCTTGACATCGAGCTTAATATACCGAAATTGAATTTCATTTTTATCGCCTTCACCTTTGGTTAAATTGGTTGCTTTTCCTCCTTTTAGAGGCACCGACCATAAATCAAATTGCGCATTTAAAATTACCGACTTCCCGTCTTTTGAATAACCTGAAATTCCGTAAGGAGGCTTTTCTCCATACCGATCAAAATCTTCATTGACGAAACTGTCGTTTATTTTCTCGGTAATGTTTTTATGGGTGTTTTTATCCAGATCATAAACCCAAACATGCCCCTTTTTCCAATACAAAAAATGCTTGCTGTCGGGCGACAAACCCAAACTTCGCCCATGCGCTTTCAAAACCTCTGTCTTCTCAGCAGTTGAATTATTGATGCGATAATAGTCACCCAATCTGGGTTTCCAATCCGAAATATAGGGTTTTAGATCAATCCCGATACTCCATTTCCCATCCCGGGTAAAGCTCACACTTTTCATTTTTTCATCGGCTAAGCGAATGAACTTTTTGGTTTTTAAATCATAAACCGATCGATAAGTAAAATTTTGATCCCGTTTGGCTTGTTTCATTTGAACCGACTGGATGCGTTCATCTTTCCAGTGCCAAACATCAACATTGGCAACAGCTTTTGCATTGGGTCCTTTTTTAGCAGCCGCGGCTTCCTGTTCTTTAAGTCCAAAAAATATTTTTGAATAATCTGAACTCCAAACCAAAGCGCTTTTTTCAGAGATGACCATATCTTTTGGGAAACCCTCTAATATTGCAGGATCAACCAGATGTTTGGTAGGCTGTAGTTGATCCAAATCAGTAAAAGCGATGAGTACATTTTCACGTTCTTTTTTCTTGCTATCCTTCTCCCCTTTTAAAACGGCGAGCACCTTTCCTTCTTCATCCCAGCTCAGGCGGCTAAATAAATTTTTTCCGGTTTCAAGAGGCTTTCGAACAAAGGTTTCCAGGTTGATAAGGTGAACTCCATTTCCTGTAGTATCCTTGGCATCGATAATATAAGCCAGCATGCTCCCCGATTTATTAAAGCTAAATTCTGAAACACTTCCGATCAACTCATCAGAACCCGTTTTTAAATTTCGCAAATGTAAATCCGTTCCTTTATGCTTGGCCTTGGTGTCAGATTTAGCTTTTTTTATGGCTAAAAAATTAGAGCCTTTTGAAAACTTAAAACTTGATAAATTAGCGATTTCTGTTTTTTCACCTGAACTTAAATTCAACAATTCAAATTTCTTAGGAATCGGTTTTTTATCCTTCTTAAGTTTTTTAATTTCCTTCTGTAATTTATTAATGGCATAAGCAACCCATCGCGAATCATCCGAAAATTTTGCATCACTTCCCTGAGGAATCTGGTATTGCTTTTCAATCATTAAATTTTTTACAAAAAGGGTATCATTTTTATCCCGAATCCCATAACCAAAAGAAACCCATTGACCATCGTCAGAAATAGCTGCAGGGCTGATGCTGCGCCACCTGCCAAATTGATCAAAGGTGAGTGTTTTCTTCTCAACTGAGGTTTGAGCCATCAATGAAATCCCCCATAATATGGCAACAATAAATACAAAACTTTTGACATGATTTTTTAAACTTTTCATAATTCCTTTGATTAATTTATGATTGCTAAATCTTTTTTTGATGAATGATCGTCAAACCCGAATTTAAGCAAATTCCACTTTCAATAAAGATTTATAAAGCCAAATTGGATTCATCCTAAGACTGTATATACAAAAGGATGAATATCATCGATCAACCGATTTCAAATTCATGCTTAAAATGCCAGGCAAAACCAATGCTGTTCATTTAAAACTTAGTACATTTATAAAAAAAACCAACATGAAAAAATATTTCACCTTTTTAACACTGGCAGTGCTTTTATTTTCCTGCAATTCTGCTTCAAACACCGCATACGACGATTGGATTTATCTTTTTGATGGAACCAGCACTGATGGCTGGCGAGCCTACAATGGAGAAAGCTTACCTCCTCAATGGGTCATCGTGGATGACTGTTTAACTTTTGATACCGAGAAAAAACTGGAGTCAGAAAAACAAGGTGGAAAAGACATCATTTATGCTGCTGAAGAATTTGAAAATTTCGAGTTATATTTAGAATGGAAATTGCCTGCTGGCGGAAATAGTGGCGTTTTTTATCATTTAAAAGAGGGCTACTCCGGCCCACCGGAAGTAAGCCCTGAATATCAATTATTAGATGATTTAGGTTGGGAAGAAATTAACAGTGCGACATTGGCGGAATGGCAAAAAACAGCGGCTGATTACGCCATGACCATCCCTGATGTCAGCCAAAAAATTACCAAAGCTGCCGGTGAATGGAATACCACCCGAATTACTTTTACCCCCGAATTGGTCGAACATTGGTTGAATGGAAAAAAAGTGCTTTCATTTGTTCCCTGGTCGGAAGATTGGTATGCAAAAAAGGCAGCCGGGAAATGGAAAGATTATCCTGATTACGGAAAGTATAAAACAGGCTTTATAGGGCTACAAGATCACGACAGTCCTTTATGGTTCAGAAATATCAAAATCAAGAAATTATAATTTGAATCGGTAAAAAATGGAAAGAAGACAATTTTTAAAAAACAGTGCAGCTATGGCCTCTATCAGCCTTTTACCTTCATCAGTTTGGGCTCTCGCAAAAAACCAAAAATTAAGAACTGCTCATATTGGTGTTGGTGGAATTGGAGTTGAAGATTTACGATTTATTTCTTCGCATCATGCCGTTGAAGTGGTTGCCATTTGTGATGTAGATTCAAATACCCTGGCTACAGCCGCGAAACTTCATCCCGAAGCACAAACCTTTACGGATTACCGTATCATGCTTAAAACACTTAAAAATGATATCGATGCCGTAATTGTTTCCACTCCTGATCACACCCATGCACCTGCATCGATGATGGCTATGAAAATGGGGAAATCCGTTTATTGTCAGAAACCATTATCGCATCATGTTTCTGAAGCCCGATCCATGCGTAAATTGGCAAAAGATAAGAAGCTAACCACTCAAATGGGTATTCAGGTTCATTCGTTTTACGATTATAAACTTGCGACTTTATTAATTCAGTCAGGCCTTATCGGAAAGGTTAATACGGTACACGCCTGGTCACCAAAAAATTGGGGATATGATGGCCCTGAGCCTGAAGGTAGTGACCCAATACCCGAAAATCTGGATTGGAATTTATGGTTAGGAACTTCAGCAGAGCGACCTTATAAAAAAGATGTTTATCATCCCGGGAACTGGAGAAAAATCATGGATTATGGTTGCGGAACCCTAGGTGATATGGGAGTACATATTTTTGATACGCCCTATAATGCCTTACAATTAGATGTTCCGATCACCATTAAAAACAAATGCAGAAAACCAACCGGATTTGGATTTCCTGAAAAAAATATTGTGACCTATACTTTCCCAGGAACAAAGCAAACCACCAAAACCCTAAAATGGATTTGGTATGATGGCGAAGGAGCTCCCAAAAATCACAGGGATTTAAAACTCCCGAATAATGAAGAACTACCTGATCAGGGAGCCATGTTTATCGGCGAAAAAGGCAAGCTTTTATTACCTCATTTTATGATGTTGCCCAGGCATATTGTAAAAGGTGAATATCAAGAACTGGATCTTTCCAAATTCAGCAAGAAAGATTTAGGTGAACCCGTAAGGGAATATGCTACCCAAGGTCAAAAACATCACCATCAATTTATTGATGCTTGTCTTGGACATGATGAGTGCAGTGCACCATTTTCTTATTCGGCACGACTTACAGAAACCATTTTATTGGGGGTTATTGCCGGGCGTTTTCCAAATAAAACCTTGCATTGGGATAATGAGAAAACACGATTTGCAGAGGAGGAAGCCAATCAGTTTTTAGACGCTCCTTATCGGGATTTTTAAAATTAGAATTGATTTTCCTGAATGGCTGAAGGCTTATTTGGCTGATATTGGAAGGGTAAAATAAAAAGTCGACCCAAAACCTTTTTCACTTTCAACCCATATTTCTCCTTGATGTTTATGCACAAACTCTTTGCATAAAATCAATCCAAGGCCGGTACCTTTTTCGTCATTTGTACCAATGTTGCTATGGTTTCCTGTGAGTTTAAACAACTTCTCAATATCTTCTTCACCAATCCCAATTCCATTATCACTAACCGAAACTTGAAATTGTTGGGACTCATCTCTTAAAATCTGATCAGCGCTTATGGTAACCGTTCCGCTCGTATCGGTAAATTTAATCGCATTTGATATCAGGTTTCGGATGATGGTATTAATCATGTCTGAATCAGCCATTGCATAGGTTGAGGATTGAATTTTATTGACCAACTTTATATTTTTCGATTCGGCAAATGCCTGATTTAAAGCAATCACCTCCTTGATCACTTCTAACAAATCTACTTTTGTAGGATTAAATTGAATCTTCCCGGTTTCGTTCCTCGACCAGATCAATAAGTTCTCAAGCAGTTTGTAGGTTGTATTTGCACTATTACGAATGCTTCCAATCATTCTTGAACGGTCATCAACACTCAAATCCAGATGATCACTCTTTAAAACTTCTGAAAATCCTAAAATGGTATTAAAAGGACTTTTTAAATCATGAGCAATGATGGTAAAAAATTTATCCTTATCGGCATTGGCTTTAATCAACTCCTTTTCAGATTTCTCGAGTTTGATGCTCAACTTTTTAAAAGCATACCGACTTCTTGCAATAAAAAATAATACAATTAGAATGAGAATACCTCCAACCACAATGATGATGTTAACCATTTGATGTTGGCGGATAATTACTTCCTGAATCTCATTGTTCTTCTTCAATAAAAGATTCTCTTTCATTTGTTGCTCTAGGTTGTATTTTATCTGAAGATCGGTAAACTTCGTCATTTTATCCCGATTAAAAATACTATCCTTAAGTGCAGAAGCATCTCTGAAATATTGATAAGCTAATGCATCATCTCCTTGATAATCTGCGATTTTGGCCAGGACAAATAAATTATCTTTAATCAAACTACTGTAGTCGTTTTGCTTAGACAGGCTCAAACTTTCATTGGCATATTTATTCGCCAACTTAAATTGGTTTAAAGCAAAATGTGTTCTACCTAGATGAAATTTAGCAGTTGCAATTCTGAACTTGCTGTTAATATCGCTGGCATATTGTAAAGATTTTTTATAATGAATTAGTGAAGAATCAAGTTTTTTCATTTTAAAATACACACTTCCCAAATTATCCATAAAATAAGAATTTGAGCGGTTATTCTCATCCACAGCAAAAAGTGTATGGTAAGCAATGAAGTGATATTTTAATGCGCTATCGAGCTGATTTAAATGTTCCGAACAAAGTGCAATGTTTGAATATGAATAAGCAATAGCATCCTTATTGTCAATAGCTTGAGCTATGTTTAAAGCATCATTATGCCATTTAATGGCATCTTCAAAAAGTTCCCAATCCTGATAAATTAATCCAATATTATTTAAAATGTTTGAAATTCCTTTTTGGTCATTGGTTGCACGTCTTATCTGAAGGCTTCGCTGATAATAGCTTAAGGCTTCATTGCTATTTCGCAGTCCCCAATTTGAAACGGCAATATTGTTATATATTCTTCCCAAATACAAACTGTCGTTGAGCTCAGTAAAATAAACCAATGACTTATTAAAATATTCAATTGCATTTCTATAATTTCCTAATTGCCAGCTTGCCATTCCCATTGTGTAAAGAATCGAAGCCCGATCAGGCGTCCTCTTTTCGAAAATTAGTGTCTTGGAATAATATTTTATGGCCTTCTCTTTTTCATCTGCCAAAACTGAAGTAGCATACTGTCGATATAAATTGGCTTTGGTTGAATCTTCTGAAGCTATTAAAACAGCTTGTTTTAGGCCATCTTCATTCATTACCTGAGCCATTCCAAGCTGAAAAAATACAAATAAGATAATTGCAATGAAATTAAGTTTTTTAAGTCGCAAACCGTTAAAATTTTATAGTCGTTATTTTAGCCATTCAAAAATAAGTATTTAAAATCCTTTCACATACTTTTTTTGCTTTTATCTGATTCCAGAATAAAACAAAGCTAAACTTCATTAACTGGAGATATAAATCTCCAATAATTTCAATGCCAACTTCACCTCTTTTAGATGAGTACGGAAGGCCAGGACTGCAATTCGAATCCAATAGATTCCGTCTATAGTTGTAGATGAGAAGAACAACCGTCCATCTTGTTTAATTTTCTCAACTAAGTTTTGATTGAAGGAATTGGCATCACCATGCTTTGGCACATAACGAAAAATGGCAATGGATAAATCAGGTGATGGACCAACTTCAAATCCCAGCTTTTGAATTTCTTCATAAAAGTAATTACACAGTAATATTTTTTCATCTAAGGCAGCCCGAAAAGGTTTAACACCCAATAATTGCAACGAGATCCACATTCGTAAACCTCTGAAATGTCTTGTAAGTTCTGGTGAAAGGTCGGCAGGTGATGGATCTTCTTCCAGGGTATAAGCGTCTTGCATATAATTGGCTGTATACCGATGAGTTTGATATAAAGCCCGTGTATTCTTTATTAAGAGGGCGCCACTTCCGTAGGATAAAAACAAACCTTTATGGGGGTCAATGGCAATTGAATCTGACAATTCAATGCCTTTAAAAGCTCCTTTTATTGATTCACATAGCATAAAAAATCCACCATAAGCTGCATCCACATGATACCAGATTTGATGTTTATTTGCAATTTTCCCAATGGCTTCTAATGGATCAATGGCTCCGGTATTGGTTGTTCCGGCAGAAGCAAATACCAGGAAAGGCTTTAATCCGGCTTTCTTGTCCTCAACAATTTGAAACTTTAAATCTTCGGCTTTCATCTTTAATTGCTCATCCATTGGAATGTAACGAATGATGCATTCTCGCATGCCTGCAATTCGCAAAGATTTCTGAACACTATGATGCAATTGAAGGGTCATATAAATGACCGATTTTTCAATGTCCTTAGCTCGAATCTTGTGAAAATCTCGTGCGGTAGTGATGGCCGAAAGATTGGCCATCGATCCTCCGGAAGTTAAATTCCCCAGAGCATCAGAAGGATAATTTACCATTTTACACATCCATCGCAATAACAAATTCTCCATGCGCACACCACCCGGACAAGCAAAAAACAAACCTGTATAACGATTGGTAACAGCCGCCAAATAATCACCCAATGCTGAAGTAAAAACCCCACCTCCAGGAATGTATCCAAAATGCCCGGCCGAAGCAGGATTTAGGTTGGGCGTATCCACATTTTCCTTCAAACATTTCAGCAATTCATCGATGGGTTTGCCATTTTCTTCAATCTGAAGATTCTCAATACCTTTCCCTAAATGCTCTGAGACGGTAAAGGCTTTTTTATCTTCTAAGTTATCCAGGAAATCTTCTGTATATTTATGAACAGCCTCGCTCCACTCTTCCCGACCTTCAGCCAATGGCTCCAGATTTTTTGAAATTAATTCAAGCTTTTTTATTCGACTAAACATGGTGAGAAGTTACAAAAAACATCCCATTAGCTGAGGATGATGCCTTGATTTTTAATATCTTCATTCTTTTATCGAAATTTCAATTGTTTTATTTTAATCAAACCTATTATGCCTGACATCTGCATTAAAAAACAATTAAAACCTCTACTGCTCATTTTTACTCTAACATTGTTTATCTGGAGTGGACAACTGCAAGCACAAAATCAACCTGAATCACCATTGGTGAAATCACATCAGCAACATACAAAAATGAAGTCTGACTCACCTTTTGGGTTGAAATGGATTCCTTTGGGGCCAATGCTAAACGGTGCCAGGGCAGAAGCGGTGCAAGCCGACCCAGCCACACCGGGAACCCTATATGCAGCCTTTGGCTCAGGAGGTTTATGGAAAAGCATAAATCACGGATTGAATTGGAAACCCATTTTTGAAAACAAAGCTTCATTGGGAATAGGTGACTTTGCTTTAGCTCCTTCCAATCCTGAAATCATTTATATTGGGACAGGAGAAAGCCTGAAAAAAGCCAGGAATTTTACGATGCCCGGCACTGGGATTTACCGCTCTGATGATGGAGGATTAAACTGGTTGCATTTAGGACTGGATGACTGCTGGCATATTGGAGAAATAAGTGTTCATCCAACAAATCCAGACATAGTTGTTGTTGCAGCTCAAGGTCATTTTTGGTCGAAAAACCCCAATCGTGGACTCTTCAGAACTGAAGATGGAGGCAAAAGCTGGGATCATGTTTTGTTTATTGATGAATTTACCGGAGCAAATGATGTTGTTTTCTCAGCAGCCAGCCCCTCAGTTGTTTATGCCTCTATGTGGCAAAATTACCCCGGCGTAAATGGAAATAAAAGCGCTGTTTACAAAAGTGAAGACTCTGGTAGAAGCTGGGGCAAAGTAGTGAATGGAATTACAATAGATGAAAATACCGGCAGAATAGGCATTGCTGCTTCCTACCAGAACCCAGATAAAGCATACGCCTTTATCGACCAAAGAAACCGAGCAAGGGACAGAGGAGCCGGAGAAATTTACAAAACAGAGGACGGAGGAAAACACTGGGAAAAAAGCCATCAAAAAGACATTTATTCGATGGCAGGATTGGGGTGGTATTTTATGGATATTTATGTAAGCCCTCAGGATGATGAAGAAATTTATGCCTTGGGGGTTGGGTTAATCCGAAGTAAAGACGGAGGTAAAAACTTTGAGTATGTGCGGGGTCAGATCAATCACATCAATCCCAGTCCAGCTCAAACACTTCACCTCGATCATTGCGAATTGTGGATCAATCCACTCGATCCAAAACAATTATATCTCGCCAATGACGGTGGAATTTATTATAGTTATGATAAAGGCGCTTCCTGGTTGCATTATAACAACATCCCAACCGGGGAATTTTACGATATTGAAATTGACAAAAATCAACCTTACAATATTTACGGAGGAACCCAGGACGATGCCACGGTATTTGGGCCTGCAAAAGAGTTGAACACCAAGTTTAATGATCCATGGAAATATGTTTGGATTGATGCCTGGAGTGGCGGTGATGGCTGTATCACCCTGGTCGACCCCAATGATCCAAATACGGTATATTTTAGTATGCAGACCGGATCGGCTCGCCGAAAGGATTTAAACAAAAACAGATCTACTTCAATTCGACCAAGGTTTAAGAATCTTGATCCTCCATTAAAATATAATTTTATTTCGCCATATATACTTTCACCCCATAATTCCAATCGGGTTTATATGGGTGGAAACTATATTATGAAAAGTGAAAACCGAGGTGATGATTGGAAAATTATCAGTCCTGAGATTGGTCAAATTTATAAGACAAAGAAAGGGGAGATTGGTGCCGGAGCCATTGCAGAATCTAACTTTAGTGAAGGAACTTTATATGTTGGTACGGATAAAGGGACCCTAATTCGAACGCTTGACAATGGCCAACATTGGGAAGATATCTCAAACGGACTTCCCAACAATTATATTCGTTGTATTTATCCTTCCAGGCATAAAAAAGGTCGAATTTATTTACAACAAACCGGACTTAATTATGACGATTTGGGTGCTTATTTGTATGTTTCAGAGGATGAAGGAGACGAATGGAAATCCATTAAAAACAACTTACCTGATCAACCCATAAATTGCATTTTGGAAGATCCTACTAATGAAAACATTCTTTATGCAGGAACTTATAAGGGCGTTTATATTTCCATAAACCGAGGAGCATATTGGTCTTATCTTGGAGATGAGATGCCGGATGCCAGCATTGCTGATCTTGCCATTGAAGAACAATCTAAAGACTTGATTGCCGCTACTCATGGAAGAGGAATTTATAAGATGAATTTGGCTCCTTTTTATTCGATGGTTGAAAATGAAATCACAACTGATATTTTGTTTGATCCTCCTCCTGCCCTATTTCCAAAACGCAGGGATACCCATCGGGATATTGATGAGAACACCATCGAAAAATGCCCCATCACTTTTTGGCTTGAGAAAGCAGAATCAGTAAAACTGATGATAAGCAACCAGAAGGATTCTGTATTATGGACGCATCAAATGGACGGACAAAAAGGATTTAATCAATATCGATGGGATTTGGTAACAACCGAAGAAATCAGTGACCAGCCATATTTTACTCAGTTTAAAAAATATTTAGCGGTGGGTGAATATATTCTTAGACTTGAAAGCATTAGTGGAATTCTGGAAACGGACTTTGTGGTAAAAGAAAGAGAATAAGTACATCAGGCATTCTGTTTAAACCATTTTTCCATTATCAGCGTCCCAATACACCCTGCGACCTTCTTTATAAGAAATGGTACCCATGAGTGCAGTAATTCCTTCTTCAAAAGCCCGATCAATATTACAACTTGGTAATTCTGGTTTGTTTAAGCGAATGGCATCAAGCCATTCCCTCACATGCAAATGGGTTGTATCCATCTGCTTGCCATTGCGATAAGTATAAAGCAAACCACGTCCTGCAAAATATTTTTCGGTGGGCGAACTAATGGCATCCAATTTATTACTTCCCGGAGCATAGGTAAAAATGGGCTTATCCGGATCAATCAATCCCTGCTTAATTTTATCTTTATATTTGGTTGAATTAGAATCCGCGTTAATTTCCAATGTTTCGCCAACTTTCATGCTGGCATCATGGCCCATAATCATTCTGCCTCTTAGTTTTCCATTGGCCTGAGTGGCACTATAAATAAGTGATAAATCCTTTTTATCATACTCAAAAGCCATCGTAAGAACATCAGGCACTGTACGGCCATCTTTAAAATAATAAATTCCTCCGGAAGCCATAGCAGAAGTCGGAATCCCAAGACCCAAAATCTGATTCATCGCATCGTAATCGTGGGTAAAAAGATCCCCGCTTAAACCCGTACTATAATCCCACCAGCACCTCCAGCGGAAGAATCGTTCCAGACTGAAATCATGCCATGGAGCCGGCCCTATAAACTGGCTCCAATCGATGGTGTTTTCATTGGCATCATCATGAATGGGATAAACCCAGGCACCGTTATCCGAATTCCGGTTGGTACAAACTTCAATCAAGGAAATCTTTCCTAAAGCTCCTTTTTCAATGATCTTTTTGGCTACATCATAAGCTTCAATTTGACGATTTTGATGCCCCAACTGGAAAATAACACCATTCTTTTTCACTTCCTCCCGTATGGCATAAGTTTCTGGCACATTCCACGAAAAAGGTTTTTCGCAATAAATATGCTTTCCGTTTTTTGCAGCTTCTATGGCCATGCTTGCGTGCCAATGATCGGGTGTTCCAATGATGACTGCATCCACATCAGAGGCTTTCAGTAAGTCTTTATAATTTTGGTATCGTTTTGGGGTTAAACCTTGTTCCCCACTTATTCCCTGACGAAAAATATTGGTTCCTGCTTTTATTCCAGCTTCAGCATTTACATCAAAAATATCGCAAATAGCAGTAATTTCAACACCCAAATTTGGCTGTTCCATAAAATTCTGCAAACGCATTTCCCAGCCTTTACTTTCTTTGGCTTTCGACTGCATCTCATCAATGTATTCGGGGGTTGCAAAACCCATGGAGCGAAGAATGTATTTGGTTCTGCTTCCAAAACCAACCACCCCTATTCGAATTTTTTGATCAACGGGCACTTCATCACTTAAGGTTTGCCCTAAGTCAAAATTCAATTCCTCCAAAAGGTTGTCATTCAATGCCTCGTAATATCTGTTCTTCTTATAAATGCCATATGCCAAAGCTCCAACCACCGGAACGGTTGCTAAACTTTTAATAACATCTCTTCTCTTTATTTTCTTAGGAGTCGTTTCTTCCATTTTATAAAGATGATTTTTTAATAAAGATGAGTCGATCAAGACCAATTAACCGACCGGTAGGAAATAACATTAGCACACTTAATGCGGCCAATTCAATCAGGTTTTTATTGACAATTAAATAATTGCCTTCAGAAGGCATAAGGTACTCAACACCGATAAATGGTGGATGCGATAAATAAAAGAAAAACAACATCAGCATTCCTCCTATAGTGGCCCATTTTTCAAACAATCCAAGAATCAGCCCCAAGCCAACCAGCATCAAGCCCCAAACGTTTAAAAAATTAACAAGTTCAAGCACCTGATTATTGTTTGCCATCCATTCAAAAAGACCTTTAGCAAAGCCCTGTGAATCCAACAAAAAAGTACGGGCATTCCAGAACGGATTCATGAATTTAACCAATCCCTCATATAAAAAATGCCAACCAATAAGCAATCTTAGAATTAACAGAACACTTAGCTGACTTTTTGAATATCGAAATACTTTCATTTTTTAATGGGTCAAATTGAAGGCGTAAATTTAGAATTTTAGCCAATACAAACAAAAACCTCTTAGAAATTGTCGAGTAAATTTTTACTTAGAAAGAATGCCTGATAACAGGAAAACAATCAACGAACAATTACTTCCTGTCCTTGATATTCAACCTTGTCGCCAGGTCGAAGCTTACATCTTTTCCGATATTCGATTTCACCATTTACCTCAACTTCACCCTCTTCAATGCGAATTTTAGCTTCACCTCCGGTTTCAACCCAGGCTAAAAATTTGAGTAATTTATTCAATTCGATAAACTCGTGTCCACTTAATTTAAATTCTTCTGCTTTGCTCATTTCGCAAAGTTAGTGCTATTAAACTCATATAATTATTTTGAATCAGGATTAAATTTTAAATTTGAGAAAAACATCAGGATGAAACTAAAAACTGCAGAACTTACCAATTCAAAAGGAACCCGCATTAAAATACTAAACTATGGGGGCAAAATCATGTCGATCAAAACCTGTGATCGAAATGGTGAATTGGGAGAAATTGTTTTGGGTTACGATCATCCCGAGGAGTATCTGCAGGGCAACCCTTATTTCGGGGCAACCATCGGAAGATGTGCCAACCGGATTTCAGGGGGTAAATTCCTGATTGACAGCAAAGTCTATCACCTCAATCAAAACCAGAATAATGATCATTTGCATGGTGGTCCGGGGGGATTTCATCAGGTATTTTGGGAAATAAATTCTGTAAAAAAAGAAAAGAACAAACAAAGCCTGACTTTAAATTATACAAGTGCAGATATGGAAGAAGCTTATCCCGGCGAGCTAAAAGTATCTTTGATTTACACTTTAACCCAACAGAATGAACTCATCATCGATTATATGGCTGAAAGTTCAAAATCAACCATTGTAAATCTTTCTCATCATTCCTTTTTTAATTTGAAAGATGGAGGGAAAAGCTCCATTGAAAGCCACTACTTAAAACTATATGCGGATCATTTTACGCCAGTAAATGAAAGACAAATTCCGACCGGTGAAATAATCCCAACAAAAAATACACCTTTTAACTTTAATGAATTTTATAAGATTGGTGATAGAATTGATGAAAACCATCGGCAACTGAAATTTGGCAAAGGTTACGATCACAATTATGTATTAAATAAGTCAGGTGATGAACTTAGCTTGGCAGCTCAAATTTATGAAAAAGAAAGTGGTCGTGTTATGGAAGTATACACTACAGAACCAGGGATACAGCTCTATACCGGTAATTTTTTGGATGGGTCGGATCAGGGCAAAGAAGGATTGGCCTACCAAAAAAGATCTGCTTTTTGTTTGGAAGCTCAGCATTTTCCGGATGCACCAAATCACGATAATTTCCCTTCTATTGTATTAAATCCGGGAGAAAAATACACCCAAAAAACAATTTATAAATTTAAAGTAATGACTGGCTTTTAGACAATTTTCTCTGCGAACTCAACAATTTTTTGTTTATTGATTTGAGAAACATTTTCTTTTACCCCTGCTATCTTTTTCACGATGGTACGTTCAAAAAAGTTCATCTTATCAAATAAAAATTCGCCTCCCAAAATATCATTCTTGATTGAATGACTTCTTAATTTTTCGGGAAAAGCATTCTCAAATTGCTCTTTGGCTTGATCATTTTCATACATGCAGCAAATAAATAAAGCCACACGCTTTTTTAAAAGAACTTCCAAATTCGCGATACAAAAATCTTTAACTCTTTTTTGTATTGAACCCGCATGAATAGACCCCCCAACAATTACTGTATCATAATCTGAAATATCAGGAGATTTTGTTTTTCGGAGATCGATTAATTCAACCTCAGAATTATTTAATATTTCATAAATTTCCAATACAACTTTCTCTGTAGTACCATGTTTCGACATATAAATAATTGCCGTCATAAAACTTTACTTTAATAAAAAATATAATTTAAGAATTGCAGGAGTTTACCTTCCATAAACTCCTACCTACAATCAGTTACAATTTTTAAAAAAACTTTCCTTTTTAGGAGATAATTTTTTTCAATCCATCTACAAAATAATCAATATCTCGTTTGGTAATGTAAATGGCCATTGAAATTCTGATACCATTTAAATCATATGTTGACATGGGCCGGGTGTCGATTCCATAATTTTCAAACATTTGCTCCTTCACCCAATTAACATCTTTTCCAACAACTTCAAGTGTTTGTATTGCAGCAGACAATTTATCAGATTCGGGTGATTTAAACTTAAACCTTGGATCATCCCCTATCTTCTCTCTTAAATAAGCTTTAAGTTCAAAAGTTCTTTTGCTGATTCGATCACCTCCAACTGAATGATGAAAATCGATTGCCGCTCCTAAGCCTAAAACATCAGGAAGATTTCGTGTATTATAATTTTCGAATCTACGTATGCTTTTATCCTCATAATGATTACAAACCACGATTGGCCTAAGTAAATGCTGGCTCTCGTTCTTAGCATAAAAAATACCTATTTCTTTGGGTGAGAACACCCACTTATGGGTACTTGCCGCATAAAAGTCGCAACCCAAATCTTTCAAATTAATATTGAACATCCCTGCTGATTGTGCACCATCAACAGCTACATAAATTCCTTTTTTATGTGCCATTTCACTTACTTCCTTCACAGGCAAGATCATTCCATTGGTATTTACAATGTGGCACATTGAAATAATCTTGGTTCTGGGTGTAATTGCTTTTTTATAGATGTTTACAATTTCATCAACTGACTTGGGCAAAATAGGCAAAACAGGTCGAACAATCTTCACGCCTTTGGTTTCTTGCCAAACCAGCCATGGGATGGTTCCACTGGGGTGCTCATGATCTGCAACAATGATTTCGTCCCCAGCTTTCAAATCAAAACTCTGGGCAATCACGTTAAACCCTTCGGTGGTATTATGATTAATCGCAATTTCTTCGGCTGATACAGATAGTAAATCTGCTGCTTTTGATCGTACTTCTTCAACTTTATCTTTCCATCCGCCCCACATATATTTTGATGGAAATTCATCCAACATTTTTCTATAATGATTAGATTCAACACGAACACTTAGGGGTGATGGCCCCAATGAACCATTATTAAAATATTTTATTCCGGGGGCAAAAGGGAATTGCTCTTTTACCATATTCCAATAATCTTCGCCAACACTTTCAGAAGAAGGAAGGTCAGGTAATACAGGGTCTTTCAATTCAGAAATTCCTTTACCAAAGGAAGTTAAAATAGCAGCACTGCCAAGAGCAGTCATAGAAGTTTTAAGAAAATTTCTTCTTTTAATTTGTGACATAATAATAGGCTAATTTTGATTTTTTAATGTTATTAAATATTTAGGTGAGCTGTAAAGTTCTTATTTTTTTCACTAGCTTCCAATCGATTGTGTGATTTTATTTCGTAAATTTTAAGCATCTAAACCCAAACAACTGAAACATGAAAAAGTATTCTTTCTTAATCGTCTTGTTTTTTACAATTTATGCACTACAAGCTCAAAAGCTTGATATGGAATTGATGAATGATTTGAAACCTCGAAATATTGGCCCTGCCGGAATGAGTGGACGGGTTACTGCGCTCGAAGTCAATCTATCAAACACAAGTATTATCTATGCTGGAACAGCCTCTGGAGGTCTCTGGAAATCTACCAATGAAGGAACCAGCTGGGAACCCATTTTTGATAATGAAAAAGCGGCATCTATAGGTGCTTTGGCTATTTTTCAAAAAAACCCTGACATCATTTGGGCCGGAACTGGAGAGGGAAATCCAAGAAATAGTTTAAATGGTGGATATGGATTATATAAAAGTATTGATGGAGGAAGAAGCTGGCAAGATGTCGGACTGGAAAAAACCCGACATATTCACCGCATCATCACCCATCCTGACGACCCAAACATTGTATATGTGGGTGCCATCGGAAGTCCTTGGGGTGCTCATCCCGAAAGAGGAGTTTTTAAAACCACTGACGGAGGTAAAACCTGGGATCAAATTCTGTTTACCAACGAACATTCGGGAGCAGCCGATATGGTGATGGATCCATCCAACCCGGATAAATTATTTGTGGCAATGTGGCAACATCACCGACAGCCCTGGTTTTTTAAATCAGGAGGCGAAGGTTCAGGACTTTATATGACCATTGATGGTGGAGAAAACTGGAAACTGATTGGCGATAAAGAAGGACTGCCTAAAGGTGAAATTGGCCGTATTGGTCTGGCCATTAGTAAAAGCAATCCCGAATATGTTTATGCTTTGGTCGAATCAAAAAAGAATGCCATCTACCGATCAACCGACGGAGGATATAAATGGGAAAAACGAGGTGAAAAAAACATCGGGACACGTCCTTTTTATTATGCCGATTTGTTTGTCGACTCTAAAAATGAGAATCGGGTTTATTCGCTCTTCAGCTTTGTAAATGTAAGTGAAGATGGAGCCATGACTTTTAATAAGCAAACTGCAAAAAGCATTCACAGCGATCATCATGCCTGGTGGATACATCCTGATGATCCATCTTTTATGATTGATGGAAATGATGGAGGGATGGCCATCACCCATGATATGGGGGAAACCTGGAGGTTGATTTCAAATCTTCCACTCGGCCAATTTTATCACATCAGCGTGGACAATGAACGGCCCTACAATATTTATGGCGGAATGCAGGACAATGGTTCGTGGGTAGGCCCGGCTTATGTATGGAGTGACCAAGGAATCATTAATAATTATTGGGATTACTTAAATGGGGGCGATGGATTTGATGTTGTTTCTGTACCTGATGATGCTCGTTATTGTTATTCCATGTCGCAACAAGGATATTTATCACGAAACGACATTCTCACAGGAGATTCAAAAATGATTAAACCTGTCCATCCTGATGGCCTTGATTTACGTTTTAACTGGAATGCAGCCATAGCTCAAAACCCATTCAACAACAACAGTATTTATTTTGGGAGCCAATTCGTTCATAAAAGTTATGATCGGGGAGAGAATTGGGAAATCATCAGCCCGGATTTAACAACAAATGATCCTGAGAAACAAAAGCAACATTTGAGTGGAGGATTAACTTTTGATGCAACCGGTGCCGAAAATCACACTACCATCATTTCAATTGCACCAAGCCCCCTAGATGAAAATGTGATTTGGGTTGGAACAGATGATGGGAATTTACAATTAACAATGGATGGTGGAGCAAGCTGGGAAAACGTTTATAATCAAATAAAAGGAGCCCCGGAAAATGCATGGATTCCTCAAATTCATCCTTCAAAATACAATGCAGGAGAAGCATTTGTTGTGGTTAACAACTACCGACAAAATGATTATAATGCCTATTTATACCACACTATCGATTATGGTAAAAAATGGGAACGTATCGCTGATGAAACACAAATTTGGGGTTATGCCTTAAGTTTTGAGCAAGATCCGGTGGAACCCAAACTCATGTTTTTGGGAAGTGAAATGGGATTATATATAAGCCTTGATGCCGGCTCAAATTGGACCAAATGGGTACATGGGTATCCAACCGTTTCAACCATGGATTTAAAGATTCATCCTCGAGAATATGACCTGGTCATTGGGACTTATGGAAGATCTGTTTGGGTTTTGGATGACATCCGTCCATTAAGAAAGCTGGCTCAGGAAGGCAAGAATGCCTTTGATCAGGAAATTATTGCATTTGAACCTCCAACGGCTGTTATGGCCAGCGCAAGGGTTGCACCTGGTTATCCGGTCTGGATGAGGCAGTATGCCGGTGATGCTTATTATGAAGGTGAGAATCGCAAGATGGATGCCATGATTAGCTTTTATGTTAAAGAGGCTTCTGAAAAAGAGGAAGTAAAAATCGAAATCTCAGATGCAAAAAATGAAGTCATTCGCACCCTATCCGTAAAACCCAAAAAAGGAATCAACAGAATATATTGGGGCTTTGACTCTAAAGGATTTAGAATGCCTGGTCGCCCTGCAGCAAAAGAAGGCAAAGAAATTGGAGGTGGACCAACAGCTCTTCCAGGGGTTTATACCTTAAAAATGAAATATAAAGGAAGTGAATCTGTAACACAGCTTGTTGTAGATATCGATAGTCGTTTGAATTTTGATGAGGAAGCAGTGATTAAAAATCGAATTAACCTTGAGGCATTCGCAGCCAAAGTAGATAAACTAAATAAAGCTTTGGATGAATTAAAGGAAGTTGAAAAAAAGATAGGAATTGTAAAAAAATTGATCCCAAAAGAAAGCAACGAAAATCTTGATACATTAAAAACAATTGCAAAAAAAATTGATGCCTCAGTTAAGGAATTTAATGAATTAATGTATGGTCCCAAGGATGTTCAAGGCATTTATCGAAACCCTAAACAAATCAGCAATAAATTATGGCCGGCATTTTCAGGATTGTATGCAGTTACCAAATTGAACAGCAATCAGAAATTTGCCATTAAGCAGGCTGAAGATGCAATGTTGGAATTTACCAAAAAGCTGAATGTTTTCTTTGAGAACGACTGGATGAAATATCAAGAGGCTGTAACGAAAGCCCAAATCAGTATCTTCTAAATAAAAGCAGGATCAGTACTCATAGATACTGATCCTGCTTTTTTTAACAATCTAATATTTTTAAATGTCAATTTCGCCAATTAAATAAGTTACTGCATACCCACTTATTTTAACCCGATCCACTTCCCAATTACACACCAAATCACCCTTTCTTTTCGATAATTGTTGTGCGGTTAACTCAGTCTTATTTAGTTTATTGGCCCAGTATGGGACAAGTGTGGTATGTGCAGAACCTGTTACAGGGTCTTCATTAATTCCAACCTGTGGGGCAAAAAAACGAGATACAAAATCAACTTCCTGTCCTTTTGAACTCACAATAATCCCTCTGCTCTCACAACTTGATAGCAAATTAAAATCTGGCTTTAAAGATTCTATTTCCAGCTGAGAATTATAAATCAGTAAATAATCAGTTTTACCCCGATACGCCTCTATGGGTTTTAAACCTATCGAATCAATGATAATTTGGGGAGGTGCAACCTTTTTAATGCGATCAGCTGGGAAATCCAATTCAAGCATTTTCCCACGCTTTTTAACCTTTAATAAACCAGATTTTTGGGTGTTAAATTTAATGAGTGATGAAGGATAATTATAGTAATTAAAAAGTACATGGGCAGCAGCCAAAGTAGCATGCCCGCATAAATCAACCTCAACTTCAGGGGTAAACCACCTTATTGAGTATCCATCTTCATCAGCAACGATAAAAGCAGTTTCAGCCAAATTATTCTCAGATGCAATCAGCTGCATTTTTGGTTCTTCAAGCCAATCCTCCAATAAACATACAGCAGCTGGATTACCTCTAAAAATCTGATCTGAGAACGCATCAATCTGATAGATTTTTATTTTCATTTCCGTGAATTTAGTTTAGATGTAGTATCTTGCTATTGATTTAAGATGTTAAATTACAAAATAATATAAGAATTAAAAAGAGAATAAATTATCTTCACAAACTAATCCCATATCTTAAACCATGAAAAAATTACAAAAACTAATTTTACTGATTGTTTTAGTCATTTTTGTCTCGACGGGTTGTAATAAACTGGAAGAACTATTGGATGTGACTTTCAGCACAGAATATTCTGTAAACCTGAATGCAATTGTTCCGCCTTCAAATTATTTAAAACAGGATGAAGGTAATTTTAGTGCTTCAGGCACCATTAATCCAAATAGCAATACTGATTTTTTAACTTATGCAGATAAGATTAAAGACATTGAAATCACCTCAATTTCTGCCAAAGTGATTAGCATTAGTAAACAAGTCACCATCGAAATGGCCAATATTTCAATTTCATCGAGCAACTTAAATACATCATGGAATTTTTCGGATGAAGTAATTACTGTTGGAAAAGTGTTGACTTTTGGTAATGAATCAGGTCAATGGAATAAAGTTCAGGACATATTAGAAAGCTTAAATACTTTTACGGTTTTTATTGATGGAAAGACTGATGTTAATGATGTTGAGTTTACGCTGGAAATAAACATTAAATCAATAATTACAGCAAACCCATTAGAAAACTAATCTATTCTTCTCCTTTATTGTTTTTTATAAGCGACTGAAATAAGATCTTTTACAAAAAAATCATTCTAAATTCAATTTTTTTTCGATTTAAAGGCTGGACATTTTCATTCAAATCGTATTAATGATTGTAAGAAATAGTCAAAATTCTTGCATCATAGGCAAATAAAGGGCATTCTTGGGGGAGAATGCCTTTTTCATGATCTTCGGAAATCCAATTCTATCTACTTATTTAGTAAATTTGCAAAGACATAACCATTGATAAAAATTTATGAAGACATTATCGGGAAATATAGTAGATGTAGTTGCACAAAGAATTTTTCAAGGCAAAATTCAAATTGAAGAAAATAAGATTGTTCAAATTACCGAGGAGGTAGTTGAAGAAACCCAATTCATTCTGCCAGGCCTTATTGATGCCCACATCCACATCGAAAGTTCGATGTTGTCGCCTGCCGAATTTGCAAGAATCGCAGTTACTCATGGAACTGTAGCCACAGTTTCTGACCCTCACGAAATTGCCAACGTTTTAGGAATTGAGGGTGTAAATTACATGATTGAAAATGGTGAAAAAGTGCCTTTTAAATTTTTCTTTGGAGCACCGAGTTGTGTACCTGCCACAGGATTTGAATCGGCTGGAGCCAGCCTAGGAGTTTCTGAAACGGATGAACTATTAAGTAAACCAGAAATAAAGTATTTGTCGGAAATGATGAACTTCCCGGGTGTTTTATTCAAAGATGAAATGGTTATGGCCAAATTGGCCTCAGCAAAAAAGTTTAACAAACCAGTTGATGGACATGCTCCCGGATTAACTGGTGAAGATGCCCAGAAATATATTGATGCGGGAATTTCAACCGATCATGAATGCTTCAATTTAGATGAGGCCATCGAAAAGATTAATTTCGGGATGAGGGTTTTGATTAGAGAAGGTAGTGCCGCAAAAAACTTTGAAACTCTGGTTCCACTTCTAAAAGATTATTCTGATCAAATCATGTTTTGTTCAGATGATAAACACCCCAACGATTTACTTAAGGGACACATCAATTTATTGATTAAGCGCTCAATTGCCCTGGGATATGATCCACTTCAGGTTCTCAGAAGCTGCATCTACAACCCGGTAAAACATTACAATCTTGAAGTTGGACTGTTGCAAGAAAAAGATGCCGCTGATTTAATTGTAGTTGATAATCTCATCGATTTTAACATCAAAGAAACTTACATAAGCGGTCAACTTGTTGCAAAGGAAGGTAACTCATATATTGAAAAAGTCATAGACGAAACACCTAATCATTTTAAAGCAAATCCCATTGAGCTTTCCGATATTGAAGTTGCTGCAGAAGATGGAAACATTAGGGTAATTGAAGCCATCGAGGGTCAGCTCATCACTAAAAAACTTGAGCTAAAACCACTCATCAAAGAAAACAAAGTGATTAGTGACACATCAAGAGATATCTTAAAAATGGTCGTCATGAATCGTTATAATTATAGCAAGCCATCTGTTGCTTTTATCAAAAATTTTGGTTTTAAAGAAGGAGCCATTGCCTCAACAGTTGCTCACGACAGCCATAATATAATTGCAGTGGGAGCAAACGACCAGGAGATTGTAAAGGCAATTAATTTGTTAATTGAACAAAAAGGAGGCATTGTTCTTTGTAATAAGGATGATCAAATGATCCTACCTTTGCCGGTTGCAGGAATTATGTCAAACAATGATGGTGTAAAAGTAGCCAATGATTATGAAATGCTTGAAAAGGGAGCAAAATCATTGGGTTCAAAATTTCAGGCTCCATTTATGACCCTTTCTTTTATGGCTTTATTGGTTATTCCTGAGCTTAAACTCAGTGACAAAGGGCTGTTTGATGGAACAACTTTTAAATTTACAAACCTATTTTGCAAATAAACAAATCCAATTACCATATATTTTATGATATATATACATATTTACTTGCAATTAATATATAATATTTCATAATTTTGCTGAAAAATTAAAAACATGGGAAACTTAGTAATCGACATTAACAAACTAGAAATGGCTGCCAGTAAACTACGTGCAATTGCTCATCCAATGAGAATTGCGATCATAGACTTACTTAATGAAAGCCCCAAATTAAGCGTAACAGAGATTTACGAAAAACTTAAATTGAACAAGCTTCAGCATCTCATCATTTGAATATCTTAAAAAACAAAGGCGTTTTGGTATCAAAAAGAGATGGGAAAAAGATTTTTTATTCGCTGAAAAACATCAGTTTAACTGAAATCATTGAATGTATTAATCGTTGTAACGAGGAATAAAACTACCTCAGTTCCCAACTTTCTTCCATTACCCAATTTGCTCTAACTTCAAGTTCTGTGCTAAACATCAGAACTTTTTCTGCTTGGCGATGTTGGATGTAATTTCCAGTATCCCACCTGCCATTCTTATTGTTATCTAGAATGGCTTTGAGCTTAAAAGTGTCAGGAAGAAGATATTCAAAGTTAATCGCTTGGCTGGATTGAATCACTTTTTGGTTTATGATCCCATCCTTAGAATCAAGCAATTGAACAATCCATTGCTGGGTAGAATCCGCTATGACCGCATTTAAGGTTATAGATCCGTATTCTTCCTTTGGGCGTGTTTCAAATTCAAAGGTAAGGCTGTCGTTAACACGTCCTTTAGTATCCATGAATGCCGAATCCGGAATAACGATCTTGTATTTTATTTTCTCTTTTAAAGCGCTGTCAAAATAAAAAACTCTTTTCACCGAATCTTTAAATACAATGGGGGCTGCAGTTATTAGGGAATCTTCAATCCATAAAATCCCTGAAGGGTCATAAACACTTAATGGATATTCACTTTCGAGTTGAAATTTCTTTCCTAAATCTATTTTAACACCCTGAACATTAGAAGTAATCACAAAAGGCTCAACTTGAGAAGTATCAATAATTGCATTCGGATTCACCTTATTTAACACAAAATTAAGGGTATCAAGAATGACAGAGTCAGCTACAAATTCAACTTGCAAGGAATCGGGCAAGCCTTCATGAACCCAGCATAATATTTCATTCCTGCTCTCATTGATCTCCAATTGATTCCATGAGGATAATGGATAAAAGTTTAAAGGATTAATTTGAAAATCATTACAAGGATATTTGAGAACAAAGGTAATAAGGGTTCCTTTCGATACAATCGCTTCAAGAACCCGTTGTGTAGAATCAACCACCGGAAAGAGGAATAATTCTAAAGGTTTATAATCCGTTTGGATATTTGAAATTATGGGATCCTCAGATATGGTATCATTGATCATCGGTTTGCCCTTTGAAGGATCAACTTTTTCGATTTTCTTCTGGCTTTTTGGCTCATCTCCTCTCTTCTGCCTTTTGGGGTCTTTTTCTTTCTTCTGTCGCTCTGGCCTCCTCTCCTTCTTTATCCTTTTAGCATCACTACTATCTGTTTTTAAAGTATCTGCAGGAGGAATATAAACCTTTCTCCCCAAAAAGGCTGGCATGACTAAGGTGTCTAAAAAAGCAATTTCTTCATTGGGCAGATCATACAAATAATTACTATTCATATCTAACAAGGCTATGATTTTGTATGGGATATTCCTTAGATTATTCAATTCAAATTCGCCTTTTTCATTGGTTCTAGAAACATAAATCGGTCGACTCAGGATGGGTAAAGAATCATTGGGGATACTATCAACATTAAGGGTATATAATAATACTGCGACTCCTTCTTTTGGCATCATGTCAAAAGCATTTGTAACTTTTCCCTTAATTGCCATCGAATCAATTAAAGTCCCTGTTGAAAACACATACTCAAAATTTTTCAACGGATTAGACTCGTTGAGGTCAACAATCGCATCTCCAAAGTAAAAGGTATAAGTTGTACTGTCAAGTAATGGTTCATCAATATCAATAACAACTGATTTGCCTTTGGTCCTTATTCTGGGTGTTTCAGACAGAGGAGGTGAAATCATTAGCTGTTGATTCAGTCCTTTAAGTTGCACATATTCATCAAAATAAACCACCATCCTCTCCTGATCAAATGAAGGAGAATAATTGGGTGGATCCATTTCTAAAATAATGGGTGGGGCTTCATCTTTAGGTCCCCCTTCCGGAGCAACTGGATTGGCACAGTTTGCAAGCAAAAATGCTATGATGGCCATCAACAATAAATGATATGTTAATTGTGTCTTTTTCAAATGTTGTAATTGTTTATACAAAGATGTGAAAAAATATGTTAGGATTGAGTTGAAATATGCTTTGTCTGATTCTTTAAAATCATTCATCCCAATCAAGCTTCATCAACACCACAAAACTTAAAACCTTTCTCACTGAAATGATCCAATATCCGTGGAACTGCATAAAGCATTTTATCAGCAGCCTTGATGCTGTCATGAAAAACAACAATAGAACCCGGTCGTGTTTTCTTTATGACGGTTTTTAAGCAGTGCTCTCCGGATCGATTCAGGATAAAATCACCACTTAAAACCGACCACATGATGATTTTATAAGCCCCTGAAATTATTGTAGCTTCCGACTTTCTAATCCTGCCATATGGAGGTCTGAAATAATCGGACTTGATTAAATTTTGGGCTTTTTGAATGGAAGAAAGATAATCCTGAATTTCAACCTTTTTCCCGTTCAAATGATCCCAGGTATGATTACCAACACTATGCCCGGCTTTTTTAATTTTTGAAAAGAGGCCGGGATGCGCCTGAACATTTTTACCGATACAAAAAAAAGTGGCTTTGGCGTTATAGGTTTCCAGGATTTCGAGCAATTTATCAGTCACACCCGGAGTGGGTCCATCATCAAAAGTAAGATAGATCTTCTTTTCATCATCCGGCATTTCCCAGGTCAGCTGACCCGGGTAAAGATGCCTTAAGAATCCGGTGGTACTTATAAAAGTTTTCAAATTTATGTTAGATCAAGCTCGATCCTGTCATTTCTTCTGGTTTAGGAAGATCCATGATTTTTAAAACCGTTGGTGCCAAATCTGCCAGAATTCCATCTTTCATTTTCACCTCACCTTGTCCGAGAATGATGCAGGGAACCGGGTTTAACGAATGCGCTGTATTGGGCGTTTGATCTTCGTTTAACACATAATCTGCATTACCATGATCAGCCGTAATGATCACATTATATCCATTATTTTGTGCTGCTTTTACAGTTTTTTCCAAGCATTTATCAACGGTCGCTGCAGCTTTTAATATGGCTTTATAATCTCCGGTATGTCCAACCATATCGCCATTTGCATAGTTTAAAGCCACAAAATCAAACTTTTGGGTATCCAAAGCTTCAACGATTTTTTCAGCAACCAAAGGCGCACTCATCTCAGGTTGTAAATCGTATGTAGCAACTTTTGGAGAAGGAACCAGGATTCGGTCTTCCCCTTCAAAGAGCTCTTCTCTACCCCCGGAAAAGAAATAAGTTACGTGCGCATACTTTTCTGTCTCAGCAATTCTCAATTGCTTTTTGCCATTGGCTGCCAACACTTCACCTAAGGTTTGATCTACGTTTTGCTTGTCGTAAATAACTTTAACGCCCTCAAAACTCTTGTCATAATTCGACATGGTGTAATACTCCAAGTCAAGTGTTTTCATTCCATGTTCTACAAAATCTTTTTGAGTTAGGGCAATGGTCAATTGTCGCAAACGATCCGTTCGATAATTAAAACAAATAACAACATCTCCCGCTTCAATCTGAGCCATCGGATTTTGATTTTCATCAACCATAACGACAGGTTTTATAAACTCGTCTGTTAAATTTTCATCATACGATTTCTGAATTGAAGCCAGCACATCCATCGATTTTTCACCTGTTCCGTGAACCATTAAATCATAACCTTGCTTAATTCGATCCCATCGGGTATCTCTATCCATTGAATAATAACGCCCAATTAAAGTAGCAATTTTTGCACTGGTATTTTTGGTATTTTCAATCAATGATTTAACAAATCCGTAACCGCTTTTAGGATCGGTATCACGGCCATCGGTAATTGCATGAATAAAAACATCTTTTAACCCATAACCATCAGCCATCTCACATAATTTATACAAATGGCTGTCTAATGAATGAACTCCACCGTCAGAAACCAATCCAACAAAATGTATCTTTTTGTTCTTATTTTTAGCATCGGTAAATGCTTCAATTAACTTCTCGTTTTTTTCTATATTTCCCGAAGCAATTTCTTTGTTAATCCTTACTAAATCATGATAAATTTTTCGTCCTGCGCCTATATTTAAATGGCCAACTTCTGAATTTCCCATCTGTCCATCCGGGAGACCAACACTTTCGCCACTTGCCAATAATTGTGAATTTGGCTGATTTTCCATAAGCGAATTAAAAAACGGAGTATCAGCATTATATATGGCATTGGCCTTATCCTTCTTTCCCAGTCCCCATCCATCCAGGATAATTAATATGAGGCGTTTGTAATCTTTCATTGTTAATATTCTTTTTAATCGATAAATTTGTTGTCAAAGGTAGAATTTTTACCCCTAACTTTATCATATTTCACCGAGAAAGCAGCTTTATGGCAAATCGATGGGTCATCCCGGATATTCATGCATGTTCAAAAACTTTAAAGCAATTAATTGAAGTTCAGATAAAACCTCAAAAAGGAGATTGTTTGTACTTTTTGGGAGACTATATCGATCGCGGACCAGACTCAAAAGGAGTTATTGATTATTTAATTTCGCTTAAAGACCGGGATTTCGAAAGTCATTTTTTAATGGGAAATCATGAAGATTATTTATTAAAAGCCCTGGAACAGGAACCTGACCCCAAAAAACTATTTAGCTTTCGGAAAAAGAACCGCCAAAAGGAAGCCTGGTTTGCCCATGGTGGTGAAACCTGCATGAAAAGCTTTGGGGAAGAAAACTTAAACAATATTCCTTCCAATTACATCGATTGGATAAAAAGCTTAAAGCATTACATTCTTTTAGATGATTTTGTGTTGGTTCATGCCGGGTTAAATTTCGAAAATGAAGATCCCTTCGAAGACAAAATAAATATGCTTTGGACCCGGGATTTTAAAATAAAACCTTCTAAAATTAATCATCGTACCATTGTTCATGGGCATGTACCAGTACACATCGATTTTATCAACTTATGCATTGGCAAAAAAGATTATCATTTTATTGATTTAGACAATGGTGTTTATATGAAGAACAAGGAAGGTTTCGGCACCTTAACAGCTTATGAACTCAATTCTAAAACCCTTCTTACTCAGGACAATCTCGACCTATAAAAAAAGGGATGCAAGCTAAAAAGCTCACATCCCATGATCAACAAACGCATTAGTAATATTAGTTCTAATCAAAATCCGAAAAACCATTCAGCTTTCAACATTCAATTATATAGTTATATAGTAAGATTTCAACGTCTTCTTCATTTATCAATAAAATCAGATAGACTTAAACTACGACATAAAAGCCTGGCCAATTGTATTTTAGCTTCTTTTGATGATCATTTATTGATTGATAAATTTCTGTTTTTACCACTAATTACAATGGTAACAGCCAAAGCTGGCCTTATTAACACAAAGAAATTTATGCTGTAGGTGGTGCGCGTAAGCCAAACTGATGAGTTATGACTTTTAAATAAATTGATGATGCATATTTTTGTTTCTTATCAAGCGCTGCAGGAAACAACAAATCTGAAAGATCAAATTCATTTTTTGGGCTCAATAAATCTAAATCAATTGTTGGGTTCATGTTCTCAGAGAACTGAACTGTATGTTCTTCTGTTTTGGGTTTAATCGCAGGATATGCATGATCGATTAATTCGGTTCCCAAGATGCGGTTGGCATGAAAATTAAGCAAGGCTCCCAAGAACACCCAAAAAACAGCAAAAGCTGTAATAATGGTCATGTTTTGATATACTTTTTGCTTAATAAACATTTGTTTCATTTTTCAATACAAATATAAGAAAGCAGACCCAGCCTTGCGATTGAGATTTGTCAAGGCAAGCCAATGATTATATCAACCATGAAAGCACAATTGGGAAGTTATGGGCACAAAAAAAATCCGGATGCACTCCGGATTTAATGTTAGATATTAAGAAAATTTGTATGACCCAATAATTTTAATTATTTCATAATGGTGATTTCAAGGGTAAAATCATCATAAATTAATTTGTCTCCCAAATTTTTAAAAAACGATTTTGATCTGAACTTAACATCATAATTACTGCGGTCGATGGTTAATTTTGCCACCATTTTATCTGTTGATTTCACCACCTCGAATTCAACCGGATGGGTTTTATCACGGATGGTCAAACTCCCTTTTAGCATCGATTTTCCATCATTAAAAGAAGATCCCTCTGTAATTTCAAGCACCGCAACCGGAAATTCTTCTGCACCAAAAAAATCATCGGATATAAGATGATCCACCAATTTTTTATTGTAATCTGCATTTTCTATATCGGTGTTTTTAATACTCTTCATGTCAACCACAAACTTTCCTGAGCTAATTTTATCATTATCCCAGGTAAGCATCCCCTCTTTTAAATCAATTGTTCCGTCGTGAGAGCCACCCACTTTATTTCCTAACCATTTAATTTCTGTGTCTTTCTTACTAAATTTTTGGGTTTGAGCAAACAAGCTTGTCGCCCCAAAAACCACCAATAAGGCCAGTATGTATCTGATATTTTTCATGTCAACTATATGTTTATGAATACTTAATCTGAACAGTAAAGATAAGTCATATTACTATTTAGAATGAGTAAAAATAACATAAATCCATCAAACACACCTGAAAACATCTGTTAAAAAATGGTTAAAAAACAAATCACCTAAAAAATTAAGGTTGGATTTTGAAAATTTCGGTTTGCCTTTTATTGATGTATCGAAATCCTTCAGGCCCCCAAAACCCGTCTTCTTCAAGCATAATTCTGATTTCCCGATCCCACTCAGGGATAAATACTTTTGCATTCATCTCGATGGCATAAGCGGTATTTTCATAAAGTGGGTATTCACCGGTTCCGGGTACTCCATCTTGCTGATCCCACATTCCGAAAACAGTTCCGGCTGAGTGCCCGTACAAACCCAATGGATGGCTATAAATGGATGGGTTTATTCCTTCAGCTTTGGCATCTGCTAAAGATTTCAGTAAAATTTCATCTCCTTTTTTACCAGTCACAAAGTTGGAAGTAAAGATATCTTGTAAACGGTTACCGGTTTTCATGGCCTCTCTTAAGAATTTCGGCACCTCTTTTTCGCCTTCTTTCAGCACATAGGCATGCTCCTGAATGTCGGAATTTAAACCCAAATACTTGATCCCTACATCGCAATGTAATAAATCGCCGGGTATGATAACTTCTCCCAAATTATCTTTAGAAAATACATCCAAAAAACTTTCCATTTTCGCATTTGACCGCTGCAAATCGATGGTTGGGTGAAACCAGGTTTCGAGCCCCAAAGAAGTAATTTTATCACGAATCCACCATTTAACATCTTCGGTGGTTGTTTTGCTCGGGGTAATTACCGCGTTTGAAAAAGCTTCTCTAATAACATCGTGGGTAATTTGCACCAGTTCTGCAAAATACTTCATTTCCAATTCAGTTCGTGTTTCAATCCAACCAATGGCCAAATTCTCGGCCGAAACTACTTTTTGATGATATGACTTGGGCAACATTTTCATAAATTCATCATAATCGGTTTTAACCAAACCATCAGCAATGCCAAAATATTCTGAAAAATTCAAGCCAATTTTTTTCGGATTTCTATCCATAATTATTTCTTTCAACGCACCCCATTGGGTTGGGTGTTTAGCTTCATCCCATGAGTTTTTGATGTGCTTACCAACCGCATATTTCGAAACCGATAAGCGTTCCGTTAAATCCTTTGACTTATCTCTATTAAAAACAATGATGGTCCGTCGACGGGCAGCAAACCATTTGGCCGGAAGCATGCTTTTTATCACCGGATCTTCGTTGTATTCGCGCGACATGATGATCCACATATCAATATCCGCCCGATCCATTAATTGAGGCAATAAGTTAATCAATCGGTCGCCAATAATTTCGTCTCTGACTTCTGCGCGTTCTTTTTCTGAAAATATTTGAGATTGAGCCTGAAGGCTAATAAAAACAATTAAAAGGAGAATCAATTTTTTCATGATTAAGAAATTTGGTGAATAAAATACAACATAAATATAAAATTAAAATCAGGATGAATGGAATTGTTGAATTAAAACTAGATCAATGCGATCATTTTATCGCTTAACCTTTTAAGCTTGTCTGATTAAGGACGTTGTCCCCTTTAGGGACGTCGTCCCTAATTCTTGTGTTGCAACATTTCAAATTAAGCAATCAATTTTGAATGCTTAACTTTGCCCCATGGCTGAAACTCCTTTTATTTATTTGGCTCCTTTGGAGGGAATTACTGAAATTGACTTTCGCAATGTTTTTGCAAAACATTTTGGCGGTGTGGATTCTGCAATAGCTCCTTTTGTATCCTTGAATCGTCATGATATTAATGAGAAAATCAGATCCTGGAATATTCCCTCCACAGAACATCAGCTGATGGAAACCATCCCTCAATTTATGGGGCGAAATGTGAAGGATTTTTTACACCTTTCAAAATGGGTCAAGCATAAAGGCTATGATGAAATTAATTGGAATTTGGGCTGTCCTGTAAAAAAAATTGTGCGCAAAGGCAAGGGCTGCGGACAATTGGCCAAGCCGGATGAAATCAAGGAGTTTTTAGATATGGTGCTCCCTCAAACTGATCTTAAATTCTCAATAAAAACGCGACTGGGTCTAAACGATCCGGAAGAATGTTTTAAATTAATGGAGCTCTACAATCAATACCCCCTGAGTGAAATCATTCTGCATGCTCGAATTGGTAAACAATTGTATAGCGGCGAGGTGATGCTTGATTATTTTGAGGAGTGTCTGAAAATTTCAAAAAATGAATTGGTTTATAATGGTGATATCAGAACCCTTGAAGATTTTGAAAACATTAAAAAGCGTTTTCCAGCTGTTAAAAAATTTATGCTTGGGCGAGGCTTATTAAGAGATCCATTTTTGGCCGAGAAACTAAAGTCCAATCATTCATCAGCTACTGGTTTAGATGCAAAGCGATTTTTTGATTTCTACAATCATCTGTATTCAAGTTTTGAAAGCAAATTTCGAAGCGGAAAAGATCTACTTGGTAAAATGAAAGAATACTGGTTATCCTTTTCACATCAATTCGAAAGCAGAAACGAACTTTCTAAATATTTGGTTCGCAGTAAAAGTTTAGAAGAATTTAATGCACGCGTTCTAGAACTTGAACAAAAATATTTAGGGAAATAACCCCTATTATATTTCAAAAGAATGGCTTCCTTATGAGGAAGCCATCCCAAGCATAGAATCTAATTTGTTTTTTTAAAGGTTAGTTTATTTTAACGGGATATAAATATGTGTTTTCAGATTTTCAGGTCTGGTTTTATCCGGATTGTTCATATACTTTTCAAAACCCGGTTTATCTTCCAGTTCATATTCTGAGCCCGGTAGCCAATTCTTAAAAATATAATTATAAACCTGACCCAGGTTGGTATAAGGCCCTTTGTATTTAAAAATGGCATATTTCCCTCCTTCAATTACTTTTACTCCGACTTTGCCATTTGGTGCTACATCCTTTTTCACGGTCATGCAGGCATCATATCTTAATTTATCGCTTTCGGTTACATCCGGATCACCATGAGAAACACCGACACATTCCAAACTGAATGAAAACAGTCTTTCGGCTTTCATAAATTCCCCCAATTCAGTCCATGCTTTCTTTGCAGATTTGTCATATTGCCCCTTGGCCTGAACATAAATAACTTTTTTGTCTTTAATTTCCTTGATACTTGGTTTTAAACTTAAATCCATCATTTCGTTTTTTGAATGAATATACTCGAAAGGAATCAATGCTTTTTTGGTTTCACGAAATTCTGCCGGCGTAATTTCAAAACGTTTTTTAAAAGCTTTGTTTAAAGAAGAGGCCATTTCAAATCCTACCTGAAATGCGATCTCGTTAACGGGTTTATCGGTAAATTCAAGCAAACGAGCTGCCTGATCAAGCCTTAAGCGGTTTACAAAAGCACCCAAAGGTTCGTTTAAAAAAGCCCTGAATATCCGATGAAAATGATAAATTGAAAAATTTGACATGGCCGCCAACTTTTCAAGATCTAGTTTTTCGTCCAGATGCTCGCTTATATAAACCAACACTTTGTTGATTCGCTCCTGATAATCTTTAATGGTTTCTTCTTTTCCTTTCATTAAATTATTTGATTTTTCACTCAAAAGTAACTAGTAAAGCCAGGGTTGGGTTTTCCATTCTTGCTAAGTTAAGAAATTCTGTTGATGGAAAATTCATGTCAATTCGAGCTTTTAAGGCAAACCCTACGATTTCTATGGTTTAAGCAAATTTATTTTGATAATTCTTTTCATAAAGTTTGTCTTCCTTAATACAAGCAAAAGCCCTGAGAACTATTTTGTTCCTCAGGGCATTCAGTACACTCATTTTGTTTTTTCCTTCAGCTACTTTTCTTCTGTAGTAAACTCCCAATTCCCCCTTGCTATTACAAAGTGTCAATGCGCATAAGTGCAAGACGGTTTTCATGTCTTTGTTCGCAAAATGGGACAATTTGGTTTTCCCACGTATGCTTTTTCCTGATGAATGCTCAAAAGGGACTACACCTGCGTAACAAGCATACTTTTTAGCTTCCTTGAATGAGGTAAAGGCATTAGTGGTTGTCAAAAACATAATAGCAGTGATTTTACCTATGCCATCAATTGAAACCAAAATGTCAAACATTCTCCCTAGATTATTATCAGAACGGACTATCCCTAGTATCCTTTCCTCTATCGCCATAATGTCCCGCTCAAGCGCACGAATTGACCTACAGCAGCTTTTTTCCAATTCCTTTGCCATATACCTATCAATGAACTTCCCTGTTTCTTTAATTGGTACAAGTAATTTTTTTTTAGCATTGACAAGCCCTTTGCGCATGGTCATTAATTGCTTTAACCTTTTAATATTGCTTTTAGGGGCTTTCCATTCTTGCAAAAAGTCTTTGTTCCTCCAGGCATATAAAGCAATCCTCTCCGCATCCACACGATCATTTTTGCCCCTTTGCAAACCATTGGAGTGTTTGATGCGATAAGCATTTTCAAGGCACACTTTACACGGCGTTTGTTGCAAAAAAACGAGCAAAGGCCAACAATAAATTCCCGTATGTTCCATACATACCAAGGTTTGTCCCAGATCGAGACCAAACTCCTTTTCCCAGTCTGAAAAGATTTTTTTAATCTCTTTTGTGTTATTCCCAATAGATACCCCAGACACAAATTGCCCTTCTTCAGTTAATGCAATGTCCAATGTTTCTTTTGAAACATCTATCCCAATGTAATACTTTTGTAATTGCATGTTCTATAATTTTAGTGAATATAACAGGTTGACATATTGAACAATTTCAAAACCTTGCTAATAAGCCTTAAGCTTAAATTTCTATTTGAAGCTTGTTCAAAAACTGACAGGGGATTAAATCGCAGGATAGGTCTAAAACCTTGAGGGTTGCTAATGTGTCCCTGTCAGTGTCAACTTTATCGCCCTACAAATCTAATTTTAAATATCACTTTTGTGGGCTCTTAAAAACAATGGTGTAAATCTAAAGGAGGGTTTTAAACCCTCGTAGGGTTGAATCTATAATCTTGTGTCTTGATACTCGCATCTGATAAAAACAAAAACAGCCCCCAATATCTGAGAGCTGTTCATCTTCGATAATATAATTATTAGCCTACTTTCTGGAATTGATCAAAATCTCCAGCATTTTGATCCCAGATTCGGAAACTACAGTCCCGGGGCCAAAAATGGCAACCGCACCTGCATTATACAAATAATCATAATCTTGCGCAGGAATTACACCTCCTACAATAACCATAATATCTTCTCTGCCCAATTTCTTAAGTTCGGCAATTACTTGAGGTACCAAGGTTTTATGTCCGGCAGCTAAACTTGAAACTCCAAGGATGTGAACATCATTTTCAACCGCTTGTTTGGCAGATTCGGCAGGGGTTTGGAACAAAGGTCCAATATCTACATCAAATCCCATATCGGCATAACCGGTGGCTACAACTTTTTCGCCCCTATCATGTCCATCCTGACCCATTTTTGCGATCATAATTCGTGGACGTCGACCTTCCAATTCGGCGAATTGATCGGCCATATCACAAGCTTTTTTAAATTGGTCATCTCCACCAGACTCTGATGAATAAACTCCTGAAATTGATCTGATCACTGCTTTATACCTCCCAAATACTTTTTCGCATGCATCCGAAATTTCTCCAAGTGAAGCTCGTTTTTGAGCTGCATCAACAGCCAATTCTAATAAGTTTCCTTCTCCGGTTTCACATGCTTTTGTTATTGCATTTAATGCTGATTCAACCTCCTCATTATTTCGCTCTGCACGTAATTTTTTTAATCGTTCGATTTGTGACAATCTTACCGCTGAGTTGTCAACTTCTAAAGTTTCAAGCGGAGCTTCTTTATCCAATCGGTATTTATTTACACCTACAATGGTATCTTTTCTTGAATCAATACGTGCCTGTTTTCGGGCTGCTGCTTCTTCAATACGCATTTTAGGTAATCCGGTTTCGATGGCTTTTGCCATTCCACCTAATTCTTCAACTTCCTCAATTAATTTCCAGGCTTTATCTGCAATTTCCTGGGTTAATTTCTCAACATAATAAGAACCTGCCCATGGATCAACCGTTTTACAAACATTGGTTTCTTCCTGTATGTAAATTTGTGTATTTCGTGCAATACGCGCAGAAAAATCAGTTGGCAAAGCAATCGCTTCGTCCAATGCATTTGTGTGTAATGATTGGGTATGACCAAGTGCTGCAGCCATGGCTTCAACACAAGTACGACCCACATTGTTAAATGGATCCTGCTCGGTTAAACTCCATCCTGAAGTCTGGCTATGTGTACGTAAAGCCATTGACTTTGGATTTTTAGGATTGAATTGTTTGACCAATTTTGCCCAAAGCATTCTGGCAGCTCTCATCTTAGCAATCTCCATAAAATGGTTCATTCCGATGGCCCAGAAAAATGACAATCGGGGAGCAAAAGTATCAATGTCCATTCCGGCATTTACACCCGCTTTTAAATATTCCAAACCATCTGCCAAAGTATAAGCCAATTCGATATCAGCTGTTGCACCTGCTTCCTGCATGTGATAACCACTGATTGAAATTGAATTAAATCGAGGCATTTTTTGAGAAGTGTACTCAAAAATATCGGCGATGATTTTCATCGATGGCAAAGGAGGATAAATGTAAGTATTCCGAACCATGAATTCTTTCAAAATATCATTTTGAATGGTTCCACTCAATTGATCTAAAGAGTGACCTTGCTCTAATCCTGACACAATATAAAATGCCAAAACAGGCAAAACAGCCCCGTTCATAGTCATCGAAACAGACATTTTATCCAATGGAATTTGATCGAATAAAATTTCCATATCAAGGATGGAATCAATGGCAACTCCTGCTTTACCAACATCACCTTCAACACGTTCATGATCTGAATCGTATCCACGGTGGGTTGCTAAGTCAAATGCAACAGATAATCCTTTCTGACCGGCAGCTAAATTTCTGCGGTAAAAAGCATTGGATTCTTCTGCAGTTGAAAATCCTGCATACTGACGAATGGTCCATGGTCGCATTACATACATGGTTGAATAAGGCCCGCGTAAATAAGGGGCTTTACCCGCCGCATAATTTAAATGTTCCATTCCTGCCAAATCATCTTTGGTATAAACAGGTTTTACTTTTATTTGCTCTGGCGTGGTCCAATCTTCATGATGCGTTTCATCAGCTTTTGATGAAGAATCATTTTTTTGTCCACTTATATCTTTAATGTTTACTTCTTTGAAATTTGGTTTCATCTCGTTTGATTAATGATTTACCTTTTTCTATTATTTAAATCGTCATGCTGAATTTATTTCAGCATCTCATCTGATTAATGAGATTCCGAAACAAGTTCGGAATGACGTTTGTTATTTTATTCCCAATTTATTTTGATATTCGCTGAGGCTCTCCAAAACATTCGACCGCACATGAATGAAGTTTTCAATTCCTTGAGATTTTAAATCATCCATGATTGCTTTTGGATATCCGGCTATAACGATGATTGCATCGCCCGAAAGTTTTTTAACTTCCGTTGCCAGATCCATATATTCATCATCAGAGCTACAAAGCACAATAATTTCGGCATTGGCTTCTTGTGCAGCTTTTACACCTTCTTCGGCAGTTTTAAACCCATTGTTATCCTGAACTTCAAAACCTGCACAAGCAAAGAAATTACTTGCAAAGCTTGCCCGTGCTTTTCGCATTCCCAAATTACCAAAGGTTAACATAAAAGCAAGTGGACGTTTATTCTCGGTAGAAAATAAATCAGTTTTATAACGCATAGCTTCAAATGCCTGAGCACCTCTGTAAGGTTTTAAGGTTTCAATTTCTGCATTTTCATCCGCTAAATCTGCAGACTCAAAAAAGCTATCATCAAAATCAAGTTCTGACTTTTCAGTGAAATTTGGAAATTGATTGGTTCCTAAGAAAATCTCTTTACGGTTGGCTATATCCATATCCCGTTTTTGAGCTGTAGCTTTTATGGTGTCCTGAATAAAATTGCTACTCATGGCTTTTATAAATCCGCCTTTTTCTTCGGTAGCAAGGAAAATCTTCCAGGCTTCTTCAGCAATTGAGGCTGTTAAAGTTTCAATATAATATGAACCTGCTGATGGATCGGCAACCTTATCTAAATAAGATTCTTCTTTAAGTAAAAGTTGTTGATTACGTGCAATTCGCTCACCAAACTCTTCAGGAATCTGATAAGATTCGTCAAAAGCATTTACGGTTAATGAATCAGCTCCGCCAATTACCGAAGACATGGCCTCTGTCGTTGTTCTGAGCATATTTACGTATGGATCGTAAACCGTTTTATTCCAGTTTGAAGTGGTTCCATGAACGAACATTTTGGCAACTTCAATGTTTTTAGGTTTGTAGGCTTCAATCATTTTTGCCCATAAAATTCTTGCAGCGCGAATTTTTGCAATCTCCATAAAATAATTGCTACCGCTGGCAAACTCGAATTTCATTTTAGGGGCGATTTCATCAATCGTTAAACCTTCATCCGTTAATTGATTTATGTACTCTGTAGCCATTGCCAGGGCAAAGCCCAACTCTTCAACAGCAGTTGAACCTGAATTATGAAAAATACTTCCGTGAACCAATAAAGTTCGGAAGTATGGTAAATTTTTTGATGATTCAAGAATTTGCTTCGCATCGCCCAAATCCTCAATAACTCCTGTTAGCGAAGCTTCGGTTAATGGGTTAAAAGAGATGGAGCCTTTGATGGCTTCCAAATTGGCCTCTTTTTCTTTTAAAATAAGAAGGAAGCTTTCAAGGATCTCTTTAAAATGAGAACCACAAATCAGGTTAATTTCAATTTCCTCTAAAGCAATACCATTTAGTAAATCTCGAAATTGCTCTAAGCTTGGCACATCTAGTAAAATAAAACCCAACGATTCAACACCACGATTTAAAACTTCGAGTGCTTTTTTATTGGCTTCTTTCACCTCTTCAACATAAATATCCTGCCTAACCAACCAGCTGTTTTCCTGTTTATTTCCACGCACAAATGGAAATTGTCCCGGCTTGGCTTTTAAATGATCCAGGTTTTCAATGTCTTCAGCACGATAATATGGCTTTACATTGATTCCTTCGTTGGTTTTCCAGATTAGCTTTTTATTGTAATCTGCTCCTTTCAAATCCTTCGTAATGATCTCTTCCCATTCGGAGGTAGAAACCTCAGGGAATTCCTGAAATAATTTCTTGGAATTAATTTCTTTTGAATCCATAGTTTTTAGCTCACAATTCTTTAATAATATGTAGTTTCCATTAAAAAACGGATGCAAAGTTACAATAAAAAAAATCGCTACATAAAGATTCTGTTAAAATATTGTTAATTATTTCACAGTGACTTATAAATATCCAAATACTTGCATAATTATACTAATTTAGTAGCTAAAAATAATGCTCATGAAAAAATCACTCATTTTTACTTTTTTACTTATTACAGCAACGATAGTTACTACCGCTCAAACTCCTACAAAAGTTTATGATGAAAGTGCAGATGCCGGTGCAGACATCAAAAAAGCTGTTGAAATGGCTAAGCAGGAAAACAAAAATGTAATGATTTTTATCGGAGGAAATTGGTGTCCTTGGTGCTTAAAACTTAATAAATTCATTCATGAAGATACCGACCTTAAAACAGCCTTATACGATCATTACAAAGTTGTTAAAATGAATTACGACAAAAAGAATCAAAACCTGCCCACCCTTGCTAAACTTGATTTCCCACAAAGATTCGGATTTCCGGTTATTGTAATTCTGGATCAGGAAGGCAAAAGAATTCACACCCAGAATTCTGTTTATCTTGAAGAAGAAAAATCATACAATAAAAAAACTTTACTGGGCTTTTTTGGCGATTGGACAGTCGAAAAACTTGATCCGGCAAACTATAAAAAATAAGTTTAGTTAAAATTAAGGGGGTGATAATTCATGCAAAATTATCTATCTGCCTGAGTCAATAATTGCGAATTCTTTTGAACTCCTTAGGATACTGTGCCAGCTTTCAAACATTTACTTTCCGGATTATAATTGTAACTAAAATGCAAAAATCAGGTATAATGTTTATAGTTTAGAGAAAAATCATTAAATTTAGCTTACATTTTATCCCATCAACCAATTAGTTAAGTTAAAATATCAGTATAAAAAATGATGACCTATAGAGGTTATTTGATGTTTTATGTAAATTTATTTACACAAAAATGAACAAATTAAAAATACTGATTGCAGAAGATGACGAAAGCACTGAACGTCTTTTATCAATCTTAATCGAGCCCATCAGTAAAAACATAATGTATGCCAGAAATGGAAAAGAAGCTGTTGAGATTTACAAAAACAATTCCGACATCGATCTGATTTTAATGGATATTAAAATGCCCATTAAAAATGGCCTGGATGCCACCCGCGAAATCAGAAAAATAAGTCAGGAAGTTGTTATTATCGCACAATCGGCCTATGCCCTGGCTGGTGATAAAGAAAAAGCTCTGGGCGTAGGTTGCAATAATTATATTACAAAACCCATAAGCAAAAAACTGCTTTTCTCCATGATAGAACAACATTTTCATCATGCTTAAATATTGAATGTATAAAACAGTACTTAAACAATTTTGCAAATAAATGAACTCCAATCATAGAATTACGCCCCATTAAATTTTGAGAGAAGAAATTCTTTATAAGTACTTCCAATAGGTAAAAACTCTCCCCCAATTTTTATCTGATTGCCTTCAATATAACTGATGTGTTTTAATGAAACGATGTAGGATTTATGAACCCGGACAAAACTTTGCTCCGGAATTAAACCGGCAATTCCTTTCAGGGTTTGGTGGCTTACGATGGTACGATCGATACAAACAACTTTTAAATAATCTCCATTTGATTGAAAATACTTGATTTCCTTTAATAAAACCCTGAACATCCGTTTATCAGATTTTATCATAAGAAAAGACGCATCTGAGGTGAAGCTGTTTTGCTTATGGGTTTGCCTGTCAAATGCTTTATTTGCAGCTTTTACAAAGCGCTCAAAACTAAATGGCTTCAACAAATAATCGATGGCATCTAATTCAAATCCTTCTACTGCATGCTCCGAATATGCGGTGGTAAAAATAACCATGGGTGGATTTTCGAGCGATTTTAAAAAGCTCATGCCCGAAAGCTTTGGCATATTAATGTCTAAAAACACAAGGTCTACTGACTCTTTTTTCAAAACATCCAAAGCTTCAAAAGCATCTCTGCACTTAGCAAGCAATTCCAGTTTTGGAAAATCAGAGATATAAGACGTTAAGGTTTCCCGTGAAAGGGGTTCATCATCTACAATCATACATCGTATATGGCCTTGTACTTTACTCATCAAGGATTAATTTAAGATTAATTCGAAAGAAATCTTTTTGATCTTCCACAATCAATTCGTGCTTATTCGGGTATAATAATTCCAGGCGACGTTTTACATTTTCCAGCCCCACCCCATGATGTTTCTTAGTTGTTAAATCATTCTCTGATTTGCTATTTTCAGCCACAAAAGTCACCTCCGATTCAATACTATTCAAAACAAATTTCGCATAGGTATTTCCAGTACTCCCTTTAACGCCATGTTTAAAACCATTCTCCAAAAAGGGTAGAAATATCAGGGGAGCTATTTTTAGTTTATCATCATCCAGATCTACTATAAGTTCGATACTTGACCGTTCATCAATCCTGAGCTTTTGTAGTTCTACAAAATTTTGCATAAAATTTAGCTCCTCAGATAATTTAACGCTGTCTGATCTTGTTTCATACAAAACATAACGCATCATATCCGATAAAATGAGAATGGATTCGGATGTTTTTTTTGAGGACTTTCGTGACAAGGAATAAATATTATTTAAACTATTAAAGAGAAAATGAGGATTAATTTGAGACTTTAATGCATTTAATTCTGCGGTGATTTTTTCCTCATTAACCCGGGCTATTTTCTTATCAGTTTCCTGCATTTTAAACCAGGCTTTACTCAATTTTATCAAAGAAGTTAACACGATAAATGCTAAATGAAATTTTAAGATATCCTCGAGTTCATAATAAGAAATAAAGTAATAATCGGGCAAGATATAATCAACAAAATGATTAAAAAACCAAATGTTTAAATCTGAAAACAATAATAAATTTAAAACAGCTAAAAGAGTGTACCACCCATATTTCTTTTTAGCCAGGAAATGGGGAATGAGTATCTTAAGATTGATATAAACAACGGCCAAAATATTGATAAAAAACAAGGCGGTATAGATGACATCAATTTTCTGAATCTCATCCGAAAACCTCAAAATATTTAAAAGTATATAATATGAAAGTATCCAAAACCCAAGGTGCTGAACCCATCGGATTTTGAATACTTTAAAGAATAAATTTTTGCTCAACATAACTTAATGAATTGGGCTTAAAATTTCAGGATCCATAAATGCATCCTCATCATCTGCATATTTTGTAATAAATTTTTGAAGTTCCTTGGTAGATGCTGTCAACACAATATTTTCATCATCTAGCCTTTCATGTGATATTCTGATTTTATGTTCATCAAACAGGCTTTCAAGCC
This sequence comes from Bacteroidales bacterium, assembly GCA_963678785.1. Classification (GTDB taxonomy): domain Bacteria; phylum Bacteroidota; class Bacteroidia; order Bacteroidales. The sequence goes on along the minus strand of OY787449.1, from coordinate 2,283,419 downwards.
ATTCTGGCGACATTTGATAGATCAACAGCAGCTCATCTCTAAATTCAAGTTTTAAGAAGGTATGAGCCGTTAAAAAATGTACAGCCATAAAATCATTCATCTGATTCAGATAATCATTTTCTCGTGGATACAAATCCATGAAATAACAACCACCCAGCTTCACAATATTTGCATTAAAGTTTGCGAATTGCGACTTTGGGTTTTGCTCACCTTTCTGAAGTTTTTCAGTATAGTTTAAAATATAGCTGGGCTCATCTTTCACCTTAAGAAACTCCCAGTGGTCATCAGAATCTGAAATCCAATGTCCTTCTATTAAGGGAAGTTCAATTCTGTCCTCATCAAAATACAAGGGGTGAAGAGAGGGAATGCAACCTGTGATGAATAGAATCAGGCCAATTACGATAAAAAATCCATTTTTCTTTTTCATAACGATCGATTTTAAAATTAATGATTTATGATCACAAAGAAAAACCCTGACCATTTAGCCTTCAATTTTTTTCGATGAAATGGGGTTTGCTACAGATGAAATTCGGATCAATGCCCAAAGAAAAATATCTTTGTCTGAGGCAAAGAATTTATCTTTAGATGAAAAAACAGAATGCATGATTTTAGACGAGATACACATAAAACAATCCACAGAGTCAGATTTTAATGACATTATGGAGGTTGAAAAGGCAGCATTTAGCTCAAAAAATGAAGCCAGTCTGGTTGCTGATTTATTAAAAGATAAAACAGCTGAGCCTATAATCTCTCTGTTGGCATTTCACCACCAAAAAGCCATTGGGCATATTCTATTTACCCGTCTCTATCTTGAAAATATTGAAGAGCCACCCCTGATTCACATTTTGGCCCCCATGGCTGTTATTCCTGAATTTCAAAAAGAAGGAATTGGCGCTTTGCTCATTAAAACAGGCTTGGAAATTTTAAAGAAAGAAGGCAGTAAAATGGTTTTTGTATTGGGCCATATGGATTACTATCCCAAGCATGGTTTTATTCCTGATGCGGCTAATTTAGGGTATCCGGCACCTTATCCAATTCCTGAAGAATTAAAAAATGCCTGGATGGTTCAAGCGCTTACTGAAGATGGATTTGAAATGGCTAAAGGAAAAATTAGGTGCGCTGATGAGTTAAATAAAGAAGAACTTTGGAGTGAATAAAAATTAATTAAAAGGTTATTTGTTAATGCAAAAATAAAAGAGGCTGTCTAAAAAACTTAACGTTCCTAAGTTCAGTCATTCCGGACTTGTTCCGGAATCTTAAAATCAACTATTTATAGATTCTGAAATGAATTCAGAATGACGAATTGTTTACTTTTTACACAGTCCCTTTAATAAGAACAGGGACGTTGTCCTCTTTCGAGGACGCCGTCCCTATCATATCTTTAAATTAAAACCTTATTTTTCAGGCGTAAGATGATCCAGCCAAAACTGCTTTTGCAAATTGGTGGAATGAACTCTTTTATTACCTCCCCAGCCATGTCGACCGTTGGGATAAATCATAAATTGAAAATCTTTATTCAACTCTGTTAAAGTATCTACAAACTGAACGATGTGCTGCATATGCACGTTATCATCCATGGTTCCATGAATCATAAACAATTTGCCTTTTAGTTTATCAGCAAAATTATTTACGTTCCCCAGCTCATATAATTCGTTGTTCTTCTCGAGGGTTCCCATATAACGCTCGGTATAAACATTATCGTACAATCGCCAGTCGATAACAGCAGAACTTCCAAAACCGTGGGTAAAGTAATCAGCTCCTTTGGTTAAGGCAATGGCCGTCATATATCCGCCATAACTTCCTCCGGTAATTCCCACCTTGGTTTCATCCACAAAACCTTGCTTTAACAACCATTTTACCGCTTCTGAATAATCCTGAATATCGACGGTTCCCAAATGACCATAAAACTCATTCAATCCGGCTTTTCCAAAATGACCTGAACCCCGATGGTCTACTTTAAATCGGATAATTCCATTTTCTGAAAGATAATTTCCTTGAGGGTTGGTATAACGATTGTTTACATTTTTGCTGTCGGGGCCACCATAAATTTGGAAAACCACTCCGTATTTCTTGGCAGGATCAAAACCTTCGGGCAATATCCACCAGGCCGGCATATCAAATCCATCAGGATGAGGAATCGTGAACATTTCAACTTTGGCAATTTCTCCTTTGGCAGGATCGGCTCCTTTTGATGCACCTAAAAATCGAATGTGCTTCCCATTGGTTTTAAAAAGTTCTTTATGAGTTGGAGTTTCAATGTTGCTGTAAGTGTCGATAAAATAGCTGGCATCAGATGAAATTAATACCCGATGTGAACCCACTTCTTTGGTTAACTGGGTTAATCCACTACCATCCATATTTACTTTAAAAAGATGATTTTCGGTAGATTTTTCACCTGTTCCAGTAAAATAAACCACTCCATTTTTCTCATCTACTTTGCTGATGCCATTTACACGCCAATTTAAATCGGTAATTTGACTCACTAAATTTCCGTCTAAATCGTAATGATAAAGATTTCTCCAACCACTTTTATCACTTCTGATGATAAAACCAGAGCCATCTTTCATGGCATATAAATGATCGTAAAACTCAATATACTTTTCTTGTTCTTCGTTATAAATTTCTTTCTTTTTACCGCTAGCTAAATCAGCAACAAAAATCTTTAAATTGTTCTGTTCCCGATTGTTGGTTTGATAGAAAAACTTTTCAGAATCATTGGTCCAAACCGGAAAAGCAATATATTTATCTTCGGTGGCATTGCAGTCAAACCATTTAACTTCTTTGGTTTCCAAATCAATCACTCCCAATTTTACCCCCGGATTGGTATCTCCAACTTTTGGATAACGGGTCAATTCTAATTCACCGTGAATTCCATCGGCTCGGTAAAGCGGGAACATTGGAACTTCTGTATCATCAAAACGCAAAAATGCCAATTTCTTACTGTCGGGTGACCACCAAAAAGCTTGATGTCGGGTCGCACGGCCTAAAATTTCTTCCATATAAACCCAGGATGAATAGCCATTATAAATTACATCTGTGGCATCATTGGTAAGTCGGTGCTCCAATCCCGATTCAATATCGATATAGTATAAATCATGATCGCGGGTAAAAGCAATACGCTTTTCGTTGGGCGAAAACTCAGGGGTAATTTCTTCGGAAGGATTATCAGTTAAAGGCTTAAATTCATTTTTTAGGCGGGAATAATAATACAGGTTTTTATCCTGAACCAAAGCTACGCTGTTGTAGTCTTCGGTAAATTCAGTATAACGACCCAACTTAAATCCTTCAGGCAAATTGTTGGCCACCTCATCTCTAAAACTTGTTTCATCGAACAAAACAGCTTTGCCATTTTTGGCATTCACCTTATACATTTTCGATTCTTTGGCTTCTTTTTTTACTTCCAGATAATGATCATCATCCAGCCACCTTAAAATTGTGGGAAGCTTTAAATCTTGTGCATTTGCACCATTCGAAATAACTAAAAAAATAAGCACGATAAATGCCAGGAATATCCTTTTCATATGAATGGGGTTTATTTGGTTATTAATTGAAAGTAAAATTATGAATTTAGTTCAGACCTCCTCTTTCGAAATCAAAATATTCGACCAAAGATGAAATCTAAAATACCAAAATTAATTATGCATCACGGTGAACCGTATCCGGTGAAAAGGCCGGTAAGCAAACCGCAATATATTCAGCGTTTTCATGGGGCGAAGAGTATTGAACCCACTCCCCTTTTTCGATGATAATTGCTGTACCCTCCTTCAAATCGAATTCTTCAGTTTTGGTTTTAACGTGCAAACATCCTTTAAGAACCAGTGTGTATTCAGCAAATTCAGGTGTTTGTCCGGGCTCTACCCAACCTTGTGGGCTTTGCATTCGGGCAATACTTAAATCAGAAGTTTTAGAATTTACCCTTCCGATAAATTCCTGAATGATTTTTGGTTTATTGCCTGCGGCTTCGATTACCGAAGGTGTTTTTATCAGTTTAGCCATATTAAAATCCGTTTAAGTTCATAGTTACCGTCGGTATCAAAAGTAATAATCCCAACACAATTAAGATGATCATAAAAGGAGTGATCCATTTTACCCATTTCTCGTAAGGAATTTTAGCAACCCCAAGAACACCAATTAAAATACCTGATGTTGGCGTAATCATATTGGTAAATCCATCTCCAAATTGGAAAGCCATAATCGTAGCCTGACGAGAAATCCCAATCAGATCAGAAAATGGAGCCATGATCGGCATGGTTAAAGCAGCCTTTGCCGATCCTGAAGGAATGAATACATTGATTAAATTTTGAATCCCGTACATCACGGTTATGGACCCAAATTTGCCTAAATTATCCATGGATTGTGCCACTGAATACAACATCGAATCGATGATTTTACCATTTTGTAAAATGATGATGATTCCACCGGCTAAACCCACGACAAAAGCAGCCGACAAAATATCACTGGCTCCTTCAATAAAGAGTTTTACAATTTTATTGGGATTGTAATTCATGGCAATTCCACTGGCCAAGCCCATTACCAAAAACAGGGTAGAAATTTCCATGATGTACCATTGGTAGCCCATCACGCCGATAATCAAATAAAAAATGGTAAAAATCAATAAATGCAATACAAAAAACTGGGCAGATTTCCGCAAGGCCATCAAACCACCAATTGCAAAAAGTACAGTTAAAACCGGGATGATGGGCCAATTTAAACTTGAATCGGCACCTCCAACACTTAATACGGTCCAGGTGTTTGTGAAGCTGTAAATCGTCATTACAGCTAAAATTCCAATAAAGGTTATCCATGCCGCGATTGAAGCTTTGCTGCTTGATTCGCCAATTCCTTCAGCCGCTTTATCTCTCCAATATTTATCTTCTTCATACACCACTGATCTCTTCGGATTTTTCTTGACTTTAGCTGCATATCTCAGGATGAAACCAATCCCCACCACATTGATGATGATCCAACAAATGAATCGATATTCTAAACCAGAAAACAGCGGAACATCGGATAATCCCTGGGCAATTCCGATGGTAAAAGGATTTAACATGGCACCGGCGAAACCAAGTCCGGCAGCCACAAAACAAAGGCTTACTCCAACAATAGAATCATAACCCATGCTAATGGCCAAAGGCACAAAAATGATCACAAAGGCAATGGTTTCTTCACTCATACCAAAAACGGCACCCAGCATACTAAACATGAGCATAATCAGGGTTAAAACAATATTATTGACCCCAATGGCTTTTATGAGTTTAACATTTTCCAATTTCTTGGTAAACTCCAGAAAAGACATAATCGCAATGTCGATGGCTTTACTGGCATTCATAATCCAGAACGCTCCTCCTATTAAAAGAATCAGGGCGATGATATCCGCCTTATCCACAAAACCATCAAAAATGGATGAAAAAATTTGCCAGGTTTGAGGTTCACTGTCAACATACTTAAAAGATCCGGGAACAATCACTGTCTTACTTGACCCGTCGGGTAAAAGTTTTTGCTCTCTTTGAAATTCACCTCCCGGAACAAACCAGGTACAAATGGCTGAAATAACGATGATATAAAAGACGATCACATAAGTGTGCGGAATTCTTTTCTTTTTTAGCATAGTTCTCTTTTTTAGGTATGCTAAAATAATTAAAAATGATTCATGTCGATTGATTACGGATTAATGTAGAATAATTCTATTTTTGTATTCATTATTCATTAATCCATAATTATTTAAAATGTTTGTAATTTTCGGAATCGGTGATAAGCGGGTAAAGCAACATCAGTTGTCGGGCACCGAACATTGTTCCCATTGCAACAACACTTCTCATTGGATCATCAGCAAAACCGTCCATAATTTCTCACTTTTTTTCATGCCTGTATTCCCTTACAAGACCAAATATTTCCATCATTGTCCCATCTGCAATCATGGTCGTGAAATTAATGAGGCACAATTTGAATCCCTTAAAAATTTATAAAAGAACAATTCCAATTTTAGGAATACCACCCGTTTATTTCAAATTGTTTTATTAAAAGTGTAACAATCCTTCACTTGCACTCGTCTTATAGAGGTATACAAAACCAAATCCATATGAAAAAGATCTTATTAATTTCCCTATCCCTAATTTTTTCAATCTCTGCAGTAGTAGCGCAAAATTTTGATTATTCTTTTAAAGAAGATTTTAAAGTTGACGGGAAATCGCAATTAAAGCTTAAAACCAGCGATGGCTTTATCCATCTCAACCCTCATGATAAGAATACGGTTGAAGTATATTTTATCGTAAAAAGAGGCAACAAATACATTAAAATTGATAGACGAGAACTGGAAGAAGAGCTTGAGCTTATTACCGAACAACATGGTAACCGAATTGAAGTTATGGTTAAGCATCCCAACAACTACAATTGGAATAATTGGCGCAACCGACTTGATGTTTCTTTCGAAGTTTATGCACCCCGAAATACAGTTGCTGACCTCAGAACCTCGGACGGAAATATTGATATGGGTGGATTTGTAGGAGATCAAACTTGCAAAACCAGTGATGGAAATATAGAAGTTTACGACATTGATGGAACGGTTTACGCCCACACTTCTGACGGAAATGTTAAAGCCAAAAAAATTGCAGGAGATACTGAATTAAGAACCAGCGATGGAAACATTGATGCCATTAGCATCAAAGGTTATGTAACCTTTAAAACCAGTGATGGTGATATTTATTTTGAAAATCTTGAAGGCGATATTTTAGCAAGTACCTCTGATGGAAATATAGAATTTCAGGAAGTTTCAGGAAGTTTAAAAGGCAGCACCTCTGATGGTGATATTAGAGGCAAATTGGACGAACTTACTGATGAGCTTAAATTAAGCACCAGCGATGGTAACATTGAGGTGGTTATCCCTAGCGGTTTAGGACTTGATTTATATATGAGAGGAGAGCGGTTAGACACTCAATTGGTTGATTTTTCTGGTCATAGCAGCAAACGTAAAATTGATGGACGAATGAGGGGCGGAGGAATTCCTGTTACGCTTACTACTTCTGATGGTCGGGTTTCGTTAAGATACCGATAATATTTTTAGGGAAGAACGACAGAAACAAGACTCAACCCTGCGAGGGTTTGAAACTCTCGCAGGGTTAGAATATTACTTTATTTTTGGTAGCAGCAAAGAATTGAACAACAGCTTAAAAGCTCCCTGTGTTGAAGCTCTAAATTGGGGGTTAAAACCTAACAGCACCAACTGTCCTTTTCCTTTTTTCAACCAAATCAGGGCACTTTTATTGGCCATTAATTCTTCATTCTCCACATAACCACTCATAAATATTCCTTTCTCTGGAAACTTTCCAATCACCCTACGATCCATATCAAAGCCTGGGATGGAGGTTTGAAACACAGGATAACCTCTTGAAAAAACGCCCAACTCCGAAGGCATTCCATAAGTAAGTGGATGGTCTTTTAAAAGTTGGATTTTAACCAATGATCCCGGGCAATATAATCCTTGTTTTCTCAAACTTGATCCAATCTCACGGAAAGGAAGTCTGAAATCTTCTTTGCCATCTTTGCCTTTATCAATACTTAAATTTTGATTGAACAATTCTGTTGAAGCTTCCCAAGAAACAACAACTCCACCATTATCCACAAACTTTAATAATTCATTTAAACCTTTTTTGCCCATACCTTTAGCATATTCGGGTGGATAACTGGAAGGTGAATAATTTCCTCCACCGGATGAATATTTCCCGGCCATCAAAATGGATTTATTATTGTTTGGGAAAACCACAACATCGAAATTTTCCTGAAGATCTGCACCTTCAATTTCATGAGGCTTTAAAACTTTATAAGCAACTTTATAGCTATCGAATACGTAACGGGTCCAACCTGCATCCATATCATGCATATAGGTTTCTACAAGAGCAATCCTTGGATTTTTCATGCTTGTTTTTTTAACCTCAGGGATTTCATTTAATAAAGCAGGTTTAACTTTTAACCAATTATAAGATTTTTTGAAAGAATCATCTTTTTTTGAATTCGAATGAATTAGAAAACTTCCTTTTGGATAAGTTGTTCCATCAACTTCAAAAGCTTCTTCTATTCGGTCAATTTTAGTCCCCTTATTCAGAGCATCAAAAACCAGCTGATAACTTTCATTGTTGTTTGCACTCAATAAAACCGCTTTGAATTCTGGAATCTCAGTTTGTAAACGAATGTGCTTTGGGCTCACAATCTCAAGCTTAGCGCTCAAATCAACATAGGTATTAATTTCGCTTGATTCTACCCCTCGGTGCAATGGCAACGACCAGGTTGTAATATCGTAAGGTTTAATGATTTCGCCATTGGGTGTATAATGACGCAATGGGAATTCCTGCGATTCCAAAACCTCTTTTATAAATGCACGGAATGGTTGCGCCAAAGGAACTACCAAATCTCCAACTTCATAATTTTTTCCTTCGAGGGTGATTGCATCTTTTAGTTTATACACGCTAACGCCATGCTTTTTAAGCAAATGCACCAAATTAACCAACTCGCTGTAATCATGCTGTTTTTGAGGGAAAATATAATAGAAAGGTGCTTCGGTTTTTCCTTTATTCACTTCGGAAATGGCCATATCATTTCTAAATTCCAAAATGTCTTTTCGGTGTAAAGAGGCTGTTTTTAAAAGTGATTTAGTAGATGAAATTTCATAATTCACAATGTCGCCAAGACGCCACCAGCCGCCGGGCCAAGGCTTGGGCATGTTGATGCTTTTTTTGTATTCTGACAATCCTTTTCCTCTTACCGAAAGTTCATTGGATTCAATAAATATTGGTGTTGCCGTTTTAGCACTGGCGCTTTCAGTTAACAAACCAATTACATTTTTCCATAAAGCGGTTTCGGTAGATCCGGGCCAATACATATCAAAAATGGTATGTTGAGCCACACCTTCCAGACCATCTCTGGTCATGTCTTTAATTAAGTTTGCACCAAATAAACTCACCCAGTTCCACATTCCAGCATCAATATTCTCAGCAATTGGGTCGTGGGGTGGAGCTACAAAATAACGGACTCCTGTTGATCCCATTTGATGTTTTTCAACCATCACCTGTGGATACCAATCCAAATTATAAATTTTGGCAATGGCTGCATTATCAGATTGTGAGAGGGTGATAAAATCGCGATTGTTATCATGTCCCACATATTTATGGTAAACACCAGGCATGGAACTGCCTTCGTATTTTGTTCCGCAGTATTTTAAATAATTCTCAACAATCATATTCATTCCATCAGGATTGTGATTTGGAACCATCATATAAACCACATCATCCAGCCATTTTAATATTTTTTCATCTTTTGAAGTAATGAGTTCATGGGCAATTAAAGGAGAAGCCTGAGCCGGCCCGACCTCACCTGAATGCATGGAGAGGGTTCCTAAAACAAATACCCGACCATCTTTAATCATTTGAGCGCGATCATCCTTTGATAAATTTGTATCTAAAGCCAGTTTTTTATTGATCTTTTTGAGCTCATCCAAGCGGGCAATGTTTTCGGCAGAAGATAAAAAAGCAATATACATTGGTCTTCCCATGGGAGATTTGCCAATCTCAACCATTTTCATTTTATCAGATTGGGCATCAATTTTTTGAAGATAGGTAATCAATTCTTCATAGGTAAAGAGCATGCGATCGGCCCCGGGCTTATATCCAAAAAACGATTCGGGATCTTGAATTTTTGATTGAGCCTGAACAGGCTCAGAAGCCATACTCATGATTAAGACGACAAGGAAAATGCCGAATAAATTAATTAGATTTTTCATTTTAATTAGGTTTTACAGAAAACTTCTGGTTAGTTAGATACAATAATAATGAAATTACCAATGCATCTCTTTTGAAGAAGTGAATTGTTTGTGGTAAAAATGATTAAAATAGAGGAAGCTATTGTTTGTTTAGATCATTCATCTGAAAGGGAAGGCTTCCCAAATGAGGGAAGCCTTCCCTTTACTAATTTCTGAATTGCTGTTTAGACTACTTTTCCAAAAAATGACAAACAGCGGTAATGACTATTGATTGATATAGTTCATTAAAAGATCGATATCAATTGACCTGGTACCATCCAGTCGCAAAATATCGTGTGCATCATCAGCCACAACTCCATATTTCAGATAACTCTTCCAGATGTGTTGAATATACCATTCAGGCTCGATATCCCAACGGGTGTCTGATTTTTTTCGCTCAAAAAACAAATCTGAACTAATCTCCAAAAATATTTTTTTATCATACAATTTGGCTAAAGAATGATCGTGATAGGCAAACAAGCCCTCAGCAATGACCACATCAGTTTCAATATCCCGGGCAACAACAGAGGCTATATATTCATCGAAATCAATGGAAGCCGGGTTTTCCCAGTCAGTTTTCCCCTTAACCTGAGGCATACTATGAAGCGGCATGATAAAATCATCCTGACACAAAATACTAACTTCTTTGCGTGTATATTGCGCTTTTATTGCTCTTGCCAGGCTAGATTTACCAGCCATACTTACGCCACCAATTCCGATGATCATCGTACTAATATTTATTTCACTTTAGCATTTCGACTTCGCTCAATGCCTGTAATAATGTGGGTAGCTTTGACTCTGCTCACCCACCCACATCTATACTTATAAAAGAAATCGCTTAAAACTTTTCGTCATAAAGTGTCCAAAGTAAATCACCCAATTCCCAGGCTTTATTCACGACTTTCTCTCCATGAAGCATGCTATAATCAGTTAAAAATTGATCGAGTTCCTTAGGTGATTTTTTATAAATTTCAAGTGCTTTTTTCTCGAAATCATTTTGATTTGCAAACAATTCAGCCTGCATGGGTTTCCAAACTTTATCCACATCATGACGCATATCGCCCCAGCGTTGCGAAGCTAAAGTTCCCAAGCGGTTAAAGGCCCACCAGGCACTTTTATGGGTATACCCATTGGGTCTGCCGGGAGTTTTATAGGATTCTGGCAAATCAGTTACACCACTATAAACCGGAATATAAATAGAAGTAGCCACATTATCCTGCGCCAACCAAACTACACCACCAATATGATTTGGCAACCAATCACGACACTGAATGATGGTTGCATACATGGTGTACCAACGAGCTATGTTTCGCTCACCACGCCAGCCCCAGCCTCCATTAATCTTCATGAGTTTATTTTCATCATAAGGCATTTGTGGATTTGCCAATGGCGACTTAACCATGTTTCCGTTTTCATCGGCCACCAACATATCTTTGGTCATATCAAAAGGAGTACCTTCATAAGTATCCTGAAAAATTCTCACCAATTTCTCCATGGTTACCAACTCATCAGGTTTTACAGAGAATGGATAATTTTCGGCATTGGGGTCTAATTTCAATGAAGGAGCCACTAAATCCAATACACGCCACTCTCTTCTACGAGAAGCCATAGAAGCACGGCTGCTGGGTGCATAAGCATAGCAAAACCTGAAGGTTTCTTTTTCGGGATTGTACCATCCATTTTCTTGTGCTACAGAAAAAATATTTTCAGAAGCCATGAAATGATCCGGATCATCCAGATTAATTTCTTTGATGGTTGAAGCATTTACATTCACTGAAACATGATCATCAGGGACACGTTGAGCAACCCAAACGCCACCGGTTTTCCCTTTTCCAGGACCAACCACTTCAAAATGCCAAACTTCATTTGGATCAGCAATGGTTAAAGCTTCACCTGCATCATTCCAACCATATTTCTCAATCAACTCTCCGGCCATTTTTATGGCATCCCGCGCTGTTGTGCATCTTTCCAACATCAATTGACAAAGTCGCTGGCAATCGATTAAACCATTGTCAGAAATTAATTCTTCACGTCCACCAAAAGTAGATTCGCCCATGGCCAATTGTTCGGTATTCATGCATGGATAAGCTGTATTAATAAAACCATAGGTGTTTTTCACTTGTGGAATTGAACCAATTGGCTTGTGCTCGTAGGTTGGCATAATAAAATCATCATTTGCCACCCGTTTAAACATGGGTGTTGTGCTTCCTTTTTTGTGTTTCTTAGCAGGAACTACGTCCATCCATGAGCGGGTTCGGTGACTGTCGTCGGTATGCGAGGTTATCACAGAACCATCGAAACTAGCTTTTTTACCTACGGTAATTGAAGTACATCCTTCCGGATAATTATCTGCCCAGTCACTTCTATCAACCTGAGCGTAGGTTGGGATGAACATGAATAATCCCAACATTACTTTTAAACTAATCTTAAAATATTTCATAAGCTTTAATTATTATTTTGGCTTTATTTTTATCTCTTTTTCGCTTCAGACCGAGAAGAATCAAAATCTTGTTTCCTTCACATTTCGACTTCGCTCAATGTGACGGTTTGCTTACTTCATCCATTCGTAGGTATCATAATGATCACCTGTCATGCCCATAGCCTGATAAACTTTTTGGGCTTTAACATTGCCTCGATCAACATATAAACGCATTCCACATAATTGTTCGTCCTGATCAACCAGGTCTTTAATGTGATTGTACATCTCTTTGAATACACCCAACTTTCTGGATTCGGGTTTTACATAAACCGATTGAAACCAAATAATGGTTCCATTTCTCCAATCACTCCATTCATAGGTATTCAACATAGAGCCCACAACCAGGCTCTCATATTCAGCAACATAATATTTCCCCTTGCCCGGATCATCAAAAACAGCCCTTACTCCTTTTGCTAAAATTTCCTTTTCCAGTTTCATTCCTTCGGATTCCATGGCCATTGTGTACTGAAAATCAGTGATGATTTGGGCGTCCGAAATATTTGCTTCTCTAATTATAATCATATTCTAGGCTTAAAAAAGCATAAAAATAAAACTTATTCATGAAGCGCAAAAGCATTTTAATAAATGATTATTTTTGTGCTGTACTAAAAACTGCCAATATGAGTGATGCAATTAAGCATGAATGTGGAATCGCTTTTGTTAGACTACTGAAGCCCCTTGAGTTCTACCTTGAGAAATATGGAACCGCTTTTTACGGTTTTAACAAACTTTATTTGTTGATGCAGAAGCAGCACAACCGTGGTCAGGATGGTGCAGGTATTGCAAATATTAAATTTGACATGGCTCCGGGCCAAAAGTACATCAACCGAATTCGATCAAATTCGCCAACAGCTTTAAAAGAAATTTTTGGAGAGGTTTACGATCAATTAGAAAATATTAAACGCGATCACCCTGCCCGATTAAATGATGTAAGTTGGCTCAAAAAAAATGTCCCTTTCATCAGTGAGCTTTACATTGGCCATTTGCGTTACGGTACTTTCGGCGGGAACTCTCCTTCAGCACTTCACCCTTTTATCCGGCAAAACAATTGGAAAACCCGAAATTTAGCCATTGCCGGAAATTTCAACTTAACCAATATGGATCAACTTTTTAATGAGTTGATCGACTATGGTCAATCTCCGGTTGAAACTTCAGATACGGTTACCATTTTAGAAAAAATCGGACATTTTATTGACGAAGAAAACGACAAACTTTATCGTCATTATAAAAATGAAGGACACATCCAGAAAGAGATTTCTGAATTTATCGCCAAAGATTTTAATGTGTTAAATGTGTTAAGTCGAGCTTCGCGCGACTGGGATGGTGGCTTCGTAATCACAGGCATGATAGGTCATGGAGACGCTTTTATTATGCGCGATCCAACGGGAATTCGTCCGGCATTTTATTATCAGGATGATGAAATTGTGATTGGCGCTTCGGAGCGACCCGTGATACAAACTGCCTTTAATTTGCAAACCGATCAGATACAGGAATTAAAACCCGGGCATGCCCTCATCGTTAAAAAAGATGGAACCGCCGGAGTCCATCCATATACTGCGGCTTTACCTCAAAAATCATGTTCATTCGAACGCATTTATTTCTCGCGAGGGACTGATGAAGATATTTATAAAGAGCGGAAAAAACTGGGGAGTTTATTAACTCCAAGTGTATTGAAAGCCATTGACCACAAACTCGACAAAAGTGTTTTCTCGTACATCCCCAATACTGCTTCAGTAGCTTTTAGAGGATTAATGGAGGAAATGCAAAACTTTTGTGATGACATCAAAGCTGATAAGATTTTACAACTGGGAAAAGATGCGACCAAAGAAAAGCTGGAAGAGATTTTTAATTTAAAGCCACGCATCGAAAAAGTAGCGGTAAAAGACTTAAAACTTCGGACTTTTATCACCCAGGATACCCAACGTGATGATTTGGTGGCTCACGTTTATGATGTGACCTACGGAACCGTAACCAAAGATACTGACAATCTCGTAGTGATCGATGACTCAATCGTTAGGGGCACCACTCTTAAGCAAAGTATACTTCGAATTTTAGACCGCTTAAATCCAAAAAACATCGTTGTAGCATCCTCTGCTCCTCAAATTCGATACCCCGATTGTTATGGAATTGACATGGCCAAGTTGAATGATTTTATTGCCTTCAGAGCAGCCATCGAATTACTTTCAGATACCAAACAAGAATACATTATTAATGAGGTTTACAATAAATGTAAAGCTCAGGATAATTTGCCCAAAGAAGAAATGGTGAATTATGTGAAAGAGATTTATAAACCATTTACGGCCGAGCAAATTTCAGAGAAAATAGCAGAAATGCTTACCCATAAAGATTTGAAAGCAAAGGTGCAGGTGATTTATCAAACCATCGAAGATTTACATGAAGCCATTCCTGAACATTTAGGCGATTGGTATTTTACGGGAAACTATCCAACACCCGGTGGTAATCGGGTGGTAAATCGTTCCTTTATCAATTATATTGAAGGTCGGGACGAACGGGCTTATTAAAAGACAACCATAGGGACGTCGTCCCTATTTCCTGATCAAACACAATTAAACATCGTCACCCTGAATTTATTTCAGGGTCTTCTTAATATTGATCGAGATTCTGAAACCCCGCCTGAATAACTTCAGATGGGCAGGAAGTTCAGAATGACAAATAAATTAAATCTTTAACATTTATCCAACGCAACCCTTCCCTTCACCAAAACATCTAATATATAGTTATATGTGAATAATTTCGATTTTTTATTGAAAAATAATAAAAATCAGTGGTGACTTTTTCCTAATTTCAGGATTAAATGGCAGCAACATACTTATTACCTAATTATAATTTATACCAAGATGAAGAAAGAAAGAAAGAAAGAAAGAAAGAAAGAACAAACTGGAATATAAAAACAATTAAGTTTATTATGAAAAAATTGTTATTTCTGTTACTAATTGCTTTATTTAATGGATCATGTAAAAATGAACCCGAAACAATCCCTACACCAAATAATCGAGACAACCTTATGCTACTAACTATTTCTTATGTTGATGGTGAAGGTGAAGATTTACTTAACCCCACAAACCAGAATGGCTTAACTTTAAACAACCTACTACTTTACTATATCAATGATGGGAAAAGGAAAATCGCACTCAATAGTAATAATGTGCCAAAACAAATGTCAATTAATTGTGGTGAAACACCCAACTGTTTTCTTCTAATGTTTGCAAATGATTCAACCATCATTGAGATGATGGGAAAAGACATAAGCGTAATTGACACCATTTGTATGGAGGATAAAGGAAATCTGATCCGATATAACGGGGAAGTGGTTTATGACTCAACCAATGATAGTTATGGCCTTCCTCTGATAACCATTGTGAAAGAACTTTGAACATGAAAAAGCTATTTTTTATTATCTTAATATTACTTTTTGCTGCTTGTGAAAAGGAAGATGGACCTAAAAAGAAATTTGTTGTTAGAGAAGGTTTTGGTTTTTACTTTTCCTATGTTGACAAAAATGGATATGACTTATTAGATTCTACTCACCCTAATGCCCTTAATTTTGAAACAATGCGTTTATATTATATTGAAAATGGTGTTAAGAAAGAAATGATTTTTAACAATCATTCGGAATATCCAAGAGGAATAAGAAGATTTTGTGATTGGCCATATACTGACAAATGTGTATTAATTATCAAACTAAGTGATTCAACAGTAATTGATTTTGGACATCAATATTCTGATACAATTTGTTATAATGAATATACGGGTATCATGACGTATAACGAAGAGATTGTCTGGGATTATGATAGAGATGGGTTTCGAACACCAGTTGCAACCATTGTAAAATAAAATCTGCCATGAAAAAACTATTAATTTTAATCACGTTTATTCTATTTACAGTTGGATGCAAAAAAGAAAAGATTTTCGAGTTTCAGAATGATTTTCTCGCTCAATTTTCTTTTGTGGATGAAAATGGTGCAGATTTATTAAATCCATCTCATCCCAATACTTTAAACTTTGATTTTATGTATTTATATAAATTAGAAAATGGTGAAAAGAAAGTTATCTATAATAACCATCTTGCAAATCCAAAAGGCATGATCATCATCCATAACAGTATTTATGGCAAACACAATACTTTGGGCATTTTTAACATCTCAAAAGAGATGATTTTAGATTTTGGCAGTAACCAATCAGATACGCTAACCTTTGATGAATACAATGGAACTATAACCTATAATGGTGAAGTTGTTTGGGATTTTGAAAAAGATGGATCACGAGTACCCATAGCAACCATTGTAAAATAATTCCAAACCCTACGAGGGTTTAAAACCCTCCTTTAGATTTACACCATTGTTTTTAAGAGCCCACAAAAGTGATATTTAAAATTAGATTTGTAGGGCGATAAAGTTGACACTGACAGGGACACATTAGCAACCCTCAAGGTTTTAGACCTATCCTGCGATTTAATCCCCTGTCAGTTTTTGAACAAGCTTCAAATAGAAATTTAAGCTTAAGGCTTATTAGCAAGGTTTTGAAATTGTTCAATATGTCAACCTGTTATATTCACTAAAATTATAGAACATGCAATTACAAAAGTATTACATTGGGATAGATGTTTCAAAAGAAACATTGGACATTGCATTAACTGAAGAAGGGCAATTTGTGTCTGGGGTATCTATTGGGAATAACACAAAAGAGATTAAAAAAATCTTTTCAGACTGGGAAAAGGAGTTTGGTCTCGATCTGGGACAAACCTTGGTATGTATGGAACATACGGGAATTTATTGTTGGCCTTTGCTCGTTTTTTTGCAACAAACGCCGTGTAAAGTGTGCCTTGAAAATGCTTATCGCATCAAACACTCCAATGGTTTGCAAAGGGGCAAAAATGATCGTGTGGATGCGGAGAGGATTGCTTTATATGCCTGGAGGAACAAAGACTTTTTGCAAGAATGGAAAGCCCCTAAAAGCAATATTAAAAGGTTAAAGCAATTAATGACCATGCGCAAAGGGCTTGTCAATGCTAAAAAAAAATTACTTGTACCAATTAAAGAAACAGGGAAGTTCATTGATAGGTATATGGCAAAGGAATTGGAAAAAAGCTGCTGTAGGTCAATTCGTGCGCTTGAGCGGGACATTATGGCGATAGAGGAAAGGATACTAGGGATAGTCCGTTCTGATAATAATCTAGGGAGAATGTTTGACATTTTGGTTTCAATTGATGGCATAGGTAAAATCACTGCTATTATGTTTTTGACAACCACTAATGCCTTTACCTCATTCAAGGAAGCTAAAAAGTATGCTTGTTACGCAGGTGTAGTCCCTTTTGAGCATTCATCAGGAAAAAGCATACGTGGGAAAACCAAATTGTCCCATTTTGCGAACAAAGACATGAAAACCGTCTTGCACTTATGCGCATTGACACTTTGTAATAGCAAGGGGGAATTGGGAGTTTACTACAGAAGAAAAGTAGCTGAAGGAAAAAACAAAATGAGTGTACTGAATGCCCTGAGGAACAAAATAGTTCTCAGGGCTTTTGCTTGTATTAAGGAAGACAAACTTTATGAAAAGAATTATCAAAATAAATTTGCTTAAACCATAGAAATCGTAGGGTTTCTTTGATTCATTTTCACAAAAAATAGAGACCATGTCTCGACTACATTTCGACTACGCTCAATGTGCCTCTATTGTATTTTTTGATTACTTTTTACAAAGCAGAAAAAGCAGCTAAAATATTTTCAGCAATCTCAGCCATTTCCTCAGAACTGAGCTTTAACTTTTCACGATTAAAATTAATTTCGTTTCCTTCAATTAACGGAATGAGATGAATGTGTGCATGAGGCACATCCAATCCGTAAACCACCACCCCAACTCTTTTGCAAGTGATGGTGCTTGAAATGGCTTTGGATACTTTTTTAGCGAAAATGTGCAGAGCCCCTAAGTATTCATCCTCCAAATCAAAAATATAATCAACTTCCTGTTTTGGAACGACTAAAGTATGTCCTTTTGACAATGGATTTATATCCAAGAAGGCATAGAAATTTTCATCCTCCGCCACTTTATGTGAGGGAATTTCGCCTTGAATGATTTTTGTAAATATAGATGACATGGATTTAAATTTTAGGATTCACGAGTTATTTCTAAAATCTCAAAAGTGATAGTTCCGGCTGGAACTTGAATGTCGGCATGATCGCCTACTTTTTTGCCCAATAAACCTTTTGAGATTGGAGAAAGTACAGAAATTTTACCACTTTTTAAGTCCGCTTCTTTTTCTGGAACCAGAGTGTAAGTCATTTCGGCATTATTTTTCAGGTTCTTCAACTTTACGGTTGAAAGAATCAAAATTTTGGAAGTATCCATTTTTGACTCGTCGATAATACGCACATTGCTGATCACAGTCTGTAATTTTGAAATCTTCAATTCTAGCAAACCTTGTGCATTTTTTGCAGCATCATATTCAGCATTTTCCGATAAATCACCCTTGTCCCGGGCTTCGGCTATCTGTTTGGATACAGAAGGACGTTCAACCATGATCAATTGCTCCAATTCGTCTTTCAATTTCTTTAATCCTTCTTCCGTATAATACCTTACTTCTGACATAATTCTTTCTTTTAAACAGATGAAAAAAGACCTTAACCAAGGTCTTAATTTGTATTTAATAAAATTAACGACACAAATTGATCAATCAATTTATGCACTTTGGCCATTAAAGCCCGGTGTTTCTTCTAATCGTATGTAAAAATATAAAATCATTGATGATTTTCTACATTTAAGCTATAATATTATGAACTAGCGGTTTGAACCTTCAATATAAGGCGCATTCAATATTTCTGAATAAATCACCGCTTTTTTGACATCAAAAACCACCTCATTTTCATCCTGATCTTGGGTTAAATCATCATTCTTTAATTCTTCTTCAGAAAGTTCAATTTCTGATTTAACCATTTCTTCAGGCTCAGTCTTAGGTTTAAATGCAGAAACACCTTCCGTTTTTGCATTAAAATATGATGACTCATCCTTTTCCTCCACTACATCAATTTCAGAATATGGATTGTCTAAATATTCCTCATTCTTTTCCTCAACATCAAAGATGTTTTCGAGGTTTAATTTTTGATTCACAAAATCGCTAAAAGTATCCTCAATACTGGAGGTGTTAGCGGGCTCCAATTCAGCTTCCATTTCAGCATTCATTTTTGCCTGCTGCTTTTTCTTTTGCTTCTGATTTTGACTATATATTGAATAAGCCAACCATGCAACTCCTGCCAATATATATATAAAATCTTCCATCTTAATCAATTAAGGTTTTGCAAAAATACTTAAAATTACTGATTTCGGGTTTTGAATGAGACAATTAAATTACAAATATTTATCCTATTTCACAAGATTTCAAACAAATAAGAAATTCCTGGTTTTACTCCTGAAAATAAATTCTTTTAACCCTTCTGGAAATTCCGGTCAGGATTTCATAAGGAATAGTTCCAACTACCTCCGCAATTTCCCAGATGGGGTAATTTTCTCCAAAAACGACAACTTTATCACCTTCATTGGCCGGGATTTCAGTAATATCAATCATACACATATCCATGCAAATATCTCCAACAATGGGGGCGAACTTACCATTAACCAATAGTTTCCCATTTCCCTGACCCAGTTTCATATTTAATCCATCGGCATAACCCATAGGAACGATGGCAATGATCATCTCTTGATCTGCCTTTGCCGAACGATTGTAACCAATGGTTTCTTCGGCATGTATCCTTTTAATCTGTGAGATACTAGACCTTAAAGTACTTACATTTTCCAAATCTCTTCTCTCAGTTTCATCTGATGAAATTCCATACATTCCAATTCCCAAACGAACCATGTCAAATTGTGCTTCCGGGAAACGACTAATCCCAGCCGAATTTAACATATGCAAAAGCACCGGATGATCATCAGCCTGAGCAACAATTTTGTCGCTCATTTGTTTAAAACGATCAATTTGAAGTCTGGAGAAATCATCAAACTTTTCATCCTGACTGGCAGCCAGATGAGAAAATACAGATTGCAGATAGATGGATTTATTTTGTTTTAAGCGCTCCACCAATTGATTAATTTCATGAGCTTCAAAGCCTAATCGGTGCATTCCTGTATCCAATTTAATATGGATTTTGATGGGCTTATTAGCCGGAATGATATTTTTCCGAATCGATTTCTCCAATAAATCAAGAATCCTAAAACTATAAATTTCGGGTTCTAAATTATGCTTGATGATCCCGTCCAGACTATGTGCATCCGGGTTCATCACCATGATGGGTGTATTGATTCCGGCTTTCCGAAGTTCAATTCCTTCATCAGCATATGCTACAGTTAAATAATCAACATTGTGAAATTGTAAAGCATTGGCGATTTCAAAACTTCCACTTCCATAAGAAAAAGCTTTAACCATGGCCATAATTTTGGTAGAGGGCTTATTTAGCTTATTTCGATAATAATTCAAATTGCTTATCAGCGAATTCAAATTAAGCTCTAAAACCGTTTGATGCGCCTTTTGTTGAAGCGCCTTGCTGATTTGCTCAAACTCAAAAATACGGGCTCCTTTTAATAAAATGGTTTCATTATTAAACGAAGTGAATGGGAATTTTTTCAAAAATTCGTCGGTGCTGGGGAAAAAGTATTTTTCCATATTAAAGCGCTCCGAATGATTCATGATTGATGGTCCAATTCCTATTAATTTCTGGATTCCTTTACTTTCCAAAAGCTCGGAAATATAGCCATAAAGGTCGAGTTCATTTTGCCCACTTTGAAGTAAATCTGACAAAATTACTGTCTTTTGAGCGTGCTGCTTTTGTTGTTGTAAAAAATCGAGGGCAATGCTCAATGAATTGATGTCAGAATTATAACTGTCGTTGATAATCGAACAATTGTTAATTCCTTCCTTCATTTCCAGGCGCATGGCGATGGGTGTCAATTTTGTAATCCTTTTGGCAATCACTTCATGCTCATAGCCTAAATAAAGCATAACAGCCCAACAATGGATGGCATTTTCGATACTGGCATCATCGATAAACGGAATCTGAATTTCTAACTCATTTTCTTTATAAACGCCCTTTATGTGGGTTTGATTATTCCTCTTATCAAGCGACTTAATCATTAAATCGGCATCAACTTTATAACTCCAGGTAAATGAGTTAATTCGATTTAAAATTTCCGATCGAATAATTACTCCTTGAATTTCAGAATGATCAGCGCAATAAATAATGGTGTCAACTTTGGTAAAGAGCTTGAGTTTTTCACCGGCCTTTTGTTGCAGATTGATAAAATTTTCATCGTGGGCATGACCCACATTGGTAAAAACGCCAATGTTGGGCTGAATAATGTTTTGAAGCTTATCCATCTCCTCAGTCTCAGAAATACCAGCTTCGAAAATTCCCAATTGATGGTCTTTATTTAGTTGCCAAACCGACAAAGGAACTCCAATTTGAGAGTTGTAACTTTTGGGGCTTCTGATGATGTTTTTGTCAGCACGCATCAATTGATACAACCATTCTTTAATGATGGTTTTGCCATTACTTCCTGTGATGCCAATAACAGGCAATTCAAAATTACGTCGATGCTTAGCCGTTAATAATTGAAGGGCATCCAAGGTATTTTCAACCAATATGAAATTGGCCTTTTTAAAATTCGTTCTCTGCTCTGGCAATTCCGAAACTATAAAATGAACAATCCCTTTTGAATAAAGTTCAGGAATATAATTATGCCCATTATTTCTTTTACTGCTTAAGGCAATAAAAATACATTTTGATGGAGAAATCAATCGTCGACTGTCAATAAGAATATCTCTAATCTTATTTTTTTTATGGGTTCCGGGATAGAAGTCTCCTTGGACAATCTCTACGATTTCCTCAATTTGATATTCTGAATTAGACATGATTGGCTTAGTTCGCCGACTTTTTAGTTTCTGGTTCTGATTTCTTAAGCGGATTTTTGATCAACTCCTGATGCATCATTCTATTTTTATAGATGTCAACACCCAAATAAATGGCACTCATAAATGACTCGGGAGAGGCCATATTTTTACCTGCCAAATCATAAGCTGTTCCATGTGCTGGTGAAGTTCGAACCGCAGATAATCCGGCGGTATAATTCACACCATCATGAAATGCCAAGGTTTTAAAAGCAATTAATCCCTGATCATGATACATGGCCAACACACCATCGAAATTTTTATATGATTGTGATCCAATAAATCCATCAGCAGGATAAGGGCCAAAGGCCATAATTCCTTGTTCCGAGCCCTTTTTAATGGCTGGAATTATAACTTCCTGTTCTTCTTTACCCAGCAAACCATCATCACCTGCATGCGGATTTAAACCAAGTAAAGCAATTTTTGGCTTACGAATTCCGAAATCAATTTTCAAGCTTTCGTTCATGATTCGCATCTTTTCCATGATTAAATCAACTGTTAATGCAGCAGGTACATCCTTAATGGGGATATGACCCGTTACAACTCCTAATCTCAAATTATCGCAAACCATTAACATCAGCGGTGTGTCTGAACCAAACTTTTCTGCCAGATATTCTGTATGACCTGGAAAATGAAATCCTTCGGATTGTATATTGTGCTTATTAATTGGTGCAGTCACCAAAATTTGAACGTCACCTTTCTTTAATCCTTCAATTGCATTTTCGAGAGATTGGAAGGCCAATTCTCCTGCAACTTCTCTCGATTTTCCCAATTCAATTTTAACTTCTTTTTCACAACAATTAATCAAATTGGCTTTTTTCTGATTGATTTGATCTGCTGATTTTATGATATTAAAACTAAAATCATGAATATTTAATGCTTTTCGATGATAGGATGCTGCCTTAGAGGAACCATAAACTACCGGAGTAAACATCTCCAATATTCGGGGATCCTTAAATGATTTAATAATGACTTCATAGCCAATTCCATTAATATCTCCGTGGCTTATTCCTACCTTAATCGTTTTTTCTTTATTGTTAATTTTACTCATTGTTTTTTAATTTAAGCGGCTGCAAAGATACGATTTAATTGACTTCCAAGCTTTTCAGCCTGAATGATTTTTTCGTTAACCACAAAAAACTATTTCG
Organism: Bacteroidales bacterium; assembly: GCA_963678785.1. Lineage (GTDB taxonomy): Bacteria > Bacteroidota > Bacteroidia > Bacteroidales. The sequence goes on along the minus strand of OY787449.1, from coordinate 2,260,053 downwards.
TTTTCTGTTTAAGAAAATCAAATAATAATCTCACGCCAACTCCGGTACCACCTAATCCTCGGTAACTATCCTTTTTACTCAAAAAGGCAGTTCCGGCAATATCTAAATGAATGTATGGATAATCGGTAAAATGAGCTAAAAATTTACCCGCTGTAATGGCTCCGGCTGTGGGGCCACCCAAGTTTTTAATATCAGCAATGGGCGATTTAATTTCTTCATCATATTCTTCCCAGAAAGGAAACTTAACGATACGCTCATGAACATTGTAACCGCTTTCTGATAAAAATTCCATTTCAACCTCTGACTTGGTTCCCATTGCAACACTTCCGTTATGACCAATTGCGCGTTCGGCCGAGCCCGTTAGAGTTGCCAGATCAATTACCAATTCGGGATCATATTTTTTTGCATAAGCCAATGCATCGGCTAAAATCAAACGACCTTCAGCATCGGTATTTAAAACCTCAACACTGGTTCCATCATACATATAAATAACATCACCTGTTACATAAGCATTTCCGTCGGGGCGATTATCGGTAGCAGGAATTAAACCAATTACATGAAAGGGAAGATTTGCTTTAGTAATGGCATACAATGCGCCTGCAACAGCAGCTCCACCAGCCATATCGCACTTCATATCATTCATATAATCTCCGGTCTTAATATTCAAACCTCCCGTATCGTAAACAACACCTTTGCCCACAAACACATAAGGTTTTTTATTGATGGCATTTTCAGGTTTGTGTTCGATAATATTAAAGGTTGGTGGGTCGATGCTCCCTTTATTTACAGCCAATAATCCACCCATTTTTAAAGCTTCTATTTTCTTTTTATTGAAGACTTCAACTTTGGCCGATGTGTTTTTAAATTGGTTAATAATCTCTTCTGAAAATTTCTCGGCAGTGAGGTATGATAATGGTTCATTTACTAAGGTGCGCGTAAATCCGTTGGCTTCAGTTAAAATATTAATATGATCTATGGATTCTTGTTCAATAACATTTGAAATGATTTTAGCTTCATAAAGCAGACTCGCTTTTTTATCTTTTTCTTTAAAATATTTTAGAAATTGATAATTACCTAAAGCCATTCCTTCGGAAAATGGCAGCCCCAAAATTTCATTTTTACTATAATCCAAAACAGAAACACAGGTCATTCGATGAGTATTAAGGGTTTCCAGTAATTTATGACCAGCCCTTCTGGCATTTTCTTTGGTCGAATTTAAATCTTTCTTGGTCTCAATCAATTGAACAAAATACCAATTCGTTAATTTATTCAATACGACACTTTTGATTTCCTGATCAAAACTTTTTTTTATAAAAGTGATTTCATCTTTTGACAAAAGGTCTTTTGGGAGTTGTTTTACATCATTAACTAATAATACTAAATTACAATTTAAGCCGTACTTTTTCGCGCACTTTAATTCAATCATTTTGGTTGTTTTATATTGATAATATTATTCTTTTAAAAAATTTTGCAGATAATCTAAAATTATCTTCGTAGCTCCAACACTTTTGTTCACATATTTTTTGCTTGTCTCACAAGCTTTTTGATATGCTTCATCATTCCCTATCAAATTCTGAAATACAGCTTCAAGTTGGTCTTTACTTTTTACTGTAAATGCACTTCCCAATTTTATCAGATCAACAGCTTCCTGAAAACCCTTAAAATTTGGCCCAAAGATTACAGGAATACCAAAAGTAACCGGCTCCTGAATATTATGAATGGCTTTGCCAAATCCACCCCCAATGTATGCCATCGTTGCATATTGATATAGATGAGCCAACACTCCTATGCTATCGACAATTAAAACCTGGAAATTCTCGACATTTTCTGGCGTAGCCTGCGAAAACAAAATTGATTTTACTTCAATTCGCTCCTGAATTTGACGTAGTCTGCTCTCATGAACTTCATGGGATGCAATCACAAATTTCAGTTCCGGGAATTTTGCAATTAACGGAAAAAGAATTTCCTCATCCAAAGGCCAGGTACTACCTGCAATTACCAGCTTATTTTTAGCTTTAAATTCCTCAACTAAATCAAACTTATCCGGATTTTGAGCCAATTGATAAACCCGATCAAAACGGGTATCACCAGAAACCGTTACCTGGTTGATGTTGATACTTTTAAGCAAATCGCGAGATTCGTTATTCTGCACAAAAAAGTGATCAATCTTCGATAATTGTTTTCTAAACCAAGCTCCATAAGACTTAAAGAAATGCTGATCTTCTCTGAAAATGGCAGAAACAAAAACAATTGGAATTCCTTGCTTTTTTAATTCCTTTAAATAATTAAACCAGAATTCATATTTTACAAAAACGGCGACTTCAGGTTTAACAATCTTTAAAAATCTCCGGGCATTTAAAGATGAATCAACGGGCAAATAGACAATAAGATCCGCATATTCGTAGTTCTTTCGGATTTCATATCCTGAAGGAGAAAAGAAGGATAACAAAATTTTGTGATTGGGATGCCTTTTCTTCAATCCTTCAATAATAGGACGACCCTGCTCAAATTCTCCCAGCGAGGCGGCATGAATCCAAATATATTTCTGGTCTTCAAGTAAGTTATCTTTCAGAAATCCAAATACATGCTTCCTGCCTTTAACCCATTTTCGTGCCTTCTGATTAAAAATAGAAGCCAGTCCAATTGCAAATCGCATCAAAAAGATTGAAAAACTATATAAGAAGTTCATAGAGATTTAAATCGATAATAATAACATTCAAAGATATTACAAATTTGCCGATTTCGAACAATTGCAGCATTCATCAATAGAATGGTGCTCTTTTTAAAGAAATTTAACGATTCTGACTCGAAAATTATAGGTCAACTTCCATAAATATACCTATTTTTACTCCGGAAAAAAATCAGCAAATTAATATTCTCAGAAAAGGGAAAAACCTAAATAAAAAAACAGAATGAATAAAATTAATATGGTTGACCTAAAAGGTCAGTATAATAAGATTAAAGGGGAGATTGATGAAGCCATTCATGAAGTGCTTGATTCAACAGCATTTATTAATGGACCTGCCGTTAAAAATTTTCAACAAAACTTAGAGACCTACTTAGGTGTTAAGCATGTTATTCCATGCGCCAATGGAACAGATGCCTTACAAATTTCGATGATGGCTTTGGGATTAAAACCGGGAGATGAAGTTATTACCACCTCATTTACTTTTATTGCCACTGCTGAAGTTATTGCTTTATTAGGTCTTACACCAGTGTTGGTAGATATTGATCCTGACACTTTTAATATCGCTCCGGATGCAGTTAGAAAAGCCATTACTGATAAAACAAAAGCGATAGTTCCTGTTCATCTTTTCGGGCAATGTGCCGATATGGACGCTTTGCTGGATATCGCCAAAGAATTTGACTTAAAAATTATTGAGGATGCTTGTCAGGCTGTGGGTGCAGATTATACTTTTAAAGATGGAAAAACGCAGAAAGCAGGTTCCATCGGAGATTTAGGATGTACTTCGTTTTTCCCTTCAAAAAATCTAGGCGCTTATGGTGATGGTGGTGCTATTTTTACCAATGACGATGAATTGGCCAATCAATGTCGCATCATTGCAAACCACGGAATGGTAGTTAGATATTATCATGACTTAATTGGTGTAAATTCTCGTTTAGACAGTATACAAGCTGCTATTTTAAATGTTAAATTGAAATATTTAGATGATTACTCAGGTGCAAGAAATAAAGCTGCTGATGCTTACAATCAAGCATTTGCCAACAATCCAAACATTCAAACACCTGCTAAATTTGAGCGTTCAAACCATGTATTTCATCAGTACACTTTATTAATTGATAATGTTGATCGGAATGGTTTACATGAGCACATGCAAGCCCATGGTGTTCCTGCTCCAATTTATTATCCGGTGCCACTTCATATGCAAAAAGCTTATCAGGACCCCAGATATAAAGAAGGTGATTTTCCTGTAACAGAAGATGTTTGTAAAAGAGTATTATCTTTACCTATGCATACAGAACTTGATGAAGAGCAACTAAAATTCATCACCTCAACGCTATTAGAATTTGTAAATAAATAAATCATGGAAACTGATTTCTTCGCACACGAAACCGCTGTTATTGACCCGGATTGCCAAATTGGTTCAGGAACTAAAATTTGGCATTTTTCGCACATTATGTCTAATTGTAATATTGGAGATGAATGCAATATTGGGCAAAACGTTGTGGTTTCACCTGATGTTATCTTAGGTAGAAATGTTAAAGTTCAAAACAATGTTTCGATTTATACAGGGGTGATTTGCGAAGATGATGTTTTTTTAGGCCCTTCGATGGTTTTTACCAATATAAAAAACCCTCGAAGTGCCATCATTCGCAAAGATCAATACGCAACAACACTCATTAAAAAGGGTGCTTCAATTGGAGCCAATTCAACCATTATTTGTGGAGTTGAGATCGGTGAATACGCCTTAATTGGTGCCGGGGCTGTAGTTACAAAAAATATTGAGCCTTTTGCCTTGGTAGTTGGAAACCCATCAAAACAAATTGGCTGGGTAAGCGAATACGGTCATCGCTTAAATTTTGATAACGAGGGTTTGGCAAAATGTCCCGAAAGCAAGGAAGAATACAAATTGATTGATGGTAGAGCTTTTAAAGCAGATCACTAATTTCATCTTATTTTTATTTCAGTATTCTTTAATAATAAGATGCTGAAATAAATTCAGCATGACGAACAGCAAAAATTATGAAAATACTGGTAACCGGAGGAACAGGATATATTGGATCACATACCGTGGTTGAGTTGCAAAAAAAAGGATTTGAAGTAATTATTGTTGATAATCTTTCAAATTCGAATATTGAAGTTTTAGATGCCATTGAAAAAATCAGTGGAATAAAACCTGAATTTGAAAACTTCGATTTGGGTGATGCTCAAAAAACGGCTGACTTTTTTAAACGAAATTCAGACATTGAAGGAATCATACATTTTGCAGCATACAAAGCTGTTGGCGAATCCGTTGATCTTCCTCTTAAATATTATCACAACAACCTGTTCTCTTTGGTGAATATTTTAGAAGGGATGAAAGAAAATCAAATTTCAAACTTGGTTTTTTCATCTTCCTGCACCGTTTATGGTCAGCCTGAAAAGCTTCCTGTGAGTGAAAATGCCCCGGTACAAAAAGCTGAATCACCTTACGGAAACACCAAGCAAATTTCTGAAGAAATCATTTTTGATACGGTTAAATCATCAGAAATTAATGGCATCGCTTTGCGATATTTTAATCCAATCGGTGCGCATCATACTTCAATTATTGGTGAACTTCCTTTGGGCGTTCCAAATTGTTTGATGCCATATATTACGCAAACAGCTGCAGGTATCAGAAAACAACTCAGTGTTTTTGGCAGTGATTACAACACCCCTGATGGAACCGCTATTCGTGACTATATTCACATCGAAGATTTGGCAAAAGCGCACGTAATTGCAGTTGAAAGAATGGTAAACCAAAAGATGAAGAAGGGTTTTGAATTTTTTAATATTGGAACCGGAAATGGTTATTCGGTGCTTGAAGTCATTAACTCTTTTGAAAAAGTTACCGGAGAAAAACTGAATTATAAAATTGTGGGCAGGCGTGCCGGAGATGTTGAACAGGTATGGGCCGACACCAATTTTGCAAACAATGAATTGGGTTGGAAAGCCATAAAATCATTGGATGAAATGACCCTCTCTGCCTGGAGATGGGAACAAAAACTTAAAGAATCTACAAAATCATAAAAAGATGAAGAATATACTTATCACCGGAGGTGCCGGATTTATTGGATCGCATGTTGTACGATTATTCGTGAACAAATACCCGGATTATAAAATTTACAACCTCGACAAATTAACTTATGCAGGTAATTTGGCCAATTTGGCCGACATCGAAAAAGCACCAAATTATGAGTTTGTGAAAGGCGATATTGTTGACGGAGATTTCATTCAGAAGCTTTTTGAAGATAAAAAATTTGATGGGGTGATTCATCTGGCTGCTGAATCACATGTCGATCGATCCATTTCAAATCCCATGGAATTTATCCAAACCAATATTGTGGGAACGGTAAATCTTTTAAATGCCGCCAAACACCTTTGGAAGGATGATATGGAAGGCAAATTGTTTTATCACATTTCAACCGATGAAGTTTATGGTTCGCTGGGCGAAACCGGCTTGTTTGTTGAAACCACAGCTTACGATCCACACAGCCCTTACTCAGCCTCAAAAGCCAGCTCCGATCATTTAGTAAGGGCCTATCATGATACTTTTGGCTTGCCAAATGTAATTTCTAATTGTTCAAATAATTATGGTGGATTTCAGTTTCCTGAGAAATTAATTCCACTCTTTATTCATAATATTCGCAACAATAAACCATTGCCTGTTTACGGAAAAGGAGAGAACATTCGCGATTGGCTTTATGTAAAAGATCATGCATCAGCCATTGATCTTATTTTTCATAAAGGCAAAAATGGTGAAACTTATAATATTGGAGGTAATAATGAATGGACCAATATTGCTTTGATTAAAGTGATGTGTGAAAAGATGGATGAAAAATTAGGTCGTGAATTGGGAACCTCAGAAAAACTCATCACTTACGTGAAAGATCGTGCAGGTCATGATTTAAGATATGCCATCGATTCTTCAAAATTACAGAATGAATTGGGTTGGGAACCAAGTCTTCAATTTGAAGAAGGAATTACCAAAACCATTAATTGGTATATTGAGAATGAAGATTGGTTAAACAATGTGACCTCCGGCGATTATCTAAAATATTACGAAGATCAATATTCAAAAAGATAAAAACAGGGACGTCGTCCCTTTCTTTTAATTTAATGACCAGATGAAAATTGGCCTGATCAATCCAAATCAAAACTTAAAGGATGCTGCAATTCATCTGGGTTTGGGGTATTTGGCTTCTTATGCCCGATTGCATCATTTAGATTTGGAGTTTAAGTTATTGGACACCCGAATTGCCAAACGAAAAGATTTCGAATCGTTTTTTAGCCAATCCTACGATTTATTTGCCTTTACAGCTTCCAGCCAGGTTTTTTATGAAGCCATTGAAATGGCAGAGAAATTAAAACAAAGTTATCCCGATACACCCATCTGCATTGGAGGAAGTCATGCTTCTACTGAAAAGGAAAGATGCCTCTCAAATCATCCTTTTGATTTTGCCATTTATGGTGAAGGCGAGCAAACTTTTTCGGAGTTGATTTCTTATTTCAAAGGCCAAAAAACTTTGGAAAGCATCAGTGGATTAATTTATAAAGATGAAGAAAATCAGATCCGGATCAATGCTCCGCGTGATCTAATTTCAAACATTGATGAAATTCCTTTTCCGGCCTACGATTTGTTCGAGATGAAACGCTATCCACAGCATCGGATGACAACCAGCCGGGGCTGCCCCTTTAATTGTGTGTTTTGTAATTCTTCTTCCATTTGGACAAATAAATGGAGAAAACGATCGGCCATTCATCTATTGGCTGAGGTTAAATTTCTGATTAAAAACTATGGAAAAAAGACCCTGGTTTTTAATGACGATAGTTTTAATATTGATGCCAAACGCGTGATTGAATTTTGCCAGTTATTGATTGATTCAAAACTGGATATTTTATGGTCAACCTCAATTAGAGTGGATCTAGTCACACAGGAGATGGCCGATATTATGAAAGAATCGGGTTGTTATAATGTGAGCATTGGAATTGAATCGGCCAATGATAAGGTGCTCGAGAAAATGAATAAAAACACCACCAAAGAAAAAATTTTTGATGGCATTCAAATTCTCCGAAAGTCGGGCATTGATGTGATGGGGCAATTTATGATTGGCAATCCGGGTGATACTTTGGAAACAGTTACCGAATCTATTGAATTTGCCAATAATTCAAATTTAACCGGAGTTGAATTTTACACGGCCTTGCCTTATCGAGATTCGCTACTTTGGACTTTTGTTGAAGAACACGGGAAGTTTTTGACCGATGCCGAACCTTATACTTATCACAACCTCAGCCCGCGAATTATTTTTGAAACCAAAGAGTTTACTTACGAAGATCGTTTAAAAGCAATTCAACTTGCTTATAAGAATGGCTTTTACCACGCCTTATCGCACGATGATAAAAACTGGTTGGTTGACGGCGGTCGAGCCACTGCTCAAGTGATACAAAAACAACTTAAAGGAAAATTGGGAAATAAGATTTATCTGGGTTTAAGGAATACCTACCGGAAGTTAAAATAAAAAGCATATTGAACCCTACGAGGGTTTAAAACCCTCGTAGGGTTATCAAAAAAAAAGGGCACTCATTTCTGAGCACCCCTTTCATTATTAACCTAATCAATCCTCTAACTATGAAATTTTAATTGCTTTTTTAAGCTTTGCTTCTTCAATTTTAGGAATTACAATGTTTAGAATTCCATTTTTATGATCTGCTTTAATTTTTTCAAGGTCAACAGTTTTAGATAGTCTGAATGATCGGCTGAAGGCATTGTAAGCAAATTCTCTTCTTGAGAAGTTCACGTCTTTCTCATCCACTTCTTTTTCTGAAGAAACAGTAAGTACGTTGTCTTCTAAATCAATCTTAATGTCTTCTTTCTCAAATCCGGGAACTGATAAAATCAATTCGAAATTATCTTCATTTTCAACAATGTTTGCAGCTGGTTTGTTACAGCTTTTTCCATAACTTTCATTTTGAAAAAGATCGTTAAACAATGCATTATCTAAGTAATTTGTAAATCTTGGTTGGTTATTCCATCTAACTAAATTCATTTTTTATCTCCTATATTTTTGATTAATTATTTGTTTGTTCTGATTAGTCTTTCTCAATTCCTATACCACTCCAAAAAACGCCCAAAACATAAGCCAATATGTCAGTTTGTTAATTTTTATCATGCCACGTTGTCATTTTAAGTAATTTGTTACTGCAATAATTTCAGTTTAAATACGGGTTCGAAACCTGTGTAAATTATTTCTTGATTTTGTCAAGCTTTTGAAAGCAATGTGTATTTTTACAGCTTCAAAACAACTTATGGCTCAGGAACCACACAAAATATTAAAGCATTTCAATTTCAAGAAAATTATCATTCCGGTGATTATAGGAATTGGGGTTGCTGCTTATCTTATATTTCAAAGCTTCGATATTGAAGTTTTTAAAAACACCCACTGGACCTGGATCACAACTTTCTGGATTTTTGTTGCCCTGCTTTTAATGGCTGTACGACATTTGGCCTATATGTACCGAATTCGGTTATTGACCGACAAACAAATAAACTGGAAGCACAGTTTTCAGGTAATAATGCTTTGGGAATTTGCCTCATCGATTACCCCATCGGTAGTTGGAGGGTCGGCTGTGGCTTTATACATTGTAAATAAAGAAGGTGTGAATATGGGAAGAACCACTGCGGTTGTGCTCGTTACTTCTTTATTGGATGAACTATTTTACATCATTTTCGTTCCCATCGTAATTATTATGGCCGGCTTCAATAATATATTTGTGAAGGATACCGACTTCTCCATTTTCAATATGGATGTTGGAATGTTCGGAATATTTATAGCCGGATACCTGTTCATCATCCTTCTTCAATCCATTATTGTTTATGGTATTTTTATAAATCCACGGGGGCTTAAATGGATTTTGTTTCGCATATTTAAATTGCGTTTTTTAAGGAAATGGCTTTCCGGGGCAGTTTCAACCGCCGATCAAATCATAACAACCTCGAAAGAACTTAAAGGAAAATCCATCATCTTTTGGAGCAAAGCCTTCATCTCAACTGTATTTTCATGGACCGCTCGTTTTTGGGTGGTAAATGCCATGATTTTAGGTTTTGTTTCGGTACATGATCATTTATTGGTTTATGCCCGCCAACTGGTGATGTGGGTTATTATGCTGATTAGCCCCACTCCAGGCAGCAGCGGTGTCGCTGAATATATTTTTACTGATTTTTTGGGCGAGTTCATTCCAATGGGTTTATCTCCGGCCTTGGCATTGTTGTGGCGGCTCATTAGTTTTTACCCATACATCATCATTGGAGCCATTGTTTTACCGATTTGGATTCGCAGGGTTTATGGCATAAATAAACCATCCCACCACAAGCAATAGGACGTCAATTAAAAGAAACGTATTTATTCAATTCAAGCAATAGAATAGTAAATCCATTTATCCCGATACGCTCTGCTATCGGGATTCGTTCGGCTTTCAAATTTTATTATGCTACGCTTATAAAATTTGAGTCTCACGAATAAAAAAGATCAGGCACCATTAAATAGCACCTGATCTTTTCAGTGTCTTCTAAATATTTACTTATAAAGCTTATCCGCAATAGAAATATTTATTAACCATTTCTAAAGTTTTAGCTTCATCATCTCCTAATTCAGCTCTTAGATTTTGATCGTTGAAATCTTTTAAATACTTCACAAACCAATCGATGGTATTTTTCGTGAATACTCCATATTTTGTATAAATATCGGCCTGTTTCTCTAATTGCAAAGCTGATTCATAACAAGAGGTGGGTAATTTTGAGAGTTGAGCCAGTCGCTCTTTATTTTCATCCTCAAAGATATTTACATCCACATAGTTTTTTTCGGCAACTTCCAATGCATTTTGCATCTCCAAACCATGACGAGCAGCTACCGCAAGTCCTGCCAACAACAGATGAATATCTGCTGATCCATCAGGACATCTGAATTCAACGGTTTGTTTATTGCTGAAATCAAAATCAATGTTTGGCTCTTGTGGGTTGGCATGTTTAATCATGTTGTTTTTACCTGACCATCCCAAAGGAACACGAACCAACACCGAACGGTTGCGATCGCCCCAACAAATGTTTGTTGGCGCTTCCTGGTGAGGAACCAATCTGAAGTATGAAGTTGGATTGGTATTTCCGAAAGCGGTTAATGAAGGAGCCAAACTCAAATATCCGGCAATGGCTTTTTTAGCAACATCACTCAAGCTACCATCTGTAACCATAGCTGTTTTACCATCCTTAACCAATTTTGTATGTATGTGCAAACCACTTCCAGCTTTGCCTGTAGTAATTTTCGGTGCAAAGGTGATGTCTACGCCATATTCATTGGCCAAGCTACGCAAAATCCATTTTGCAATAACCAACTGATCGGCAGCTTCTTCGAGTTTTGTTGGCAAAAACTCTATTTCATTTTGTTCATATATTTTATCACCTAAAGTAAAATTACCCACTTCAGCATGTCCATATTTAATATAACCTCCGCATTGGGCTATGGCTCTCATGGCTCTTTCTCTGAGCTCACCCCATTTGGCAAAAGGATATGATTCGTGATAACCTTTTTGGTCGCCTCCATTGAAAAGATCTTCTTTATCACTAATTACATAATATTCCAATTCGCCCATCACCTCGTAAGAATAACCGGTTTTTTCGATCATGGCCTCATGTGCTTTCCTCAGGATATATTCCGGAGAACTTTCGAATGGAACTGCGTCTTTGGTATAATATGAGCATAAAATATCCAGGGTAGGAATTTCATTAAAGGGGTTTAAAAAGGCAGTACTATATCTTGGAATTACATACAAATCACTTGATCCTGCTTCCATAAAAGAAAACAAGCTACTTCCATCAACACGCTCTCCGGCCGTTAAAATGGCTTCTAAATGTTCACGATCGTTGATCACAAAATTCAGTGTTTTTAATCGCAAATCCCATCCTACATACCTGAAATTTACCATCTCAACATCATTATCTTCGATGTATTTAATTAAATCTGCTTTGGTAAAATCTTGTGGGTACTTATTCAAATACTGAACCAATGGATTTGGATTCATTTCAATCGAATTTCTCATAAATGAATATTTTTTTAGACTGTTAAAAAACGGAGGGCAAACTTACTAAAATTCAGCGTAAAATATCATATTTTACCATTCATTCTATTTTATTTTTACTCAGTATAAATTCTTTATGTAATTTTACACGTTATTAAAATTCAAAATGCATAACATCAGCGAAGTTTTATTTTTTGTCATTTTCCTTGTTTTTATCTCGGGAATATTAATTATTGATTTGGGGCTTTTTAACAAAAACAGCCACATCGTTTCATTAAAAGAGTCCCTTTTTTGGACCACAACATGGGTTACTTTAGCCTTGGGATTTTATGTGATAATTATTACGCATGGAAACCTCATTCACGGGATCGAAAACATAGAAGGTCTGAAACACATCATTCAGACTTATCATCACCCCATTAAAATTGAAGGATTGCCTTATGATCAAGCGCTGAGACTTTATGAAAACAACTTAGGACTTGAATATTTAACAGGTTACATTATTGAATACGCACTCTCGATAGATAATGTTTTTGTGATGATTGTAATCTTTATGGCCTTTGGGGTTCAAAAAAAATATTATCACAGAATTTTATTTTGGGGAATTTTTGGAGCTATTGTGATGCGATTTGTTTTCATTTTCACGGCTTCAGCACTGATACAGGAGTTTTCATGGATTCTTTATGTCTTTGGCGTTTTACTTGTTTTTACCGGAGCAAAAATGTTTTATACTCGAAACCAAGCTGAGGAGGTTGATACCGACAATCATCCTGTTGTAAAATTTGCCTCCAGATATTTTTCAGTTGCGAAAAATTATACGGGACCTCATTTTTTTACAAAAATTGATGGGAAGAAGATGGTTACTCCTTTATTTTTGGTTTTATTGGTGATTGAATTTACAGATGTGATTTTTGCCGTAGACTCGGTACCCGCAATTTTTTCGATTACACATGATCCATATATTGTTTTCTTCTCTAATATATTTGCAATTATCGGGCTTAGATCCTTGTTCTTTTTGTTGAGTAATGCAATTAGCCATTTCCGTTTTCTGAAAATTGGGCTTTCTGTTTTACTTACTTTTATCGGGCTTAAACTTTTGGCACATCACTGGCTTGAGATGATTGGATTTAAAACCGCTCACTCTCTTATCATAGTGGTTGGTATTTTATTTGGAAGCATCATACTTTCAATGATCATTCCTGAAAAGAAAGAGATGCAGTCTTAAGCATTTTACTTTTTAATGAGCTCGAAATACCGATCCAAAATTTGCTGAGAAGCAATATAGGCACTCATTTTATTATTGGTAATTTCTTTCTCTAAAGACTTAATAAGACTTTTAATTTCTGGATGCTGAAACAATCCGTCGCCCAATTTTTGCATAATGGTATCCATCATGGTATGCACCATTTGGCTTTGACGGTTGGATGTAAAATAACCGTTGGCATTGGTTTTTGCTATATAATCTTCAATATTCGACCAAACAATTTCAATTCCATTTTTGTTTAAAGCTGAGCAAGTTTCAACCCGTGGAATCCATCCTGATGCTGCAGGAGGGAACAAATGAAGTGCATTCTGATACTGAACTTTAGCATTCCTGGCTTTTTGAACATTGTCTCCATCGGCCTTATTAATTAAAATCATATCAGCCATTTCCATAATGCCTCGCTTAATGCCTTGAAGTTCGTCACCAGCTCCGGCTAACATCAATAACAAAAAGAAATCAACCATTGAATGAACCGCAGTTTCTGACTGACCAACCCCTACCGTTTCAATAAAGACAGTATCAAAACCGGCAGCCTCACAAAGGATGATGGTTTCGTTGGTTTTACGGGCAACTCCACCCAAAGACCCTGCCGAAGCAGAGGGTCGGATAAATGCATGAGGGTGATTCGCTAAATCTTCCATTCGGGTTTTATCCCCTAAAATACTTCCTTTACTCCGCTGACTACTCGGGTCAATCGCCATTACTGCAACTTTTCGACCTTGAGAAATCAAACTCATCCCGAGGGCTTCAATAAAGGTACTTTTACCTACCCCGGGTACACCCGTTATTCCAACACGAACTGAATTGCCAGATAAAGGCAAACATTTTTCAATAATCTCCTGAGCCATTTGCTGGTGTGCAGGCAACGAACTTTCGATTAAAGTAATTGCTTTACTTAAAATCATCCGGTTTCCCTGCATGATTCCTTCAAAATATTCCTGAACAGACAATTCCTGAACACGTTTTTTCTTCAGTTTTTGAATGGCTTTCTCATTGATGGAGGAAGGCTGTTCAATTCCTTCATTCACGTGTAAAGCAGAATCTTTATTGTTATCTTGAGTAGGCATTTTTAAAAAAGTAATTTTTTGCAAAGATATTAGAATTATATGTAAGCAAGCATTTCTGTATCGACTAAACTTTGAGGAATTCACAGAATCCAAATCCCAAAATTCATTTTTTTACTATATTTATCTGAATAAAAAAATTCACAAAACATAAATACGATGAGTCTTTTATTTAGTATTCTAATTGGAATTGCAGCTGGTTATCTGGCCGGTGTTATTATGAAAGGAAGAGGATTTGGTTTAGGTGTTAATCTTTTGGTTGGAATTGCCGGCGCCATTATCGGAAGTTGGTTATTGGGTGAACTGGGGATTTATTTTTCGGCCGGATTTATTGGAAGATTAATAACAGCCTTAATTGGAGCCATTGTTTTACTCTTTATAATTGGTTTGTTTAAAAGGCATTAAAACCAATTAAAATGAAACCCCCTGTCGCAAAGCAGCCTGCCACGATTAAAATAGCAGGCCGAATATTTCTGACCTCATGATTAAAGAAGTTTTTTTTGTCTGAGTTTTTTAATTTTTTGGAGCATTTCATTGATGCTTTCAGTAATAGATTTTGCAGAAATGGTTGCCCCCGAAATAGTATCAATATTTTTACGAAAAACCAAATGATCTGCAGGGGTTTTCCCAATAAACTGTCTGAACCACCTTTTGTGGGTAATTTCAGCACCATGCTCGCTATCGTACTTAAGCACCCTAACCATTTTTACACTTAAATCCATTTCAAAAAAGATCACATAAACAAAGTCATCAAAACGCCCCATGGCGGTTTCAATTACATAAATGTTTTCGGAACCAGCCTCAGTTTTTAGTTTAAACAGCTGATCTTTTCTTAACTCAACTCCCGCATCTTCAAGTTGTTCATTCGTTATAATTAGTGGTGACTTTTTAAAATCCTTAACTGCATATTCCTTCTTAATAATTTTATGAAGTTTCTTATCCAATTTTGATGGAACAGCTGCATAGGATTGAATGTTCAAAAATCCAATCAGTAAAATCAAAAATAACGACTTATATTTTTCAATTAAAACCATACGGCTACTCCTGCATTAAATTGTTTTGAATAATCATCCTGGGTTTTGTTCTTATAAAATCTAAAATCAGATTTTAGCACCACACCGTCAGCAATTTTATAGCCTACCCCTGCAATGATTTCTTCTACAGCATATTTGTCATCTTTTACCGTGTTTCCTTCAACTTTTGCCTGAGTGTTAAAATTTTCATATCGAACAAAAAAGGTCAAGCCATTGGGGGTTTTTTCTGAATTTGCCAGTACATCATAAGCAGCTTCAGCATAAAATCCATTGAGTGCTGAACCTGTATTGCTACCTGTAAAAGTATTGTATTGAATTGTGTTCCCTAAGCTTCCTAAAAACAATGCACTTCTGAACGAAAATCCATCTTTATTATATCTTAAGTCCAATCCAAGCATACTTAAATTAACAACCGACGAATCAGCCATCATCATCAAGCCATTGTCGTTTTTATCAATTCCATCATATAATGTTGATTGGGTTTTGCCGAAATAACCAGCCAATCCAAGTTTTAAATGACTTACCCCAAAGTAATCAAGTTTAAATGAGAGATTGGGTGAACTCATATAAGAATTGGCTCCTTTTTGTCGCCCACTTCTGATTCCGCTACCCGAAATTTTTGCAGCGCCATTATAACCATTGAGTCCATTAACCAGATACAATTGATACTTCAAGCCCAGATCTGTGAACTTACCACTGAGTCCGGCTCCAATTTCACGCCAGGTTGTAGGAACAATTTTACTCGCCACATTGGGTCGTTCCACCCCATTAAAAGTAGTTGACTCATGATATTCATTAATAATTCCCATAGGGATTAAAATAAGTCCGGCTCTTAAGGCCATATAATCATTTAGCTTATAACGAACAAAAGCTTGTTCAACATAAACTTCTTTTACATGCTCAAATTCGAGTTCAGTTACAAAGTCAACCCGATCGTTAAACTTATAACCAAATAACATCACCATTCGGTGAACATCTAGTTTTCCGTTTGATCGAATATCATTACCAAAGTTTTGATTAAAATCAATTTGCCCATAACCACCAATGGTGAGCTTATCCTTATTGTTCTCCAACAATTTGGTGGCCGCATTTGTTGGCTCATTTTTAGTTTGAGCAAGCACCACATTCATCGATAGCATGCTTGCGAAGAGTAATAGTGATAGTTGTTTCATAGCTGTTTTAGCGTTTATTTTTATTTAGTTTGATTAAGAATAATGGCAAAAATAGCAAAATACTTCGTCTCAACACCCAATCATTCTGTTATTTAGAAATGATAAATATCATATTTCTAAATAAGCAAGGAAGGTAAATCCAATTAAAAAAATGATAATAGAGGGTACTTTTTAATGTTTTATTGCCTTAAAAGAGTACTAAAACTGATGGCTTATTTTTATTAGACAGATTAAATATTTTAGGAGGCTATCTAAAAAGGGTGAAAATTCTAAATTTCGTCATTCCGGACTTGTTCCGGAATCTCAATTTAGAGATTCTGAAACGAAGTTCGGCGAAGCCAAATAAATTCAAAATGACGATTAGTTACTTTTTAGACAGCCTCTAGAAACTCACTTACTCAAAAGCAAAGTTTGTTCCTCCTTATCTTCAACTTGCGAACGTTCATCTTCGGTTCTAATTCCAACGGCTCTTTTAATAAACTGTTCACCGAAGCGTAATTTAATTTTATCCATCGCCTGATAAAGGCTGGTCATTTCGGGAGTATCTTCAAACATATTTAATTGTTGCCAGCCTCCAACCAAACCACTTAACTTCACGCCGATTAAACGCAATAACATCCGGCGTTGATAAAGTCGATCAAACAAACCCAATGCTTCAGTAATTAAAACATGATCGAAAGCCGTATACGAAATGTGCTTCTGCAAAGTATGGGTGTCGAAATTAGAATATCTGATTTTAACCGTAATTACAGATGCCAGTTTATGCTTCTCGCGCAACTGAAAAGACACTTTCTCAACCATACTAATTAGTTTTTGCCTGAGCCAAACCACATCAATGGTATCGGTCTGAAAAGTTCTTTCAGTACCAATCGACTTTCGTTCAGAATATGATTTTACAGGCGTAGGGTCGATTCCGTTTGCTTTACGCCATAACACAATGCCATTTTTACCCATCACATGTTCCAGCATTTCGGGAGGAACCAAACTCAAAACCTTAATCGTCGTAATTCCCATCGAACGAAGCAGGTGATAAGATTTAGCCCCAATCATAGGTATTTTGCGAATGGACAAAGGAAATAAAAACGGCTGAACCTCATTGGCCGAAACATGAAGTAATCCGTTGGGCTTAGCTTCGCCGGTAGCAATTTTCGAGACTGTTTTATTGGTTGACAAACCAAAAGAAATAGGCAAACCCGTTTCTTGAATAATTTTTTGTCGCAACTCACTCGTCCATTTAAAATTGCCAAAAAAACGATCCATTCCTGTAATATCAAGGTAATGTTCATCGATTGAAGCCTTTTCAAAAATGGGTGCTTGCTCCTCAACAATATTAGTTACCATGCGCGAGTATTTACTATACTGATCCATATCCCCACGAATGATGATTGCATCCTTACAAAGCATACGTGCCATTTTCATGGGCATGGCCGAATGAATCCCAAAGGTTCGCGCTTCATAACTACAGCTTGCAACCACCCCCCTATCCGATGTTCCTCCAATTAAAATTGGTTTCCCTATCAACTTACTATTTTGTAAACGTTCTACCGACACAAAAAAAGTATCCAAATCCAAATGCACGATCGTTCTACTATCCGTCATCCCTATTTTAAAAAAACTTGACAATTCAAAATATTGTTTTATCTTTGATTAGATTATAATCATTTTTCTGATTACAATATAATCATTTAAATTTGCCTTTTGCAAACCCTTAAATGGATTTTTTAACGAAAAAAACAAGTGATGAATACTTTCGGAAAGAACATTAAATTTTTGCGTAAACGACAAAAACGCACCCAGGATGACCTGGCTTTTATTTTAGAAATGAAACGCTCGACGCTTAGTGGATACGAAAATGGAGTAGCCCAACCCAGTGTGAACGCACTCATTCGATTTTCGATGTATTTTAAAATAGCCATCGATACCTTGGTAAAAAGAGATCTGACAGAGGTTCCGGAAAGTCAACTCATTCAAATTGAAGGAGGCTATGATGCCTATATCAAAGGAAGCAACATCCGGGTACTTACCTCAACCATCGATGAGGATAATAATGAAAACATCGAACTGGTTTCTGAAAAAGCCAAAGCAGGATATAAAAGTGGTTTTGCCGATCCGGATTACATCCGGGTTCTTCCTACTTTTCAATTGCCTTTTTTATCGCGCGATAAAAAATACCGAACTTTTCAGATTAACGGAGATTCGATGTTGCCCATCCCCGACGAATCTTTTGTAACCGGAGAATTTGTTTTGGACTGGAATACCATTCGAGATGGACATCCCTATATTATTCTCACCATTGAAGACGGAATTGTTTTTAAGGTTGTTGAAAATAATATTAAAGCTAACCGAAAACTCAAACTTCACTCTTTAAACTCCCTTTACGAGCCCTACGATATTGACATTACGGATGTAAAAGAAATCTGGAAATTTGTTCACTACATCAGCTCTGAAATGCCCCAGCAAAACCAGGAAAAACAGGATCTGGTTGACACGGTAAAACAACTCAGAAAAGAGGTGCATGCCATTCAGACCCAACTCAATATATAATCTAGATATTCAATACTAAATGATGTATGCAATCATAGATGTTGAAACAACAGGGCTGAGTCCGAAAACAGAAAAAATCACAGAAATTGCAATCTATATTCACGATGGAGAACGAATTATTGAAGAATTTTCGACCCTGATAAATCCTGAAAAAAAGATTCCTTTTCAAATTACACGGCTTACAGGCATCAATAATAAAATGGTAAAAGATGCCCCTAAATTTTATGAAGTTGCCAAAAAAATAGTCGAAATAACAGATGGGAAAACCATAGTTGGGCACAATGTTTCCTTTGATTACAATTTCATCAGAGGTGAATTTAAAAGCTTAGGTTACGACTTCAAAAGCAAAACCATTTGCACTGTAAAGCTTTCACGTAAACTCATCCCAGGCAAAAAATCCTATGGCTTGGGCAAACTATGCAAAGAACTTGACATACAAATTTTAGATCGACACCGGGCTCATGGAGATGCTCTGGCGACAACAAAACTATTCGAATTATTACTGTCTATAGATGATACAGCAGCCAATAAAGCATTAAAAGGCTATAATTCAAATTTGAGCAAATCCCTTATTAAAAAACTGCCTGAAAAGGCAGGAGTTTATTATTTTTTCAATGCAGACAAAGAGCTTATTTATGTAGGCAAAAGCATTAATATTCACGACCGGATACTTTCTCATTTAAGTAATAACCTCACAAAAAAGGCCATTGAGATGAAAGATGCCATTGCGGATGTTGACTATAAAATTACAGGAAGTGAATTGGTGGCCCTCCTACTTGAATCACATGAAATAAAAACCAATAAACCCGTTTTTAACAGAGCTCAAAGAAGAACTTTGTACAATTATGGTCTTTACCATTTTAAAGATGAAAACGGCTATATGCAATTAAACATCCTCAAGCTTGTTGATGGAGCAACCCCCTTAACTTCCTACACTTCTTTAAACGAGGCAAAGCAACACCTGTTTACTTTGGTTGAGGAATATCAATTATGCCAAAAGCTTTGCAATTTATATGAATCAGATGGTGCTTGTTTTCATTACCAAATTCATCAATGTAATGGCGCCTGTATTCAAAAAGAATCGGCTGAAGAATATAATGAGCGTGTTCATTCTGCCATGAATAATTATCAGTTCAAGCATCAAAACTTTTTTATTATTGATAAAGGCAGAAACGACAAAGAGAAATCAGTGATTAAGGTTGAAAATGGCATCTATAAAGGATTTGGATTCTTTCCGCTTAATGGAAAAGATATCATAACAGATGAACTCAGCGATCATATTTCCCCTTATAAAAACAACAAAGATGTTCAGCAAATCATCAGGAGTCATATAAGAAGAAACCCCGTTGAGGCCATCATTAATCTTGACTCATAAATCCAATATTTTATTTATCAACAGCTCCAGGAGGACAATTTTCAACTAAAAAGTTTGTGAGCAAAGTATACAAGTGTCTGGTGGTGTTTTCACCTTCATAAATTCCATGCGAACGGTTTGGATAAGGCATGATTTGAAATTGCTTATTATGTTTTATCAGCTCATTAACCAGCGCCTCGGCATTTTGATAGTGTACATTATCATCTCCTGTTCCATGAACCAATAAAAGATTTCCTTCCAGATTTTTAGCATAAGTTATGGGCGAACCTTCGATAAAAGCTTCTAAGTTTTCTGAAGGTAAGCCCATATATCGTTCTTGATAAATATTGTCATAATAAATTTGGTTGGCAACAAAAGCGACAGACAAACCTGTTTTATAGATTTCAGGAAAACGGAACATCAAATTCAGTGTCATGCTTCCGCCTCCACTCCAACCCCAAACGGCTACTCTTTCCTTATCGATAAAATCCCATTTTAAAATTTCACGGGCAGCAGCAGCTTGGTCATTTGCATTTATGAT
The DNA here is from genome assembly GCA_963678785.1 of Bacteroidales bacterium. Lineage (GTDB taxonomy): Bacteria > Bacteroidota > Bacteroidia > Bacteroidales. Next base: position 2,239,310 of record OY787449.1, on the reverse strand, counting down.
TCCTATATTCTTATAGATGCTTTTTCTCCAAGTACTTCCTTTTGGTGCAGGCGTTCCTCGGTTATCAACACTTACGATTACATAACCCTTTTGAACCAATAATTGCTCCCATCCGAACTTCCAGCTATCCACAACTGTCTGTGTCCATGGTTCTCCATACACATAAAACAAAATCGGATACTTTTTAGTTTTGTCAAAATTTAATGGCTTCAATATCTTACCATCCATACTTACACCCTCTTTGGTTGTTACTTTGAAAAACTCATATTTTGGAAGATGTAATTCATTTACTTTTTTACGATAAGCATCATTGCTTACAATTTTTTTTATCAACTTATGATCAGGCAAACTAATTAATTGGAAGCTTGTAGGTATGTTTGAACTACTATGTTCATGAATGGCATAACGTCCATTAGGTGAAATATTGTATTTATTAACCCCACTTAAATTTGAAGGCGTTATAATCTCATTCTCTGTATTTTTGCCAATTTTAAGCTTATATAAATATCGTTGGGTAGCGTTATCAGGAGAAGCACAATAATACAGTTCATTCCTTTCTTTATTGAAATGATAAACTGCGGCCATATCATAATTCACATCCGACAATAAGGTTTCTTTTCCTGTTGCCATGGAAATTTTTGTTGCTCTCTTCCATCCATTTTTTTCCGACAAAAAGAGCAAATCTTTCATTTTATCAGTCAGAAACAGATCATCCATCCCCCTAACCTTTACACTTAAGTCCGGATTCATGATATCAATCCATGTAGATTCCATCTTATTATACAACAATTTTGCGCTTCCATCCACTGATTTACATACCCAAAATTTTAAATCGTTCTGCTTTCTTGTCAGCTGTTGAACCAAAATATCGCTTCCAACCCATTGCATCCTAGGTATATAATGCTGTTTTGAATCTCCGGGGATTTTTAACCAAATTGTTTTTGCTGTTTTGATATTTACCACTCCTACTTTTGCACTTGAAGGATCTTCTCCCACTTTTGGATATTGCAATGGTATGGCATGTGAATAAATTGAATCTGTATAATTGATCATTAAAAAGTTTTTAATACTAGATGCATCGAGTTGCCAAAAGGCTATTGAATTTCCATCGGGGCTCCATCTAAAACCATCCTTACAAGAAAACTCTTCTTCATATGCCCAATCGAATGTACCATTAATGATATCGCGGGTTCCATCATTTGTTAATTGAATGATTTCACCACTTTTCACTTCTTCAATATAAAGGTTAAAATCGCTAACATAAGCAACCCATTTTTGGTTCGGTGAAAATTTTGCAAACATCAACGAAGATGAATTTAATCCTTTTCCTAATTGTCTTAATTCATCATTTTTTAAATCATACAACCAATAATCACCCCTGGTATTTGCGCGCCAAACTCTTTGGGTATTTGTGAAAATCAGTAATTTTGATTCATCATTCGACCATTGATAATTAACAATCTCAAGTGGTTTTTTGTGACCTTTAGGAATCAATTGCTCAGCAGATACAAGTATCTTACTTGCAGATGCTTGTATGTCATAAATTTCAATGTTTTTTGCTCCCTTTTGTGTTTGAGAATCCTCGAGTATTGTATAAGAATCTCCACCATTAAACCACTTTATGGGATTCAATCTTTCCTGATTAAATTCATCAGAATGATAAAGTCGGTCGATGGTTAATAATCCGTCTTCGGTTTTACTCTGTGCACGTAAAACTGTAAGATTTACAAATAAAAAACAAAATGCGATGAAATAAGTTATTTTTCGAATCATAGTAACAATTATTAAAACTTTGACCATAAAACTACAGCTTTTGTATAAAATATTGTTTGACTTGCCTATAATTTATTACACTTTTTGATTCTTTTTAATAAATCTATAACTTGCATATTCTATTTAACCAAGCGCAAAAATCAAAAAACCAAATAATTATGAAGACATCTAAATGGGTAAGTAGGAATTGGCTAACAATAATTGTTCTATTCCTCTTTATACTTTTTGGTCAGCAGCTGATTGCTCAAAAAGTTGTTCAGAAAACAAAAGCCAAACAAAGGCTTGAGTGGTATAATCAAAATACCGAATTAAGAGAATCATCATTTTTTAAGAATCTACCATGGCAATTTATAGGCCCTACAAACGTAAGCGGCCGTATGAATGATGTTGAAGTTGTTTCTCCCAAAGGGAAAAGCTACACAATATACATAGCTGGAGCATCTGGTGGGATTTGGAAAACTGAAAATGAAGGTACGACATGGAAACCTATTTTTGAAAATGCGATGTCAACGTCAATAGGTGACCTGGCCATCGATCCTCAAGATCCGAATGTAATTTGGGCCGGAACAGGTGAAGCCAATATTTTTAGAAGTTCGCAGGCAGGTGCAGGTATATATAGATCAAAAGATGCTGGAGAAACATGGGAGCATTTGGGTTTAATTAATACCAACACAATTTCCAGAATCATTGTTCATCCTACAAATTCAGATATTGTTTATGTTGCAGCTGGTGGTCATGAATGGACCAATAATAAAGATCGTGGATTGTATAAAACGACTGATGGTGGCAAATCCTGGAAAAAAATTCTCTACATAAATGATCAAACCGCAGCCAATGATTTGGTCATGCATCCTACTAATCCTGATATTCTTTATGCAACAACCTGGCAACGAGTCAGAAAATACTGGAACGACCCACGAACTGAACAAGATTATACAGGAACAGCCATTTACAAAACAACAGATGCCGGAAAAAACTGGCAACCCATAAATGATGGTTTACCAAAAGCGAATGAAAGAGGCAGAATAGGTATCGACTTATGCAAAGCACAACCCAATGTTTTATACGCATTTGTTGATAATTATGAAAAGCTTGAAGCCAATGATGCTTTTAACGATCAGACTGATGCTTATGGAAGACCTAGCAGTGGAAGAATAAAAGGCGCAACTGTTTACCGATCGAATGATTCTGGTGCCAGCTGGAAACAAGTGAGTGAACAAACTTCATATATGGAAAATCTGTCGGGCACCTATGGCTGGGTTTTTGGGCAAATAAGAGTAGACCCCATTGACCCTGACAAAATTTATGTGATGGGATTGGCATTAAATATGTCGGAAGATGGAGGCAAGAGTTTTAGACCATTGAGAGGAATGCATAGTGATCATCATGGCCTATGGATTGACCCTCAAAATACAGATTATCTGGTAAATGTGAATGATGGTGGAATTGCTATCTCATATGATGGAGGTGACAATTTCCGAACTTTTTATAACAATCTCCCACTTGTTCAGTTTTTCAATGTGAATTTTGATATGGATGAACCATTTCATGTTTACGGATCAATTCAGGATCATGGCAGCAGAAAAGGAATTGTAGATCTAAGTAATGGACGTTCAAAAATTCCTAGTGTGGATTTTGAGAATGCACCAGGAGGTGAAGGAAGCAATCATTTCATCGACCCAACAAATCCCGATATTGTTTATTCGGCCGGTTTTTATGGCACCATAACCCGATCAAATGTTAAAGAAGGGACCAATAAAAGAATCATGCCTCCAGTTCCTGAAGGGATGGACAAACTAAGAGGCCAGTGGTTGGCACCCTTTATTATTTCTCCCCATAATACACAAATCATTTATCATGGAACTCAAGTCATACATCGATCGATGAATATGGGTGAAAGCTGGGAAAAAATCAGTCCGGATTTAACCTATAATTTGGAAGAAAAGAAAGGGGACATTCCATTCCAAACAATCTTTAGTATCTCTGAATCAGTACTAAAGTTTGGATTAATTTATGCAGGTACAGATGATGGAAGAATTTGGATTACAAAAAACAGTGGAGCCGACTGGAAAGAAATCAATAAAGGACTTCCTCATAAGAAATGGATATCGCAAGTAGAAGCTTCAAAATTTGATTTAGGAACTGTTTATATGACCCAAAATGGAAAACGAGAGGACGATTTTGCTGCTTATATCTGGAAATCGACTGATTTTGGCGAAACCTGGATTGATATTTCAGCAAACATTCCTAATGGTCCGACAAATGTAATTCGTGAAGATCCTCACAATAAAAACATTCTTTATGTTGGAACCGACTTTGGAGCATATGTTTCAGTCAATGGAGGCGAAGAGTGGCATAGTTTATCAGGGAATTTCCCAACAACTTATGTTCATGATTTGGTTATTCATCCACGAGATAACATTTTAGTAGCAGCAACTCATGGTCGAGGCATATGGGCAATGGATGCAGAATACATTCAAAATCTTCCTAAAGCCTATACCCAAAAAGATTGTTTTGTTTTTGATATTGAAGAAGCCATGCTGCCGTATGGAACTAATTATTGGTATAGAAATACTGGTAAAAATCCAAACTTCTGTTATGTTCTAAATGAAAACACAAACATTTCAATTAGCATCACTGATAAATCAGGGAAACACATTACAGATCTTGAAGGAACAGGAGAAAAAGGTTTAAACTTTATTGAGTGGAATCTCAAACAAAAAACCGGGGATTCTGAAAAACTGGTCAACTCGGGTGATTATAAAATCAAAATTGAAGTGGCTGGAAAAAAATTCACTAAAGATTTTAAAGTGAATAAGTTTAAGAGATAGTCAATAATAAACATTATTAATGAAGCCTGGATAATCATTGTATTCTCCAGGCTTTTTATTTCTCATTGCTACAAAAATATAACCCTTTTTAAAAGCACTCAAAGCCTTCAAAAATGCAAATACGAAACAGAATCTTATTAACAATTCAATGTAAGTATCCCACCTGAATGAACCAAATTACAGCAACAAATTAACTTATCTTTGAGTTAGATCTATGAATATAATCCATTTAAATGAGGCAATCACTATTCATTTTTACGCTTTGCCTAATCTCTGTTATTGAGGGTAAAGCACAAAAGCCTTTTACCAAAGAAGCTGGATTGTATTCAGACAATGATGCCTATTCTAGCTTATTTAATGATGGTTATTACACCAATGGCTTCACTTTTTTTTATAAATATCTTCCTGATAACGAAGAAGCTCAATTCCCCAAAAAAATCATCGAATGGAATTTTGGGATAAAAATGTATACACCGGAAAATGGTGATACCCCCAAAGTATCTGATCAAGATAGGCCATTTGCAGGCTATTTATATGCAAGTAAAATCTTCAACCTTTTCTATGAAAACGAATCCTATTTAAAATATGGTATCAATCTTGGTGTAATAGGGCCATCATCAGGAGGAGGGAAAATACAAAGTAAATTTCATAAATTTTTTGGCATTTATGAAGTGGATGGATGGGATTATCAAATTAAAGATATGCTGGCTTTAAATGCCAATTTAATGTATTCAAAAAAGGTAGTTCGCTTTTGCGGTGAAAGATGTGACATCAATGCTATTGCAGACTTAAACCTTGGGACTGTTGCAACAAATGCTGGGGTAGGTTTGATGAACAGATTCAGTATTTATCCTGCAAATAAGATTTATTTATCGGGCACTTATGGAAGTTTAATTGATAAACATCCATTAAAAAGAAGTCAAAGAGTTTCTGAGTTTTTCATATTTGTAAAACCCATGATTTATTACCGAGCGTATGATGCAACCATTCAGGGGAGTATGTTTAACGATAATAGCCCTGTTACTTTTGATATTGAGCCCGTACTCTATACACTTGAAACAGGCATAATTTTCCAAATGTATCGAGTAAATGTTAAATACTCGGTTACCTTTAATAGTATTGAGGTATTAAATGATAAAGTAAAAGCACAAACATATGGGACTTTAAATATCTCTTATATTTTTTAGAATAATTTTGATATGCTAGGTCGGGTGAAAATTATAAACAAACCTAAATTAATAAAATGAATTTTTGAATTATGAAATATAAAACCCATCACAATTATTTGATTTTTGTCTTTTTATTCATGTTATTATGTAAAGGCACACAGTCACAGTATTTATTTACCCGTGAGCTTGGTATTCAAAGTGATAATGATACCTACGTTTCCTTTTCTGAAGACAAATACTATACAAACGGACTTATGTTCTTTTATCGTTTTATCCCTAAAAAAGAAACTCCAAAACTGGTAAAAGAGGTCATTGAGTTTCGACTTGGGAATAAAATGTATACACCTGAAGATGCCAAAAAACCTGATATTGCTGATCACGATCGCCCCTTTGCAGGGTATTTATTTGCGAATGCTCAAAAAAGTAAATTCTACGAAAATGAATCTATGCTCCGATATGGAGCACAATTAGGGATTATGGGCCCGGCCAGTGGTGTAGGTGACTTTCAAGAAATAATGCATGACTTTATAGGCTGGTATGGTGTTAAAGGATGGGAACATCAAATCACTAATAACCTCGGGATTAACTTTCATGGAATGTATTCTATGAAAGTGGTTAATTATTTTAGCAAGCAAGCTGATATCAACCTCTACTCCTTTGCAAATGTTGGAACCATCAGAACAAATATTGCTCTTGGATTTTGGAACAGATTCAGTTTCATAGAGCTTAATAAAGTTTTTGAATCCAGCCTATTCGGTTCATCTATTGTAAAAGATAAAAAGATAAAAACCAAGCGAAAAGGAGATTTCTTCTTTTTCTTTAAACCTCAATTAGAATATCATTTATATGATGCCAGCATACAAGGTGGTATGTTTAACAATAAAAGCCCAGTTACTTATGATGTAGAACCCATTCAGTTCACTTTTGAATTTGGTTTGATGTTCCAATTAGAAAGAGCAAACATATGGTATTCTGTTACATTACAAAGCAAGGACGTTAAAAACGACCTGGTTGAGAGATATGCTTATGGCAGTTTTAAATTATCATGGATGATATAACAATTAAAGAAACAACCTAATACACAGTTCCCCCTATTTAAATGAAATTAATACTCCTAATTCGCCTATGAAAAAGATTTTAATCATTGATGACAATAAAAATGATTTAATTTCATATGTTGCAATTTTTAATGATTCAAAACTGGGTTACAAAGCCTTATCTACAGAAGAAGGGCTTAAAGGCTATGAAATGGCAATTAATGAAAATCCAGATGTAATTATTATTGATGTCCATTTAGCTGATATAAATGGCTTTGAAATTTGTACGAAGCTAAAGCAAAATAAATCAACAAGTCACATCCCAATTATCATGATCTCGGCCTGGGGATCAAATCAGGATTACCGCTTAAAGTCATTGAATGCCGGTGCTGAAACATTTTTGTCGAAGCCCATTAAAATTCATGAAATTTTAGCGCAGGTAAAAGTTTTAATTCGCATTAAGCAAAGCGAAGAAAATCTTAAAAAAGAGAGAGATAAATACGAAAAGTTGGCTCAGAATAAAACCGAAAAACTGAGGGAGCTTAACAACTATCTCAATCTGCAAATCAGGAAACTCCCAATTGGCCTAATCACCTTAGATGCAGACTTTAAGATTAAATCCTGGAATCCGGCTGCAACTCAAATATTTGGGTTCTCTGCTAAAGATACATTTGGAAAGAAACCTGATGAAATTATTATTTCAACAAAAACAAAAAATATTACCGATAAAGTAAAGAAGGAATTATATAAAGGAAGCAACTCAGCCCACAGCATAAATGAGAACATCACAAAAGATGGCAGAACCATTGTTTGTGAATGGACCAACACACCTTTAATTGACGAACACAGTAAGATTATTGGGTTTCTTTCGATGGTAAAAGACATCACTGAGCAATACTTTCAAAGAAAACTTGAAAAAGCCATTACAAACCTGAGTAAAAGCTTACTTTCGGAAACAGGTGAGGGCTTTTTAAATAAATTCGTACTACAAATAAACGACCTTCTTAAATCTGACATCACTTTTATTGGATTAATTGATGAGAGCCAGGAAAACATCCAAAGCATCTCAGCATGTAATAAAAATCAGATTATTCAAAATTTTGAATATCCAATTGCAAACTCTCCAAGCGCAAAAGTAATTAATAAAGAAATCTGTACATTTCCTTCAAATCTAAGCGACTTCTTCCCTAATAACAAATTAATAAAGAAGTTAAAGGCTGAAGGCTATATTGGCGTCCCCTTAATTAATACGCAAGGTAAAGTGCTTGGTTTGGTTGCAGCAATATTCAATAAACCAATACCTGAGCTAAGTTTTGATCTTTCTATTATTCAAATATTTACAGACCGAGCTGTTGCTGAGATTGAACGGATGAGATATGAACAGGCCATCAGTAAAAGTGAAAGTGAATTCAGAAGAACGGTTGATGAATTTCCATACCCCATTACCATAACAGAGGCAAATAAAAACATCTATCTAAATAAAAAATTCAGTTCAACTTTTGGATATACACTTGAAGATATTCCAACTACCAGTGAATGGATGGAAAAAGCTTTTCCTGATAAAAAATACAGATCATTGGCAAAAACAACCCTCCATCAAACTCTAGAAACTGCAATAGATAAAAATTCAGAGATAAAGACTCAAGAATGGAATCTTGCAGCTAAAGACGGAAGCATTAGGACTTGTGAATATAATATGGTTTTGTCGGGCAATACTTCTTTGGTCGTCCTAAATGACATAAGTAAAAGAAAACGTGCAGAGCTCATACAAAACATTCTTTACCAAATCTCAAATGCGGCTAATACCACTAAGGAATTGGCAACATTCATTCACATCATAAAAGAGAGTTTAGGGTCTGTTTTAGATACCACCAATTTCTTCGTAGCATTTTATGATAGCGAAAAAGACAGCCTTTATGCTCCATATGAGGCAGATGAAAAAGACAACATCGAGTCTTGGCCTGCAAAGAAATGTCTGACAGGTCTTGTCATCACCCGAAAGAAACCTCTTTTCGTAACAGAAACAGAAATTCTCAGAATGATTGAAAGCGGTGAAATTGAGACCGTGGGATCAGTAGCTAAATCATGGTTAGGTGTTCCTTTGGTTGTTGGTGAAGCTGTAATGGGAGCATTTGTTGTGCAAAACTATAGTGACGAAAATGCTTACAACAAAAAAGATGTTAAATTACTCGAATTCATCTCACATCAAATAAGTATTTCAATTCAACGTATTAAGAATGAGATGAAATTGGAAAAAGCTTTAAAAAAAGCCATTGAATCAGATCGGCTTAAATCGGTTTTTCTATCAACCATGTCGCATGAACTCCGAACACCTTTAAATGCTATAATTGGATTCTCAGATTTAATTGATGCGAATACCAAACCAAAAGACGTTGAGCGATTCGTAAAAACAATCAATAATAGTGGCATTTTACTTCTTGAACTTGTAGAAGGATTATTTGACGTTACCTTGATTGAAGCTGGAGAAGTACAACTCGAGAAAGGTTTTCATAACTTATATGAAATAATTGAAGATCTGCTTGAAATAACAAAGGTTGAGAAAGTTAAACTGAATAAAAAGACCATTAAAATAATATCAGGGAAATACCCATTCAATAAAGATTTTGAAGTATTTACAGACAAACAAAAGCTTAAACAGGTTTTACTCAACTTACTTAAAAACGCACTCAAATTTACCCATTATGGAACGATCAACCTTGATGTTACCAAAGAAATAAATGAAGGGAAACCATTTGTCAAATTTGTGGTAAAAGACACCGGTATTGGCATACCGTCGGATAAATTGAATTTAATATTTGACATTTTCAGACAGGCAGATGATTCTCATACCCGTAAGTATGGAGGCGCAGGAATAGGACTTTCTGTCACACAAAAACTTACATCTCTGCTGGACGGAACCATTCATGTTGAATCTGAAGTAAACAAAGGCACAATTTTCACTGTACTTATCCCTCTAACTGATAACAAGATTAAACCATCTGAGGATGCTTCTGAGGGTGAATTATTGAAGCTAAAGTATCCTCAAAAAACCATATTGGTTGTAGAAGATGATGCTGCAAGCATGGTATTGCTCAGGGTTCATTTAGAAAAGCTGGGAGTTAGAATTATAAATGCAAAAAATGGAAAAGAAGCTGTTAATATTTTTACTAAAAACGACCATCAAATCGACTTAGTTTTGATGGATATTAATATGCCTGTTATGAACGGATACGAGGCAACTGTGAAAATAAAAGCTCTTAATCCTTCAATCCCAATAATTGCACAAACAGCTTATGCTATTTCAGGAGATCGTGAAAAGGCCTTAAGCCATAGTTGCAACGATTACATCTCAAAACCCATCGACGGAAGAAAATTGATTTCAATCCTTAAAAAATATTTATCATAAGTGAACCTTTAAATCTTTCTGGCTCAATAAAAATGATTTACCTTTGGGCTTTAAAATCCCAATTAAAATGCATGAATTATCAATTGCTTACAATATTGTAGAAATTGTAAATGATGAAGCCCAAAAAGCAAATGCCAGTACGGTTAGCGAAATAGAGTTGGAAGTTGGAACCCTATCTGGGGTTGAAATTGAAGCACTTGAATTTGCAATGGAAACTTCAATCAAAGATACCATCATGGCAAAAGCAGAAGTAAGAATCGTTAAAAAACAAGCCATGGCGCATTGTAAAAAATGTGATGCCGACTTTATCTGCGAATCTTTATACGATCCTTGTCCGACATGCAACGGATTTGAATATGATGTCTTTCAGGGGCAAGAGATGAATGTAAAATCACTTGTGGTTGAGAGAGATTAAAAGATTTGTTTGGCAATCGCCCTTACATTATCTGAAATCCCAATGGTAAAATAATGAATGGCTGGTACTCCAAAAGCAGCCAATTCTTTTGATTGTTCAATTCCCCATTCGATGCCCACCTGATAAACCTCCTTGTCCGTTTTGCATTTTGCAATTTCCTGAACCAATGCGTCTGGAATGTCAATGTTGAAAATCTTAGGCAACTGCATCAAGTCTCTTTTTGTAGTAATCGGTTTAATACCCGGAATGATTGGAACTTCTATCCCAATTTCACGACATCTTTTAACAAAATCGAAATATTTCTGGTTGTCGTAAAACATTTGAGTTACCACATAATCAGCTCCGGCATCAACCTTTTTCTTTAAATAATCCAAATCATTATCAATGTTTGGAGCTTCAATGTGTTTTTCAGGATATCCGGCAACTCCTATAGAAAAGTCTGTTTTCGCAGTATTTTCCAGATGCTCCTCCAGGTATTTTCCATTGTTCATATCGATAATCTGTTCTACCAATTCTGAAGCATTGGCATGTCCATCATCTTCAGCCTGAAAATATTTATACCCTTTTAATGGATCACCTCGCAATACCAATAAATCTTTGATCCCTAAAAAATGTAAATCAATTAATGCGTACTCTGTGGCATCTTTGCTAAATCCTCCACAAATAATATGTGGAACAACGTGTACATCAGGATATTTATATTTTATGGCTGCTGAAATAGCAACAGTTCCAGGACGCTTCCTCACTGTTTTGCGCTCAAGCAATCCACCACTATGTTTTTTATAAATGGTTTCTTCCTGATGATATGTAATGTTAATATTGAGTGGGTTAAACTCAATTAGATTATCAATGGTATTGTAAATTGAATCAATATTATGGCCCTTTAAAGGGGGTAATAACTCAAAAGAAAAGTTTGGACTCTTCGCCTTCTCAAAATGTTCGATAACTTTCATCCGTCATAATTTTTAAAAATCTTGCAGATCTCGCATATAAGATAACTGCACGTATTTAATTGCACGAATATGCTCGTCTTAATTTTTTATTTATAATTCAAATTACTGTTCAGAAGCTTCTCCACTCTTTCAACATCCAAATTCTTCCTTTTCGCATAATCTTCTAACTGATCTCTGCCAATCTTTCCAATATTAAAATACTGGGATTCAGGATGAGAGAAATAATAACCACTTACTGAAGCCGCAGGATACATGGCATAGTTTTCGGTTAGTTTAATTTTTAGATGCTGGTCAACTTCGAGCAAATTGAACAAGGTTCTTTTCTCTGAATGTTCCGGACAAGCCGGGTATCCAGGTGCAGGCCTGATTCCCTGATAAGATTCTTTAAGCAATTCATTAATTTTCAATGATTCTGAAGGATCATATGCCCATTCTTCCTTCCTTACTTTTTCATGAATGAGTTCGGCGAAAGCTTCTGCCAGTCGATCAGCCAAAACCTTAAGCATGATGGAGCTGTAGTCGTCTAAAACATCCTCATAATGTTTGACCCATTTTTCGATCCCGATTCCGCAAGTAACGGCAAAACCTCCGATATAATCAATCTGATCGCTATCCTTAGGTCTGATAAAATCTGCCAAAGAAAGATTTGGATAAGTTCCCGTTTTTTGCTGCTGATTTCTAAGAAAACTAAAACGTTCAATAATTTCTGACCTATCTTCATTCGAATAAATTTCAACATCTTCACCGACTGAATTACAAGGATAAAATCCAATTACACCCTCTGCTTCCAACATCTTTTTATCAATGATTCTATCCAGAAAAATTTGGGCCTCATCATATAGTTTTCGGGCTTCTTTCCCTTTCACGGGATCTTCAAATATCTGGGGATATTTCCCGTTAATTTTCCAGGCATGGAAAAAGAAAGTCCAATCAATATATTTTCTAATTTCACTCAGATCGAAATCTTTGAATATTTTGATTCCTTTGCTCTTTGGCTTTAAAACCTCATACTGATCCCAATCCAATATCAATTTATTTTTCTTGGCTGAATCAAAATCGATGAATGTCTCTTCTTTTTTATCATTATATTTTTGAAGCATCCTGGCATATTCATCCTTAATCTCTTTTTCAAAAGCTTCATGGTTTTCTTCAGATAAAAGATTTGATGTAACAGTAACAGCCTTTGACGCATCACGAACATGGATTACTGGTGATGAGTATTGTGGCATTATTTTTACTGCCGTATGTATTTTAGAAGTGGTAGCCCCACCGATCAACAGTGGCACTTTAAAATTTTGTTGCTCCATTACTGCGGCAACCTCAACCATTTCCTCCAAAGATGGAGTTATCAAGCCACTTAATCCGATAATATCAACCTTTTTATCAATAGCCGTTTGTAAAATTTTATTCGCCGGAACCATGACACCCAAATCAATTACTTCATAATTGTTACAAGCTAACACAACCCCCACAATGTTTTTACCAATATCGTGAACGTCTCCCTTAACCGTGGCTAACAGTACTTTTGGTTGGTTACTTTCTGTTAAATTCGTATCTTTTTCTTGCTCAATATAAGGCAACAATTTTGCTACCCCCTTTTTCATTACACGGGCACTTTTTACGACCTGAGGCAGAAACATTTTTCCTGATCCAAACAAATCACCAACCACATTCATCCCATCCATTAACGGGCCTTCAATAACCTCTAAAGCTCTAGGATACAAAACCCTGGCCTCTTCAACATCATCCTCAATAAAGTCAACAATTCCTTTTACAAGCGCATGTTTTAAGCGTTCCTGAACCGATTGTTCTCTCCAAAAATCCTTTTTAGACTCAACTTTTCCGCTTTCTTTCACCTGGTCGGCATAAACAATCAGTCTCTCTGTGGCATCTTTACGCCGATTCAAAACTACATCTTCAATAAGCTTAAGCAATTCAGAAGGAATCTCATCATAAATTTGCAACATGCCCGGATTGACAATTCCCATATCCAAACCTGCCTTTATTGCATGATAAAGAAAAGCTGAATTCATGGCTTCGCGAATTACATTATTCCCTCTAAATGAGAAAGACAAATTGCTAACACCTCCACTTACCTTTGCATAAGGTAAATTATTCTTAATCCATGAGGTTGCTTTTATAAAATCTACGGCATAATTATTATGCTCTTCAATACCAGTTCCGATGGTTAAAATATTGGGATCGAAAATAATATCTTCGGGAGGGAAATTTACTTTTTGAGTCAGAATCTCATACGCCCGTTTGCAAATCTTTATTTTATCTTCATAATTGGCAGCTTGTCCATTTTCATCAAATGCCATAACCACCGTTGCGGCTCCATATAACTTTATTTGAGATGCATGATTAATGAAGGCTTCTTCACCCTCTTTTAAGCTAATAGAGTTTACGATGGCCTTTCCCTGTACACATTTTAAGCCAGCCTCAATAACCGACCATTTTGAGGAATCAATCATGATGGGTAGTCGGGCAATTTCTGGTTCTGACGCCAACAGATTTAAAAAGCGTATCATTTCATTTTCAGCATCAAGCATGCCATCATCCATACTTACATCCAAAACCTGAGCACCTCCTTCAACCATATCGCGAGCTACTGAAAGCGCTTCTTCATATTTTTTTTCACGAATGAGTCGTGCAAACCTGATAGAACCACTCACATTTGTACGTTCACCTATGTTTATAAAATTGCTTTCTTTAAAAATTTTTAAAGGCTCCAGCCCACTTAAATTCAACTCATGTATTTTATCCTTTGGATGATGAACTTTTGCTTTTTCTGCAATTTTAACGATTGCTCTAATGTGGTCAGGAGTTGTTCCACAGCAGCCACCTATAATATTGACATATTCATGGTCGACAAAGTCTTTTATTTGAGCAGCCATCAATTCAGGGGTTTCGTCATATTCACCAAACTGGTTAGGCAAACCCGCATTCGGGTGGGCACTAATAAAATTAGAAGATTTTGATGCAAGCTCTGCCAAATATGGCCTCAACTCTCTAGCTCCCAAAGCACAATTTAAACCGATACTTAACAAATCGATATGAGAAACCGAATGCATAAAGGCCTCAACAGTTTGTCCGGATAAGGTTCTTCCACTGGCATCAGTAATAGTACCCGAAATCATAACAGGAACTCTTCTATTCGAGTCAACCATAAGCTTTTCGATGGCATAAATGGCTGCCTTTGCATTGAGGGTATCAAAAATAGTTTCAACCAAAAATAGATCAACACCTCCCTCCAATAAACCACTCGCTTGTTCGTAGTAAATATTTACCAAGTCATCAAAGCTTACTGCCCGATATCCTGGGTCTTCAACTTTGGGTGACATCGAAGCTGTTTTGTTGGTTGGGCCAATGGCACCCGCAACAAAGCGAGGTTTCTTCGGATCATTCAAGCTGCATTCATTTGCCACTTCTGAAGCAATACGAGCCGCTGAGACATTAATCTCTTTTGCAAGAGATCCCATCTGGTAATCAGCCATTGAAATGGCATTGGCATTAAAGGTATTGGTTTCAATAATGTCTGCTCCGGCATCCAGGTATTCTTTATGAATGGCCCTAATAATGTCTGGTTGAGTCAGATTAAGTAAATCATTATTCCCTTTTAAATCGGTGGTGTAATCTTTAAATCGCTCACCCCGGAAATCTTCTTCACTTAAATGATAATTTTGAATCATGGTACCCATCGCACCATCAAGAACCAGAATTCTATTCTGAATTTCTTTGTATATATTCTTTTCTTCTGGCATTTTTAATAGTTCTTTTAAACAAATACAATAAACCACAACAAAAATTTATTGTTGAAATACTAAACCATCACTAAATAGTGATTAAATATTATGCATCTGTTTGTTCATAATTAATGTGTTTAATTATCATTATCCACTATTGCGGACTAGGTTGTAGCACCTTTTCCCGTTTGACGGGATGGTTGCTAGAGGTTCGTAGAGCCTAATCTCTCCCCTCTTCTTTATAAGTCAAACACCTTTTTCGAAAGGATGATTTGAATATGAGGCAAATGTAAACCAGAAGATTTATAAATACAAATTTATTTGTATTTAATTTAAATAGTACCGACAGAATAAACCAGAAAGTGATCATCAATTTTCTGGTAATAAAGTTGATGCTCAGTCAAAAGAGGTTTCTTTTGTATGGACCCCATCACTAAACCTTTGTTCTTAATTTCAAATGGATTAATGTGGATATTTGTTCTAAAATCCATATTGGCCTGGCCATTAAGCTTAAATAATGTTTCCTTGGCCGACCAAATAAGAATGAGGCTTTCTTCCAAATTTTCATGACTTTTTAGGAAGTGATCTTCTTCGTGTGAAACAAACTTATGTGATACTTTCAATATCCTTGGATGAATTCGTTCTATGTCGACCCCCACTTTTATCGACTTTGCAATAATCACGGCAATATATTTTGAAGTGTGTGATATCGAAATTTGATGAATTCCGTCGCTTATAATGGGCCTACCAGTTTTCTCATAGAGCACTGAAAATTCATTCTTTCCAGAAATTTTATTTAATATAATTCTACTGGCAAGCCATTGTTTTTTTCTGTTTTCATTTCTTAATTTGTAAAAAGTCTCCGCATCAGTTTTATTTAAAGATGCCAGACTTAGCAATGAATTAACAGATTCTTGGAGCTCCCAAATCCCTAAATTTGCTTTTTGGTCAGCGACTTTATTATTGAAAATTAGGGGCATAACTGATTGAATAAAAGATTAATTTTCGGAATAAGAATGTCCATCTTTTTTGAACTTCCAAAGATATTGATTAATTTCGCAGGCGCAAATTGAATTTATTAAAATAATGATATAGAAAATGATAGAAACTACTACCGATTACAAAATAGCTGATATCAAATTGGCTGAATTTGGAAGAAAGGAAATTGAAATTGCCGAGAAAGAAATGCCAGGCCTAATGTCCATCAGAAAGAAGTATGCTGCTGAAAAGCCACTCAAAGATGTTAGAATTGCCGGCTCTTTACATATGACCATTCAAACTGCAGTACTCATTGAGACTTTGGTTGAATTAGGTGCAAATGTAAGATGGGCAAGTTGTAATATATTTTCCACACAAGATCATGCTGCTGCAGCAATAGCAGAGAGTGGTGTTCCTGTTTTTGCCTGGAAAGGTGAAACATTAGAAGAATATTGGTGGTGTACTTCTCAAGCAGTGGCTTTCCCAGGTGGTAAAGGCCCTCAGCTTATTGTTGATGACGGAGGTGATGCAACCCTATTATTGCATAAAGGTGTTGAAATTGAAAAGGACCCTGAATTACTTAAAAAAACTCCGGGTAGTCAGGAAGAAGCTGTAATCTACAAAATGTTACAGAACACCTATCTGGAAAATCCAAAAAAATGGACCAATCTTGCTTCTGAATGGCAAGGAGTCTCTGAAGAGACCACAACCGGAGTCCACCGTTTGTATCAAATGATGGAAAGCGGAAAGCTTTTGGTTCCTGCAATGAATGTTAACGATTCGGTAACCAAATCTAAATTTGATAACTTATATGGTTGTCGCGAATCTTTGGCAGACGGAATTAAAAGAGCAACTGATGTAATGATTGCCGGAAAAGTAGTCGTTGTTTTAGGTTATGGTGATGTAGGTAAAGGATGTGCTCATTCAATGAGATCATACGGTGCCAGAGTTATCGTTACCGAAATTGACCCCATTTGTGCTTTACAAGCTGCCATGGAAGGCTTCCAAGTAACAACTTTGGAGGATGCCTTGCCAGAAGGTAATATTTTCGTTACCACCACAGGTAATAAAGATGTGATTAAAGCTGATCATATGCGTCAAATGAATGATCAATCTATCGTTTGTAATATTGGCCATTTCGATAATGAAATCCAGGTAGAAAAAATTGATACAGCTGACGATATCGTCAAAGTCAATATTAAACCACAGGTTGACAAATATACTTTCCCTAATGGAAATTCAATGTATTTATTAGCTGAAGGTCGTTTAGTAAACCTTGGTTGTGCTACCGGTCATCCATCATTTGTAATGAGTAACTCTTTTAGTAATCAAACCTTAGCTCAAATCGAACTTTGGAAAAACAAATATGAAGTAGGTGTTTATCGCTTACCTAAAGAATTGGATGAAGAAGTGGCTCGATTACATTTGGAACAAATTGGGGTAAAACTTACCACAATGACTGCAGAACAATCAGAATACTTGGGGGTTCCGGTTGAAGGACCTTACAAGGCAGATCATTATAGATACTAAAATACTTTGCAATTTTTTATGAGGGCAGTTTAATCGCTGCCCTTTTTTTTTGAGCATAACCCTACCAGGGTTTGATTTCTTAGAAATTTCAGTCTTAAATTAAAATAAATTTATAAAACCTAAATTCTATAAGGATTAATTATAAACGTGTAAGTATGTGCCGTCAAATTGGGCATGATATTGTTTTAAGGGAAGTACAGCAGGGCCTTCAAAAGGAGTACCATCCAGTAAAATATATTTTGAATTACTGCATTTATCCACAGCAATTAACCCAGACTCATCAACACTTACTCGACAATCAAAATCATTCGGGAAATTTACCGGAGATGTGCGTTCAAAGGCTTTATATTCGTTTGGTGTTGCATGATAAATAATAATTCCACGATACCCTCCTGTTACATAAGCATAATTTCCAATGATATTCAAGTTATTGAATTCAATGGAATAAGGATTTATGGTAAAGTTAACCATAACGTAAGGAATCAACTCATCTACAGGGTTTTCCTTCCCACACTTTAGATTGAATGTTAAAAATATGGTAATAAGCAGAATACTGCCAAATTTCTGAATCTTTGATAATTTCATCTTATATAAATATGTAATCTAACGCTGGTATAAAAATATTATTTTGTTTGTAATTTAGTGTATTATATTTGTTTCTTTTAATCATTGAAACACAATTTGTAAATCATGCGTCAAAATGCTCTTAAAAACATACTCTTCATCACACTGATAACCGGGCTTTTATCTATTAGTAATTCATGTAGCTTATTAAAACCCAGCAGGGTAAAGCAAGCAGAAAAATTAGAAAAGGAGCAGATGAAAGAAGCAGAAGAAGCCTATGAATTATTAAAAGAGCAACATAAAAATCGACAAACTGCAAAAACCAAAGAACGTATGGAAATGACCAAATTGCGATCTGAATACAATAATAGGTCAAAGAAGAGACCAAGTTTTTGGAAGCGAATCTTTGGAAAAAGATCTAAATACAAAAAACCTTAACAAACTGATTTCTAAAACTCTTCTTTTTCGTCAATTTTACTTTTTGTTTTATTCTCAGCATCAAATTTTTCACAATCAAATTCGATATTCATCCCATGTGTTGGTTTTTCAAAATCATCCTTGGTATAACCTAATGAAGGATCATTATATACTTTTTGCATATATAAGGCCCATATTGGAGCTGCCATATTTACGCCCTGCCCCAGAGTTAAACTTCTAAAATGTGCAGCACGATCTTCATTCCCTGCC
Organism: Bacteroidales bacterium; assembly: GCA_963678785.1. Taxonomy (GTDB): domain Bacteria; phylum Bacteroidota; class Bacteroidia; order Bacteroidales. The sequence goes on along the minus strand of OY787449.1, from coordinate 2,220,221 downwards.
CAAACACCAGTCGTCAATTGAGGAACAATCCCCATGAACCAGCCATCTGACTGATTATTAGTGGTTCCTGTTTTACCAGCAATAGGGTTTCTTAAACCATATTTCCAATTTAATCTTCTGCCGGTTCCATACTGTACAACTCCTTTCAGCAATTCAATCATCAGGTAAGCCGTTTCTTCATTCATTGCTTCCTTCTTTTCCGGAACGAAATTCTCAATCACATTTCCATTTTTATCTTCAATTCTAGAAATGTAGACAGGTTCAATATAAACGCCTTTACTGGGGAAAGTATTAAAGGCACCCGCCATTTCAGACAATTTCAAATCAGCACTACCCAAAGCAATAGAATAGACCGGAGGAATATAACTTTTCACACCCATTTTACGGGCAATTTTAATGACAGCCTGAGGGGAATACCTACTCATTAAATGCCCGGAAATCCAGTTATTTGAAGTTGCCAGAGCATATTTTAAAGAAACCTCCTGACCTTTAAATTCAGCATTATCATTATTGGGTTCCCATACATTTCCATTGGGTAATGGAATTCGGGGTTGAATATTAGGTATTTTACTGCATGGCAAATACTCACCTTCCTGCATAGCCAGAGTGTATAAAAAAGGCTTAAAGGTAGATCCTACCTGGCGCCTTCCTAGAGTTACATGATCATATTGAAAGTTATTATAATTGATTCCGCCAACATAGGCTTTTACGTGCCCTGTATTGGGTTCAACCGACATCAAACCGGCATGAATAATGTATTTGTAATATCTCAATGAATCCATAGGACTCATCACTGTATCAATCATTCCATCCCAACTAAATACTTTCATCGATACTGGAGTATCAAATATCATTTTTATGGTATCCATTGGTTTGCCAGCATTTCGAAGCAATCTGTATCTTTCAGTTCTTCGCATACTTAAGTCCATGAGATTCCTTACATCACGTTCGATTGAATCTCCTTCAAAAACAAATGGAGCCGTTGGAATGCCTTCCCAGTGCTTATAGAAAGTAGGTTGCAAATCTTTAGAAAGATGCTCACGAACAGCCTCTTCGGCATATTGTTGCATTCTGGAATCGATGGTAGTATAAATTTTTAATCCATCCTGATATAAATCATAAGTACTCCCATCAGGCTTGATATGATTTGCACACCAGTCTTTTAATTCTCCTCTTAAAAATTCCCTGAAATATTTTGCCTGTCCTTTGGTGTGATCCAAAACTCCAAATTCTGATAAATCAATAGGAATTTTAGAAACGGAATCGTAAACTTCAGGTGTAATGTAGCCATACTTTTTCATCTGGCTTAAAACCACATTTCTTTTCCTTAGAGCCCTTTCCGGATTACGAACCGGACTATAGTAAGTTGGTGCATTAACTACTCCGACCATCAATGCAGCTTGTTCAAGATTTAAAGAATCAGGGGTAGAATTGAAAAAAGTTTTGGCGGCCGCTTTTATTCCATAGGATTGACTACCAAAGGCGACAATGTTGAAGTACATCGCTATAATCTCAGGCTTGGTGTAATTACGTTCAAGCTTAGTAGCTGTTACCCATTCCTTTAATTTGGCGATGGCCAGTGTTAAAGTTGAAGGATTTGATTTACGTGGAAAAAGGTTTTTAGCCAATTGCTGTGTAATGGTACTTCCTCCGCCTTTCCCAGGATTGCCTGTAACAACCCCATAAAATACACGAAACAATGCTCTTTTATCAATACCTGAATGTTTGGCAAATCGAATGTCTTCGGCAGCAATTAAGGCACTAACAAGATTTGGTGATAACTGCGAATAATCAACATTAGAACGGTTTTCTATAAAATAAGTTCCTAATAACTTTCCATCGACTGAATAAACTTCTGAGGCTAAACTACTGTTTGGATTTTCAAGTTCTTCGAAGCTTGGCATAGGCCCAAACCATTCGTTTGAAATTCCAACAAACATCATTACCACCATTAAAATGCCAACTGAAAAAAGGATCCAGAATTTTATGATATAATTAAATACAATTTTCTTTGTCTTTGCTTTTTCTTCCATTTAGAAGTGTTTATAAATCGTTAATTTGCAGATGATTTGCCTATATAAATTCCAATATCAGAGATTCCAATTAATTCATCATCCCGCATGGCCTGAACAAAGTCAATTTGATAGGTTCCGGAAATTGGAAATCGCAGATTTTCTCTGATTAATATTTCATTTTCTTTAATATCTCCAAAACCTTTTCCATACCATTTCCCTCTAACATTAGCCAAAACACATTCTATGGTATCATGGCTTATGTTCCCATTTGGGAATTCGGTTTGAATAAAAAAATGTATGTTTCGATAAGGATACTTAAGGTTATGTCTGACATTTATATAAAATTCATAAAAAGCCAGAGTGTCGATTATATTAAATTCGAAACCCATTGTATCATTCTTACTCCATGTCTCAGAAACCGTTTTATGCTCACTAATTACCAATTCGGAATTACACGAAACTAACAGCAATAAAACAAATAGTGATACAAGAATCGGATATCGATCAGGTTTCATTGAAAATACTTTTTATTTAAATGTTTTTTTTCGCGATTTATTGCTTGATTTTCTTTTTTTATCAAAGCGATTCAAATCATCCTGTTCGAGAATATTTCCGAAATCATTTTTCTCTTCGATCACCTCTGAAAAATCCTCTAAATTTTTAGGTTTCTTATTGTTCTTATTCATTTTGATGATAAGCTTCACTTTCTCTAACGACAGAGCAATGAAGTTATTAGGATTGTCAGTATAGGCATACCAAAGCTGTCTATTAAAGATATCAGACTTTTGATGCATGGCATTCCCCTTTTGGGTTTTTAAAATAAGATCCTGATCAGGGAATTCGCCTAAAGCCTCCACATAATTATCGTATTCATAATTGAGGCAACACTTTAATTTTGAACATTGACCGGCAAGTTTCTGAGGGTTTAAGGACAATTGCTGAGCTTTTGCCGAACTGGTGGTTACTGACCTGAAGTTGGTCATCCAGGTGGCACAACAAAGCTCTCTTCCACACGAACCAATTCCTCCAAGTCGGGCAGCTTCCTGTCGGACTCCAATTTGCTTCATTTCTATTCTAATCTTGAAAGCCTCTGCCAATTTTTTTATCAATTCTCGAAAATCAACCCTTTCTTCTGCGGTATAATAAAAAATGGCTTTTGTGCTATCTCCCTGATATTCTACGTCATTGATTTTCATCTCCAATTTCAGATCAGAGGCGATTTTACGGGTTTTGATCATTGTCGATGATTCTTTCTCAACAGCAATCACCCATTTCTCAATATCGTAAGTACGTGCGTGGCGATACAATTTTTTTATCTCTGATGATTGGGGATCAATCTGCTTTTTACGCATTTGTAATCTGGCCGTTTCACCTACCAGTGAAACAATTCCGATATCGTGGCCGGGAGATGCTTCAACTGCGACTATTTCACCAACTTTTATTTCGATGTTGTCGGTTACCCGATAAAAATCCTTTCGGCTATTTTTAAATCGAACTTCCACACAATCAAAAACCGGCACCGAAGAAGGCAAGCTCACATCCTTAAGCCAGTCAAATTCATCCAGCTTACAACATTGATGTTCAAAAACTTTATTTTCTGTATTGTTAGGATCTGGTTTACAACCACAACCACGGCTCAAAAACAATTGTTCGTCCTTATCTTTATCTTTATTATCGTCATTCATTGAATTCAAATTATTTGCAAATTTACAAATTTTGAGTTTCTCAATCCGCTTTCACCTTAAGTAACTTCGTTGCTTTTAACGAAATATCCATTAAAAGTATGGATGGGTTAGCATTTCGTTCAATGGCATAGTGTGCATCATTAAACTCTTTTGCAAACTCATTTATATTTGCATTATTGATAAATGGAGAAAAACCCTTGATGAGCCAATCCAATTCTTCCTGCCCCAGTTTAACCAATTGGTTTTGTCCATAATTTACTAGCATGCAGCTTCTTGAAATCTGAAGTGCATAAAGAAAGAACCTTTTTTGTCGTTCCCGGCCCCATTTGGAGAAATCGCTCACAAAACTTGATAATTTGGGAAGATCACTTGTAAAACAACACCTCATCCATTCCCTAAATTTCAGGAAGTTTACTTTATCTGCTTCTGTAGATTGAAGATGCTTTTTAGCTAATTTATAATTTCCTTCAGAAATGCTGACAGCTCTTTTAATATTTGCTTCATCATGCTCACCTTCAGCCATAATAGATTGTTCCAAATCAACGTCCTTAATTCTGGGAATTTTAACCAATTGAGCTCGAGAAAGTATGGTGCTTAATAGATGATCCTGATTTTCAGAAACAAGAATAAATAAAGTTTTTTCAGGTGGTTCTTCCAGTATTTTTAATAATTTGGGTGCGGCTGCATGAAACATTTTTTCGGCCATCCAAATGATCATTACTTTATATTCAGCCTCATACGATTTGTATCCCAGGGCTTTAATGATAGAATTGCAATCCTCCGCATTAATAATTCCTTGCTTATTTTCGATTTCAATCTTTTCCAGCCATTGATTTAAATTGATATAAAATTTATTTTCAAACAAGAGTGATCGCCAAGACTCGATAAAATCAATGCTTTTAGGTTTTTTAAATTCTTTGGTTGCAGCAATGGGATAAATAAAATGTAAATCCGGATGTATCAGTTTTTGATACTTTACACAGGACGGACAAACACCACATGAATCTTCATCCGTTCGGTTTTTACAGTTAACATACTGCGCATAAGCCACAGCCAATGCTAGTTTTCCACTTCCATTTTGCCCCAAAAACAGTTGTGCATGACTCACCCGGTTTTCTTTAACCGTTTGAATCAAGCTTTTTTTAATGGCCTCCTGACCTATAATTTCTTTAAATAACATTGTCTTCAAAGATATGCAAAATGTAAATCATTTCCTTAAATAGAAAGGCCTGTTATTAAATAATAACAGGCCGACTTATATCTAATATTAGAGTAAAATTTATGTCAATTTAGAACCTAAAAATTCCCGATTCATTCTTGCAATATTTTCCACTGAAATCCCTTTAGGGCATTCAGCTTCACAAGCATAGGTGTTGGTGCAATTTCCAAATCCAAGTTCATCCATTTTCGATACCATGGCCTGAACCCGCTCTTTACCCTCAACTTTACCCTGCTCTAGAAGGGCATATTGCGAAACTTTGGCCGATACAAACAACATGGCGGAAGCATTTTTACAAGCGGCCACACAGGCTCCGCAACCAATGCAAGTTGCAGCATCCATAGCCTCATCAGATTTTTCCTTCTTAATTAAAATAGAATTGGCATCTTGAGCTGAACCAGCATTTACAGAAATGAAACCTCCGGCCGACATGATTTTATCAAAAGCGTTTCGATCAACAATCAAATCTTTCATCACCGGAAAAGCCTTGGCTCTGAATGGTTCTATAACAATAGTACTTCCATCCTTAAACGATCGCATATGCAATTCACAAGTGGTTGTTTTTTCGCCCGGACCATGTGGCCGACCATTGATGTAAAGGCTGCAACAACCACAAATTCCCTCTCGGCAATCGTGCTCAAAAGCTACAGGCTCATCACCGCCTAATATTAACTTTTCATTTAACGCATCTAACATTTCCAAAAATGACATCTCAGTTGAAACCTCATCCAGATCATAATCCACAAATTTACCCTTAGCTTTTGCGTTTTTTTGTCGCCAAATTTTAAGTTTTACTTTCATATTCTAAAGATTTTAAGACTTTAGATTTTAGAAATTAGACTTGTCTAACTTCTAGCGTCTAGCATCTAAATTCTATTTATAACTTCTTTCTTTAACTTCAACAAATTCATATTTTAGTTGCTCTTTATGCAACTTTGGAGCTTTCTCGTCGCCCATAAATTCCCAAGCTGCCACATATGCGTAGTTTTTATCATCACGCTTGGCCTCACCAGTATCCGTTTGGCTTTCTTCGCGGAAGTGTGCACCACAACTTTCTTTTCGATTTAAACCATCAGTGATAATCAATTTGGCTACCTCAAAGAAATCAGCAATTCTTGCCGCTTTTTCAAGTTCCTGATTGATTTCATCCTCACCTCCCGGGATTCTTAGTTTCTCCCAAAATTCTGCCTGAAGCTCATTAACAAGCTTTAAACCTTTCTTTAAGCCTTCTTCGTTTCTAGACATACCACTGTAATCCCATAAGATTTTACCCAATCGTTTATGGAAAGAGGTTGCCGTTTCTGTTCCTTTAATGGCCAATAATTTATCTATCTTTTCACGTGCAGATTTTTCTGCTTCCTCAAATTCAGGTAATTCGGTCGAGAATCGAGGTGTTTTAATTTCATCTGCCAAATAATTACTAATGGTGTAAGGAAGGATAAAAAGTCCATCACCTGCGCACTGCATCAATGAACTTGCTCCCAAACGGTTAGCACCATGATCGGAGAAATTGGATTCGCCAATGGCAAATAAACCGGGAACGGTAGTCATTAAGTTATAATCTACCCAGAGTCCGCCCATGGTATAATGTCCGGCTGGATATATTCGCATGGGTTCAGTATATGGGTTGATGCCGGTAATTTTTTCGTACATCTCAAATAAGTTTCCGTACTTATTTTCGATAGCGGCTTTCCCTTGCTTGGCAATCGCATCTTTAAAATCAAGATTCACTGCTAAGCCGGTTTCACCAACTCCATAACCCGCATCGCATCTTTCTTTAGCAGCACGAGAAGCTACATCACGAGGAACCAGGTTACCGAATGCTGGATATCTTCTCTCCAAATAATAATCTCTTTCTTCTTCTGGAATATCATTTGCATGACGCTTATCACCTTTTTTCAATGGAGTCCAAATTCGCCCGTCATTTCTTAATGATTCAGACATTAATGTCAACTTTGCCTGATAATCGTTAAGTACCGGAATACTGGTTGGATGAATTTGAATAAAACTTGGATTTGCAAAAAATGCTCCTTTTTTGAAAGCACTCCAGGCTGCACTCGCATTTGAATTAACGGCTAGTGTAGATAAATAATAAACCGTTCCATAACCACCGGTTGCTAAAACTACAGCATGTGCAGCATGTCGCTCAATTTCACCAGTCACTAAGTTTCTAACAATCACACCTCGGGCTTTTCCGTCAATCACAACAATGTCGATGATGTCACGACGAGGATACATGGTAACTGTACCCGCTTTAACCTGTCGCATCATTCCTGAATAAGCACCCAATAAACATTGTTGTCCGGTTTGACCTTTTGCATAAAAAGTTCTGGAAACCTGCACACCTCCAAAAGATCTATTATCTAGAGTTCCACCGTACTCACGAGCAAATGGAACACCTTGAGCTGTTAATTGATCGATGGTTGCATTACTTACTTCTGCAGCGCGATAAACGTTCGCCTCACGCGCCCGATAATCGCCTCCTTTAATCATGTCATAAAAAAGACGATAATCACTATCACCATCATTTTTATAATTTTTACTGGCATTGATCCCACCTTGAGCCGCCACAGAGTGTGCGCGACGAGGAGAATCCTGGAAACAAAATGCTTTCACATTATATCCCATTTCACCAAGACTTGCAGCCGCACCAGCACCAGCCAGTCCGGTTCCAACCATGATAACATCTAGTTTTTTTCTGTTGGCAGGATTTACTAAACTGGCCGTGGCTTTATATTTTGTCCATTTTTCTGCCAATGGCCCTTCCGGAATTTGTGCATTAAGTTTTGTCATTGTTTTAATCTTTATATGCGAGCAAAAAATTATCTTTTATCCTAAAATCAAAAAATACAGAGGTATGATGATATAACCGATAGGTACAACGATTGAATAAATTTTACCTATGGTTTTAATGGCAGGCGTATACTTTTTATGATTCAACCCAAGTGTTTGAAATGCAGATTGAAATGCATGATTGAGATGAATTCCTAAGAAAATGAAGGAAATAATATAAAGAATTGAATAAATAATTTCATTGGAAAATAAATATACAGCCAACTCATAAAAGTATTCTTCCTGAGGATGAGGAATATTGGCAGCCAATGGAGCTTCAACCAAACCCAATTTGATGAAATAAAAATGATAAAAGTGTAACCCTAAAAACAACAAAATCATAATGCCGGTATAAATAATATACCTCGACATAAAGGAAGTTGTTGATTTACTTTTCACTTTATACTGCTGTCCGCGAGCCGCCCAGTTTTGAAATTGGAGAAAAACACCTATAAAAATGTGAACTAAGAAAGCACCCATTAGCACAATCTCGAAAGCTTTCACCAGCCAGTTTGTACCCATGAAATGAGCTGCAGCAGCAAACATTTCCTGATGGTTTTCAGTAATGGGTAAAATAAATAGATTGATTCCTAGATGGACCATCAAAAAAATGATCAAAAAAAGGCCAGCTATTGCGGTAGTAACTTTCTTTGTTATTGATGAAAATACGTTTTGATTACTCATAATGATTTTTATTTAACAGAAGAAATTCTATATTTTCGTAAGATTAATTTGATTTTTATTCTTTAGAACACGTATCGTTGGCTTATTTGGGTGTAAATTTCTATTTTTGTTGCTTATTATTTCTCTAACAAATTTAATTTTTAATTTCAATTTAGTATCATTTTGATTCATATTTTTAACGTTTATAAATAAAATTAGCCGTAATGCGATACGATCCCATAAATTCAAATTTTTTCAGCTTAAACAGAGAGAGTTTTATTAAAAAGTTGAAGTCTAATGCTGTAGCAATTTTTAATTCAAATGATGAATATCACAGAAATGGAGATCAAAATTTTCCTTATCGACAAAACTCCGACCTCTTTTACCTATCGGGGATAGAACAGGAGCAAAGCATTTTGGTCATAGCCCCAAACCACCCAAATCCGAAACTTAGGGAAGTATTGTTTTTGCTGGAAGCCGACGAACAAATGGAAACCTGGTTTGGACATAAATTAACCAAAGCTGAAGCCAAAAATATTTCAGGCATTAAAACAGTGATGGACATGGGCCGAATGGAGCTTACATTGAATGAAATTATTTTGGCCTCAGATCACATCTACATTAATTTTAATGAATACACCAAATACTCAACTGAGATTCCTTCCCGAGATCATCGTTTTTCTGAAACCTTAAAAACCAAATATGCAGGCCATAATTTTGAACGATCTGCTCCTCTGCTTGCTGAATTAAGAACCATAAAATCGCAGCTCGAAATTGAGCTGATTCAAAAAGCCATCGACATCACCGGAAAAGCTTTTAAACGTGTTTTAAAAAACATCAAACCCAATTTAAAAGAGTACGAAGTTCAGGCCGAAATAGAATATGAATTTACAAAGAATGGCGCCAATGGTCATGCCTATGCTCCCATCATCGCATCCGGAGTAAATGGCTGCACCCTCCATTACATTGAAAATGACAAAATTTGCAAAGATGGGGATCTCCTACTCATGGATTTTGGAGCTGAATATGCAAATTATGCAGCTGATTTAACCCGAACCATCCCCATAAACGGAAAATTTACAAAACGACAAAGGGAAATTTATGATGCGGTTTTAAGGGTACAAAAAGCAGCCATAAAACTGTTGGTGATTGGCAATACTGTTGATCAATTAAATAAAGATGTTAATGAACTTATGAAAACAGAATTGGTAAAGGTGGGGCTTATGACTCAAGAAGAATCTAAAGATCCTACAAAAGCCAATGCCGTTTTATTTAAATATTATATGCACGGTACTTCGCATTATTTAGGATTGGATGTTCATGATGTGGGAACCAAACACGAAAAAATGAAAGCAGGGATGATTTTTACCTGCGAACCAGGCTTGTATGTTTTAGAAGAGAAAATAGGAATACGGCTCGAAAATGATATTTTAATTACAGAAAAGGGACCTGTTGATTTAATGAAAAACATCCCGATTGATCCGGATGAAATAGAAGCTTTAATGGCCGAAAACAATTAGACAATGTGATAATTTGAGAATGTGCTAATTAATCAATAAAAGATTTTTAGCTGACAAAAAATTAAAAAATAAATAAAAAACCATACAATTATGTTTAAAAAAGAAGTTTATATCGATCGCCGAAATCGATTAAAAAAAGAGATGAATTCAGGCTTGGCCCTAATTTTTGGTAATTCCGAAGCCTCATATAATTATCCTGCCAATACGTATCACTTCCGTCAGGATAGTGATTTTTTATATTTCTTCGGGTTGGATCTCCCTGATTTTGTTGGAGTTGTTGACATTGACAATGACAAAGATTACATTTTTGCCAACGATGTTGATATTGAAGATATTATCTGGATGGGACCTCAGCCAACTGTTAAAGATCAGGCTGCTGAAGTTGGTGTTGAAAATACAGCTCCTTATACTGAACTGGCTGAATTTTTAGCTGTTCAAATCCGGGCTGGAAGAAAAGTTCATTTCCTTCCTTATTACCGCGGAGACCGATTGGTACAAATCAAACAATTGCTGGGATTTTTAACTGCCAGAGTTAAAGATTATGTTTCTGAAGAATTGGTAAAAGCGGTGGTAAAACTTCGTTCCATTAAAGATGAATACGAAATTGCCGAAATTGAAAAAGCCGTCGATATTGCTTACGATATGCATACTACTGCCATGAAAATGGCCAAAGAAGGGGTAGTTGAACGCGAAATTGCCGGAACCATGGAAGGCATTTCATTGGCACAGGGAGGCCCTGTTTCATTCCCCATTATCTTAACCATCAATGGACAAACATTGCACAATCACTATCATGGAAACACCTTAACCGAAGGCCGGATGATGATTGCCGATGCTGGTGCTGAAACTACTACACATTATTCAAGTGACATTACCCGAACCACTCCGGTTGGCGGAAAATTCAGCCAGCGACAAAAAGAAATTTATGAGATCGTTTTAGCAGCCAATATTAAAGCCATCGAACTCATAAAACCAGGCATTGAATACCGGGAAATTCATCTCGCAGCTTGTAAAGTCATTGCTGAAGGATTGAAGGAATTGGGATTAATGAAAGGCGACTTAGATGCAGCTGTTAAGGCTGGTGCTCACGCTTTATTTATGCCTCACGGATTAGGTCATATGATGGGATTAGATGTTCACGACATGGAAGGTTTAGGTGAAAATCTGGTAGGTTATGATGAAAATACCATTCGATCTACTCAGTTTGGAACTGCTTATCTACGATTGGGTCGTGAATTACAACCAGGCTTTGTTTTAACCGTTGAGCCCGGATGTTATTTCATTCCTGAATTGATTGAGAAATGGAAAAAGGAAGGCACCAATACTGAATTTATCAATTTTGATAAAGTAGAAACTTATAAAGATTTTGGAGGTGTAAGAATTGAAGATGATGTACTTGTAACTGAAACCGGACATCGGGTACTGGGAAAACCCATTCCAAAAACTGTAGCTGAAGTTGAAGCTATGGCTGCTTCAAAATAAATTAATAAATTTTTAAACAGCATAACCCTACGAGCGTTTAAAACGCTCGTAGGGTATTTTGTAAATGTACCCTTCGATACGTTCCCACGGAACACTCAGGGTGCTTTTTATGGGCGTCACCCTATTTGGAGATGAAACATTGGGCAAAGTCGAAATGTGACTTCGGCTCCAATCACACTTTTGAAAAAAGGGACGACATCCTCATGAGGGTATCGTCCCTTTTTTTGTTGTCATTCCGAACAAAGTGAGGAATCTCCAACAAAGTTTCCTTGTTCAAGGGGATTTCTCTCCCGATAAATCGGGATCGAAATGACAGTTACGTTACTTTTGCAAAATCACTGCATCCACTTCTTTTTCCTTCACCATTTTATTAAAGGCAGGAACTTCAGTTTCAAACACTTCTTTTAATTTTTTAAGTTCTGCATCAATTAATGCAGTTACTTCTTTCTTAAATTCAACAGCCGAAGCAGTTGGTTTATAATCACCTGCAGATACCAATGAATTTAAATGACCTAATTTATTGTTTAATCTAATGGGGAAATTCAAAGGATCCTGACGGCTTTGATTTTTGGTTTGATAAAGCGCCTCTTCAATAACTTTCATGCTTTTCAAAATGGATTTCGCTTTTTTATGAAGGTCAGAAAATTCATCACCTTTCATTTTTGAAGTTGCCAAATTCATTTGTTTTCTAGCTTCGCGGATTTTCGTTATGGCATTATTGGTTTCTGAAAGTTTGTCACGAACAGAAATCAGAAAATCAAATTGTTGTTGTAAATCATCCATCGTAGCATCGGTTCGCGGATCTTTAACAATCTCAAAAGTGGTTTCCTGAACATTCTCATTTACACTTAATTTTGCAGTGTAAATCCCTGGCAAAGCTTTGGGTCCGCTCATAGAAGCACCCCATAAAATCATTCCTTTAAAACCATCAGCGCCCGGATACATCATATTCCAAACAAAACGATTCATTCCGGATTTAACATTCAATTTCTCTTCTTTCGCTGTTCGATCAGGCTGGGTGCTATACTTTTTAATCAAACTTCCGTCCTGCTCAAAGATCTCCAGCGAAATCTGATCTTTCTTGTTTTTCTCTTTTAGATAAAAATGAATCATGGCTCCTCCCGGATGATTGGTTCCTGCAGTTCGACTTGCACGACCACCTCTGCCACCAATTCTCCAACTTGGCATGGGTTTGTAAAGATAGAAATCACTGTTTGCAACTTCTTCACTTAATTGGTGAAGGGGAGTTAAATCATCAATCATCCAAAAGCTACGACCCTGGGTTGCAGCAATTAAGTTATCATCTTTAATGGTTAAATCAGTAATTGGTACGATGGGTAAATTCATTTGAAAACTTTGCCAATTTTCACCATCATTAAAAGAAATGTACATGCCATTTTCAGTTCCGGCATAAAGCAGTCCTTCTTTTTTAGGATCTGCACGCACAACCCTGGTAAAATGTTGGTCTTCAATTCCAGTGGTTATCTTCTCCCAGCTTTGGCCATAATCTTTTGTTTTGTAAAGATAGGGTTGGTAATCACCCAGTTTATATCGGGTTCCGGCAACATACGCACCCCCTTTTACAAAGGGGTCGGCATCAATGCTGTTAAACATCATAAATTCAGGCATTCCCTTCGGCGTAACATTGGTCCAGGTTTTTCCGCCATCCTTACTTACATGAAGCAATCCATCATCCGATCCAGCCCAAAGTAAATCTTTTTCGTAAGGCGATTCGCATGCGGCAAAAATGGTACAATAATATTCTACGCTGGTATTATCCTGAGTTATAGGTCCACCTGAAGATTTTAACTTTTCAGGATCATTGGTGGTTAAATCCGGGCTGATGATTTCCCAAGTCTGACCTTCATCTGTTGAAACATGTAAATGATTGGAGGCTGCGTACAATTTATCCGGATTGTGAGGAGAGAAAAAGATGGGGAAATTCCATTGAAAACGGTATTTCATTCCTTCAGCTCCGTGCCCCATGGGGTTGTCGGGCCAAACATTTACAGCTCTTCTTTCTTCGGTACGATGATTGATTCTCATCAAATAGCCCCCGTAATTACCACCATAAACAATATCATCATCTTCCGGATCAACAGCAATATGAGCACTTTCAGCTCCTGCAGTACGTTCCCAGTCACTTTCACCAATTGACCAGCCCGAAGTACGGTGGGCAATTCTTACGGTAGAATTATCTTGTTGTGCCCCATAAATTCTATAAGGGAAGTGATTATCAGTGGTTACACGATAAAATTGCGCGGTTGGTTGGTTCATCATACTCGACCAATTATAACCACCATCGTAAGTAATCTGTGCTCCACCATCATCAGCAATAATCATGCGTTGATTGTTTTCAGGAGATATCCATAAATCATGATGGTCACCGTGAGGTGCATTAAATCTTTGGAAAGTTCTTCCTCCATCTTTTGAACGATGATAATTTACATTCAATACATAAACAACATCCACATCTTTGGTGTCGGCATAGATTCGTGAATAATACCAAGCACGCTGACGCAATGATCGGCTGTCATTCAATTTTCTCCAAGATTTTCCACCATTATCGGATCGGAAAACGCCACCATTTTCGTTTTCAATGATGGTCCAGATACGATCAGAATTTAAAGGTGAAACGGCAATTCCTACGATACCCCAAACGCCTTTTGGAAGTCCTTCGTTAGAAGTTATATTTACCCAATTGTTTCCTCCATCAATACTTTTCCATAGATCAGAGCCTTCACCTCCACTATCCAGGCTGTAGGGGGTTCTTCTAATTCTCCATGTACTTGCATACAAGACTCTTGGATTGTTTGGGTCCATCACTAAATCAATGGCTCCTGCATCAGCATTGGCAAATAAAATTTTCTCCCAGGTCTTTCCTCCATCGGATGAGCGAAACACTCCTCTTTCATCTGATGATTTGAACAAATCACCCATAACAGCCACATAAACAAGATCCGGATTTTTAGGATGAATTCTGATTCGTGAAATGTGACGTGAGTTGGGTAATCCTATTGATTTCCAGGATTTTCCTGCATCCATAGATTTCCACATCCCTGATCCTGAAGAAACATTACCCCGAACGGTTTTTTCTCCTCCTCCTACATACATCACATTATTATCCCATTCACTTACGGCAACTGCCCCAATCGAGCCTCCAAAAAATCCATCCGAAATATTTTCCCAACTGTTCCCGGCATCCTTGGTTCGCCAAACACCGCCGCCGGTAGCACCCATATAATATAAATTTGGCTTACCAGCTACACCCGTAACTGCAGCTGATCGACCTCCTCTAAAGGGGCCTATCGATCTCCATTCAAGTGCATTATAGAGGTTTTCATTATACGAAAAAGTTGGTTTTTTAGACTTCTTCTTAGCACCAGAAACTTGCATAACTGGCACCATCATCAGAGATATTAATGCTAAGATCAGTAGTTTTTTCATTTTAATAATTTTTATTTGATGAAGCTTGCGACATGCAATTTCCACGATAAATTTATTAAAAAAGAAAATTGATAGAAAATAATTCTATAAACAGGAGGATAAAACCTATGTAATTTAAAATTAAACCCTTAAATCAAAGGTTGAAATAAGTCATGAATAACCCTACGAAGGTTTAAATCCTCCTAAGGTTACATCTGGTATTTTGATGCTTAATACCTATGTTTTGCTAATACTTATTCCCGCAATGGTGACAATAAAGTGCATCTTCGGGTATCCGTTTTGTTTTACATTTTGGACAATATGCATTTTTGCCTTTGGTTTGAGCCTTCATCATATGACTGGTAACAATTCCGGTAGGCACCGCAATAATAGCATAACCTACAATCATTAATAAAGAAGCAATACTCTGACCCAAAACCGTTACCGGTGCGATATCACCATAACCCACCGTAGTGATGGTTACAATGGCCCAATAAATACTACGTGGGATGCTGTTGAAACCATTCTGCCCATGCTCAATTAAATACATTAAAGTACCGATCACAACCACAATGATAATGACTGAACCAAAAAATACGATGATTTTATGTTTACTGTCAATCAAAGACTGTCGTAACATATTGGCTCCTTTCATGTAACGACTCAGTTTTAAGATTCGGAATACCCTGACCAATCGAATGAAACGAATAATTAATAAAGTTTGGGCACCGGCTACAAAAATGCTGATAAAAGTTGGTAAAGTGGCCAGAAGATCAACGATCCCCATGAAACTAAAGACATATTTCCATTTGCGGGGTGAAGAAACAATTCGACCGATGTACTCAAAAGCAAATAAAATGGTAAATATCCATTCTATAATTCTTAAGGATTTTCCATATTCAAGGGCAATAGAATTTACGCTTTCAAGCATTACCGCAATTACACTTAAAATAATTACGATTAATAAAACAACGTCAAAAAGTCGACCGGCAAAGGTCTCATACCCGAAAATGACATTGTTTAATTTTTGTTGCCAGGGTTTCATATCGGAATATTGCTTTACGGGTTGTTTCATTTTCAGCATTTTATTTTCTATAAAAATTCATTTCTTTGATGTATGCATCAATTTTGGGTGGTAATAAATACTGGACTTGCTTTTTTTCTTTAATGCTTTTCCGAATAAAGCTGGATGATATTTCCATCTGCGGGGCTTCAAAAAGTTTAATCTGTGGATGGTTTTCATACGTACCTAACTGAAAGTTAGGTCGGTTATAAACATAAAAGGGAAAGCGTTTGATTAATACGTCATGATTCTTCCACTTGTGGAAATTTTTAAAAATATCGGAACCGGAAACCAAAACAAATACATTGTTGGGATATTTTTCGTTCAATCGGCTTAAAGTATCGATGGTGTAAGAAGGTTGCGGCATGTGAAACTCAATGTCAACAGCCTTAAACCGAGCATCATTTTCAATGGCCAAATTTACCATATACCAACGGTGATTGTCAGCCAGTAAGGTCTTTTTTTCTTTGAGTGGATTGTGCGGTGAAACCACAAACCACAATTCATCCAAATCGGTATTTTCAACCATGTATTCGGCAATAACCAAATGCCCGATATGTATGGGATTAAATGATCCGAAATATAATCCTACTTTTTTCATTTTGTTTTTAACTTGTCATTTCGAAGAGTTTTACTCGAGAAATCTCCATCATGCATTCCCGAGACTTCTCATCCGATAAATCGGATTCGAAATGACAGAAATAATAAAATTATGGTTTTATTAATATTTTGCCAGCACTCATATTTCCTATATAAGCCCTGATTCCTTTCACAATATGATCCAAAGAATAAGAATCAGAGATCGTTGTTTTAAAAGTGCCATCAATAAATAAATCTTGTAAATACTCAGAAATATCTTCGAATTCACCTTCCTCCAAATCAGCCATCCAATCCATTAAATTAAAACCGCTTAACACTTTTCGGTCAAAGATAAGACCCAAAGCATCAATATGGGATAAATCAGCTCCCGAGAGTCCACCATATAAAATAAGTTCAGCCCCGGCAGGCATGGCATTTATGATTTGACCACTTTGTGATCCTCCTACGGCATCAAAACATATATCAGCACCTAACTTACTAGCTTTCAAAGCAAGTGATTCCTCAAACTTCTTGTCAGTGGCATTTAAAACTTCTGTTTCTCCTTCTGATTTCAAAAGTTCAATATGTTCAGGTTTTCGTACAATATTAATCACCTGAATCCCATCTTTTTTGGCCAGAATCCGGATAAATTTACCAACCTGACCGCTTGCAGCATTCTGGATGATGCATTTGGATGATTTTTCTCTGGCCAAGTTATATAAACCATAGGCCGTAAAAGGATTAACGGCAAAACATGCAGCCTGATCATCAGGCATTTCATCTTTCAAAAAAATGCATTCATCGGGTGTTGAAATAACATATTCTGACCAGCTTCCACTTTTATCATTCTGAACAAAACAGCTGACCCTTTTCCCAATCATTTCTTTTAAAACGCCTTCTCCAACAAATTCAATGGTTCCAACACCCTCAAATCCAGGAATGGCCGGAAGTGTTTTTTTAATATTATACCCTCCGGTAAGAAATGCAATATCTGAGGGGTTACAAGGGGATGCATGAATTTTTATCACAACTTCTCCCTTGGCCGGAACCGGCATCAATTTATTCTCCACCTTCATACCAAGTATTGCCCTGATGAGGTTGGGATTGTAATTTGGTAAAATAACTGCTTTCATAGTTCTAGAAATTAGATTCAAGTAACCAGTATCAAGATAAGAGTATTTGAGCTAATTCTTCAAAAAATCAAGTATGAGCTTGCGAGCGTCTTCACAAGCCACTTCTTTAAATTCATTAACTACCTGCACATCAAACTGATTGGCATATGTTAATTCATGTTTGGCTTTATCAAGCCGCTTTTTCAGGTTCTCTTCTGACTCAGTTGAGCGACCAATCAACCGTTCTCTTAAAACTTCTAAGGATGGAGGCATGACAAAAATGGCAAGAGCATCGTCCGGGTAATTTTTTTTGATGTTTAGTCCACCGACTACATCCACATCAAAAATGGCATGATTTCCGTTGGCCCAAATCCGATCAATTTCTGATCGAAGCGTTCCATAAAAATGATCTTCATAAACTTCTTCCCATTCCAGAAATTCATTGTTTTTAATCTTCTTTTTGAAATCCTCAGCACTTAAAAAATAATAATCCTTCCCATCGGTTTCACCTTCACGCTTTGCACGACTGCATGCTGAAATAGAAAACTCCAGTTTTAAATCACCTGCTGCCAACAAATTTTTAACCAAGGTAGTTTTGCCAGCTCCTGAAGGAGCAGAAAATATGAAGAGTTTCCCTTTCATTTATAAAATATTAAAGAGTTGTTCTTTTATTTTTTCGAGTTCATCCTTCATTTGAATGACGATCTTTTGCATATTTACTTCATTCGCTTTTGAACCCAGGGTGTTAATTTCACGTCCGATCTCCTGAGAGATGAAACCCAGCTTTTTACCGAGGCTCCCTGTTCCGTTTATGGTTTCTAAAAAATATTTACCATGCTGTTTTAAACGAACTTTTTCTTCGGTAATGTCTATTTTTTCGAGATAATAAATAAGCTCCTGTTCAAATCTGTTTTGATCAATACTGGTATCTGATTTCAAACCTTCAAGGTTTTTTTGAATTCGACTTTTGATCTGTTCTATTCGAGCCTTTTCAAAAGGTTCAACCTCTAAAAGTAAGTCCAGTATTTTTTGAATACGAGATGAAATATCTTTTTGCAAGAGTGCTCCTTCCTGCAAACGAAATTCGTTGAGCTTGTTAATGGCTTCATGAATTTGTTCTTTAAGAACTACCCATTCTTCTTCTTTAAAGTCCTCTTTATCAACTTTTAAAACATCAGGCATTTTTAAAATGATGGGCAAATAATCTGCAAAATTCTCCTGTCCAATTTCTCCAGCTAGAGCTTGAACTTCTTCAAAGTATTTTTTAGCCAGAGGTTTGTTTAAAGAATGGCTTAAGGCATCTCCATTTTGCTCTAAATGAATGTTTAACTCAATCTTACCCCGCTCCAGTTTTTCACTTAGCATATTTCTGATTTCCAACTCTTTCGGGCGATATACCGAAGGCATTCGCGTACTAATATCAAGTTGCTTGCTATTTAGTGTTTTTATTTCAATGCTTACTTTTTTGTTATCCAGTTCTGATTCCGCCTTTCCGTAGCCGGTCATTGATTTAATCATAAAGTCTTGTTTTTTAAGCAAAGATAAGAATGATAGGCCGTATATCAAACACTTATTGTGGAAGGCACCATCGAATGAAATTTTAATTTTTTGTATCTTGTGAATGCCTTTATGCCGGCTTTTTATTAGACATTATTGTATAGTATATGAAAGATATAAGGGAACCTTTCCATTTGTTTGATGATCCCATCAGGTATTATACTTCGATGTTGGAAGACATCGATAATGCCAAAAGTTATATTTATCTGGAAACCTATCGAATTGGGAACGACTCTATTGGAATTAAATTCAGGGATGCCTTAACCAAAAAAGCCAAGCAGGGAGTAGAGATAAAAGTGCTGGTTGACTCCTGGGGTGGAAATGCCATTCCGGATAGTTTTTTTAAGGAAATGATTGCCCACAATGGCATGGTCAGATATTTCGAAAAACTAAAATTTAATTTTGACTTCTTCACCAAAGGCCATCGCCGAAACCATCGAAAACTATTAATTATTGATGATGAGATCAGTTATATTGGATCTACAAACATTACGGAATATAACCTAAACTGGCGCGAGTTGGTCATGCGCTTAAAGTCTGATATTGCCCTTAAATTCAAAAAAATATTTAAGGAGGACTTTAATAATTACAACAAAAATGTGATCGATAAAAAGGCCAATTCCAGAATGATACGTCACAATACCTGTGAAATTCTTCGGGATGTTCCGTCCATAACCATGCAAAGAATTAACAAAAGGTATGTTCAACTCATCAAAAAAGCCAAGAAACAGGTGTTGATTGAGACTCCATATTTTCTGCCGGGTTACTTACTTCGGAAATCGATGATGGACGCAGCAAAACGCGGAGTGGATGTTACGGTTATTATCCCAAAGCATTCGGATGTGGGATTGGTTGATATTCTAAGAAATAAATACCTCGGGCAACTTTATAAAAACGGCATTAGTTTTTTGTTTTATATTCCTCATAATTTACACGCCAAAGTGATGTTGGTTGATGATGAAGTTTATTCAATTGGTTCTTCAAATTTTGATTACCGCAGTTTTAGGTATATGTACGAAATTGTTTTGATTGGTCAACGTAAAGACATCATTGATCAACTGGAAAATCACCTCAAGGAAACCATTTTGAACTCCCAACTATTTGATTACGAAAAATGGCTACACCGCCCTGTTATTAATAAGTTTTTTGAATGGATACTTTTACCATTCAGACATTTATTATAATTGAGGAATTGGAAGAGTTTTACAAGAATTAATCGTACCTTTCGGCTAATAAACCCAGCTAATCATACCTAGTAGAAACTAATTATTTAACTAAAATGGTCTTTCATTACCCTTCACTGATGTTCTTTTCGAGCTTAGTATCATTTCTCATTGTGATACTCTATTTATGTTTTATACTTTTCACAAAGAACTATAAACTAAATATTATTCTGTTCACCATTGGACGAGGCTTAATCGCTTTTGGAATTATTGGTATTGCACTCAGGGATTATCTTCCCGATTCTATTTCATTAATTCTTAGTAATATTTTAATCCTGTCTGGAACAGGAATTTCCATTCTAGGGATTCTTTCATATAAAAAAGCTGTTGCGAAAAAAATGATTTGGGTTTTATCCGCCATCGTTATTGGCTCATCAATTTTATATATGATAAACATTGGCTCCTACTCACATCGGAGTTTTATTATCTATATATCGATGAGTTTAATGGTTTTGATAGGGAGTGTGGCTCTGTTTTCAGGTCGTGAATCATATAAGTTCCCTGTTTTTGTAAGTATAGTAATGCTGTTAATGGGAATCGGGCGAATTGTATTTGCCATTCAACATCTTGGGCTCGCAAACGATTTTAATCCAATGAATGCAGATACAATGAGCCAATTATTTGTTCCTGTTTTCTCCATTTTATCCCTGGCCATATCAGTTGGATTTTTGCTTTTATTGCGAGAGGTTGATGTACGTATCATCCAAAACAATAATGAGGAGTTGAAAAAATTAAACACGAATAAGGACAAATTATTCAAAATGATTGCCCATGATTTAAGAACACCTTTTAACAACATACTTGGATATTCAGAAATATTGCTAGAGAGTACAACAAATGATTCCATCGAAGAAATTCAAAATTTTGCATTAAGAATCAATCGCGCAGCTCAGGTAGCTTATGAATCAACCAATGGATTACTTGAATGGGTAATGACCAATACGGTGAATATTGAGCCTGACATCAAAAAGCATAATATCAACAATTTTCTTCGTGAAATTACCATTGAATTTTCAAATCGAATTAAAGAGAAAAGTTTGGTTTTAGATATCGAAGTTCCTGAAAACCTGGAAGGTTACTTTGACAAAAATATGGTCAGTAGCATACTTCGGAATTTGTTAAGTAATGCCATTAAGTTTAGTCCCGAAAACAAACAACTAAAAATCAAAATTGAAAACACAAATAACTACCTGAATTTTAGTGTTATAGATCAAGGCATAGGGATTGCTGAAGATCGCCTAGAGATTATTTTTTCGGCTGATCCAAAAACCAGTTCTCCGGGCACAAAAGGAGAAAAAGGTAGTGGCTTGGGATTGTCAATTTGTAAAGATTTTGTTGAAAAACAGCATGGGAAAATTTGGGTTAAAAGTGAGCTTGGAAAAGGTTGCACTTTTAGCTTTAGCATTCCATCAAACAATCCTTAAACCATCTAACTGCGATCAAAAAAAATGTTCTTAGAAGCCGAAGAAAGAGGCACCGTATAAATCACCTTTACTTTTTTATCCATAAGTTTTAAATCCAAAACAGCCTGTCCGGCGGTATAAAAAATACGATTATCAACCCGATTATCCATTGCAACACTTACGGCAGAGCCTAAAGCAATTCCCAAATCAATGGTATTAAAAACGCAAGGATGATTGGGATGCTTATCCTTTTCGGCACAATTTTTATAGCCGCACATTCCACATTTTTTTAATCCGACCGATTTAATCTCACAACCTAAAATAATCATGGCATCTGCTTTTAATACATTGTTTGCGTCACGCGAAAAAGCCGGATAATTGTATTCTTTATCAATTTCGAACATGCGTTGGGCTATTTTTTCAATATCTTCTCTTTCGGCTAATGCCACATAAACCTGATCGATACCCCGACCTTTGGGTGCAGTTCGTGCAGCGATCATCATATCACGTGCAATATTCTTTAAGGTTTTCCCTCTTAATTCTTCTTCATAAATGAGTGCCATAATAATTGATTTAGGTAAGCTTCGTAGTTTATCAAAAATAAGAAAAAAGCTTTTTGAACAAGGTTTTTTGTACCGATTAAATATTATACCTTTGCACTGAAATTTTTTAGTAATAACCATTTAAATCAATTATTTAAGATGACAAAATTGAGTTCAAAAATGGCAATGGAAATGGAAGATAAGTATGGTGCACATAACTATCACCCACTGCCAGTAGTGTTATCTAAAGGTGAAGGTGCCTTTGTATGGGATGCCGAAGGAAAAAAGTATTTCGATTTTCTTTCAGCTTATTCAGCTGTAAATCAAGGACACTGCCATCCTAAAATTGTTGATGCCATGGTTGACCAGGCTCGTACTCTTACGTTGACGTCCCGTGCATTTTACAATGACCAACTCGGTCCTTATGAAAAGTATGTAACTGAATATTTCGGTTACGACAAAGTATTACCCATGAATACGGGTGCAGAAGCAGATGAAACTGCTTTGAAATTAGCTCGTAAATGGGCTTACCTAAAAAAAGGAATTCCTGCCAATGAGGCAAAGATTATTGTTTGTGAAAGCAATTTCCATGGACGTACAATTACCATTATATCCATGTCGACCGACCCTGATGCAAAAAAAGGATTCGGACCTTATACCCCAGGTTTTGTAACCATTCCTTATAATGATTTGGATGCCCTTGCAAAAGAACTTGAAGATCCAAACGTAGCTGCTTTCCTTGTTGAACCTATTCAGGGTGAAGCTGGTGTTTTTGTCCCAGATGAAGGATACATCAAAAAAGCTTATGACATGTGTAAAGCCAAAAATGTACTTTTCATCGCTGATGAAGTTCAAACAGGAATTGCACGTACCGGTAAATTATTAGCTTGTGATCATGAAGGTGTTCATCCTGATGTTTTAATTTTAGGAAAAGCAATTTCAGGTGGAGTATTACCTGTTTCTGCGGTACTTTGCAATGATGAGATCATGCTTTGCATCAAACCCGGTGAGCACGGAAGTACTTTCGGTGGAAATCCAGTTGCAGCAAGAGTTGCAACAGCAGCTTTAGAAGTAGTTAAAGATGAGAAACTAGCTGAGAATGCTGAACGTCTTGGACAAATTTTCCGTGAAGAATTAAGAAAAATTGATTCTGACATGATCGAATTGGTAAGAGGTAAAGGTTTATTAAACGCCATTATTATCAAGCCAAAGAATGGAAAAGAAGCCTGGGATGTTTGTGTAAAAATGGCTGACAACGGTCTTTTAGCAAAACCAACCCATGGTCACATCATTCGTTTTGCTCCTCCTTTAGTAATTACTGAAGATCAGCTAAGAGAAGCCATTGAGATTATCAAAAAATCAATACTATCTTTTGAATAGCATACCGTCATGCTGAAATAAATTCAGCATCTCAAACAAAAAAAGCCCGCAATTTTAATTGCGGGCTTTTTTTTATTTCATTAAGGTTTTAGAAACTCCAACGGAATTTAACCCATAGCTCGTCTCCCAAATCCCACCATCGATCTTCGGCAGCTCGGGCAAAATTACTTGAGTATTGTGTTAAGAATTCTTTACACAATTGTGTAGGATTGCCATTCTTAGCATTTTCTTGATCTTTTGCATAAAGTTCTTTGGCTCTGTTTTCAACATATTCGCTCTCGTCAAAAATCTTATCTTCAAACTCCGCAACAACAGGTTCAATAACTTTCTTGCCTTCGCCCCATTTTACTGTTGATAGTCGGGCAGCTCTTCGGAAAGCCCAACCAGCAGCATCACGACTAAAGTGATCCTGATTGTCGATTTTATAACTTTTGGGCATATCCATGGTACCTGAATAAATAGGAATTCGTGGAGTCAAACGAGGAACGTCAATTCCGAACAACAATCTTCCACCAATTTCATCTGGCAACCAATCACGTAATTGAACGACGAATGAATAAGCACAATATTGAACAGAAATTGGACGATCTCTTTTCAATACATCTTTCTTCAAACTATTCACTAAATTTCTTTTGTCGCGATCCATCCATGGATGAGCCGCAGGACTGATTACAGTTTCTGTATATTCATTTCCATTTTCATCTTTTTTCTTCACATCAACGGTTAAGTTTCGAATCATCTCATACTGAGTTCCATCATAGGTTTCTCGATATAATTTTAATACATCACGAACACTTAATTTATTATCTGGTTTTACAGAAAATGGTAATTCTTCCGCTTCTCTATCTAAGTTTAAAGAAGGTGCTACGGTGCTAAGCACGAAAAACTCACGAATATCGAATGGAGGCTTACTGGCATATGCTTTCCAAAATTTGAAAGTTTCTTTTCCGTCCCAGAATTTCATTTTCTTAGCCACCTCAAATACATTTTCGGAAGCCATAAAATGATCTTTATCTTTTAGGTTCAATTCACTAATGCGACATCTATTAGCTGAAACGCCAACATGTCCATCAGGAATTCGTTGAGCTGCCCAAACAGAACCAATCTGATCAGGACCTTCACCCATAATTTCTAATTGCCAAACTTCTTTTTTATCAGCAATGGTAATGCATTCACCAGCATCACCATAACCATATTCTTTTACCAATTTGCCAATGAGCTTAATGGCATCGCGAGCGGTTGTACATCTCTGCAAAACAATACGTTCCAGCTCTTCAATTTGAAACATTCCCGCTTTATTTCTTAACTCTTTTTTACCTCCAAAAGTAGTTTCTCCGATGGCCAATTGCTTTTCATTTAAACTTGGATAAGCTGTATTTAGATAAGCATAGGTTTCTTTTGCCTGAGGAATACTTCCTTTGAACACCAAATTTTCTTTACTCCACTGTGTATGAGAGTGCATGGTTCCCCAATAAACATCATGTTTTGCACCTTCTTCGTGTTTCATTGCAGGTACAATGTCAATCCAGGTACGATAATAAGAATCACAAGTATGAGCAGTCATTACAGAACCGTCTGTACTGGCCATTTTACCAACTAATATACTGGTACAGCTTTCATTATATTCCGGGTCATCATAAGTTGTTTGAGCTGTTATAGTTGTAAATGATACAGCTAAAATTGCTAATAAGGTTAATTTTAAAAAGGAGATTGTTTTCATGTTAATTTTTTTAAATATAAAATAAGAGCTAAAGATAAAAAGAATCAATAAATGCCTTTCTTAGAATCAATATTTTTAACAGATTAATCGACCAACATTAAGATTATCTATCTCATTATTATAATCTTCGATCCCATTAACTTACTTTGGGTTTGGACTGAAATTAAATACATTCCATTGGCAAGATGCGCGAGGTTTAAAATATATTCAGGCTCATTGCTAAAAAACTCATCAACCAATAAGCCATGAATATTCAACACCCTAATTTTATATTCAGTTCGATTATCATTTTCTGGCAATACAATTTTTATATTACTAGTTCTAACCGGATTTGGATAAACAATGAATCCATTATCCTTTGAATGAAAGAGATTATCAGACAAAGTGATATCTGTAATGATGGCCTTAGTTGAATCAACATCAATTTTGCCATTTCCATCGGCTATGGTTAAAGTCACATCAAACTCTCCAGCCTCTGAATAAACATGGGTCGGATTGGCAAGAAGACTTGTATTTCCATCTCCAAAACTCCAGAAGTAGGCAATAATAGATCCTCCCGGATCATTTGAACCCTGTTTTGAAAATGTAATGGTTGAATCCACACTACCAGTGTAGGGTCCGTTTGCCACAGCTATTGGGATTTGATTTACATCGGTAATGATCACTTCTTTGATGGAAGTATGAGAACTCCCTAAATCATCAGTTATCTTTAAACTGATGTTATAAGTGTTTGCGGAAGTATATGAATGAATTGGATTTGCTTCTTCGCTTGTGGTTCCATCTCCAAAATCCCATAAATATGAAACAATATTTCCCTCAGGACTTAAAGAACTATCACTATTTAATTGCAGAGGATTGTTAACAACCGTTGATGACAATCCATTTATTCGGGCAATTAAAGCTTCATTTAAAACAAAATTTGCATAAATAGAGTAAATAGAACTTCCACTTTTTGCTGTATCTCCCCATAATTCAGGCATTCCATTTGACCATGGAAATCCAGATTCCACCCTACCGGGTGAACCATCCGTATAATAAATCCCCGGATTTTCCTGATACAACCAGGCCAACCATACCAATTGGCTATCGGATACACTCACGGGACTTTCCAGTTCAATGGTTTGCCAACCATCATTGGGGCTAACTTTTGTTAAAGAAGTTAATCCGAGTAAATTTATTGGTGTGCTTTCAGTTCCATCATATACTCCTAAAATCATGTTTTTGCTACCTCCATTATGATACATAGAAATGCTTGTAATCTTTCCATCATAGGGGACAATTAATGGCAAGGCTCTTCGATTGGGTGTAGAAGTCAGGCTATTAAATTTATCCGTAAAACCAAAGGTTGAATCCATTTTTAAATATACGGGTCGAATACTCTTGTTAGCATCCATAACAATTTTTAAGGGATTTTCAGAGCCTTTTGCATCTCCTTCCCAATTCATAAACCGATATCCTTCTTTGGGTAAATTAGTAACCACAACTGTTTCCCCAACTTCATAAACTCCTCCGGGAGGATCAAAAATAAGAGAATCCCCGTCTTCAACATCTGCATGAAGCTGGAATTGCGTTTCCAACTCACTCTTATCGCCACTTACAATCAGTGCAAAATCTGCATCAATTACTTCAGTTTCAACATGTCCGTCTGCAACAACTTCCTCAGCAATAATTGTTATTTGCCAATTTCCGGTTTCAGGCTCTTTTATAAAAATATTTTCTACATTATCAATGTGATTTGCTTCTCCATCCACATCTGACCAATTCCCATCCTTTAGCCCCCAATTTCCCCAATAAATATCACCATTTGGGCTAATGACTTTTAAGGTAAGATCATTGATTAAATGTTTGCTTGCACCCGGAGATCCCGGAGGATCTGCATAAACTAAAGTGATTTTTAATGGCTTTCTTCCATCAACTTCAACATCATAAGTTTTTTCATCAAGAGGAAGAAGTAAGTCATTTTCATCAACGATCAAACCAAGACTCCATTGATTTGATTTTGCATTTTGATAAACATTCTTAACATTTGGTAAACCCCATCCTTGATGAGTTCTGGTTTTATCATGGGTTGATCCATCAAATTCATATTGATCAGCCATATTTATCATCATGGCCTTGGCAGTTGTCATGTGCGGACGGCTATCAAATACATTTCTATGTAAATCAGGGTTCCCATCAAAAATGCCTTCAGCCCACATTTGAAATAACAATCCGAAATGACCGGCGGTAATTGGAGTCGCCGAACTGGTTCCGCTAAATTGGCCGTAGGCACCTTCAGTTTTTGCAGTCCAAACATAATCATAAAAATTAGCCAGATCGGGTTTAATTCTGCCATCGGATGCCGGACCAATACTTGCCGACCCATCCCAAGCATCATCAGATCGGGTTGCGGTATTATAATGACGAAGCCCCCCCACAGAAACTACATTTTTTGACCAGGCCTGAGGTCTGGAATCCTGATTCCCTTCATTGCTTTGAGACTGCAAAATGAGTAAATCATGATCAAAAGCGATTTGATCGAGTTCGGCTGAAATGGTTGAATAATCTTTTGTGAGTTCAGAACCCCAACTATTGGTTTGAAAAACTGCCCTATAATTTCCAGCAGGATCAACAAGTTCAGCTGTATGTGCGTAGCGATCGCTGATGTGGTAACGCGATGCAAAGATTGGGGTTTTTGCATCCGGCAAAATTCCTTTGGCCTTACCATCATTTGAAACAGATCCAAAAACGATTCCGAAAACAGGTGTTCCATGCTCATCCGAACTATTATTTTGCCCATGAATAAGGGGAGGGTTTGCCTTAAAATTACCGTGATCAAGATAAACACCTCCGTCTGCTACTTCGGCATTCACTCCTTGTCCGGTAAAATTTGTTACTTCTTCAATATAATTGATCCCTTGAGTTTCCCTAATCTGACTCATATCATCTGAAATGGGAGTCCATTTGTCAATGTATAAAACTTCTTTGCGCTGAGCAACCTTTATTAATTGGGCTCCGGTTAAACGAGCTTCGAAACGGTTACTTGTGGTTTTTAGTTCAAGCTTTCCCCCAATTTGTTGAATAAAATCTGAAAGTTGTTTTTGTAATGATTTATCCAGAACTAAAATGGAGTAACGGATCGCTTCGGATTTTTTTAATTGAACTTCACTTTTTAAGGTTGATTCTAGTTTATATGCAGGATAATACGGGCCAACCCATCTTACATAAGGCAATTCTCTAATTTCATTTATGTAATCATCTTTGGAATTTATAATTAATGAATGATTAGGAATAGGGGTGTATATTTTTGCTCCCAATTTTTCAATTTCTTTTTGATAACCTTCGAAAGCCTGGGTTTTAAACTGAACGATATAAGCATTTTCCTTTACTGAGGATTTTAAACTTTCTTGATTCTGCAAATATTTTGGAACTAAATGCGTTGGGTTATTCTTTAAAGGATCAAAATTAAAATCACGGAATTGAATATTGTTCCTTTGCTTAAACTGATGTTGAATCCCGTTTTTTAATACCTGATAGATGTTTCCATTCAGAGAAACTTCCATTGATGATTGTGGAACCTTGAATTGGTCAACCTTATTGGCATTATTCTGAGAATAAAGGCTCGGAATCTGGATCAGAATTCCACAAAATATAAAAACTAAAATTCTGGAGACTTTCATTTTTAAACAAAATTAAATGGGCTAATTTAAAGCAATACTGCCTTCAATCAGCCCATCATATCAAATTTCTATTAAATTTATTTTATCGGCGCTTTTTCCCATTCATAATCCTTTTGCAAGGCGTACTTTTCAAACCATTCTAATTCCACATTAACTTTAAATAAACGATGTCTTAATTCTCTCCATCCGTGAGGTTCACGAGGTGCCACATAAAGTTGGGTAGGAACTCCGTTTGATTTCAATGCCCTGAATAATTCAATGGATTGTGGAGCAGGTACACGATCGTCATTTTGACCAACAAAAATAATCGTTGGTGTTTTTACTTTCCAGATATCTTTTAATGGAGAACTGTTCCAATAAACATCTATTGGTGCATCTTTTTCCCAAGGCGTTCCACCAAACCAGGGGGTTCGATAAATCCGGGTGTCACTTTGCCCATACATTGAAATCCAGTTTATGGCTCCGGCCCCTGAAGAAGCTGCTTTAAAACGATCGGTGAAAGTGATGATTTTATTGGTCATATGACCACCGGCACTCCAGCCAACCTTCACCATTTTATTTTCATCCACCATTCCTTGATCAATTAAATAATCAACTCCGGCCATTACATCCAAATGAGATTGATGGAAATAACTCCCAACCATATCTCTCAAAAATTCATCCCCATAACCAACACTTCCTCTATAATTCGGTGAAAGCACCACATAGCCTTTTGCAGCCGCAACCGGATAATAATTACTCCATCCTCCAATTCCATATTGATCGGTGCTCATGGGTCCGCCATGGGTTCGAACAATGAGTGGATATTTTTTGCCTTTTACATAATCTACTGGATAAACCAAAATACCCTCAACCTTTACTCCATCTTCACCTTTCCAAGTTATGGCTTCAACTTTTGGCATCGCGAATTTCTCATCTAAATAATCGTAAATATGAGTCACCTGAAGAGGTTTCTTATCTTTTGCTGACATAACCCAAGCATCCCCTAAAGAAACTGAATTGGCCATTTTTAACACATGGGTTTCATTATTCGCATCATAGATCCATCCTTTAATGGTATGTTCACCATCTGTTAATTGTTTGTATTTATCTGATTTTAGATCATAGGAAAACAGTTCGGTATGAACCCCCATATTTGCAGTAAAATAAATCTTACTTCCATCTGCCGACCATGAAGCATTTACGATAGCGTAAGGTAACTTTGGCATCAGCATTACAACTTCTTTTCCATCAACTGATATAACAAAAAGATTGTCGTTATAATAAGTTTCAAATTTTTCATTGGCGTCTGTGATGAAAAGAAGTTTAGAATTATCGGGTGAGATTTCAATATTGGACTCAGCAACCTGATTGTTCGTAATCTGTTGAATTTCTCCTGTCATCATATCCATCACGCATATTTCACGGCGGTTATTATCATCCAATAAAGGTGACTTTGATTTGAGGAAAGTGACCATTTTATCATCACGGCTTACTTTGTATCCCATGGCAGAGAAATCTCCATCGGTAATTTTGGTTTCACTACCATCTGCTAAAGCAATCTTCCATAAATGCCGTTGTTCGGAAATGACATCATAGGCAATCACATCATCTTTCATTTTTAATCGTTCCTTGGCTTCCTCAGTTTTATCATCTGATGCCAGAAAATAAATAAACGCTCCGTCGTGCGACCATGAAATAGAACCTACTCCGGTAGCATGATTACTTAACTGAAGCGCCTCACCACCAGAATTTTTCAGGATATAAATCTGAGTGTTTTTATCATCCCCCCTTTTGCCTAAAAAAGCAATCTCTTCGCCAACAGGCGACCAGGTAGGACTTGATTCTCCGTTTTCTCCGGAAGTTAGTTGGATATTTCCACTTCCATCAACATTTGTACGCCAAAGGTGGGTGATTTGTTTATTGGCTTTCCAATCCGTTTTTGAGAGTGTATAAACCAATTGGGTTCCATCCGGAGAAAGACTTCCTCCTCTGGTTTCCGGGATTTCCAATCGATCAACTAAGGTCATTTTTTTCTTGGCCTGAGCCAGAATAAAGCCAGGTATTAAGGCAAAAAGTAGAAATGTTATTAAAATTCGGTTTTTCATTTTATGATAGATTAGGATGAATAAAATCTAAAGTTACAAAATCGTTGGGAAACAACATGCTAGGAACAAGGGGTATAAGTCATCAAAAAATCTCATCTATCAATAAGATTCTCATTCTTGTCTATTTTTATGATGGGTTGCTCCAAAAATGACGTCTTTTCATTAAACATAAGTTCTGACTTTTTAACTTTGTGCTGGATGTAATTTATTACTTTTACGTTCTATAATCTGTTAAATCAAAATCAAAACGCAAATAAAATAATCAATTATGCAAAAATCAATTAAAAGGATTACAGTAATTATGCTTTTGCTTGGCTATATGTTTACGGTAAATGCAGAACAGGATGTTCGATTATTACGATTTCCTGATATTAATAAAGATTTGGTGGCCTTTGTTTATGCCGGCGATATCTGGACAGTTTCTGCCAATGGTGGTGATGCCAAACGCCTGACCTCACACGAAGGTTTTGAATTGTTCCCTAAAATTTCTCCTGATGGGGAATGGATCGCCTTTTCAGGTGAATATTCAGGAACACGACAAATATTTGTGATGCCCGTTAATGGCGGTACACCAAAACAATTAACCTATTACAACAGTGTAGGGCCGATGCCTCCAAGAGGTGGGTTTGACAATATTGTGCTCGACTGGACTCCTGACAGTAAAAACATCATGGTTCGCATGAACCGTACCGAATTTGGCCAACGCAACGGAAAATATTTTCTGGTAAACATTGACGGTGGTTTTGAAAAACCATTGGAAATTACGGATGGCGGTTTCGGCGTTTTTTCTCCCGATGCCAAAAAAGTAGCTTTTGCTCACATCGCACGTGAATTCAGAAGCTGGAAAAGATACAAAGGCGGACGTGCAGCTGATATCTGGATCTATGATTTGGAAAAACATGAAGCTCAAAAAATTACTGAGTTTAAAGGAAGTGATCAAATTCCTACCTGGTATGGTGATAAGATTTATTTTGCTTCAGATCGTGAATATAAATTAAATTTATTCAGTTATGATGTGAACACCAAAGCCATTGAAAAGGTAACGAATCATACTGAATTTGATGTGATGTGGCCTTCCGGAGAACATGGAATGATTGCTTACGAAAATGGCGGAAGCATTTACAAATTGAACTTAGCCAACAATCAAACTGAAAGACTTAGTATCAACATTAGCTTTGACAACCCCAATTTACTTCCTTATTATAAGAATGTAAAAGACAACATTCAAAGTGCCGATATTTCACCCAGCGGTAAACGTGCACTTTTCGATGCCCGTGGTGATATTTTCTCCGTTCCTGCAAAGAATGGTGAAATTGTAAATCTTACCAATACCCAAGGAATCCGTGAAACAGGTGCGAGCTGGTCGCCGGATGCCAAGAACATAGCTTATGTATCGGATGCTACCGGAGAATATGAAATTTATTTATTAGAAAATAAAGAAGGTGCAAAAGCCCGTCAGTTAACCTCAGGTTCAAGTGCCTGGTTTTATAACCTGGCCTGGGCACCCAATAGTAAATACATTGCTTTTTCTGATCGTACCTTAAAACTTAAATACATCGATATTACTACGGGTGTAGTTAAAGAAGTTGATTCAGCAACCGAAAATGAAATTAGAGGTTATAGTTTTTCTTCAGATTCTCGATGGATTACTTATACCAAAGAAAGCAAGAATTCGCATACTGCAATTTGGGTTTATAATACCGAAAATGGAGAGGCAAAACAATTAACAACTGATGAGTATACCGATTTCTCACCCGTATTCTCAAAATGTGGGAATTATCTGTATTTCATGTCGAACAGAGATTATAACTTAAATTTCTCTTCTCACGAATTTGCATATTTATATGATAATGCAACCCGAATTTATGCTTTGGCTCTAACCCATAAAAGCCCGGTTGTCTTCAAACATAAAGAAGATATTGAGAAGGTGAAAGAAGAAAAAGCAGCTCCTGCTCCTGAGAAATCCAAAAAGAAAAAAGGGAAGGAAACACCTGCTGTAAAAGCTGAAAAGAAAATCAATATTGATTTTGACAACATTCGCAATCGTATTATTGCCATGCCTATGCGTGCAGGTAATTATGGGAATCTACAAGCTGTTGATAAAGGTTTTATTTACACTTCTGGTGGCAGTTTGATGAAATATACTTTGGGTGAGAAAAAAGCAACACCCATCATGGATGGTGTACGTTATGCCATTGTTTCTGCGGATGGAAAACAAATGCTTTATCGATATCGCAGAGATTTTGGAATTACCAAACTGGTAAAAACCAAAGCCGGAACAGGGAAACTTGACCTCTCAGGTATGGAAATAAAGATTGATCCTCGTAAAGAGTGGAACCAAATTTTTATGGATGCCTGGAGAATTTATCGCGACTATTTTTATGTGAGCAATCTTCACAATGTGGATTGGAAAGCTGAAGGTGAAAGATACAAGCAAATGCTTCCATTTGTAAGCCACCGCGCCGACTTAGATTATATTTTAAGCGAAATGGTTTCTGAATCAAATACCGGCCATGCCTATATTAACTTTGGAGATTTTGAAAGGGTTGAACGTAGAGAAACCGGATTATTAGGCGCTGAATTAAAAGCTGATTTTGATTCAGGACTTTATCAAATCACCAAAATTTATCAAGGTGAAAACTGGACGCCTAACCGCCGTTCTCCATTAACAGAACAAGGAGTAAAAGTTAAGGAAGGAGATTACATCATTAAGATTAATGGTCAGGATGTGACAACCAAAGAAAATCCTTATCTCTATTTAGAAAACACGGTTGGTAAAATTGTAGAACTTACGGTAAATTCAAAACCAGGCACTGAGGGTGCAAAAACCTATAAAATTAAACCCATCAACAGTGAAATGGAATTGAGATATTTGGATTGGGTAGAAAGCCGACGTGCCATGGTTGACAAACTATCAGACGGTAAAATTGGATACATTCATGTTCCAAATACTGCTTTTGAAGGTAATCGTGAATTGTATCGAGGCATGTATGCTTACCATACCAAAGATGCCTTAATTATTGACGATCGATATAATGGTGGTGGATTTATTCCCTGGCAAATGGCCGAATTATTGGATCGAAATAACATGAGTTATTGGCATCGTAATAATTTAAAGCCAAGCAAATATCCAAACGTAGCTCATGATGGCCCCAAAGCTATGCTCATCAATTATTATTCTTCATCAGGTGGTGATGCCTTTCCACACTTTTTCCGTCAATTAGGCTTAGGTAAAATTATAGGTACCCGAACCTGGGGTGGATTGGTTGGAATTTCAGGCAATGCTGGACTCATCGATGGTACGGCCATGTCGGTTCCTCGTTTTGGAATTTATGACGAAAGTGGATGGATCATTGAAGGTGTTGGTATCTATCCTGATATCGAAGTTTACGATCGTCCTGATGCTATGGCTAAAGGAATTGATCCAGGCATCGAAGCAGCTGTAAAACATTTGTTGGAAGAATTGAAAACAAAAACTTACAAACAGCCAGTTGTTCCTACAAATCCTGATCGATCTAAATTTATTGAACAAGAAATAAAATAGATTGAAATAGAATTTGTTTAAAAGGGCCGACATCCTGAAGAGGATGTCGGCCCTTTATATTGTAATCTCGAAGGAACAATGTGACTGAGAGATCTCATAGGAAAATATGGGAATTTTTCACCCAAGAAATCGGAATTGAAATAACATTAGTCACATCGAGCCTGTCGAGATGCGCCTTAAAAAATAAGTTCTCGACAGGCTCGAACTGACAGCGATGCGTGTCATCTCGAAGGAGTGAAACGTCAGAGAAATCTCTTTCCTCAAACTGGAGATTTCTAGCTTTGCTCGAAATGACAAAATAGAATAATTGAGATTTACTGAAACCAAAAAAGCCTCCCGGGAATTCCGGGAGGCTTTTTATTTTAAGTGTTGATTAATCTTACTTCTTGTCGTCTACTTCTTCAAAATCAACATCTGTAACTTCATCGTCACCGCCTGCTTGTCCACCTTGAGGACCTTGACCTGCATTTGGATCCGCACCTGGTTGAGCTCCTTGTGCAGGATCTCCCTGAGTGTTCTTATACATTTCCTCACTTGCCGATTGCCAAATGGTATTCAATTTTTCCATTGAAGTTTCGATGGCTGCAAGATCTTTACTGGCATGAGCTGTTTTTAATTCAGCAACTGCAGCTTCGATTTCACCTTTTTTATCCTCGGGAAGTTTATCACCGTATTCTTTAAGTTGTTTTTCTGTTTGGAAAATCAATGCATCTGCACTGTTCAACTTATCAATTTGGTCTTTTTGTTTTTTGTCTTCATCAGCATTGGCAGAAGCTTCATCACGCATTTTGGTGATTTCATCTTCGGTTAAACCAGAAGAAGCTTCGATGCGAATGTTTTGAGATTTACCAGTTGCTTTATCTTTAGCAGCAACATTTAAAATTCCGTTTGAATCAATATCGAATGAAACCTCAACTTGAGGAACACCTCTTGGTGCTGGTGGAATTCCGTCTAAATGGAAACGACCAATACTTTTGTTTTGGTTTGCCATCGGGCGTTCACCTTGTAAAACGTGAATTTCAACGGTTGTTTGATTGTCAGCAGCTGTTGAGAAAGTCTCCGATTTTTTAGTTGGAATGGTTGTGTTTGACTCAATTAATTTGGTCATTACACCACCTAAAGTTTCGATTCCTAATGAAAGTGGAGTTACGTCTAATAAAAGAACGTCTTTAACCTCACCGGTTAAAACACCACCCTGGATAGCAGCACCAACGGCAACAACCTCATCTGGATTCACCCCTTTTGAAGGCTCTTTTCCAAAGAAATTTTTAACCACATCCTGAATCGCAGGAATACGAGTAGAACCACCTACCAATAAAATATCATCAATATCAGAAGCTTGTAAGCCTGCATCTTTTAAAGCTGCTTTACAAGGGCCAATCGTTGCCTGAACCAAGTCATCAGTTAACTGATTGAACATAGCCTGGGTTAATTTACGAACCAAGTGTTTTGGTACACCATCAACAGGCATGATATAAGGTAAATTGATTTCGGTTTCTGTTGAAGATGAAAGTTCAATTTTAGCTTTTTCAGCAGCTTCTTTTAAACGCTGAAGTGCCATGGGGTCTTTTCTTAAATCGATGTTTTCATCTTTTAAGAACTCCTCAGCTAACCAATCAATAATTTTTTGATCGAAATCATCACCACCTAAGTGGGTATCACCATTGGTAGATTTAACTTCAAATACACCATCACCTAACTCAAGAATAGAAATATCAAAAGTACCTCCACCTAAATCAAATACGGCAATTTTTACGTCTGATTGCTTTTTGTCAAGGCCGTAAGCCAAAGCAGCAGCAGTAGGCTCATTAATAATTCTTTTAACTTCTAAACCAGCAATTTCACCAGCTTCTTTGGTAGCCTGACGTTGTGAATCGCTAAAATATGCAGGAACTGTAATTACAGCTTCTGTTACATTTGTACCTAAATAATCCTCTGCGGTTTTCTTCATTTTTTGAAGTACCATTGCAGAAATTTCTTGAGGTGTATATTTTCTCTCATCAATTTGTACACGAGGGGTATTATTATCCCCTTTTACAACATTATAAGGTACCCTTCCAGTTTCTTTAGTTACCCGGTCAAAAGTCTCACCCATAAATCGTTTGATTGAATAGATGGTTTTTGTAGGGTTAGTAATCGATTGTCGTTTGGCAGGATCACCAACTTTACGTTCTCCATTTTCGGTAAACGCAACAATTGAAGGAGTTGTTCTTCTTCCTTCGCTATTTGGAATTACAACAGGTTCGTTACCTTCCATTACAGCAACGCAAGAGTTTGTAGTTCCTAGGTCAATTCCAATAATTTTTCCCATTTTGCTCTAAATTTATTTTTTTTGATATATTTTTTCAGGTTGTTATTCTAGACTCTCAATGATTATGCCATTAACTATATCATCCATCAAATTAAACATTTTGGATTAATTCTGTCAATTACAACCAACACAAAACATAGCTTTATCCCTGATTAAATGATACTTACAGTTAAGCAAACAAAAAAACTGTAAATCACAGAATCTCTCTGTCACATAATGACAAAAAGACAGAAAAAGAATGGAATAAAATAAAATTAGCTTAACGACATCAAGATTAGAACCTAAAAAGGATTGATATCGTTTTCTTTTAGCAATTGCTCAACAAACTCTTTTTTATCATTGCTTAATGGCAAAATGGGTTTTCTGGGCAATCCACCGTAAAGGCCCAGATATTTCATGGCTGTTTTCAAAGCAGGAATTCCCATTCCGCTGGTAATGCATGTATTTACCGGAACCATTTTCAGCTGAAGTGCTTGCGCCTCTTTTAGGTTACCTTTGTTAAAAGAATTGATGATGTGAAGACATTTATCGGGGGCGATATTTGCCAATGCCAAAATTCCACCTACGGCACCAATGCTTAATGCGGGTAGTAAAAACCCTGCTGAACCTGCGATTATTTGAAAATCTGAACTTACCCTGTTCTTTATATCACCCATTTTGGTGAGGTTTCCGCCTGAATCTTTCAATCCAATAATATTGAGGTGCTCAGACAATTTCACAACCAAATCAGCATTCAGGTCAAGGCCACTATTAGCCGGGATATTATAAGCAATGATCGGAATATCAGAAGCATCAGCCACCTCAAAATAATGTTGTTGAAGCGCTTCTGGGGTCATCAAGCCTTTATAATAAAAAGGATTTAACACCAAGGCTGCATCAGCACCTGCATCGGCAGCTGCTTTGGTGAGGCGTATGGTTTCCCGGGTTGACTGCCCACCCGTTCCTGCAATCATCAACTTTGATTGAGGAATTGCTTTTCGACAATCGTTATAAACTTTAATTTTTTCTTCTTCAGATAAATTTACCAATTCACCATTTGATCCAAGTAATACATAACCTGACAAATCGAACTGATTTAAGCGTGAAATATTATCACACATTTTTGAGGTTGCTAATTCCTGTTTTTCATCAAAAGCAGTTGGTAAGGGAGGGAAAATTCCTTTTAAATCAATCATTACTCATTCTTAATAGGTTCATAAAATATAAGACTCAAAGGTAGAAAATTAAAATAGAACTGGTATAAATATATCTTATTAAAGGCTCTAAACGAATGCGATTCAAGAATTCTTATAAAGAATTGAAAATGAAGTCAGAAATATTATATTTTTGCAATTGATTGCACAATGAAAATTTTACAAAACCGTTTTACTGGTTAATTATTAAATTTACAAAATGAAAAAACTAATCCCCATCCTGATTATTGTTTTAATAACGTCAATTGCTTGTAATAAATCTGACGAAATGTTAACTCCAGCCGAACAGCTTGAAATTGACATTGAACTGATTGAAGACTTTATTGAGCTTAACGAACTAAATGCGCAAAGTACAAGTTCGGGCTTGCATTATGTGATAACAGAAGAAGGAGCAGGCACAGAGCACCCAACCCTCGACCATCAGGTAAAAGTTCATTATAAAGGTTTTTACTTAAGTGATGGTGGTGTTTTTGACCAAAACTTAGATGTTGAAGATCCTGATGCTTTTGAATTGGCCAATACCATTGAAGGATGGAGAGAAGGTATTCCGCTTTTTACCAAAGGTGGAAAGGGCATGTTATTGATACCTTCCGGCCTTGCCTATGGACCATACCCTCCTAGCGGAGTGAACGCAAATGCCGTTATGATTTTTGAAATTGAATTATTAGATTTCTTTTAATAGATCAGTATATTTAACGCATAATTTTTATCTTAAACATCCACTTTCTAACATATTAAATGATGGAAAAACAAAGCGTATATCCCAGAATCACAACCCACGTTTTACAAGAAATGAAGTTGAAAAGGGAGAAAATTGCCATGCTAACCGCTTATGATTATACCATGGCAGGACTTGTTGATGAAGCAGGTATTGATATCATTCTTGTTGGAGATTCAGCTTCAAATGTAATGGCCGGTCATAAAACAACCTTGCCCATTACTTTAAATGAAATGATTTATCATGCCAGTTCGGTAATGCGTGCCGTAACGCGTGCACTGGTTGTGGTTGACTTACCCTTTGGAACCTACCAGGGTGATTCTTTGGAAGCTTTACATTCTGCCATTCGAATCATGAAAGAATCAGGTGCCAATGCCATTAAAATGGAAGGTGGAAAAGAAATTGTTCAATCGGTTAAACGAATTCTATCAGCCGGAATTCCGGTCATGGGTCATCTTGGACTCACTCCTCAATCTATTCATAAATTTGGAACTTATGTAGTAAGAGCCACTGAAGATCATGAAGCTGATAAGCTGGAAAAAGATGCTTTGTTACTAGAAGAAGCCGGATGTTTTGGGATTGTATTGGAAAAAATACCAGCCAAACTAGGTGCAAAAGTTACCAAATCATTAAAAATTCCAACCATCGGAATTGGTGCAGGTAATGGTGTCGATGGACAGGTTTTGGTTTTACACGACATGTTGGGTCTTACTCAAAAATTCTCACCCCGTTTCTTGAGAAGATACAACAATCTTTCGGAAGAAATTAAAGGTAGCGTTCAAAC
This sequence comes from Bacteroidales bacterium, assembly GCA_963678785.1. Taxonomy (GTDB): domain Bacteria; phylum Bacteroidota; class Bacteroidia; order Bacteroidales. The sequence continues at coordinate 2,180,504 of OY787449.1, read as the reverse complement.
TTATGTGGAAGATGTAAAAACACAAAACTTCCCGAACGAACGTGAGCAATACTAAATGAGCTTTTAAAAATGGATCAAATTGAAAGCATCAGAGATCAAATCCTCTTTGAAGACAATCATTTAATTATCATCAACAAAAAGCCATCTGAAATTGTTCAGGGTGATAAAACAGGTGATCCTTCGATGATTGATACGGTGAAGCTTTATATCAAATATACTTACCAGAAACCAGGTAATGTTTTTCTAGGCTTGGTGCATCGCATTGACCGGCCCGTAAGTGGAGCCGTAATATTTGCAAAAACCAGCAAGGCACTAAGCCGACTGAATGAACAAATCAAAAATCGGGAGGTCACAAAAACTTATTGGGCCATAACCAAAAATCCACCTCCCCAAAAGGAAGATTTGTTGACGCATTGGCTGATAAAAGATGAATCCCGAAACAAATCCAGGGCCTACAAAACAGAACAAGTTGGAACCAAAAAAGCGCAACTTAAATATCAGTTGATTTCGAAAAGCAAGGATTATCACTTACTGGAAGTTGATTTAATTACCGGGCGTCATCATCAAATCAGGGTGCAACTCGCACAAATAGGCTGCCCAATTAAGGGTGACCTAAAATATGGATTTGCCCGCTCAAACAAAGATGCGTCCGTTAGTTTACACGCCCGAAAGCTTTCATTTATCCATCCGGTAAAAAAAGAAAAGATGGAAATTATTGCTCCCCCTCCTAAAGATGCACTTTGGGATTTCTTTGTTACCGATCAAAAATAAAAGCCAAGCAACCAAAGCTGCCCGGATATCATCTTTATCATTAGATTTAATTATATCTTTGATTATGCCTAAGTTGATGAGAAGAATTTTCATTTATTGTATCATCCTGTTTTTAAGCATCTCATTTGCTCAAGGACAGTATTATAGCTCCGGCCAAGATCCTGCTAAAACCAAATGGAATCAGATTAACACTCCCAATTTCCAGATTATCTTCCCGGAAAATTTCGAGAAACAAGCTCAGTATTTAGCCAACATTATTGATTCTGCTTATTTTTTAGTTGCACATTCGATGAATGGAAAGATCAAAAAGACCTCCATTATTCTGCACAATCAAACCGTAATTTCAAACGGAACAACTGCCTGGGCTCCAACAAGGGTTGATCTTCATACAACCTCACCCCAACAAATGTATGCCCAGAACTGGCTCGAACAACTGGCACTTCATGAAATTCGACACCTCATTCAAATTGAAAAATTAAATACAGGGTTTACCAAAGTGTTAAAATTTATTTTAGGCGAGCAAGCTTTGGCTTTTATGACCGGAATCTTCGTCCCACAATGGTTTTTAGAAGGAGATGCGGTAACAACAGAAACCGTTTTAAGTCAATCAGGACGAGGCCGTGAACCCTCATTTGAAATGCCCATAAAAGCCCAATTGCTGGAAAAAAATAAATACTCCTACGAAAAAGCCGTCCATGGTTCTTTCAAAGATATGGTAGCGGGAGCTTATCCCCTGGGATATTTACTGGTAGCTTCCGGCAGAAATAAATTGGGGCCCAAACTATGGGAGGAATCTTTGAATACCGTTGGAAGAAATCCTTTGCTTCTGACCCCCTTTTCAAAAGCCATCAAACGCTCAACAGCTTTAAGTAAGCAAGAATTTTATCATTCAGTAATGGATGATTTAAAAATAAAATGGGATTCCATTCAGCAATTAAAGTCCATCACCACCCATAGCCGTCTGACTAAAAAAACAAAGGATTTTACAAATTACAGCCACCCTGTTTTAACAGAAGATAATCAAGTTTTAGCCGTTAAAAACAGCATGGATGATGTTCAACGTTTTGTTTTAATAAATGAAAACGGAGAAGAAGAAATCCTATTCACTCCGGGACCCAATCTGGGGGATCCGATTTCATATTCACACAATTTAATCTGTTGGTCGGAAATTGAGTTTGACCCCAGATGGAAAAACAGAAATTACTCCGTAATTAAAACCTATAATATTGAAACCAAAAAGCGAAATCATTTAACAAAAAAGAGTCGGCTGTTTTCTCCTTCAATTTCACATGACGGTAAAAAAATTGTCGCCATCGAACGCAGTCTGTCAGATGAATCCAACATCGTTATTCTTGACGCCGAAAGTGGTTTAAAAATCGAAGAGTTCTCTCATCCTGATTTTTTAATGTCACCCTCCTGGTCTGTAAATGACGATGAAATTGTTTTCATCGCATTAATCAAAAAAGGAAAAAGCATTCAAACTTTAAATCTGGTTTCAGGGATATTTAAAAAAGAGCTGAATGAAACATTTACTCAAATTTCGAACCCCCGAATTACCGATGAGTATATTTATTTTACCGGAGCTTTTTCCGGAACAGATAATATTTATGCCTTTGATCGGGCAACTAAAAACATCTTTCAAATTAGTAATGTGGCTTATGGGGTTAAAGATGTTTTTGCTGATGCATCAAATCAATTTATTTTATATGCTGATTATACGGCCAACGGCTATAGAATTTCAAAACAGCAATTGAATCCTAAAAACTGGACTCCTCTTGAGAAGGTTGAAGAACTGACCTTAAATCTTACCGATGAATTATTAAACCATGAGCAAGGAATTTTGGGAATTGATCATCAAAAAGATGAGGTTTTTGAAGTTACAAAATACCATAAAGCCACAGGAATGTTTAACATTCATAGCTGGGCTCCAGCTTCAATTAACGTAAATTCATATGACGTTAAACCAGGATTTTCGCTCATGGCCCAAAATAAGTTAAGTACAGCTTTTGCAAGCATGGGTTACGAATATGACCTTAATGAATCACTGGGGAAATATTATTTTAATTATTCTTATCAAGGTTTTTATCCCATCTTTGATTTACAAATAGACAATGGTAAACGACGTTATTATTATACCGATTCCCTCAATAATATAGATTTCTTTTTATATGATGAAACCAATATCGAAACAGAAGTAAGGCTTCCTTTATCCTTAACCAGAGGAAGATATTATCGGGGCATTCAACCATCGGTTAAATTTCGAACTTCCTTTTTAAAAGAATTGCCAGAATCAAAAATTAAGTTTACGCAAAACAATGTTCAAAGCCTTAATTACCGACTTTATTTATACAATCGCATTCGTTCATCTATCAGAGATTTATACCCGGCTTGGGGACAAATTTTTGATTTTAGAATCGGACATACACCCTTTCAGGAAGAAAACAAAAGTTGGATTGCTTCGGCCCAGTCCGTTTTCTATTTCCCGGGATTGATAAAACATCATGGCATTAAAATAATTAATGGATATCAAAAAAGACAGAAAGGAGTTTATCATTTTCCTCAAGTTGTAAGCTACCCAAGGGGGTTTAACAATAAAAATGATGTAGAAATATTTAAAACCAGCATCAATTACAAATTCCCTCTTTGTTATCCGGATTTTAATCTGGGTTCACTCTTGTACCTGAAAAGAATAAAACTAGCCTTTTTCTACGACCAGGCCTACGGCAAACATCCCGAAGGAAACACAACATATCGATCTGCAGGAATTGAACTGACTTCCGACATGCATTTCTTTAGCTTAATCGCCCCCATCGATCTGGGCGTGCGGTATATTTATAAACCGGATTTTAAAACCAACACTTTTGAGTTTTTATTTTCCATTGATTTCTCAGCACTTTATTAACTTTGCTTAATCTATTATCTTGATACTAAAATCTTAAATTCAACTCAAATTATGAAAAGTCGTGTACTGGATCACAAACCTCAACTTGAAGAAATCATCAACAATTGCAAAGTTTGTCACTTATCCATGGTTGATGAAAACAATATGCCCTATGTATTGCCTTTTAATTTTGGTTATGCCAATGATGAAATCTTTTTGCACTCAGCCCAGCAAGGTAAAAAAATTGACATCCTGAAAAACAATCCCAATGTTTGTGTGGCATTTAGCGGCGATTATGAATTGAAATTCCGTGATGAGGAAATTGCTTGCAGTTACAGTTGGAAGTATCGTTCAGTTTTGGCTTTTGGCAAAGTAGAATTTATCACCGATATGGATGAAAAAAGAGCCGCATTGGATGTGATCATGGGCAATTATGCCGAACGTAAATTTAAGTATAACGACCCTGCCGTTAAAGATGTAAATTGTTATAAAGTAGTCATTGGGAAACTAGAAGGCCGCGCTTACGGACACTGAGTTAGTTAAATAAGAGCGTAAACAGAGTCTCCTTATTTATTTCACTTTTCACATCTATTGTCCCATTATTCATTTGCACAAGATAACGCGTCAGGCTTAAACCAATCCCTGAACCATTTTTACGTGTTGAGAAAAAGGGAATGAAAACTCTATCCATGTTTTCTTCCGGAATTCCTTTGCCATTATCCCAAACTTCTAGGCATTTTGAATCGTTCTTTAAATACGATCTCAATTCAATTTTTCCATTCTCCACACCCTTCAACGCATGAATACTATTTGAAATCAGGTTAATAATGGCTTGCTCCAATTGGCTTTGGTCCGCATTAATTGACAAATCTTGTTCAGAAATTATTTTGACCACAATCTGCTTCTTTTCCAATTCATTTTTAAAAAGCAAAACTGCTTGCTCCAATAATTGATCAAGTTTGATTTTCTCCACTTTAGGTGGTGGAACTTTTGCCAATTTTTTAAATCCATTGATAAAGTTCATTAAATTATTGCTCCGCTGTTGAATAATCTCGACACTTTCAGCAATGTCCTGAATTTCATCATCACTTAATTCAGTTGAGCTTTTAACCGCTCCGTTTCCTTTCCTTATAATCATCTTAAGCGTATTGCTTAAAGAGGACAAAGGTGTTACAGAATTGAATATTTCATGATTTAGAATTTTTAGCAAACGATTCCAGGCCTCGGTTTCAGTTTTAATCATTTCTCCAGAAATATCTTGAATGCTAACCAGTTTTTGGAATTTGCCCAAAATCTCCATTGAACTGATTTTTATTGCAAGCTGTTTATTGGAATTGCCACTTTTAATATCCAGAATCAAATGTCGGCTAGATTTTGAATTTCGTATGGTTTCTTCTAAAATCGGGTGCTTCTGGCTCAAATCATCTAAATGAGTAATCTTATTCAGGCCTAGAATATTTTTCGCTGAACTATTTATCAAATCAACTTTCCCGTTATTTTTTAATGATAAAATGCCAACATCAATTTTCTCAACCAGTGATTCTATATAGTTTAGTTGTGACTGATATCTGGCATTCACTTCCTTAAAAGACTGAATGGTTTTATTCAAACTTAAACTGATTTCATCAATAGAATTTAATGAATTATTTTTCTTGGCAGAGAAAGCATATTGACCTGCATTTAGCATACTTAATGCCTCAAGGAGTAATTTATGCGATCGTTTTAAATATTTTATAAGGGCATAAAATTGCACGAAAAATATTGAAAGTAAGATTACAACAATAAAAAACACATTCTGAATTGGAGCAATAAATATGGGTAATAATAGCAAAAACATATTCCCAAAAATGAGCAGGAGGCGAATAATGATTTGAAGGCTAAAGTTTTTATAAATCATATTTTTCAAGTCTTCGATAAAGTGATGATCGGGTCACTCCCAATTCTTTTGCGGCTTTCGACATATGCCCATTTGTACGCTCAATGGCCTTTAATATCAATCGCTTTTCATTCTCAATTATATCTAATGAATCTATTTCCAAATTCAGAGGTGTACCCTGGTTTTTGAATTGAAAATCAGGAAAACTTAATTCATTATTCTCACTTAAAATAACCGCTCTTTCAACTGAGTGTTGCAATTCACGTATATTGCCAGGCCAATTGTATTGCTTCATCAATTTGAGGGATGGCCGACTCAATCTTAATTGAGTTTTCTTATACTTCTTTTTATAAACCTTAATAAAATGATTTAATAGATTTTCTAAATCTTCAGGCCGTTTTCGTAAAGGAGGCAATTCAAGCTCAACGGTATTGATCCGATAATACAAATCCTCCCTAAATTTACCTTCATTAATTGTTTTCAACAAATCTTGATTGGTGGCGCAAATGAGTCGGATATCAAGATTAACTTCCTTCGTTGAGCCAACCCGATTCAATTTTCGTTGTTGTAAAACGCTCAATAATTTTGATTGGAGATTTAAAGGCACATTCCCTATTTCATCCAAAAAGAGGGTCCCTCCTTTTGCCATTTCAAACCTTCCTGCCCTATCTTGCTTTGCATCTGTAAAAGCACCTTTAACATGACCAAATAGTTCACTTTCGAATAAACTCTCACTTATTGATCCTAAATCAACTTTTATAAAGGCATTACCACTTCTGTTGGATTGTTGATGTATTTCTCGAGCCAACAATTCTTTACCCGTTCCATTCTCACCCAATATTAAAACATCTGCATCTGTTGGTGCTACCTTTTCAACCATATTAAAGATTTTGCGGATGGGCAAGGAGTCACCTACAATCTGAGAGGTTTTTAAGATATCTTTATTCAATTGTTGCTGGGTTTCTTGCAAGCGATGAACCTCATCTTTGCTTTTCTTTAATTTCATGGCAGAATTAATGGTTGCCAATAATTTTTCATTGTCCCAGGGTTTAACGATAAAATCTGTAGCCCCATTTTTTAAAGCATCAACAGCAATTTGAATATTGCCATAAGCAGTCATCATCACAACAACTGAAGTTTTATCAAATTCCATGATTTTTTTCAACCAAAACAAGCCCTCTAAACCGTCAATTTTTCCCGGACTATAATTCATATCCAGCAAAATCACGTCAAATGTTTCCCGCTCCAAAAGCATCAAAATATTACTGGGATCACTCTCCTTAGTAACTTTTGTAGTAAGTTGTTTTAGAAACATTCCGGCTGTGGTCAAAACATCCTTATCATCATCAACGATAAGAATCTGTCCCTCAATTTTATTCATCTTTCTAAATTAAAATTGTAAATATAATAATTGTCCCGATATCGAACAAAAGCTGTCCCGATATCACATCAGTTTTATAAAGATTAGGCTTACACCCAACGCCCAACCAAACACCTATATCCCTGTCTTTGTGCGCCTTATAAATACTGGCATATGCTTTGACTATTGTATTGGAATAAATCTTAAATTTAAAGAGATGATCAAACACTATTTAAAGCATGCTTATAAATTTATTTTAAGAGATAAATTTCATTCTTTTTTGAATATCATTGGCTTAGCCATCGGGATTACCATTTCTATAATCACACTTTTATTTGTTCAAAACGAATTCAATTACGATGGAATACATGAAAAGTCTGATCGAATTTATTTATTTGGAGTTCAAATGACGATCGGAGATCGAACAGATTCTCAAAGAGCTAATAACAGAGTTACCGGGCCTTTATTCAAAAACAATATTCCGGGAATTGAATCTTTTGTACGTTTTCGACAATCTGGTGAAAATTTGGTAAAAGCCAATAACAAATTTGTTTACGAGAATGAGTTCATTTATACTGATTCTGCCATGTTTCAGGTATTTACCAATCATTTTTATTCAGGAATCCCAGAAACTTGTTTGAAAGATCCCAATACAATTGTACTAACAAAAAGCATCGCATTAAAGTATTTTAACAGTCTGGACCCTATTGGAGAGATTATGACAGTCGGGGATCTCGGAGATTTCAAAGTTACTGCTGTTGTAGACGATCCTCCTGAAAATTCTCAAGTTTCATATGAAGCTTTGCTTTCGTTCTCATCTCTGAATAATAATTCGAGTGAAGGTCAAATTGATGATGTTTCAGACTTAACCTCTGGCATGTCATGTACCACCTATTTCCTTTTGGAAGAAGGAGTATCTGAAGAAGATTTCCATAAACGATGGCAGAATTTTTACGATCAAAACATTAAAGGAACAGGCATTGGAGCTGAGCAGATTAAATTTGTGCCTATTCTTGATAACCTTAAAACTTATTATCTCGATTCAAAAATTAATCCTGATTTTTCTCAGCAAAACAGAAGAGTTATTGACAGCTTTATATATATCGGAATTTTCATTTTACTACTTGCCTGTATTAATTATATCAATATGGCCACCTCCCGGGCCGGAATGCGCGCCAAAGAAATTGGCCTTAAAAAGGTTTTGGGAAGCCAGCGAATTCAAATTGTTTTTCAGCTTTTAGGTGAATCTTTCATCACAACTTTAATAGCTTTTATCATTGCGTTTGGACTCTCTGAATACATTTTAGGATTTACCGGATTTAATGATGTTATTGATCGTGAATTACAAATGAATACATTTAGCAACCCATTGCTCATGCAGGGTTCGATATTACTTTTGATTATCGTCTCCATTTTTTCAGGGATCTATCCTGCTTTGTATCTATCTGGCTTAAAACCAATCAAAGCTTTAAAATCAGACAAACAAAACGGGGGCTCGAAATCCATGCTTAGAAACGCACTTATTGTCATACAATTTGGGATTTCGATTATGGTTATTACACTTGCATTTTTAATGAATTCTCAATTAAATTTCATCATTGATAAAGACCTGGGATTTAAAAAGGAAAATATCTTACTAATTAATATCCGAGATGATCAGTTAAAACAAAAAGTGGCCAATCTTAAAAATGAATTGGTTTCTTATTCCGGAATAAACGCTGCCTCTTTTTCATATTCAGCTCCATCCCGAAACATTTCAGGTTATGCTTTTGGCTGGGAAACTGAAGATGGTGAGGAAGAAAGTCATGCCTTCAGGCAAATGGTTATTGATAAGGATTTTTATGCAACCCTTGATATTGAAATTTTAAAGGGTCAAAATTTTTATCGCGATACTGAAATTCGGGAAGTGGGAACTGACATCATCGTGAATGAGGCCTTGGTTAAGTTCATGGGCTGGACCAATCCAATTGGCAAAAAAAGTCAGTATGGTCCTGTAATTGGAGTTGTTAAAGATTTTAATTTTAGTTCGCTTTATCATGATATTCGACCGATGTACAGCATCAAACCATTTTACCCAAACTTTGCTCCTGAAATCATTATTGTGAATATTTCTGATCAGAATTTTTCGCGAACCATGAGTTTTATTGAAGAGAAGTGGAATGAATTTGCTCCCAACCACCCCTTTAATTACACCTTTATGGACAATGAAATTGCTGAATATTATGAACAAGATCAACAACAGAAAAAGATGAGCAATATATTTTCAATGTTGTGCATTTTAATTTCTTGCCTGGGACTCTTTGGTCTAACCTCTTACATCACCATGAAACGAAAAAAAGAAGTGGCCATCCGACAAACTTTTGGGGCAGGCATCCGGCAAATTATAGCCACCTTATTTAAAAACATATTTTACCTAATTATTATCGCAAGTGTGATTGCAGCTCCGTTTACCTATTTGGCTTACTCAAACTGGATCGAACATTTTGCATTTCATGTCCCCATCAATTACCTCATCTTTTTATGGACGTGTTTATCTGCCATTTCATTGGCATTTATCATTTCTTTATATCATTACCTAAAGGTCGTAAATACAAGCATCATCAAATCGTTAAGATATGAATAGTAAAAGGCCCACTTAGTTTAAGTGGGCTTTTTTTTAATGGATCCGTTCAAATAGGTTCTCAATCTAGAACTTTAGATTGTAATTTAGAAGAAGTTATTATTTAGAGCCCTTATTAATTACCAGCTTTTATTATTTTTGTAAACTTATTTACAAGGTCTTAGAGATTTTCGTAAATTGAACTTAAAATATTAAATATGAAAGTTGGCATTCCTAAGGAGATTGAACCCAAAGAATTCCGGGTAGCCGCAACTCCTAAAACCGTTAAGCGCTTAATTAAACAAGGATTCGAAGTCCTCATTCAAAAAGACGCCGGTTTAAAAGCAAATTTTTCGAATGAAGAATTTAAAGAAGCGGGCGCAAGCATCGTTTCTTCCGAAAAGGAAATTTATAAAAATGCAGATGTGGCCTTAAAAGTATTGGCACCTCAGTCTTCAGAAATTGATTTGATGAAAGAAGGCCTGGTACTTTTAAGTTATTTATGGCCTGCTCAAAACCCCGACTTACTTCAAAAGTTAGCCGACAAAAAAGTGAATGCCATCGCCATGGATGCCATCCCTCGGATTTCCCGTGCGCAAAAAATGGATGTACTTTCGTCTATGGCAAACATTGCCGGTTACCGTTCAGTAATTGAAGGAGCCAATCATTTTGGCCGGTTTTTAAACGGACAAATTACAGCAGCTGGGAAAGTTGATCCAGCCAAAGTCTTGGTAATTGGAGCTGGTGTTGCAGGTTTAGCAGCCATTGGTGCAGCAAAATCTCTGGGCGCCATTGTTCGGGCTTTCGATACCCGCATGGAAGTGGCCGAACAAATTCAATCGATGGGTGCAGAATTTTTAAGTGTGGATATTGAAGAAGACGGAGCCACTGCATCAGGCTATTCAAAAGTGATGAGCAAGGAATTTATTGAAGCTGAAATGGCTTTGTTTAAAGCTCAGGCTGCAGAGGTTGACATCATCATTACCACCGCTCAAATTCCGGGACGTAACGCTCCAAAACTGATTTTAAAAGATCATGTTGAAGCTATGAAAGCCGGATCGGTAATTGTTGATTTAGCCGCTTCATCAGGAGGTAATTGTGAACTTACAAAAAACGATGAAATTTACACAACCAAAAATGGCGTGACCATTATTGGAAAACTTGACCAGCTCCCAAATCAGGCATCTCAACTCTACGGAAATAACCTTTGTCATCTTTTAGATGATATGGGAAAAGCTGAAAATTTTAAAATCGACATGGACGATGATGTGGTGAGCCGGGCCATGGTTACCCACCAGGGTAAAATAAACTGGCCACCCGAACCACTTCCGGTAAGCCCTCAAAAACCTAAAGAGGAAGAAATTGTAGTGAGTGAAGAAGAACTTGCTCAGCAAAAGGCAAAAGCCACTAAAAAGAAAGCCCTCGGAATGGTGGTTAAACTAGCGGTTATCGGATTGTTTTTATTCCTGCTTGGAAAGGTTGCACCGGCCAATTTTATGGGTCATTTTACCGTATTCGTATTGGCAGTTTTTGTAGGCTGGCAAGTCATCTGGAATGTAACCCATTCACTGCACACTCCTTTAATGGCGGTTACCAATGCCATCAGTGGGATTATCGTCATCGGAGGATTATTGCAAGTAGGTACGGACATCTCAAATCCGATGACCATACTTGCCTTTATCGCCATACTCGTAGCCAGCATTAATATTGTTGGTGGATTTTTAGTAACTCACCGAATGTTGAAAATGTTTAAAAAATAAGGAAGATGATCTCAACTCAAATACAAACCGCAGCTTACTTATTCGCAAGCATATTATTTATCCTCAGCTTGGGTGGATTATCTTCTCAGGAATCTGCCAAGAATGGTGTTTTATACGGAATTGTGGGTATGATCATTGCCATTTTAGCCACCGTTTTCGGGGCAGAAGTTGAAGGCCATATATACATCTTAGCAGCCATAGCTGTTGCTTCAGTAATCGGAATTATCGTAGCCCGAAAAGTAGAAATGACGTCCATGCCACAATTGGTGGCCATCCTTCACAGTTTTGTAGGTTTAGCAGCTGTATTGGTTGGCTTCGGATCTTATCTTGATCCTCACTCTCACCAGCTTACAGGAGCAGAACATAACATTCACTTTGTTGAAGTTTTCATCGGCGTATTTATTGGAGCCATCACCTTTACAGGTTCCATCATCGCCTGGGGAAAACTGGAAGGCAGAATCAGAAGCAAGCCATTGCTTTATCCCGGACGTCATCTCGTTAATATTACTTTGGTTATCATTTCTACAATACTCGGTGTTTTATTTACCATGGATGATGGAACCAATGGTTTAATGTACCTCATCATCATGACTGCCATTGCTTCATTTATTGGCGTAATGCTGGTAATGGCCATTGGCGGAGCCGATATGCCCGTGGTGGTTTCCATGCTTAATTCCTATTCGGGATGGGCAGCAGCTGCTGCAGGCTTTATGCTGGGCAACGATCTTTTGATTGTAACCGGTGCACTCGTTGGTAGTTCCGGAGCCATCCTTTCAATCATCATGTGTGAGGCCATGAACCGTTCTTTTCTATCCGTAATTTTTGGTGGATTTGGGGATGTAGAACATGGTGATGCCGCCGAAATGGAAGGAGAAGTTACGTCCACCGATCATGAAGCAGTGGCTGAGTTATTGAAAGAAGCAAATTCAGTTGTGATTGTTCCGGGTTATGGAATGGCGGTTGCTAAAGCACAACATCCCATTCACGACATGGTCGACATGTTGCGTAAAGCAGGCAAAGAAGTTCGTTTTGGAATTCATCCCGTAGCGGGACGTTTACCCGGACATATGAATGTTTTATTGGCAGAGGCAAATGTGCCCTACGACATTGTAATGGAAATGGAAGAAATTAATGATGACCTTCCCGATACAGACGTAGTCATGGTTATTGGAGCCAACGATATTGTAAATCCGGGAGCCGAAGAAGATAAATCCAGCCCGATTTATGGCATGCCTGTTATTCAGGTTTGGAATGCAACCAATGTAATTGTAATGAAGCGATCAATGGCGGTAGGTTATGCCGGTGTTCAAAATCCTCTTTTCTATAAAGAAAATACCGATATGCTTTATGGTGATGCCAAAGAGAGTGTGGATAAATTGAATGGCTTTATTCGTGAAAGTTAAACTTCTCATTTTTGTGTGTTGTCATTTCGATCCCGATTTATCGGGAGAGAAATCTCTTTTTGACTCTACTGTTTAAATTTCTCATTCACTTCGTTCGTTCGAAATGACAATCGCATGGTTCCTTTCTTTAGGCAATTTGATATCTCGCATTTGTTCTTGATACGCTCGAATTGCATAAATCCTACGAGGGTTTAAAACCCTCGTAGGATTAGATTCTGACAATATTCATCAGACTAAGAATTTCGTCATTCCGGACTTGTTCCGGAATCTCAACCAGAAGTTTATGTTCTGAGAACAGAGATCTCTCACTATGTCCGAGATGACAATAAGGATTTTGGCAGACTGAGCGAAGTCAAAATCCACTTAAATTATCTCACATTTCGGTATACTTCGGCTGGCTCAGTACAAACGCTCAATGTGACATATGATTTGTTCGAGATGACAATTTATTATATAAGAAGAAAACTATAAATGCCAATAAGCTTCCAAAAGCAGCACCCACAATCACATCACCCGGATAATGAACACCCAAATAAATACGACTGTATGAAATTATGGTTGCCCAGCTTAAAATGCTTACTGTAAAATATTTGTAGTTATTCCCCAAGATTTTAATGAGGAAAACAGCCAAGGCAAAAGTGTTGGCCGCGTGAGACGAGATAAACCCAAACCGACCTCCACATTTTCCGTTTACGATATGTACCAAACCTTCAAGCTGGGGTTCATGACAAGGCCGGAATCTTTCAAAAACATTTTTAAAAAGATGAACAGAAAGTTGATCGGCCAGGGTAATTAATACAATAATTGCAATAAATATTCCTAGGGTTTCCCATTGATAATTTTTGATGATCAGGTAAAGGAAAAACAAATAAAGCGGAATCCAGATAAGTTTGTTACTGGCCCAAAACATGAGGAAATCGAAAACAGAATTATGTAAGCCATTTAAGGCTAAAAACAATTCAGTATCCAAATGTTTTAAGGTTTCAATCATAAAAAACTTTCATCAATAAACGTCATTCCGAATTTATTTCGGAATCTAATAAGACTTAAAGATCCTGAAACAAGTTCAGGATGACCATCCAATTCTTTTCAGGCTTCGGCTATTTTCAAACCCTATAAGGGTTTAAAACCCTCGTAGGGTAATATTTTAATCATTTAATAATTTCCAAATTTCATCTTTCAGCTGCGGAATATTCAATCCGGTTATTGAAGAGATAAATACCGTTTTCACCTTGGGCAATTCCTGTTTCATTTCAGCCATGAGTTCTTCATCCAGCATATCACATTTGGTGATAGCCAACAATCGTTCTTTATCCAGTAGTTCCGGATTAAACTGCTTGAGTTCATTCAGCAAAATGCTGTACTCTTTTCGGATGTCTTTGGCATCAGCCGGAATCATAAACAACAACATGGAATTTCGCTCAATATGCCGTAAAAAACGCAAGCCCAAACCTTTTCCTTCATGGGCACCTTCGATGATACCTGGGATGTCGGCAATGACGAATGATCGATTATCACGATAAGAAACGATTCCTAAATTGGGTCGTAAAGTTGTAAACGGATAATCGGCAATTTCAGGTTTGGCAGCCGAAACCACGGATAGCAAAGTGGATTTCCCGGCATTCGGAAAACCTACCAAACCCACATCGGCCAAAAGTTTTAATTCGATGATGATGGCTTCTTCCTCAGCTTCTTCGCCGGGTTGAGCATATTTTGGAGCCTGATTGGTTGAGGTTTTAAAATGATCATTTCCCAAACCGCCTCTTCCTCCTTTCAGGGCAATAAAACTTTGTTCATGCTCGGTGATCTCTCCTATTACCTCATCGGTTTCTGCATTTCTAACCACAGATCCCAACGGCACTTCTATTATTTCATCGGTACCATCGGCACCGTGTGATCGTGAACGCCCACCGCTTTCGCCATGTTCGGCACGGATGTGTCGTGTATATCTCAGGTGAAGCAAGGTCCATAATTGCTCATTTCCTTTGATGATGATGTGACCGCCTCTGCCACCATCGCCCCCGTCAGGCCCACCCATTGGGATGTATTTTTCGCGCCTGAAATGCGCAGAACCCGGACCTCCGTTGCCCGATTTACAAAATATTTTTACGTAATCAACAAAGTTTGAATTACCCATTTTACTCTACAATTTTATAGATTTCCGGTAAATTACGAGCCTGTCCGTCATAATCCAAACCATAACCAATGATGAAATCATTCGGGATTTCAATCCCGATATAATCGATGGCATAATCCTTTTGGAATGCTTCAGGTTTATATAAAAGCGTAGCTATTTTAACCTCTTCTGCTTCCAGCTTTTGAAGTAACGGAATGGTATGAGCCATCGTAATTCCGGTATCAATAATATCTTCAACCACTACCACGGTACGACCCTTTAACACCCGATCCAATCCGATCAACTCGCGAACTGTAGAAGTTGTTTGCGTACCCACATAAGATGACATTTTTACAAAACTAAGTTCACAATCGATATTAATTTTCTTAAATAAATCAGAAGCAAACATAAAAGCTCCATTCAATACCACGATGAATAAAGGATTTTTACCTTTGAGTTCTTCATTCATCCGGTCGGCAACTTTCTGAACCGCTTTTTCTATCTGATCTGCCTCAATAAAAGGGCTGAATTTTTTATCCAATACCTGAATCACTTTCTGCTTTGCTTCCATGAATATATTTTATATAAAACGCTAAAAATTAAAGGTACAAAATTAGTATTTAAACGGATTGATCGATCGAGGCTTTAGAAATAAAAAATTTAAATGTAATTTTGTAGCAATAATCATCGAACCATAAAACTAATCAGAACATATGAAACCACTTGTAAGCATTATCATGGGTAGCACTTCCGACCTGCCGGTTATGGAAAAAGCTGCCAAATTTTTAGATGAGATGGAAATTCCGTTCGAATTGAACGCCCTTTCAGCTCACCGAACACCCAAAAAAGTAGAAGAATTTGCCAAAGGTGCTTATGATCGCGGCATCAGGGTTATTATTGCCGGAGCTGGAATGGCCGCGCATTTGCCAGGCGTTATTGCAGCCATGACCCCCATCCCGGTTATTGGGGTACCCATTAAAGCCAGTTTAGACGGAATGGATTCTTTATTGGCCATCGTACAAATGCCTCCCGGAATTCCGGTGGCAACCGTTGGAATTAATGGCGCTTTAAATGCCGGTATTCTGGCCGCTCAAATTTTATCGACCGATAATACCGAACTGTTTAATAAAACCGTATCTTACAAAGAAAATTTGAAGACCAAGATTGTTAAAGCCAATGAAGAATTGGCCGCAATCAATTACAAATTCAAAGTTTAGTATAAACCCTTAATTACTACTTGCAAAAGGCCTCACAATGTGGGGCCTTTTTTTTATGTCATTCCGACGAATGTAATGAGGAGAAATCCCCTACAAACAAATTCAAACAATTAGATTCCTCAGTCGCTTCGCTCTTTCGAAATGACAGATCTTTTGTCAGTTCGAGCTTGTCGAGAACCGGAAATGTCTTTCCAGATAAGAGGGCCGCATCTCGACAAGCTCGATGTGACCTTTATTTACACTTTAAAACTGAACTGATTAATTTAAAAGTAAACTTGATTCGTTAATTGCAGCTTCCTGAACATTGATCACCTTTTTAGTAGTTCCATTCACCACAAAAGCCACCACCCGAACATTGGAGGGGTTTTGAATTTCTGAATCAGCCATTGTAAAATCAAAAGAGCGTTTGTAAACATGATTAACTTTAGATTCGGAAGATGGAATTTCATCTCCCAATAAATCGGTTAAACAATGACGCAAAACATGATTGTGCTCAAAATTTGGCAAGGTACTAGCTCCCCCATAAAGTTCCGTATAATTGGCCTGATTGGATCGGAGTTTGTCTTCCAGTAAATAAACCACCAATTTTAAATCAGATAAATCCTGCGCAAAACCAATCTGAACTTCAAGCTGCATGGTTCCCGAACTAAGAGCAGAACTAATTCCGAGGCCCAGACTTGCTTCTGACCCCAGTTTGCTGACAACCTGATGAACCCCTTGAGGCGTATTTTCAGGATAATCCCAGGTCTCGGTACGGTTGATTTTTGCGGTCGGATAGCCTGAAACACCAAAGGTGCTGAACAAAATGGCCTTATTGTCGAAATTGAACGGATCGGTTGCACCCCCACTGCTGCTGTGTATCGCAACCGGAATTACATCATCACTTTCGGCCAAAACCATTTCAATGGCATTGATCACCCGCGGGCACCATCCACACCAGGTTCCGGTATAATCTTCAATCAGGGCTTTTTGTACAAACTGATAAACCTGAAAGCTTAGTTTATCCGATTCAAGTTGTTCCCATTTTGCATAAACTTCGAAATTCCCCTTTTGATTTGCGATATAATCTTCACCGGTTATCTTTACCTCATTTACAAAAATTTCAGCTTCTGAGGTAATCGTTGCTCCATAATTATCCTTAACCACAAAACGGATTGATTGTCCGAGTGAAATGCTGTTTCTGCTTAAGCTCAACGTAATGGATGAAGGGGGCAGTTTGGTAACTACAAGGTTTAAATGATTGCTTACAAAGTCTTTATATTTCGCATAAACCGAGAAATTACCCGGGTTGTATGGAGTGAAAGACATTCCTGAAATAAGCTCATTGTTTACATAAATACTCACCCCCGATTGAATCGATTTACCATTGTTATCAACCACATCAAAGGAAAAAGTTTCACCCAGGTTGATGTTATTTTGTGGAACGGAAATGCGAATCGAACTGATGGCTTCTTCAGTCACTTTATCTGAACATGAAGCAAAGGATGTAAGTATTATAATTGAAAGTAGGTATCTAGTTATTGATTTCATTCTGTGTGTTTTTAGTAGAATCGAGAGGCCAAAGATACATTAAACTGAACTAATTCTTAAAGCGCAGTTATAATTTGTGTGCGGCAATAAACCAAAACTATATATCTTTGAGTTGATTAATTTTACTAAATAGCTTGATGATTCAGGTTTTAATGATCTGAAACTTCACAAATCTTATAAATACTCTTAGAACTAAAAAAATTCAACAAATGAAATCATTATTTATCATACTCCTTATAAGTTTTCCCGGTTTCCTATGTGCACAATCAACTCTGCCTTCCATTGAATTAAAAAGCACTGAAAATGAAAAAATTGATGTAAAGGAAGCGACACAGGAAGGATTATTCATCGTCAGTTTTTGGGCAAGCTGGTGTGTTTCATGTATCATTGAATTGGATGAAATTAGTGACCTTTACGAAGAATGGCAAGAAGAAACCGGAGTGAAACTCATTGCCGTAGCCACCGACGATTCAAGAACTGTCGCCAGGGTGATCCCGCTTATCAATGGCAAAGGCTGGGAATATGAGGTTTTATTCGACACCAATCAAGAACTCAAACGCCGTTTAAACATAGCCATTATTCCTTATGTGCTCATTGTTAAGGATGGAGAAATCGTTTATCAACATTCGGGTTATGCTCCGGGACAAGAAGATGAAATTTATGAAGAATTACTAAAATATGCTGAAAAGAAATAAGAACGCCATGAAGGTTTTAACATTTATTATCATCATCTTTCTGCCCTTTATTTCTTTTTCACAAAACAAAGGGTTTTTAAGCGGAGGTTTTGAAACCAACACCCATTGGTATTCAAAAAATCAAAATCAATTTGATCCGGATTTTAAAGATTATTTCCGATCCAATAATTTTTTAAAACTGGATTATAAATATCAAAATTTTACAGCCGGAGTCCAATTTGAATCTTATGCCCCCCAGGCCCTCTTAAACTTTAACCCCAAACTGAATAAAGAGTTGGGGCTGGCCACTTATTATTTAAAATACCAAAGCGAAATGCTGGAAATTACAGCCGGTTATTTTTACGAACAATTTGGAAGTGGTTTGGTTTTGCGGTTGTGGGAAGACCGTCAGCTGGGCATTAACAATGCCATGCGGGGAGGAAGACTGGTTTTAAAACCTCATCCTGCCATCACCCTCACCGGACTTTATGGCAATTTACGTTCAGGTTTTGAAGTATCGGATGGAAAAATTCTGGGGCTGGATGCAATATATAACTTAAGTGAGCTTTTCGAAGAACCATCCTATCATCTGAATCTTGGCTTTAGTTATGTCGCCCGAAATCAAGAGTGGGAACAAGCAGAAGTTCAGGAAAATTCCACCACTTCTTCTTTCTCATCACGACTAAATTTTAACAAGGGAAGCTTTTATTCAGAAATAGAGTATGTGCAGAAAAGCGAAGATGCACTGGTTGAAATGGGTCGGGTTTTAGCCGATAAAATATTTGAGGGTAATGCCCTCTTGCTCAATTTGGGTTATTCAAAATTTGGGCTGGGTTTTAATGCCTCATTCCGGCGCATGGAGAATATGAACTTTTACGCCGACCGAGAAGCTGCCGGCAATGTGTACAATGATGCCATCATCAATTATTTGCCCAGCTTAACCAAACAACACGACTACAGTTTGGCCAATATATACATTTATCAAAGCCAGCCCAATATCAGTTTTAACCCCCTGGCCAAGGCCGGAGAAATTGGGTTTCAGCTGGATTTGTTTTACAATATTAAAAAAGGCTCGAAGCTGGGAGGTAAATACGGAACCAAGCTCGCACTTAACTTTTCAAAATGGCACGGACTTGAGGCAAATTATGATCTCCAAAACCGATCTTACGAATCAAAATACCTGGCTTTTGGCACCAAATATTTTCAGGATTTAAACCTGGAAATCCGGAAAAAATGGTCCCGAAAACATTCCTCAACTTTTACCTTTGTAAACGCTTTTTACAACAAAAAATTTATTGAAGAAACCAGCGGAGAGGTAAACTTTACACTTATTGCTACCGAATCCATTTTAAAATTAAAATCGCGCAAATCCATCAAATTTATTGCCCAGCATTTATGGACCCAGGATGATAAAAAGAACTGGCTGGCTTCCACCCTCGAATATCATTTCTCCTCCAGATTTTCGCTCTTTGTTTCCGAAATGTACAATTACGGAAATAAATCAGTGGATGATAAAAAACACTTTTACAATTTCGGCGGAAATTATTCCAAAGGCAAAATAAGGGTGAGTTTGGGCTACGGCAGGCAAAGAGGTGGTTTGCTTTGTTTAGGTGGTGTTTGTAGAGTCGTTCCCGAATCTACCGGACTGAATTTAACGCTAAGCACTTCATTTTAAAAAACAGGGACAAGAAATTGGGACGTCATCCCTGGAGGGGATGCCGTCCCAAAAACAAGGGTTCAAATGTTCAATATC
Organism: Bacteroidales bacterium; assembly: GCA_963678785.1. Taxonomy (GTDB): domain Bacteria; phylum Bacteroidota; class Bacteroidia; order Bacteroidales. Next base: position 2,160,564 of record OY787449.1, on the reverse strand, counting down.
AACCTGATGTCATTTCGATCCCGGTTTATCGGGAGAGAAATCTCCAGATAAGTGAAGAGATCTCTCAGTCGCTATGCTCCTTCGGGATGATCATATTTGGGTGGCGTTTGCTGCGTGGTACCCGAATCTCCCAGGCTTACGCTTACTTTGAATACTTCGTTTGAGTAGTTTAATGCTCTCGATAATGGAATCCTGGGAGATTGTTTCTAAGGAAGGGATTTCCTTTTGGATGCCTTCTTTTTAATACTGTTCTTTTGTCTTGATACAAAAGAACCAAAAAATCAAAAGATTCCGATACAAACCTTCCCGCCTTCGTTTCACTCCGGTGGGCAAAGCCCACAAGCCACTCCCTGACATTGCGGAATCTTAAGCCGACCCACAAAAAAAGTGATTGGTGATTTTATTTCTTTTTCAGCAGTATAAAATTTGTTTTTCGTTTCGATGTTTTGTGAAAACAAAACTCAGAAAAACGAATCTGGTTTTTGGTTTAGCCAAAAAACACCTTTGAAAAAGTGTCTTTTCTTTTGGTTCGGTTGAAGCCTGCCCCGAGCAACGCCGAGGGGTGGGCAAACAAAGAAAATGAACGTATAAGTTATTTGATAAAAAGCTTTGAACGTCTTCCCTGTAATTTTTTTTGAGTAAACCCTTATTTTGTCAAATCAATAATTTGCCTTTTAAAGCTTTCCGCTATGGTGACGTAATAAATTAACCAAAACAAAACCAGGAAAATTGCACCTACAAATAGTATGGTAAGAATATAAGTATTGTATTCATTTCTAAGAAATATGAAGAGAATAGCACAAACAATAAGACCTGTGAAGTTATAAATCATTGAACCTTTTAGACTCATGCTTATCGGCCAGGTTAAAAAATTACTTCCTTTCAGATGGCTCTCAATTTTAATTTTATTCGGATCAGTTAAATCAATTATCATTTGTAATGAAAAGTCAAGCTTCACAATAAAAGCTTTCTCATGTTCAACGTATTTATAGTCAAACTTGTTTAGAAAATTAGAGATAAGAATTTTTGCCATTTTTTTAATTTTATGATGAATTTTCTCGATTATTAAACTATTTTCTGAGATGAAATTTTAATCCACCAAGGACAACATTTTTTCAAGATGATGTTGGCCCTTAAAAGCGATTAGTACTTCACTTTAGAGCTAAAAGAACCCAGGGTAATTCCGCAAAGCAGAATTTATATTTTCGCCATTACTTATGGTATGTAGAATTAACACCTAATGATATAACCTGACGTCATTTCAAATGCCACCGAGCAGGGGAAACCCTGAGACAAGTTAGTACCTCCCTCATTTTTAGATGAATAAATTATTATTAATTAAAGAATCATTTTTTTACTCCTTTTAAAATTATAGTAGAGTAATTCATATAATATCAAAATAAGAATGGGCAATCCATAAGAGTTATTGGTAAGAGTCTCATAATTAATTGAAAACCATATAAAAATTTTATAAGCAGATGTTCCTATAAAGCAAGCCATTGTTAGTGAAAGGAGGCGATAATAATTTGAGTATTTATTATGATGTAAGTCCTTTGAAAACACAATTACAAGCAAGGCGATAATGTTTACCACATTTCTTATATCTAAAAGAAATTTATCTTTTTGATACCCATAATATGGTGGGAGAATAACACTGATTATGAGGATTACTAGTCCAAAATAAAGAGCCCAATGAGGCAATAAATACATTTTAATGCTAATCACAGGTTTTTTACTTAGGTAAATAATCCCCACACCAGATAAGAGGAATAGTGATGATACGATAATATCCATATTACAGAAATTTTAAAAGTATAAATAGTGAGAAGATTAACATGACCAAACAAGTATGATCAATAATTTATTAAGTACATACCTAATAAACCAAATAGGTTGATGGAAAAATGAAAAACGACAGAATTAATAAAACCATATTTCATCCTTATAAATCCAAATATAAACCCCATATAAATATATGGCAGAATCAGAATTGGTGTCCATAAATAGCTATATCCTGAAATACCTTCCAAATTAAAGAGATGTAAAAAGCCAAAAGAAACTGCAACAAAATAATACTTCCATTTAAATATATCGAACTTAATTGAAATCTCCTTAGTTCTCAAGAAACATAAGAGTAAAATTACTATACATATGGTTAAAAATAAAATCGACATACTTATGCTACCCCTGTAGATCAGTATTGCTAAAACAAAAAAGTTTACAATTATATAAACTCCTATTTTCCTTCTTTCAGGCTTTAATAAAAGCCTAAATAAAAACTCTTCAAAAAAAGGTGCAATTATAATTCCTACTAATAGAGTCTTAAAGTTTAAATCAATCTCAGTAGTATCAACTAAATTTAGATATTTTTTAATAAAACTACCTGGAGAGCCAACAAATAAAGCCCCTAAATAACAAAGAATAAATAATTTCAAAAATTCTTTTATACTCCACCTCATATTATCACTTATGAAGTATGGCTTTAGGCAATAATTAAGAAATTCTTTTAACATAAATATGAGTAAAATGTATTCCTTTTAGCAAAAGTAAGAATATAAAACATAACTACTTACTGTAGACTTAAACAATAAAAGAATACTTCTATATCAAGTTCGATGTCTTATAAAAAGCAGGAATACCCTAACTTAAAAATAGTAACAACTCCAGTTATTAAATTGAAGTCATTACTATATTCATATGAAATTAGCAGTTTAAAATAATTTTCTTCTTAGTAACACTATGCCTGCTAAGAGAACTACTCCTTTAACAACCTTACCTACAAGTTCACCAACAGCTTCTCCTGCTTCTGTTGCATCAGCTCCACCATTAATATTAACAAGCTCTTTATCTGTCAGAGCAACGTAATTTTTATTCATTTCAATGTTTTTCATAACAAAATTTATTAACTAAATAATTCTCTGAATAACCCCTTAGCAAAACCATATAAAAAAGTGCCTAATGTTTCACCATTTTCAGCAGCTGCATCATAATTATCTTTAATATCATAAGTAAGTACTGTTCCTCCACCATTTGTTTCTATAAGTATGGAGGAATTTAATTCTTTTACTTCAAAAAAATCTAAATTCTTCATTTTAATAAAATTTTAAGTAATTCGACTTTTTAAATTGGAAGCCGATTTCTCCAACAATAATTAAGCGCTTTTTTATTGCAAGGCCAATATATTGTTGTTCCGTGCCAAAAAATGGCACGGAAAGATTTTTTTTGCAACAAAACCACCATAAATCTCTCTTTTATCTTTTTCGGTAATAAATTGCATGCTAAAGTTTACTTTCATCTCAAAGTCACCGTCTTTGTAATAAAATGTACGAAGTGAACGGTTGTACTCAATCGGGGCTCCATAATCTTTTAGTTCTTCAATAATCCTATATAGTTGCCTTTTACTTATATTTAGTTTGTTTGAAAACTCTCCTGGATCACCAGTTGTTTTATGTCTTATATACATATCAACCCGCTTAATACGTTCAATTTGTTTCATGAAGTTCATGTCTAAATACTTTGTTGATTAACAAAAGGTTTCTTTTCAATATTTAGTTTAAGAGGGAATTGTCTTTGCCATAGCTCAAAATATTTTGCCTTTTTTTCGTATAACTCATCATGGTTTCCTTCTTCAATAAGTCTTCCATTTTCAAGCACAACTATTTTATCTGCATTTACTACTGTACTTAATCGATGTGCAATTATTAAGATGGTTTTGCCTTCTTCTTTTAATTTCTGGATGGTTTTTTGCACATAGGATTCAGATTCGGAATCCAAGGAAGAGGTTGCTTCATCCAGTACTAAAATTTCAGGATTTTTATAAAGAGCTCTCGCTATGGCTAATCGTTGTTTTTGTCCACCTGATAAAGTGGCGCCGTTCTCGCCAATATAAGTATTAAACCCGGCTGGCAACTTCTCAATAAAATCTATCATACCCAAGGTTTTGCAAATTTCGAGGATGTGTTCCATATCCGGGTTAAACTCGCCCAATGCAATGTTTTCAATCACATTACCTGCAAATAAATTCAATTGTTGAGGTACGCTACTGATAATTTGCCGCAAACTATAATTGGTAAAATAATCTATATTATGATCGCCAATGAATATCCTACCCGAGTTTAAAGGGTATAGTTTGAGCAATAATGAAACCAAGGTAGTTTTGCCTGATCCGCTTTCGCCAATAATAGCTGTGAGGTCTCCCTTTTTAACTTTCAAATTAAAACCTTCAAAAACATCAACCCTGGTTCCATAGCTAAAAGTGATATTCTCAAATACAAGATCGCCCGTGAGTTCTCTTTTGAGGTCAATTTTATTTCTTTCTGACTCGCGCTCTAAATCCATAATTTCGAATAATCGATCTGCAGCAATCAGTGCATTCTGGATTACTTTATTCATGCCAATTAATCCAGCCGCCGGTGAAGTGAAATATCCGATAATGGCATAAAATGACAACAGTTCACCTGGTGTTATCTCTTGGTTAATTACAAAACAAGATCCTGACCAAAGTAAAATAATGGTGAAAATCCTGCTCAAAAACTCTGTACTTGTTCCGGTAAAAAGACTATTAATACCAGATTTATAAACAGTTTTTAAGAGTTTGATAAAACGTGTTTCAGTTTTTATATTGGCGAATTCTTCAATCCCAAATTGTTTGATGGTTCTCACTGAATTCAAAGATTCAACCAATTGACTTTCCAATTCAGCCGCATTTTCCATCAATTTGCGTTCTCTCTTTTTATTTAGTTTGTTTGTAATGCAATAAACAAGTGTATAAAGAGGTACAATGGCTGCCATCATTAGGGCAAGTTTCCAACTGTAAATAAACATGAGTGAAAACGAAAAGAAAACGATAAATACATTTACGATTAATGAGATAATGGTATCGTTAATAAAAGCACGTATTTTTACTGCATCGTTTATTCGTGAAACAATTTCACCCACACGCATGGTATCGAAGAATTGTTGTGGAAGTTTTAGTAAATGTTTGTAGTATCCTAATATCAGCTGGGCATCAATTTTCTGACCGGTTTTTAGCATAAACATACTCTTGGCAGCACCAATAAAAATCTGTAAAAACAGAATCACAATCATTCCGAGACTTAATAAATTAAGTAGCCTGGTATTGCCATTTACCAATACATTGTCTGTTATCTTTTGAATATAAACAGCTGTTGATAAGCCAAGCACCGTATAAATAATTGCTCCGAACAAGGATTGTGTTAAAATACTTTTATGAGGTTTTAGCAAGTAAAGAAAGCGGCTAAAATTGGAAACTTTATCATTTTTTGCTATGAATTTTTCGCTTGGAATTAATAAAACCAGCACGCCAGTCCACATTTTTTCAAACTCGATAATTGGGTTTTTATGAAGTTGCCCATCAGCAGGATCCATATATTCAATCTTGTCACCCTTTACCGAATAAATGACCACATAATGCGCCAATACTTTATTCACAATAACATGGGCAATGGCAGGCAACGGAATTTTAGGCAAAGCATCTGCACCACCTTTAACCCCTTTTGCTGTAAACCCTAATTTTTCAGCAGCTTTAATAAGCCCAAGTACATTGGTTCCTTTTTTATCGGTTCCGGCAATTTGCCGAATTCTGGAAACAGGTAATTTCAATTTATAATTTGTAGCAATAGAAGCTATGCAAGCTGCTCCACAATCGGTAATATCCCGTTGTTTAATTTTAATGCCCATCTTATCCTTGTTCTATTAATTTAGGATTCATCCAATTATCAACTTTATCGAATAGCAATTGCCACAAACTTCTTTCTGTCAAGTAAAACCGGCCTGTAAGTGTCATGCCTTTTATAATATGCCCTTTAAACTCATTCTTCAATTGGAGATATTCTTCATTAATAGTGCATCTAACACTAAAAACAGCATTTTCATCAATCACAGAAATACCTTTTGAAACTTCCTTAACCTTTCCATGCGCTAAGCCCCATTGATTGTAATTAAAAGCATCCAATTGAAATACGACTTCCTGATCCTCTTTTATAAAGCCTATGTCGGAAGGTGAAATATAACATTCAACAATCAGCTCTTGGTTGGGTGATATGAAAGCAATCGTTTGTCCGGCAGTAATAAAACTACCAACTTGCATACCAGAAAACTGACTAATGGTCCCGGAAATTGGTGCCATTAAGTAATAATGTTTCTTTTCTTCTTCCAACTGAATAATGGAATTTGAAAGATCCACATTCTCGAATTTTAGTCTGTTTTTTTCAATTTGCCATTTATTTAGATATTGTTCCTTTGATGATCGAACCTGACTTAAGGCTATCTCATAATTGTTTTTGATTTTGAGATATTCCATTTTAGGAGTAATGTCTTGTTCAAATAACTGTTTTGAAATTCGGTATTCCTCTTCTAATTGACTGATTTGTGTTTCCTGTTCTTTTGTTTTTGAAAGGTATTGGTTGTAATCTGCTAAATAAACGGCGGTTTCCAGTTCCTTAAACTGATCGGAATTCAAACTAATTAGGTCTTTGATAAAACGGCTGTTTTCAATTTTTTTTTGCTTGAATGCAAAAATCTGCTCATCCAGTTTATTCGTTTTAATTTTAATAAGGGTATCACCTTTTCGTACCATTTTATTTTCACACATCGAAATAGCTTCAATTTCTCCATTTACAACTAATTGCAAACGATTGTTTTCATATGCTGATCGAATGATTCCTCTATTCTGGGTAGTAATTTCGATATTAATAAATGGTAATATCGAAAAGGCAATTGGAATTACAACAATTAGGATTATGTATATTATTTTACTTTTTGTGTGATGATCAACAAAATGTTGCTGTGTTGAGTTCTCAATCATCGCTGCAGGGAAGAGTTTAGCCATCTTAAATTAATTAATGAAACATAACTAAAGTGAACATTCTCTATTTTAATTCCTTAATCGAAAATTTGTCACAAATTATTTGAATTTCGAACCGTACAAGCAGCCATATTTGTCTAATTTTCATGCCTTTTAGAAGAATATGAAAAAATTAGGTTTAGAGGATAAGTTTAGGATTTAAAAAAACAGGGACGTCATCCCAACAGGGGATACCGTCCCTAATATGCATTGCAAAGTTTTAAACTTCGCACGATTAACCAATAACAGATAGATTCAATTTTTTGTTCCATAATCGTTGTGTCTTTCCATGGTATCGCCATCTGATTTTTGGTTCAAATTGCAATTTAAAAAGTGTAAACGATGTTTATATAACGTACCATTTTGTTTTTCTGAGTCGGTAAAAAAAACGTTATATAATATCTGAATTTACTAAAAATTACTTTTTTATAAAACAATTTACATCCCACATATGTAGGAATAAAAATTGGTAACTCATAAATAAATATTTTATAATATTGATATTCTGCCTTCACCCATGCTTGTAAATTCACCAATTATTTGGGCTGTTAAAATACCTGCTTGATGCAGATCATTTAAATATGTAACAGCGTGTTTTGGGTTTATGGCTACCAATAAACCTCCCGAAGTCTGTGCATCGCAAAGCAGAAGTTGATTGGTACGGGTATGTGTCCCGAAATCAACATCTTTTATCACGCATTCAAGGTTATTAAATGTTCCCCCTGGGATTACACCAGATGTAGCCAAAGCCTTTGTTTCACGGATAAATGGGATTTTATCAAAAACAATATTTACATCACATTTTGATGCCATGCTCATTTCTCTTAAATGTCCCATCAATCCAAAACCTGTAACATCTGTACAGGCGTGTACTTCGTAATTTAGCATGAATTCTGCTGCAGTTTTATTTAACATACTCATTAAAGCAGTTACTTCTTTTTGTAGACTTTCTTCAACTAAACCTCTTTTAATTGCGGTTGAGATTACACCTGTTCCCAGTGGTTTTGTAAGGACTAAAACATCACCTGGTTTTGCGCCTTTGTTTTTAATAATCTTATCAGGATGCACAATACCACTTACAACCATCCCGTATTTTGGTTCCGGGTCTTCAATAGTATGACCACCTAAAACACCTATTCCAGCTTCTTTTGCTTTGTCGTGAGCACCTTGTAAAATCTCTTTTAATACACTCATTGGGAGTGTTCCTTCTGGAAAAGCAACAATATTTAATGCAAACAAGGGTTTTGCTCCCATTGCATAAACATCACTGAGTGCATTCGTTGCGGCAATTGCTCCAAAATTGTAAGGATCATCAACGATGGGTGTGAAAAAATCGAGTGTTTGAACTAAAGCAATATCATTGGTAATCTGATAAACCGTTGCATCATCAGAAGTTTCGGTTCCGACAAGTACCTTAGGATCGTAAAAGGGAGGTAAGGATAGCAAGATTTTTTCTAAACTTTGTGGATGTATCTTACAAGCACAACCTAGTCCGTGAGTATAATGTGTAAGTTTTATTTCTTTAGTGGCAACAGTTTTATTTATTACCTGATCGCCATCACGAGGCATAAGTGTTTTAACAGCAGCGATAATTTCATCAGCAGCTGTTTTTATATCTGCCATAGTATTGCCTCTTCCTGTAGAAAAACGAATAGTTCCCATCGCATAATCCAAAGGCACCAACATCGCTTCCAATACAGCAGAAACATCAATACTCTCTGCATGGCATGCAGCTCCTGCCGATGCAGCTACACCATCCAAACGGGAGATAAGCGTGTTAGCTTCAATACGAGGAAAAGAAATGCTCAAAGTATTGGGCAAACGTTTTTCAGGATGACCATTTATTTTAATTTGTGGAAATGTTTCTTTTAATAGTGAAAATAAATAATCTCTGGTTTTTTTATAAAAAACGGCATTTTTTTCTAAATTCTGTTGGGCTATTTCGCAAGCTTTTCCTAAACCTACAATTTCCAGTACATTTTCGGTTCCTGCACGTAAGTTCTGCTCATGATCTGCACCATGTATTAATTTTTCAAGCTGAATGCCATTTCTAATAAATAGAACTCCTATTCCTTTGGGCGCATATAACTTATGACCGGCAACACTTAATAAATCTACACCTAATTCTTTTACATCAACTTTTATTTTACCTAAGGATTGTGCTGCATCTGTATGGAAAATTATTTTGTGTTTCTTTGCTACTTCTGCTATTTCCGCAATTGGCTGTATAGTCCCTACTTCGTTATTAGCATGCATGATAGAAATTAAAATAGTTTCATTCTTGATGGCTTTTTTAACATTTTCTGGATTTACCAAGCCAAATTTATCCACAGGCAAATAAGTAATTTCAAAACCAAATTTTTCTAAATACTTACACACTTCAAAAACAGCAGGGTGTTCTATTGACGAAGTAATAATATGGTTCCCTTTATCTTGATGTGCAAATGCAATACCTTTAATGGCATAGTTATTTGATTCTGTTCCTCCGCTCGTAAAAATGATTTCGGAAGACTCGCAATTCAATAATCTGGCAATTTGCATACGAGATTTTTCAACAGCTAATTTAGTTTTTACCCCATAGGCATGCACACTGGAAGGATTTCCAAAATAATCATCAAGAAAGGGCCGCATAGTATCTGCAACTTCCTTGTCTATAGGTGTTGTTGCATTATAATCTAAATATATTGGATTCATTTGTTAAATTTATTTCTTACTAAAGAACTAATTATATTTTTATAGTTTGTAGGTAACAAATTTATTTGTGCACCTTTTTCTACAATAACATCCAAATACGTTTGTGCAGGTTTTATTGTTTTATTATATCGATTCATTCCAATTGAATTCCATTTAATTTTTTTTGGGGAGATATAATGTTTAATATTCCATCACTTTCTCAAAGCCCTCAACATCTGCAAAGCTAAAAGTAGGAAATCTTTCAATACATGGGGGCAAAGCAAAGGTATGAAACGGGAAAGTTTTAATGATAAGGTCATCCGGGACGTAATCCCCTTTGGGAATGTTGTCCCTGAAAATTAGATGTGTATTTTCTTAATTAATCATTTTATTCAACCCACTCAATGTTTTCATTTTTTCTTATGATTGCTCTCTGGTATTTATATCTCGGATATCCTATTATTACCGACATTACCGCTTCATTTTTTTCAGGAATCTTAAAAATTTCTTTTACTTTCGGAACCTTATTTATGGCAGCAGGAACAATTTCAATCATGGTTGCACCTAGTCCAAGCGCATGTGCAGTTAATATAGAATAAGTAGCATATATCAATGAATTGTTCGTATGTGCTGCGGCTTCCTTTTCTGCGTGAAAAATGATAAGGGCTGGAGCTCCCCTGGTTATTCTGTCTCCAAATTCAATGTTATAATTTCCACTTTTTGAAATCGGATATAAATGTTTTTTTATGGTGTTAAAAGTTTCTGTTCCCTTTTTTCTTTTGATGATAAAAGATGCAAGTGGATTGTCAACCCATTTAACAATGTTATCTAAGAATTTTGAAATATAGGGTAATGCGGTTTCTATCGTTGCCCGGTTATTTACGACCGTAATATTTATTTTTTCTGGCTCTGCCCCATAGGGGGCGAAATCAATAGATTTTAAAATTTTAGAAATAACTTCATTCGGTATAGGCTTATCTTTGAAATTTCTAATTGATCTGCGGTTTGCAAGAAAATCAGTGAAGACATTGTAATTCATATGATTAACCGGCAAATCAACCAAGTCATTTTCGTATGACAGACCATTAATTGAAATTGCTTTTGTAGGACAAATAGCCATACATTGTGCGCAGTGCAAACAAATTGATTCTTTATTTTTCAGAAAAGATATTTCGTCTTTCTCATTTTTCCCAATGATATTGCAAGGACAAACCTCAAGGCAGAGCCCGCAGTTTTTACATAAATCCAAATCTATTGAATGATTCATTTCTGTCTGTTTTTATGTTTGTTTAACATACCGCATGAGACACCCGGCGGCCATGTAGATGAAACATTTGGCATTTCGAGGCGCAAACCAGTCAAAACGCCACAATTTTTATTTAATGTATCCACCTTAATACTGGCATCATTCGTCAAATATTTTATGTGCTTTATGGTGCTTTCGTGCTTTATTTATTCATTCCATATTCCATTTTTAAACAACTGAAACCACTTTTCCAGTTCTTCCTCTGTTTTAAGTTCAATTTTCTTAAAAATTTCTTTTGCAAATTCTATTGGGGCAATTCCATTTGCTGTAATAATATTCTTATCCGTTTCGGCTAATGTACTTTGATGGTTTTTGTCTCCATTATAATTTGGTGCCATTGCCTTTAAATAATTTAAATCATTACTTGTGTGCTTCAAATCATTTAACAATCCCAATTGTCCAAGAAAAGTAGTTGCAGCACAAATAGCAGCAATCGGTTTTTCTGATTTAAATAATTCTAATGTTAAATCTTCAATTTCTTTATTTTCTCCTTTTTCCCAGGCTGTTCCTCCTGGTAAAATTAACATACCAATATCATCAGGATTCAAGTCTCTGAGCGATGTACTTGGCACAACCTGCAATCCACCCATAGAGCTTACCGGATTTCCATCTTTTGAAATGTAAACCAATTCAGATGGTTTACGCTTATTAATCTCAGGTGTGAGATATGAAATTTCCCAGTCTGAAAAACCATTAAACAGAAATACATAAACTTTTACCATAACAAAACCTTATTTTCAATTGATAATTTTAATTTTTTGCACACAAACCGAATGACCTCTTAATATTGATTTTTCTAAGTCAATGGTTACTTTTTTATCAAACAGAGTCTCAAAAAGATGTTTAGAATATCCGACAGTGCAATTACAAAGAAATAAGTTATTAACCCCTAATTTAACCATGGGGCAAGTACATTCTTCAAATATTAAGGTGATCATATTTCCTTCTTTCGTAAACTTTTCCGAATTGTAATATTTGCTTTTGAGTTCAAAAAACAATTTATCATCATTGTGCTCTTTTCGGAATCGTTCTCTGATATTTTTTGCACCTTGAAACAGTTCCGATGATTTGCAACAATCTTTTCCACATTGGTTTAGCAATTCAATTCCAGAATTATGATCAAGATTTGATAATTCAGTTAATACGCTGTTTATCCAATTTGTTATTCGCTTTGAATTATCCATTATCAATGCTCAATTATATTGTTTTTTTTTAAATAAATTCCTGTTTGTCCAAGAAGCCTTTTTGTATATTCGTTAAGAGACATCCTTTACATAAGTTACAGTATTGGACTTTACACCATATTGGTTTTTAATCGTACTGTTTTTTTCCTGTCTCGCCCGCAGGCAGGTTTCGTTCTTCATTCATTTTCATTGATTATCCTAAAAAAATATATAAATCTCCAGGTAGGTGTAGAGATCTCTCAGTTGCTATGCTTTTTCGGGATGACACTGTTTGGGCTTTTTCCGGAATCTCTTTATAATTTCCGCACCATCATAATTCCATCCCGAAGCGGGAGCAGCACATTTTCCACCCGTTCATCTTGTTGAATAAAATCATTGAATGCCACCAAAGCCCGGGTATCTTTATCCTTAGGGTCAATTCTTTCAACCACTTTACCATCCCAAAGGGCATTGTCGGCCAACAGAAAACCACCGCTTTTTAATTTATCGATAACCAGATGATAATAATTTAAGTAGTTGGCTTTATCGGCATCCAAAAAAACCAGATCAAATTTTTCGTTGATGGTTGGAATCACCTCCAGGGCATATCCACAATAATAATTGATTTGGTTTTCGATGCCCGCCTTTTTAAAGGCATTTTGGGCAATAAGCTCCAGCTCCGGACTTTTTTCGATGGTGTGTATGCAACCATCGAGCGTAAGTCCTTTAGAAAGGCAAATGGCCGAATAACCGGTAAAGGTTCCGATTTCCAGCACCTGAGTGGGCTTGATCATGGTACTTAGCATTTCCAGAAATTTACCTTGCAAATGCCCTGAAATCATACGTGGGTGAATGGTTTTTAAATGGGTTTCGCGATTTAGATGATACAGCAACTCACTTTCGGGGCTGGTATGTTCTTCAACATATTTTTTAAGGTCCTCTTTTATCATGGAATGCAAATTAAAGTTTAAAGTTCGCATTTATTCTTAAATGCATCATGCAGTTCGGTATTTTTTCTGCCTTAAAAATGAAAGGTATTTTTAAATAAAAATCGGTTTTATTTGCCATTGTAAATTAAGGTGCTCATGGCTTTGGGATCGAAAATTTCATTTGAAATTTCAAGCAATTGTTCGGCCGTTAAATCATTGATTGACCGTATGATTTCTTTGACCGATTCGATACGGCTGACCTGCAAAATCCGCTTCCCATTTGAAAGCATCTCGCTTAAGTTGGATTCGAGCGAAATGGCCAACTGACCAATGATTTGTTTCTTGGCCCGACTCATTTGCAATACCCCCAGTTTTTTATTTCTCAATTTCTGAAGCTCCTTATTCACCAGACTGCCAGCCTTCTGTAAGTTTTCAGGATCGGTGCCGAAATAGATGCAAAAAATACCGGTATCAGAATACGCCTGATAGCTCGATTCAATATCGTAAGCATAACCATGACGCTCACGCAACGCCAAATTTAAGCGTGAATTTAAACCCGGTCCGCCCAATAAATTGTTTAACAATACCAGGCCCAGTCGGTTTTTATCTTCCACGGCATAGGCTTGGTTCCCAATCATGCAATGGGCCAGGTGATTTTTTCGGTTAATTACTTTCTTCTCAGGCTGATACTTGGTGATTTTTTCACGTTCTGTTTTGCGAAGATTTGCAGGAATGATTCCAAAATATTTATCAGCCAGCTTGATCAGGTTTTCGAATTGAATGTTGCCCACCGAACTGATCACCATGCGATCGGTATGATAATTATCCGCGATAAATTTCAGGATGTCTTCTTTGCAAAAACTTTTTACTGTTTTTGGCGTTCCTAAAATATTGCAGGCAATGGGATGACCATCAAAAATCAATTCTTCAAAATCATCAAAAATCTGTTCCGCAGGACTGTCCTTATACGAGTTGATCTCATCAATAACAATGTCTTTTTCGCGATTGATTTCTTTTTCAGGAAAAACAGAGTTGAATAAAATATCAGAAAACAACTCCATACTTCTTTCGTAATGCCCGTGCAAGAAAGAAGCATAAATACAGGTTTCCTCTTTGGTGGTAAAAGCATTTAATTCGCCCCCCACATCTTCCAGCCGACTAAGCACATGATAAGCTTTTCGCTTTGCGGTACCTTTAAAAATGACGTGCTCGATAAAATGGGCGATCCCATTTTGCTCAGCAGTCTCATCCCTCGAACCGGCATCGATGATGACTCCGCAATGGGCAATCTCCCGGGCATTGTATCGATGAATCAGCCGGATCCCATTTTGAAGGGTGTGATATTGTACGTCCATATATTGTTAAAAAAGAATGCAAAAATAATGCTTTCTTAAACACCAACGATTACTTTTTCAATGCATCAAGTCCGTTGGGATAAATCCAAAACATGGGCATTAGACCCATAAAATTTCCTTCATCATCAAATTTATCGACCACCGGAGCAATGCCAATCACTTTTTTATCAAAAATCATGTTTTCTTCATCCATCGACCATGCTTCAAGAAAGCGAATTTTATGAATGTCAGAAATTTCAATTTTTGAAACGATGATGGTATCATATTCCTGATAAGGCGGGGTATTTCGGGTTAAAGTCCGATAGCTTGTGTCACTACCTATTTTTTTTAATTGCTCCACACTCATGGGTTTATTAAAATAATCGTAAACTGGGATTCGACCTTCATAAGCAGCATCCAGTAAGGTATTTACAAACTGCTCTCTGGGTGTTTGTTCAATATTTTGAATCCATGAATCATAGGCCGGATTGGGGCTTTTGATGGAAACATCATATTGTATTTTTTTTGTAATCAGGGCTTTGGTTGGTTCTGATCCACACGAAAGCGTAAATAGAAATAAAATGCCAATAAATATGCCGTTTTTTTTCATGAGGGGTTGATTTTTATTTTGCTTAAAAATACAAAAATCAAAATCAAAGATTGGGATTATTTGCCTTACCTTTGATCAAAAATATTCAAATCGAAAGCAGCTCTTTTCATGAAATTTAAAGTATCAAAGCCTTCATTTATTGTTGACGAAAATAAATGCAAACAAAAAATTGAGGCCATGGCCTCGAAAGTAAAAAAACATCAATTAAATTTCCGCCCCCACTTTAAAACTCATCAATCCATTGAAATTGGGCGATGGTTCAGAGATTTAGGCATCAATAAAATCACTGTTTCCTCGGTTGAAATGGCCCAATATTTTGCTTCGGATGGATGGAATGATATTACCATTGCATTGCCGGTCAACTGGCTGGAAATTGATCATCTGAATGAACTGAGTAAAAAAATTCATTTAAACCTGCTCGTCGAGTCACTCGAAAGCATCGATTTTCTGGCTCAGGATTTAAAAAACAAGGTGGGTATTTTCATTAAAATCGATACCGGATATCATCGCACGGGGGTAGATGTTGGCCATGATGAAGAGATTGAAGGCCTGATTCGGGAAATTAATAAGGCCCCGCTCTTAAATTTCAAGGGTTTTTTAACCCACAATGGCCACACCTACAAAGCCAAATCAATCCATGAAATAGAAGAGATTCACCTCCATTCTTTAAGAAAACTTTCTGAATTAAAAAGTAAATTTGAGCAGCCGGAAATGCCTTTGATGGTTTCGATCGGGGATACACCCAGTGCCAGCCTGATGAATCATTTTGAAGGTGCAGATGAAATTAGACCTGGGAATTTTATTTTTTATGATTTGATGCAGGAACAATTGGGTGCCTGTGAATATAGTGATATTTCGGTGGTAATGGCCTGCCCCGTGATTGCCAAACACCCCCATCGAAATACCATCATTATTTATGGAGGCGGGGTTCATCATTCCAAAGAATCTCTTCAAACAAAGGATGGAAAAAGTATTTTTGGGCGCATTGTTAAATTCAATGAAAAAGGCTGGTCAGAACCCGTTTCTGATTGCCTGCTTATTTCCGTTTCGCAAGAACATGGTGTAATAGAAGCATCCCAGGAGTTTATTGATTCGGTAAAGATTGGAGATATTTTAGGCGTTTTACCGGTACATTCATGCATGACTGCCGATTTGCAGAATTCTTATATTGGGCTTCAATCCGGTACTTTTTCAAATTACAGGAAAACAGAATAAGCTATATTTTCAGCTTAAAATTGACTAAAAGAGCTCAAATTGAAGCTCCTCCAATAATCCCTTAATCAGATAAACTTCCCATTTTGGGACACACCTACAACTCCTCATATCCACCTTAAGCAATCTATTTCAGCTACTTATATAATTTAAGAGGTTTGGAACACAACTTGTACTTTATTTTTTTGCGAAATATTTCGCCTGAAAATAAATTAGAAGTCATGAAAAAATTGCTATCAATACTAATAACTCTGACATTACTCTTATCGGCATGCCAGAAATTTGATGCGGTGATTGACCAAGACCTGGATTCTGAAAACTCTATCATCAAGGAAACTTTGGACAATTCAATCACAGATATGGCAAGTTTGAACATCAGCGATTCTTTTGATTGGAAATTGATCAAAACACTGGATGTTGAAATTAATCTCCCTCAGGAGGAAAATCGTCAGATCACTAAGATACTCTCTCTTGATAGAAATACAACCTATTTTAATGGTTACCCTGAAGATAATACGAACATCTTAAAAACAAAAATAACCATCCCTTCTTATGTTGATTATGTTTTGGTTGAGTACGGAAACGGAACTGATGGTGTGGTCGTTAATGTTGCAGGCAAAGCTTCAAGCTTAAATGCCACCTTAACAAACAACCTGAAAAACACCAGTTTTTCAAGTTTAAAAGCATCAGAGCCAACTTTCGATTGTGATATTACGGTTACCCAAAATGTAACAAATCTCAATATCAATGCAGGCAGTGTTTATTGCATTGAAGAAGGGACCACAATTACAGTGAGTAAAATCATCTTTAAAGGTGGAACACTACACGTAAAAGGTAAATTAATTGTTACTAACCAAATAACCAATCACCAAAGCAATATGGGGAATCTCTATATTTCATCAACAGGTGAAATTGATGCCAAAAAAATATTATTTACGAAATTAGCGGTTTTTAACAATTTTGGTACAGTTACCGAAATCAACGGAACTTCTACCATTCCAGCTGGTAGCGTTTATGAAAACTACGGTACGGTTAATTGCACAAAAGTTATTAATCAATCTGATGACTTTCTAAATGAAGGAATCATGAATGTCGCAGGGCAATTTAACAATACTGCGGTAGGAGTAAACAAAGGAACCATTAATGTAACAGGATCAAATGGACACTTTAATAATACAGGTGGCCCAGATGTGGTTTTTACAAACTATTGCAAGATATATGTTGAACAAAGCTTTTCTCAGAACTCAAAGTTCTATCATTACGGATACCTTGAGGTTGATAAAAAAACGACAATTTCAGGTAGTGGGAACACCTTTTTTGAAATGGGACAATGGAGTTTAGTTGTTACAGAGGATCTTCAAATTACAGGAGAGGTAAATGGCCCAAGTGAATCTGGAGCTAAATTTAAAGTGAATGATGAAACCAAATTAACCGGTGGAGCAGAAATAAGTGGCTATATTCAAATTTGTGATGAGGATGGAACCATTGAAGTTGACAATGCCGATAAAGGCCCGAATGTTAATTTCGGATGTGATTTAAACATTCCAGAGAATGATTGCAACCCTGGTGACAATCCACCGGATGATCCACCAACACAAGAGGAGTTTAGTGGCACATTGGCTTTTGAAGATTTATGGCCAGGCCGCGGAGATTATGACATCAATGACTTGGTTATTGAATATGATTTTGAAATCAACAAAACCAATCAGGAAAAGGTTGAAGATATTACTGCAAGTTTTGAAATTAGAGCTTTTGGAGCAACCCTTCACAATGGATTTGGATTTACTTTACCCAATGTAGATCCGGCAGATATTGTTAGCGTAACGGGTTATGACATTGCTTCCGGAACAACCTATACCCTGTCTGCCAATGGAACGGAAGCCGGACAATCAGCCGCAACCTTCATTGTGTTTGATGACCCTTATCGATTGATGCCTTATCCCGGAAACGGGATCGGAGTAAATACCGACAAAAACGGCAGCTATGTGAGCCCTGTAAGCATTGAATTGGAAATCGAATTTGTAACTGGTGCGGTAACATACAGTCAGCTTGACATCGGAAATTTCAATCCATTTATTGTGAAAGACCAGGATCGTGGAGTTGAAATCCACCTTCCAAATTATCCCAATACAGATTTGGCCGATGAATCATATTTTGGAACTTTCCATGATGACACCAATCCTCCTGATAAATATTACTTAACAGAAACCAATTTACCATGGGCCATTCACATTCCCGATCAATTTGATTATCCGGTAGAGAAACAAATCATACTTGGAGCTTACCTGCATTTTGCTGAGTGGGCACAAAGTGATGGAACAGTTTTCACTGACTGGTATAAGAATTTATCCGGCTACCGAAATGCAAGTGTTATCTATTAAAAGAACAAGCAAAAACACATATTCGAAAAGCTTCCTGAATTACTTGGGAAGCTTTTCTTTTGATTGAGCACCTCTTATAACCAACTATGTTCCAAACCTTAAAATAGTTTTTACCAGAAAAAAACAGTTCCAACTTAACCTCCCTAAACATCCTAAAATCAGACTATAGTCCCATTTTGGGATAATGCATAAAGTAAGCTAAAAACATTAATCCCTGTTTTTCTGCAACTTAGACTATTCTTCTGATTTGGAACACTGCTTGCATTAACTAATTGAGTCAAAATATTTTGGCCCGAAACAAACCAATGAATCATGAAAAAAACATTATCAATACTCGTCGTTTTAGCAGTCGTTATTGTAGCCTGCCAAAAGTTAGATCCTAAAAAGGATACGAATATCAATAATGGGAATATAACATCCACTACTTCCATGTCAGATTTGATCATCAGTGATGCATTCGATTGGAAGTTGATTAAAACCTTAGATGTAGAAATTACGTTACCTGAAAATGATGCATCTCGTATTCTATATATTTACTCTTCAGATGGTGAACGTTTATATTTTAAAGGTCACTCCGAAGATGGATCAAATATTTTAAAAACAAAAGTTAGTTTCCCTACCTATGAAAATTCAGTTAAGTTAAAATATGGAGCCGGAAACGATTATCCCGATATTGAGACAAGTTTAGGCAATTCAGGAATTAAATCTACAATTGATCATTCTGATTTAAAAACCTTGGGTGTGAATGGTGGATGTGATGAAGATGGAAATGATAACATTTCAACCTTTGGAGGATTTCAGTTTGAATTTACCGACATGATTGAAAACATGGATGGTACCTCAACCTGGACATATACCATAACTGGACTTTCTTCAGTTGAACCTTCCTATAAAAATCTTTCACACTGGGTAATGGCATTATGTGAGGACCATACTGTAATAGAAGCTACCCCAAGTGATTATGAAATCAATACAGACCCATCTCTAAATATTTATGGAATAAAGTGGGAAAAGGAATTAAGTAAGGATGGAGGCAGCATGATTTTTAGTGTTACCCTTGATCAATACTACGATATTGGTTTGATTGATATCGGATTTAAGGCTGGACAAGACCTACATTATTGCACAATCAACGGGCCGGTTTGTTCAGGAGACCCAGGACCCAATCCAACACCTGATTTTGAAGGCACCCTTGCATTTGAAGATTTATGGCCTGGTAAAGGTGATTACGACATCAACGACCTTGTAACTGAATACAAATTTGACATTACAAAAGACAATAATGAATTCATAGAGCACATTCAGGCAACATTTGAAATTCGTGCCTTTGGAGCTGACTTACACAATGGATTCGGATTCAGCTTGCCGGGTGTAGATCCTCAGAACATATTAAGTGTTACGGGTTACGAAATTGCCCAGGGATCAGTTTATAACATTGTGGCAAATGGAACGGAACAAGGTCAAACAGACGCTACTTTTATTGTTCTTGATGATCCATTCCGATTGATGCCGCATCCTGGCCAGGGAATTGGTGTAAACACTGAAACATGGGCACCTTATGTAACTCCTGTTACCATTGTATTAGAAATAGAATTCGCTCACCAAGCTGTTACTTATAGCCAATTAAATATTGGAGAGTTCAATCCATTTTTGATCATCAATCAGAATCGTGAAACAGAAGTTCACCTGCCTGATTATTGGCCAACAAGCTTAATTAATCCATATTATTTTGGAACCTTTGAGGATGATTCAAATCCACCAACAAAATTTTATTTAACAGAAGATAATCTTCCATGGGGCATAAATATACCCGATAGGTTTGATTACCCCATTGAGAAAAAACCAATTATTTGGGCCTACTATCATTTTGCAGAATGGGCTCAAAGCGACGGGACACTTTACCCCGATTGGTATAAAAATTTACCTGGATACAGATACGCAAACGCAATTTACTAACCAAAAAAAAGCCCGGCCTTCGACCGGGCTTTTTTTATTTTAGGATGACCCCTTTATTTTTCCGGCCATCAATTTTTACCACCAGGGGTTTTTCAAATCGAATGTGTCTCAAATATTCATTTTCATAAACAGCTTCCTGCTTATTCAGAAAATCCAAATCATAAAAACCATCATTTTTAAAGGGGTTGATGGTAAAATAACCGATTCTGAATGAAGTTAAGTTTTGAAAGAAATGGGTCCCTTGACTTGGGTCAATCTGATAATCCTTTAATCCGGATTCAACAATCACTCTGGCAGCTGATATTTGAGGCCATTTAACCGGGATTCCCAACCATGGATCACTAGAACCCCATCTGCCAGGACCTACCAAAATATAATGTTTCTTGGCTTTCAAAAACTCCTGATTGATGGCTTCAACTGCACTGGCAATTTCCTGGTTTTTGGCTGCATCAAAAGATTCAGGTTTCACATAAACAAAATCTTGCAGATGATCAATCACTCCATTCCCTAGGGCAGAGTTCGTTATGATAATCGACTCCTCCTGAGAAATTTCACTCAAATCTTCCTTCATGGTCTGGTCGTTGTCAACAATGGGTCTGATTTGTAACAAATTAAACACCTTTGGTTTATTGTTTGACTGATTTAACTCAACAGCAAATTCTATTTCAATGGGCTTACCCATTTCATTTTGACCAATTTTTAATATATCATCTAAAATTTCAGCCAGAGGGAAGGTGTCGTGTTTAAGAATATTTGAGAAAGTAATGAGTTTCTTCCCATCATAATTCGCTCCATCCCTGATCACATTGTTTTGAAAATCATAAGTTGATGAAATTTGCTTAATAGAACCATCTTTTTCAGCATCTGCAATTCTTAACTTTAACAAATTATGCGCATCATCTAAGGAAGGCCTGAAGCTTTTTGGATTCAGATTTAAGGCAAAAAACGTTTTCTGGGTTTGTTGCAAAGCCATTGAAGGGCTACTGGTTTGAAGTATTTTTTTAGGAAAGCGTGGAGAAAAACGTAAGGTTTCCCCTCCATCAACAACATATTTTCCTAAACCAAGTGCGATGTTTACAATCCCATCTTCAGATTTTTCCGGCTCAATGGGATAAAAATTAATGGAACGCGCAACCCCTGAAATACTTGGATAGAAACGATCATCATACCTTTTACCACAAATTTCCTGAAGAACAATGCCCATTTTCTCTTCATCAATGACATTTAGAGTAGCCGTCATATAAGCTTTGCTATCCTTAAAAAAAGCAGAAGCATAAACACTTTTTATGGCATCCCCAAGCATATTGATCATCAAACGATCATCATCCATAACATTAGGGATCATATAAGTTGAGTAAATTCCTGCAAATGGCTGATAATGGCTATCCTCAAGCAAACTTGAAGAACGAATGGCAATGGGGCTTTTGATGTATGAAATGAAAGTATATAAATCTTCATGAATACGGAATGGCAACCTGGCTTCGACAAAGTGCTGTAAAATTTCCTCATCACTCGAATCTGATAAGGCAATTTTATGCAGTTCATTTTCCTCCATAAATTCATCAAAAACATCCGTACCTAAAACAACAGTTCGAGGAATGGTAACAACCAAACCATCATACTTATCATAAAGTTGATTTCTCTTAATAAGCGAATCAAGAAATGCCAGACCTCTTGCTTTACCTCCAATAGAGCCCTCACCTATCCTGGTAAAAGTTAAGTATTCGTCGAAGCGATCGCGGTAAAACTCTGCAATCACACCCCGGGCTTTATTCAACCTAAAACTTCCAATGGCATCAAATATGAATCGTTTAATATCATCCAGATCACTAAAATCTTCCAAACGCAAATCAACCATTAATTCGGCCAATGGAAATAAGGCTCTGGCACGCATCCATTTCGACAGATGATTTCTCTGTACATGATATTCGAGTGATCGATCGGGGATTGGAAATATAATTTCCTGAAGAGCTTTTAAGTCATTGGCTCTTGCAATTTCTTTTCCGGTTTCAGGATCAATAAAGATAAAATCACCAAAGGCAAAATATTCACGGATAAAATTCCTGAGCTCTATCGAGAGCTTTTTGGAATTTTTATTGATAAATCCAACCTTTAATTTTTTTGCAAGTTTTGCATTTTCTGCATCAGATGATTGTAAAAGTAAAGGCATGTATTTGTCATCCTTTTTAACTTTTTCATACAATTTCACCCCCGCTTGTTTATCTAAAACGCCATTTCTTTTATAAGCCATATCGGAAATAATCCCCAACATGTTCTTTTTATATTTATCATATAATTCGACAGCATCCTCATAATTTGTAGCCAACAAAATTTTGGGTCTTCCCCTCATACGTAACATTTGCTGATGCTCATTTAAGCCTTCTGTCATAAATTTTTTAGACTGCTTAAATATTATTTTGAATATATTTGGCAAATAAGAAGAGTAAAACCGTATTGAATCTTCAACCAAAAGAATGGTTTGAACACCCACACTTTCAATATCTGCTGCAACATTCATTTTATCCTCAATGAGCTTGATGATGGCCAATAAAATATCAGCATTTCCCAACCAGCTAAAAATATAATCGATGGCACTTAAATCTGCCTGATCAATTTTTAAAGAAACCTCTCTTGAAAAAGGAGTTAAAACAACAATCGGTATTTCTGGATATTGATTTTTAATATTGGAGGCCAAATCGAAGGTGTCTCTCTTTTCGGCACTCAGCATGGTAATAATGAGATCAATGTTCCCATGTTCAAGCATCTCCAGGGCCTCTTCCTGTGATGAGGCCTGAATAAACTGAGGAGGATACCTCAGGTTTAAGGACACATATTCATTAAAAATCTGCTCATCAATTCGACCATCATCCTCTAAAATAAATGTATCGTAAGCACTGGCAATTAATAAAACATGATAAATCCGCCTGTTCATTAAAAGGCTAAATGAGGTATCATTAAAATAAAATTTTCTCGCTTGCAAATTTGCCGATATCGGACTCATATCTCTCTATTTTACTACAAAAATACACGAATTGTTGATTCGCATCTAAAAGTAATTAGGAATACTTTTTGGAGAGTAATATTATCGGTTTCGTTTCTTGTAGATGAAACCGGCAACATAAATTCCAAGCACCACATATGAAACTACAGCTGTAATTAAAAAAATAAAAAACTTACGACTACCTATAAATTCAGTGGACAAATTTTTAGTAAACATGAATGTAACTACTGCAGCTAAAACCAATGTTAAAACGACAGCCAAATGCGAAATAATAAAATTTTCGTTCTTGATTCCTTTGGTGAAAAACAAAAGAATGAATCCGAAAAATGCAGGAATAAGGGAAGTTACCTGGAAATCACCATCTGTTGAATAACGAGCGAAAAAACCAAAGAAACCAATGAGAATTAAAAAAAGTGAGTAATAATAATTTACTTTATGTGGAGTTTTCATACAAATATAATTTATAATCATTTTAAATAAGTGTCAAATTTACAAATTAATTTAAATCCATTTCGGGCTAAATCTTATAATTAGTAATATTAATATCTCATAATATCATTTAGCATGATTAATAAAATACAGCAATTTCAGGTTTTTGCAAAACCAATAGGTGCCAGCTGTAATTTAAATTGTCATTATTGTTATTACCACAACAAAGAAGAAAAAACTACCTCATCAGCAAAAACCATAATGGATGATGATACATTGGAAGAATACATCATCCAACACATTGCAGCTGCGGATGCTAATATCATCCATTTTTCATGGCACGGAGGTGAACCAACCTTACTTGGAATCGAATATTTTAAAAAAATTGTGAGTCTTCAGCAAAAGCATAAACTACCTCAACAAAATATTATCAATGGTATACAAACCAATGGAACATTAATTAATGAAGCATGGTGCAAATTTTTAGCTCGTGAAAATTTTAGTGTTGGAGTTAGCCTGGATGGGCCTAAAGACTTACATGATATTTATCGGCAAACATCTTCAGGGAAATCTTCATTTGATGATGTAATGAGAGGAATTGAGCTCTTAAAAAAACATCAGATTTTTTCAGAAATTCTTTGCGTTGTTCATAAACACAATGTTAAGGAAGCTTTAAAGATTTATCACTTTTTCAAGAAAATTGGAGCAAGCTATCTGAGTTTCTTACCCTTGGTTGATAAAGGCAGCAAATGTGTATCTGCAAAAGATTACGGACAGTTTTTATGCGATATTTTTGATGAATGGCAAAGGCAGGATATTGGGAAATTAAAAATTCAAATTATAGAAGAAACCGCTCGTACAGCCTTTAATCAATCACAAAGCTTATGCATTTTTCGAGAAAAGTGTGGCGGGGTTCCAGTGATTGAACATGATGGGAGCTTTTATCCCTGTGATCATTTTGTAAATCCAGAGCACCTTATTGGAAACATCAAAAACTCCTCTTTAGAAGAAATGTTAAACAGCACAAAACAAAAAGCTTTCGGAGAAGCTAAATTCACAACTCTTCCTGATCATTGTTTAAATTGCGAAGTAAGACAAATGTGCAATGGTGGCTGTCCTAAAAACCGCTTCATTCTAACCCCCGATGGCCAATCGGGCTTAAACTACCTTTGTGAAGGCTACAAATTATTTTTTAATCACATTCAAGGTTTTTTGGATGCCATTAAAAAATATCATCATCCTTCTGCTTAGATTACTTGACACGGACAAACTATTGATGTACTTTTATACCGTATTGTTTTTGTGATACTTACACTTGCTTCCCATCATAGCTTTAAGCTCAATACACTTATCTGGCGTCTAAATAATTTTTGCTTAAGAATAAATTACTAATTGTACTACAGAATTAAGATTAGGCTTAAAACTTACACAAATGGGAGTAAGGATAGTAACTAGGTTGGTCTATCCTCGTTGGCCTCCCATAGGCGCGGATTCCAAATCCGCGCTTTTTTTGTCATTAAATTCAACCCTTTTAAGCTTATATTTACACAAATTACAATTTCTTACGGATTTTGAATTGATCATTATTTAAAAACCTATGACATTGCCATGGAAAACCCAGTACTTAAAAATCCGGATCAATACCCTAGTGAAGAAGTTATCTTTTCAATCATTAAAAAAAAGAAAAAATTATGGCTTGATTTTTTTGAACAAATACATCAAAATTATCCAGATTTTTCTGAAGAATGGCGCTTTTACAAGGATGGGACATCCTGGTTGATGAAAGTAGTCCGAAAGTCAAAAACCATTTTTTGGCTTTCACTGATTGAAGGAGGTTTTAGAATTACCTTCTATTTTACTGATAAATTTGAAGAAGCAATTCTTTCAAGTATGATCTCGAATGAACTAAAAAATCAATTCAGGAACGGGAAGCATTACAGTAAAATAAGAGGGCTAACCATCACCTTTTCTTCAAAGAAAGAAATAGAATATACCCATATTTTAATTAAAATGAAGCTTACAAAATAAACCTTAGCTCTACTTTGTAAAGCTTAACTTATAGGATAAGTTCCAGCTTTCACCTTTATCGCGTGAATTGCTAATTTCCATGGTAAAGCCTTCATCCAAAATATCATAAATTTTCATTTGGAGATAAGGTCCGTTAGAATCAGGAGCTATATCATTTTTATTATTGAGGACAAATACTCCATCTATGAAATTTCCTTCATAATAATCAATACTTGATGAGAACTCATTATAAGCCGTCATTCGATATAAATTTCTGCTTGCATGAAAGCTGTAATTCATTATCATTGACTGAACATAATAATCGTCAACACTAATGAAATGCCTCAGTAAGTTGGCCGATTCAAACTGTCCTATTGAGGTTGTATTGTCAACTGTATATAAGCTTCCTCTGCGGTTCAACTTTTCAATTTTGATGTTCCATTCTTCTGCTAAAAATGCCAACTTTTGCATTTCAGCACTCTTTGGCATTTCAAAAATGTTTTTATCTACAGGCTTATTAAATTCTACACTTTCGATTACAAGCATACGATCTCTCTGGCCAAACATTCGTTCTGTAAAGAAAGGTATAACAACTCCATTAACTTCTCTAAAATCATCAAAAAAGGATTCAGCCGGAGTTCTCATTCCAAAATCAATCCATTCCGACATTGATTTACATTCCAGGTATGTTTTCTGATCCAAATACCAGGTTTCCCAATTCCCACTTGGACGAGTAAGTTTAATTGCGTAAGTGTCAACTCCATCTACATTTTCTTCTCCCAAATATTCAACCTTCATCCCTTTTTCCTTATAATTAAAAAAAGGAGTGAAAAAGTCAGCTTTTTGATGAAATACAACATCCTCAAATTTATTCAGTTTTCGAGGGAAAATAAACTCATGCCATGGATCGATGGTCCATCCCCATTTTCCATTAAAAGCTTCTTTAACTTTATATTGTCCGATATGCAAATCGGAATAATAGCATCCATTTTTTGTTTTAACGGCAAAGAATTCATTTTCTTCACTAAAAGCGGTAAAAGTGGCTTTGATTTCCATACTGTTTATGGCATCCCAATTTGCCTGTCCACCATGAGCTTCAATGTGTTTTGCAATGATTTCTTCAACATTTTGAGCATTACAAATGTTCATTACAAAAAATGAAATAAGAACAAGAACGATGGTTTTTTTGTTGATTCTCATTTTGTATTTTTTTTGATTAGGTTTTTAGTTTAATTTAAAACAAGCCATTTCGGTTTGGTTTCTTAAATAAACCTTGCCGTTTGTATAAGATGGAGCAGTCCAGGTTATACTCCCTGAAATTGCATTTACCTGGCCCAATTCCTGATAGGCATCAGGGCTGGCTTTTGCAATGGCTAATTTGCCCTTATCTGAAAGAACAATTAGTTTGCCATCAACCAAGATGAAGCTTCCTTTACCAAAACCCCTCTTCGACCACTTAACTTCTCCGGTCTCGGCAGAAATACATCTTAAAGCAGCCACGTGAAAACCATAAATATATCCATCGTAATAAATGCTGGTGGTGAAGTCATTTTTCATGCTTCCTTTTTTTATTACCTGGGTGGCTTTGTTGTCTTTTATCTGTGCAATAAAGTATCCTGATCCAATATACGACACGAAAATTTTATCATTTTCAACCAACACAGGCATTGTAATACGACCAAGAACTGGCATGGGGAAAGTCCATAAGGTGTCTCCTTTTGAATTATAAGAATAAAGCATTTTATCATTCACAAAAAGAATTTGATCTTGTCCCTCCATATTTACCATAAAAGGGGTATTATAAGTTGCAACTCCGGTTCCATCAGCCCAAATGGTTTCTCCATTTTCTTTATTGAAAGCCATAAACGCTTTGCCATCTTTGCCTCCAACTTCAATCAAAAGCATTTCCCCAACAAGCTTTGGTGAGCTGGCATAACCCCATCTTGGTCGGGTACTTCCAAAATCTTTAACAAAATCTTTCTCCCAAATTAAACTTCCATCTTTTTTTGATCGGGCTGACAATTTACCGTGGCCACTTAAACAATAAATGTATTTTTCGTCGATGGTAGGTGTTGATCGTGGACCATCTCCCCATCCATCAATTTCAATATATATTGAATCAACCTTGGTTTTCCATATCTCATTGCCGGTCATCTCATCATAGGCAACCAAATATTCGAAACCAGAAACACTGTCAATTTTCTCACTAAACATGGTGTAAATTATTCCTTCAGAAATCACAAGTTCAGAAAAACCTGAACCGATGTCTTTTTTCCATAATAGCTCTGGCTTTTCAGTAGCCCAATCCTTTTCAATTAATTTCTCACTTGAAACACCAGATCCGTACTGACCCCTAAATTGAGTCCAACCCTCAGAAGGTTTTGTTTGTGAAATGCCTTGTAAACTAAAACCAAAAAATAAAATGATGGTCAGGCATAAAATGCTAGTCTTATTTCGCATATGCTTATTTTTCAATTAGGTTAAAATTAATTAGATTCACAAATTTGCATATAAGTTCTCAAGTTTAAAAACAATTTGTAAGTAATTTTTAAACAATTAAACCTGATTAATACTGAAATTATAAAAAACGATTCCTAAAAATAAGGAGGTTTTCTTTCTGCCAGCCTTTTCCTATCTTTGTTAAGCACCTAATTTCTTTATGAAAATGCGCAGAAATCTATATTTCTTGCTTTCCTTATTCCTATTTACCTCTTGTTCAAAGAAGAAGCAGAATTTTGTTTTTATCTTGGTTGATGATCTTGGCTGGACTGACTTGGGGTATTCAGGAAGCACCTTTTATGAAACCCCCAATATCGATGCTTTAAGCAATCACAGCATTCAATTTAATAACGCTTATGCATCCTGTTCGGTGAGTTCCCCTTCCCGCGCCTCTCTTATGACAGGGATGCATCCTGCCCGAATTAACATCACTGATTGGATACCAGGTGACGATCCACAAGATCAAAAGTTATTAGGGCCTGATGACCTGAATCAATTACCACTTGAAAACAAGACCATTGCTGAAATTTTAAAAGATGATGGTTATCAAACTTTTTTTGCAGGTAAATGGCATTTGGGTGGGATAGGATTTTACCCAAATGATCAAGGCTTTGATTATAATTTTGGAGGGCATCACATGGGACAACCTCCCGGAGGTTATTATTCGCCTTATAAAAACCCCATGCTTGATGATGGACCAAAAGGAGAATATCTTACCGATCGTCTTACCAATGAATCTATCGATTTTTTGAGTGAGGTTAATGATAATCCATTCTTCCTTTATCTAAATTATTATACAGTTCACACCCCAATACAAGCATGTAAACGCCATTTGAAAAAGTTCGAAGATAAACTCGAAGGCTATGAAAAAAAGGAAAGCAGAATACGAATTGAGGGAGATGGGAAAACAACTTTGGACCAGTTAAATCCTGCCTACGCTTCCATGATTTATGCTTTGGATGAAAACATTGGACGATTGATTGAAAAACTAAAGGATGAAGGTTTATATGAAAATACAACCATCATTTTCACCTCAGATAATGGCGGATTAACAACCTTAAACTCTAAATACAAAAGTGTAGGACCAACTTCGGTTTTACCCTTGCGGGCAGGAAAAGGATGGCTTTATGAGGGTGGAATCAGGGTTCCTCTTTTGATTAAACCTTCAAATTATAAAGATTCAAATCGAGTATGCACCGAACCCGTGATTGGTCATGATTTTTACCCGACAATGATTTCTATGGCTGGTCTTGAAATGGATTCCATCCTTAAAATTGACGGGGCCGACTTATCAGATCTAATAAGAAATAACAGACCTCTGGAACGTGAAGAAATCTTTTGGCATTACCCGCACTATCATGGGAGCGCCTGGAAGCCCGGAGCTGCAATTCGTCAGGGAGGCTGGAAACTAATAGAGTTTTATGAAACCAATACTTTTGAGCTTTATCATTTATTAGATGATATTTCTGAGGCCAACAATTTAGCATCCACTTATCCGTTAAAATCAAAAGAGCTTCTAAATAAACTTCACAATCTACAAAAATCAGTGAATGCAAAAAAAGCTGTTCCCAATCCTCTATTTGATAAAAGCGAATAACCTTAATATAAAAATAACTTTCAATACGCCTACACATGAATATCACTAAGGTCTCTACAAAAAAAGATAAAAAAGCATTTATTGACATTGCAAAAATTCTCTATAAAAATGATAAAACCTGGGTCTGCCCCATCGATGATGAAATGGATGGAATTTTCGACTCGAAGCGAAATGTATATTATTCTCATGGCATTTGCGAACGATGGATTTTAAAGGATGATTCAGGTAAATTAATTGGTCGAATTGCTGCTTTTATTGATTATAAAACTTCAAAAGTTGAAAACCAACCAACCGGAGGAGTAGGATTTTTTGAATGTATTAATGATCAGGAAGCAGCCAATTTATTATTCGATACAGCCAAGGAATATTTAACCAAGGAAAAAGTTGTTGCTATGGACGGCCCCATAAACTGGGGAGAGCGTGACAGTTATTGGGGGCTATTAGTAGAAGGCTTTACACACCCATCCTACGAAGTGGCCTACAATCATAAGTATTACCAGCAACTATTCGAAAACTATGGCTTTCAAACTTATTTTAAGCAGGAAGGATTTCATTTTGATGTGAAGAAACCTTTATCTGAACGCTTTGTAAAAATCTCTGAGTGGATTACAAAAAAACCGGGTTACGAATTCAAACATTTTACCTGGAAAGAAGCGGAGAAATTCACCAATGATTTTGCTGAAGCATTTAATATTGCATGGAGTTCTTTTAAAGACAATTTTGAGCCCTTAACTCCTGAATACATCAAAAACACACTGAAAAAAGGAAAAGCTTTTATTGATCCTGAACTTATTTGGATCGCCTATAAGGATAAACAACCCATTGCCATACTTTTAATGTATCCCGACATCAATGAGATCTTGAAGCATATGAATGGCAAACTAAACCTTTGGAATAAATTGAAATTTGTTTACCTAAAAAACAGGAATGTAATGACCCGCGCCCGAACGGTGCTTATGGGAGTAATTCCGGAATATCAAAACCGGGGAATTGAATCCGGGTTTATCATCAAAATTATGGATGTGATGAAACGCAAACCACATTATAAAGAATTTGAGCTCTCGTGGGTAGGTGATTTTAATCCAAAAATGAGAAGACTATTCCTATCCGTCGGAAGTGTACCCGTTAAACATTACATCACGTATCGATATTTATTCGACAGAGAAGCTGAGTTTAAAAGATATCCCATTCAAACCAAATAAATGAATTATTTAGAACTTGAGGTTTTCCCCATGAAATTACTTATTTGTGTGAAACCATCCTGTTTTTATTATGATTTAAGGTATGTCAGGCTGATAGAAATCAAAATTTGGGACCAAAAATCTATTTTTAGATTAGCCTTTTAGTAGAATTTGATGGCACCATGCATACAAAGCTGAATTTAGCAACTAAGCTATTATTCTCCAAGCTTTTCCCTAAAAAAAGCAACGGTTCGTTTCCAGGCTAATTTAGCGGCTTCAGGATGATAACGAGTTGGATTTGCATCATTATTGAAAGCATGCTTGGCTCCTTCATACATAAAATATTCATATTCAATCCCTGCTTCCTTTAGGGCTTTTTCAAAGGCCGGAATACCCTCATTTATTCGCTTATCGTCACCCGCATAATGTATCATCATCGGGGCCTTAATTTTCGCAACCTGCTCAGCGGGTGGATGACTTCCATAATATGGAACAGCTGCATTCAAATCTGGTGAATGAACCGCCACATAATTGGTCATGGCACCTCCCCAACAAAAACCAGTACATCCTACTTTACCTGTAGTTTGCGGATTGGTCTGTAAATATTTTACAGCCGCAGTAAAATCCATTTTGGTTTTTTCATAATCCAATTCACGCATCTTGCTTCGATCATCATCTACCATCTCAGTGGTTCCTCCCAATGGAGAGAGTGCATCAGGAGCAATGGCTAAAAACCCTTCTAATGCCATTCTTCGGGTTACGTCCTTAATGTGGGGTTGCAATCCTTTATTTTCATGGATAATAATGACTGCAGGCAATAATTCAGCACCTTTAGGTCGTGCCAGGTAAGCATCTATTTTTCCACTTTCGCCTGGGTAACGAATCATTTTTGTTTCCAATCGCGGATCATCTTCATCAATTATCTGAGCCAATCCTGAAGTGGGAATTCCACTTAAAACAATGGCAGTTCCGCCAGCCAGTATAGCCGTTTTCTTTAGAAATTCTCGACGATCAATTTTACCTTTTTGATAATCTTCAATATAGGTTTTTAAGGTTGATTCCATAATAATTTCAATTAATTAGGTTTTGTATAAACAATCTTAATTGATTAAAAATACAACAGATTTTATTGAAAATCAACCATAAAGAGGGAACCCTCGTAGAAATTAAGCTTATAAAAAGCCTAGTAAATCGAATACATTAGATGATTGTTAGCCAATTTCAGATATGTATTTCAGCTTCTTTTTATCGAGAATTTTAATTCTTTTTTCGTGAACATGCAAAATACCTTCTTTATTAAATTTAGATAAGGTATTTATAACACTTTCTTTTGAGTAACCCAACATATTAGCAATCTCAATTCTCTTAACCGGAAGGATGAATTCATCAGATTTATATATTTCACAAAAATCCAATAACAATATGGAAATGGAACCCTCAATATTTTTGTGAATGAAACGAGAAATTCGATGCACGAGATGGTTGGTAATAGCCGACATATGTTTCATTAAATGATAGGCAAAATCTCCATTTAAATGAATAAATTTCTCGATTAGATGAATATCAATTGAGGTTACTTTTGATTTCTCAAGAGCGACTGCAGAAAAGTCAAAATTTTGACAGGCAAAAGTGCATATAATTCCAATAAATGATTTGGGAGTTACCAGGTCAATGGTTGAAATACGACCATCACTAATGATATCTAACTTGGCCAATCCTTCTTCTAAATACAAAATATTACTGGCTGCAAAACCTCGTTTGATAATGGTTTCTCCTGCTTCAAATTCAATTTCAGTTTTACTGTTAAGCAATTCAACTTTTTCCTCATCAGTCAATACCTCTAAACTTTGTTCTGCGGTATAGATGTTTGCAGGTAAAATTTTATTCTCTTTTTTAAATCTGTCAAGCATAAGTGTAAAATCATTGAATCCAGCCATCATTGGATTCATTATTTAAACATGCAAAATTACATTTTATTCTAATTACTATTCAATTCATGAAGGAGAAATTAAACGGGATTAAAAAAAGTGAGTGCTTACATTCAGTCTGTATTTTTGTTGTGAAATAATTAACACTAAATTTTACAAAGATGGCAGATTTGAATTTTAGGGTAAGAGCCCACAGTGAAAACCCAACCAAGACAATCGTTAAAGCAAGAGGTTTTGAGATTGCTGTAGATGAACCTGAAGACTTAGGTGGAACTAATCAAGGACCAAACCCAGTTGAGTTTGTATTAGCAGCTTATGCTGGATGTCTTAATGTAATGTCGCATGTATGTGCAAAAGAATTAGGATTTGAAATGAGAGGTGTAAAAATTGATATCGTTGGAAATTTAAATCCCGATCGTTTGTTTGGTAAATCATTTGAAGAACGAGCAGGTTATAAAGAAATTAAAGTTGTGATTAAACCTGATTGCGATGCTGACGATGCAACCAAAGAAAAATGGTTAGCAGCTATTTTAGACCGTTGCCCCGTGGGTGATAATCTAAAACATGCAACTGAAATAGTAGCTAAATTAAAATAACTATTAAGTTCATAATTATAAAAGGCTTGTTCCTAAACAGGAGCAGGCTTTTTTGTTTATAATCGTCAGGCATTTAAAAATCAATTAAAAACCATCTTCAAAGATAAAAAAACAACATATCCAAACAATTCAACTACCTTTGCCGCCGATTAAAAACAATAAATGACATTTAAAGATTTAGATTTAATAGATCCTATTCTTAAAGCACTTAGTGCCGAAGGATATACACAACCCACCCCCATTCAAGAACAATCCATTCCTGTTTTACTAAAGAAAAAAGATTTACTTGGATGTGCCCAAACCGGAACAGGCAAAACAGCAGCTTTTGCAACACCCATCCTCCAACACCTTTATCTGAGCCGTTCACAGAACGGAAAAAAGAAAAATATAAGAGCACTTGTAGTAACGCCAACACGAGAACTTGCCATACAAATTGCAGATAGTTTTACCACTTACGGAAAGTTTACAGGCATTAAAAATACCGTAATTTTTGGCGGAGTTAAGCAGGGTTCACAAACGGATGCATTGAATAAAGGTGTTGACGTACTTATTGCGACACCAGGTCGTTTGCTCGATCTAATGAATCAAGGATTTATCTCATTAAAATATATTGAATATTTTGTATTGGATGAGGCTGATCATATGCTTGATATGGGATTTATACACGACATCCGTAAAATTATTGCCAGACTTCCCAGCAAACGACAATCATTGTTTTTTTCGGCCACCATGCCAAAAGACATTGTAGCACTTTCTCAAAAAATACTTGGGAACCCTGCTAAAGTAACGGTAAAACCAGAGCAAACCACTGCAGAAAAAGTACGACAAGCCCTCTATTTCACTGGAAGAAAAGGGAAACCAAAATTGTTGGTCCATCTCATACAAAATGAAAACATTGAATCGGTTTTGGTTTTTTCACGAACCAAATACGGAGCAAATAAGATTGTAAAGATTCTTGCAAAATCAGAGATTAAAGCTGAAGCTATACATGGTAACAAATCTCAAAGTGCACGGCAATTGGCTTTGAGCAATTTTAAACAAGGCATCACAAAAGTATTGATCGCAACAGATATTGCTGCCCGAGGAATTGATATTGATGATATGTCGCATGTGATAAACTTCGATTTACCAAACATCCCCGAAACCTATGTTCATCGTATTGGAAGAACAGGCAGAGCAGGTGCCAGTGGCATTGCCATTTCTTTTTGCGAAAAAGAAGAAAGATCCTATTTACGCGATATCGAAAAACTCATCGGGCAGAAAATCCCTGTGGTTACAGATCATCCATTTCCGGATGATGGAACGGATAAACCCAGAAGACAAAGACCCCAAAGGCCTCCAAGAAAAAGAGCAGAAAGTAATTCATCAAGACCAGCCAATAAGAAAAGAGGTAGAAAGCCATGGTCAAAAAACCAAGCTTCAAAAAGTAAAAATGCATATTAGCGAGGTCGAACAGATAGTGAAAAACAGAATTAATTAAAACTGTTTTGTAATTCCATCAGAGGATTTCTTTCAAAAAAACTTATTACTTTTATTTACTAATGACACTTAGATTTAATATTCGTTTTGCCAAACAAGCTGACCTAGAATCTATGGTTGAAATTTATAATCAGGCCATCTGCTCGGGAAATGCAACTGGAGATATGGATGAATTTACGACTGAAGACCGAAGACTATGGTTTTCCAAACACCACCCCGATCAATATCCACTTTATGTGGCAGAATTGAATCAACAGGTGCTTGGCTATTGCAGTATTTCGCCCTATAGACCGGGTAGAAGAGCTATGGCAAATGTTGCTGAAATCAGTTATTATCTGGATTACTCTCATCATGGCAAAGGAATTGGAAGCACTTTAATCAAACATGCCATTGCTGATTGCAAAAGAATTCACAAAAAAAGCCTGCTTGCCATCCTTTTAGATATCAATTTACAGAGCATTGGCATACTCGAAAAGTTTGGTTTTGAGCGGTGGGGGCATTTCCCAAACATCATTAATCTAAACCATCAAAAATGTGGTCATTTGATCTATGGAATAAACCTATAGACCTACAACAAATACTAAACCAACGCTTTTTAAAGATTAAATTTCTGATTAAATGTTAATCCGGTTTAACCTACATTAACATTCTCTTAACTAAATTTCTTGTAATATTCTATTAGTTTTGGAGTTACCATATATGAATTTATGGTCATTTATTGTTTGAATTCCAACTTTATCAAGTCTACTTTCGTCTTTAAAATGCATTCAATTGTAAACCAAAACCAATCACATGATATTCAACCAAATCAAATTTGCAATCCGGAACATTACCAAAGATCTGGGATACAGTTTAATTAATATCCTGGGATTAACCATTGGTATCAGCAGTACACTATTTCTTCTAATTTACGTTTTTGATGAATTGAGTTATGACAAATTCCATGATAATCATGAGCAAATTTATCGGGTTTCATCACACATTACCGAAACCGACGATGACTTTGTTTGGAATATAGCTCAGATTCCTTTCGCAACGCAAGTTAAACAGGATTACCCGGAAGTAGAAAATGCCATCCGATTCCAAGGTATTGGTAAAAGTTTGTTTGAATATGGAGATAAACAGTTTTACGACAATGATGTAAACTTTGTAGATTCACTGGTTTTTGAAGTTTTTACCTATCCGATGATCCACGGAGATGCGGAAACGGCCTTGGATGAACCCAATTCCATTGTATTGACTGAAAGTTTTGCCAAAAAGCTTTTTGCGCATGAAGACCCGATGGGAAAAATTATCACCAATGAAAACCGCTCGTTAAAAGTAACGGGTATCATTGAAGATGTTCCTCAAAACTCACATTTTAGATTTACAGCATTGATGTCGTGGAACACCCTTGAATCGCGCCGCCAGAACTGGGGAAATTTCGGTTTATTCACTTATTTAAAACTTAAAGAAGGAACGGATGTGGAAGCCTTTGACAAAAAACTTGAGGAAATGTATCCCAAATTTATGGCTCCCATTTTTGAGAATATTGGCGTCCACATCGACTATATTTTACAACCCCTTTCCGACATTCATCTTTACCCCATAAGTGAAGGCGAGACTGAAGCCAGCGGAGATATCAGATTTGTTAAGATCTTTTTCATCATCGCTATATTTCTTTTGGTCATTGCGGGTATCAATTATATGAACCTTACAACCGCTCGTTCGGTAAAGCGATCTCGAGAAGTTGGGATACGAAAGGTAGCCGGAGCGCACCAGGGGATGTTAATCCGCCAATTTCTTACTGAATCCATTGTATTATCAATGGTTTCGTTAATCATTAGCATTGGTCTGTGTTTTATTCTTTTACCAAATTTTAACGTGATTTCAGGAAAATCTCTTGATTTCTCATATTTTGGAAATTCTTCATTCTTGTTTTCAATTCTATCAGTCATTATTATTTTAGGGGTTTTGAGCGGGATTTATCCGGCATTTTTCCTTTCACGCTTTAAGCCCATCAACGCATTAAAAGGAAGGCAAACAAAGGGAAGTAGTCATGGTTTGCTCAGGAAAGCTTTGGTTGTAATTCAGTTTGCCATCTCCTTAAGCATGATTATTAGCACCCTGGTTGTTTATAAGCAGTTGGACTATCTAAAGAAAAAAAACATGGGATTCGAAAAGGAAGAAACCTTAACCATTGTTTTAAGTACCCGCGAAATGGTCGAGAAGCTTCCTGTTTTACGAAATGAATTTTTAGCAATTTCCGGAGTTAAAGGTATCGGAACCACTAACACTCCAATGGGTGAAGGCTCAGCTAAAGTTATTTTGAGAGTTGAAACCTCTGAAGGCATGCAAGAAAAAGGAGTGAATTTAGTTAGTTGTGATTATGAGTTTATCCAAACTCTAGGAATAGAAATGATTGAAGGCAGAAGTTTTTCTAAAGATTTTAAAACAGACACACTTGCCGTTTTGGTGAATGAAACCATGGCTGATCGTTTTGGCTGGGAAGATCCCATCGGTAAAAAAATCATGTTTGGCGAAGAACAAACTGCCAGAGTAATAGGCTTGATGAAGGACTACCAGCAAACGGGGCTTTACAATCCTGTCGAATCACTTCTGCTTTATTTACGCGATAACAACCCTATTGTTTACGTTAAGCTTGTGGAAGGCAGCAATCAAACCACCATTAAAAATTTAGAGTTGGCTTGGAGTAAAACCTTCCCTTTACAGCCTTTCGAATTTTCCTATCTCGAAGACAACTTATTTGAACAAGTTGAACCGGATGAGAAGCGAGGAGTGCTCTTCACTTTATTCTCAATCATTGTCATCATCATTGCTTCATTGGGTGTATTTGGATTGGCCTCTTATACAGTTGAACAGCGCACAAAAGAAATTTCAATCAGAAAGGTTTTAGGAGCAAAAGCACAAACCATTGTTCAATTGATTTTTAAAGATTATTTGATCTTAATTGGAATTTCCATTCTCATCTCTTTTCCTTTGGCCTATTATTTTATGCAGGATTTTTTGGCCAATTACGAATACCGAACCCATTTGAGTATTACGACTTTCGTATTGGCAGCCATTCTTTTATTATTCATTACTTTAATTACTGTAGCTTATCATACCATTAAGGTTGCCAAATCAAATCCTGTCGACTCACTGAGGATAGAATAAGAATTACCATAAAAAGAACTTTACTGAAAAAGGACGGCGTCCCCAATAGGGGACAACGTCTTTTTCCTTTTTTACCAATAATTAAGTGCGACTTATGAAGAATTTTAGTATCAATAAGTAATTGATATATTTATACTTTATCCCAATATCCACTTCCGATGAATAATACTGAATTCCAAAAAAATTATTACCCAAATCTTAAACAATCTATTTTTCTTTCTTTAAGATTAATTCTAGTATCAATAATCGTTCTTATTCCATTTGTTATTTTAATTCTAAGTCTTAAAAAGAATGACGTTTCACAATATCCAATTATTGAATCCTTATTGCAATTGGTTGGATATGTAATTCCCTTTGCCACTATTTGTTTATTTGCCATCAAAAGAATTAAACACTTAGATTTCCCTGATTTCAAATTAAATTTAACTTGCTTAAAACCTGTAAATATATTGGTACTGGTCATCATGACTTTTGCTTTAATGATTGTGATTGAACCATTTTCAAATTTTATCCCCATGCCAGAATTCATCAAAAAAATATTCGCTGATATGGCAGATCCTGATATCTTTTCATTTATAACTTTAGTTATCGCTGCTCCCATTCTTGAAGAGATTTTTTTTAGAGGGATCATTCTTGAAGGGCTCCTGAAAAATCATTCACCGGTCAAAGCCATTATTTGGTCTGCGCTCATCTTTGGATTGGTTCACTTGAATCCATGGCAAGCAATTGGAGCAACGTTATCAGGTGTTTTTATTGGATGGATTTATTGGAAAACAAAATCAATTTTACCCGGCATCATCATTCATTTTACAAATAATTTAATAGGCTTTTTAGCATCCAATTTAACAAATAGTAAATCAGAATCAATTATACAACTAATTAATAATAATACCATTTACATCTTATTACTTCTTATTTTAATTATTGTTTTGTTTTTTGGATATAAAATATTGAGCAAATCCTTAAGTCCGCTAAAAGAAATTTTAATTTAGTGGTTTTAAAATTTATCCCATCTATTAATAATCAACAAAAATTCCTTCTTAAATATTCAACATTATTTTCGGTTTTTACAATGCTATTTATTGCAGCATTTCATTATTACACTGATAATTCAACCTCAAAAGAATATTTTTACCTGCACTTCACGACTTGGCGAATTATTCCGCACTTCATATTCTTTTTTCTGTTAGGTTATTATCTTGGATATCGTGAATGGAAGAAAACAAACCTTTAATAAATGAGAACCATAAAAATTACAATGAGAGATGTATTCTTTTTCCTATTGGGAGTGATAGTCATCGTACTTATTGATGCCATTATTAATTGGCCGGATGCAAAAGATTCCTTTATGGAAGGATGGAGAGATGGAATGCAACAAAACAGCATAGAAAGCACGAAATAAGTCGGTTGCAAAGGTGATACCTACAATTGGCGTATCACCCTTTTTGCTGGATTTGAATATCAACAAATGATTCCTTAAATTAGCTTTAAACCATTTCCTTTATCCATGGGGCTATTTACCAGATCATTAAAAATATTGACATTTGCCCTGATGGCATTTCAATGTGCATCATCATTATCAGCTCAAACTTATCGATTCACCAACCAGATTTTCCAAGAAGTTTCAGTCACAGAAAATGTAGTTTACACGAATGCGCCAGCACTAAATCCTGGCCTTTTCCTTACCTATAATGATGAAAGTAGCTCCACAGACGTGGATTTAAAAATGGACATTCATCAGCCCATTGGAGATACATTAAGCAATCGTCCAGCCATAATTTTTATACACGGTGGAGCCTTTCTTTTGGGTAATAAAAACCATGACGACATGATGGCCTTTTGCGACACCTTCGCCCTGCGGGGTTATGTTACAGCTAGCATTCAATATCGTTTGGGGATGAATATCTTAAATGTTGCAAGTACTACTCGTGCTGTTTATCGCGGATTGCAGGATGGCAGAGCTGCCGTTCGGTTTCTTCGTGCCTATGCTTCAACTTATGGCATCGACCCCAACAGAATTTATATGCTGGGAAGCAGTGCCGGGGCTTTCATCGCCCTTCAAGATATTTTTATGAATGATGAATCTGAAAAACCTGATGAAGCAGGCACTTATCAATTTAACGATCCCTATGATTTCATTCCTCCTTTCAATCAACTTACAGCACCAGATTTAGGGAATTACGACATTGGTAAAAACCTTAATTATAACGGAAAACCTGATGCCATCGTAGGGCTCTGGGGAGCCACTAAACATACAGATTTAATTACTGAAAATGATACGACCCCTGTATTTCTTGTTCATGGAACTAATGATGCAACTGTACCTTTCGGAATTGACCATCCTTTTAGTTTCCCAATTTTCCCGGCAACTTATGGAAGTTTTGAGATCAATAAAAAGCTCAATCAGTTAAATTTCACTGAAAAGGAAACTTATTTTGTGGAAGGTGCAGGACATGAATTTTACGGGGTCTTTAACGGAAATTGGTCCGATGGAGTTGGGGGAAATGCTTATTGGGACACCATTGTGAATAAAGCCATCAATTTCTTTTATTTGCAACACAAACCTGAGGCTTCATTTACTTTCGTAAAAAATCATTTAGAAGTTTCTTTTTACAATACAAGTTCTGGATCACAGTTTTGGATATGGGATTTTGGAGATGGACAGTACAGCAATGCAGAAAACCCCATCCATGAATATGCAGAGCCCGGCATTTACCCGGTTAACTTATACATCGAAAACCAAATTAAGAGCTGGGATACAATAAGCTTTGATGTTACAGCAAATGCCGCCCCAAAACATATAATAAACTTTACAGTATCTGATGGAATTAATACCATTGAAGGTGCAAGCTTGAGTATTGACAATCAATCCATGCTCACTGACCCGAATGGATTTACCAGCATCGAATTAGAAAATGGAGTCTACCCATATTCAATCACGGCCGTTGATTTTGATGATTATATGGATACTCTTACTGTATATGAAGCACATCAAAACATTGACATTGTTCTGACCTTGAGTCAGCCAGAAATATATAATTGCACTTTTATGATTGATGATGGAAATAGCGTTATCGAAGGTGCAAATATTGAAATCGCCAATCAGGATCTTATAACAGATGTTCATGGGATGGCACACATAGCCTTAGTAAATGGGACTTATGCTTATAGCATCTCGGCCAATGGTTTTGAAATCAAAACTGATAGTTTAATCGTTAATGGATCTGAGCAAACGATTCAAGTCACTTTATCCATCATTACATCCATTGAGACATTGAAAGCTGAATCTTTTAATTTCTATCCAAATCCAGCCACGGAAACGCTAATGATTGAAATCCCCCATAAAATGGAGAAAGGTCATTTTCAAATTATTGACTTTAGCGGAAAAGAAATATTGAATCAAGTAGCTTTGAATCATACAGTCAGGCTCGATGTGTCTCGTTTTTCATCCGGAATCTACTTCATCATCCTCCGAAAAGAGAAGCACTACTTAAGCAAAATGTTGATTATAAAATAGATTCCCGTTGTGTATTATTCTAGTCCGTATTTATCAAACATATAAACCAGTGAAGCCATGGCTGCAGCTCCCAATTGAAGCTCTCTGATGTGAACCTGGTCGAAACTATCGTTGCCCGAATGATGAAAATCAAAATAACGTTGATCATCGGGAATGACTTCGCCGAAAATAATATGGGGATAATATTTTCTGAGCGGGCCAATATCAACCCCGCCACCACCTTTTTTCACCTCTAAATTATAAGGTTTAAACAGTGAAATTAGTTTTTGATGTTTGCTGTTTTGGAGGTCAAAATTTGAAAAAGCAAGGGCGCGAGGAACCAGAACTCCTCGATCAAATTCAATGGCCATCACATGTTCTTCTTTATTCTTATTGGCCATTTCAGCATATTTATTACCACCCCTTTGGGCAATTTCTTCATCCATAAACATCACCACCCGAAGGGTATAATTGGGCTGGTAATTCATCTCCTGCAACAACCTGATCACCTCAATGGATTGAACACAACCTCCTCCATCATCATGGGCCCCCTGACCATTGTCCCAGGAATCTAAGTGTCCGCCAATGGTTATTATTTTTTCAGGGTATTTTGCCCCTTTAATTTCTCCAATTACATTATGAGAAATCACATCAGGATGTGTTTGACAAGTGGTTCTAAAATAAAATTCCAGCCCCTTTTCCATTTGTATCATTTTGCTCAGGAGATCAGCTCCATTGGTACTAATCATAACGGCAGGAATTTTTTTCACTCCATCTACATAACGCATCACGCCGGTATGGGGAAAATCATCTTTGGCTAAAGTCAATGATCGAACCACAACACCAATTGCACCATATTTTGCAGCTTCCGAGGCTCCGCCGGTTCTTAGTCCAGCGGCCCCTCCATAGGCCCGAAAAGTATTGATGAGGGTTGGATCCATGGGTTTGTTGAAAAATACAATCTTCCCTTCAACATTTGCTCTTCCCAACTTTCTGAGTTCCTCAAAATCATAAACTTCAATCACTTCTCCGTTTAAGCCATTTTCGCCCGTTCCTATACTCAAACCTAAAGCCGAAACAGGAACCTTAATTTTCACTTCTTCTGATAAAATTAATGCCTGCTCAGCTTCTCCGCGTTTCCAGTTTTTCACCATTAATTCCTGCAAATAGACCTTATCCAAATTCATTTTTCTCATTTCCTTATAAGTATAATCAACCGCTGCAGCAGCTTCGGGAGTTCCACAAATTCGGCCTTCGGTATTTTCACATAACCATTTAAGTTGATTATATGCAATATCAGAAGTAAGGGCTTTGTCAAAAATCTGTTTTACAATTTGGGCATCGTTCTGAGCGATAGTTGCCAATGCAGATAAAATGACTGAGAATAATAATGCAAGCTTCTTCATGGTTAGTCTATTATAATTTGATTCGAATT
Organism: Bacteroidales bacterium; assembly: GCA_963678785.1. Classification (GTDB taxonomy): domain Bacteria; phylum Bacteroidota; class Bacteroidia; order Bacteroidales. Next base: position 2,117,331 of record OY787449.1, on the reverse strand, counting down.
TATGAAAAAGAACATATAATTACCGAATAACTGTTCATTTTCTTTGTTTGCTCAAAGAAAACGAACCAAAAGAAAGCGCACTTTTGCAAAGGCATTTTTTGTGCAAAACACAAAAACCGTATTTATTCTTCTGAATTCCTTATAAGGATTCAGAAATTCTTAACGAAGAATAAATACTATGCTGCTGAAAAAGAATCTAAAACATCAAACTTTTTGAATGTGTTTTGTGGGTAGGCACAAGATTCCGCGATGCCAGGGAGTGGCCTGTGGGCTTTGCCCACCGAAGTGAAACGTAGGCGGGAAGGTTTGAATCGGAATCTTTTGATTTTTTGGTTCTTTTGTATCAAGACAAAAGAACAGATAATTAATGACTCACTGTTCATCACGACTTATCGGGACAGACCAAAAGACCTGCCTGCCGAAGTAAAGTGGAATGCCGGAATTATAATTTGAGTTTCTTGTATAGTAAATCAATTTGATTATAAGAGATAAATTTTTACCAATTGTATTTGTCCTCAATCAATTTAATGGCTTGTTGTGCATAAAAGCCCACCTCCCAATTTTCATCATTTACTACGTTCTGAAGAGGTTGAATTGCATCCCGGGGCAAGTATTCAAGCAATAGGTTTACCGCTTCTCTTCTCACCAAAACGCGATCGTCCTCAAGTGCTTTATAAATATGAGGCAGGCCCAATTCAGTATTTATTTTCATCATCGAAGCCAATGCTATAGAAACCTGGTACCATTTCCCATTTTCAATTCTTTCTTCCAAATAAGGCATGATTTGAACACATCCAAGTTTGCTCAAAGCCAATAGCACTTGGTCAGTTTTCACTCCGGCTCTGGGGTTTTCTATCATCGCAAGCAAGTCTTTTTCTGCTTCATGAGCCTGCAAATTGCCTAAGGCCATCACAGCTGATTCTACCACCCCCCCGACCGGATGTGATAAACAATTCATAATTTCAGGAATTGCCTGTTTAAGCTTGTATTTTGAAGCAGCCTGAATGGCATAGTCCTGAACATCAGTATTCGGGTCCTGTATCAATTCAATTAAAATAGGATGCGTCTGTATTCCCATTCTTAATAATTGATCGAAGGGCTGAAGGGATCGGTAACGTCGACTTTGGGGTTTTTTAATTTCAAGCATCAAATGATCCACCTTCGCCTGATCATAAACCTCATTTTCGGGATATGCTTTTTCTGAAGAAAAATCGACCCAAAACAATGAAAGACCGATAAAAATAAGGGTGTAAATAAACACAGTCAAGCCGACCTCCCTCTTGCGTTCTGGTCTGGATTTACGAATGAGGAAACGCATGGGTGCATTTATCAGCTTTCTCAAAAAGGCTGGTATTGGAAAAAGAAAGGGCGTTTTGTCCTGGTACTTTTTATAATCGGCACCCGCTTCTTTATTCATCTTTATTTCTTCTAAAATAGAGATCCCGATAATGATCATGGTCGAGAGCAACCAGGGCAAGGTACTATACCATCCCCAGCTTTTTTTCATGTGGTTTAAGCTTGGCCCGTAGAGCATCAATCCATAGCTCCAAATGATCCAACCAAGATATTGAGGGTGTCGTGAGTACTTATAAATCCAATGTTGGGCTGTTTTACTTTTTTGATATCGTGTTTGTAGCCAGGCAAAAACTCCTTGTACAAAAATGAAAGCACCCAGGATCATAAAAAAGTAAATCAAAAAACGATGGGCATACCAATTAAACAATCCAAAAAATTCCATTAAAGCCCAATAGGGAATCAAAACGACTGTACCCAGGTCAAAAATGATGGTTGATAAATCCATAAAAGGAAAGAATACCACATTCAACAAACCAAGGCCTGCCAAATAAAACATGCTGTGGGCGAAAGTGGCAAAAACGGGTAGAAAAAGCCCGATACCACCCAAAAGGGCCCATCCGCTTTTTCGGGTCGTAAACCCAAGGATGATAAATAAGACGATCAAGCCCAAACTAATATATCCGATCAGGCGAATGGCATAAGCATTGTAAAAAATCTCTACCCTGTTTGCATTCTGGGCAGGATCAAAATGTGGAGTTTTAATAAGAGTTTGTAAAAGTTGATCGATAAGTTGTGGAATTTCGGTAAAGGCAAACATTAAACCAATTGAAAACACAAGAGCCAAAATGAATAAACCGGTATCCCTGATAATTTTGCTTTTCATGACATTTCTTTTAATTTGACTGATACAAGCAAATCTTATGTTCATCCAAATGGAACAGTTTTTTGAGTTCAACAGAGCTTTTGAGGAGTGGTTTAGGGAGTATTTGGATAATTTGTTTGCTAAATTAATACAATTTGTGGCAGATTTCAAGCGTGTATTTTGGTTATTAGGAGCTTAGGGATTCAAAATAGTTTAAACTTCTCTTCGTATTTTTCGGCACATTCCGGCTAAGATCAAAACCCTCCAATTTCTAATCTCTAAAAAAATTAAGCACAGTATCTTTAAATATTGATTAATTTCAACTTATCTTTTAACCAAAGTCGACCCAAAAATGACTAGACGAATCATTGGCATACACGAGAAATTACCCCTCTTAGAAAGTTTACCCCTCAGTTTTCAACATTTAACAGCCATGTTTGGTGCAACAATTCTGGTACCCATTTTACTAGGCATTGACCCGGCCATCGCTTTATTGATGAATGGAATTGGAACCTTGATTTATTCCTGGATTACCAAAAGTGGAATTCCTGCATATCTGGGTTCTAGTTTTGCCTTTATCGCTCCCGCATTATTGGTAATCGGAACTTATGGAGGTTTGGCCTCAGCTCAATCCGGATTTATCTTTTTCGGCCTGTTTTTTATTGGAATTTCATTTGTTGTTAAAAAATGGGGCATTCGTTGGATTGACATCGCTATGCCACCCGCCGTGATGGGCGCTGTGGTTGCCATTATCGGACTGGAACTGGCTCCGGTTGCAGCTCAAATGGCAGGACTTGCTCCCTGGCCAACTGAAATTGGAAAAGTCGTTCAACCCTTTGTAATGGAAACCAATGTTGTTATTGTTTCGATGATTACCCTGACTGTGGGTATTTTAGGTTCAATCTTATTTAAGGGTTTTATGCAAGTAATTCCCATTCTCTTTGCAGCCATTGTAGGATATTTACTGGCCCTGACCATGGACATGGTTGATACGACCCAGATCGCTGACGCCAATTGGTTTGCTTTACCACATTTTCAGGCTCCAGTCTTTAACTTAAACGCCATCATTATTATCGCTCCGGCCTGTATTGTTGTACTTGCCGAGCACATCAGTCATTTAATTGTAACCGGTAAAATTACCGGTGCCGACTTAATGAAAGATCCCGGACTGCACCGATCCCTTCTGGGGGACGGAATCAGTAATGTTTTATCAGGTTTTATGGGTTCTCCTCCCAACACCACCTATGGCGAAAACATTGGGGTGATGGCCATTACCAGGGTTTATTCGGTATGGATCATTCGTGGGGCTGCACTTTTAGCCATTGCATTTTCATTGATTGGAAAAGTGTCTGCCGCCATTTCGGCCATACCCGATGCCGTGATGGGTGGAATAACCATGCTTTTATATGGAGTGATTGCTGTACAGGGATTTCGCATTTTTGTTGAACAGAAAGTTGATTTCAGCAAAAACAGAAACATGATTTTAGGTGCCATTACTTTTGTGGTGGGTATTAGTGGAGCAAGTATTAATATTGGAAGTGTTCAGTTAAAAGGAATGGCCTTTGCAGCTATAGTTGGGGTGATTCTTTCCTTGCTTTTTTGGATGTTTGAAAAACTTAATTTGATGGCTACGGATGTTTAGCAACAAAAAAGGGCGTTGTCCCCTTTTGGGGACGCCGTCCTTAATCTTTAATAGTGTTGTTTTGAGACTTATTCTTCAAATGCCTGTTTAAAATCATTCTCAAATCTCAGGTGAACAGAATCACAACCGTAATTAAACAATCGATTATAATTGCTGTTTGCTTCGGTATAAGAAAACTGATAAGCTTCATCCTTTGCTTCAGTTGGCAATAAAGACAGGGCTTCGGCACGAATATCCATGACCTCATCTTTGGTTTTTACCCCAAATAAAGCTAAAACATCATTGATTTGCTCATAGCCTTGCTTTTCAAGCTTAGCTTCAAATTGGGCTTCAAATTCCTGAAATACCTTTTGAGCATTGGAGAAACTACCGTCCATTTCGAGCGGCATGCTGGCTGGTAAAATCAAGTCAGCAGCTTCTGCAGTTTCAGTCATAAAATAATCCTGAACAGCTACAAAATCTGCAGCCTTCAGCCAAGCACTTACTTCAGCTTTATCAATCGCACATCCAACAGGGTCTTCACCAAAAATGAAGAGGTTTTTATAAGCTCCTTCTTTCATCGCTCCCAACATACATTTTCTAAGGTCTTCAGCCAATGTATCAACACCCCAAGTGTTTTTCATCTTTGCTTTGAAGTTCTCATCAGTAATACATTGTGTACCCACTCCATAAGCAGGGATCGCCCCCATATCAAAAATGCCCTGTGCATTATTCTTCTCTTTCAGCGGAATTAAACCACTGGCTGTTTTGCCTAATTTACCGGTGATCATGGCTAAATTGAAGACTTCGGTACAAGCATGAGCAGAAAGTTCTTTCTCCGAAAATACCAGAACCGCATTCATTTGATTGTTGTAATCCTTGGCAAATTCAGCAATTTTCTCAGGACAACAAAGACCTGATTTCTCAATAAGTTCAGTATAATCCTCTTTTAAAACCGAAGTTTTATAGGCCTCAAAACCTTCACATCGATCTTTAATAAATAGTGCATTTTCTAGTCCATTGCTCAATAAATAATGATTTACGGCCTTTACAAAATGATAATAAGATTTAATCTCGAAAGTTTGGTCGACCTTTCGCTTCATGCTACTATCCTCATGAACCGTAATCAAATCAACAGGAACTTTATTTGTGAATTGCGCATTTTGAATCATAAATCCAACCACCGCATTGTCCTGGTTAACTTCAGCTCCTAGCAAGTAAATTTTACTGGCTTCTTTAATTTCCTCAAAAGGAACATTGGCTATGCTGTTATCGATATAAGCACTTTGCTCATTCAGATAATGAAAGCTGGAAACATTATTGGTTTTAGCTCCTGCACGCGCCAGTTTTTGAACCATGTATTGTTCTTCATTACTTAATCGGGCACCTGCAAAAAAGATGTTATCATCGGCTTTCACTGCTTCAATTTTCTCAGCCATAATTTGTGCGGCTTTGTCAAAACTGATGGCTTCGAATTTGCCATTAACCTTCAACATAGGTTGGATTAAACGACTTTTATCATTCAAATACTGATAACCAAACTTTGGATATTTACAAAGATTTCCATCTTTGTTAATCATGCCTTCGCTTCCTTCAACCTTCATCACAAATTCATTGCGATGCTTAACATTGATTTCACAACCAACAGAGCAATAATTACAGATTGTTTTTGTGTCCTCAAGTTTTACCGGCCCCGGTTTAAACAATACATTTTCGGTAATGGCCCCAGTTGGGCAAGTTGAAATACACAATCCACAAGATTCGCAATTAGATTCCTGAAGCTTATCGCCCATACTTGGAGCAACATAAGTATCAAAACCTCTATTAACCAAACCTAAAGCATTTGCACCCACAACTTCATTACAAATTCGAATACAGCGGGCACATAAAATACACTTATTGGAATCGATTTCAATGTAAGGATGTCGAAAATCAACTTCATAACTTTTAAACTCACCGGAATATTTCACCTGATCGGCTCCATATTCGGTTGAATATTTTTTAAGATCACAGGTAAAAACTTCGGTACATCCACATTCCAAACAACGTTGTGCTTCATGTCGTGCTACTTCTTCGCTGTCGTAACCCAATTCAACCTCTTTAAAATTCATTCGTTTTTCAGGAGCTATAGTAGGCATTTCTTCGCGTTCCTGATGCTCGAATTTCCCTACATAATCTTCATTAATCTGAGCTTTGAAGTTTTCTTTCTTACTGATAAATTCCTTAGAGAAAGGCTTTACTTCTTTTCCTTGTAAAAATAAATTACATGATCGGGAAGCAATTTTAGCCTGAGCCACAGCCTCAATTAAAGTTGCCGGGCCAGTTACACCATCACCAGCAGCAAATACATTTTTAATGCCTGTTTGCAAGGTTTTAGGATCGGCTTCAATATCGCCCCAACGACTCAATTTTAGTTCACCCTCTTTTACGGTTTCATTCACTTCATCGAGGAAGTTAACCACTGTTTTTTGTCCGATAGCGGCTAAAATATAATCCACTTCTAAGTCAAATTCAGATCCTTCAATCGGAACTGGCCTTCTACGTCCGGAAGCATCAGGTTCACCCAATTCCATTTTAAGGCAGGTAACAGATTTTAATACCCCATTCTCATCTTTATTAACTTTTGATGGATTGGTCAATAATAAATATTGAACGCCTTCTAATTTCGATTCGTGAATTTCGATGGGATTGGCAGGCATTTCTTTTTCGGTTCTTCTGTAAATAACATAAACCTCTTCAGATCCACATCTGCGGGCAGTACGGCAGCAATCCATGGCTGTGTTTCCACCTCCAACTACCGCTACTTTTTTACCTCTGAAGTCTGCTTTCTTGCCACTCATTTCCATGTTTTTCAAGAATTCAATTCCTGAATAAACATTTTCTGCATCGTCACCTTCGCAACCAATTAAAGTTCCTCTTTGTGAACCTATGGTTAGAACAACCGCATCATATTTTTTCTGTAACTCATCAAATTTTAAGTTATCTCCCAACTTTTGATTGTAGTTAATCTTAACACCCATTTCGGTGATATTATCAACTTCTTTCTGCAATAAATCATTGGGTAAACGATATTCAGGAATTCCATACCTCAACCAGCCGCCCGCTTTAGGTGCAGCTTCAAAAATATCAACCTGATGACCTTCTTTTTGTAAAAAGAAACCTGCTGAAAGTCCGCCAGGACCCGCACCAATTACCGCAACATTTTTGCCTGTACTTGGTTGAATCTCTGGTTTGTATTTATTATCTGATTCCAGATCATAATCGGCTGCGAAGCGCTTCATATAATCGATCCCTACTGCTGATTCTTCATCAAGCAGATTTCGTCGACAAGCCGCCTCACAAGGTCGTACACAAACACGACCACAAATGGCAGGCAATGGATTGGTTTCCTTAATCAAGGCAATGGCTTCATGGTACTGACCTTTGTCAATTAGTGAAACATAGCCCTGCACATCAACCCCTGCCGGGCAAGCCTGGGTACATGGACCTAAACAATCGGCATAGTGATTACTTAAAATTAAATCGAGGGCCGTTTTTCGTGCCTTCTTCACTTTATCATTATAAGTCTCGATTTTCATGCCCTCGGCCACTTTCGTAGAACATGAAGGCTGAAGTCCTTTCATTCCCTCAACCTCAACCACACACACATAACATGAGGTAAATGGTTCCAGTCGGGGATCGTTACACAAGGTTGGAATTTCTATATCATTTCGCTTGGCAAGTGCTAAAATGGTTTCACCCGGATTAGCCTCAAGAATTTTGCCGTCTAGTATTACATTTATTTTTTCGCTCATTTTCTAAAGCTCTTTAATCAATAATTATGAAAGCCTGATGGCATCGAATTTACATTTTGTATAACAGGTACCGCATTTGATACAGCCATCCTGATTGATGAAATGAACTTCTTTTCGTTCACCATCGATACATTGGGTTGGACAGTTTTTGGCACAAACGGTACAACCTGTACATTTTTCTGCATCCACTTCGTATGTGAGCAGACTGGTGCACACTTTGGCCGGACATTTTTTGTCACGAATGTGAGCCTCATATTCATCTCTGAAATACTTGATGGTAGTTAGTACCGGATTTGGAGCTGTTTGCCCCAAGCCACAAAGTGAACTGTCTTTAATTTGTTGAGCCAATTCTTCCAATCTTTCAATGTCTTCCATCTCGCCTTTACCTTCAGTAATTCGGGTTAAAATTTCCAACATTCGTTTGGTTCCTATCCGACAGAAAGTACATTTTCCGCAGCTTTCCTTTTGGGTAAAATCAAGGAAGAACTTAGCTACGTCAATCATACAAGTGGTTTCGTCCATAATAACCATACCCCCTGAACCCATAATGGCTCCGGTTGCATTTACCGAATCATAATCGACGATGGTATCGGCCAAGTATTCAGGGATACATCCGCCTGAGGGGCCACCCATTTGAACCGCTTTAAACTTTTTATCACCTTGTATTCCACCACCCAGTTTGAAAATTACATCACGGATGCTCATTCCCATGGGCACCTCAACCAAACCTGAACGTTTGATTTTCCCTGCCAGAGCGAAAACTTTGGTTCCTTTGCTTTTTTCAGTTCCATATTTTGCATAAGCTGCAGCTTCATTTAAAATGATCCATGGAACATTGGCAAAGGTCTCCACATTGTTGATGTTGGTTGGCTTTTTCCACAATCCGGAAGCAGCAGGAAATGGTGGTCGTTTGCGAGGCATTCCTCGTTCACCTTCAATCGAAGCGATGAGTGCCGTTTCTTCTCCACAAACAAAAGCCCCGGCTCCTTCTTTAATATAGATATCTAAATCAAAGCCTTCGATTCCCATAATGTTTTTTCCCAAATAACCTTTTTCACGTGCCTGATCTAAAGCGATGTTTAAACGTTTAATGGCTAAAGGATATTCGGCCCGGCAATAAATTACACCTCCATTTGCCTCAATGGCATATGCTCCGATGATCATTCCTTCCAAAACAGCGTGAGGGTCACCTTCTAAAACTGAGCGATCCATAAATGCTCCCGGGTCACCTTCATCAGCATTACAAATGATGTATTTATCTTTGGATTTATTGTTGTTTGCGAATCTCCATTTTAGTCCGGTGGGGAAGCCTCCACCACCTCTACCACGTATCCCAGAATCAAGAATGGTTTGAATTACCTCTTCTCTTGAAATACCTTTATCAGCAATTTTTTTAATGGCGGCATATCCATCACGAGCTTCATATTCATCAATGTTCTCAGGATCCATATATCCGCAATTTCTCAAAGTGATTTTCACCTGAGAATCGGTAAACGTATTGTCCTCAGTTTCGAATAAATCTGAATGAACCACATACTCCTGAACCGGAATATTTTGATTGATGTGTTTATCCATTATTTCGATGGCTCGGGCTTCATCCACATCACCATACAAATAGGTTCCAGAATCATCCACCACTTCAACCAATGGTTCGCGATAACACATCCCGACACAAGAGGTCTTTTTTAATTCGAAATCGAGTCCTTCAACTTCTTTAAGGGCTTGAATTTTTTCGTAAACTTTACCGGCTCCAGCTGCAATCCCACAACTGCCGAGACCGACGATTACTTGTTTATTTCCCATGCTAAAAATTTTGTGAGGTTAACATCCTGCTATGAGGATTGCTTTTCCTGAATTCTTATATTCTTAATGATTTTAACGGCCTTGCTTCCATCTAACTTTCCGTAGGTTTCATCTTTAATCATCATTACGGGAGCCAATGAACAGCAACCAAGGCATGCTACAGATTCGAGGGTAAATAAACCATCTTCTGTCGTTTCTCCATCCTGAATTTTTAAAGCCTCTTTCAACATATCTGTCACGGCATTTGCATTTTGCACATGACAGGCGGTTCCATGACAAACTTTTATTACATATTTACCGACTGGATTTAAGCGGAACTGGGCATAAAAAGTTGCCACTCCGTACATTTCTGATAAATTAAGTCCGGTTTCATTTGAAATTTTCTGGAAAGCTTCATTAGGTATATAACCATATGCTTCCTGGGCACCTTGTAATAAAGGTATCATATTACCCTTTTTATTTCTGTACTTCTCTATAAGAGGGTCTAAAATGTTCAAATCAATTTTGCCCTCTTCGGCCATGCTTTTTTCAGCACGAATTCGTGTTATACGCATTACAAATTAGGTTATAAATTAGGTAGTAAATGTAGAGAATGTTCTTAGAATAATATTTGCGTGAAACACCCAAAAATTTCAATTTATAAATAATCTAAATAGGGTAATAATCAGGAAGTTATTCAATTATTTATAAAGTCAAAAACCCCAATAAAAGAGTGTTAAATTTATGTAAATGAGGATACTATAAATCTAATTTTAAAGCTCCTAAAATGAATTTTCTTTAGCAGTAAGAAACACTAATTGTTTGTGAAAAAATAACAGCAGAAAAGATTTCAGCAAAACATTATTTTGTGGGAATAATATGGCGTAAGCGGATTTAAAATTTCATCATTTTTTAGTCTTTTTTCAATCTTTCCAACCCTACGAGGGTTTAAAACCCTCGTAGGGTTCACGCTGTCTTTTACTAAGCACTATGGGTAATGAAAAATGGAGTGACACCTTAAGGTGTCACCCCTGAAAAAAAATAAAATCGATCCCGATACAGGTTCGCTATCGGGATTGTTCATTTTTTGCAGGATTGTCTTAAGAAACTTTGTAGGATGAAACATTTAATCCCGATACGTTACACTATCGGGATTCCTGCCTGCCGGCAGGGTTCGACTAGCTTTTTTAAAAGTTTCACAATTAAAAATATATTACAGGGACGACATCCTGTTAGGGATGTCATCCCTTTTCCGATTCTTGTACTTTGAAATTTTGGAAGAAAACAATTGATCCCGATACACTTCGTTATCGGGATTAGTTCGCCTTACTATTTTTTCGGCACTAAAGTTTGAAAAAATAGAGGTTCACTAAAAAAAGAGCCCCGAATAAATTCGAGGCCCCCACCTAATTAACCTAATTAAAAAACCGTTGGTTAAAGGACCAACAACCTATGAAAAAATGATCAGCCAACTAAAAGCTTTGAATATCTTTTCTCTACTTCTTCCCAATTAATTACATTCCAGAATGCATATACATAATCCGGTCTTCTGTTTTGATAATTGAGGTAGTAGGCATGCTCCCATACATCCAATCCTAAAATCGGACTTCCTTTTACATCAGCAACATCCATTAACGGATTATCCTGATTGGGAGTAGAACTTACAAATAATTGTTTATCGGCATTTACACCTAACCACGCCCATCCACTTCCAAAACGAGTCTTGGCCGCAGTATTAAACAATTCTTTGAATTCACTGAATGAACCAAATGTATTCACAATTGCTTGCTTCAATTCGCCCTGAGGCTCGCCGCCACCATCAGGTGATAAGACGGTCCAAAACAAACTGTGATTAAAATGTCCGCCACCATTATTACGTACGGCCACGGGGTATTTGCTTATATTTTTTAAAACCTCTTCCAATTTCAGGTTTTCCATTTCAGTGCCTTCAACAGCAGCTGATAAATTATTGAAATAGGCTTGATGATGTTTGGTATAATGAATTTCCATCGTCAACTTATCGATATGAGGCTCAAGGGCTCCAAATTCGTAATTTAAGGATGGAAATTCTAGATTATTCATTGTACTCATTTATAATGCTAATTGATATCTTTAAATTGTTTCGCTCTACAAATATATGTATTTATTTTTATTTAGACTGCATATAAATTAGTTTTTTTGGTAAAAAAACATTTTTAGTTGTTTAATAAAAGTGCGTTTCAAGCTGATTATGTGCTGTTTACAGTTTGTCAAAAAAATCAAAAAATTCTGACTATTAAAATTGCGCAATAATTTTTACGTTTAATTGCCGGGGAGTTAAATAATTTGGAATGGCATATTGCCGATTATTTACATCTTTTATCCAGAGGTAAGAAATGGTATTATTAATTTGAAATAGGTTGAAAACTTCTGCTGTAATCCATAAAGACTTGAGATACTTAAGGGGATTATTCATGGCAAATCTACTTTTGGCATCAATAATTTGTTTTGAAAATCCAATATCAACCCTTTTATAAGGAGGAATTCTTAAAACATCCTGGTATTTTTCTGAATCAGGCGGACCAAAGGGCAATCTGCTTCCAAAAACCAATCTTAGGTGCATTTTATAAGATGGGTTTTTAGGTAAATAATCCTGAAAAAACAAAGAAAAAGTAAATCGCTGATCAGTTGGGCGTGGAATATAACCTGCTTCTACCCTTGCACTATCGCTTGCATTTACATGACTCAAGCCGGGCGTTATAAGCAATCCATTTTCATCGAAGTAGTTCCAGAAAAAATCACCTTCAATATCTTCTTCTGTTTTCATCAAGGATAAACTAGCCCATGATTCGATTCCTTTTACAAACTCGCCATTGACCTTCAAATCAATTCCTGCAGCATAGCCTTTGGCAATATTATCAGCCAAATATCTGATCCGTACATTGTCTATTTTATAGGGAATTAAATCATCCAGGTATTTATAATAGAGGGCAGCAGTAAATTTAAAAGGGCGTTTCCAGGCCTTAAAATTCCAATCGGCAGAACCCACAAAGTGAATTGATTTTTGCGCCTTTATATTGGGGTTAATCACCCCATTAAAATCTCTAATCTCTTTATAAAAAGGTGGTTGGTAATAATAACCCGTTGCAAAACGGAGTAAAACATCTTTCTTCCATTTAGGTTTATATGAAATTGACATTCGGGGACTGATCAAAAATTGCTCATTAAAATCCCAATAATTAAACCTGATTCCGGCATTTAAGGATATTTTCTTTTCATCATTAAGTGACCACTTATTCTGCATAAACCCGCTCACCCTGTTCGAATTTAAATTTATTTGAGCTTTTGTTGACTTATACAATTCCAAATCGCTTTGCTCCGGATTTGGCTCTCCGGGTATTTCTTGAGGATTTGGGAGAGAAAAATAAGCAGAGTCAACCATTTCCCATTCGCTCAAACGATCGTCAATGTATTCATGCTGAAATTTAAACCCCCATTGTAAAAACTGATTGTCGTGAAATAAAGTTCCTTTATGCTCAAAACTGGTAACCCTGGCTTTTAAAAAATTCCGGGCATGGGTTAAGTGGGTTCCAATTCCCTGCGATTGAATCACATCTCCAAATTCCTCACTACCAAAATTGGTTTCCAACTGACCAATCCAATATTGACCTTGAATGTCAAAAGTTTCACTTTCTACGGTTTTAAAAGCTGAGGCCGTAAAACTTATATTTAAGTTCGGGCTTGGCTGATAATTGGCTGAAATTGCACCGAATTGGGTTTTAAAGCGATCTTTTTCCTGACCATCAAAATATACTTGTAAACGATAAGCTTGATTAACGGTTCCAAATCTGGTATCCCGATCGGTAGGCAGCAGATGATATTCATTGGTTGCAATATTTCCTAAAAAGGACACTTTCCATTCATCATTAATTTGGTAATCGACAAAAGCCTGAACATCACTAAATGAAGGATTGTAATCTCCTTTTGTATCTAAACCCTTCAATATATATCGATTGGATTTATGACGAAAGCCTAACAGAAAAGAAAGCCGATTGTCCTTGGAAACTCCCTCGAAATGGGCTTTGGAATTTAACAAACTAAAAGTTGCAGATCCAGCGTTTGAAACTGGTCGCTTATAAGAAATGTCTAAAACTGACGACATTTTATCGCCGTACTTTGCATCAAAACCTCCGGCCGAAAAAAGGATGGAAGAAATCAAATCGGAATTTACAAAGCTCAAACCTTCCTGCTGTCCTGAACGGATTAAGAACGGACGATAAATTTCAATGCCATTTACATAAACCAGATTCTCGTCGTAATTTCCTCCTCGTACAGAATACTGCGAACTCATTTCATTGTTTGAAGAAACCCCCGGAAGGGTTTTTATTACATCTTCAATCTCTCCTGAAATACCTGGTGTAACTCTTGAAATCAATGGGTCAATTTTCGTCAATCCACTTTCTCTTAACTGCTCATCTACAACTTCAAAATCTGGTAATTCGGTCGAAACTGTTTTTAATTGAATGTTTAGCTTTCTTCGGCCATTTTCAGCTAAATTGATTTTATACTCTTTTCGTTCGTATCCAATAAAGGAAAAATACAATACAAGATTTGTATTGGCCGGAATTTTAATTTCATATTCACCCCTTTGATTAGAAACTGCACCTTTATCCTGACCTTTTATGGCAATATTTACAAATTCAAGGGCTTGGTTTTTTTCATCTGTTATTTTGCCATAAACAACCGCATCACTCTGTGAAAAAGCGCAGATATTGGTTAAAAGGAAAATAAAGCTTAGAAATCTTTTAAGGCTTAGCATCAGATAAAAAATAATCTTCGCTAAGATAACTTTTTCTGAGCTTATTTATTTCTTGGAGGAACAATTTTAATCTCAAAAATGTTTTGGATAAAACAATGGAACTATCTACAAAAGGTCTTAAAAAAAGGCAAAAAAAATGCTGTCACACTAAATGTAACAGCAGGACATATTGAGTTGAATTGGATTATCTGTTTAGATAACCTTTTTCACGTGCTTCTTTTAAACAAACAGAGATCCCTTTTTTGTTTATCGATCTTAATGCATGTGCAGACACTTTTAAAGTAATCCATTCTTCTGTTTCAGGAACAAAGAATTTTTTGGTTTGCAAATTTGGACTAAAAGTTCGTCGAGTTCTGCTTCTAGAGTGAGATACATTATTACCTGTAATCACTTTCTTTCCTGTTATTTCACAAATTTTTGACATCTCAATAGTTTTTAACTTGTTCTTTTTTCAAATCGGAGTGCAAATTACGTGATTATTTTTCAATTAGACAACCCTAAATGAAATATTTTTTTATAATTCCTTTCTAAGCATGTTCATAGCTGTTAATGCAGCCTTTCTGATGTTGCGTCCGCGGTGTTCACCAAAGAGGAATTTCTTGGCAAAAACCTTATCAGGGGTTGCTACCGCAATCCAGGTTGTGCCAACTGGCTTTTCGTCGGTTCCACCATCCGGACCTGCAACTCCAGAAACTGAAATCGCATAATCAGTCTTAAATTTTGATCGAACTCCCTGAGCCATTTCTTCGGCAACTTTTTCACTCACTGCTCCATACTTTATCAAGGAGTCAACATTAACGCCCAAGATATTTTCTTTAATTTGGTTGTCGTAAGCCACCACGCCTCCCATAAAACACTGCGAGCTTCCGGGAATACTTGTGATTAAATGAGAGATATAACCTCCGGTGCAACTTTCTGCAGTAGAAACCGTTTTCCCATTCTTTATTAATTGCGCATTTAAGACCTTTTCAACGGTATCATCATCTTCACCGAAAATCAATTTTGGAATCAATTTGTATAATTCATCCAACTTCTCATTCAGTTCGTTTTGAAGTAAAATTTTGTCTTTACCTTTCACCGTTAATCTTAAGCGCACAATTCCCGGTTGTGGCAAATAAGCCAGCTTAAAATGTTCGGCTAAGGAATTTTCCCACTCAGAAATTATCTCGGCCAATGCCGATTCACCAATCCCCTGAGTTAAAACCGTTTTATTGATAATAATTCCGGGATTAAATTTTTTTAATAAACGCGGAATGATTTGGTTGGTGGTTAAAGCTTTCATTTCGAAAGGCACCCCAGGAATAGAAACCACCACTTTCCCATTTTCTTCAAACCACATTCCGGCAGCTGTTCCATTTATGTTTTGCAAAGGCGTGCATTTTGCCGGTAACATGGCTTGTCTTTTATTGACTTCAGTAACTTTAAATCCCCGGAGTTTAAACAAGCTTTCGACTTGTCTGAAAGCTTCTTCATTAAAAATCAGCTCGGTATTAAAATACTGACAAAGCGCTTCTTTGGTAAGGTCATCATTGGTGGGTCCCAAACCTCCGGTCATTACAATCACGTCGGCCCTTTTTTGTGCTGCATCCAAGGCCTCAAAAATATGACCGTAAGTGTCGGAAATAGAAGTAATCTGAACAACCTCAATTCCTGCCAAATTAAACTGTTCAGCCATCCATGAAGCATTGGTATTTACTACCTGACCTATCAGCAGTTCATCACCAATATTAATAATTTCAACTTTCATGCTGCAAAAGTAAAGAATTAAGCGGGCTGTTCAGAACATATTTATAATTTTGTAAGCTAACATATTTTGAAGATGCAAAAGTTAAAAGACTCACAGCTTATTGTTACTAAAGAAGGAGCTATTTATCATTTAAACATCAGACCTGAAGACATTGCAGACACCATCATTATTGTGGGAGATCCAGATCGTGTGCCAATCATCTCAAAGCATTTTGATCAAATAGATTTTAAAGGCCAGAATCGGGAAATAAATACACATACCGGACGCATTGGCAACAAACGACTTAGCGTTTTATCCAGTGGAATGGGTCCAGATAATATTGATATTGTTATTAGCGAATTGGATGCTTTAGTTAATATCGATTTAAAAAACAAAACCATAAAACCTGAACACAAATCATTAAATATTATCCGTTTGGGTACTTCTGGTGCAGTGCAAAAGGATATAGAAGTAGATTCCTATGTGATGTCGAAATATGGATTGGGATTGGATGGCCTGATGAATTTTTATAAAACTCCTGATGGAATTCTTGAAAAAGAAATGGGCAAAGCTGTAGCTGAACAAACAGGCTGGCCATCAGACTTTGCTGCCCCCTACATCGTAAAATGTTCTGACAATCTGGCTCAGAAAATCGGCTTTGATATGCATCAAGGAATTACAGTCACTGCTCCTGGTTTTTACGGACCTCAAGGAAGAAACTTACGCATGGGTTTACATTATCCTGATTTCAATCAAAAACTTGAAGCATTCCGTTATCGAGGCGAAAGAATTTTAAATTTCGAAATGGAAACCTCAGCTTTATATGGTTTGGGGCGCTCACTCGGACATCAGGTTTTAACCGTTTGTGCCGTTATTGCAAATCGGGTTACCGAAACTTATTCAGCCGATCATCATACCCCTGTAAACAAACTAATTAAACACTTGCTTGAGCGAATCTCAAATTAACTCACAGCCTGTTTCATTTCAACATTTAATTGTTAAAAATGTTAATTTTTATAGGGAAACTTCTCTTTGATACTATCTTATCTTTGAAGAAGAGAACAGAATTATGGGTAACGAAAAAAACAAAAAGGAACTTTCAGCTTTGGTTCGATTGTTAGATGAACCCAACGATCAGGTCTATTCTAAAATAAAAGAACAAATCTTTCTTTATGGAGAATTGGCGATAACTGCACTTGAAGATGCATGGGAAAATTCATTTGATAACACCATTCAGCAAAGAAGTTTGGATTTAATTCATGAAATTCAATTTGAAAATACTTTTGTAGAACTCAATCAGTGGTCACATTTTCAGTTTAATGACTTACTAAAAGGATATCTCATCGTTTCAAAATACAACTACCCTGATTTAGATGAAGATAAACTGAGTAAACAAACGGCCAAAATCATTCAGGATGTTTGGCTCGAAATCAATAACAATCTGACAGGGCTTGAAAAAATTAAAGTGATTAATCACGTTTTTTTCGATTTGTTTAAGTTCAGAAATAACAAACAAAACTTTTACGCCCCCGAAAACTTTTTTCTCAATAATTTACTGGAATCGAAAATCGGAAACCCCATTTCTTTAGGGATTTTGTACCTGGTTATTTGTCAGCAATTAAAGATCTCGATTCATGGGGTTAATCTGCCCAATCATTTTGTTTTGGCTTATGTAGATGAGATTACCACTCTTAATAAGAATGTGGAAAAAGGTGATGTTTTGTTTTATTTAAATCCTTTTAATCGAGGCAAGGTATTTACCAAAAATGAAATAGATTTATTCATTCGTCAGATGAAAATCAAAGCACAAGATTTATATTATCTTCCCTGCGACAACCGCCAAATCATCATTCGTTTAATTGAAGACATGATTGTTGCTTATACCAAACTTGGGTATAAAGATAAAATAGCCGAGCTGGTTCGCTTACTTGATGCGGTAAAAATTTAAATCCTTGTCATTTCTAGCAGAGCGAGAAATCCCCTTGCATCCATTGAGATCTCTCAGTCGTTTCACTTCTTCGAGATCACAACTTTTTGTCATTTCGAACGAAGAGAGAAATCTCCAATATTTATGTTAGGACCTCTCAGTCACTCCGTTCCTTCGAGAAGACAATAAAAAAATAACCCTACGAGGGTTTAAAACCCTCGTAGGGTTACAGACTTCAAACTTGCACTGCAATAAATAACTAGAAAAGGACGGCGTCCCTTAGGGGATATCGTCTTTTTCTATCCCTCCACAAAATGAAGGGATTTATCAACACAATGTCAAATTAACTCATTGACAAATTGATCTTATCTGTTTTTCAAATAATCGTTGATGTTCTTTTCAACTCTTGCCAAAACATCATTACTATCAGCTTTTACAAACTTCTCACCTGCAATCTTCTCGTATAGTTCAATATAACGTTCCGATACAGAATCTACAAACTCTTTGTGCATCTCAGGAATGGCTTGTCCGTCCTTACCCTGAAATCCATTTTCCATCAACCACTCTCTTACAAATTCCTTAGAAAGTTGCTTTTGAACTTCGCCCTTATCTTGACGTTCCTGATAACCTTCCCTTAAAAAATACCTTGAAGAGTCAGGTGTGTGGATTTCATCAATTAAATAAATCTTATCACCAACTTTACCAAACTCATATTTGGTATCGACTAAAATTAATCCCATGGTTTCGGCGATTTCAGTTCCTCTTTGAAAAAGCTCTGAAGTAAATTTTTCCAACTGAACATAATCACTTTCACTCACCAAACCTTGCTTTAGAATTTCTTCGCGAGAAATGTCTTCGTCATGACCTACATCAGCTTTGGTTGTTGGGGTAATTAATGGAGTTGGGAATTTATCATTTTCTTTCATCCCTTCGGGCATGGCAACACCACAAATAGTTCTTTTGCCATCACGATATTCTCTCCAGGCATGACCTGAAAGATATCCACGAATGACCATCTCAACTTTTACAGGATCGCAATAATGACCTACGGTCACCATTGGATCTGGCACGGCCAATTTCCAATTAGGAACAATATCTTCGGTTGCATCTAAAAACTTAGCGGCAATTTGGTTTAGCACTTGCCCTTTAAATGGGATACCTTTGGGTAGTACAACATCAAAAGCCGAAATTCGATCGGATGCTATCATGACAAGTAATTCATCATTGATATTATATACATCACGGACCTTTCCTTTATAGACACTCTTTTGATTGGGGAAATTGAAATCGGTTTTTACAATTGCATTTTTCATATTTACTTTTTTTCGGGTTGTTTGTTTGAATACGCATTAACTATATTCGTCACCAGTTTATGACGAATAATATCTTCTTTACCTAAATTAATAAAGGAAATTCCTTTCACATCTTTTAGTATTTTTTGAGCTTCAATCAATCCGGAAGCCTGATTTTTAGGTAAGTCTATTTGAGTTACATCACCTGTTACCACAAATTTTGCGGAGCGACCCATTCGGGTTAAAAACATTTTTAATTGATTGGAAGTTGCATTTTGTGCCTCATCTAAAATCGCGAACACATGATCCAAAGTTCGCCCACGCATAAAGGCGAGGGGTGCAATTTCGATGGTTCCATCTTCCATATACGACAATAACTTTTGTGTTGGAATCATATCGCGCAATGCATCGTAAAGTGGCTGGAGGTATGGATCCAATTTATCTTTTAAATCGCCAGGGAGAAAGCCTAAATTTTCTCCGGCTTCTACAGCAGGTCGGGTTAAAACAATCCTGCGGATTTCTTTATTCTTTAGTGCACGAACCGCCAAAGCTACCGCGGTATAAGTTTTTCCGGTTCCGGCAGGACCGATGGCAAAAAGCATATCGTTTTTATCAATTTCTTTGACCATTTTTTGCTGATTTGCTGTTCGGGCCTTAATCATGATTCCATTTCGCCCATGAACCAGGACATCTTTGGGATCGCCGTTCTTTGACTTAAATTCAGCTTCTGTTGATTCTAAAATTTGATTGATGTCGCCTTCGGTAATCTTCCCAAATTTATCATACGTAAGTAAAACCAAGCTAAATTTCTTTTCAAAATTCTGAATCTCTGCCTCTGCACCTATCAATTTTATTGCATTCCCACGACCGATAATTTTTAACTTGGAAAAGTACTTTTTAATTTGCTCCAAATTTTTATCGTTCACCCCAAAAATATCGAGTGGGTTATAATCATCAAGCAATAATGTTTTTTCTGTCATAGGCCGTCTTACTAAAAAATCAATTTATCTTCTTTTCAGCGATTATTTTGTTAATTTTGATATTGCAAAAATAAATAATTTCCAAAGCGAAAACGGAATAAATAAGATTTAGCTATGCCGATAATTACATTAACGAGTGATTGGGGATTAAAAGACCATTATTTGGCTTCAGTGAAGGGGAAAATTATTGCTGGTAATCAGAACGTTAATATTGTTGATATTTCTCATCAAATTACACCTTTTAATATTGAGCATGCAGCCTTTGTTATTAAAAACTCATACCGGGATTTTCCGGAAAACAGTATTCATTTAATTGGCGTTAATACCGAAGAATCTGACAAATATTCGCATGTGGTAATTTTTCACAACAATCATTATTTTATTGGCACCGACAATGGAATTTTCTCAATGATTTTCGATGATCAGCCTGAAAAAATATTTGAATTAAGCATTCCTCAGGATACTGATTTCTTTACTTTCTCGACCCGCGATCGATTTGTGAAAGCTGCACTTCATCTGGCAAAAGGTGATCCGATTGAAGAATTAGGAACGCCATTGAAAAACATTCAAACAAAAATGCTTTTCAAACCTGCGGTTGAAAAATCATTAATCAAAGGGATGGTCATTCATATTGATGCCTACGAAAATTTAATCACCAACATCACCAAGGAATTGTTTGATAAAGTAGGTCAGGGGAAGAAATTTTCAATTCAGTTAAGGGGAGTTAAAATCAGGATGATTGATGAATCTTATCTGGATGTTCCGATTGGTGAATCCGTTGCTGTTTTTGGCTCAAATGGACATTTAGAAATTGCCATCAATCAAGGTAATGCCAGTAGTTTACTGGGGATTTCAGTGAATGATGCCATTCGCATCGAATTTGCTGAATAACATTTGAGTTTACTCAAAAAAATCATCATGAAACTGTCGGAAAAGTATTTAAGCCATCATTCTGAATTTATTTCAGAATCTTTTAATAGCTAACTTTGAGATTCCGGATCAAGTCCGGAATGACGTCATGTTTATAGAATATAACCTAAAGTGTTATTATCTTGAATTCTAAACAAAACCAACAGTAATAATTCACAATCCATATCGTTTCTGTTATTATTCATTAATTTAGCTGCCAATTCATAAGCAAGATGATCACTATTTTTAAAAAGGAGTTTCTTGGTTTTTTCAGCTCACTTACGGCCTATGTCGTGATCATTGTTTTTCTGTTGATTAACAGCTTGTTTTTGTGGATTTTGCCCGGCAACTACAATTTACTGGATTATGGATATTCCGATTTAGATGGAATGTTTAACATGGCTCCTTTTGCTTTTATGTTTTTAATTCCGGCCATCACCATGCGTTTTTTCTCGGAAGAACACCGGAGTGGCACCATCGATTTATTGTTAAGCAAACCCATCAGTGATTTAAAAATTATTTTGGCCAAATATTTTGCAGCATTTGCTTTGGTCGTATTTTCCATCATTCCCACCTTGATTTATTTTTATTCGGTTTATCAGCTGGGTTTCCCGAAGGGAAATTTGGATATCGGGGCATTTTGGGGGTCTTTTATCGGTCTCATCTTTTTAGGCGCTTCATTTACCTCCATTGGTTTGTTCTCGTCAGTCATTACAAAAAATCAAATATTATCATTTGTGATTTCTGTTGCATTGATTGCCCTTTTTTACCTGGGTTTTGAATTCGCTTTTTCATCAAATGCCATTAACTCCAATGCCCTTTTAATCCAAAATTTGGGGATGAGCTCACATTATGTTTCGATCAGCAGAGGCGTAATTGACAGCCGGGATTTGATCTATTTCTTCAGTTTTATTTTTATTTTCATTTTTCTGAGTAGAACAATTTTAGGAAGTCGAAAATGGTAATGAAAAGCGCAAATAATAGGTTCTCGGCATTGAAACAAATTTTATTTGTTTTGGCTGCTGTTTTGCTCATAAATTGGATTGGCTCCTTGTATTTTTTAAGATGGGATTGGAGTTCCGAAAAAAGATATACCCTTTCGGATGAAAGTAAAGAACTCCTAAAAAAAGTTGAGGGCGAAATTTACTTTAAGGTATTTTTAGAAGGAGAGTTCCCGGCAGGTTTTATGCGGTTAAAACAGAAAACCAAAGAAATGCTGAGCGAGTTTCGGGCTTATAATAAAAACATACAATTCATATTTATCGATCCCAACAGTTCTGAGAACACTGAAGAAAGAAACAAACTTTACCAGCAACTCATTTC
The DNA here is from genome assembly GCA_963678785.1 of Bacteroidales bacterium. Lineage (GTDB taxonomy): Bacteria > Bacteroidota > Bacteroidia > Bacteroidales. Next base: position 2,095,021 of record OY787449.1, on the reverse strand, counting down.
AAAAGGTTTAACCCAAACCGATTTGCAGGTAAAAACCAAGGAAGGTCTCAAACAACAAATGATTTTCCCGGGAGCCATCGTAAGTTACCAATCCAAAGAACTTCCGATGGATTTATTGAAGACCCAAATGGGGGTTCCGCCCGAAGCGGTGTTAAACAATTCGATTATGGCGCTCGAGTTTAGCATCGCCAATACCATTAAAAGGTTGATTAATGAACAAAAACCAAGTATTGCTTTTTTAAAAGGTCAAGGAGAACTGGGTCGCGAATATGTGGATGATATTGCCAAAACTTTATCTGCAGATTATAATTTAAGTGAAGTTGAAATTTTGGGTAATCCAAATTCATTATTACAAGATTTTTCTTCAGATTCACCTCAACCGAAATACACAACCTTAATTATTGCCAAACCCGAAAAGCAATTTAATGATGCCGATAAATTCATCATCGATCAATACCTTATGAATGGCGGAAAAGTCATGTGGTTGATTGATGCAGTTTCAGCTTCGCTGGATAGTTTAAGAAATTATCAGTCGATCATGGCCATTACCAAATATTTAAACCTCGACGATCAGTTGTTCACTTATGGAGTTAGACTTAATAATAATTTAATCATGGATTTAAATGCCCGGCAAATTCCATTGAGAACCGGGCAAATGGGAAATCAACCTAAAATTGATTTCTTTTCCTGGTATTATTTTCCGGCTTTAAGTCCATCTTCAAATCACCCCATTGTAAAAAACTTAAATGCGATAAGTACTGAGTTTGTTGGAAATATCGACACCCTTCCTAAAAAAGGAATTCGGAAAACTGTTTTGCTAAACAGTTCAAAATATTCACGACTGATGAAAACACCAGCCATCCTTAATTTTGACATTTTAAAGACCGATCCCGATCCACGTTTTTTTAATCAGGGGCCACAAAATATTGCAGTATTGCTGGAAGGTGAATTTGAATCCGTTTTTAAAAATCGTTTTTCTCCACTTTCGGAAGATTATAAAAACATTAAAACACTTAATAAAAGCTTGCCCACACAAATGATTGTTATTTCGGATGGAGATATCATCAAAAATCAATTGCATCATTCGCAATCCTATCCGCTGCCACTTGGCTTTGATCAATATACCGGACAAACTTTTGGAAATAAAGATTTCATTTTGAATGCCTTGAATTATCTAACGGATGGAGATGGATTAATCAGGCTTCGTAGCCGCGATCTAAAACTGCGATTATTAGATAAGACCAAGATTTCTGAAGACCGATTATATTGGCAAGTATTCAATGCACTTGTACCAATAATTTTGGTTGTGCTTTTTGGGTTGATTCTTACTATTATCCGAAGAAGAAAATACACAAGATAAATTAGCAATTTGATGTTGTGCGAAGTTTTAAACTTCGCAACGCATTTCAACTATAACCGTAATGACAATTAATGACAAGAAAAAAGGCCACATTTCAACTCGCTTATTGTGAACTTTTTTACCTCAACGCAACCATTCTTTATAAAAACGCATCTAATACATAGTTACATATAACTAATTTCGATATATTATTAATTTTTAGCAAAAAAAAGGGTGTACTTTTTCTTAATTTCGGAATTAATAGGAAATAGTTCATATAATTCCTAATTAAATTTTTTACTAAAATGAAGAAAGAAAGAAAGAAAGAAAGAAAGAAAGAAAGAAAGAACAGACTTGTAACAACAGTTGTTGTATTAACTTTATGCACGGTATTGTTAATTCCGTTTGCCTGCCAGGATAAACAAACAGACATGCCACAAATTGAACCCCAGGATGAAATCAGTGAATTTTTCGTAAATGAAGACCTAGCGAAAACAGTAGCCGAGAACTTCATGCGAAAAACAAAGCCTTCCTTAAAATCTACCCAAAATTACAAGCTTGAAAAAATTAATGATGAAATGGGCGAAGAACTCATTTACGTGATTAATTTTGATGAAGGTGGATTTGTTTTAATGCCTGCCGACAATAGGATAGAACCGATACTTGCCTTTTCGGATAACAATTATTTTAAAACTGAAAATGTTGAAAACAAGAATGGTATTGGATTATGGATATCTAACACTAAAAATGGCATAAAAAAAACAAAAAAATCAAAAGAGCCTCAAAGTGAGGAAGTGAAAGAGTTGTGGAAGAAGCATCTTGATTTCTTTAATCTGAAGGATGAAGGAGATCCACCAGATGATCCATGTGTTGAATCACATGATACTAAGGGGCCTTTGTTAAGCACTTCAAAGGATGGATGGGGACAAGCATACTATTTCAATCAATATTGCCCAACGGAAGCAGAAGTTGAAGCAACATGTGGATCATGTGATTGTGATTTTAGTGAATTGTCGTTTGGTCGTGCTTACACAGGTTGTATCCCAGTTGCCATGGGAATGATTATGAGTTATCATGAATACCCAACCAGTTATAGTTGGAGTCAAATGCCTGATTTCCCGGGGAATGCTATTGCTTCGGACTTATTATTCGATATTGGATCAGCAGTTGATATAAGTTATGAATGTACTGGAAGTCCTGCTGATGAGAGTGATGTTACAGGTGCATTTGAAAGTACCTTTGGCTATTCAACAACAGCAACATTAATGTCTTATAGTACTTCTTCTCTAAGTAATTATGGTACTGTAAGGGCTGAGATTATAGCTGATAGACCAGTTCTGTTTATGGGTTATGTAAGCTCTGGACAACCTGGACATGCATGGGTTTGTGATGGCTATCGTATTAGTATCTATTGTATAGGAGATACCGAATATGAATATAGATTCCTTAATATGCGTTGGGGTGATGGAGATGCTATGGGTGATGGTGAATTTTCTTATAATAGCTTTGGATATAGTTATAATTTGAGCATTGTTAAAGGAATTGAGCCTTAAATAAATTATTAATCAATTAAATAAAATAAATATGAAAAAAATTTATTCTGTCATTTTTGTTTTACTACTTTTTCTAGTAGTTTCATGTAAAAAGGAGAATAATGATTCTGATGATTTATCTCTATCCTTAAAACACTTTGCTTATGTTGACGACGATGGAAACGACCTATTAAACAATAATAATCCAAATGTGTTAGATTTCAACACAATGCGTCTTTACTATATCAATAATGGGATAAAAGAAGAGGTTATTAATAATCATTCTATAACTCCAAGAAATATAGCTTTAAACTGTAGTGATGATCTTCCAAGATGTGTTCTAGGAATTTTGCTCAGTGATACCACTGTTCTTGAAATAGGTTACTCTATTTCTGATACTATTTGTCTTGAAAATGATGGACAAATAATTCGCTATAATGGAGAGGTCGTTTGGGATTCATCAAAAGATAGTTATAACATTCCAATTGCAACCATTGTAAAATAATAAGAAAAGGGACAACATCCCCGAATAGGGATGTTGTCCCTTTTCGTTGTGCGAAGTTTAAAACTTCGCACCGCATTTCAGCTACACTCTATAGATTCCAGTATTCCGCTTCGCTACAACCTGAATGACAAGGAAACAAAACAGTCACATCGAGCTTGTCGAGATGTCTGTTTCGTAAATAAGTCAGTTCTCGACAAGCTCGAACTGACATAAAAAACCCTGCCATAAAAATGACAGGGTTTTAAAGTTAGCTTAGTTTTTTGAGGAATTATACTACACCTTGTGCCAGCATGGCGTCTGCTACTTTAACAAAACCACCAATATTAGCTCCTGTTACATAATCAATATATTCTCCTTCTGTTCCGTAATCTACACAGGTTTGGTGAATATCTTTCATAATTTGCTTTAATCGTCCGTCAACTTCTTCGCGAGTCCAGGATAAACGAAGTGAGTTTTGTGACATTTCAAGACCTGAAACTGCAACACCACCAGCATTGGCAGCTTTACCAGGACCATAAAGAATTTTTGCTTCGGTATAAACTGCAATTGCATCTGGAGTAGAAGGCATGTTTGCTCCTTCAGAAATAACGAAACATCCGTTAGCAATTAAAGTCTTTGCTTCTTCTTCGTTCACTTCATTTTGAGTTGCACATGGCATAGCTACATCACATTTAACACCCCAAGGACGTTTTCCTTCGAAGTATTCGCAACCAAATTTTTCAGCATATTCTTTAATTCTTCCACGTTTTACATTTTTAAGCTGCATTACGTAAGCAAGTTTTTCGGCATCAATACCGTCTTTGTCATAAATAGAACCTGCTGAATCGGATAAAGTAACAACTTTACCACCCAATTCTGTAACTTTTTCGCATGCATACTGAGCAACATTTCCTGAACCAGAAATAGCAACGATTTTACCTTCGTAAGAATCACCACGAGTTCCAAGCATGTTTTGAGCAAAATAAGTAGCACCATAACCAGTCGCTTCCGGACGAATTAATGATCCACCCCATTCACGGCCTTTACCCGTTAAAACGCCGGTAAATTCATTTCTAATTCTTTTGTATTGACCAAATAAGTAACCAATTTCACGTCCACCAACACCAATATCTCCCGCAGGAACATCTGTATTTGGACCAATATGACGGCTAAGTTCGGTCATGAAACTTTGACAAAAACGCATCACTTCATTGTCTGATTTTCCTTTAGGATCAAAATCAGAACCACCTTTACCACCACCCATTGGAAGCGTAGTTAAGCTGTTTTTCAATACTTGTTCAAAGGCTAAAAATTTTAAAACGCCAAGATTTACCGTTGGGTGAAAACGTAATCCACCTTTATAAGGGCCAATGGCACTATTCATCTCAATTCGGTATCCTTTATTGATTTGGATTTCTCCTTTATCATCCAACCAGGGAACTCTGAATAAAATTACTCTTTCTGGTTCTGTTAGTTGTTCCAGAATTTTAGCTGTTTTGTACTTAGGGTTTTCTTCAACGTAAGGAATTAAAGTTTCCACTACTTCGTGTACTGCTTGATGAAATTCTGATTCACCTGGATTTCTAGCAATTACTTTTGCCATAAAATCATTAACTAGTTGATCTAATGCCATAATCTTTTTATTTATTGATTTATAATTGAGGTTATATGTTTTACAGATCAATATTAAAAATTTTTAATGCTGATTTTACATTTTGCAACCCAATTTCGGTAGTTCACGTATAAAATTCAGTAAAACACGCAAAGCCCCATTTTGCTGATAATTGTAGTAATTAGTGTGCTTTCACCTGTAAATGTGAGCATTATCTGTTTAAATAAAATTTTGCATTATTTTTATGGTAAAAAAAGAATCGACCAAATGATTGAACTGAGATTAAGATTCATGATTTTTTTATTTATTCTATCCTTCCATTTTGTTTCTGTGAGTGGAGAAGAGATGGAAAAAACTTTTTTAATGAAGGATGCAAATTCCAGTGATACCATCTATACAGGACAAATTACCATTCAAACTTCAATTTCAAACTTCCCCTTAGCCGATGCTCAGGTAAAATTTACATTGATTGATAGCATTAATCAGAATTCAACCATCGTTTTTGAGGGATTAACCGATGCTAACGGGTATTTAATGATTGATAAACTTCCCATTTTTGAAAGTTATGTTGGGATAGATGGTTTGAATCTTACATCCAAACAAAAGATTAGCATCACCAATAATGGAACCGCATCTGATCACGGCATTCGAATAAGCTTAAATACCCAAAATCCGGTTCAGGCATACATTCTTGATATCCAGGGCAAAGTTGTTGATCAAATCTACATGACCTTTAATCCATTTACAATTTTACATGAAGGAATCTGGGAAGCCCAACATCAAAAAACAGGAACCTACATTTTTTATGCTCAAACAAACAGCGGATCCTTAGCAGCAAAAATAAATCACATGTCAAATCTTCCGGGCATCATTTCAAATTCGAAAAATACTTTTTCAAATTCTTATTTTTTAAAAGAATCAACAACTGAAGATGCAAAATTTAGAGTTGAAATTTTATCTGAGGTTAATGAACCATTTGAGCAGTTTGTTTATTTATCTGAAAATGAATCAAAGGATTTTCATTTCTCCTTAACTCATATACCTATTGCCGACGCAAGAATTGAAGGAACCGTAACTATGAATCAATCGATATTGGCACCCAATGCAAAAATGACGTGGAGCAATCTTTTTTCAGATGATGAATTTGTAATTTATACCGATGCAAATGGTTTTTACAGCAAGGATGATGTTCCGGTACCCCTGGACGAAAACTTTACCAATCCGGAGTTCACACGGTATTATTTAACCGTCAATATTGGCGATAGCATTACTTTTAAAGTTGATCCGGTTCTTTTATACAGCGGCGAACTAAAAACGCAAAACCACAATATTAATCTCCTTTGAGTCTTTTATTTTTTTAAAATTCGATGATGTTGTTGGAAATGGCAAATTTGACCAAATCAACCGTCGTACGGAGGTTTAGTTTTTTCATCACATTGTTCTTGTGAGATTCAACCGTTCGAACGCTGATAAAAAGCGTGTCTGCAATTTCTTTATTGGTATAACTTTGTCCAAACAATTTTAAAACCTCGATTTCACGGGTCGATAATTTCTTTTCCTGTTGATCTTTCAGTTGATTTTCAACATTGGTCTCTTTCAGATAATTATTCAGAACAATATTCGCAATGGATTTTGCATAATAGTCATATCCTCCACGAATGGTATAAATGGCTTCAATCAGTTCGCTCCGACTGGTATCTTTGGTCAAATATCCCCTTGCTCCTGCTTTAAGCGTTTTAAGAATAAAACTTTTGCTTTTGCTCATCGAAAGGATGAGCAAATTCATGTTTGGGTAATCCTTTTTCAAATTACGAATATTGTCAATGTCAATATCTGATGGATCATAAATATTGATCAAACAAATGTGTACATAAACATCTTTGGTTTTGGAAATTACCTCACTAGTATGGCCTGCGGTACCGTATACTTCAATATCATCTACGTCAGATAATAAGGCTTTTATCCCGTCACAAACAACCTGGTGGTCATCAACAATGAATATTCGTATTTTCGACATCGAACCTGATACGCTGGTTTTACAGCAAGCGAAATTAAGAATCTTCTTAAGAAATGCCTAATTAATTACTTAGATAATTTATTTTCATTTAGATTTGTAAAAAACAATAGAGAATATGACATCTGCTTCTTCATCAAACAAAGGTTACCAAAGGTTACAGAGAGAAAACATTGAGCGATTAAAAGAACTTTCTGCCATTAATCAAACAACAGAAATTTTAAAAGCTGGCAAACCCATTAATGAGTCGCTTCAACAAATTTGCCTGATATTGCCCAGAGCATATCAATACCCACAGTTTACTTCAGTACGCATTACTTATGGACCTGAGCAATGCACTTCTCTCGGATTTAGGAAGACACAATGGATACAAACCCAGGATTTTGAAAGTGTTGATGGACAGAAAGGGAAAATTGAAGTTGTTTATTTAAGAAGATTCCCCGACCTGGATGAAGGTCCATTTTTAGAGGAAGAACGCTATTTAATTTTAAATATATCCAACCTCATTACCGGTTACATTAACAGTGTAAAAGCCAAACAACTCTTAAGCAAGAGCGGGACTGTTATTACTGAAAAAATACCGGAGCCAACCCAAACGCCAATTACAAGTCGAAAATTATTGCAGAAATTCCTGAATAAGAGTAATGTTAACCGTGATATCTATCACGATTTAATGCCTTTTAAGGTGAAGGAGATTTTGTTAATTGCCAATTTATATGATGCTTATAGCATCGAAAAAGAAGGAAAATTTTCGGAACATGTTTTGGGTGAGTATCATCAGCTTAATTTGTCTTCAATGCCTCGAATCACAGGGGTTTCGTCAAGTGAAGAAGCTTTTGAACAATTAAACTCAAAACATTTCGATTTAATCATTATCATGGCAGGGGTTGATAAATCCACGCCTCATGTTTTAAGTAAAAAAATCAAGAAATCTTTTCCCTACATCCCTATCTTTTTATTACTTAACAACAATAGTGATATTGAGTTTTACGAACGCGAAACCAAAACAAATGAAAATATCGACCGTACTTTTGTTTGGAACGGGGATTCCAGGATTTTCTTCTCCATGATCAAATTGGTTGAGGATATGATTAATGTGGAAAACGATACCCAAGTGGGCATGGTTCGTATCATTTTGTTGGTTGAAGATTCTCCCATTTATTATTCGCGTTATCTTCCGTTACTCTATCAAATTGTGATGGAACAAACCAAACGAATCATTGATGATGTAAGTACCGATGAATTATTTAAGGTGCTTAGAATGAGGGCTCGACCAAAAATTCTACTGGCCTCTACTTATGAAGGTGCCACAGAAATTATCGATAAGTTTAAAGAGAACCTGCTTTGCTTAATTACAGATGTCAGCTATCAAAAAGAAGGCGTTGAAAATCCAAAAGCCGGTTTTGAATTAACCGAATTTGTTAAAAGTAAAATCAATAACATCCCGGTTATCATCCAATCTTCCGACGAATCCAATGTCAAAAAAGCGCATGAACTAAAATCCACATTCATCAATAAAAATTCAGAATCATTACTTCTGGATTTTCAAAGTTTCATTACTTATTACCTGGGCTTTGGTAACTTTATTTATCGTGACAAAAAAGGCGGACAAATTGGTGTTGCTCAATCATTGAAAGAATTTGAAGCCCAATTAAAATCCATTCCAAATGAAACACTTTTATATCACGCCAAGCGAGATCATTTTTCACTTTGGCTTATGGCCCGTGGTGAAATTCAGGCAGCCAAGGTATTGCGACCACATAAGGTGAGCGATTTTAAAAGCCCCGATAAATTGCGTGAAGTATTGATTGATGTTCTGCAAAAATTCAGGAATGAACAAAAAAAAGGAAAAATCATCCCGTTTGATGAAAATGCCATTCTGGATGAATCAAATATTGTAAACCTCTCCAATGGATCTTTGGGTGGAAAAGGCAGGGGATTGGCTTTTATAAATTCATTGATTTACAATTACAATTTTTCAAAACATGTTTCCGACATCAATATTCGTTCTCCTAAAACATCCGTAATCGGAACCAATGAATTTGAAAGTTTTATCCAAAAAAACGGACTCCGCGAGCTTTTAAGCTCTGGAATCGACTACGAAAACATCAAAAAGCTGTTCATTAAAAGTAAGCTAAGTGAAACCCTTATCAAGCGTTTAAAAATTATTCTGCGTAAAATCACAAAACCAATTGCTGTAAGATCCTCCGGATTATTTGAAGATTCGCTCATGCAACCTTTTGCCGGAATATTTGATACCTTTTTGCTGCCCAACAATCATCCCGATTTAAATGTAAGATTGGAACAAGTATCAAATGCGATTAAACTGGTTTACGCCTCCATTTATTCGCCCGTTTCGAGGGCATATATCGAAGCTGTAAATTACAAGCTTGAGGATGAAAAAATGGCCATCATCCTTCAGGAAGTTGTTGGAAATACCTTTGGCAGATATTATTACCCTCATATTTCGGGCGTTGCCCAATCTTATAATTATTACCCATTCGGGCATATGAAACCAGAAGAAGGTTTTGCCGTAACAGCAGTTGGTTTAGGTAAATATGTGGTTGAAGGTGAAAAGGCTTTTCGCTTTTCGCCTAAATACCCTCAAATAGAAATTAATTCTCCGAAAGAACAGTTCAAGAATTCTCAATTGAAATTTTTTGCGGTTGATCTCGAAAAAGAAAATATTAATTTATTGGAAGGGGATACAGCAGGACTCTCATATTTAGATATTGATGTAGCCGAGGCAGATAAAAATTTAACCCACTGTGCATCGGTTTACGATGCCGACAATAATTATATCTATCCGGGCATTGACCGACCCGGACCCCGAATTGTAAATTTTGCAAACATCCTGAAATATAATTACATCCCTTTGGCTCATACCATCGAAACTGTTTTGGATGTGGTTCAGGAAGCTTTGGGCTCGCCGGTAGAAATTGAATATGCCGTTGATTTAAGCAAGGATAAACAAAATAAAGCCTCATTTTACCTGCTTCAAATTAAGCCACTTTTTGCCAATGCACATGATTTTGAATTTAAGATTGATGACATCAATAAAGAAGATATTTTAATTTATGCTGAAAAAGGAATGGGCAATGGATTAATTCAAAATATTGAAGATATTATTTATGTTGATGAGTCGGCTTTTGATAAAGCTCAAACTGTTGAAATGTCGGTAGAAATTGAAATTCTAAATCGGAAAATGATCGAAGAAAAGCGTAAATATGTTTTGATTGGGCCTGGGCGTTGGGGAACCCACGATCGCTGGATAGGGATTCCTGTTCGATGGCCACAAATTTCAAATGCCGGGGTAATCATCGAAACCAGTTTAAATGATTATCCTTTAGATGGATCTTCAGGATCTCACTTTTTTCATAATGTGACAGCCATGAATGTGGGATATTATTCAATCCAACAACAAGTAGGTTCGAGTTACATTAACTGGGAAACTTTAGGAGGAGAAAAGGTTGTTAATCAAAGCAAATATTTTAAACACATTCGATTTAAGAAACCTATTTTAATCAGAATGGATGGAAAAAAACAAGACATGGTTATAACCAATGAAGACTCACCTTCCTAAAACAAAAAAGGCTGCAATAAATTGCAGCCTTTTTATTATTTAAAATCTTTTTTCAGTTGAGTTACCCATTTGTCAATTTGCTCATCTGCTTGTTTGGGTTTATTGTCAAAGTCGATAGCTAATCCAACAAATTTTCCTTTTTTCACAGCCTTTGAGGAGACAAAGTCATATCCTTCTGTTGGCCACTGACCCACAACCGTTGTTTTTTTCTGAATCAACTCATAGAGTTCGCCCATACCGTTGGCAAAGCTTTCAGAATACACTTCCTGATCACCTAACCCGAATAATGCCACCTTCTTATTTGAAAGATCAATACTACTCATTACTTCGGCAAATTCCTCCCAATCATCCTGCATATCACCCAGACCCCAGGTTGAAGTTCCAAATATCAAATAGTCATATTGCTCTACTTCACTCTTTTCAACGGCATCAATATTGAATACGTCTGCTTGATCTTCACCAAATTTATTTTGAATTTTGTCTGCTATAACTTCTGTATTTCCTGTGGAGGAACCATAGAAAATTCCAATTTTTTTCATCTCTGGAAATTTATTGTTGTTATTTAAATCATTTTGAGATGCAAAGATATTAATTATTATTTAGACTTTTTCCAAATAACAAAAATATTTAGCCTTTAAACAAAGAGTAAGAGGCTGATGGCCATCACAACCATTCCGGCAATCAATCCATAAATAGAGAGGTGGTGTTCTCCAAATTCTCTGGCAGCCGGTAATAATTCATCCAAAGAAATGAAAACCATAATTCCGGCAACACCGGCAAAAAGCACTCCAAACACTATCGGGCTCATAAATGGCATCAGAATTAAATACCCGATTAAGGCACCCACGGGTTCGGCCAAACCCGAAGAAAATGAATACCAAAAAGCCTTTTTCTTGTTACCCGTTGCATAATAAATAGGAACCGATACTGCAATCCCTTCAGGAATATTATGGATGGCAATGGCTACCGCAATGGCAATACCTAAACTGGGGTCGGTTAATGCAGCCGTAAAAGTGGCCAAACCCTCCGGGAAATTATGAATGCCAATAGCCAGGGCTGTAAACAAACCCATCCGCATTAATTTGGGATTATTAGATCCTTTTACCGGTTTTTGAAAATCTTCAATCCGCTTGATTTCATGGGGGTTTTCATAGGATGGAATTAATTTATCGATGATCGCGATTAATAAAATTCCGCCAAAAAAGGCAGCAACAGTTGCCATATAACCAACTCGTTCGCCCAATTCGAGAGATAAAGAGTCTCTGGCTTTTACAAAAATCTCAACCAAAGAAACATAAATCATCACTCCGGCTGAAAAGCCCAGCGATATAGATAAAAACCTTGTATTCGTTTTTTTGGCAAAGAAAGCCAAAAGGCTACCAAATCCTGTTGCCAAACCTGCAAACATTGTCAATCCAAAAGCAAATAAAACATTGTTAAGTTCCATAATTATTCGATTATCTTACTAACCAGAATTTTTGATCCAATATTTTCGCTAATCACCATTGTTACTTTGTTTCGTTTGATGAGTAAGGCATTATCCATTTTAAAAACCAAAACCAATTCAATGATGTCTCCAACTTTAAATTGATACTCAGTGAAAAAATCATTTAATTCGTCACTTTCAAAATGAAGACGACCAATTTGATAAGACCCGGGTTCACTATCCTTCAATGCTTTAAATTGCTGCTCTTCGGGCATCAAACCATTTTTATCAGGAATGGGATCTCCATGAGGATCATATTCAGGATATCCTAAAAACTCATCCATCTTTTCTAGTAAAAAGTCGGAGGTATTGCTTTCAATAAGCTCAGATTCTGTATGAATTTCGTCTAAATTTAAATCCAATGTTTTGAGTAAAAAAGTCTCCCAAAGACGGTGTTTTCGGGAAGCCTTCATAGCAATTTTTTTCCCTTTAGGAGTTAATGAAAGGCTCTTATGTTTCTGATAATTAATTAGTCCCTGCTTTGATAGCTTTATTGACATATCAGTGATGGCAGCTGGAGATATGTTCAGCTTTTGAGAGAGGTTAGTACCTGTAACTTTTTGATTTCGGACCTTAAAAGTGTAAATTGTTTTAATAAATCTTTCGACAGCAGGGGATACTTTCATTTTAAGCTAACTTAATTCGATAATTTACAAACCTTAACAAATATATGCTATTTTATTCTAATATTCAAAACAGTAATATTTATATTTGCTTTGCTAAAACAAAACAAAATGAAAAATCTCATCCTAAGCGCATTTTTTTTAATGCTTTTTACAAATACATCTTTTGCCCAGGAAATGAACAAAATGTATTTCGATAAAAGAGTTGGTAGCGAAATATTAATAGATGAATGCAATCGTGATGGATTGGAATCAGGAAGATTTGGGGAAATATTTGCCAGTCAATACGAAAATTACAAGCCAAATCAGGAAATTATAGAGCCACTTAAAAGTCTCACTGAAAACATTTCCATTAAAATAGTTTTTGGATCGTGGTGTCACGATAGTAAAATGCAATTGCCACGATTTTACAAGGTTCTTGATCAAATTAATTTTGATGACAAGAAAATAACTGTTGTGGGAGTTGACCGTATGAAAAAAACCCAAGATGCTGATATTTCTGGTTTAAAAATTCGATTGGTACCCACCTTTATCATCTACAAAAATGATAAAGAGATCGGCAGAATTATCGAAAATCCTAAAAAATCTTTGGAAAGAGATCTCTTTTCAATTCTTATTTAACTTTATTTTAATTCATATCAACCATGCTTCATTTTCAACAAATAAATGAATTAAAAGTTGCGCTTAAAAATGAGCGCGAATGTAATAAAACCATCGGTTTTGTGCCTACGATGGGAGCCTTACACGCAGGCCATTTGGCTTTAATCAAAAGAGCTGTGGAAGAAAATGACATCTGCATTTGCAGCATCTTTGTAAACCCTATTCAATTTAACAACCCCAGTGATTTAGAAAAATACCCCCGTGATCTTGAAAAAGATTATAAATTATTAGAATCGGCGGGATGCCATATGGTTTTTGTTCCGGACACAAAAGAAATGTACCCAAAACCTGATTTGACCCAGTTCGACTTCGGAAAGCTGGACAAAGTTTTGGAAGGAAAATTTCGCCCCGGGCATTTTAATGGGGTGGCCATCGTGGTAAAAAAATTATTTGGAATCGTAGAGCCCAACCGGGCTTATTTCGGAGAAAAAGATTTTCAGCAATTGGCCATCATTAATCAATTGGTTGAAATAGAAAAGCTGCCAATAAAAATTATTCCATGTCCGATTGTCAGAGAAAAAGATGGCTTGGCCATGAGCTCACGAAATGTGAGATTAACAGCAGAAGAAAGATTGTTTGCCCCGAACATTTACAAAAGTCTATTGTCGATAAAACAAAACTTTAAGATTGAAAATACTGATGAGTTAATTGAACACAGCAAGAGAAACTTAAATCAAATTCAGGGAATGGAGGTTGAATATTTAGAAATTGTTGACTCAAAAACCTTGCTACCATTACAAAATGATGGGGAAAATAAAGATGGTATTAGTGTACTTATAGCAACTTTTTTAGGCAAAGTTCGTTTGATTGATAACATCAGAATTGAAGAAAAACATTAAAACTTCTAAAAAATTGATTTTTTTGTAAGATTGTTTTTTAATTTTGCCTTATGAAGATTGATGTACTAAAATCAAAGTTACACCAGGCAACAATTACACAGGCCGATCTCAATTACATCGGGAGCATCGCCATTGATGAAGATTTAATGGATGCTGCCAATCTGATTGAAAATGAAAGGGTGCATATTTATAACATTACAAATGGTGAACGTTTGGATACTTATGTTATTAAAGGAGAGCGTGGTTCTGGAATCATTTCTTTAAACGGGGCAGCGGCTCGTAAGGCAGCGGTTGGCGATAGTGTTATTATCGTTTCCTATGCGAGCATGGATTTTGAAGAAGCTAAAACATTTAAACCAAATATTCTTTTTCCAGATAAAAACAATCAACTAAAATAATCCTTTGAAAAAAAAGCTCCTTTCCTTTTGCAATTTTTTAGCCTTTTTCTTGTTAGGTTTTTTCCTATTATGGCTTGTATTCAGAAAAGTTAATATTGGAAATGTTGTCGATCAAATTTTCAAAGCCAATTATTGGTGGATTCTATTGTCATTTTTTGCAGCCATTATTAGTCACCTATCAAGAGCCATTCGCTGGAATATTTTAATTGATGCCATGGGTTATAAAACCCGCACACGAACCACTTTCTATGCCGTTATGGTCGGGTATTTTGCAAATCTAGCCTTACCTCGACTGGGCGAAGTTTCGCGTTGTGGAGTATTGAGCAAACGCGAGAATATTCCTTTTGATTCCTTACTTGGTTCTGTAGTTGCTGAGCGTGTTTTCGACCTGATCGTGTTAATCCTGATGATTGTTTTTGTGATTGCTTTTCAGTTTGAAGTTGTAGGAGGATTCGTAAGCAAAGTAATTTTTGATCCTTTACTTTCAAAATTTTCAAACAACCTTTTCGGCATCATTATATTTTTAGCTTGCCTATCGGTCGTTATAATTGCTTTGGTAATTTTATACAGAATTTTTAAACCTCGTTTTCAACATTCTCCCATTTATATTAAAACAAAGAGTTTCTTAGAAGGATTTTTTAATGGGGTAAAAACCATCAAAAGCTTAAAGAGAAGAGGTGCATTTTTATTTTTCACCTTTATGATATGGCTCATGTATTTTTTCATGACCTATTTGGTATTTTTCTCTATGGAGGCTACTTCTCACCTAACCCCCATTGACGGACTTACAGTACTCATATTAGGAAGTATGGGAATGGTTGCACCGGTTCCCGGCGGTTTGGGTGCTTATCATTTTATCGTAAAAGCTACTTTATTTGAAATTTATAAAATCCCTAATGAAATTGCCGCTTCGTGGGCTACTTTAATACATGCCTCTCAAAGTTTGATGATAATCATCTTAGGATCATTTTCGTATTTTATGCTTGTCAGCGCAAGAAAAGGAAAGTATGAAGCAAAGAACTGATCTCATAAATCAAAAGATTTTTACTAAAGAAGCGCTTAAATCACAATTAAATATTTGGCGTTTTAAGGAAAAGAAAATTGTTTTTACCAATGGTTGCTTTGATCTGTTGCATTTGGGTCATATCGATTATTTATCAAAAGCTGCCGATTTGGGTGATCTTCTAATTATTGGATTAAATACTGATCAATCCGTCTCAAAAATAAAAGGCCCTCACCGGCCGATTACAGATCAGAAATCAAGAGCCCGAATTTTGGCTTCTTTATTTTTTGTTGATGCCATTGTCCCTTTTGATGAAGAAACACCTCTTGATTTAATTAAATTGGTACAACCAGATGTGCTGGTCAAAGGCAGCGATTATAAAGCCGAAGAAATAGTTGGTTATGATGTTGTAACTGCTAAAGGTGGTCGGGTTGAAACCATCGATTTTTTGCCCGGTTATTCTACTTCTCTCATCGAAAACAAAATCAAAGGTTTAAAATAAGCCTGAAATTTTTCTTCTTTTCAATCAATATCACTGAAGGGTTTTATACCTTTATCTATCAAATCAATTAAAAACTCAATGGCCAAAACCAAAACGACTTTTTTTTGCCAGAACTGTGGGAATCAATCACCTAAATGGATTGGTAAATGCCCTGCTTGTGGAGAATGGAATACCTATGTGGAAGAAGTTATTCAAAAAGAATCTACAAAATCCAATATTCCTCTTTTAACAAAAACCCGCGAAAACAGTAAACCAAAACTTATCAAAGACATTGAGATAAATTCTGAGCACCGCATTAACACTCAAAACAAGGAGCTGAACCGTGTATTAGGCGGAGGAATGGTACCCGGATCACTGGTTTTAATTGGAGGTGAGCCCGGAATTGGAAAATCCACACTCATGCTTCAGGTTGCACTAAAAATGAACAATCAAAAGATTTTATATGTAACCGGTGAAGAAAGTGGGCAACAAATTAAAATGCGGGCCGAACGGGTAAAGTTGAATGGCGACCATTTCTATATTTTAACAGAAACCTCAACCCAAAGTATTTTTAATCAAATTGAAAAAATGGAACCCGATGTTTTAATCATTGATTCCATTCAAACCTTGCATACCGATCATATTGAATCATCGGCTGGCAGTATTTCTCAAATTCGGGAATGTGCTGCTGAATTACAGAAATATTCAAAACTTACCCAAACTCCGGTATTTTTAATTGGACACATTACCAAAGACGGAAATTTGGCCGGGCCAAAAATTTTAGAGCATATGGTTGATACCGTTCTTCAGTTTGAAGGCGATCGGAACCACGGCTATCGAATTTTGAGATCTACAAAAAACCGATTTGGTTCAACCTCCGAACTGGGTATTTTTGAAATGCAAAGCAGTGGACTGAGAGAAGTTCCAAATCCTTCCGAAATTTTAATTTCACAAAGAGATGAAGATGTGAGTGGAGTAACCATTGCCTCAACCATAGAAGGCATTCGCCCGATGCTGATTGAAATACAAGCTTTAGTGAGCTCAGCTGCGTATGGAACTCCACAACGATCGTCAACTGGTTTTGATTTACGTCGTTTGAACATGCTGTTGGCAGTTCTTGAAAAAAGAAGCGGATTTAGATTAGGAACAAAAGATGTGTTCTTGAATATCGCGGGTGGGATTAAAGTTGATGACCCGGCTTTAGATCTGGCTGTAGTGAGCGCCGTTTTATCCTCAAGTGAGGATATTCCTATTGAACAAAAAATCTGCTTTGCTGCCGAAGTTGGTTTATCTGGCGAAATCAGACCTGTAAACAGAATTGATCAAAGAATTTTGGAAGCGGAGAAACTTGGATTCGAACAAATTTTTGTTTCAAAATACAACCTTAAAGGATTAGATATCCAAAATCCGGGAATTACCATTACACCTGTTCGAAAGATTGAAGATGTTTTTCGCCTCTTATTTGGCTAAAACTACTTAAAATCGGACACTTATGTAATGTTGCCGAACATTTCCTGCATTTTTTTGATAGGGTAAAATTATGCTTTATCACTCTTAAACAACATCTTAAGTTATTTGGCACAATTCATGCTATATTCATTATAGTATCATTTAAATTTTAAAACGAATATCATGACCATCGAACTATACGCGAACGAAGTTGTTACGAAAGCAGGAAATGCGCAATATGTAGATCCGGCTATGCAGGTTAAAGGAAAACTAATCTTAACCAACCAAAGAATATATTTTAAACCATCGACAGATAAAAAGAACGGTTATAATTTAGAGATTGAGCCTAAAGACATTCAGGAATTGATGTATTTTAAAACTCGAATGTTTTTACAAAATGGATTGAATTTGGTGACTAAGGAAGGCAAAGAGTTGAAGTTTATTGTGAAGAACAGAGATGCCTGGAGCCAGATGATTAATAGAATGTGTTAAAATTTCTATATCGGAATCTCCCTATGAAAAGAAAAACAATTCCGATATTATACTTATACAGATCAGCCTAATTTTGAAGGAGCGCAAAGCGCTCCTTTTTTATTTAGCCAGGGACTTTGTCCTCTTTAAAGGACGCCGTCCCTTGATTGCTTATTCGTACCTCAACGAATCAATGGGGTTAAATTTTGAAGTTTTATCAAAAAGGATCTTGTTCTCTATAGAAAACGTCATCCCCTGCCACAGAATTATCCCACAGTAAAAAGGAGTTCTTGTTCAAAAAATCCTTTTTTATTGAAGATTGAGAATAACCAAAATCTTTATTGATCTGATATTCTAACATTTCGACTACACCATTAGTTTAGCAATTAGATTTATTAGAGTAAATTTCAGGTGATAAACCTGAAGAACCAGAAAAGGTTAGGTGAACTAGTTCGACGTTAAAGCTTTTAGGCTTATACTGAGTATCAGACCTATCCTTTTCAAGAGTTCTGAGCCAATTAGAATTTTAAGCATCAAGGCTTATTAATGGTTTTAGCATTGAACTCCTGCTGGTTCATCAGAATCTTATAAACTTAAAGCTAAAGTTATGGAATATTTTTATTGTGGTATTGATGTATCCAAAGATTCTTTAGATTATGCTATTTGTAATCAGTTGGATAAAAGTATTTTACTTGTTTCAAAAACAGAGAATAGCCTTGCAGGAATTAGAAAGATGATTAAGCTTGTTCAGAAAAAGGTGCAGAATAAAAAAACATGGTATTGCTTTGAACATACGGGTCATTATGGTTTATTATTAGCTCATGTTCTACAATGTAAAGGACAGAAGTACTCAATGGTTTCCTCATTAGATATTATAAAATCAAGTGGTATAACCAGAGGTAAATCAGATCCGATAGATGCACAGAGAATAGCCTCATATGCATCCACTTTCAATCATAAGCTTAAGCTCACAGAATTGCAAAGTGATAGCATTTTAAGAATGAAAACAATGCTTACAATCAGAGATCAATTTGTCCGTATCAGAACTCAACTTAAAAATGCCCACAAGTCAATGATTATCACATCAAAAGTCGTATCACTTAAGGTTGAACTTACTGAGTATAAAAAGGAAATTGTTCGCTATGATCTTAAAATTGCAAAGCTTGAGAAAAAAATAACTGAGCTAATTGGTCAAAACAATGATCTTAAACTATCTTATGACAAAATCACTAAGGTAATAGGAATAGGGCTTATTACAGCAGCATCCATACTTATTTGTACTAACAACTTTAAATCATTTAATAACCCAAGAAAGTTTAATTGTTATTGTGGTTTAGCTCCTTTTGAGTATACATCGGGTACAAGTGTCAAACGAAAGGATAAAACAAGTAGATATAGAAATAAGGAACTTAAAAAACTACTATTTAATGCTGCTAATACAGCAATAATACATGATCAGCAGATCAAAACTTATTTCAATAGAAAAACAAAAGAAGGAAAACATAAAATGTCGGTTATCAATGTGGTAGCCTGCAAAATTATTTACAGAGTTTTTGCTGTTGCTAACAGAGATGAACCCTATGTGAAATTTTCTGTTTAAATACTTGCTTTTATCTTAGAATACTCAATGTTCCCTTACACAAAAATTACTGCCTTTTGGGATAAAGTCATTAATAGGGTATTTGTCTAGTTAACAATCATTACTTTATCAAAATGTATTAGTATTTTTAATGATGGAAATATTAATTTAGTCTCTCCCCCGAAAAATCATTTCCATGTTTTAGTAATTCTAAACGCTAAAAATTCATATTATGAAAAAGAAAGCATCTCTCAGAATTAGCATTTTAAAGGTTTATAAAGGTTTTTTAATCAGATTTTTATCCGCAATTTCAATTCTTACACTCCAAATTTTAACGATATCTCCTTCTTATTCAAATCAAAATGAAGAGGACATTAGACAAGCCCCATGTGAATCACTGTACCTTCACACCAATGGCCATACTTTTTTACCCGGAGATACACTTTGGTTTAAAGCCTATAATTGGGAATTCGAAAAACTGAGACCTTCTGAATTAAGTCAATTTTTAAACATCGGATTATTTAAAGCCAGTGGCGATTTAATATTAAATCAAAAACATAAGCTGGAAAACGGACTTTCGGATGGAGATTTGATTTTACCCGACTCGCTCATTCCAGGTTCATACCTCTTAAAGGCCTATTCAAATTATACAAATCCTGAGAATTCAGAAAGTGTATTTTACAAAAGAATTAAGCTACTTAGTGAAAATGAAATCCAGCTGAAACTTAACTTGGAAGATTCTATCTTTTCCTTAGGTGATCAAGTTAAAGGGAGCATCGAAGCAATTGGAGTAAAGGGAAGCAGGCTGGGGAAAGTTAAAATCCAGATGCAATTATTGCAAGGAGAGTCGGTAGTTAAAAAATTGAATTTAATAATTGGTAACGAGGGCATTGAAACCTTCAAAATTAAAATCCCTGATGAGCTAACACAGGAAACTTTGATACTAACATCAACCTTAAACCATTCGCAACTTACAGGCATTTCATCCATTTATATTCCACTAAAAGAAATTCCACCGAGCATACAATTTTTTCCTGAAGGAGGAGATGTCATTTCAGGAATATCATCAATAATTGCTTTTAAAGCCCTCGATCCTCTCGGGAATCCCTTCGATTTTTCAGGAGAAATTATCCGGCCTGATGGAACAATGGTGAACAAAGTTTCAAGTCAGTTTTTGGGGATGGGTAAATTTAATTTGGCTTATCAAGCTTCCGATTCATTAAAATTACAAATTATTCATCCTTTAGGTCACAAACAGTTATATGATTTACCAATACCTCTAGAAAATGGCTACACTTTTGAATTGCTTGAATCAAAAATAAATGAGATTAGGATTTCGGTTAATTCGAGTTTTTCAATGCCAGATGGAAATTTAAAAGTGATTGTTCAAATTAGAGGAAAAGAATATTTTTCTAAAACAATTAAACTGGATGAACTTAAAAACTATGCAATCCCAACTCAAAGCTTTCCGATAGGGATTGCACAAATTACCATTTTGGACAGTAAAGGAATTCCAAAAACTGAACGTCTGGTTTTTGTAAATCAAGAGCGGAAATTAAATATTAAGATAACTAAAATAAAGTCTGAATATAAAAGCAAAGACAAGGTTGAAATAGAAGTTGATGTTACTGACCAGCAAGGAGAACCAGCTCCATCCTTGCTCTCAATGAGTGTACATAAAATGAATGATAATGAGCTGCCTGAGTGGAACCATAATTTGATGAGTACCCTCCTACTTAAATCGGATTTAAAGGGTGAAATACTATTCCCGGGCTTTTATTTTTCGGATCAGCCCGGTGCAAAAAAAGCACTTGACCTGCTCATGCTTACTCAGGGCTGGAGAAGATTTAATACAAAGAAAATTACAACAAAAAGCCCATTGAAATCTTACGGATTGAGTGGTTCAGTAACCAGAAAAAATGGGAAGCCTGTTAAAAATGCCAGCCTGGTTCTATTCAATTCCGAAAATTATGGGGTTATAAATACAAGCGCAGACAAGATGGGTAAGTTTTCGTTTAATGGCCAGGATTTTGCCAGTATTGCGACTGCTAACAAATTGGTTTTATCGGCAACTACGCAAAGCGAAAACCCCCATGTGCATCTTTTGCTTAATCAAGATCAAACTATAAAAATAAATCCCAACATTACATTCGAAAACCTAAAAACAGAAGCACAAAAAACCAACTATTTAGCACAACAACGCAAACTCACCGACATTGAAAATGAAGATGAAGAACTACCCGATTTTAATAAAGAATCCATTTTACTTGAAGGAGTAACCATTACCGCACGTAAAAAGGTGATTTTTACGGAAGAAGTTTATACCAAGCAATTTGCCTCAAAAAAAGTGAGCGGTGATGAACTATCATATTACGTTTCAGGCGGAACTAGACAGGCATTTTTAGATATGATGAGAAAAGTTGCCGGACATTTTAAAATTGAGAATGGTGGTAAAATATTATTCAGAGGAAACAACCATGTTTATGCTTCAAGAAATCAAGGTGCTGCCATAGTTTTAAACGAACAATTAGTTGGCTTCGATTACCGTGAAATTATGCATTTGGATCCGGCTGAGTTTGAAAGCATCGAAGTTTTTAAATCTGCTGCTGCAGCCCTAAAATATACTCCGTATGGTTTAGGAGGATTAATTAGAATCACATTGAAAAAAGGTTTTACAAAAGAAGTACTTAAAGAAATACGAAATACAAAAAGTAGTAATATTGAAAGCATTCCTGGGTTTAAAGTTGCTCGTGAGTTTTACTCTCCTGTTTACACCAACGATAAACAAAAACAATCCACTCTTGATTTAAGAAACACCCTTTTTTGGGAACCTAATTTGATAATTGACAAATCAGGAAAAGCGAGGGTTCAATATTTCAATTCAGATATAAAAGCCAATTTTTTAATTCAGATTGAAGGAATAAATCCTTTGGGGCATATTGGCTATTCGATTAGTAAATATAAAGTGGTTAAATAAACACAGGGATGAAAAAAGGGAAGGCTTCCTCCAAGGAGGAAGCCTTCCCTAGAGCCCTTTATTATTCGTACCTCAACGAATCAATCGGATTGGATTTTGAAGCTTTTATCGTTTGATAGCCAACCGTAATTAAGGCAATAAAAATTGAAACCACTGCAGCCAAAGCAAAATACCACCAAAATAATTCACCTCTTTCAGTAAAACTATTTAACCAATTATTGAAAAAATACCAGGCAATTGGCCAAGCAATAATATTAGCAATCAATACCCATTTTGTAAAATTCCGGGATAGTAAATAGGTAATATTTATGGCGGATGCTCCAAAAGTTTTTCGGATTCCAATCTCTTTGGTTTTTTGTTGCGCCATATACGAAGCCAATCCAATTAAACCTAAACAAGCAATAAAAATAGCAAGAAATGAAAATGCGAGGAAAAGCTTTTTGGTTTGCATTTCATTCTCATATAATGAATCATATTGCTTATCCAAAAAAGCGTAATCAATAGGGACTGTTGGAGAATACTGATTCCAAATACTTGTCAAATCAGCAATCATCTTTGTCTTGTTGCCTGCACCAACACGAACCGTTAAATAACCAGAATTACGATCGGTACTATTGATATTTAGGATGGCCATGGGGTGTATTTTTTGATGTTTTGATTCATAATGTAGGTTTTTCACCACCCCAATAATATGATAATGCTGTTTGCCCCAAAAATTAAGACGTGCTCCCAAAACATCATCAAAATCTATAAGTTTTTCAGCTTCTTCATTGATAATTAATGCAAAGGTGTCAGTTCCATAATCCTTAGAAAAATATCTTCCTCTGCTTAATTCAAGTTTTAACACCTCAGCAAAATCCTCGTCTGCATTGAAAACATTTACGGAAAACCCACCTTCTCTGCCATCTACTTTGCAGCCCCAATTACTTAACTGAGTGCCGGGTAATTTGCTTGAAAATGAAACATTCTGGACAAAAGGAAGATGTCCAATTTCATTTTTTACAACTTGAATAGAACTTCCAAGGGTACTTGTGTTTTTAATAACGATCACTTTTTCTTTATCGAAACCCAAGTTCTCATTTTGCAAAAGGTTTAGTTGATTTGAGATTACTAAAGTTCCGATGATTAAAAACACTGAAATCATAAATTGGAAAATAACCAAAGCATTTCTGAACCATGAAGATTTACTTCCCTGACTCAGGCTTCCCTTCAAAACTACGATAGGTCGGAAGGCAGATAAAACAATGGCAGGGTACACCCCGGAAATCACACCTACCAAAACACCTAAGATAATTAGTCCTGGGATGGTATAAAGATTGGTAAAATAAGGCATTTCCAAATCAATACCGATGAATGTTGGTAAGTAAACGAGTATGAGTTCAACAAAAATAATTGACAAAATTAAAGCGACAAAACTGGTTGTTAATGATTCACCAATAAATTGTTTGATTAAATCAAATTTGCCAGAGCCAACTACTTTTCTAATCCCAACTTCCTTCGCTCTTTTGGTGGCTTTTGCCGTTGATAAATTAATGAAATTAATGCAGGCTATTAGCAAAATAAAAATGGAGACAATCAAAAATACATTAACATATTCCTTTCGGCCATTGGACTCAAACTCACCTCTTAAATCGGAATTTAAATGAATAGATTTTAAAGGCTGTAAATACAATTCCCATTTATTTTCACTTGCATTTCGCTCAGCATATTTTCCCCCATACAAATATTTATCAACGAAGGCTGGGAATCTTGCTTCCACCTTTCTATAATCAACATTT
Organism: Bacteroidales bacterium; assembly: GCA_963678785.1. GTDB lineage: Bacteria > Bacteroidota > Bacteroidia > Bacteroidales. The sequence goes on along the minus strand of OY787449.1, from coordinate 2,070,713 downwards.
TTATGCAACAAAATGTACTGTTTGAAATTATTGGCAAACCAGCCTTTGCGATCATAAAATCCATCAAAGCCATACAAAGAAAGGGCCATATCAAAATGAAAATGTGAATTCTTCGGAACATCTTCAACCACCGCAATCACTTTATAATTGGTCGAATCGCTCGTAATAACCTGATTGATTGGATCCACATTCCCAAAATACCTTTTCGCCGTGCTTTCAGTAAGCACTGCACAATTTGGCTGACTAAGTAAAGTACTTGTTTGACCCTTCACGACTGGAATAGTAAAAATGTCGAAAAAGGTTGAATCCACCATAAATACCTTTTTCTCTACAAATTTTTTATCCTGATATTCAAACTCAAAATTCCAATTGGCAATACGAGTGATTTTTTCAATTTCAGGAAAATCAGAATACAAGGCTTGTGTATAAGCCGCCGCAGTATAGGTTTGGTAAATTTCGGTTGTTCCAAATAAGGCTTCAACCGCAATTCGGTGAATCCGGTCGGCCTTTTCATTATATCTGTCGTAGCTCAGTTCATTAAAAACATAAAGCAAGCCAACGATACTTATCGCCATTCCAATGGATAAACCAAAAATATTAAGAAAGGTATAGCCTTTATTACGCATAAAAATGCGAAAGGTAGTCTTGAAATAATTTGAAATCATAGGTTGGAGTATTTATAATAAATACTCGCTTTTTTATCAGATGTTACACTCAAACATCATCAAAACAATTAGGGAGACACCCCAAATCAGGGGTGTCACCCTATGAAAAGCTTATTCAGCAATAATTGAGTTTTTAAATTTCAATCTCCAAAACAATGGGGCAATGATCAGATTGTTTGGCTTCAGGTAAAATCAAGGCACGGCTCATTTTATCTTTTAAACTTTCACTTACCATGTGGTAATCGATGCGCCAACCCTTATTATTTGCCCGGGCATTTGCTCGATAACTCCACCATGAATAATGATGTGGATCGGAATTAAAAGCCCTAAATGAATCGATAAAACCACTATCAATAAACCCACTTAACCATTCTCGTTCTTCGGGTAAAAAGCCTGAACTATTCTTATTCCCTACAGGATTATGAATATCGATGGGCTTGTGGCAAATATTATAATCGCCTGAAATAATTAAGTTGGGCCGCTCTTTTTTTAATTCATCAATATATTTTTGAAAATCGGCCAGCCATTCCATTTTAAAAGCCTGCCGTAAATCGCCACTTGACCCGGATGGATGATAAACGCTAATTACCGAAACATCTCCATAATCGACTCTGATAAATCTGCCTTCATCATCATATTTCGGAATTCCCATTCCATAAACCACATTGTCGGGTTCTTGTTTGCTTAAGATTGCTACTCCGCTGTAACCCTTCTTTACTGCTGAAACCAGATAAGTTTTATATCCGGCTGCCTCAAAATCAAAAACAGGAATTTGATCACCTTGCGCTTTAGTTTCTTGAATACAAACAATATCAGGATCTGTAGCACTTAGCCAATCCATAAATCCTTTTTTCATGGCAGCCCTGATTCCATTTACATTATATGATATAATTTTTTTCATTTAATTTTCAATTAGTTGTATTGCTAAAACATATCTATTATGAATAAGCTAAGATAAAAAAGAATATAAGCGTTTTAATTGCTCTTAAGAATAATTTTGTATTATTTTGCACTCGCTTTATAAAAAATGAAAAAATATTCAGTATTAAAACGGTTCCTTGTTTGGCGATTGCGACATATTAAAGACCGACAATTTATCCTTTTGGTAAGTGCATTGGTCGGATTTCTTGCAAGTATCGCAGTAATTATCATCAAAAATTCAGCCCATTTTATCTCTAGCTTTCTAACCAGCAGCTTCGTTAACGAATATGCCAACTATTTATATTTGGCTTTTCCAATGATTGGGATCCTGATTGTTGTTTTGTTTATCCGCACTTTTATTCATCAGGATATTGGGCATGGCGTAGCCGGAGTTCTTCATGCCATTTCAAAATCAAATGGGATCATTAAACGTCATAATGTATTTTCATCCATTGTTGCCGGAACCATTACTGTTGGCTTTGGAGGATCGGTTGGACTAGAGGCACCAACCGTTGCCACAGGTGCTGCTATTGGTTCAAATATGGGGCGCCTGTTCCATCTCAATTATAAACAAATTATTTTACTTATTGGTGTGGCAAGTGCCGCTGCAATTGCTGCCATCTTTAACTCTCCCATCGCTGCCATTGTATTTGCCCTTGAAGTTTTAATGCTGGATTTAACAATGGCTTCTGCTTTACCATTATTGATTGCTTCGGTTACTGCGGTAATCACTTCCTACTTCTTTTTAGGACAAGCGGTAATGTATCCTTTTGAATATAGAACTGCATTTATGTTGAAAAACATCATTTTCTATATCATCTTAGGAATTTTAACCGGATTAATTTCTATATATTTTACCAAGGTTCATATTTATATTGAAGGCTTATTTCGGAAAATTAAACGCTGGCCAACGCGTTTGCTCATTGGTGGCTCTATACTGGGAATTCTCATCTTCCTTTTTCCCTCATTATATGGGGAGGGCTATGAAGCTATAAATGCAAGTTTGCATGGAGACATTAGTTATTTGTACGAGAAAAGTATTTTTTACGATTTTAAAGACAATATTGGAATCATTTTCTTACTCTTTTTACTGGTCATTTTGCTTAAAGTTGTTGCGAGTTCTGTTACATTTGGAGCAGGTGGAATTGGAGGGATATTTGCACCCACTTTGTTTATGGGAGCCATAGCCGGTTTATTTTTTGCAAAAGTGGTTAACTATTTTGATTTGGGGATGTTGCCCGAAGGAAATTTTGCATTGGTTGGTATGTCAGGATTAATTGCTGGCGTTTTGCATGGGCCTTTATTTGCTATCTTTTTAATTGCTGAAATTACGGGTGGTTATCACCTTTTGGTTCCACTCATGATTACTTCCATTATTTCGTATGCTACGATTAAAATATTTGTTTCTCATTCGGTATATACCCATCAATTGGCTCGAAAAGGACAACTGTTTACCCATCACAAAGACAAGGCTGTTTTATCATTAATGAGGGTTGATAAACTGATTGAAAAAGATTTTAAAAGCATTCAGCTTGATGGAACATTAGGAGACATTGTAAAGGTTATTATTACTTCACAACGAAATATATTTCCTGTAATCGATAAAGATGGGGGGTTTTCGGGAATTATTCGATTAGATGATATCAGACACATCATGTTTAAACAAGAATTGTATGATGAAATTAAAGTTGAAACCTTGATGATCACACCTGAGTATATTATCGATCCGGATGAATCGATGGAAGTTGTGGCAAAAAAATTCCAGGAATCGGGTAAATTTAATTTAGCAGTGATAAAAGATGGGAAATATTTAGGGTTTATTTCAAGGGCAAAAGTTTTCTCAAAATACCGGATTCTTCTTAAATACTTTTCGGATGATTAAGCTCAAATTTTAAGGAATTCTTGAAAATAATGGTATATATTCTGCACTTTGTAATATCTTTATTTGCTAATTCAAAACTATGTGCGAATGAAGTTTAAAATCCTCAAGAAATTCCTTGTTTGGAGAATTAGAAACGTTGATGACAAACGTTTCCTTTTAATTATTAGTGGAATTATTGGGGTTTTAGTTGGTATTGCAGCAGTTATTATTAAAAATTCAGTTCATTTAATAAATCATTTTTTAACAAGCAATTTTGCAACTGAATACGAAAATTATCGATATATCGTATTCCCTGCCATCGGTATTTTTATCACACTACTTTTTATAAAATTTATTATTCGACAACATGTCGGGCATGGAGTTCCCAGTGTATTATTTGCCATATCCAAATCAAATGGGATTATTAAACGACATAACATCTTTTCCTCCATTTTTACTTCAACTTTTACCGTTGGTTTTGGGGGATCGGTAGGACTTGAGGGACCTGTTGTTGCTACAGGTGCTGCCATCGGATCAAATTTGGGACGACTGCTGCACTTAAATTATAAACAAATCATGCTTTTGTTAGGTGTGGCCAGTGCTGCAGCTATGGCTGCAATTTTTAAATCTCCCGTTGCGGCCATCGTTTTTGCCACTGAGATTATCATGATTGACTTAACAATGGCTTCCATTGTTCCTTTGCTCATCGCCTCTTCAACAGCTGTTTTAACTTCATATTTTTTTCTGGGACAAACAGTGTTATATCCCTCAGACATTACCCAGGGGTTTTTATTAAAAGATATTCCATTTTACATTTTATTAGGTATCATGGCCGGTTTGGTTTCCGTTTATTTTACCAAGATGTATATTTTTATTGAATCGAGGTTTGCAAAAATAAAAAGCTGGCTTGCAAAATTGGTCATTGGTGGAACCATACTCGGAATTTTAATTTTCTTTTTTCCTGCCTTATATGGTGAGGGTTATGGATCAATTAACCTGGCGATTAGCGGTGATATCAGTGCAATTTATAATAACAGTATTTTTTATAATTACCGCGAAAACATCGGAGTTGTTTTTCTGCTTTTTATTTTAATCATATTTTTTAAGGCAGTTGCCACTTCAGTTACTTTTGGTGCCGGAGGAATTGGTGGAATTTTTGCTCCAACACTTTTCCTGGGTGCTTTTACCGGACTCTTTTATGCCAAACTAATTAATTATTTTGACCTGGGAGCTTTAAATGAAGGAACTTTTGCTTTGGTTGGGATGAGTGGGCTAATTGCAGGAGTGTTACATGGTCCTTTAACAGCCATATTTTTAATTGCTGAACTCACCGGAGGATACAAACTATTTGTGCCCCTTATGGTAACTGCAACCATCTCCTATGCAACCATCAAAATATTTGTTAAAAACTCTGTTTATACACATCAGTTGGCTAAAAGAGGTGAGCTTTTTACGCATCATAAAGACAAAGTGATACTTTCAATGATGAAAGTTGATAAATTAATCGAACGCGACTTCTTAAGTATCAAGCCCGATGAAAATTTAGGAGACTTAACCGTATTAATTTCTGAAACACACCGAAACATATTTCCCGTGATTGGTGAAGACAATATTTTGCAAGGCATCGTCAGGATGGATGATATCAGAAAAATTATTTTTAAACCGGAATTGTATAAAACAACTTCGATTAAATCAATCATGGTAATACCTGAAATTACTGTTGAACCTGAAGAATCAGTCGAAAGCGTTGTCCAGAAATTCAGAGATTCGGGTAAATTTAATATTGCTGTAATTAAGGATGGAAAATATTATGGATTTGTTTCCAGGGCTAAGGTATTATCCAGATATCGAAGTTTATTAAAATATTTCTCCGACGATTAAAATGATTACCTTTATTTTCTCAATTTGATTTGAACCCCACCTCTTCATTTAACCTTTTTAAAGCAATTGATTTTTACTGTTAATTATTTCACAGTACATTAAAAAAGTTTGTACTTTTGTATTTTATTAAACTCATTTAAAGATGGAAAAAACTAAAATAACTGACTTCATACGGAAAATTGAAATTTTCAGAGGCATAGGAGAAACTGGGCTTGAAAGCATTGCAAGCAACATTTACCAAAAATCATATAAGCCTGGTGAATACCTTTTTACACAGGGTTCACCACGAAAAAACATCTTCATTATTTTTGATGGGGAGGTTGAATTATTTACCAAAAATTCATACGGACAGGAAACCAGATTAACCCTTTTTAGTTCCGGTGATTTTTTCGGAGAAGGATCACTCATGGATGACGCTCCTCACTCAACCACTGCTAAAATTACTTCAGAGGCTGAAATACTTTTATTGGATAATTCATTTCTGTATGATCATGGAACCGTTGCTGTAAAAGTACTGTCTAATGTAGCTCGAATTATTTCAAGAAGGATGCAACATGCCAATACCATGGCCAACCAAAGTGCATCTCAATACATTTCGGGTAAAACACGTACAGAGCATGATTTACTTGGAGACCGAGCCGTACCTTATGAAAGTTATTATGGAGTGCAAACATTGCGTGCCATGGAAAACTTCAACATCAGTGGGGTCACGCTTAACTTCTATCCTGTTTTAATCGAATCACTGGCCAGGGTAAAAATGGCAGCAGTAAAAGCCAATCATGATTTAGGATTAATTGATGAGAAGCTTACCAACGCAATTGTTCAGGCGTGCAACGAGGTAATGTCCGACAGATATCATTACCATTTTGTAGTAGACATGATTCAGGGTGGAGCCGGAACCTCAACCAATATGAATGCCAATGAGGTCATTGCAAATCGTGCACTTGAAATTTTAGGACATGAAAAAGGGGAATATCAATATTGTCATCCAAATAACCACATCAACCTGTCGCAATCGACCAATGATGCTTATCCAACAGCCATAAAAATCGCTTTAATTTATAGCAACAGAAAACTGATTGAAGTTTTAGAAAGTCTGATTGAAGCCATCGAACTGAAAAGTAAAGAATTTGCTCATGTATTAAAAATGGGGAGAACTCAGTTACAAGATGCCGTACCGATGACTTTGGGTCAATCTTTCGAAGCTTATGCAACTACCCTTAAAGAAGAAATTAAAAACCTGGATAACAATGCAGAGTACTTTCTGGAAGTAAATATGGGAGGGACGGCCATAGGAACAGGAATTAATGCAGAACCAGGTTATAGCGACAAAGTGATTGAACATCTTCGCGATATAACCGGAATGGATATTAAATTGGCCTCCAATTTAATTGAAGCCACCCAGGACACAGGTTCGTTTATTGCTTATTCAGGAGCAGTAAAACGTCTGGCCATTAAACTTTCGAAAATGAGTAATGATCTTCGTTTAATGTCGAGCGGACCACGTGCAGGATTTAACGAAATTAACCTGCCTCCAATGCAGCCAGGATCAACCATTATGCCGGGTAAAGTAAATCCGGTTATTCCGGAGGTTGTAAACCAAATTGCATTTAAGGTCATTGGGAATGACTTAACCGTAGGTTTGGCTGCTGAGCACGGACAATTGGAATTAAATGTTTTCGAACCGGTGATTGTTCAAAGTTTATTTGAATCTATCGAGATGTTGAAAAACGGCATGGATGTATTGAACCACAGCTGCGTTGAAGGTATTACTGCCAATGAAGAACACTGCCGAATGATGATCAAAAACAGCATCGGAATTGTTACCGCACTGAACCCATACATCAGTTATGATGACGCCAATGCTTTAGCAAAAGATGCCCTTGAAAGCGGACGTGGCGTTTATGAGCTTGTGCTGGAAAAAAATCTTTTATCAAAAGAAAAACTAGATGCAATTCTTGCACCAGAAAATATGATTAAACCCCAAAAAAGGATTTAATTTCAAATTATAGCTTTAAATAGGGACGTCATCCCCCATTGGGGATGGCGTTCCTATTCTTTATTTATGAACTTTTTTAATAAAGTCTTCAACCTCTTTAATCCCTCCCTGATAAACCAAATAACCGTTGTAAGGCTCACGCTCGGTAATCTCATCGTTGATTGGAGTTAACATCATGCGCTTCACTTCTGCAGGGTCCTCAGTCTGTCCTAATATCCAACTGAGTTTAACCCAAGCCACTTCAGGCAACATATTTCCAGCCGGGATAATTCCCTTAGCCATCATATCCCTGCCGGTATCATACACAAACATATGAACATAACCCCAAATGGTTTGTAAAGTCATATACATATGAACGCCTTTGGCGTGAGCACGCTCAATTGCAGGATACAGCTCTTTATTAACGTGCCCTAATCCTGTGCCTACAAAAACAATTCCTTTATAACCCGCATCAACCATCGCATCCAGCACATCCGGTTTCATTCCAGGGTAATAATAAAGCATGCTTACTTTATCAGAAAAATAAGGCATAATTTTAACTTCACGGTCTTTACGACGATGCTTATATTTTTTATGAATAGGCTCGACTCCTTTTCGGTTTACAGTTGCAACAGGGGTATCTCCAATGGTTCTGAAAGTTGACCGATAAGATGAGTGCATTTTACGAACACGGGTTCCTTTATGCAACAATCCATACTCATCAGAAGTAGGGCCAAACATACAAACCATTACTTCAGCAATATCAGAATGACCAGCAGCCGTCATGGCGTGCATAAGGTTTAAGGCAGCATCAGAGCTGGGTCGATCAGAAGATCTTTGCGAACCAACCAAAACGATTGGAACCGGAGAATTTTGCACCATAAAAGTTAAGGCTGCACCGGTATGGTGAAGCGTATCTGTTCCATGTCCAATCACGATTCCTTCTACCCCGTTTTCAATTTCCTTACCGATGGCTTTTGCGAGTGCCATATATTGCTTTGGACCCATATTTTCACTAAAAACTGCAAAAACCTTTTCGGTTTCCAAATTGCAAATATCTGCCAATTCAGGAACGGCGCCATAAAGTTCACCCGGAGAAAAGGCAGGAATTACGGCTCCTGTTCGATAATCCAATCGGGAGGCAATGGTTCCTCCGGTCCCAAATAATTTAACCTTAGGTAATCCTTCTGTATAAGGAAATTCTTTTTCAGGAATTTTATAATTGGCTTTTTTATAACCGGTTTCTTTCATGGTTTTGATGGTAGAAATATCAATTCCAATATTATAACCCGTTACAATTTTCATCACAATGTGTTGATCATCATCATTTTCTGATCGTGGTAAAACTGTTCCTTCAAATCTACCACGAGTTGTTTCGCAAGTAGCCTGACCCCAAACACGACAATTGTATTTTTTTAGCACTTCTAAAGAAGCTCCTTTGTATCCTTGAAAAAAATCTTCGCTCATGTAATTAATTTTTAAGTCTTTTAATTCGCTTCTTTAATTCGTTTGGCTAAATCTGATAAATCAACATTGCCAATGGCAACACTTCTCAATTCACCCATTATCCAATTGATTTCATTCACAGCATTCTTATTACAACCTATTTCTGCAAACTTCTCTTTCAAAAACAAAATATGAGAATAGATGTTTTCGGCCGAAACTTTTTTATAATTGATGATTTCAAGTACTGATTCAAAATCCATTTTGGGATGTTCATAAACCACGGGAATCATCAGTTTAGCCAAATCAACTTTGATTTTCTTTTTATTCAAAAACTTGAACATCGCATAAATAATTTGATAATCAAAACTATCGGCAGACCGAATATGTCCCTCTACAAATTTTAAATTCTGACCTAAAAACGAACCTAAAAATCGAGGATTAATTTTTAAATCTTCGATGATGGATTTCATCAGAAGGAATAAATTCTTTTTGAAAATGAAGGTGTAATTATCTTCCGGAACCTCCCACTTTTTAAGCTGATGATATCGGTCAATAATATCAGAAGGTAAGTCTTCTCCAAGTTTTTCGATGTACTCATTCTCCAAAGGAATCGGAGCAGAATCTGTATCCGGGTACATCCGATCAGCACCAGGTAATACCCTTTCAAAAATGGTGGTTCCATCTTCGAATGATTTTCGGGTTTCATTTGGCACGCCTTCAAAAGCCATTCTACATCTTTCCTCAATGGTTTCCAAAGCTGTTTTAATGTCAGCCTCCGGACCCCAGAAAACAATTTGTGCATCATTTCCACCCGCATTTAAAACTTCCCTGATCTTTTCAAAATCCTTTTTTGAAATCTGTCGATCCAAAGATTCTGAATGGGCAATATTGGGATGCTCCAAACAAGCAATCACCTTTAAGCGTTCTGAAATTTCATCGGCAAACATTTTGCCCGGTTGTGTAAAATACGACAAAATTCCTTTAAAGTTTGGAAGGTTTACAGCCACAATTTTATGTAATTGCTTTTTGGCTTCCTTAATGGGTTTATATGAAAATTTGAATGAATGAAAACGCAGGAACTCATGCTGGAGTTTCCAGTTTTCAGGTTTTTCAATACGCTTTAATAATTCATCTTTTATCTGTAATAATGACCATTGTCGGAAACATTCGTTGTGGGTTAACTCAGGAATCCATTTGGTATGAGCCACTCCTTTAATTTCGACACGTGTACCACCTTTACAACTTACATTTACATCTTGTCGTCCGGCTCCGATTCCTGTCCGAACTTTTCCGGTGCTTCGATTTAAAAAGCGAATGTAATCACAAACTTCTTTTACCTCATCCGGATTAACCATATCAGGATAAGTCACGGTTTCAATCAATGGCATTCCCAGGCGGTCTGTCCGGTATATTCGGGTGTGCCCAATATCCGAAACTTCACGACAGGAATCTTCTTCAAGACTTAACTGAATCAATCGGATTTTTTTGTTTTTCATTTGGAGCTCACCTTCAACACCCAGAATGGCTGTTCGCTGAAAACCGGTTGGAATGCTTCCATCTAAATATTGTTTTCGGGTAATATGAACTTCTCCAACAATATTCAATTTCGAAAGCAAGGAAATGATCAGTGCATTATCCAGGGCTTCCCGATCAATTGAAAATGGGGGCGTATCATCAACCTCATAAGTACAGGTTGTTTCATGCTTGATGCGATAAACAATTTCTTTGCGGGTTTTAAACTCCATCAAAGCAGTCCCGTCATACTCTCCCAGCTCACTTAATGTTGGTCGCATATGTCGTACAACTTCAGCATCATAATCGTCACTTTTATTGTACAAGCCTGCCGGGCAATGACAAAATAATTTCTTTTGTGTCAGCAATTGCTGATGAACTTCCAAACCCGACATGAATCCTAAAGCATCGTAAGTAGCCTGATTGGCATCTTTACGTTTTACATAACCCACTCTTGTTTGACTTTTCTGATAATTTTCTTTCGGATCGAATTGATCGTTTGGTGATTTTTCCTGGCTTTTATTCTGCATCTTTCGTTTTCATTCAGGTAATAAGAAGACTTTTTAAGAAAACCAAATGTAAGGATAATATCAGATATTTTTAGATGTTTAAGCTCAAAAGTTCAAGTATAATTAGCCTATTTTTTGTTAATTTTTAATGAATTAGGGTATTATCCTTAATGAGTGTAATGAAAATGTATGTAGACATTTTGAAATTTGAGTTTCACGAATAAAAATAAGTACATTTGTAAGGCTTAAATGCAAAAGAATATGCAAAAACATCATCAACTATTTTTCTCAGGAATGTTTGTTTTAACATTCTTATTTTTAACCACTGGACTCTTTGCCCAAAAAACCATTATACAGCATCAGGAAGATCGAATGTTGGGTAAAAACATCGATGGAAAAACCATCAATGTTTTAATTGGAAATGTTATTCTGGAACAAGATTCAACCATTATTTATTGCGATAGTGCCATTTTAGATCGGGAGAATAATACCTTCGATGCTTATAAAAATGTTCATATGGTTTCCAGTGATTCGGTTGAGCTTTTTGGAGATAAAATGTTTTACGATGGAAATACAAAAATTGGAGAAGTCTTTATAAATGTGAAGCTAATTGATAATCGTGCTACCCTTTACACCAATTATTTAAGATACAATCGAAACACCAAAACAGCTTACTATAATAAAAGAAGTCATATCATTGATAATGAAAATCAGCTCGTGAGTAATTTTGGATATTATTATACTGATATTGACGAGTTCTTATTTCAAGATGAAGTAGTTGTTACAACTCCAGATTATATCATTAAGGCCGATACCATGCGCTATAATTCAGAAACTGAATTTGTGTATTTTCTGGGCCCCACAACCATGACTGGTGATGATGATTTTATGTTTGCCCGAAATGGGTGGTCAGATACCAAACAAAGCATTACAAGTTTAAAGGAAGATGCCCTTGTAAAACACCTGAACCATATTTTACAAGGAGATTCAATTTACTATGAAAAAGAAAGTGGTTTTGGACAGGTATTTGAAGAGGCCGTTTTAATTGACACCGTTAAACAGGTAGTGATTAAAGGGGATTTTGTAGAATATTTTAAAGAACCCGGATTTGCCTATGCAACAGACAGTGCCCTGGCCATTATCATTGATGAATCTGATTCGCTTTATCTACATTCAGATACCCTTCGTTTAAAGTTTGATACCACAAACGAAGCTGAAGAATTATTTGCTTATAAAAAAGTTAAGTTTTTTAGAGAGAGCTTACAAGGAGCCTGCGATTCATTGGTTTACAATGTAAGTGATTCGATTATCAATATGATGCATAGCCCGATTTTATGGTCAGATGACAATCAATTAACCAGCGAATCTATTCAAATTTTCATTACAAATCAGGAACCAGATTCCATGATTTTGGATAACAATGCCATGATCGTTTCTCAGGAATTTGATAGCACTCAATTTAATCAAATCAAAGGTCGAAACGTTATCGGATATTTTCAGAACAGTGAACTGGTAAGTATCAATGTAAACGGAAATTCTGAAACCATTTATTATGTTCGCGACGAAGAAAGCAATGGACTAATTGGAATTAACAAAGGCCTGGCAAGTGATATGATTATTAGACTTAAGAATCGAAAAATTCAAAGTATTACCTATTTTTCGGAACCGGTCATGACCCTTTATACAGAAAGCGGGCTTACAGGCGCCGACCGAAAACTCGAGGGATTTTTATGGCTTAATTCAAAAAGGCCAATCGATAAAGATGATATTTTCAGAAGAGATTAGAAGAGTGAAATCCTCACATATCGCTTTGGATGAAGCTTAATATCTTCAAGCAATAAATTTAAATCTGAAGCAGATTTTTCCAGTTGGAAATAAAGGGAGTCGTTTTGTAACAGTTTTCCAACAGTTCCTTCACCTTTACTAATTTTATCCATAATTTGCTTCAAATCATTCATCGATTGATTAACACTCAGGAAAGTTCCTGCAACATCAGCCTTTGCCAATGAATCGCTCAGGCTTGAAAAATTAGTCAGGATGTTGGTAATATTTTCCTCATTGTCATTCAGGTTACGACTGATGGATTCAACATGATCTATTATTAAAGACAGACGACCTGCTTCGTAGGTGATGAGGGTATCCATGCGCGAAGATGAATGCTGAAGATTATAAAATGTTTTTCGGATATCTTCAAAACTATTGGCCAGATTATCACGGGCATTATTATTAAAAATGGTTTGGAAAATGGTAACCATCGAATCGATAGAGCTCATTAAATCCTCGGCTTTTCTTTTCAAGGGTTGAACTTGTCGGTTCACTTCATCCTTCAATGATCCTTCGATGGAAGATAATAAAGTATCTCCGCTTTGAGCCAGTTCAGGGCTTGATCCAATCCCTATTTCAACTTCCTTCGAGCCCATCAAACCCGAGCTAAATATTCGTGCTACTGAATTTCGTGGAATGGGGAAGTCATTGGTAACTGCCAGTTCAACAATTATTTTACCGGAATTGGATGGGTCAAAATAAACATCTTGTACCTGCCCAATTTTAAAACCATGAATTGAAATATCATTTGCTTTCGTAAGACCATCAATATGCTCATAAACCGCATAAAAAATTCTTTCCTTACCAAAAACATTCTTCCCCTTCAGGAAATTATATCCCCAGATTAACAATGCAATAGTAATCAGAAATAAAAACCCAACTTTGACTTCACGAGATATCTTCACAAGCTTATTGTTTTTAACAAATGTAATTATTTTTCGATCAGATTCCTTGCTTTGCTCACCGAAATTCTGCGCCCATCTTCAAATGCAACCACAAATGCATCCTTATATTTCCCCTTATTTAGCTTCAATTTTAAGCGGTTCATTTTATTAAAATCATTGCTTTCTCCGGTGCAATATTTATAGGTTCCATTCTGTTTGTATTCATACAGCTTCTTCAATTCACGAAAACGTTTTGTTTTCAAATTTATTTTAGATCCTGCAGATAAAAACTGAACCCTGAAAACGATATTTCCTTTTTTTGAAGTGGTGTTTTGATTGGATTTTTTAACTTCTATGGTAGCCTTTTTGCTTTCTTGGCCTTGCTCTTTAAAATAATCTTTTACCGCCCGGTAAATGGCCGATGCAATATAGCTTTGTCCATCTTTCGACAATAAATACTTTTCGTCTTTGGCATTGCTGATGTATCCACTTTCTACCAGAATTCCCGGCATGGTTGCCCGATACAATACCAAAAAACCTGCCTGCAAAACTCCCCGGTCTCTCAAACCGGCTCTTTCTTTAAATTGTGTCTGAACCTTTGATGCCAGATTAAGGCTATGATCTAATGAGGCATTTTGATACAAACTAAAGATGATATAAGCCTCGTTTGAATTCGGATTGAAACCTTCATAATAATCCGCATAATCATCCTCTTTCAAAATGGATGAGTTTTCCAGCTGGGCCACTTTTAAATTGTCCTGGCTTTTGTGTAAGCCCATTACATAAGTTTCGGTTCCATATATTTTTGAAGAGGTATTTGAATTACAATGAATAGAAATAAATAAATCTGCCTGATGATCATTCGCTATCTTTGACCGACGATGAAGCGGAATAAATACATCCGTTTTACGGGTGTATATAACCTTAACATCAGATAAGTTGTTTTCGATGTATTCTCCTAGCTTTAATGCAATCGACAAATTGATATCCTTCTCATAAGAATTCTTTCCAACAGCACCAGGATCACGGCCTCCATGACCCGCATCAATCACAACGGTACGCACAGATCTTGCAGATTGAGAAAAAACGTTCTTCCCGCAAGAAAAAAGTAAGAGAGCAATAATTAAAATAAAATCAATTCGTTTCATCTATTAGGTTTTATTTAATAGATTTGATAACTACATTTGCATAGTTTTTGCATTGTTTAGGATGATTGAAACAAAAATAACATTTTAACATAACTATAATTCACAAATTGTTTGCCAAATTATTAACAGGCTTCAGTAAGAAAGCTTTTTTAGTTCTTGTATCTGCCATTCTAATGGGAACTTCATCCTTTGCACAGGATACCATTGGCAGAACGCTTGTGGACAGCACTTTGGTACAAACAATTAATAATATTGTCGATACCATTGGCAGAACACCTGTGGACAGTACTTTGGCGCAAAAAATTAACAACCTGGCAGACACCATTATTTCAAAAACTTCAGATTTAGGACTCGGTGCAAATGTTGATTATAAATCAAAAGATTCCATCCGTTTCGACATGAATACGTCTCAGGTTTTTATGTATGGAGATGCCGAAATAAATTATCAAACCATTGATCTGGATGCTGCCTTTATCAAAATTGTTTTCGGAACAAATGAATTAATTGCCGAAGGGGTTAAAGACACCAATGGAGTATTGGTCGGAAACCCTGTATTTACAGAAGATGAAAAGCCCATCAAATCGAAATATATTAAGTACAATTACAAAACTAAAAAGGGGTTTATCCGAAATGCAATTACCGAAGATGGTGAAGGATTTTTACATGGAACAGAAATTCAAAAACTGGCAAACGACGAAATTTTAGTTAACCACGGATTTTTTACAACTTGCTCAAATGAGGACCATCCCCATTTTGAATTCAGATTCAATAAATCGAAAGTAATCCCCGGGAAAAAGATAATTACAGGACCCGCTTACTTAGTTATCGAGGGGGTTCCTACCCCACTTGCTGTACCTTTTGGAATGTTCCCCAATAAAACAGGCCAACGTTCAGGAATCATAATGCCAACTTATGGAGAGTCAGCCAATCGTGGATTTTTCCTCGAAAATGGAGGCTATTATTGGGCCATTAACGACTATTTAGATTTTAAAATTACAGGTGACATCTACACCAGAGGAAGTTGGGCAATCAGTCCGGTGGTTAATTACATCAAAAAATATAAATACAGAGGATCGTTGGATTTAAGTTATGCCATCAATTATACCGGTGATGACAATGAAGATAAGAGTAAGGATTTCTCCATTCGATGGTCACATAGTCAGGATCCAAAAGCACGACCCAATGGTCAACTTACAGCAAATGTAAATATCATGAGCAGTAAGTTTAACACTTTTAATCCTACAACAACCAACGATTTTCTATCAAGCACTTTTCAATCCAGTATTTCGTATCAAACAAATATTGCAGGTAAGTACCGATTCACGGCCAATGCCAGTCATAGTCAGAATACCCAAACAAAAATGGTAACGGTTTCACTACCCGAAATTAGTTTTTCGGTTAATCAGTTTTATCCTTTCCGAAAAAAAGGAAAGGTAGGCCAATTCAAATGGTACGATAACATCAGTGTGAATTATACCTTAAATGCAAAGAATACAGTTAATGTTGCCGACTCTTTACTTTTCAGCTCTGAATCATTGAGGCAAATGAAAAATGGAATTAAACATTCCATCCCCATCAGTGGAAATTTTAAATTATTAAATGTGTTAAATTTAAATACCACGGCCCAGTTTACCAATCGGACGTATTTTAACAGGCAAGAAAAACAATGGGTTACTGATGATTCAGAAACCGGAGGCGCTCTGGTAACAGATACCGTAGGTGGACTGTATAATGTATTTGATTTTGGGTTTAGCGCCAACTTATCCACCAAAATATACGGGCAAAAAAACTTTAAAGAAAGCAGCCCCTTGCGTGCCATTCGCCATGTAATTACACCCTCAATAGGATTTAGCTACACCCCCGATTTTAGCTCAGATAATTGGGGTTATTACGATTATTATTATACCAATGATGATCATACTGACAGTACCCAGTATTCATATTATAGCAATGGACTATATGGAAAACCTTCTGGTAGCGAACAAGGATCAATTAATTTTAGGATAGAAAATAATTTAGAGATTAAAGTTAGATCCAGAAAAGACACCATAACCGGAACAAAGAAAATTTCCTTAATTGATAATTTTAGTATTTCAACATCTTATAATATGGTGTCGGATTCATTAAATTGGGCACCAATACAGATGAGTGGGCGTACCAAATTATTTAAAAAACTGGACTTAAACTATTCAAGTACCTGGAGTTTATATGCCGTTGATTCATCAGGTTATCCCATCAATACTTTTAGTTGGAAAGCCAATAAAAAACTGTTGCGTATCTCAAATTCATCATGGAGATTTGGATTAAGTTTTAAACTTCAATCAAAAAAGAAAGGAGCTGGTGGAAGTTCCGGAGGAAAAGGAAAGGGAAAAGGAGGTGGACCTAACGAAGCAGGTGAAGGAGGTGAAGATGAATTTGTTGAAATCGCTGACCGAAAATCAAAAACTGCTACACCCAATGAGTTAAGGAATATTAATGAACATCCCGAACAATACATCGACTGGACCATTCCCTGGACAGTTAATATCTCATATAACTTTAACTATACCAACTCATTCGACTATAATAATATGGTCAAAACCAAATCTCCTAAAATTGTACAAACACTTGGTTTGGATGGGAATGTGAGCATTACCCCAAAATGGAAATTTGAATTTAGAACCGGATATGATTTCGAAAATAAAAAAGTTTCATATACCGAATTCAGAATATTACGAGACTTACATTGCTGGCATATGAGCTTCAATTGGATTCCTACCGGTACCCGAAAAAGTTGGAGTTTTACTTTAAATGTTAAAGCTTCTGTATTACAGGATTTAAAACTTGATAAGAAGAAAGACTTTAGAGATAATTACTAAATTATACTTGATGTTTTTTGCGTGATTAATATTCACAAAACAGATTAAAAACAAGACATAAGATTTTAGATATTAGACTGTAGAAAAAATACTCTTATCTAAAATTTAGAGTCTAAAGTCTTATAATCTGAAAAACTAAATTTCAATTTCTGTTCCAATTCCCATTTTCATGGCTTTTTCATAAACCAATTGCGCCGTAGCAGCATCCTGTATGGCCAGGCCTGTTGATTTAAAGATGGTGATTTCATCACTCGAAACCCTTCCTGCCTTTTTATTCGAAATAATTTCTCCCAATTCGGAATAAAAATGAGATTCTGAAATTTCCTTATTTCCCAAAGGGATGATAAAATCGCCGGCTTCAGAAAAACAGGCTTCTTTTGAATCGCCCACAAATTTTGATTTTACGACAATCGCTGAGTCTATTTCTCTGGTTTCAGGGGTATGGCTCCCAATGGCATTGATATGAGTTCCAGGTCGAATTTTATTCCCATCAAAAACTGGCACCGGAGAAGAGGTTACCGTACAAATAATATCTGCTTTTAAAACTTCATCCGGATGATTTGCAATTTCAAAATCCATCACGAATTCAGAATTTATTTCTTTTACAAATTCTTGTGCAGCTACTTTTGAAATATCGTAAACGATTACTTTTTTAATATCTCTGGCTTCAGCAATGGCTGCCAATTGCATTTTTGCCTGAACTCCTGTACCAATAATACCAGCCACCATATTGGCCTTATCCTGAGCTAAATGTTTTGTGGCTACTCCACTCGATGCCCCCGTTCGCACCGCCGTTAAATAGCTTCCATCCATGATGCAAATAACTGCTCCGGTATTGGGGTCTTGCAATAAAACTTTGCCTAAAATAACAGGCATTTTATAATCGGTGGGGTTGCCTTTAAATACCGTTACAACTTTACAAGCGAGGGCTTTCATTTTGCCTAAATAGGCAGGCATGTATAATGAAATTCCCTTATCAGAATGGATATTATTACGCAGCGGCTGAATGGCTGTTCCTTGATCGAATTCAAGAAATCCAGATTCAACAACTTGCATACAATCTTTCATATTCAAAACTTGGGCTACTTCTTTTTGGCTTAAAATTAGGGTCATGGGATTCGGTGGTTTATCTATCAATTGTTTGGAATAAAAGTAATAATTCAGGGCTTGATATACAAATCGGTAAAGTGCTGAAATAGATGGAAGAAAAAACCTAAATTTGTTTCAACTAACAGGGACGCTGTCCCTTGAATAAGGGACGACGTCCCTGTTAAATAATTATAAAACAAAATCTATGAAAAAATTCTTTTTAATATTATTGATCAGCTGCATAGGCATCTCAAACCTAAAAGCTGAAGAAGGCATGTGGATTCCTTCCTTGCTCGAAAAATTGAATGAAAGTGAAATGATCGATATGGGCATGCGAATCTCAGCCAAGGACATTTACGACATCAATAATTCAAGTTTAAAAGATGCCATTGTTCATATTGGCGGCTGTACCGCAGAAATTATTTCTGATCAGGGATTGCTCATTACCAACCATCATTGCGGATATCGTCGAATTCAATCGCATAGTACCCTCGAGCATGATTATTTAACCGATGGTTTCTGGGCCATGGATAAATCTGAAGAATTAGTCAATCCAGGAATGATCGCTCGTTTATTAATCAGAATTGATGATGTGACTGAAAGTGTTTTAGCAGGTGTTACCGATGCCATGACTGAAGAAGAACGTGCTGAAATCATTCAAAAGAACAGCAAAAAAGTAAAAGAAAATGCAGAAGAAGAAAGCGGTTATGATGCCAACATCAAAGCATTTTATTATGGCAACCAATATTTCATGTTTTTAACCGAAACCTATAAGGATGTTCGATTGGTTGGAGCTCCACCTTCAAACATTGGGAAATTTGGTGGCGATACCGATAACTGGATGTGGCCCCGTCATACCGGTGATTTTTCAGTATTCAGAATTTATGCTGATAAGGACAATAAACCTGCCGAATATTCAGAAGACAATGTACCTTACAAACCCAAATATCACATCCCAATTTCACTAAAAGGTGCCAATGCCGGTGACTTTACTTTTGTATTCGGCTATCCGGGCCGTACCGAAGAATACATCCCTTCATATGGCGTAGATTTAACCACCAATGTTGTAAATCCTGTTATTATTGATTTACGAACCGAACGCTTAAACATCTTTAAAAAATATGTGGTTCAGGATCGAAAGGTAAGAATACAATATGCAGCAAAAACAGCCAGCGTGGCCAATGCCTGGAAAAAATACATCGGAGCCAATAAAGGAATCATGCGCATGAATGCGATCGCAAACAAACAAGCATTCGAAGCTGAATTTACTAAATGGGCTCATTCTTCTCCGACCCTAAAAGCAAAATATGGAAATTTGATTTCAGATTTTGAAGCTACTTATGCTAAACTGGCGCCTTATAAAAAAGCTTCCACTTATGTTAGAGAAGCTGGTAATGGCATTGAAATAATCAAATTTGCTTCCGGTTTTAAAAACTTAATTGAACTTGATGACGAAGCAAAATTTGATGTGCAACTTGCCAAAAAACAAAAAGATTTAAAAACATTTTTTAAAGATTATTATCAGCCGATAGATGAAGAAGTTTTTGTCAAACTTTTGAGTATGTATCGCGAAAGATCAGAGTCTGAATTTTTACCTGCATTTTTCCAAAACATTCAATCTAAATACAAAGGAGATCTAAATAAATTTGCAAGTCAAGTTTTCAAAAAATCCATTTTTGCTTCCGAAGAAAAATTAAACACTTTTTTAAAAAATGCCAAATTTGGTAAATTAAAGAAACTAGCCAATGATCCGGCTTATAAGCTGGCAGCAGATTTAGCCAAGTTAACAGATCACAAAATTAAAGCACAGAATGATGAATTAACGGCTGAGTTAAATCGCTTACAACGAATTTATATGAAAGCCCAAATGGAAATGCAACCCGAAAAAAGATTTTATCCGGATGCCAATTCAACCATCAGGGTAACTTACGGACAGGTGAAAAATTTTGAACCCCGCGATGCCGTTTCTTACAAACACTTTACCACCATGGCGGGAATTATCGAAAAAGAAGATCCGAATATTTACGACTATGTGGTTGAGGATAAATTAAAAGCGCTTTATAAAACAAAGGATTACGGCCAATATGGCGATAAAGATGGAAGCATGCACGTTTGTTTTATTGCGGCCAATCATACTTCGGGAGGAAATTCAGGTAGCCCTATTTTAAATGCAGATGGACATTTGCTGGGACTTAATTTTGATCGAAACTGGGAAGGTACCATGAGTGACCTGAATTACGATCCGGACTATTGCAGAAATATATCTGTAGATATTCGTTATTGTTTATTTATCATGGATAAATTTGCTGGAGCCAAGCATTTGGTTGATGAGATGACAATAATAAAATAATTGAAAAAAGATTAGGGGTGGCATCCCGACTTATCGGGATGCCACCCCTTTTTGCACTACTTCTTAATAAACTTTCCTGAAACCAATTCATCCTTTACTATTGCCCGAACAATGTAAACTCCTTCCTTCCATCCACTCGTATTTATTTTCCTTTTCTTACCATGGAATTTGTAGGTTTTAAGTTTTTTAATCTGACTCATATCATAAACCTCGAATTCCCATTCAATAGTTTCTGCTACTTCTTTTTTATCATGGCGTTTAAGCTCAACTGTTGTTTCGGTTATTACTGGATTGGGAGTAAACTCAAGATAATATGAACTTGATCTGCCACAATCAACAATACTTAAATTTGTGCTTGACCATGAACTGGTTCCGCAATCATTAATCCCTCTTACCCAAAACTTATAGGTTCCGGCAGCATATTGCCCCCAATCAACAGTTTCGGATTGACTGTAGCAGTAAAATTGATCATATGTTGTGGTTCCTGCCAAATTGGTTAATTTAACTTCGGCATATTCGTATTCTCCAGAAGGTAATCCAAACTCATTATCATCACAGTTGGTACACAATGATCCGGTGATGCTATTACAATTTGTGAATACTACATTGGTGGCATTTATTGTATTACTTCCCACAATTGTGAACTCAAGCTCCGGGCCCAGTTTAACATCATTAACGCCCCCTCCTAACGGACTTGTGATTTCAACCCTGATATGAGTTTTACCATAATAAGAGCCATTTACAGTTACAGAAGTATTATAATTTCCATTACTATTTAATGTTAATCCAAGGCCAGCATACCAATCATAGCTCGCATTGGGAATATTTTGTGCTGAAAAACTTCTGGTAGAGCTGCATAATATTGCAGTACTCCCACTAACACTGGTTGAAACATAATATTTTAAACCTGCAGTTCCGTATGGCTGTTCATCCCAATCATGCCTAGCTAAGGGGCCACGTCCCCATTTTGAAATATAAACACCAGACTGATATGTTGTTGCTGAATGATCTTTCAATCCACTCCAAAAAACCTTACCTGGATGCATTTCACTGGCAACCTGAACATAACTCCCATCTGTCATATAATCGTCCTCATTTGGGTCTTCAATACAACAATACTTATTTAGTGGTGACGCATTTTCACTCATATACCAGGCATATCCGTGACAATTAAATAAATTTGTCGAACTATATCCATCGTAGGTTTCAATTAATAAAACATTTGGGAATTGTTCTCTTCTCAAACTATCTAAATAACTTTTTAACGTTGTATCAATTTCAGTCATAATCTCTAAAGTAATTGGAGTACCTATTGGAGTCTTAACAATAGTGGCTTGTGACTGTGAATAACAAATTGAATTTAGAGAAATTAATAATATGAATGGGTAGATTAATTTTTTAAGAATATACTTGCTCATGACTATTTTAATTAATTAGGTAAAACGCTATTTTTTATTTATTGATACCGAAAATTATCAATCTACCATTGATAATTTTCTGCCAATAATATTATTGAATTCAATAATTCATAATCCCGCAAAAAACCAGTTTCAAGGAAATATATTAAGTCATCATAATTTACATTAGCAGGGATATCTGTCAATGCACCTTCCTGTTCTAAAATTCTAATCAAGCAAAATCCGATCGATTCATTGTTTGATACAAACACTTCAGGATATTTATTTTTTTCTTCAATATTGCTTAGCAAATAACTTACTAATTCTTTTTTTTCATTTTTCGTAAAGGTTGACAATAACTCAGGTTGTGCAAGAAAAATCTCAATGTATTCTAATTTAAAAGCAAAGTCTATTTTCTCAAAACTAGACCAGCTTTCATTAAAGTCTCCAGGTTTAATCATTTTATATTTCTCAAAAAGGAATTTTCCAGCTTCCAAACGTAAAAGAAATTCGCTAAATGCTTTAAAGTTCTGTTTTAAATTATCAATGCCGGCTTGTACAGAATTAAAAAGAAAGATATTATTTACAAACGGATAATTTAAACATACCTCTATAAGAAATGCAGTATTCAGTTTTGATAAAACATTATATGGTATTTGAAGCGCTGCAACCCTTTGTTCATAATTTCCAAATTCATTCCATTCCTCCGATCCCGGCTTTATGGGATAATCCCATACCAAATCAGCTTGATACTTAGCATAAATAATTTTTGTAGGGCCCGGCCAAGGAATTACAGTATCCTGATTTACCTCAAAGGAACCACCTTCACAATCAAACCAATGACCATTTAATTGCTCCTGCTCCATGTTCATATTTATCCAGAACGTTTCTTTTTCTTCCTCACTAATTAAATAAATCGTACCAAAGTAATCAGGGCTTATATCGGTTTTCGCTACGGAAATGATTTGGGCCAACCAGGGGAGTTCAGTAGCCGGATCCTCAACCCCACAAATTTTATCTTCAATAATTATCACATCATGCGGATCATCCTTTTTCTTGCAACCAATAAAAACTAAAATAATAATAATGATGAGAGAAAAAAATAGTTTTTTAAAAGGTTTCATTTTATGTAATATTTATTATTAATGATGTTTTTAAATCATAAATGGTTGCTTATGAGCAAACAAATGCAAACTTCAAGAACAAAGTTAGCATCAAAAAAATGGAGAGTATATAAGTTAATTGCTAAATTCTATCAAAAGTAATCTTAAAATTACAAATATTTACTTAAATTAGATGTGTTACAAATTACAGTGCCAATATTTTAGCCATATTATCTAATAGAGAATGTTAAAAGACCTAATTACAAAAAACCGAAGTTACCGGCGCTTTTATGAAGAAGTAAGAATTTCAACCAAAGATTTGACAGCATTGGTTGATTTGGCTCGTTTATCTCCATCAGGAGCTAATTTACAACCTTTAAAATTTATGCTCTCTAATGAAGAGCAAATGAATAAAATCATTTTTAAATACCTGGGTTGGGCTGCTTATTTAAAAGATTGGGATGGCCCAGAGGAAGGCGAAAGACCTGCTGCTTACATTGTCATTTTAGGAGAAAAAGATCCAGCAAAATCTTATGATTACGATGTGGCTTTAGCTTGCCAAAGCATGCTGTTGGGTGCCGTTGAAAAAGGCTTGGGTGGTTGTATTTTTGCTTCAATTGCAAGGGCACCTTTATCGAAGGCCTTAAACATTCCAGAAAACTTTAGAATTCCGTTGATCATCGCTCTTGGAAAACCCAAAGAAGAGGTTAAAATTGAAGCCCTTAAAAACAATGATGTAAAATACTGGAGAGATGAAAAAGGCGTTCATCACGTTCCCAAGAGAAGTTTAGATGATTTGATTGTTAGTTTTTAGCTTTTGGTTATTAGCTCTTGGCTTCTAGTAGTTAAAGTTTCCATTAGCCAACAACTAAAAGCTAATAGCAATTTTATCCTTTCGGTAAAAAATAATCGCCCATACAAATTCCAAGGCCGTAGGCTTTTTTAATTAAAGGGTGGTCTTTGGGTACGCTTCTTAATTTCCCACCAACGTCATTTAGAGGCACTGATTCGATGACTTCTCCATTTTTTCGTACCATGCGTCCATATTTTTCTTTTGAGATCAATTCGGCCGCGTGAGCGCCAAAACCTGTCGCCAGAATTCGATCCATGGCATTGGGGCTACCTCCACGCTGAATGTATCCTAATATTGTTTCACGCGACTCTAAACCTGTATGATTTCTGATTTTTTGAGAAATAAAACGTGCAGCAGATTTGTTCTTGGGTTTTTCTATTCCTTCGGCAACAACTACAATTGAGTATGATTTTTTTTGCTCTGCCCGATGTTCCAAATATCTGTAAATGGCATCTAAATTGTATTTTATCTCTGGAATTAAAATAATGTCACCTCCACCTGCCATGCCTGCATAAAGAGCCAACCATCCGGCATGATGACCCATGATCTCGATCACCATAATTCGATTATGAGAGTTAGCCGTTGAATGCAAACGATCGATGGCCTCAGTTGCAATTTCCAAAGCCGACTCAAAACCAAAGGTTACATCTGTACCCCAAACATCATTATCAATGGTTTTGGGAATGCCAATTACATTTAATCCCTGGGCTGCAATTTTTGCCGCATTTTTTTGAGTCCCATTTCCTCCAATACAAACCAAACAATCGAGTCCTAATTCATAATAATGCTTTTTAATCAATTCGGGTTTATCAACAGAACTGATTTTTTTCGCAGATTTCTTGAAAGGTTTTTCTCTGGATGTGCCTAGTATGGTTCCTCCTAAAGTAAGAATTCCTGATAATTGATTTTCTTCCAAAATCACATATTCCTTATTAATCAAACCTGAAAAGCCTGACGAAAATCCAATCACCTCCATTCCATATTTAACGATGGCTGTTTTTCCAACTCCACGGATGGCAGCATTCAATCCCGGACAATCACCACCAGCAGTCAATATTCCAATACGCTTAGTTTTTTTTTCCAACATAAATCGTCATGATTAGAAATCTAAGATACAATTAATCCCGATAAAATCTCCTGGGAGCTTTATCGGGATTATAAATTATTTAATGGGAATTAAGCTTCCGGTGTCGCTTCTTTTTTTACCGGATAATTTAATTCTCCTTCTGATTTTGAAATAATACAATTAATGGTTGTATCTCCTGAAACATTAACCACCGTACGTAACATATCAAGGGGTCGATCAACACCCAAAACCAGGGCAATTCCTTCGACCGGTAAACCTACACTTCCCATTACAATTAATATCATTACGATACTTCCACCCGGTACAGCTGGTGTACCGATAGATGAAAGTGTAGCTGTAAGAACGATAACTATTTGCTGACCAATGGTTAAATCAATTCCATAAACCTGAGCAATAAAGAGTGCAGCAACGGCCTGATAAAATGCAGTTGCATCCATATTGATGGTTACTCCCACCGGTAAAACAAAATTGGATACTTTTTCGGAAGCACCTAATTCATTCACATTTTGTTTCATGGTTACAGGTAAGGTAGCCGCACTCGAACTGGTTGAAAATGCAACCAATTGAGCAGGTAACAAGGCCTTATAAAAATCAAACAATTTGATATTTGTAAATATCTTGATGTAGATCGAATAGAAAACAAAAATGAGCATCATCAATCCAATGGCTACAGTAAAGAAATATCGGCCAAGTGCAATGAAAATATCTGTATCTCCTGAAAAATCAACAATCACCCCAGCCAATAAAGCAAATACACCAATCGGGGCATATTTCATGATGATGTCGATCAGCTTTAAAACGATTGAATTTAGAGAACTGATAAACTCACTCACCGGATCGCTTTTCTTACCAACCATCACCATTGCTACAGCAAATAAGATGGCAAAGAAAATAATTTGCAGCATTTGTGAATTATCCGACATGGCCTTTACAATATTTGCCGGCACCATATCTTCAACAAAACTTAAAGGATAAGTTTTTGACTCGTCGGCAATTTGCTGTTTATCAGTCAGTGTTTGTTCCCATTTTTGCTGATAAACAGCTTTCTTCTCATCAGGAAATGTATTACCTGGTTGCGCTACATGCCCTAGTATGATACCAAAAGAAGTTGCTATTAATGTGGTAAATATGTAATACACAACTGTTTTAGTTCCAATTCTGGATAACTTTGACATATCGGTTAAACTGGATATTCCTTTCACCAAAGACACAAAAATTAAAGGAACCGCTATCATTTTCAAAAGCTTTAGAAAGATGGTTCCAAAAGGTTTGATCCAGTACAGGGTAAATTTTTCTGCGCCAATTTTTGTTGCTATTAAACCCCAAATTAATCCCAGAACCATTCCCAGGATAATTTTCCCCCAAATCGGTAATTTTTTCCACATAATAATCGAAGTAAATTAGTTTATGATTGATTTTTTTGAACCGAGTAATCCAGTTCATTTTCACTATGAGCAACAATGGCTGAAACTGCAGAATCTCCAGTAACATTAACAGCTGTACGAATCATATCCAAAGGTCGGTCTATTCCTAAAATCAAAGCCAAACCTTCAGCAGGAATACCTGCAGCACTTAAAACAATAACCATCATAATGATACCTCCGCCGGGAACTCCTGGAGTTCCAATAGATGCCAAAAGCGCAGTAAGAACAATGGTTAATTGTTGCGTTAAGTTTAAATCTAATCCAAAAACCTGGGCAATAAAAATGGCAGAAATGGATTGATAGAATGAAGTTCCATTCATATTAATGGTTACACCAACGGGTAGAACAAAGTTGGCTACACTCTCAGAAACTCCCAGTTCTTTTGTACATTGACGTAAAGTTACTGGTAAGGCCGCTGCACTTGAGCTTGTTGAAAAAGCCACCATTTGCACTGGAAATACTGCTCTGAAAAATGTTTTTAAATTAACTTTCGTGAATAACAATAAGAACGGAGGATAGATGAAGAAAATTAAACCAATCAGTCCTAAACAAACGAGTAAAGCGTATTTTCCTAAAGCCAAAAATAAATCTGCATCACCAGCAAAACTCGTGATCAACGAAGCCAATAAAGCAAATACACCAATTGGGGCGAATTTCATAATGATATCCACTATTTTCAGAACAATATCATTTAAACTGTCAAATAAATTCTTTACAGGTAAAACTTTTTTAGCATCCAAAATAATCATTGCTACAGCAAACAAAATTGAAAAGAAAATTACCTGTAGCATTTTAGTATTATCACTCATTGCCAAAAAGACATTATCAGGAACCATGTCTTCTATAATATACAAGGGTGATTGATCTTTTACTTCTGCAGCCTGAACAGCTTTTT
The DNA here is from genome assembly GCA_963678785.1 of Bacteroidales bacterium. Lineage (GTDB taxonomy): Bacteria > Bacteroidota > Bacteroidia > Bacteroidales. The sequence goes on along the minus strand of OY787449.1, from coordinate 2,043,028 downwards.
CTTTCACAGTTTGTTCATATTGGGCCTGCATTTCTTTTCGCTTTTCTTCAGGAAAAGTATCACCGGGTTTCAATAGGTTAACCAAAGCCAATCCAATAACAATCGCAATGACGGTAGAAACAACATAAAAACCTACTGTTTTAATTCCAATTCGCGAAAGTTTGGTGATATCGGTAACGCTGGTCACTCCTTTAACCAAAGAAATAAATATTAAAGGAACCGCAAGTAATTTCAATAATTTAATAAAAATTGTACCCCATGGCTTTATCCAATCGGCTGTAAACTTTTCTAAACCAAACTGTACAGCTAGCAATCCAAATATTACTCCGAGGATCATGCCGAATATAATTTTTAACCATAGGGGGATTTTCTTTTTCATAGTAGTGATCTTATTTTAATTTCATATTAGGTAAACATGCAAATATATTGTTTTTTTGATACAAAAAAAGCCGAGAAGATGAACTTAATGAAGTTAAAATTATCATTTTAAGTAATCATTCAATATTCGAATTAATAACTGATGATTTTTCAGATTCAACTACTTATATAATAATAATCTGTAAGTAAAGCACGCGATCGTAAATGTTGAAATTTTCATTCAGGCTAAATCAATAATTTCATCTAATGATTGACTCGCTTCATAGAAGTTTAAGATTAATTTATCTTATTTTACCTGATTTTTTCCGATGCTTACCGATTTTTATTAACCCTTTATTTAGTATAAGAATACTTTAGCCATTCAAAAACGGAACTCATCGATTAGAGCCGAAGCAAACAAGTAACGGAAACCAAAGAAACTTTTTAATTCTGTTTTGTTTCCTGCTTTGTTTTTTGATTATATTTGCAAAAAAAAATTTATGACAAATAACGGTTTGGATCAAATAATGGAAAAAGCACGTGACCTTTCTTTTACATATGGTATTAGAAGTATGTCGCTTGAGGAGATTAGAACAAAGCTAAACATATCAAAGTCTTCATTCGGGAAGCACTTCAAGAATAAAAACGATTTCATTACAAAACTCCTTGAATTTGAAAGAGAACGTTTCAAATCAATTTTTGATGATCATGACTTTGAGGGTGTGAATGCCATTGATATTTTATTAACTGTAGGTGAAGAAGTTGCTTCACGTTTTAAAGATGTAAACCCATCTTTAACTCATGATTTGCACAAATACTACCCTGAGCTTTATCAGCAACATTTTAACAGTCGACAAGAATTTATTTTTAATAAAATTAAGATCAATTTAACCAAAGGGATTGATCAGGGCGTTTACCGTAAAGATCTTAGCATTGAATTGGTTGCTCGTCTTTATTTGAGCCGGTTAATTGATTTACATAATCCTGAATTTTTCCCTCCCGAACAATTCTCTTTCGACACCTTATTTCATTTTATGTTCGATCAGCTCATCAGAGGAATTGCAAATACTGAAGGCCTTAAATACTATGAAGAAAAAATTGCAAAAAACAAATCCAATTAAAAATCAAATGAAAAACATCCGATTAACACTTCTCATCATTGCGATATTGGCAAGCTGTAATGTGGCTTTTTCACAAGATGAGTCTTCTTTTTCGCTCAGCAAAGCCATTGAGTTTGCATTACAAAACAACCACGATGTAATCAATGCAAAAACTGATATCGAAATCGCCCGAAAAAAAATTAACGAAACTACAGCCATTGGTTTACCACAGGTAAATGGAAAAATAACCAACACCAATTATATTAACATCCCAACCACCTTAATGCCGGATTTTATTTCGCCGGCGGTGCATGCTGTTAATGAAGAAGATTTTGGTTTAACACCCATTAACCCCTTGGGTGATCCAACATTTTTCCCTGTACAATTTGGAACTAAAAACAATGCAACGGTTGAGTTGTCGGTTGCTCAACTTATTTTCAATGGCTCATATATTGTTGGTCTTCAAGCCGCCAGAGCTTATCTCGAACAATCAAAAGTACAACTTGAAAAAAGCAACATTGACATTAAAGAGCAGGTTTCCAAGGCTTACTTTTTAGTTCTTACCACTGAGCGAAATAAGAAGGTGCTTGATAATACTCTGACAAGTTTGCAAAAAATGGCCAACGAAACGGCAGAAATTCACAAACAGGGATTTATTGAAGAAATGGATGTCGATCAACTTTACCTGATGGTGAAAGATTTAGAAGCATCTCTCGTTTATGTAAATAATCAAATTATCATTTCCCGCTCCTATCTCAAACTTTTAATGGGTTATCAAATTGAAGAGTCCATTATTTTAACCGACAACATTGATCATCTCTTATCGGTTTATACCGAAACTTCATTATTGATATCCTCTTTCGATTTCAATAAACATATCGATTATAAAATTCTGCAAAACCAGAAGGAACTATCACGCCTGGCCCTGAAAAATGAAAAGGCCACTTATTTACCTTCTATTTCAGGCTTTTTTACTGCTCAGGCTAATGCAATGCGATCAGAATATAACTTCTTCTCGAAACATGAGCCTTGGTTCCCGTCAACAATTTGGGGAATTCAATTTGATTTTCCAATTTTTAGTAGCGGCTCACGGAGCTCAAAAGTTCAGCAAGCAAAACTTAATCTGCAAAAAATTAATGAACTTGACATCCAGCTAAGAGATGGCTTGGCCATTGAAGAAAAAAACACCAAAACAAATTTTAATAACTCATTGTTGATACTTAAAAACAAAAAAACAAGTCTCGATTTGGCAAAAAAAATCTATCAACAAACCAGTGTGAAATTTTCAGAAGGAATTTCCTCAAACATGGATTTACTGCAAGCTTATAATCAATATCTGGCAGCAGAATCAGAGCACAACAATTCTATTTTGGAATTGGTAAATGCAAAAATTGCCTTAGAAAAATTATTTACAGAATAATCAGTGACCACAGAATTAGAAAGATGGAAGAGAAAGAATTACAAATTATATTTAAAGCTTTAAGTTTATTTCAAAATTATGGAATAAAGAGTGTAACAATGGATGATCTGAGTAAAGGAATCAGCATCTCTAAAAAAACCTTATACCATTATTTCTCAGATAAAGCTGATTTGGTACGAAAGGTTATTGATTATGAATTTGATCGAAAATTAGTGCATTTTGAGAATGTATTTAGTGATAATCGAAATGCGATTGAACAACTTTTGGCTTTAAACACTTTTATTCAGGAGGAGCATAAAGCTTATAAGCCATCGATGATGTTCGATTTAAAAAAGTATTATCCTGAAGTTTTCCAGGATTTACAAATGGCAAAACGACAAATTTTGTACAACTCCATTTATAAAAACTTAATCCGAGGGAAAAAAGAAGGTTTGTACCGGCCTAATTTAGATGAAGAAATTTTGGCAAAACTTTATGTTTTCAGAGCTGAATATCTTCTGGCCAGTGATATTTTTACCAACGAAGAAGTCGTTACCAATAAATTTGTTGGCGAAATATCAAATTATCACCTGCATGGAATTGTAAGTGATAAAGGACTTGAAACATTGAAAAAACTATCTAATTAAAACGAAACAACCATAAAAATGAAAAACACACTATTCATTCTACTAATAGCTTTTTTAGCTTCTTGTGCATCAACTGATAATAAGCAGTCGAAACAAGATGAACTAAGCAAATTAAAAGCAGATTTGCTGACCACACAGCAAAAAATCACTCAGATCGAAAGTGAATTGGAAGCAACCCAAGAATCTGGTGATAACGGAAGCATAGCCATTCCAGTTTCAGTCAAAGAAATTCAGGCAGAAGAATTCAATCACTTTTTTGAAGTAAGTGGCTCTATTGAAGCAGCAAAAACTGCCTTTATAAGCCCCGAATTAAATGGCCAAATCAAAAAGATTTATGTTGAAGAAGGTCAGCGGGTAAAGAGTGGTGAACTGCTCGCTAAAATCAACACTTCAATTCTTGAAAGCAGCATCTCGGGAGTAGAAACCGGCTTAGAAATGGCAAGCATCGTTTTTGAGAAACAACAAAAGCTTTGGGATCAAAAAATTGGTTCAGAAATTGATTATTTGACTGCTAAAAACGCTAAAGAAGGATTGGAAGATCAACTTGCAACCTTGAATGTTCAACTTGAACAGGCATTTATAAAAGCTCCCTTTGATGGAATCATTGATAATATTTTTCTGAAAGAGGGGGACCTGGCTTCTCCAGGAATGCAACTCATGCAATTGGTAAATTTAAACAAACTCTATATTAATGCCGACATTGCAGAAAATTATTTGCCTGTCATCCATAAAGGTGACTTGGTAAAAGTAGATTTTCCTGTTTTTCCCGATCTGACATTAAACGAACCTATCGTCAGAATTTCAAACATCATTGATGCACAAAACCGAACGGTAAGCATTCAACTTCGAATCAATAATAATAATGAAAAATTAAAGCCTAATGGGCTGGCGATTATTCGAATTAATGATTTCTCAAGTGAAGATGCCATGGTGGTTCCTTCTATCGTGATTAAACAAGATATGTCGGGCTCATTTTTATATTTAGCCAAACAAGTAGAAAATAAATGGGTAGCAGAAAAAAGATCGGTTAAAGCAGGCATAACATATAAGGACCAAAGTTTGATTACAGAAGGTTTGTCGATTGGAGAGATGGTGATTGTTAAAGGTTACAACCAAGTAACAGACGGATCAATCATTGAAAAAAACTAGACATTATCTGATAAAAATATAAGCAGATGAGTATCAAAGAAAAAACAGAAAAAGTCACCAGAGAATTTAAATTAACCACCATTGCACTTAAAAACAAGAATACTGTATTTCTGTTAACAATTGCATTGGCCTTGTTCGGATTATTCTCTTATGTAAATCTTCCAAAAGAGCTTCAGCCCGATATTTCAGTACCATGGATTTTGGTCTCCACAGTTTATCCGGGAAATGCTCCCGTCGATATTGAAAACCTGATCAGTCGGCCTCTGGAAAAAGAAATTGAGACCATTAAAGGAATAAAAAAAATGACCTCCACTTCGGCTCAGGATTATTCATTGGTTTTTATTGAATTCAATACCAATGTTGAAATATCAGAGGCATTAACCGATGTTAAAGATGCGGTTGATAAAGCAAAAAATGAACTCCCAAATGATTTGGACAGTGATCCGGTTGTTGAAGATATTGAGATGTCTGAATTCCCAATCATTAACATCAATCTATCCGGAGACTACAGTTTGATAGAATTGAAAAAATATGCTGAATACCTGGAAGATGAAATTGAAACTATTTATGAAGTTGCACGGGTCGATATTACTGGAATCACAGATCGGGAAATTAAGATTAACGTGGATATGCACAAATTGGCTTCAAACAAACTCAATTTCGATAATATTGAAGGAGCCATAGCGGCAGAAAACCTTTCCATTTCGGCCGGGGAAATTAAGCTTGGTGGTACTCGACGATCAATTCGTACCGATGGTGAATTTACCTCCATGAAAGAAATTGAGAACATCATCATCAAAAATGAAGATCAAAAAATTGTTTATTTAAAAGATGTTGCTGAAGTTATCGATGGATTTGCCGAACCCAATAGTTTCGCCCGCCTAAATAAACAAGCGGTTGTTTCTTTACAAGTGGTGAAAAAAAGTGGTGAAAACATCCTTGCAACTACCGACCAGGTTTTTGAAATTCTTGATGAGGCCAAGGCAAATCATATGCTTCCGGAAAATTTAAAGATTTCAATTACCAACGATACTTCCGATATGGTCCGAATGCAATTAAGCAATTTGGAAAACAGTATTATCCTCGGAATGTTATTCGTTATCATTGTTTTATTCTTTTTCTTGGGAACCCGAAACGCCCTCTTTGTAGGTTTTGCCATTCCAATGTCGATGTTTATTTCATTTGTGGTAATTGGAATGATGGGAATGCGGATTAATATGATTGTACTATTCTCATTAATCCTGGCCTTAGGAATGCTTGTTGACAATGCAATTGTAGTGGTTGAAAACATCGTACGTTTTAACAATAAAGGCCACTCGTTATTTAGTGCAGCCAAAAATGCTGTAGGTGAAATTGCCATGCCCATTATTTCGTCTACACTCACAACACTTGCTGTTTTTTTTCCACTCATTTTTTGGGATTCATTGGTGGGTGAGTTTATGAAATTTCTACCCATAACACTGATCATTGTGTTGTCATCATCCTTATTTGTAGCATTGATTATTATCCCTGTTTTTGCTTCCACTTTTAACCCCATTCAGAAATTAAAAGAAAGCAATAAAAAGAAGATCAATATTATTGTAAGTGTGCTTCTGGCATTTGCAGCATTTTTCTTCATCACTGGAATCAATTGGCTAGGAAATATAATTGTGATTGCTTCTTTTGTCACACTGTTTAATGTTTACTATTTCAAATCAAAAGGTCAGTGGTTTCAAGAAGTTGGCTTACCTAAATTGGAAAACTTTTACTTAAAAGTATTGCAATTTGCACTTCGAAAGAGAAATCCATTTTATTTCATCATCGGCACTTTCTTACTATTGATTTTTACCATCATGTTTTTGGGAGCCCGACAGCCTAAGGTTTTATTTTTCCCTGATGGAGAGCCCAAATATATTAATGTTTTAGCCGAACTTCCCATAGGAACAGATATCACGACTTCCAATACTTTTATGGTCGAACTTGAAAACAAAGTCTTTGAAGTTTTAAAACCATATGATGATGTGGTTGAATCCATTTTAACCAATGTTGGAGCCGGTTCAAACAGCGAAAGCGACTTTTTGGCTATTGGTGATACTCCTCATAAAGGTCGAATCACTGTCACCTTTGTTGATTATGAATATCGGGATGGCTTAAGCACTTCTGAGTTAATGAAAGAAATTGGGAATCATGTGATCGGGAAGTATGCGGGAGTTCTGGTTTCTGTCGAGAAAAGTAATATGGGCCCACCAACAGGTAAGCCCATCAATATCGAAATTAGTGGCAAAGACTTTAACAATTTATTATCATTATCAAGCAGTATGGAAAGCTTTATTCATGATGCTAACATTGAGGGGATTGAAGGTTTCAAAGTTGATTTGGATATTGGTAAACCAGAAATGATTGTTCATATTGATCGTGAAAAAGCCAGAAGGTATAATTTATCGACCGCACAGATAGCAATGACCATGCGAACAGCCTTGTTTGGAAAAGAAATCTCTGAATATAAAGAGGGAGAAGAAGAATATCCCATCCAGTTAAGGATGATGGATAAATATCGTTACGAAATACCCGCTTTATTGAATCAAAAAATGACTTTCCAAAACCAAAAAGGGAAGATGGTACAAATTCCAATTGCAGCCTTGGTCTCCATTGAGTATAGTTCAACTTACGGAGCTGTAAAACGTAGAGATATGGATCGGGTTGTAACCTTATACTCTAATGTAATTGAAGGTTTTAATGCCAACGAAATCAATGCAAAAATTCAAGAGCGTTTGGCAAGCTTCGAGATGCCATCAGGATATCAGTATGCCTTTACCGGCGAGCAGGAAGATCAGCAGGAATCGACTGCATTTTTAGGTAAAGCACTGGTCATTGCCATTTCATTAATCTTCATTATTCTGGTTTCACAATTTAACTCTGTTGTACGACCTCTGATCATCTTGGCGAGTGTACTTTTCAGCACCATTGGTGTATTTGGAGGTATTGCAACCTTTAATATGAATGTGGTGATTATTATGACAGGAATTGGAATTGTGTCATTAGCGGGAGTTGTTGTAAACAATGCCATCGTTTTGGTTGACTATATCGATTTGCTAAAACGAAGAAAACGCAGTGAACTGGGTGTTGATGAAAAAACAATTCTAAGCCCTGAACAGTCTGTCGAATGTATTGTTGAAGGCGGGAAAACCCGTTTAAGACCGGTATTACTTACAGCCATAACTACCATCCTCGGATTAATTCCTATGGCCATTGGAATGAATGTGAACTTCAGAACGCTGTTAACAGATTTTAATCCTCAATTTTCAATTGGTGGCGATATGGTCACATTTTGGGGCCCTCTTTCATGGACCGTAATTTTTGGATTAACTTTCGCAACTTTCTTAACCCTGATTATTGTACCAACCATGTATCACATAGCCTACTTAACCAAACGTAAGCTGATAGGATAGAAACAGAAGAAAAGCCTCAAATATTTGGGGCTTTTCTTTTTTATATATTCTTCTAAGAGTTTTTAAATTGATATGCTGAGCTGATAAAAACAAAGGATTAATGAATTTTCATACCATGTCTTTTGAGCTTTACACGAACTCCTTCCTTGGCACATAAACTACAATATTCTTGAGGTTGGGTAAATTCAAAGCCGCATCGTTCACAGCGATAATGAACCACCGTATGTATGCCATTTGTCTTTTTTATCAAAATCAATTTTTTAAACATCCCCGTTATCGGAGTAAAAATTAAACAATATATGAAAAAAGACAATCGTTTTTTTTTATCTTTTTCAAGAGCAAATGTTGCTAAAAAAACAAGTAATACATAAACGGCAATAATTATTTTTATTACAGTCATTAGTCAAGTATTCATAAGTGATTAAAAAATGAAAGTTTTATGTAAAATTCAATTGTGGCTGGTAACTGAATTCCATTCAAATTTATAAATATTTCTCAATATAAAGGAAATAAAACAAAAAAAAGAGGCTCAACCATCTGAGCCTCTTTTTATTTAGTATTATTAGCTTACTTAGTCAGGTCCTCCATAAAGTCCTTCACATTCCCTGGAGTACTCATAATTTTCATAAATGTTCCCATGGTTAATTCCGGCCAATATAAGGCAAACCTAAACTTTCCATGTAATATTGTTGCTTTATTCCCCTGAAGAATGATGTCATAAGGCATGGCTGCAATGTGATCTTCTCCAATCTTAGGCAAAAAATTCATTTCTCCTTTTTCAGGATCTAATAATCCAACCCCAAATACTGCAATTTTCTTGTCTTCAAAAATCTGCTCATATACTTTTACTGCCCCACCTCTTTTAATTTCAAGATTGGCCCGGATGATTCTGAGGCCTTCTTCAAATGAGCTAAATTCATTTAATTTTACAGGACTTGTAAAAAAGGGCATCATTATTTTATAACGATATTTTTTAAGCTGTTTTTTGCTTTTTGTTCCACCAAACTGAGTCATCTCATTACCCATATTTTTTATAGCTGCTATGGCATCCGAATTTATTTTTTGAAATTCTTTTTCATAAGAATCTCCATTTTCGAGCAAATAAGCATAAAACATATACAAAGGATTTAGCATACTGATGGTTGTTTTACCCTCTTTTTCGACAAAACCAATTTTTAAAGTAGCAGCTAACGCTCCCCGGTCTTCAAACTTCAGGCTTAAATCTTTTAAATCCTTACTGGTGTAAGCAATCACAAAAAGTTTGTCGTTCTTTTCCGGGCTATATTTGCCAATGACTTCAAAATTTGAATTGCTCAATGATTGAATTACTTTATCAACATGAGCATTGATGGAACCATCTAATTCTGCAATTTTATAAAATGGGGATAATTCATCCTGGGCAAATCCCAAACTAAATATTAAGGATAAAAATAATGTCCAAATTCCTCTCTTCATACCAATGCTTTTATATATGTTAGTATTTAGATACAAAAGTAACTTACTCTCGCATCTAATACAAAGAAAGAAATATGATAAGTATCATATTTTGAGAAAGAAATGAATAGTATTTTAATTGTCGGAAGCGTACCATTCAGCTACTGAAGTAGCTGTTTCTCTAAGTTTTAAACTATAAAGTTGTATCTCATCCGGAATAAGAGGTCTTAAAATGTTTACAAAATCCAACAATAAAAACTCACTTGTTGGTTGATAATCAACCAATATTATTTTATCAAAATTGCTTTGTAATTCTTTTAAAAGAGAAGATTGAACACCTTGATTTAAAACCAATGCATGATCAAATTTATTTACAATACTTTCTTTAACAATGGATTTTAAATGGCCAAAATCCATAACCATTCCTACATCTGGCTTTGTTAAGTCAGAAATGGGTTTTCCAATTAAGGTCACTCCCAGGGTATAAGAATGCCCATGTATATTTTTACAAAGCCCAAGATGATTTGGTAATGAGTGTGCCATTTCAAAACGAAACTCTTTTGTTATTCTAATTTTATGTCCCATAATTTTAACTCCCAATTAAAAAATTTCAAGCAAGAAAAGTGCATTTTTTAATGCGATTCCTGCAAAGATAATTCCACCCAGAAAAATTAATTTATTTCCCATTTCGTATTTCCCTGTCTTTTTTCCGATAATCATTCCCGAAACACTTAAAACCAAACCGCTAATTACCATAGCAATAAGGTAGGTATAAATTGCAACATTCGTAAAAGCGAATCCAATACCTAAAATTAGTGCCGGAGAAGCCAAAGCAATAGTTAAAGCAAATACCACCCTAAATTTTCCATATTGGTAAGTTCTGTCGTCGGCATTTGTTTTGAAGGATCTAAATATCATCCTCATCCCAATAATAAGTATTAGCACAACAAAAATCCATTCAGTAGGCCAATTCATTAGCATCAGAATAAGCACGCCTATCCAATAACCAACCCATAAAAAAATGGCAGGAAAGAGTGTGAACAAGCCTACTAATCTTGTCTTCTCAAATAATGTCAGGCATTTTTGTACATTGGCAACCAAGCTTAATGAAAACACTGAGGTTGTTAATGCAAAAGCGATTAATATAATATCTAATAAGTTCAAATTGCTATGATTTATAAATTAATTTCACAATCATTTCAAGGCCTTCAGCATCGACCTCATCAAATGAATTCAGCTCTTTACTATCCACATCCAACACAGCTACAATTTCTCCTTCTTGGTTTTTTATAGGCACCACAATCTCTGATTTAGATCGGGAGTCACAAGCAATGTGATTTGCGAATTCGTGTACATCGGGTACAATCATGGTTTTTTTGCTGTTAATGGCTGCCCAGCAAACACCTTTATCTTTAGCCAATTGTATACAAGCAACAGATCCTTGATATGGTCCTACAATTAGTTTTTTATCCAACAAACGATAATAGCCAGTCCAGAAATAATAATCAAATTTATTATGTAGGATGGCTATAATCGTTGCCTGGTTTGAGATGGGGTCATCACTGTTTTTCAGTAATTCCTCCAATTGAGTATAAACCCTTTTATATCTATTTAGTTTTTTCGTTTTATCCATCAGAATATCAGTCATATTTGTTCAAAATAGTAAGGATACAAAAATAGACAATAAATAGATAATAAATCAGTCCTTAAATTTTTTCGAGTCCGACGGTAAAATGTCGAAGAATTGGGGCTTCAGATATGATTTTATATCCGCTTTTAATTTGATCTCTTCTTTCGAAAACATTGATGATACTTGCCGCAATATAATCCATATGGTTATTGGTATATGTTCTTCTGGGTATCGCCAGTCTGAGCATTTCCAATTCAGGATATCTGTTCTCGCGAGTTATCGGGTCACGATCCGCCAAAAGTGTTCCTATTTCAACTGAACGGATTCCACCTTCAACATAAACCTCAACCGCTAATGTTTGAGCAATATATTCTTCTTTAGGAAGATTTGGAAGAAATTTTTTGGCATCGATAAATATTCCATGACCACCAAATGGAACTAAAACGGGAACACCTGCATCCACCAATTTTTGACCTAAATAAGCGACCTGACCAATTCGGGTTTGTAGATAATCAAATTCGGTTCCTTCATCTAAACCTTGCGCCAAAGCATTCATATCACGACCTGACATTCCACCATAGGTTAAATACCCTTCAAACATGATGTTAAACACACTGGCTTTCTTTAATAATTCTTCATCTTTAAAAGCAACAAATCCGCCCATATTTACAATGGCGTCTTTTTTGCTGCTCATGGTCATGCCATCGGCATAAGTGTACATTTCTTTTACGATTTCCTTAATGCTTTTATCAGCATAACCTTCTTCACGGGTTTTGATGAAATAAGCATTTTCAGCAAAACGTGCAGAATCGAAAAATACCGGAATACCGAACTCATCTGCCAGGCTTTTAACTTCTTTTAAGTTCTGCATGCTTACAGGCTGTCCTCCTGAAGAATTGCAGGTAACTGTAACCATAATTACCGGAATCCGTTCTTTTGGATTATCCGTTAATACGCTTCTAAGTTTATCAATATTGAGGTTTCCTTTAAAGGGATGAACAATTGTGGTATCAAAAGCTTCATCAATGGTGCAATCAACTGCAGTAGCTTTTCTAAATTCGATGTGACCTTTTGTGGTATCAAAATGAGAGTTTCCGGGAACAATATCGCCCTCCTTAACAAGCACAGAAAATAATACGTTCTCGGCGGCTCGCCCTTGGTGTGTAGGCAAAAAGAAATCGAAGCCCAAAATATTTTTAATGGCTGACTTCATTTTAAAATAGGAAGATGCTCCGGCATAACTTTCATCACCTATCATCATTTCCGACCATTGTTTGTCGCTCATGGCGCCTGTACCCGAGTCGGTTAAAAGATCAACAAAAACCTGATCACTTTTTAAATTGAATAAATTATACTTTGCTTCTTTGATCCATTGTAAGCGTTCTTCTTTGGTACTTCTTCTGATCGATTCGACCATTTTAATTTTATACGATTCTGCAAATGGTAATTCCATAACATTAAAGATTTTTAATAGTAAATAATTTTAAGAAAAATAAAAGACTGGAAGTAAGACCACTAGAATGCGTCTCGTTCTTTAATGTTTAGAAAGTTGTGCTTCTTGTCAAAGTTGATTACTGAATTCATTTTGCAAAAATTTTCTACTGCAAAATTACAAAATTAATTGGATCAATAATTGGGGAGTTCTTGTCTGCTATAACTGAGCATTAAAATAGGTCAGATGTATCAGAAACATACAATAAGAATAATAAATCTTACTAACTGAAAGATTTTTAAATAAAAATTAATCAAGCTATTGTTATAATTTTCACAATTAGCTTAAACTGCTCACAATTATTTTATACTTTTGCAAAAATATAATTGGGATATTTATCTAATAAAATTGAAGTAATGATTAAACATTTATCGGAAATTGTTGATGTAGCAAAAAACAGCAAAACAAAAAAAATAGCTGTTGCAGCAGCAGGAGATCAGCACGTACTTGAAGCGATCAGCAATGCAAAATCTGAAGGAATTATTGAGCCTATTTTGGTTGGAGATTTAAGAAATATCAAAGCAATTTGTCAAAAAATTAAATTCGACCTTGATGGAATTCGAATCATTGATATCGAAAATAAAGTTGAAGCATCTAAAATGGCCGTTTCTCTTATCAGAAATGGAGAGGCAGAAATTTTAATGAAGGGTCTGGTTGGCACAGGTGTTTTGATGAAATGTGTTTTGGATAAAGAAAAAGGACTTCGTAAAGGTGCAACCTTAAGCCATGTAGCTGTTTTCGAAACACCATTCTATCATAAATTATTAGGTGTAACTGATGCAGCCATGAATGTTTCACCCGATTTAAGCAAAAAAATTGCAATCATTGAAAACGCTGTAGATGTGTTTCACCGACTGGGTAATCCAAATCCTAAAGTAGCCATTGTAGGCTCGGTTGAAACCGTAAATCCTGCTATGGAAGCAACCATGCATGCAGCTACTATTTCAATGATGAATTACCGTAAACAAATTACAGGTTGTATCATTGATGGACCACTAGCCATCGATAATGCCATCTCTAAAAAAGCTGCAGAGCTCAAGCATATTACCAGTGATGTTGCAGGCGATGTTGATTTAATTTTAGGCCCTGATATTGATGGAGCTAACATCCTTTATAAAACATTGAGCTTTTTAGGTGGTGCAAGCGCAGCAGCAGTTATTATGGGAGCAACCGTTCCAATAGTATTAACTTCAAGGGCTGACTCGGAGAAAAGTAAATATTTATCAATTGCTTTATCGGCAGCCATCGCTTAATTTAAATTTTTATTGACTTTATAAGGATTAATGGAAGAAATAAGAATATTAGCAATCAACCCGGGCTCAACCTCAACAAAAATTGCGGTCTATCATAATGAGGATCCCATTTTTGTAAAGAACATTAAGCACAACAATGATGATTTGGATCAATACGAATCTATTGTTGAGCAACTCCCATTTCGTAAACAACTCATTATTGATGAGTTGAATGAGGCTGAAATTTCAGAAAATTATGTGAAGGCTGTTGTTGGACGTGGGGGTTTGGTAAAACCTATTGAATCGGGTGTTTACGAAGTAAATGAGGCGATGATTTCAGATCTTAAAAATCCTCCCATGGGCGAGCATGCCAGTAATTTAGGAGGACTCATTGCCAAAGACATTGCAGATTCATTGCCCGAAGCAAAAGCTTACATCACTGATCCGGTGGTGGTTGACGAGCTTTCTGATGTTGCTCGTATCAGCGGACATCCCGAATTTCAACGTAAATCCATTTTTCATGCACTGAATCAAAAAGCTGTTGCGCGTCAACATGCTCAACAACTTCTAAAAACATACGAAGACCTCAATTTAATCGTGGTTCATCTCGGCGGAGGAATTACGGTTGGAGCCCATCAAAGAGGCTGGGTAGTGGATGTTAATCAAGGCTTAGATGGTGAAGGTCCATTCTCGCCAGAAAGAAGCGGTACGCTTCCGGTTGGCGATTTGGTAAAAACTTGTTTTAGCGGAAAATACACCGAGAAGGAAATAAAAAAAATGATTACAGGAAAAGGCGGACTGGTTGCTTATCTCGATACCAATAACGCCTACGAAGTTGAGCAAAGAGTAAAAGCAGGCGACAAATACGCCAAATTAATTTACTCTTCAATGGCCTATCAGGTGTCTAAATCTATTGGCGCCATGGCAGCGGTTTTAAAAGGTGATATCGATGGAATTTTAATTACCGGAGGTATTGCTCATGACAAATGGTTTACCAAACAAATTATTGAGCATGTTGAACGATTGGCGCCTGTTTATATTTATCCTGGTGAAGATGAGATGAGGGCTTTATCAATGAACGCATTGAGAGTTATTAAAGGAGAAATTACACCTAAGGTTTATAAATAATAACCTGAGTAAGATTTTGATTTGATAACTAAATCAAGACACGAGATATTAGATGCCAGACCTTAAAAAAGGCATTTTTATCTAATATCTATAGTCTAGTAATCTTGATAATTTATAATCCAACAGCTACAAGATGCTGATTTTACAACAATTTTAATTTCAAATTGAGCTTAATAACCTTTATTTAACCACCCATGATTGGGGGTTTAGTAAAACTTTTCCTTTCCAAATTTCAAAATGCAATTCAGTCTTTGATTCAGATGGATTGGTGTAAACTACGCCCAGAGATTGCTTTGTACGAACCTCATCACCTGTTTTAACAAATGCTTCAGCCAAATTTGAATAAACTGTAAAGTATTCTCCGTGCCTCACAATTACAGCAACATTAGAATTGGTTATTGTTCTTACACTAATTACTTTTCCGTTAAATACAGCTCTGGCATTTTCGCCCACATTGGTTAATACATCAATTCCATTGTTTTTTACTTTTATGCGTTTCAAAACCGGATGATTATGCTCTCCAAAAGTACTGGAAACAATTCCATACTCTGATGGCCACGGCAGTTTCCCTTTATTCTTTGAAAAAGAATTTGTTAATTTAAGTTCGTCGGGAGTTAAGGAAATGATGTTTGAACGTTTTTCTGAACCACTTTTTTTGGCAGTGGCTGCAGCCGTTTTTATTTCGGCTGAAATGATATCATTTATTGCATTGTTCAGTCGATCAGCCTCACTCTTCTTTTGCCTGATTTTTTTCCTCAGCTGAGTTTCTTGTTTGGTAAGATTTGTAATCCTATTATTTTGTTGCAGCTTATCTTCTCGTAAAACCGTTGCTTCAGTTTGCTGAAGTTTTAAAACAGCAAGTTTATCATCTTTCCTCACTTTAATTGTGTGATTCATTGCAGTAATTGAATCTTTCATTTGTTCAATTCTGAGTGCTTGTGATTTACGAAATTGGGTGTAATACTGCAAATACCTTAATCGTTGGTAGGCCTGATTAAAATTTTCAGCAGCAAAAATATACATCAATCGATCGGTCGAATTTTTATTCCGAAAAACATAATTAATGAGCTGAGCATATTCATGCTTAGCCTGTGATAAATCAATTTCCAAATTCTGAATATTGGTGTTATTTATCTTAATTATTTGGTCAAATTCGCTAATTTCATCGGAGTAGTTTGATATCAGTTTTTCTCGTTGTTTAATTTTATTGTTTATCAGGATTAACTCTTGCAATGAGTTGGCACGATTAGTTTTGGTTGAATTAAGAAGTTGGTTGGTATAATTGATTTCGTTTTCAATTTTGAGCTTTTCTTGTTCCAGTTTTTCCTTTCTGCTCTGAGCATTCACAGAATATGCAAAAAACAACATCAATAAAATAATGCATGTTTTTTTGCTGTATACCTCTGAAAAAACGTAATTATTCATTAAACCAATTTTATTCTAATTTCGTAATATGCTGAAATTTTCTTGATACAGAAAAGGGGAAATTTAATTTCTCATCGATTGAAAATTTCGAGTATACAATGTGCACATCTGTTTTTGTTTCTGCCTGCAAATTAAAGTCTGCAACTTTAGGAAACAACTGTGTCCCTATTTCCACAAATTTGCTGTATTTAACTTCAAGCTTTTTATTCTCCTTTTTAATTTCTTTTAAAGATAGTTGAGAAATTTTAAAACTCTCGGGCAACAACCAAATATTTTGAATAAATACAATGGGGTTCAACTCATTTTTACGAACATACTTTTTAAGCTTAGAGCGGGATGCAGTGGATAATTTATATTTCATATTATCAATATGTGCTCTGAATTTCCCATTTTCGTAGTGGCTTAAATCGTTGCCTATAATGAGGGCCTGTAAAACATCATAATCTACATTGGTTTCTAAAAACTCATTCAGGTACTTATAATCGCCCACAAAATAAGTTTTATTAATACGATTGATGAATTTAACCGAATCATTTGTGATCAACATTCGGGCTGCTTCTATTCCCAGCGCTGGCGAAAACGAGACCCAAATCAAACTATCTTTCATAATCCGGATCTGACCTTTAAACTCCGTTTTCTTTTTATTGTGGGTATAATCTAAGTTAAATTTTGCTTTGAATGAGTTATAATTCAATTCATTTGCCTTCAACTGTTCAAATAAGTAATCGATTCCTTCTTCTTTTAAAGGCTCCTTAATTAGTTTTCTTGTCGTCTTACATCCTGTCCCAATAATCAGTAGCATAAGTATAAATATATGTACCGATTTTAATCTCATCCAATTATTCATTAACATTCAATTATTGTAGTTTAAAAATGAACCCAAATTAATCTTGAGTAGTTCGTGTTATATCTTGGGTTCATATAGTTTTTTATCCTTTATTTTTTTGTTTAGCCACTTGGAATCTGTGCCTTTTTTACGTGCCTTTTTCCACCACTTAATCGCTTTTTTCTTTTCACCCAACCGGAATAAAATATCACCATAGTGCTCAAAAACTTCAGCCGAATTTTCATCACTAATGGCCAATGCTTTTTCGATTATTTTTTTGGCCTCTTCATAATCTTCTAATTTATAAAGTACCCATGCTTTTGTATCAATGTTTGAAACATTTTCGGGGTCCAGCTGTACTGCCTTAAACGACATTTGTTTGGCTAAATCTAACTTTTCAGAACGGAGCGATAAATAATAAGCATAATTATTTAAGATTAATGCATTTTCCGGATCCAGTCGTAAAGCACTTTCATAAGCCTGATCTGAAGCTCCATCATCTCCCAATTCGTGGTAAGAGTTTCCTAAGAAAGAATAAAATTGAACACTTAATGCCGCATTATTTACAACTAGTTTTATTCCCTTTTTATAATATTCAAGAGCTTCTTTATGCTTCCCCTCCTGAGAATCAACCATTCCTGCAAATAAATAAGCGATGGGGCGTCGGGGAAATAAACGGATTACTTTTTGACTGTTCTTTTTCAATGATTCAAAATCAGACAGGGCAGATTCAGTGATGAGTAACTGTTCCCAAGAAGCGAATAAAGTACTGTCAATATTCACAACTTTTAATAAAATTTCATGGGCTTTTTCAAAATCTCTGGCTTGATATAAGACTTCAGATTTAATGGCAAGGATACGGGTATTCTCAGGATATTTATCGGCCAATAAAGTTATAAGGTCAAAAGCTTCAGGATTATTCTCTTCAAAAATTTGCTCAGGTGTATAATACGAGAGCATAATTTGAATTTTTGAATCTATATCCAGTTCATCATTTAAAAATCCCAATTTTAATTCATCCAATGCTTTTGAATTATTTCCAGATTTACGATAAAAATCGGAAAGCGAAATGTGGATATAGGCATTTTCAGGATCCAATTCCACAATTTTTGAATAAGCCCAAAGAGCTTTATCATCAAATTTATTTTGTAAGGAAAGCTCTGCCAATAAAGCGTAATACCTTGCTTCGAGTGGAAATTCCTTGATGAGTTTCTCAATTTCGACTATCGCAGAATCAGCCATCTTTAAACCAGTATACAACTTTTGCTTTTGCATTGAAATCTGTTCATTAACTCCAACTTTCCCTTCAATGATGTTTAACAATTGAATGGCTTTTTCATTCTCTCCTATCATTACATAATTGTAAGCTAATTCCTTGTTGAACTCAAGGTTTTCAGGATCTTGCCTTACCAAATCCTCCAAAACTCCAACACTGCTTGCATAAGCTTTGTCGATTTTATAAATGTTCGAAAGTAAGAGCTTATACCAGGTATTGGTACTATCAATTTCGGTGGCCATTTTAGCCATTATTTGAGCTTCAGCCAAATTGTTATTTAAAATGTAAATGCGGGCAAGTTCATACATCGAAGCCGCATCTTGAGGATCTAATTCAATGCACTTTTGATAGAGCATTTCTGCTTCTTTCAAAGCACCTGCATTCTTTTTTTTATTGGCATCAATAAAAAGCTTTGCATTGTTTTTTCGATCAAGTATCGAAATCTGATGCTTAGTTTCTACTTTGCTTGTCTGACTATAAGTAATTATAGGTACAGCAAAAACTATAGCAATAAAAAGAAGAATGTGGGGAATTGTTTTCATCAAAGTCTAATCAGTTCAAAATTTAGTTCGTTCCGGTGTGGCCAAATCCACCTGCGCCTCTTTCAGAATCTTCTAAAACATCTACCTCTATCCATTCAGCTTGTTCATGCGTCGACACAATCATTTGAGCAATTCGTTCACCATCCTGAACCATAAAATTTTCATTTGATATATTTACAAGGATCACTTTAATTTCGCCGCGATAATCGGCATCTATGGTTCCCGGGCTGTTTAAAACAGTAATCCCTTTTTTATAAGCCAAACCGCTTCTGGGCCTAACCTGAGCTTCAAAACCTTTGGGCAATTCAATAAACAAACCTGTTGGTATGAGTGCTCTTTGCAAAGGTTCAAGTTTTATTTCCTGATCAATGTTTGCTCTTAAATCAACTCCTGCAGATGAAGATGTTTCGTATGAAGGCAAGGCATGCTTTGATTGATTGACAATTTTGATATTCATAAAGTGTCTTTGTTAATTTCTTTTATTGAGTTCAGGTTTATTCGAATTGACAACATAACATTAAATGTTTTGTCAGTTTTTCTGTAATTCGTGCGCTAAATTACAGAAAATATATGTTTCTGGAGGAATTAATGGTATCCGTGAATTAAGGAAAATCTTAATTATTCATAAAAAAGGATTTGAAATCTTTCCGCTCTGCAAAATAAACGGTCAAAATAAATACAAATAGTATGATTGAATTCTTTATAAGGTTAGCCACAAATCCATCTAAAGTAAAATATTCGCTCAATAGGAATAATAAAACAGAGAAACTTAGATATCCCAATATTCTAGAAATATCATATTTAATGAGATAATGTTTCCTTCCAATAAAAAATGATGCCATCATCATTGAACCATAACATATAAAAGTTGTCCAGGCAGTTCCAACATAACCAAATCGTGGAATCCAAATAAAGTTGAAAACAACCGTAATTACGGCACCTCCGGTTGCCAGCAAAGCACCGTAAATGGTTTTATTTGTTAATTTATACCAAATGGAAAGATTATAAAATACCCCTAAAAACAGATAGGCCAATAATAGTATTGGGATGACGGCTATTCCTTCTCTAAATCGCTCGCCAATGATCAGAACCACAAGATCAATGTACATCATTAAGCCTAAAAAAATCAATGATGTTGCAATTACAAAATAATTCATCACACGGGCATAGGTTTTTTTTGAATCTTTCTCTTTTTCGTAGGAGAAGAAAAAGGGCTCAGCAGCATATCGAAATGCCTGAACAAACAGGTTCAATAATATTGCAATTTTCACACTGGCCGAATAAATTCCAACTTGTTGCTCGGCTATATCAGCCGGTAATAAATACTTCATTAAAATCCGACCAAAGGTTTCATTCATCACTCCGGCCAAGCCTGTTAAAAGCAATGGAAGTGCATAAACCATAATCTTCTTCCATAAATTAAAATCTATATTAAAGCGGAAATTCTTGAACTCTGTTAATAACAAAATTAAAGTAACCGCACTGGCAATAAGATTGGCAATAAAAACATAAATGATGAGGCCCCATTCTGGTCTGAAAAACAACAATACAAAATTACTTAATGAAGTATTTGACGACTTGAGAATATATGGGCAGAGCAATAAAAAAATCAGATTTAAGCCAATATTTAATCCAATATTGATAAACTTAATACTGGCAAATTTTACAGGTCTGTTTTGAGCCCGCAATCTCGCGAATGGAATAGCCGTGATGGCATCCAATGCCAGTATAATTGCAAATAAAATCACATAATCAGCATGTTTCGGATATTCAATAAGTGCAGCAATATTATTTGCAAACCCGATACTAAAAACCAAAAAAATGAGTGTTGAAAGCAAAATGGATGAAAGAATGGTATTGAATACATTTCGTTTGCCTTTCTCAAGCTCCGAATACCTAAAAAATGTGGTTTCCATTCCGTAGGTTAGGATGATAAAAGTAATAGCCACAAAAGAGTACATGATGATTACAACCCCATATTCCTCCTGACTAAAAACACGTGTGTATAAGGGCACCAAAAGGTAGTTCAAAATTCTACCAAAAATACTTGGTAAGCCATAAATCGCCGTTTGGCCGGCTAACTTTTTTATCGGATTCAAATTAAAATTATTTAGATGGTAAAGTTAACAAAATGCCTTATAAATTTGCATTCTCTATTCTATCGGAATGGGGAAAAGAAATATAAAAAGCAGTTCCTTTGTTTAACTCAGATTCAAACCAAATTTCTCCTCCAGTATTTAAAACAATATTTTTCACAATTCCTAAGCCGAGTCCCATCCCTCCTGTTTTTGTTGTAAAATTGGGAGAGAAAATTTTATCGGCCATTTCATCAGAAATACCATCTCCATTATCTGCAATCATCACAATTTGTTCGTATTGAGACTTTTTTATAGAAATGGTTACTTGGCCGCCTTTCTTATTCCCGATGGCATGAATTGAGTTTTTGATCAGGTTATTAAAGACCCTTAGCATTTGGTTTTTATCAGATCTAACGATGTATTCATCTTCAGGTAAATGAAGTAGGAATTTAACATCCGTGTTTTCTTTATACAGCTCCAAGGCCGTATTGATTATTTGCTTAATATCGATAAATTCTGATTTTTGAATTGGCATTTTTGCAAAATCAGAGAAGGCACTGGCAATTTCAGATAAAGAATCAATTTGTTCGATGATGGTTTTTGTAAACCGATCCAATCGCTGATCCCAATCTTTCGCATCTTCATCCCATGCTCTTTTCAAGTATTGAACACTTAACTTCATTGGAGTTAAAGGATTTTTAATCTCATGAGCAACCTGTTTTGCCATTTCTCGCCATGCACTCTCACGCTCTGAACGGGCCAATAATCGTGCACTTTGAGTTAATTCATCAATCATTCGATTATATTCGGTTATGAGTTCACCTATTTCATCTTTTCGACTCCAGTTAATTTTTTCATTAGATTTTCCAAGTCTTATGCCACCAATACTCTGTCGAATTAATTGCAGAGGCTTGGATATGCGGCGAGAAATTACAATAGTAACTAAGACAGCAATAACAAAAAACAGCACATATATATTTACCAGGGCTACCAAGAAATTTGTGATCTCCAGTTGAATTTCTGTTTGACGTGCAAAATACGGCAGGTTTAAATAAGCAATCAGTTTGTTTTCAGCATTTCTAAAAGGCACATAGGCCGATAAATATTCATAATTACCCAATTTCTCATTTTGTATGAACAAAAGTTTTTCTTTGTTAGCCAACACATCAAAAGCAGCTATATTCATCAATCCAGATTGCAGTCCAACATCAAATAATTGCAATCTCGAAGAAGCAATTAATCTTCCATCTAAAGAATATAAATTAATATCTGAAAAGAAAACCAAAGAAAACTTGACGAGTAAATCATTTAAAGTTTGATACATATCAGGCCCCAGGTGATCTTCATTGGCCAACTTATGTTCGAGCTCAATTAAAACTGAGTGCGCTTTTTCGCTTAAAATTTCATTATTCTTTGTATCGTTCAGGTGAACCAGATATAGCATGGTGGTGATCCCAATTACTAGAAATGAAGTTAGAATAATACTTAAAAGTGTAAATTGAAATCGATTTCTGAAACTAATTTGAACCTTAAATATTTTTATTGAAAAATTCGTAATCAGGTAAAAGAAAAACAGGAATAAGGTTAAAAAGATAAAATAATAAGAAAAAGGTGCAATGGTTTCAATAATATCTTTGTTCTCTTTACTGATAATAAAACTTGATTCCTTATTCTTTTTGATTAAAATATGATTGTACTCATTGCTGTTAAAACTCTCTTTTCCTGCCCCTATTGTTTCATAGTTTTGTAAGTTTAAACTGTACTGATAATCTCCAAACTTATAAATTAAGACTCCGTTTTTATATTTAGCGAAAGAATAATTTACCAATTCTGTACCAGACAAATTTGAGGTCTCATCTACCAGTAATTCAGGGTAACCCAATCCTTCCGGAATAAATTCAGAAACCAATTCAATGTATATATGTTTTGATAATTGATCTGAATTATTGGGGAAAAATAAATTTATGATATATGTATTATTAACTGAATTATTTCTCATAAAAAACAGATCAGGATGTCCTGTTTTTATACCCGATTCTGTAATCGCGTCACGAAAATATTCATCGCAATTGACCAAATAATTTCCTGGCTGTAAGTTTAATAATCTGGCTGAATCACATATGGTGATATAGGGCACAAATCGATTCACATTTTGCTGGTTAAAATAGTTTATAATCCGATCTGCAATTCTTTGTTCAATATCCCCATCACCGATATGGTGTATCGCAGCAATTAATGCTGAATCAGCATAAATATCTTCTATTATACCTTCGAATACAAATTCTGCCATTGGATCACGATTGTTTGCAATCATTTCAGTAATCACAATTCTTTGCTCTCTCTCTTTTGAAATTAAAATTTCAGATGAAAGAAAACCTAAATAGATCGCAAATAATAAAAGGTATCCTACCACATATACAGTCGTAAGCTTAAATGCTTTGTTACTAAATAGTATTAAAGAAAAAACAAAAACCGAAAAGAAAAGAAAAGAAGCAAACCTAAATTCCAGAAACGCGTATGTAACTATGCAATAAGATATTACAATAGCCAAACCAATAAGAAAATTCCATTTTGCTTCTTTTAAGTTTTTGTGCAAGTACCTGGATGTTTTTCGTCCTATAAAATACATTGCTAAACTTAAACAACTGACGATTACAAATGCAATAATCGATATGGTTGGATTTGATATAAAGTCCTGACCAAATTCAATAGAGATTTGAGAATTTTTAAATAAACTAACAATTAAAGTTTCATAAACTATAGAGGAAACTAAGAAAACAAAAACGAAAAAAATCACGCCCAGAATAGATCGCATCTTACTGTCCTTCTGATCTTTATGAGTATTTTTGTAAAAACTAACCAGGGTAAAAGCAGAGAAGAGAATAAAAATAGAATTGGTAAATAACTCACCTATGGAAGCGTGCAGAAAATCGGCAAAAGTGGTGGGTGAATAGATATAAGATTCATATAAAATTTCTGGTATTTGAATAAACCTAATCAAGAGCCAAAGAAGTAAATAATCAGCTAAGATTAAATATGGAATGAAACCTTTCCTTTGTATGATAGATCCATAGCATTTATAAAACTTAATAATGAGGCTCAAGAGCAAAACCAAGGTCAGTTGAAATATTACAAATAAAATATTAGCCTGATTGGATTTAATCTCTGTAGGATATTCCTGTTGGATTGAAAACAGGAAGGTACCATCATGTGCATGAATATTTAATTCACCAGGTGTAATTGATATTTTATTACTCCCATCTAAAGATAGAGAACTAAAAAAGTCTTGAGGTAAATACTCATTGTTATAAGCAAATTCATTTTTTATCAATAAAGCGCCTAAAAATTTCTGTTCGTTGATGCTTGTATTGGTTATTTTGTACCATCCATTATTGAGCTTTACTACAGATTGATTTTGTAAATCTTTAATATCAGATGGATCAATTAAATTAGAAGACCAATAAATTAATGAGTCTTTCTTAAAGAGGTAAAGAATTCCACCTATCTGCTTTAATTCTGCAGAACGATCTCTAAATAATTCTTCCTTTTTTGAGTCCGGAATTTGAGATATTGATTTGAAAATTGAACTTAATTTAGCATCTCGCTCTGTAAGCTCACGCTCTATAATTCGTTTTACATGATCTGAAGTTTGAACAACTTTAAAATGATTCACCAATAAAAGCAAACTGATAATTGCGCAAAGGGTAAGCACTAAATGTATCCAGAAAGACTGTTTGGTATTGCTCTCTTTTCCGATCAGATAATCCATGTTTTTTAATTAATTATTTACTGAATAATGTATATCAAGCTGGAGTAATTTCCTGTAGATTTAGCACTCATATTTGATCTTAAACCATTAATAAAAGCACGCAAATAAGCCATAATAGATTTGTTTTCGCTTAATAGGCTAACATAAAATGAATCAAACTTCATAGGATAAGTACTTACAACTCTCATACCAAATTTATCAAATAAGCCTTGTATATCTTTAGGTGAAAAATGATATATGTGACGAGGTACATCATATGCGGCCCATTTATCTTGATATTTTTCAGCATCCCATGACAACAAATTAGGAACTGCAACTACTAAATATCCTTTCTCTTTTAGTACAGCTTTAAGCTTAGGTATGACTTCTTCAATATCATGCAGATGCTCCAGTACGTGCCACAAACTAATTACATCAAAGCTTTCATCCTTCAAATCATCAATCGATTCGGGTGATTTCACATCCAGACCAAAACTATGAGCAACCTTTCTGGCATCCTCACTTGGTTCAATTCCATTCACACTCCAACCCTCTTTTTTAGCTTGATGTATGAATAAACCGGCGCCACATCCGTAGTCTAATAAGTTGCCAGTATTTAAGGTTTTACTTTTTATCAGTGATAACTTTTTCTTTATATTATAACTCCTGACCCAATTATAGGCCATCGAAATAAGAGATCTATTTTCACTTGAATGAGAGTAATAATCTTCAGATTTATAATACGGTCCTATTTCAATAATTGAAGGCCTTGGATTGGTGAAAACAAAACCACAATTACTACATTTATTCAGGATAAACTCTTCTTGAGTCACTAAATAATCAACACATTTTTGATGTTCGGAAAACTTGTCCGAACCACAAATTATACATTTTTTTACTTTTTCCATACCCTTTTGTTTCACGTGAAACAATTCCTATTTTCCATGATGAATTGCCAAAACTGAAATATCTGCAGGAGATACACCACTTATTCGTGCCGCCTGCCCAATCGTACTTGGCTTAATTTTATTCATTTTTTCTCGAGCCTCATAAGATAAAGATTGTAGTTTATGATAGTCAAAATCGGGATCCAGTTTAATCTTCTCAAACTTTTCAAACTTATCTGCAAGCTCTTTTTCCTTCATGATATAACCTTCATATTTAATCAGAATTTCGATCGACTCAATCAATTCGGTATCTAAATTCTCATATTTTTCTACAATTTCTTTGGCTCTATCACTAAAATCTATTAACTCCGGCAAATTTACCTGAGGCCTTAAAACAAGATTTGCAATCTTTGTTTTTTGTTTAATGCCATTGGTTTTTTTTGATAATAGATATGGATTTATATCATTTGGTTCTAAACTAACATTCTTTAGTTTTCTGATAATCTCATCTATTTTTATCTTTTTATCTTTTACTGCTAGCATTCGATCTTCTGATGCTAGGCCAAGTTTATAGCTCCTTTCTGTTAATCTGATATCTGCATTATCTTGCCTCAACAATAGACGATATTCAGCCCGCGATGTAAACATACGATAAGGTTCATCAACACCTTTTGTTATCAAATCGTCTATTAAAACACCTATATATGAATCTGACCTTTTCAATATAAAAGGTTCTAACTCATTAATCAATTGATGCGCATTAATTCCTGCAATTATACCTTGTGAGCCTGCCTCTTCATAACCTGTTGTTCCATTAATTTGACCTGCGAAAAACAAATTTGAAATTAGTTTTGTTTCAAGCGTATAGTTCAATTGTACAGGAGGAAAATAATCATACTCGATTGCGTAACCCGGTCTGAATATTTTTGCATTTTCAAAACCTGGGATTTTTTGCAATGATTTATACTGGATATGATCAGGTAGGGATGATGAAAAACCATTTATATAATACTCGATGGTATCCCATCCCTCTGGTTCTACAAATAATTGATGACGGTCTTTATCAGAGAATCTTTCAATTTTATCCTCAATCGAAGGGCAATATCTTGGTCCAATTCCTAAAATTCGACCTGTAAACATAGGTGATTCCTTAAAGCCTAATTTCAAAGTATCATGAACCACATTGTTTGTATATGCCAAATAACAACTTCTTTGTTTACTCAATCTAGGAGTATTGGTGAATGAAAACTTACCCGGAATATCATCACCCTTTTGTTCTTCAAGCTTTGAAAAATCGATTGTTCTTCCATCAACCCGTACAGGAGTTCCCGTTTTCATTCTATCTGATTCAAACCCCATTTCAACCAAGGATTGTGTAAGCCCTACAGCAGCTCGTTCACCTATTCTTCCTCCACCAAAAGTCTTCGAACCGATGTGTATTTTCCCATTTAAAAAGGTACCGTTTGTAAGAATTACAGCCTTTGCTTCAATTAAATGCCCCATTCCGGTTCTCACCCCAACGATGCGTTTATCTTTCTCAACAACGTCCAAAACCATATCCTGCCAAAAGTCAAGATTTGGAATTTGTTCAAGTGTTGCCCTCCATTCTCTGGAGAAAAGCATACGATCACTTTGTGCTCTTGGGCTCCACATAGCCGGTCCTTTTGATTTGTTCAACATTCTGAACTGAATCATTGTTTTGTCTGTAATAATTCCGGAATATCCTCCCATTGCATCAATCTCTCTCACAATTTGCCCTTTTGCAATTCCACCCATAGCGGGATTACATGACATTTGAGCCATATTTTCCATATTCATGGTAATTAAAAGCACGGAAGATCCAAGATTGGCTGCTGCTGCTGCTGCTTCACAGCCTGCATGCCCAGCACCTACAACTATTATATCATATTTTTTAAACATCATAATGTTCCACGTGAAACTACATTAAAACACAAAGTTAAATATATGTAATATTATATCCTAGGTGATGATGAACAGAAATGATTTTGAACAAATTATGTTTTACACAATTCGAAAAGGAGGGTCATTTGTAAATTCCATTTTCTTTGATTCTTAATATATATTGAATCATACAAACTAGATAGTAAGCCAGTTCTTATTTTAGAAGAGACAAATAATGGTCTTCTTTTGAAGTCATCATTTTTTTATCCTGAGGTTCTTTATCCTTGTATCCCATTAGGTGGAGTAATCCATGAACTAATAAGCGCATAATTTCTGATTCAAAATTCTGATTTAATTTAATGGAATTTTCCTTTGCTCTATCTACACTAATAAAAACATCACCTGTTAAGCTCGCTTCGTTTTCTGAATATTCAAACGTAATGATATCGGTATAATAATCGTGTTTTAAATATTGCTTATTTATTTCAATTAAATAAGCATCGGTACAAAATATGTAGTTTATTAAGCTTATATTTTTATTTTCTTTACTTGCACAGAGTTTTAACCATTGACCTATCTTGCTCTCTGACTGTAGTTTATAGTTAATTTCTTCATAAAAAAACTGTACTTGGTCTTCTTCCATTAGGTGAGATCCTCTTATTTAACCTTAATTTGTTGATTCAGGTAATTGCTTAGATAATCTTTTCGATGCTTTGATACAATTTCATCGACTCCAGCATTTAAAAAAGAGAGTATTATTCTATTTTTAGTAACATCAAATTTTAAATCATCACATAATGCATTGATCATAAAAATTGAATCTTCAATCGGATTGTAAATCTCATTGCCTTTATTAGAATTTATGTCGAAATCCAAATCAATATCTTCCTTTAATTCATCAAAAGTAAATTTGAAGCTTTTCTTCTCATTTTCAAAAGTTATTTTAACACCGGAATCCTGATCTTCGATTAAACTAACAATTTCGGAAAGTGCAATAAGCATGTTACCCAAAAAAGTATTACTTATATTTAGACCTTCACAGATATCTTCAACAAAACTTTCAATCTTGTTTAAACTATCTTTTGAATTATTTAATACAATACTCTTCATTTAAAACATTTTTTATAATCGAATTTCAAATCAAATTTAAAAATTATGGATATATAAAAAAACTATATACTTTTATTTATACTTTGTTTTTGAATCAGGGTTACTATTTTTTTAAAAGTTTTTTTAATAATTCACTAATCTGAGTCAAATTTAATTGACATCATTTACAGCAAATCACAAATTTCCTATTTATATTTACTTAATTGTTGTTGATTTCAAGTTTTAATAAACTCCTATCATGCTCTACATGTTTGCTTTACGTTTTTTAAAAACAAGAAACAGCCTAAAAAATAACTGTCTGTAATTTTTACGCAATTAGCGTTAAGTTTTTAATAATTATTTAAAATACATCCCAAAAGTCTTTAATATCTGATATAAGCTTTCTTGTTTATTATATCTTTGCACACAAATTAAAATAAATGAAATCAAATAAAGTACGTGTACGTTTTGCACCAAGTCCAACCGGACCTTTACATATTGGAGGAGTTCGAACTGCCATCTTTAATTACTTATTTGCAATGCAAAATGATGGTGATTTTATTTTACGTATCGAAGATACAGATAGAAATCGTTTTGTTCCGGGAGCTGAAGAATATATAATAGAGTCGTTAAAGTGGTTAGGTATTGAGCCAACAGAAGGTGTGGGTATAGAAGGAGCATATGGGCCCTATCATCAATCAGAACGTAAAGAAATTTATAAAAAATATGCAAATGAATTGATCCAATCGGGTCACGCATACTATGCATTTGATACGCCAGAGGAGCTTGAAATGATGCGAGAACGACTGAAGGTAGAGAAAAGCTCTATACAGCAATATAATGCTGTCACACGTGTTAACATGAACAATTCATTGACCAAATCAGAGGAAGAGGTAAATGAAAAACTGGCAAATGGTACACCCTATGTTATAAGATTAAAATTACCGGATGATGAGGACATAAAATTCTCAGATATTGTACTTGGGGATTTCAGTTTTCATTCATCTCAGTTAGATGATAAAATCCTATTCAAATCAGATGGAATGCCTACCTATCATTTAGCCAATGTAGTGGATGATCACTTGATGAAAATTACTCATGTAATTAGAGGTTCTGAATGGACCAATTCAACGCCTTCACATATTTTACTTTACAAATATTTTGGTTGGGAAAACGAAATGCCAACTTTTGCACATATGCCATTATTACTAAAACCCGATGGTAAAGGTAAGTTGAGTAAACGCGATGGTGATCGACTTGGATTTCCTGTATTTCCCTTAGAATGGGTTAATCCAGAAACAAAAGAAATTTCTAGTGGCTATAAAGAAAGTGGTTATTTCCCGGACGCTTTTTTAAACTTTCTAGTCCTATTAGGATGGAATCCTGGCACGACTCAGGAAGTTTTCACTAAGGATGAACTCATTAAAATATTTAGCATAGATCGAATAGGAAAATCAGGTTCTAAATTCGATCTGGAAAAAGCAAAATGGTTCAATCATCTTTATTTACAAGAGAAAAAAACTGAGGATCTAGTTCAGGAATTTAAGCCTATATTAAATGAAAAAAGAGTTAAAACTGATGATGAATTTTTGCTTGATGTATTAAATTTAGTTAAAGAAAGAGCAACTTTTGTATCGGATCTGTGGTCACTTACCTCATACTTCTTTGAGGCTCCTATAAGCTATGAAGCGAAAGCGGTTAAGAAAAAATGGAAAGAAGATTCTCCAGATTTAATGACAGAAATTGTAACAATTCTTAAAAGCACAGATGATTTTAGTGCAGCAAACTTGGAGGAAGTTATTAAAAAGCACATTGAGGACAATGAACTTCATATGGGTAAGGTTTTAAATGGAATCAGGTTGGCCATTGTAGGCTCAGCAAGTGGTCCATCTGTGTTTGAAATCATGTCCTTACTCTCTGCAGAAGAATCAATTAAGCGTATTGAACGAGCTGTTCAAACAATCAAGAAAAACTAATATGTCTACAATATCTATTGAAG
Organism: Bacteroidales bacterium; assembly: GCA_963678785.1. Taxonomy (GTDB): domain Bacteria; phylum Bacteroidota; class Bacteroidia; order Bacteroidales. Next base: position 2,012,260 of record OY787449.1, on the reverse strand, counting down.
GAATGGAATTCTTTGCCTACCATGGTTGCTTTAAAGAAGAGCAAATCATTGGCACGAAATTTCTGGTTGACCTTTACATTGAAACTGAAACAAAACTAGCAGAAGAAACTGACGATCTAACCCAAACAATAAATTACCAGGAAGTTTATTGGTTGGTAAAAAAAGAAATGAAAACGAAGTCAAAACTTTTAGAAAATGTTGCCCGAAGAATATTAAGTTCACTAAAAACTAATTTTCCGGAAACTAAATCTGCCAGGATCAAAATTTCGAAACTAAATCCACCTTTAGGAGGAAAAATGAAAAACGTAAGTTTAACCATCGATCTTTAAAATGGAAATAGTAGAAAAGGAAGTATGCCCAAGATGTCAACAAAAATTTGATTGTTCTAAATCAAACAAGTGCTGGTGTTTTGAAATTGGATTAGATTCTAATCAATTGGAAGATTTGAGTCAAAATTATGATAGCTGTCTTTGTCCAAATTGTATTGAAGAAATAAAGAAAGCAAAGAAGCATTAAATATGCTTCTGTTTTATTTGAGAAAATAATTATCTTTGCACTCTTAAAAATGGTCTCGTGGCCGAGCGGTTAGGCAGAGGTCTGCAAAACCTTGTACAGCGGTTCGAATCCGCTCGAGACCTCCAAAAAAAGCCTACTGAAATTCAGTAGGCTTTTTTTCTTTTTTATAACTATTTTCCCTCTAAATAAAACTCCTGAAGCTTTTGCGTCCATTTCTCCATTAGCTCTTTATTTAAATCTAAAGGTGGTGTTGCATCATCCGGTAGAAATGATTTATAAGGATGCTCTTTAGAATAAGCTTTAAACTCATCAATTATTTCTGTTCTTAAATCTTCCTTCACAAATAAATCAATGGCTGATGCTGCCATTACTTTTGCCCCTGTATTTAACCCTTTCCAGGCTGCAGAACCATAATTGGCAGCCACTGCCGACCAATGATGACCAATACCACCAGGAACACCTCCAGGAAAACGTAGTGTTGCAGTTGGTGCTACCAAGGTTACATCTCCAACATCAGATGAGCCACCTCCCGTAAATGTATCTGAAGGTTCTTTCAATGGCTTAATCTCTGTTGGCATACCTTTTTGTTCTTTTCCAAGTTCTTTTTGTAAAGCTCTTGCAAATACTTGTTCCTCTTCTGACCACTCAGGAAGTCCAACAATTTCAATGTTCTTTTGTAACAATTCAGCCATTCCTTTATTCGAATGCCGCTGATGGGCGGCTGCAATTGTTCTTACTTCAACCAATTCAGTTCCAGTAGCCAAAGCAGCTCCTTTCGCACAATTTAAAACCCGATCATACATATCCTCGACCCGCTCATCACTGTTTCTTACATAATACCAAACTGTAGCTTTATCAGGAACTACATTTGGGGCTTCACCACCTGCAGTAATTACGTAATGCATGCGCTCCGTATAAAATAAATGCTCTCGTAAATAGTTTGTCGCCACATTCATTAATTCAACTGCATCCAGTGCACTTCTTCCTGTCCATGGTGCACCAGCACTGTGCGCCGTTTTACCTTTAAAGGTAAAGTAAGTCGATTTAATGGCATTTCCACTTACCCCATACCCTGTCGAAAGCTGAGTACTATTGTGATTGTCGATAACCAAATCTACATCATCAAATAAACCAGCTTTAATCATATATGGACGGCTAATAATTGTTTCCTCTGCAGGAGAACCATAAACCCTAATTGTTCCTTTAAACCCAAACTTATCCATAGCATGTTTTACAGCAATAGCTGCCGCCGAGGCGGCTGTACCCATCGTATTATGACCGCAGCCATGTCCTGGGGCTCCATCAATTAAAGGATCTTGCTTGGGTACACGTCCTTTTTGAGATATCATTGGAAGTGCATCAAATTCGCCTAAAATACCAATAATTGGATGGCCTGAACCATATGATGCTACAAAAGCGGTTGGCATTCCGGCAACGCCCCTTTCAAGGGTGAAACCTTCATCTTCTAATGTTAACGAAAGCAATCCCGATGATTTAAACTCCTGCATACCCAATTCAGCATACGACCATATGGCATCTGAAATTTTACCAAATTTCTCAACCGTAGTATTCTCGCTTAAATAGTCTAGAGCGAAATATTTTTCTTTATTTTTTCGAAGTTCCGATTTACTAGGTTGACCAAAAGCACCAACGCATATGGCAAGAGCTAGCATTATTGTAATTAAGTTTTTCATTTTAGTTAGATTATATTTATTTATCTGATTGCTTTTCAAAATGCAATTTATACCAATCCATTATTTCGCTCCAATGATCATAAAAATCAGCTTCATTACTGGAAGCACCTGCACCATGACCTCCATTGAAATAATTTACCCATTTTACTTCCTTTCCAAGTCGTCTTAAAGCATAATACAACTCACGTGAATTTACAGCTGGAACATTCCAGTCTGCATCGCCAGTAAGTAATAAATGAGGAGTTTTAATTCTGTCGGCAAATAGAACTGCAGATGTTTGAAAATACTTTAAAGGTGCTTCCCACAGTGATTGACCAATGCGATCTTGTCCAACTTCAGCAGCTGAATAATTTCGGGTACCTATACGTGGACTATCACCCAGGAAACTTATAATATTTACTTTACCAGAAATATTTATGGCTGCAGCAAAACGGTCAGTTTGAGATATTAATAAAGAAGTTGCATAACCTCCATAACTGGTTCCATGAACACCCAGCTTATCCTCATCTACCAAACCTTTTTCAATTAGCTTATTAATTCCCGCAGTAATTCCTTTAATCCAGGACTCGCCAGGGTAACCATTTTCTAAGTGTACGGATGGTTTAAATCCGAAGTAACCCGCATTCGCAATCAAATTCATTGAATAACTGTAACCATTATTAAAGAAACTCTCATAAATTTCACAAACGAGTGGATACTTTTTCCCCTTCTCATAATCTACCGGATAGTATAGAATTCCGTTTAATTCGTTTCCGTCAGAATCCCGATATTTGACTAGTTCAGTTTTGCTGATTTTCTTTTCTGAAATCCAAGGGTTTAAATCAGTAAGCTGCTGAATAACATTGGATTTACTTTGATAAAGGTATAAATCATTGGGTCGATTTCCATCTGAAAAATTGTAAAATGCTTTGTTGACATTTTTAGAAAATCGCCATCTTGAATAAAGATTAGAATCCTTAATCAAATCAATCGTTTTTTTAGATGTTAAATCATACTTAACAAGCCCTCTTTCCCATTTATCTTTTGCTGAATATGACATAAACCAATACCTTGCATCAGGGGTCCAACCAAGTATATTTTGCTGAGGAGCAAGTTCCTTATCTTCCGGAAATTCATATACCATTTCCATGTCTTCTGTTTCCGAATCAATCAACCAATACCCTTTTTTTGATGAGGCTAATACATGACGATTATCAGGGCTCCATCTGTTTATTGAAAATTTAACCTTTAAGGTATCTCCTTTTACAATTTCAACCGTATCAAATGAAATTAGCTTTTGATCCTCTGCATAAATATTTTTAATATAAACCTTTCCCGAATCCGCAAAACCATAGCTGGTGTTTTGTTCATTCCATGCCCGATTAACTCTCTTTTTTGTACGCTTTTCAAGAATTGAGATTTCCTTACTTTGGAAGTTTAATTTGTTTAATTCATAATCAGTACCACCTTTTCTGTCGTAAACCGTTTTTAAAGGATAATTTTGACCATAAATAAGATCTTTACCATCCTCTGTAATAACGATGCTGGAATATGTACCCTCATCGGTTAGCTTCACAAATTTGCCACTTTTTAAATTTACTTCAGCAAGCATGCTTAATGAACTATGAGCACGAATGGCATCCCATTTTAGATGAGGTTGTTTTGAATCATAAACAATTTTAGGTCCGATGGTTGCTTCCTTAAAAAGGGAATCAGCCTTCAAACTCCAACCCAAATCTCTTACAGATAAAATTACTGCTTCTCCATTAGTCTTCCATACAAGAGATGATCTTGATGAGATTAAATATTCTGAATTAATTTTTATTTTTTTGAGCTTTTGCTTCTCAACATCAAACACATATAAATTAAAAACTGTTTGATCATATTTTATGATTGCCAGTTTTGATCCGTCTGGAGACCATTTAACTGCTCCAAAAACTTCCGAATTTTCGAATGGATGTAACTTATCCCCACTTTCAGAATTGATGATGAGCAACTTGCTGGTATATGGTGCAACATAATTTGGGTCACCATATCGCCTGTGATCGATATCCATTCGGTTCATGCGAGAACGAATGAAACCAGCCACATACTCTCCACCGTCTGTTATTTCAGCCAAAGTATATGTTTCAACCTTGAGGGCATCTTCGGCAGTAAAAGAAGTAAGTTGAGAATAAACAAAATTGTGAGCAAAAAAGAATAATAATAGAACTAAGGTTAACTTTTTCATTGTTAAATAAATTGGGTTTGCCCAATAAATTTAGCAATTGTTTTTAAGCCAGATAAATAGATTATACTAATCGGGCAATTATTAAGATAAGTCCCTATAAAAGGCAGCTAAGTTTGGAAATTGAAAATATGTATTCCGACGATAGTTACTTTTATTTAAAGAATGAAAAGTAATATTTACTTCTTCATCTTTTTTGACCAAGAATCTCTCAAGGCTACCGTTCGATTAAAAACAAGATGATCATCAGCAGAATCCTTATCAACACAAAAATAGCCATTACGTTCAAACTGATATTTTGCTTCAACCTTCGCATTCTTTAAAACAGGCTCAACAAAAGCCTTAACAACACTTAAAGAATTTGGATTTAAGTTTGAAATAAAATCTTTGCCTTCTTCAGCTACATCAGGATTTTCGTTCACAAATAAGCGATCATAAAGTCGAACTTCGGCAGGGATTGCATGAGAAGCAGACAGCCAATGAATGGTTCCTTTTACTTTACGGTTTAAAGGAATTCCACTTCCGCTTTTTGTTTCAGGATCATAAGTACAACGAATTTCGGTAATCTCTCCATCTTCATTTTTAATCACCTCATTACACAAAATTACATAAGCATATCTAAGTCTTACTTCTTTACCTGGTGTTAATCGGAAGAACTTTTTGGGTGGATCCTCAATAAAATCATTGCGCTCTATGATCAATTCACGAGAAAAGTACATTGTTCTCTTTCCTGCAGATTCATCCTCTGGATTATTGATGGCTTCCAGTTCTTCAACCTGACCCTCAGGGTAATTGGTAATGATCAGTTTTATCGGATCAAGAACAGCCATTACACGATTTGCTTTTTTATTCAAATCTTCCTTAACACTATGCTCTAGTAAAGCTACATCAATGACATTATCTCTTTTAGCAACACCGATGGTCTCAGCAAAATTACGGATAGATTCAGGAGTATATCCTCTTCTTCTTAAACCTGTAATGGTGGGCATCCTTGGATCATCCCAACCGTTTACCAGGTTTTCTTCAACCAGGCGTAAAAGCTTTCTTTTACTCATGATCGTATAACTCAGGTTTAAACGTGCAAACTCAGTCTGGACAGGTCTATAATCACCTTCAACAATTTGGTCTAAATACCAATCGTATAACGGACGATGAACTTCAAACTCAAGTGTACAAACAGAATTGGTGATGCCTTCAATAAAATCGGATTGTCCGTGTGCAAAATCATACATGGGGTAGATACACCATTTATCACCCGTTCTATGGTGATGTGCATGTTTTATTCGATACATGGCAGGATCCCGAAGTTGCATATTGGGAGAAGCCATATCAATTTTAGCTCTCAAAACATGTGTTCCATCAGGAAATTCACCGGCTTTCATTCTCATGAATAAATCCAGATTCTCCTCTATACTTCGATTTCGGAAAGGGCTTTCCATTCCAGGCTTAGAAGGCGTTCCGCGCTGAGCGCTAATTTCCTCCGAAGACTGATCATCAATATAAGCGTTTCCGGCTTTGATGATTTTTACCGCCCATTCAAACAATTGATCGAAATAATCAGAAGCATAAAACAGACGATCTTCCCAATCGAATCCTAACCATTTTACGTCATTCATAATTGAATCAACATATTCAACATCCTCCTTTACAGGATTGGTATCATCAAAACGAAGATTGGTAATCCCATTATATTTTTGAGCTAAACCAAAGTTTAAACAGATGGATTTTGCATGCCCAATATGCAAGTATCCATTGGGTTCAGGGGGAAAACGTGTATGTACACGACCTTCATTTTTCCCTTCACTAATGTTTTTTTCTATCAGTTGTTCTATAAAATTTAAACCTGATTTTTTCTTCGGTTCTTCTTCGCTATGGTTATGATTCATTGTTAAAAGATTAAGCACGCAAAATTAGTACATAATCGCTACTAATTCAACTTCTCTGAAATTAAAATCTTTGAAGTATTGATTTTTCATGTTTTTGTTAGTATAGACTGAATAAATTGATCTGCATTAAAAAAGAATTATAAAAGCCATTTTGTACATATTATACCATTCTTTTTCATTGTAATTATCACATAATTAGTTTCATGAAACTAAATTAGGAAACAACATATAAGCTTTTTTTATACATTTGTCTTTGAATTTTTATGAATGATCAGTCCCACACTTTGAATACCAATTGTTAAATTCAACGAGAGCTACTGAATGCTGTAATTACTGAAATATTTAAGTATTTCATGTTATTACTTTTGCACCTAATTTTAATTACTTACAATGAGAAAAAGAGAATTAATTATTGTTTTTATGTTTTTAAGTACCGCTAATCTTTTAGCCCAAAACCATAAAGACCAATTAAAAATTATTAGTAGTATCAACTTTGAAAAACTTGACCAGATATCAAATGAATATCAGAATATTCAACAAACATTTAGTTCTTCAAAATATAAAAATAAAATTCTAGAAAACAGTAATGAAAATATTTATTTTGCTGGATTCAACAAATACGGTAGTCCAGTTTATTATAATTTAGAAAATGAAAGCTCTGCCTATTCCAGTAATATTGACGTAATTAGAACTTCAGGAAGTTCTGGCTTAAATTTAGACGGAACAGATATCGTTTTTGGGCTTTGGGATTCAGGTTATCCAAGGGTTTCCCATCAAGAGTTTTCAGGAAATATACAAGTGATTGATGAAGCCCCGCTTAGTCACCATGCAACTCATATTGCAGGTATTTTAATCGCGGCAGGAATTGATCCATTAGCTAAAGGAATGGCACCTGGGGCAACAATTAAATCTTATAGTACTTCGGGTTGGCAAACAGAAGTTGCTGAATGGGCAGCAAATGGAGGAATGATAACGACCCATTCATATACTTTGAGTAATCCTGAATCAAACTACCCTCTATTTGGAATTTATAACGAATATTCCAAGTTGTGGGATGAACTGTCATATAACGCACCTTATCTTATTATGTGTACAGGTGCATCAAATAATGGTAATAATAATTACAATCCCGATGGTTCTCGTTACGATTTACTGGCAAGTAATAAACTTGGTAAAAATTCGATAGTTGTAGGTGCTTGTGAAGATGTTCTTTCCTATACAGGACCTTCATCAATAGTACAAGCAGTATTTACAAGTTGGGGACCCACCGATGATTGGCGTATTAAGCCTGACATTACAGCGGTAGGAACAGATTCTTATTCGTCGAGAGAACAAAGTGATTCAGATTATGATATAGGGCAAGGATGTTCCTATGCCGGACCGATAGTTGCCGGAGGATTGGGATTATTGCAACAACATTATCATAATCTAAATGGAGTTTATATGAAAGCAGCAACTGCAAAGGGTTTAATTTTATGTACCACCAGTGAGGCAGGAAGTTATGATGGGCCGGATTTCTCAAATGGATGGGGTCTTTTTAATGCAGAGAAGGCAGCAGAATTAATAAGCAATAATGGGTCAAGCTCGCATATTGCTGAATTAACATTAGACCAAGGTGGTACGTTTACTACTACAATTAATGTGGATGGAACAGATACTTTAACGGTTGCAATTTGTTGGAATGACCCTCCTGCAGATGAAAGGTTTGGTATTATGAATGATCCAACACCAATGTTGATAAACGATTTAGATGTTAGAGTGATAGGCAGTAATACAACTTACAAACCATGGAAACTCGAGCCCAATAGTACTCACGATAATTATACCGATGCTGCAGTTAAAGGTGATAATTTCAGAGATAATATTGAAATTATTGAAGAGAAAGCTATTCCTGCTGGTGAATATACATTAAGTGTCACACATAAAGGTAATTTACAGAGTGGATCTCAGGATTTTTCGCTATTGATAAATGGATTAAGTTCTGGTGTTATAACCTCTGTAAATGAAATCACAAAACCTGAAAAGACCATGTTGGTTTACCCTGTTCCTTGCGAAGGAAATTATATTTATGTAGAATTTGAAAATTCATTGGAAAATGATCCCATTGAAATTTCCTTATTCAATTCTCATGGACAAAAAGTTTTGTCAAATAAATTTACAAACACTAAAATAAAGCTGGATGTTTCTGGTTTAAAATCAGGTATTTATATCCTATCGGCTATAGTTAAAGGTGAAACAAACACTAAAAAAATTATTATTAGGTAGTTAAATAGAAGGAGCAAATTTTAAACTGGTTTTTCTTCGATTTATTGTCAAAATGTTTATGATTCTTTCTTAAAAGATTAAGTACACAAAATTGGTACTTAATCGTTATTAATTCAACTTCTCAGAAATTAAAATCTTTGTAAGATTGATTTCACTTGTCCTAAATACGAAGTTCCAAATAAATTAAGGTGGATCAATAAAGGATATAAATTAAAAATATCGATTCTCTTATCCCACCCTTTTTCTAATTTAAAATGTTCATTATATGTACTATAGAAGGACGCAGAAAAACCGCCAAACAGCTTGGTCATGGCGATGTCTGTTTCGCGATGACCGTAATAAACAGCAGGATCTATCAGGCAGGGATTTGCTTTATCATCCATTAAAAAATTTCCACTCCATAAGTCACCATGTAACATAGCGGAAGACTCTTCCGGAATAATTTCATTCAGTACACGAAAAAGATGCTCAGAAGCCTTTAAAACAACTCCATCGACAAATTCATTATCATAAGCCAATTTTAGCTGAGGTTCAATGCGTTCTTCTATGAAAAAGCAGATCCAATTATCATGTTTTTTATTTGATTGAGTTAATGATCCCATATAATTATCATGATCAAGGCCGAAATAGAATGTTGAATTTTTGTGCAGGCAAGCAAGGCCTTTTCCCAAATTGTTGAAGGAATTGAAATTTCCTGAACCTATTTTAATAAATTCCAGGATTAAAAATGAAAAATTATCAACCTCTTCAGCAGCAATTACCTTTGGAATTCGTATGCATTTTGCATTTTCCAGCAAGTTTAACCCTTTGGCTTCTTTATTAAACATTTCCGGAAAACGACTTGAAATGTTCCATTTCAAAAAGAAATCTCCGTGAGAAGTTTCAAGCTTTACGGCAGAATTAATATCCCCGCCCACCAAAGCTTTACAAGAAAAAACCCTGACTTCCTTATTAAATTTGGAAGACAAGGTTTTTATTACTTTTATTTCAATCTCTTTTGGAAGCATCATACTTCCAAAGTTAATCACTGTTTATATCAATAAAAACATATGTGCTGAAAAAGATTTCTTTAATATTTTATCTAAAACAAATAAAGAAAATAAGGCAGCAATTCCAATGGGGATCAATGGGGAGATTTCCATCTCAGAGAAAATTGACTGAAGCCCACCCAAAAAATTAACCGATAATTTTGGGAGTTGAACGTTTTCGATATTAATATTTCCAAAAACGCCATTCATAAATGACCAATCCAATCCAAACAATACAAATATTGCAGCCATAAAACCAAGCCCAATCAACAGCCAATATTTCATGCTTAAAATGGGTTGATTTGCCACTTTTGCAAAATTTTCACTCTCAATACGGTTCATTACTCCGACCGTAAAATCATCTGATGGTTTATCCAGTGATGCTTTTGTAAGCATCCTTTCCAGTACTTCGTCTTTTAAAAAATCCATGTTTGCCATAATAGCCTCCTTTATATCAATTCTCCAACCCTGTATTTTATCATTGTATTTATATGTTCATAAAGTTTCTTCCTGGTGCGATGAAGTTTAACTTTAACATTCGATACAGAGAGTCCTGTTATTTCACTAATATCATCTATTGATTGCTCTTCCAAGTAAAACATAGTCATTAATAAATTGTCTTCTTCGGATATTTTTTTCAATGCAATCTCATAGTATTTCTTTTTATCGTCTAAACTAAGTTCGCCAGTATCGTCTATAATTTCGTCAAAAGTATAATTTTCAATTAAATTTTCGTCGATGGCCAGAACCTCAATTTTTTTCTTTCTTACTTTCGATACCGCTGTATTAAATGCGATACGGTAAACCCAGGTTGAAAACTTTGATTCTCGTTTAAACTTTTCCAATGACTGAAAGACCTTTAAAAATACATCTTGTGCAATTTCTTCAGCATCCTCACGACTTTTAAGTACACGGTTTGTGATCGTAAAAACCATGTCTTTATGTCGATTTACCAATTCGGCGAATGCTGCAGTTTCACCACTCAAAACTTTATCTATATAAAATAAGTCTTTCTGCATATCTATTAATAAGACGACGATATTTTTTTAAAGTTACAAAATTCTTAAATCGTATTTTAAGGAGTGGTTGATTATAGATGGTGCTCCAATATAAAAAGATATAAAGCTAATATCAAACTTCTTTTAGTTCTCAATACAATCCAATTTATTCAGATCGTTGTAACCCAAATAAAAAAGTTGCGTCATATGAGTAGAAAACGCGAAGTTTAACTTAAAATTTAAAGTCATGAGCGAACAAGTAGGAGCAGCATTTATTCTCACAGTAATATTCGGATTTATTTTCGCAATCGTTTACCTGGGAATTCGCAGAAAAGAGAGAATGGCATTATTGGAAAAAGGCGTTGATGCATCATTTTTTATCACGAAAAAAACGAGCTCAACAACCCTGAAATTCGGGATGCTATTCGTAGGAGTTGCAGTCGGTATTTTATTGGGAAACATCCTCGAATATGCAACCCCCTTAGATGAAGAAGTTGCCTATTTTTCAATGATCTTTCTCTTCGGAGGTTCCGGATTAATCATCAATTACTTCCTGGAAAAGAAGAATGAAGAAAAATAGGAAGAACGCAGAATTGAGCAAAAAGGAGGCCTAAAGGTCTCCTTTTTTTATGGCCTAAAAGGAAATTCATGAACGATGGAATGAATGGCACCTTTGGGACTTAAAACACTATCAAACAATAGAATTTTATCAACCTTTGATTCCTGAAAAAATGATTCTTTATGCTTATCCACAATTTTTTGAAACCGTTTTTTATCGTTTAACTTCTTAATCCGCCCTAAGCTTAGATGAGGAATAAAATTTTGACGATCATTCTTAAATCCGATTTCTTCCAAAACAATCATCAATGCCTGCTCAAGTTTTATCAAGTCATCCGATTTTGAAATGCCTGCCCAAATTACTTTGGGTTGGTATGAACTTCCAAAAATTCCCAAGTTTTCTAAATTCACTTTAAAGCAATTTTGTGCATTGCTAACTTGCATTATCGCATCAACTATTTGGTCAATATCATGAACAGCTGTTTCGCCAAAAAACTTTAAGGTGAGATGAAGATTATCCAAATTAACCCATTTAATTTGCTCATATCTCAATTCACTTCTTAATTGATCAAACGTTTTTATCAGTAAATTTTCAGCTGTAAATTTGATGGCAAGGAATAATCTTTTGGTATTCGACATTGATAATATGTATTTAGAATCTAATATGTTTAAATATAATTAATTTTGTAGTTTACATTTACCAACTTGTTCACTTCATAAACTTACAAAAATGACCGATACAAAGAAGAAATTTAGCTGGCGAGCATTCATCAGTTTGGGGCTTACCTACTCATTCATCATCATATTTATAACCGGAATCGTTCTCTATTTAGCTCCTCCCGGGCGAATTGCACATTGGGTTAACTGGAAATTTATGGGTTTTTTGAAAGAAGAGTGGCAAGCCATTCACATGAATTTCTCACTCCTTTTTGTCATCCTCTCAATTTTTCACCTGTTTACGATAAACTGGAAAACTTTTTGGTCTTACTTAAAAAGCAAAACCAGTAAAGGTTTAAATAAAAAACGCGAATTTATCATCTCTACTTTTTTAACCATTGCTATTTTCTTTGCCATTATTTTTTCGGTTCCACCTTTTAGCAACATCGTTGATTTCGGTGAATACCTGACCAATTCATGGGAAAACAAAGAAGAAACGCCACCCATTCCTCATGCCGAACTGTTTACATTGGCAGATTTACCCAGTCAGCTTGAAAATATGAGCATTGAAAGCATTGAATCTAAACTGAATGCTCATAAAATTAAATATGAGAGTGTAAACCAAACTTTGTCTGAAATTGCTCATTCGAATAACATCACACCAAATGCTCTCTACGATCTTATTGTTAAAAAACCACAAGGAGGAATGCAAGGCATGGGACTTGGTAAAAAAACCCTTGAAGATCTGGCCAACGAAAATGCCATGGATGTAAAATCATTTATTGATATACTCAAAGCCAATAACATTGAAGCCAATAAGGATGAAACTTTAAAGGATTTGGCAGATAAATACAACATGGCTGCTCGCGATTTATACTCATTAATTATGGATAATCATTAATTTCATTTGTTGCGTAAATAAAAAAATATTCTAATTTTGCACCCAAGTTGGGGCATTAGCTCAGCTCCGTGCAAAACCGAAATCCTCGATTTCTTGTTTTCACGAGAGTCCTCGATCCGAGAAGCGGATCGGGATTGGCTTAAAAATCTGTATGCAGGTAAAGCCAAAAGTATTTTGAAATAGTAAAAATTATGGGGCATTAGCTCAGCTCCGTGCAAAACCGAAATCTTTGATTTCTTGTTTTCACGAGAGTCCTCGATCCGAGAAGCGGATCGGGATTGGCTTAAGTATTAGTTTACAAGTAAAGCCAAAATTGTATTGAAATAGTGAAGATTATGGGGCATTAGCTCAGCTCCGTGCAAAACCGAAATCTTCGATTTCTTGTTTTCACGTGAGTCCTCGATCCGAGAAGTGGATCGGGATTGGCTTAAAAATCTGTATGCAGATAAAGCCAAAAGTATTTTGAAATAGTAAAAATTATGGGGCATTAGCTCAGCTCCGTGCAAAACCGAAATCTTCGATTTCTTGTTTTCACGTGAGTCCTCGATCCGAGAAGCGGATCGGGATTGGCTTAAGTATCAGTTTACAGGTAAAGCCAAAAGTATTTTGAAATAGTAAAAATTATGGGGCATTAGCTCAGCTCCGTGCAAAACCGAAATCTTTGATTTCTTGTTTTCACGAGAGTCCTCGATCCGAGAAGTGGATCGGGATTGGCTTAAAAATCTGTATGCAGATAAAGCCAAAAGTATTTTGAAATAGTAAAAATTATGGGGCATTAGCTCAGCTCCGTGCAAAACCGAAATCTTCGATTTCTTGTTTTCACGTGAGTCCTCGATCCGAGAAGCGGATCGGGATTGGCTTAAGTATCAGTTTACAGGTAAAGCCAAAAGTATTTTGAAATAGTAAAAATTATGGGGCATTAGCTCAGCTCCGTGCAAAACCGAAATCTTTGATTTCTTGTTTTCACGAGAGTCCTCGATCCGAGAAGCGGATCGGGATTGGCTTAAGTATTAGTTTACAAGTAAAGCCAAAATTGTATTGAAATAGTGAAGATTATGGGGCATTAGCTCAGTTGGCTAGAGCGTTTGACTGGCAGTCAAGAGGTCATCGGTTCGATTCCGATATGCTCCACATTAAATATCAAAGCCTTATGGATTTATTTTCATAAGGCTTTTTTCATTTAAACACACAAATGTACACACAAAATTAAAATTAGCGCAATTAATAGAGGGTATGGATCGGGGTAAGAATAATCCTAAATATAGGACATTTTGATGATTTGGGTATTAAGCTATGACTAAGGTACAAAACATTTAAACCCATTGCAAATATGCTAAGTGAACAAAGAATATACGAAGTTCTCTTCGACTTAGAATATGTAAGATTCATTCAATTACTTGAAAGGATATATATTGAAATAAAAGAGTCTTTAGGTAACACTTAGAAGGCTATTCTATTCAGAACTTGCAGGGACCCTATAACTAAATAATGGATTCCTTAACCTTAAAGTTTTACACCCAACATTTACACCTTTAGTCCCCATTCACAGAATCCCAACAAGAATAACATTCACCATCATAATTATCATGTTCCTTGCAAAAATAAGTATCACAACTCTTACACTTAATTAAATTATGAGTTTCAAAGCAATTATGCTCATAACACACTTTAATAGCAGGGTTAATTTTTTTTTGCTCTAAATATTTCCTTTCTCTTAGCTTTATCTCCATTTTTCTCTCATTTTCTTGCCTTTCTGATTCTCTTTTGAGTGCTAAATTTTCTTCATAGACTTTCTTATAATCATCATAATGGTATTTACAATAACAATAATTATTTGAACTCCCAAAATACTTTTCTTCATAACTGTGTAAAAAGCAAAATTGAAGATGACACGTATGGCAAGTTCTTAATTGAGAATCAAAAGCACTCGTATTACAACCCTTGTAATTGCATTTTGTATTCTTCTTTTTTTCTACCTCAGCTCTTTCTTTAGATACCCTTTCATACCATTCATAAATTCGCTTTAACGCAAAAAAAGGGAAAAGAATCACTGACATAACAATACCTATAAGACCAAGAAAATACCACATTTTATAGTCTTTTAATTATTTACTGATTAGCTTGTAAGCAGATATTTTTATTGCTTCCACAATTAACCTTCAATTTATGAGTACTTTAAGATTTAGCCGTCATTAAGATACATCCAATCTTAATCATCCCAACAGTCATCACATTCACCATTTGAACAAATATGGTCTTTGCATGCATAGTGACCACAAAATTGATAATTCTTACACTTAACTACATTTGTACTGAAACAATCATCTCTATAACACTTATTAATGTTTGGATTTTCTTTCTTCAGGTTATTGAAATTCCTAATCTTTCTATTTTTAATTGCTTCTCTTTCTTTATACTCATTGACACATTTTATGTTATTTTGTCTCATTCTTTCAATAAAACTAGAATTGTTGTAATGAGAATTGCATAATGGATATAAATTTTTATGCTGGGCATAAGTTTCATAAATTAACTCGAAATTACTTATATGTTCAGGACAATACAGAAGACCACACTCTCTGCATTTTGTTAATTCAGAATTATGAGCATTATTTGTACACCCTGGAAATTTACATTTATTAGATACTTCTTTTTCAATTTCTCTTTTCTTAATGCCTTCCTTCTTTCTCCAATTAATAATTTCTGCAATCAACCATATTGGAAGTATAATTATAAGACCTAAAAGGTAAATGAACCACATTTATATAAGTTTTACTCAAATTCAATTTTATCTATCTCCTTCATCAATCTATCAGTTTCAAATAAGGCAACAATTATTTTTTGATAGTGCTGTACATCATCACAACTTAACTCCCGACCTCTACGATCTTTTAACCACTTTTGAGCCGGTTGGTAGCCGCCAATGTAAAACTCCCATGCAACCTCTGGAATACCTTCAAAATACTGTGTATTGTTTAACCAGATACGACCAATTTTGTTTACCTCATCTGTTAGCTCAAAATCATTTTTATTGAGCTTTCTTGTGATGATATTATCCCCGTCTTTGGGGTAGGTGGTTATATATTGCTCAACTTTGGGGCTTTCTAATAAATGTATTTGTCTTATCTCTCCCCCAAGCTTAACCAATTGCCAAAAAGTGTTTTTATATTTTGGATAAGGCACTCTGGGAAAATCTATTTTAAGAAACTCTTTGTATTTTTCTCTGTATGTTGGCGAGTGTAAAACAGCATAGATATAATCTAAAATATCAATAGGGGCGAAAGTGTTTTTAGTTTCTTCTTTTTCATCAGTAAAAAACAACCCTAATTTATCTGCTATTTGCTTTACAATTTCTTTGTTGAGGTTTGGAGTTCTTTCGCTTTTTTCGCCAATTGTTTGTTGAGTACTTATTTCAGAATAAAGATAAAGGGGGAAAATATATCCCGTTTCTTTTGTTTGAGAAGAAATGTTGCACATATCAGATATAAGCCTACTTGTGAAAACATGCTGAAAATCAAAAGTTGATTGTTGTCTACATGTAATCAGACTGATGTTCTCATTTTTCTGAAGATTCTTAAACATCCCGCTCCTTGGATAAGCAACAAAACCTTTAGACTTACCAGTAAAATAAGTAAATCTATTATCAAAAGGCCGATACATTACCACTGCTTCCTTTGGCTCATTATTTTTCAAATCATTCTTAGCCCACTCGATTTTCCAATCTCGACCATCTAAAGGTAGCTTTAAACGATTTCGTACTTCTTCTGGTTCGTTTTCTTTTAATACACCATAGACAGATTTTAATTCGTTTATCGAAAATTGAATAGTAAGTTTATCCCTTTTTGTTTGAAAACCTGATACAAAATTGGTCATAAGTTTAGAAATGCTGAAAAACTCATTATATACCGCTTCTTCTGAGAAATCTTTTGGTGAAAAAAAGAAGTACGGTTCAACACAATTAAGCTTTTCCCATTTTAGAGAACTTATACTTTTCTCGAACAAATCTTTATATTTCAATTCTCGTAAGCCTAAAATATCTGTATGATTTACAATAGCATTTTTTTTGTTATTAGTTTTTTTAATAAAAATATTAATTGAAACACCCTGCTGAATATCAAATACATTTTCATCTTTTTTGCCTTCGTAAGTAGTTTCATTTTTCTTTGAACTACCATGTAAATCGATAATAAATATTTTGTCAAAACTCTCTAAAAGATGCTTTCTCATTTGACGGTGTGTAATGCCATCAATAAAACTATTATTAGAAATATAAGCTAAAACTCCACTTCCATTTTTGTCAATATAATGCTGGCCGTATCTAATAAATTTTATGTAATCATCATCAAGATTTATTTTTCTTTCATTTAATCCAATTTTATAATTTGCAATTAAGCTTTGTATCCAATTTCCTTTATTTGTGCTACTTACAGCATAAGGAGGATTCCCAATTACACACATCACGGGGGTGTCTCTTTTAATATGATTTGCTTCGTTTGCTTCACTACTTAACCAATTAGCAAAGAGTGTACCTGTATCTTTATGATGCTCTTCTAAAGAATTGGTTAAATACACCCTGAAACGTTGGTCTTTGGTTGGTTTATAACCTGTTTCTTTTAATAATAGTTCTAGTTTTAAATGAGCCATTGAGTACGAAGCCATGAGTATTTCAAATCCATTTAAACGAGGGATTAAATGATCTTCAACATACTTACTCCAAATACCTTGCTGACCTTTAAACTTTGTATAAATCTGTTTTATTACCTCAGCTAAAAAAGTACCTGTACCCGTTGCAGGGTCAAGTATTTGAACTTTATGTACTTCCTGTTCAATTTCTTTTAATCCTGCTTTATGCCTGTTATCATGGGTTTGTACTTTTACCTTAACTTTTGTTTTAGAGGTATCAGCAAGCCCCTGAGATAAACCAAATTCAGTTTTTAAAATGTCATCAACTGCCCGAACTATAAAATTAACAACTGGTTCGGGAGTGTACCAAACACCTCTACTTTTCCTTAACTTAGGGTCGTACTCAGCTAAAAAGGTTTCATAAAAATGTATGATCGGGTCATGTTGTTGGGTCGATTTTCCAAAGTTATTTAACAAGGCCTTTACATCGGTTGCTCTAAATATATCTGCTAAAGCATCCACTATCCAAACAATACGATCATCCAAGTCATAACCTGCAATGTATTGAAACAACTTTCTTAAAAAAGGATTTGATTTTGGGATTAGTTCAGCTGCCTCCTGTCTGCTAAAATCATTTAATGTAGGGTCGTGCAAACGGGCTGCAAACATTCCATAAGCTATTGTTTGGGCGTATATGTCAGCAAAGTCTTTGGGTTTAATGTCATGTATGAGTATTTCCTTAAAAGCATTCATTTGCTCTTTTAAGGTGCTATCCTCTTTATTTTCTTCATCACTTGTTAAAGCTTGTTCAATTACAATAGATAATAATTTGGCTTTACCTGCCATCATTTTAGAGAGCTTAGACGAGCTTTTAATGGTTTGGCTAACTCTTATACAAAAGTCTTGAATCAGCCTTGTAAACTGCTCAAAAGTGTCTGTTTTGGGTATTATTTTGTTATCTGCAATTTCAGCTAAACAAACTGAGGTAATAAACTCTCCCTCAATAAATAACTGAAAGTTGAGGTAGTCAGTTATTATAAGATTTGGTAAGGATTTTTTATATCTGGAAAACTGTTCATTATAGTCTTTACTGTTGAGGTCTTTCCCTATGTCTTTAGCCTCAATATAACCAACTGGAATATTTTTCTTTGTAATAATATAATCAGGTGCACCACACTTAACCCTTGTGGGCTCATTAGTTGCCAATATTCCAGGAACCATACTTTCTATGAGGGTTTGAAGATCTCCCCTAAAAGTATGTTCAGTAGATATACCCGTTGAGAAACGTCTGTTAATGTTGGCTAAATAATCTTCTATTGTCATATTAATCTAAATTATCAAAAAGATTCTTTTGTCTACCTATTCTTTTTCTTCTCATTTCCTGCTCTATCATCTTCTTTTTTATTTCTTCACTTTCATGACAAGATAAAATATCTTCAATTTTTGTTGTGATTCCATTAAATTTCAGCTCTTCTGGAGTATATCCTTTTAATGGAAGCATTAAAATATCCTTATCATCATACCCATATGGCAAATCTATTGTCCTTAAAATCTTATCATCATTTATAAAGCAGGTGTTAGCAGTAATTGTAAGGTTTTCTATTTGGATTTCATTATCTCTGACAATGATCCTTAATTGGGATGTTTTATAGGATCTAACGAAATCATAAAATGGTAAGAACTTTATGGTGAATTTGGCAACTCCTTTGGTTTGACATGATAAAGAAAATATACCACCAGGGACTGAAAATGTGACTTTTCCATCTGTAATTGTAGCTTCACATTTCGTTTGCAAAGCTCTTTTACTCTTCCCCTTGACAACAGCACGAAGGTGTTTTAGGGTATTAATAAGCTCATCTTTTGGAGCTATAAAACTAACCATTTCAATTACATTATTTCTGATGTATTTTTACATTTTTAAATATTAAATTCTTTTCTGTTGATGATTGACAAACATCAACACGATAGCTATGCTAGCTTGGGGGAGTATCACAAATATAAGAAATATACTACTATCAAAATTATTAAATTATTGATGAAGGTGGTCAATGATTTACGAATTAATCAATTTGTTGGTTATTTTTAAATATTCAGTATATACTTGGAAGTTAGCAACTTGTATGTATTTGCCTATTAGCCCTGATTATTATGTTTATAGGTGGTCAATGCTAGAAACCCTTGGTACGTCAGGTTTTTCTGATATTTATTGACCTGCATTGACACCTGTCAGTAGGGTGTCAGTAGGGTGTCAATACAGGAAACTATTGATATCATTGTGTTTGCTCATATCATTGACAGTTGACACCTATTATTATTTTGAAGATAAATTGACTTCATTGGGTCATAAATGTGGGATCGAATGAAAGAACTTGCCTAATTATGCTTTGACCTATTTAATCATCTGTAATTACTTTTCAATGCTTTTATCTTTTGGCTTAGTTCAATAATGAGTTCACTTTCTTCTGAGTTATTTGGTAATTTGCATAGATCCTTTATCTCTCTTTTCAATCTTGAATAATAATCCTTTTGGGCAAAGATCTGTTTTGCTTTCATTTCTTCGATTAGATCCATGATATTGTTCTGACCAATCTCTTGAATTTTAATCATAGCAAGTTGTTTAATAAAGTCCTTAGGGCTCTTAATTTGTTCTAAGTTAAGGTTGGAGTTGATGATTTTACATTTTGTGATATTTTCATACTCTTCTATGTATTCGTTAACGAGATACATATATACTGACTCATTGAACAAATCTTTTGCTAGTATATTCTCCCTTTTAAGGCTTTTAGGCACCCTTCCTGTTAGTCTGTATTCATACCTCATTAAATGACTGTTTTGGATTATTTCAGGCACTAAATGACCATTTTTCTTGATCTCAACAATTTTATTATAGAATAGCTTAGTTCTGCTTTTATTGGTGTAATATAAACTACGTGGTTGAATCAATCTTTTATAATAGCGGCAATCTCCTAGATATTTGTAATACATTTCAGGTTGGTAATTCATGATAAAGTTTTGTGCAATATCAACCCTGGTTAACTTAGAATCTAGAATTGGTAAATGGATATTGTCAGCAATTTGTTCAAATGCCTTCTGTACATCTTGTCTTTGTAATGTATTTATATTGTCATTCAGATAATATTTTGCTAGGCTGCCTGATATAGATACTCCAGTTTCACGAACTGACACTCTTAGATTGTTTAAAGATCCACTAATACATATGTCGTCATCACGTTGATGCTCTGCCAAACCTTTTAAGTGGCAGGGTATCTCAGCTAATAAATCTACATTACTAACTGAGTCCCTACTTATCCATAGCTTGATACTATCAAACATCAGACGACACTTTTTGTCGTAAGAATCATATTACTATAAACCATAATCAAAAAAGGTTGAAGCATTCGCCTTTATTAACTGGATTGCATGGTTAAGTTCTCCATTAATGAGTTTCTGATAATATAAATTCCAGACATTTTTCTGTGAAGGAATAATTATGAATTCAAGTTTAGTATAGTCTGAATTAATTATAAATAGATACAAGTCATTTCTAAACTTGAATAGAGGGTTTAGCCTATCCTTCTTTATTCCCACTCTTTCTGTGCTTGGGGGATTACCATATGCATATTGAGGGTATTCTGGGAAATCAACAAAAAGGCTTGTTATATTAATCTTTTTGTTTGTTAGGGTGTAAGCTGCTTGTCTTTGATGCGCAGCCTTGCTCATTGTCCTTGAAGGTGCCTTATTCAGGTATAATTGCCCCTGTGGATTAATGAAGTGATCCAAACCCCTGAGCTTCTCTTCAGGGATATAGGCAGAAACACAATCGAGTCGATCCTTTGTATATGGCCTTAGGTTGTTTTTAAGTCTTACATCGGCACTTAACTCCTGATATTTAAGATAAATCCAATTTTTAGTTCCCATTACGACCTCCTTTTTTAAGGGAAATGTGAGTTGATGCTGCCTTCTTGGTTTCTTCAGCGTCGTAACCTTTATTCTTTTTAAGCCAGGCTTCAATCTCAGCTCTGTCGAAATAGAGGTGCTTTGCTTGTTTGTAATGTGGAATGGTACCTAGATGGGTAAATTTATAGATTGTGCTTTTGCTCAATCCAGTAAGTAAACCAACCTCGTCAATATTGAGGACAGTTTTAGAAGAAGATAAGAGGTTTTCGATGTTAGATAACCTTTGCTCTTGTTTCAGTAAATAATCTTGAATTAATAATAATTTTATTTCCATCTTACATTGTTTAAATGTTAGTAAAATGGTTACCGGTAACCTTTAAAGCTTTCGGCAAATATCTATAGGAAAGAAAAGAATATAAGTAAGATGGTAACAATTGTTACTATTGTTACTGTAATTGATGCTCTTTATTGGGAATATTATTAATAATCTTGTCAATTAAATCTTGTTCTTCTACCTCTATTTTTTGATAAACAGTCTTACTTAGTTGAGACGATATATTATTACTAGATATAATGTTATTTTCTTTAGATATAAATTTTTTAGACAATTCAATACACTTAAACAAATAAGAAAAATGTGGCTTTAATTTATATAGCATATAGGCTACAATCTTAGTATCTACACAGAAGTATATTTTATGATTATGATCATTAAAATTCGATGTAAATACCATTAAAAAAGCTAACTTATCTGTTTTTAAATCATCAATTAAGTTGTAAGTTTGAGTAAATTCCTTGTATAAATACTTAAATTGATCTTCTGTTAAGTCACTTACAAAACGAATGGTGGTAGCTTTTTGATCCTTTATTTTAAATCGGTTTTTTTCATAGCTAGATTCAAAATTGTTTAGTGCTAAATGATAGGCGTCAAAAATAAAATGAAAATGTGCAATAAGTACTAGACATTCTACTAAAATATTAATGTTTTGTAGTGGAATATATGTTTCAGTATCAAAAATCCAATTGGGATTTTCTTCAAATAATTTAACCGTATCTATGCTTTCATAATCAAACAACAAGTACACTGGTTCACCTTTACTATTGTATTCTGAAGTAGCGAATATCCTTATAAATAGATTAACCCAATCCCTATTATATTCTTCTTGCTTTTCAAAATTAAGCTTGCTTAGATGTGATTTAAAATCTCCAGTAGTATAATAATTTCTGTATTCTGTTAAAGATGTTCTGATCATTCCACGCATTTTATGAGGCATTTCAAGGATCTTGTTTTGAATGAATAATAGTTCATTCCTATATAGAGTTAGCTTCTCATTATCTGGTGTACATTCAATCTTTATTCCAATATTGTAAACGTCTGAAGCATCCAGTATGTATAGAAAATCACTTATAATATCCTGAAGTTTTGATAATTGTTTTTCTGCCTGGGGGCTATATAATAAGTCAAAATACTTTTTATTTACTTTCATATTAATGTTTTTATTACCTAATTCATCAATTTATCTATTCGTCCTATTTAAAATCCAACAGCTTTAATGAGTATCGCTTTCTTTGTTCATCTTCAAAGCTATCTAAATAACTCTGTGTTACTTTTGTTGTCTGATGGCCTAATTGTTCACTTATAAACTCGATGGGTGCTCCTGAGCGCTTTAAAATAGTACTATATGAATGTCTAGCGTAGTAAGTTGTTATTTTCTCATCTATACCAATTTTTGAAGCTATTTTTCTCAAATATTTATTTGTTTGTTTAATATGCTGCTTTAACTTTTTGTTCTTTTCAATCTCATTTAAGTTACTCTCAAAGATTGGAAAGATATAGTCATCTGGCTCTTTTGTATTATTACCTATACTTTCAATAATACCCTTTGCCTCTGGCAATAACACAACGTTAATCTCTACTTTTGTATTTGTAGTATCTCTGGTTTTCTTTCTTATGAACTTGAGGCTGTCTCCCTGAATATTACTTAACCTAAGATTTGCTATATCAACCATATTCATACCATTGCACATATAACTAAATAAGAAATATTTAAGTGCTAAATATTCATTCCTATTATCTGTATCGTAGGAAAATAACAGCTTTATTTCATTTAATGATAAAGCTTTCTTTGTGTTCTTTCCTTTTGGTATTTTGTATTTGTCCTTGGCTATCCCAAATGGGTAATTGCTTAACACTCTATCTTTGATTGCTCTATTTATAATGTGTTTGAAATTTCTCAAATACATTCCTATGGTAGTGTAAGACGAACCTTTTTCTATCATCCAATTTTCATATTTTTTCAGATATTTAGGTGTTATCTTCAGGAAAGTGATATTCTTATCAAACTCCATCAAGGAATTTAGGGTTGCCGTGTATAAGCTTGCAGTTTGAATTTTATTTGCCTGATCTAACTCTGAAATCTTAATGTCAAAATAGCCTTTAATTGAATTATCATCCATTTTATGGGTAAGATACTCCCTCTCAAAAGCCTCAAATGAGAATTCATCTAATTCATAATCTATGATATGTATCGCCCTATCTTCGACACTTTCAAGCTTTTTTCGCTTCTCTTTATTTTTGCCTCTAGAGTTTCCATTATACACTGCATTGAACTCTTTCTCATCAAGATGTACACCCTTAATAGCATAATATTTCCTTTTCCTCTGGAATGTTATTCTGAGCTTAACAGGGTTTTTCTTATCCTTATTTGAAACTCTTTTTTCAAGAATAATTGCCGTAGTCACCTCACGTTTTTTTCTCTCTGTGCTCATAATGGTGATTTTTATACACACAAATGTACACACATTTGATGAAATTATTATCAAACCATCAGAAAGTATTTTTTACAAATACTCTGTAATGCCTATTTTTATTAACTATTTGCAAACCATATAAAAATAAATAAAAATATGTGATTTTGACTGGCAGTCAAGAGGTCATCGGTTCGATTCCGATATGCTCCACACAATTTAAAGGAAGGCATTTTTGTCTTCCTTTTTTATTTTAAACCAATTGAATTTAGATTTTCTTAAATTCGCTGCATGAAAATCCTATTTATCCAAACCGGCGGAACCATTGATAAAGATTATCCGCATACCACCAAAGGCTGGGCTTTTGAATTTGGCGAGCCTGCCAGCAATCGTGTTTTAAAGAAGCTTAATCCATCTTTTGATTTTGAAATTATTACCGCATTTAGAAAAGACAGTTTAGAAGTAACCGATGAAGATCGTCAACAGCTTTTAGAGTTAATTTTAGAAAGAGAAGAAGATAAAATTATCATTACCCATGGTACCGATACCATGATAGAAACCGGTAAATTTTTGGAAGCCAAAATAAGTTCAAAACTGATTGTTATTACCGGTGCCATGCGCCCCGAGATGTTTACCAATTCAGATGCCGATTTAAACATCGGAAGTGCCATTGCCACTATCAACCTGATGCAAAAAGGAGTTTATCTGGCCATGCATGGAATCGTTAAGCCTGTTTCTGTAATGAAAAGAAACATGGAAACAGGGAAATATTACTAAGTAGATTCTAGATGATAGAATAAAGACATTAGATGCTTTGTCTAATATCTAGCTTCTATTCAAGCAAATAACTGAAGCATATAAAGCACGAAAGGAAGACTGAGTAAGCTAATGACGTGTGAAAGGAAAAAGTTTTTCATGGCCAGTTCATCATCACCACC
The DNA here is from genome assembly GCA_963678785.1 of Bacteroidales bacterium. Lineage (GTDB taxonomy): Bacteria > Bacteroidota > Bacteroidia > Bacteroidales. The sequence goes on along the minus strand of OY787449.1, from coordinate 1,987,345 downwards.
AAAACGTTTTGCCATTAAAACCAGAATGGCCATACCCGGCATGGCTGACTCCAATATCAAGGTGTAAAAAGCGGTATTTCCCATCTGAATATCCAAGACTTGAAATATAGCACCAAATAAAAAGATAAAAAACGTTGGCAACAAAAACATCTTGTTAAAACTCATCACATAAACATCCAACTGTTTAAATACATTTTTAATTTTTGTTTGTGCCAGCAACACACCTATATAAATGATGGCAAGATATAAAGTGGTTCCACCCAAGCCTCGTAAAGGTGCATGAATAATTTGCGGAAGCCTGATTTGTAGCAACATCATGATTAATCCCAAACATAAAGCAATGATGTTCGGATTGATTAATTTTTTTAAGTTTTTAAAACCTTTTTCTTTGGTTGCCGGGTTAAGTTTGTAAACACCATAAGTCCACATTACAGTATTTACAGCCAGTTGGTAAAGTGCAGCATATAAGATGGCTTCTCCACCAGGGAATAGAGCATCCAGCAAAGGGAAACCTAAAAAAACAATATTCCCGAAAGTAGTATGTAATTGATGTATGGCTGCCTGTGGTTTTTTAAGTCTCAGGAATTTTGCTGAAATCCTGCCTACAAACAATTGAAAAAATAAGATCACATAAGTTCCCAGAATAACCAACGCCCCATTTCTTAAAATCTCACTGGTGAAAGACAAACTTGAAAGTTTGGTAACAATAAGCAGCGGAAGGGTTACATAGAAAATAAATTTTTCAATAACGTCTTTTGCAGAGTTTTGTAAAATTTTAAATCGATAGGCTATAATGCCGCATAAGGCAAGAACCCCTAAAAAAACAATTTGGTTAATGATGGTGGCAAATCCCATTTTCAAACTTGAATAATGATTTGCAAATTTAAGAAAGCCGATGAAAAAACAAGCTAAATATTTAAATAAAAGTACTGAATTCGAAGAAGATAAATAAGCCCTAAAAAGCTGACAAGCCTTTGATTATATAGCATTTTGCATTTATGCAAATCTTTTTATCTTTGTTAGTCACGAAAAATTTAGTCTTTAATTAAAACCCCTTTACATGAAACAAATTCCTAAAGTAATGCTCATATTGGTTGCATTGCTCGTCAGCTCTCAATCTTTTGCACTCAAGAAAAAAATAAAAATCAGTGCCTCTCAAAATGACGCAAGCATATATGTTGACGGACAACTCATGGGCAATGGCCAGGTTGATGTTGTGGTAATGAACAACAGTTGTGTGACTGTGCAGATTTACAAAACCGGTTTTTTGCACGTACGAAAAACTTTTTGTAATAAAAAAGCTTCTCCCAAGCCACCAAAAACTTATTATGCAGAAATGAGAAGAGATGATGCCTTCGATGCATCTATACAAACAGATATTGCGAATGTCGACATTACTTTAAAATCTGATAAAAGTGAAGAAGAAACCTGGAAACTGATCAGTCAGATTATTATGTCGTATTTTGATGTGATCGAAGTTACCGATCGCGAAACAGGTTATTTAAGAACTTCCTGGGTAGTACAATCATTTACACAAAACACCGTAAGAACCAGAATTATCCTTAAATCAGGATCTTCTAACCCTCTTACTTATAAAGTAAAATTGGTTAGTGAAGCATCAGGATATGCTAGTACTTCGGTTAAGAGCGATGAGAAATTTAAAGAGTGGGATCGTGTACTCAGAAAATATCAAAGTGTTTTGGATGAACTTCAGAACAGACTTTAAACAATGATAGTTTAATGAATAAAAAAACCTCCTGAGAATTCAGGAGGTTTTTTTATGCTTTGTTATTTCTTCAAAATTTCCAGATCAGGTAATCTAAAATCTCCTTCCAAATACATTTCTTTCATATGAGGTTTCAGATCTTTTGAATCTGCAACTTTTTTGAACAAGCTTGGTGTATAAGATTTTAATTGAGGCACACCATTAATCACATCAAGTGTTGCTTTTAACATGGGCTCATTTACATCTCCAAATGGTTTCAGATTTAAAATATCCTCTTCAACTACAAAATCAGGAGAGAAACCATTTACAAAATCACTCACGCCTAAAGAATTTGCAATTTTTAAGGTAATGGGTTGCAATGCCCAGGTGTGATTTGGGTTAACAATCCCGTTGGAATCATAATCTTTTATGGTAAAAGACCCAACATATTTACCATGGGTTGTTTCTCCAACTAAAACGACATCGATATAAGGATCAAGCCCGTTAATGATTAACTCACTTGCGGAAGCCGATCCTCCAGTAGTAATGATATAAACCTTACTTAGATTTAATGTATTAATTGGAACATCAGCCCCAGTTTCCTGAGCAATTCCCGATTCAAATTTGTAATTGAAATAATCTGATCCGTATTCAGATCTAAAATAATTTTCTAATTTATCATTGTATTGCGTTATTGCAAAGATCTCATCCTCATTGGTATTGTAGATCATACTAGCTAAATAGGCTGCTGTATTAACAGATCCACCACCATTATATCTGAAATCTAAAATAAGCTCTTGAATTCCATCACTTTTAAATTCCCCAATTACATCATTTAAATCTAAATCATAGTTTGATCTGAAAGCATTATAAACCAAATAACCTACTTTCTTTCCTCCGGTTTCAATTACTTTTTTTAGGTGAATTGGACTTTCGTGAACTTCAACAGCTGTTAAATAAATCGATACATCGTTTGGAGTAATAGTCGTTCCTTCTGAAGTAGTAACTGCTTCTGCAAATGAAATTTCAAAGCTGTTTCTGCTAAATAATAATGTTCGGTAATTATTGATGTCTAAATCCTGCTCATCAATAGCAACAAATAAATCACCTCTTTTGATACCTGCTTCATCGGCTGGAGTTCCTGGTACAACATACTGAACGTAACCAAAAATACCATCAGAATTGCTATACTTCACTAAACCATATTCAAATCCCATGGATAATGAAACCCCCTGAAATGAATTTTCAAGTTCCACATAATCATCAACAATCCACGACCATTTGTCAATCACATCTATTTGATAAAGTAAATCATCAAACAAGGCACTATGATCTTCATTATAAGCATTTAGAAAGGTGTAGAAATCTTCATTGGTAGCAAAACGATTATCGGCCAAATCAGGTACGTTTTTATACCACAAATAATATAAATTCATTTCACTCCAAATGAACTGATCAATTTCAGAAGATTCAACCACTGGTGGATCAACTGGATCAGGATCTGTTGGAGTTATAACTTCTTTATCTTTTTTACAGCCCCCAATCGATACAATGAGTGCCAAAATAAATACATATAAAATTATATTAATCTTATTCTTCTTCATATTGTTCTATTTTTTGAACCTACAAAACTATAAATAAAATACTGAATGAAACACAAATAATTAAGAAGAACTAATTAGAACCTTATTTATTGTTAGGAAAGAGTAAGATTTACTTAAATATAGAGTTACCAACTCACCGAGTTAATATTGAAATTTTCACTTTGGTAATCCCGAATCACCTGTTGTTTTGCTTCTTCAGCTTTCTTTCGGGTCAAATAACCAACTGATACCCGATGACCTCCCATCACTTCTGCCCAATCATGAACCATATAAGTTATTCTTTTATTAAAAGAGCGCTGTAGTTTGTAGGGTTCAGTAATATAGTGGATGTCGCTAATAAACATATTATAATGATTATTTGAAACCGTTCCGGGAATTATTATTTGTCGGTTTGGAGGGTTACAATAACAAGATGACCACACAAAATAGTAATAGGGAGATTTTTTGATATAGCTCACACTGGATTGGATCCAAAGATTTGAAGTTTCAGTTTTTGGGTCTGGTTTAATCTCAACATCAGCTTCATTTCTGTATAATTTGGCTGTAAAATCATAACAATCATCCAATCCCAAAAGAAAAATTTCAGCATCACAATCTTTGTCATAATCGGCCCAATAAGCACCTCCTAAATATACTCCTGGTAATCCGGCATTTGCATCCATAAACACAAATTCCCCTTCATTTCTATAAACAAGAGTTGCAGGACCATATACACTTTCTCCACTAATGAGTAAATCAAGATCTCCATCACAATCATAATCTTTTACATCAACCTCACCAGATCGCATTCCCACAATAGAAGTGCTGATCTCAGTAAATCCTTTTCCTCCATCATTTCGATAGAAATAAGAAATTAGCTGTGAATAATTATCTTCACCAGTCAGGAAAACATCCAAATCGTTGTCACCATCAAAATCGCCCCAAACGGCTTTACCCGATTTTACACCCCTTAACGGAGTATTAAGCCCCATGAATTCAGTACTATTCCTATTTTGATAAATAACGGAATATGCAATACCATCATTGGTTTCACCACTAATTAAAATATCAGCATCATTGTCATTATCATAATCCCCCCAACTTACCGAACCTCCATATAATGGAATAAGATTAGCATTTATTTCTGTAAAGTTTGCATTGCTGATGTTTTTATAAATTTTTGAATAAATCTCTCCATTAAACTCGCCACACAAAACAATGTCGTGTTTACCATCACCATTAAAATCACCAACATCAATAGCTCCATCTCTTACAGACTGAATGTGTGGATCGTAACCACTAAATCGGCCCCAGCCATTGTTTTTATATATTCTGGCAATAATTTGTCCCTGACTGTTTTCACCCGTAATCAACAAGTCCTTATCCCCGTCTTTATCCAAATCTTCCCAATCCATAGCAGATCGGTACATATTATCAATCCCGGAGTTTTGAATATTAAAACCGCCTTTTTTGTTATTGATGTATAGATTGGTTTCAACAATTTTTTGATTGGCGCTATATCTTTCACCCGTTGTTAACAAATCCATATAACCATCCTTATTAACATCAACCCAGGAAGTATTACTCTGAATTAGACCTTCGGTTTTAGTGTTTATAAATACATAAGGTTGTGCTTTAACTCCAGTATAGACAAAGCAAAGCAGAATTACGAGTTTAATAATTTTCATAATTTAAACCTTTTAATTGAAAATCCTTTATTATTAGACTATTACAAAATAAAAACTAAAACAGCTATGTAAAATAAAAAATCTCATAATTTATTTACATAGAATTGTTTAAAAGTATGGAAAATTAAATTATTTTTGTGAAATTATTCACAGTCTAAAAAAAACAAATGGAATTAACTCATATAGAGCACATTGGAATCGCTGTTAAAAACATCGAAGAAGCTAAATCGTATTACCAAGATGTTTTGGGACTAACATGTTATTCTGTTGAAGAGGTAAAAGATCAAAAAGTAAAGACTGCTTTTTTTAAAATTGGTCAAACTAAAATTGAACTTTTAGAGTCTACCGAGCCAGATGGGCCGATAGGAAAGTATATTGAAAAGAAGGGTGAAGGCATACATCATATCGCTTTTGCTGTAAATAATATCGAAGGAGCATTGAATGAGGCTGCTGAAAAAGAAATCAGACTCATTGATAAAACTCCTCGAAAAGGTGCTGAAGGATTAGATATTGGTTTCCTTCATCCCAAAAGTACAATGGGAGTATTAACAGAATTTTGTGAAGATAAAAACAAATAAATTAATCAAAAAATGGCAATTGAAGATAAGATTCAAGAACTCCTCAATAAGAGGGAAGAAGCCAGACTTGGCGGAGGCTTAAAAAGAATCGATTCGCAGCACAACAAAGGAAAATTTACAGCTAGAGAAAGAATTGAACTGTTACTTGACGAAGGTAGTTTTGAAGAGTATGACATGTTTGTAACACATCGCTCTCATGACTTTGGAATGGAAAAACATAAATTTCTGTCAGACGCTGTTGTTACAGGGCATGGAACCATAGACGGAAGAATTGTTTATGTGTTCTCTCAGGATTTCACAGTATTTGGAGGATCACTTTCTGAAACCTTCTCTCAGAAAATTTGTAAAGTCATGGATCAAGCCATGAAAGTTGGAGCCCCGGTAATTGGAATCAACGATAGTGGAGGAGCTCGAATTCAAGAGGGTGTAAGAAGCTTAGCAGGTTATGCCGAAATATTTCAACGAAATATTATGGCTTCAGGAGTAATCCCTCAAATCTCTGCCGTTTTTGGACCTTGTGCCGGTGGAGCTGTTTATTCACCTGCATTAACTGATTTTATCCTCATGAGTGAAGATACCAGTTATATGTTTGTTACCGGACCAAAAGTTGCCAAAACTGTTACCGGTGAAGACATCACAACCGAAAATTTAGGGGGTGCAAGTGTTCACGGAACAAAATCAGGGGTTACCCATTTTGTTGCTCAGGATGAAAAAGAAGGAATTCTTATCCTAAGAAAACTGATGAGCTATCTTCCTCAAAATAATTTGGAAGATCCACCAGTAACTGATTGTAATGATCCCATTGATCGTTTAGAAGATTATTTAAATGAAATCATTCCTGAAAATCCCAATAAGCCTTACGACGTAAAAGACATCATTCATTTAATTGTTGATAGCGGAGAATTTTTAGAAGTTCAAAGAAGTTACGCACAAAACATTGTAGTGGGGTTTGCCAAATTTGATGGAATGCCTGTTGGTATTGTAGCAAATCAGCCAAATTTCTTGGCCGGTGTACTTGATATCAATGCATCACGTAAAGCTGCAAGATTTGTTAGGTTTTGTGATGCTTTCAACATTCCTATCATTACTCTTGTTGATGTTCCGGGGTTTTTACCAGGAAGTGCACAAGAGTACGGCGGAATTATTATTCACGGAGCTAAACTGATGTTTGCTTATGGAGAAGCTACCGTTCCAAAAATTACCATTACCTTGCGTAAATCTTATGGTGGTGCTCATGATGTAATGAGTTCAAAACAATTAAGAGGAGATATTAATTATGCCTGGCCTTCAGCAGAAATTGCAGTGATGGGACCCGCAGGAGCCATCGAAATTTTAGATGGTAAAGAAATTGCAGGAATCTCGAATGAGGAAGAGAAAGCAAAATTAATCGCTGAGAAAGAAAAAGAATATCGTAAGAAATTTGCCAATCCATATGAAGCAGCAAGATATGGGTACATTGATGACGTCATCGAGCCTCGAAACACACGTTTCAGAATTGCTCGTGCATTGAAAATCTTAGCTAATAAAAAGGATTCAAATCCACCAAAAAAACACTCTAATATACCTCTGTAATTAATCAACAATCAATAATAACAATTATGAATACTTATTTACTATTAGCATTACCAGAAGCCATACCAGAAGGGCTTATCATCAGCCTGCTTGGTTATTCAATTGTATTTGGAGCTCTGGTGATACTATATTTTGCAGTTAGTGGTTTATCAAAGATGCTGACCATTAAAGCACGTAGCAAATTACGAAAAGAGGGAAGACACGAAATTGCTGACCTGCCAAGCATCGACATTACCGGTGAAGAGACAGCCGCAATTAGCATGGCCTTATATCTTTTTAATGAATTACATGATTTAGAAAGTAATATAATAACCATCAAAAGGGTGTCGAGAGGTCATTCACAATGGGGTTCAAAGAGTGATAATATTAGCAAGTTTCAACGATAATTAATACAATAATGAAAAAGTTCAATTTTAAAATCAGAGGAAATACTTATGATGTAATTATTAAGTATTTCGAGGATGGAGTCGCGAAAGTAGAAGTTAATGGTTCTCCTTACCAGGTAGAAGTTCAAAAATCAGTAAAAGAATCAAAAACACCCATTTTAGTGCGTCAGGATGTCGTCAATCCAAAAGATTCACACAAAATCAAGAAAAATTCAACAACCTTAACAAAAGTTACTGCACCATTACCAGGTAACATCATGCAAACTTTTGTGAAAGAAGGTGATCAGGTTGCTAAAAATGATAAGCTTTTGATGTACGAAGCCATGAAAATGGAAAATTTAATCAAAGCTGAAAAAGACGGTGTTATTAAAAGCCTTAAAGTTCAGAACGGCGATAGCGTTCTTCAAGGTGATGTACTTATTGAAATAGAATAAAAGATGAAACGATTTTTAACAGTATTAGGGATCATTGCCTTCTTAGCTATTTTAAGCACAACCTTAGCAAGTACAGGCTTATTTGAAGATCCCGTTTTTCAAAACGAACAAACAACAACTAACACAGAAACAAATTCGACTCAGGATTTAAACCACTCAATGCAAAGTGAGGTTGTTACAGGCCTCAATAAATTTGTGACCTTTTCTGGATTCAATAATGCCACAACAGGTCATATCGTAATGATTCTCGTCGCATTTGTATTCATCTTTCTGGCCATTAAATATGATTATGAACCATTGTTATTAATCCCCATTGGTACGGGTATCATTATTGGTAATATTCCATTCTTTCAGGCAGAAGGAATCAACCTTCAAATTGGTTTATATCAAGAAGGAAGTGTACTTAATTACCTTTATTTTGGTGTAACCAAAGGTATTTATCCTCCACTGATCTTCCTTGGTATTGGTGCCATGACTGATTTTTCTTCACTGATATCAAATCCAAGATTAATGCTTTTAGGAGCAGCTGCACAAATTGGTATTTTCCTTACTTTCCTTGGTGCTTTATTCTTAGGTTTTAATTTACCTGAAGCTGCATCTATTGGTATCATTGGAGGTGCTGATGGTCCAACCGCTATTTTCTTATCATCGAAACTTGCCAATGGTGGTATCATTAACGGAATGCAAACACGGAACTTAATTGGACCGATCGCCATTGCTGCCTATTCTTATATGGCATTGGTACCTGTAATCCAACCACCAATTATGAGATTGTTAACCTCAAATAAGGAACGTAAAATTAGGATGAAACCTCCACGATCTGTTTCCAAGCTGGAAAAGATTATGTTCCCAATCGTTGGACTTATCTTAACATGTTATATATCCCCTGGTGGATTACCATTACTTGGAATGATCTTTTTCGGGAATATTTTGAAAGAAAGTGGTGTAACCCGAAGATTGGCAGACACTGCACGTACCTCTATCATTGATATTGTAGTGATCATTCTGGGTCTTACTGTTGGTGCATCAACCCAGGCTGATGTATTTCTAACACCTCAATCACTATTGATCTTTACTCTAGGTGCGATTTCGTTTGTAATCGCAACTGCCGGAGGCATCTTGTTCGCTAAATTTATGAACCTATTCTTATCTGAAGGTAATAAAGTAAATCCTTTGGTTGGTGCAGCTGGCGTATCTGCGGTTCCTGATAGTGCAAGGGTTGTACAAGTTGAAGGACTTAAATATGATCCTAACAACCACTTGTTAATGCATGCCATGGCACCTAACGTTGCTGGTGTAATTGGTTCTGCAACTGCTGCTGGTATGTTAATCAGTTTTCTGATATAATTTTTTGATAAAACTATATTCAACAGGCCTTAATTTTATTGATAAATTAAGGCCTGTTTCTTGTTAATTTGCTAAATTTAATGCTTCAACAACAAGAACTTAACAAACACTTGATATGAGCCATCCATTTAACCGAAGAAATTTTTTAAAAAAAGGCGCCCAAGCAGGACTTGGTGTTGCTCTTGGAAGTATCGTACTAAAAACCTATGCCAATTCACCTCTAATCGGACCTGCTCCTAAAGTTAAAATTGCAAAACCCATGAAAAAAGTAAGGATGGGCTTTGTTGGTGTTGGAGGAATGGGTACAGCACACGTTCGTAATTTTATAAAAATTGAAGGTGTTGAAATTGTTGCTGTTTGCGATATACGCGAAAGCAGTACAAAACGAGTACAGGATTTATGTAAAGAGGCAGGAAAACCAATTCCGGAAGGCTATCACAAAGGAGAAACTGATTTCAAACGGATGATTGCTCAAGAAGATCTTGATTTGGTTTTTACAGCCACCCCTTGGGAATGGCATGTACCTGTTTGTCTTGAAGCCATGAACAATGGTATGCATGCTGCCACAGAAGTTCCCGCTGCTTTAAGTGTGAGTGATTGCTGGAATTTAGTTGAAACTTCTGAACGAACCGGCAAGTATTGCATTATGATGGAAAATTGCAATTATGACAAAGTTGAAATGACCATTTTAAACATGGCACGAAAAGGAATGTTCGGCGAAATTTTGCATGCAAGATGTGGTTATTTACACGACTTAAGAGCCGTTAAACACGATATTGGAGGGGAAGGAGATTGGCGACGTGCGCATTCAATGATCAGAAATGGAGATCATTATCCAACCCATGGATTGGGTCCGGTAGCACAATGCATGAACATTAATCGGGGAAATCAGTTTGACTATTTGGTTAGTTTTAGCACCAACTCAAGAGGTTTACAACTTTATGCAGATAAAAAGTTTGGCCCAGACAGCCCTCAAGGACAGGAAGAATTTGTACTTGGCGATATCGTTACGAGCATGATTAAAACCATGAATGGCGAAACCATTATGTTAACTCATGATACCAATTCTCCAAGACCTTACAGCCGGGATATTCTAATTCAAGGTACGAATGGAATTGTAAGAAAATATCCTGAGTCGAAAATTCATTTAGAAGGTATCAGCCCTGCACACCGATGGGAAGATTTTGATTCATACAATAAAAAATATCAACATCCGGTTTGGAAGAATTTAGAAGAAGCCAGTGCCGGTGCCGGACACGGAGGCATGGATTTCATTGAAGATTATCGCCTAATTAATGCCTTGCTTAAAGGTATTGAGCCTGATATGGATGTTTATGATGCCGCTGCTTTAAGTGTAATTACTGAGCTTAGTGCCGAATCCATTAATAACAATGGTGCTCCCGTTAAATTCCCTGATTTTACCAGAGGAGAATGGAAAACAGCCCGTCCTTTAATGGTTGACACTGAAGTATAACAATAAATAAAATAACAATGCTAATTATTGGAATTGCAGGTGGCTCAGGCTCTGGAAAAACAACCGTAGTAAATAAAATTATTCAGGGTATTCCCAAAAATTCGGTATCTATTATTTCTCAGGATTCATACTATTTTGATAACGGCCATCTTTCAGAAAAAGAAAGAAAAGAAATTAATTTCGATCATCCTTCTTCTATCGAATTTGATCTGTTAATAAAGCATATCGATAACTTAAAAAAAGGACGAAGTATTTCAATGCCTACTTACTCATACGTAAGCTGTGCCAGATTAGAAGAAAGCATCCCGGTAAGTCCTAAAAAAGTGATCATTGTTGAAGGAATTTTAATTCTTACCAATAAAGCTCTGCGCAAGCGCATGGATATTAAGGTTTATGTTGATGCTGATCCTGACGATCGTTTGATGCGAATTAGTTGGAGGGATATTGAAGAAAGGGGAAGATCATTTAATGATGTGCTGAAACATTACGAAACCTATGTAAAACCCATGCATCTTCAATTTATTGAACCTACCAAACGATATGCTGATATCATTGTCCCTCAGGGAGGCGAAAACCACGTTGCTATTGATATCTTATCAGCAAAAATCAAATCAATGCTTGATAAATAAACCCATTAAAATCAAAACTATTTTTAATTATCTTCGTTAAAGAATCATTGTATATTTATTACCAATGCTTTAATATTTATATAAAATAATATTTTAATGATAAATAGAGCTATAAAGTTATTCGTCCTTCTATTACTTTTCATTCAGTTTTCATGTGGAAATAAAGCTCCTTTACCAGAAGTGAGCTCTGATTCCTGGGTAAACTTTACAACAAAAGACGGACTCATTAGCAATGAGGTTTTAAGCTTGAGTTTTGATTTGGATGGTAATTTATGGGTTGGTACTGAATATGGTGTATCCAGCTATGACGGTCAAAATTGGTCCGCTTATCGTGTAAACGATGGTTTGATTTACCATAGTGTTCATCATGTATATATTGATAAAGCAAACAGCAAATGGTTTTCGACCCCTCAAGGAGTTTCGAATTTAAGAAATACAAGCTGGAATAATTACACAACAGATAATGGCCTGGTGAATAATTATGTTCATTCGGTGGGGGTAGATAATAATTTTACAGTATGGTTTGCCACCGCAAATGGAGTTTCAAAATATTTTGGCAATACATGGACTACGCTTCAAAAACAAGGAGAATTGGCATTGGTAAACAATAGAGTTAGAGCCATTGCCGTTGATCAAAACAACGACAAATGGTTTGGAACAGAATTTGGAATCTCAAAATTTGATGGCTCAAATTGGACCACTCATCTTTCTTCTTTATCATTAAATGATTATATTTTTACCATATTTATCGATTCTCAAAATAGAATTTGGATTGGAACCTTAGGTGGAGCTTCCGTCTTTGACGGTAATTCATGGGTTACCTACAATCAGGATATTGGCTTAATATTTAATGAGGTTCACGCCATTGCTGAAGATCATGATGGAAATATGTGGTTCGGAACCCTGTTTGGAATTACCAAATATGATGGTGTAACATTCACCAATTACAATCGGGATGATGGTTTGGTTGAAAATTATGTGACATCTATCGCTGTTGATGATAACGACAATATCTGGTTTGGAACCAGGGGGGGAGGAATCTCAAAACTCACCAAAAAAGAAAACCAGTAATAAAATTTCTGTTCAGCCTAGATTTTCTACCAACACTTTGCTAATTGCTACCTTCTGGTTTATTTTATAGCTTATTGCAATTATTTTCTTTCTGTTTATGAATAAAAAAGCCTCTTTTTAATCAATAAACAATTATTGATTTCAAGTGTTTCGTATATTTATCTCTTAAAAATCAATTCATTAAAACCATGAATCTACGGAAATTATTACCACTGCTTTTTTTGTTTATAACTATCAGTTTATCAGCACAAAAGAAAGCCATTAAACATTCAGACTATGATGGATGGAAAAGCATACGAAGTTCTCAAATTTCAAATAACGGAAATTGGGTAAATTATGAAATCAACCCTCAACAAGGAGATGGATGGATGTATTTTTTTGATGCCAAGAAAAACACCCTTGATTCTATCGCCAGAGGTTTTAGCGGAAAAATATCAGCCGAAAATGATTTTATCGCATTTCTAATTAAACCAACCTATGCAGATACCCGAGCTGCTAAAATAGCCGAAAAGAAAAAAGATGAGATGCCCAAGAACAATCTCGGAATTAAGAATTTAAGTACGGGCAAAATTGAAATTATTGAAAGGGTAAAATCCTTTAAGATTTCTTCAGAGGATCAAAATTGGATGGCCTACTTAAAAGAGAAAGAAGTAGCTAAAAAACCTGAGAAAAAAGAAAATGGAGAAAAGAAAGCCAAAACATCGAAAACTATAGGGACTGAACTGGTAATTTTGAATCCTGCCACAAATAAAAAACACTCTTTTAAAGATGTGGTAGAATATGAGGTTGCCGAAAATGGAAGCACCATCGCTTTTGTACAAGCCGTAACCGACACTGCCAAAGATGATCTTTATACCCTCACTTTATTTGATACGAAATCAGAGCAAAGCAAGCAAGTTTTTGAACAAATAGGAAGCTTAAAAAAACTTACACTGAATAAGCAAGGGAAACACGTCGCTTTTATTTTTAGTGCTGATACTTCTAAAGTTAAGGTTTATGATTTATTCCTTACAAAAGGCGGAGATGCACAAAATGTTGTAAATCCCGAAACCCAAGGAATGATCTCTGACTGGTCCGTTAGTGAAAATGGCAGCTTAAGTTTTTCAGACAAAGGAAATCGTCTTTTCTTCGGAGCGGCACTAAAACCTGTTGAAGAACCCAAAGATACCTTGTTAAAAGAAGAAAAATACAGCTTGGATATCTGGTCATATAATGATCCATTGCTTCAACCACAGCAAAAAGTACAGTTAAAAAATGAGGAGAAAAGAACTTATCAGGCAGTTTATCATATTGATGAATCAAAAATGGTACAGCTAGCAAACCTTGAGATGCCAAGTATTCGATTCTTACAAAAAAAGGATGGTAATTTGGCCCTAGGTTCATCAAGCTTAAAATACCGGAAAGAAACTTCCTGGGACTCTAACCGATATGGAGATTACTATTTGGTTGATGTAAAAACCGGTAAAGCAACATTATTAAGTGAAAAAGCACCTTCAACTGTCGCACTTTCACCCAGTGGAAAATATATGATGTTTTGGTGTATCAAATCCAAATCGTGGTTGGTTAAACCAACATCTGGCGGAGAGACCATCAATCTAACCCAAGACTTAGGAGTTCCTTTCCATAACGAATTACATGATTCGCCAAGTGAACCAAGGGCACACGGAATTGTTGGCTGGATCAAAGGTGAACGATATGTATTAATTAATGATCGTTATGACATCTGGAAATTTGATGTAACAGGGGTCGAAAAACCTGTAAACATGACCAATGGTTATGGCCGCGATAACAACATTCGTTTCAGATATTTTTCACTTGAACCAAATTCAAATGCCGGGGGAAGATACTATTATGGTCCGCGTGAAATTCAGGAAATTGGCGCTAAAGAACTGATGCATTTAAATGCATTTAATTATTACACCAAACAATCGGGAATTTTTACCATCAAAGCAAATCAGGTTAAAAATCCTATAAAAATTGACATGGGCGATTATGCCTACACTGGATTTAAAAAGGCGAAAGATGCAAATAAAGCCATTTGGCAGAGAGGTACTTTTGAGCAATATCCTGAAATCCAGATCAGCGATCTTAAACTTAAAAACCCGGTTCAGATTTCAGTGACCAACCCTCAACAAAGTGAATACAACTGGGGAACGGTTGAATTGGTTGAATGGAGATCTTTTGACGGACAGATGCTTCAGGGTTTGATGTATAAACCTGAAAATTTTGATCCAAACAAAAAATATCCCATGATCGCTTATTTTTATGAAAGAAGCACAGACGGAATTCATCGTTATATGCCACCAGCACCTAGTGCATCAACCATCAACAGAACTTATGCAGTCAGTAATGATTACCTCATCTTTGTTCCAGATATTCCTTATAAAATTGGATATCCTGGTCACAGTGCTTACAATGCCGTTGTAAGTGGAACTTATGCCATGTTGGATCAGTTTGATTATATCGATCCTGATAAATTAGGATTGGATGGTCAGTCATGGGGTGGTTATCAAATCGCTTATTTAATTACAGAAACAGATTTATATAGCTGTGCTTTTTCAGGTGCTCCGGTCAGTAATATGACCAGTGCTTATGGTGGAATCCGATGGGCTTCTGGTATGAACCGGGCATTCCAATATGAAAAAACCCAAAGTAGAATTGGTGGAACCCTATGGGAAAAACCCGTTCAGTACATCGAAAATTCACCCATTTTCTTTGTTCCAAAGATAAATACTCCAGTAATGATTATGCATAATGATGCAGATGGTGCAGTTCCATGGTACCAGGGGATTGAATTTATCAATGCCTTGAGAAGGTTAAATAAACCTGCCTGGATGGTAAGTTACAATGATGAAGCTCACAATTTACGCAGACGTCCGAACCGAAAAGATTTATCCGTTCGTAAAATGCAATTCTTCGATCACTACCTAAAAGATGCCCCCATGCCTTATTGGATGAAACATGGAATTTCTCAAATGGAGAAAGGCAAAAAGGATGGTTATGAATTAATGGAAAAATAACATTCTAATTCCCGATAAATGATTAAAAAGGCTGTCCTAAAAGGGCAGCCTTTTCTATGCTTCGTCATTCCGGACTTGATCCGAAATATCAATGTCAATCAGTAAAGATTCTGAAATACCTGCCCGTTCGTTCAGGCGGGAATTCAGAATAACGACATATAAACTTTTTAGTCAGCCCTTTTATTTCAATCAAAAATTTAAAATCAAAAATCTTATGAAATTCCATCAGGGCTTCCCGATTTCGTTTCACTCATCGGGACAGGCTTCTCGTCCCGAAACTTTAGGATGATCTTCAATCAGAAATCTCAAATCGACCATTGAAAATCTTTTAGTAGCCTCACCAGGACTTCCCGATTTCGTTTCACTCATCGGGACAGGCTTCTCGTCCCGAAACTTTAGGATGATCTTCAATCGAAAATCTCAAATCGACCATTGAAAATCTTTTAGTAGCCTCACCAGGACTTCCCGATTTCGTTTCACTCATCGGGACAGGCTTCTCGTCCCGAAACTTTAGGATGATCTTCAATCGAAAATCTCAAATCGACCATTGAAAATCTTTTAGTAGCCTCACCAGGACTCGAACCTGGATCTAAAGTTTAGGAAACTTCTATTCTATCCCTTGAACTATGAGGCCGCTATTAAATGTAAAATGAATAATTTTAAATGATAAATATTTAAAAGGCAAAAATAAAAGATTATTGCATACTTTCATTAATCATTATTCATTAAAAAATAATCATTTATTTAACTTCACTACCGTTATTAAAATCTTCGGAAGGTTCCACAAAACAAAGCTCTCCTTTGGCATTTTCAGCCATTAATATCATTCCCTGCGATTCAATTCCTTTTAATTTTCGAGGAGCCAAATTCACCAAAACGCTAACTTTCTGACCAATGATCTCTTCAGCTTTATAATACTCGGCAATGCCTGAAACAATGGTTCGGGTGTCAATTCCTGTGTCAACGATAATTTTGATCAACTTTTTAGTCTTCGGAATTTTTTCAGCTTCAATAATTGTAGCTGTTCTGATGTCCATTTTTACAAAATCATCAAAACTGATGTTATCCTTCTGAGGATTTACCTTCACATTGTTTTCCTCATTTGCGGTTTTGGTATCCAAAAGCTTTTGAATCTGAGCCTCAATTTGAGCATCTTCAATTCTTTCAAATAAAAACTCAGGTTTATTTAATTGATGACCTGAAACCAACAAATCACCCTTGCCTGCATCATCCCAATTCAACTTACCCAAAGCCAGCATTTCGGTCAATTTTTTACTCGTAAAGGGCAAAAATGGTTCTGAAAGCACAGCCAGGTTCGCACAGATTTGTAAAGACACGTTTAAGATGGTTTTAACTCGTTCTGGATCGGTTTTAAAGATTTTCCAGGGTTCTGTTTCAGTCAGGTATTTATTGCCCAATCTGGCCAAATTCATCAATTCATTTAAGGCCTCACGGAAACGATAATTTTCAAGGCTTGAACTAATCTTTTCAGGAAAAGCAGCCAACTCTTTTAAAGCACTTTGATCCAGTTCCTGAAAAGCTCCCAATTCAGGAACCACTCCATCAAAATATTTTTTGGTTAGAACCAAAGTTCTATTGGCAAAATTGCCAAATATGGCCAGCAATTCGTTGTTATTTCTGGCCTGAAAATCTTTCCAGGTAAAATCATTATCCTTAGTTTCCGGTGCATTGGCACATAAAACATATCTCAATACATCCTGCTTATCAGGAAATTCTTCAAGATATTCGTGTAACCAAACAGCCCAATTCCGGGAAGTTGAAATCTTATCATTTTCCAGGTTTAGAAATTCATTGGCCGGAACATTTTCCGGTAAAATATAACTTCCTTCACGCTTTAGCATGGATGGAAAAATAATGCAATGAAAAACAATGTTATCTTTTCCGATAAAATGAAGCATTTTGGTTTCTTCATCCTTCCAATAAGGTTCCCAATTTTTTCCTGTTTCAGCAGCCCATTCCTTGGTTGCCGAAATATATCCGATGGGTGCATCAAACCAAACGTATAAAACTTTTCCATCAGCACCTTCAATTGGAACTTTTACACCCCAATCCAAATCGCGGGTAACCGCTCGAGGCTGCAAGCCTTGATCAATCCATGATTTACACTGACCATAAACATTCGATTTCCAATCTTTTTTATGCCCATCAATAATCCATTCTTTCAACCAATCTTCATATTTATTTAAAGGTAAATACCAATGTTTGGTTTCTTTGAGTTGCGGAACATTTCCTGTTAATGCCGATTTAGGATTGATTAAATCCGTTGCATTAAGCGTGGTTCCACAATTCTCACATTGATCGCCATAAGCATTCTCATTTCCACAATGCGGACAAGTTCCGGTAATGTATCGATCAGCTAAAAATTGCTTTTGATCGTGATCATAAAATTGCTCGCTGGTTTGCTCTACAAATTCACCTTTATCGTAAAGTGTTTTAAAGAATTCGGAAGCCGTTTCATGATGGATTTTATTAGAAGTTCGGGAATAAACATCAAATGAAATCCCAAAATCTTCAAATGATTTTTTAATGATCCCATGATATTTATCTACAATATCCTGAGGTTTTACGTTTTGCTGTTGTGCCTTTATGGTGATCGGAACTCCGTGTTCATCAGACCCTCCAATAAATAATGCATCCTTACCCCTCAGGCGCAGATATCTGGTGTAAATATCTGCAGGAATGTATACTCCGGCCAGGTGACCAATATGTATGGGACCATTGGCATAAGGCAGGGCAGAGGTAATGGTATAGCGTTTGAATTTTGTCTGATTTTGTTCCATTTTAATATTTTTCGAGTAACTTCGGCAAAGTTACGGATTTGTTTAAGATTTACAATCTGTCTACGATCGAATAATAACAGCCTATTTCTCACTTAAATTTTATTCATTTTTATGACCACACCTGATTATTTGAAGCAAGGAGATAAAATTGCAATTATAGCCACTGCCCGAAAAATTGAGCTCAAAGAACTCACTCATGCCACTGAATATTTTAAAGGATTAGGGCTGGAAGTTGTTTATGGAAAAAACCTTTTTAAGGAGCATCATCAATTTGCCGGAACTGATGAAGAACGCATCCAAGATTTTCAATCCATGCTGGATGATTCATCAATCAAAGCCATTATGTTTGCCCGTGGAGGTTATGGCAGCATTCGTATTATTGATCATATTGATTGGGAAACTTTTATTAATAAACCCAAATGGTTGATTGGTTTTAGCGATATTACAGCCATCCACTCCCATATCTATTCAAATTTTGAGATTGAAACCCTGCATGCTTTAATGCCTCTTAATTTTGATACCGCAACAAAAGAATCCATCGAAACCCTTCAAAAAAGTCTTTTTGGTAAAACTTTAAAATATGAAATTGAGACCCATCCATTTAACAGACAGGGGGAAGTTGAAGCCGAGATTATCGGAGGGAATCTTTCACTCATTCATACTTTAAAGGGAAGTAAATCTGACCTGGATACAAAAGGTAAAATTCTTTTTATCGAAGATTTGGATGAATATCTTTACCACATCGATCGCATGATGATCAGCTTAAAAAGATCAGGACATTTATCCAATTTAGCGGCTCTTGTTGTAGGAGGGATGACGGTGATGAACGACAACCCCATTCCTTTTGGAGAAAATGCGCTGGAAATCATAAAACGTACAGTCGAGGAATATGATTACCCGGTTTGTTACAATTTCCCTGCCGGTCATTTCCCTGATAACCGAGCCCTGATTTTGGGACGAAAAATAAAATTGAGTATTAAGGAAAAAGTCAGTTTAGACTTTTCTTAAAAATATTCAATCATGGCCGATCACAATGATTTGGGCAATAAGGGAGAAGAGCTTGCCCAAGAATTTCTGCAAGAAAAAAATTATCATATTCGTGAATGCAATTGGCGCTTTGGTAAAAATGAAATTGATATTATTGCCATGGATAATCGAACCCTGGTCATTGCCGAAGTTAAAACCCGAAGTAGCCGGTTTTATGGTGAACCCGAAGTTTTTGTAACCAAAACTAAACAACGATTTTTGGTCAAGGCAGCCCATGCATACATTATGAAGAACAACCTCAACCTAGATACCAGATTCGATATATTGGCTGTGGTTTTAAATCCAACAACCTCAGAAATTCATCACATTAAAAATGCTTTTTATCCGATTAGATAAAGGTTAATCTAATATTGCTCAAATAAAACTTATTAAAGATCTCAATATTGGAACTTAAAAACCCGGATCATCAAGATTATAAGACTTTAGATATTAGATAAAAGTAAACTTTCATATTTTTCTAAAATCTAATATCTAGCGTCTTGTTTCTCTATACCCCTTTATGATGATCGTTATGATGAATACATTTATTATCAAATTAAAGTTGAACTCAGCTTATCAGATATTTATACCTTTGCAGCAAAATTGAACAATGCCAAAGCCAAAAGAAAATAGATCAAATAAGCACGGTGATTTTTCGAAGTTTATCAAACCTTCTAAAAAACAAGTAAAAGACCGAACACAGGATTTTGAACGGAAGCCTGAAAAAACTAAAAAACCCTTAAAAAAGGATTTAAAAAGTCCTGCTCCCACCGTCAGAAAAGTCAATGGACCCATTCGCTTAAATAAATACATCGCCAATGCAGGGGTTTGTTCTCGCAGAGATGCTGATGAATTAATTGCATCAGGAAATATAAAAATTAATAATGAGGTCATTACAGAGCTTGGCACAAAAGTGAATCCCGGAGATAAGGTTGAATACCAGGGCAGGCTTTTACAAGCCGAAAAATTGGTTTATGTTTTACTGAACAAACCCAAAGGTTTTATTACCACTACCGACGATCCTTTCGAACGTAAAACCGTAATGAATTTGGTTGAGAAAGCCTGCGAGGAAAGGATTGTCCCTGTTGGTCGCCTGGATTTAAATACAACTGGTTTATTGCTTTTTACCAATGATGGTGATTTGGCCAAAAAATTAACCCATCCCAAACATGGAATCAAAAAACTGTATCACGTAGTTTTAAATAAGCCGCTTACCCAAAACGATTATATGAAGATTGCAGAAGGGGTGGAGTTAGAAGATGGAAAAATTAAGGTAGATAAAATTGCCTACGCTGAAGGTGGTGCAGATAAAAAGCAAATTGGGATAGAAATTCATTCGGGTAAAAACCGAATTGTAAGGCGAATTTTTGAAAGTTTGCAATATGATGTGGTTCGACTGGATCGGGTTTCGTTTGCAGGTTTAACCAAAAAAGATGTACCTCGTGGAAAGTGGCGACTCTTAAAGGATATTGAGATTAACCGCCTCAAAATGATTCCTTAAAAAAAAATTAAAATATTTTTTCGAAAATCTTATGGAGATTTGAAAATCTTATATTATCTTTGCCGCACTTTTTAGTGAAATTCCTCTTTAGCTCAGCTGGTTAGAGCATCTGACTGTTAATCAGAGGGTCCTTGGTTCGAGTCCAAGAAGAGGAGCCCAAAAGTAAAAAGCCTTCCGAAATTTCGGAGGGCTTTTTTTTATTTGCCAATTTTCAATTTATAATTTGAGATATAAGATTTAGAAAAAAACATTTTTAGATTTATAAATTTCTATAAGCAAACGAATAAATGCCTCAGTGTCAAATTGAGTAAAGTCACAATACTGCACAGGAAAGTCCAAGCTCCGAGATTTCATTTTGAAAAAATGAAAATCGAGAGTCCTCGATAATTATAAAAATCGTAGATTTTTTAATTTTCGGGAAAGAGGAGCCCAAAAGTAAAAAGCCTTCCGAAATTTCGGAGGGCTTTTTATTATTTGCCAATTTTCAATTTATAATTTGAGATATAAGATTTAGAAAAAAACATTTTTAGATTTATAAATTTCTGTAAGCAAACGAATAAATGCCTCAGTGTCAAATTGAGTAAAGTCACAATACTGCACAGGAAAGTCCAAGCTCCGAGATTTCATTAGAACTCAATCTGAATTTAAAGCTTTCTACCAAGCGAAAAAAGCATACCAAACACAATGGCTGAAACATGGGCAATTGTTGTTATTGGAGGGAAACGAAAACCAAAGTAAACATTCCCTAATACAAGCATACCCATGGCAAAATAAATGAGTATTTTATGTTTATTTGAAAGTCCTGTCTTCTGCCTAAAAAAAACGATCATCAAAAATCCAAACAAGGCATTCCAAATAATTGAGATCCCCTGAACATAAAGTGCAAACCACAATACAGCCTGCAATAAAAATGAACTTAACAAAACAATCCACCAAAAAGAAACTTTAGTTCTTAAACTTGTAACCACAAATGGAAGTATTGCTACCATCAACAAGCTATAATTTATAACCGATAATAAAACATCCCCTTGATAACTAAGGGCATTCAGAAGAGTGTTGAAAAATGGGTTCATCCTTTTATTACAAAATATGTAAACAATCATTAATGAAATTCAAATAAACAGCTTTTATACTTTGGAACCAATAAATATTCAGAGAAAGAACCAATAAGACGATTGAAATGGCTCAGAAAAATCATGCCTGTTTTTTAAAAAATTAGAGTGCAAAAAAAATAGCCAAATTTAAATACTCTTTTTGATCATAGAATTTTAAATTCTTTAAATTTGATCACTCATCAAAAATACTTATGTTCGATTCAAAGATTACCATCATAGGTGCAGGCGCAGTAGGTCTGGCCATTGCAGCTAAAATCTCAGAGTTTGAAGATTCTGTTTTTGTGATTGAACAAAATATGTTCTCAATCACAGCATTTCGGCTAGGAACCTAGGATATGTAAAAAACTTCTATTTCTCAATTCTCTTTATCATCTATTTTTAATGCCCGGTCTTCAAAATATGCTACCCTGTATGTGGTATTCTGATGTGCAATTCCACGGTTTATTTTGATTGCAATATACAGTCGGCCTGATTCTTTAAATTCGATTTAAATACTTTCAATTTCACAACAAATTCAAAATAATTTCCATCTTCATCTTTAAAGGTATTACTGAGTTTTTTCTTTGAAACAAAATATATTTTTAGCTTAGATAATGGATTTTCAGAAAATAGTTTTAATTGCTCTTTATCTATTTTATAAACTGCCCATATTTCTTGTTTAAACAAGGCAAGCATTCTTGATTCAACGTTCTCAAAAGATAACAGCGTCAGATTAGTATTATTTTCAAAATTGATGAGTAGTTTTTGCTTTTCCAGAATCTCAAATTTTGACGAAGAATTTTCTCTTTTTAAGATTAAGGCTAAGAAGTACTCATTCTTTTCATTAATAAAAAAAGCCCCCATGGAAGATTGACTCATTTTTTTAAATATTATTTTAGGCTTCGTCATTAATTTAATTTGAGTTGTTATTTGTTTACTTAAACCTTTAACGATTCTTTTATTTGCGTATTTGCATTGACCATATGACGAAAGAACTACTATGGACATTAAACTTATAAATATTAATTTTTTCATGATATTGATTTTAAAATTTTACTTTTTCTTAAACAGATTTATTATCATCGCCGTTATTTGTGCATAATAATAATACACAGATGGGGTATTAATTTCTTTCTCTAATTCACACCTAACTTCTATAAAAATGTTTAATTCTAAAACCTAATCCCACATGGAATCCTATCCTTTTATATTACCTTAACTTCGCAAACTTCATTTTGCCAACAAGCATTGTTAAATGCAACTTTTGTGATTTCACCACCTGAATTCCATTCAAATTGAGCTTAGGTTTTTCTACTTGTAATTAAAAATAATAGGATAACCAATAAAGTTTTTTCCATTACACATGGTTTCAATGAATAACTGCTGCATTATGTTATTTGAATATCATCTTGATAAACTTGAGGAATAAATTATACTATAAGCTATTGAATTAAACCTTATTATTAAAAGTCAAGCTATTTTAAAGATACTCAAGACTTAGCTCAAAAAAACTCATTTCGCTTCTTTTAAAATATAATCCAGTAAAACTATGTAGCTAAAGGCGCAAGCTTATTTCAACCCCTTCATTTATAGAGCATCAGTTGGTGAGAGATGAAGTCTAGTATAGACTATGATGAGTGTTAAACCAGGTTGTTGATGCACCATTTTTCAATAAATCACTGTAAGTTAATAATTGAGACTCCGAAATCCAAATTTCCTAATTTGAAATAAAGGTTTATGGAGAATTTTGTAATACTTTTCTTTTCAGTACTTTTACCTCTTCTTTCAAAATAAATGAATGTTCGATTCGAAGATTACCATCATAGGTGCAGGCGCAGTAGGTCTGGCCATTGCAGCTAAGATCTCAGAGCTTGAAGATTCTGTTTTTGTGATTGAACGGAATAAGTTATTTGGCCAGGAAACCAGTAGTCGAAACAGTGAAGTTATACATGCGGGAATTTATTACCCTCAAAATAGTCTAAAAGCCAAACTTTGTGTTGAAGGAAAAAATTTGCTGTATAATTTTTGCGAACGCCATGAAATTCCACATAAAAGATGCGGGAAACTAATTGTTGCCACCACTGAAGTAGAAATACCTATTTTGGATGAAATTAATCAAAAGGCCATTCATAATGGAGTGACTGATTTACAATTTTTAAATCAAGAAGAAACAACCCAATTAGAGCCTCATGTTTTTGCCTTAAAAGCTTTGTTTTCTCCCTCAACAGGAGTCATTGAGTCTCATTCATATATGAAGCAACTCGAAACCCTGGCTGTGAATAATGGGGCTGAAATGGTTTATGGAAATACAGTTACGGGCATTAATAAACTTGAAGTAGGTTATGAGATTTTTTTGCAAGAACCGGATGGATCAAATTACTCTTTCACCTCAGAATACGTCATTAACTCTGCAGGACTTGAATCAGATTTAATTGCCAAAATGATAGGAATTGATGGTGAAGATTTAAGGATTCAGTTTTGTAAAGGCCAATATTTTAGCATCAATCCACCAAAAAACCGTTTATTAAAACACTTGGTTTATCCGGTTCCCGATCCCAATATGATTGCCCTGGGAATTCACGTAACAGTTGATTTAGGAGGTAGTGCAAAATTAGGCCCGGATGCCGTTTATTTGGATGAAAATGTTTACGATTATAAAGTTGACCATGATAAGAAAGAAATCTTTTATCAATCGGTTAAACGCTTTTTACCTTTTATTAAATTGAATGATTTGAGCCCGGAAATGGCCGGAATTCGGCCCAAGATTCAAAAAAGGGGGGAGCCCTTTAAGGATTTCTACATCCAGGAAGAAAGTAAAGAAGGATGCAGTGGGTTCATCAACTTAATTGGAATAGAATCGCCCGGTTTAACCGCTTCCCTTGCCATTGCCAATAAAGTTGTCAAATTAATTGATTCTCATGCATAAATGCCCTGGCTTTTTCTACTTGGTCGTCCGTAATAAAATATTTTAGTTTTAAATAAGAATTGAATTCCCTGCGAAACTTTGGGCTAAATTCCAAGGATAAATAAAAAAGTTCTAATTCTTCTTTAGTGAAATCGTTACAATTGTAACGATCAATCAAATCTTGATAATGATATTTCATTGCACTAATCTTTACTTTTTCAAGTATAAATAATTTTAATTTTCCATGATTTTGATCATTCGAATCTTAAATCCATCTTGAATACAATGAGGACAATATTTTAATTTTACCTTCGAAATATGTCCACATCGATAGCATTTAATCTCTTGTTGAACCTTTGGTTTAGATAGAATATACATCATACGCATTTAATTTTATGGATGATTGAATAATTAGTAATGCTAAAATGAATGAAAAGCCTAAATAGAAATTGTTCCCATTTCGATTTATTCGAATAAATAAAAGTAGGGCATAAAAATGCCGTAATTATAGGCAATTTGCCTAAATTTTAAAATATTTAAAATGAAAAGAATAAGTAATTAAAAGACTACTGTTTAAGGATTTGAACACTTAACAGTCTCCCATCAATATTGAACTGAATGATGTATAAACCCTTTGAAAGCTGAGAAACATCCAAGTCAAAATGTTCTGCATTAAGCATTTCAATTGAGCGATAAAGTCTTCCATCAACACCCAATAATTTCAATTTTACTTTTTTCTGACTTTTCGCCAATTTGATGTTTAAATTGTCGCCGACTGGGTTCGGATAAACCTGAATTCCTTCTTTTGACAAGTCATCAATTCCCAATGCTTTTATATAATTTGTACTCCATTTTTCAGAAGCTAAATTTGTATTCCCAATGGCATCAGTAACCGCATCTTCGATAATTTCTGCACTTACTTCTCCATCAGTAATTGGAGTTAAGTCAAAAGTAAATTCTGAATTTCCATGAATGATCAAATTGTTTTTGGTTCCATTCACCACATTTATTTTTGAAATATCAAATCCTGTAATTGGTTCACTAAACAATATTGAAATTTCTATTGGTGAAACATTGGTTGGGTTTTCAACTGCAGATGATAAAACTACCGTAGGTCTTATATTATCTAAAGTAACTGATATTACTTCACTTTCAGTGCTTGTAATTGCCGGATTGTTAGATTTCATCCTCACTTTATAAGCTTCACCGCTAGGTGTATTTGCCGGAATAATTCCCAGCAATTCACCTGAAGTATTTGATTCTAATTCACCTATTTGAACTTCAGAAGTAAAATCACCATTTTTATCAGATAAGTAAGCTGTAAAAGTATTTTCAGTAAAAGTACCCGCAACTGTATAAGGAACACCAATCACTGTTCCTTGAATTTCTGAAACAATAAAAGGAGATCCTGTTATGGCTCCAATGTTAAGTTCCGCTTCTGATGCAAAAGAAAGCTCAAATGCATTACTTTGAGATCCAATGATGACCGGATTGCTTGATTTAACCCTTACTTTATAGGAACTCCCCGCCGGCGTATTTGCCGGAATTACGGCCTGAATAGAACCAGAATTGTTATCCGAAACCAAAGTACCAATAGAAACCTCATTGGTAAAATCACCATTGGCATCTGATAGATAAGCGGTAAACGTATTTGAAGAAAATGCTCCAACAGCATTGAATGGTACATTAATATCAACACCAGAGGTAGCTGAAATTTCAAAAGGACCTCCACTTATTTCACCTGTTGTAATAGCCTGATAAGTTGAAGCTGTGATGAAAACCTCATCTAACAAACAATCATTTCCATTGGCTGATATAAACAAAAAGGCAACGTAAAGTGTCGACTGATTCATGGCCTCTACAGGTAATTCAATTTCTTTGGCCAACCAACCCGGATTACTTGCATTATACCTCGCATATGAAGATACGGTATTCCAATCTATTCCATTTGCAGACCACTGCACCCGAACACTATCAGGATAAGTATCATAGCCTGAATCT
Source organism: Bacteroidales bacterium (assembly GCA_963678785.1). Lineage (GTDB taxonomy): Bacteria > Bacteroidota > Bacteroidia > Bacteroidales. The sequence goes on along the minus strand of OY787449.1, from coordinate 1,960,530 downwards.
TCATGCCATTTAAAATTAACAGTCATGGATGTTTTATTGAGAGAAGATAATGCCGGACTAATTAGTCTACTCTGATCACCCATGTCCGTAAAATAAGAATTAAAGAGTACCATATGGGTTCCTTCAGATGGACTTGCTGATGGATACATACTTGTGGTTACAAATGAAATTTTAGGCGAATTGTAACTCCCAACATCATTCACTGTTTCAACCATCCAACAACCAGGGGTTAACTCATTGTTAAAACCTTCAACAAATGGAAAATCAAAATTGTTGTCAGCAATTTCAAAAGAGAGTGATTTCGTATTATTACTTAAGTTTTCATCCAATCCTCCGTTGACATTTGAAATGGATGCATTAAAAGTATATGATCCAAAGCTCATAAGTAATCCTGCTAAATCAACACTAACTGATTCACTTCTTGCTAAATTCCCAGTCCAGTTTTGACTGATAAGTTCACCATCATCAATATTAAAATTAATAGTCGCACTTGTTAAGTTATCAGTTCCTAAATTTTTAATGATGACCTGAGGAGTAATACTTTGCGAACCACAATAAATCTGATTAACAGGGTTTTCAATACTTACTAACTGAGCATCAACAGCTATCATTGGTGCAGCTTTCAAATCTGATCGCCATAATCCTCGCCCGTAAGTTGCGGCTAATAACCGACTGTTTTCTCTGGTATCTTCATCATAATAAATTTCCAATTCGGTTACCATCACATTTGGCAAACCGTTACTAAACAATACCCAATCAGCATCAGCTTCTTTAAAATATACGCCTCGATCGGTACCAACATACAAGTGAGTTTCACTCACTGCTAACTTATTTTGAACAACTGTGAAAGCAGGTAAACTTGGTAAGTTTCCCGAAATATTTGTCCAGTTTTGGCCTCCGTTATTTGTTTGATAGATTCTGCCTCCAGAATAACCTCCAAAGGTAACCCAAGCTATCTCCGGATCGTAAGCATTCACCGCCAAATAGGTGATGTTATTTGTAGCCACAGGTAAGATACTTGTCACATCAGTCCAAGTTGTCCCACCGTCTTTTGTGATCCAAATGTGAGATTGATCAGCTACATATAACACCTGTGTATTGGATGGTGCAATAGCCATAGATCTGAGATTACCTGAAGCTTCAATGTTTGAAATTTGAGTGAAAGTATCGCCCATATCTGTTGATTTCCAGACTTCCTCGTAACCCACATAAAGGGTTTTATGATCAACAGGATCGATCAGGTAAGGCGCAACCCATGCACCTTCTAAAGACCCATCCCCAATATTTAAATAAATATCAGATGAAGAATTCCATAAATCTTTTGTACGTGAAATTTGCCCATCTACATAAGTTGCATATTGAATTTTTGAATCGGTGTAATCAATGAGGCATTCCATACCATCACCTCCAGTTACATCTGCCCAATTTCCATCGTAAAAAAGTTTAGAGCCATTGTCTTGCAACCCTGTAATAACCGTATCAGGAGAACCTGCATAAGCGCCCAATCGATAAATTTGACTAATGGTCATTCCATTGGTTAGATCGGTCCATGTAGCACCACCATCAATGGTTTTGTAAATTCCGCCATCATTCCCTTCAAATAAATTTGTGGCATTTTGAAATTTCAATACATGTTGGTCTGCATGAACTGTGGGAGCTTTAGGTTCGGCCTTATTATAATCAGAATGTGATGTCCACATATTATTTATGGTCCAATTTACACCTCCATCTATCGACTTCCAGGTATTTACACCTCCCAGAAATAATAAATTTGCATCAGCAGGAGAAGCAGTAAATGCCAAATCATAATTTCCTTGACCTGTATTGTCTCCACTTCCATCGCTATAGTAACCAAACAATCGATTTCCTTCATTATCTCCACTAAAAATCTCAGTAAAACTAGTTCCTTGATCAATGGATTTATAAATACCACTTAGTCCTCCACTTGTATTCGCAACCGCAGCATATACAATATCTGGTGCTGCTGCACTGACCGACAATTCAATTCTTGAATCACCATTTCCGAAAGTATGCTGTTCCGTCCAGTTTGTTCCTCCGTCAATTGTTTTCAAAATCATGACATCACCATTTCTCGATTTTGTAGCAATATAAATAGTTTCAGGATTTGTAGGGTGAAATTCAAGATCTATGATATATTGAGATCCATTGTAACTCAAATTCCAATTGGCTCCTCCATTGGTTGATTTATAAACTTTATTACTGGCTCCTGCATATAAAGTATTGTCATCTGTAGGATGAAGCCGAAGAAATCCCATTAATGCACCATTACCAACATTTGCCTCAAATATATTCGACCATGTTTGCCCTGCATCGGTTGATTTTAAAATCCCAATAGAATTATTATCTCCATTATTACCTCCTCCTAAAGTCCAGGAAGCTCCACCATCTCTATCACCTGTTGCAATATAGATTGTATTGGAAGTTTCAAAATCAGAAGGGATGGCAATGTCACTAACTCCTAATACAGAATTGTCATCTGTTAAAACAGTCCAATTGGTTCCACCATCAGTTGTTGCCCACAGGCCACCACTGGGTGCTCCTACCCAAAATTTATTGAGATCAGTAGGATGAAATGAAATACAATTGATTCGACCAATACCTGCATAACCCCCACGAGAACTAATGGGCCCTAGAGTTTCCCAATTACCATTGGTACTTTTAAGTTGATTGTTGTTTGATAAATACTTTTCCCATTCAGAAGCTGTAGAGGTTTTAGGAAATTCTCCTGTTTGTTTATCAATACGTGATTCCCAGTACCATTCCCATCTTTTATATAATTTCCAATTAGGAACTTTATGTATTTTGCCATCTTTTAAATACTTCCCTTTATTAACATTTAAGGGTTTCCAATGATCGTTAAAAGCTTTTTGAATTTGATAAAAATTCAAATTTTTAGAATCTTTATTATTGGGCAAACTTGCATGCCATTCCTGACTGTAAAGTTGGCTGCTCAGGAATACGATGGTTATGATTAGTTTAATTTTCAAGTTCATCTTTTTCAATAAATTAATTTTGTATTAAACACTCATTTAATGGTAATATTGAAATATTTATAAGAAGTTGATTCTTTGCCATTTTTCTTCGAACGGATTAACAATCGGTAACTACCCGAACCCACTTTTTTGTAAATGGTTTCTCTAATTTGAGCTGATGACCGTGGTCCACACCAGCTTTCATTTTGATCCCAATTTAAGAGAAAACTTTTTCCCGTCTCAAGCAATTTTTTTTCAGGCTTTGGCTGGCAAGGAGCATCACACGGGCAATCCAATATTCTAATTTTTTGCCAACTCTCACCTTCTTTTTTATCAATTAAAATTTTATAAGGATTAATTAATGTTAAATCTCTTAAAGAATTATTCCGAATCTCAAAATGAATTGATTCTCCCTCTTTAATTGGTTTTCCCTCATTAATGATAATTTGAATTTGAGATTCGTTTGAACTGGTTAATTTTTGAGTAAGGTTGCATGCAACCAAAACAATTAACAACAAAATTTTTATGGCAGTTTTTATCATCTGTCAAAATTTTTGCAATAATACTTAAATTAAGCTTTAGGATTTAATCCAATCTACTTATTTTGTTTCAGTTTTAGGTAGCAAGACGTGAAAACTACTTCCAGCTCCCAATTTACTTTCTACCCAAATTTTTCCTTTGTTTTTTTCAACAAACTCTTTACATAAAATAAGTCCAAGCCCCGTTCCTTTTTCTTTGGCTGTTCCCTGGTTTATGACCTGTTGATTTACTTTGAATAGTTTTTTAAGATTCTCCTGACTAATTCCAATTCCATTGTCTCTGATTTCGACATCCATAAACCTAGGCATAAAGTTCAACTGTACAATTATTTGTCCTCCAGGATTGGTGAATTTTATGGCATTTGAAATTAAGTTTCTTATCACCATTCCAATCATATTTTCATCAGCAAAAGCACTTGAACCCGACGGTAAATCGACCAAAATTTCAATTTGCTTAATATTAGCCTGAGTTTTTAATGGTGCGATTTCACGATTTGCCAATTCTTCCAAATCAATCAACAAAGGGTTAAAGTTAATACGATTTAATTGCAAACGCGACCATTCAAGTAAATTAAGCACCAAATTATAAGCACCTTCAGTTGCATCTTTAATTTGTTCAATTACCAATTTAAGCTCTTCTTCCTCAAATTCGTCAAGATCATTATGTAATAATTCAACGAAACCCAGAATCCCCTGAAATAGATTTTTTAGATCATGGGCAACAATTGAGAAAAATTTATCTTTAGTGGCATTGATCTCTTTTAATTCATTTTCTGAATTTTGAACCAATTTCAATGCTTCTTTGTACTGTGTAATATCAATAAAAATGGTTGAAAACTGCCCCTGTTTAGGACTAAATGCAACCACTTCAAAATATTTTTGATGTTCGGGCGAAAACTGTTCAAACTGCATCCTTTCGCCCATTAGTGCTACTTTACCATAAGTTTGTATTGTTTTTGGATTGGTGGCAGGAAAAATGTCCAAAACTTTTTTTCCAACAACTTTGCTTGCCTTTAATCCTGTAATTCTTTCAAAAGCTGGATTGACTTCCAGAAACCGATAATTAACAGGCTGATTGTCTTTATCAACAATAATTTCATGTAGTGCATAAGCGCTAAACATGGTTTCAAAAAGCATCCTGTATTTTTGTTCACTATAATCATCTTTTTCTGCAGATTGCTTAATCCCTAATAATGATTTTAGATATAAAACAATCCAGTGTGGATTGTCAAGATTGTGTATAAAGCCATTAACTCCTACCTTCATTAACGACACTTGCGATTTTTCAATTATGGTTTCATTGGCATAAACAACCACAATTGGGTTATAACCAGAAATGGTTTTTAGCTTTTTAATCTGTCTGAAATTATGCTCATTCAAAATCTCTTTATGAATTAGAATTAGCCTGGGTTTTAAGCTTAGTAACTTTCCAAACAAGTTCTCAAATTTCTCAATAACAAATGTTTTGGCTAAATTGGTTTTAATAATGTTATTTAGCTTAAAGCTTAACTGAGGATTATCATCTACAATAAAAAAGAATTCGTCCATATTAGGAATTAGGTATTAAACTGCAAGATTAAAATAAATTTACTAAATGTTTTAATTGATAATAATTAATTTTTTTTCTTATAAAAATACGGTCTTAAGATGTTGAAAACTCAATGTTTTTTTTCTTTTATAATGAGAGTTATTAACCTAATTTTATCCATGATTAAAATAGATTTGGATTATTGCCTCTTGAATATAAATCCATTTTAATCCGTCAAACACTTAGCATTTATCAATGAAGAAACTGGTTTTAGCATTTCTGTTCATTCTGTTTTCATTTTCAGGTATTTTAGCTCAAACTTTAAATTTTGACTATTCCAATGCTTATGTTGGAAAAGAAACTGTATTTGTTAACAAATCAGTATTAAGTGAAGAAGTAATTACAGTGGCCTGGGATTTAAACGGAAATGGTGTTTATAACAACGGATGGGGTGATACCGTTAATTTTGTTTATCCCTCCACTGGTGTTTATTCGGTGGGGCTAAGAATTACTGTGCAGTCTCTCGAATCATATGAATTTATCAAAGAAATTGAAATTGGTCACGATTTAATTGTCAATTTTGACTACGAAATTGCTTGTGTTGGAAATGCCACATCATTTATAAGCACTTCTGAAAGTACCGATGTTATTGTGAGCCAAGAATGGGATTTTAATAATGATGGATTGTTTAACGATGCTTCAGGCTCTTCATTAAACTTTTTGTTCCCAGCAGCAGGAACCTATAATGTAGGATTAAGAATTGCTACACAAACAGGATTAGCCAAAGCACTCTATCGTCAAGTAGTGGTTGCTGATATTCCATTAGCAGATTTTTCGGCATCAAATACTTGTGTTGGAAATTATACAGAATTTACCAATTTAAGCATCATCAGAGCAGATGATGCAGCAGAATATGTATGGAAATTTGGCGACGGAAGCGATTGGTCAACTGTTAGTAATCCCATCCACACTTATAACTCACCTGGAATCTACAATGTAACATTAATCGTTAATTCATCATTCGGATGCTCCAATACCACTGTTAAAAATGTAAGCATTAAACCCATACCCGATTTTTATATTGAATTTAGCGGCGATACTGTTTTTACCGAAGGTGAAAGTATTACCGTAAACGCCATTGGTGATTTTGATCAGGCAATATGGTCGAATGGTGTTACAGGAAATTCAGTGGTTTTAACTGAAGGAGGAGGTTATACAGTTGAGGTTTCAAAAGACGGTTGTTTGAATTCAGCATCATTTAGTCTTCAGGTTATTGATAAGGTTGGGATTACCAATTTATTTACACCCAATGGTGATGGATACAATGAATATTGGAAAATATTCCATATTGAAAATTTAATTCCTTGTAGCGTGAGTATATACGATCGTTCGGGTGCTGAAGTTTACTCCACTACCAATTACCTTAACGATTGGAATGGAACCTATAACGGACAGCCATTACCCGAAGGAACGTATTATTATATTTTGAAGTGCAATGATGGGATTGTAAAAAAGGGAGCAATTACAATAATTAGATAGATGTTAATTTAGGTATGAAAAATATTCTTAAAATATTGAGTGTTTTTTTATTTGTTGGAGGGTCCCAACTTATGGGGCAACAACTCCCTCTAACAAATCAATACTTGATTAATCCTTATTTATTATCTCCGGCATTTGCAGGTTACAATGAAGATTCTAAAGTTTATTTAACCTACCGAAAAGAATGGGGAGACATTGAAGGTTCACCTCGAACTGCATTTATAAATACCTATTTCCCGGTATCAGAAAAAGTTTGGTTAGGAGGTGAAATTATCAGTGATCAAACCGATATTTCTAAAATATTTTATGCACAGCTTAGCTATACATACCATTTGCCTATAGGATCCAATCACCAGATATATTTTAGTTTATGGGGAGGTATGTTTCAGAATTCAATAAATTTAAATGGAGCCATTGTATCTGATATAACTGACCCAATCCTTTTAGGAAACAGCCAACTAACAGGTACTTCGCTCAATGCCGGATCAAGCATTATTTTTAGATGGATGGATGGTAGCATTGGAATTACAGCACCTTATCTTTTTACCAGTAAAGACGCTTATGCGGTTGGAAGTGGCAACAATTTGGTGGTGATTAAACCTCAGTTAATTTCTCATATTACGTATAATTTCCGATTAAATTATAACTGGAATTTACAACCATTTTTGGTATATCGATCCATAAAAGACTCGCCTTATCATTATGATATTTCATTATTATCTATTTACAAAGACAATTACTGGGCTGGATTAACTTATCGAAATCAAGGGAAAATTGGATTTAGCTTAGGTGGTAATTTAAACTCCAATTTAACTCTAAACTACACCTACGAATATGCAACGCAAGGACAAATAGCAAATCCTTCAGCCGTACATGAATTTTTGATTGGGTTTAATATTGGTGCAGGCAAAAAATATAAATCCAATCGCTGGATGAAATTGTTAAACTCGCAAGGATATAATTCTTTTAACTAAACGGAAGATCAATGAAAAAGCAATTTGCATTGATAAGAATATCGATACTCATCATTTTTACTCTGATTATAAATCAGGCTTTGTTTGCCCAAACAGTTGGGGTAAGTAATGTGGTAATAACCTTTGAAAGTGCTCCAACAGTAACAATAAACAAAGCTCCATTAAAATATAATAAGGATTTTGCATTAAGTTATCATATTGAAGATGGAAATAAAAATGTATATACTCATGCCTTTCATTACTTAAATGGCGGAAGTATTGATGGCACAACTTATCCAGGGAAATTTTATACCGATGGATGTGGTAATAATTTGCCCTTCAAAATGGGTACCTCTATTTTTTCATTCAATGATGCTCAGGATACAGACCTACACAACCCTGATGGAACAAATGCAAGCTCTTATATAACCTGGCCGGAAATCACAGAATTATACCAGGCCGGATGGGGAATATATAATCAAGGACTTACTTCTTCGAATTCTGGAAATTCAGATTATTTAATAAAACGTAACCATAGTTATCTTAAACTAAAAACCCAGAGTGCAACAACCAATGGAATAGAAGCAAAAATATTTGTTAACCCACAAGATGATATTACTTTTTCGACCCCTGCTTTTAATCATAAATACAACGCAGCTTTTCGTAATTACGCTTATGGGATTCCTAATCTGGATGTTTCTAATCCTGCTACCATTACAGATATTGACAGCCTTAAAATGGGTAGAACAAATTTAGTTGGAACCACTAGTTTAGGAAAACTAGCTGACACTTTAAATGCCCATAGTAGTGCATCAATAAAGAAATGGAGCTCTGCTTATAATAAATCAGTTAATGGTGGTACGAATGGATATGATTTTAATGTATTCCGGTTTTATATTGATTATATTGAAGATACTTATGGTAAAGATGGCTCCGACAAAATCTGGATGACTTCGGAAGAAGAAATCTTAGATTACATTTCTTTAAATAAAATAATAGGGGTTAATTCAGAAATATTAGGAAACCAATTATTGATCACATTTACAGGCGCGATACCTACTGACATTCGATTTTATGCTTTAAGCTTATTGGTGAATAGTGATGTTAGGATTACCAATATATCAATCAATGGAGGAACAAATAACACTTACACACCTGGAGCAGACTCAACACAAGCATTGATCAACCTCAATTGGGATGGTAAGGCTGTTGTATCAAATACAGCAAATGCAGAAACTTATGTTAGTATTGCAGAAAGTACACAAAATCAAAATGATGTTTTGATTGCCATGGATTATATAAATATGCTGGAATCCGGTCAAACCATGTTTGATTTCAGAGCGCGACTATGTGCTATTCCCGGAGCAGTTTTACCTGACGGATGGTGCGATTGTAGCTTTTCATTAGGAAACGACACGGTAATTTGCCTTGGCGACACTTTAACAATTGAAGCCCCAACAGGAATTTCGTATGACTGGAATACCGGTGATACCACTCAGAGCATTACAGTAACTCCGACTACATCAACAGTTTATTCTGTTACTGTGTACAATGATCAAGGATGTTATTCTAGTGATGCAATAACTGTAATAATTAGCCCTTCTGAATTTGCATCTTTAGTTGCATCAGAAGATTCCATTTGTGCAAGTTCATGCGTAAATATTGTTGCCTCGGCAAGTGGAGCCTCTTCTTATTTATGGAATACAGGAGAAACACTTCCTCTCATTGAAGTTTGCCCAGAAGAAACGACTGATTATATTTCGACCGTAACCAATATTTTTGGATGCACAGATACAGACACCATTACCATATATACCTATCCAAAACCCAATATTGGGATTACTGATGATACTACAATTTGTGCCGGAGATTGTGTAGAGTTAACTGCAAGTGGAGGTTATGAATATTTATGGAGTACTGGTGGCACAACCAATAAAATTGAAGTATGTCCGGAAGAAACAACGACTTATTATGTAACAGTCACAAATAATAATGATTGTAATTCTATAGATAGTGTTACAGTAACGGTTATTGGTTTACCTTCAATTAGTATCAATGCAGATACCAACATCTGTTTAAATGATTGTGTTGAATTGACCGCTTCAGGGGGTGATTTATTTTTATGGAGCACCGGTGAGACTAATCAAACCATAGAAGTTTGCCCTGAAGATACGACTACCTATGTGGTTAATGTATCTAGTGATGCCGGTTGTTCAAGTAAAGATTCTGTTACCATAAATGTTTTACCACTACCAACAACAACGGTTTCTAACGACACTTCAGTTTGCCCGAATACCTGCGTAAAAATATTCGCTTCTGGTGGAACAAGTTATTTATGGAACACTGGTGCAACAACCGATACCATCGAAGTATGCCCGAGTGAACCCACAAAATATTATGTGACCGTTTATAATGAAAATGCTTGCTCGGTTATGGATAGTGTTCAAATCAATCATTTACCTTTAACCAATGCAAATGCAGGTGATGATCAAACAATTTGCCCGGGTGGAGAAGCTACTTTATTAGCAACTGGTGGTTATTCATACCTCTGGAACACCGGACAGGAAACAAATTCAATTCGAGTAAGTCCAGAAGTTTCTACACAATATATTGTAACAGTTACAACAGCTAATGCATGTCCGGCAAATGATACAGTTGAGGTAATTTTACTAACACCTCCTACGGCAAATGCAGGAGAAGATCAAACCATTTGCCCCGAAGAGTGTATTACACTAGAAGCCAGTGGTGGTTACGAATATCTTTGGGATAATGGGACAGAATCGCCATTCAATGAAGTTTGCCCCACAACATCAACAAAATATGTTGTTACTGCTTATGATGAGTTTGGTTGCTCTGATAATGATACCGTTGAAATCTTCATTGCTGAAACACCTTCTATCAGCTTCTCTGGATTATCAAGTGTTTATTGCGATAACAATTCAGCGAGTTTACTTGTTGGAAATCCAGCGGGTGGAATTTTTGAAGGAACAGGTATCAGTGGTGATATATTTTATCCAGCCATTGCCGGAGAAGGAACACATGAAATAACTTATCGAATTGAAAATGATAATGGATGCTTTAGTAAATCTACACGCACAACAACGATTTATAGTTCACCAAATATTTTCTTAGGTAACGATACAACCATTTGTACCAATGCCAGTTTGATGCTATCCGTTCCTTCCGGATTTGATTCCTATCTATGGTCAACCGGAGCTACCGGGAATTCAATCATTTTAAGTGGTGCCGGATTGGGTTCAATCACTCAAACAGTGCAACTTATTGCCACACAAAATGGATGTGTTGCCATCGATGAAATTAATGTCAGTTATATTTCATGTACTGTTGGAATTGATGATCTTCGTAAAGAAGGAATTTATATGTATCCAAATCCAACAAAGGGCCAGTTTAATATTAAATTTAATACTCAAGAAAATAACATGAGGGTCGATATTATCAATCTTCAAGGTCAGATTATCTTTAGTGAGGAATTAATTGATTGCAATCAATCAAACTGTGTTAAATCAATCGATTTATCAACTTATATGAAAGGTATCTATATTGTTCGTTTCTCCAATCATAATTTTGTTAAAACAGCTAAATTACTGATCAATTAAACCAAATCTGGTTTAAGCTAATATTTTCATTTATACAATGTTTGCTTATTAATTGGCAAAAGACGGCATTTTTAATACTTTTGCCTCGCTAATAATAATTTAAGGGTAAAATCCGTAAAAAATATTTTAAAAACCCATGGTTTTTTTATTACGGCTTTTAGCTAAATCATATAACAATAGAATAAAGATGAAAAAAGTTTTAGGGATTGGTAATGCTTTGGTTGACATCATGTTAAAAATAGATAATGATCAAATACTTGAGGATCTTGAACTTCCGAAGGGAAGCATGCAATTGGTTGACATCAACAGATCAAAAAAAGTATTGTCAGCAACCAGTCATTTAAAAAGTGAAATCAAATCGGGAGGTAGTGCGGCCAATACCATTACAGGTTTAGCCGAACTGGGTTTAAGTACTTCTTTTATCGCTAAAATTACCGACGATCATATGGGTGAAGTTTTTAAAAACGACCTCATTAAATCAAACATCAATCCTCAATTACAATATTCTGAAACAGGAACAGGAACTGCTGTTACCTTAATCAGTCAGGATTCAGAACGAACCTTTGCAACCCATCTTGGGGCTTCTGTTGAATTATCAGCTGAGGATCTTACCGAAGACTTATTTAAAGGTGCAGAGTTGTTTTACATTGAAGGGTATTTGGTGCAAAATCATAGCTTACTCGAAAAAGCAGTAAGCCTGGCAAAAGCTAACAATCAAAAGATCTTTCTTGACCTTGCAAGCTATAATGTGGTTGAAGAAAACATTGATTTCTTAAAACACATTTTGGCTGATTATGTGGATGTTGTTTTTGCCAATGAAGAAGAATCAAAAGCAATGACCGGCAAACAACCTCGTGAGGCTGTGTATGAATTGGCCAAATATTGCGAAATTGCCATTGTTAAAATTGGAAGCAAAGGTTCACTTATTCTGAACAACAATGAATTAACCGAAGTTGGAGTAATTGAAGCAACAAGTGTGGATACGACAGGAGCAGGAGATCTATATGCAGCAGGATTTATGTATGGATACGCCCATAATGCAAACATGGAAGTATGCGGAAAATTAGGGTCTCTTCTTTCTGGAAAAGTAATCGAAAATATTGGTGCTAAAATTTATCCTGAAACCTGGCCTGAAATTATAAAAACAGCGAAAAAGTATATTATGTAGAACACATTCAAATATGTAGTATTCTTTTTTATTATTGAACAGATTTTCATACTTTAGCTGCCCTTTCGGGCAAATAAAAATAAACACATTATAATCTACTAAAAATGAAGGTATATCAAACAAACGAAATTAAGAACCTGGCGCTCATAGGAGGCGCGAAAACAGGGAAATCTACCCTTGCTGAAGCAATGCTTTTCGAAGGTGGTGTGATTAAAAGACGAGGTAGCATTGATGATAAAAATACGGTTTCAGATTATCGTGAAATAGAGTTAGAGCGACAAAATTCCGTTTCATCAACTGTTTTATATGCTGAATATAACGACAAAAAAATAAATTTTATTGATACTCCCGGATTCGACGACTTTACCGGTGAGGTTATTGCAGCATTAAATGTAGTGGATACTGCAGTGATGGTTGTAAATGCTCAAAATGGGGTTGAAGTTGGAACTGAAATTTCATGGAGATATGCCAATCAAAATAACAGTCCTGTTATTTTTGCCATCAATCATTTAGAACATGAAAATTCCAATTTTGATGAAACCGTTCGTCAACTAAAAGCTCAATTTGGTGGTAGTTGTACAGTCTGTCAATATCCTGTTAATCCAGGTTTAGGATTCAATGCAGTGATTGATCTGATTCAAATGAAGATGTACAAATTTGACGATGAAGGTAAAGCCGAAATCGTTGATATTCCGGATGCTGAAATAGACAAAGCCAAAGAACTTCAAGCAAGTATGATTGAAGATTTGGCCGCTGTTGATGAAGAACTCATGGAAAAATTCTTTGATGCAGGTACGCTTGAAGAGAGTGAAATGCAACAAGGGTTAAAAACAGGTTTAACCACCAGAGGAATGTTCCCAATTTTATGTGTTAATGCAAAACAAAATATGGGTGTTGCACGTTTAATGCAATTCATTACCAACAATGCACCAGGCCCTGACGAAGTTACTGCTGTTAAAACAGTTGACGGAAAAGAAATTAAATGTGATGCATCTGCGGCTCCTGCAGCATTTATCTTTAAAACTTCTATCGAGCCACACTTAGGTGAGGTTTCATATTTTAAATTATGTGCAGGTGAAATTTCTGAAGGTTCGGATATGATTAATAATGCACACGGAACCAAAGAAAGAATTTCTCAAATCATGATCACCGCAGGTAAAAACCGTGAAAAGATTGCTAAAATCGTTGCCGGTGATATTGGTGCTGCCATAAAACTTAAAAGCTCTTTAACCAATTCAACCTTAACAGGTCCTAAAAATACAGATGATGTAATTGCACCTATCGTATTCCCTGAACCTAAATTCAGAGTTGCCGTTAAAGCGGTTAATACTGCCGATGATGAAAAACTAGGAGCCATCTTAAATGTGATGCATAAAGTGGATCAAACCTTACTTGTAAACTATTCTAAAGAATTAAAACAAATGATTTTACAAGGCCAGGGTGAACTTCATTTGAACATTGCAAAATGGCAGATGGAAACTTTGGAAAAAATTCCTGTAGAATACTTTGCACCAAAAATTCCTTATCGCGAAACCATTACAAAAGATGCGAAATCAATGTATCGTCATAAAAAACAATCTGGTGGATCAGGACAGTTTGGTGAAGTTCACATGCTTGTTCAACCTTACTCTGAAGATATGGTTAAACAAACAGAATTCCCAATCAGAGGCGTTGATGAAGTTGAATTAGATTGGGGTGGAAAATTAATCATGAACAACTGTATTGTTGGTGGTGCCATCGATGCTCGTTTCTTACCTGCCATTATGAAAGGTTTGATGGAACGAATTGAAGAAGGTCCATTAACAGGTTCTTATGCCCGGGATATTGTTGTAAATATTTATGATGGTAAAATGCACCCGGTTGATTCAAATGAGATTTCATTTAAACTAGCTGCTCGTCATGCTTTCAGAGACGCCTTTAAAAATGCAGGTCCAAAAATTCTTGAGCCAATTTATGATGTTGAAGTATTGGTTCCTGAAGATAAAATGGGTGATGTAATGACTGACCTTCAAGGTCGTCGTGCCATCATTATGGGAATGGGAGCAGAAGGAAATTATCAGAAAATTATAGCTAAAGTTCCTTTGGCAGAAATGAATCGTTACTCAACAGCTTTAAGTTCAATTACCTCAGGCCGTGCCATGTACGGAATGAAATATGCTGAATATTCTCCAGTTCCTGGTGACATTCAAGATAAATTACTTAAAGAATATGAAGAAAGCCAGGAAGAAGAATAGATCTTCATTTAGCTTTGAAATAATAAAAAAACCCCGACAAATTTGCCGGGGTTTTTTATTGGATTTAATTCACGGATTCGAATTAAAATTTATAATGAACAACTAACAATCTTTGATCCATATTATTATCTTTTCCATATTATTTTTCGAGCGATGGCTTCACTAAAATTTGTACCATTTATTTCCGCATTTCCTGAGATTCCACCCAAAAAGCCAAGGCTGTTACAATCTTTATCAATAACCTCTGAAGTCATATCAGCACCGCAAGTACCTGGATTGAAAACATAAACTTTTTCACCTAAGAACTCATATTCCTTCACATTTGCATCTTCACTGCATGCATACTCCCCATTTTTAAAATCTTCAATTTTTTGATTTAAGCAATCACTCAAACCAAAATCATTTTTCTGACAGGCCGATAATGAGATCAAGCCAATTACCAACAAGAGAAATATTTTTTTCATTCCTTTAGATTTTAAAATGCTTTACTAAACTATGATGAAGAAAAACTGATAATGGTTGCGTTGGGCTTCAAAAAAATATCAGGGAATAGAATGAAGCTGGCTAAACAGTATTTAAACCGTCATCCTGAACTTCCTGCCCGTGCGGCAGGGTTTCAGAATATAAATTATTATTTTAAGATTCCGGTTCAAGCCCGGAATGACGAAGACCTAATAGATTAACTCTTATAGATAGTCCTATTAATTATCTATTTACCAAAACAAATCTAGAATTTTGCCGTGATCTTCATTGTTCAGTTTAAGGTTTGCTCCACCCACTTTATTCAAATTCATCACCCTTAAAACCTCCGCTTTATCTTCGTCTCCTCTGGCAATTTCACTGAATCGAATGGGGCATTCAATCGATTTAAAATAGCTCTCAAATGAGGCAATGGTTTCATCAACAGTATCAACATCAAAAACATTCTTCCCTAAAAATTCAATGCGTTCGGGAATAATGCTTTGATGAAACCTCAACCATG
Source organism: Bacteroidales bacterium (assembly GCA_963678785.1). Taxonomy (GTDB): domain Bacteria; phylum Bacteroidota; class Bacteroidia; order Bacteroidales. Next base: position 1,944,977 of record OY787449.1, on the reverse strand, counting down.
CAGGAATCACAATCGATAAACTGGCACCATGAGGTACATCATAAAGCAAAGATAAAATATGCCCAATGCTGTGCACTCCCCAATCGCCCGAAACCCTACCATTCATGGTGGTTTTGTTTAAAGCCATGGTTGCAGCATACATAATTTTTGCTCTCAAATCATAATTCTCTAGATCATTCAACAAAGCCTCTCCATTTTCCTGTGCCTCTTTAATAATTGCAAATACCAGTTTATCCGACAAAGTGGCATCACCGGCTCCAAAATAAGCCTCCAAACAGTGTGCTATTAAATCAGCAACACCATAGGCCGTATAATCGCGAGGAACGGTATAAGTATTTTGAGGATCAAGAAATGAGTGTTTATTATAGGTAAGATCGTGCCCGTATCCCAATTTTTGCTGAGTTGCCTTATTTTGAATCACTGCAAACGGATTCATTTCTGTACCTGTAGCAGCCAATGTTAAAACAGAAATTAATGGGATGGCTGTTTTAGGTTCTGCTTTTCCCTCATAAAAATCCCATCCGCTGTGTGCAACAGGTATCGTAATTGATATAATTTTTGCTGAATCAATCACACTTCCGCCACCAACGGCTAAGATTACATCAACCTTATTTTTTCTTCCTAATTCTGCAGCTGCATCCACATCTTCAACAATTGGATTTGGTTTGATGCCTCTATATTCAAACACCTCAGCATTGATGCTTTTTAATTGCTCGATGGCTTGATGATAAATCCCATTCTTCAAATAGATCCTCCACCATAAACCAATAATACTCTTTTACCGTATTGTTTAATGGTTTCTGCAAGTTTATTCATAACGCCTCTTCCAAAATGAAGGGCTGTTGGATTGTATGCTATAAAATTTTCCATTTTATCTAATTTTATTATTGTCATCCTGAGCTTGTTTCAGGATCTATTCAAAAAGCTTAAGATTCCGGATCAAGTCCGGAATGACGGTTTTTATGATCACTCTTCAACAAATTTTCAAATTAACTCATTAACCAATCGCTCCGCTTCCGAAGCAAATTTCTTCTTTTTCATCATAAACTACACCAAATTGCCCAGCAGCAATTCCTGCAATCGCTTCGTCAGACTCTAAGATATAAAGGTCACCTTTTTTAATCAAAGATCCGACTGTAAACTCCGGTGTATGACGGATTTTAAACTTAACTCTTTTGGCTTCGGAATAATCTCTATCTGGCCTTTCATTGATCCAATGAAAATGTTTTAACTCCACTGTATTTCCGTATTGAGCAATTGGATCGTAACCATTTGAAACATAAATGATGTTATTTTCGATATCTTTTTTAACCACAAACCAGGGTCCCTGACTTAAGCCCAAACCCCTTCGCTGGCCAATGGTGTGAAACCAAAATCCTTTATGTTTTCCTAATTTCTTGCCAGTTTCGAGCTCAATCACATCACCTTCTTTTTCGCCCACATAACGGCGAATAAAATCGTTATAATTAATCTTACCCAGAAAACAAATTCCCTGACTATCTGGTCGATGCGCACTGGGCAATTTCATTTCTTCAGCCAAACGCCTGACCTCAGGTTTAGGAATATCCCCAATCGGGAACATTAATTTGTTGACTTGTGCCTGTGTAATTTGTGCCAAAAAATAGGTCTGATCTTTACGTTTATCAACGGCAGTCGACAAATATTTTGTGCCCTCAATAACCTTCGTATTGGCATAATGGCCCGTGGTGATTATATCAAAATCCTTTCCATACAATTCTTCAAATGCTCCAAACTTGATCATCTTATTGCACATTACATCAGGATTTGGAGTCAGACCTTTTTTCACTTCATTCAAAGTATATTTAATCACCCTTTCCCAATAAAGTTTCTGAAGATCAACAATCTCCATCTTTAGGGCGTATTTTTTGGCCAGATATGTTGTGATCTCAATATCTTCTTCTGATGGGCAATCGGTATATCCAGGTTCATCTTCCATTCCAATTTTAATATAAAAAATGGTTGGCTTATAACCCATTTCAATTAATTTGGGGATGGTTACCGAACTATCCACCCCACCAGAAACCAATGCAGCAATATTCATTTAAACATTATTTTTGCAAAGTTACTTAAAGAATTTAAGATGAATCAATGCTTTTTACAAGTCATTTTTAACAATTTTTCATGTAATAGTATTTCCTTAAATAATGCCAATAAGCGTTTTACAGGTCATCCATTTTACATTTTGAAAGACGTTATTACAGGCCAATACCGATATGTATTTTGATTTATTCTAAATTAATATTTTGCGTTTTTTCTCAATTATTTTGGATTATTTTTGCAGTCAATTACATACACGAACTGTGTATATGTTAATCCGCTTTTGCGGTTTTATTTTAAATACCGAGTTGCATTTTAATGCATGTCGACTCACCTTAAACCTAATAACCAAAATGAAAAAATCAATCACTTTTATTGTAGCATTGCTGCTAAGCATTGGCATCACTTATGGTTCCGGAATGGTTCACGGAAAAATAAGTGACAAATCCAGTGGAGAATACTTATCAGGAGTAAACATCCAACTTTTAAATGGTAAAACCGGAACAAGTTCAACACAGGATGGATCTTATACCTTAGAACTACAACCCGGAACCCATCAAATTGAATTTAGCCATCTGGGTTATGAAAATATTTTACGTACTGTTTTTATTAAAGAAGGCAGCGATATTGAAATGAATATTCAATTAGCTTCAACTGCTTTAAGTATGGAAGAACTGGTAGTAACAGCATCCAGAATTCCTGAATACATGTCTGAAATTCCTGGTCGTGTTGATCTAATCAGCGCCAAAGAAATTAAAGCAAATTCGGCTAAGGCTGTTGATGAGTTATTAACTCAAACTTCAGGTGTTATTGTTGACCGCTCTCAGGGTATTTACGGAAAATCAGTCGTAAGCATTCGTGGTATAGTTGGTGGCGAGCAAGGAAGAATCTTGGTTCTTCAAAATGGCACCCCAATCAATAAATCTGATGGAGGTAGTGTAAACTGGAACCGTATCAGTGTTAACAACATTGAGAAAGTAGAAATTTTTAAAGGCCCGGGGTCTTCAATTTACGGAAGTAACGCCATGGGTGGTGTAATCAATATCATCACTAAAAAGAATAAAGAACAAGGCGTTCATGGTTTTGTAAATGCAGATTTTGGAACCTACAACACTTTTGGACAAAACATCTCATTAGGAGGAAGAGCAAACGATAGCGAACGTAGTTTTTACTGGAATATTGCTGCAAACAACCGAACCAGTGATGGTTACATCATGATTCCTGAAGATGAAAGAGATGAATATACCATCAAATCTGATCTGGAAGAAAGAGGAATCAGTGCTGTGGTTGGATATGATTTTAACAAAAACTCTAACATTGAAGTTGAATATAATTTTTATGATGATGCAAGAGGTAAAGGTGAAAAAATTGAACAAGAACAAATTTGGGAACATGATACACACTTTTTACAAGCAAAATGGAGTGGTAAAAAAGGAATCTTTGACTGGAATTTAAGTAGTTTTTATCAACATGAAGATTATGTGACTGTTCGTGAAAAACTAAGCAAAGGAAAATATTCTCAATGGGATGTAGATTCAGACAGAGATGAATTTGGTACATTCTTCCATGGAATTGTTGAGCTTTACAAACACAGATTTAGCTTTGGAGCTGATTACAAATTAGGTAAAGTTGATGGTGCTGATGTCTATACCACTTCAACTGATCTTGTTCGAAACATTGGCTCAATGAGAAACCTTGCACTTTATGTACAAGATAAATATTCATTAACTGATGAATTTAAATTAACTGCCGGTGTTCGTTTTGATGCGGTTAAATTCCATGATGGTGAATTTACCATTGAAGGAATGACCGGTGTAACTGATTTTATGGAAGATTTTACCGGTGAGCTTCCTGAATATGACTGGAGTGAATTTACTCCAAAATTCGCTGCTCATTATAAATTCAACAGAAACTTCAACACTTATGTTGCTTGGTCAAGAGGATTCAGAACTCCTACCTTAGATGATTTATGCCGCTCAGGTTTTATTTCTGGAGGTTTCAAAGAAGCAAATCCAAACTTAGGCCCTGAAACGGTAAATAGTTTTGAATGGGGAATGAATCTATCAGCCAACCAAAAACTACAAATTATGCCCAGTATTTATTTCATGAATGGTAAAGATTTCATGTATTACTTAAGAACTGGTGAATTTATTTTTGGCGGAAAAAAGCCGGTAATGAAGAAAGCAAATATTACAGAGGTTTCAATTTTTGGAATCGATGCAGATGTTAAATATCGGGTAAACGATCAATTAGATCTTTATGCCAACTATACTTTCACAAATTCTGAAGTCAAAGAATTTGAAGACAATCCTGAGTTAGAAGGCAAAGAACTTACTTACACTCCAAAACATATGTTCAATGCCGGGTTCAGTTATATACACAAAATCGCTAATTTTTCTGTTAACTTCCATTATCAAGACAAAAGATTTGCTGACGATGAAAACACAGAAACTTATGAAGACTACTCAACGGTTGATTTAAAAATCTGGAAAGAAGTTAGTTTTGATAACAGTTGGTTCAGAAGTGTTAATTTCTCCGTTAATGTAACAAACCTAATGGATGAAATGTATATGACAAGTCACAGCTCACTTTGTACCGGTAGATTCATCACTGGTGGTGTATCATTATTCTTTTAGAACCTTTAAAAACATTTAAAATGAAAAAAAATATAATTCTTTGTTTAATGGCGTTTTTCACCCTGGGTCATATGGGTTTTGCTCAAAAAGTTGAAGCAAATCATACACAGGATAAAAAAGCACAGGATCGCAACAACCAAACAAACGATTTCTATGACAATTCACCAACCTATTTTCTTCCGCATGCCAAGCAAATAGAAGTAGGTGGTGAAGTTGCCAATCCGGCCTCAATTAACCTGAATAAATATCCGCTTCATTCGGTCATTGTTAAAGAAACTAAACTTAAAGGAAATTACACTGAGTTTATCGGTGCCTATCGTTATGATGGGGTTTCTTTACATGATATCTTAAACAATTATTTACTGGCTAAAAAAAATGATAAGGATTTTAAACCCATCATCGACCTTTATGTTGAAATCGAAAACGACAAAGGAGATAAGGTTAAAATTAGCTGGGGAGAAATATTTTACCCCATTCATTTACACGAAATCATCATTGCAACCAAGGTTATGCATATTGAACCAACTAAAAATGATGATTATTGGCCCATCCCACAGGAAACAAAACTTATTATTGCTTCAGATTTAATTAGCTGCAGAAACATTTCAAATCCAACAAAAATAACCGTGAGATCCCTGGATAAAAATTTTGTAGTTAATAAAGGCATGGAAAATATGTGGAATGATCAGATAGTGATCAAGACGGATGGAAAACAAAGAGAAGTCTATACTAAACTTCCTGATGATTTAGCAGATCTTTCTTATCCCAATGTTTTTTATGGTAAAGGAAGAGGGATTCACAGTGTAACCCCGATGGTTGGTTCTGAATTTAAGGCGTTTCTTAAAAAATACATTCCCTTAACAGAACAGAATTTAAAAACAGGGATGATTACCATTGCTGCATTGGATGGTTATCGAGGTGCTTTTACAGTTGGTGAGATCATGAACAGAAACGACCAGAATGAATTTCTGATCATTGATAAGAACAATTATGAAGGGCAGGGTAGATTTTCTCTTTACCCAACCCCCGATTTCTTTTCAGATCGTGCCATGAAAGCAATTACCGAAATTCATATTGATTTAAAATAATAAATCAATAATTAATCTCCTTTGGTTATCAAAATTGGATACTAATTCATTCCAGGATCTATTTTGTTAAAACCAAATTCCATTAAAAAACCCTCAAGTTTTAAAACAAGAGGGTTTTTTTATATACTGAATAACTTCTTAAATCAGACCTTTTTTATGCTTTTCGCCAATGGCTTTTAACATATCCTGGGTCATGGCATCCAAATCATAAGCCGGACTCCAGCCCCATTCTTTTCGTGCAACACTATCATCTACAGAATTAGGCCAGGAATCTGCAATCTCCTGTCGATAATCAGGTTTATATTCAATTTCGAAATCAGGAATGTATTTTTTGATTGAATCGGCCAGTTCTTTTACCGTAAAACTCATGGCTCCTACGTTAAAATCAGAGTGGTGGTTTAAATCTTTAAAATCGGCTTCAAATAGGTCCAGGGTTGCTTTTAAGCAATCAGGCATATACATCATCGGTAAACGCGTATCTTCCTTTACAAAGCACGTATACTTCTTATATTTTATTGCATCGTAATAAATGGCTACAGCATAATCGGTGGTTCCACCACCAGGTAAGGTTTCATTGCTGATGATTCCGGGATATCTTAATCCTCGAACATCCATCCCAAATCTTTTTACATAATAGTTTCCCAATAGTTCTCCTGCAACTTTGGTAAGTCCATACATGGTAGTTGGTCGTAGAATAGTTTCTTGTGGTGTATTATCAACCGGAGTTTCCGGTCCGAAAACAGCAATTGAACTTGGTACCATAACTTGCTCAATGTTTAATTCACGAGCAACTTCTAAAACATTCAATAATCCATTCATATTTACATCCCAAGCTAGCATTGGTTTCTTTTCACCCACTGCTGAAAGGATAGCCGCTAAATTAATGATATGCGTAATTTTGTACTTATTACAAATATCTTCAAGCGCTTTTCTTTTTACAATATCTAAAACCTCAAATATTCCGGTTTTAGCAAGCTTTTTCCCTGAATTAGGGCATTTATCAGTGGCAACTACATTTTCATTGCCATATTTTTCCCTTAATTTCATCACAAGCTCAGATCCAATTTGTCCCGCGGATCCTATAACTAAAATTTTCTTCATTCTGATGATAAATTAATACTGTTAATAATCTAACAATTATGTTGCAAAAGTAATTAATTTTGCCTTTAAGAGGCCTATCCTGAACAAATAATGAGCAAAAAAATATATCTTTGTCACACTGTTTTTAAACAGGTAAAATATTATAACAACTTATTAAAATTCTAAACATGTACGGTAAATTTCAAGATCATCTTCAAAAAGAGCTCGCTGATATCAGAGAAGCAGGATTATATAAAAATGAAAGAGTGATTACCTCTCAACAAAAAGCTGATATTACAGTTAGTACCGGCGACAACGTATTAAATTTTTGTGCCAATAATTATCTGGGATTATCTAATCATCCGCGCTTAATTAATGCAGCAAAAAATGCCTTGGATACGCATGGTTATGGAATGTCTTCCGTTCGTTTTATTTGTGGTACCCAAGATTTACATAAAACCCTTGAAGCTAAAATTGCTGAGTATTTTGGTACTGAAGATACCATTTTATATGCTGCATGCTTTGATGCCAATGGTGGGGTTTTCGAACCCTTATTAACTGAAGAAGATGCCATTATTTCTGATTCACTAAATCACGCATCCATTATTGATGGTGTTCGATTGTGTAAAGCACAACGATACCGTTATGCCAATGCCGATATGGCCGATCTTGAAGCAAAATTGATCGAAGCTCAGGCTCAACGATTTAGAATCATTGTTACCGATGGCGTTTTCTCAATGGACGGAAATGTTGCCCCTATGGACAAAATCAATGAATTAGCAAAAAAATATGATGCTTTGATTATGGTTGACGAATGTCACTCAGCTGGTGTTGTTGGTGAAACCGGAAGAGGTGTTACCGAACTATTCAACATTCGTGGAGAGGTTGATATCATTACCGGAACTTTAGGAAAAGCATTTGGTGGTGCCATTGGTGGTTTCACAACTGGTAAAAAAGAAATCATTGATATGCTACGTCAACGTTCTCGACCATATTTATTCTCAAATTCCATTCCTCCATCAGTAGCTAATGCCGGAATTGAAATGTTTGATATGATGTCGGAAACTTCCGAATTACAGGATCAGCTTCATAAGAACACTGAATATTTTGTTCAAAAAATGACTGATGCAGGTTTTGACATTAAACCCACCAAATCGGCCATTTGTGCAGTGATGTTATACGATGCGAAACTTTCGCAGGACATGGCTTCAAAACTACTCGAAGAAGGTATTTATGTGATTGGATTTTATTTCCCCGTTGTTCCACGTGATCAGGCCAGAATCAGGGTTCAACTTTCAGCAGGACACAAACAAGAACATTTAGATAAATGTATTACCGCCTTTACCAAAGTGGGTAAAGAATTAGGCGTTTTGAAATAATATTATTTCAGTTATAAATTCAAAGCCCACGTTCTAAATCGTGGGCTTTTTTATTTTCAATACTATTCATGAAATCTTAGTAAATTTGCGCAAGCAACCAAATCATCTCAAATGGAAAACAATTTAATTTTATACAACACCCTCAGTCGAAAGAAAGAAATTTTTACCCCTTTAAAAGCACCATTTGTAGGGATGTATGTTTGCGGGCCTACCGTTTATGGTGATGCACATTTGGGGCATGCCCGTCCGGCCATCACATTCGATTTAATTTATCGCTATTTAACTCATCTTGATTATAAGGTTCGATATGTACGAAACATCACAGATGTAGGTCATTTAGAAGCCGATGCCGATGAGGGCGAAGACAAGATTGCAAAAAAAGCCAGGCTCGAACAGCTAGAACCCATGGAAGTGGTTCAATATTATTCTGATCGTTACCACGAAAATATGAGTCAGCTCAACGTGAAAAAGCCAAGCATTGAACCCCGGGCTTCAGGTCATATCATTGAGCAAATTGAAATGGTGAAAAAAATCATGGATGAAGGTTATGCTTATGAAGTGAATGGTTCGGTTTATTTTGATGTTTTTAAATACAATCAATCTCATGAATATGGAAAATTATCGGGTAGGGTTTTAGAAGATTTAATCTCGAATACCCGTGATTTAGAAGGTCAGACAGAAAAGAAAAATGGATACGATTTTGCCCTTTGGAAAAAAGCAATGCCCGAACACATTATGCGATGGCCATCTCCATGGAGTGATGGTTTTCCGGGATGGCATATGGAATGTTCTGCCATGGGTTGTAAATATTTAGGTGAATATTTTGACATCCATGGGGGCGGAATGGATTTGCTATTTCCTCATCACGAATCGGAAATTGCACAATCCAATATTGCCAACGGTGGAGATCCTGCCAAATACTGGGTCCATAATAATATGATAACCATCAATGGCAAAAAAATGGGTAAATCATTAAACAATTTCATCACACTGAATGAATTTTTTAATGGAGAGCATAAGTCTTTAGAGCAGGCATTTAGCCCGATGACCATTCGTTTCTTCATTCTTCAGGCACACTACCGATCAACCCTCGATTTTTCAAATGAAGCGTTGGTAGCAGCAGAAAAAGGACTGGATAAATTACTCAAAGCTTCTGAAACACTTCACCAACTTAAAGCTTCTGATCAATCAGACTTTAATGTGGTTGAAATGAAATTAAATTGTTACCGCGCGTTGGATGATGATTTTAACAGTCCAATTTTAATTGCTCATTTATTTGAAGTAGTTAAGTGGATTAATCAGGTAAAACATGAGAAAGCAAAACTAAAAAAAGAGGATATTGAGGCACTTAAAATTTTATTTAACATCTTCGTTTTTCAAATCTTAGGTTTAAAACCAGAAAAACAATCCAATGACGATCATGAAATTGTTGATGGTTTGATGAACACAATTTTGGATATCAGAAAAGATGCCAAAGACAATAAAAACTGGGGCTTAGCTGATAAAATTAGAGATGAGTTAGGCAAGCTTAAAATTGACATTAAAGACACCAAAGAAGGGGCTAGCTGGGAAATCAAAGAATAAAACAATTGTATTTATTATTTAGAAAGAGGAGTAATTATAAAGTTATTCCTCTTTTTTATATAAGATCGAACCTATTTAGATACATTATAAATATCGATCGCACCAACATATCCTATATGCTTGCATTAATAAATCCTTAAATTTGTTAGCTAACACCTAATAAAGCTCGAAGTGACTATTTTTCGGCGACATAAAAGAATTCTTTTTCTACTGATTTTTCCAGCAGTTTGCATTCTCTTTTACAATTCAGCCATTAATATCCATTCCCATAAATTAAATGGGAACATCATTACACACGCACATCCATACCCTGATAACTCACAAACTTCAACTCCTTTTCAAAATCATAAACACAATTCCTTAGAGCTCTTTTTCTTTGATAAAATTTTCTTTCTGTTTGCAACCATTGTCGGATTAATGTTTGCCATTCACATTATTTTAAATACCAAGCTTAAAGAAAGAATTGTTTTTGCAGAGTTTTTTAATCAGGATGTTTATTGCCCACTCGATAACTCAAGAGCTCCACCAAGTTTATAATCCATACAAGACTCAATACCAAAATCTTATAATTATAAGATTTTAATACTTTTTTACCAAAGCCTTTCTGGTAATTTACCAGATTTATAATATCAATTAATAAAAAAACAAATGCGTACTAAATTATTAACCATCAGCATTATAATATTGTGCTTTTTATCAATTCAATCCTTTGCTCAAAACAGAAGAGGGAGGGCCATCAATAATGATATTGAAACCTTAAAAAAAGAACTTCTTCAGTTAAGTGAAAACCAAAGCCTTAGAATTCTACAACTCGAAAAGATCATCCAAGAATTAAAAAAGAAAATTGAGGAAAAAGAACAAGAGGATGAATTTAAAAAGTTGCTTGAACAAGCCAATCAGCTTGGAAAACAAAGCAAAGTTGAGAAAACCAATATTTCAAAAAAATTCCATAGTGGAGTCAGAAAACAACAAGGTTTAAATCCGAACATTAGCTTGGGAGGAGATTTTTTTGCAGGAGTTAGTTCATCCAAAGATGATTTCATCACCAACGATGGAGATTTTTCATATGGGAACAATGGTTTTCATTTAAGAGAAATGGAAATGGCATTTGTTGCTCCACTTGATCCATTTACCCGAGGAAAAGCTTTTATTTCAGTTACTGAAAACGAAATTGCCATTGAAGAAGCCTATATGGAATTGCTTAACCTTCCTTTAAGCATGAACCTTAAAGCAGGTATCTTTTATGCCGCATTTGGACCCTTAAACAGGTATCACGATCATGCACTTCCACAATTTGACCGTCCTAGGGCTTTGGTTAATTATTTCACCAATGCCGGATTAGGCGGAACAGGAATGGCTGCAAACTTTATGCTCCCAAGTATGCTTTTTTCAGATGCCAGTTCACTTGATATTTCTGTTATTAATGGAGGAAACGGTTGTAGCTTCGACAATTTAGGAGGTAAACATTTAATGTATGTTGGAAAATGGAACAATTATTACGATGTTTCTAAAAACAGTTACCTTGAATTCAGCCTTAACTCAGCCATTGGTAAAAACGATATCAATGGTGATTATAACTCCTACGTAAATAGTTTGGGCCTTACTTACAAATGGGCTCCGGTAGGAAGAGAAAAATACCGAACCATTGATTGGAGAACTGAATTTTTCTATGGAATTTATGAAACCCCATCAGAAGATATTACCAGCAAGGGATTCTATACTTCTTTCCAAAATAAGTTTAACAGCCGACTTTGGGGAAGTATGCGTATTGGCTATTCAGAACTTCCTTATGATAATACCCAAAAGGAATGGGATTTTACAGCCTGTTTAGATTTCTGGCAAAGTGAATTTGTTTTCTTCCGATTACAATATCAATACAACAGCCGAGAGATAAACAATATGAAGTTTTTCCCTCACATGGATTTACCTTCAGATCATAGCGTTGTTTTACAAATCAACTGGGCCATGGGTCCACATAAACACGAAGCTTATTAAACACTAAATAATTAACGAATTACAAATCATTAAAAAATGAAAAAATTATTGCTCATCATTTGTGCGCTGTCATTTATAGGTGTACAAGCAAAAACAACTGAGAACGAAATAAATGCAAATGCACAACCTTTAAAAATCATCTGTTCTTTTTCTGATTATGCAACCATTGTTAAACAAATTGCAAAAGACAAAGGTGAAATTGAATTTATCGCTTCAGGAGAACAAGATCCACACTTTGTTCCACCAAAACCAAGTTATGCAATGCGATTGAAAAAAGCAGATTTGTGGATTACCACAGGAATGGATCTTGAAGGTTGGTCAACTACCCTTTTAGATAAAGCCAGAAATAAAAATATCATGGACGGATCCATTGGTTTTGTTTCTGTTTCAGATGGAATTACTATTTTGGAAAAAGTTGAAAAAGGTGACCGAACCGAAGGAGATGTTCACCTAATGGGAAATCCTCATATTACAACTGGCCCTATTAATTGGAAACATATTGCACACAATGTGACCATTGGATTGATGAAAGTTGACCCTTATAACGCTTCCTTTTATGAACAAAACAGAGATGATTTTTGCCATCAAGTTGATGTAGCTTTATTTGGTGAAGAACTTACCACGATGTTTGGCGGTGATGCACTTACTAAAATGCTCGAAAATCATACCCTATTTACTTTTTTGGAAAAGGATTATAAAGGCGCAAAGCTTTCCAGCAAACTAGGTGGTTGGCTTAAAAAAGCACTCCCATTCCGAGGCAAAAAAGTAGTAGCTTACCATAAAAACTGGGCTTATTTCTGCGAAACCTTCGGACTTTCAATCATTGGATTTATCGAACCAAAGCCAGGAATTCCGCCATCAGCAAAACATGTTCAACATATGATCAACTTAATCAAAGATCAAAACATTAACTTGATGCTGGTTGCCAGTTATTTTGAAAAAAAATCTCCTGAAATGATAGAAACCAAAACCGGTGTTACAGCTTTATTCCTCCCATTATTTGTTAATGGAACTGAAGAAGTAGAAACCAATTTTGAGTTAATGGATTATTGGATCGATCATATTAATGAAAACATAAAATAAGATCGATGTTAGAGAATATAATATTTTTATCTGCACCTATTACGGCCTGTATTTTACTTGCCGGGATATTAAGTTATTTTGGAAATCATATTTTGTCGAGAGGAATTATCTTTATTGATATCGCTGTGGCACAAATTGCAGCTTTAGGAACCATGATTGGACTATTGCTTGGATTTTCTCAAGAATCTAATATGGTTGAATTCTCATCTTATGCTTTTACGCTCATCGTAATTTCAGCATTTGCATTAACAAAATTTCAAAAACAACGGATTTCGCAGGAGGCTATTATTGGAATTATTTATTGCCTGGGTTTAGGATTGGCTTTGTTATTGGCCGAAAAAATACCCGGAAGCTCAAATTATATCACCAAAACCATAACCGGTAATATATTATGGGTAACCTGGTCGCAGGTTTTTACCTGTTTTATTCTGTTTGCATCTATTGGTATCATTCACTTTTTATTCAGAAAAGAATTTACCAAGATTTCAAGTACACCACCCAATAGCACTTTACCTTTTTCATTAAAAAAGGTGAGGATTTACGAGCTTATCTTTTATATCACCTTCGGAATTGTGATCGTAAAAGCAGTGCCTATTGCTGGTATTTTTTTAGTATTCATTTTATTAATTGCTCCAACGGCCGCTATTACCCTATTCACCAACTGCTGGAAAAAACGTTTTATTGGCAGCTGGATCATTGGTTTTGCAGGATCGATGATTGGGGTTTATCTTTCATATACCCTGAATATTTCAAATGGGCCAACCATTGTTTGTTTACTAGGAATCACAGTATTTGTACTTGCTTTCTACAAATTATTAAAAAAAGAAACAACCTAAACCCAAAAGACTATTACTATGGAAATTTTAGAATTTATGATCACTCCATTCGTTGCCTGCTTATTGCTGATCGCAGCCAACGTCTATTTTGGGATACATGTATTAAAACGCGAAATCATCTTTATTGATATTGCACTGGCTCAAATTGCAGCTTTAGGAAATGTTATTGCCATGATTTTATACGAAGCATTCGGTAATCATCAGCATATGGAACATGGTGAAGAAAACTATTTTACGTTTACATTTTCACTCATTTTCTGCACCATTGCAGCCATCGTATTTTCCTTACTAAAAAATAAGAAAATTAAAATTCCTCTCGAATCCTTAATTGGAATTGCTTATGCTGTAGCTACAGCAGGAGCAGTAATATTACTTGATAAAGCCGCAGGCGGCGATGTGCACATTCATGATATGCTAACCGGGTCGTTGCTTTGGGTTAGCTGGCACCAGGTAGTTAAATTGGCAATAATTGTAGGATTGGTTGGAAGCTTTCATTTCATATTCAGAAAGAAATTTTTCATGCTAACTGACAACTATCACAAACATGAAACCGGGCTTAAAAACAAAGGATTGTGGGATTTTCTATTTTATTTCTCTTTTGGAATTGTAATTGTTCAGGCCGTTCATGTGGGTGGAATCTTAACCGTATTTGCCTTTCTGATCATTCCTGCATCCATTTCGGCATTGTACGCAACTCAATGGCATTATCGAATTTTTATTGGCTTAGTAATTGGTGCCTTGGTTACTTTCTTAGGCTTGTATTTTTCATGGCAATTGGATGTACCCTGTTCACCTGTAATCATTCTGTTTTTAGCGGTTGTGTTGCTATTGTCACTTTTAATCAAACGCATCAAAAAACCAATTTAAAATTATGTAAAAATGAAAAAGTCAAAATTAAATTTAATCATTGATGCCCTCATGTTTATCTTGATGATGGCACTCATTGGCGTTGGACTCTTAACCAAATATGTTTTGCTTACGGGTCAGAAAAAATGGGATAAATTTGGTAACAATTTTGAATTTACTTGGCTTGGCCTTGATCGGCAAGGGTGGAACGACATCCATTTCATTATTGGTTTAATACTCGCAGGATTTCTGATTTTGCATATTTTATTACACTGGAAAATGGTTGTTGGGATCTACAAAAAAATGATTAGCAGTCGTGCTACAAGAATATTCATTGGTTGGTTGATTTTGATTTTGTCCTTTATACTTGTTTTCTTTTTTTATTGGGTAGAACCCGTAGTTGAGGATTCAGATGCCCATTTTAGAAACCGAGATTCGGAATTATATCTTGAAAATTTTTATGAGGAAGTAGTTCCTGCTGAAGAAACAACTGAAATCATAAAAACGGAACCTCAAACTTCTAAAGAAGTTGAAGAAGTTCATCATGAACACAATCCAAATATCGAGGTGATTGGAAGCATGACTTTAGGAGAGATCTCAACTCAATATTCAATTCCTGCTAATTATATTAAAAAAGAATTGAACATTCCAATTTCAACTTCCAATAATGAAAGATTGGGCCGTTTACGTCGCACTTATGGTTTTACCATGAGTCGGATTGAGGAAATTATTGATTTATATCAAAGGCAAAAATAATATCAAAAGCTTTGGTAACTAAAACCAAAAAAAGGGGTGACACCTTAAGGTGTCACCCCTTTTTATACCAACTCTACGAGGGTTTGAAACCCTCGTAGGGTTTCATTTAGTTTTAAATTACTTTTACCAAAAAGTAATTTTTCTTTCCTTTTTGGATTAAGATATATTTTTCATTTAAAAGATCAGAAACTGAAATTTCATATGCATCTTTTACCTTTTCTTTGTTTACAGAAATTGCATTGTCTTTAAGCATTCGACGGGCTTCGCCTTTGGATGCAAAAATGTTGGTTTTCTCTGCTAAAAACTCAATAATTCCTACTTTGGCTTCAACATCAGCTTTGCTGACTTCACTTTGTGGAACACCTTCGAAAACGCTTAATAAAGTACGCTCATCCAACTTTTTCAAACTTTCGGTAGTTCCTTTTCCAAATAAGATTTGAGAAGCTTCTACGGCCTGATTAAAGTCTTCTTCAGAATGAACCCGAACCGTAATATCTTTTGCAAGGGCTTTTTGTAATTCACGCAAATGAGGGGCTTCCGCTTGCTTTTCCAATAATTCCTCTATTTCTTTCTCAGTAAATAGCGTAAATTTCTTGATGAAATTAGCCGCATCTTCATCTGTAGTATTTAACCAAAATTGATAAAAGGCATATGGGGAAGTTTTTTCGGGGTCCAACCAAACATTTCCTTGTTCCGATTTTCCAAATTTTCCGCCATCCGCTTTTGTAATTAAAGGAGTGGTTAAAGCATAAGCTTCACCACCAGCTTTACGTCGAATAAGTTCGGTACCAGTGGTAATATTTCCCCACTGATCAGATCCTCCCATTTGAAGCTTGCAATTCTTATTTTGATTCAACCAGTAAAAATCATAACCCTGAACCAACTGATAACTAAATTCAGTAAATGACAATCCGGACTCTAATCGCTTTTTAACTGAATCTTTGGCCATCATATAATTAATGGTGATGTGTTTTCCTACATCGCGAATAAATTCCAAAAAATTGAAATTTTTAAACCAATCGTAGTTATTTACAACAATGGCAGAGTTTTCACCACAATCGAAATCTAAAAATTTAACCAATTGTTTTTTCTGACCTTCAAGGTTAAAATTCAAGGTTTCTGCATCCAATAAATTTCGTTCTGCAGATTTTCCTGAAGGATCACCCACCATTCCTGTGGCGCCGCCAACCAAAACTACCGGTTTATGACCTGCCAACTGAAAATGTTTTAGTAACATTAAGGTGGCTAAATTTCCAATATGCAGGGAGTCAGAGGTTGGATCAAAGCCAATGTATCCAGAGGTCATTTCTTTTGAAAGCTGTGCTTCAGTGCCGGGCATCACATCGTGAATCATCCCTCTCCATTTCAATTCTTTTATAAAGTCCATTCGAGTATTTTTTTGCAAATATAAAACTTAATGCCTTATGGTAAGAAGCGGATTCACATATTAAAAATAAAGTCCATCTTGAAATTATGTAGCTTTGTATTATGAATTTTGTAACAGGCGGAACAGGATTGCTTGGGTCACATCTTATTTACGATTTACTTTTAAAAGGCGAGAAGGTAAAAGCATTAAAAAGATCGACCAGTAATCTTCAAAATGTTCAGAAAACTTTTTCATATTATACCCATAATTCAGATGAATTATTTGAAAAAATTGAATGGGTTGAGGGTGACGTTTTAGATTATTATTCTATTCTGGATGCCTTAAAAAATGTTACAAAAGTCTATCATTGTGCCGCCATTGTTTCTTTCGATCCCAAACAAAAAGAGCGCCTCATTCATGATAATGTTTTAGGAACAGCCAATTTGGTTAATGCTAGTATTGAATGCAATATTGAAAAATTTTGTCAGGTTAGTTCGGTTTCGGCAGTTGGTAGATCAGAACTTACCAAACAAATTACGGAAGACGGAACCTGGCTTAATTCCAAAAATAAGTCGGCCTATGGAATAAGCAAACATCTTTCGGAAATGGAGGCTTGGCGAGGAATTGCAGAGGGCTTAAATGCCGTTATTGTAAATCCGAGCATCATTTTAGGCCCCGGGAACTGGAATTCGGGAAGCTCAAAATTATTCTCCAGTATTTATAAAGGCATGAAATATTACACAAAAGGCGTTAGTGGTTATGTTGATGTTCGTGATGTTTCAAAAGCCATGATTTTATTGATGGAAAGTGAAATAAAATCGGAACGTTACATTTTAAATTCCGAAAATTTATCTTACAAATTCATCTTTAAAACCATTGCAAAATTTTTAAATGTAAAAATGCCACATATTTATGCAAAAAAATGGATGAGTGAATTGGGATGGAGGCTGGGTAAAATGAAAGAAATAATTACCCGAAAGCCAGCACGAATTAGTCGTGAAACTGCCAGAACTGCTCATAAAATTGCTGAATTTTCGAATCAAAAAATAGTAGAGGAACTGGATTATCAATTTATTCCTATCAAGCAATCCATTCAGGATGTTTCGAAAGTATTTTTAAACGATATTAAATTAGAAGATTAAAATTTAAAGGCATTTCAAATTAAATATATTTGTAATTTTACAACAAATATTTATAAATCCTATTATACTAATTACATGAAAAAAGTTGCTATTGTTTATTGGCCAAAAGATGGAAATGTTGAAGTAGTTGCAAATAAGATTCACGCTCAACTAAATGATAATGAAGCTGTTGTTGCAGATATCACCAAAGCCGGAGAAGTTGATTTGGAAAACCAAGATTTGTTGATCATTGGTGGATCAACAGTTGGAGCAGAAATTTGGGAAGAAGCAAAATCCAACAATAAATGGAATGTCTTTTTCAAATCTTTGGATTCAATGAATTTAAAAGGGAAAAAAATTGCATTATTTGGTTTAGGCGATCAAGTGCTTTACCCCGGTAATTTTGTCGACGGACTAAGTGTAATTAGTCATGAACTTGAAAACAGAGGTGCCAAACTGATTGGTGCATGGCCTACAGAAGGTTATTCATTTACAGATTCAACTGCTGTTAAAGATGGTAAATTTTTAGGATTAGCGATTGATGAAGATCACGAAAGCGATCTAACCGATGATCGGATTAAAAATTGGCTGGCTCAATTATAATTTACTGACTTAATTCTTGATCAGGTTATTGTAGTGATCGTATCGGTCTAGGATTTCTATTACGAAATTATAAGGTTCTGATCCCCTGCAATATCCGTATTTCACAACACTGTCTCTATAAAATGTAGGGTCAGATTTTTGAAGCAAAAAGGTATCCACATTGTTCGTCCATATATTGGGGTCGCGATCGTATTTTTTAGCCAACCTACGGGCATCCCAAACATGACCAAGGCCTACATTGTAAGCTGCCAATACAAATTTTTTGCGTTCTTCATAATCTGTCACAACGTCCATTAGTTGTTCATCCAACCACTGAATAAATTTCACACCGGCTTCAATTTGCTCGGCAGGAGTAGAAAGACTATCAACCCCGTACATTTCAGCTGTAGCAGGCATCAGCTGCATTAAACCATAAGCACCCCTCCAGGATTCAACCTTGGGTTTAAAACCGGATTCCTGATAAATAATGGAGGATAAAAACTTCCAATCCATCTCATATTCATCACTTATTTCCTTGATCACTTCATCATATTTCGAAATTTTGCCCCCCCCTTCAGTATGGAATTCACTTCGGGCATAATAAATAGTTCGGGGGTTTTTAAAGTATTTACTGTACAACAATTTTGCCGTCAGGGTATGTTTAAATTCATTGATCCAATGATTTAGTTCCTGCCTTAAATCATCTTCACCAATACGAATACCCCAGGCAATATTTTGTGGGAAACTGACAGCTGTTTTTACATCTACATCTACATTAAAACGCTGATTAACCAGCGCAATATATTCATCACTTATCGTATAATCAATTTCACCTTCTGCCACAGCAGTAATTAATTGCTCAACTTCTCGATTGTCCTCAATGATGTGAATGCTGTCTCCAATTTCGTTGGATAAATTAATGAGCCGATCTTTAAAGGATGACATTTTTTGGATGACAATGGTTTTACCAGCCAACTGAATGGGATTCCGAATCAACTGTTCATCAATCTCATCCATGGTTTCCATTTTTCGCCAATTTTCGGGCTTTCGTTGCACCAGCACCTGGCGGGTCTGGGCCAAAGGCTCTGTAAAATCAACAATTTCATTTCTTTCTTTGGTAACCGTAAGTCCGACTCCAATGATATCAACCTCACCATTTTGCAAACTGTTGAAGCTCTCATCCAAATCATTATTGGTAACAATTTCCAATTTTACCTCTAAATGTTCGGCAAATGCTTTTAGCATCTCAAATTGATAGCCCATGGGCTCGCCACGATAGATAAAATAATTGGTAGAATTATAATCAACCAGACCAATAATCTTCCCTCTTTCTTTAATCCTTTCCAGTATCGAAATTTCTCTTCCGTCTCTACTTAAAATTCGATTTAAGTTTTCCTCATTATTTAAACACGAAACCAAAAGAAAGAGTAAGGGTATAAAAAGTAATGGATTAGTCCAGGAAAATCTGGGTTGTTTTCTCATAAATTTATTCAATTGTAAATACTAAAATAGGCAATAATAAGCATTTTAGTGAAATGAATATTGTTAAAAAGCCTTAAATCACCTGATAACAAATAAATCTGTTAAGCAATTTTCCGGTATTTCCAGGTTGCTAAACTCAGAACCAGAACTGCAAAAATGAATAGAGATACAAATGATTTCCAGATATCTGAAAAACCCGAACCCTTGAGCAAAATCATTCGAATCACCTTCATAAAATATGCAACTGGATTGATGATGTTGATTTTTTGAGCCCAATCGGGCATACTCTCTGTAGGGGTAAATATTCCACTCATCATGATAAAAACAATCATAAAAAAGAAAGTTAGAAACATTACCTGTTGTTGAGTAGAGGATAGGGTTGAAATCAACAATCCAATACCTAAAGCTACCAATAAATAAATCGTTGCAAACAAAAACAAGAGCGGTAAACTACCTAACATCGGAATATCAAAAAGTAATTTTCCAATGCTTAAACCAAATGCCAGTTCAAACAACGCAATACATAAAAAAGGGAACAATTTCCCGATGATGAATTGATATTTTTTGATTGGGCTTACATTGATTTGCTCGATGGTTCCCATTTCTTTTTCACGCACCAGATTTAGTGCAGTCAAAAACATCCCGATTAAAGTGATTAAAATCACAAGGATTCCGGGAAGCATATAAATTTTATAATTCATGAGTGGATTATACCAAAACGAATACTCTACATTAATTGAAGAATAATTGGGTGGAGGAAGAATGTTCACATTTTCAATGATGACTGATCGGTTAAAATCAGCGATGACAGTAGAGGCATAAACATTCGTTAAACCGGCAGCTGTTCCGTTTATGGCATTGATGAGCAATTGTACATACCCTGAATTTTCCTTGATTAAATCCCGTTCAAAATGATTGGGTATGTTTAGGATTAAATCAGCTTTATCAGATTTGATTAAATCTTCAGCCTCTTCTATTGAAAAAGTTGTTTGCTCAATATTGAAGAATGGAGAGCCCTCAAATTTACCGACCAATTGCCGTGATTTTAAAGATAAATCATTATCCACCACAACCATATCGATGTTTTTCATGTCGAAGGTTGCAGCATATACCAACACCAATAATTGAAGAACTGGCACCAAAAAGATGATCGGCAACATGGTTTTGTTCCTGAATATCTGAATAAATTCCTTTCGAATAATATGTAAGATGGTTTTCATTTATTCAAGTCTTACTTTAAATTTTTTCACACTCATTGATATAAAAAACACCGTCATTACAATCATAATCAGGCTTTCTTTCCAAACAAATAAAACACCGGTTCCCTTCAGCATAATATTTTTTAGGATGATGATAAACCAGCGTGCCGGCATCAGGTTACTGATCCACTGCAGGATATCCGGCATGTTTTCGATGGGGAAAATAAAACCTGACAATAAAATGGTTGGTAACATCAAGGCCATCATGGAAATAAACATGGCTACTTGCTGGCTTGGACTTACTGTAGAAATCAATATTCCCAATGACAAAGCCAACAATATAAAAAGCATGCTTTCGCCCAATAATAATATCAAACTTCCTTTTACCGGCATCCCAAACACAAAATAACCCAGCAAAAGTATGGTGGCCGCATTTACAAAGGACAATACAAAATAGGGGGTTACCTTACCCAAAATAATTTGAAGTGGTTTTAAGGGGGAAACCAACATGACTTCCATGGTACCCATTTCTTTTTCGCGAGCTATAGAAATAGAAGTCATCATGGCCGAAACCAATAAAAGAATTAAGGCCATAGTTCCCGGTACAAACATATAAACTCCCTTAAGCTCTTCGTTATAAAGCATACGCGTTTGAGGCACAATACGAATCGAATTTGCAGCTGTTTTATTTAAATCAGAAGCATAATCCTGTATAATGGCTCGGGTGTAACTTAAAATCAAATTTGCCGTGTTTGCATCCGAAGCATCGGTTATAATCTGAATATTTGCTTGTCGACTTTTACTGAGGTTTTTTGCAAAATCGGCTTCAAAAATTATCACTTCCCGAACATTGCCCTCTTTAAAAACCGTTTCAATTTGTTTTTCTGATTTCAGATTTTCATCCAAAATAAAATATCCTGACGACAAAATTTTATTTGAAATTTCAATACTCACTTCATCTTTTGAATGATCAAGTATGGCAATTTTGGCATTTCTAATTTCACTGGTAACAACATAACCAAAGATGAGAATTAAGGCAATCGGTAGTCCGAACAATATTAATAGTGTTCGGGTATCCCGAAAAATGTGAAAGAATTCTTTTTTTACAAATGACCTAAATAGATTCATATTCTTTTCACCCCTTTAATTTCTTGCCAATTTAATAAACACCTCGTCCATTGATCCAACCCTGTAATTCTTTTTCAAATTTTCAGGACTGTCTAGTGCACTAATATCTCCATCTACCATAATTGAAACCCGATCACAATATTCTGCTTCATCCATATAATGTGTTGTTACAAATACAGTAGTTCCCTGATGGGCCGTTTCATAAATCAACTCCCAAAATTGCCTGCGGGTTACCGGGTCAACTCCACCCGTTGGTTCATCCAAAAACACAATCTTTGGATCGTGAATCAATGCAACCGAGAAAGCCAACTTTTGTTTCCACCCCAGAGGAATTGAGCTGATTATTTTATCACGCTCATTTTCCAGACCTAATCTTGTTAATAATGAATCCGTTTTATCTTGTATTTGTTTTTTGTTTAAGCCATAAATTCCTCCGTAAAAACGAAAATTTTCGGCTATGGTTAAATCTTCGTAGAGCGAAAATTTTTGGCTCATATAACCTATATTCCTTTTTATTTTATTGGTTTCGGTATAAACATCAAAGCCAGCCACCTTAATATTACCTGAAGTAGGAGCCGATAATCCACACAATATTTTTATGGCTGTTGTTTTACCAGCACCATTGGCACCCAGAAATCCAAAAATTTCACCTTTAAAAACTTCAAAATTTAAATCATTATTGGCTACAAATGATCCAAACTTTTTAACAAGTTTTTCTACAGAAATGATGGTTTCTTTACTTGCTTCCATTTTATTTTTTCTTCATCAATGCCATAAAACAATCTTCAATATTCGCCTCAATTATTTTTAGGCTAATTTTTTGATGTCCCTTTTTTTCGAGATGTTTAATAATTTCCTGTTCATTTAAATCTCCTTGCTTATAAGAGAAATGAACACTATCCCCAAATCTAAAAACAGAAACTCCCTCAGGTATCTCTTGTAAATCATTTATGATATCGAACTTATTATTGGTTTGAATTGAGACTAAATGGTTTGGATATTTTTTTTGAATATTATTTGGAGTTTCGATATCCATAATTTTTCCATTTTGCATCAATGCCACCCGATCACATAAACTGGCCTCATCCATATAAGGCGTTGAAACAATAATGGAAATTCCGAAAGCTTGTAGGTTTTTGAGCATTTCCCAAAATTCTTTTCGGGAAACTGCATCAACACCTGTGGTGGGCTCATCTAAAAATAACACTTCAGGCTTGTGAATAAGCGCACATGAAAGTGCCAGCTTTTGCTTCATTCCGCCTGAAAGCTTACCAGCAGGTCGGTCTTTAAAAGGTTCAATTTGCTGATAAATATCTTTGATGAGGTGATAATTTTGCTCAGGAGTGGTATTAAAAATACTGGCGAAAAACTTAAGGTTTTCCTCTACAGATAAGTCCTGGTACAAAGAAAATGTACCAGGCATATATCCAATGATGTTTCTAATGTTTTTATAATCATTAACTACATCCAGCCCCTGAACTGATGCTCGGCCGGAATGTGGAAGTAAGAGGGTTGTCAGTATTCGGAATAATGACGTTTTACCGGCACCATCTGGCCCAATAAAACCAAATAGTTCACCACTATTAATGGTAACACTTACATTGTCGAGCGCAACTGTATCGTCGTACTTTCGACTTAAATTTTCAACAATTACCGACAGCTTACTCATTTATTCTCTGGTATTACAAAGGATTATTTTACCCTTGTCCAATAGGTTGTTTTGCCCAATAATGTTACACCAACAAAGCCCCTAATTTTTAGCTTGTCTTTATTGATAAATTTCATGTAACAACTATAAGTTTTACCACTTTTAGGGTCGTATATTTTACCATCTTCCCAACGGTCATCGCCATCATAAACAAAGTTTGTTAAGATTTCTAATCCCAATCTAGGTCGGCTTCTGAGGCTCTCATCAGGATTTAAAATATCTAATTTTTCTTTGCCAGTTTCGGGGTCAATGGGTTCTTTAATCCAAATAACTTTTCCGAAATATTTGTCATCTTTTTTGGTAACCTGAATGTGCGCATCTTCATCTTCATTAAGCCAGGTTCCGACTACATCATCAGCACTTACTTTTTGAGCTACACTTGGTAAGGCAAACAAAACCGTTGCCAATAACATTAATAAAATTCTGGGTTTTCTCATAATCGTTGTTTTATAGATTAGTAATAGATTTAAATTTTACTTCTCCTGGCATTCCTATTTTTAAAGCTCCATCATTTTTCACCTTGACTTTCATCGCATAAACAAGGTTAATTCTTTCTTCTTTTGTTTGGATGGTTTTAGGAGTGAATTCAGCTTTTGACGAAATCCAAGTTATGCTTCCATTTAGATATTTATAAGCATCATTCACATCATCAATCAAAACCTGAACTTTTTGCCCCAATTCCACTTCTGCCAATTGATTACCACTAATATAAACTTTTAATTGTAATTGACTTAAGTCGGCAATTTTATAAAGTGGTTTGCCGAAGGCGGCAATCTCTCCAGCTTCTGAAATTTTTGTAAGAACTGTTCCAGCAATTGGGTTTATTATCTGACAATTATGAATATTTTCGATGACTTGCTCACATTGTTTTTTTAAGGCAGAAATTTCGTTTAAAACACTTTTCCTTTGAGATTTAATCGCCTCAATTTGTCGATCTAAAACCCTTAAGTTTCCATTGATATCGTCTAATTGTTTTTGAGTAGCAGCCGATTCTTTTAATAATCTTTCCACCCTTGTTTTCTCTATTTCAGCATTTACTTTTAATTGCTCCTGAACTTCTATTTGAGTTTTAAAATTTTCTAGCCTAGATTTAACAGCCTTAATGCTTTCCTCAATTTGCTCCTTTTTTAAGATCAATGCAATTGAATCTATGCTTCCAATTTTCACATTGCTCCCAATGGTTTGCCCCTCTTCAATATTCAATTCTAAAATTTGACCATTTGCTTGAGATGAAACAATAACCTCAGTGGCTTCAAAATTCCCATATGCATCAGACTCATCTATTTTCCCGGAGCAAGCTAAAAGGAAAATCAATCCCAACATCAATAAATATTTATAGCTCATTTTTATAATATTTTTGTTTTTCATCACAATTTAATTAAGATTTCCGATGGTGTATTCATAATTGATTTGAGCATATCGCAATTGAACTTTGTGGAGATGAAGGTTCAAAACTGCTTTCGTTTCAGCATTCTTCTCAAGCAGATACTCTGTTGCTGTAATTATGCCATTTTCAAATTGTGAAGATGCCGCTTTTGCCACATTTTTCTTCAAATCAACAATCTCCTTATCACTTTTGATTAAGTTTTTTAAGCGTTGAATTTCAGTTTGCTTTTTATTCAACAAAACTTCCAAATTGGTATTGAATGATTTTTTATTATTCTCAATTATTTGAGATTGGATTTCGAAAGACCTAATTTCTTTTTTAGTTTTTTTCCAATCAAAAATATTCCAATTCAATCTGGCTCCAATCATAAAATAAGGTTCGAAATCATTTGATAACATGTTTAAACCAGGACGACCGTATCCTGCTTGTCCGAAACCCATAATTTTAGGCTTTCTCCTCAAATCCGTCATTTCTTTCATTAATTCAATTTTTGATTTTTGTAAATCAAAATACTTCATTTCTGGTCGATTATTTTTGATGGTTAATTCATCTTGTGTTTGCGGTAAAATGAAATTTTGATCCCTAGTAATTTGCATTCCTGTTAAAACATTCAAACTTTTAATGGTTGATTCTAAACCTAAATCCAATTCATAAATATGCTGCTTTATTTTAATTAACTCGGCTTTCAGGTTATCTCGGCTTGAGCTTTGCATCACACCATTTTTTACGGCAGATTCAATGCTTTTTAACTTTTCATTCAATTCATTTTGAAGCAATAATATTGATTGTTTATTTTCTTGAAGTAGCAGATAATTAAAATAGGCTGATTGTACCATTTCCTTTACCTTATAAAGCTCTATTTCTATAGATTTAACCTCAATATCCATCTGAGACTTTTCAAGCTTTTGTTGCTGCTTTAATGCACCTCCATCATAAATTAGTTGGCTAATATCAACATTCAATTTATACCAGTCTTTACTAGTTTGAGGAATGTTTATATTGGGTAATTGAATGGGTAAATTTGTTACTTCTGACTGATAAGAAACTTGAGCATTCAACATAAATTGAGGTAAAAATGCCGTTTCAATAATTTCTTGTTTTAGTTCATTTACTGCCTGTAATAATTTCGTTTGCTTAGCTAAAGGATAATTTTGCTCGCTACAATCCAAACATAATTTAAGACTTATTTCTGACTGCATTTGACCAAATACAAATCCTCCATAACATAGCATTAATACCACGAGTAATTTTTTCATTTCAGTAAAATTGCATGACTAATAAAATCTTTAATATGTGTTTTTCGTTCCTCTATAAACTGATTAAACAGTTTATCGTCGTTTTCAAACATAATTCCCATTAATATTGGTTTAGCAATCAATGGAAATATTGTAAGTGATAATATATTTACCAAAAGTTGTTTGGGGTCAAAATCTTTTATCGATCCGTTCGTTACTTCTTGTTTCATTTGATCCAGTATGATTTGTGGATTAACCCCCACAGATATCATAATATTTATCATACGTTTTGGAGATCTGTTTAATTCATTAAAAATGAACTCTGGTAAAAATGGGTTTTTTTTAATCAAGTCGATATAAGTTTCAACGAAATATCCAATTTTTTCCAAAAATGGAATTTTCTCTCCAAAAAACGACTGAAGAATGGGAGCAATTTCAGAAAATACATCCTCTAAAATGGCTTCAAATAATTTATCCTTACTCCGAAAATAATAATGAAGTAATGCCTTATTTATTCCTGCTTCATCGGCAATTTGTTGCATCTTGGTTTTTTCTAAACCATGCGAAATAAAGAGCTTTTTTGCCGCATTCAATATTAATTCTTCCGTATTTTTTTGCTTTGACATATTAACCATTTGGTTTAACCAATTGGTCAAATATACATTAATTTTTTAAATTTCTTCAAAAAAAATAAAAAGAAGCAAAAAAAAAGCCCCTTGCAAATGCAAGGGGCTTTTTTTTATAGGTTTGCTAATTTTATATTAGTATCCTACATTTTGTACCATATTAGGGTTAGCATTTAACTCAACTCTTGGGATTGGGAATGCATATTTAAAATCACCATATGCAGGTCCGCCATGAGTTTGTTCGAATGCACTTACCAATGGAATATCACTTCCAGTACGTGCTAAATCATTAAATCTGAAACCTTCGAAACAAAGTTCTTTTCTTCTTTCAAGCATAACATTAGCTTTTGTAGCTTCGGTATAAAGTACAGCACCACGTTTTGCAGGAACCATGTTTAGTACAGCAAGTGCACCAGCATCGCCAGTTTCAATCATTGCTTCAGCAAGCATTAAAACAACTTCCTCATATCTGATCAAAGGAATATTATCTGAATAATCTAAAGAAGGATATTTACCAATATTTCTCAATTTGGTTCCTTCGTAGCCAATCATATCTGGAGCAGCACGAACATCACCTGCATCGAAAATTTCAAATAAATCATCTAATACACGGATATCACCATAAGAGTCTCCTCTATAAATTTGCTGTAATCCATTAATATTCATATTGTCTGTTCCACTAAAAGCCAATTCAAAAATTGAATTTGAAGGACCATCAATTAAGAAAGTATTTGCTAAATCAGCAGCATTCGCAATTGCAAAAGCTCCTGAATTAACGATAGATTGTGCAGCAGTTTTTGCAGTACTCCAATCTTTGAAATACAAAGCAACTCTTGCCTGAAGTGCAGTTACACCATAAGATGTCATATACTGCTTAGAAGCATCATTTAAAGAAGCTGACATTAAAGAAGCAGCTTGAGCAAGATCCGCTTCAATCATAGATTTAACTTCACTTACAGAATTTCTGGCTGGAGAAAGATCATCACCTTTATAAGCAGTTACATAAGGTACACCCATGGTTCCACCGCTAACGTGTTGTTGACCAAAAAGTTTAAGTGCATCGAAATGTGCCAATGCTCTAATCGCATAAGCCTGACCTAAAATGTGATTAATTTCTGCAGCATCACCTGTAATGGTTGTAGGATCTGTTCCGATAAGAATATTTGCAGTTGCAATTACTCTATACATCGCAGACCAGGTATCAGTTGTGTATGCATCAGATACACCAATTTGCATGGCACCTGCTGTAAGAAAACGACCTGAATTACCATCAGAGAAAGTGTTATCGGATCTAACTTCGTTAAAGATAATCAAATCACGTCCGTAATAAGCAGTTTGCGTTACTCGGTTATACATCCCGTTAGCAATTCCTTGCAAATCCTCAACAGAATTAATGCTTGTTTCAACAGCCTTTTCTTGCATAAGCGTTGGATCAAGGGCATCTTTACTACATGAAGACACAGTACCCAACAGCGCAATGGCTAATATCATATAAATAATCTTTTTCATATCTTTTAAAATTAAAAGTTAACATTTACTCCAAAAATAACTGATTTCACAGGAGGAGCAGTAAAATATGTAAATCCATCAGCTCTTACTTCTGGGTCATATTCTAAACGATCATCTTTAACCCATGTAAATAAGTTAGATCCTCTTACAAATACTCTTAAACCTTCAAGTTTAAGCTTAGAAACCAATTCTTGAGAGAAATCATATCCAAAAACTAAATCTTTTAGTCTTACATAATCTCCATCATATAAGAAACGTGTAGAAGTTCTTGATGAGTTATAAGCAGTTGCATCATACAACATTAAAGGTTGATCAGTAATGTCGCCAGGTTGTTGCCATCTGTCCATTAAACTTGCTGCACCATTATATAATAATACTGGATAATATCCATTGTGGTGAGTGTAACGAGACCAATCTTCAAAGATTTTATGTCCACCAGCAAAATAAGCATTTACATCCATAAAGAATCCTTTATAATCAACATGTAAGTTTACACCACCTGAATAGGTTGGAATTGCACTTGCACCTTGGAATGCTTCTTCGGCATCGTAATAAGAATTGGTTACTTCACCATCAACACCGTTTAAGTACCATTGTGGTAAACCATTGCTAGGATCAACACCTGCCCAAGTTCTCATGTTCCATTCGTAAATTGGATGTCCCACTTCAACTTTTCTGGTTCCGGTTTGAATGTTAATATCATCACCATTACCATCAACAGCTAATTTAGTTACTTCATTATCCAAAGTAGCGATGTTAACAGATAAGTTTACATTCAATTCATCAGAACGAACAAGATCAAAGTTAACGATGGCCTCAAGACCTTTATTTACAACACTACCAACGTTTTGAGTAATGTCAGCATGTCCTGAAGTTCTTGACAAAGGCACATCTTGTAATAGGTCGTAAGTTTCTTTATTGAAATAAGCTAACGAACCGCTAATTCTGCTTTCTAAAAATGCAAAGTCAACACCAATGTCATAGTTTTTATTTTTCTCCCAAGTTAGGTTTCCATTACCAAATTGTGATGGATAAACTGCACCTTGATCAGCATAGTCAGCATCATAAGCTAATAATGCCTGGTAAGAGTTAATTCCAATTGCAGAACTACCTGATTTACCATAAGAAGCACGTACTCTTAAATTACTAATCCAATCTACATCAGCAAGAAAATCTTCCTGGCTCATATTCCAAGCAGCACCTGTTGACCAGAAATCTCCATAACGTAATCCTGGAGCAAATCTTGAAGAACCTTCACGACGATAAGTGAAGTCGGCAATGTATTTTCCTAAATAGTTATAGTTAACCATACCTAAGTAAGAAAGGTTTTTCCAATCGTAGAATGAAGAACCAGCATCTTTGTTGGCACCTGCATTATCAACATTGGTTAATCCGTCAGCTGGGAAGTTTTCACCAGAAGCTTCAATCCAATTTAATTTGTTTTTTTGGAATTCCATCAAGGCTTTGAAAGAGAATCGGTGATTTTCTTTATAAACCCAGTTATAATCTAAAGAGTTTTGAGTAACCCAGTTAAAGTTTCTACGTGTTGAAGTATATGCATATCCGTTTTCTTGTGCAGCATCAGCATAATGTCTGTTTTGGAAACTTTTATAGTTTACCAAGTTATAATCCATACTCATTACCGACTTGAATTTCAAGTTTTCAATGATTTCCCACTCAAGAAAAGTATTTGTGATGGCACGGGTCATGTCATTATATTTAATGTCATTATCTTTCAAATATAACCAGTTATAAGAAGCTGAACGGGTATTAATATTTGGTTCACCATTCTCATCATAAGGAGCTACCCATGGAGGCATGAAGTAAATAGCAGCCGTTGGACTTCCAAAATAAGCACTTTGCTCAAGGAAACCATTCTGGATGGTATTAGATACGTTCATGCTTGTTGAGAACAAGATATTATCGCGGAAGTTACGTTTGTAATTAAATACACCAGTGATACGTTCGAAATCACTACCTACAGTTGTAGCTTCGGTTTTATTATAACCTAAAGATGCATAGAAAGAAGATTCTTCATCACCACCAGTAGCAGAGATGTTGATGTTTGTCATCGGTGCATTTTTATTTTGTACCGCTTCTCTCCAGTCATAATTTGTACCGTCCCAATCTTGTAGTCGGGTGCCATCTAAATTATTAGCTACCATGAAATCATAAGCTTCTGCTTCAGAGAAACCATAATCAGCACCGTAAGTATTATAAATACCTTCAAGAAAAAGTTCTTTTCTTTGATCACCATTTAAAACTTTCATACCTTCAATGGCAGTATTTTGGAAACCATAAGTTGAAGAGAAATTAAATTTAGTTTTACCGCTTTTACCTTTTTTAGTAGTAATTACGATTACACCATTTGAACCCCTTGCTCCATAAGCAGAAGTTGCAGATGCATCTTTAAGAACGGTAATAGATTCGATATCTGCACTGTTGATCGCAGCTAATGGACTTAATGTCATACCTGAAGAAGTACCAGAAATATCACCACTAATCATAGGAACACCATCAATAACAAATAATGGCTCATTTCCTGCTGTGATTGATCCTGTACCACGGATACGAATGTTTTGCTCAGAACCTGGAGTACCTGAAGTAGAAGAGATTGTTAAACCAGCAACTTTACCTTGTAAAGCTTGGTCAACAGAAACTACAGGAATTTCGGCTAATTCTTCACCACCAACCTGAACGGTTGAACCAGTGATTTCATTTTTACCTCTGGTTCCATATCCAACAACAATAACCTCACCTAATAGAAGTAAATCGTCTTCCATTACAAGATCAATTGTTGAACGGCCAGAAATTTCAATAACTTGTTTTTTCATTCCTACAAATGTAAATTCAAGTGTAGTTGCTGAAGCAGGTACATTTAAGTTATATACCCCGTCGATGTTAGTTGTAACACCGATAGATGTTCCTTGTACAACAACCTGAACACCAGGTATTGTAGAACCATCTGTTGCACTAGTTACAGTACCAGTGATCGTTCTCCCCTGAGAAAATGCAAAATGCATACCCAGAAACAAGAATAATACAATTATCGTAATTCGTTTCATAAATATAAATTTTTATTAATTAAAAGGTTTCGTAGTTATTAATTATAAAGAGAGTTCTCAAAATAATTTTAATATTCTAATGTAAAATATTAAATATTTGAGCAGTTTTTCCTCATAGGCTTTACTTTTTAGTTAATAATTAATTTTATAGACTCGTATTGCTTAAAATGCATATTATTTTAGCATATGTAGTAATGTGTGTTTTTCGCCTTACAAAAGATGACACTAAAAGCTTGATTTTCCCTATTTTAGGGCAAACCAAGCTTTATTTATGATTAATTGGGAAATTAGGAAGTATCCTATATTTGGGAAACCTTATTTATCACTAAATATCACCCCTATATATAATGATTATAACTGCAAACATTGATATTACATTGATATTTTATAATTTTTTGAAGTCAATTCCAACGATTTTATAACTTAATTCCGAAAAATTCTTCGAATCTGTTTTAAGTAAAATATTTTGACTGCTAAAAATAATGGTTGACTTACTTATAAATAACGGGGTTAAAATTTACGATTTAATAATCTTTTAGATGACCATTTAAAAACCTTTTTTCGTATTTAATCAAATTTGCACACATTATGTTATCATATATATTCATTTATTTTAAATAATTGATGACAACTTTTAGCTCTTCGATATCGTTGCGTTATAAATATTTTAAATCCTGCTATTTCATCACCTCAATAATATATTGAAATAAGATCTGAAAATAGAAAAAGCCTATAAATCCAACCTCAATAAGGTCTTTAATTAATTTGAATGTAGATTATTTGAATTGGTTTTATTGAGAATTAACCAACATTTAATCCAGGCTATATACCAGCTGCAAATCTTTTTTCCAATCTGATTAAAAATAAAAAAGCCAGAAAATAGTTTTTCTGGCTTTTTATCTTGTTTTCTAATTAAAAGAGAACAATTATTTACAAATCAAAAATATGCTATCTAGGATTTTGATCGGCAGCAGTTAAGTTTGGATTGGCATCAATTTCTGCTTGTGGAATTTGGAACACCCATGCATTATTAACTGATGGTTTATCTTGCATAAATCCATCATTATATAATACCTGAGACGCACCTGAATTTGATTGATCAATACCCATATCCCAACGAATATGGTCATGATAAGAAAATCCTTCGCCCCAAAGTTCAATTTCTCTTTGTAATTTTATTTGATCCATTAGTTTTTCCTGGGTATCAAAAATAGTTTCATCAAATGCTGAATCTCTTTCTTTACCCAATACTGCCAATGCTTCTTGAGCTCCTCCGATATCATTTAACATGGCTTTAGCTTCTGCTTCAATTAAGTACATTTCAGAGCTACGCATATAAAATACATCATCAGGATCAATAGATCCAGGATTTTTATTTAAATACTTAACTGACATATAAGGATGTGTATTGTGTCCGGATGTCATTCCGTATTTAGTTCTAATCGCATCTCTGGCTGCTTTAAAATCTTCAGCATTATCGTAATTAGGATCGGTTTCATAACTTCCACCCTGGCCGTTTGAAGCACTTGAATTTGTGTTAGGTGCTAAAGGTAACCACAACTTTGTTCTGTAATCAGTTGCAGGAAGTTTATCATAAGCTTCTTTATTAATCAATTTAGGATTACCTCTGTTATGACTTCCATTAAAATTGGTACCTAAAAAGTAAAACCATGATTTGTAATAAGTTGTTTCAGTATCAATTACTTTTCCTCCCCAAATTACTTCTGAAAAATCAGTATTATTGAAACCACTTACATAAGTTGCTTCATCCATTAATGGATAGCCAATTCTAGCCATAGCAGCACTGGAAGCAGCTGTTGCCCAATCACCTTTTGATAAAGCAATACGTGCTTTAATACCATAGGCTGCATTAATAGAGATATGTGATTTATTATCAGGAGCACTTGCATTTTCAAAATATGCAATAGCCTGATTAATATCAGCTTCTATTTGAGCATAAATTTCTGCAACTGAAGATCGTGGAGCACTTGTGTAAGGTGCTTCGGTAGATAATAACAAAGGAACTCCTGGTTCAGAATCAGGATTTGAACTAATCAAATAACCTTTTGCATAAGTCATCACTAATTGATGGTATGCCCATGCTCTGTAAGAATGAGCCTGACCTAATATATTACTCATATCAGCATCAATTGTTAATTCGTCGTCAGCAACTTTATTAATGATTGAATTGGCACTTGCAATAAAATGATATCTCTGATACCACATATTTTTAACATCAGTATAGGTGGCATTGGTATGTGTTAGCCATTGTAGTGAACTTCTGTGCCAACCATTACTTCTGGAACTATGAATAACATTTCCACCAATCGCATCTAACATTGGCATCCAATATTGTTGACCGGTTCGGCTACTACTACCCCCTGGAAGAGGAGATTGAGCATACATTTGACGATGCAGTCCATTTAAAACCAACATCATATTGTCGGGTGTTGCAAGTGCATCAGCTGATGAAATTGCATTTGTAGGTTTCGTATCTAAAAAATCTTTAGAACAACTAACGCTTAGTATCATTGACAATGTCAATAATATTATATTTATTTTTCTTTTCATATCGTTATAAAATTAAAATGTTAATGCTTAAAAAGATACATTTACACCAGCAGAAATAACTCTGGATGGGTTATAATCCCTTCCTGTAGGAGTACCTCCTAAGTTATACTGTGGATCTAAACCTTTTCTACCACTCTTCAACCATAAGTTTTCTCCAAGAATAAATATTCTAAGGCTACTTACACCTAAATCTTTACTCATCTTTTCATTAAAAGTATAAGATAGACTCACATTTCGAAGTGCCAGATAAGAAGCATCAGTTAAAAATCTTGTTGACATTTGCTGTGTTAATGATGATTCTCCATTTTCTAATCGTGGAACATCTGTGATATCACCAGGAGCATGCCATGCATTGGCTAAATCCGGATGCATAGAATTTCCCCAATTAGCAGACTGCATCATATCAGCATATCCATAATCAAGAATTTTACCACCTACACTAAAAGTCATTAATACATTTAAATCAAATCCTTTATAAGTGAAATTATTGGTGATTGATCCGTAAAAGTCTGGTGTTGATTTTTCACCAACATATCCTCTACCTGCATCGCTGTAGTCGTTAGTAGTTGCAGCAGTACCATCATCATTAAATATTTGAACAACATCTCCTTCTTCTGTTTCTTCATACATATAAAATAATTCATCTCCATTAGCTGGGTCAACTCCTGCAGAGTTATAGATATAAAAATCAAACCTTGAGTGTCCTTCTTCCCAACGTTTTGTTCCGGTAATAAATGGTTCAGGAAGGTCAGTAATTTTGGCTCCCATTGTAGCTCCCTGGATTGTTAAATTCCATTTAAAATCTTTGGTTTCAACCATTTTACCAGTAAGACTAAGTTCAAATCCACTGTTATACATAGATGCAATATTTGCAGGTGTGGTATTCAAACCATTAGACATTGCAATGGGTAAATCAAATAACATATCAGAAACGTTTTTTCTGTAATATTCAAATGAACCTACAATTCTACGTTTGAATATACCGAAATCTAAAGCAACATCCCAAGAATCAGTGGTTTCCCATAATAAACCATTGTTTCCAAGATCTGACCAATAAATACCAGGTGCACCTGCATTTGGTAATATACTATAACGTGGTTGAGAGATGTAATAATCTCCAAGATTGTCATTACCAACCTGACCAAATGAGGCTCTCAATTTTAACTGATCAATAAAATCAATATTTTTAATAAAAGTTTCTTGATCCATTCTCCATGATCCACTTATTGAATAGAAGTTACCCCAACGTACATCTTCGGAAAAAACAGATGAACCATCTCTTCTGGCAGAAGCTGTTAAATAATACTTATCTTGATAGTTATAGCTTAAACGGGCTAGATAACCTTCTGTTTTTTTATCAGAACTATAACCATCTAAACTAGAAACTACTGAGAAGTTATCAAATTCGCTAATTCCAACTACAGTTTGTGTATTCTTCATTCCACTATTACTAGAATAATGACGATCAAAACTTTCGTGACCCACTATTACATCAATATTATGACCACCTTCAAGATCTTTAGTATAGGTTAAAAACTGGTTAAAGTTTTTAACAGTTCTTCGGTAACGTAGTTCATTATATCTACCTGATGGAGCACCATCACCTACGATATGATTTTCATATTCTTTTTTAATGTAATCATTCACATCAAAACCATAAGAAATTTTTGCTTTTAAACCATCAATAATTTGATATTCTGCGTTGTAACGTGCACCAATATTATTGGTTTTACGTTGTTCATCATTTAAATGTATCTCACCAAGTGCATGACGTCCAACATTAACAGCTCTTCCAAGAATACCATATTCAGGATATCCTTCTCCTAAATCATATTGCTTTTCACCTGCTTCATCTAAAATATAATCGCCTGTAGTTGGGTCAACAATCCATACTGGATATATTGAACCCATTCCTTTAGCAAAATAGAAAGGGTTAGCATAAGATGTTCCTCTTGAAAATGGTCCTGACTGATTAGAAAGTGCTATATTTACACTTGCACCCATCGATAAATTCTTAGTTGGCCTAAAATTAGAGTTTAAGCGAGTCGTAAAACGATCATAATCTGTTTCAACAATATATCCAGTTTCTTCTAAATAAGAACTTGAAAAATAAATATCATATTTTTCATTACCACCAGATACGTTTACTGAATAATTATCTCGTTGACCTGTTTGTTGTAAGGCATCATACCAACCTAATCCTTTAGCAATTACTTCTGCATTAGGGTTAATTTTACCATCAGCACTCACTATTTGATCGTTAGCTACATTAAATGGATTATAAGCTAATCGATTGTAAATATTGCTAGCTGCTTGGCTGCCAGCTTCAGATGCTGATAATCCATCAGCCATTAATGAGTTTTTATATGATTCCCATTGCAATTCATAATACTGAGCAGGATCTGCATTGGGGTAAAAAGGAACGCCTGGACTTACAAATCCTTTTTGTATAGATACATTTACCTTAAGATCATCATTTCTTGATCCACTTTTAGTAGTAATAAGAACTACACCATTTGATGCACGTGATCCGTAAAGTGAAGTAGATGCAGCATCTTTTAGAACAGTCATGGATTTAATATCTTCCGGGTTAATGGATGTTAAAGCTCCTTCGTATTGAACCCCATCAACGACATAAAGCGGGTCTGTACCTCCACTTAATGTTCCAACTCCCCTGATAACAATGCTAGGACCTGAACCTGGTTGACCAGATGCTGATAGCATTTGAACACCGGTGGTAGCTCCTTCAATTGCAGAAATTACTGATGTTACTGCTCTTGATTTTATCTGTTCATCGTCAACAACTTGCGCAGCACCCGTAAATGCTTCTTTATTGGCAGTACCGTAAGCCACTATGATTACTTCATCAAGCAACATCAGGTCTTCTTCCATTACAATATCTATAATGGATCGACCAGATATTTCAACAATTTGTTTTTTCAACCCAACGAATGTAAATTCAAGTGTGGTTGTTGAAGCAGGTACATTTAATTTATATACCCCGTCAATATTAGTTGTTACACCAATAGTAGTTCCCTGAACAATAACCTGAACACCAGGTATTGTAGAACCATCTGTTGCACTAGTTACTGTACCAGTGATTACTTTTTCCTGAGCAAATGCAAAATGCATACCCAGAAACAATAATAATACAATAATTGTAATTCGTTTCATAAATATAATTTTTGATTAATTAAATGTTTTCGTTGTTGTTCATTATAAAGAATGGTCTCAAATATTTAAAAAGTATTTATTCAATATTTGAGTGGTTTTTTTCATAGGCAATAGATATTTGTTAATAATTATTATATACATTTCATGCATTAAATGCATCTTGTTTAATTTTACAAAAATATGGAATGCCCGTCATCACGGGAAATAGTAAAAACCTGACTTCCAATGCATTGCTGCTAATCAGGTTTTGTTCGTGAAGATTATAAAATTAGGAAGTATTCTATACTTGAGAGACCATATTTATCACTAAACACTTTATATACATATAGTGATTATAGATGTGATATTTGTGCCTGAGAATATAGGTGTTACATTGATGTGTTATAATTTCTTGAAGTCAATTCCAATAATTTTATAACTTAATTCCGAGAAATTCTTCGAATCTGTTTTAAGTAAAATATTTTGACGGTGAGAATCAATGGTTGCTTTACTTATAAATAACTGGGTTGCAATTTCACGGCTCGTTTGTCCTTTCATGGCCAAAATTAGTACCTCTTTTTCGCGCTCGCTCAAATTTGCACAAATGGGGTTATCATTTAAATTAATTGACTTAATATAGGAATGTCTTGATTTAAAATGGTCAATGGCTACTTTTAGCTCTTCAATGTCGATGGGTTTTAATAAATAATCGAGCGCTTCCTGTTTAATGGCCTTAATTGCATACTGATCATAGGCCGTAATGAAAACAAATCCAGGGAAAAATCCAGCATCATGAATATCTTTAATTACATTAAATCCATTTTTTAAAGGCATCTCTACATCCACAAAAACCAGGTCAGGTTTTTCATCCAATATTAATTGAACCGCCTTAACAGGATCCATTGAATAATGAATCACATCAATTTCCTGAAACATTGAGAGTACATATTCCATTCTTTCTAAGGATGCCGGTTCATCATCGATAACGATTGTGCGTATTTTTTCTGTTTCTTCCATGATAAAAGGTATTTAAATATATTTCAAAGCTGTATTTATAATTCTTAGACTCATTAAATTAATTTCACCCTACAATTTAAACAGTTTAGGGTGCACTGTTATTGTTACTTTTGTTCCTATTGGTACTTCCTTATTTGTAAATTCATCAACCCCAAACAAATCATTAATGTAATAACTAACCTTTACATTTCTGAGCTGATAATAGAGGTCGCAAATATTATTTGAAATACCAACACCTTTACCGCTGCTTAAAGATTTATCAAGTGCTGCAGCTTTTCGTCCAACACCATTATCTTCAATTTCGATGAATAAATATTTATTTCTTTCACTTATCTTAATTTTCAAAACCCCACCTCGACTTTTTAGCCTCAACCCATGCTTGATGGCATTTTCAGTAAAGGTATGAATAAGCATTCGGGGTACCTCTCTTTCACCCAAGCGATCTTCATCCCATTCAATACTAAAGGTAAACACGTCCCTAAATCGGATCAACTGCAATTCGATATAACTTTTGATCATTTCAACCTCTGCCTTAAGCGTTGAACTAATTTGATCAGATTCATTCAATACAAGTAACATCAAACGCGTTAATTTGGTCATGTATTTATAGGCTTCCTTATTTTCTCCTTTTCCATATAGAGAACTTATGGTATTGAGGGTATTAAGTGTAAAATGAGGATCTATCTGATTTTTGATGGCCATAATCTGAAACTGAGCTAACTCTTTTTCTTTTTTGGCCTTGTTTTGTGTTTTTATCCGCTGAACCCATTGAACCAAAGCAATAAAGACAATTAAACTAATATAGATTAACACCCAAATCAAATATTTGAAATTATAATTAGGGTTTTTATAGTAGCTGCATAAGTAATTATCCTCATTATTTAGTTGGAGCAAAAACAAACCTTTTTGATTGGTTTTGTAATTATAAGTCATGGCAGCTCCACTCAACCTTCCTTCAAATTTTATACTCACCGGGGCCCTAAAGTCTTTGCTAGTAATAATAAAATCATTGACATAAAATGAATTGGCCTCTTTTTTAAAAATAAATTCATTTTCTCCATCATTATCCAAATCAAAAGGTTTGATGGGATAACCATCGGTAGGCTCAGATTTCCATTGATCTGTGAGCTCTAAATCTGAATTATAACACCCTATTACACCCCTTGTATGAACGATATATAATTCATGGTCAATTCCATTATTTTTGGTAAACATCCAATCCTTAGCACTACCCTTGTCCGTGCTGAGAATCTCAGTTTTATACAAACTACCATCATAATTATATAGATTAATCATTTGTTCTATTGCATCATTATTTTCATAGCTGATCAATGCCGCAATTTTCACGCCATCTTCAGTTTGCAGAGGCAAAACATATAAAAACCGACTTTTAATGGGAATGGGATCAAACAGTAAAGTTAGATCATGATCTAAGGCAACCACATAACTAAAGTTATCTTTGTATGGCATATCTTTAGCTGATTCATGAAGCCTGGCAGATTTACTATTTGTATGAGTACTTAATAAGATTTCTTTATTTTTATCCTGATCAATATTGACCAAATAATGCATTTCGCTATCAAAAAATGTTTCTATTTGAGGAGATTTTATAATGGCATTATTCATTAAATCCCAAGCATACACACCTTTCAAGTTATCATGAAATTCGGATGAAATCATAAAAATAAAATCTTCATTTCCGTCTCCATTCACATCTGTACTTCCAATGTTGTTTAATACAATATCATAATTCCCTTTAGAGTTTTTGATGGCATCAACCATTACCTTTTGCATTATCATCGAATCCTTAGAATAATACTCGAATTGATTTAAAAAAACACTATCCTCTGATTGGGTAAAAATGTACAGCTCGTTTCTTTTATTTTTGTTTAAATCAGCATTAAATAAATTATTGATTTTAATCCAGGAATGATCAAGAACAATATCAAACATTGGATCATCCTCATTATCATAAATAGAAACGTGTGGTGAAGGGGGCATTATATTTAAGTTATTGTAAAGTATAACTTTTTCATTACGATCGTTTCCGTCTATTTCAATATACTTTTGAATAAATTTTTCAGGTGAGTTGTAACTCTGAATAATTTCAACTTTATACTTGGGAAATAGATTGGGCATTAACAAAATAACCAGAACAGCAAAGGGAAGTCCCTGTATAAATGGGTTTAATAATAAACTATGCCTATTTATATAATGTAACATGACTATCTTGTCAATAAATTAGTATTTAATGGTTACAAATAAGTAATTTAGTACAACAAAATTAGTCAAATATAATTAGCCAAAAAGTAATTAAAATCAAAATCCTGGATTTCTCATCATTACCTCAAATAAACGAAATTAATTTCCTAGATTAAAAGAATAACAAATTGATTCTAATTGTTTTAGTAAATCTCGCTTATTTTGGCTTGGTGCATAAACGTATGAATCGATCGTGATCACTCGATTTTTTGCCTCATCAACCAGTGTATAGCTTAAATAAGGACCTCCCATAAAATCTCCTTCGGTTTCCCAAAGGCCACGGGTTTCAACGGCAAATAATTCATTAAACGTAATATTTTTACTAACTGGCTTGATATACGCATCCGAAACTTTCATAAAAGAGCCATCGGCTGGTCCCGGAATATAACGTTTAGTCATTTGATTTCGCATATCAACAATTATATTTTGTTCAAAAGAATTTGAATCACGGTAAGGATAAGAATAAATGAGCAGGCCTTGGCTATCCTCAAGGGTTTCTTTCCTGATCCACATAAAATTACTGTCTTGTTTGGCAATTTTGTAGGCAGTTGGTAATACCAAGCTAAAATTAAATTTTTCGATCAATGCATTGGCCACTTCCACATTCTTGGCAACCGCAAAAGTTTTTATCATGCGCTCTCTTTCAACCTGATTGAAGAGCTCCATGATTCCTTTTTTATTTTCTTCAAATATTTTATAAAAAGATTCATTATCTGGGGCAGAAATTTTAATTACCCTTTGAGGGCTTGCCCACAAATCTTTTTTGTTTTCAATTTGAGCTTTTGCTACATCTTTACTAATATCAATAATCAGAAGATCTCGGTTTGATTGATACATCTTAATAAATGCATCTTCCGGGATATTTACCATTGAAAACAAAGGCTCTGATTGAGGAAGTCCGATTTGTTCCTGCCCGAAAAAAGTTTTAATGGTATCGCCAACCGCAGAATTCCATTGAGCTTTATTATTGGTAACGACCAATATCTCTAGTGTTTTTCCTGTTGAATGCGGCAAGCCTCCTTCATTTGAATTACATGAAATAAATAAAAATGAGCTTAGACTTATAAAAATAATTGTCAATAAGGTTTTTTGCATCGTCGTAATTTTTAAATATATCTATACGTTTTGATTAACCAATAATTGCAATTTTGAGTTTTTTCCCAGGCTCTAATCGTCTGGTATTTCGTATATTATTGAGTGATTTTATTTTATCGACCGTAACACCGTCATACATTTTAGCAATATCCCAAAGCGTATCTCCCCTTTTAATGGTGTGGTATAAAAACTTTCCGGAAGTATTGGCCGCAATAATTTTTGCTTCCTTAGGTTTATATACGATCAATTTTTGATTGGGTCGGATGGTTGTTCCTCTGATATTATTCCACTCTTTTAAATCCGTAACACTGCATTTATATCGTTGTGCGATTAAGCCTAAGTTTTCACCGGAACGAACTGTATGTGTTGATTTTTCATTTGAGCGAATAACTTGCTTCTTATTACTTGCAATCGCAGCAGAACGGCCATAAACAATTAGCTTTTGACCAGGGAAAATGGTATTACTTCTTAAATTATTCCATTGCTTTAATTGGCTCACATAACATCGATACCTTTTGGCAATAAATCCTAAATTTTCGCCACTTCTAACAATATGGAAGTTTCGGTTTTTAACTTTTTTGATCTGAGCCAACAACTTATCTCGCTCGATTCCTTTTTCTGTTTTATAGGCATATAATGAATCTTCCTTATCTATATAATCTAATACATATTCCTTGGGCAATCGAAGAATATAATTTTTACCATTTGTTACCGGAATTACACCCAATTTAAATTGTGGATTTAAAAATTTGATATCCTCCATCGGGACCTTCAAAAACTCAGCTATTTGGTCAAATGATAAAACATCATTAACAGTAACGGTATCTATTCCTCCATATAACATACCTGGATCTACTGCATGAAGATTATGTTCATTTGCAAAATTCATGATATAATTCACAGCTATAAAAGCCGGAACATAGCCCCGGGTTTCGCGAGGTAAATATGGCCAAATGGCCCAATAATTACGAACACCTCCTGCCCGACGTATGGCCTTATTAACATTACCTGAACCAGAATTGTAGGCTGCCATTACCAGCGACCAATCACCATAGATATCATACAGATCATTCATATGTTCGCAAGCTGCAATGGTCGATTTTATGGGATCATAACGATCATCAACATAGGAACTTACTGTAAGCCCGTAAACTTTACCTGTACCATACATGAATTGCCACAATCCTTTGGCACCTACACGCGAACCAGCATTTGGAATCAAAGCAGATTCAACAATGGCCAAATATTTTAATTCCAGGGGAATATTATAAAGATCTAATTGCTCTTCGAAAAATGGGAAATAAATTTTAGCCAGTCCCAGTAGTCGTTGGGTTAAATCTCTTTTTCGTTCTCCATAAAGTTTGATGTAGTTTTTTACATTTTTATTATAGGTAAGCTCAATGGGAGTTTGCGAATTTAAATATTCAATTCGCGCTTCATATACCGAATCAGAATATTCAGGTACGAAATCTGGGGCGAAATCATAGATGTTTGAATCTGTTGTATCCGCATTCAAAAATTTATCTGTGAAATATTTTATGTTCTCTAATGATTCAAACTTGTTTAAAACGGGAGAATCTTGAATGGAATCAATTTGGTTTTCAATTTTAACAGAATCAATTCTTAAAGAATCAACGGATTGTCCAAAGCCAATTGAATATATAAATAAGAAAAAACTTAGTGTAATAAGTCGTGTCTGAATATATAGAGAAGTGTATTTCATAAATCTGTAGAATTCTTAAAATAAGCAAAAACCATGCAAAAGTATTATGGATTAAAGATTGCTTAAAAAATTAATCAATTTTATTTATTACTTGTAAGCAACTACACAAATACTTGGAGCTCATAAGCATGATGCTTTGAATACCAATCACCCTATATTACAGTGAATTAAACAAAGGAATATTTTAATAATCAGTGGGGATTTAAGATGAGATGCGGCAAATAATTATCGAACATGCATATTAATGCATTTCAAGATCCGAAGAAATTTATGCTTTTTTGTTATCCTCTTTATCCTTTTCTTCTTCATCAGGATTTATTCCATCCTTAAATTCCCTAACGCCGCGCCCTAAGCCTTTCATTAATTCCGGTATTTTTTTGCCACCAAATAGTAATAAAACAATCGCTAGTATTACGATTATTTGCCAAGGACCAACCATGCCCAAAAGTACGAGTAAATTCATGTTTGCATTTTTTTAAAAGTAACCACAAATATAAGAAATATCGGAAAGAAAGATGGTAGGTAGAATTTAATTAACTTTTTATAACAGAAAGTTTACTTAACCCAATGCTTTTTTTAAATCTTCAGCCTTAAATGGTTTGGTGAGAAAGTGATCCATTCCGGCCTCAAAGCATCGATTTCTATCTTCAGTTAATGCATTCGCGGTAATTGCAACAATCTTAATTGGGTTTTTAACCTTATTTTCTTGTTCAATTTTTCGAATTTCAATCGTCGCC
Organism: Bacteroidales bacterium; assembly: GCA_963678785.1. Taxonomy (GTDB): domain Bacteria; phylum Bacteroidota; class Bacteroidia; order Bacteroidales. The sequence continues at coordinate 1,900,670 of OY787449.1, read as the reverse complement.
CCAACCCCATCTAAAATGGGCATCTGAATATCCATTAAAATTAGATCATAGTTTCCACTTTTGTACATTTCTACTGCCATTCGTCCATTGACGGCAATTTCAACTTCATGACCTAATTGCTTCAAATTCATCATAGCCACCTTTTGGTTTATCAGATTATCTTCTGCAACCAAAATATTTAGTTTCTGATTTGAAAGATTGATGTCGGGCATGGTAGAATTTTGAATAAATCAAATATACAAATTTGATTAATAAAAAGCATGTCGTTTATAATACAACCAATGATAAAATAATGGTAACAATAATCGTAACGATCATCACAATTACTCTTTCGTTAGGCTGAAGTTTTTCCATTTGTATAACTATTTTTTTCTTTTCGCTTGTGTAAAGCTATTAAATTTCTGAATTATTTTCAGAATTTTAATTCAGTATTTATACAATATGCTTTTAAAACAAAAAGGAGGAACTTCCGTTCCTCCTTTTTTAATCGATATTTTTAGGTTGCTTAGTTGCACTTAAGTTCTTCAGTTACTTTATGCTTTGCGGCAGCTAAATTAGGGCCATCTGTTACATTCTTATAAGCTTTGCATGCTTCAGCTTTATTACTTGTTCCTTCGTAGGCTTTACCTAATTCAAAGTAAATATTTGATTTGCTTTTTTTCTCCAACTCAACAGCTTTTTTTCCTGATTCAATTGCATTATTCCATTTTTTCAAACCATTATAAGCAATGGTTGCAAAGTAAAAAATTTGAGCATCTCCACCAGAGTAAGTTAAAGCAGTCTCAACATTTTCAACTGATTTGCTATAATTTCCAGCCTGAAGCGCTTTTCCTGCTGCAGATCTAAAAGATCTAAAAACAGTTGTTTTGGCAGCTTTAACCGTTTTATCACTTTCTGGTCCAAGTTCAATTACTTTATCCATTGCTGCTTTAAAAGCTTCAGTGTTTTTTTGCTTATTATAAACCAAACCTTTACTGTAATAAGCTTTGAAATAGTTTCCGTCAGCTTTTAATGCATTGTCGAATGAAACAAGTGCATTGTCATAATCTTTGGCTTTATATTGTCCAGATCCTTTGGAGTTATATACCCTGGCCATATAATTTTTTGCTTTTTTCGTAGTTTTTGCATCGTTTAAGCCAGCAGCTAATTCTGATGCTTTTTGGAAGGTAGCAATGGCATTATCAAACTTTTTTCCTTTATATTGTCCCAGTCCAAGGTTAAAATATGAATTAGGAAGCTGTGTTTCAGCTTTCATTTTCAAATCCGCACCTTCGTCTCCTAACTGATCACATATTGAAATGCAATTGTCAAAAGCTTTAATGGCGGCACTGTAATCTTTAGCTTTTAGAGCTCCAATTCCATTGTTTAAAGCTTCGCCTGCTTCATTCATGGTTTGGGCAAACATTAAAGATGTTAAGCTTAAAAAGGTAACACTTAGAAAAATTTTCAGTTTGTTCATAATACGGTTCGTTTATCGATGATTAATTATTGATTAGCCTGCAAATATATAAAAACTGATAAAAAATGAAAGTTTCATTTTCTTAAAGTTTCTTAAACAGATCAATTTCTAAATTAAAATCTTATGAAAATTAGAATGTTTGAAAGACAAAGACCCTACCAAACTGAAAAAATCAAAAGTCAGAAATTACACTCCCTTCATCCAGGATTCTAAATCTTCAACTTTTAAACCAGGTACATCAAGTTTCATTTTTTTACGCAAGCCTCCTAAATCATTCATCAGTTTATTGGGGTTGGCTTGTTTGAAATCAGCCACGGTATTAAATCCTGCTTTTCTGATTGCAGGAACCCATGCTTCCGGAATTCCGAGATTTATAAAATCTGCATCCGTTGAAACTTCGGCTTTCTTCTCTGGTCGCATTTGAGGGAAGAAAAGTACATCCTGAATAGAATTTGAATTGGTCATGATCATCGATAACCGATCTATTCCAATTCCGATACCTGCTGTTGGAGGCATTCCATATTCTAGCGCATTCAGGAAATCTTCATCAAGTACCATGCTTTCGTCATCACCTCTTTTCCCAAGTTCGAGCTGTGCTTCAAAACGCTCTCTTTGATCGATGGGGTCGTTTAATTCAGAAAAAGCATTGCATAATTCTTTACCATTACAAACAGCTTCGAATCGCTCAACCAATCCTTTTGATGATCGGTGTTTTTTTGCCAATGGTGACATTTCAACCGGATAATCAGTAATAAAAGTTGGTTGAATTAATTGAGCTTCACAACATTCACCAAAAATCTCATCAATCAATTTTCCTTTGCCCATGCTTGGGTCGGTTGGAACTTTTAATTTATCTGCGGTCTCCAATAATTGAGCTTCATCCATTTCCGAAATATCAATTCCGGTAAAATGTTCGATGGCCTCGAACATGGTAAATCGTTTCCACGGACGTTTAAAATCAATCACATTTTCACCCACCTGAACTTTGGTTGTTCCATGCAGATTCATGGCAATTTTCTCAATCATTTCTTCCGTCAGATTCATCATCCACTCATAATCTTTATACGCTACATAAAGTTCAATTTGAGTAAATTCAGGATTGTGAAAACGATCCATTCCTTCATTTCTGAAATCTTTTGAAAATTCATAAACACCATCGAAACCACCAACAATTAATCGTTTCAGGTACAATTCATTGGCAATTCTTAAATAGAGGGTCATGTCTAAAGAATTGTGATGGGTTTTAAATGGGCTGGCGGCAGCTCCTCCATACAAAGGTTGAAGAATGGGGGTTTCAACTTCTAAATATCCTTTATCGTTTAAGAAAGTACGCATGGTATTCATCAAGCGCGAACGTTTTTCAAAAACATCCTTAACATCAGGATTTACAATTAAATCCAAATATCGTTGACGATATCGTTGCTCTGGATCGGTAAAAGCGTCATAAGTTTTACCATCTTTCTCCTTAACAACAGGAAGTGGTTTTAAGGCCTTACTTAGCAATTTATATTCTTTAACATGAATGGTAATTTCACCCATCTTGGTAATGAAAACAAAACCTTTAACACCAATGATATCACCAATATCAAGCAATCTTTTAAATACAATATTGTAGAGTGATTTATCTTCATCAGGACAAATATCATCTCGTTTAAAATACAATTGAAGGCGTGAAGTTGAATCCTGCAACTCAACAAAAGAAGCAGCACCCATAATTCGACGACTCATGATTCGCCCACTAATTTGCACCTCTTGATACAAAGAATTATCCTCAGGAAATTTCTTAAGAATTTCATCAATACTGGCATTTAATTTATATTGTTCGGCCGGATAAGGATCAATTCCTAATTTAATCAGCTCTTTTAACGAATTTCTTCTTAATATTTCCTGTTCACTCAGTTCTCTACTCATGTTCTAAAAATTTTTGCAAAGATAAGAAAGTAGCTTAATTGATTTTAATAAATTTTAAGATTACAATTTGAGTATATGAATCACATTTACAATGAGTAAGTGACTAAAGTTAAAAGTGACTAAAGTGTCTAAAATAAATTAAAGAAAATAATTTTAGGCACTCATCACTTTAGCAGACTCTAAGTACTCCTTTTTTAGCTAATTTTGCAGCATATTTTTTGAGAGAATGAAAACTGAAGAAAAAAGAAAAAGAACAAAACCTGATTGGCTAAAAACCCAAATTCCAACAGGAAAGTCTTACCTGGGTGTGAGAGAAATTGTAGATAAAAATAAACTACATACCATTTGTACAAGTGGAAATTGCCCTAACATGAATGAATGTTGGGGATTGGGTACTGCAACTTTAATGATTTTAGGTGATATTTGTACGCGATCGTGTAAATTTTGTGCCGTAAAAACCGGCAAGCCTGAAGCTGTTGATTGTGATGAACCCAAAAGAGTTGCTGAATCTGTGAAGTTGATGAAACTGAAACATGTGGTTTTAACCTCTGTTGATCGGGATGATTTAGAAGATGGTGGTGCCGGAATCTGGGCAGAAACCATCCAGGAGATTAAAAAAACTTCCCCAGGTACTACACAAGAAACTCTAATTCCCGATTTTCAAGGGAAAAAAGAATTGATTCAAAAAGTAATCGATGCTGCCCCCGAAGTCATTTCTCATAACCTGGAAACTGTTGAACGCCTCACTCCTCAAGTAAGAAGCGTAGCTAATTATTTTCGTAGCCTAGATGTAATCCGACAAATTGCAGACTCAGGCTTGGTTGCCAAATCAGGAATTATGGTAGGGATTGGAGAAACCGAAGAAGAAGTTCTGCAGTGCATGGATGACCTTTTGGACGTAGGCTGCAAAGTTTTTACCATTGGTCAGTATTTACAACCAACCACCAAACATTTAGCGGTGGAAGAATATGTGCATCCAGATACTTTTGAAATGTATAAAAACATTGGACTGGAAAAAGGATTTAAGCATGTAGAAAGTAGCCCATTGGTTCGGTCTTCTTACCATGCCGAAAAACATGTACATTAAACATTGATATTCTAATGATAAAAACGATTTATAAAGACCTGGGAAATATTGATTATAAAAAAGCCTGGGATTATCAGGAAGAGTTATTTGCGCTGAAACTCCAACAAAAACGAGAGCAAGTAATTCCAGAAAATCATTTATTGGTTTGTGAACATCCACCTGTTTTTACTTTGGGTAAAAGTGGTCAAGATTCTAACTTATTAATCACCCAAAATTTGCTTGATCAAAAAGGAATTCAGTATTATAAAATTAATAGGGGAGGTGATATTACTTTTCATGGTCCCGGGCAAATCGTGGGCTACCCCATTCTCGATCTTGAACAATTTAAGGTTGGAGTTAAGGAATATATTCACTTAATGGAAGAGGCCATTATCAGGACACTTTCCGATTATAAAATTAAAAGTGAACGACTTGAAGGAGCTACCGGAGTATGGCTGGATACCGATAAACCAACGGCCAGAAAAATTTGTGCTATCGGTGTAAAAGCCAGCAGGCACATTACCATGCACGGATTTGCTTTTAACGTAAATACCGATTTAAGTTATTACAGTCTGATCAATCCTTGTGGTTTTACCGATAAAGGGGTCACTTCTATGGCCAAAGAATTAGGGCGAGAAATAGTTATGTCCGAAGTTCACCAAAAAATTAAGGAATATTTTGCTGAGGTTTTTGGGATGGAGATTCAGTAATATCCTAAGTTAAAAACTTATTTTCTGACAAAGAACTACAACCCTACGAGGGTTTAAAACCCTCGTAGGGTTTGCTATTTATACCACTTTCATTATTTCTTCTGCAACAAAGTAACTGACTAAAGTTTCTTTTTGCTTTTTACATCCAAGACAAAAACCTGATTTCTGTATTAATATCCAAAAACCTTTGAGGACACAATTTGCGTCCTTAAATAAAATACTCGCAGATGATGAAGGATTTAGCAAAAGTAAATTTTGAATCGCTCATTTATGAATTTAGGGGTGTAAAAATCATGCTGGATTATGATTTGGCTGCTTTGTATAATATTCAAACTAAAGTATTAAAACAGGCAGTTCGCAGAAATATCAAGCGTTTCCCATCAGATTTTATGTTTGAACAAAGTATGGAAGAACACAATTCTTTAAGGTCACAAATTGTGACCTTAAAGAGAGGTCAGCATTCGAAATACCCACCTTTTGCTTTCACCGAACATGGTGTTTCCATGTTATCATCGGTATTAAATTCTGATGTAGACATTCAAATTAATATTGAAATCATGCGGGCATTTTCTAAATACAGATTTTTATTAGCTGATCACAAGGAGTTGAAATCTGATATTAAAAAATTAGATCATAAAATAGATGAAGTTTTTAAATTTTTGCTTGGTAAAATTAATGCCCTTCAACAAAAGAAAAATGAACCCAGGAGAAAGATTGGATATTAATGCAAGAATGTTCCTGTATTAGCAGGATTGACTATAAAAACTTACAACATAATTCAGTCTATTTAAATGTCATTCCGGTTTTTGTGAAACAAAATACCGGAATCTAAACAATGAATTTTTACTACATTTAAGGATTCTCAAAGTATTAATGTTTTATGGCAGATACAAAATCACAAATTAGCTCCTTTTTTCCTGAAAGAAATGAATTATTTTCTGAAAATGATTATTACTATATAGCACCAGATTTTACAAATTTCGAAGAACTCTCAAAGGATTATTCAAGGAAAACTACTCAAGAAGCAACAAATTTAAAACTTCAATATTTTTCAATTGAGAAAGAGCTCTTGAATTCTTTTCTATATGTCAATCCTATTTTTGAGAACCTAACAACAAGTTCTGTTAAGTTCGCTAGTATTATCAGAGAATCCTCTAATCTATATGAACAAACCTCCCGAATAATCTATGGTAAAATATTTAAAGAATATGACAGGATTAGTATTCATAACTATCTTACACTAGATAAGTTTCTTAATCTTAATAATTTCGATTTCATTTCACCATTATTGAAAGATATTCCACAAATAAAAGAGGGTGAAGGACTTTTAAATCCATTTCTATCACTTTCTTCATGGAATAGAGAATCAAAGATTGAGTCAAAGCATGTCCCCGAATGGTGGAAGGCATATATTAAAGTCAAGCATTCCCCAAATGAGATAACAAAATACGCCAACCTAAAAAATGCGATCCAATCTTTACTTGCATCATACATTCTAATAAATAAATATCTTGGTCCTGGGGTTTTATCTAGCGATTTAATAAAACCTGATTTAGCACCTAATGGCACAATTATTCTAGCACATATTCCCATCAAACAATCAAAATTATTCATAGCCGAGGATGGTTTAAAAGGATTCTCATTTTAAATAAAAAATGAGACCTGTATCAATATTCAATACGTTTGAGGACGCAAATTGCGTCCTCAAATAGAGGTGGTAGAAGATATGCACCTATGGCGTTTACTGAACATGGTGTTTCTATGCTTTCTTCAGTTTTAAATTCTGATGTGGCCATTCAAATTAATATTGAAATTATGCGGGCATTTTCTAAATACAGATTTTTATTAGCTGATCACAAGGAGCTGAAGTCTGATATTAAAAATTTAGATCATAAGATTGATGAAGTTTTTAAATTTTTGCTTGGTAAAATTAATGCCCTTCAACAAAAGAAAAATGAACCCAGGAAAAAAATCGGTTATTAAATTTAGTAGATTCCTGCATTCGCAGGAATGACATTAATTATCAAATCAACACATTTTCAAATCATCAAATTAACTAAGCACTTCTTTTAAAACCTTTAATGATTTGGGTGTTCCTAAATTGGGTAAATGAAGTTGGTAATATTGAATCAAATATTCCAGTAATTTGTTTCTTGAAATATTATTTAGTTTAACCTCAGCCATGTTTTCAAATGAGACATGTACCAATTGACTAAATAAATTCGCTATTTGGTCAGTGATATAATTAGGATGGGAAGGTATGATGGATTCGAAATTTCCGCTTTCTAAATTAAACAAATACTTATTTTCATTCTGCTTTCCCTTTGGGAAAAAGCCCAGGTATTTACTAAGCTGAATCAAAAAAACCAGGTGGAAATTAGCAAAACTATTTTCTCTTAAATCAAGCCATTGAAGCGAGTTAAAAATAAACTCGAACAAATCAGAATTGGCTTCCTCTTCTTTAATGGATCGATAAAGAACTTCATTAACAAACAGTAAAATTGAGCTCTTTAAAATATCGTAAGGAATGCTTGAATACTGATAAACTGGCCTAACCTCCTGTAAATAATGAATGTTGCTTTTTTCTTTATGATTGGCTGTGAGTTCAACCAAAGAGAGGTGCTGGAGTATGGCAGAAGTGTTTTTTGATTTTTTTCTTCTGGCACCTTTAATAATGTAGGATTGAAGACCAAATTCCTCTGTATAAATATGAGCAATGATACTGGTTTCGGAATACTTGAGTTGATGAAAAACAATGCCTCTGGTTGATGAAATCATAGCTTCTCCAATCAATTAATAAACATGATTTTGGTCGTCATACTAACAGAACCATCTCTATTACTTACAAAAACCAAATACACACCTGTTTTAACTTTTTGTCCATTAAAAGTTTTACCATCCCAACTGGCCTGACCTCCCAATGATCGGGTTTCAAAAACCAAATCTCCGCTTAAGTCAGTAATTTTTACAATGGCCTCATACGGAATATTTTTAATGGTAATTGGGCCGGTATAATCTTCTCGAACAGGATTTGGAAAAGTATAAATTTCATCCATATTTTCGGAAACCTCTGAAGCATCAGACCGAAAAGAAACAATCCCCTTATCAGTGCCAAAAAATACTTCACCATCAGCATTCACTGCCAAAGCCAGAATATTGTTCGAAAGTAAAGAAGAGTTGGCTTCTGTAAAATGAGAAATCTGTGTACTCCCATCTTCTGATAAAAAGAAAACCCCCGAATTTTCGGTACCTACCCATTTCCGATTGGCACCATCAACGGCCATGCAAGTAATTCGCTCTGTTTCTAATAAATATTGAACATAATCATCCCACTCAACTTTAATCCGGCGGGCATCATAATTACCTCCATTAAAAACATTCTCGGGTGTATAAATTTGCCCGATTCCTTCATTGGTTCCAAGCCAAATTTCACCGTTTAAATCCTCCAGCATGCAAACAATTTCGGAAGCAAAAATATTCCCGCTTCCCGAATTGGCATTCAACACCTTTATTTCATCATCAGAAATGTCAGAAATGGTTTGCTTATCATTGAAAACAAGTAAGGAATGAGATTTTCTTAAAATGATCCACTTTTGGTTGTACGAATCAATCAACATATTTCCGATGTCAATGCCGCTATAAGCGGATCCCATATTGAATGACTTCCAATTTCCATCCATTGTTTTTACCGAAAGAAGATCGTTTGCACCAGAATTAGCTACCCATAAATTTCCGGTTTTATCAAAAGCTAAATCACTTACAAGTATCCTTGATGGATCTGCATTCCATCTCCCTAAACTTGAATTTTCATTATTGTATGTTTCTGACAAAATTCCATCATTAAACTGAAGCAAACCATTTTGCCAGGTTCCAACAAACACCTGTTTTTTATCAAATGGATTGATGGCTAAACTGAGCATATCCTGAATATTACTCAATTCAGGATGTTCACAATCTTCAGAAACACAATGATAAGATTCCCAGTGTTCATCAACAAAAGATGAAATTCCCTGACGTTTGAACAAAGGTGCCCAAACCGAAGATCGTCCTCCCGAAGCTACCCACAAATCATTGCCTTCTGCTTTCATTGAAAACACATCAATAAAATCCGGCCCGTTTAATCCAATAGTTTCTGCACTCCATCCATCATTTGATACCTTCATCAGTGCATATTTATTATCGGCTATCCATAATTGTTGATCGGCGTCATAAAGCGCACTTTTCGGGAAAATACTTTTTTGGTTGGGTGACCAAATTTTAGATTCAATGTTTAATTGCTGATTGTAAATCAACACATCCATATTACGAACTGCCAATAATTTATTTTCTGTTGCCACCAAATCTAAAATATCTGATTGATCATTTTGGGGTAAGGATTGCCATGAATTTCCATCATTAACATAAAGAACATCATCATTATAATCAGGATTGACTTTGTTCACAATGATATGAGAAGCAAATGATTCTACCAAATTAAAGGCTGATGAAAATTGAGGAATGTTCATGACCCGACTCCAACTTGCAAAATCTGCCAAATTAGATGCATTTTGCGAGGCTGTAAAAATTCCACTTTCAGTTGCTGCATAATAATTACCTTGATGAAGAGCTAAATCATAAACATTTAAATATGATCCATTTGGACCAATATAGTAGGTGTCTTTAATTTCCTCCCTGATCATATCTACAACTACAATTCCAAATCCACAAGACAGATAAGCCAAATTATCATGAATAAAAATATTGTGAATGGTTTTATTTCCCAGGATTTGTTTTCGTTTGATATCGGAAATATTAACAACTTTTTGATCTTTTATTAAATCAACATTGGTGTTTGTATAGGCAATAATTAGGGTATTTGTGCTTTGATCCGATGCGATTTTACGAATTCCTACATCTGATAGCCCATTAACTTTTGAAAGTTTTTCGACACTATTATCCGTTTTTTGATAATAAAACAAACTGTAAGGTGTTGCACAGTAAATTCTTGAACCTAACTCGGCTATCGAAATTCCATTCTTATAAGGTAAATGATCGCGCCACTGACCAATTCCAATTTGTGAAAAACTCAGTTTAACAGATAACAGAAGAAGTATGAAAAAAATTCGTTTACTCAATTTGATGTAATTATTTTACACAATATTAGTAATTCTATTTTTAAGTTATGCTTTTGATTCATTAAAAATAGAAAGAAAAAAGGCTGCTCCAAAACAGATTGAAACAGCCTTTTCAAATTTCTTGATTTATTACTTTTCCAATTGGGCTTCCGATACCAAAACCAAAAGTGCATACTGAATAGCAATGTGTCCATCAATGTTTACCCACCACTCATTAAGCGAGTGATTATCTCCACCTTTTCCACCTCGGCCAATGGTAATGGCTGGAATATTTTTTGAAATGGGGATACTTGCATCTGTTGAGCCAAATTTTAAACGTGGTTCGAGTCCAAAATATCTTGCGGCAGCCATAGCATTTTGAATCAATGAAACTTCAGGATTAATGGCTCCTGAAGGACGTTTTCCGACAGGTATCATTTTTAGGGTAAGTTCGGGACCACTTCTTTTCATTTCATTTTGATCTTGTAAAGCTTTTGAGCAAGCCTGGAGTAAAATCTGTTCAATTCCTTCAAGTTTCTCTGGACTTTCGGATCGCATATCAACTTCAGCCCAGGCACTATAAGGGATGGAGTTTATACTGGTTCCACCTCCAATTCGTCCAACATTATAACTGGTTCTGGCACCTTCTTTGGTGTATATATTCGCTTGGGTTTCGAAATAATGAATGGCGGTTGATAAAGCATGAATGGGATTTACATAGCCAAATGCACCCCATGAATGACCACCGGGCCCTTCAAAAACAATTCGATAACGTACAGAGCCCAAGGCTTTATTTACAATGTTTGCGATACTTCCTCCATCTACCGAAATCCATGAATCTATTTGTAAACCCGATTCATTAAATAAATATTTAGAACCTCGTAAATCTCCTAAACCTTCCTCGCCAACGGTTCCAATAAACAAAACATCTGATTCGGTTTCAATATTGGTGGCCTCCAACGCCCTCAATACAGTCAATAAAATCATCATCCCACGGGTATCATCTCCAATACCCGGTGCATAAAGAGTATCTCCTTTTACTTTTACTGTAACATCAGTTTCAATCGGAAAAACCGTATCAACATGACCATTAATTGCCACAACTTTTTTTCGCTTTGTTCCTTTTCTAAGTGCAATGGTGTTTCCAACTTTATCTATCCAAACGCTATCAGCTCCTGCCTCTTTTAAAAGTTCAGCAAACTTCTGAGCTTTTTTACCTTCCATCAAGTTAGGAGCAGGAATTTCTGTTAGGGTGATATGATCTTTACGAGTTTGTGGTTCAATTTTTAATATGTAATCGAAAGCTTTTTCAATGCATTTCTTCTTACTTAATTTTTCAATTGATTTTGAATAATTTTCATTTGAATTCCTTTGTGTATAAGCAGCGTTAAAACAAAAAAATATAAAAATAAAGGCGAGAAAATTAATTTTTGTTGTCATGAATGATTCTTTATAAGATAATCTATTTGAATGAAAAAATGCTAAAAACCTAAAACAGAGTGATCGTTAATATGATTATCAGTCAGTAACCAGGATCTTTCTGATAGGTTTTTTATTGATGCTAATTTAGCCTCTATTTTAACCAAATCAAAAAACATATGTCTAGTATTTAGAGGGTTCTGTCTAAAAAAAGTTTATTCAAGTATTGCATTACCTTTATTGGTGTATTATATTTATAAAAACTAATCTTATGAAAAAACCTCAAACAACTCCGAAAAACCTATGGGTTTATCCCATCATTCTATTTTTTATTCTAAGTTTTCAATACTGTTCAAAGAGCGATGACCCCAAAGTTGTAAACAATCCAACCCCGACTGATGAGTGTGATTTAACCAATGTTACTTTTTCCGGAACAGTAGTGAACATCCTTAGCTCAGATTGTACATCTTGTCACAGCGCAAGCAACCCAAGTGGAGGTATTCGCCTCGACGATTATGCATCTGTAAAAGCACAGGCAAGTATTGCTGCCGGAACCTCTGGTAGTTTGATGGGTGCCATTTCACATACTGCAGGAAATTCACCCATGCCTAAAAACGGATCAAAATTGAGTGACTGTAAAATTTCACAAATTAATAAGTGGATTCAGAATGGCATGCCAAACAATTAAAAACGGAAAATGAAATCTAAAATATTTTATTGCTTTTGCTCATTTTTAATGATGGGTTTACAAGCCTATGCCCAAAACTCATCAAATCAAAATGAAGCAGAAGAAGAGACGACTTATGTAAATAGTGCCTTCAATGCTGCACGAATTGTGAATGGCCAGTCTACCTTAAATCCAACCAATGGAAGTTTATTTTTTACAATCTCTCATCAATTTGGAAAAATTAATGAGGGATCTTATAACTTCTTTGGTTTGGATCGATCGACCATACGTTTGGGATTTGAGTATGGAATTAATGACTATTTTGGTATCGGAATTGGTAGAAGTTCGATGAATAAAACCTTTGATGGTTTTTTGAAATTGAAATTGCTAAGTCAGAAATATGGGGCTGAAAATATGCCCTTTAATCTGACCCTTTATTCAAACATATCAATAAACTCACTGAAATGGTACAATACAGCTGTAGATTATTCTTTTAAAAACAGAACAGCCTGGGTGACCCAATTTTTAATTTCCCGCAAATTTACCTCTACCTTTTCTTTACAATTGAGTCCAAGTTATATTCGCCAAAATCCGATTTCAACTAGTCCAGAAGATGAAAATACTTTTGCCATTGGTTTAAGTGGACGAAAAAAGATAAGTAATAGCGGAGCCCTTGTTTTTGAATATTTTTATTTGCTACCAGGTTATACCTCCGATCATTATGAGAACTCTTTTTCTCTGGGATTTAATTTTGAAACCTTTGGTCATATGTTCCAGATTTTCTTGACAAATTCGCAGGGTTTATATGAAAATTCTTTCCTGGCTCATACCCAAGGAAAATGGTCGAACGGAGATATTCATCTTGGATTTAATATAGTTCGTGAATTTCAAGTTAAAAAAATGAAAAGCTTTAAACAGAAATAGCCAATATTTTAGGAAGAATAGACGTGAACACTGTTTTGGGCAGAGGGCAGATAACTCATACCAAACCAACAAATCAACAGCACTATAAATGCAATGCTAAGAACCCAAAAGGCTTGCTTAATGTGCTGATTTTTATTCACCCTAAAGTGAATGAAAATAAGATAAACCAACCAGGTTAATAAAGCCCAAGTTTCTTTAGGATCCCAGGTCCAATAATGGCCCCATGCTTCTTTTGCCCACAAAGCTCCAAATAGCAAACCAAAGGTTAGAAAAGCAAAACCCAAATAAACCAAATTATCGGCTAATTTCAGTGTAGGTTCAAAATCAATTTTTCTCTTCATTAATACCAGCCCTTTAATGGCTGTTAGTGATGAAACTGCAAGAAAAGCGTAGGCAATTATATAAACCACTACATGAGGAATAAACCAAGGTGACTGTAAGGCTGGCATTAAAGTTTTATCAAAAGTATCCGGATTCATGATGTTTATAAACATGAATAATACTGCCAGGGTTAGAGAATAGGTCAGCATCCAAAATATTTTCCATCGATAGTAAATAACAATTCCGATAATGGATAAAAAGATGGAGTACCACAATCGGGTTTCAGCCAAAGTTCTGAATGGAGGGCGTTCTAAACTAATCCAAAGATTAATGGTAAAACAGGCCAACCCACCAACTCCCAAAATCAGGAAAACAGCTCCAAACCAATTGTAGGTTTTTGATTTAACAAGCGCAATAAAAATCAATCCAACAAGCCATAAAGCTGTTGTTAAATATGTATATAAAGGAAAACTTGTCCAAGTCATAATAGCAATTTAGTTTTTTGATCTACCTACCCAAGCCAGATAAACAGAACCTAATAAAATCATAAATATTCCAATATAAACGCAAGGTAACCATGGGTCGCGAACGATTTGAATCACACTCATATTTGACCATTTTCCTCTTTGTTCATCATATCCTACTTGATAAATTTTGTAACCATGTGCATTAATGGGCTTATTAACAATAACCTCAGCATCGTGAAATTCTTTTACTTTTTTAAAAATTCTGATTTTTGAACTAAATTTTTTAGGGCGCGGAATGGTCATGGCAATCGACAAAGCATCATCTAAATGAAGCATTTTTGTTTGATGGAAAAAGTTTCCTACCGAAACCCAGCCTGTTTTCTCCACTTTGGTTTCCTTATTAAAAGCTCTTAACTCAACGGCAGGAACTGCACCCATAATGCTAGATCTTTCATAAATACCATCAAGAGGTCTTGCTTCCTGTAAAGATTGTAGAATTTCAAATGACCAGTTTTCAGTGCTAAATTTATTTCCTTCATCAACTTTAAAAAGCTCATCTCCTTTTTTCAAAATTATTTGGGAAGTCTTAGTATCAATTATTGCCAATGATGGAGGATATTCTTCAATGTCAAAATCCAACAACTTTATGGCAAAAGGCATTTGATGTTGAACACCATCTTCATCAGTGGCAAAATAAATAGCCCGATCCTGAACCAGTTTCATATTAAACATTTCCAGATCAGCAGCCCCCAATGAAGCCGTTGCAACCAAAATCCACAAACCTGCATGATTTAAAAAGAAGGCAACATTTTTAAAGCTAAACTTATTCAATCTTTTAAAAATGGTATGCCCCAAAATAATCAATAGGTAAAAGGCTGAAAATACGTAAGGCCAACTATTTTTGAGATGGGTAAATCCAAACTGTTGGATCAAACCTTCTTGCCGATGCTGCGGAATAAAACCCATTAACAATACTAAAAACATTACAAAACCAATGGAAGTAACAGCAGCTGGGACGCTCGATAAAAAATTGAAGATTCGTTTATTCAGAAATTTTTTACTGATCCAAAATGAAAGTATAAATCCAATAATAATCACAAAATTAACAGGCCAACCCGGTAGGGTTATTTTATATTCATAAAGAACATATTCCAAGGCAAAACCAGCAAGTAGAAGACCTAAATTTATCAAAAAACTTTCTTTATATCCCCAAGGGGATTCCCATAAGGCTTTTGGTTTTTGATTTGGTTTCATGTAATTCATTTCCATAAGTTATTGTCAGTATTTACAGTTCTTTTAGCAATTAGTTGTGCGAATATACGAGTTTTTCAAAGCATAATAAGATCGTTTTCAAACGAATAATAAACATAAGTGTCATTCTATATATGATAAATATCAATCATGAAAGACTAACATCCCATATTTTATTGTATAAATTTATATTGAACTAAACCTGCTAAAAATGAAACTCCCAAAAACGGCCTACAATTGGACCTCTTTGGTTGGTGCAACCATTGCGATTATTTCCATATCAATGATTGTATTTCTTTTTACAATCTCCCTTTTATTTGATAAGGGAGGATCCTATTTGGGAATTTTCATTTATATGATTATCCCGATGTTTTTGGTTTTTGGATTGCTTTTAATTCCTATTGGAATGTGGAGACGCCACAAGGCGGAAAGAAGAAATGACAAACTCAAAAATTTAAAATGGCCCAAAATTGATTTTAATGATCCCAAGCATCGGAATGCTTTATTGATTTTTTTGGCCGGATCAGCTATCTTTTTGTTTTTATCATCCATCGGAAGCTATGAAGCTTTTCATTATTCAGAATCGGTCGAATTTTGTGGAACCGTTTGCCATGAGGTGATGGAACCTGAATACGTGGCTTATCAAAATTCTCCACACGCAAGGGTAGGTTGCGTTGAATGTCATGTTGGAGAAGGTGCTGATTGGTACGTCAGATCAAAATTGTCGGGCATGTATCAGGTTTATTCTGTTCTTTTCGAAAAATATCCAACCCCCATACCTACACCGGTTGAAAATTTACGTCCTGCCCGTGAAACTTGTGAACACTGTCATTGGCCAGAAAAATTTTATGCCCAGCAAAGCAGATTGGAAAAGCATTATTTAGCAGATGAACAAAATACAGAGTGGGACATCAGCTTACAAATTAAGACAGGCCCTAATTATAGTGCCCTTGGTTTGGAAGAAGGCATTCATTGGCACATTAACCCAGACGTGATTATCGAATACAAAGCCAGTTCGCACAGTCGTGAAGAAATCCCCTGGGTTAAGTACACCAATAATAAAACAGGAAAAATTTACATTTATGAAGACACCGAAAATCCTTTAACTGAAGAACAAATAAAGTCAATACCAAGCCGAACAATGGATTGTATGGACTGTCACAATCGCCCATCTCATAATTATTTATCACCTGCCAAGTTTATCGATAATGCCATGACTGCCGGACTTATTTCTTCAAATATCCCGGAATTAAAATTGACAGCGATGGGTATTCTTGCTGAAGAATACCCAACCAAAGACAGTGCTTTCTTAGCAATTGAAAAAGGAATAACAGAATATTATAACGACATGTATCCCGAATTTATGGATACTAATTTGATTCTAATTGAATCCGCCATCAAAGTGCTTCAACAAGAATATGCCAAAAACATTTTCCCTTTTATGAAGGTTCAATGGAATATCTATCCAAATCATATTGGCCACATCGAAAGCAATGGCTGTTTTAGGTGTCATGATGATAAACACCAAAGCAAACAAGAGCGAAATATTAACAAAGACTGTAATTTGTGCCACATAATTAACGCACAAGGATCGCCTCAAAACATGGAGCGATCACTTACTTTCGAATCTCTTGAGTTTAAACACCCCATCGATATTGATCAAGAATGGAAAGTAAGCAATTGTGCTGATTGCCACTCGGCGTTATTTTAAAACTTTGTCAAAATAAAAGGCTGTCCAAAAAGGAACTAATCCGTCATTCTGAATTTATTTCAGAATCTCTAAATAGCTAAATTGAGATTCCTGAACAAGTCCGGAATGACGGAATTTAAAATCTTAGATCTTTCTTGAACAGCTTTTTTAGGATTAAAGTCCCTTTATTTGGATGGATCAGGATGATTTACCAACTTAATGTATTCTTCAAAATTAAAACCTTTATAATGAGGACTTTCTTCATTATGACACTTCACACAAACTTCTTCAGTTGGAAGAATTAAACCTTTTGCCATGGCTTTATCACGATTTTTCATGATAGCGTTTGGGAAATATTTACTTCCGGGTCCGTGACATGATTCACAAGAAACACCTTCTGAAATTTTTAAAGTGGCTATTAAATCTTTATCAACACTACCATAAGTTGAGTGACATTTAATACATGAAGGATCTTTGGCTTCTTCGGCATTTAATGACTCCATGGCTTTGCCATGAACTGAGTTTTCCCACTCTTTATACTGAGCTCCTTTTGCAGGCTTATTGTGACACATTTTGCATTTTTTGGCTCCTACGTACTCAAAATCTTGAGCTGTTAAGTTGTTGCTTCCTAGAAACACAACCATACAAATTAATAATAGAATTCTCATATTTTCTTCTTTCTTTAACCTTATTTATTCTATTTATATAATCATAATTTTTACTTTATTTAATCATGTTTTTCGTGATAACCATTAAACATACTTTTAAAATTACTGGTGGGTGTTTGTCCAATTGTACAGAAATAAACGTGTACTATTAAAAATAAAGAAACCAAAAACCCCATAACCATATGTATGATGGCTATAATATATAAGGCACCATTGCCTAAAATATTTTGAAAAATAATCTCCGGAAATAAAAGTAAGATCCCACTGACGACCAAAACAGGAATAACGAGATGCATAACAAATATATAACTGAATTTTTGCAAGGGGTTAAACTTTGATTCTTCGCTAATTGGAAATGGTGGCTTTTCGCCCTTAAAAATCCCAATTGCATAATACCAAGCCTGGGCACTTAAATTCCCAATTATTCCTTTTCTGAATTTATAATGTTTGCCATTAACTGTCAGCATGTTTCCAATGGTAAAAGCACAATAAGCTAGAAATAAAGCAATCCCTGCAATATTGTGTATTATAACCGACCAATCAAAACGAATGAGTGGATATTCGGGGTTTGAGTATTGCATGCTTATTCCTGTAACGATAAGCAACAAACATAAAATCGCATTAAACCAATGCCAAAATCGAATCCATACAGGGTATAAATAAATTTTCTCGTTCATCTGTCATTAGTGTTTTATGGTTATTCGTAATATTGAATGAATAATAATCCCGGCAAGTACCATTAAAAACAATCCAATACTAATCATGTTTAATAATGAATTTCGATTGGCACCAACCAAGTACAATTCGCCCAACATGGCTTTGTTCATTTCTGCATTATCACTTTGCTGGCCCTGAAACTGAAGTTTATACAATGAAGTTAAAAGCCGTGAGTTTTGTGAATGACACTCCACACAATTTTTAACAGCCATTGATTTTTCCTGAATGTTATGTGGAACCAAAACATCATTACTAATTTCGGCATGACAATCAATACATCTAACAGTTTCAAAATGTAATGCCTGATTTGGCAACCAACTGTGGGTTTCCATAATATTAGGCTTTTCAACACTGGTGAGTAGTTCATATTTTGAAATATCAGAATGGCAGTTTAGGCAAATTTCATTGTTGTACCTTATTCGTTCACTCAAAGATCCTATTTCCTGTTTCTCAACTTTATAGGTGTGAGGGTCATGGCACATCCAACAGGTAAATTCCTCAGAATGTTTTGATGAATGAACACTGTTTTGAAATTCTTCATCTATTTCTTCAAAATGATATTTTGCATAATCTTCGTCTCCACCATGACAATCAATACAAGCAAATTTAGGTTCCATTCGAAGTTCTCCTGCGTGCGGAAATTTATTGTAATCGTACGAATGGCAATCAGTGCAACTAAAACTGGCATGATTGGATTCACCATAAGCCTTAGCCTCAATAATGAAATATGGATTCATTCGTTCCTTTACATTTCTTTCGATGTAATCATTATAATATAAATAGGTAGACTGCCCATGACATTCAAGGCATTTAAGGTTTTCTTCGGAAAGAATCGGAATTGCTTTTTCCTCTTCAGCTTGTGCCAACAAAACAATTGAAGGAGACAAAAGGAAAAGCATTCCTAAAACCATTGAAAATAAACTTATTTTCATCTGTTTAAAATTTATTATTTATTACAAATTTTCACTTATAATTTTGGTTTCATAGGGTGTCTTATTTAGATAACACCCTTTAAAAGATAAGTGAGCTTATGTATCCATTCAAATTCTTTAAATGATTAAAAATTCCAGAACCTTGTGATATTAAATCCGATATATAAGTCTCCATTTTGCCAATCATACATATTGGTCATCATGTTGTATTGTGGACTTAATGAACTTGCGGTTCCGAAAAACATCTGAAATACGTGAGTACCTGTTTCAAACTCAACACCCAAAGCCAAACTTGGTTTTGGTTTAAGATCTAATATTTTATTTTCTTGAATTTCTTGGATGTGCAGCGGAACATCATAATTAAATATAAAGGCTCCTTGAGTACTGAATTTTACTCTACCACTAAAGGAAACTGCAATTTTATCATGCTCTTGTGTTGCTTCAACTTTATTTATATGTGAAATACTGGGAGCCACCTGAAATGAGAATGCATCACAAAATTTACGACCAATAATAATTTGGTTGAAAAATGAGAAACGATCTGTTCCTTCAAAAGTATGTGAAGGACCAAATACTTCTTTGTTTCTTCCATCAATGCCCATATTCGCATAATAGGTAATTGCTACCGGACTACCTCCTTCTCTTGCTTGCTTTAAAATACTCCACTTAAACCTAAAATCGGTAAGCTTTTTATATTTTGTTGCACCAAATCCAACCAAAATATTGTTGGTTACACTATAGCTTAATCCCAATCGAATATTTGATGGTGCATAAAGACCAAACATATCGGTAAGGCCATTTTGGATGGTTCCAAAATTATGCTCAATAACCATCTCCAATGTTCTGGCATCTGGAATTACTCCGGTTTGATTGTTAATTAAAACTCCACTAGCAAACGGAGATCTCACCGGTTTAATTTCTTTCTTCTCTTCTTCTTGAGCGAAGAGCACACCAAAACACATTAGAAATGACAGTATAATGCTATATTTTTTCATCTTTTTCTAATTTTTAGTTAATTATTTTTAGCCCCTTCAGTGATCCATTGCAAAACTAAGTCGGCCTGGGAAGTAGAATATTTCTTCCAGGCATGTGGACTGGTTCCTATTTTTACATAAGTATATATTTTACTGGATGCCGGATCTGTAATGTTTACAAGTCCCATCGAGCTTATTTCACCATAAGCTTTGGATGCAGTTAAAATGGGTCGGGTTCCACCCTCTCCATGACAGGAAGTACAACGATTACCCGTTGTAAAAATGGGTACAATTTTTCCCGAAAAACTGAGCAAATTAGGATCAATGGGGTCTGGATCTGGATCAACATAATCGGAGACAGGATTCGGTTGAACATATTCAAAATCATATTCACAACCAGCAATAAATATCACTCCAATTAAAATCAAAACCAGTTTATATGTTGATTTTTTCATTGCAGAAATTTTAAGTTACATTTTAATCAAAAAAAGGCACCTTCAAAATCTGATGCCTTTTTTTATATCGTAAACTACTTCTATTAAGGGGTGATTTTATCAATGGTGTTTTTCAAAACAGCAATCACATAATTAGGATTGTGAACCCCTAAACTTCTGTCTTCCTCAATTAATTGCCAATTTAAGTAAGCAGCTGCTAAGTTGGCTGGCTGAGTTCCCGTAACAGCATAACCTGCATGACCATGAGAGCCATCATCATACATATCGGCTGCAATTAATAAAGATTTTAGTTCGGCAAGTAAATCTTCTACCACTTCCTGGGTATGTTCAACGTCTGCATGTAAGTCATCGGAACTGGTATGACACTCTATACAACCTGCATCCCAAACAGCTGCTGAACCATGATATTCGTAAGTCATTCCCATGGTATGACCACCTGCTTGAGTCCCGTAAGGATCAGCCATATGACAAGTTACACAACCATCAGTTACAGAAGCATGAGTATTGGGAGAATAAGTAGCATCACCTTCAAATTCAACAAGCCCTAATCCAGCTAGAATATTAGCCTGAGGACCATGGTGACCGCCAAATCTATATGAGCCAATTGTAACATCTGGTCCATCTTCAACAGGCATTGGGCTAACTGCTCTTGACTGGTGACAATTAGCACATAAATTTCCTTTACCATAATCAAATACATCACCTCCTAAAAGCAATTCAACGCCAGAATTTGTTGTAAGAGCCAAGTCAGCTGGTGTGAAAGTTTCGTGGATGTTGTGACAAGTGTAGCAATTAATTGGATTTGGATTTTCAACACTTCCGTCATAAGTTCCGGCTAGGTTAGCCAAAAACCCCTGACTGGTGTGGCAAGTACCACAATCTCCACCATTTCTTTCAAAATTTCCACCATTGGCATGAACTGAAGCTTCCCACTGGTTTACTTGAGAGAACATTCCCTGAGATTCTCCACCATCATGACATAAGATACATCCTGCTGTACCATCAGTGCCATCAATTCCATTCTCTCCGGCAATACCCTGTGGCCCTGCAGGCCCAACTGCACCATCAACTCCATCTACACCAGCCGGACCTTCCTTGGTACAACTTGTGATCATTAGAACCGAAAACAGAAATGCCGCGGTTAAAAAAGTTAAAAATGTAAATCTTTTCATTTGTCGTAGTTTTTAAGTTATTATTTTAGCGCTTGTTTATTCTTTAACAAGTATAATAAATTAACGAAAGCCTTGTTTTTAAAGGGACGTGAGATATTTCAAAGCCCACATTGAAATAAATTATCGATTTACTTGACATTTATCAACATAAGGTAGATATTTGTCATCCCATTAGCTCATTGATATTAGATTCAAATCTAAAAACAACTATTAATTATTTGATTTATAAGATTGTACTATTCACTTAATCATTTATTTAATTGCATTATAAATAGCTCGTCAACTATACACTAACTAAACTGAATCAAATATGCCTTCATACACCAACACCGTGTTTTGTAAAAATTGCTCTAAGAAATTGAACATTTTTCAATTCCTGACTGATGACGAAACAACCTATATCAATGAACATCGACACGAAGTTAGATTCAATCCGGGTGAAACCATTTTTAAACAAGGTGGTGAGTTAACCCATATTGCCTGCATGACTTCAGGATACGGAAAAGTATATATCGAGGGTATTAATAAAAAAAACCTGGTTCTTAATATTTTACGCCCCACAGAGATGATCGGTGGCCCCGGATTATTTAACGATTATCGACATCATTATTCAGTTTCAGCCATTGATGAAGTAACAGCTTGTTTTATTAAGGTTGATGCTTTTATTGAGGTGTCGAAACAAAATAAGGAATTTACTGCTGAACTCTTTAAATGGATTAACTCTAAAGGTGTAAGAAATTTTGAAAAACTAATTAACCTCACCCAAAAACAAATGCCAGGCAGAATTGCAGACGCATTACTTTATCTTTCAATGGTCGTTTACGAAAGCAATCACTTTGTGGTTAATATTTCACGCCAAGACATCGCAGATTTAGCTGCCATGTCGAAAGAAAGTGCTATTCGGATTATTAAAGAATTTAAGGAGTCAAAATTAATTACCTGTGAAGGGAATGAATTTGAAATACTTGATGTAGAAGCACTGCAAAAAATCAGTCAGACCGGCTAATCTAAATTTTCTGCTTGTTAATTTTTTAACTTTGTAGAAATACAAAATAAATTAATGTCCGGAATTCAACAATCAAATCAAGCATTTATTTCCCGAGTTGTAAATATTGGTAATCTTGCCATGGGAGGATTGAACCCCATTCGTATTCAATCCATGACCTCAACAAATACTTTAAATACAAATGATACTGTTCAGCAATCTATTCGTATGATTGAAGCTGGCTGTGAACTTGTAAGAGTAACAACACCAAGCATTAAAGAAGCAAAAAATTTAATTCAGATAAAGCAAAAAATTAAAGAAGCAGGTTTTGAGATACCTTTAATTGCCGATATACATTTTAATTCAGTTGTGGCAGAATATGCAGCCAAAATTGCGGAAAAAATCCGTATTAATCCCGGAAATTATACAGGTGGAAAATCTAAACTCAAGACCAATTTAAGTGATGCTGAATATCAAATTGAAATTGAAAAAGCAGCTGATAATCTATACCCTCTCATTAAAACCTGTAAAGAACACGGAACAGTAATTCGGGTTGGAGTAAACCATGGTTCTTTATCCGAAAGAATCATCCATAAATATGGAAATACCACTGCCGGAATGGTTGAATCAGCTATGGAGTTTATTCGAATTTGTGAAGCTTTCCAATTCCATGATTTGGTGCTTTCGATGAAATCCAGCAATCTGAAAATTATGGTTCAGGCTTATCGTTTACTGGTAAAACAAATGCTTGAAAATAACATGGATTATCCGCTTCATCTGGGTGTTACAGAAGCTGGTAATCAACTGGATGGGAGAATTAAATCAGCTGCCGGAATCGGAACTTTGCTTCAGGAAGGAATTGGTGATACTTTCCGAATTTCATTGACAGAGGATCCGGTCAACGAAATTACTTTTGCAAAATCATTTTCAAAAATATTTAGCAGAACCCAGACTAAAAATTCAGTTAATTTACCGGGCATTAATCCCTTCGAATATCATCGTAGAAACAGCAAAATTAATGATCGAATTGGTGGAGGAAAGCCTCCAGTTGTTATTTCTTCCTGTAAAAATGAGGATGCTGATTATATTTATAACCCTGAACAACAAAAACTTATTGGTCAGAAGGTAAATTTTAGTTTTAAATCCAATCAGGAAAATTCAATGATTGAGTTGAAATTACCTTTAGACTCAGAATCCTTTAATAAGAAGGTCCAAAACAGTATTAGCAACCAGGTTATTTTATTGGGTTTAACTCATAATGATGAGGTTGATCAGATAAAAAAAACAATTTCATTCTTATTAAACCAAGGTATTAAAAACCCAATCATCATTAAAAAGACCTCTCAGGATGCATATTATGATGACCTAATGATTAAAAGTTCGGTTGATTTTGGATCACTTTTAATTGATGGATTGATTGATGGAATTTGGATTGAGAACGAAAAATTTAAAGATAAAACCACCCATTTAAGCTTCAGGATTTTGCAGGCAAGTGGCGCAAGAATAAGCAGTACAGAATTTATTGCTTGTCCATCCTGTGGAAGAACTAAATACAATATTGAAAAAGCTTTTGAGGAAGTAAAAGAAGCAACCCATCACTTAAGTGGATTAAAAATTGCCGTTATGGGCTGCATTGTTAACGGCCCCGGAGAAATGGCGGATGCTGATTATGGCTACATAGGAGCAGGAAATGGAAAAGTGAATCTATATAAATCAAGAGAATTAATGATAAAAGGAGTCGATGAAAAGCAGGCCATATCCGAACTGATTTCTTTGATAAAAAAATACGAAGATTGGAAAGATCCAAAAACCAATTAAGCCTTAATTTCCTTTAATTAGTTTTATACATTTTGGTATTATCTCAAACTCGAAAGGCGAATGACCTAATGATTCGCCATCGGTTTCCAAAAAGAGCGAATGAGCAGGTCTTGAAACAATTTCAACTTTATTTCCTGTAAATAATTCTACCTCCGGAATCTTAACAAATGACCCATCATACAAATTTTTGATGTTCGCAATTACTTTAAATTTTGATGCTTTACGGATGAGGGTTACATCAAATTTTCCGTTGTCAGGAACTGCATTCGGAAGCTGCATCATACCACCTCCATTGTATTTACAAATTCCTACACTTAAACTAAAAATCTTACCCGTGAATATTTTTTTACCATCAATGCTTAAATCAATATAAGTGTGTTTATATTGTACCAATCCAAGAAATAGGTTTATTAAATAAGCAAAAGGGCCACCACCACCTTTTTCTTTCATCAAATTGGTTTTTTTAGCAACCAATGCATCATAGCCCATACCAGCCATATTTACAAAAAACCTCGATTCTGTTTTGCCATGATGCGAATATCTCACCTTACCGGCATCCTGAATAAAGGTTTTGTCTCTTTTAATAATTTCGATGGCACCCTCATAGTCTGAAGGAATTTGATACATTCGACCCCAGTCGTTACCGGTTCCAATCGGAATCATTCCAATTTTAATTTCTTTTGAATCTATTTCTGACTGTTGTAAAACACCATTAATTACCTCATTCAAGGTACCATCTCCACCAATAACAATGAAATTACGATATCCATTTTTAAGGTGGAAATTCATTAATTCAATGGCATGATTTTTACCTTCTGTAAATACGTTTTTGAATTGAAATCCATTTTTGATTAAAATGGATTGAATTTGATTCCAGTCTTTTTCTCCTTTTCTTTTGCCAGAATTAGGATTGATAATCACCAACCACTTTTGCACTAAACCTGATTTCTTATCACTCAAAATAAATGATGTTTATTCATAAAATCGAAAGGTATCAAATTTAGGATATTTTTCCGAACAGTGGGACTGATGCCTTACTTTTTCCAGAAAGCTGGAGCGAATACGATCAAAACAGTAAACAATTCAAGTCGTCCGAGTAACATTAAAAAAGATAAAACCCATTTACCCAAGATCGGAATGTGGGCATAATTCTCAACCGGTCCAACCGATCCAATTCCGGGACCAATATTTCCAAGCGTTGCAGCAACTGATCCAGCGGCCGACTCAAAATTCAATCCCAATGCCGACATAATGAGTGTGCCGATGGCAAATATGAGCATATAAATTAAAAAGAAAGCCATGATTTTAAAAATGATATCCCGGGGTACAGCTTTTCCGTTGAATTTTACAGGAATTACAGCTTGAGGGTGCATTAATCTTTTGAGTTCTTGTCTGCTGTTTTTAATTAATAACAGTTGACGAATAATTTTCATTCCTCCTCCGGTTGATCCGGCACTACCTCCCACAAACATCAATAAAAAGATGATCAACCACAAAGTTCCCGGCCACAATAAGTAATCAGACGTTACAAAACCAGTTGTCGTTATGATCGATACAACCATAAATAAACTATCTCGAAAAGCTTGTTCAATTTCTTTGTTTGCCAAACCAATAATTGATATGGTGATGATAATGGTTGTAACCAAAATCAATAAAATATAATTTCGGTATTCTTCATTTTCCCAAACTTTTTGGAAACGTCCAAGCAGGGCAAAATAATGCAAGGTAAAGTTGGTTCCTGCCAATATCATAAAGAAAATAATGATGTATTGAATATAAGGAGAAAAACTTGCTACACTATCGTTTTGGGTAGAAAATCCTCCGGTTGCCATAGTTCCAAAAGCATGACAAAGACCATCAAAAAGATCCATACCACCAGTCATCAATAAGATGGTTTCTGCAGCAGTTAACAACACATAAATGGCCCACAAACGCTTGGCTGTTTGTGTGATACGAGGGTGTAATTTATCAGGGGTTGGACCAGGCATTTCAGCTACAAATAGCTGCATTCCTCCAATTCCCAAGACCGGTAAAATAGCTACCGATAAAACAATAATTCCCATCCCACCAACCCAGTGAGTTAGGCTACGCCAGAATAAAATCCCTTTAGGAACTGCTTCAATATCATTGAGTATTGAAGCTCCTGTTGTGGTAAAACCCGAAATGGTTTCAAAAAATGCATTGCTCAAATTTGGAATGGCACCACTTAAAATAAAAGGCAATGCCCCAAAAAATGAAGTAATAATCCAGGTAAATGTAACAATCAAATAACCTTCACGCTTGCCAATGGTTCTATTTGTGTGCTTCCTTAATAAAACAAAAAAGGCAGCTCCGATTACAGAAGTAATAAGTCCAGAATATAAAAGAGATAAATAGCTTGCTTCACGATAGTATAATGAAAATGGAATTGCTAAAAACATGAAGAAACCTTCAACCATTAATAAGAATCCAATGATTCTTAAAACCAATTTGAAGTTAATGTCAGCGTTTTTCAATTTATAAAAGATTTATTTTCGTTTCGAAAGTACGAAATTAGGTTAAGATTGGAAGATCAATTAAAAAGTTTATCTACTTTTTTAATGGCTTGAGGCAAGCTAAATACCACCACTTTGTCACCTTCTTCTATTTGAGAATCTCCAGTTGCAATATAACTTTCATTGCCTCGGCAAATACCGCCTATAATTGCTCCATCGGGCACATTTAGGTCTTTTATTTTTTTGCGTGTAATGGCCGATGAGGGTTTAGCAACCAATTCTATAACTTCAGCATCAACGCCACTTAAACACTTCAAAGAGGTAACCTCTGATCCCATGGTAAAGCGAACAATATAACTTGCCGTAATTAGCTTTTTGTTAATAATGGTATCAATACCTATATTTTGAGAAATGTCGATATAATCAATGTTTTCGACCAAAGCAATGGTTTTTTTAACTCCAAATTTTCGGGCGTGCAAACAAGTTAAGATATTGGTTTCAGAATTATCAGTCACAGCAATAAATGCATCTACACCTCTGATGTCTTCATCTTCTAGAAGCTGAATATCTCTTGCATCACCGTTTATAACCAGTGTTTCCTCAAGAAAGTCGGTTAAACTATGGCATTTTTCTTTATCCAACTCAAATAGTTTGATGTTGATCTTTTTTTCGAGTCGCTTGCAGGCAGTTCGCCCAACACGACCTCCACCAACTACCATGATGTTTTCAATCGCTATTTGAGATTTTCCACTAATCTTCATAAGTTCATCAATGCCATCTGGTTTAGAAATTACATAGGTTAAATCATCAGGTTCAAAAGTATTATTACCGTTTGGAATGATGGTTTTACCTCCACGATGAATTGCTACAGCTCGATATCTTAAATGAGGATTTTCTCGGGAAATTTGATTGAGAGATTTGTGCATCAAGGGTGCGTCTTTCTCAAGTTTTATTAAAAACAAAGAAAGTTTCTTATTTGTAAAATCAAAGATTTCAGTAGCAGCTGTCTGATGCAGAAGATTGGTTATTTCCTGAGCAGCAATTTCCTCAGGGCAAATCATGGCGTCAATCCCAAGGCTTTCATAAACTTTTTTATTTTCCTTACTGAGATTTTCCAGGCTATTTACTCGGGCAATGGTTTTTTTTGCACCTAACTTTTTACCAAGTATGGCTGTAATAACATTTATTTTTTCGTTGTGAACAACAGAAATCAGGAGGTCTGTTTTATGAATATTGGCATTTTTTAAAACAGATATCGAAGTTGAATCACCAGTGATGGTCATTAAATCTGTTTGCAATTCAACCATTTTCAAAAGTTCTTCATGAGGATCAACAATGGTAATATTGTGATTTTCATGAGCCAACTCTTTGGCCAAGTGCAAACCTACTTCTCCATCTCCAGCTATAAGTATATTCATTTTACTTTTATTTTTGCGGCTGCGAAATTAATTCACTCTGGTCAAATATAGCAAATTATCGATCATTTTTTTTTATATATTTTAATGACTATTGCTGAAAGCCGCATAAAACAACCTATTCAATCGTAAATTGATCCCAATCAGGACCTACATTAAATTTGTTTCTAAAAGAGGTTAATTCCGAATAAGACAATTCAACAATGGATATTTTTTCCTGATTCGGATTTAAAGAATGAACTACTTTTCCTTTGGCATCAATCAGCATGGAATCTCCCGAATATTGATTTCCCAAACCATCTTTGCCAACCCTATTCACACCAATTACGTAAGCTTGGTTTTCGATGGCCCTTGATATTAACATCTGTTTCCAGGGATAACTGCGTGATGCGGGCCAATTGGCTACATAAATCAACAAATCATATTCAAAATCGCCTGCCCGATAAGTATTTTTACTCCAAACCGGAAAACGTAAATCATAACAAACTAAGGGGCGAATTTTCCAATTCTTTAACTTAACAATTAGTCTTTCTGACCCTGGATTTATGGTATCTGCTTCATCTCCCAAATGAAAAACATGGCGTTTCGAATACTGTTCAAAACTTCCATCCGGATTCATTGAAATGTAAGTATTGTAAAAACCATCCGATTTTTTCAACAATAAACTTCCGGCAATTACGCATTGATGTTTAATTGCTTTTTTTTTCATCCACTGCATGCTTAATCCATTGATGGGTTCGGCATATTTTTCAGGGTTTACAGGAAATCCGGTATTAAAAACTTCGGGTAGTAAAATCAAATCAATTTTTGTATGAATCTGATTTAAATGTTTATCAAAATGATTTAGGTTTGCTTGAATATCTTCCCAAAATAAATCAGATTGAATGAGGGCAATTTTTAAATTTTGCATAATATTTCAGCAGCTTTATCTAAAGTTTCTTTTTGTTTGGCAAAACAGAATCTCAACCTTTTCGATTCTATTCGATCATGATAAAATGCCGAAACAGGAATAGAAGCAACCCCATAATCTTCAATCAATTCTTTGGCAAAATCCATTTCTGATTTATCCGAAATATCCTGATAATCCAACAGCTGAAAATAAGTACCAAAACAAGGAACGATTCTAAAACGTGATTTACGAATCTTTTTAGCAAAATAATTTCTTTTTTGTTCGTAAAACTTAGGTAAAGAAGTATAATTTCTTTTGGTTTTCAAATAATCAGCTATGGCATATTGAATGGGTGCATTAACTGTATAAACTATAAATTGATGGGCTTTTCTAAATTCTGTCATTAATTTTTCGGGAGCTAAAACATAGCCCATTTTCCATCCCGTTGCATGAAATGTTTTTCCAAACGAAGCCACCACAAAGCTTCTGCTGGCTAATTCGGCATTTGAACAAATACTTTGGTGTTTTAAACCATCGAAGGTTAAATGTTCATAAACTTCATCGCTTAAAATAACAATATCAGTATTTCGAGTAAGATTTGCCAACTGTTCAATATCTGCCGATTTCAAAACACTCCCGGTAGGATTATGCGGAGAATTGATAATGATCATTTTTGTATTGTGGGTAATAAGTCTGGGCAATTCATCCCAATCAATCGAATAATCAGGCAAGCGAAGTTTTGCATATTTAACCGTTCCGCCGTTAAGTTTTATGGATGGTGCATAACTGTCGTAAGCAGGTTCAAAAATAACAACCTCATCCTCCTCTTTAATTAAAGATGAAATGATGGTGTAAATAGCCTGAGTAGCTCCGGCCGTGATATTAATTTCAGAATTTACATCATAATTTGCGCCGTACAAATATTTCACTTTCTTCACAATTTGCTCTCGAAGAACAGGAACCCCCGTCATGGGTGCATATTGATTATAACCTTTCTTCATATAATGATGAATGAGTTCAATAAGTTCCTCGGAAACCGGAAAATCAGGAAATCCCTGAGATAAATTAATGGCCTGATGCTCATTAGCCATTTGGCTCATAACTGCAAATATCGAAGTGCCAACATGGGGTAATTTGGTAACTAGCCTACCCTGAAAATCTTCCATAAAGTATTATTTCTAACAAATTTAATTAATTTAAGTAGAAGTTGTATTTTTGAATTCATTGTCAATAAATTTGTTTCACATCTTTTACCTAAGAAAAAATTGAGTTTATGAAAATAATTGATCAATTTAACTTTGCAGAAAAAAAAGCCCTGATCAGGGTTGATTTTAATGTTCCTTTAAATGAGAACTTTGAAATTACAGATTCAACCCGAATTGATGCTGCAATTCCAACCATAAAAAAAGTATTAGCTGGCAATGGATCAGTAATTTTAATGTCGCATTTGGGTAGACCAAAAAATGGCCCGGAAGATAAATTCTCTTTAAAACATCTTTTAAAATATTTATCTGAAAAATTAAAAGTTGAGGTTCAATTTGCTAAGGATTGCATAGGAGAAGAAGCCCAACAAAAGGCAGAAAACTTAAAACCCAAAGAAGTTTTGCTGCTTGAAAACTTACGTTTTTATAAAGAAGAAACTGCCGGTGACGAACAATTTTCTGAAAAGCTGGCTTCATTGGGCGATGCTTACATTAATGATGCCTTCGGAACTGCGCATCGTGCACATGCTTCAACTGCAATTATTGCCAAATATTTTCCAGAAAATAAAATGTTTGGTTTTATCATGAATGAAGAAATAAAAAGCATGAATAAGCTCATGCTTGAGCCTAAACGACCATTTACAGCCGTTTTAGGTGGTGCTAAAGTTTCCGGTAAAATTGAAGTAATCAGGAATCTTTTACCTAAAGTTGATAATTTAATTATCGGCGGTGGGATGATGTTTACCTTTATTAAAGCACTAAGTGGAAATATCGGAAATTCGCTGGTTGAAGAAAAATTATTTGATTTGGCTGTAGAAACCATACAACTTGCCAAGGATGAAAATGTAAATCTTTACTTACCAACCGATGCCATTATAGCCGATAAGTTTTCAAATGAAGCCAATCAATCTGTTTCCTCTTCCTACGACATTCCTGATGGATGGATGGGATTGGATATTGGCCCCGAAACTACTAAAAAATATCGATCTATTATTGAGCAGTCAAACACCCTGCTTTGGAATGGGCCCATGGGTGTGTTCGAAATGTCGAATTTTGAAAGTGGAACCAAAGAAATTGCGATGGCTGTTGCTGAAGCAACCCAAAAAGGTTCTTATTCGTTAATTGGCGGCGGTGATTCGGTTGCTGCCATCAATAAATATCATTTAAGCGAAAAAGTGAGTTATATTTCAACAGGCGGAGGAGCCATGCTCGAATACATTGAAGGCAAAATATTACCCGGAATCCAAGCAATTGAAGACTAAATTATGGAAAATACAGATCAATTGTTTGTATCAAAAAGGGTTGAATATTTTTATCAAAATGAACACTTGAACTGCGCCCAAACCAGTTTAAAAGTTTTAGCTGAAAAGTTTGAATTTTCTTTGAGTCCTCAAATTATTGACGGTTCCATTGGACTAAACGGGGCAGGCCAATTTCGAGCCCAGTGTGGTTTGGTTGAAGGTGTTTTAATCTTTTTGGGTGTCTATTTAAAGTCATTAAAAATGGATGCCGACAACATTCAAAAAACCTGTAATTCTTTTGCCTCTGAATTTGAAAAAAAGTTTGGAAGCTTAAGTTGTAGGGTTTTAAGACCCAATGGTTTTAATGCATCTGATCCACCAAACTTATGTGAAGATTTATCAAAGAAAAGCATTTTATTTGCCATTGAATTTATTTCTCCATTTTAAATTTTTTATTAATCAGGAAAAAAATATATTTGCAATTGTTAGTTATATTTTTTCACCTAATAAGCTTAAAAACATGCTAAAAAAACTATTTATTTTACTATTTATTACCGGGTTTATTTTTAATTCAATGGCACAAGATCAGGAAGATCCTTCTGCTTTCAACTTAACAAAAATTGGTCAGGAAGTTCCGGATTTTACTTTTAAAACCATTGATGGAAAAACCTATCAAATGTCGGATTTAAAAGGTAAGACTGTTTTGATAAACTTTTTTGCAACCTGGTGTGGTCCATGTATGAAAGAAATGCCACATCTTGAAGCAGAAATTTGGAAAGAATTTAAATCACGCGACTTTCTAATTTTAGCTTTAGGAAGAGAACACTCAATGAAGGAGATTAAAAAATTTAATGATAAAAAAGGTTTTACTTTCCCAATAGGACCAGATCCTGAGCGTAAAATTTATGCTAAATTTTTCACCAAATATATCCCCCGAAATGTTGTAATCGACAAAAAAGGAAAAATTATTTTTCAGGAACAAGGATATACCGAAGAAGGATTTAAAGAGTTGATTAAATTGATTGACGAAGAGACAAAATAATTTCTTTTCTTAAAAAATTAATAATCCACTTAAGCTATTATTTAATGGTTTGGGTGGATTAAATTTTTGGTAAATCCACATCTTTAATCGAAGGAATTTCCATATTTTTTATCTTATCCAAACTTAATTTAGGAACAACAGTTGGAGCGAATTGCTCAATGGGTTCGTACAACATTGAGTCTTGCCTTGATTGTTCTTTAATTATAGTTTTGCTTATATCAAAACTGTTGATTATCCAAAAAACAACACTAATCAAAAAGGCCGCCTTAATCACCCCAAATGCTGCACCAGCTAACTTATTAACGAAGCCCAACAATAAAATATCCACAAACTTTTCAAGTATTTTCCCAACCATAAAAACCCCAAAAACAACCACCATAAAAGTGACCACAAAGGCAGCAATACTTAAATATTTATCACCAATGTTAAAATTTCTGGCTAAAAAATCAGCAGCAAAATTTGAGAAATTAATGGCAAAATAAATTCCCAATATCAAGGCAACCAACGAACTTAGTTCAATGATAAAACCTTTTTGGTAGCCTCGGTACATGAGCCAAATTATCGGAATTAAAATGATGATGTCAAGAACATTCATAGCTTATCTTAATCTTCTGGTTAATTCGCTTGAAAAAACAAAATCCTTTAGTTCATTATTATCTGTTTTAAGGATCTCTTTTTTATTTCCGGTCCACCAAAGTTTCCCTTCATAAATATATGCAATACTCTCACCAATCTCTAAAACTGAATTCATATCATGGGTGTTTATAATCGTGGTAATATTATACTCGATGGTTATTTCTTTAATTAAATTATCGATGACCCCTGCAGTTCTGGGATCAAGTCCTGAGTTGGGTTCATCGCAAAACAAATATTTTGGATTCATTGAAATGGCTCTGGCAATAGCTACTCTTTTTACCATTCCACCACTTAACTCAGAGGGTAATAATTTATTTACATTTTCAAGATTAACCCTTTTTAAACAGAAGTTTACACGTTCACGTTTTTCTTCAAGGCTCATTTTGGTAAACATCGAAAGCGGAAACATAACATTATCTTCTACATTTTTCGAATCGAATAAAGCACCTCCCTGAAACAACATTCCAACTTCTTTTCTGACTTCCATTTGTTGCTTTTCAGTCATATCTGTAAACGATCGGCCGTCATAGATTATTTGTCCTTCGTCGGCTTCATACAATCCAACCAAGCATTTCATCAATACGGTTTTACCCGAACCACTTTGTCCAATAATTAAATTTGTTTGACCCTGTTTGAATGAAACAGAAACATCATCCAGAACTTTTTTATCAGCAAATTGCTTTGATATGTTTTTGGTTTCTATCATACCAGCAACAATTGAGTTAAAATCAAATCAAAAATAATAATAAGAATACTACTTGAAACAACAGCATTGGTGCTTGATTTACCCACATCAATGGCTCCTCCTTTGGTAGTATAACCATAAAATCCGGAAATTGAGGTGATAAGAAAAGCAAAAACGATGGTCTTAATAACTGCATAAATAATGGTGAAGGATTCAAAATCCAGCCTTAATCCATAAATAAAATCTTGAGAAGTAACAATCCCGGATAAAGTGCAAGCCAACCAGCCTCCAAACAAACTAAGGGCAATACTTAAAATAATTAAGAAAGGATTGATAATTACAGCGGCTGTAATTTTGGGTAAAATAAGATAATTGGCAGGGTTTACACCCATTATTTTCAAAGCATCTATTTGTTCTGTAACCCTCATAGTACCAATCTCAGAGGCAATTCTTGATCCAACTTTTCCAGCTAAAATTAAACTAATAATGGTTGGAGAAAACTCCAATACAATTGACTGTCTTGCTGCAAATCCAACGGTATAAAGTGGAATCAGCGGGCTGTCAATATTATAGGCTGTTTGCAAGGCTACAATACCTCCCGTAAAAACAGAGATAAAAAGCACAATTCCCAGAGATTCAATTCCCAAACCCTGAAACTCAACCATCAGCTGTTTGCGGAATACGCTTCCTTTATCAGGCCTCCTAAAGGCCTCTCTCATTAATAGTACATATCTCCCAAGAGTGCTTATCAGCATAGGTTTAGAAACTTTTGGCTAAGTTAATCAATATTTAAGACAATGCCTTTGGCCCCAAGTTTGAAAATGATAATTTTGTAACAAAACGATGCATGCTATAATTAAATTGCATTAGTTTCGTTTAATATTACTAATCTATTTTTTTTACCAAAAATAAGCATGCTAAAATCAGCCATATATCTTTCCTTCTTTATCATTTTATTGTTGTTTTCATCTTGCGGAACAACTAAAAGATCTGTTTACAAACAACGTAAAAAGAGTAAAAAATGTAAATGTCCTAGCTGGAGTTATGTAGCTCCCAACCTTAGTAAAATCATTTATTGTTATGGATGATTATAAAGATATTTTACAAAAATACTTGCCCGAAAACTCCAACAAACTTATTTTTGAATGGATCAAACAATATCGAATTCATTTAAGAATTACCCGCTCAAGAAAAAGTAAACTGGGAGATTTTCGTCCTGCTTATAATGGAGCCCCTCATCGAATATCGATTAATTACAACTTAAATAAATATTCATTTTTAATTACACTCGTTCACGAAATTGCACATTTGGTAGTTTTCGAAAAATATGGTAATCGGGTAAAACCTCACGGTAAAGAATGGAAATTAGTTTACAGAAATCTGATGAACCCTTTTCTGATTGAAAATGTATTTCCTGATGATTTATCCCATATCATTTATCAGTTTTTGCAAAATGCTGCCGCTTCAAGCAATACCAATTTATTACTTGCACGGGCATTAAAAAAATACGACCCCGAAGAAACCGAAGGTATGCATATTGAGGATCTTGAAGAAAACAGCATTTTTAAACTTTCGAATGGTAAAATTTTTAAAAAACTGGAAAAAAGAAGAAAACGTTTTAAGTGCATAAATCTTGAAAACGGAAAGTTTTACTTATTCGATCCACTGGCCCGCGTAATTCCCATTACCAATGAACTTGCATAAGGATATTTCCTATCTTTATGACGTTAAATTTCTTAAAACATTCATATATGAACGTTAAGTTAAATAACTATTGTGTAATCATGGCCGGTGGCATTGGAAGCCGTTTTTGGCCCATGAGTAAGACTTCTCATCCTAAACAATTTATCGATATTTTAGGCACAGGAACCACCCTTATCCAACAAACCTTTAAGCGCTTTTTAAAGATTTGTCCCAAGGAAAATATCCTGATTGTTACCAACCAAATTTATAAAGATTTGGTGATGGAACAACTTCCTGAAATTTCAGAAAGTCAGGTTTTGTGTGAACCTATTGGAAGAAATACCGCTCCTTGTATCGCTTATGCCAATTATAAAATTCTGGATTCAAATCCTGATGCACGGATTGTTGTTGCTCCTTCCGATCACATTATTCTTGATGAAAAAGCTTTTACTTCAACCATTGAGTCTGCTTTGAAAGCATCTTCCGAAAATGACTGGTTAATAACTTTAGGAATTAAGCCCAGCAGGCCGGATACAGGTTACGGTTACATTCAATATTTGCCTGAAAGTATTTATAAAAATGATGCAAGTTTAAAAAAAGTTAAAACATTCACCGAAAAACCTCAACTTGAAAAAGCGAAAGAATTTTTAGCCAGTGGTGATTTTTTGTGGAATGCAGGAATTTTTATCTGGTCGCTGGCCAGCATCAATAAAGCTTTTGAAATGTATTTACCAGAAGTAAATACTCTATTTAAGAATGGAGCAGGTTTATATAATACCACAAATGAAGCATCTTTCATTAATGAAACTTATGCAGCATGTCAAAATATTTCTATTGATTATGGCGTGATGGAAAAAGCTGAAAATGTTCATGTAGTAATTTCTGATTTTGGATGGTCAGATTTAGGAACCTGGGGA
This sequence comes from Bacteroidales bacterium, assembly GCA_963678785.1. GTDB lineage: Bacteria > Bacteroidota > Bacteroidia > Bacteroidales. The sequence continues at coordinate 1,863,787 of OY787449.1, read as the reverse complement.
TCTTTATACGATATCAGAGAAAAAGACAAAAACGCAAATTCAATTATTGGAAACAATGTGATGAGCTATGATTCTGAAAATTGCATTGTTCATGTTCCCAATGATAAATTGGTAGTTTTGCATGGCTTAGATGATTTTATTGTGGTTGAAAATGAAGGGGTTTTGCTTATTTGCAAAAAAAACGAAGAACAACAAATCAAGCAATTTGTTAGCGATGTAAAAGAACAAAAAGGCACCAAATATATTTAGAACTTAATTAATACAAAAATGAAAAAATTAATACTCTTACTCTTCATTACCTTATTAGGGTTTCGCCCAATGGTTAATGCCAATGAAGGAATGTGGATTCCATTATTGCTTCAAAAATTGAATATTGCAGAAATGCAAAAAATGGGAATGAATCTCTCTGCAGAAGAAATTTTCAGCCTGAATAAGTCCAGCATTAAAGATGCCATTGTCATTTTTGGAGGCGGCTGTACCGGTGAAATTATTTCTTCAGAAGGCTTATTAATTACCAATCATCATTGTGGATATAGTTCAATTCAAAAGGTAAGTACCGTTGAGAAAGACTATTTAACCAATGGTTTTTGGGCTTACAACAAAAAAGAAGAAATTCCTGTCCCGGGTCTTAGTGTTCGTTTTTTAGTAAACATGAAAGATGTCAGTAAAGATGTTTTGAAAGGGATTACAAATAAAATGAGTGAAGCCGAAAGAGCTAACTTAATCGAACTTAATTCGGATAAAATTAAAAATGAGGCAGAAAATGGTAATCATTATGAGGCCATTGTGAAAAGTTTCTTTGAAGGAAATGAATACTATTTAATGGTGTATGAAAGGTTTACTGATATTCGTTTAGTAGGAACACCTCCCGAAAGTATTGGAAAATTTGGTGCAGATACCGACAACTGGATGTGGCCTAGGCATACTGGTGACTTTTCCATGTTCAGAGTTTACACGGCTCCGGATGGAAAACCTGCCAAGTTTTCAAACAAAAACATTCCTCTTAAACCCAAGCATTTTCTTCCTATTTCTTTAAAAGGAGTTGAAAAAAATGATTTTGCTATGGTCATGGGATTTCCAGGAAGCACCGATCGATATTTGTCTTCATGGGGAGTTGAACAAGTCATCAATCAAAAAGCTCCAATGACGGTAGCCATTAGAGAACGGGTATTGAATATCATGGATAAAGATATGGATGCTTCTGAAAAAGTCAGACTTCAGTATGCATCAAAATTTTCTGGATTATCTAATGGTTGGAAATTTTATATTGGCCAACAAAAAGGCTTAAAACAGCTTAAAGTAGCTGATTTAAAGCGTGAAATAGAAGCTGAATTTGCAGAGTGGTCAAAAAACAAACCTACTTATAAAGAGGCCTTAAATTTAATGGAAGAGGGCATCAAAGAAATGTCTGGAAATTACCCTGCCGATTTGTATTTTAGAGAAGCCATCCAAAGAGGAAATGAAATCATCCGATATTCAAATTCCTTTAGAGATTTATATGATGAGCTTGCAAAGAAAGAGAATAGCCCTACCATTATAACTAAACTTACAGATGAGTTACTTGCTGATGTTGAAGGCCATTTTAAGGATTACAATCAACCAACAGATGTGAAACTTTTAGCCAACTCATTAAATCATTTTTATACTGACATCCCAAAAGAATTTGCGCCAAAATATTTTGTAGAACTTGTAACTAAAAACAAAAACGATTTTACAAAGATGGCTGATGATATCTTCAAGCGAACCTTGTTTGGAAATCCTCAAAAAGTTAAAGCGTTTCTAAACAAGCCAAATTATAAAACGCTTTCAAAAGATCCTGTTTTTAAACTGATGCTTGCATTTTATGATCATCAGGACCTGGTATTAGAAAAACTTGCACCACCAAAAGAAAAAATTAAAAAGGGAAATCGTTTATTTGTTGCAGGATTAAAATTAATAAATCCGGATAAAAAATATACGCCAAATGCCAATTTTACCATGCGTGTAACTTATGGTAGTGTTCAGGATTATTTTCCAGCAGATGCAGTTCATTATAATTATGTTACCACTCTTGAGGGGGTTATAGAAAAAGAAAATCCAAATGTGAGAGAGTTCAATGTGCCCAAAAAACTAAAGGAAATTTATGAAGCCAAAGATTATGGAATTTATGAAGAAGATGGTTCAGTAGTCACCTGTTTTCTTACCAATTTGGACATTACAGGTGGTAACTCAGGAAGCCCGGTGATTAATGGTGATGGTCAATTATTGGGATTGGCATTTGACGGCAATTGGGAAGCCATGAGTGGAGACATTGCTTTTGCTCACAAAGTTCAACGATGTATTGCGGTTGATATTCGATATGTAATGCTCATCATTGATAAGCTGGCAGGAGCCCAAAATCTAATTAATGAAATGACCATTATTAAAAAATAAAATGATCTGAGAATTTAAAAAAAGAGGCCGGGTGGCCTCTTTTTTTTTGAATGCTTTTGAAAATTAAGACAAAAAAAGACAACTAAGGGCTCCCCATCCGTTAGATTCTTTTTATAGCTGATCTTTTTTCAAAGCATAATTAATCTGAAATTGGCATGACAAAATGAATTCCATGATTAACATACTTATATACCATCTTTGCAAAAATGTCGCACCTTTAAATATGTTTTTTTCCAAAATAGGGGATAAATAAAGCTTTCTTAATGTTACAAATACTATTTTTGATGGTGATAAAAACATTGTGATATGAGCCTGGAAATTGAAAGAAAATATTTGGTTGACAAAAGTAAATTTAAACCATTATCAAAGGGGGTTGCAGTTCACCAGATGTATTTGAAGAAAAATCAAGATCATTCTGTTCGGGTACGAATTATGGGTATGCAAGCTTTTATTACCATTAAAAGCACAATATCAAATATGGTTAGAAATGAGTTTGAATATGAAATCCCTTTAACCGAAGCTGAACAAATGTTTAATATTTTCAATAAAATGCCTTCAGTAAAAAAAATACGATACACCGAAATCGTTGAAGGAAATGAATGGGTCATTGATGAGTTTCTTGAGAAAAACAATAGGCTTTTAATGGCAGAAATTGAACTAAAAAATGAACAGGAAACTTTTATAAAGCCCGATTGGGTGTTTAAAGAAGTAACTGATGACCCCAGATATCACAATTCCAATTTAGCCTCAAACCCATACAATGAGTGGACTGATTTTAATCATTAACATTTTTTATAATAAGCCAACTTACATATTGTTTAAATTTGAATTCTAAATATTTCAAATGGAATCACCACTACAATTTTACCAGAAACGTTTTAAGCAATTTTCTGAAGAACTTAAACAAACCACATTTTTAGTCAACAGATATTCTGTAATTCGAATTATTGTATTTCTTGCAGGAATTGTACTCCTTTATTTTTCAACAACAATAAGTTTATCGGTTGCTTTATCCTACCTATTCTTATTTATACTCGTCTTTGGATTTATCGTTTATAAACACAGTAAATTACATAAGCTAAAAAACAATCTCACTTATTTAAAAAGCATCAATGAAAATGAGCTTTTTGCACTTGAAGGAAATTGTAAAAATTTTGATCAGGGCAATGAGTTCATCTCCAAAACCAACGACTATGCCGAAGACTTAGATATTTTTGGAGAAGGATCATTGTTCCAGTACCTGAATAGAACATCTACAATTTCTGGTAAAGAAAAATTGGCTAATTGCTTGGCGAAACAAAACCTTGACTCAGAACAAATTTTACAGAAACAAAAAGCAGTTAAAGAACTTGCAGAGAAACCCGAATGGAGACAAAATCTTCAACTTATCGGAAAAAACACCAATGAAAAAAAACAAGATGTAACTGATATTTTAAATTGGTTGGAAGAAGACCCACTCATCAAACAATCATGGTTTAAATATTTCATTGGATTTATTAACACCCTTACATTTACCTTACTTACATTAAGCATTTTAAATATAATTCCTCCCGCAATTTTCATTCTTTACATCATTGTTCCTATGGGGATTGTTGGACGTTATTTTAAGAGAATAAATGTCGTTCATGCACAATTAGGAAAGAAAACAGATTTATTCGAAAAATATTCATCTATAATTAAATTGGTTGAAGAAGAAGATTTTAAAAGTGAATATTTGTTAAACCTCAAACAAAAAAGTGCGATTATCGATCGCAACGCAAGTTTGATTATTAAGAAACTCTCCAAAATTTCATCGGCTTTTAATCAGCGCTTAAACATGATTGCTGGAATCTTGCTCAATATTTTTTTATTGTGGGATTTAATTCAAAGTTTGCGTTTAGAAAACTGGAAAACTAAACACAAAAAACAATTGGTTACTTGGTTTGATGTGATGGCAGAATTTGATGCAATGTCGAGTTTGGGATGTTTTTACTTTAATAACCCTAACTACCAATTTCCGGAAATGAATAGTGATGAGTTTTACATCAATGCTCAAGAGTTGGGACATCCACTCATTTATAAAAGCAACCGAATTAATAATGATTTAGCGGTTTCCGGACATAAACAATTCATCATTATTACCGGAGCAAATATGGCTGGAAAAAGTACTTTCCTCAGAACCCTGGGAATTAATATGATTTTGGCTACAACAGGCGCACCAGTTTGTGCTAAATCTTTTGAATGGAGTCCCATTAAAATTTATACCAGCATCAGAACCCGAGACTCATTGTTTAAAAATGAATCCTACTTTTTTGCCGAACTTAAAAGATTAAAATCGCTGATTGACCAACTTGAGGCAGGAGAAAAAATGTTTATTATCCTGGATGAAATACTCAAAGGAACCAATTCAAAAGACAAACAAACCGGCTCAAAACATCTAATTGAACAATTAATCAGACTTAATGCAACTGGAATTATTGCCACCCATGATTTAGCCCTAGGAGAACTTTGCAAAAATTATCCGGAAAATATTCAAAATATGCGATTTGAAGTTGAATTTGAAAATGATGAACTTGTTTTTGATTATAAATTAAAAAACGGCATCTCGCAAAATATGAACGCCACTTTTTTAATGAAGAAAATGGGAATAACAATCTAGCCTCATTTTATCATTATTACTTACAAATTTCAATTATTCCACCTATCTTTTGTTACAAGAATAACAACTTTGTGAAAATATCATTAATTTCGTGCTCACGTAACTAAACCTTAAACCATGAAAACAAAAATTTTTATACCCAGTCTTATGTTTATTATCTTATTTTCAACTGCTTGCTCACAATTTTCAGGAGGAAGTAAGGATAATTCTGTTAGTATTATCCCACCAAAAATTGATCTAAATCCAACATCAGTAGCTGGTGTGGATGCCCGATTACAGATTTATGCTCCTTTTAAGCTGACAACTGATATCAGTCATTTAACAGATAAGGAAAAAGAAATCCTTGTAATATTATTCGATGTTGCAAATATAATGGAAGAAATTTATTGGGAACAAACCATTGGTGATCGTGAAGATTTTCTGGATAGAATTCAAGATCCGGGAACTGAGATTTTTTCTTGGATTAATTATGGTCCTTGGGATCGATTAGATGGAAATAAATCCTTCATTTCTGAAATAGGAGAAAAACCTGCGGGGGCAAATTTCTATCCTGCAGATATGACCAAAGAAGAATTTGAAGCACTCGAAGACCCAAACAAAACAAGCCTTTATACCTTAATTCGCAGGAATGAAAATGGAGCTTTAAAATGTGTTTGGTATCATGAAGCTTATGCAGAACAACTTCAAAAAGCTTCAAAACTGATGAAACAAGCTGCTGAATTAGCAGAAGATGCCGGTTTTAAAAACTACTTAAATCTTCGTGCTGAAGCACTTATCACCGACAAATATCAAGCCAGTGATTTTGCATGGATGGATATGAAAACATCTAATATTGATTTTGTTGTTGGGCCGATCGAAAATTATGAAGATGCACTCTATGGTTATAAAGCTGCTAACGAATCTTTTATCTTGATCAAAGATAATGAATGGAGTAAAAAATTAGCAAAATTTGGTGCTATGCTTCCTGACTTACAAGCAAAATTACCCGTTGAAGCTGAATACAAAAAAGAAGTACCCGGGTCAAATGCCGATATCAATGCTTATGATGTCGTTTACTATCAAGGTGACTGTAATGCTGGAAGCAAAACCATTGCCATCAACCTTCCAAATGACGAAGAAGTACATTTAAAAATTGGTTCACGTAAACTTCAATTAAAAAATGCCATGCGTGCTAAATTTGAAAAGATTTTAGTTCCAATTTCAGATATGCTTATCGACGAAAGTCAAAGAAAATATATCAAATTTGATGCATTTTTTGAAAATACAATGTTCCATGAAGTTGGTCATGCCATGGGTATTAAAAACACCCTTGACGGAAGTCAAACTGTACGTGAAGCACTAAAAGAAAAATACTCTTCAATGGAAGAAGCTAAAGCAGACATCATGGGATTGTATTTGGTAACTGAGTTGTATAAAATGGGTGAGCTTAGCAAAGGTGAAGTGATGGACAATTATGTTACTTTCTTCGCCGGTATCTTCCGATCAAGTAGATTTGGTGCAGCCAGTGCACATGGAAAAGCAAACATGATGCGTTTTAACTATTTTTCCGATAAAGGTGTATTTACCAGAAGCAATACAGGTTATTATACCATTCATTTTGAGAAAATGAAAGAAGCGGTGATTGGTTCATTGCAAGATATCCTTCATATTCAGGGAAATGGAGATTATGCTGCTGCAACAAAACTGATAGAAGAAACCGGAATTGTGATGCCTACTTTACAAACTGATTTAGACCGATTGGGAAATGCAAGTATCCCGGTTGATATTGTTTTTGAACAAGGACCATCTAAACTTGGATTATAATTTATCGAACCAAACATCATAAACTCACAAACAATGAAAAAAATGGTAATCTTACTCTGTATTGCATGTATTGGAGTAGTTTCATGTAAACAGGAAGTAAAACAAACGGAAGGAGAAAATCCGTTTTTTAGTGAATATAACACTCCTTTTCAGGTACCTCCTTTCGAGAAAATAATGCCTGAACATTATATGCCTGCATTTGAAAAAGGAATGATTGAGCATAAAGCAGAAGTTGATGCAATCATCAACAATACTGAAGAAGCTACTTTCGAAAACACCATTGCTGCCCTGGATAAATCAGGTGAATTATTGGGTAAAGTTGCAACCGTATTTTTTGGTCAAACTGGTGTAAATACCAATGATGAGCTTAAAGCGATTCAAATGGAAATTGCTCCTAAATTGGCTGCACATGGTGACGAAATTAGTTTGAATCCAAAATATTTCGCACGCATTAAAGCAGTTTATGACAATAGAGAAAACTTTGATTTAACAGAAGAAGAGTCATTTCTATTAGAAAACCAATATAAAGGTTTGGTTAGAAACGGTGCTGAATTAGAAGGCGAAAAGAAAGAAACACTGAAGTCCATCAACCAAAAAATGTCAACGCTTGGGGTGCAATTCAACCAAAATGTTTTAAACGAAACCAATAACTTTAAAATGGTGATTGACAATGAAGCCAATTTAGCCGGCTTGCCACAATCTGTTATTGATGCAGGAGCCGATGCTGCAAAAGCTGCAGGTCTTGAAGGAAAATGGGTGTATACAACCCATCGTCCAAGCATGTATCCTTTCTTACAATACTCTGAAAAAAGAGAACTGAGAAAGAAACTTTATATGGCTTATACCAATCGTGCAAATCATGATGATGAAAGAGACAATAAAGACATCGTCGCCCAAATCATGAAACTGCGTGTTGAAAGAGCAAATCTTTTGGGTTATCCAACTCATGCTCACCTTACTTTGGAGCCACGAATGGCGGGAACACCAGATAAAGCAATTGCTTTGTTAGAACAATTATGGGATGCAGCGCTTCCGATTGCAAAAAGCGAAGCCAAACAAATGCAGGATGTAATTGATGAAGAAGGTGGAAATTTCAAATTAGCCTCTTGGGATTGGTGGTATTATGCTGAAAAAATCCGCATGTCAAAATATAATTTAGATGAGAATGAAGTACGTCCTTATTTTAAATTAGATAACGTTCGTGATGGTGTATTTTGGGTAGCCAATCAATTGTATGGAATTACTTTTACTCCAATCGACAATATTCCTCTTCCACATCCGGATGCACAAGCATTTGAAGTTAAAGAAGCTGATGGCAGTCATTTATCTGTTTTATACATGGATTTTCATCCTCGCGAAAGTAAAGGGCAAGGTGCATGGTGCGGTGGATACAGAGATCACCACATCCTGGATGGTAAAGAAATTATGCCTATTGTAACGGTTGTATGCAATCTTACAAAACCTGCAGGTGATACCCCTTCATTAATCAGTATGGATGAAGTATCAACCATTTTCCACGAATTTGGTCATGCTTTGGATGGAATGTTCTCCAAAACATCTTATGAAAGCAGTTACATTGCCTGGGATTTTGTTGAACTTCCTTCACAAATTATGGAGCATTGGGTAACCGAACCAGAAGTTTTAAAACAATACGCAAAACATTATCAAACAGGAGAAGTTATTCCTGAAGCATTGGTTAAAAAAATGGATGCTGCCAGCAAATTCAATCAGGGATTTGTTAATGTTGAGGTACTTGCTGCTTCATTATTAGATCTTGCTTATCACACCATGGATAAACCAAAGGATATTGATGTTGCTAAGTTTGAAAAAGATTATTTAAATGGAATTGGTTTAATTCCTGAAATTGAATCAAGATACAGAACAACCTATTTCGGTCATATTATTGGTGGATATGATGCCGGATATTACAGTTATACCTGGGCTGCTGTTTTAGATAATGATGCTTATGAGGCATTTAAAGAAAATGGAATTTTTGATCAGGAAACTGCAAACAGATTCAGAACAACTGTTTTAGAGAAAAACGGTATCGAAAATGCCATGCAGATGTATATTAATTTCAGAGGCCGTGAGCCGGAAATTGAGCCATTACTAAAAAACAGAGGTTTAAACTAAACCTTTATCTGATATAATTAAAAGGCGGGGAAATTCCCCGCCTTTCTTATTTTCGATCACTTCCTAAACATCTATGGAATTTTATCTTTCATCAGCATCAATTTAAAGAAGGTATAAATTAGTGCCAATGAATAAATATTATCAAGCTTAATGCTTATTTTTAACCCACTTAATCAATTGTTTAATTAAAAATTCAGCTGTGAAAAAACTTATATTGTTTGCTTGCATAGTTGGCTTAGGATTAGCCGCATGCACAACCCAAGAAAAACAAGTAGCCGATAATGGCAATCCGTTTTTCTCAGAATTTGACACCCCTTTTCATGTTCCTCCTTTCGATCAAATAAAAGCAGAACATTATATGCCTGCTTTTATTGAAGGTATGAAACGTGAAAAAGCAGAAATTGAAGCCATTGTTAATAATCCGGAAGCTCCAACTTTTGAAAATACCGTTATAGCTTATACCCGAACCGGAAGTTTTTTAAGCAGGGTAAGTTCTGTTTTTGGTGGATTAGGCAGTGCCAATACCACTCCCGAACTTCAAGCCATTGCCAAAGAAGTTTCTCCATTGCGATCAGCACATAGCGATGAAATCAGATTAAATCCTGTTCTTTTTCAACGTATAAAGAAAGTTTATGAAGAAAAAGATTCTTACAATCTGGATCCTGATGCCCTTTATATGCTTGAAAATCTATACGGAAGTTTTGTTAGAAATGGTGCCGATTTAGATGAAGATGCAAAAAATGAGTTGAAAGAATTGAATGTAAAAATCTCAGGATTGGGTGTTCAGTTTGGACAAAATTTATTAGGTGAAACAAACGGCTATCAATTAATCATTGAAAATGAAGCAGATTTAGATGGTTTACCAGAAAGCATCAGAGCCTTGGGAGCTAAAGCTGCAAAAGAAGCCGGACTGGAAGGAAAATGGGTTTTTACTACCCAGCGTACCAGTATGTATCCTTTCTTAACCTATTCAAAAAAACGTGAACTCCGAAAGCAAATTTACACCGCTTATACCATGAGAGGTGATAATGATAATGAACGAGATAATAAAAAAATATGCTCTGATGTTTATAAATTACGTGTTCGACGAGCCAATATTTTAGGTTATAAAAGTCATGCTGATTTGATGTTAGCCACCCGTATGGCAAAAAACTCTGAAAGAGTTTATGATTTATTGGATCAGGTTTGGTGGCCAGCCTTAGAACTTGCAAAAAAAGAAGTTAAAGATATGCAGGCCATTGCCGATGCCGAAGGAGACAATATTAAGATTGAAGCCTGGGATTGGTGGTATTATTCTGATAAGGTAAAAACCGCAAAATATGATTTTAAAGACAGCGAAATTCGTCCTTATTTTTCACGTGAAAATGTACAAAATGCCATTTTTTATGTAGCCAACCAACTTTACGGAATTACTTTCACTGAAATTAAAGATGCTCCAAAACCTCATCCCGATGCTTTCCTTTTCGAAGTTAAAGAAGCTGACGGGAGTCATTTAGGTGTATTGTATCAGGATTTCCATCCTCGTGCCAGTAAACGAGGCGGTGCATGGTGTGGAAGCTATCAAAGCTATCGTAATATCGATGGAAAAATTACGCCACCTGTTGTTACCATGGTTACAAATGTAGCAGCTCCTGTAGGAGATTTACCAGCACTTTTAAGCATTGATAATGTTACCACTGTATTTCATGAATTTGGTCATGCATTGGACGGATTGTTTTCAAATGTTAAATATCAACAAACTTTCAGAGCGCGCGATTTTACTGAACTTCCTGCTCAAATTATGGAACATTGGGCTGTGCATCCAGAGGTGCTAAAGGTATATGCAAAACATTATGAAACAGGTGAAATTATTCCTGATGAGCTAATAGAAAAAATTCATAAATCAAGTTTATTCAACCAGGGTTTTATCACCGTTGAATTTGTAGCAGCAGCTTTAATTGATATGGAATATCATTCACAATTAACTCAAAAAGACTTAGACATTCGTGCTTACGAAAAAGAGTTTTTTGCAAAAAGAAAATTGATTCCTGAAATTGCTCCTCGATACAGAACTACATATTTCTCTCACATCATCGGAGGATATTCTGCCGGATATTACAGCTATTTATGGTCGGGAGTTTTAGACAATGATGCTTTTGAAGCTTTTGTTGAAAACGGTTTATACGATCAAAAAACAGCGAAATTATTTAGAGAAGAAGTTTTGGAACCCAATGGTTTGACTGATCCTGACGAAATGTATAAAAATTTCCGTGGACGTGGACCAATCATTGATCCATTGCTAAGAAGTAGGGGATTGAAATAATTTCTTAGTATAGCTATTTAAAAGGCTGTCTTAAAAAAAAGTAATCGTCATTCTGAATTTATCTCAGAATCTCTTAATTTAAATTTTGAGATTCCGGAACAAGTCCGGAATGACGAAGAAACACTTCATCTTTTAAGACAGCTTTTTTATATTTTCTCTTGATTTTTCCTAGTTCTTCTATTTTCAATAGATTCTTTAAACTCCCCATTTTCGTAAATAGAAATTCCATTTAAACCCACTTTTTCACCATAAAATTTCCAGCGACCATGCCAGTAAAAATGTAAATCCACAGCATTGTATTCCATTACAGCCCAACCTTTGCGTTGCAACTTTCCACTTTCACGATAGCTTTTTATTCGAATACGATTTTTATGGTGACGTTCTTTTGTAACCAATACACCTTCTTTATTGTAAATTTTACAAACACCCCATTCACGCCCATCTTTATAATGAAATTTTCGGTGTAAAACCTTTTGGGATGAATCCCAATAAGAAAACCAAATTCCCGTTTTCTTACCTTCTTTATTCACTTTATTATAATACTTACACTGCGAACTTGCAGATAAGGTAATGATCAGAAATATAGTAATCGAAATAAAATATCTTTTATGCATAATGTGTGTTATTTAAGAGAAGATCTTTACTCATTTGGAAATAACTTTTTTAGTTTTTCATCCAATTGACCTCTTCCCATAAATTTATCAATAATGATTCCTTCTGTATCAATTAAAAAATAGGTCGGCATAAAATACACATTATAAGTCATGATTACATCACTATCACTACCCTTCAAATCTGAAACACTGGTCCAAATCATATTGTAATCTTTTACTGCTTTTAACCAATCCGATTTTTTCTTATCAAATGAAATACTCATTATTTCAAAACCTCTGTCTTTATATTCCTGATAATTCCTGAGCAAGTTTGGCAATTCTAAAATACATGGGCCACAATTCGAACTCCAAAAATCCAGCAAAATATATTTACCTTTAAAATTACTTAATCCAATTAAATTTCCATCAAGATCGGGTAATTGAAAATCAGGTGCCTTATCTCCAATTTTTAAATCAAGACTTAATTCTAAATATTTTTTAACCGAAACTCCGTACTTCGTCGCCTTCATTTGCTCACTTAAATTATCAAAAAGCTCTCTTGTTTTATCTTTAGGTATGGTGTATGTCATTAATCTTTTTAAAGTGATTACACTGTATAGTTGATTTGGATTGTTTTTAACATAGTCAATCTCTACATTTGTAATTGCTTTTGTAATTTCTTTTCCTTTGGCTCGTATTGCCAATCTCTTTTCTTTTTCTTCTTGGGGCAAAGCTCTGTACTCTTTAACAAGACTGTCATTAATCTGTTCTAAATGAAATTGTTTCAATTCAATGATTTCTAATTGTTTCTGTATTTCAGAGCCTATTATTTTTGCATTTTTTAAGTTTCCTTTTTCTGCTTTAATACCCAACATATTATTTTCTTTCCAAAAAAGCTTATTTTCAAATTCTTCCCTTTTTTGAGGATTAAAAACTGTTCTTATTGAAAACAATGTTGGTTCATTTACTTCAGCGAAAAAGTCTAGATTATTATTAATGATATAAGCCGAGTCTTGTGTTTCTGTTTCATGATTGAAAAGATAGATTTTTGTACTATCAGCAAAACCTGATAATTCAATAATAATTTTTGATCGATTTTCATTTTGATTACAACTCATCAAAATGACTAAGAATAATATTGGTAAAAAAAAGTTTTTTTTCATTATGGTTAATGTTTGTGGGTGCAAAAAGGGTCTTTATCAAAAGATTTTTAGTGAAATTAAATAAAAACAACCAACTATTAAAACAGTTTTAAAACTAACTTATTAGTTGGTTGTGGTAAAAAAAATTAGTGTTTATTCCAGAATAAACTTAATGGGTAAATTATGTTCAACAGCTACAATTTCTCCTCCTTGTTTTCCAGGTCTAAATTTCATCAAATTAACGACTCTTAAAGCCTCTTCATCACAACCTGAACCAATACCTCTTAAAATATTGGTATTTGCAATGGATCCGTCTTCTTTAACCAAAAAGTTCACATAAACAGTTCCCTGAATTCCAGCTTTATGTGCAGATTCAGGATATTTCAGATTGTCCTTAAGAAATTGTTCCAAAGTTTTATCTTTATTTGCAAACTCAGGCATTTGTTCAACTACTTTATAAGTAATGCTTGTGGTTTCTTCATTCTTGCTGATTTGTTCGTCATTCAGATAAAAACGAATGGGTAAATTAAATTGAACGCGAACTGCCTGACCTCTTTGTTTTCCAGGATTCCATTTGGGCATTGAACTCACAACCCGAACGGCTTCTTCATCACATCCGAACCCAATACCTCTGAGAATTCTTACGTTATCCACCGAACCATCTTTTTCAATAACGAAAGTTACATAAACTCTGCCCTGTATACCTTCTTTACGAGCGATTTCAGGATATCTTATGTTTTGGGATAAATAGCTAAGTCGTGCTTTACTTCCGCCAGGAAATGTAGGCATATCTTCAACTACAGCAAATATAAGCTCGTCTGATTTTTTATCTTTTGTCTCTAAAGCTTCAACAGCCTCTGTTGACTTTGTGGTTGATTGAATTTCAACTACCTCATCAGTCGTTTTTTCCTCTATCACTTCTTTCTGCTTACAACTTATGGCAAAAAAAGTGATGAGAATGGCCGTAACCGGCAACACCAGCAGTATTTTTAATCTGGCGGTTTTTTTGGATTGTAATTTTGTCATCATGATAAATCTTTTTTTAATTAATGATTGATTGAAATTATTGGTAAGGTCGTTAACTTGTATCCCGACCGTTTGATTCAATAATAAACCCTGGTAATTGATCTTGCTCATACCACCAGCAAGTAAACCTTCATCAGCTAAAAATTCGTGAATGCCTTTGATTGAAATTTTATAAAACCACATGAACGGATTGAACCATTGGAAGATGGTTAAAAATTCAAGTAAAATTAAATCAACACTATGTTTTTGTGAAATGTGTATTTTTTCATGTTCAATGATGCTCTTCAGGTCTTTATCACCCAGATTTTTTTCATTTAAAAAGATGTAATTAAAATAGGAAAATGGAGAATATTTTGAATTGGTCTTCACAATTTTTAATCCATCAACTTTGGATACTCCAAACATACGTATCATAAAAAACAATTGAAGGATTTGAAAAACAAAGCGCAAAAAGAAGATGGCAGCTCCTGTTAAATAAACAATAAATATTCCCTGATACAAACTTAAATTATTAGCCAGTTCTGTTTCAATATTTTGGGTTGTAACCGTAATGGTATCAAGCATGACCACATAAACCACTTCTGGGTTTTCATAGATTACCGGAACTTTAAAAAGTGGTAAGATAAATGATAATAAAAGAGAGCTAATGAGGTAAAAACGATTGGCTGAGAAAAAAGTATCTTTTCTTAAAAAAATCGAATAAATAAGATAAAGTGCACCCAAGCATAAACCTGATTGAATTATATAGATTAAAAAATCATTCATGCTAAATATCTTTTAATTGTTTTTTAATTGTTTGGCTTTTCGGCGATCAGCTCTTGAGGCTTCAATATTGTTCAAATAATAATGTGCAACTCCACGATTGTGGTAGGCTTTTGCATTTTCCGGATACAAAGCAATTGCTTTATTAAAATCATTTAAAGCTTCTTTTAAAAGACCTTTATAAAAAAACAACATCCCTCTGTTATTATAAGCTTCTACAAAACTTGAATCAATTTCAATAGCATTTTCGTAATCATTAAAAGCAGCTCCTGATTCATATGGATTTTTTGAATAGGCCAAACCTCTATTACACATTGCTTCCGCAAAATCAGGTTTAATCATTAAGGCTGTATCAAATTCACTAATTGCTTTGCCATATAATCCTAATGAACAATAGGCCGAACCACGATTATTATAGGCTGATGCTAAATTTGGTTTTAATTTAATGGCGAAGGTATAATCATCAATTGCTTTTCGATAATTTCTAAATTTTGAAAAGGTAAAACCTCTTAAACTATAGGCCTCGGCATAATCTAGTTTAATAGAGATTGCTTTATTAAAATCATCCAAGGCTCCGTATAAATCATTGATTTGTAACTTAGTGTTACCGCGACTGTTGTAAATAGCAGCACTTGAAGAATTTTTTTCTAATAATTTATTATACAAACCTATGGCTTTAAAATATTCTTTATTTTCAAAAGCAGTGTTTGCATTATTTAATATTTTATCGAAGTTTGATGGTTTAAAAGCACTTATAATTACAATTATTACGACAGAAAGTATACCCGCAAAAATCTTGACCTTTTTATAGGTAAATGAAGATTTTCTCATTCTGAATATTTCTAAAAATACTGACTTATTTTTGCTTTTTAATCTCATCGTTGTCTTCTCTGAGTATCTTATATTTTAAGCCAATTAGTTGTTTTTTTGTTTTTTAATTTCTTCATCCATCAGGGTTCTGATTTCTTCCAACTCCTCAAGACTCAAACTGTTTTCTTTGGTAAAAAAAGAAGCCAGAGCCTGATATGAATTTCCAAAATAATTATTCATAAAGCCTTTAAAATAACTTTTGGTATAATCTCGTTTACTAATCAGAGGGTAGTATTCGTGGGTTTTACCATAGGCCTTATGTCCCACAAAACCTTTACGTTCTAAAATGCGCACAATGGTTGAAACTGTGTTATAGGCAGGTTTAGGCATGGGAAGTTTTTCGAGTATGTCATTCACAAACCCTTTTTTTAATTCCCATAAAATTTGCATTATCTGTTCTTCCGCTTTTGTAAGTTCTTTCATCCATTCATAATTTTGATAAATTGATTGAATGTAACTCATCCGGATAAATCAAGACTCGTTTCATTCTACTTCTTCTTTAACAACTAATAATTTAGTTATTGTGCTGCAATATTAACTAATTTATTAGTTTAAAGCAAGTTTTAATAAAAAAACCAGGAAACTCACGAATGATTTACCTGGTTAAATTCCAAAAACTATGCCTTATTAATCTCCTGAAAGTAATTTAATTTTATCGTCTTTGCTTATCCCGCTAACAACTTCAATATTAATCCCATCAGAGACCCCGGTTTTAATTTGTTTTTTCTCAAATTGTTGAGGTGAAACCTCTATTTCAACAAAAGTACTATCACCTTCAAAAATGATTAAACTTTCCTGAATAGACAATACCTCTCCCATGGTTTTTTCTAATACGATGGATGCATTTGCGCTATAACCTGCACGAATAAACTGATCTGCTTTTAACTCAACATTGGCTTTAATCTCAAATTGTATGGCTCCATTTTCCTCCACACCTTTGGGCGCAATGTGCTCAAGCATGGCATTAAATTTTATATCGTCGATGGCACCAACCGTTAGAATGAGTGGCATTCCTTCGCTGATTTTTCCTACTTCTGTTTCATCTATTTTTCCTACAAAAATCATATCATTCATGTCGGCAACTGTAGCGATGGTGGTTCCGGGATTAAAGGTGTTTGATTCAATTACAGAATTTCCCACCTCAACCGGCACATTTAAAACCATTCCCTCAACCGTTGAGCGAACGATGGTATTTGTGCCCGCTTTTGAATCTTTAACCTGGCCTTCTTTAATAAGGGCTAGATTATTTTCGGCTGATTTTACTTCTGCTTTGGCAGTTTTATAATTGAGTTCTACAACTTCAAATTCACTTTGAGAAACAACTCCCTGACCCAATAATTGCTTTTGTCGCTGATATGAAATGGTGGCATTTTGCAAACTGATGTTGGCCTGATTTAATCTGGATTCTGCATTATTCAGACTAATCATGTTTGGTATGATTCGAATTTTTGCGATCAAATCACCTTTGTTAATTTTTTCTCCTGCCTGAACATAAAGTTCTTCTATGATTCCTGATACCTGAGGAACCAGATCTATTTCTTTACGTGGAACAACCGAACCAGTTGCAACGGTTTGTTTTACAATTTCCATGTTTTCTGCAGAGGTGGTTTCATACACAATAGGTTCTTCTTTCGATTTATTATATAAGAAATAAATGGTATAACCGAATACAGCCAGTATGGCTACCCCCAGGATTATTTTCAAAAAAGTTTTCATCTTCTATGGTTTTAAATATTAATATTTTTCGTAAAACTTATTTTTTCAACCTTCATCTTTAAAAAATTTTAGTTGAACAATCCCGACTTTGTCGGAGGGTTTTTAACCCGTGATTATTCATCGTGTAATGCTTCAATTGGTTTAATGCTTACCGCTCTTTTTGCAGGAATGAAACCCGCAAAGATGCCTGAGATCACCAATAAAATCAATGCTGTTAATGCTTTTTCAAAATCAATAGATGGATTGGCAAACATTTCGGTATCTGCGCCGGATTGGTTCATGGCATAACTAATCAGCTCCAGAATTCCAACCCCCAAACTTAGCCCCACATAACCAGCAATGGTTGTTAAAAAAACAGACTCCTGAACCACTTGTATTATAATTTTTATCGGTGTAGCACCCACTGCACGCTTAATACCAAATTCTTTAGTTCGCTCTTTTACTACAATTACCATGATATTGCTTACTCCAATAACTCCTGCAAATAAAGTTCCGATACCGACAATCCAAATCAAGCCATCAATGCCATTAAACAACATCTGAAATTCTTTAAATTCCTGCTCTAAATTAAATCCATCGAAAGCCCGTTCATCATCCGGATGAATGTTGTGGCGATCACGTAAGATGGCTTTTACTTTTTCTTCCACTACTGTTGCCGAAACTCCATCCTGAGAAGTAATGGCATAACCTCCGCTTACAACATCTCCCAAATTAAAAGTTCGTTGAGTGGTGGTTAATGGCAAATAAATAACCTGCTCATCAAATTCACCCCCATTATTGCTTGAACGATATGATTTAAAAACGCCTACAACTTTAAAATAAACGCCATTAATTCTTAAATACTGCCCAATGGGATCTTCTCCTTCATTAAACATTTCCTCATAAACCCGATAACCAATGGAAGCTACTTTTCGATTTTCATCAATATCGGTTTGATTGATAAATCTGCCCTGAATAAATTGCATGGGATTGATCAAATTGGTAGCAGGATAATCACCCATAATCTGGAAACTTCCTGCTTTTTCATCTTTAACCACATTGTTTACACCAACCCCAAAACCCTGTGCACGGGGTGCCAAATATTTAATTTCTTTAACCCGATCCAATAAAACTTTGGTGTCGGTATTATTAAAACTATAAACTCTGCCTTTCGGGAAACCTTTATATGAAATAGAAGTTCGAGCCGGACTAATAAAGACACTATTTGTGGCTAATTTGCCCAAACCGGAATATGCGGCATCTTTTAATCCCTTGCCAGATCCCAACATAATCACCAGCATAAAAATTCCCCAAAAAACACCAAAAGCAGTAAAAAATGTTCGCAGCTTATTTTTTCTAAGCGTCAACAAAATTTCTTGCCATTTATCTATGTCTATAATTCTCATCCGTTCATTTTTTATTCATCACGTAAAGCAATGACGGGTTTTACTTTTGCTGCTTTTCTGGCAGGAACATAGCCTGCAAAAGCACCTGCTATTATCAAAACAAGGGTTGCTCCGATGGCTACATCAAAATTGATTTCGGGATTTGAGAAAAAATCAATGTCGGGCAAACTACTCGATATTAATTCGAGCAAGCCCACTCCAAGCACCAATCCGATATATCCTGCAAAAGTTGTTATCAAAACCGATTCTTGTAACACCAAACTAACCACCGACCACGGAGTTGCTCCCAGGGCTTTTCTGATTCCTATTTCTTTGGTTCGATCTTTTACCACAATCATCATAATGTTACTTACACCCACAATTCCGGCAATGATGGTTCCCATTCCAATAATCCAGATAAACAGACGAATGTTTCGAAATAAATCCAAAAATCTTTTAAAATTTAAAATGCCGTTATCAACATTGATTGCCCTTCGATCATCCATCGAAAATTTATGTTTTTTTGCCAAATATTGTTTTGCTTCTTCAGCAACCTTAATACTTAATGGGATATTTGCTTCATCAAAAACCAAATAAATGGAAGTCATTTCATTGGCACTGCTAAATACTCCTTGGGCTGTTGAAAGAGGAATATAAACCCGATTAAGTACCCGTTCGCCACCTTTATCGTCGAATACCCCAACCACCTTAAATGAAAAATTATTGATGATTACATATTCACCAATCGGATCAATATCATCTTTAAACAATGCATCTCTTACCAAACGTCCGATGCAAATAACTTTGCGTTTTTGATCAATATCTGTTTTGTTAATGAACCGACCTGAAGTTACATTCGATGCTGCCACATACTGATAAGGTGGGTGAATCGCATAAATGTTAAAATTGCCGTATTCGTTTTTATAAGAAACCGGTAATGATCCGGCAATGGTAAAACGCCCGGTGCTTCTGTCGACATCTTGTAAATTATTCAAAAAATCGAAATCTTCGTTTGAAAAAGTTATGAGACGCCCAGGCTGCATACCTTCATGGGCAAGGGCAGTAGTACCCCGATGCAATCCAATAATATTGGTACCATCGTCTTCAAATTGTCGACGGACGCCATTTTCTAATCCATAGCCCGAACCCAATAAAACAATGAGCATAAAAATACCCCAGGCCACACTAAAACCTGTTAAAAAAGTACGTAGTTTGTTTTTCTTAATCGTACTAAATATTTCTTGCCATTTATCAATATCAAACATAAGCTTGTTTATCTTTTACTAAAACTCCCAACCTGTTGACTTTCTTTATATGCTTTTAATTCTCCATTAAAAATGTCTTTTTCAACAATGCCATCTTTAAGTCGAATGATCCGATCTGTTCTGTTGGCAATATCTTGCTCGTGGGTTACAATTAACATGGTAATTCCGTCATTATTCACTTCTTTCAATATATCCATCACTTCCATGGAGGTTTGTGAATCAAGCGCACCTGTAGGTTCATCTGCTAAAATAACTTTGGGTTTTGAAATCAAGGCACGCGCAATGGCCAGTCTTTGTTTTTGACCTCCTGAAAGTTCGTTGGGTAAATGTTCGGCCCAATCCAACAATCCCATTTTTTCTAAATATTCAAGGGCCAATCTGTTTCTTTTTTTACGGCTAACATTTTGATAATATAGCGGTAAAGCCACATTTTCCATGGCATTTTTAAACGGAATCAGATTAAAAGACTGAAAAACAAATCCCAATAATTTGTTTCGATGTTGTGCGGCTTTGGTTTCATTCATCTCTTTAATGAGCATGCCGTCCAGATGGTATTTCCCATCATTATGATTGTCTAAAAGCCCGATAATATTTAATAAAGTTGATTTACCCGAACCAGATGATCCCATTACCGAAACCATTTCTCCTTCATTTATGTTTACCTCTATACCTTTAAGTACATGTAATTCATTACTTCCGGTCACATAGGTTTTATGAATGTTTTCTAATTTTATCATCAGAATATATTATATGAATAACACATTAACAATTGTAAGCGTACAACTGCAATTTCAGGTAGGTTAAGCAAATCGATGGGTGCAAAATCGATTATTGGATGCTTGTTGTATTGTTAGACGGGCTTTGTATATAAATGTTACAATATTATTTGCGTCTCAAAAAGAATATTTAACTTGTAGCTGCGTTTACCTATTGCAAATACATAAAACCAAGGGGACTTGAATATATATATTAAGAAGCGAAGATGGAAAATGCTGTTGTTTACCTCAGCAATTATTATCGTGGGTGCTTCATTATGGTATACCAACACTTTGGTTCGAAAGTTTGCCAAGAATGAGCGTACCAACGTCAGCATATGGGCCAATGCACTTCAACGCAAAGCTGATTTGGTAAATTATGCCGATAATTTTTTTGAAGAAATCAGAATAGAAGAGCAGAAACGTGCTGAGTTATTGGCCGAAACCTATAAAAGAATATCAAAAGAAGGAAACTCAAGTGATGTTACTTTTTATATTGATATCATCAGAAATAACTCTACCATTCCGGTTGTTTTAACCAACAGCAACGACAGCATTATCGGTTCGGTAAATATTGGTTTTAACCCCGATACTGTTTCTTTTTTAATGGGTGAGTTAAAGAAAGAATTCTCGGTATTTGATCCCATTTACGCTAAATATTCGGCCAACGAAACCAATATTCTTTATTATAAAGAGTCAACCATTTTTACCGAACTTCGAATTGTACTCGATGATCTTATCGAAACTTTTTTTTCGGAGGTAGTTACCAACTCTGTTTCGGTACCTGTAATTGTAACGGATAGTAGCCATCAAGCTATTTTTGCTTTTGGAAATATTGATTCGATTAAAATGTTGGATAAAGAATTTATTGAACAAAAGATCAATCACATGGCTCTTGAAAATGAGGCCATTCATCTTCAGTTGCCCAATAGCGGATCCACTTTTATTTACTATCAGGATTCGGATTTACTAAAACAAATTCGTTATTATCCTTTCGTTCAATTTACCATTATTGGTTTGTTTTTTCTAATTGCTTATTTGTTGTTTAGCACCGCCCGAAAATCAGAACAGAATCAGGTTTGGGTAGGAATGTCAAAAGAAACAGCGCATCAATTAGGCACACCACTTTCATCGATGATGGCCTGGGTTGAATTGTTAAAAATGAAAGGTGTTGATGGAGAATCCGTCTCGGAAATAGAAAAAGATTTAAATCGACTTGAAAACATCACCGAACGTTTTTCAAAAATTGGATCAGAACCCAAACTGGAAGATGAGAATATTGTTAAAATTATTTATGAAAGTGTTGATTACCTTGAAAAACGGACTTCTAAAAAAGTTAAATACGTAGTCGACCAATCGATTAATCATTCCATTATTGCGCCCATAAACAAAAACCTGTTTGGTTGGGTTATTGAAAATGTTTGTAAAAATGCCATTGATGCGATGAGTGGTGTTGGTCAAATCCGAATTCGCATACAGGAAGAAAAACAAGGGGTTATTATTGACATCTCGGATACCGGAAAAGGAATTTCCTTGTCAAAATTTAAAACAGTATTTAATCCTGGTTTTACAAGTAAACAAAGGGGGTGGGGGTTAGGGCTTTCTCTTTCCAAACGAATTATTAAGAATTATCACAAAGGGAAAATTTTTGTAAAATCATCGGTTGTTGGCCAAGGAACGACATTCCGTATCGTTTTAAATAAGTAATTTTGCCCAACTTTAACCACTAAAAAAACGATGGCGGGCATTTATATTCACATACCTTTTTGTAAACAAAAATGTCATTACTGTAATTTTTATTCCACGGTTTCGATCAAACATAAAGATGATTTTTTGGAGATTCTCGGACATGAAATCATTCGGCAAAAACATTATTTAAATGATCAGGAAATTCACACCATTTATTTTGGTGGAGGCACTCCTTCAATGCTTCAAAGATCTGAGATTGAAAAAATCATTAAGCAACTAAACCAAAACTTCAAAATCAGTAAAAATGTTGAATATACCCTTGAAGTTAATCCTGATGATTTAAGCATTGAAAAAAGTAAAGAACTTTTTGATTCGGGCATCAATCGGCTAAGTATCGGAATTCAATCATTTGACGATGAAGATTTAAAATATCTGAATCGGGTACATGATGCGAAGCATGCTAAACTTGCCATTGAAGGGGCCTTAAAAAGTGGATTTAGAAACCTCACCATTGATTTAATTTACGGAATACCGACCCTAAATAATGAAAAATGGAAAAATAATCTGAAAACATTTTTTGATTATCAGCTTCCACATTTATCGGCTTATGCCTTAACAGTCGAGCCTAAAACAGCGCTGGATGTACTTATTGCAAAACGAAAACTTGAGGGAATTAATGAACAACAGATGGTTGAACATTTTGAGATTTTGCTGAATCAAATTCAAAAAAATGACTTTATTCATTACGAAATATCCAATTTTAGTAAAGCGGGATTTTACTCAAAACACAACAGCCTTTATTGGCTGGGTGGAAATTATTTAGGCCTGGGACCTTCGGCCCACTCATTCAACGGAACATCACGTCAATGGAATCATGCTTCATTAAAAAAGTACCTAGAGTTTGACGATCCTAAAACCATCATTTTTGAAAAAGAAGTTTTATCTACAAATCAAAAATACAATGAATATGTAATGACTTCGATCCGAACTTCTTGGGGCTGCAACCTCGAACATATTGCAAATGTTTTCGGATTAAAATATAAGGCTCATTGCCTGAAAACAGCACAAAGTCATTTGAATTCAAAAAAACTTGATATTAAGGAAAACATTTTATTATTGACCAATAAAGGCAAATTATTTGCTGATGGAATTACAACTGATTTGTTTTTTGATTGATGGAATTTTTAATCTTAAATTTTAAAAATACCGGATTGTGATCTGAATTTTCGAAATTTAAAGGAAATACATAATTCTCAACAATTTCGACATTGGGAGAAACAATGAAATAATCAATGCTTGATTTCTGGCTCATCTTTTCATCATAGGGAAAATTTAATTCACGATTGGTAAACAAAGTCGTATCGTATGCCCAAAGCCAATTCTTCGGTAAAAAATCATTTTCAAAAACCGGAACAGATTTTTGTAATTGTTTCATTTGTCCCTTAAAATCCTCATGAAAATTCGCAGGTAAACGATTCCAGTCACCACCTGCAACAATATAATTCCCAGCCTTGTATTCTTCAAGCATCTTTTGGCGAATAATTTCTAACTCAACTTTTCTTAACGAATCATTGCTAACATAATATGAATTGTGGGTATTCATTAATACCAAATGTTTGTTGTTGGGCAATAAATACCGACTGAGGATAAAACAACGGTCAAGTAAAAACAAATTATTGGGCCAGGCTGCAATATTGGGATAAGATATACGCAAAGCCTCAATGGGCGAATTTTTTGAGAAGGTCATGAGTCCGGCATTCACTTTCCCCATTGGATTTAACAACGGAACAGGAACCCATTTTACTGCATAATTTTTTGCAAAAACAGAATTGTAATTTGACAGGCTCTCTGTAAGTTCATTTTCCTGATTAATAAAATAACTTCTTTTCGAATGCTGATCAACTTCCTGAAAAAACCAAAAATGAATATCGCTTCGACTTTTAACCAAATTGAGATTTTGTTCCAGATAATGAGAGCTTAATTTTTCATTGGCTCTGACTTGTTTTCCTTCATCATAAAAGAAATCCATTTCTTTACCCAACCCATTGTATCCAAGATTCCAACTCATCAGCGAAAAAGAAGAGTCAAATTCAATTTGTGATGGGTTTTTTATATCAACAAGCAAAGATTTAGAGTCGGGAGGTTGAAAATCATTCAGGCTAATGTAAATTAAAAATAAAGCTAAAAGGATGATTAACATCCCAATAAGAAATAATATTTTTTTAAAGATGGATTTTATTGTGGCCATTATAAAACGAAGATATAAAATATGGCAAATTTTTATAATTTTACATGAATTTGATAGCAAACATACATGCCAATATTAGGGTCAATTATAAAAAAAGCGTACGAATTACGCAATATTCCTTTTGAACACAGGAAGAAAGTTAGTGCACATACCGCTCAAAAAAAAGTATTACAAAAACTGTTAAAAAAAGCTCAATATACTGCTTTTGGCGAGCATTATAATTTTTATGAAATATTGAAGCAGGAAGATCTCATGAAAGCATATCGTGAAAAAGTTCCTGTTTATGATTATAATTCCATGTTCAGAAAATGGTGGTTTCGATCCGTTAATGGAGAAGCTTATGTGAGCTGGCCAGGCCGGGTAAAATATTTTGCATTAACCTCAGGTACTTCAGAAGCTTCAAGTAAACAAATCCCTGTTACTTCTGAAATGATTCGGGCCATACGTAAATCAAGCATCCGACAATTGGTGTCAACCGTTAATTACGATTTTCCCATTGAGTTTTATGAAAAAGGAATGCTGGCCATAGGTGGTAGCACCCACTTAAATTATAATGGCACTTATTATGAAGGTGATCTTTCGGGTATTCAGGCTGGCAATATTCCATTTTGGTTTCAACATTTTTACAAACCCGGCAAACGAATTTCGAAAGAACATGACTGGAGCACTAAACTGGAAGAAATCATCAAAAAAGCCAAAGAATGGGATATTGGTGTAATTGTTGGCGTTCCTGCATGGATTCAAATTCTTTTAGAAAAAATTATTTCACATTATAATTTGAATTCCATACATGATATTTGGCCAAATTTATCTGTTTATGTTCATAGCGGAGTTTCATTTGAGCCCTATACCAAAAGTTTTGAAAAATTATTTAAAAAACCCATTTTATACATTGAATCTTATTTAGCATCTGAAGGATATATTGCCTACCAGAACCGACTAAATGCAAAAGGAATGCATATGGTTTTGGACAGTGGTTTATTTTATGAATTTGTTCCTTTTAATGATGACAATTTTGATTACGAAGGAAATATCAAAAAGAATCCACAGGCTTTAACCATTGATGAAGTAGAAGAAGGAAAAGAATATGCACTTTTGCTAACAACTTGTGCAGGTGCCTGGAGGTATTTGATTGGCGATACTGTTAAATTTGTATCTCTTGAACATCAGGAAATTGTGGTAACCGGTCGGACCAAACATTTTTTAAGTATATGCGGCGAACACTTATCTCAGGAAAATATGAATCGCGCTGTAAAAATGCTCCAGGATGAATTAAATGTTGAAATCAATGAATTTACCGTTTCAGGTATCAAACATGGGTCACTCTTTGCTCATAAATGGTTTTTAGGAACAAATCATAAAATTAATCCTGAAGTAGCCAAAGAAAAACTCGACTGTTATCTCAGTAAATTAAACGATGATTACAGGGTTGAACGTATTGAAGCCATTAAAGATGTAATTGTTGAAATTTATCCCCTCGAAAGTTTTCAGAACTGGATGAAGATTCATGGAAAAGAAGGAAGCGCTAACAAATTCCCCAGGGTATTAAAAGAAGCCAAGTTAGCCGAGTGGGAAAACTATTTAAAAACTCAAGCCAAATAAAAATTCATGGGTCCGTTAATTGAAGGTATCATTTTAGGATTAACCTTAGCCATATTTTTTGGTTTTGGACCGGCATTATTTGCCCTGCTTCAAACAACCATTCATCGTGGATTTTTATCAGGAATTTTACTGGCTATTGGTATTTTTTTAAGTGATCTTGCTTTGGTCGCTCTTTGTTTTGTTGGAGCCATTCAAATAATTTCAAAACCGGAAAATAATCTTGCTTTTGCCATAATAAGTGGAATTATCCTTATCATTTTTGGTATTGTAACCTATACCCGAAAACCACCCATTAATAGTGGCCCTGAAATTAAGGTTAAAACACCCTGGCCGGGAACTTATATTTTTAAAGGGTTCTTTTTGAATATTGCAAATCCATTTGTTTGGATATTTTGGATGGGAGTTGTGGTTGGTATGACGGCAAATTTTGAAGCCAATGTACGTTCAATGTACATTTTTTTTAGTGCAACACTTTTAACCGTTTTATCAACAGATATTTTAAAATGTTTTGCTTCTTATAAAATTAAACGATTTTTAACACCCAAAATAATGTTGCTGATTAACAGAATAGCTGGTGTTGGTTTAGCAATTTTCGGATTATTTTTAATTGCCAAAGCATTTATAACTTTTTAAATTTCTTATTCCTTAATTTTAATATCCTTGATATTGAGCTGAAGCTTAACATTCCCATTCCATTCATTTTCTTCCAGGTGATAACAAATGTCAAAAGGTAGGCCTTTTCTGATGTGTTCGAAATATTCAGCTTGTTGAAAAGCTATCGCCGGAAATGGTAAACCTGAAATCAATTGATGAATCACATTTAATTTTAAATGATTGGCACCTACAATTTTTGATAAACCTGCATCAACCACTTTCTCTGCCTTAAAAACAGGTGACATATTTCCTGGTCCGAATGGGGCAAATTGTTTCAGTATTCTGAAAAACTTAGAATCAATTTTATTGAGACTTAACAGAGCGTCTATTTCAATTTCAGGAACCATCATTTCTTCACTCAGATGCTCACTTACATAGCTTTCAAATTTTGCTTTAAATGCTTCAAATTTTTCCGGTTTTAACGACAATCCTGCAGCATATTTATGTCCTCCGAAATGCTCGAGCAAATCACTACAATGATCGATGGCATCATAAACATCAAAATCTTTTACCGAACGAGCAGATCCTGTGATAAATCCATTAGATTCTGTTAAAACTATGGTTGGGCGGTAATAGTGTTCTGTTAATCTTGAGGCTACAATTCCAATAATTCCTTTATGCCATTCGGGTTGATAAACAACAGTGCTTTTTTGCTTTGAATAATCTTTATTGGCATGAATAATTTCAAGTGCTTCTTCTGTTGCCGAATGATCCAAATTTCTTCTTTCGGTATTTAAGGTGTTAATGTTTGCAGCCAATTCACTGGCGTACGATTCTTTTTCTGAAATCAATAATTCAACAGAATTGCGTGCACTTTTTATTCTTCCGGCAGCATTAATTCTGGGACCGATTAAAAAAACCAAATCACTAATGGTCAACTCACGGTTAAAAAACTGATCGTTATTAATATCATCTTGTTTTTTAATGTTGCTGTATTTTAAAATGGCTTCAATTCCGGGACGTGGAAATGAATTGATTTGCTTTAGTCCATAATAAGCCAGGGTTCTGTTTTCACCGGTCACCGGTACAATATCAGCTGCAATACTTACAGCGACCAAATCCAGTAAGTCGAAAATATCGTGAGGTGAAAGATTGTTTTTATTTTCAAAAGCCTGAACCAACTTAAAGCCAACTCCGCAACCGGAAAGTTCCTTAAACGGATATTCACAATCTAATCTTTTGGCATCAAGAATTGCAACAGCAGCAGGAAGTTCATCTCCGGGACGATGATGATCACAAATTACAAAATCAACATTTTTAGTCTTTGCGTAATCAATTTTTTCAACTTCTTTAATTCCACAATCCAAGGCAATGATAAGGGAAAATTTATTTTCTGCCGCAAAATCAATTCCCTGAAATGAGATTCCATATCCTTCTGAATATCGATCTGGAATGTAAAAATCAATGTGTTCATAAAAAGATTTCAGGTAGGTATAAACAAGTGAAACAGCTGTTGTTCCATCTACATCATAATCACCATAAACCAATATTTTCTCATCTTTTGACAAGGCCTGCTCAATTCGCTCAACAGCTTTGTCCATGTCCTTCATTAAAAAGGGATCGTGTAAATGCGCCAATTGAGGGCGAAAAAAATATTTGGCTTGATCGTAGGTATAAATTCCCCTTTGTACGAGAAGGTTTGCAATATTATCATCAACCTTTAACACATGAGCCAGATTACTAATCTTCTCATTATCACCTTTTTCTTTTATGACCCAGCGTTTTTTCATAAGATATATGCTTGCTATAAAGATACGGAATCGCAAAGGATTATTTTTGTCGAGTTTTGAACAATCGACAAGTTTTTAATTGTTATTACAATTAACTCTTTTACATTGTAGAATGTAAAATATTTACAGGCCAGAAGAAATTTGATCTTAGAATGTAGATCGCATGGCTTCAACAGGATTTAACCTTGAGGCATTTCTGGCAGGAATAGATCCTGAAATAAGTCCAATTAATCCGGATACTCCAATTCCGAGCATGATGTTGTTTAGGGTAAGTACCAACTCAAATGACATTCCTTGCATATTTACGATAAACACCAGCAATAAAATGATAAGCAAACCACAAATACCTCCTAATAATGAGAGAAAAACAGCTTCAAATAAAAACTGTAATAAGATGAAATAATTTTTAGCGCCTAAAGATTTTTGAATTCCAATTTGATTGGTTCTTTCCTTAACCGAAACAAACATAATATTGGCTATTCCAAATCCCCCAACCAATAATGAAAAACCTCCAATGATCCATCCAACCACAGAAATAACACCGAACAAACTATCAAATTGTTTCGAAATTAAATCGGTTTCATTGATGGCAAAATCATCTTCAACTGCAGGTTTTAATTTATGAAGTGAGCGCAAAATTCCTGTAAGTTCATCTCTCATTTCATCATTACTTACATTTGGTTTTGCTTTAACAATGATATTTGATGAGATGTTTCGAAGATCAACCACAGTTCGGGCAAAATTTAAGGGAATTAACAATTGATCATCCGATGTATCTCCAAAAATACTTTCGCCTTCTTTTACCGTTACTCCAATTACTTCTAGATTTCTTCCAAAAATTTTCAATCTTCTGCCAATAGGATCTAAATTTTCAAAAACCTCATCAGCTACATCGCTTCCAATAATTACGACCGCTTTTCCACTGGCCGATTCAAGTTGTGTAAAATACCTTCCTTCTTTTAAATCGAAACTCATCACATCTTTATAATCGTGAGAACCTGCAATAATGGTAGCTCTTTCAATGCTTTTTGATTGATATTTAACAGTACGGCTTATACCAATCATGAATGCGGAAGATTGAATGGTATTGCTTCGCTTTTGTATTTCGGATAATTCTGACAATTTAGGTTCAGGTCTTTTTATATAATCCCACCATGGGCTGTTTCCATCCATCACCCAAGGCCATTTTTGAACGAATAATACATTATCTCCTAAAGTATCAATGGTTTTATGGATGTTGCGTTCCATTGAATCGAAAACAGTAAAAACAGAAATAATCGAAAAAATACCAATGGTAATTCCAAGTAAGGACAGGAAAGTTCGGGTTTTGTTTATCACAATCGCCTGAATGGCAAACACATAACTTTCTCTAATTAATTTAAATAAGATCATCGTTCAAATGTTTTTCTGATTACCCTAAATTTTTCATGTTGAAAAACATAGGAATTCTCAAAGATAATACAAAAAACATTGGTTGGTTAAATATTGAAAAGTGTTTATAATAGTATCTGTTGGGGCATTTTTTCGTTAAATTTTGAATTTTACGAAAACAAGTTAATATTGAAAATTGAATTCAAAAATATTATTGAAATATATTGCTTATTGCCCTGATTTTTAATAAAATTGCAGTTCATTTTTAAAAGAGCTAACACATTGAAAAAGATACAGAACGCTTTAATTTCAGTTTATAGTAAAGACGGTTTAAAAGAAATTGTTGATCGTTTAAATGAGCTGAATATAAAAATCTATTCGACCGGAGGTACTTTCGACTTTATTGAAAAACAAGGTGTGGAAGTAAGCAGCGTAGAATCACTTACCGGATATCCATCCATTTTAGGTGGCAGAGTAAAAACTTTACATCCAAAAGTTTTTGGAGGAATACTTGCTCGTAGAGATATGGAAGGTGATCAAAATCAATTATCTGAATACGATATTCCGGAATTTGATTTGGTTATTGTTGATCTTTATCCTTTTGAAAAAACAGTTGCTTCAGACGCCAAAGAGCAGGATATTATTGAAAAAATTGACATTGGAGGTATTTCATTAATTCGTGCTGCTGCCAAAAATTTTAAAGATGTATTGATCGTTTCAAAAATGGAACAATATGCATCTTTATTGAATTTACTAAATGAAAAAGATGGTGAAACCAGTCTGGCCGACAGAAAAGCTTTTGCTGCTCAAGCCTTCGATGTTTCTTCGCATTACGACACCGCTATTTTTAATTATTTTAATAAAGCAGAAGATTTACCGGTTTTCAAGCAAAGTATTGGTCAAAATCGTTCGCTCAGATATGGTGAAAATCCACATCAAAAAGCTTTATTTTTTGGTGACATAAATGAAGTATTTAAGCAATTGCATGGGAAAGAAATTTCATACAATAACTTAACCGATCTTGAGGCAGCCATAAATTTAATGATGGAATTTGACGATCCTACATTTGCCGTACTAAAACATAACAATGCTTGTGGTTTGGCAAGCCGAAAATTATTGGTTGATGCATGGAAAGATACCCTGGCCGGAGATCCTATTTCTGCTTTTGGAGGAGTACTAATTTCTAACCAAATCATTGATGAAAAAAGTGCAGAAGAAATTAATAAACTCTTTTTTGAAATAATATTGGCACCAGGCTACGAAAATAATGCACTCGAAACCTTAAAATCTAAGAAAAATAGAATAATTTTACAGAAGAAAGCGTTTGATTTTCCTGTAAAACAATTTAAATCAGTATTAAATGGCGTTTTGGTTCAAGATAAAGACTTGAAAACTGAAACTGCTGAAAATTTTGAAACGGTTACAGCAAGCAAACCATCTCCTTCAGAAATAGAGGATTTGATTTTTGCCAACAAAATTGTTAAACATACCAAATCAAATACAATTGTTCTGGTTAAAAACAAACAACTTATAGCAAGTGGGGTTGGACAAACATCAAGAGTCGATGCACTAAAACAAGCCGTTTTAAAAGCTGAAACTTTTGGGTTTAGCACAAAAGGAGCGGTAATGGCATCTGATGCATTTTTCCCTTTTGCCGATTCAGTTGAAATTGCTCATAATGCAGGAATTACTGCAGTTGTTCAACCTGGAGGTTCTGTAAGAGATAAAGACTCCATCGAATTTTGTAATCAGCACAATATATCGATGGTATTTACTGGAATAAGACACTTTAAACACTAAATTAGCGAATTGTATTTTTCATCTTTTTAAAAAAAATAAAATATGGGCCTTTTCTCTTTTCTAACAAAAGAAATTGCAATTGATCTTGGTACTGCAAACACAATTATTATATACAATGATAAGGTGGTGGTTGATGAACCATCCATCGTTGCATTGGAAAGAAATACCGGAAAAATTATTGCTGTTGGGAAAAAGGCCATGATGATGCATGGAAAAACCCATGAAAACATAAAAACAATCAGGCCGTTGCGAGATGGTGTTATTGCCGATTTTCAATCATCAGAATACATGATTAGGGAATTTATTAAAATGATCAACACCAAAAACACTTTGTTTCCTCCTGCTTTAAAAATGGTGATTTGTATTCCCTCAGGAATTACAGAAGTTGAAGAAAGGGCTGTTAAAGATTCGGCTGAACAGGCTGGTGCAAAAGATGTTAAGCTGATTCATGAACCCATGGCTGCAGCTATTGGAATCGGTATTGATGTTTTAGAACCCACAGGTAATATGGTGATTGACATCGGAGGTGGTACCAGTGAAATTGCTGTTATTGCTCTTGGTGGAATTGTAAATAACAAATCCATCCGTATTGCCGGAGATGATTTTAATGCTGATATTGAAGAATATATGCGCAAGCAACACAATATAACCATTGGCGAACGAACCGCAGAGAGGATTAAAATTGAAGTAGGTGCTGCCATGCCCGACATTGAAAATCCACCTGATGATTATGCAGTTCATGGTCGTGATATGCTTACTGGAATTCCTAAAGAAATTAAAGTTAATTCTGCTGAAATATCACGAGCATTGGATAAATCCATTTCTAAAATTGAAACCGCTGTTTTAAATGCATTAGAAATGACTCCTCCAGAACTTTCGGCCGATATTTATCGTACCGGAATTTATTTAGCTGGTGGAGGATCTATGTTAAGAGGCTTGGATAAACGAATCCACTTAAAAACAAAATTACCTGTTCATGTTGCAGAAGATCCGTTAAGAGCTGTTGCCAGAGGTACAGGAATTGCACTTAAAAACTTTGATAAATTTACATTCCTGATTAGATAATTGGGATACTTATAAATGTAATCTTACGTTAACAAATTAGTTTCGAATGCGATATTTATTGGCTTTTCTGCGGAAGAACAATATATTTTTCCTTTTTATTTTTCTGGAAATTATTGCATTTATGCTGATGCTCAACGGTAAAAATTATCAGAGTTCAGTTATCATTAATAGTACAAGTCAGATCAGTGGTTCTTTAAATAATACCTACACCAATATTATCGATTATTTTGAGTTAAAGAAAACGAATGATTTATTGGTTCAGGAAAATACCTACCTTAAAAATTTAATTTTTACCCCAATTATTACTGATAGCTTATATACACCACCCGATACCATTTATAATTATATCGGAGCAAAAATTATATCCAATTCCATTCACAAACCCAATAATTATCTCATGTTAAATAAGGGTATGAAAGATGGAATTAAAATTGATATGGCTGTTATTTCAAGTGAAGGAATTGTAGGTTCAATAGTTGCTGTTTCTGAAAATTACTGTTCAGTGATGTCTGTTTTACATAAAAACAGTAAAATAAGTGCCAAGATTAAAAAAAACAATCAGTTGGCCAATATTCTTTGGGATAAAATGGATTATTTAAGAGGAAGCCTTGAAGACATTCCATCTCATATTGAATTGCTTTATGGTGATACCATCATAACTTCTGGACATTCATTAATTTTTCCGGAAGGTATTTTGATTGGAACTGTTGAGAGTTACAATTCGCGCGAAGGAGCAAATTTAAATGATGCCGTTATTAAATTCTCTACTGATTTTAATGGTTTACGAAATGTTTACATCATCGAAAATATCAGAAAGGAAGAACAGTTATTGTTAAGAAAGGAGGCAGAAAATGACTAGGTATATTTTTGCCAATATTTTTCGATTTATCTTTTTGATTTTTCTTCAAATATTTGTTTTGAACAATATTCAATTGATGGGATATGTAAATCCATACCTCTATATTCTTTTTATTATATTGCTTCCACTCGAAACTCCAAGATGGCTTTTGTTAATCCTGGCTTTTTTAATGGGTTACACCATCGATTATTTTTCGCATACCATTGGTATTAATATTGCCGCCACCGTATTTATTGCTTATTTACGACCTAAATTAATTCATCTTTTAATACCTAAACTTGAACCCAGTCCTGAAGTAAAAATCGGAATTAAACATTTTGGATTTAAGTCATTTTTATTATACGCAAGTATACTTACACTCGTACATCACTTATCTTTATTCTATCTTGAAATATTTAGGTTAAGCGATTTTTTATTAACCCTAAGAAGAGCATTATTAAGTTCAGTTTTTACCATTGTTTTAATTATCCTTAGTCAATACATGTTTTACACTCAAAAAAATAAAGTCTAATTTTGCATTATAACAGCTTTTATTAGCTTTGTAAACATTATTTTAATCGTGATTGAATACATCTTTAAACTAAAAAAATAAGCTCATGAAAAAATTATTCTATTTAGCACTTATCACTTTGGTGATTGCATCCTGCACCAGCCAACCAACTAACGATAATTCTTATTCAATAAACGTAAACTTAAAAGGTATTGATGAAGGTACTGTTTACTTAAGCCAACGTAAAAGTGGTGAATGGTTAAAACTTGATTCTGCTGATGTAACTACTACTATTAGTTTTAAAGGAAATATTGATTTTCCTGAAATGTATTATTTAAGCCTTAAAGATAAACGTGGTAATATTCCGGTTTTTGTTGATGCTGCTAAAATTAATGTTAATGGCCATATCGATAGTATCAGACAAGTAAAAATTACAGGATCACCAGCACAAGATGAGCTGGCAGGTTTTTATGAACAAACAAAAGTTTTTGATGAGCAAATTCAAAAATTATATGAAGAGTATCGCATGGCTTATCAAGAAAAAAATGAAGAACTAAAAAATCAACTTGAGAAGAAGATGGAATCATTGAATGAAGGTAAAGTTGATTTTACTTACAAATATATACTCGAAAACAATACTTCTGTTGTTTCAGCTTTCCTTGCATTTCAAAACAATTATTATTTCAAATTAGATCAATTGGAAGCCATTACTTCCGGGTTTGATCCCACAATCGATCAATCTTCTTATGTTCAGGAATTAAAAACAAGGGTTGAAATACTTCAATCGGTAGCCATCGGAAAACCTTATATTGATTTTACCATGAATAATACTGAGGATGTAGCTGTCGAATTTTCTTCACTTTTAAAAGGTAAATATACTTTAGTTGATTTTTGGGCTTCATGGTGTGGACCATGTAGAAGAGAAAATCCGAATGTAGTTGCCGTATTCAACGATTATAAAGACAAAGGATTTGATGTTATTGGTATTTCTTTAGATAAAGATAAAGCCAAATGGTTAGAAGCTATTGAATCAGATAAACTTACCTGGAGTCATGTTTCTGATTAAAATATTGGTCGAATAGTGCAGCCAAATTATATGGTGTAAATTCAATTCCTCACAGTATTTTACTTGATAAAGATGGCGTTATTATTGCTAAAAATTTAAGAGCTGAAGAGCTGAGAGCAAAAGTTGCAGAATTACTGGACTAAGCTTTTTAAAAATATTCATGAAAAACGCCGGTTAATAGCCGGCTTTTTTTTATTCTTTATCATTCTGTTCTTTCCATAACTTGTTGAATGATTTGTTTTCAACTTTGGGAAGTTCGCGATGAGGACCCCACGATTTTTTAAACATTTGTTTAATCATCAGGTTTTTACCTTTGGCTCCTAACATATCCATTTTCTTGCGACTGATCATTGATTTTTTCCAAAGGTCAGTTGAAATTTTATCCTTACTACTGTAGTATTTTTTCTTAATTGCATCATTTCTGTTAACAAGCAATAATTCGTGTAAAGGAATATTTACCGGACAAACTTCGGTACATCTACCACATAAAGTTGAAGCAAAACTTTGATGTTTATATTCCTTAAAATCAAGCATAAACGGATTAATTACAGCACCTATAGGACCACTATAAATGGTTTTGTAAGTATGACCTCCAATGTTTTTATAAACAGGGCATGCATTTAAACAAGCTCCGCATCTGATGCAAGATAAAGCTCTGCGTTGTCTTTCCTGAGCCAATAAATTTGTTCGCTTATTGTCCAATAAAATGACATACATTTTTTCTGGGCCATCTTTCTCATCAGGTTTTTTAGGGCCACTAAC
The DNA here is from genome assembly GCA_963678785.1 of Bacteroidales bacterium. GTDB lineage: Bacteria > Bacteroidota > Bacteroidia > Bacteroidales. The sequence goes on along the minus strand of OY787449.1, from coordinate 1,827,670 downwards.
GATCGAATTATAAACATATAATTTTTGACCAGTTCCATGGGTTGCAAGTAAGGGCCAAAATAAATCCAAATCTGTTAATCGAGGTATTAATTTTTCAATTCCGGCTATTACAATATGTATTTTAGGAAATGACATTGTCATCATTCCATTGCCTTCATTTTCAGTTAATGCTATTGCACCTGCTTCTGATATTAAAAAATTAGCACCACTAATTCCTAAATCTGCTTCAACAAATTTCTCTTTCAATAAATTTCTTACGAAAATCGTTAATTCTTCAGCAGTTGCTTCAATATCTGTATCAAACTTTTTATTGAATAATTTAGCAACATCCTCTTTTGATTTGTGCATGGCAGGAGTTACAATATGATAAGGTTTTTCTCCTGCCAACTGAACAATATATTCGCCTAAATCTGTTTCTAAAGCTTTTAATTTTTTCTTTTCAAAAGCTTCATTTAAATCAATTTCTTCGGTAGTCATCGATTTACTTTTAACTACCTGTTTGATGTTATTTTTTTTTACAATTTCGAAGATCTCTTTTAATGCTTCTTTTTTATCCTGAGCCCAAATTACTTTTCCGCCATTTGCTGTAAAATTATCTTCGAATTGAATGAGGTATTTATCCAGGTCATTAATGACCTTATATTTTATAAAGCCTGCTCTGTTTTTAGCTTTCTCCAGATCTTTATATTGTGATTTTCCATTTATTACAGCAGCATCATATTTTGAAATATTAAAATTAATTTTCTTCCGATGTTCTTTATCAAAAGCTTTAATTCCTGATTCTTTATGAAACTGACTATATGCGTCCAACTTAGTTTATTTTTGAAATTTTTTCTACCCTGTTAATATGTCTTCCTCCTTCAAAATCAGTACTTAAAAAAGTAGTTACCATTTCCAAAGCTACTTTTTCTTCAACAAATCGACCAGGAATTGAAATAATATTGGCATTGTTATGCAGGCGAATTAAATGTGCCTGTTCTACAGTCCAACATAAACCAGCCCTTACATTAGGATATTTATTAGCCGTCATTTGCGCACCATTACCACTGCCACATAAAATGATCCCAAATTTATATTCTTCTGCATTTATTGATTTAGCCAAAGGATGGATCATGTCTGGATAATCGACACTATCTGTTGAATAAGTTCCCATATCTTTGATATCGTAACCTTGCTCAATTAACTTCTTTTTTAAATATTCTTTCATTTCAAATCCACCATGATCAGATGCAATTGGAATTGTTGTTTGCTTATTTATCATTGTTAATAAAAATTTAATGCAAATGTACTCAAAAATAAAGGTTGATTTATTATCAGCTTAATTATAAGCGGATTAATTTTTTATTCAAAATTAGTCGTTTTTTATAGCTTCCTTATTTTCAAATTCATATCAATTATCAACAATAAAATGTTTATTTCTCAAATTCATTGTTATTAAAAAGAGTAAATTTTGATGCTAATTAACAATTGAATAAAGCTTCATTAACGAAACTAACAAATGTTCCTATTTATGAGAATTTGTGTTATCATTATTAACATCAAATGAATGTAATTATAAAAACAACATATTAACAATCGAAGTAATTAACACTTGTTAATATCACTAATAAAAAATTTAAAATCAATCAACTAATATTAACAATTGTATAAAAATATTGTTAATTAAACTGTAAAAGAAGGAAAGTCAAGAATAGCTTAAAATAGTTTTCATCCTTATCAACAAATCTATATTATTAAATAGAAATTATTTAAAACTTTATTTATATATGTATTAAAGATTAAGAATAATTAAAGGCGATTGATTAAAAGATTTATTTTTGCAGTGATATGGATTTAATAGCGAAAATTAAAGAATTAAAAAAAGAGAAGAATGCGGTTATTTTAGCGCATTATTATCAAATTCCGGAAATTCAAGATCTCGCAGATTTTGTTGGAGACAGTTTAGCCTTGGCTCAACAAGCTTCAAAAGTTGATGCGAAGTTAATTGTTTTTGCGGGAGTTCATTTTATGGCTGAAACGGCTAAAATTCTAAATCCAAATATTAAGGTTGTGCTTCCTGATTTGGAAGCTGGTTGTTCGTTGGCAGATTCATGTCCACCAAAGGAATTTTCAGAATTTAAAAAGAAATATCCCGACCACATGGTTATTTCTTATATAAACTGTACAGCTGATATTAAAACAATGTCGGATATTATTTGTACTTCAGGAAATGCGGTTCAGATTGTTAATTCATTACCAAAAGATCAAAAAATAATTTTCGCTCCGGATAAAAATTTGGGTGGATATATTAATGGTATTAGTGGTCGTAAAATGGTTTTATGGGATGGAACTTGTGAAGTACACGATATTCTATCAACTGAAGCCATCATTAATTTAAAAATTAAAAATCCTGATGCTAAATTGGTTGCACATCCCGAATGCAAAGGTCAAGTACTAGAATTGGCTGATTTTGTAGGATCAACCAATGCCATGTTAAAATTTACTGAATCAGATGATTCACAAAAATATATTGTTGCAACTGAAAGCGGAATTTTGCATCAAATGCAAAAAAATTCACCAAAGAAAGAATTTATTATTGTACCAACAGATGAAACTTGTTCGTGTAATGATTGCCCATATATGAAATTGAATACCTTAGAAAAATTATATAATTGTTTAAAAAATGAAAATCCTGAGGTAAAATTATCAGATGAGGTGATTGTAAAAGCAAAAACTCCAATTGTAAAGATGTTGGATATTTCAAAAAAACTAAACATTATTAAATAAGTTTCGTTAAAATCATTTTATATGAATCAATTATTCAAAAAAATGAGAAAGTATTTTATTAATCTGGTGTCAATATTTACAATCTTATTATTAACATCTTCATGTTCTAATAAAATATATTTTACCAATGATATGAGGGTGAAGCTGAATGAATATGATTTAGAGATTAATAAGGTTCAATTTTATACTTCAAATAAAATTATATTAAAAAAAATAATGCCTTACGATTCGGCAGCTATTGCAAATGGAGCCATTCGTTTCGAAAAAGGAGAAATGATCAATAACATCATCATTAAAAAGAATACACCAGGAACCTGCGAATTTGTTGAAAACGGTTTATTAAATATGGCTTTTGAAACCGGAGAAAATAAATACTTAATTTTTAATACAGATGTTAGTGGAAAATATTATCAATTATTTATAAATCAAGATTTAAGATCATATGGTGAGATTATTTATGATGGCGATAAATATTTAATACAGCCAGGAAGTGAAAAAGCCAAATTACTCGTTAAAAAAGATCAGGAGTACATCCGAAAAATTCAACAAAGAGTCGTTAAAGGAAGAAAAGTCAACTAATATTACACACACAAACTATCAAACAAAGGAGGAAAAATGATTAAAAAATTAATGATCGTTTTATTTGCATCAACCTTATTAATTTCATGTGCAAATAGTACACAGAAAGCAGAAACTAGTGAAGCTGCAAAGCCTACCGAATTAATGGTAAATGATTTTGAAGCTAAAGCAGGTGATTTAATTGGTAAACCAGTTGTAATGATTGCAACCGTTAATCATGTTTGTCAGCATGGTGGAAAAAAAATGTTTTTGGTTGAAGATGGATCAGAAGCTTCAATAAAAATAACCACAGGCGAAAATATGTCGGCTTTTAATACCGATTTAACAGGAAGTAAAATTCAGGTTGAAGGTGTTATTGAAGCACTCATTATTGACGAAGAATATTTATTAACCTGGGAAAGTGAATTGGCAGCTGCTGATAAAGTAGGTGAAGGTGATGGACATGGAGTTGGAAAGGGTGAAGCTGCAGATATGGGAGAACACATTGCTGCCAACGAAAGCATTGCTAAATATCGAAAGCAAATGGCTGATGAAGGAACAAACCGATTGGCATTTTATTCCATCGTTTGTCAAAATTATGAAGTTATAAAAGCCAAAGAACGGGAAGAATAAATTATTATTTTTTAATAGAAGCCGGAATTTATTCCGGCTTTTTGTTTTTAAACTATCTAAAAGTTTACATATGAATTTTAATTGGAGAAAATGGAATCGGGTAATTCACCGCGACTTTGGATATTTCTTTTTTGGAATGACGATTATTTATTGTCTTTCGGGAATAGCCATTAATCATATGCACGACTGGAACCCGAATTATGTGATTGTAACTGATGAATTACAGATTGATGTTCCGGAAAATGTTGATAAAGCTTTTATAGAAAAATTTTTAGCAGAAGAAGAAATTGATAACCCCTATTTAAATCATTATTTTCCTTCAGAAACCGAACTTAAAGTATTTTTAAAAAATGGAACAGTTTATCTTGATTTAGAAAATGGAGAGGGTTTGTTTGAGCAAACCAAGCGACGATTATTTTTTAAACCCATGAATTATCTGCATTATAATCCGGTTAAATACTGGACCTGGTATTCAGATATTTTTTCAGGATCTTTAATATTGATTTCGATTACCGGATTATTTATTGCAAGAGGGAAGAAAGGAATTACGGGAAGGGGTGCCTGGATGACTGTTCTGGGAATTTTAATTCCAATCGTATTTTTAATAATTTTTTACTTTTAGAGGCTGAAATATGAATGAAATATTAATCATCGGTCTTTTTATTTTTTGGTATTTGGGTGCTTTAATCATTTCAGAAAATACACCAAAAGATAATAAACTGGGCAGAGAATGGATGTTTTTTATAAGCATGATTTTTAGTCCAATTATCGGATTGATCTTTTATTTATGTGCAAAGAAAAACTAAGGCAATAAAAAACACAGGCTTTTAAAGCCTGTGTTAAAAAAAATTGTATTCACATATATAGATTGCCCAATGGGCTTCATCTATAAATCTTAATTTGAAGTTTGAAGTTTGATGTTCAAGTCTTCGTTGGATGATAAATTCAATTTTTCAATGTAACTTTTATTATAAGATATGTAGGAAGCGATTACATTGTATTTACCTGGTTTTAAGTTGTTAAACGAATAATTACCATCAAAATCAGTATAGACTTTCTGATTATAACCTTCAAGTTTTACTTCAACGCCGGCCAAAGCTTCACCTGAACTTAAATCTAAAACTTTACCTTTTAATGAGAAATGATTAAAAGATGTTTCTGAAACTGTAGCCTCTTTTGAATTTTCTTTATTAATGATGTTTGTGGTAAAAGCAACTAAGGTAATTAATACCAATAATGAGGAAAATACGATCTTTTTCATTTGTTTATAAATTTGTAAGATGTTAATATTTTGCTATTTATGTTTAAATTATTCCTTGTGAATCTCTTAATAAAAAAACAGGGGTGTTTTATTGTTTTTTATTTATAGCGCAAAGAAAGAGCATTTATATTGAGATTTAATGACAGAATAATTACAAAAATGTTAATTCTTAAATTCATGAAATATTAAAATTTTCGCTTACTGATGAGTTTTCCATCTTTATTAAAAATTTTCCAGGTTCCTGTTTTGTCCCCATTTTGATAATACATTTCATAAAGTAAATTACTGTCTGCATCCCATATAAACCAGGAACCATGTTTTTGATTGTTCAAATAATTGGCTTCAGCAATTTTTACACCTTGTTGATTCCAATTAATCCATAAACCAGATTTTTTGCCCTCTGAATAGGATCGTTGTTCCTGAATTTGACCATTTTTATCATAAAGATTGGTTTTTCCATTTAAAGCACCATCTTTAATTTCATACTGGATTTTAATTTTTCCGCCCTCATAATACTCTTTATGAATACCTGAGTATAACATTCCATTCTTATAATAAAGACCTTCTTTTTTGATTAATTCTTGTGATATGCTAAAAATGCTAAATGTTAATATGATGATTGTAATACTTATTTTTTTCATAAATAATATGATTCTTAAATGTAAAATTTTGAAACTCTTTTTAGAACGAATAATTCAGTTTTAGTTGAAAACTGGTACCTGGATTTAGGGTTGAAAAAAACTGATTGGCAGCTTTAAATGATTTATAAACTGAAGCTTTATCTTCATTTAAGATGTTTTCAATTTTTAAACCAATTTGAAAATTATTGTCCTTACCAAATTTTTTATATGCATTAAAATTTAGGCTATGAAATGGAAATGAGTAAACATCGGGACGATCAGCAATACCAACATATTGAAGGGTTTCTCCCTGAACATTATAATATAATCCTGCTTCAAACCCCTTTTCAGTTTCTGCATACGATAAACCGGCATTTAATATAAAAGGAGCCTGACCAGCCATATCTCGATATTTACTAATATTTTGGCCTGTTCGTGCACTGCTTTCTCTGGAAAGAAGTTCAATGGCACTCAATTCAATTTCAGATTTGGTATAGGTAAAATTAAAATTGAAACTGATGTTTTTCAGGGATTTACTGATGGTGTATAAATCTTGTCTTAGTTCAATTTCGAGGCCATAAACCTGTCCGTCTCCAACATTTCGTGGTTGATAAGAACCTGGTACTCTGGCATATTGAACAATCTCTATGGGATTGTTGAATTTTTTATAAAATAAGCTAAGGGCAGCAGTTTGTCCTATTCCGTGAAAAATTTCCCAACGTATATCAGCATTATAAATATCTGAGCTACTTAATTTACCATCCCAATAAACAGTTCCGCTTTGAATGTTTTTATCTTCGAATAAACCTCCAATAAAAGTGCGACCACTGATGGGATCAAATATTTGAGAATAAGATAATTCTTTAAATGAAGGACGAGCAATCGTCTTAGAAACTGAAAGCCTTAAATTTTGTTTTTTACTAAAGTTGTAAATTATATTTAAGCTTGGAAAAAAATCTAAATTGTTAAGAACTTCATCGTTGTTCAGAATATTTTCTCCCAATTGATCCTGACCGGTATAACGTTGCAAATAATTCTCGACCCTGATTCCAGCAATGGTTTTAATGTTTTTAAGTGGATTAAACTCAAATGAAACATAAGCTGCTGTGTTTTGAACATTTGATTTAAATTTATTGGGATTATCAGGAATAAATGCAGCTTCATAAGTTGTGCCTTTAAAAACATTTTCTTCGTAGGGCCATAAATTATTTTCCTGAAAAATTTCGTTGGGATCGCCATTTAAAGGAACATTTCGAATATTTATGGCAAAACTTTGAATATTGTAATCTCTGTTTTTATGAGTATAGGCGACACCAAATTTGAGTTTTGCATCCTGATCCTTGATTTTAAAACCTTTACTTAAATGTAAGGCACCGGCCAAATTAATTTCTTTCAGTTCTCTCCAAATCCTTTCCGGAAAACCTACTTCTGTTCCAATGGTAAAATTACCGTTACGGTTTTCATATCTGGTGAACCTGATGTCGGGATCATTAATACTTGAAAGGGTAGGTGAGAGTTTCCATTCAACATTCCAATTTGATTCGGGTGACGAATATTTACCATCAATTAAAATATTACTTAAAGCACGCTGGCTGTATTGTAAAGTGTGTTGAAAACCGAAAAAACTAGTTCCCAAATTGGTTTTATCGTAATCAAAAATACCAGCTTGAGATTCACCATTTTGTAAATGCATCAGGTTAATTCTGTATTTAGCATTTTTCGATTTTATAGCAAAACCAGCCAATCCGCTCATTAAAACATTGTTAACTCCAAAGCTTCCTTCCTGGTATTCTCGTCTTTCTAGTTCTGTAATGTCTTTATCACTCGAAAGCCCATAATTACCATATTGGGCATTTTCGTAAAAATCAGTATTGTTTTTATAGGATAAAGAAAAAATATAACCTATTGTATATTTATGTGAAGTAAATTGATTTCCGAGTGAAGTGTTAAACCCAAAATCCATGAAACTTTTTTGCTTTTTGGCAGCCATGGTCGAATTAAAAGATTGAAGTATGGATTTAAATCGTGTTCCTACTTCCGAATTTATTGGGCTAGATTGACTGATCACATCTACAAAAAACGGAATGTTTTCTGTTGCAGGAATTTTACGTGTTCCATCATCAAAACCTAACCAGTCGGTTTTTCCACCATCATAAGTCAGGTAATTATTTTTGAAATGGGCATTTGAATTATAAGCGGCAGTAGCTGAAATATTTGCCGTTTTTGTATCCGGAAATTCTTTAATGTTGATATTGACAATACCTCCTGTAAAATCAGCAGGAAGTTCCGCATTAAATGATTTATTAACCACCAAATTTTCGATGATGCTTGTAGGAAAAATATCCATTTGAATTGAATTTCGATCGGGATCTAGTCCGGGAATATCTAATCCATTCATGATGGTTTTGGTGTATCGATCACCCAAACCACGCACAAAAACATATTTTCCGCCTTCAACCGAAACACCAGTTACACGTTTCATAGAAGAGGCAACATTAGAATCACCTATTTTTTTAAGTTGGGCAGATGAAATTCCATCAATAACATTAACAGATTTTTGTTTCATGGTGAGTAAAGCAGACTCAGTATTTGTAATTGCTTTTGCTGTAATTACAGCTTCTCCTAATTGAATGGCTACTTCTTTAAGTTTTATATTTTCAAATAAAGTAACATCATCAGGTTTTACAATAACATCTTTAATATGAATGGTTTCATAAGAGATGTAAGAAATTCTTAATTGATAAATTCCGGGAACAATACTAAAACTAAATTTTCCATCAAGATCAGTAATGGTACCTGATTCTGTTCCTTCAACAAAAATGGTAACACCTGGTAAATATTCACCTGTTACCTCATCAAAAACAGAACCTCTGATAAAGCCTTTTTGACTGAATACTAATTGGGTAGAAATTATAAAAGAAATAAGGATTAATGGTTTAATTATTCGCATGCTAATATGATTACAATTTTTTAATTAAAAACTCATAGACGGTTAATGCCTATGAGTTTTCTTTAGTATGTGTATAATATGGTGTTTTTATAAGTCTGTAAGTTCACCAGCTACTGCTGCCCAAGACCAAGTATTGAATTGACTTAAGTCGGCGCCAACAGTTGATGCACCGGCTGCAACTTCAGTTGTGATCAGATCAGAACCACCTTCAAAAACTTCACTTAATGTAACTCCATTAGGAAGGGTAACTTCAAAAGTTGAAGAAGTAAAATTAGCTGCGGCCAAATAACCAGAGTAACCTTCTACATCTTGAGTGTTATCTTTCAAATTAGTGAAATAAATATTTGACATTATTACATCTGTATTGTTATCAAAATCAATCAATCCTGATGCACCACCTACGATTACTGTTCCATTTTTAATGTGATGACCAGCTCCTACATAAGAACCTTCAGGACCATCTAATTCAAAACATTCATCACCCGGGTTGATTACAACAAAGTTCTCAACAGTACCCGACCATGCCTGATCTGTGTCAATGGCATCGTCTCCGGTATTCCATACAATTGCATTTTTAACGTTTACAGCTCCACCGAACCATTCAATTCCGTCATCTTGGTTAGAGATAATTTCAACATTTTCGATGGTTGTTCCTGAACCTACACCACCTAGAGTGAGTCCATTAATTTCGTTTCCTTCACCAATATTGGCGCCACCATGTCGGATAGAAATATATTTAATGGTACCTGAATTATCAGCATCATTGCTTCCTCCGTAAATTCCGTTTGGATCGTTGGCAGGAATTCCTTCAATTGAAGCAGTTGGTTGATCAGCTCCTTGATCATCCTGATAAGAAATATGTGCTTTTCCTAATACGATTATACCACCCCAAAGACCATTTAAAGTTGGGTCAAGATTTGGACTTGCAATATCACCTGGCTCTAATTGATCGGCAACAGAAGTAAAAATGATGGGTTGTGATTCGGTTCCAACAGCATTAATTTTACCACCTTGAGCAATGATTAATGCAGTTGCATTGGCAGCACTTCCGGCTTCACCTTTTACAACAACACCTGGCTCAATGGTTAATGTAACGCCATCAACAACGGCAATACGGCTTTCCAGAACATATGTTTTTCCGGTTTCCCAGGTAGTGTTACTTGTAATATTGCTGTTTACAGAAATAAGCATTTCTTCTTCCTGAACTGAAAGTACTGCTGTTGCATCATTGCTTTTTGCATTTTGATCAATAACGGTTAATGTAATTGATGCAGCACCAGCATTAGGACCTGCAGTAAAAGAAACTGCAATGCTACCAGTAAGAGCTCCATTTAATGGTGCGGTTTTTATTGTGGCTGTTCCTCCGATTGCAGTTACGCTTGAAGAAGCGTATCCGCCAGGAATATTAACCGTAAAATTTACATCTAAATTATCGCCTTCTGTTAAATCAGAGGATGCTGTTGGTGCTACTACAGATGGTGCATTGGGGATAACTTCTTCATCCTTTTTACATGAACTGACCATGATTGCACTACTAAAAATTACAGCTAAGATTAATGTGAGATTTTTTTTCATTTTGTAATTTGTTTGAATAGTTTGTTTTTATGCAAAAGTGTACATCTATGGTTACGTCAGCATTAAGCATGCGTTATTAAACGGTTAAAAGGGTGTTAAAAAAATATTACGAATGAAATGATCCAAAAAATTGGTACAGGAAATAAAAAAAGCGAGCTGTTTAAGTGCAGCTCGCTTTTAATTATTATATATTAAAGTCTATTATTCAGTAGGACGAGGGATGGTAAATAAGAATTCAAGACCCCCATCTTTTGAGTTTCTGGCAGAAATGGTTCCTTGATGGAGCTGAATCGCATTTTTAACAATGGCCAAGCCCAAACCTGTTCCTCCATTTTTTCGTGATCGACCTGAATCTACACGGTAAAAACGTTCAAAAATTCTATTCAGATGTTCTTCCGGAATTCCATCTCCAGTGTCTTTGAATGATAAATAATAGAAATTTTTATCTTCCGAATATTTTGAAATGGCGATAGAAGCATTATTTCCTGCGTATTTTATTGAGTTATCAATCAAGTTGTGAAAAACAGATTCTAACAATGATCGATTACCATTAACTATAATTTCATTGTTTATATCACTCGAAAGTTTAATATTCTTTTCTTCCAAGCGGGTTTTTAAACTTTCATTCACCTCAGTAATAATGTCCTTAAGAACAACATTTTCAAAAGTAAATTTACCACTGGCTTCTTCAATTTTATTTAACACCTGTATGTCTTCAATAAGCTCTTTTAATCGGTAAGCCTGGGCATAGGCTTTTTTAATAAAATACCTCTGCTTTTCTTCATCAAGATTGTTTTTTTGAAGTGTTTCGATAAAACCAATAACTGCAGCAACCGGCGTTTTTAGCTCATGGGCAATGTTCGAAGTCATTTGTTGCTTCATTAATTGTCGTTTGGCTAATCTTGTTGTATCCATGATAATAATCTCAAAACTTTTATCGGGAAACATGATACATTTAACATCAAAATAATAACCGCCTTTATTTAAACTATATTCATTTTGTGGCAATTGATCACTTACAATTTGATTGTTGCTACTCAAATGTTCATCAATAAATTTAATAATAGGTTCAAATTCTTTAGACATAAAAATCATCTCAGCAGAAATACTTGATTTTTCAGAAATGATGTTCAAAAATTGAATAAAGTGATTGTTGGTAAGTATTTTTTTCTTGTTTGAAGAAAAGAAAGCAACTCCTTCTTTTAGTGCATAAAGGTGATTGAAAAGTTTTTCACGTTCAAGAGTAATCGTATCCTTGGTGTTTTTTAGTTCTTTATAAACATCAACAATTTGCCGACTGATAACTCCCAATTCATTATCCGGAAATTGAATTGTGGTTGGGAGATGTTTGCCAGTACTGAGTCGAATGACGAAATCCTTTAGCTTATCTATGGTTTTGGCCAATCTATTGGTAACCAAATTTAAAACCAGCCATAAAGCCAGGAATAAAGTGGTAATAAAAAACAGAAACAAGCGATCGGCTTTTAGATAATTAATGATTTTGTTGTCGTACAAAACTGCAGTTCGAACAAAATATTTACCGTAAAAGCGAGCGTAGTAATAATAGGCCTCTTTCGTTGTAGCCGAAGTTCGAATGTTTGCACCAAACTCTGAAGCAACTGATTCTTGAAATTCTTGTCGACTGATGTGATTTTCCATAGAAATAACATCTTCTACTTCGCTGTCGAACAATACCGAACCTTTAGCGTCGATGATGGTAATTCGAACATCTGATTGTGGCAGAATTTCAACCAAAGAATTCACAGATTCATAATTTCCGGTTTCGAAAATATTTTGTTTTTGTAAGTAATTATTGGTGATTACCGTAATATTATCCAAGGTATTTTCTAGTTGACTGCGTTTAAACTCTTTTTCTCTATTAGCTTGAAATACCAATATTAAGAAAGTAAATACCAAAAAGATTAGCAGTAAGTATATAAAAAGTCTTCTTCGAAAGTTTAGTTTTACACTCATTGATTTTAATGTTTATTTATTGATAGTCGAAACTATAACCGTAACCAGCCTTGTTTTTAAGGTGCTTACCATATTTACCCATTTTTTTTCGCAATCGTGTGATGTGAACATCAACAGTGCGGTCGGTAACTATAATATCATTTTCCCAAATGGTCTTTAAAATTTCTTCTCTTGAAAATACACGCCCTTTATTTTTCATCAGGAAATTTAAAATTTCAAATTCTTTACGCGTTAAATCAATGGGTTCATCATTAATAATTAATTCTCGGCGGGAAAAATTTAATTCCAGCTCATTGATTTTTATATTGGATTCAATTTCAGTTTGTTTTGAATTTGATCGACCTAAAACAGCTTTAACCCTAGCTGTTAATTCATGAATTGAAAAAGGTTTGGTTATGTAATCATCACCACCTAATTTAAAACCTGTTAATAAATCATTTTCGGTGGTACGAGCAGTAATAAAAATAATAGGAACGCTTAATTTAAGTTCATTGCGAATGATATTTGCCAATTTAAAACCAGATGTTTTGCCCATCATTACATCCAGTAAAAGTAAATGATATTGCTTGAGGTTTTTTTTAAGTGCAGCTTCGGCAGAGTAAGCAACCTCAGCTTTATAGCCCTCGCTTTCTAAATTAAACTGAATAATTTCGCAAAGATCTTCTTCGTCGTCGACGATCAATATTTTAATTTTTTTTTCACTCATATTAATTCAATGAAAGAAAATCAAATTTCTCTAATTTTCTATGTCTTCAATATCTGTATGTCTTATGTCGGTTCCTTCACTTGCATAAATAGATGCTTCGGCAATATTGGTTGCATGATCGGCTATTCTTTCAATATCTGAAATGATGCCTTTAATGCTGATAAAACTTTGCATGATTTTGCGTGTGGCTTCATCCTGATCTTTTAGCATCGATCGCTTCATGAGTTTATAATTAAGTTCGTCGATTACCGCATCATTTTTTATGGTCCAAATGGCGTATTCTTTATCCTTATTGATAAAAGATAAAAGCGATTTTGTAACCATATTAGAACTCAAGATAAGCATGTTTTCGATAAGCTCAGCGTTTTTGTTAAATATTTCGGGATCTTTAATTTTACTGATATATTCATAAATATTGATCACCATATCGCCAATGCGTTCGAGGTTTAATGACATGCGATAAATGGCAAAAATTTGTCTTAAATCGCTTGCCATTGGCTGATATAAAACAATGGTGTTGATAATACGTTCGCTAATTTTTACTTCGTACTGATCGAGTTTATTTTCCGTTTTTTCGAGTTGTTTTTTGTATTCACCAATTGTATCAAGCGAAAAATTATTCATGATTTTTTCAAGCAAATCAAGTTGCCCGAGCACCAAATTTGAAAAAGCTTCAAATTCATTTTTGATTTTAAATATTGCGTTGTCTTTTTTTGATTTCATCATCTGTGAGTTTTATCAACCAAATTTCCCTGTTAAGTATTCTTCCGTTTTTTTATCTGTTGGATTGGTAAACATTTCTTTTGTTCTTCCGTATTCAATGAGTTCACCCAAATACATAAACATAGATTGATTAGAAATTCGGGCAGCCTGTGCCATATTGTGGGTCACCAAAACAATGCTGTATTTTTTTTTGAGTTCAAGAAGCAATTCTTCAACCTTTGCAGTGGCAATAGGATCGAGGGCAGAGGTGGGCTCATCCAGTAAAATTACATCCGGTTGAAAAGCAAGTGCCCGTGCAATGCATAAACGTTGTTGTTGTCCTCCGGATAAAAAAGTTCCTTTTTTCAATAACGAATCTTTAACCTCATCCCAAAGAGAAACATCCACCAATGATTTTTCTACAATTTCGTCTCTTTCACTTTTCTTTTGTCGGATGCCGTTGAGTTTATAACCGGCAATTACGTTGTCGTAAATACTCATGGTTGGAAATGGATTGGGTCGTTGAAAAACCATTCCAACTTTTCGCCTCAGGTCAATGTTCGACATTTCGGCTATATTTTTCCCATTCAATTCTATTTTACCTTCGGTTACAATGCTGGGATATAAATCATGCATTCGGTTGAGGGCTCTTAAAAGCGTACTCTTTCCACATCCCGATGGTCCCATAATGGCTGTAATCGAATCTTTTTTGATATCAGCATTTACGTTTTTCACCGCATATTTTTCTCCATCATAAGAGATGGATAAATCGGTGAGACTTAAAACGGGATCCTTGATATTTACGTTAATAATACTCATTTAAATCGCTTTTCTTTTTGATGCAATGTGTTTAGAAATCAGGTTTAAAGTTAATATAAAGCCCATTAGGAATAAAGACGAACTCCAAATCAAATCAACCATATTTGGGTCATTATAAAATTCCCAAATGAGTAAAGGAACAGCACTAGTTGGTTTATCCAATTGGTAGTTAATTACTGATGAACCCAATGCTGTAAGCATAAGAGGTGCCGTTTCACCAATTACCCTTGAGATGGCCAATAATATTCCGGTTGAAAGTCCGCTGAATCCGGTTGGAATCATGACCCTGAAAATAACTTTATGGTAAGGTACTCCCAAAGCAACTGCAGCTTCTTTTAAACTAACGGGTATCATTTTAAGGGTTTCTTCGGTTGAGCGCAGAATAAGCGGTAACATCATGATTGATAAAGAAACACTTCCTGCCAGGGCCGAATAACCATTGGTAACACTTTTAACAATCCAGATATAAGCAATTAATCCCAGCACAATGGAAGGTACGCCTTGCAAAATATCTGAAATATCACGAATGATGTTTGCATAAACTTTGCCCGGGTTTTCGTATAAATATAGGCCTACTAAAATTCCAATGGGGATGGCGATCAGTGCAGCTAAAATAACCATAAACAGAGTACCCGTAATTCCGTTTAATATACCTCCCGGAATAATTTCCCCATTCGAAACAGCAGTCATCGCTTCAAAGGTGTCAGGAGCCGTTTCAGTAAAAAAACTCAAATTGATTTGTTTATAACCCTTGATGAGCAATTTTGAGATAATCATTACAATGGGAGAAATGGTAATCACAGACATGGTAATTACAAAAACTCTGAAGATTTTGTTTTTCAGAACCCTTGGATTTTGATCCTTTTTGGTTTTTATGTTTAAGCTCAGATCCATCTTATGAAAGTCTTTTTATGATGAGCTTGCCCACTCCGTTAATAATTCCGGTAATTACAAAAAGCAGAAGGCCAATGGCGATGAGTGAACTGAGTTTTAATCCGTCAGCTTCACCAAATTGATTGGCAATTACACTGGCCATCGTATTTCCGGTATCGAACAATCCTCCGGGAATTTTGTTTGCATTTCCAATGAGCATGGTAACGGCCATGGTTTCGCCCAAAGCACGCCCAAAAGCTAAAATATAACTTGCAAAAATTCCGGATCGGGCCGAAGGTATAATCACATTGAAAATAACTTCCATTCGGGTTGCACCCAAAGAATATGCAGCCTCTTTCAAATCGTTAGGAACCAGAGAAATGATTTCTGCAGTAATAGAAGTTGCATAAGGAATGATCATGATGGCCAAAATAATTCCGGAGGTGAATATTCCAAAACCCTGACTGCTCAATCCCAAATCAACAATGAAGGGACGTAAAACATAAAAGCCCCATAAACCATAAACAATGGATGGAACACCTGCCAATAAATCAACCAAGGTACCCACTATTTTCGAAACTTTTTTATCACGGAAATATTCGCCAATAAATAAAGAAGTAGAAAATGCCAAGGGTAAACAAATGATTAAAGCCAATACTGAGGTAATTACGGTTCCGGCAATAAATGGTAGGGCACCGTAATCTTCTTTTCCTTCAGAGGGGTTCCATTCAGATGAAAAGATGAAATTAATTCCAAATTCTGAAAACGCAGGGATGGTACCTCCCACTAGGGAAAATACCATTCCGGCTGTAATAAATACAATGATGAGCGAAGCCGCAAATAGAATTCCTTTGGTGATGTTTTCGCTTTTCATTTATTATTGAGTTAGAATAATCATTTTCTTATTTAAGCAAAGCTTTGCCATCATAAGTTACGGATTTTAAAATTTGTTTGGCTTGTTCAACTGCTTTTGATGGTAGTGGAGCATAATGAACTTGTTGAGCAACTGACTGTGCGTCTTCATCAACAATCCAATTTAAGAAATTTAATGTTTCTTCAGCTTGTTGCAGAGAACGACCATTGTAAGATTGTTCTTTATAAAGAATTAACCAAGTGAAACCACTGATTGGATAAGCGTTCGGATCAGAAGAGTTGGTTAACATAACCCGTGTATCTGCAGGAATATCTCCTTGAGCTGAAGCACTGATGCTTTCAAGATTTGGCTCGATGAAATTTCCTGAACTGTTTTGAACCTGAGCAAATGCAATTTTTTGAGCAAAAGCAAATTCAGAACCGATATAACCGATTGAACCATTGGTTTGTTTAATGGTTCCGGCTACACCCGGATTTCCTTTAGCACCCAGTCCAACAGGCCATTTAAGCGATTTTCCACGTCCGACTTCAGTTTCCCAGGTTGAGCTGATTTTACTCATATAGTCACTAAAAATATAAGTTGTTCCACTTCCATCTGAACGATGAACAAAAGTAATTTCCATGTCGGGAAAATTCACACCTTCATTCTCAGCTACAATTAATGGGTCGTTCCAGTTGGTGATTTTTCCCATGAAAATAGATTCGAGTAATTGGTTGGATAATTTTAAGTTTTCAACCTCTGGTAAATTGTATGCAATTACCACAGCTCCAATACAGGTTGGAATGTGTACAATTTCTGCAGGTAGATCAGTCGCTTTTTTATCCGATAAAAAGGCATCGGTTGCACCAAAATCAACCACACGGTCAGATAAACTTCGGATACCTCCACCTGATCCGATTCCGCCATAAGTTAATAGTGTTCCTTTTTCGCTGGTGTATTTTTTAAATACCATATTGTAAAAAGGAAGGGGGAAGGTTGCTCCGGCAGCAGTAATACTTACATTTTTTGAGCTTTCGCCCTGATCACTTTTTTTAGAGCTGTTTTGGCAAGATGCAACAGCAAATGCCACGATGAGTAATAAAACTAATTTTTTCATTTTATCTCTTATTAATGTTTATAATTTAATTTCAAGGCTTAAATAAAATGCGGATAATATTTTTTGAGAATCATCCTTTGGATTCCAACCCTGGTAGTTGGGTGATATTTTAACGCCTTTAACAGGAGCATATTCAAATCCTAAAATGAACTGACTTCCATCTTGTGATAAATTCCAATCGTTACCAGAAATTTCGTTTGAACTCAACCGATCATATCTGGCGAATAATTTGGTTTTTTTGCCTGACTTATAAGTCGTGTAAAATGAATAACCACTCAGGTCTTTATCAGCTGCATTTTTTACGTTCAGCAATTGACTATATTCAGCACCAAAACTCCATTCTGTGCCAACATATCCTGCAAATAAAGCAAGCGATTGTTGAGTGACATCAAATTTCTTGATGAAATCGTAATAAGCTCTAAGGGTAAAGTTTTTATAAGGTTTTACAGTTGCGCCTAATCCTGTTCGAAGCACTGAGTCAACAACTACGGTTTTATAACCCTCACCATTGGTAATGGATAAATCCATACTAAACTCATCGGTAAAATCATAAGCGACGATCATTCCAAGGTCGGCACTTGAATTAAATTTATGCTCATCCTGAAATGATTTGAAAATATATCTATAACCCCAATTTTTTTCTTGAGTTTTAAATTGAAGCAAACCCAACAAACCAAAAGTTACCGAAAAGCCATCTTCTTTATATTTTAAATAAGCATTTTTTAAGAAGGCTGTTTGTTGAAGTTTACCGACTCCCGGATTTCCAAAATCCAAGGTTAATTTACCTGAAAAATTTTGGTTAAAATTATATTCATAACCAAAATAGGCACGGGTAACCTGAAAGAAGTTGTGATTTTCTCCATCACTAAAATTGCTGTGATAATTAGAGAAAATGGTTACAAAGGGTTTGCCTGCTGGTTCTTTTGCTTGAGCATTGGCAACATTCAATAACAAAATGATTGAAATGATTAATAGTAAGTTCTTTTTCATTGAATAACAATTTTTTTGACAAAAGTCTAGAAAGCTTGTTAATCTGAAATTACAAAGATGTTAAGAAAATGTTACAAAGGCTGAAAGGCCTGTTAATACAGCTAGTAGACATTTTAAGGCTTGCCAGAAAGGCCATAAATTACTTTCTGGATTCTTTGTATTTGACTATAAATTCGTCTGCTGTATAGGCCGAAATTGCTTTGCCAATAACATCTAAAGGAAGATTTTCAATCTTTTTAAATCGTACACAACTTTTGCCAACATCCATTTTTTTACCAGTGGCTTTATAGTCTTTCACAAAGTCATCTGATAATTTCCGGTCCATATATATTCCACTCAAATATACGGCCATGTAATTTTTTTGTGAGGCTAAGGCTGCATACATGAGTGCTTGTTTATTATAAGTATCCGTGAATTTATCTAAAGGAACCTGATAACAAATCATACCCCAATTCATCACCTCTTCGTAGCCATCAGGTAAATGATCAAGTATAACTTTTCGAACTGTGATGATCTCTTCTTTTCGGCTTTCATCTAATCCTGAAATATAGGCATCAACAGTTTTTGCTTCGCTTCTCATCTCTAGTTTATTAGTTCAAAATCCATTTGTTTTTTCGATAAGTCAATTCTTTTAACGATGATGTAAACCTTGTCGCCGAGTTTAAATTTATCACCCCAACGTTGTCCAACAACCTGATAGTTATCTTCATCCAAATAATAAAAATCATCTTTCATGTCCCTCAATCTAACCATGCCTTCACATTTGTTTTCTTCAATCTGAACATAAAGCCCCCATTTGCTAACTCCCGAAATGAGTCCGCTAAAACGCTTCCCAATTTGATCGAGCATAAATTCAGCCTGCTTGTATTTTATGGATTCTCTTTCTGCTTTCTCGGCCCTGCGTTCAAGTTCTGAAGCCTGCTCACAAATTTTTTCATATTCTTGTTCGTTCACCGATTTTTGACCACTTAAATACCAATGCAATATTCGATGGGTAATTAAATCAGGATAACGACGAATGGGAGAGGTGAAATGTGAATAATGTGAAAACGCCAAACCGTAATGTCCAATGTTTTGAGTTGAATATTCGGCCTTCGACATGGTACGAATGGCAATGGTTTCAATCATGTTTTCCTCCCCTTTGCCTTTAATTTTTTTAAAGAGTTGATTGAAAGAATCAGCCATTTTACTGCGATTGTTAATATTAATACTATAACCCAGCTTGTTGATAAACTGAATAAAGGTATTCAGCTTTTCGGGATTGGGCTCATCATGAATTCGATAAATGAAAGTCTTGGCTTTTTCCTTATTCTTTTTCTTGCCAATAAATTCAGCCACTTTTCTGTTGGCTAAAAGCATAAAATCTTCAATCAGTCGATTCGAGTCTTTTTGCTCCTTGATGTAAACGCTTAAAGGCTTTCCGTCTTCATCCAAATTAAAGCGAACATCCTGAGATTTGAAATTGATAGATCCCGTTTCAAAACGTTCTTCTCTGAGTTTTTTAGCGAGGGTATTTAAAACATTTATTTCTTCATAAAATTCACCTTCTTCGGCTTCAATAATTTCCTGAACTTCTTCGTAGGTAAATCTTCGGTCAGAATTGATGATGGTTTTTCCAAACCATTGGTTGATCACATTGGCCTCTTCATCCATTTCGAATACAGCTGAAAAACACAATTTTTCTTCATTTGGGCGAAGCGAACAAAGCTTATTGGATAAAACTTCTGGAAGCATGGGGATAACACGATCAACCAAATAGATCGAGGTGGATCGATTAAAAGCTTCTTTATCTAAGGCTGAATGTTGCTCGACATAATGAGATACATCGGCAATATGAACACCAATTTCCCAATTTCCGGATTTTAATTTTTGTAGTGAAAGGGCATCGTCAAAATCCTTGGCATCGAGCGGGTCGATAGTAAAAGTGGTAATTTTTCTAAAATCTTTTCTTTTTGCAATTTCTTTTTTCGAAATCTCTTTTGAAATTTGTTCTGCTGCTTTTTCAACGTGTTTAGGAAAAGAAAGCGGGAAATCAAATTCTGCCAAAATAGACTGCATTTCAACATTATTATCGCCCGGCATTCCTAAAACCTGAACTATTTCTCCAAATGGATTTTTAGAGTGCTCAGGCCATTCAGTAAGTTTGGCAATTACTTTTTCACCGTTTTTAGCACCTGCTAATTTTGTTTTTGGAATAAAAATATCGACCGGCACCGATGAATTATCAGGAATTAGAAAGGCAAAACTCTTGGATATTTCAATTATGCCCACATAATTTTCTTTGGCGCGCTTTAATACTTCAACAATTTGTCCCTCTTTTTTTCGTCCCTTTCTTTTCGGAAACAACATCACTTTTACGTGGTCACCATCCATGGCGGTAAAAGTGTTGTTATTGGCAATAAAAATGTCTTCTCCACCTTCATCAGGTAAAATGTAGGCTTTTCCGGTATTTTTCATGTCTACAGTTCCGGTAATGAATGAACTTGCAGGAGAAATGGTGTTGAGTAGTTCGGGATTGAGTTTGTATTTTCCGGGCTTAACCTCAACAATTTCATCGCCAGTGGCTAAATCGCTGAGGATTTTTAAAACAATGTCTTTCCCAGCTTTGTCTTTAATTCCGAGTTGAGATGAAATTTGTTTATAGTTGAATGGTCGATATGGATTTTTTGCAAAAATGCTTAATATGCTTGCAACAAAGGTGCTTAGACCTTTAAGTTTTTTATTTTTTTTTGTCGATTTTGACATGTGTTTTTTATGTAATTTTTAAATAAAGATAAGAACTCAAATGTATAGTTTTGAGTTATAAGTTAGAGCTTTGATTTTGTTGTAATAATTGCACTTCTATTCATTTTTAATAGAGAAGTTGTGTTGTCTGATAAAATCTTAAACTCTTCTTTTTGTATGTAATTTGTTTCAAATAATAGTTCTAGCCAGTAAATAGACTCATCACAATCTTTTTGAGCAATTCCAAGTTTATAAATAAATCTGCTTTACTTTCTGCGTTTTGAGTTTTTCTTAATAAAGCTCCAACAGCTGTTCCACTTCTTAATAATTGACGACTTAAGGTGTATTCTTTCTTACCTTTTGAAAGGATTTTGTATGAGTTTATTATTTGTATTGCAAAAGCAAAACTCTGTTTTAGAATTGCACCTTTTTTTTCACTCATAACTTATAACCAATAATTTATAATAGGTCGTATTATTAATGTCAGTACACATCAAAACTTATTCAAAGATATAACAAAACAAAATTAAAATGTTGATTTCGGGATTGCTTCAATCAATTTTTTGGTATAATCCGTTTTGGGGTGATTGTAAATTTGATCGGCTTTATCAATTTCTATGATCTTTCCATTTTGCATTACAGCCATTCGATCCGACATAAATTTTACCACCGATAAATCATGAGAAATAAAAATATAGGTTAGCTTAAATTCATCTTTTAAATCATTTAAAAGGTTTAGAATTTGAGCCTGAATAGAAACATCAAGTGCAGAAACAGATTCATCGCAAATGATAAATTCGGGATTTAAGGCCAGGGCACGAGCAATGCAAATTCGCTGTCGCTGACCTCCTGATAACTCATGAGGATAGCGATAAAAGTAATCAGCAGCCAAATCAGTTTTTTCAAGTAATTGTATGGTTTTCTCTTTTCTTTCTTTTTTAGTTTTAAAAATTTGATGAACTTTCATGGGTTCCATAATGGCTTCACCAACCATTTTTCGTGGGTTAAGTGAAGAGTAAGGGTCCTGGAAAATTATTTGCAATTTTTTCCGACTTTCTCGCAATTGATGGCTGGTCATCTCACCCAAATTATTTCCCTTGAAAAGAACCTCTCCCGAACTTGGCTGAGTTAAATATAAAATGCTTCTACCAAGGGTGGTTTTTCCACAACCCGATTCTCCAACCAGGCCTAAAGTTTCACCTCTATTTACCGTTAAGCTAACATCATCAACCGCCTTAATCCAGGATTTTGTTTTGCCAAAAAATCCGGTATTTAAGGGAAAATAGGTTTTTAAGTTTTTAACTTCTAAAAGAGGCTCAAGTTTTGTTTTTTCTTTAGTTTCAGTAAGCTTATGTTTTTTGTTTTTCTGAATAAATTCATCAATTGAGTATTCATTTTCTGAATTCATAAAATCGGCAATGGTAGGCAAACGATGAAGATTTAGTTCTGTGTTTGGCCGGCAGGCTATTAAACCCTTAGTGTAAGGATGTTGAGGTTTAGTGAACAGGTTTTTTACAGTCCCTTCTTCAACAATTTTTCCTTTATACATCACCAAAACCCGATCTGCTATTTCTGCTACTACCCCCAAATCATGGGTGATAAAAATAATGCTCATCCCATGTTTTTGCTGAAGTGATTTTAACAACTCTAAAATTGATTTCTGAACAGTCACATCCAAAGCCGTAGTTGGTTCATCGGCAATTAAAATATCCGGATTGCAGGAAATGGCCATAGCAATCATCACCCGTTGTTTTTGCCCACCCGAAATTTGATGAGGGTATGAGTCGTAAATGCTTTCGGGACGAGGTAATTTCACTTCTTTAAAAAGATCAATGGTTTTGGATTTGGCCTCTTTAGGGCTTAACTTCTTGTGTAATATTAAGACTTCCGAAATTTGCTTGCCGCAGCTATAAACCGGATTTAGGGAAGTCATGGGTTCCTGAAAAATCATCCCGATCTTATTTCCGCGATATGCCTGAAGCTCTTTTTCTGAAAGTGAAAGTAAATTGGTTTCTTGTCCGTTTTTTTGAAAGATGATTTTACCTGAGGAAATTTTACCCGGAGGGCAAGAAATTAAATTCATCACAGATAAGGCTGTAACAGATTTTCCCGATCCTGATTCGCCAACAATCCCTAGGCTTTCTCCTTTGGCAAGCTGAAATGAACTATTAGAAACAGCTTCAGTATTTCCTCCTCTGATTTGAAAAGAAACCTTAAGATCTTCGATTTTTAAAATGCTAGAATCGGGCATAGGCATAATTATCACCAAAAATAAGTTTTAATCCTGTACATTTTGTATGAATTGGAATAAAGAAAAAACAAAACTTGAGATTTTTAACAGATTTCTTTTCTCTTTTGTACCCGGAAAGCTGTCCAATTTGTGGAAATGCCTTAATAGCTGGTGAAAAAATTGTTTGTACTTTCTGTTATTATAAACTACCCAAAACAGATTTTCACTTATATCATCAAAATCCTGTACATGAATTATTTTATGGCAGGGTCGAAATTCAGTATTCCGGCGCCTTTTTAAATTTTAAAAAAGGAGGAGGTGTGCAGCAATTAATTCATGATTTTAAATATAAAAGTCAATTAGAAATCGGACAATTTTTAGGTGAAAGTTATGGACTTGATTTGATGGAAGCAGCCTGGGTAAATTCTTTGGATTTTATCATCCCCATACCTTTACATCCTGATAAATTAAAGAAAAGAGGATTTAATCAAAGTGAAGTATTTGCATCTGGAATTTCAAAAACACTTAATTTACCCATGAAATCGGAATGTTTAAAAAGGATCAGATTTTCCGAGACCCAAACAAAAAAAAGTAAATATGAAAGATGGGAAAATGTGAGAGGTATATTCGAACTGACAGATGCTGAATTATTAGAAGACAAGCATGTATTATTGATTGATGATGTGATTACCACCGGAGCAACCATGGAGGCAGCCGCTCAATGTTTAATTAAAGAAGCAAATGCAAAAGTAAGTGTGGCAGCCATGGCCTTTACAGCCATTTAAAAGGCTTCACCCAAGATTACAGTTTCTTTATATTGTTTCAGATCACCTTCCAAATCAAACAATTCAATAAAAACAATATAAATGCCTCGGGGCATTTTTTCAGATTCATTATTCAGTCCATTCCAGGTGAAAATTCCTTCAGTTCCGATCATTTCATTGCAAACCAAATCTTTGATTTTAACCCCATCTGAACTAAAAATTGTCACATTGATGGAATAACCTGCTTTGGCCAAATGATATTCAATTTTAAGAAGATCTTCACGACCATCATTATTTGGTGTAAAAATATGAGGTGAAATTGTGATGGGTGAGGAGACTTCCTGAAATTTTATA
This sequence comes from Bacteroidales bacterium, assembly GCA_963678785.1. Classification (GTDB taxonomy): domain Bacteria; phylum Bacteroidota; class Bacteroidia; order Bacteroidales. The sequence goes on along the minus strand of OY787449.1, from coordinate 1,803,201 downwards.
AATTGAGAATTTTCAAAAGCAGGCGTACCAAAACCTGATGCGAAGGAGGCTGAAACCCAGTTATCCTGAATCATACCCGAGAAGTCATAATTTATTTTTTCAAGCGAAACGCCCTGGGTAAAGTTTAAAAGCTGATGATGCATACTTTGATTATATTCTGCAAAATCAATAAATACATTTGAAGCGTTTTTTAAGGCAATGATGGCCCCATCGTCATTAAGTTTAGGCATATTGGGCATTTCAATAAAATGACTGGGATTATTTGAATGGTATTGATCAAGTACTTTCTCAGGCGATCTGGAGATTACAAAATAAGTTTCAGGATAAAAAATAATAGATTCTTTACATATTTTAACACAGCTTGTATCTGGCTGCTGTGGAAAATTGTGTTGGATTACACAAACATTCAGATCAGAAAAATCCAGAAATTTTTGAGATCGATTGTAAAGTTCGATGTATTCTTCTCCATTATTTAAGGGTTGAAACAAGATTTCGTTGATGATGAGATCTCCCCTATTTATTTCATCAGGTATGGCGAATGAAAAATAGGAATCTTCAGAAAGTGAAATTCCCAGGCAATTTTTTATTTCTGATGAAACCTTGAAAGTGTAATTTTGATTTTTTGAAAAAGGCTGATTAAAAATTAGTTCAAATACCTTGTTTACATCCCCGATTGGGTTTATTCCTTGGGGGTGAGAATTGTTCTCGAGAATTTCGAAATACTCCCGATTGTTGATAAATGAAGAATCCATGGGGTTTGAAAATGTCAACTGGAGAATATAGTCGTTTTTACGTTCGAATAATTCAATTTTAGGAATGGGTTTATTGTTTCTGTTTACTGAATTTATTTCACCGGGACTTCCTCCAATTGAATTTTCGGCATAGGCCCAATTGTCCATTCCGAGGCAAAGACTTGTGGGATCAATTTGCTCGATCGACCAACCCCCATTGTCTTTTTCCGGATGTTTAAAATCATTTTTATCATATGAAAAACTGGATATGATTACTCCTTTTTGATTGCGAAGAATAATTTTAGATCCGGAATTTGGTAGTAAAAAACCCGAAATGGAAGTTGTTAACCCATAATCTGATAAAGCTTCTTTTGCAGAATTACCACATAGGATAAGGTAAGAATTTGTAGGAATGATGCTGTTAGCTATGGTTTTGACTTTTTCATTAATTTGAAGACTCCAACCGTTGAGATCAATATCAAAAAGAGTATGATTGATTAATTCCAGATATTCAAATTCTGCCAAGCCAACACCCGGAGTGGGGTCATCCATAATTTCATTGATCATCACATCTTGTGGTTCGGCTTCAAAATGCGTAAAATATAAAGTCGTATCCTTCATGACATTACCCGATAAATCCATGAGGTTTTTAATACCAAGCGCATTGGATTTTCCATTTATAAAAAGAGGGCTAAAATGAAGAATCAGGCTATCGTTTGTTTGGTTCACTAATATCGAATCAGGCCTTAATAATTCTTCATTTAATAAATAATTTGAGGTGTTTTGGGTGCTTTCCATTGCAATTTTTTCAGAAAATGCAAGCTGAACATTTGTTTCCGAAAGACACTTTATCTCTGTAATTCGGGGTGGAATACTATCGGTAATTATGGGCTCAATAGATTTTATAAACAACTCATCAAAAAACATTTTTTTTGCATTGCTTTTGGTGTATTTACAATAAAAACCAAAATAGTTAGATGTTTGAAATTCCTGATCAAACCCATTCGCTTCAGCCAAAAAGCCTGATCCGTCCAGTTTATCTACCTCTATTTCCCATTCGCCTGCTGCCTGATGTATCACTTTAATTTTGAATTCAAAAGACTTGGAAATCAAGGAGCTTGTTCCGCGACAAATGGAAGTTAGGTTTTGTCCGTTTTGACGAAACAATTCGATGGCATCCTCTGAGCCTGATTCGCCCAATTGAATAAAGTAACCGTTCAGGTCTGAACTTAAGTCGACCTGATCTGAACAAAGATATACACGAGCCTGATTATTGGCTGACGGACTAAATGACAGTCTGACGTAAAATTGCCATTCGCAGTTATTTATATAAGCATTTTCGGTTGATAAATAAGAAGAACCGGCCCCTTCTGCATACAGCTGTAATTGGCCTTTATCGTTGATTGTAAATTGATTAACATCACCGAACCATTCAGGATTATGGCTAAAATTGCTGTCAGAAAAGCTTTCTGAAATTTGAGCCATCGAAAAAAGTGGGGAGCAAAACACCGAGAGTAGCAGGAAAAGCCTTTGAAGGCCTGTCCTTATTGTGTTTGCCATAATAAAAATTACATTATTTTCTTTATCTAGAGGTTAAATATAGTATTTTTGCGAAAGGAATTCAACCCTTTGGAAGGATTTTTGATTGGCTTAAAGCAATGAAAATAAAGAATTAAGAGCGTGAAAATCTATCAGCATATCGACGAATTTAATGGAGTAAAAAATCCCATCGTTACCATTGGTACTTTCGACGGAGTGCATCTGGGTCATCGAAAAATTATTGAATTGATGAAAAGAGATGCCAAAAAATTTGACGGCGAAACGGTGGTCATTACTTTCTATCCCCACCCTCGTTTGGTATTGCATGCCGATAGTAAAAATCTGAAGTTCATCAATACCCAAAAAAGAAAAATAGAATTACTTGAACGCTCAGGAATTGACCATTTAATTATCATCAATTTTACGCGAGAGTTTTCGAGAATGAACTCGGCCACTTTTATTAAAGATTATTTGGTTGATAAAATCAAAACTAAAAAATTAATCATTGGTTATGACCATCATTTTGGTAAAAACCGATTGGGAGATTTTTCAACTTTATATGATTTGGGTCATCGACATGGTTTTGCGGTCGAAAAACTTGCAGTTCAGAATGTTGAAAATGTAGCCATCAGCTCAACCAAAATCAGAAAAGCATTAAATGAAGGCAAAATTAAAAAAGCCAATGCCTTATTGGGATATGAGTATTCCATTACCGGAGTTGTGGTAAGCGGAAATAAAATTGGTCGAACCATCGGTTTTCCAACGGCCAATATCGATTTAGAGGATGAGTATAAATTGGTTACTGCCAATGGAGTTTATGCTTGTCGGGTTGAATACGAAGGAAAGATTTATCTGGGCATGGGAAATATTGGAATTAGACCCACAGTAAATCACAGTGATTTGACCATAGAGGTGAATATTTTTGATTTTGATAAAGAGATTTATGATGAAAGTATTACTATTTTCTTTGTAGATCGGATTAGAGATGAAATCAAATTTGAAAACTTAACAGAATTGAGAGACCAGCTTCAGAAAGACGAAATTACAGTTTTAGAACTGTTAAAATAAGAGGGGATATGCCGAAAAAAAAATATTATGTTGTTTGGAAAGGCAAAAATCCAGGTGTTTATGAAAACTGGAGTGATTGTAAGAAGCAAATTGAAAATTTTACGGGTGCTGTTTATAAATCTTTCGAAAGCGAGAATAATGCCATCAAAGCATTTGCGAGTAAGCCTAGTTTATACATCGGTCAGTCCAGAGCAAAAAGCGGAGCTAAAAAAACCAATAAAAAGCCTTTAATGAATACCATTTCCGTAGATGCAGCTTGTAGTGGAAACCCGGGCGCATTAGAATATCAGGGGGTAGAAACGGCAACAGGAAAATTGCTTTTTCATTTGGGTCCTTTTGAAGAAGGAACTGTGAATATCGGAGAATTTTTAGCGCTTGTGCACGGTTTGGCTTTTCTGAAAAAACGCAATTTGGACATTCCCATTTATTCCGATTCTGTTACCGCCATGAAATGGGTGAAGGATAAAAAGATTAAAACCAAGCTTGAAAGAAATGCCAAAACCAAAGACTTATTTGAATTGGTAGATCGAGGTATTTTATGGTTAATAAATAATACCTATTCCAATCCCATTTTAAAATGGGAAACGGCATCCTGGGGTGAAATTCCTGCCGACTTCGGGAGAAAGTAAATATTTTTTTTTGCTTTTGTAGGCCAATGAAATAAAGGCTTTTAAAATATTTTTCCTAAAAAAGTGCGACAAATCCCAGCTTTTGGGATTAAGCATTACAACTCCCCGCATTTGCATTTTAAAACTTAGAAAGATGAAGAGATTATTGTTAATTTCTGCCTTCCTTATGTTTGTAAATCTAATGTTCTCCAACGGAATCTTTGAAACCTTCGAAGTTAATAATCAGGATTCATTTACAGGCAACGCAATTTTAAATTGGATAGGAGATGTAAGAAATTTTGAGTTAAGTTCCTCTACATGGACTAGAGATCCTGCTCCGGATTTTTTGGGAAGTCATTCAATGAGATCCCGTAGCTCAGATACTGCAATCAATGCTACCATCTTAACAGAAATTTCATCCTTTTATTTATCAAATGTTAGAACCCGATGGGAAGTATTTGTGAGTGGAGGAGCTGCAGAAATTACTTTATCAAAAGGTTTTTCTCTTTTACTATTAGTGAATTCTACAGATATAAGTAATGTTGAATCTGGAGCTATTAATGGATATCGTATACGATTAGCAGATCCTACGATTACTGGATATCCTGATGGTTTATATCTTGAAAAAGCTAGTGGTTCAGGATGGACTATGATAGATTCTGTACATACGGGTGATGCCAAAATAAACCAAGGATGGAATTTGGCGGTTGAACGTGATGGAGTTGGGAATTGGTATTGGGGCTATACCAATGGAGCATATAATTCGGATATTGAATTAACCGAAAGTGTTCTTGACAATGATTTTGTTTCAGGATCATATGCCGGAATAAATTATTATTCAATTGCAACTACTGCTCATTATTTTGGTTTTGATAATTTTAAGGTAGATCCCTATACCCCCGGAATGTGGCGCGAAGATGCAGGTTCAAGTTTGTGGAGTAATGCAGAAAACTGGGAGGACGGTGAAGTTCCGGATCTTGCAACCAATGTCCAAATTGTAAACAGCAACCATCTTCCGGTGGTCGATGAAAATGTAAGTTGTAATGATTTAAATATTCTTGCCGATGCTTCTTTAACCATTAATTCAGGAAAAACATTAACGGTAAATGGAGACTTTCTAATTGAATCAAACAGTGAAGGAGATGGTCAGTTTATTGACAATGGAAGTTTTGTCGTGAATGGATCCTCAAATATTCAAAGATATTTAACCTATTATGGAAGTGGAAGCAATGAATTTCATTTTTTGTCGATTCCAACAGCCAATCATGCGGTTGAAAATTCCTTGAATCATTGTTATGTTTACCCATATAATGAGGCTGAAAACTCTTGGTTTTCATTAAATGAGGGAGATCAGCTCAATACAGGCAGGGGTTATTCCGTTTATTATTCAGGGGATGAAAACTTTACCGCTCTGTTTAGCGGAATACCAAATACGGGTGACCAGAATATAGCTGTAAGTGCGACAAATTTTTCTGGAAACAATTCAAACGACAATTGGAATTTACTTGGAAATCCATTTCCTTCAGCCATTGATTGGGATGAAGTAAACAAAAACAATATTGAATCGGCTGTTTACATCTGGGATCCTTCCAGTCTTACTTATGCATCTTATGTAAGTGGCGCAGGCTCAAATATGAATGATGATGGCATTATTCCATCCATGCAGGCATTTTTTGTGCATGCCACGGCATCCGGAAATTTTACGATTCCTCAAACGGCAAGAACCAATAATCAAAGTCAGGATTATTTAAAAACATCTCAGGATCAAAATCATTCATTAAAAATTATTGCTCATCGGAAGGGGATAAAAGATGAAACCATTATTCGACGAAGAGCAGAAGCCAGTAACAGCTTTGATCATCAGTTTGATGCTTATAAATTTTTATCAGAAGAAGCACCTATTCAATTATATAGTCTTGATGATGATCATCAGAAAATGTCGATAAATAGTGTTTCTGAGGACGATATTTTGACTGATATAGAATTGGGTTTATTTATGGATGAACCAGACAGCTTAGTTTTGGAATTTCTGGGTAGCTATAATTTTCATCCTTCATATCAGGTGGTTTTGGAAGATCATTCTACTGAAAAAACTTTCGAAATATTAAATGATACATTACTAAATTTTTACTGTTCAACTGAGGAAGAAAAACGATTCATTCTACATCTTATACCTCAAATTAATCAAGTAAGCCAACAAAATGCAGAAGCTCTGAAAATTTGGGTTTCTGCAGAAAATATTCAAATTATTCTCCCTTCTTTTTGTAAAAGTGATTTGATGGTTACATTGTTTGATTTGAATGGAAGAATTGTACTCAAGGAAGTAAAATCAAATATTTATGATTTCTGTGTAGACAAACCGGGTCGTTCGGGTATATATATATTACAAGCCCGGAGTAGGAATATGGTTTATACGGCTAAAGTATTTATTTAAAACCAATGATTTTCGACCCAAGATAGATTGAGATAAAAATAAAAAAATGAGAAAAAAATTACTGTTACTAATAGTTGTGAGCTTTTTTATTTGGGAGTCTCCATTAGAATCTCAGGTTCCACCTCCACCAACAAATCATGAAAGTGAGGGTGGACCTGTTGGAGGTTCGGCACCCATTGGGGATGGAACATTATTTCTAATTTTACTAGCAGCTGCTTATGCTTCACGAAAGGTTTATTTGATGAGAAAGAAAGATTTATTGTTAAATTCGGAGGAGAATAAAAATCAATGATGAGTTATGATTGATGAATGATAAGTGGCGATGTTTTAAGTGAACTAATCAAAATATAGGGCTATTCTAAAGCCAATTTATAATATTATTGAAAAAAGGGTTCAAATCCCTCTTCACTGAAAGTTCATTTAAATTATAATCTCAGTTCAACTTTAGTCTTTTAAATTTTACTAACCCTTAATGATTTTTAATTTCAATATTTTACAACAATAAAGATCTCAGAATTTAGATTTTTTTTGACTTGTGTCTAAAGTCTTGTATCTTGATACTGAATCATAAAGAATTTAAAATCGAGTTTAGGTTTGTATGCTGGAAAGTGTTAAAATTAAATGACACAAAAAAAAGGCCCTCAAGTAATTGAGAGCCTTATATGTTTTTTCAGTAGTGTTATTATCTCAAATTGAAAGAAGCATGTCCAATAACAGCATCTCCTTCATAAATTTCTACTTTATAATTTCCTTTGGCAAGCTCCTGGTCTTCACCTTTGGTCCAGTAACAGCAAACATTCATTGCTTGTTTTTCGTAAGTTGTTGTTTGCTTGATTGAATACTGAAGTTTTTCACCATTGTAGTCGAAAGAATAATCATCACCGGTACCAGTATATAAAATGATATCATCAGGACCTGCAATTCTTACATAAACATCAATATCACCCACTTTGCGAAGTGCATTTTCTGCCAACATAAAACAAACTTTTACTTTGTCGGTTCGTTTTGTTTTATCAGTTTTAACTTCTTTTCCACTTGATTTAGCTCTAATTCCATAAGCATCAACAGAGTAAGTTTTTAATTCTGAAGCTATTTCTACTTTTTCTGTCAATTGATCTTTGATCATTGATAATTCAGAAGTTTTTTGTTGCTCAGCAGCAAATTGGCCTTTGATTTGAGTATTTTCAGAGATCAAATTTTTATTTTCTAATTTAAGATCTTCAATTTGTGTCTCATAACCTTTTGCTACATCCTGAAGCTCTTTAAGTTGTTTTTTGATGTTAAAATAACTCCATTTGTAACGCAAACCTTCTTCAATCTGCTTTGCATTTTCCTGAATAATACTGTCTTTTTCAGTTAAATCAGCAGTAATGGTAGCATTGTCTTCTTTCAATTGATTGTGTTGTGCCATTAATTGATCAAGTTCTGCCTTAAGTTCAACTCTTAAGTTTTCCTTTTCAACCAATAATCCATTTAATTCTTTCTTGGTGCTCATTGACCAAAAAATTAATCCGGCAATGGCAACGGCAAAAACGATGGTTAAAATTTTAAACAACATTCCGCCTTTTTGACTTTCATTTTGTGGACTCATAATTATTGCTTTTCTATTTTTATATTAGTTTAATTTGGATTCAATTGTAAAATAAATTCACGTGCATTCTTTGTAAAAGCCCGTGTTTTAGCAAGCTTCAGGAGGGCAAATATAATAAAAATTCAAGCCTTTTGCCATTATTACAAGATAAAATACTCATTTACAATAAATATAAATAGAAATAATTATTGGGTTTTAAAAATAAGGGCATGGTAAAAACAAAAAAAGGAGTTGTATTTACAACTCCTTTTTACTTGTTTTTGAATTTATATTAATGGCCTCCGCCACCAATTACTTTAAGTTTCTCACCAGTTTCTCCTGCTACTTTTTTGTAAAACTCTTTACTGTAACCAGGTTGTTCAACTTTTGGTGCAATGTATTTATATCCTGAAGGAATAGCTCTTTTGGTTTTGATGTTACCATCCATATACCTCATGAATAAATGCTGATATAATTTTTTCCAGCTATAAGTGACCCGGTCGCCTTGGTTTACTGAATAATTGGTAAGAAATGCAACAGCAGCCTCTTTGTCTTTTTTATACAATTCAAGAGCTCCGGCATCAATGGCAGGTGTATTTTGGATAAATTCCATTTCAAATGCCAATTGTGCTTCTGCAACCTCCGGATGAATATCACTATAACGGGTATAAGCCAAGTTTGTTACTTGATTAAATGCCCAGAATGCTGAATTGTCTGACCATTCCATCATGGAACCATTACCAGCGGCTAAAGTTTCAGGAATACTTGTCATACTGGTGTACATGGGGGTGTAAACACTACTAGCTGCATCATCTACACTAAACCAAATAATTCCACCAATTTCGTTGGGTAACCAAGATCTTGATTGGGAAACAAATGAAAAAGCTGTTTGTTGGGTGGCAGTTGCTCTTTCATTACAATAAGTAATTCCGTCAACTTCCCAGGTAAGAGGTCTCCATCGGTAAGGTACTCCAAAAGGTCCTGCTCCTGCATCCTTACTCATATCTAATTCCGTTCCTTCCAGGTGATCGCGCATAAACATCATCATGTCATGAACTGAAACTTTTTCGTTTGGCTTAACCCAAAGAGGCATTCGATTAGATGCAAAATTATCTTTTACGAAAGGTTCCCCTTCTTTATGTGCTTTTTTATGTTTGATGTTTCCTTTTACATAATCCCAGTATTCATCCATATTGTCGACGACTTTATTAAACATACTCCAAACACGGATTTCGCAAAAACGTGCTCCGCTAAAATCAACAGGAGCATATACTTCAGAGAAGTTAAAATCTTTGTCTTTTCCTTTGTAAAAGTTTTTATCCTTGGCAAAAGAAATGACATCAGTGGCATTAAAAGTCATGGCATCAGGATCATCCCATTTGTTTTCTGCTTGATAATCAAAAGTGGTAATTCGTGCGTGGTTGGCATGACCTGAAACATATCCGTCTGGAATTCTTAAAGCAACCCAAATGGCTCCTTTTTCACCTTCACCTTTTCCAATTAACTCCATGATCCAAACTTCGTTTTTATCTGCGATAGAAAAAGATTCACCACTGCTGTAATAGCCATAATCATTCATGAGCTCAGAAATAACCTTAATGGCTTCACGGGCAGTTTTTGAACGTTGTAGGGCTACATAAATTAAACTTCCATAATCCATAATGGCACCGGTTTGTTTTGATAATTCTGAACGTCCACCATAAGTAGTTTCTCCAATGGCTACCTGGAATTCGTTCATGTTTCCAACCACATTATATGTTTGTTTTGCTTGTTTAATTTTCCCAAGAAATTTTCCGGTATCCCATTCGTAAATGTCAAGCATACTTCCTTCGGGCCAGGTTCCGGCTTGCCAATGATAGAGTTCGCCATAAAGAGCGTGCGAATCTGCAGCATATGAAATCATGGTTGATCCATCAACAGAAGCACCTTTGGTTATTAAATAATTGGTACAAGCATTTGTAGTGTTAATTGATAATGCAAGAACCAAAGTAAAAATGAATAAAATCTTTTTCATGTGTAATGTTTTATGAAATGTTAATATTTGTTTTTCATTAAAGTAGCAACAAATATAGTAAAAAGGGCTCTAACAATCTTTCTGTTGATTGATGGATTCCAGTATTTTGCCATGCAAAAACCAGAATGACAGAGTGTGATTCGGCAAATGGTGCTTTTATACGTTATTCATGCGAATGCAGAAATCTAGAAAGGAAAAAGAATAGATTCCGGTATTTCGCTTTGCTGCAACCGGAATGACAAAAAAGGCTTGCTTTTAGCGCTCAACAATTGTCATTCCTGTGAATGCAGGAAACCAAAAAGTGAATTAAATTTTGTATACAGAAATATTCCAATTTATTCTAAAAAAGATTTTAAAGAGGGAACAAAATTAATAATCAGGTATTAAAAAATGTGTTATTATCTCTAAATAAGAAATCAAAACAATTACGTTTTTTCAGGTCATATGAGATCAGAGCTTTTTTTATATTTATGCTGATTACAATGGGATTCCATTTCTTTTTCAGATTTTGGGCATCTTCCCTGGACTATTATCCAATTAAAAAAATGATTGAGTCTATTTATCAATCCCTTTCTGAAGCTGTTTATATTCAGAGCCATAGAGTAATTGGATTAATATTTGAGCTTGAAGAAAACAATAAAAGTGGACAGATAATCTTTAAGAATGGTGGTATAATTGGAATATCTTTTGGATGTTCAGGATTAAAACAAATCTTACAATTTGTCGTGCTTTTTCTTTTTGTAGGTGGTTCGTTAAAGCACAAAATTTGGTTTATTCCTTTTGGTATGATAATGATGCATTTAACCAATTTGTTTAGAATTATTGGCCTTTCTTTTTTTGTGATTTATTGTCCGGAATATTGGGATTTAGCACATGATTTTCTTTTCCGACCACTGTTTTATGTGGTTATTTTTGCGATGTGGGTTTGGTGGCAGGAAAGGTTTAGATCGTAGAGGTTTATTTATGAAATGTGAGAAGTGGATTCCGGTACTTCGCTCTGCTACGGCCGGAATGACAGAGGGTGAATTGGTATAAGGTATTTTGTTGTATGTCATTCCTGCAGATGCAGGAATCCATAGAATGGGATGTGGAGGGTAGTTTTTTGGGAAGTAATGTGTTTTTGTTTATATGTGGATTCCGGTATTCCGCTTCGCTACAACCGGAATGACAAAGGGTGATTTGGTATGAGGTATTTTGTTGTATGTCATTCCTGCGGATGCAGGAATCCATAGAATGGGATGTGGAGGGTAGTTTTTTGGGAAGTAATGTGTTTTTGTTTATATGTGGATTCCGGTATTCCGCTTCGCTACAACCGGAATGACAAAGGGTGATTTGGTCGGTGATATATTGGTGGGTGTCATTCCTGCGGATGCAGGAACTAAAAATAGTATAATGAAAACTTATTATGTTTACATCATTACCAACCGAAAAAATGGTACACTATATCTTGGGGTTACCAATAGTTTAAAACGTCGAATTTATGAACATAAAATTGGTTATAGGAAAGGTTTTTCTAAAAAGTATGGTTTAAAAAAGTTGGTTTGGTTTCAGGTTTTTAATGATATTAATAGAGCCATTGAAATTGAAAAGAGGATGAAAAAATGGAAACGACAGTATAAGATCAATGTCATTGAACACTTTAATCCTAAGTGGGAAGATTTGTATTATAAGGTGTTTTTTATCAAATGATAGATTCCGGCACTCCGTTGTACTGCGGCTGGAATGACAGAGGGTGATTTGGTGGAGGTATTTTGTAGTATGTCATTCCAGTCTGTCGACAGGCAGGCTTGCGAATCAGGAATCCATAGAATGGGATGTAGAGGGTAGTTTTTTGGGAAGTAATGTGTTTTTGTTTATATGTGGATTCCGGTATTCCGCTTCGCTACAACCGGAATGACAAAGGGTGATTTGGTCGGTGATATATTGGTGGGTGTCATTCCTGCGGATGCAGGAACTAAAAATAGTATAATGAAAACTTATTATGTTTACATCATTACCAACCGAAAAAATGGTACACTATATCTTGGGGTTACCAATAGTTTAAAACGTCGAATTTATGAACATAAAATTGGTTATAGGAAAGGTTTTTCTAAAAAGTATGGTTTAAAAAAGTTGGTTTGGTTTCAGGTTTTTAATGATATTAATAGAGCCATTGAAATTGAAAAGAGGATGAAAAAATGGAAACGACAGTATAAGATCAATGTCATTGAACACTTTAATCCTAAGTGGGAAGATTTGTATTATAAGGTGTTTTTTATCAAATGATAGATTCCGGCACTCCGTTGTACTGCGGCTGGAATGACAGAGGGTGATTTGGTATGAGGTATTTTGTAGTATGTCATTCCTGTCTGTCGACAGGCAGGCTTGCGAATCAGGAATCCATAGAATGGGATGTAGAGGGTAGTTTTTTGGGAAGTAATGTGTTTTTGTTTATATGTGGATTCCGGTATTCCGCTTCGCTACAACCAGAATGACACAACGGATGATTTGGTAGTTAGTGTTTTATTGTAAGTCATTCCTGTCTGTCGACAGGCAGGCCTGCGGATGCAGGAATCCAAAGAGGAAATGCATAAGAATTATTTTAGGAAGTAATATTGTACAGATAAAATGTGGATTCCGGTATTCCACTTCTTTAGAATCAAAATGACAAAAAAAGGCTTTCTTGAAAAAGAAAGCCCTTAAATTTTGTTCATTATTTATTAAAATAAATAACTGAGTTTTAAGCCAATTTTAGGTCCATTGAGATCAATGGTTTCTTCAGAAAGACTTGTCCCAAATTGGAATTCCTGAGTATAAGAACCAATGATATATTGAAATTCTGCTCCTATGCTAAAATTTGTACTTAAAGGATATTCAAATCCTACAAAACCCTGTAATTGTGGTGAATAACCAGTTGGGTCCTGGTTGGTTTGTGGACCTTTATAGCTTGTTGTTATAAAGTTTATTCCAGCTCCGGCACCTACATAGGAGTAAATATTCTCGAACCTCCACAATACATCCAAATTAATGGGGATGTAGTTCAGAGTAAGTTCCTCCGTCCAGTTTATACTACTTTCTTGCTTTGCATTGGTTGAATAATAACCAGCACCTAATCTAAAAGTCATAGGAAGATCTTTTACCCAGTATTCTCCATAAATGGAAGAAAATAAGGACCCTGTGAATTGGAATCCTGTAAGATCAATATAATAATCCAGACTGGGATTATAATAGCCAGTGATTAAGCTAATGGCTCTAAAACCACTAGGGCTTTCCTTAACTTCTTCAGATTCAGTTTGAGCATTTAGTCCGCTACAAATGAAAACTGATATGATTAAACTTAAATATATGTTTTTCATCTTTAAATTATTTTCTTTTGTCAAAAAATATATTAATTACCTCCTGAATCATGACCACCTGAATCATGACAAGGCTTTGTACTTTTAGGTTTCCAAGTTTGGCCATTAGGAATTGAAGCTGCTGTCTCAATCCTTGGATTTGTAACTATTGCTCCATCTTTTTTCTGTGACATAACATAATTAGTTGTTCCAAATTGAACTGATATTGTTGTGACATAATTGTCTGTTCCAGAAGATGAACCGCGGGTAACTATATAAGCAGTGCGATGTTCTGGTTTTATGTGCATACGTTCACTATACTCTGGACCCCAAGACCCTCTTAATGAATGATCCCAATATACAGTTCCCCCACAATTACTAGTAAATGCTTTCGGTATTGTTCTACTTGTAGCAAATTCTACTGCCCAACCCTCTACAAGTTTCCATGTGCCTGTACTGGGTATATTTGCGGTTGCTGTTTGGCCATTAGAGGAAATGCTAACTTCTACATAATCAGAAGTGGCAACACCATTCTCGTATCGATACATTCTGGCTCCAATTCCCATACTTATAAATTTCGGTGAAAAAGCAATGGCAAAACTAATACTTGCAGGAGTCGCGAAGTATAAATCAGCGGGGCTTAAAATGAAACCTGTTGTAGCTGTACCAAAGGTGGTAGATTTTAATCCGGCAGCATTACCTGTGTTCACATCTGGTGGAATTTGAGTAAATGAAATACTTGTTGTACCTGTTTCTGCAATGGCATTTGCAGGAATGGCAAGCGTTGCAGCTGTATTTCCAGTTCCAGAATCAGTATCGCCAATAGGGGGAGCTTCAACTTCACCTCCTGTGGCATTGTCAACCTCAACAGGTGGGTTTAATTTTGTTAATTGTAGCTCTACTTCAGCACTGTAATCAGAAGAGTTTTCAGCAGGAAGTTCAACTAAAAAATCAGTACTCTGCCCAACATAACCTTCTTTCAGAGAGGTGATGGTATAGTTACCATTTACCAATTCCGTGAGCGTAAAAGTTTCACTTGTTGGGGTAACTGTTTGGGTACCGGACGGACTTTGAATTTCCAGTTGATAGGTGTCCAAATTTTCATCTGCATTTGAATTGGATGTTTTAATGACTAATATCCTTTCACCATCTGGTAATACTAGATTATCACGTTCAATGGAGCCTACGTTTTTGCTGCATTGCACCAATGTTAATATGAGAATCAGTCCCAAAAACAATAATGAAAATGTTTTGTGTTTATAAGAAACTTTCATAAGATTGATAATTTAAATATGTGGATTAATAATTATTATATTATAATCGACTTTTCAGGGGATAAATTAAAAGCCCAAAACTCTGATGATTAAATCTTATACACTTTTCTTTCGATTTTTTCCAATCAGGTTTTAAAGATAAGTAAATCGTTCAAAGAATTCAATAAAAATTATAATTATATATAGTTTAAGTCTATTTATTCAATTAAATTCTCAATTTTTCAGTAATTCAATTAATTGATTTTTAATGTAATAGGGATTGAATTCCCGACTTCTATTTATTATGTTATTTCCAGTTGAATAATTTTTACCAGTATAGGTTGACCCTCTGAAATTATAGCCCGATTTGAAATAATGAGAAGGACGCAACCTAATTTTTTTTATTTGTTTGTTTTTTCTTGGCATGAGAGGAATGGAAAGATAAAAACCCGCATTATAATCATCGGTAGTTTTTATTCCAACAAAGCCAATAATGAGTTCATTAAACTGCCGATAAATATCAAAGCGCCAACCCTTGTCCTGGTATAAAAATGATCCATAGGATGCACCAATTAAAAGATCATATTTCGCATAACGATATTCTGCTCCTATTCTACCAATAAAATAATTGTCTTTATTAAAATAACGGTTATTTATTTCATGAGCGAGTTCAGTCCATGTCGTATAACTCATTTGGGTTGATATGGCTAAATGTCCATTCAGAAAATACTTCTTGGTTTTTAAATCCACGCCCAAACGGTCATAGGTAAAAATACCTGCACTTGCCGTAACAAAAAAATTATCAGGCAATTTAAAATTCTGACTGAGATTAATCATTCCTGTTCTTACAGTAACTCCTTCCATGCTTCTAAGGTTATTGAACAAAGGAATCAGTATTTGGGTATTGACTTGCAATCCTCTTCTGAGCTGTATTTGTAAGGTTGGAGCTAGTTCAATCAAGGCCTGGATGGGGCGATCATAATTTCCTAGCTGAAAACTTAATTTGGGCTCTAATAATACGTCAGCTTTAAACAGGGAAGAATTTGTTGATTGTCCCTCTGATTTGTAATGATCTGTTGCTAAAGAGTATATGATTTTTTCTGCGAATTCCTGAGGTGAAATCCTGTTTTTTTGATAATTAACAAAATCTTGCTTTTCAATTCTTAATTGAAGCATAGTAATGTTAAGATATTTAGGTAAGATAATCAGGGTGTTTTTGTGGAAGTCTGTAATATTCTTAATGATATAAGCAAGAGCTGCTGCTTCATGTCTGAAAATACGATTCTCATATGAGAGAATAAGTGTATCATTGATTTCATTGATTTGAATGTTTTCAAATCCTTCATTTTTTAACCAATGAGCAATATATTCATGGTTTGATGCTTTAACACTTAGAAGTATGAAAAAAAAAGTAAGAGATAAAATAATATGTTTTAAATAGTTCAATTTCAAAATAATGTATTATAAATAAATTCGGTAACTTAAATTTCCTTCAAAAACTTTTCCATTTCTGAGTACAGGCATAATCTGTAAATGATTAAAAAAGAAAAAACGAATTCCTGCATTCCAGTAACGTGTGTCATAATCAAACATGGCTGTGACCCAGGGATGTTTTGAATGACCGATGCTAAGACCACCAAATGTTCCAAGCATATCGTAATACATAGGGTCATTTAATTTAAATGCATGGCCTAAACTTAATTCAAGTTTTAATTTCTTAATACTAAAACTTTTGGTAATAACTGCATAATATGAGGCAAAATAATGGGGGCCATGTCCTTCCCCAATAGAAGTAATAAAATCTGATGAGCCTATGGAAAGAGCGGGTCTGTTCTTTTTCTCTTTGAGTAATCTGAGTTTAAAACTCGGCATACGATCGGCAAAATAGCTATTATATCCATTAGGCCCCCTATTAATTTGACGGGTATATCTTATACCGACTTCCAGAAAAGGAAGAAAAGTTAAGGTAGCATATCCGGTAATGGCATCGTATTGATAATTGCTATAATTAAGCAATTGTTTATTGAAGAAAGAAGTTCCTATAATTACTGTTTTATCTTTCTGTAAAAAGGCTGTGGGTACTCGCACCAAACCTGTTGTACCAGTCAATGATTGACTCATTGAATTTTGGCCAAAAAAAATGAAAATTAAGCTTAGATAAATATAAATTGATTTATTTCGCATTTTGGCTTAATTTATTGACTCCTTGCTTTTTTAATCAAAATATTTTTCATGATTTTCAAAAGATATTTAAGATCAGTTTTAAAAGGATTTTTTTCATATAACTTTAGGTATTTTAATTCGGTTGCTTGAATCTCATCCAGGGTTTTTGGCATATCTGCATAGAAAGGAGGGAACAATCCAGGTTTGTATTTAATCCTCATTTTCTGAAGTTCTTTCGAATAAAGCTTATAATAATGCATACTCAGTGGTCGCACTCCTACTAATTTCAAATCTCCTTTCAGCCAATTGAATAACATGGGAATTTCATCCAACCAAAATTTTCTGAAAAATTTACCGACTGTATTCACCCTGAAATCATTTTTAAATTTTCCCCCTTTAGCCAAATTATTTTTATCATGAACATATTGTTGTAAATATTCTGCATAAGGGTGCATGGTTCTTAATTTAAAAACATTAAAAACTTTTCCATTTTTTCCTACCCTTCTTAATTTAATGAAGGGGCCATAGGTAGGTCTTAAGTCATATGCCGGCTCTTTAATTTTTTGAGCGGCAAAGTAAAAGTTTCTGTTAATCAAAGCCTCATCATAAATTTTAAAACCGCAGGAATACAATCGACCGAAGGTTTCAGCTTTGGACATAACCCGATTCTGCCCCCTTGTTAAAAAGAAATAAATTCCCTTGGTAAAAACCAATTTAGGAAAAATGCGCTTTATGATAAAATCCAATGAATAAATGATGTAATTAAAGCCCCATAAATATTTAGCCAAAATTCTCTGTTTACGTAGTTCATAGGTTTCCACACAATCGATAAAAATCCCTCCCGGTAGTAATTTTTGATTGACCGATTCAAAAAATTTATTGATGCGTTGAATATCATTAATCCGCTTTAAATTAACAATGTTTTGATAAACCCCTTTTTGATGGTCGATGTTAAAACGTGTAGTGGTTGATACAAAGAGGGTTTCCAACAGGTTTTTATGTGCAATATTTTTCAGAATGAAGTCTTTTGAGGTTTCACCTACCCAGTCTGTAATTTTTTCAACCAATTCAGGGTCGGGATGAACCTCTTTAATTTTATTATCTTCATGATCTATGGTAAAACTATTGGTACCCAATGTTTCTTTTTCTATTGAAGGATGGGTTTTAATGCCCCATATAAATAAATAACCAAAGAATAACTCAATGGTCGTTGAAAGGGCAATGGTAAGGAGTGCAATTGATCTTGAATAATCTGTTTGTGAAGCAAAAAGAATTATGCATAAAACAATTAAAATGAGTAGATTAGACCAGAGAATATTGATGAATAAAGATTTGAAATTTGTATACTTTTTCAGGTTTGTCTTTCGTGATAAGAATGAAATAACCATCCATAATAAAATAAAAATGCCTAAAGGGATACAATAATGTGCCTTAAAATCTGCATAGGTAATGGGCAAAATCCATATGGATAAAGTAATGGATACCAATAAAATGGATAGATCTAATAAGATGTATAATAATATTTTTCTGATCATCTATTGAAATCTGAATTGATCATAAATTTAGTGAATAATACCGGAGAAGTTGTAAATATATCTGTTTGTAATATGCATTTTTCCTCCAAATGCCTTTTTAAAGGTTCTTACACCATAAGGAATACCCGGCTTGCCAGCTCCCATAAAATCAAAAATGGGAAGTTTATTTTCAAGGGCATATTTAATGGGTGCCCAGGTTGCTAAAATACTGGGATGTATTTCTTTGTAGTCATGATCGAGACCACAAATATACCATTCGTAAATTTTTTGAAAAGGGTCTATAGGGCAGATGTTTCCTGCAATAATTTTGTTCCGATATTTTATCAAAAATATTTTTGCAGTATTATCAACAGTACTTAGTTTATAATAATTTTTGAACAGTTTTAAAGGCGGGCACTGTTTTTTTATTTTGTAGTGATATAGATGCCTTAAAATTTTATAGAGATCAATGATATCTTTTTCACTCCTGGCTTCATGTATTTCTGCACCATGCTCATAACTTTTTAAAATTTGTTTTTTGCGATTGTTAAATAGTTTTTTCCATACCCTATCCTTACTATTTGTGTTGATATGATAGTTTAAACATGGATGAATCCTGAAACCCAATTGTTCAAAAATATGCTTGTTTGGTAACTGATTGAAACTATTACGAAACTCAAGATAATTAGATATTTTAAAGGGATGCATCAAGATTTGTCGAATAATGGTACGAATCATTAAACCATCATTTTTGCAAACAGAATTATATCCGCTGATAATAATGGGATTTAAAGCCAGTCCCTTAATATTTTGTGTGTATTGAACGGCATATAATTGATCTGAAACTCCTTCATAATTATACTTAATTCGATGTATTTCTGCTCCGGCTACATCAACGAATAAATTTGCATAGGCGTCTGATTGAAAGAAACCTGGCATATTTAATGGATTTAATATAGATTAAGGGGAGCAATTGTTGATAAAGATAAAGCTAATTTGTTAATGTGTCAATTTGCTAATTTGCTAATGAAAAATTGATTGAATGATTGGATGGTGAATATATAAATCTGCAATCTTGTGTCTTGATTCTAAAAGACAAATTAGTTAATGTGATGATTTGAAAATGTGATAATAGAAAAAACACCTTGAACTTATAAACATTTGAACTTCTGAACGTTTAAACTTTTCATCCACTTGACATTCAATAGTTATACGGTTGTCATACATTGAAAGAATTTAATGAGTTAATTCGACAATTTGAAAATGTGCTAATGAAAAAAACACATTGAATTTATAAACATTTAACATTTTAAATTGACAATTCACCTGGTAGTACAGTTGTAATACAATGGCAATTCAGTAGTAATTCTATGGACATTCTGTTGTCATTCAATAGTTTTAACCTCTAAACATTTGAACTTCTGAACCTCTTAACTTTTGAACATTGAACATTTTAAATTGACAATTCACCTGGTAATAACCAGGAACTAGAAACAAAACCCTTGAACATATAATCATTTATTGCGACAAATCTAAAACCTGGGTATAAAGATTTAAGAACTAAGTATTCTTCTCCCCATAAAATTTTTATTAACCCATTAAATAATTTTAAGATGAGTATTAGAATAAAAGCCGTGGGTAGAAAAAACCCACAACAACCGGAAAACCCTGCCAAATATTATGCTTCAGTGGTTAAAAAGGGCTATGTTGATGTCGATCAATTGGCCAAAAGAGTGGCTTATTCAAGTTCAACCAATCGCTCTGATGTTTATGCTGTGATTATGGCCTTATTGGATGTTATCCCGATTGAACTAGCTGAGGGCAATATTGTGCAATTGGGAAAACTGGGTAGTTTTAGCATCGTCGTAAACAGCGAAGGAGCAGAAACGGAGGCGGAAGTTAATTCGCAATTGATTAAAAACATTAAAGTGCGATTTATCCCTGGTAAAGAACTGAAAGAAGAAGCTAAAAAGTTTTCGTTTACAACAAACTAATTCTTCTGTACTAAAAAAACTGCCTGCATTGTTCTGTATAAAAAATAAAGGATGCAGGCAGTTTTGTTTTTAAAGGAAATCAATTTATAAATCTTCGTAGTACTTCTCCATTGAGAAGTCCGCATCAGTTTGTTGAGAAGTCCGTACTTGTTTGAGAAATAGTACGGATGAGTTTTTGGTGCCTAGAATGAAGTTAAGGCTATAGTTTGAATTTATATCTTTTCTTTTTTTTGTTGTCATTCCGGTCGAAGCAAAGCGAAGTGCCGGAATCGGTTACTTCTTTGCTAAAAGTTAACTTTTAAGCTTTTGAACATTTTTTCGTGATCTGTGATCCGTGACTAGTGTCCAATAAAAACCAATTTGTTAATGTGATGATTTGAAAATGTGCCAATGGAGAAAATTGAACTTTTATTTATGGAATGAATAAATTAATCCTAAATTCAAAGAGGGCAAAATATCTTCATCTCCCTGATAAATATCCCAACCCATGATGGCGGAAACATCCATTACAATATCAAAATGTGAACTGATTTTGTAAGTATTTGCCAGTCCAATTATCCCGCAGATATTCGGTTCATCATAATATCCATTGTAAAAATATCCGGCTCCTGTGTGCATGATTGCATTCCATTTACTTCTGTTGGTTCTATGTTTTGTAAAGGAATTATGAAGGTTGAGTAATACCTCACCATAGGTGAAAGAATAATGATGTTTATCTTTATCACTGATGGTGTAAAAATAAGGGCCTTTATATCCGAGTTGTAGTCCAATTTGTGGATTGATCCATTTCCCTAAAGCTAATCCAATAGAAGGAGCTACATTTGAACTTATAAAATCTTCGGATTTAATTCCTGAAATCTGTATCCCTATGCCTGCGGATACATACCATGAATTATTTGATGTTTGTGTATATTGGGAAAAACAATTTTGTGCATAGCTGATTCTGGCCAATAGATTAAATATAATGAGTAGAAAAATGAATTTCTTTAACATTTTACACAGTATATAATTTGGGAATTTTATTGATCCGATCAATGGCTGTTGCAAAATCGACTCCAATAATTTCAAGATACCAACGCAAAGTTTCATATCGTGGTATATTATCACTTTCAATCAATTTAAGCCCCTCCTCTCTGCTGATCTGCCCCTCTCTGATCTGATTACTTCTAAAAGTATCATGTTCAGAAAATCCGGCCACGGTATAATAAATATAATTATAAAAACTGGCTGTACCATCACCAATTCTCCAGGTAGAATTTGTATCGATGGCTGTTTCCCAAACATATTCATCTTGAATGAGTTGGTTGATCTCATTTTCATTCCAGCGATAATAATCAAATAAATGATAATAATCTTTTTTCGGTGCAATATAACGAGATGCAAATGATCCCAAACTATCAAGAATTGAATTATTCAAATAAGCCGGACTTTTCATTAAGTTTTGTGCTACAAAACCAAAAAGCTTAGCCTGGTTTTTAATGGATAAGGAATAGATTCGTTTTTTATCGAATTTTGGTGGTAAACCGGCAAATCCTGTTTTAAATTCGGTGTTTTCCAGATGATTGATTCCCCATATATTTAAATCAATACCTGTTTGTTTTTTTACCTGATTACAATAGTAAAAAAAGAATTTATCACCGGCCATAAATAATGGGATCATTCCTAAATGTGGATATTTTAACCAGGCATTTACATTTTTTCGGATGTTGTTTCGTTTCCAATGAATATTTGCAGAAACGATGATGTTTTCTACACCCAGTTTCCCACAAACCCGTGCGATGTTTCTGCGTGCCAAATCGGTTACCATTCCCCAATCATAGGTAAAAGCTATGGGCTTAAGTCCCAAATCTTTTTTTATTACATGTAAAGAATATGTACTGTCGCGACCTCCGCTAAAAGGCACAATACAATCAGGTTTTTTACCTGCTTCCCGATAGGGCTCTACCAGTTTATTTAATTGTTCCATTGAATTTTGTTTGGGCTGAGGTTTATAATGACGACAATAATTACAAACACCATTTGAATCATATTCAATGAATGGAAAAGTTTCCGGTAGTAAACATTGAGTGCAGCGCTTAAGTTTCTTAATGGCATGCTGATGGTACTCCAACTTTTTGTATAAATGTTTTTCTTTGTTACGTTTGATATAAGTTGCCGGATCTATAACTACTTCAACTTTATTCTGTTTATTGGAGATATTATGATTTGATATGCTATACTTTCTTTTTAATGGAATTTTAGGGATATTAACGGTGCTATCATTGAAATTAAAATGATTTTGTTCCAGAGTTTCCAGGTTGATCAGTAAACCTTCATCTGCATGAATTTGCTTAATGGACTTGCTTGATGAAAATTCCTTAAAACATTTTTCTTTTTGTAATTTTTTTAAAAAATAGGCTTCAGAGGCAAAAGCGATAAAAGAATTCTGGTCACTTGTATAATATAAAGATCCGTTGTTACTTGCCAAAATAAATTGATTTAGATCAGCAAACATTAATGCCAGTGAATAAGTGCCTTCCAGTTCAGCAAAAGTGTTTTTACAAGCTCTTGGAAGATTATTTTCTCTATTCAGTTGATTTCTTAATAGAGCAGGTATGATTTCCGTATCAATTTTGTAATTTCTTTTTAATGGTGTGTGTCTTTTCCAGAGCTCTTCATTGTTTACAATAATCCCATTATGAATGCTTATAATATCATTTTTAATAACGGGTTGATTATTTACTTCAGAAAGCTGTGAGCCATTGGTTACCAAACGGGCATGACCGAAAGCTGCACATCCATATTTTAAATGTTCATTTGCTGTTGATTGTTTTAGTTGTTGATTTAATTCTGGATCTTTTAATAAGGTATGAATGGGAACATCTCCTTTAAAAATGTTAATTGATTGGTTATTAGGCAGACGAATAGCCAGACCGGAAGAATCCTGCCCACGGGATTCGCTGTATAAAGCCAATTTTTTAAGACTTTCGATTAATTCTTTTCCTGAATACTGACTGGCTGGTTTTGTTATGATGCCAAAGATTCCGCACATGCTGATTTTATTTACTTCTTACTCCCTTTAAAATGTGGTTTAATACAATCTTTATATATTTAAAATCTGTAGCAATAGGTTGTTTTAAATAAGATTCCAAATATTTTTGTTCTATGTTTTCAATTTTTTCAAAACTATCATTAGTTTCATCAAATATTGGAGAAAAAATTCCTGGTTTTACTTGTTTATATAGCTCTTTATATTCCTTAGAATATAGGTTGAAAAATTGTTGACTCATTGCTCTTATTCCAACTAATTTTATTTCTCCCCTGAGCCAATCAAAAAATTGTGGTAATTCATCTATCCAATATTTCCTAAAGATTTTGCCATATTTTGTAATTCTAAAATCTTCATTAAATTTACCTGTATTAGATAATTTATTTAACTCATAAACTTTTTGTTGAAGAAATTCGCTATACGGATACATTGATCTAATTTTGTAGACTTTAATTATTTTACCTCTGTAACCAACACGATTTAATCTTATTAATGGAGAATGTGAAGGATTTGGATTATCAGATACAGTCTTAATTTTTTTTGCGATTAAAACCGTCATTTGATTATCAATACGTTCTTCACTTATAACATCAAAACCATGATAAGCTAGTCTTCCCCAAACCTCAGCTTTTGAGATTACTTTGTTTTTTTCTCCTGAGAATATTTTGTAGATCAATGAAAGACCTTTTATTTTAGGGAATGCTCTTTGATATATGTAAAAATGAACATACCTGAAAAATCTTTTTACAGCAGAAAGTTTCTTAAATGAAGCCTCTAATTCATCCAGTCCGTAATATTTGAGTGTAAGGTAGCCACCATTGGTAATTTGATGGTGAAGTTTTTTAAAAGTTGAATTAATTTCTTTTAGATTGTTTACGAGTGTTTTAAGATGAATGAAATCAGATTTATCATCTGTTAGTTTAGAATCGAATATCAATACTTTTGATTTTTGATCTCTAGTTGATTTTACATTTTCATACAACTTTTCAAACAGATCTTCACTGATCATCTGTTCTTCATTAACCAAATATGTGATAATTGGTAATCCGATCTTCCTTATATTCAGGTTGTTCTGTTTAAACTTAGAGACAGATACATCCTCTTCTCCTGAATTATTCCTCTTTATATACTTTAGCAGAATAATGAGTACAATTTCAGCCAAACTAAACACTGAGATTGTTACATATGCAATATACCAAGTATTCAAATTGAAAATTAGGATCAACAATGTTGTAAGAATGAAATAAATCAACCAGGCTTTAATAAATGGCGATGCAATGTATTTTAGCTTCTTTTGATAAAATTTAGGTTTGTGTCGTTCATTCAAAGCAATTGTGACCAACCAACCAATAAATAGAATGGCAGCAGTAAAATAAAATGATCGAACAGGGTCAATGTTTCCTAATACATAATAGGTCACGCCCAGAAAAGATATGCCTAATCCTAAAAGTTCAAGTAGAAAACCCATAGTTATTTAAATCTTAGTTGCATGCTTTTGTCATTAAAGAACTCCCTTATACTCTCCGGATAATTGCTCAGAATCCAAATAAGGAAAGCTGACGCATCAATTTTTTCAGAGAGTAGTATTTTCCTTCTTTCTGTAAAGATTTCTTTAGTATCAGAATTATTAATCAACTCATCAACTTTAGCAAGCATATCATTTATTGCATCGTATCCAAAACCAAATAGTAATTTATATTTACCACTTAACTCATAATACTGTTTAAAGTCTCCATACCAATCATCAAATTCTATCGCTGGTATGCCCAATAAAGCTGCTTCAACACACATTGTAGTGCTATCACTAATAAATAGATTAGCATAATTGATGATATGGGATATATCTTTCTTATTGAAGTTGAGTATATATTTACTTAGATCTTTAGGAAGTTCTCTTTCAGAGTTCAGAACAACTGTTCCTTTAGACTCAAGTTTTTCAATGATTTTGCGCAAGACATCATTACTTATACCTCGTTTCCCAACATCATGGGTAGAGGTTGCAGATACTGTTCTGATGAAGAAGAACCTCTCATTAATAATTTTCTCAGGTAGTTTTGATTTATCAGGGGTAAACTGATTCGGATGCAAATGGAATATAGCTTTATATCCATAATACCCAAGTTTTTTTATATTATATTTCCCTAATTCACAGATATCCGGAGCAAGAATATAATTGGCAGCAAACATTAATATTCGTGATTCAGGTACGGCACCCAGATCATCATCTGTTACAAAGATTGATGGAATTTTTTTAATTTTTCCAATAAAAACTAATAAATCATCAGAAATAAAAAAGTCATAACTCTTTTGCCAGGTCAGTATTAATAATTTAAATATAGTAAGTATTAAAAAAATTCCAGCACTTATATATACATGAACTCCCTTTATTCTTCTTCCTTTCGGAAAAACTTTAGTGTATTCCCAGCCTTCGTTAATGATTAATTCTTCCAAAATATCTCTTCCTGTTATTATTATATCAACATGATGACCACATTGTTTTAAACTATTTATTGTAGCTCTGAATTGGTGAAATTTGGCTGGATGAACAAAGAAAAAAAGATAACTTTTCATTAAAATGCGATTATATTAATTTGGAATAATTAAATGTTATTATCTATTCTGAGGTAAAATTTAAATATTTAATAATATAAAAAACATAATATATTATATATTAGATTATGAAATTATAATTCTTCCCTTTATTTTAAAGTGTTTTAATGTCCTGAAAGTTTATTTTGTTTTATTGAAACAGATTTCATTAACTTGATGTATTAGGTCAGATTTATTATCTTCTAATTTTTTTAATGATGAATTTCTTAATATTGTGAGATAATTACGTAGCTTACGTATTTCCTGTTCTAATTTTATGTTCTTTATTTCAGAATTGGGTAAAATAGTATTTATAGATTGAAAATCTCGCGATAAAATTACCATACTTGAATTTAACCGTATGTGTTCTGATAAAATTAACCGTGGATCTAATGGTAAACCTTTTCTAATTCTACCTACTCCACCAAAACCAAATTTTATGTTATGTACATTAATTTTTTTGGAAAGATATTCAACAATTCCGCCACTAAGTAATTCAAACATAAAATTAAGATTCATTCCAAGATGCAAGTCATTAAGCCCAACATGAATTTCATTTATTCCTTCAACTTTCAAAATATTATCAATCCTGGCTAGTGCCTGTGGAGTTTCAAGAAGCAAATTAACTATTGCCCTACCATTTATCAATGAAATAAAGGTTTTAACTTCTTTTGTTGTTGTAAACATTGGCAACATAATAATTTCTGCCCCAAGGTTAATAACTTCATCTATTTCACTTTTTGAATTTTCATGAATAGGATTTACCCGTACAAGAAGTTTTGTCTTTTTAATAACTTTTCTGATTTTTGAAACATCCTCCAATGTATGGTTAGAAATTACGGTGTTTAGATGCCCTTGTCTTTTTTCTTTGCCAATAATTTCAAGATCTACCATAACCCTATCAATACCACAAGCTTCAGTGCAGCCTGCAAGTACTAGATCATTAGTGATAAATATTAATTCCATATTATCCCCCTTTAATATATTGGCTTTAACCATTTTTTGTACGTGCTTATTTTATTTCTAACTATTTTAATATATAAATCTCTTATTCTCTTGCTTATTACACCCTCACGTTTAAAATTTATATTGTATTTGTCAATTTTCAGAACCGGGGTAACTTCCATAGCACTACCACATAAAAATACTTCATCAGATTTATACAACTCCTCTTTTGTAATATTCCGTTCAACTACTTCTAAGTTTATAATATCTTGTGAGCTTCTAATAATAGTATCTCTTGTTATACTGTCTAAGATAGATGCATCTAATGGTGGAGTTATTAATACACCATTTTTTACAGTAAATAAACAAGACCCGGGTCCTTCCGCAACATTTCCTTCTTTATTAAGTAATATGGCGGTATCAAAATTTTTATACATTGATTCTAACTGAGCCATTCTACTATTAATATAGTTTGCACCGCATTTTATCTTGGGAGAAAGAGATTTTTCATGAATTCTTTCCCATGAACTAACATAACAAGTTATTCCTATTTTATTTTGAAAAGGCCTGCCTTTTGGTATTGGAGCAATAAACATATTAACAGGACCTGAAGAACCCCAACTACCAAAACCATCCAGAAAGATTGTTTGTCTGACAGCGATATCTTCTCTATAATTATTAGCTTTTATTACATCAATAAAGGCCTGAGTCAACTCTTCTAAATTATATTTTGATTCAAATCCAATCAGTGTACTAGAATTAATTAGTCTGTTCAAATGATCTTCAAGTCTAAACGCATACAATTGTTTTTCATCTTCATCCCAATAAGCCCTGATACCTTCAAATACGTTTGCACCAAATTGACTTGAAGGAGATAATACATTAATTTTTGCATCATTTACAGGGATAATTTTACCCTTAAACCACATTAATCGATTATTATCCATCTAGTTCTCCCATATTTTTATCAAAAAAAGTTCTAAATATATCATCAAATTCTTCTTTTCTTTTCACAACTTTATGCTTACTATTATTAAAATCGTAATCAATTATAGCAACATTTGGTAGTATAAAGGGTGGTTTAAAATTAAATGAATAAGAACCAACATTATTAAAAACGATAAAATCTCCTACGTTTAAATTTCCATTATAACCTTTAAAAAGAATATCACCCTCAATGCAAGTATAACCAGTAATGTCTATTAAATCAAAGTAATTATCTTTCTTATTATTTAACTCACTATATACATTCATTGGAAGATTAATCGTTGAAGCAAATGAGCCCATATTAAATTTACTTCCTGTTGTTGTTGCTATATAGTTTCCTCTTATATTTTTAATATCAATTACTTTTGCTACAAATTTAATAGTGTCGGCAGCAATTGCGGTACCAGGTTCAAGAAAAAGTTTTGGTTTTAATTCATCTTTAATATTCTTATAATGTTCATTAAATTTAGTTGCAACGACTTTGGCATATTCATCATACTGAGGAATTTTATAATCAAATTGTTTTTCTAATGAAGTATCCATTTTCCCGGAATATCCTCCTCCAACACTTATATATTCCGGTGGTGTTGAAAACAACTTACCTACTAATAGTGTGATTTCATCTACACGAGATTCATATGACTCAAGATTCCTATTAGGAAAATGGCAATGTAATCCGATAATATTAATATTTTCAATTTTTTTCAGTTTATCAAATACTTCAATAAACCTTTTAGTATTTACATCAAACCCAAATCTGGAATTACTTCGTCCATCAATATCAAAATTGCATCTAATGCCGATATTTAATTTACTATTTTTATTATGAAATGCGATTTCTTCAACAATGTCAATTTCATAAAATGAATCTAAATTAACAATGCTTCCCTGCAATAGCATTCTTTCAACATCTTCCTTTATTTTATAAGGTCCGTTTACAATTATTTTTTCGGGGGCCACTCCTATTTTCTCAGCTAAAGCATATTCCATATTAGAAACAACTTCAGCAAATCCTTTTTTTCTATTTATAATAGAACATAACATAGGAATATAGTTTGTTTTATATGAATATCCGATATATGTTTTTGCATAGATTTTTTGAAATTCATTAAGAAGTTCATCATAATTCTTTTCAAATTTATATGAGTCTAATAAATAGAATGAGTCACCATAAAGTGAAGAAAGCTCTTCTAATTTCTCTCTATTTAGATTCCGTTTTATTCTCGACATAAGTTGGTACTATTTCTTTTAAAATTTGTTTAAGCTCAGCAAGTTTATTTTGGCTACAAGATTCTATTAATGTATTAACTTTTTGTAAAAACATTGTATGATCGAACTTTTCATTTCCCTTCAGTATATAAATCTTATCATTATTTGTAACACTAGTTTCTTCAACTTCTGTCAATAATTCTTCATATAGTTTCTCTCCAGGTCTTAAACCAGAAATTTTTATGTCAATATCTTTGTAAGGTTCAAGCCCTCGTAATCTTATCATTAATTTTGCTAATTCTAATATCTTTACAGGTTCACCCATATCCAATATAAAGATTTCATTTCCTATACTTTGAGCCCAACACTGCAACACTAGTTGAACGGCTTCACTTATAGTCATAAAATATCTAATTATATCGGGATGTGTAACTGTTATTTGACCTTCATCAATTTGTTTTTTAAATGTAGGAACAACACTTCCATTACTATTTAGAACATTACCAAATCTAACTGCTGAAAATTTTGTATTATGGTCTTTATTTGAATAATAATGCATTAATTTTTCTGTCACCCTTTTAGTTGCCCCCATTACATTAGTAGGATTAACAGCCTTATCAGTCGAGATCAATATAAATTTTTGTACATTATTAATTATTGCTGCTTCGAAAAGGTTTTTTGTTCCATAAATATTGTTCTTTATTGCTTCGTCAATATTCGTTTCCATAAGTGGAACATGTTTGTAAGCTGCAGCATTAAAGACATAGTCTGGTTTATATTTTTCAAAAATATAATCAATCTTACTTTTATCTCTAATATCTGCTATTTCATATACTATTTCATTATTGTAACCAACCTCCTTTTGCACTTTTGCTAATTTCTTATTAAGATAGAATATCCCATTTTCCCATTGATCAACACAAATTATCTTTTTAGGATTAAATAATAAACATTGTTTTGTGAGTTCAGATCCAATTGAGCCAGCTGCACCGAAAATAATAGAAATCTTGTTTCGCATTTTTTCTTTAGCTTCTTTGAAATCCTGTCTCACAACAGATCGCCCTAAAACATCTTCAACTTCGATATTTTTTACCTGATCAAATATTACTTGCCCATTTATTATCTCAGATATTCTGGGGACAACCTTTATTTTCACGGAAAGCTCAGAGCATATTGAAAAAATTTTCCTTATTTGCTTACCTGAGCTGGAAGGAATCGCAATAAATACCATAGTAACATCATGCTTGTTGATAACTGATAATATATCGTCTGTCCTTCCAATAACTTGTTTTTCTCTTATAAAAACACCTTGCTTTTCATCGTCATCATCAATAAAACCAATAATATTATAATCATATACCTTTTTATACAATTCCTCAATTAATTCTTTTCCAGCCCCACCAGCCCCAACAATTAGTGTATTGATTTTATTATCCATTTCAATCTATTTTTTTAACACAATAATAAACAGCATGATATGCAGTCATTTCTAAATGTGTATTACCTGGAACTACTAAATTTTAATCTGGTTAAATATTATTTTTAATATCTAACCAATATAATTATGCTATCTGTTTTAATTTCATTAATACATTAAAGCTATATAGATTTCTAATTCTTAATTTCACAAAAACTAGTAATATTGTAACTAATAACTTTAATTACCTATAATATCGCTATGAATATATTTGATTAATTTTTCTGCATTTTCATTTCTCTTCGTGAACCTGGATAGTTTATTAAAATTATCTACATAAAACTTTTCTCTTATAGAATTAGAATTATCAATAATATATCCGATCTTCTCTGCGAAATCATCCGGAGTTTCATTAGTATAAATACAATTAATATTTTCTTTCATTAATTCACGATAATTACCAATTTTATCACTTAGTATAGGCACAGATCCACATAAACATCCTTCGATTATACTATGGCCAAACTGATCGTGTTTAGGAATGTTAATGTTAATATGTGATAAATTAAATATTTCTGCCATTTCTTGTGGAGTGATATAATTATTTATATGTAAAATATCAATATTCAGTTTTTCACTTAATTGCACTAAATGTTTTGCATAATTAATATCGTTTGTTCCCAGAATTATTAATTGAATATTATCTTTAATATCTTTATTTAAATGGCTAAGACCTTCAATAATTAAATGATGATTATAAAACTCACTTACATGTCGAGGCGAAACAATAATATATTTTTTTTTAATATTCCATTTATTTCTTAATTTTTCAATTTGTTCTTTTTCCATCAATTGAAAACAACTATCAACATTAAATAATATTAAAGATGTTTCGATTCGTTCATCTGCTACCTTATAGTTATCAATGACATGTTGCTTTTGTGTTTCTAATTCTAAAAATATCTTATTAAACTTTTTTAATGATTTTTTCAGCAATAACTTCTTTGTACCTGTTTTATGCAAGTCTGAGCCAAAAGGGAAATAATACTTTGGAATTTTAATAATGTTTAAGATCAATAGTGCAAAAAAATACTCCTGCATATAGTAAAAAATAACTCCATCATACTTATTTCGCACTTTATATATATATAAATAGAATTTAATTATACCAATAAAATTAATTATACTAAAAATTTTGACGTTTTTTACTTCTGGAGAAAGATCTACATTATTATTTTTAGTTAAGATTATTGCATCTAAATTACTATGTTTACTAAGCTCTGAAATAGATCTGGATACAAAACTATTATATCGTCCAACAGCCAAAATTTTTTTACTCATACTAAATATATCTATATTAATTTATGATAAAATTCATTTCATTTTTTTGAACTTTTCATGACTTTATACGATTGTAAAATTAATTTTGAAGGTAAGAATGAAACCAACAATAACATGACTGTATAAAAACTTGGATTAAGCTGAAACGATTTACTTAAATTTTTTCTGGCAAGTCTTGGCTGGTAATTATTCCAGAGATATTTTTTTGCTAAAAGAATATAGTAATTAATCAAATTATCCTTAGAATTTCTGTTTTTGGTAATGTATTTTAAAAAATTATAATCATCTTCAGAAATTGTATTATCACTAATTGCTTTATTCATTATAAAACGTACTCTTTTGCTTTCCTTATTATCTCTCAAAGAATTTGAATTTGGTACTAATCTATATTTTAATAATGCTTCTTTTGTGTTGTAAAACTTCCCAAACTTTGAAATCCTGTTTATTAATACATAATCCTGACTTGTCAACATTTGTACAGGGTATCTGCCAGCTTTATTAAAAGCTTCCTTTTTAAACATTACGGCAGGATGAATAAAAGGACTATCAGGTAACCTCATCTTACATTCAGAATCATTGATTGGCAAAGATGAATTACATACATAATTTCCTTCCATATCAATAACGGTAGCATTACATCCAGTAACAACATATTCAGGATTTTGGTCCATAAATTTATATTGATGCATTAATCTATTAGGCATGGCAATATCATCAGCATCCATTCTTGCAATTAATCCACTTCTTGATTTCTCTATTCCGTTATTTAATGCTATTGCTAAACCTTTATTTGTTTGATTTATTAATACAATCCTTTCATCATTAAATGACTCAATTATTTTTAAACTATCGTCAGTCGAACCATCATTAATAATAACAAATTCGAATTCTGTAAAAGTCTGGTTTAATATGCTTTCCATCGATAACTTTAAATATAACTCAGCATTAAACACAGACATTACTACACTAATTTTAATTTTTTGGCTCATTATGAAAACAAATATTTAAAGTAATTAATTAGTTTATTCATAATATCACACTATTATTTTAAATTGATTGAAATATATAGATTTTAGGATGATAGAACCTCAAATGATTTTTTTTAACCCTATTACTTTTTAAAATAATCTAAAATAATAACTGTTTATATTATCTATTCCAACAATATTATAGTCATTTACTATCAATTTTTGTACTAAATGGTAACCAATAAAACCTAAAGCACCTGTTACTAAAACTTTTTTCACTTAAGTAGTTTTGAAGACTAGGATTTTGTTCAACAACTTGAAAGTTAATTCAATCCTAAAATGATTTTAGTTGTTCTGTTATTAAGAGGATAAAACAACTTTTAATTATTGTATAATAACGCTGATATTCAATTGAACTATTATTTTCTGAATTTCTTATAGCTCAAACAAGTAAGTTTATTCTTTATGACTTTGAATTTAACCCTATATCAATGAATAAATCACTAATTCGTTTTTGATAAGTATGCGAATCCAAAGCTCTTTTTAAACCTGCTTTTCTTATTTTATCTGCTTCTTTTGGATTATTCAAATAATACTTAACTTTATCGACTAATTCATAATTATTATGAAAAACCAACACTTCTTTATCAGGTTCATAATGTTCTGCTAACTCATCTGAATAATTTGTAATGTATAAGCCTCCCGACATTGGTATTTCAAATTCTCTAAGATGCAAGTGTTGATTTGTTATTGAGTGACTATCATTATCAGAAGAATACACTTCAAGAAATCCTAAATTAATTTTTGACTCATTAAACAAGCTCACCATCCTTTCATCAGGGATAGGGTAATGCATGTAATTTATATATTTTTTTCTTAGTAGGCATTGTAAGTCATAATTATTAATTTTTGATGACAGCATATGCCTTTTATCTGATGAGCATGCTAATACTGAATTAAAAAGATTCTTCAGCCTTAAATATTCTTTGTATATTTTCTTTAACTTTTCGTTAGGTTTGTTAATTAACCAATTTGGACCAAAACAATTTACATTAATATTATTTTCCAATAAGTTAAAAATATAACCTGCTCTCTTAGCATAACTTGAACCAAGAAAAGAAACATCATATTGAAACTTTACATTTACTGGATGATAATATCTGGGATTAGCTGCCATCTGAAACCAAACCGGATTTGCTCCAATCTGTTTAAATTTTTCTCCTACTGATTTTTCAGAATGAAGATTAAAATCAAAATGCGGAGCAATATTTTCAGTTAAATAGAACTGATGTGTATTATTACAAGAAAAATTAGCAGTAGGAATTCCTAAGCTTTTTATTTCTTCAATAACTGCTGAGTCAATATGTTTATCAACAAAGTATGAAAGAAAAAGATCAAACTTTTTTTTATTATGTTCAGTCTTAACTTTTTTTAGGATATACTCACTAAATTTCTCTTTGAATAATGGAGACTCATTTTTAGCATTGAGATAACTAGCGGCTTCATCAATTCTGACAAGGCAAACATCTTGTCCCAAATCTAATAATGGTTCATATAAATTGTGTAACCAAGTTTTACTATTTGGTACACTTGCGTTTCCTGAAGGTTTAAGGGATAAGAATATTCTCATATTAACCCAATAAGACTTTTTTTATACTACCAACCAGACCTTTGTTTTTTACTTTTTTTAGAATATCAATAAGGGCTAATTTCTTTTTAGTATAAGAAGAGTATTTCTCTTTGTGTATAGGAAAAGAAATATGTTTATAAAATCTATCTAAAAAACTCTCTAGTATATCGCTTTCACCAATTTTTTTTCTGACAAAATCCAAATGCTTTATTTTATCATTTCTTTTAGCAAAATACTCCAGATAATCCAGATATCGTACAATCATTTCATCTATTGAATCAGGCACAAATATTTTATGTCCTATTTCGTTATGTGTTATTATCTTTTCTTTTCTCTTGTCAATGAGACTGTAAAAATAAGATTTCTTTATTGTGACATTCTTATATTCTGGAAAAGCTCCCAATAAATCAAATCTAAAATCTATTTGCTCATCCAACATAAAATCAATTTGCTTATGATAAATATTTTCTTCGCTAATCTCAATTTTGAAATCCTGATCTAAATACTTATTACCAACCTTTAGTATTTTTTTTGCAACTTTATTTATATCAGCGCAAAAAATATCAATATCATTTCTTGGATAATAGTTAGGAAATTCTTCCCAAATTTTGGCAACAGTATATTCACAATCATTTATTTCATCAATGAATTCTATTAACTCTAATTTATTTGAATATATCATATAATAACAACCTTTATTGCTTCTATACCATTCTTTTTTTGTATTGCTGCCCTATGTAATCCATCTAAAACCAAAAATTTTTCATTATGTCTTTTTGTAATGATATAATCGACAGAATATTCATCTTTCATATAGTCAAGTTGCTTAGTAAGCAGTTTAAATTTACTTATTGAATACCCATCTTGTAAATATTTGCCGTTATTTTTTAATAAATAGTCTTCATAATATTTTCCACCTTTGAACTGAGGAGATTCCTCAATTGGTACTACCTTTGTTTTATCATTTTCTATAATTGAGCATAATAAAAGATTTATGCTAATTTTTTCTATTGAGTAGTTATTAGGTATTTTCAAATGATGCGGAGCATTAATAATCTTATCCAAATTTCTTATAAAAGTTTTTGTGCCTAATTTATACCCCAAATATTTTAATATATAGTCTGTTTGAAGCTCATTATCAGATGCATGTACTACATGGTCTTCTGTCCTTCTGTCATTCTTTCTCTCATTAAACTCATTCCGTATCTTTTCTTTAGTCTTTTTTATTCTATCACATTCTATATGAAAAAAGCGACCACTTCCATAATGGTTTTCTATTGGGAAATTATTTTTAATAAAAATAAATTTAACTTTCGGAGAGGTCTTTTTTAAATATATTGTTTTTGATTTTAAATGGTGAAATGGGGCATAATCATAAGAATAAATTTTCTTTACAAGTTTTCCAATATTATTAGCATTATAATTTAATTCTTTAATAATTTCAAATTCCGGAACAGCTTTAATAATACTTATTATGTCACTTTGAAATTGCATTCCATGACCCCAAATCAGAAAATAATCATATCTATATTTCTTAATAATCATTTTGATGGTATTAGTTTCTGTTTAATAATTCTCAACCGATATATCAACCCTGCTTTTATCGAACCCATGGGGAATTGACTAACAGTATTATTTTTGTCAATAATGCTAACATATTTCCATTCGCCTAATTTATTTGTTTGCTCAATTAATTTTGCCCAATTCAATCTACTATTCTTTAAGTCTTTCTGATATTGCTTCTTTGAAGAATGCGACATTCTTGATGGAGCGTGTGCATGATGCTCAACAAAACATTTTTCGCTTTCAATAATTTCATATTTTTTCATCCAAATTTTCAATGATAAATCTCCATCAGCACAATAAAACTGATAATCCTTATCATTAATATAACCAACAGTTTCTAATGCTTCTTTAGTATATATACCATGGTTAATTGCTAGATAATCTCCATATGTATAATGAATCTTATATTCTTTTTCAATCGGCCAATCTCTAAAATAAAAAGCAATTCCGCCTATTTTATTGATGCTTTGCCTTTTTTCTATTTCAGATATGCCATTTTCAATAACATTCTCTGTAAGTAAACAATCATCAGAAATCATACAAACGTATTTCCCGGAAGCAGATCTAAATCCAAGGTTCATGAAGTATCCCCAGCTTTTTCTTGCAACAGCTTTACCATTCCAACTTCCATGGTTATTTTGCAAAATTGTAATAATATCTTTTTGTTTATTTAAATACTTAATAGAGCCATCCGATGATCCTCCGTCTATTACAATAATCTCATAATCACGTTTTATATTGTTATTCCTTATGCTTTCAATTGTGGCCTTTAAAAACCGTTTTCGATTATAGGAACCCAGTATTATTGATATAGCGCTCTTTTCCATATATATCTTTTAAAATAAACTTATATTATACATTTTCGCAACCATGTTTGCAATCCAACATGTATGTTTACATAATTGTATTTGCCAATAAAGCCCTAAATTTTTCTCGTATTATTACACTATCTTCTGTGCTTTTTGCAAACTCCACAGCTTTTTTACCATAGTATTCTCTACCTACAGAATCACTCTTTATTTTTAATAATAACTTATTAATTTCTGTTCTTTTTTTTGCTGTAAACCCTAAGTCATTTTCATAAAAATACCTATACAATGCAACCTCTTCAGGTGCATAAACTAAAATAGGAACACCAGAAATTAAAAACTCTGATGTTTTTGTAGAGACTGAATACTTAGCATATCGAATACCTTGCCTATTAAAATCTATCGGTAAAACTAATAAATCATATTTTGTAATTAACTGAGGCATTTCTTCATGTCTTACAGGCTTATTAATGTTTATACCAACAAAATCTTTTATCTTCTTTTCAAATTCTTCATTATTGTCGAATGTTGTAATATCAAATTCAAACTCAATATTATTTTTATTTAAGTTGTTTACCTCCTCACAAATATCAAATAATGCCTGACTTACAGGAGAAACAAGTCTTCCTGCATGAAGCATTTTAATTTTTGTATTGCATTCCCAATTCGACTTTGAAAATGGTAGCCAAAGACTAACTTCGACAGGATTACGAAAATCATAAAACTTTTTGTTATACCTTTTCTCATATTCCAAACTCATATACTTAGAAATACTTAAACATAGAGATGCTTTGTTAATCAGGTTTTGAAATTTATTGTTTAATTTAATTTGCCAATATGGTTTTAAAAGCCCAGATTTTACAATAATGTTGACAAAATCATCCATGATATGAATAACCAATGGTTTATTAATTGCGCCATGAATTTGATCTATCATTTCCATTGTGAATAGTGAAAATATTTGGCAATATAAAATATCAGGATGAAAATCGATTATCCATTGCTTAAGATTAAAAGAAATATTAAAGCGGGGGTTTGTATGGTCAATATCTAATATGTTAAAAGGAAGTTTTAATGTTTTTTTAATGAAGTTTAATCCTACGCTATTATTTTGTTTTAATTCTGAAATTTGATTTATTTTATTATTTGCATTAATTGTTACAGGGCCTGATTTTTTTGGTTTATCAAATATATTAAATGGAAATAAAAATTTAATTTCTTTATTACCTAATTGATAATAATTATGACAAATTTCACCACTTGCCTTTTCGATACCGTTTGCAATAACAGCCAAGTTATTTGTTGGCCAATTTTTAAATAGATTTGACATTGTAATGCCACCACCACCATTAAGTCTAAAAATTTCGCCTACTATTAATACTTTAGGGTACCCTGAAAGTTTATTCATCTTGTAAATTGGTTAAATTAGTTTTTTGACAATTGTTGAGTGTTAATGTTTTTAAGTTCAAACTTTTGTTTGTCACTAAAAAATTTGTCAAAGATTAAGGCATAAAAGATCCCATAAAAAAAGATAGAATAATACACCATAGTTACGTTAGCAAATAAAAAAATTGCAAAAGCAATGAATGAACCCCAGTATTTTGATTGTTTGGCAGATATAAATAATTTTCTTGCTAGAGAAAACCAAAAACCAAACAAGAATAAACTCCCAATAATTCCATATGATACAAGATGCGCTAAATAACCAACATGAATTTGGGAGCTTCCAATTGCTTGAGAAGCAGCCTTAATTTCATCTGTAATGAATACACCTGTTCCAAAAAAAATGTTTCTTGGAAAGAAAATAAGAAAATTATATATGGCTTTATATCTTGTTGTTTCTTGTATCGATCCTTCATGAAATAACCTTGTATTACTCCAAGCGATTATATCATAACCCAAAAAAGAAAAAAATTGCAAAAGCAAAAAACTGGAAATTGCAATTATTAAAAGATATGTTAAAACACCAGATACTTTTAATTTTTTCACTAATAATATTTGGAAAGTAATAAAGATAAATGCAATCATTACATATCTTGTATTTGAAAGAAATGCCGTAATACCTCCTAAAAACAGAAATAAATAATATAATTTGGATCGTTGATATAGCATAAAACCAATTAATACTGAAAGAAGTGGCATATAAGATAAACCCAATTCATTTTGGTTTACGTAACCAAAAATTGAATTTCGACGGTCTTCATACAAATTACCGATTAATGTATCTCCAAATTTACCATGAGACCAAATTGGATTTGCATCTAAAAAGCTATATTCGATGATTTGAATTACTGATGTAATAGCAGCAAATATCACAGTTATTTTAATAATAAAAATACTTCTTTTTATAAATGAACGATCAAAGTTTGTATTGTAAATTATTACAACAATAAAAATAACTGATGTTATTGATTTGTTTAATATTATGGAAATGAAACCTCTATTGTCAAGTCCACCATTTTTAATTTCCCAGATACTTAGTAAAAGTGAATAAAAAATCAGAAAATAAAGAATAGATGGAAATTTTATTTTTTTTTTATTAAACAAAATAAAAAATACCCCATACAGAAAAAAAATGTATTCAAAATAATCTGTAATTATATTTAACCCCATAACCCCAAATGTTATATACGACAATACTGGGAAAAAAAGTGTTAAATAAAAAAGATTATATGTTATTTGAGTTATCCCTTTCATATTAAGATTTATTTATGTTTAAAAAAATGCGATAAATTAATAATGCTTTTTTCAGAATTGGGTATCAATGTAAAGGCCTTAATATAAATTTACCCCTTAGAAGGGAGGTTCCAAATATATGCTATAAAAATATGAATTTGATTTATTTAATTGATTTTATTTCGTTTTACCAAGAATATACAGAAACTTATTTTTTATACGTTTCTTTAAGTTTCTATGATATAAATATAAAAACAAATTACTTCGTCTTATATTTTTTTCAATACATATATCAAACTCTTCAAAATTTGAATAATTATCTCTTAATCTTTGTTCTATTGATTTTATTTCATTCTTATCATTAATTTGATAGTGATTTAAACGACTATTTATGTAATGTGTTTTTAGTACATTTTTTAGAAAGCTATTTACAAAAGAATTAATGATGTCTTTTGATATTTTAGACTCTTCCATAAAGTTTAAACACTCTTTCATATCTTCAATCCAAGAGTTATAAACATTAAAACTAACAATCCCAAGCGAAACCTTGAGAGATGGGCCTTTAAAACAAATAGCATCTTTCAGATATTTTATGGTATTTATAAACAATAAAAATCCGATAAAGGAATTATTATTATAAGTATTGAAAAGTTCTTCGTCCTTGTCTTTTATATTGAGAAAGATTATTGCACTTATTAGAGTCAGTCTGTATCCTCTTCTATTTATTAAAGAATATACTGATTCTGTTTTTTGTAAATTAATTTTAGTATTGCTTTCTTTATTATCCCAAACATCAAGAAAGATTAACCCTAAATCCTTATTTTTCTTAATATTTTCTATAATAAGTTTGATCAATCCATCCTGAACATGATCATCATCAGATAGTATCCAGAAAAACTTACCATTAGAAAGTTCTCTAACTTTTTTAAAGTTGCCATAATATCCAGTATTCTTATTTTGCTTGTATGATATTATGTTTATTCCTTCAGCGCTTTTAATGAAATTATTTATAACCTCTTGCGTATTGTCTGTTGATGCATTATCTGAAATAACTATTTCTACTTCATTTTTAAAATCAATTATTTGAGTTCTTAAACAAGCAAGAGCTCTCGCAAGCAACTGAGCTCTATTCCAAGTCGGTATTGCGATTGAGAGTAATGGTAAACTAATACTTGATTTTATGTCTTTCATATCCAATTTTTTATTTATTCCAAATTCCTTTTGCAGTATTATTTATTATTTTCAAGTATTGTATAGGTGCCCATACTGAAAAGATTAAGCCAAGAATGACAGTTGACATAATAATTCCTGCAATTCCAAAACTCTTACCAAGATAAATAGCAAGAGGAATATTAACTACACTCTGTATGATTGAATAATAGAGTTGTAATTTAATTTTACCTACACCATTTAAAAAATGACTATATATTGAACACCAGGTATTAATAATAACATATGCAGCAAGAACAATGGATAGAGATATTGGGACGACAACTTCCTTTCCTACCCAAATTCTGTATATAAAATTTGCTAAAAAAACCATTACAATAGCAACTGCACTAAATAGGAGCCACAATAATTGTAACTTTTTTACTGTTTTTTTAATCCAATGTTTATCTTTTTTAATCCAGGCTTCAGTGAAAGCGCTCCAAAAAGGCAACATGATGATGCTAAAAGCCATTGTTATCAAGCCAAAATATGTATAGGCTATAGAATAAGAAGTTACTTGTTCTGGTCCAAATAATTGAGCAATAATTATAGCACTTGTTTGATAAAGAATAATAACAGCAATTTGTATTATAAAAAATTTAGCCCCAAGAGTTAATAGATTGCGCGCATGCTTGAATTCAACAAATTTGAGTGATGGGGCATATTTTTTATATTCATTATTGTAAAACCATAGGCTTGATGCCGCTAGTACTAATACTGGTATCATACTCATTGCCAAACCAAGATATAATAATGAACCAGTCGTTGTTCTTGTAAGTATAAATATTATTATTAGTGAGAATAGTTTTCCTCCCAAATCAAAAATAGCCGCTTTTGCAGGTTTTTGATCTGCCGTTAGAATTGTAGTTATAAATTTAAGAATAAATCCAATACAGAAAAAAACAAAAACTATTAATGCCAATGTACTTAACTCTGCCCCCATGTCAGAAGGTGTATTCAATATTTTTGGCCAGTTTAATAAGGGGTTAATGCTTAGAAAAATTATTAAAATAACTACAACGATAATACTAATAATAGCATAAGTTGTACTGACATAAGTACGTGCCAGCTTATCATCTCCTAGTGCAATAGCTTCTGCAAATTTGTTTCTCAACCCATTTCCCAAACCAATATCAAAAAAACTCATCCATGCAATTAAGGAACTAAGCGTTACCCAGATTCCATATTCAGTAGGGTTTACATAATGTAGAGTTAAAGGCGTAAGGACAATACCTATAGCAATACTTAATCCTTTAATTAAAAATGAAGCTGAAATATTACGTTTTGCCCGTTTAGTTCGTTCGTCACCCTGTCCTAAGCCGAAAAGATTCTTTATAAAATTAATTAAGTAATTCAAGTAATTATCAATTTAATGCTATTCATATTTAATTAAGTATTATGTATTTCAAAACTTAATTTCAGATCAAGAATTATCCTGTTTTAAAACTACCCCATGCCACAAATTACTTAACTTAGTATTTCCCATTATCAATTTCAATACCCTCCAGGATGTGTTGTTAATAGTATAGTCATCAGGTATTTGAGTCTTTCTCCCTATTTTGTTTTCTTCAATAGAAAGCCTAACAGAACTCAAAACAACCTCAGAGTCGAACCCTGTAAGGATAATACTCCCAGTATCCTGTGCCTCTGGACGTTCCATTGACTGCCGTAGTGATATAGCCGGAAAAGAAAGTATTGAGGATTCTTCACTGATAGTTCCGCTATCAGAAATCACACAAATGGCGTTCATCTGTAGATTTATATAATCCAAAAATCCAAATGGTTTTAACCATTGAATGAGCTTATTTAAATTATCCTCCTTTATAACTTCTAATCTTTTTCGTGTTCGGGGATGAGTAGAAACAATTATTGGCAATTTATATTCTTCTGTTAATGTATTTAATACATGGATAATTTTTCTGAGATTTGTAGAATCATCTACATTTTCTTCCCGATGTATTGAAACAACAAAATATTTTCCAGCTTTTAACTTTAATTCTGTAAGTATTTGTGAGCTTGAAATATTTGGTTTATAGTAATCTAAAACCTCTTTCATAGGACTGCCCATAAGATATATTCTTCGGTGAGATAAGCCCTCTGATAATAGATGCCTACGTGCATGTTCTGTGTATACCAGATTGAAATCAGCAATATGATCAATTATTCTTCGATTAACTTCTTCAGGAACATTAAAATCAAAACTTCGGTTTCCTGCTTCTGCATGGAATATGGGAATATGCATTCGTTTTGCGATATATGCAGAAAGACATGAGTTAGTGTCTCCTAATACAAGTATTGCATCAGGCATCTCCTTTTTCAAAATAACTTCAGTCTTTCGTAAAATATCACCAACAGAAGTACCCATTGAAGAAGTGTCAACACTTAAAAAATGATCAGGTTTACGAAGCTCTAAATTTTCAAAAAAAATCTGATTGAGTTCGTAATCATAGTTTTGACCAGTATGAACAATAATGTGGTCCAAATATTTATCCAGTAAAACCATTGTTCTTGATAAACGAATAATCTCAGGTCTCGTACCAAGAATTGTCATTACTTTTAAATTGGATTTCTTCATTTAGAGGTGGTTTTTATGATTTATACAGTTTCAAAGAAAGTATCAGGATTTTTTGAATCAAAGAATTCATTAATCCAGAACAATGTGTAAAGATCTTCAGTTCCTGTGTTTGTAATATTATGCGTATACCATATTGGAATGTCAATAAAAGATGGATGCTCACCGTTTAATTCAAAACTTATTACTTCTTCGCACCCTATTCTACGTAATTCAATTAGGGCTTTTCCTTTTATGACTGCAAAACGCTCAATTTTTTTTGTATGAAAGTGATTACCTCTGCAGATTCCGGGTTTTGTTGTAGAGAAACTAATTTGCCCCCCATTGTTTAAGCGTAGTATTTCTACGAAATTACCACGTTCATCGCTGTGATGTTTATATTTAACAGGGAAGTATTCAGGCAGATCAATATAAGTAAGAAATGTATTAAATAAGTTAATTTCAAACTGATTATTAAGCGCCGGTACAGTCTTCTCGTCAATATAGATTCTTTTAAAATTTACCAGTATTTGTAGTATTTCTGATACCTTAATTTCTACTGTATGTTTAACAGTGAATTCAGATATTCTTTGTTGCTTATCCTTGTTCCGTATTTTGCTAATAAATTCCTGGACTAATTCTGCTACATATATGAGTTTTAACTGAGCGTCTATCTCTATTTTTGGTGTAATATTATGGGTTACTTGATGAGAAAAAGTAGCAACTACAGAGTTATAAAATGGATTTCCAAATGGACCATATACATTCGGGATAATTAGACCATCGAAACGTCCCCCACTTTTTTCAGCCCAATTTTTTAATAAAATACGTCCCTCCTTTTTTGATAATCCATATGGATTGTCTAAACTTTCCTGAATCGAAGAGGAAAATATAATATGTGCCTTGCTTTTAGTTTTCTCTAAGGCATCAATCAATTTTTTTATAAGCGAAATATTCATTTCATAAATGATTGTAGGATCTGCATGACGATTAACTGCAGCTAAATGTACAATTGTATCACACGATTCAACAAAATGGCTTAATTTACTGGTATTTTCAAAGAATTCATCGTAAAATGGTACTATTTCAAATTCTTTATTAAATAGAGAAAGAGTATTGTATATATGAGTACCAATAAATCCAGATTGACCAGTTATTCCAACTTTATTCATTTGAATTTTCCCCCATAATATCTTTACGAATAAACTCCAGTTTCATTAATAATTTCATTGTTTGATCAACATCCATTTGATGTGTGTTGTGTGATGTATAATCTTCAAGAATAGAAACCTTTTCTTCCCCTACTGTAAAGTATTTCCCATAGTTCAAATCTCTATTGTCCGCCGGAATCCTATAATAGTCACCCAAATCTTCTGCTTTAAGTATTTCTTCGCGAGTCACCAGTGTTTCATAGAGTTTTTCTCCATGGCGAGTACCAATTATTTGGATATGATTTGAAGCGTTATATAATTTAAGTAATGCAGTAGCCAAAATTTCAATGGTTGTTGCTGGTGCTTTTTGCACAAAAATATCCCCACTTTTTCCATGTTCAAAGGCAAATAAAACAAGATCCACAGCACTATCTAATGTCATCATAAACCGAGTCATTTTAGGATCAG
Organism: Bacteroidales bacterium; assembly: GCA_963678785.1. GTDB lineage: Bacteria > Bacteroidota > Bacteroidia > Bacteroidales. The sequence goes on along the minus strand of OY787449.1, from coordinate 1,758,455 downwards.
TAAGAGTGAGGGACTTTCCACTTTTTATTTGATCAACAAGTAAGGGTATTACAGAACCTCGTGAAGCCATTACATTTCCATACCTAGTACCACAAAGTACAGTCCCAAAATCATTCATATTTCTAGACTTTGCAACCATTAACTTTTCACTAAGTGCTTTTGATATTCCCATTGCATTTATAGGGTATACAGCTTTATCGGTACTTAATACAATAATATTTTTCACACTCTTTTCAATAGCACTATCAAGTACATTTTCACACCCGAGGACATTTGTATTAACAGCTTCTATTGGAAAAAATTCACATGAAGGGACTTGCTTTAGAGCGGCAGCATGAAAAACATAATCAACCCCAATCATTGCATTATCAAGGCTGCGTTTATTACGTACATCTCCAATGTAGTATTTAATCTTAACATTTTGAAAATGCTGACGCATATCATCTTGCTTCTTTTCATCTCGACTAAAAATGCGAATCTCCTTAAAAACATTAGTTTTTAAAAAACGTTCAAGAACAGCATTACCAAACGAACCCGTACCTCCAGTAATAAGCAGTGTGTTATCAGTATTAATTTTCATATTATTAAATTTTCGGAATAAGGGATTAAATTGAGATATTATATGTTAATATTAAAATATACAAATGAGGATTGAAATTATAAAATAATATTTAGCATTCTAGAATACACACAAATAAAGAGATATTTAAAACAACTATTATCAAAATATAGTTTACAAATTAACACCTATCAGTTTTCGAATCCCTTCTTCAATGGAGACTTTGGGTTTCCAACCTGGAACGGTTTCTAAAGATTCAATTGGAGTCATTATTTGCCTTTGAGGATAAGGTAGTTTACCCCAATTTATATTAAGTTTATATCCGGTTGTATTTTCAAAAATAAATGCCAACTCTTTTAATGTATATCGTTTTGCTGCTTTTACAGCATATGTTGCACCATTTGCTATTTGGAAATTGTTACTATGCAAAAGGTTTGCAAGTAAAACATATGCATCTACAATATCATCAATATATGAAAGATCAATAATTTGATTACCTGGTGACATGTCAAGTGATTCTTTTGTTGTTCCAATTTTCTTCCACAAATTAAATATTTTTGGTCTATTGTCATTTGGGCCATATGTGTCAAATAATTTTAAATTAACAAATTTGATAGCATGAGTGTTAATAAAATATTCTGCGATGCTTATAAATGCCTGCTTAGTAGCAGCATAAAGGTTTACTGGTGAATAATTATTACTATTATAATTTTGCCAGTATGTTCCAGTATTTATGAACCACCTAATATTTGCTTGTACAGCTGCTTCTAATATAATAGTTCCAAATTTAATATTTGAATCTATTAAATTTTCAATGTCTTTTGGTTTATGAATGCTTGATTGAACAAATGAAGCTAAGTGAATAATGCCTTCAATTTTATTTTGCTTTATAAATAAAATAAAATTGTTTAATTCTTTATCTTCATAAATAAAAGTTTTTGCAATATTTTCTCCAAAAGGATTTTGTTCACCTTTTACAAGTGTGCAAAATAAAGTATTGTTTTCTTCGTTAAGTTTATTAACTAAATTTGATCCAATGAAACCTGTTGCTCCTGTTACTAGTATATTCAATATTACTTAATATTTTGAAAAATTATTTATTATTCCCATTCATCAGTTAAAATATTTCTTTTATCAACACCAAATTTCATAAGAAGCTGTTTGAAAACAAAAATCATATTTGGTGGACCTGAAATAAAGAATGAAGTCATAGGCTTACTTCTTAAAAATATTTTATGAATATTTAAAATCCCTTTTTTATTTTCATAGACTGGTATATATTTTAACTGAGGGTTCAATTGTATTGCTCGATCAATATCATTGATATAGTGATTGTAACTTTGATTTTGAAATCCTGCATATAAAATAGGATTTGTATATGAATTAAAAGATGAATGATTAAACAAGGAAAGGAAGGGTGTAATACCAGTTCCACCTGCAATAAATATCGTATTCTTTTTATTATGTGGCTGTAAGAATAAATCACCGTAAGGTAATTTTAGCCATATTTTTTTTCCAATATGTAAATTATCCTTCATCTGTTGTGTAAATTTCCCTTTTATAGAATATGTAATTCTTATATGTTCTTCTTGAGGAGTACTTTGGAAAGAAAAACATCTTGATTCGGGCCATTCACCTATGCCATCATAATTTTCATCAATTGCTAAATGTAAAAATTGTCCTGGATGATATTTATATTTTCTACCTAATGATTTAAGTTTTAAGGTAAATATTTCTTTTTGAAGATTATTAATAGAAACAATTTCTGATAAGTATCTTTTTGCAAGCATAATTGTTTATTTAACAATATTTTGAAATAAACTCATTAATGATTTTCTTCGCATACATAAACATTTCTTTTGTAAGACCTGGATAAGTTCCGAGAAAAAATGTATTATTCATTACGTAATCTGTATTGGTTAATGGACTTGCTAATTTCCAGTTTTTCTTTACAAATGCAGGTTGTTTGGCCATATTTCCTGCAAAGAGGTTTCGGGTTTCAATTAGTTTATTATTTAAATATCGAGTTAAGTTGTCTCTTTTAAATGGCGCTTTTTCTGTTAATGTAACAATAAAAGCAAACCAAGAAGGATCAGAGTTTTCTGTTGCTTCAGGTAGAATAAAATAATCAGGATATTTACTAAATATTGTATACCACTTTTTGAAATTATCTTTTCGTTTGTCACAAAACTTAGGAAGTTTTTTCATTTGAGCAGAACCGATAGCTGCCTGAATATCTGTCATTTTTAAATTATATCCTATTTCTGAATATACATACTTATGATCAAATCCAAATGGTAAATTTCCAAATTGCTGCGAAAATCTTTTACCACAAGTATTATTCTCTCCTCCGATACAATAACAATCTCTTCCCCAATCCCTAAATGATCTGACTATTTGAGCTAATTGTGGGTCATTAGTGCAAACAGCCCCACCCTCTCCGGTTGTGATATGATGTGCAGGATAAAAAGATATGGTTGATAAATGTCCAAATGTACCTGTCTTTTTCCCTTTATACTCACTTCCAAAAGCATCACAATTATCTTCAATCACCCATAAGTTATTTTCCTCAGCAACTTTCATAATTTCATCAATATTGAATGGATTACCTAATGTGTGTGCTAAAAAAATGCATCTAGTTTTTGACGTAATTGCATTTTTCATCAGATCAATATCAATATTGTATGTTGGAATATCTATATCAACAAAAACAGGAATTAAATCATATTGAATAATTGGGGATACTGTCGCAGGAAAACCAGCTGCCACTGAAATAACTTCATCTCCTGCTTTTAACCTTTTATATCCAAGTTTTTCTGAAGTTAAAGCAGAGAAAGCCAGCAAATTTGCAGATGATCCTGAATTTGTTAAAAGTACTTGTTCAACTTCTAAATAATCAGCAATTTCATCTGAAAACTCTTCTGAAAAACGACCTTCTGTTAACCAAAAATCTAAAGAAGCATTTACAGAATTACACAGTTCTTTTTCGTCAAAAACCCTTCCTGCATAATTTATTTTGCTTTTACCTGGTATGAATTTGTTATGAGTAAATTTAGCATTATGATATTGAATTGTTTTTTCTATTATTTCTTTACGTAGTTGTATATAATCTAACATAATTATTCTTTATTTTAACAAATTACTCAAAATAATCTTTAATTTGATGTTCAGTGAAGGTTCGAATATTTTGTCCTGATAAGTAGGCTTTATTCCAATCAACGATACTTTCAAGTGTTTTCTGAATATCCCATTTAGAAGTCCAATTTAATTCAGCTTTTGCCTTAGAACAATCTAACTTCAGATAATTAGCCTCATGGGGCTGAAGATTTTTATCAATGCTAAAAGAAGTATTTTCACCCCAAAGGTGACATATGGTTTTTATAATCCATTCCACATTTTTAGCATCTTTATCATCAGGTCCAAAGTTCCAAGATCCAGCATAATTAGCTCCTTCGTTAAATAATTTTGCAGCTAGTGATAGGTAACCAGAAAGAGGTTCTAATACATGTTGCCATGGACGAATAGCATAAGGGCAACGTATTTTTACTTCTTTTCCTTTATTTATTGCTCTAATAAAGTCAGGAATTAATCGATCATCAGCCCAATCTCCACCACCTATTACATTTCCTGCACGTGCAGATGCTAAAGCGACACCATGCTTTGAATATTCTTTTGGATTAAAATATGAATTGCGATATGATAAAGTAACTAATTCCGAACAACCTTTGCTATTAGAATAAGGGTCATAACCTCCCATCGGTTCAGTTTCACGATATCCCCAAATCCATTCCTTGTTGTCATAGCATTTATCGCTAGTTACATTTACTATAGCTTTTACACTTGTTGTTTGTCTGCAAGCTTCTAACAAATGAACTGTGCCCATAACATTAATTGAATATGTTTCAACTGGGATTTTGTATGATTCTCTGACCAAAGGCTGAGCTGCCATGTGAATTACAATTTCCGGTTTTATTTTGGTTATAATTTCTTGAAGATATTTAATGTCACGAATATCTCCAATAAAAGATTTAACAAACTCATCTACATTAGCTTCAATATATAGACTTGGCTTAGTAGGTGGTTCAAGAGCATATCCATAAATATCTGCACCTAATTTGTTTAATAATAAACATAACCACGAACCTTTAAAACCAGTATGTCCAGTTATTAAAAGCTTTCTTTTTTTGTAAACTTTATTAAATAATTCTTCTATCATTATTTTCTGGAATTAAAGTTTTACCATTTTATCCATGGAGCTGTTCCATTTTCTATCATTTGTTCTAATTGTGTTTTATCGCGTAACGTATCCATAGGCTTCCAGAACCCTTTATGTTTATATGTATATAACTCATTATTAACAGCTAGGTGTTCTAAGGGTTCACGTTCAAAAATAACATTATCATTATCATTAATATAATTTAATACTTTTGGTTCACAAACAAAAAATCCTGCATTTATCCAACTATCGTTACCTTTAGGTTTTTCTTGAAAGGATTCAACTTTGTTGTTTTCATCAATATACAATGAGCCAAAACGTCCTTCTGGTTGAACAGCTGTCAATGTAATTGCTTTTTTATGTTGTGTGTGAAAATCTAGTAATTCTGGAATGTTAATATTCCCAACACCATCACCATAAGTTAACATAAAAGTCTCATTTCCTATATATTTATGGACTTTTTTTATTCTTGTTCCTGTCATTGTTTTTAACCCTGTATCAATAAGAGTTATTTTCCAAGGTTCAGCATTATTTTTATGGTGGGTTAGTGTATTTTCTACCATATCAACAGTTATATCAGCCATGTGACTATAATAATTGGTAAAATACTCTTTGATCATATATCCTTTATATCCACATAAAATAATAAACTCATTAAAACCGTAAGAAGAATATATTTTCATAATGTGCCAAAGAATAGGTTTGCCGCCAATTTCAACCATTGGTTTTGGTTTCAGTGTTGTTTCTTCGGAAAGACGTGAACCTAAACCTCCAGCTAGAATTAATACTTTCATTTATTTAAAATTTATTATGATTAATACCAATTATATAATTTTTGAATTTCCTTATTTATATCAATTTGAAATTTCTAACCTCGTTTATTCAACTTTGAGGGATTTGTAAGTTTTTTAATTGTACCATTAGGTTTTTTAGTGTTAAAGTATATTTTTCCTTTAAAATTAATCATGTTTTTTATTGAATTTGCCAAGTCTTTAATATTTATTTCTTTATCAATTCCGACATTAATATGGGAATTTCGTAATTCGAAAGAATTCAAATTATTTCTATTCTCTCGCTAGTTTTCATGTATATCTTTAAAATCTACATTTTCCATTAAGGACACACATACATCAGCCATTTCTTCTAACCAAAGGAATTCACGCATTGGTTTCCCTGAACTCCAAATTTCAACAGTTATTTGATCATTTGGTGATTTTTTATAACATATTTGGATAATATTTGCAGCATTTTTTCATTCACTGTTTTTGCTGCTAAATTTTTTTATAGGGCATCTCAGTTGTTTTCTTCGAGGTAATTGCCTATTCAAAAAATATTTATACAGCCATTGGATTTCTTAGATCTAGTTCTTCGAAAGTTTTATCAATTATATTGGTGTATCTTTTTGCCTAAGTGATTTTATGAGTGCAGAACCAACAAGCCTTGTATGGCCAACAATATATATTTTTGAATTTAGTTCCATAATTATTTATTCAAAATAATTCATTGTTTGATAATCACCTTTTTTGAGATGAGCTTCTTTTTTCATTAGATGTAAGTCTGATTGCATCATATCTTTTACTAAATATTCCATATCGTATTTTGGAACCCAACCAAGTTTATTCTTTGCTTTAGAGGCATCGCCAATTAGCAAATCTACTTCAGTTGGTCGAAAATAACGAGGATCAACAACAACTACTTCCTTGCCATTTGGCACTTGGTATTTAGGGTTTGAACAGGAAGCAATAATTGCTTTTTCTTCTTTTGCTTCTCCTTTGAATTCAAGTTCAATGCCTGCTTTACGGAAGGCCATTCTTACAAATTCTCTTACAGAGTTAGTAACACCCGTGGCAATAACCCAGTCTTCAGCTTTTTCAGCTTGCAAGATCATCCACATCATACGTACATAGTCCTTTGCATGCCCCAGTCACGTTGGGAGTTGAGGTTTCCAAGAAATAATTTATCCTGCATACCCATGGCAATACGTGATACAGCTCTAGTTATTTTACGAGTTACAAAAGTTTCTCCTCTTATTGGAGATTCATGATTAAATAAAATCCCATTACAAGCAAATATGTTATATGCTTCACGATAATTAACACTAATCCAATAAGCATACATTTTAGCAGCGGCATATGGAGAACGGGGATAAAAAGGTGTTTTTTCTGTTTGGGGTACTTCCTGTACCATTCCATAAAGCTCTGAAGTTGATGTCTGATAGATTCGGGTTTTCTTTTCTAATCTTAGTATACGAATGGCTTCTAATAACCTTAATGTCCCTAATCCATCTGCATTGGCTGTATATTCAGGAGTGTCAAAACTTACATGCACATGACTCATAGCTGCTAGATTGTAAATTTCGTCTGGTTGTACTTCTTGTATTATTTTAATCAGATTTGTGCTATCGGTCATATCCCCATAATGCAATATAAAATTGGCATTATCTAAATGAGGGTCTTGGTATAAATGATCTATCCTATCTGTATTAAAAAGTGAAGAACGTCTTTTAATACCATGAACAATATATCCTTTCTTAAGTAAAAATTCGCTTAAGTAAGCACCGTCTTGTCCTGTGACTCCGGTTATTAACGCGGTTTTTTGCATGAAGATTATAATTAAATTAAGTTTTTTCTAAATATTACTCACTTGGTATTAATCTCAAAATCTAAATTCCACGCTTCGAAAGGCACTGTGACAGATTTAAGCAAAAGGGAATAGGTGTTTATGTACTTAATGGTCCAAATGTTTGGTTGGAAGTTACTGGATTTTGGTTTCTAATTCCTAGTTTTGCATCCTAAATATAGGTTGAATTTTTTCAATGTATTTCTAAAGAATAATTATTGTCTGATTCTTGAATGACAAAATTCTCAAAAGGATTATATGATCAGAAGTTCAAAAGCTCAATTGATTAGCTTCTGGTCACTAGCTACCGATTGAGAATGGTTTCTGGTATTTCAATTCATTTCAATGTGAATATTTCACTTCATTTGAGCCGGAATGACAGCTGTATGCTTTGGAATTTTTTTACTTAGCACGATTCACTGATTATGAATTTATGTTCAAATGATAGGGTATACAGATATATTATTTTTTAAATTAGTACATCATCCAATTTTCAAATTGTAATATTCTTTATACCAATCCACAAACTTTTTAATTCCATCTTTAACAGAAGTTTTGGGTTGATATCCAAAATCTCTGGCTATTGCTGTTGTATCTGCATAGGTTTTAATCACATCTCCTTCTCGCATCGGTCGGTATTGTATTTTTGCTTTTTTTTCAAGCGTATCTTCCAGTGTATTTATAAATTCGTTGAGGTTTACAGGAGATGAATTTCCGATATTGTATATTTTATAATTTGTATGATTATTTCCGTTGATAATTAAGTTAATTCCATCAATAATGTCATCAATACAAGTAAAATCACGTTCCATGTTTCCGTTGTTGAAAACTGATATTTCTTTATTTTCAGAAATGTTTTTAGTGAAAATAAAAGGAGCCATATCCGGTCTACCCCAAGGACCATATACCGTAAAAAAACGTAATCCGGTTGTTTTTAAATGGTACAAATGATTGTAGGTATAAGCCATTAATTCATTTGATTTTTTAGATGCGGCATAAATACTGATGGGATGATCTACATTATCTTCTTCATTAAAAGGAACTTTTTCTCGACTTCCATAAACGCTGGATGAACTTGCAAAAATGAAATGTTTCACCTTGGTTTGTCGACAAGCATCCAGAATATTGATAAAACCACTCACATTGTTTTCAATATAAGTATGGGGGTTCTTGATACTAAACTGAACTCCTGCCTGAGCGGCTAAATGACAAACACAATCAAATTGTTCTTCTATGAATAACTGTTCAAGGTATTTACGATCTTTGATATCCAGCTTGATGAATTTAAAATTTGAATACCCGTTTAAATGTTGATAATCACACGGGGCAGATTCTGAAATACCTAATAGAGGCAATTTGGCCAGTTTTAAATTGGGATCATAATAATGATTGATGTTATCAATTCCCACGATCTGATGACCTTCTTCAATGAGCTTTTTTGTGAGATGAAAGCCGATAAAACCAAGGGAGCCTGTTACAAGTATTTTCACAAAGACAGATGTTTATAAGTTCAAAGGTTCAGATGTTTAAAAGAGGGTGATGAAAATAATCAGAATTTTTAATTATCAAATTAGCACATTTTCAAATTAAAAAATCTACAGTCTTCCATCCACCAGTTCTTTAGGGAGTATGGATTTGATATCAAAAATAACAGCATCTTTACCGTGACTTAATTTTGAAAGATCAAGCTCCAGAAATTCATTATGAGATACCGCTAGTATAATAGCGTTGTAATGCTGCATGATTAGTGATTGGTGATCAGTGATGAGATTTAACTGATATTCATTTTCAACTTCTTTTTCATCAGCCCAGGGATCAAAAATATCAACTTTACATCCATATTCTTCTAGTTCATCAATTACATCAACCACCTTGGTATTTCGGATATCCGGACAGTTTTCCTTAAAAGTGATTCCTAGAACCAATACTTTACTATCGAGAATCTTTTGTCCTTTTTTGATCATTAGTTTAATGACCTTATCCGCAACAAATTGACCCATATTATTATTAACCCTCCTGCCAGATAAAATAACATCTGGTTGATAACCTAAAAATTCTGCTTTGAAAGCTAAATAATAAGGATCCACACCAATGCAATGACCACCAACCAAACCGGGTTTGTATTTTAAAAAGTTCCACTTGGTTCCGGCAGCTTCAATAACTTCTGAAGTGTCAATGCCCATCCGGTCGAAGATTAAAGCCAGTTCATTGACAAATGAAATGTTTAAGTCGCGCTGTGCATTTTCAATGACTTTTGAGGCTTCAGCTACTTTAATTGAGGAAGCTTTATGGGTGCCGTTTAAAAGGACTTCATTATATAAAGCATCCACTTTTTCGGCAATTTCAGGTGTTGAACCGGAAGTTACTTTTTTGATGGTTAGAAATGTATTGACTTTATCACCCGGATTGATGCGTTCGGGTGAATATCCACAGTAAAAATCGGTATTGAATTTTAAGCCACTTGTTTTTTCAAGAACAGGAACACAATCTTCTTCTGTTGCGCCCGGATATACCGTTGATTCATAAATTACAATATCTCCTTTACTCAAAACGTTACCAACGGTTTCTGAAGATTTTACCAAAGGTGTAAGATCCGGTTTGTTGTTGTTATCGATAGGCGTTGGAACTGTGACAATATAAATATTTGAAATTTTTATGTCATCAAGAGAAGTTGTAAGGAAGAGACCTTTGTCGGTTGTTTGTTGCTTGTTGCTTGTTAGAACAGTGTTTAAATTGTCATCTTCTACTTCCAGTGTTGTATCATGACCCGTATTTAGTTCATCAACCCTTACCTGATTGATGTCAAATCCGATGACCGGATATTTTTTTGCAAATTCTACTGCCAAGGGAAGTCCAACGTAACCAAGTCCAATTACAGCTATTTTTATTTCAGTAGGTTTCATTAATTTCAGATTTCAAATGATTTGTGTTCCATGGTTCGTGTTCTGTGTTCCGTGATTCGTGAATGGTTTCATTTCTTCATTCAGTTCACTGATCAGTACTTATTTATTTTTAAAATATTTTTTTATTTCATCAACAATAAGTTCTTTGGCATTTCCGCCTCCATAAAGATTTGCATTCCATGCACCTAAAGGTTTTTGTAAGCTGGTTTTTATTTTGCTTAAATCATCAAAAACGAGGGTATTCCAGTTGTTTCCCAGGGTTTCTTTCCATTCTGTTTCACTTCTCAGGGTGATGCATCTTTTTTGCAAAAAATAAGCTTCCTTTTGCATCCCTCCTGAATCAGTGATTAAGATGTCTGAATTATAGAGGTGATTGATGTTATTGATGTATGACTGTGGTTTTATAAATTCAATGTTTGGATAATGTTCTTTCGTAAATTGATAGGGTTTCATCATTTTTCGGGTACGTGGATGAAGGGAAAAAATAATTTTTTGATTTAAAGCATTTAGGTTTTCAAAAATTAATTTTAGTCTGGAAGAATTATCGGTATTATAAGGTCGATGAATGGTACAATAAATGTAATTATTATGATAATTGTTTTTATGAAAGATTCCTTTTCGACTGAATATTGAGATTAAATCTTTCATGATGTCTCCACCATTAAAAACACCATTTTCTATTCCTTCTTTTTTTAATTGATGCATTGAATCTTCAGAAGAGGTAAATAGCAGGTCAGACATATGATCGGTTAGCACCCGATTGATTTCTTCCGGCATTTCCCGGTTAAAACTTCTCATACCAGCTTCAATATGTGCAATCGGGATGTTTAATTTTGAAGCTGCCAATGCTCCGGCAAGTGTTGTATTCGTATCTCCATAAACAATAAGCATACTCGGCTTTTCCTTCAATAAGATCTTTTCGGTCTCAATGAGTATTTGAGCTGTTTGTTCACCATGCAGTCCTTGAGCAGGCTTAAGCATATAAGTTGGCTGATCCATTTTCAATTCATTGAAAAATACCTGACTCATTTCCTTATCATAATGTTGCCCACTATGTATGGATATGTGCTTAAAATGTTTTTTGAGCTCAGGTTCCAAAACCGCATGTTTGATAAACTGAGGACGAGCACCGATGATTGTTGCGATTTTAGTCATGTTCAGTGATTCGTGATTCGTGATTCGTGAATGATCTTCATTATCGATCACACTCATCACGTAGCACCTTTTGTTATTTGTTCTTCAGTTTTGAAATTAATTTTGAAAGCATTTTTCTAATTCTAAGGATTGTTTCTTCTAGTGACTTTATTTCAGTTATATATCCTAAGTTTTTAGAGATTAATAGCTGAGTCTCCAACTCGCTTAATGAACCTTTTGAAATAAATAAGAATTGAATTAATTCTTTGGTTGTTTGACGAGCAAAACCTTCTGCAACATTTGAAGGTATTGATATTGAAGCTCTTCTCATTTGTACGGTAATCCCAAATTTTTCGGAAGATGGAAAAGAAGAAGTCAGGATATAAATTTGAGTTACTAACTCCATACTTAACACCCAAACATCAAGATCTTTATGGCTTTTTATTTTGTTCATCTACTCTGTGATTCGTGATCCGTGTTCTGTGATTCGTGATAATGTTAAATTTCTTTATCACCGATCACGTTCATCACGCATCACACATTTTTAAAAATGGATGATAATCTCCTTTTATGCCAATGGCTTTTGATCCTCTGATATGATGAACCATTTCAATGCTCGATCGTGCATCTTCCAAGCCAAAACCTTTTCCGTTTAAAATGTCTTGATAAACAAGGGTGTGTAAGTCTGTAAAACCTCCTGAAAATTCAATTTCATTCCCTTCAATGGTAATGGAACGGAAAGTTCTCTGTCCTTTACTGACAATTTCAGCGGGTAAATTCTTGTCATCTACACTCAAAAACCATCTAACCCTTGCTCTTTCTAATTCCATATAACCGGCATTGGTATGTGGATCGAGTAAATGAACGTTATTTTTTTTGCAAGACCCGAAAATATTGGTAAGCATATCAAAAAAATGAACCCCGATATTGGTTGCTACTCCCCCTGATTTTTCATGTGCTCCTTTCCAGGAAATAAAATACCATCTTCCGCGACTGGTTACATAAGTCAGGTCGATGTCATAAATTTTATCTTTTGGGCCTTCATCAATTTTCTTCTTTAAATCAATAATGCTCTGATGCATTCTTAGTTGAAGAATGTTATAAATCTTTTTCCCACTTTCTTTTTCAATCTGTTGCAGCGCATCAATATTCCATGGATTCAGAACAATGGGTTTTTCACAAATGGCATGGGCTTCATTTCTTAAAGCCATTCGGATATGGGCATCATGCAGGTAGTTGGGAGAACAAATACTTACGTAGTCTATCTTGCCATTTCTGTTTCTTCTTCTTTTATCAAGATTACGGTCGAAACGTTCGGGTTCAGTAAAAAAATCAGCATTGGGGAAATAGGAGTCAATAATTCCAACACTATCGAAAGGATCAAGGGCAGACAGCAAGTGATTGTTGGTGTCTTTAATGGCCTTCATATGTCGGGGTGCGATGTATCCTGCTGCGCCCATGAGTGCAAAATTCTTAATAGAGGGATTTTTTAACATTTTTAATTTTTAGGTTAAGCTTTATTCAGTGTTGCATTTTTTGTGACAGGTGACATAAGTGATCTGTGAAAAGCTACTAAATTTTTGTTTTTAAGGTTTTGATCAACGCAGTTAACATCAGGATAATTTCTCGCAAAGTTAAATTTAATTTTTCCGGGTTATTTATATAATTCAACCTTTTTGAAATTTCAATCTGGGTTTCTATTTCTGCACAAGAAGCGAGAGAATAGTGTAGATATTGAATAAGTTCTTTTATGTTTTTTCGAGCAGCACCTTCAGCTTTACCCCATCAAATAAGATTTGAGCCTATTACCAATAAACATTTTCCCATAATGAGTTTTTAAATATTTTTCTCTGCGTATAGCATCTTCTCTATTTAAACAAGCTTCAAAATAAATCAATAATAATGGTCTTCTATCTTTTGTTGACTTTACTAAGCCATTCTTGTGTTGTTCAAATCTTAATTCAATATTCTTTGTATAACCTGTGTAATGCTTTCCATCTTTTTCGCTTAATAATACATATGTAAAATAATAACTCACAAGACTGAATTATTTGATAGGGTGAATATTTGAAGGGATTGAAACAACAGCCCTTCTTAATTGACTTATTATTCCATATTTTTCTTCTCTTGGGAACGATTGGGTTCGTTCATAAATATGAATAACAAAGTCTATGGATTTTTGATAAACCTCTAAATCTTTATGACTCTTGATTTCCATTATTTTTTTACTTGTCATTTGTCACCTATCACATGTCACCCTTTTATTGTATGTTACAGCTTTCAATTTGTAACACTAAGGTTAAATTATTAGGTCTGATTTGTTTTTTTAACGGCAGATGCTGTACTTTCAACCACCAAAGAATATCCAATATTCTCAATTCTAATGATAATCTTATTTTTCCCCTTATTGTCCTTAACAATTTCGCCTTCATAACCTTTTAAGGGACCTGCCTGTATGGAGATTTTTTCACCTTTCAAAAACAGTTCACCACTGTAATGATGGGGTTCATTATACTCCACCATTTTTTGCATAGCTTCGATTTGCCAATCAGGTATGGCTGCAGCTTTGCCTTCAAAAGTTACATAGCGAACTGCACCTTTAATGTTTAATACATCATAATATTCTTTTTCGCACGTTTGTACAAATACATAAGATCGAATCATGGGCTCTTCTACTTTTTTCTTTCGATCGCTCCACTGACGAATTTTCGTTTCTAAGGGTAAATAGGCAGTCAATCCAGCATTTAGTAACTCAGCATATACCTTTTTTTCCTGACGGGATTTGGTGTAAAGTGCGTACCAAGAATATTTCAAAAATGGTATGGGCTGTTTATTGTTGGATATTTTTTGGATCTTCATTTTTTGAAATAATGAATGATGAGTGAGATTATAATTTAATTACTGGCACAGCTTCGCCCCCTCAGTCCCATTTTAACCAAGTGATTTGTATTCATGATTCTTACTAAAAGCCATTTGCTAAATGCCAATAGCTTTTAGTATTATTCTTTCCATAAAAGCAAGGGTTTTATCCCTTTACTTTGTTCTTTATAAAGTGCGAATTCTTCTGCGGTATAAATCAAATATCTGATTCTTCTTTCAATTAATTTCTCTGCTTTTCTTACCAGTTCAACGAGGTAATTTTCATTGATTTCATTGCCAATAAAGAGTAAATCAATAATGTTGTTGTCAATTCCATTGGCAAAATCACCCACCACAAAAACATATTTTACTTGGCCCAGTTTTTCAACAACCGTATCAATGATTTTATCAAAACCAATGTGTTTTAAGATTAAATTATTAATGGCCGGGAATAAGGGATGTTCTGTATTTGCCCGAAATAACTTTTTATTTCCTTTATTCCATGAATTCAGTAAGCCGGCTTTTTCAAAACGCACCAGTTCAACCCTGATTGAATTGGTAGATTCTTTAAATTCACTTTCCAGGTTTCTCAAATAGGCACTTGAATTGCTGTTTAAGAAAAACTTAAGAAGTAGTTTAATACGTGTTTTTGAGGTGATTAGGGTTTCGAGCATTTTTCTGTCGCTAAAAAATGAGTAACAAACTTACTCGATTTGTAATAAAAAGTCAATAGAAAGCTTTGGTTTATTTTTGGGTCTTTGATTTTGAGAATAACCTTTTCCAGAATTTTTTCCTATCATGTTCTGCATCATCTGTATAATAGCCATAGCCATAGCCATAGCCATAGCCATAGCCATAGCCATAACCATAGCCATATGATTTACTTGTAAACTTAACGTCATTTATTAAAATGCTCATATTGGGTAGTTCACGATTTTCAATGTCTCCAATAATGGATTCAAAAACCTTTTTTAAGGTGTGTTGTTGTCGAACAATAAAGAGGTTTGCATCGGTATGTTTCATCAAAAGAAAAGCATCAGTGACCAATCCTACAGGGGGGGTATCTATGATGATAAAGTCGTATGTTTTTTTTAATTCTTTAAATAATTGATCCGCTTTAGGTGAGGCAATGAGTTCAGCAGGATTTGGTGGAACAGGTCCTGCAAGTATAATATCCAGATTTTCAATGGTGGTTTTTTGAGTTACTGATTTTAAATCTTCTTTATTGATTAAATAGGAACTAAGTCCGATATTGTTGTTGATTCCAAAATCCTGATATATTTTGGGCTTTCTTAAGTCAAAACCAAGCAGTACTGTCTTTTTATCATATTGAGCAAAAATGGAAGCCAGATTAATGGAGGCAAAAGTTTTTCCTGCTCCTACCATGGCTGAAGTAATTAAAATGCACTGTTTTTCTTTTCCCTGGGTGAGGTATTGAATATTGGTACGTATCGATCTGAAAGATTCTGAAATGGAAGATTTTGGTGCTTCATGAACCACTAAATTTGAATTTCTGTTATTGTTCAGTATGTGCCCTACAATGGGTAATTTTGTGATGTTTTCTACATCTTTTCTTTCTTGTACTTTATCATTTAAATAATCTCTCCCTAAAATGTAAATGACAGGAATAATCAGTCCAATGATTAAGGCGATGATATAATTGAGTTTCTTTTTGGGAAAAACAGGAGATAAGCCTGTATTTTTTGCTTGGTCAATTATTTCATTATCTGCCCGGTTTGAGGCCATGGTTATTCTGGCTTCGGAGAGTTTCTGTAACAGGTAAGTATATATCGCATCATTTAATTTAAACTTTCTTTCAAAACTAAAAAGTTGTCGTTGGGTTTTAGGTAAATGTTTTATTTGTCCTGATAGTTCAGAAATTCTTTTGTTAATATCGTCAATGGCAATGGTTGAGGTACTTACAATGTTATTGATGTTTTCAACCAAAGCATTTTTGGTGTTTTGTATTTGCTGGTTCAAACTTAAAACCAATGGGTTTTTTTCTGTAGAACTGTATAAAAGTTCGCTTCGCTGATTAAACAATTGGGTTAACTCTGCCACAAGGGTATTTAAAAGCGGATCTTCAATTCCAATGGAAGATGGAACCACAATATCGTCTACACTGTTTTTGTTTTGTAAATATTCAAATAAATTGGTGTAATATTTTGATTTTACAATCAAAACAGCCTTTTCATTTTCAAGTTCTTTCATATACTCAAAAACCTGTTGTGCCTGAAAATCCATATTCATGATTTGATTTTCAGATTGATAATTTTGTAGGTTTTGCTCTGTTACCAATAATGAGTCGGAGATTCCATGAAGTTCTTCCGTAATAAATTCGATGGTATTAATGGCCACCTGATTTTTTTTCTCAAGGCCTCTAATTAGATATTCTTGGGTCAGTTGATTTAGAAAACTTACCAGTTTTGGAACACTGTTGCCTTTTAATGAAATTTCAACAATAGAAGCTTCTCTGTTGATGGGCTCGATACTAAATGAACGATGTTGTGCAACCAATGTCTCCACATCATTTAAAACAAAACTTAAATCAGCATTGAATGTTTCTTTATCAGGAAAGTTTGGATTTAAATCGACTTTTAAGTGAAATAGAGGATGTTTTATTTCTTCACCAAATTTATAAGTGGCTTCAAAGTTTACATCTTCATGCATGCCTTTAAACTCATCTTTTAAAAAGTCATAAAGCCAAAGCTGTTCGGCTTCAATGCTAAGTTTAAACTGTGTTTCAGAGATTATTTGAATGTTAAAATTTGTGCGAACGGCTTGTGGGAAATCTTGTTGGATGCTTACTTTGATTGGTGCTTCAGGGTAAAGTTCACGGGTGATGAAATTATCAGAAGCAAAATAAGAAATGAAAAAATCCAGCTTTTTAATGGTTCGGTGCGTGAGTGAATATGATTTTAAAATCCCGATTTCATTTTCCAGGTTCTTTTGACTCCCAAGCATCCCAAACCCAATGAGTGCTTGCGCATCCATTTTTTGTTGATCTTCTTCTATCAGAACCGTCGTTTTTACCTCATAGATGGGCGTAGTGTATTTATTGAATAGGAAGGCTAATATGATGGCGATAACACCAGTAAAAGCAAAAAAATACCAATACCTAAAAAACTTGCTAAATAAGGCTTTTAAGTCAATGCTTTCTTCTTCGTATATGTGGTTCATTTGATCCATGAAGTTGTATCTCTAAAGTGAATTATTTAAAAAAATTGATTAGCAGCAAGGTGGTTGAAACTGCTGAGAATATCAGGGAGTAGGGGAAATTTGCAAAGGTGAACTGTTTTCCTTTAACTGGCTCCACATAAAGAATGTCATTGGGCATTAAATAATAATAGTCGGATTCAAGTATCCTGGCATCCGTAAGATCCAATCGATGGATTTTTGATCCTGATTTGGTTTGTCTAATCAGACTTACCTTGTTTCTGTCGGCAAAATCGCCCAGATCTCCGGCAAATGAAATCGCTTCAAAAATATTGATCTTATCCTGATAAATTTTATATTCACCCGGGCTTTTAACTTCGCCCAATAAGGTGATGTTGAAGTTAACCAGTTTCACAATAACCAAAGTTTCTTTAAGGTATTCACTTAAAATTAACTTTATTTCGGAAGTGATCTGTTCAATGGTTTTGTCTTTTACCTCAATTTTGCCTGCTAATGGAAATTCTACATTACCTTCTTCGTTTACAGTATAACTGTTAAGGTATATTGAAGCATCGCTATTCATATTATTGGCATATCTTTGATCAACCGTATTAAAAAGTCCGGATGTTCTTTCATCGATGGAGCTGATTTTAATGTATAAATTATCACCTGGTTGAACTTTGTAATCCATATTTCTTTCATTGATGAATTCAGTGTTTACTTCAGATCCTGATTTATTTTGAAGGTATTTGAGTTTCTTTTGAGAAATGCAGGAGCTTAATAACAAAACACTTATCATAATAATAAGTAACTTTTTTGTATTGTTTATTACAGTAATTTTCATCATTCAATTCAAGTTTGAATTTATACTTTAATTATGAGGGAGGGCAATTTATTATAACAAAAATATAAAAATTAGGTTAAGAGCATATGATTAAATCAAATTTAAGCGATAAAAAAATCTTGCTTTCGACATTATGAGGTGAATCTAAATGTTTTAGTGATTGAGTTAATAAATAACGTAATTTTGCACTTAAATAAATAAATAAAAAAAGATGGCAAACAAATTAATGGATCCTATTGGCCGATTAATGGGACTGAGATACAAATCTCATCCATGGCATGGTGTAGACATTGGAAAAAATGCACCTGAGCTTTTAACTTGTTTTATAGAAATGGTTTCGACGGATACTGTAAAGTATGAGGTGGATAAAGAAACAGGTTATCTTCAAATTGATCGTCCGCAAAAGTATTCGAATACTGTTCCCGCACTTTATGGATTTATACCTCAAACTTTTAGTGCAAAACGAGTTGCTGAATATTGCATGGAGAAAACCCAAAGGGATGATATTGAGGGTGATTTAGATCCGATTGATATTTGTGTGCTTACCGAAAAACAAATTGTACATGGTGATATTTTGGTAAGGGCAAAACCCATCGGTGGATTTAGGATGATTGATGGCAATCAGTCGGATGATAAGATCATCGCAGTGTTAAATAATGACGCTGTTTATGGTGATTATAAAGATATTGAAGATTGTCCAGATCTTGTAATTTCCCGTTTGAAACATTATTTTTTAACCTATAAAGATTTGCCCGGAAACCCAAGAGATGTTGAAATTACCCATACGTTTGGGGTGGATGAAGCTTATGAAATCATCAAAAGATCAATGGATGATTATCTTCACAAGTTTGATAATTTATCTTCGGTATTGTCGGATGTGTAAATAGTTTTAAATCACTTAAACTGCTTCGCCAATTAAGGTAGCAGGCGTACAACGATTGATTTTTACCTTTACATAATCACCTGCTTTAAAATCTTTTTTAGGAAAAACAACAACTTTGTTTTGGCTGTTTCTTCCCGATAATTCATCGTCCGATTTTTTTGATCTTCCTTCTACCAAGACTTTAAAAACTTTCCCAACATCTTTTTCGTTGTTTGATAAAGATAATTTTTGTTGAAGGTTGATAATTTCTGTTAAACGACGACTCTTGGTTTTTTCCGGAACGTCATCCTCATATTTTTTTGCAGCCAGTGTGTCCGGACGTTCAGAATATTTAAACATAAAAGCATAATCATAACCTACGGTCTTCATCATCGAAAGGGTATCCTGATGATCTTCTTCGGTTTCTGAGCAAAATCCACTGATGATATCGGTTGAAAGACCACAATCAGGAATAAACTTTTTTATGGATTGAATGCGTTCAAGATACCAGTCCCGATCATATTTACGGTTCATTAGTTTTAAAATACGACTGCTTCCAGATTGAACCGGTAAATGAATTGAGTTGCAAATGTTCGGGAATTCTGCAATGGCTTTTATCAATTCATCCGAAATATCTTTTGGATTAGAGGTTGCGAATCTTACGCGGAGGAGTGGGTTAACTTCTGCAACTTTTCTTAATAATTCCGGAAAACCTAAACCACCATCTTTAACCCAATGGTAAGAATTTACATTTTGTCCGAGGAGGGTAACTTCCCGATAACCCTTTTCAAATAAATCACGAGCTTCATTGATAATGGTTTCAGGGTTTCTGCTTCTTTCTTTGCCACGGGTATAAGGAACCACACAATAAGAACAAAAATTTTGACAACCCCGCATGATGGAAATAAAGGCCGAGATCTTATTTGAATCTAAACGCACTGGTTGAATATCTCCATAAGTTTCTTCAGTCGACAATAAAACATTAATGGCCTTTCTTCCTTCTTCCACCGAACTCATCAGTTGAGGTAAGTCCCGATAAGTATCTGGCCCGGCAATGATGTCTACATCTTTTTCTTCAGACAATAACTTTTCTTTTAACCTTTCAGCCATGCAACCTAAAATACCAATCTTTAAATCGGGATTTTTTTTCTTGAGTCTTCCTAGCTCTTTAATTCGTTTTCTGACTCTTTGTTCTGCATTATCGCGAATTGAGCAGGTATTAATAAATACAATATTTGCCTTGTTAAGATCTTCAGTTGTGGTATAATTATGATCGGTCATGATTGAACCAACGATCTCACTATCAGAAAAATTCATCTGACATCCGTAGGTTTCAATATATATTTTTTTTGTATTATTGTTGTCCATTAAACCTTCCCTAATTAATTGATTTTGTTAAAAACCAGTTGTTTAGAATAAAATAAGAGGTGCAAAAATAATCAAAATATTTGAGGGATTTTAATACCGGACTGTATTTTGATGGCCTTATGTTTAGGTTTAGAAATATTATTTGTCTTACTTTTGCAGCTTAAATTAATTATATCATTATCAGAATAGAACGAGATGGCGAAAAATTTAGTAATAGTGGAGTCACCGGCTAAGGCCAAGACGATAGAAGGATTTCTGGGAAAAGATTATCTTGTAAAGTCCAGTTTTGGGCACGTAATGGATCTGGCCAAGAAAAATCTTGGAGTAGATATTGAAAATGGATTTATTCCGAATTATGAGATTTCGAGTGATAAAAAGAAAGTTGTTACTGAATTAAAAAAATTAGCTAAGGAGGCCGAAATGGTTTGGTTGGCTTCGGATGAGGATCGTGAAGGAGAAGCCATTTCATGGCATTTATTTAATGCTTTAAAACTGAAGGAAGACAAAACACAGCGCATTGTTTTTCATGAAATTACAAAGAATGCCATCACAGGTGCCATCGAAAATCCACGAAAAATTGATAAGAATTTAGTAGATGCTCAACAAGCCCGTAGGGTGCTCGACCGTTTGGTTGGTTTTGAGCTTTCTCCCTTATTATGGAAAAAAGTAAAACCAAGCTTGTCAGCAGGTAGGGTTCAATCTGTGGCAGTAAGATTAATTGTTGAACGTGAAGAAGAGATCAAGAATTTTAAAGTCACTTCCAATTATCGAATTATTGGAAAGTTTGAGGTTGAAATTGATGGAAAAAAAATAAATTTTAAAGCAGAAATTCCCAAAAGATTTAGCAGCAAAGATGAGGTTGCAGAATTTTTAGAGTATTGTAAAAATGCCAGTTTTTCAGTAAAAAGTATAGAAAAAAAACCTGGTAAGAAATCGCCTGCAGCACCTTTCACTACTTCTACTTTACAACAAGAAGCCAGTCGTAAACTGGGATATTCTGTGGCCAATACCATGAGGGTTGCTCAGCAACTTTATGAATCAGGACGTATTACTTATATGAGAACCGATTCGGTGAATTTGTCAGGACTTGCCATCAAAATGGCCAAGGAAGAAATCATTAAGCAATTTGGCGAAGAGTATGTAAAAACCCGCCAGTATAAAACCAAAGCCAAAGGCGCTCAGGAGGCTCACGAAGCCATCCGTCCAACTTATTTAAATCAATCAAGTGTTGAAGGTGATTCTGCGCAACAAAAGCTTTATGAACTGATTTGGAAAAGAACCATCGCTTCGCAAATGAGCGATGCCAAACTTGAAAAAACCACCGTTAATATTGATATTTCAGGACATAAAGAAAAGTTTGTTACCAAAGGTGAAGTAATCAAATTTGATGGTTTTTTGAAGTTGTATATCGAATCAACTGATGATGAAAACGGACAGGAAAAAGCAGGACTTTTACCTCCATTAAAAACAGGTGATCCTCTTGCTTATATCGAAATTAAAGGTGAAGAACGTTTTTCACAACACCCTGCCAGATATACTGAAGCATCTTTGGTTCGGAAAATGGAAGAGCTTGGCATTGGCCGACCTTCAACTTATGCTCCAACCATTTCTACCATTCAAAAACGTGAGTATGTAGTAAGAGAGGATCGAGATGGAAAAGAGCGAAAATATGTTTGTCTCCAATTAAAAAAGGGTGAGATCAGGGAAGATGTTAAAAAAGAAAATACCGGTTTTGAAAAATCTAAACTATTCCCAACAGATATTGGAACTTTAGTAAATAAATTTTTGTTGAAATATTTTGAAGATATTTTAGAATACAGTTTCACGGCAAGTGTAGAGCGTGAATTTGACGAGATTGCTCATGGCAAAAAAGTATGGAACAGCATGATTAGTGATTTTTATGGTCCTTTTCATACAAAAATTGAGAATACTTTGGAAAATGCGGAAAGATTTAGTGGGGAGAAATTACTCGGCGTTGATCCTAAAAGCGGGCATAATGTTTATGTTAAAATCGGTCGTTATGGAGCCATGGCTCAGATTGGCGAGACTGAAAGCGAAGAAAAACCCAAATTTGCCGGATTAAAGAAAGATCAGAGTATTGAAGATGTTACCCTGGAAGAAGTTCTGGAATTATTTAAATTCCCACGTTTACTTGGTGAATATCAGGGCAGCGAAGTAAAAGTTGCTATCGGTCGATTTGGCCCCTATGCCATGCATGAAAAATTATTTTATTCTCTTCCTAAAACGGATGATCCGGCTTCCGTTAATCTTGAGCGTGCCATCGAAATTATTGAGGAAAAGAAGCAAAAAATCAGAGAAAGTGTGATCAAGGAGTTTGAAGAAAACACCGATTTAAAAGTGTTGAAAGGAAGATATGGCCCTTATATTTCCTTTAAAAAGAAAAACTATAAGATTCCTAAAACGGTCGTTCCTGAGGACTTAACCCTTGAAGATTGTATTAAAATTACAGAGGATCCGAAAAACGCACCCAAAAAGAAGTTTAGCCGAAAGAAAAAATAAATTTGATTTGCTGATGTGCCAATGAAAAGCTATTTTTATTTTCAGTTTTAGCAATTGTATTTCCAATGTCTGTTAAGCTTAGGACAAGGTATAACTGTTAAATAATTTGCCATCTAAAAAACAAATTTACAATATGGATATTGACATTTATCTTGATCCCATCGAATTAACGGGTTACGAATTTGCAAATAAAACAAATCGTTTGCGTCTTGGAGACGTAGTTAAAGCGTATATAAAAGAACACAGTTTTCCTGATTTAAATGATATAAATATTGCTGTTTTAGGAGTTCTGGAAGATCGAAATGCTGTTTCAAATAAAGGTTGTGCTGCAGCTCCAGATCAGGTTCGAAAGTATTTATATCGTTTGTTTGAAGGCGCTTATAAGATCAAAATCGCAGATTTAGGAAACATCAAAAGCGGTCATTCAATCGAGGATACTTATTTTGCCTTGAGCAGTGTGGTGAAAGAATTGCTAAAACAAAATATTGTTCCGATTATAATTGGAGGCGGGCAGGATTTAACCTATGCCAATTATCAGGCTTATGAAGATTTAGGCCAGATCATCAATATTGTTGCGGTTGACCCTTTATTTGATTTGGGCAAAACAGAAAATGAAATGAGCTCACAATCTTATCTGAGTAAAATCATTTTACATAAACCCAATTATCTTTTCAACTTTTCAAATATTGGTTACCAAACTTATTTTGTTGATCAGGAAGCCATTGAGTTAATGAAAAATTTATTTTTCGACGCTTATCGATTGGGAGCTGTCCGGGCAAAAATTGAAGAAGTTGAACCCATTGTGCGCAACGCCGATTTGGTGAGTTTTGACGTTTCTGCCATTCGACATTCTGATGCGCCCGGAAATAAAAATGTAGCTCCAAACGGATTTTATGGTGAAGAAGCTTGTCAGATTGCCCGTTATGCCGGCATGAGTGATAAATTAACTTCAATTGGTTTTTATGAGTTGAACCCCGAATATGATCAGCATGGTCAAACAGCTCATTTGGTTTCGCAAATGATATGGTATTTTATTGATGGCTATTACAATCGTAAACATGAATTTCCGCATAAAGACAAGCGACTATTTGTAAAATATCATGTGGCCATTCAAGGCGAAAAAGAAGAATTGGTTTTTTATAAAAGCAAGAAAAGTGATCGATGGTGGATGGAAGTTCCAATCCGTTCCCAACAAAAAGTTAAGTTTAAAAGGCACCACATGATTCCTTGTTCTTATCAGGATTATCAAATTGCATGCGATAATGAATTACCCGATCGATGGTGGCAGGCTTATCAGAAGTTGATGTAGATTTTCTATTAATTTATTTGTGGAGTAACCTTTACCTTTTATTTTTTTAAACCAACTGTCATTCGATAGTAATATGATTGACATACAATGGAAATACAATTGTTGCAATTATTGAACTTTAATTAGCATATTAACAAATTTTCAAATTAACTAATTGTCCTTCCCGGATTTTTACTCACGAAACCTTTCCAACCGGAATAAGATTCCTGATCATGTAGTTTCCCTTTTTGGAAATAATGACAAACCGCAGCCGCAAGTCCATCAGTAGCATCTAAATATTGTGGTATTTCTTTAATGTTTAAAAGACTTAACAACATGGAGGAAACCTGCTCTTTTGATGCATTTCCTTTGCCTGTAATCGATTGTTTTATTTTTTTTGGGGCATACTCAAAAATAGGTAAATCTTTAGCCAAACCAGCAGCCATTGCAACACCTTGGGCCCTCCCGAGTTTTAACATAGATTGAACATTTTTACCAAAAAAAGGAGCCTCAATGGCCAATTCATCAGGGTGGTGTTTTTCAATGAGGAGGGTAATTCCCTCGAATATGGTTTTAAGTTTTAAGGCGTGATTTTCCAGTTTATTCAATTTTATCACATCCATTTCAACCAGCGAAATTTTATTGCCAACGCACAAAATAATTCCATAACCCAAAATATTGGTTCCGGGGTCAATGCCAATGATGATGCGTTCTGATTTCACAATTTATTCGGTTTGATTTCAGAACAAATGTAATGAAAGATTCAGTGAGAATTTATCTGGATTTTAAAATTGATTCAGCAATGATCAAATCCAGAGGTCGGGTAATTTTGATGTTTTCCCAATGGCCTTCGGTTAGGTAAATAGGTTCACCGCTTGTTTCGTAAACACTTGCATCATCTGTAAAATCAGTTTGAAATAATTGCTGGTAGGCTTTTTTAATATCCACAACATGAAAAACCTGAGGGGTTTGTATCAATCTGAGTTTTTTTCGGTCGACCACTTGATTCCCTTTTTCAGTGAGTTCTCTAACCGATTCGTTGATGGTTATTACCGGAACTGCAGTACCAAATGAATGAGCTGTATCAAAAGCATTTTGAATGGTTTTAATTTTAACCAATGGTCTCACTCCATCATGAATGGCAACCAAACCTTCGTCATCAATTATTTCTAAACCATTTTTAACCGAAGCAAAACGGGTTTCTCCTCCAGCTACAATATTGTGCTTAATTTTAAAATCATATTGATTGCACAGATCCTTCCAATAATTGATATGATCTGAAGGTAAAACCAGAATAATTCGAATTTGTGAGTCGAATTTTTTAAAAATCTCAAGACTGTGCATAAGCACAGGTTTATTATTGAGGATAAGAAATTGCTTGGGTGTTTGCTCACCCATTCGCTGGCCAGATCCTCCAGCTACAATAATGACTGTTTTTGCTTCTCTCATGGAGGTAAAAAAATCCCCATAAAAATGGGGATGGTGTAATGCTCTTAAATAATCAGCATGGCATCGCCATAAGTGAAAAATTTATATTTTTTATCAATGGCTTCTTTGTAAGCTTTTTTCAAGAAATCAAAACCGGCAAAGGCAGAAACCATCATCATCATTGATGATTGTGGTAGGTGGAAATTGCTAATCATGCAATTGGCAACCGAACATTCATAAGGAGGAAAAATAAATTTATTTGTCCAACCACTGTAGGGTTTTACATAACCTGCAATAGATACAGAAGATTCCAAAGCTTTCATTGAGGTTGTTCCTATGGCACAAACCTTCTTCTTATTTTCTTTGGCCTCATTGATGATTTTACAATTTTCTTCCAGTATAATGACTTCTTCAGAATCCATTTTATGTTTGGTAAGGTCTTCAACTTCAATGTTTCGAAAGTTTCCTAAACCTGCATGAAGGGTAATTTCTGAAAAAGAAACACCAATCAATTCCAATCTTTTCATCAATTCACGGCTAAAATGCAAACCGGCAGTAGGAGCAGCAACCGCACCTTCATGCTTGGCATAAATGGTTTGATATCGTTCCTGATCTTCAGGTAAACTTTCTCTTTGATGAATTTTTGGTAAAGGTGTTTTTCCTAAAGAATAAATGGTTTTTTTAAACTCTTCGTAAGGACCGTCAAATAGAAATCTTAGGGTTCTTCCACGTGAAGTTGTATTGTCAATGACTTCAGCAACCAGAGATTCATCTTCTCCAAAATACAGTTTATTTCCAATTCTGATTTTTCTGGCAGGATCGACCAAAACATCCCATAAACGGGTTTCTCGATTTAATTCCCTAAGTAAAAATACTTCGATTTTTGCTCCTGTTTTTTCCTTTTCACCGTACAACCTGGCAGGAAATACTTTGGTGTTGTTAATTACAAAAACGTCACCATCATCAAAATAATCTAAAATATCTTTAAACATTCGATGCTCGATGGTTTGATCTTTTCGATTTAGAACCATTAATTTGGCTTCGTCTCTGTTTTCAGATGGGTGACTTGCAATAAGTTCTGAGGGTAAATTATACTTAAATTGTGATAATTTCATAGGTATATAGTTGAGTCGGTAAAAGGCCGCAAAAGTAATGTCTTTTTAAGGAAAAGTCAAGTGGAACCTACTCTAAATTAATAAATCACAGGGCTTTTGTCAAGAATCGGTATTCTTTTTAAGGCTTATTAACATTTCTTTGAAGGCGCCTGGATCAAGGCTGTCTTCTAAAAGGAAGTCACCGATTCGGGTTCGTTTCAGAGAACTTAAATAAGCTCCACTTTTAAGAGCTTGCCCATAATCATTGGCCAAAGATCTGATGTATGTGCCTTTGCTACAGACTACTCTGAATGAAACAACGGGCATTTCAATTTTGGTGATTTCAAATTCGCGGATGTTAACAATCTTAGACTTAATTTTAACATCCTGGTTTTTACGGGCATATTCATAAGCTCGTTTACCGTCAATTTTTATGGCCGAAAAAACCGGAGGTGTTTGCTCAATATCACCCATGAATTTTTGGGTGGTTTGATGAATCAAATCATCGTTAATATGCTCAATCGAAAATTTGGTGTCAGGCTCAGTTTCACGATCAAAAGAAGGAGTTGTTGCACCCAGAGTAAATGTACCCGTATATTCTTTTTCCATCCCCTGAAACGATTCAATTTTTTTGGTGAATTTACCAGTGCATATAATTAATAAACCAGTGGCCAAAGGATCTAAAGTTCCGGCATGACCCACTTTTATTCTTTTAATTCCTGTATGATGTTTTAGGTGATATCGAATGCTATTCACCACATTAAAGGAAGTCCACTCGTAAGGTTTGTTAAACAACAAAACTTCTCCTTCCGGAAAATTATATGATTTTTTCACTTCCATTTTAATTACGCAAAAATAATGGCCATCGTTCCAATAATGAAACAATAGATAGAGAAATAGATTAATTTGCCTTTACTAACCAATTTAATCATCCATTTACAAGCCAAAAGACCAGTAATAAAAGCAGCTGTAAAACCAATCAGTAGCGGAATGGTACCAATAGATGATCCGGAATTTACATCTCCTGAAAGTAAATCTTTTGCATTGGCACCAATGATAGGAATTAAGACCATCAGAAATGAAAATTTGGCGATGCTTTCTTTTTTATTTCCTAAAATTAAACCCGTGGCAATGGTTGATCCCGATCGCGATATACCAGGCAAAACGGCCATGGCCTGGGCGATTCCAATAATGATCGAATCCCCAAAATTAATCTTTTTTTGATTTGATTTTTTTAGATAAGTAAAAGCAAGTAAAAGGGATGTGATGATGAGCATGATACCTACAAAACGGATGTTTCCGGTGAAAAAACCTTCAATTTCCTCGCTAAAAAATAATCCTAAAATAACAACCGGAATCATTGAAACACCAATTTTAAAAAGATAAATGGTTTCTTCATTCCATTTAAATTTAAAAAATCCTTTAAACAGCTTAAAAATATCTTTGTAAAAAATAACTATGGTGCTTAAAACAGTAGCTCCATGAACCATGACGGTAAACATTAAACTTTTTTCGGCATTGATTCCAAGGAGTGCTTTCCCAAGTTCCAAATGACCACTACTACTAACGGGTAAAAATTCGGTTAAACCCTGAACAATTCCAAGAATCAATGCTTCGAGCCAGTTCATGATGAGAGTATTTTATTTGAAAAAAGTAAAATTAAGTGAAGGGTAAATTATTTCTTTGGTCTTTTCATGATTGCAAAAATCTCAATGATATAACCAGCCAAAATTAAGATTGGAGCTAGTGTTAATCGTTGAAAATTGAATAATTTATAACTAAAAACATTGGGGTCTTCAGACCCACCGCCAATCATTAAAATAAAACCGAGTGTAATGATCACAATTCCGATAATTATTAAACGATAATTTTGTCGGCTAAAGGCAAAAGTTACCATCTCATCTTCAGGTTTTTGTTTGTTTTTGGCTTGCTTTTGCGAAGTTTTAAGTTTTGTCATCATGTTTTTTGATTTTACTTTTTTTCAAAAGTAAGAGTATTTTTCGATATGAAAAAACAATTAACTTTTTTTAATAATAGAGGTCGTCTGTTTTCATATTCAGGAATTTACGTAAGGCTGAAAATGTTGATAGCCATGAAATTAATATTCCGCTCGAAAGCACCAAAACAATTAAACTCAAATAGAGTTTGGTGTCTTCCAGGTTAATTAACTCGGGTAATTCTCTTTGAGCAAGGTAAATTACTCCGGCCAAAAGGATAAGAGATAAAATGGCACTGTACATACCCTGAATAATTCCTCGTATTAAAAATGGTTTTCGAATGAAGCCCTGTTTGGCTCCAACCAAAAGCATGCTTTTAATGATAAATCGCTTCGAATAGATTGATAATCGGATGGTGTTGCTAATAAGGGCGATGGCTATAAACAACAATAAAAGACTAAATCCGAGTAAAATTAAACTGATTTTTTTTACGTTTTGATTGATGGTTTGAACCAATGATTTTTGATAAAAAACTTCTTTTACATTTTTATTTGACAGCAATTCTTTTTCAATCTGATCGATGCTTTCAATATTGGCAAATTCTGCTTTGAGCCTTAAGTCAATAGAAGAAGGGAGCGGATTAAATCCTAAAAAATTAATGAAGTCTTCACCTAAATCAGTTTTCAGTTCTTCAGCTGCTTTTTCTTTGGTGATGTATTCAGTAGATTTAGAATATTCGGATGCATCTAAAAATTTCTGAAGTTGTAAAATTTCCGCTTCACGAGAGTTTTCTTTCATGATGACCCGAATCCCAATGTTTTCTTTTACGTGCTTCGAAAGTTTTTGGGCATGGAGTACAATCAATGCCAAAACACCCAACATCAATAAAACAAGGGTTGTGCTCACAATGGACGTTAAATATGAGGTTTGTAAACGGCGTTTATTGTATTTATCTTCTTTCCTGGCCATAATTATTTTTAGTATGAGCTAAAATAAGCATTTTAAACTTAAAACAATTGTAGATGAATAAACTGAATCCTATCATTTTAAATTCTGATTCTATCATTATTTATAAAAATTTAAAATTGTGAAGATTAGCCACAGTTCTATATTAAATGTTTTCTATCTTTTTTCTAACTTCGCAGCCTGAAATTGCATTACAAATTAGGAAATTAAGCGTGTAGTATGGATTATAATTTTTTAGAAATAGAGCCTAAATGGCAAAAATATTGGAGCGAAAACAAAACTTTTAAAGCAGAGAAAGATCATACCAAACCTAAGTATTATGTATTAGATATGTTCCCTTACCCTTCGGGTGCAGGGCTGCATGTTGGTCATCCGCTTGGATACATTGCTTCTGATATTTATGCCCGATACATGCGACAAAAGGGTTATAATGTTTTACACCCGATGGGATACGATGCTTATGGTTTACCAGCTGAGCAATATGCCATACAAACTGGAACTCATCCTGAAATTACAACCTTTAAAAACATTGATAGATATAGGGAACAACTCGATAAAATCGGTTTTTCATTTGATTGGGATCGGGAAGTACGAACTTGCGATCCTGCCTATTATAAATGGACACAGTGGACTTTTATTCAACTTTTTAGTTCGTGGTTTAATAAAGATCAAAACAAGGCTAATTCAATTGATGACCTTGTTTCAAGTTTCGAAAAGGAAGGAAATAAAAACATTAATGCAGCGACTGATTTTGAGGATGTTTTTACTGCCGATGAATGGAAGGCCATGAATGAAAAAGCACAGCAGGAAATGTTGATGAATTATCGTTTGGCTTATTTATCCGATACCATGGTAAATTGGTGCCCTGAACTTGGAACCGTTTTGGCCAACGATGAGGTGAAAGAAGGATTGTCAGAAAGAGGTGGTCATCCGGTTGAAAGAAGATTAATGAAACAGTGGTCGTTGAGAATTACTGCATACGCACAACGTTTACTTGATGGATTGGATAAAATTGATTGGACCGATTCTTTAAAAGAAATGCAACGAAACTGGATTGGTCGCTCAAATGGTGCTACTGTTTATTTCGGAATTGAAGGATTTGACGACAAATTAGAGGTTTTTACGACCCGACCAGATACTCTTTTTGGAGCGACCTATATGGTCTTGGCTCCTGAGCATGAAATTGTTGAAAAAATTACCACTTCTGATCGGAAAACAGCTGTTGATAAATATGTGACCTGGGCTAAAAATCGCTCTGAACGTGAACGTCAATCGGAAGTTAAAAACAT
Source organism: Bacteroidales bacterium (assembly GCA_963678785.1). Classification (GTDB taxonomy): domain Bacteria; phylum Bacteroidota; class Bacteroidia; order Bacteroidales. Next base: position 1,727,413 of record OY787449.1, on the reverse strand, counting down.
CAGTGGCGAATTTACAGGAGCTTACGGAATCAATCCATTAAACGGAAAGCAAATTCCAATTTGGGTAGCCGATTATGTTTTGGCCGGTTATGGATCAGGTGCTATTATGGCAGTTCCCGCGCACGATAGCAGAGATTATGCTTTTGCAAAACACTTTGAATTACCCATTATTCAGGTCGTTTCCGGAGGAGATATTTCTGAAGAATCATATGATGCTAAAGAGGGCAAAATGATAAATTCAGAATTTTTGGATGGCATGGATGTTAAAGAAGCCATCCTGGCTACCATCGAAAAAATTAATGAACTTGGCTGTGGTTTCGGAACGGTTAATTATCGTTTACGTGATGCTATTTTTAGCCGTCAAAGATATTGGGGCGAGCCATTTCCTGTTTATTACAAAGATGGAGTTCCTTATACTTTAAAGGAAGATCAATTGCCATTAATGCTTCCTGAAGTTGATAAATATTTGCCTACCGAAAGTGGAGAGCCTCCATTGGCCAGGGCAAAAAACTGGACAACCAAAGAAGGTTATCCTCTTGAAACCAATACCATGCCCGGATTTGCAGGATCAAGTGCTTATTATTTACGTTATATGGATCCGCATAACGATCAGGAATATTTTTCAAAAGAGGCCAACGAATACTGGCAGGATGTAGATCTTTATATTGGTGGCGATGAACATGCAGTTGGGCACTTATTATACTCACGTTTTTGGAATCAATTTTTATTTGATATCGGATTGGTGAAGAAAGAAGAGCCTTTCAAAAAATTAATCAATCAGGGAAAAATTCAGGGTCGTTCAAGTTTTGTATATCGTTTAAACCATGAAAAATATGCTGAATATTTATTGTGGGAATTGATCAAAAAACACGGTCTTGAAAAGGATATGGTTAGAGACTATCGTGATGGTCACCGAAAATTTGATTTCTATAATAAAAAGGAAAAAGTAATTGTTGAAATTAAGAGTCAGGCTAAACTTGAAAAGCTTGAAACCTCTTACGAAGAGTATATTCATGGAACGGATAAAAAATTAATCTTAATTCCGATTGCTGATATTATTGAAGATACAGAAGGGGCTATACTTGAAGCCATCGAAGCTTTTGATGATCCAAATAAAGGCGTTGTTTTTAACCGTCATGAAATTCGGGAATTGAAACCGACTTTTGTTTCTAAAAACTTTAAGGGTCGTAAATTGTTTTCAACTCCTATACATGTGGATATAAATATTGTGGATAATGATATTTTAGATACTGAAGCTTTTAAACAATGGTTGCCCGAATTTGCCCATGCCGAATTTTTATTGGAAGATGGTAAATATGTTTGCGGACATGAAGTTGAAAAAATGTCCAAGTCAAAATACAATGTTCAAAACCCCGATGCCTTAATTGAAAAATATGGCGCAGATACCTTAAGACTTTATGAAATGTTTTTAGGCCCGTTGGAATATCATAAACCCTGGGATACTAAAGGCATTGAAGGTGTATTTAGGTTTATGAAAAAACTTTGGAGGTTGTTCCACGATGCTGAAAATAATTTTAAGGTTTCGGACGAAAAACCAAGTTTAGATGAGTTAAAAGTTTTGCATAAAACCATCAAAAAAATACAAAACGATATTGAACGCTTTTCATTCAATACAGTGGTTAGTACTTTCATGATTTGCGTAAACGAACTCACCGATTTGAAATGTAATAAGCGAGAAATTTTGGAATCTTTAAGCATTCTCATGTCATCGTATTCTCCGCATATTGCCGAAGAATTATGGTCGTTAATGGGACATACCGAAAGCATTACCTATGCAACTTTCCCTGAACTAAAAGAAGAATATATTAAGGAAGATTCGATTTTGTACCCTGTATCTTTTAACGGGAAAATGCGATTTAAAATTTCGCTTCCTGCAGATATGTCAAAAGAAGATGTTGAGAAAACAGTACTGGAATCAGAAGAAGCACAAAAATGGACTGAAGGTAAAACGCCTAAAAAAGTAATTGTGGTACCCAAGCGAATTGTGAATATTGTGATTTAATTTTTTTGAAATTTAAGATTCTGAATTACAGTTTCCTTATTATAAATTATACATAGTAAACAGGCTTTAAATGAAACTCATTTAAAGCCTGTTTACTTATAGGAATGAATTTTGTAAGTTTATTCTTTATATTTTAATAATATGAGAAAACAAGTTCTGGTTCTGGTTTTATTTATGTTGGGGATTGTAAATTTATCTTTGGCTCAAAAATTGAACAATAAAAATCAACCTCAGGCATGGAGAAATATTGATTCCTTATTGAATTTGGGATTGGTTAAATCTGCTGAAATCGAAATTGATCAATTGTTTAGTAATGCGAAAATTAATCATATTCATACCGATTATGTTAAAGCTTTATTTTATAAATTAAAGCTGGATAAGAATGAACAAAATCCAAATGATTTTATTGCTGAATTGAATCATGAAATCACCATTTCCAAATTTCCACAAACACAAATATTACACTCATTTTTGGGTGATTTTTATAAACAGTATTATGACAACCATCGTTGGCAAATAAACCAAAAAACCCACATTTCGGGTGTTTTAAGTTTGGACATTAAACAATGGAGTAAACAAAATTTTCTGGATAATACACAAACTCATTTTCTTACATCTCTACAAAATAAAGATTCACTTTATTTGATTCCGATTAGAGATTTGGGTGCTGTTTTGATGGTGGATTCTTCAAGCTATAAGTATTATCCCAGCCTTTACGATTTACTTGCCAAGCGTGCGATACAATATTTTAAACAGATTTCGAAACCCAGACCTTTGCTTAAAAGCAATTTCTCAGAGACCAACTTTTTATTACCTACTCATGAATTTTTAAAGCAAGAAATTAAAATCGATGATATTGGCGATTATAAGTTACAAGCCTTAAAAATTTATCAATCGCTTTCGAAAATACATCAACAGAATTTTGATAGCATTGCTTTGGTCAGGGCGGAATTAAATCGGCTTAAATTTATCAAGAAAAATTTTCATACAGCATCAAAATATAATGAAAACTATCTCCGCATTTTAAATGATCTTGCCCTAACTCATATACAATTAGAGGTTTCTGCTGAGGTTTATTATGAAATGGCCAAGCTTTATGCAAATGAGGGGTTGAAATATGATCCATTTGTTAAAAAGGAATTTAGGTGGAAAAAAAAGAAAGCTGTTGAATGGGCTGAAAAAGCAGTTCATTTATTTCCTAATTCATCGGGCGGTAAGGCTTGTGCCAAGCTCCTGGAACAAATTCAGAACCCTGCCATCGAGTTCAGCTTAAGAGAGGTTAATTTGCCCAATCAACCCATCTTGTCTTCACTAACTTACAAAAATATCAATCGCATTTATTTTAGATTGATAAAAGCGCATTATTTCAATGAAGAAATAAACAAACAAAGAAGAAATAATAAAGAGGAACTGAACACATATTTGACCAGAAAAACATACATGAATTGGTCAAAAGAATTGCCCAATGAAGGTGATTTTCAAAGTCATAATTTACAACTCAGAGTTCCTGACTTATCGAATGGTTTCTATATTTTGCTGTCATCGCCAGATCCCAAATTTGATGTGAAATCTCTCATCCAAATCAATAAATTTTGGGTTTCAAATTTGAGCTTTATCCAAAGAAACGATCTAAAAGGTTCAATGGATGTTTTTATTCTTGGACGAAAACTAGGAAATCCTTTGAATAAGGTAAAATTTGAAATTCATAAAAGTGATTACAATTATCAGAAACGCCTACAAGAATGGAAATTAAGAGAGGTTAAATATTCGGGCTCAAGTGGATATTTGAGAATAAATGATTTAGAAGAAAACCAATCTTACCGATTCACTTTATCATTGAATGAAGATACCATCGTTGAAACCCGGGTTGTAAATCAAGGGAGGTTAATGAAGCCTTCAAACAAAGAATCATTCCGAACTCAACTTTTTACCGATCGATCTATTTATCGACCAGGTCAAAGGGTTTATTTTAAAGGAATTGTTTATCAAAAATTAGATGATCATTTTAAAGTGAGTCCATCTTATAAAACTGAAATTAAGTTTCTGGATGTAAACCGAAAGGAAATTAATTCTGCACGCAAAATTTCAAATGGATTTGGATCTTTTGATGGATCATTCATTATTCCCAAAGAAATATTAAATGGCCGAATGCTTCTTGAAACAAAAACAGGCTCGGTTTCTATTCAGGTTGAAGCTTATAAACGCCCTAATTTTGAAATTCTTTTTGAACCTTTGAAAGGACAATATCGAATCAATGATGAGGTGAAAATTAAAGGTAAATTACAGACATTTTCGGGAAGTAATTTAACCAATGCCAAAGGTAAATTTGTTATTAGTCGAACAGAAACTCCAACCTATTGGAGCAGGAACTGGATTCCTTCTGAGGAGCTAACGATTGAGTCAGGCGAAATACAATCGGATGAATATGGAAATTTTGAAATTTCATTTCTTGCCCAAGAAAAACTTGAATCGAACAGAGAAAATTACCCCATTTTCAATTATAAAATTCATGTTGAATTTAGTGATTTAAATGGTGAAACCCAGGATGAAGAAAAAAGCATTCGAATTGCTTTTACTGATCTAAAATTAAAACCAGAAGTCCCTGAAAATATCGATCAGGAAGGATTGGGTTTTATTCCAATTTCGGCAAGTAATTTGAATGAGATTAAACAAGAGGTTAATGTTTCGGTAAGTGTTTTTAAGTTAAAGTCTCCTGAACGAATTTTCAGAAAAAGAAAATGGCAGCAACCTGATTTTTTTAATACTGATCGTGAAACATTTTATACCTATTTTCCAAATGATCAGTTCAACCATGAAAGTGATGTAGAGGATTGGGGTATTGATTATCAGGTTTTTCAGGCTGAAATAAATACCGGTGAGGTGAGTGGGTTAGAGTTGGAAGACTTTAAAACCTGGCCCTCCGGAAAGTATAAAATTTCATTTCAAAGCAAGGATGATTTAGATGAGAAGGTTCTGGTCCATCGATATTTTATCCTTTATTCTTCGGAGGATGCACAAATTCCACATCCTAAAATTGAATTTTTTGTTTTTGATCAAAATCAAATAAAACTCGGAGATAGCTTGAATTTTATTATTGGGTCCAGTAAAAAAAATGTAAGGGTGTTCTATGAAATTCAACATCAGAATCAAGTTATTTTAAGTAAATGGATTCAACTTCAAAATGAGAAGAAGAAAGTTAAAATTCCATTAAGTAAAAAACTAAAAGGAGAACTCACTTTAAATCTGATGTTTTTGGTTGACAATGACATCTATTTTCATGAAGAGAAAGTCAAAATTATTGATCCTTCGCGAAAACTAGAGATTAAACTTCAAACTTTTAGACCAATTTTAAAACCAGGTGTTGAAGAAGAATGGACCTTAAAAATACTGGGTAATAAACAAAGAAGCGCCGATGCAGAAATGATTTGCAGCATGATAGATGCTTCTTTGGAAAAGCTAAAACCACATCGTTGGAATTTTTTCCTGAACGATTATGTGCGGAACTTCATTTCATGGAAAACTTATTATGGTTTTGGAACGAATAATGGTTACAGATTTAACACCAAATATCAGCCCTGGCATTTTTCCTCTCAACTTGAAAAGCCAATAAATTTCATTGATGATCAGAATTTTGTAATTAGGGGAAGATCTATGATTAAGAGTGGTGTAGTTGCTGAAATGAATCCGCCACTTATGATGAAAGAAGAAGTGTTGGAAGATCAAATTGAAATCCCTGAATTCTCCGATGATTTAAAAGTAAAAATTAGAAAAAACTTTAATGAAACCACCTTTTTTTATCCTCAATTAAAAACAGATGAAAATGGAAATGTTAGCATTAAGTTTACCAGCTCTGAAGCTTTGAGCCGATGGAAATTTATGGCATTAGCACATACTAAAGATTTACGAATTGCTCAGTTTACCAAAGAAATCATCACTCAAAAAGAGTTGATGATTAGCCCAAATCTCCCCCGATTTTTAAGGGAGGGCGACACCCTTTATTTCAATACAAAGATTATTAGTTTATCGGATAAGGAAATTGACGGAATTATTGAATTAAGCTTCTTTGATGCTATTAATATGAAGCCCATTAAAGGAATTTTGTTAGATGAAAAAACACAACATTTTTCAGTTTTAGCAAAATCATCCGTGAGTAAACAATGGAAAATGATTATTCCTTCAAATTTGCAAGCTTTAACTTATCGATTGATTGCTTCATCCGAAAATCATAGTGATGGAGAGGAAAGAACAATTCCTGTTTTACCGCAAAAAATGTTGGTTACCGAAAGTTTACCAATCCACATAAATCCAAAGGAGAACAAAAAAATTATATTTGATCGATTGCTTCATTCAGATCAGGACTCGACTATAAAACATCATCGCTTAAAACTTGAGATGACTTCCAATCCTGCTTGGTTGGTTATTCAGTCTTTGCCTTATATTGAACAGGCTAAGAGAGATAATGCCATTGATTTATTTAATGTTTTTTATGCAAACTCAATGGCTTCTCATCTCTTAAATTCTGCTCCAGAGATAAAGCAAATAATTAGACAATGGAAGACATTAGATAAAGATGTACTTGAATCTCAACTCGAGAAAAATCAGGATTTGAAAGGTGTTGAATTGGGAGAAACTCCCTGGCAGGATGAGGCCGATGATGAAAGTGAACAGAGGCGAAAATTATCCCTGTTTTTTGATGAGAATAACATCCATTATAAGCTCAACCAAACGTTTTTAAAATTGAGTGAATTGCAGCTTCCTGACGGTTCGTGGACCTGGTATAAGGGCATGCAAGGCAGCAGATATATCACTCAGTTTATGACCAAAGGTTTTCTTGTTCTTCAGTCAAGAAATTTCCTTCAATCAGGTTTAAAAAAGCAAGTATCGGCGGCAGCTAAGAAAGCACTAAATTTTTTAAATAAGGAGTTAATAAAAGATTATTCAAAATTAAAAAAACAAGGTGGAGTGAATTTCGAACTGGATCATCTGAGTAATTTGCAAATTCAACAGTTGTTTATTTTAAGCCTGAATGAAAACCATAATTTAACGACTGACGAATTTGAAATTACCAAGGCATATTATCTAAGTCAGGCTCAAAAATTTTGGCCAAAACGAAGCAATTATTTACAAGCAATGATTGCCTTAACTTTATATAGAAATGGTGATCATGAAACCGCAAATTTAATTCTAAAGTCATTGAAAGAGCGCGCCCAGAATGATGAAGAATTGGGCATGTTTTGGAATATACCCCATGGATATTATTGGCATCAGGCACCCATTGAAACCCAGGCTCTTTTAATCGAAGCTTTTGATGAAATAGGCAACGATCAGGAACTGGTTAAACAATTGAAAAAATGGTTGATTAAACAAAAACAAACCCAGATTTGGTCAACACCAAAAGCTACGGTTGAAGCTGTAAATTCAATCTTATTAGGCGATTCAAAATTGTTGAGTGATAAAAGAGCGGTTCAGGTGAAGTTAGGTAATCGACCTGTAACGATTGATGATGTTGAAGCTGGAACATCCTATTATCAGAAAAGTTGGAAAGCCAAAGATATTAATTCTCAAATGGGTGAAGTTGAGGTTGAAAACAAAAATGAGAATATGGTTTGGGGAGCTTTGTATTGGCAATACTTTTCTGATTTAGATAAGGTAAATTCAAGCAAAAATGTACTTCAAATTGAAAAGAAACTGTTTGTCAAGGAAACGAATGAAAATGGATTTACACTTAAAGCTGTTGAAGATGAAGAATTAAAAATAGGGGATAAGGTTGTTTCACGAATAATTATTAAAGTAGACCGACATTTAGAATTTGTGCATTTGAATGATATGCGAGCCTCAGCACTGGAGCCAATTGAAGTCTTGTCGGGTTACAGATACGAAGGTGGGCTGGGTTTTTATAAGAGTCATACTGATGTTGCTACAAACTATTTCTTTGAACATTTAGGACCGGGAACATATGTACTCGAAAATGAAATGTTTGTGACTCAAACCGGTAGTTTTTCAAATGGAATCAGTAGTATTCAATGTTTGTATGCACCTGAGTTTAAAAGCCACTCTGAAGGGATCAAAATTGAAATTGGTCATTGATTTAGATGTCCGGATGTGAGCGTTTGGTGAGGTAATGAATTCCGTCAAATTTTATATATCCCAGCTTTTGAAAAGTTTCAAAGGAGTCTTGGTTATATTCTTCAATCAGGCAAGCAATGATTCCAATTCCTTTTTCTGTAAGGATTTTCTCGGCTTTTTTAACCAATTTTTTACCTACACCTTTTTTCCTAAAATCTGGAATTACAGCCAATCGGTTAATCCAGCCTTTTCGGCCATCGTGAGTAGCAAATACAGTAGCTATGGCCATTTGATTGTGCTCTGCAATTAAAATGGATGCACACCCTCTTTTGAGCTCAGCCCTGATGCTTTCTTCAGAATCACGACCATTCGGTTTAAAAGGGAGTCCGGCCTGTTTCCATAAATTAATTAAGATTTCATAATCCGATAACTGAAACTCCCGAATTTTGACTTGATCAATCATTTGAAAAATTAATAATATACAACTTCTGTATTGGGGTGCGACATCTTAAATTTTGATACCCGCTTTTGATTTAAACCTGTATTATAGCATTTAATAATTTCTAAATTGAGGCCCTCAATGGCATTCAGGTTTTTGATGTTGGTATTATAACATTCTAATACCTTTAAGTTTTTCAGGTAATCAAGATATTTCAAATTCTTAATTTGAGTTCCCGGGCAGATTAAAGTTTCAAGACTGGTCATGAATTGCACTTGCTCAAAATCGCGAATTGGAATGTTTGAAATATCCAAATAAGTCAGGTTAGGGAGGTTCATAATGGAACCTAAGTTATTTATGGGGTTGTTTGCACAGGTAATTTTTGATAAATTTTTGAGATTTTCAAGAGGACTAAGATCTGAAATTTGCGTTCCTGTAAAATTAAGCTCAGTTAAAACAGAAAGTATTTTTAGCGGATCCAGCGATCTTAACTTTAATTGATTGCTAAGATTCAATGATTGAATATTTGCTATTTTCTGTAGAGATTCTTTATTCAAATTAGCTTCCTTGATTTTGAGCTTTTGTAGAAATAAATGTTTCCAATCATCCGAAATATTTTCCCACCATTGTTGTAAAAATGAAGTTTGGAATACAACAAGGGTGTTTTTATTTTTTGATGCAAATGTTAAGAACTCATCTAAGTTTACTTCACTGTTATCGCAGAATAAAAATTTAAGGTTTGTGTGCTCTTCTAGCGGTCTTAAGTCTTTTATTGATGTGTGATTTGCATGAATTTGCTGTAGATAAGTGAAGTTGGAAAGTGGACTCAAATCTTCAACAGTTGTATTTGAAAAATAAACTGATTCAAGCTTGCTCAAGTTTTTTAAAGGTAGAATGGAAGCAACTTCGGTTGATGAAAAATCAAGATATTTTAAATCTACTAAATCAGAAATGGGTTCAAGATCACTGATGGAAGTTTCGGAACAGTTGAGATGTTCCAGATAGATGAGTTTTTTTAGTGGTTCCAGGTTTGAAATGTCAGAACGATTGCTCACATCAATGATTTTTAATTTCATCAAATCCTGCAATTGGGCTTTCGTAGGCTGTTCTTCCAAATACCGATATTTTTTAAATACACTTTTCCAGGTATGATCCAAATGTTCCCACCAACTCATGAGCTCTTCTGATTGAAAAACAACAAGACCTTGTGGATTTTGTTTCATAAAGTAATTAGCCTCAGTTGGGCTTACCATCGAATTATCACAATAAATCTGACTAATATTTTTGAGTTGGATTAAAGGCTCAAGCTTATCAACTCGTGTATCATCAATTACCAGTATCCTTAAATTTTCTAATGCTTTTAAAGCTTCAACCGAATTTACATTTGTGGCATTTAAATGCAAAACTTCAAGTTTAAATAATTCTTTTAGGGGATCTAAATCTGAAATTTGAGTGTTTGAAAAACGTAAATCTTTAAGAAATGTCAACTGACTTAAAGGATGAAGGCTGTCTATTTTAGTTTCATTTAAGTACAGTTGTTCCAGCTTGTCGATGCTGTGCAGTGGTTTCAGGTTTTGAACCGCACTTTTGTTTAGGTTCAGAACCTTTAAATTGGTTAAATATTTAAGAGAAGTTAGTGACTCGATGGGTGTTCCGGTACAAATTAGAGATTCGAGTTTTGTAAGGTTTCGTAAGGGGCTCAAATCACTTATTAAGGTGTTGCTAAGATTAATGCTTGTGAGCTTTGTGAGCTTATTAAGGGGGCTTAAATCAATAATGATTTTATCATCACTTAAGTCAATTGCAGATGTACTAATTATAGATTGTAATTGTTCGTAAAGTGATGAAGGATCAAAGGAAACAGTATCTGGATAAAAGACCAGAAGGCTATCATAAGATGGGAAAGATAGTGTGTCTATTCCTTCAACCAACAAGGTATCCAACTGAAAAACTTTAAAGCTGTCGGCAGTTGTAATATAAACCGAATCGGTAAATGAATGAATATCTTTTAGGTAAATAGAATCTTCAATAAAAAAATCCTCAGAAAGCAATTCTTTCCAATGATCGGAAATCGAATTCCACCAATTTCTGTGCTCTTCTTTTTCGTTGAGCTTGGTGGTATAAATACTTGCTATTTTTAAATCCTGATGGGCATCATCAAAATTAATTTCGATGAATCTTATTTTATTGGTATTAATGGAGTCGCCATTGATCAGGTTACCAATCAGGTTTCTATTAATCTGGAACTTAAAAAACAACTGTTCATTTTCACCGATGTGATGGGTCACATCCTCGATGGTGAATTTAATTTCTGCATTTGTAAAAAAGAAATCAATGTCTTTTAAATAAGCCTGAACATCTTTATTGGTTGGAACGGTTCTGTATTCATCCAGATCATCTTCAATTTGAACATTTTCATCCTGAAAAATTTTCAAAAAACTTTGATTGATGATGATGTCTTTTTCTTTAGCAAGGGTGTTTGAGCTTCCAACCAAATTGAGGGTGTATTCAAAAAATTTGACCAATTGGGTAGCCTCTTTTTTATAGATTTCAATATCTCTCTGTGCAAAAATTTCCTCATCTTGGGCCCATATAGATGAGCTTAGAAAAGAAATTAAAAATATCAATAGAAAAGATTTTCTGATCACCATTAAAGAAAATTAATTTTGATAAATGAACTTTTTGAGTACTTCTTTATCCGACTCAGATATTTTTAAAAGATTAGATATTAGCCAACCTGAATTATAACTTTTTCGGTTGAATTCTGAAAGCTCCATATACCAATTTTCAATCTGAAAGATATGAAACTTAACTTCCAGAATGTTTTTAAACTGTAGGTTTCCTTTTCTAAATTCATAGATGAATAAACTTAAATAATCCGGGCTAAAACCATCTTCGGCATATTGCTCTAAGATTTGATCCTGCCTGAAAACCTTGATCAGGTTCATGAAATCCAATTCATGACTCAAAGGATGCAGAAATCGTTTTTGAGATTCATCCAGGCTATCTGTAGATACAAAATAAGCCGCAAAGGGTTCAAATAAAACATTGGCTATTACCCATTTCGAGCCTACCTTTTCTTCCTGAAGTTTTAAGAATAAGGTACACTCTTTTTCTTCTCCTTTGTAAATAAATGAAGTTCGAACCTGAGCAAACCAATTTCCTCCATGAAAATTTAAAAATTCAGGCTGCTCATTCGCTACCTGATTAACAAATTCATTTTTTAGTGCATCCTTGATGATGGTGCTTTCTTCATCAAAAAGAAAGTGAACGAACTCTTTTCTGAAGCTTGAATTTTGGAAGAGAGAATCATTAACGGAGAAGCGCTCGCCTAAACGATTCTCTTCTCCGTTAAATCTTCTGAAAAACTGATTAACCTGCTTGGTGTGGGCATACAACATGCTCTCATCGTCAACAAAACCGTCAATTATTTGCGATTGAATGTTTGAGCCGATGAATAATATAAATACAAGACAGACAGTTCTTAGTTTCATTTCATGGTTTCGGTTACTCTCACATCACCCAACAACACATCCCAGAAACCGATCAATTTACCACCAATTTGAGTTTGTTTTCTTTCAACATAAACAGTTATGTCTTTTTTGGTAGTGTCTTTATATGATAAACCGTCACTTGATTCGCCTTCGAATCTTTGATAAATGGTGATTACACCCACATATCTTCCATCAGGTTGTAATTCTAAGTCACTGATGTATTGAATGTCGTACCAACTGATGGTAATTTTATCATAATTTAAAGCCATTAAGTGCTCTAAATATCCGCGAACACCAAAATATTCAATTTCAGGACGGTATAAAGATGAAACTCCAATTTGCGAATCGTCGGCAAATAATTCGAGGGTACGTTCAATCACCCTGTTTGCTTCTGAAAATGGGGTTTCTTTACTTCCAACGATTGAGATGTATTTACTTAAATCTCTGATTTTTTCTAAAGCCAGGCTGTCAATGGCGCGTTTTCTTTCCGGGCTAATTTCATTTTGCGAATAAGTGTTGGCAGCAAAGGCAACACAAAAAACCGCTATCAATAATATCTTTAATTTTGACATGATCTCTTATTTTTTAATTAATTCAATTTCAGTTACTTTACCGTTGTTGTCCAAAACGAGATTTTCAATTTCATTGTTGAATTTTTTCACATCTTTTAAATATTCAAGATATTTTTTAATGGTAGTTGGACGATCGTAATCTTTCATGCCATTTTCCTGGCTAATGATGATTAATACCGGTATGTCCTCAGAAGCAAATAATTTTAAAGCACTTGCAATACGGTTGTTGGCAACCATAAAAGTGCCGGCATTTGCTACAGATCTGAAATTTGATAAAACCGAATTCTTCAAAGCCGCAAACTTTTGTTGTTCACTTTCGGCACGCAATTTTTCGTCTCTCTCTTTACGAAGTTTTGCTAATACCTCATCAGCTCTTACAATTAAATCCTTAACCTCAGCATCATCTAAGTTTAGGTTTTTAATTACGTTTAATCGATTCTCTTTTTGCTCGATAGTCATTGATCCATCATCATTAATGATCTCTAATAAGTCTTTTTTAGCTTGATCAACCTTTTGAGCATAGGCTATGGCTGCTTGTTCTGCAGCTAGCTTTTGCTTACTTTTACAGCCTGTTCCTGCGAAAATAAGTGCAAACAGTGATATTATTATAATACCAGTGTTGAAGAAATTTTTTCTCATGTGCAATAATGTTTAATGTTGTAAAATACCCGCAATTCGTATATAACGGAACTAGGACAAAAATATTTAAATTTTTATAATAATTCCACTTTTGAACACCATATTATTAAAGAAAAACTACGTAATCCCGATTTTTATCCCTGAATTGGCATGTCCGTTTCAATGTTTATACTGTGATCAACGAAAAATTTCCGGAAAAATTGATGTAGCAAGCGAAGATGATATTCTGAAAACCATTCATTCACATCTGAAAACCATCCCTGAAAATTCGCATGTAGAATTGGGCTATTTCGGAGGTAATTTTACAGGTATTCCTACAGCCGATCAACAAAAATATTTAAACCTGGTGCAGCCATTTTTAAAAGATGGTTCCATTCAAAATATTAGACTTTCAACCCGTCCGGATTACATCAACAAAGAGGTTTTAGAATTGTTGAAAAAGTATAGAGTAGGGACAGTTGAATTGGGCGCTCAATCCATGGATGATGAGGTCTTGAAAAAATCGAGGCGTGGACATACCGTTGAAGATACCCTTAAAGCTTCCAAATTAATTCGGGCTTATCAAATGAATTTAGGCTTGCAAATGATGATTGGTTTACCCGGTGACACAAAAGAGAAAACAATTTTTACGGCCAGGAAGATCATAGAAGAAAAGGCTGAAAATACCCGAATTTATCCAACCCTTGTTATTAAAGGAACCAAACTCGCCGATTTATACAAAGATGATAAATACCAGGCTTTAACCATGGATGAGGCCATTGATTGGACGGCTGATATTTTGAGGGTGTTTGAAAAATCGAATGTTAAAATTATGCGCATTGGCTTGCATCCATCCGAAGGATTGCTTAATGGTTCGGATTTGATTGCAGGACCCTTTCATCAGTCTTTTAAAGAATTGGTGCTGACAGAAATATGGCGCAAGAAATTAGATTCAATTGAGTACGACGGGGATTTTTTAAAGATCTCTGTAAATCCAAAAGAGCTAAACCATGCCATAGGATATGGTTCTAAAAATAAATTGATGCTGCAGGAAAAGTTTAAGAAAGTTAAATTCATTACCAATTCTAAACTCGAAAAAGGAAAATATGAGCTTGATTGTAATTGATAAAAAGGTTCCGGAAGAGGCCAAAATCAAACTTTCTAAACATGGAAATTTACTTGAGCTGGAAACTGATGGAATTTCTTATGATGCCATTTCGGGTCATCCGGATATCTTTTTTAGTCAGTTGAATAATGATCTCATTGTGGCTCCTAATTTGCCATTAGAATTTCGCAATGAATTAAAAAAAAGAAAAATTTCTTTTCACTTTGGAGAGCAGAATGTAGGACAAAAATACCCCGAAACAGCTGCTTACAATATTGTTTCTACTTCCCGACAAATAATTCATAATTTAAAATATACAGATTTAGCAGTTAAAGATTTGGCCATGGGCTTGGAGCAAATTCATGTTGAACAAGCTTATACCCGATGCAGTTTACTGGCCTTAAAAAATGATCAGTTCATCACTTCCGATCGTGGAATTGAGAAACAATTGAAAGAAGTTAACCTTGATGTTGTTTATATTAATCCAGAAGGGATTTTGTTGCCTGGGTTTAAAAATGGATTTATTGGCGGTTGTATGGGAATTTTTGAAAATAAAATTTTCATTTTTGGAAGCTTAAAACATTTTAAATCAGGAAAAGAGCTTCAACAAATGATTGAAAATCTTAATTATGAAATCATCGAGCTTTACGATGGTCCTTTGTTTGATGGTGGTGGCATTATGTTTTTAAATAAGTAATTTCTCATCTCGAAGAAGAGAATTAGCTGAGAGATCGAATTAAACCTAGAATTAATTCAGGTTCCTCACATTTGTTTATAATAACAACGCAAATACTAATCCTTGATTATTTCAACACATTCATTCGGAATGATAAACATTGGTCAGTTCAAGCTTATTGAGAGCTTTAAGAAAAGGATTACCGTACAACCCTACGAGAGTTTTAAAACCCTCGTAGGGTTAAAATGAGTAATCTCAATTTTAACAATAAATTTAGCTTATTATTTTTTGTAATTTCGCTGAAAATTTATGTCGGATTATTTTCGATAAGGGGATTTAATTTGGAATCTGGGGTTTTAAAACTTAACACAAACTATATGTTGCGAACACACACTTGCGGAGAATTAAATATAAATAATGTGGGCGAAAATACCACATTAAGCGGATGGATTCAGAAATCAAGAGATTTAGGGGGAATGACTTTTATTGATCTTCGTGATCGATATGGAATTACCCAGTTGGTTTTTAATATGGAAACCCACAAAGATCTTTGCATGCAAGCCCGTAAATTAGGTCGTGAGTTTGTTGTTCAGGTTAAAGGTTTGGTTGAAGAGCGCAGCAATAAAAATAAAAAAATGCCGACCGGCGAAATTGAAATTATTGTTGAAGAACTGAATATTTTAAACGAGTCAAAAGTTCCACCCTTTACCATCGAAGATGAAACCGATGGTGGAGATGAGCTGAGGATGAAATATCGGTATTTAGATCTTAGACGAAATCCTTTACGTAAAAATATGGAGCTGCGTCATCGCATGTCAATCGAGACCCGCAAGTATATGGATTCGCAAAATTTCTTTGAAATAGAAACCCCCTATTTAATCAAATCTACTCCTGAAGGCGCGCGTGATTTTGTAGTTCCATCACGTATGAACCAAAATCAGTTTTATGCACTTCCACAGTCACCACAAACATTTAAACAATTGTTGATGGTAGCGGGTTACGATCGTTATTATCAATTGGTAAAATGTTTCAGAGATGAAGATTTACGTGCCGACCGTCAGCCAGAATTTACGCAAATTGACTGCGAAATGGCCTTTGTTGAACAGGAAGATGTTTTAAACACCTTCGAAGGTTTAGCGCGTTATTTATTTAAAGAGATTAAAGGTGTTGAGGTAGAAGAATTTCCTCGCATGACCTATGCCGATGCCATGAAATACTATGGTAGCGATAAGCCGGATTTGCGATTTGAAATGAAATTTGTGGAGCTAAATGAGGTTGCTCAAAACAAGGGTTTTAAAATCTTTGATGAGGCTGAATTGGTGGTTGGAATCTGTGCTGAAGATTGTGCCGATTATTCAAGAAAAGAATTGGATAAATTAACTGATTTCGTTCGCAGACCTCAGGTTGGTGCCAAAGGAATGGTTTATGTAAAATGCAATTCTGATGGTAGTTTTAAATCTTCAGTTGATAAATTTTTCGATCAGGATGCCTTGAAAACCTGGGCAGATAAAATGAATGCTAAACCCGGTGACTTATTATTGGTTCTTTCCGGTCAAACTGAGAAGGTACAAAAGCAACTCAGCGAATTAAGATTGGAAATGGCCGAAAAATTAGGATTGAAAAATCCAAATGTATTTAAACCCATGTGGGTGGTAGATTTTCCATTGCTAGAGTGGGACGAAGACAGCGAAAGATTTCATGCCATGCACCATCCGTTTACTTCACCTAAAAAAGAAGACATTGAATTGCTATCAACCGATCCAGGGAAAGTAAGAGCCAATGCCTACGATATGGTGATTAATGGGGTGGAAATTGGTGGAGGTTCCATCCGGATCTTTGATAAAGATCTTCAGGGAAAAATGTTTGAGGTGCTCGGATTTACTAAAGAAGAAGCTCAAGCCCAGTTTGGATTTTTAATGAATGCCTTTGAATATGGTGCACCTCCTCATGGCGGTGTTGCCTTTGGTTTTGATCGTTGGGTGGCGCTGTTTGGTGGTTCCGATTCGATCCGTGATTTTATTGCTTTTCCAAAAAATAATTCTGGTCGCGATCAGATGATTGATTCACCTTCCGAAATTTCGCCAGCACAACTGGATGAATTAAGTTTAAAAACGATCAAAGAATAATTTAAACGGCGGTTGAGTTTTGCTGCTTGAGGCTTTGGTCGAAAGCAGCATCGTAATCCTGGATGTTTATTCCTTTGTCTTCAATTTTATAACCTTTCGAATTTCGGTGGGTTTTTACAATGTTTTTGCCTTCGCAGGCACTGATGCCTGTCCATTTGCAATTCTGACAATGGAGTAATCCGTTGATTTGAATTCCCCAACATTCGTCATTCGATAAGTATTTGGTTTCAATTTTACGCATCTGCTTTTTTTAACAAAGTTAGGAAAATTTTATATCTATATAATTTAAATATAAGTTTTAAGTTGAGGTGGATTTATGTTGAATAAAACTTGCCAAGTTTGATAGATGTTGTTATCCAATTGGCAGGCTAACCCATAATTAAAGTTTTGGCCATTTATTCCCGATAATTATGTGATGAAGTTGTCCTCCAATTCCAATCAATCCAATTATAGAAAGAAATACCATTAAAATGGCTAAACCAGAAGTAAGATCTCGCAATAGAGTTAAGTTGCCATAAGTGATATAAATCAAATATAAGGCGGCAAACCCTGATATTGTGCAAATAAATCTGAATGCAAAATCATGAATGAAGAGAATAATACATTTTTCGTTTATTGACCAAGTTGGGCTTTTTTCCGGTCTATCTTTATAGGCACGATTTTGTTCGATAATTCCTCGGTATCCCTGAAATGAACTCCACACAATAGCAACGATAATATATAAGAGTGTGAATTTTATTGTGATAAATGATTCCATTTTTGATTAGGTTATGAATATTACATTAATTAAAATTATTTTCTGTTTGACTTTGTCACATCTAGTATATATGCACACTTTTGTTCAATGGTATCGAAATTAGTAGGCACATTGAATAACTTTTATATCTTTTTTATTTCATAGATTTATTAAAACCGGGTTAAAAATGAGGGGGAGTTTGAAATCCTTTTCTACTTTACAATTATAGGACAGAAGAATTTCTGAATAAAGGTAAGAAAAAACATATCTTTATCAGCCCAATATGATAGTTTTTCCTTTTCACAATGTAATATTGGTCTTCTGTTCTTTTGTCTTGACACAAAAGAACCAAAAAGTCAAAAGATTCCGAATCAAACCTTCCCACAGGCCACTCCCTGACATCGCGGAATCTAAGGCCTGCGCTTATATAATTGAATTTAAAATTTGAACCAATATTCTTTTTCAGGAGTATAAAATTTATTTTTCGATTCGATATTTTGTGGAAACAAAATTCAGAAAAATAGATTTGGTTTTTGGATTATACAAAAAATACCTATGAAAAAGTCTCTTTTCTTTTGGTTCGTTTTCTTTGGCGGTGCAAAGAAAATGAATAGCTTATTTTTTTTGTTGGTACAAGCGCTAATGTGATTTAGGCACTTCTTTTTGTTCAACACTGATAAGTTTACTTATGTCGTAACCTCTGTTGCTTATTTTGTTGAGCAATTCATCAAATAATTCTTTTTCAATTTTGGGTTTGCGCGAAAGTATCCATAAGTATTTATCAGAGCTGCTTCCGATAATTGCCCATTGATAATCTTCATCCAATTCAAGCACAAAATAATCTCCATAAAAAATCCAGAAAAATGAAACCTTTAACTTCGATGAAATTTTGGGATTTGGAATTTTAGCTTTTCCGATGGCTTCAGATCTTTCGCCATCCAGGCTGCCTTTATAACCGGCATTTACGACCTTAATTTTTCCATCTTTTCGAAAAGAATAAGTAGCGGTAACCCCTACTAAATCCCGCTCAAATTTGTGATCATATCGAGCGATCTCGTACCATTTTCCCAGATATTTTTCAATATCCAGCTCTTTTACTACGGTTTTATCAATCATCGATTTTTGACTTTGTACTGAACTGCATAAAGATAGTAATACGAATAAAAAGGCGAATTGTTTGTTCATATCCTTATTTCATTGGTAGATTATATTTTGTAGAAATCTTACCCTTTGTAAGTTATGAAAAATATGAATCTTAAATGCAGATTAATTTTTAGTTGGTATTTAATAGGTGATTGACTGTTAATAGCTAAAACGAATGCTTTTATTCTGTTCTTAGGGTATCGATCGGATTTGTTTTAATTGATTTTATCAGTTTATAGGTAATCGGGCTAATGGTCATGATCAATGTAACGATGGCTGATATCAGGATGATATCCACTCCCATTTCGAAGCGATAAGCGAAATTATTAAGCCAATTATTTGATAAATACCAACCCAGAGCTCCTCCTGCAAGGGTAGCCAAAAGTAGAATTGTTAAAATTTCACGGGTTAAATAACTCATCATGTTTTTGAAAGATGCACCCAGAACATTTCGAATTCCAATTTCTTTTGATTTCTCTCTTAAGGTAAACGACATCAATCCAAAAATGCCTAAACATGAAATAAACAGTGCCATGATTGAAAAGTATTTTAAGCTTTCAGAAAGTTGTCGATCTTTCTCATATAGCCGCTCCAAACGTTCATCAATAAATGAATATTGGAATGGAATATTGGGCACAAAATTTTTATAGGTTTTTTCAATTTGACCAAGAGTAGCTTGGAAATTATTACTGCTCATCTTAATGGATACAAAATTGAAATTGTTTTTTTTATTTACCCCAATTCCAAGCGGAGTAATGGGTTTATGTAAAGATTCGAAATGAAAATCTTTACACACCCCAATGATGGTTCCCATTTTTTTGTTAAAACCAAAACCTAGTCCGATGGGATTTTCATAACCTATTCTTTTTAAAGCAGCATGGTTCAATATATAAGCATGATTTTCATCATTGAAAACAGTTTCTGAGAATTTTCGTCCATACTGCATTTCAATTCCATAAAGATCTAAAAAATCGAAATCAACATTTAAACGATAGAAAAAGGGTTTGTCATCTTCCGTTTGACCTTCCCAGATCGGGATATTTGACCATCCCACTTGAGATGGGATTCCTGAGGAAGCCGCAACTTTTATGATGTTGGGATTTTTGAGTAATTCTTGCTTAAATGCTTTGAGGTCCTTCCTTAAAGACCGAGCAGAGAAATAAATGATGTGATCTTTTTGGAAACCAAGACTTTTGTTGGCTGTATATTTTAATTGTTTAAATACCGTAAGGGTAAAAACAATTAATAAAATAGAAACTGAAAATTGCATAACAACGATGGATTTTTTAACCAGCAAACCACCTTTCGAAAATTTCTCAATTCCTCCTTTTATGGCGTTGGTGAGTTGGGTTCGTGATAATAAAATTGCCGGATAAGTACCAGAAACAAGGGCCATCAAAACAATAATTCCAAAACTTATCATAAGAACCTGCTCATTTAAAATAGCTTTGAATTGAAGTTCCTGACCTAAAAAATCGTTAAAGAATGGTAGAACCAGCCACACCGAAAAAATTGAAATCGCGTACGAAAAAAGCACCAATAAAAATGATTCACTTAAAAATTGTTGAACCAATTGTTTGCGTGAAGCCCCAACTACTTTTTTGATAGAAATGTATTTGGTATTTTCACGATAATGAGCAATGTATAAGTTCATGTAGTTGAAACAGGCAATAAACATGATAAAAATACCGATGGAAATAAATATGAAAATGGTTCCCATATCACCCGTACCTCTGATCTGTCGGTTAAAATGAATGTCGTAAAGTGGCTGAAGATGAAACGACCATTCTTTGTCATTGAAACCCGTGATGTCATATTTTCTTAATTTATCATCAAAGGATTTTAGGTTTGTATTTTTTTGTAAAACAAGATAGGTTTGGTAACCATTATTTAACCAGTTATTGCTTAAAATACTTCGACCGGTAATCGACTCCAGGGTGCTGAATGAAGCGAGCATTTCAAATTGTAAATGTGAATTTTTTGGTACCTCTTCTAAAACCCCCGTAACAAAAAATTGTTTGCCATTGTTCATCAACATGATTTTGCCAATCGGATCTTCATCCCCAAAATACTTTTGTGCTTTCTGCTGCGAGATGACGATAGAATTCAGCTCTTTAAAAACTTCTGATTTTTTACCTGATTTGAGTGGAAAAGAAAATATCTCAAAAAATTCAGGATCTACAATTAATACTTTTTCATTGATAAATTCATCTTGAAGTTTAAAGGTGAAACTTCTTACTTTGGTACGTGTGGCCATCTCAATTTCAGGAAATTCACCTTCCCAGGTTGGCTTTAAAATAGCAGGTGATACAATCCACCAATCGGAGCTGCTACCCACTACCTGATTACCCGGTTGCTTCATTACGACCCGATAAATATCTTCACCCTTTTCATGAAATTTATCAAATTTCAATTCAAAGTTTACGAATAAAATAATCAATAAACAGCTTACCAATCCTATCGATAACCCCAGTATATTGAGAGTCGCAAATCCGCTATGTTTTTTGATAAGTCTTAAGGAATTTTTGAAAAGATAGTAAATCATTGCTTTTACTTTTGAAGATGATGGTTATATTGAAAGACTTTGTTCGAGATAAAATGTTACATTTTTTCAATTGCACAGATTTCTCAAACCTTTTTAAAATTTGAAGCAATAACTGCTTGTATTCTAAAAATTATTAAATAATTTTGCTTGCGATATGAAGCTGCTTGCATAACGCATTTAAACTTTGTGTTGAATTTTAAATCACAATAAATTTCTTTAGCCACTATTTATTTGGACGAAGAGCAGAATATTTTAATGATGACAGAAAGCCACCTAATCTACCTGTTTTACATTACCTTAAGTTTAATTATTGGTAATATAATTTTAATCCATCTTAAACAATTTAAGGTGTTTAAAGTTGTAAGCATTTTAGCCATTTTAAGTGGGCTTGCCAGTTTGGTCGGAGTATATCTGATTTCTGGGCACCTGCCGGTTTATGAGAAGTTTACCACCCTGCCTAATATGAGTGTCATTGTGCTGATACTGGGTTTCATCTATAACAGAACGCCAGAAACTAAAGGCCGCAATCTGAATCTTGTTTGGTATGTTGCGTTGGTTTTACACCTCATCGTTCTGTTTTATGAGAAAAAACCTAACGGAAGTTATTTCATGTACGAAAAGTTTTATGTGGTAGGCTTTTTCCAATTTAGAATTGCAGCAGTTGCTTTATTTCTTTTTGCCATCGCAAACTATTTAACGGCTTTATTAAAAACTACTGATCATGAATTTCAGAAAGATCTTATGCATACGGCTCGAAATTTCACTTTATTGGGAGCTGTTTCATATCTAATAGGAGAATGCCTGGGTTCGTGGTGGTGCTTTTTGTGGTGGGGCGATCCCTGGCATTGGAGCTCCGGATTTTTCTTTGCCAGCATAATGTTTTTATTATCGATGGTGAGTGGTCATTTGCCCGTAAAATATATAGGCACTAAGAACAAAAAAATTATCCTGTCCTTAATTCCACTTTGTCTTATTTTTCTTACTTATTTTATAGCTCACTAATATGGTTCGGTTTCTTTCTTCAATGCGTTTTGCTTTTTGGGTATTGCTTACGTTTATCGCATGGTTTTATGTTGGTGCCTTCATCGGTTTAAATGATGAATATGCAATCATTATTAAAGAAATGAGCAATTACCTCATTTTGGATTGGTTGCTTTTGAAGAGTGCAGAAAGTCCCATTGTTTTAGGATGGTTTATTATTCTGTGTTTATTGGGTGCTTTATTGGCGGTTAGTTTCTTGTTTTGTTCTTATTATAATTTATTGAAGCTTGCCAAAAAAAATAATAAAAAAGGTTCCATTCTTTTACTTTTTATCCATTTGATGTTTGTGGTTGTAATGGCTTTACACCTTGCGAGTATGCTGTTTGGATATAAATACAGTAACGTGAGCTTAAGTTTAAACAATGAGTTTCAATTTGAAAACGAATATAGTGTGAAGCTCGATAGTGTGGTTTATGTTGATGATCTTGAAATTTTAAAATTGAAGTATAAGGAAAGAAGAGCCTATCAAACCCAGGATGCAGTTCATTATAAGGAGGATATTGCCTTTATTTCCTTATATAAAAACGGCGAATTGTTGAAAAAAGATCAAACCACCATGCTTGATCCTTTTGAATATGGTTCTTTAAGGCTTAGTATCAGCTTCTTTTATATGCCTAAAGATTCTGATAACCCGGGAATTAAGGTTGTAATCATGAAAAATGATTTGATGGAACTATTTTTTATTAGTTATATCCTGTGTGTTTTGAGTATATTATGGTTCTTGGGTATTACCTGGAAACGGAAACACTAAGTCAACTTCTCTTATTCATAAACTCTTATAATTTCACCATTGTTTTTGCCCTTAACACTTCTTGAGTAAGCATTGATAACCTTGGGGGTGGGAACAGGATTATGTCCCGGAAAATAGTCTTTATATTTTTCATAAGCATCTTCAACCATGCCCAGCGAAACCACATTAAGCCGAATTCCGTTTTCAATTTCCAGGGCTGCAGCCTGAACAAAACTGTGAATTCCACCATTTACCATGGCTGCACTGGATGTCAATAATACCGGATCATCTGCTAAAATTCCTGTCGATAAAGTAATTGAACCATTTGGATTCAGATAATTTTTTCCAATTCGTACCAAATTAACCTGACCCATTAATTTGCTTTTTAAACCAATATAAAAATCATCTTCGGTGAGTTCATTGAAAGGAGCCCATTTCGCTTCCCCTGCTATGCAAACAATGGCATCAACTTTACCTACTTCTTCAAACATGGTTTTTATGGAATGACTATCTGCAATGTCAACTTTAACATTTCCTGATGTTCTGCCGCCGATTATAATTTCGTTATTTTCTGAAAAATAAGTGCTTACCCTCTTTCCGATGGTTCCGTTTCCGCCTATTATTAGTATTTTCATGAGTCGTATTATTTGTTCTTTCGTGTAAAAATATTGACTTTATCTCGTTGATCAGACATTATATTTGCGATCATTTTTGTTTTTGGAAATTGCTCAAAAATGATTTTTAAGAATACAGTGATGGGAATTGAAAGCACCAATCCGGGGACGCCCCACAAAAATCCCCAAAACATCAGCATAACCAAAACTGTAATCACATTTACCGAAAAAGTTTTTCCCATAAATATGGGTTCTAAAACTCCACCCATTAAAACCTGAACTGCCGTAATGGTGAGGATAAAAAATAATAAAGTTCCGCTTGGATCCAATTCAATAAAAGCAAATAAGGATAAGGATAATACTGAAACCACCGAACCTACCATTTGAATGAAATTGATGAGGAAAGCCAATACACCCCAGAAGATGGGAAAACTAATATCAAAAAACATACAAGCCAAACTAAAGCCAATTCCGGTAAATAAGCTGATCATAAATTTTACTTTAATAAACTTGATGATGTCTTTTTCAATTTTTCTAAATGTTTTAATTGCTGAATACTGGAATTTGAACAAAGTGTTACTCATCAGGTTTTGAAAATTGATGGATCCTGCAAGCAGAAGAATGACGAAGAAAAGGGTCATTAAAGTCATGGAAAGGGTGCCCATTAAAAAATCAATCGTCTTTCCAACATTTTTAGTGATGTTGTTTTTTTCAATATAGTGACTTAATATTTTTTCGCCTTCTAAGCGAGGAATTCCGAAAAATGATTCAACAGCTGTTACTATATCAACCAATTTGGTTTCGGCTTTGACAAAAAATTCGCTCTTTGCCGAGGCAATTTCATTGGTCGATAATTTCACCAATTCTCCTCCCAATTTCAGGCCGGCTGCAATGAGAATAATGACGATTAAAATACTGACGGATTTTGGAACATTTTTGTGTTGCAACCACCTCATTATTGGTAAAAATAACAAGGCGATAAACATGGCCGAAACCAACGGAATAAAAATGAATGAAAGAATTTTAAGCACATAAAAAGTAAGCGGAATAACGATAAACAATAAAAGGATATTCGTTGTTTTTCTTTTTTTCATGATTCTCTTTTTTTGTAATCCCGAAGGAGCTAAGCGACTAAGAAATCCTAAATCATTACTAGTATTTACATGACATTGAGCGAAGTCGAAATGTCACCACCCTCCGACTTCGCTCAGGGTTCTATATTATTTTAAGCCGCTTCTTTCAAGCAATGCATTAACTCCTGGCTCTTGTCCACGGAATTTTACATACAATTCCATGGGGTGTTGAGTACCTCCTTTTTCGAGTATGTTTTTTTTGAAAGAAGTAGCCGTTTTTTTATCAAAAATCCCGTTTTCTTTAAAAGCTGCAAAAGCATCTGCATCTAAAACTTCGGCCCATTTATAGCTGTAATATCCGGCTGCATAGCCTCCTGCAAAAATGTGTGAGAAGGCTGTACTTAAACAAGTTTCTTTCACTTCAGGAAAGAGTTCGGTATCTTTCATAGCAGTTTTTTCATATTGATAAACTGATTCTGAAACAGGCTCAGTTATACTGTGCCAGGCCATGTCAGTCATTCCCAAACTTAATTGACGATCGCTGGCATAACCTGCTAAATATTTTTTTGATTTAATCAGCTTTTGGATTAATTCATCCGGTAATTTTTTACCGCTTTGGTAATGAACTGCAAATAAATCCAACCACTCTTTTTCACTTGCCCAATTTTCCATAATTTGAGATGGAAGTTCAACAAAATCCCAATAGACATTGGTTCCTGATAAACTTGGATAAGTAGTATTGGCGAGCATTCCGTGCAAGGCATGACCAAATTCGTGCAGAAAGGTTTCCACTTCCCTGAAGGTTAATAAAGATGGTTTGCTGGGAGTAGGCTTGGTGAAATTACAAACCACTGTTATAACAGGTCGAATGGAGTTGCCTTTGATATTACTTTGAGGACGATAATCGCCACTCCAGGCTCCACCGCGTTTTCCATCTCTTGGAAAGAAGTCGAGATAAAGTACCGATAAAAATGTTCCATCTTCATCATAAACTTCATAAGCTCCAACATCCTGATGATAAACCTGGATTTCTTTATTTTCTTTAAAATTCAAACCAAATAAACGATTGGCCAATTCAAAAACACCTTCCTGAACTTTCTCCAATTGGAAATAAGGCCGAACTTCTTCTTCGTTAAAACCGTATTTTTCAGCTTTTAATTTTTCGGTATAATAAGCCCAATCCCACTTCTCAAGCTGATCATTAAAACCTTCTTTTTTGGCAAGAGCCAGCACTTCCTTAACTTCTTTCTGTGCAGCAGGTTTCGAAGGCTTATGCAAATCAGCAATAAAATGATTTACTTTTTCGGGAGTTTGTGCCATTCGTTCTTCCAACACATATTCAGCATAATTGTCAAATCCTAAAAGATGAGCTAACTCCAATCGCAGACTTACGATTTCTTTAATGTTTTTCTCATTATTAAATTCATTGTCTTTAAAGGCGCGACTTCCTGAAGCCAGAAAAATTTCTTTGCGAAGTTTTCTGTTGTCGGCAAATTGTAAAAACGGATAATAGCTTGGGAATTGAAGGTTAAACATCCAGCCTTCTTTTTCTTTCGATTTTGCCGCTTGTGCAGCAGCTTCAATAACGCCTTCGGGAAGCCCTGAAAGATCTCCTTTATCGGTAATTAACATTGAATAGGCATTGGTTTCGGCCAACACATTTTCACCAAATTTTAAAGATAATTTGGCCAGTTCGGTACTGATTTCTGCATATCTTTTTTTTGCATCTCCCTCTAGAGCTGCACCTTGTCGCACAAAATCTTTATAGGTTTTTTCAAGCAAATAAGCTTGCTCTGGATTTAAATCCAGTTGATTACGGTTATCATGAAGTTGTTTAATCTTAACAAATAATTGTTCATTTAAAGAAATGTAATTGGCAAATTCAGTGAGTTTGGGTGAAGCATCCCTGGCGACAGCTTGAAGTTCATCACTGGTTTCAGCCGAATTCAAATTATACATGACACTCGCAATTCGATTTAATTTGGTACCTGCCAATTCTAAAGCGATGATGGTATTTTCAAAAGTTGGAGTTTCTTTATTTTCGATGATGGCATCAATTTCTTTTTTTGCATTTTCAATCGCAAGATCAAAAGCCGGCATAAAATGTTCAACTTTTATGAGCTTGAATGGTGCGGTTTGGTGGGGGGTATTCCAATCGGCAAGTAAGGGATTTGTATTCATTTGATGTTTTGTTTTACAAGAGGTTATAAAAAATAAAAGTAATAGTGCATGAACAATCTGTTTATACATGTTTTTAGTTTTTTTTAGGTTTAATTAGTAGTTGCAAAATTAGGCATTATTTTCAGGATTTATACCATTTGTTTTGAAACTCGTACTTTTGCAAAAAAATGATGAAATGGATGCAAGTCAGGTAGAAATAATGGCGCCGGTTGGTTCTTACGAATCGCTTACTGCAGCTTTGCAAGCAGGCACCGATTCGGTGTATTTTGGGGTGGAGCAGTTAAACATGCGCTCTAAATCGTCAAATAATTTTACGATTGATGACTTAGCAGAAATTGCAGCTATTTGTAATCAGGCGAAGGTTCGAACTTATATTACCATCAATACCGTAATTTACGATGATGAATTGGAATTGATGAAGAAAATTGTGGTTGCTGCGAAGCAAAATAGAATAACTGCCATCATTGCTTCCGATCAAAGTGTAATTCAGTATGCTCATGAGGTAGGTATGGAAATTCATATGTCGACCCAGTGCAATATTACCAATATTGAGGCCGTCAAATATTATTCGCAGTTTGCTGATGTGATGGTTACTGCAAGGGAACTAAGTTTGAAACAGGTTAAAGCTATTACGCAGGCCATTAGCGATCAAAATATCTGCGGGCCAGCTGGCGAATTGGTTCAAATTGAAATTTTTGCGCATGGAGCTTTATGCATGGCTGTTTCCGGAAAATGCTATTTGAGCCTGGATAATATGAACTCATCGGCCAATCGTGGAGCTTGTTTGCAGCTTTGCCGGCGCCCCTATAAAGTGACTGATAAAGATGGAGGAATAGAGTTGGAGGTAGATAATGAATACATCATGTCGCCCAAAGATTTAAATACCATTGAGTTTTTGGATTTGATTTTAGCTGCAGGAGTGAAGGTGTTGAAATTGGAAGGACGAGGTCGATCACCGGAATATGTGAAGACTGTAGTTAAATGTTATAAAGAAGCAGTGGCCGCCTATTTTGAAGGCAACTATACCAAAGAAAATATTGACAAATGGAATCAAAAATTAGCTTCGGTTTATAATCGTGGATTTTGGGATGGCTATTATTTAGGCAGAAAAGCTGGAGAATGGACTGAGCGATATGGTTCACAGGCTACCAAGCGAAAAGTTTATGTTGGGAAAGTCACCAATTACTTCTCAAAATTAGGAGTGATAGAAATAAAAATGGAAACACAAGAGTTGAATATTGGAGATGAAATAAGAATATTGGGACCAACAACCGGCGTTTATGAAGACGTTATTTCTGAAATTAGGGTAGATGAAAAATCAGCTGAAAAGACGGTAAAAGGAGAGTTTTGTTCCATTCCTGTAAAATCTCAAATTCGCCGATCAGACAAAGTTTATAAAGTAATTGATGTTGAATTTGAAGCTTAAAATAAGGAATGAAACTTTTTAATTTACACACCCACAGCCATTATTGCGATGGATCAGATGAACCGGAAACTTATATAAAAAAGGCAATTAGCTTAGGCTTTTCCAGCTTGGGTTTTTCGGGACATGCGCCCATGCCCTTTGAAAATAAATACGCAATTCCGGGAAATAAGCTTTCAGAATACATTAAAGAAATCGACCGACTAAAATTAAAATATCAAGACCAAATTCATATTTTAAAATCCTTAGAACTTGATTTTATTCCCGGCGTTACAGACGACTTTAAAAAGATATCAGATCAAAATAATTTAGATTATACCATCGGTTCCGTGCATCTGATTGGAAATCAGAACACAGAGCAATTTTGGTTTACAGATGGCGGTAGTGACATTCCTTACGAAAAAGGTCTTCAAAAAAATTATGATGGAAATATCCGAAGGGCTGTTAAGGACTATTATCAACAGATTAATGAGATGATAGATACTCAAAACCCGGATATTGTAGGACATATTGACAAGGTTAAAATGCACAATAAAAATCGGTTTTTTAAAGAGGATGAAGGCTGGTATCAAAAGGAAATCGATCAGTGTTTAGATCTCATAAAATCTAAAAATTGCATTGTTGAGGTAAATACCCGGGGTTTGTACAAAAAGCGTTCTGATTCGTTATTTCCGGGAGTTGAAGTTTTGAAAAAAATAAAATTGCTTAATATTCCAGTCACCATCAGTACAGATGCTCACAAGCCTGAAGAGCTTGGTCTTTTTATTTCCGAAACGGCAACTTTGTTAAAAGAAATTGGTTTTACTCAGATCATGAATTATGAAAGTGATTGGGTTGAAGTAGCGCTCGATTAATCTTGCTTATTTCATCCCTTTATGGGTCCCGTCGCAAAAAGCACCATTTTTTGAATGCTTACACATGCACCAGTAAACACTTTGTTTTTCTTCGATTTTTATGTGAGCAGGACTGAATTCCGTCCCTTGATGAGAGCCGTCGCAAAAAGGTTGATTTGAACTTTTTCCACAGGCACACCAATAATAATCACCAGGTTCCATTTCAATTAATTTCGATTTCTTATCGGCAATTTGGGGTTTCGACATATTTAGGGTTTGTAAATCAGAATATAAAAATAGCTGTTCTGAAAAAATTTTAGAATTTTACGAATGATAATTCGATAGAATTTTTTAATAAACTTCATTCATTTCTACCTCTGCCGGAATGGACAAATGACACTGAACAAGCAACCAATTTCCATCAATTTTTTCGAGTACACCTGTAAATCGCATCCCCTCAAATCTTTTTGCTTCCTCTTTATAAATAAAATTATAGGCCAAAAGTTCGCTAAAATTTGCAGTGTTCCCCGTATCATTGATTCTGATAATTTGCTCACTTACAGTAATGTAGGTTTCCTGAAACTGGTTAAATTGATTTTTGATGGCTTTTTCAATGTTTTTCCATCCAATCAGTCTTTCATCTGAGTCGGTTCCAATGAGTACAATATCATCATCTGCTGCCCATATGTTTTCAATGATTTCAAAATCTTGTTTTTCGTTTGCAAGCACATATTGTTCTAAAACGGTTTTAATCTTTATTGTTTCGGCTTTTAAATCAATCACTTTAGGCTCTTCCTGATGACTGCATCCGATCATCATTATAAACAGAACCATTAATAAAATAACTTTTTTCATCTCTCGCTCTTTTGGTTCATAACTTATTGCTTATCTAAATATACGGAAAATTTAACTAAAATCAAATTCTCCATTTTTATGAGAAGGAGGTTGCAGCCTTTGATTATTCAAATTAGACTTAAAGCCTTAGAAATCTGTATAAATAAAATCCGAAAAACCTTTAATAATTCATGAATTATTTGTAAAATTGCAGGCTATTATACACAGACGAATTGGTAGATGATCAACATATATAAATTAAGAGATTTTAGATTCATTAAAAGTTTAATCCTTGTTTCTCTTTTGATTACAAGTACAGGCCTATTTGCAGCTGAATCAGAAGTTGACGAGCATGGAAGTAAGAAAAAAGAATACAATGCCGGTGAAGCCATTATCGAGCATATTGTTGATTCATACAGTTGGCATGTGCTAGACTATGGAGAGCATTCAATTGCCATTCCGTTGCCGGTTATTTTAATTGACGAAGGAAAGTTTTATTGTTTTTCTTCTGCCAAATTTGATCATGGTCATGCCAGTTATAAAGGATTTGAAATTGCCCACGATGGACCGAAAAAAGGTAAAATCATTAGGGTAAATCATGAGGCAAATGCAGAACAAATTGCCCCAATTGATTTATCAATTACCAAAAATGTAACGGCCATTTTAATCAGCCTTTTCCTAATTTGTATCATTTTTATTTCTGTTGCACAATCCTATAAAAAACGTGAGGGGAAATCACCCAAAGGTTTACAGTCGATGATGGAACCGCTTATCTTATTTATAAGAGATGATATTGCTAAAGCGTCGATTGGTAAAAATCATGAAAAATATGTTCCGTTTTTATTAACGGTTTTCTTCTTTATTTTTATCAATAATTTATTAGGATTAGTTCCCTTTTTCCCAGGCGGAGCCAATGTTACCGGAAATATTGCCGTAACCATGGTGTTGGCGATATTTACCTTTTTAATCACAACTTTTAGTGCCAATAAAAATTACTGGATGCACATTGTGAATACACCTGGAGTACCTTGGTGGCTTAAGTTTCCTGTGCCTTTAATGCCGGTTGTTGAACTCATTGGTGTATTTACCAAACCCTTCGTTTTGATGGTTCGACTTTTTGCCAACATCACGGCAGGTCACATCATTGTGCTCGGATTTATTAGCCTGATCTTTATCTTTGGAAACATGAACATCGGATTGGGTTATGGAGTATCAATCCTTTCTGTAGCTTTTGCTACTTTTATGGGCCTATTAGAAATATTGGTTGCCTTTATTCAAGCATACGTTTTTACTTTGTTGTCGGCTCTTTATTTTGGAATGGCCACAGAAGAACATCATTAATATTTTAAAATCATCATTCATTAAATAAATAAAATCATGGAATTATTAACCACATTATTACAAGTAGCAACTGACATGACTCCCCTCGCAAAAATGGGAGCCGGGTTAGGAGCA
Organism: Bacteroidales bacterium; assembly: GCA_963678785.1. GTDB lineage: Bacteria > Bacteroidota > Bacteroidia > Bacteroidales. Next base: position 1,695,686 of record OY787449.1, on the reverse strand, counting down.
GGTATTGCTGCAATTGGTGCAGGTATGGGTATTGGCCAGATTGGTCGTGCTGCTGTTGAATCTATTGCACGTCAGCCAGAAGCTGTTGATGATATCAGATCAAATATGATTGTATCAGCTGCTTTGATTGAAGGTGCTGCATTCTTTGCTATTGTTGTTTGTCTTTTGATCGTTTTCTTATAAGACAGCAAATTTCTTCTGTATGCTAACGGTTGGTTAGGATACAGAAGATTTTAATTTTAAAACAGAAAAACTATGGAATTAGTAACTCCCGGACTTGGTTTGATCTTTTGGATGACCTTATCCTTCGGAATTGTTTTATTTGTTCTTGGAAAATTTGCCTGGAAGCCCATCATGAAATCGTTGAAAGAAAGAGAAGCAACCATTGATGATGCGTTAAACGAGGCCAATAAAGCCAGAGAAGAAATGAAACAATTGCATGTGGATAATGAGCAGTTGTTGAAAGATGCAAAAGAAGAAAGAGATGCCATTTTGAGCGATGCCCGTAAAGTTAGAGATGCGGTTATTGACGAATCAAAATTAAAGGCAAACGAAGAAGCCAATCGCATCATTGAAAGTGCGAAAGAAAGCATTCAAAATGAAAAAATGGCCGCCATTACTGATTTAAAAAATCAATTAGCTTCACTATCCATCGAGATTGCAGAAAAAATTCTGAGATCCGAACTTTCAGATGAGAAGAAGCATAAAGATTATGTTAAAAAGTTAATGGATGAGATTAATTTTAATTAATCATCATTGAAACGATATAGATGAAAGAAATTAAGTTAGCAAGTCGGTACGCCAAAGCACTCTTTGATTTTTCCATTGAGCAAAACGCTCTTGAGCAGATTAAAGAGGATATGAAACTGGTGATGTCGGTTTGTAAACAAAATAGAGAATTTCGATTAATGCTTGAGAGTCCGATTATTTTTACGGACAAAAAAGAAGCCATTATCATCGAAGTTTTTGGCAAACACATTCAGGAAATCTCACGTAATTTTTTATTGATCATCATCAGAAAAAATCGTGAAGCATTGATTGATGGAATTGCTCAGCAATTTATTGAACAATACAAAGAATATAAAAATATCACCACAGCTGAACTTGCAACTGCAGTTCAACTTGATCCGGATGTGAAGAAAAATGTAATTTCTTTATTAGAAGATCAAACCAAAGGTGAAATTGAATTAATCGAAGAAATTAAGGAAGAATTGATTGGTGGATTCGTTCTGTCGTATAAAGATTATCAATACGATTCAAGCGTTAAAAAGCAAATTAAGGAATTGAAAAAAGACTTTGATACCAATCTCTACATAAGAGGATTTTAATTAAGAAAAAATAATAATATGGCTGAAATTAAACCTGCAGAAGTATCCGCTATTTTACGTCAGCAACTGGCCGGATTTCAAAATGAAGCAGAACTTGAAGAAGTTGGTACTGTTCTTCAAATTGGAGACGGAATTGCCCGTATTTATGGACTGAATAATGCAGAATCAGGTGAATTACTAGAGTTCGAAAAAGGAGCTCTTAAAGGCATCGTACTGAATCTTGAAGAAGATAATGTAGGAGCCGTTTTATTGGGAGAAGCCAATGATATTAATGAAGGCGATAAAGTTAAACGTACCGGAAAAATTGCTTCTATTGAAGTTGGTGAAGGCATGTTGGGTCGTGTAATTAATACACTTGGAGAACCCATTGATGGAAAAGGTGAAATTAAAGGTGATAAATTCAATATGCCGCTGGAACGTAAAGCTCCGGGTGTAATTTATCGTCAACCTGTTAATGAACCACTTCAAACAGGGATTAAGCCAATTGATGCCATGATTCCAATTGGAAGAGGTCAGCGTGAATTGATTATTGGTGACCGTCAAACAGGTAAAACAGCCATCGCGATTGACACCATCATCAATCAAAAAGAATTTTACGAAAAAGGCGAACCTGTATTTTGTATTTATGTAGCCATTGGTCAAAAAGGTTCAACCGTTGCCAATATTCATAAAACCCTTGACGATAATGGCGCATTGCCATATACCGTGATTGTTACAGCAACCGCTTCCGATCCTGCAGCCATGCAGTTTTATGCTCCGTTTACCGGTGCAGCCATTGGCGAATATTTCAGAGATACGGGTCGACCAGCATTGGTAATTTATGATGATTTATCAAAACAAGCCGTTGCTTATCGTGAAGTTTCTTTATTATTAAGAAGACCTCCGGGACGTGAAGCCTATCCTGGTGATGTTTTCTATCTTCACTCACGATTATTAGAAAGAGCCGCGAAGGTGATCAATTCAGATGCAATAGCCAAACAAATGAATGATTTGCCCGATAGCCTGAAAGATGTTGTAAAAGGTGGAGGTTCGTTAACAGCCTTGCCTATTATCGAAACCCAGGCAGGTGACGTTTCTGCATACATTCCTACCAACGTAATTTCGATTACTGACGGTCAGATTTTCCTTGAGTCAAATCTGTTTAACGCAGGTATTCGCCCGGCCATTAACGTGGGTATTTCTGTATCTCGTGTAGGAGGTAATGCCCAGATTAAATCGATGAAAAAAATTGCCGGTACGCTTAAACTCGACCAAGCACAGTATCGTGAGTTGGAAGCCTTTGCAAAATTTGGATCTGAACTGGATGCTGCAACCATGGCTGTTTTAGCCAAGGGTGAACGTAATGTTCAGATTTTGAAACAACCTCAATATTCGCCATTAGCTGTTGAAAAACAAGTGGCCATTATTTATTGTGGATCTAAAGGATTGTTAAAAAATGTTCCGGTTAAAAGTGTAATCGATTTTGAAACTGAATATTTACACTTTTTAGAGACCAAGCATAAAGAGGTACTTAATAATTTAAAAGCCGGTAAATTACTTGATGAGGATGTTAAAATACTTGAGAGTGTTGCTGCAGATATTTCTCGTAAGTACGAGAAAAAATAAAATAACAAATTCGTAAAGATAGATGCCAAGTTTAAAAGAAGTTCGAACCAGAATTGAATCGGTTAATTCAACCAAGCAAATTACCAGTGCCATGAAAATGGTATCGGCAGCTAAATTAAGAAGGGCCCAAAATGCCATTCTTAAAATGAGGCCTTATGCTTTAAAATTAAACGAAATTCTGCAGAACCTAAGTAAAAGCATTGAAAATAGCGACGAAGGAGTTTATTCTCAACAACGAAGTCCTGAAAAAGTTTTGTTTGTTGTTATCGCTTCAAACAGAGGGCTATGCGGTGCATTTAATGCCAATGTAATTAAAGAAGCCAATCGACTCATCGAAACTGATTATAAAAATCAATTAGATGCCGGAAATGTTTCTGTGCATTGCATTGGTAAAAAAGTAGTCGATGCCTATTCCAACAGTTCTTTAAAAATTATTGGTAATGAAATAGAATTATTTAATGATTTAAGTTTTGATAATGTGGCTGCCATTGCCAATCAAATCATGGATGATTTTGTTGCTAAAAAATATGATAAAGTAATCCTGATTTACAATCAGTTTAAAAATGCTGCTGTTTACCAGCTTATTGAGGAGCAACTTTTACCGATTGTTGCCAAAGAAGATGAAGCAGGAGAATCGCATGTAGAGGCTGATTATATTTTTGAGCCAGGCAAGCAAAAAATTATTGAGGAGTTGATTCCTAAATCTTTGAAGATTCAATTTTATAAGGCCTTATTAGAATCTCATGCTTCTGAACATGGTGCTCGAATGACGGCCATGCACAAGGCTACCGATAATGCTGAAGATTTATTGAAAGATTTAAAACTTAGCTATAACAAAGCCCGTCAGGCTTCAATTACCAACGAAATTCTGGAAATTGTAAGTGGTGCAGAAGCCCTAAAAGGATAAGATTTATTATTATATAATATTTTGAAGCACGGATTAAAATAAATCCGTGCTTCTTTGTTTTTATCAAAGCTTCATAAAAATGTAACAACTCTAATCTGTTTTTCGTAATTTTGTTAGAGTTAATCTATTAAAAAAGATAATTATGATTAAAGAAAACGTAGAAATATCGATAAACGAACAAATAAAAAAAGAAGAATATTCTTCCAGATTATATTTACAAATGGCTTCCTGGTGTGAAGTGAATGGCTTTAAAGGTGCTGCAGATTTTCTTTATGCGCAAGCTGAAGAAGAAAGAGAGCATATGCTGAAATTTGTTCATTACTTAAATGACCGTGGCGGTCATGCCAAGATGATGGTGATGGAACAACCTCCTTATGAGTTTAAAAATATCGTTGATATATTTGAGCAGGTAATGAAACATGAAGAATATATTACCGAATCCATCAATGAGGTTTACGAAGTGACTTTAAATGCCAAGGATTATACTTCTGGTAATTTCCTTCAATGGTTTATTAACGAACAGATTGAAGAAGAAAGTACCATGAGTACCATTCTTGATAAAATTCGATTGGTTGGTAGTGATAAAGCCGGTTTTTTCCATATTGATAAAGAATTGGAAGCCATGGCTGCTGCCCGACCAGAAACAAATACAGCTGAATAATCAGTGTGACTGATTGAATAAAGAGCCAACTTGATGATTTCGGGTTGGCTTTTTTTGAATGAAAAAATAAATCTTAACGCAACGTTTATGACTTTCCTTGCATCATTATGTTGTAAGTTTATTAAGAATTTTAAAAAATAATAAAATGAAAAGATTAGTTGTAGCAGTTATTTTCTTAATGGCTATTTTATCTGCCTGTAATAAAGAAGATAAACTTCCGGAATGGATGGGAATAGGAACAATAGAGAAATCAATTGCATCGAGCAATGAATTTACCATTGCGTTGGATGGTGGAGACCGGCTTTTACCAAATAATATTTATGAAAACAGCTTTGAAAATGGAGATCGTGTAGTAGTTTCATATACGGTAACAAATTCGCTGGGTAATGGAGAATTTGAAGTTGATATTTATGATTTGGATGATATTTTAACCAAAGAAATTGTTCAGTTAACTGAAGCCATTCAGGATAGTATTGGAAATGATCCCATTTATGTCAAAGAAGACAATATTTGGATTGCCAATAATTATATAAATTTTGTATTTGAATATTATGGACAATATACAATTCATTACGTCAATTTGGTTAAATTGTATGAGGATACCCATACGGATGACGGTCGCTTGATTTTGGAATTTCGCCACAATTCAAATGATGATTTCTCAAGCTATTTACAGAGTGGGGTTGTTTCTTTTAATTTGGAGGGACTTCAGGATGATGGACAGGATTCAATAGAGTTTTTGGTAAGAATAAAAGAATACGATGATGAGATTTTGGAATGGGAAGGAAGTTATACGTTTGGAAATACCCAAAAATCAACACAATTTGCCTGGCCAAAAAATCAAAAGATTGATATTTTACCCTATCAAATAAAATAATTTATGAATAATATTATTCGATGAAAGAAATAGCTTCCAGCTCTTGTTGGTAGCTATTTTTTTAGTTCAGCAACTCTATCTTCAAGCTTTTGATACCATTCTTTCCCAAACTTACGGGTTAGTGGATCTTTCAAGAATTTATATACGGGTAAACCTATTTCGTTTCCTTTTTCCAATGCAGGTTTACAAACCGACCAATTATGAAAATTAACAGCTGTCATTTCGCTCAACTCATTTAAGCGAACGGGATATAAATGGCATGAGATGGGTTTCTGAAATTTGATTTTTTTCTCGGTCCAGGCTTTTTCAATGGCACAAAAGGCAATGTTATTTTCGAAGTAAACAAAGGCACACTCTCGATCGTTAACCAAAGGAGTTACCAAACTGCCTTCTGCATCATAATCAAATACCCCGTTGGCCTCTACAACTTCTCTTCCTTTTTCAACCATATAAGGTTTGACAAAATCGATGGCATCTTCTAAAATTGAAATCTCTTCTTCTTCGAGCGGAGCACCAGCATCACCTTCTACACAGCAAGCTCCGAGGCATTTTGTCAAATCGCAACAAAATTTGGTATTTATTAAATCGTCAGAAACGATGGTGTCGTCAATAATTATCATTTGGCAAAAGTAATTAATTTGCTGATGTGCTAATGAAAATTAATTGAAGTTGCAAATTGGAATGGTTTCCCTAAAAACCAGTTCGGACAGTCCGCCCGAACAATTTACTAATGCTCGGGGACATGTCATAAAAATACTCTGTTTTATTGATTAGTTATTTGATTAAATTTTCTAATTTTGCGGCAAATAGAAAAACGAATAAGTAATTAATAATTAAAACTGTAGGAGGACATTATGGCTTTCAATATTAGAAACCGGAACTTTTTGAAATTATTAGATTTCACACCCAAGGAAATTAAATTTTTGCTCGACCTTTCAGCCGATTTGAAAAAAGCAAAATATACAGGAACTGAAGTTGAACGATTAAAAGGTAAAAATATCGCTTTAATTTTTGAAAAGGCATCAACCCGAACAAGATGTGCTTTCGAAGTTGCCGCTTACGACCAAGGAGCTCATGTTACTTATTTAGGTCCTACAGGTTCGCAAATTGGTAAAAAAGAATCAATGGCTGATACTGCACGTGTTTTAGGTAGAATGTATGACGGTATTGAATACCGTGGATTTGGACAGGAAATTGTTGAAGACTTAGGAAAATATGCAGGTGTACCCGTATGGAATGGATTGACAACAGAATTTCATCCAACTCAAATCTTAGCCGATTTTCTTACCATGATGGAACATTCCGACAAGTCTTTAAATGAAATTACTTTTGCCTATGTTGGAGATGCTCAAAACAATATGGGTAATTCATTGATGATTGGTGCTGCAAAAATGGGAATGAAATTCCGCTCCGTTGCTCCAAAAAGTGTACAACCAACCGACGAATTGGTTGCTCAAGCCAAAGAGATTGCCAAAGAAACCGGTGCCGAAATTATTGTTACCGAGAATGTTGCTGAAGGTGTGAAAGGATGTGATTTTATTTATACTGATGTTTGGGTATCAATGGGTGAAGCCGATGAAGTTTGGAACGAAAGAATTGAACTTTTGAAACCTTATCAGGTGAATACAGAGATGATGAATTTGACCGGGAATCCAGATTGTAAATTCATGCATTGCTTACCAGCTTTCCACGACAGAAATACAACTGTTGGTGAAGAAATCTTCCAAAAATATGGATTGAATGGTTTAGAAGTTTCTGAAGAAGTTTTTGAATCTGAAGCAAGTATTGTTTTCGATGAGGCCGAAAACAGAATGCATACCATTAAAGCCATTATGGTTGCTACTTTAGGCAGATAAAAAATTTAGATTATATTGGAAACCTCTCCTTGAAAAAGGGGAGGTTTTTTTATCTTTATCCATCATGAATTATTAATCCTTAATTAAAAAAATCAATGATGAATTCTTCAAAATATGTTTGCCCAAAATGCGGAAACAAACAATATGAACTGGATGAAATGAGAGCAACAGGCGGAGCTTTTGCAAAGGTTTTCGACGTTCAGAATAAAAAATTTACTGTGGTAACCTGTACCAGATGTAAATACTCTGAATTTTTTAAAGGAACAACCAGTACCCTTGGAAATATTTTTGATTTCTTTACCGGATGATTTTAAGATAGCAAATATTTTAGCCGGAAGTAAAGGTGAAACTTCCTGTATTTCAATGCGATTAATTGATGCCTTTGAGGTATGATTATAAGTTTAAATTGCAAGATGTGATAATTTTTATTCAAATGCATTACTTTTGCTATTGAGAAATATCACAAAACTCTTCATTTAATGTTTCCAAAATGCCCGATTTTAAAAAAGATTATTTCGAACTCAATCAAAACAATATTTTAACTGGCGAAGAAATTTTAAATTGTTTGCGCGGACTTCCTGCCCTGCTTTTTCGAATTGAAATTGTTAAAAATAAAATTGAGTTTTTAAATAATTATCAGGTTGAGGGTTTGGGCGAAAACACTTTTTTGTTGCTTAAAAACAAGCAAATGAGTAAGCAGCTTATTTTAGAAACAGATTTCTATTTGTACGAATCTTTTATGAATTCAATGCATTCGGCACAAAATGCCATTACGGTTATACGTGTAAAATTAGAAAGTGGAAATCATAAATGGTTGAAATTAATCGGTAGTCCGAATTCATACAATCCAGGATATTATTTAGGAATGTTAGTTGATATTACACCCAGCGTATCCATTATAGAAGAAATGAATGTGAATGAAGAAGAGCAACAAACCTTGCTTGAAATGGTTGATAATCCGGTTATTTTGGTTAACCTATCTTCAAATAGAATCATTTCACATAATGCCGTAGCTCATGAATTGTTTGGTTATAATTTTGAAGAGTTTAGGCGTTTAGTGCTCAATGACTTATACCATCAAAGCTTTAATGGTGAAATGACTAAGATTTATGAAGATATCATTTTTGAGAAAAAATGGGATGGAAAAATTTTATTTCGCCGTAAAAATCAAACTCATTTTATTGGCCGAACAGTTATCCGTTTTTTAAAAATCAAAGAAAAAAGATTGCTGAGGGTTAGCATTTACGCCGTTGATCAGGTGAAAAATGCATCCAGCTACATTAATAATAACAATTTAAAATTAAGTGACAAGAAACAGGCTTATGTAGATGAGCTTATGAAGAAAGTGGAAAATGTTTCAGATATGAATGTTCTGCTTCAGATATTACTTGAAAATCCTTATCACAATAAGGCATGGGACGGTATTATCTATTCTGACATCCACATCAAGAAAAATAAAGTAGTGGTTTATGCCAGTGGCGAAAGTTTTAAAAATCTAACGTATGGCGAAAGTTTCTCGTATGAAGGTACCATCGCAGAAAACATTGAGCAATACAAATTGGATAACTTAATTGTTGACGATACTTTATCTAGTATCAAAGCCATTGATTGGGCATTGTTTACACCCTACGGTATTAGATCTTATTATGCCATTCCATTTTATGAACGAAATGCCTTACGCTCGGTATTAATTTTATGTTCAACCCATACAAATGCATTTTCAGAATCTGAGATTGATAATTATAACCTATTGAATGCTCCATTTATTAAAGGATTAAAAAACTGGCGAAAAGCCTTGCGCAATAAAAAATCCATATAACGTAAATTTATTGTTTATCTAAAGATATTTCACCCATTTTAGAAGCAAAATGCATAATTTGCATTTTGCTTCTTTTTTGTGTTATTTATAATAATGTGTAAAAAAAAGGCATATTGGTTCTACCAATATGCCTTTTTTAGGTTAATAAATGCATTTATCGTTTAAAAAGTTTGAAAAATACAAAAAACTAAGCTTATTTTGGTAAGACCAAACAAACAATGAAAAGCGATGTGTTCAAACAAAGAACAATTACTGATTAATAAACTGAGCGATTTTTTGCAAGGTGATGAAATAGGAATTGGAGATCGTTTACCTTCAGAGAGAAACTTAGCAGATCGGTTTAATACCAGCCGAAATACATTGCGTAATGCCATAAAAATGCTTCAGGCAAATGGCATTATTAAAGTAAAACCTGGTAGCGGATATTATTTGTTGTCAAAAAGTAATTTGGATGTGATTTTGGAAGCCGAATTAAAAATGGTGGACAAAAATAGGATCAAGCAAAATCTGGAGGCATTTTATCTATTTGAGCCCACTGCTGTTTCATTGGCTACCCTTCGAATCAGTCAGTCATTATTGAAAGAGTTGGAGAAATGTATTTTCCAACTCAGTCAGGCTGTTTTGGAAAACAATGCTGAAAAATTCACCAATAATCACCACAATTTTCACCAGATTATTAGAAGTGCTACCGAAAATTCTTCCATCGGCCAAATGCTACAGAAACTAGAGTTAACTTACTCTATTGTTTCAGATATGTTCACTAAGTGTACTCCCGACGACCGTAATCAAATTTTCGCAGCCCATATTAATTTATTTAATGCAGTTAAAAGTAAAGATCCAAAACTGTCCAGAAGACGCTCGCAAGAAATGATCGTTACCATTTCAAATTTAATGGAACAATATGAGGAGATTGAACTACCTAATGTTATTAAATACCGCGAAAAAAAATCGTTGAAATGAAAAGTAGAAGAGCATTTATTAGCGGACCCATTTTGAAATTTAAAAATGCACTTTCAGATCGCAATATTGGTGATGATATTGAACCATTAAAAGATCAACCTTTAAACGATTTTGATACAGATGAATGTATAATAAGTGATTCTTTATACTCAGATTTTCCCTTAAAGGATTTACAAATACAGATCATGAGTCTTGGGAAGGACCCATCGAATATGAGTCGTGAACAAATGTTAGAAATTGTTTATGATGAAATGGAACATCAGAAAATTGAAAATGCCCAAGAAATGAATACTAACATAAATAATATTTAGAAAAATGATGGAGAAAGATCAACATCTTTTTGTAGAGAAAAGAAAACTAATAAAGCGGTTTAAAGGACCCATTCCCGCACTGTTAAATAGCCTGGTTATTTTGGTTATTTTTTATATTACCTGGTGGATATTTCAGGACCCGCGCGGATTGATGAGAATGTATACCCCATATAAAGGATATATGGTTTGTCGATGGCTACTAATTATGTTTATTTGGGTGGCTTATATTTTTGATTTTTGGCCATTCAAAAAAAGCTGGGTACGCAATACTCATCCTTTGGTTAAGGGGGTTGTTCTTACTGTTTTTAGTGTAGGGTTGATGCTTTTACTAATTGAAGGTTTTTTTGTAAACATCCTGGGAAATTTCGGAATTGCTTATTTTAATCCTGATCGTTTAGCTGCATTGGGTTTAACAGAGTTTTACGCAGAGGAATATTCGTATGAGGCCATCATGATGTTTGCTGCTATTGCTTCTTGGCTAAGTCCGGCCTGGGTGGTTGCTTGCGAAAATGCCCCCTGGCAAAAACTTAAACAACCTACACGTGGGGTAACGGTGATGATTGTAACTTTTTTCATCAGTATGGTCATATATTTTATTACCATGCACTCGCATATGGCTATTTTATATTATCCTTGGCAGGAGTTTACGGCCATTACTCCTCCTTATTGGGAAGAGTTTGCAAATACTGTTTCGGGAAATTTCCACATTGCATGGATTATGAGTGCTACGGTTATTGTATGGTTATACGAAACCATATGGGAACGTTATCCTTTTGAACTTATTAAAAAAGATTGGTTGCGAAGAACTGCTTCCTTTTTCGGAATTTTTATCATTGCAGTCGCTCTTGCATTCTTCCTGTATTTTGCGCAGGAATTGGGTTGGGGAGAAGCCATTCGAGGTACTCGTCGGTTAATGGCTCCTGATTGGAGATGGTTGCATGTTGGTGAAATGGCTATTTTCTGGCTGGTTCCAAGTTTGTTTATCTATTTTTATCTTGATAATTGGCCTAAAAAGTTCAGTAAGCCAATCAATATTCTTATTCGAACCATTGTAACCATTTTGGCTGCAGCGTTATTGTACATAGTTTATTATAAAACTTCTCACTTATTTTTAGGAACTCAAAAAGGATACTCTCATCCTCAGCAGTTCCCTATGATTCCTATGATTTGGTTGATCAACATCTTTTTAATCAATATGTGGTTTATGGATGGATGGCCAGGTTGGAAGTTGCAAAAGGAAGAGGTATCTGAAGAAATGATTCCGCTTAAAGCAGAACACAAAGTTATATTGAACAAAAAATTTGCTATTGGTTTAGCAGCTGGAATTGCTATTGGAGTTCTAATTTATTTCATCGCAATTAAAGGAATACCTGCTTGGTGCGACATCTTTACCATTATTAACTAGGCTTATCAATACTAAATAAAGAACAACATGACAAAAGAAAATAAAAATAAAGGTGGTGTTTCAAGACGTGATTTTTTGAAAGGTGCTGCAACCGGAATTGGAGCAGGTGCATTGGCTTCCATGGGCTTGTTTTCTTACTCAAAAATGAGAAAGAATTTCTTGCCTGATGTAAAACGTAAGCAAACAGATTTTGGAGTGTGTAAGAGTGTGAAAATTACCAATATCTCTGAAACCAGTTGGTTTGATAATTCAGTTTTAATGGGTGATATTAGAAATGCCGGCGGATTGCTTGTAAACCAATATGATTTTAATTGGCCTCCATTCGGAAACGGTAAAGGTTTAGCCAATGGTTCTTATGAAGAAGGAATTGCAAAAATTAAGCATTTGCTTCCTCATAAATTGGATGAAGCTTGGGAGATCATTGAGAAAAACTCTGTGAATCCACAAAATGCTGGAGGCTATGCCTGCTTGGTTGAAATGGAAGATATGGATGGCGAAATCCATAAGTATTTGTTGGATACCGGTTGGTCGTATAAGTGGATGGATCAATCTTTCAAAAGAGAAGGAATTGATAAAATGCTGGAAAAACATGAAATAGAGAAATTCTTTATTTCACACGCCCATTTCGATCATTATTGGGGTTTGCCAGTAACCTATAAATATGACCCAACAGTACCTACCTACATACCAGAAGGATTTTATCCTGAAGATAAGCAGTATATCAAAGACAGCGGCTTTCAAGGTGAATTAACTGAAGTTAAGAATGGATTGAAAAAAATTGCCCCCGGATTTGCAACTTATACTTTTGGTGTGCCAATTATTTGCCGGGTTTACGGCGAATTGTCGCTTTATTTTAATGTAAAAGATTTGGGATTGGTTTGTGTGAGTGGTTGTTGCCACGAGGGCATCATAAAGTTTGCTGATACGGCTTACCGTGAATTAAAATATGAAAATGATAAAATGCATGGCATATATGGAGGTCTGCATATTTCACCTTTTGAAGATTGGGATCCTAAGTATGATGATTTGGTGATTTCAATGAAAAATTGGGGATTTGAGAAGATTGGCTGTAATCACTGCACCGGAATATTAACCGCTAAAAAATTTATTGAGAGAGGCTATAATGTTATCGAAGGAACAGCTCAGCATGGCTCAAAAGATACGGCCTATTTGGGGAATGGAGATGTGATTGAATTTAAAGCCTAAATAAAGCTAGATACTAAGCATGGATTATCAAAAAATATACCCACTCGATGTGTTTTCAGATACTGAAAACAGTATGCCTGCATTTTTTGGAAGCCTGCTTAACCGAACCAATTTTGTTGTTAATGTTCGTAATTATTTGGGATGGCGTGGAGTAAAGGTTAGTGTTCTTAATGGCGAATCCTGGACATGCAAAATCAAAGGTAAAAAAGGCGTTTATGGAATTAGTTTTTTTAGGGTACTTCATCAGAAGAATGATTTTTTGGAGGGAATTTTTAAATTGTTTTACTTCCCTCACCCTAAAGAACAAATTATTGAAAGTTACCCGATTAGTGCAGAAATGATCAGCAATTTAGGTGATTATACTCCCTTTATTCGAGATTTTTTAACCTATCCTGAATTTACCCATTTGTTTGAAATTGGTTCTATTAACCTGGCCTTTGCTAAAAACCGACAACAATTAAGTTGTTCATTGATTGCTTCAAAATCACTTCAAACCAGCCCTGAAGGATGTACAAGTTTTAATGAAAGGGAAACCGCTGTTAGAAGTTTAAAAGCATTTCAGCTCTGCTTCCCATTTTATGAAGTATTGGCAGCGACTTTCACCTATAATCTCGAACAAAAACCAACAACTTTTGTTCATGGTGTAAGAGGAGAAGATGATAGCTCAATTGAAGAAATGCATTTGATTTATAGTTCAGATAGGGTGAATCTTTCTTTTCTTGAGAAGTGCAGAAATACAGAAAAATTCGTAGAATATTCAAAGTGGAAAGAGTCGGAAAATATACCGAGGAATTTTGAGAAGGAGCGTTGGTGGGATGCACACCTTCATTCGTTAAAACCCAAATTAGATAAAGCTGGCCTGGGTATTGATGACCGACCGCAGCTTATAGTTTTAAGTGGATATTTAGGTAGTGGGAAAACAACTTTTTTAAAACATTTTATCGAATACCATACTCAAAATAATCGATTTGTGGCGGTTATTCAAAATGAAATTGGAGAGAAAGGTTTGGATGCCAAACTTCTTGAAGATGAGTATGCTGTTTTAGAAATGGATGAAGGTTGTGTTTGTTGTTCCCTTCTTGGGCAATTGCAAAAAGGAATTCTTCAAATCATTGCAGATCATCGGCCTGAGATTATTGTATTGGAGACAACAGGACTGGCGAATCCTTTTAATTTATTAAACGAATTGGATGGAATTCAGCACCTGATTCGTTTCGATTCGGTTAGCTGTATGTTGGATGCCAAAAATTTCCAAATTGCACGTCGGCAAAGCTTGGTTGTTGAAGAACAAATTAAAGCTGCTGATTTTATCATATTGAATAAAACGGATTTGGTATCCTGTAATCAAATCGAATCCATCAAAACTGAATTGACTTTACTCAATTCGCGAGCGCTCATTCAAACCAGTTCTTATGGTGATATTAATCCGGCTTTGTTATCGTCAATGAACTGCGATAAGGAATATAATGAGATAAAGGATAGAAAAGGAAAAACAAGTAAATCATCCCATCATTTCCATATGCAGGATGGAATTACGTCAAAGAGAATATTATTTAAAAAGAGACTTAACAAAACTGATTTTCTGGAAAAAATTAAAAGTCTACCTCCTTCAATTTATAGGGTTAAAGGAGTTATTGAGTTTGAAGGAGAAGATCAACAATCGGTTTTTCAATATGTAAATGGCCGATATGAAATAGAAACAGAAATAAATAAAAAAACAAATGAGTGCTTTTTAGTACTTATTGGGGATAAAATATCCTTGAATAAAATGAATCACTTTTTCTTTAATTAACAAAAAAATCAACAATTATGAAAAAAATGAAAGTAGGTGCGATACTCTGTTTAACAGTAATTGCATTAGTGTGTTTTACATCCAATGTGTCGGCTCAATGCCCTCCTAATGAATTTTATTCACCTGAGGTACATGGAGCATGGGAAAACTTCAATCTTGGAAACTTTGAATTGGAAAATGGCGCTGTTTTGCCAAATTGCAATCAAGCTTATGTAACTTTTGGAAAACTAAATGCTAAAAAAGACAATGTTATTGTTTTTACCATTATGTATTCAGGATCACATATGTATATGGCTCCATTGGTAGGCCCTGGAAAAGCTATTGATACTGATAAGTATTTTGTAATTATGCCGGATTTATTGTGTAATGGAATTTCTACTTCTCCTTCAAATACTAAAGGTGCGTATGCCATGGGTGCTTTCCCACACGTAACCGTTCGTGATATGGTTCGTGCACAGCATGACATGATCGTGAAGAAATTTGGGATTACCGAAGTTGAAATGGTAACAGGTTGGTCAATGGGTGGTCAACAGGCTTTTGAATGGGCTGTTGCTTATCCAGAGATGGTAAAAAAATCATGCCCTATTGGTGCTGGTATGACTGCTGGACCTTGGAATCGAATTTTAACAGATTTGGTAATGACCCAAATGAGCAGTGATCCAAATTTCAATAAAGGTTTTTATACCGAGCCTCATGCTTGTCAGGAAGGTTTAAGAAACCTAGGACGATTATTTGCCTTAATTGGTGCAAGTAAAGAAATGTATCAGGGTGAACATTGGAGACGTATGGGTTTTACTTCACAGGAAGATTATTTGAGACGTATTTGGGAAAATCACTTTGTTGAAATGGATCCCAATAACTTAATTGCTATGGCATGGGCTTGGCAAAATTGTGACGCCAGTTCTCATACAGGAGGAGATATTGTAAAAGCTCAAAAACGCATTAAAGCCAAAGTTTGGCCTATCATTTATACCGAAGATATGATGTTTGATGATAGCGATATTACCGAACAATGTGAATATATTAAAGATTGTAAACTTTGCCGTATCCCATCACACTGGGGACACTTTGCAACTTTTGGATTTTTCCCAGAAGATGCTGCAGCGATTGAAAAAGTTTGGAAAGAATTACTAGCCGCCAAATAGTAGGATACTAGTAATAATTAGTTAGGTTTGTATGAAGACCCGGTGCGGATTGGCTACCGGGTCTTTTTTTTAAAAAATCTGCTTATTTTTAAGTTGTTTTGTGCTCAGTTTAAATAATTGAAACTGCTTCAATTTACATTCACAATTTTTCTATTTTTGCAGCATGGCAAACGAGGATATTTTTAAAAAAATCATTGCCCATTCCAAGGAGTATGGCTTTGTTTTTCAATCAAGTGAAATTTACGATGGATTAAGTGCTGTTTATGACTATGGTCAGAACGGTGCCGAACTCAAAAAAAATATTAAAGAATATTGGTGGAAATCAATGGTTCAATTTCATGAAAACATTGTTGGGATTGATTCTGCAATTTTCATGCATCCAACCACCTGGAAAGCATCGGGTCATGTGGATGCTTTTAGTGACCCTATGATCGATAATAAAGATTCGAAAAAACGCTATCGTGCAGATGTTTTGGTAGAAGATTATATGGCCAAAATTGAAGGAAAAATCAACAAAGAAGTTAAAAAAGCCGCTAAACGATTTGGCGACAGTTTTGATCAGGATCAATTTATGGCTACCAACCCCAGGGTTTTGGCCAATTTGGAGAAAATTGAAAACATTAAAAATCGTTTATATCCGGCTATGGATGAAAATGATTTTGAGGGTATTAAAAAATTAATTGAAGATTTGGAAATTGCTTGCCCTGTATCAGGCTCAAGAAACTGGACAGATGTTCGACAGTTTAACTTAATGTTTTCCACCCAAATGGGTTCATTAAGTGAAGATGCCAATCAAATATTTTTACGACCAGAAACAGCTCAAGGAATTTTTGTAAACTATTTGAATGTTCAAAAAACCGGTCGAATGAAAATTCCTTTTGGGATTGCTCAAATTGGTAAAGCTTTTAGAAATGAAATCGTGGCCCGTCAGTTTATTTTCCGCATGCGTGAATTTGAACAAATGGAGATGCAATTTTTTGTAAAGCCTGGCGAGGAAATGAAATGGTACGAATACTGGAAAGAGGAACGAATGAAATGGCATCTTTCTTTGGGTATTCCCGAATCAAAATATCGTTTTCACGATCATGATAAATTAGCGCATTATGCCAATGCAGCTGCCGATATTGAATTTGAATTCCCCTTTGGTTTTAAAGAATTAGAAGGCATTCATTCAAGAACTGATTTTGATCTGGGTGCGCATCAGGAGTTTTCTGGTAAAAAACTTCAATATTTCGATCCGGAAGTGAATGAAAGTTATGTGCCTTACGTAGTGGAAACTTCAATTGGATTAGATCGAACCTTTTTAGCAGTGCTTGGTTATGCTTATACCGAAGAAAAACTGGAAGATGGATCAGAACGTGTTGTGATGAAAATACCACCGGTTTTGGCACCTGTAAAAGCAGCTATTTTGCCATTAATGAAAAAAGATGGATTACCTGAAAAAGCAAGGGAAATAATGGATACGCTGAAGTTTGATTATATGTGTCAGTACGAGGAAAAAGATGCCATTGGCCGACGTTACAGAAGACAGGATGCCATCGGAACACCTTATTGTATTACCGTCGATCATCAAACCTTAGATGATCAAACGGTGACCATTCGTGAGCGTGATACCATGGCTCAGGAGCGAATTCCAATTGATCAGATTTCTGCGGTGATAGATAAAAAAATAAAAGGGATGTAATACTCCAAATAAGTTAAGATATAATAAAGGCGATCTAAAGGATCGCCTTTATTTTTTGTTGTATTTGGTCATGGTAAGTCCAATCCCGATACTTACAAAACTCTTAACGATATCGGTGGCAATTTTGATGCGGGGGATGAGGATTTCTTCTTCTGCTTTGGTCCATTTACCCAAAACATATTCTGATTGATAACCACGGGCAAAATCATTTCCTACTCCAATTCGCAAACGAGGAAATTCAGTGGTTCCTAAATGCTCAATAATGCTGGTTAGACCATTGTGATTGCCATCTCCACCTTTCATTTTCAATCTAAAATCACCAATTGGTAAAGAAATATCGTCGAGTATGGTTAAAGTATTTTCAATCGGAATTTTTTCTTTATCAATCCAGTATTTAACTGATCTCCCACTTAAGTTCATATAAGTTGAAGGTTTGGCTAAAATTAAAGATTTACCACGATGTCGCATTTTGGTTGTTGAAGCTAATCGGTTAGATTCAAATTTTACCTTTGCATCTTGAGCTAAAGCATCAAGAACTATAAATCCAATATTATGACGCGTATTTCGATACTCATCACCAATATTCCCAAGCCCAATAATTAAATATTTCATTTTGATAAAAAAATATGGGTGTAAAGTTAGAAAATAACCTTACACCCAAACTTATTGAATATTGTAGAATGCTATTCAGCTGGTTTTTCTTCAGCTGGAGCTTCTCCTTCAGCACCTTCTTCTTCTTCTTCTTCCTCTTCTTCAATAACAGCACGTGCAGTAAATACACCTACGATGATTGATTTTGGATTGTCAAGGAAAGTAAGTTTATCTTCTTGTACATCAGCAACGAAAATAGAGTCGCCAATTTTTAATTTAGAGATGTCAATAACCAATTGATCTGGAAGATCTTCAACTAAAGCACTTACTTTAATTTTACGGATTTTCTTAACCAATCTACCACCAATCATTACACCAGGAGCAGTTCCTTCAAGTACAACTGGAATTGCAATGGTAACAGGTTTACTTGGTGAAACCTCAAGAAAATCTGCATGTAAAATATGGTCATGTACAGGATGATATTGAATGTCTTGTAGAATTGCTTGACATTTTTTATCACCAATTGTTAAATCAATGATGTATACGTTTGGAGTAAATACAATGTCTTTAAAGTTTTTTTCATCAGTGAAAAAATGAATTTGTTCTTTACCTCCATAAACTACACAAGGAACTCTCCCTTCCTTTCTGTGTTTTTTTGCATCTTTTTTCCCTACGCTCTCTCTTAGAGAACCGCTCAATGATACTGTTTTCATAATTGAATAATTTGATTTATTAAAATTTAAATAATGAACTAATCGACTCTTTATTTTCCAGGCGTTTAATTACTTCTGCAAAAAGATCGGCGGTCGAAAGTACCGTAAATTTTTCATGTGTTTGTTTAAGTGGAATCGTGTCTGTTACCACAATTTCTGTAAATGGAGAATTTGTAAGTCTGTCGTAAGCCTGTCCTGAAAATACTGGATGTGTACAGAATGCACGAACACTATTTGCTCCATTATCTATCATAAGTTGCGCAGCTTTTGTAATGGTGCCTGCGGTATCAATAATGTCATCAACAATCACAATGTCTTTTCCTTGAACTTCACCGATCAACGACATTTTTGCAATTTCATTGGGTTTAGCTCTGGTTTTGTAACAGATTACAAAGTCTGTATCTAAGGCCTTAGCATAAGCTGCAGCTCTTCTGGTTCCTCCTGTATCTGGAGAAGCCATGGTTAAGTTTGGTAAATTTAAATTTTGAAGATAGTGTGTGAAAATAGTTGAGGCATATAAATGATCAACCGGCACATCAAAAAATCCTTGAATTTGATCGGCATGTAAATCGATGGTAATGATTCGGCCAACACCAGCTGCGGTTAATAAATTTGCTACAAGTTTAGATCCTATGGCAACCCGGGGTTTGTCTTTGCGATCTTGGCGGGCAAGTCCAAAATAAGGAATAACAGCCACAATATTTCGGGCAGAAGCTCTGCGGGCTGCATCTACCATTAACAATAATTCAAAAAGATTTTCCATTGGAGGCTGGGTAGACTGAACAATGTATACGTCTAAACCTCTGATGTTTTCTTCGAATGAAGGTTGAAATTCACCGTCGGCAAAGACGGTTAAAGATGAATTTCCAAGCTCGGAGCCATAGCTCTTTGCTATTTTTTCGCTTAGATATCTTGTGTTCCTGCCTGAAAATATAACGCTCATAATGAATGACTTCTTTTTAAAAAATGATTTATTTGCGGCTGCAAAATTATGATTTAATATCTTCTCTTGCAATATTATCCTTAATAATCTTAAATTCTTAGAAAATTTTATGAGGATCATATGTTTTTTTGAGTATTTTTGCATTTTCAGAGACGTCCTAATTTCATTTAAGCCCGGGTGGCGGAATTGGTAGACGCGTTGGTCTCAAACACCAATGAGGTAACACTCGTGCCGGTTCGACCCCGGCCCCGGGTACAGCACATTAAAGCGCTCTCTTTATTTTATGAAAAGAGCGCTTTTTTTGGTTTTACACTAATTCTTTCTTATGAAAAATTATCTTAAAAAGATATCTACATACCTGCCAATTTTATTTGCCCTTGTTTTAATTTCCGGAATTTATATCGGAAAAAATATGAGTACGGGACTTTCATTTGATCAGGCCTTGAAACCATTAACAAGCTCTGGTCAGTATAATAAATTATCTGATATTATCAATTATATCGACAAAGATTATGTTGATGATGTGGATAAAGAAAATCTTACAAAAAGAGCGATTCAGGCAATTATTAAAGAATTAGACCCACATACATCTTATATAAGCAGAGAAGATTTTAATGCCATTAATGACCCCTTATTAGGTTCATTTGAAGGGATTGGAATTCAGTTTAATCTTTTAGAAGATACCATCGCAATTATTCATGTGATTCCAGGTGGCCCTTCCGAGAAAACAGGGATACTTCCAGGCGATCGCATTACTTATGTAAATGATTCATTAATTGCCGGTGTTGGTTTAACAAATACAGGGGCAATTAGATTACTGAAAGGGCCAAGAGGTACTAAAGTAAAGGTGGGAATCACCAGGAAAGGGTTCCCGGAAATCATCAATTTCGATATTGTTCGTAATGTAATACCAACCTATAGCCTTGATGTTGCCTACATGATTAGCGATTCTGTAGGGTACATCAAATTGAATACCTTTTCTGCAACAACTTATGATGAATTTAAGAATGCTGGTAAAGAATTGAGAAAAAAAGGGATTAAAAGTTTAATCCTTGACTTAAGAGGAAATACAGGTGGATATGTTCGGCCGGCTGTGGAGATTGCCGATGAGTTTCTGACAGAAAATAAATTAATTGTTTATACCAAAGGGAACAATCGCCCCAAAAACTCAATATATTCAGAAGCAAATGGAATGTTTGAAACAGAAGATCTTATTATTTTAATCGATGAAGCTTCAGCCTCTGCAAGTGAGATTTTAGCTGGAGCAATACAAGATAATGATAGAGGTACCATTATTGGAAGACGTTCGTTTGGTAAGGGATTGGTGCAGGAACAAATGAATTTACCGGATGGATCGGCTATGCGTATGACCATTGCCCGATATTATACCCCAACCGGTAGATCAATTCAAAAATCTTATGGCGAAGATTTTGACGATTATTATAAAGAGTTTTACCAACGATTTGCCAACGGAGAGTTACAAAATGCAGATAGTATTAAATTTTATGATTCTCTGATGTTTAAAACACCGGGCGGTAAAATTGTTTATGGTGGCGGTGGTATTATGCCAGATGTTTTTGTGCCTATAGAAACAAGCAATCCCATATTTTACAATATCGTAATCAATAAAGGACTGGCCTATCGGTTCGCATTTAATTATACCGATAAAAACAGAGAAGAATTAAATAAATACATAAAGGTGGATGACTTTGTGAATTCATTTGAAATTACAGACGAATTATATAATGAGTTTGTAGAATTTGCCAAGTCAAATGGAGTAAATCGAAGTGATTCGGAAATTGAAAAATCAACAAAAAAGCTGAAATTGCTAATGAAAGCCTATATCGGAAGAAATATACTAGACAATGCAGCTTTCTATCCTGTTTTTCATAAAATCGATTTAATATTTTTAAAAGCTGAAACTTATTTAAGCTCAAAATAAACCTGATTTATTAACCTAAAAAATATTATTATGTCATTTACATTACCGTCATTACCTTATGCGAAAGATGCATTAGAACCTGTTATTTCGGAGCAAACCATTGAATTTCATTATGGAAAACATCACCTCACTTATGTTAATAATCTTAACAAACTTATTGAAGGAACAAAATTTGAAAACCTAAGTTTGGAGGATATTATACTAGGCTCAGAAGGAGGAATGTTCAATAATGCAGCCCAGGTTTGGAATCACACTTTTTACTGGAATTGTTTAAATCCCAAAGGTGGAGGAGAGCCTACAGCTAAATTAGCTGAGGCTATAAATGCTGAATTTGGATCTTTCGATGTATTTAAAGAGAAATTTTTAGTTGCTGCAACCACCTTATTTGGTTCGGGTTGGGCCTGGTTGGTTAAGAACAAAGAAAATAAGTTGGAAATTGTTCAAACTTCAAATGCTAATTGTCCTTTAACCGATGGATTGGTTCCTCTACTTACCTGTGATGTTTGGGAGCATGCATATTATTTAGATAAGCAAAACAGAAGACCTGCTTATGTTGATGATTTTTGGAAAATTGTTAATTGGAATGCAGTAGCTGATCGATTTTAGATTTTATCAGAAGCTGAATTTCGAAAATAAAGTACAGCTATCAAAGCTCCCGTTAATAGGGGGCTTTTGTTGTTTTAGATATTTAGGAATTATACATCTAATTCATTATTATTTGTTTAAAAGGAAAATATGTCTTAAAATTGTATTATACTCATTAATATTTTTAAAATGAAGCCAGGCGACAATCAAAATCCAATTTTAATTCCGGAAGAAAGCATACTCGAGGGATTTATTAAAACCAAAAAATCTTTCCGTATAGAGAGTTATTTTTATGGGACTTTATTATCAACGGAAAAAGTCATAATAGACGAATCTTCTAAAGTTGTAGGTGATATCGTTTGTTCTGAATTACAAATTAGTGGTAATTTCGAAGGAAATATTTTTTGTACTGGTAAATTTAGTGTTATTGGAAATTCAAAAATTAAAGGACAAGTTTTTACCAAGCTTTTTCAGAATGAGGAGAATTGTGATTTAAACTGTTTTATCCAGATTCCAAACAATGAAGTAATTAATGCAATTCAGGATATCCTAATTAACATTGATTCCACTACAAAATTATCTACTGATAAGAACTTAAAGAAAATCATACAGTTGTTTAAAGAAAATGTATATACAGCAACTGATGAGAGCAAGAAAATGAAGATAGGGGTTCCACCTAAAAAAAAGGATGAAATCATTCCAGAAGCTACTTCTTAATTATTTTTTTTCGAAATAAATAACAATTATTCTACCGTAACAGATTTGGCTAAGTTACGTGGTTGATCTACGTTACATCCTCTCATTACCGCAATGTGGTATGATAACAATTGTAATGGAATTGTGGCCAATAAAGGTACAAGGAGCTCATCACATTCAGGTATTTCAATTACAATGTCAGCTATTTTCTTAACTTGTACATCTCCTTTGGTTACAATGGCAATTACTTGACCTCTGCGGGCTTTAACCTCCATAATATTGCTTTGAACTTTTTCGTAAGTTCCTTTATTTGTCGCAATAAAAACTACGGGCATTTTATCATCGATCAGGGCAATAGGTCCATGTTTCATTTCAGCAGCGGGATATCCTTCAGCATGGATGTATGAGATTTCTTTGAGTTTTAATGCTCCTTCTAATGCGACTGGGAAATTATATCCTCTGCCCAGGTACAGAAAATTTCGTACATCTTTAAATTGCTTGGAAATTTCAATAATTTGTGAATTGGTTCTGAGTAATTCTTCTACTTTTTCAGGTATTGCATCCAATTCAAATAGAAGATTTTTAAAACGTGATTGAGCAATGGTTCCTTTTCTATCCGCAATCATCAGAGCCATTAAAGTAAGCACTGTTACCTGAGCTGTAAATGCTTTGGTTGAAGCAACACCAATTTCAGGTCCGGCATGGGTGTATGAACCAGCATGGGTTTCTCTGGCAATTGAAGATCCAACTACATTACAAATTCCTAATATGGTAGCTCCTTTGCTTTTTGCCAGCTGAATGGCTGCTAAAGTATCAGCAGTTTCTCCCGACTGTGAAATTGCTATTACTATGTCATCTTCAGAGATAACAGGATTACGATATCTAAATTCGGAGGCATATTCAACTTCAACCGGAATTCTTGCTAAATCTTCAAATAAGTATTCTCCCACAAGTGAGGCATGCCACGAAGTTCCACAAGCGATAATAATAATTCTTTTTGCAGCTACCAATTTTTGCGCATAATCTTTTATCCCGCCTAAATTGACTACACCTTTGTCTAAACTTAATCTTCCTCTAAAACTGTCTTTTATTGATCTGGGTTGTTCGTAAATTTCTTTAAGCATGAAATGCTCAAATCCTCCTTTTTCAATGGCGCTGAGGTTCATCTCCAACTCTTGAATGTATGGAGTTTTTATTTTGTTTTTAATGGTTTTTATCTCAAGATCTTTTTTATACCTAATTAAAGCAATTTCCTCTTCTTCGAGATAAACCACTTTTGAAGTATGTTCAATGATAGGAGAAGCATCAGAAGCAATATAATACTCATCATTTCCTATACCAATTACCAATGGGCTTCCTTTACGAGCTGCAACCAGTGTATTGGGTTCATTTTTAGATATTAAAACAATGGCATAAGCCCCAATTACCTGGTTTAGGGCAATTCTGGTAGCTTCATATAATTTTACATTTTCGTTTTTCTGAATATCTTCAATTAAGTAAACCAATACTTCAGTATCGGTATCACTTTTAAATACATAACCCCGATTGATCAGTTCTGATTTTAGAGAATTGTAATTTTCAATAATCCCATTATGAATAATGGCAATGTTTTTACTTGCAGAATAATGTGGGTGAGCATTTTGATTGTTAGGTTCACCATGGGTTGCCCATCGGGTATGCCCGATTCCAATAAGCCCTTGAACGTTCTTGTTGATAAGTGAAGATTCAAGATCAGCTACTTTTCCTTTATTTTTGTAAACATTTAAGTTTCCGTTGACCAAAGCAATTCCTGCACTATCGTAACCTCTATATTCAAGTCGCTTTAACCCCTTCATTAGGATAGGGTAAGCATCTTTTTGTCCTATATATCCTATGATTCCACACATATGAAAATGAGAATTTTATTAATTATTAATTCAAAGATACAAAAAGGGTGATGATATGGGGGAATCACCTGATTATTCAATAATCGTATAAGTTACTTTTAACTTTAAGCGGCTAGAATAGGGTGTTGGTAATGATGGGTTAGTGCCATTTAAGACTAGTTGGCCACCACTGGTTGCACTTCCATAAACTTTCATGTAAACACCGTAATCTATTTTTTTTTCAGAAACCAATTGTTGAATATGTCTGGCTATTTGAAATTTATATTCTTTGTTTATGGTATCATAAAAACCACCAAAGTATTCTTCACCTTCAAGCACATCAATCACAGCAACATCAGAAGAGCCATCTTCTTCAATTTCGAGGAGTGTTAACCTGTCAGGGATATTTGTACTATCACCACCTTCGATGCCTGTAAGTGTCAATTCTGCACTGTTAATAGCAAGGTTTCCAATTGATTTAAGTTCCGATATGAATGGGAACTCTATTTTTGTTAAAACCCCTCCCATTGCCTGAACATATAATTCTTCTTCACCCAAACTTACATTTCCTTCAATGGTTTGTGCTCTAAATTCTGGAGATGCATCCAAATAATCATTGTGATCATATTGGTTAAAGCGGGTTACAGAATCATATAGTTTCACAGAATAAACAACCTCATCGGAGGCATCATTACTGTAATATATGGTAAAATCAGTATCTATATCAAGAAGGTTAATATAAAAAATAGAGCCTCCTTCTGTTACCGGATCTGAAATTACGCAGAGGCCCTTTATATAATCACCAAACAGATCATTATCATCTAAAACCTCAAGAGGGGCATTTAAGAATTTGTCTCCAAACTCACTGGTTAGTTCCGATAAGTTGATACGCACATGAGGATTATCCAGATCACCATCTTCATATTCTACATCAGTTGTTGGCATAGGTTGAAAAGTCTTTCTTCCTATCTCGGTTGCATAATGAGAAATCTCATCTTTTGAATAATAATAATACCCACTGTCAGAGTAGATTTTATCATTTAGCTCATAAACTCTTAAGGTTTGAGGTGTTGTTGTATCACCGTAATACCCGTCATAAGCAAGTGAAAGAATGATAGAATCAATCACGGCATTTTGACCAAAATTAAAATCTACTATACCTGATTGTAAACGCAATTGAGTATAATAATTTGCTGTAGTTTGACCAAAAACAGGATCCATCATACTACCCAATAAAATACGTGTGTAGTTGTTGGTAACCATAGATTCCTGAATAACTGAATAGGCAACCAAAGTAGATGTATCATTTGATTCAACTTCTATATCACCGGTAGGACGTATTTCTAATCCAATGATTTTGGCTTTTTTAGTACATGAGGTTAATGAAATTCCAGCCGCTAATATCACAAGCATGGAAATTTTCCACGCACCATTCAATATTTTCAATTTAAGCTCTTTTTAAGTTTATAATTGTTTTGCTAGGACGGTTGATCACCCATGATTTTATCATAAAAATCATTGTATGCATCAACATAGGTTTCTTCAGGGTGATATTCAAGAAATGGTTTCCCCGAGTTTTTTAAATAAGCCTCAGCTTCATCATTAATTTTTTCACTTCCAATAATTACAGCATCTGAGTAGTCCATGGCTGCTTTCATTAGATTTATATAATTTCCTTCTTGATAATGTTTTAAATCATCATCTTCAATTCCATCTAATATTAATTTCTTTGAAAAGTCTTTATTTAGTTTTTCAGTAAAATCATCATTATATAATGAGAAAATAACTTTTGAATCACTAAATAGAGGATTGTCTTTAAACGCTTTTTTCAGATATAAAGGTGTTAAACTACTAATCCATCCATGACAGTGGATAACGTCAGGAGCCCAACCCAATTTTTTAACGGTTTCAAGCACTCCGCGAGAAAAGAAAATGGCACGTTCATCATTGTCTTTATAAAATTTGTCATTCTTATCTCTGATGGTATATTTTCTTTGAAAGTAGTCTTCGTTA
The DNA here is from genome assembly GCA_963678785.1 of Bacteroidales bacterium. Classification (GTDB taxonomy): domain Bacteria; phylum Bacteroidota; class Bacteroidia; order Bacteroidales. The sequence goes on along the minus strand of OY787449.1, from coordinate 1,668,782 downwards.
TCGATGAAATAAATCTGCATGCGTGCTTGTTGAATCGAAGCTACTTTTATAATTAATGGGTGATCTGCATCATCAATGATTAAATTCATACCTGAGAGTCGAATGACTTCATGCAACTGATTTCGACGCTCATTGATTAATCCATAACGTGGCATGAAAGTTCTGATTTCTTTTCCTCGTTCCTGAATTCCTTGGGGCAGGTAACGGCAAATTTTCCCCATTGGTGTTTCCTTTAGGTATGGAGTAATCTCCTGGGCAATAAATAAAACCCTTGCTTTTGACATAGTCCTCGATTTTTGAAAATACAAAATTACGAATAATTTGCTTATTATTCAATGATTAGAGAAGTTCACTGCACATTATATGGTGAGAAAGCACCTAATATTCAGTTGTTTAAACAAAATTGTATTAACTTAATTTAACAATAATGGGGCCTTAACCTCTAAAAAACAAGGCTTTAATAATGAGAAACGCCATTTTAGGATTTTCTTTTAAACGACGGGTAGAATATGCAAACCAGTCTTTTCCATAAGGAATATAAACACGCATTGTATGCCCATCCTTAACAATTGATGATCTCAGTTCGGGGGTAACACCATACAGCATTTGGAACTCATATTTTTCTTTTGGAATTTTATATTTTTCAATCAGCTTATAAGCTCCATCCACCAGCGGTTTGTCGTGAGTAGCAATGGCTGGATAAATTTTATTTTGAAACATATATTCCAAATCTTCAAGAAAGTGCTTATTAATTTCTTCGTATTTTTTATATGCAATTTCTGCAGGTTCAACGTAAATTCCTTTACAAAGTCGGTAATTTATAGGTATTTCTTCTGAATTTAAATCTTGTAGGCTTTTTACATCGTCGAGCGTACGTTTTAAATAAGCCTGGAATACAAGTCCAACATTTTTTGGAAACTCCGTTTTTATTTTTCTGAACAGCTCAAGTTCAAGATCAACACATTGAGAATCTTCCATGTCAATCCGTACAAAATTATCATATTTGGCTGCTTGAGCTACAATGCTTCTGATGTATTTGTAACATGCATCCTGATCGATCAATAATCCAAACATGGTCGGTTTTAATGAATAATTCCCGTCAATGTTATGCTTTTCAATGGTGTTGATAATGTTAAGGTAGGTGTTGGTGTTTTCCTCTGCTTCTTCAATTTGGGTAATGAATTCTCCCAGTAAATCCACTGTAACTTTAATCCCTTCTGCATTTAGCTTTTTTGAAGCTTCAATGGCATCTTCTATGGTTTTTCCGGCAATATATCGCTTCGAAAATAACCATACAAAACTTTTGGGCATAAAGGGTAATATTGCAGCGATCAATTTATTAATCATGGCATTCGTTTTTTAATGAGTTATTTACTTTTAAACTGATGCAAAAATAACCATTCTTATTTTGATTAAGTAAAAATTACTGCTTTTTTTCGTCCACATTATAAAATTCTAAATTAGAAAATATACCTTTGCCTGTTAATTATTTCACAATGGTTAAAACTGTTTAATATTCAGTGATATGTATAAAATAAATAAGCATCCAATTATAGAAGTAAAAGACTGTGAAAAAGTTAGTTTTACTTTCGAAGGAAAAGAAATTATTGGTGATAAAGGTTTCACCATTGCTGCAGCTCTTCATCAGGCCGGATATCCTGTTCATAGCCACAGTTTACAAAACCGCGAACGAAGCCTCGAATGTGGTATAGGTAAATGTGGTGCCTGTGAAATGCTGGTAGATGGACAAATAAAACGTATTTGTATTACAAAAGTTGATGGTGTTAAAGAGGTGAAAGAAATTCCTCAGGGTTTTCAACCAAACTTAACCAATTATAAAAAAGAAGAAGCAACCAAAATTTATAAAACTACAGTTGCAATTATTGGCGCAGGACCAGCAGGTTTAGCTGCACGAGAAGAATTGAAAAAACACAATATCGAGAACATCGTAATTGATAATAATGATAAAATCGGAGGCCAGTTTTTGATGCAAACCCACCAGTTTTTCTTTTTTGAAAAAGAAAAGAAATTTGGTGGAATGCGGGGCTTCGATATTGCTGAAACCCTTGCAGGTGATAATTTAGATGGAATTTTTCTGGATTCAACGGTTTGGGATATTTTAGAAGGAAAAAGAATTGCCGTTAAGAATATTAGTACTGAAGAAATATTTTATGTAGATGCTGAACACATGGTTATTGCAACAGGTGCAGTTCCATTTATGCCTACTTTCGAAAATGATGATTTACCAGGCGTTTATACAGCGGCTGTTGTTCAAAAAATGATGAACAGTGAGTTAACACTTTTGGGTAAAAATGTATTGACGGTTGGAGCGGGAAATATTGGATATTTAACGTCTTATCAATTAATGCAGGGAGGTGCAAAAGTAAAAGCCATTATTGAAGCACAACCTAATGAAGGTGGATTCCCTGTTCAGGCAAATCGGGTTCGACGATTAGGCATTCCAGTTATGCTTTCTAAAATCTTAATTAAAGCCATTCCTAACGAAGATCATACAGGTATTAAAGGTGCGGTGATTGCCGATTGCGAAAACTTTGTGCCTATTCCCGGTACAGAACAAATTATTGAAGGAATTGATGCCATCAATATTTGTACTGGTTTGGTGCCCGATGATCAATTATTAATTAAAGGAAATGAGATTTTCGGACGAGCTTGTTACGGTGCAGGTGATGCCATCAGAATTGGTGAAGGTACAAGTGCCGTGCTAAAAGGGAAACAAGTGGCATTTGAAATTATGCAAGCCTTAAATGTACGTTTCGATTATGATGAATATTTAAGTCTTTCGAAAGAATATATTGATTCTCAACAACATCCGGTTCGAATTATAGATAAACCTTATTTCCCAACTGAAGAGCGTTTGAACGAAAAGCCATTTGTTCTAATCGATTGTTTGTATGGTTTTGCTTGTAATCCTTGTGAATTTTCTTGCCCTCACGGAGCCATTACAAAAACTTCAACCAGTACTTGTCCTCAAATTGATTTTGATAAATGCATTGGTTGTATGCAGTGTGTATACCAATGTCCTGGATTGGCCATATTTGGATATAATTTAAAAAAAGACTGGCTTTTCTTGCCCATCGAATATGAAGCAAATGAAGGTGAAGAAGTATTTTTGGTGAATAATGATGGTGAAAAACTGGGTGAAGGAATCATTGAAAAAATTCTGAAAAAGAAAAATAAAACAAATATTGCCAGGGTTAAATCTCTTGATTTACACGGAAAAGAAATGACTGAAGTTCGCGGGTTCATCGTTAAAACAGATTTCCCTGAGGATGTAAATACCAGAGATGCAGAAACCATTGAATCTGAAACCTATGTTTGTCATTGCGATGATGTAACCATGGATGAAATTTTAGAGGTTGTTGGCGATCGTAAATTCATCTCTATTGATGAAATAAAGCATACCACCCGTTTAGGAATGGGAGCTTGTAGAGGTAAGCGTTGTATTCCTCGCTTAAAACAAAGTATCCGTAAATATGGAATTAGTATTGTTGGGGATGCCACCCCTCGTGGACCGCTTTCAAATCAGGTGACCATGGGCGAGCTTTATCCAAGCAATGCGAAGGAAAAAGTGATTGTAAGTAATCACGATAAATCTCCTGAAAAAGTAAAAGTTCAAGCTTTGGTTGCCGGTGGAGGTATTGGTGGAAGTGCACTTTTCCGTTATTTGGCAGAAGGTGGACAAAAACCGGTTTTGATCAATTATGGGCGTGGAGCTTCCTGGAGAAATATAGCAGGGGGTCGCCCGAATTTTAGTATTCCAGAACTTTCGGATATTGCAACACATAATTTGGAGATTTTTAAAGAGCTTCAAAAGATCAAAAATATTGATTATTTACCCATTGATTATGTAACCTTCGCACATGATGAAAACATGTATAAGGCTCTTGAAGAATCAATGGCCTGGTCGGATGCAGAAATGATTGAACCCAATCAATTTAAAGATCGGATTTCTCCTTTTATAAATCCTGATTTGGATTTATATAAATCGGCTTTAATTACCCACAATTGCTGGCAGGCAACACCCGGGCGGGTTGTAGATTTGATTCGTCAAATTGGTATTGAAAATGGCGGTGAGGTTAAAGAAGATTGTAAACTGATTAATGTAAGCAGAGACGGAAATATCTATAAAGTTCTGGTGCAGGATCATAACAAAGAATATGTTGAGTATGAAACAGAAGTTTTCATCAATGCATTAGGACCTGATGGTGATAAATATGCCAAACAACTGGGTATTTCAACAGGAATTTATCCTGTAAAACATCAGGCGTTTATTACCCGTCGATTACCAATGATGGGGCATGATAATACACCCCTTCCAATGATTATTGACCGCAGAAACTACAAAGGTTTTACTGCCGTTTATGGTCAGCAGTTGGCCGAAACAGGACAAATTATTGGTTGTGCTTCACCAGGAATTGAAGCCATGGAAGTTGATAAAGATGTTCGATTTAACTCCAAAGAATTTGTTGAAATTGCTTCAGAAGTATTTACTGATTGGATTCCTGATTTATCATCAGTTGGTTTCCAGGCTATTTGGGCAGGCTATTATGTTGAACCCAAAATGGTTCTTGACCCAGAATTGGGCTTATTTCTTGGCTTAAGAGGACAAGGATTTATGTTGGGTCAGTATTTGGCAAAAATGTATGTAGATAAATTACTAGGTAAAGAAGTTCCAGCTTATTTCAATCGCTTGAAATTAGGCGAAGACGGATTACTTGAAAGAGCTTTTAAATAAGAAATAACTTTAAAGCCCTGATAAACAGGGCTTTTTTAATATGTCGAATATTTTATGGGTTCTGTTGATATATATTTGGTATTCACAATATTAATCTATAATTTTGCAGGCCGAAATAAAAAAGCTTGAAGTGGGTTATTTAAAGGATTTTATAATTCCTTTTGAGGGGTTAAGTATCGGAAATCACGATTTTACATTTAAAGTAAATCGTTTGTTCTTTGAGGAGATTGAGTATTCAGAAATTGAAAATGGCAATATCAATGTTCAGCTTGATTTTGAAAAGCAGGAAAACATGCTCATTTTACAATTTCAAATTAAAGGTGAAGTAGAAGTCGCTTGCGATCGTTGCACTGATAAATTTAATTATCCTATTGAGGGAGAACAGCAATTGTTAATTCAATTTGGTGAAAATTTTCAGGAAGAATCGGGTGAACTAATTGTTATTTCAAGAGGTGAAAGTGAAATTAATCTGGCTCCTTATATTTATGAATACATCAATTTAATGCTCCCAATACAAAGAATACATCCGGATGATTCAAACGGAGAATCAACCTGTAACCCTGAAATGTTGGAAAAATTGAACGAATTAACTGTTGTTGAAAAACAGATTGATCCCAGATGGGATGCTTTAAAAAATTTAAAGAAAAATTAACTGCATAAAATAGAATAAAATGGCACATCCAAAACGCAAGATTTCAAAGCAAAGAAGAGATAAAAGAAGAACTCATTATAAAGCAGTAGCACCTACTGTTTCTACTTGTTCAAATTGTGGATCTCCTGTATTATATCACCGAGTATGTTCAGAGTGTGGTTATTATAAAGGAAAATTGGCTATTGAAACTGCGGTAGCAGAGTAGTAAAAATTAGTATCCTTCATATTTCCAAACTTAGTTAAATGAGAATCGGATTAGATGTAATGGGTGGTGATTTTGCACCAAAAGCGACAGTAGCTGGTGCAATCCTGGCAAATAATGAACTTAATGCATCTGATCGGATTGTATTATTTGGTGATGAGAAACTGATTCTTAAGCAGCTTAAGGATGAAAATGTTGACTCAAAAGAGTTTGATATCGTTCATGCTACCGAAGCAATTAGCATGGGCGAACATCCATTAAAAGCCTTTAAAACCAAGCCTAATTCCAGTATTAATATTGGTTTCAAGTTATTAAAAGCCAAAGAAATTGATGCTTTTTCCGGGGCAGGAAATAGTGGTGCAATGGTGGTTGGTGCAACCTATTCACTAAAACCAATCCCGGGTGTCATTCGTCCATGTGGTACAGCAATTCTCCCAAAGGAAAATGGCGGACTTACAATTTTACTAGACATAGGGACCAATCCAGATCCAAAACCTGATGTCATGCATCAGTTTGGGATTTTAGGATCTGTGTATGCCGAATTTGTTCATGGAATTGAAAGCCCCAAAGTTGGTTTATTAAATATTGGTGAAGAGGAAGAAAAAGGAAACTTACTGACTCAATCAACCCATCAATTAATGAAAGGAACCAAAGATTTCAATTTTATTGGAAATGTGGAAGGTCGTGATTTTCTTAATAACAAAGCTGATGTAATCGTTTGTGATGGCTTTACAGGAAATGTAGTATTAAAACAAATGGAAGCGATGTATCGTGTTTTAATAAAACGTGGTTTGGTTGATGATTATATCAAAAGAATGAATTATGAAAATACCGGAGGAAGCCCTATTTTGGGAATAAATTCATCGGTTGTTGTCGGCCATGGAATTTCCAGTCCAAAGGCGATTAAAAATATGTTGCTTCTCTCCAAAGAAATTTCTTATGCTGACTTGTTCGATAAGATTGCCCAAACATTGAATAAATAGATTTTACTTTTTGATTCTTTTTGTAATAAAACTTTAATCATGACAAAGCTTAGAGCTGCAATTACTGGCGTACAGGGTTGGGTCCCTGAATATAAACTTACCAATGATATTATTGCTGAAATGGTTGATACCACCGATGAGTGGATCATGACCAGAACAGGAATTAAGGAACGAAGAATTTTAAAAGGAGAAGGCCTTGGTACTTCTGATTTGGGGGCTCCAGCGGTAAAAACTTTACTTGAAAAAACCAATACTTCACCTGATGAAGTTGACTTGTTGATTTGTGCAACAGTTACTCCTGATATGCAGTTCCCAGCTACAGCCAATATCATCAGTCATAAATGCGGAATTAAAAATGCTTTTAGTTTTGATTTAAATGCAGCTTGTTCTAGTTTTATCTATGCTTTGAATACAGCTTCTAAATACATTGAATCTGGTAATTATAAAAAAGTTGTAGTTGTTGGAGCAGATAAAATGTCATCCATAATTGACTACTCTGATCGAACCACATGTGTGCTTTTTGGCGATGCCGGTACCGCTGTATTATTAGAGCCTACCGAAGAAGAAGTTGGTGTAATGGATGCCATTCTTCAATCGGATGGTTTTGGAATGGTTCATTTGCATCAAAAAGCAGGAGGTTCTGTTAAACCAGCATCCCATGCAACAGTTGATGCAAAAGAGCATTTCGTTTATCAGGAAGGACAAGCAGTTTTTAAACATGCTGTTTCAAAAATGGCCGATGTTTCTGTGGATATCATGAAAAAGAATAATTTGAGTTCTGACAACATTGCTTATTTGGTTCCTCATCAGGCCAATATGCGAATTATTGAAGCCACGGCTCGACGCATGGGCATTAAACGTGAGCAGGTAATGGTTAATATTGAACGATATGGAAATACCACTTCGGCAACCATTCCTTTATGTTTGTGGGAGTGGGAGGATAAACTTAAAAAAGGAGATAATTTAGTTTTATCGGCTTTTGGTGGTGGATTTACCTGGGGCTCCATTTTATTAAAATGGGCTTATGATCCCAAATAATTTTAAAGATATAAAATAAAAAAGGCCGGCATTTGCCGGCCTTTTTTATGGAATTATGTTTTTGTTTATTCTGCCAGAATAAGAATTTTATTTTGTAATACTTCAACAACACCACCGTTAATCTCAAAAAATTCAAATTTATCGTTGTCATTTTTGATTTTAACTTTTCCTTTTTTCAGTACAGAAATTAAGGGTGCGTGATTGTTTAATATTTCAAATAATCCATCAATACCTGGTAACTGAACCAAAGAGGTTGTTCCTGTAAAGATTGTTTTATCGGGTGTTATAATTTCAATATTCATAACTCAATCTACTTACTTTCGGCAAGTAATTTTTTACCTTTTTCAATGGCATCTTCAATGGTACCAACCATATTAAATGCAGCTTCAGGATATTCATCTACTTCACCATCCATAATCATATTAAAGCCCTTAATGGTGTCTTCAATCGTAACCACAACTCCGGTAAGGCCTGTAAATTGCTCGGCTACATGGAAAGGTTGTGAAAGGAATCGTTGAACACGACGGGCACGGTGTACCACCAATTTATCTTCTTCAGAAAGCTCATCCATACCCAAAATAGCAATGATATCCTGAAGTTCTTTATATCTCTGAAGTGTTTCTTTTACACGTTGGGCTGTATTGTAATGCTCGTCCCCAACAACATCCGGAGATAAGATTCGGGAAGATGATTCCAGAGGATCAACCGCTGGATAAATACCAAGTTCCGAAATTTTACGACTCAATACCGTGGTTGCATCAAGGTGAGCAAATGTTGTAGCAGGCGCAGGGTCAGTTAAATCATCTGCTGGCACATAAACAGCCTGTACAGAAGTAATCGATCCTCGTTTTGTAGAAGTAATTCTTTCCTGCATAATTCCCATTTCAGTAGCCAGTGTAGGCTGATAACCTACCGCTGAAGGCATACGTCCAAGTAGTGCAGAAACCTCTGATCCGGCTTGGGTAAATCGGAAAATATTATCAATAAAGAAAAGGATATCACGTCCACCTGATTTTTCATCACCATCTCGGTAATACTCAGCTAAAGTTAATCCCGAAAGGGCAACTCTGGCACGAGCTCCAGGAGGTTCGTTCATCTGACCAAAAACCATTGTAAGCAATGATTTTTTTAATTCTTCATTGTCAACTTTTGAAAGATCCCAGCCACCTTCTTCCATACTTTTTTTGAATTCATCGCCGTATTTTACCAGGCCAGATTCAATCATTTCACGTAAAAGGTCGTTACCTTCACGGGTACGCTCACCCACTCCGGCAAATACTGAAAACCCGGAATATTGTTTTGCAATATTGTTAATTAACTCTTGAATTACAACTGTTTTACCAACACCGGCACCACCGAATAATCCAATTTTTCCACCTTTTGAATAAGGCTCGATCAAGTCAATAACTTTAATTCCTGTATATAATACTTCTTGTTGTGTGGTTAGATTCTCGAATTTAGGAGGATCGTTATGAATGGGATAGGTGTTTTCTTTTGAGACTTCACTTAAACCATCAATGGGTTCACCAATTACATTAAAAACGCGTCCGTTAATTTTATCTCCAACAGGCATCGAAATAGGAAGACCGGTAGCAATTACCTCCATTCCACGACTGAGTCCATCCGTTGAATCCATGGCAATGGTACGTATGGTATTTTCTCCGGTATCTTGTTGAGCTTCTAAAACGATGATATTGCCGTCGTTGTTTTTAACTTCAAGGGCATCATAAATGTTTGGCAGTACCTCTTCTTGGTCGAAAGTAACGTCAATTACAGGTCCAATGATTTGAGATATTTTGCCGACACTTTTTTTCTCCATTATTCGTAATTTAAAATTTGGATCAAAGATAGAAAAGTAAATCCATTTTGGGGTAAAAAACCTGTATTTTTTATGCGTTTATGGGTTGATCTTCTTCTGTTTCGCTTCCAGTTTGCTTTTGATCTTTGGTAAAAATATTTCGTTGAAAGAATATCAATATGAATACACCAACGGTTATTGCAGAATCGGCAATATTAAAAACAGGCCTGAAAAAAATGAAATCATTTCCTCCTAAAAAAGGAACCCAATCTGGATAATAGCTTTTTATGATAGGAAAATAAAACATATCAACAACTTTGCCGTGAAACAGGTTGTTATATCCACCTCCTTCTGGTAAGAATGAGGCTACTTGATAAAAAGTACTTTCAGAAAAAAGTTGCCCGTAAAAAACACTGTCAATAATATTTCCAAGTGCTCCGGTAAAAATCAAAGAAATACTCAATATGATTCCAAAACTTGCCTCATTTCTGATTAGTTTTCTTAAATACCAACCAATGGCTCCAATGGCAATAATCCGAAAAATGGTCAGAAATACTTTACCTGATTCACCTGCAAATTCCATCCCAAAAGCCATTCCATTGTTCTCAATGAAGTGAATGATAAACCAATCGCCTATAATATTAAATTCCTGACCAAGATGCATATGCGTTTTAATCCAGAATTTAAGAACCTGGTCGATAATAAGAATGGGTACGATGATAAGTAAGGCCTTTTTCAATGGGTGTTTTCGTTAAAATGAAAAGAAGTAATCAACAACAATGATTACTTCTTGACAGCTGTTTTGCAATGTGTTTTATTGTTTCAATTTTGCATCGATGCTTAAAGTAGCATGCGGTACACTTCTGAGCCTTTCCTTTGAAATCAATTTTCCGGTTACTCTGCACAATCCGTAGGTTTTGTTTTCAATACGAATTAATGCATTTTCAAGATTATTGATAAATTTTTGTTGACGAGCAGCTAACCGACTGTTTTCTTCTTTCGATAAAACATTGTGGCCTTCTTCCAATACCTTGAAAGTTGGTGAAGTATCATCGGTTCCGTGGTCGCCTTTATTGGTATAGGCTTCTGTAAGTAGCTCTAAATCTTTATTTGCTTTTTCAAGTTTTGATTCGATTAATGCTTTAAACTCAGCTAATTCTTCATCAGAATATCTGGTTTTTTTTCCTTCATCTTTTGCAGACTGTTTTTCCATGGTTTAAAATTTTTATAAAAACCTGTTTAGTGTCTTAATCAGAATATTTTACTATTCTCAATTGGGCCTGAATGTCATCTGTAAGTTCAACAGTCAGTGTTTCTTCTTCGTTAAGATTATCAACTAGAGTGAGAGATTCTGCCAGGGTCTCTGAACAAATATATGAATTATTGTGAATAACTGCTTCATCAATATCATTGTTTTTTACGAGTTCAATTTTGATTCGATCAGTGACCTCAAATTCCTGATCTTTACGGTAATTTTGAATTCTGTTGATGAGCTCTCTGGCAATTCCTTCTTCTTTTAATTCTGGCGTAATTGAAATATCTAAAGCAACCGTTAAACTGTCAATGTTGGTAACAACCCAGCCCGGAATATCTTCGGTAATGATGTCTACATCTGTTAATTCAATTTCAATTTCCTGACCATCAATGTTAAGCATATATTTTTGCTCATTTTCAATGGTAGAAATATCATCTTGATTAAACTGATTAATGGCTCCGGCAATTTGCTTCATCATTTTGCCATATTTGGGGCCTAGGGTTTTAAAGTTGGGTTTTACCTTTTTAACTAAGATTCCTGAAACATCGGTCAGGTATTCAATTTCTTTAACGTTTACTTCGGATAAAATGAGTTGTTTTACGGCATCAACCTGTTTTTGGAAGTTATCGTTTAATACCGGAATCATGATTCGGTTTAATGGTTGACGCACCCGGATATTTGTTTTTTTCCTGAGTGATAGCACCATAGAAGAAATGTTTTGAGCCAATTGCATTCGCTCTTCTAGATCTTTGTCAATCAGTTTTTCATCAGCTTCAATAAAGTCAGTTAGATGAACTGAATTCTGATCAATACGTCCACTAATTTCATTTAAGTCATTGAACAATCTGTCCATATAAAATGGAGCGATTGGAGAAGCAATTTGAGCGATGGTTTCCAAACAGGTGTATAAAGTTTGATAAGCAGAAATCTTATCATGGCTATAACTTCCTTTCCAGAATCTTCTTCTTGAGAGGCGCACATACCAGTTGCTTAAATGCTCATCTACAAACTCCTGAATGGCTCTACCAGCTCTTGTAGGTTCATAATCATTATAACTTTCATCTACATTTTTAATCAAAGTATTTAATTCAGAAAGAATCCAACGATCAATTTCAGGTCGCTCATCATTTGGGATGGCATCCTCTTTAAATGAGAAACCATCAATATTTGCATAAAGTGCGAAGAAAGAATAAGTATTGTAAAGGGTGCCGAAAAATTTACGGGTTACTTCACCAATTCCATCCAAATCAAATTTTAAATTATCCCAGGGTTGTGCATTGGTAATCATATACCAACGAAGTGCATCCGCACCATATTTGTCGATGGTTTCGAAAGGTTCAACGGCATTGTTCAAACGTTTCGACATCTTATTTCCTTTTTTATCCAGAACAAGTCCGTTAGAAACACAAGTTTTGTAAGAAACCGAATCGAATAACATGACGGCAATGGCGTGCAAAGTAAAGAACCATCCACGGGTTTGATCAACACCTTCAGCAATGAAGTCGGCAGGGAAACTAGATTCAAATTCTTCAACATTATCGAATGGAAAATGAAATTGGGCGTAAGGCATGGCTCCCGAATCAAACCAAACATCAATTAAATCTGGTTCGCGGAACATCTTTTGCCCTGTTTCAGAAACCAGAGTAATTTCATCAACATAAGGACGATGAAAATCAAAGGTTTCATAATTTTTATCTGAAAGATCATCAGGATTGAAATCAGCCAAAGGATTTTCAGTCATGAATCCGGCAGCTATTGATTTGTCAATTTCAGCCTTCAGATGTTTGGCAGAACCCACACAAATTTGCTCTTTACGGTCTTTGGTATTCCAAATTGGAAGTGCAACACCCCAATATCGTGAGCGTGATAAATTCCAGTCAACCAAATTCTCGAGCCAGTTTCCAAATCTTCCGGTTCCGGTTGATTCAGGTTTCCAGTTGATGGTTTTGTTTAACTCAATCATTCGATCTTTGTATGCCGTAGTTTTAATAAACCATGAATCTAATGGATAATAAAGAATGGGTTTATCGGTTCTCCAACAATGTGGATAAGAGTGTTCGTATTTTTCGGTTTTAAAGGCCCTGTTTTCGTTTTTTAATTTAACGATGATGCTGATATCCGCACTTTCGTTTTTGGCATTTTCTGGATTTAAATCGTATTCATTTTTTACAAAACGTCCGGCAAATTCACCCATTTCTTCGGTGAATTTTCCTTGTTTATCAACCAGGGTTAATGCTCCAATTCCGTTTTCTCTGGCAATTTTAAAGTCATCAGCACCAAAACTAGGAGCGATGTGAACGATACCTGTTCCATCTTCGGTAGTAACAAAATTACCGGCCAACACTTTAAACGCATCCCCTTCTTTGGGCTGTGCATAGGGTAATAGTTGTTCGTAATTAATCCCGGCCAATTGTTTACCTGTAAATTCTTCACCAATCTCAAAAGGAATGTTTTTTTGTCCTTTTTCGTATTCGTTTAATTTGAGTTCAGCATTTTTTTCAGGGAAATATTTGACTGCCAAATCCTTTGCAATGATTACCGTGATGGGCTCAAAAGTATAAGCATTAAAAGTTTTAACCTTTACATATTTAATCTTTGGACCAACTGCCAAAGCGGTGTTTGAAGGTAAAGTCCAAGGAGTAGTTGTCCAAGCAACGAAAAATAAATCACCATGAAGATCTTCGAAAAGAAAATCAGATTTTTCGTCTTTCTTAATTTTAAATTGAGCAGTAACCGTGCTGTCTTTAACATTTTTGTAGCAGCCTGGCATGTTCAGCTCGTGTGAACTTAAGCCGGTACCTGCAGCAGGTGAATAAGGCTGGATGGTATAGCCTTTATAAAGCAATCCTTTTTCGTAAAGTTTACTTAAAAGGTTCCAAACCGATTCGATGTATTTATTGTCAAAAGTAATATAAGGATCATCAAGATCAACCCAATAACCCATGCGTTTGGTTAGGTCGTCCCATTTATCTTTATATTTCATTACTTCCTTACGGCAAGCTTTATTGTATTCCTCAATGGTGATGGTTTTACCAATATCTTCTTTGGTGATTCCAAGGCTCTTTTCGGTTGCAATTTCAATGGGTAAACCGTGGGTATCCCATCCGGCTTTTCGTTTTACATAAAAGCCCTTTAAGGTCTTATATCGACAAAAAATATCTTTAATGGCCCTGGCCATCACATGATGAATTCCGGGTAATCCGTTGGCAGAGGGAGGTCCTTCATAAAAGACAAAAGGTTTTTTCCCTTCTCTATTTTTCAGGCTGGCATCAAAAATGCCTTGATCTTCCCAATACTTTTCAACCTCTGTTCCTACTTCTGATAAGTTTAATTTTGTGTATTCCCGGTATTTCATCTTAAATTATTGATTAAATGTTCTTTATTGAAAAAATGATAAATAAAGAATGGTCGTGTTTTTGTAAATTATTAAGTGCGTGCAAAGGTAAAAAAAATTGTAAATAATTTAGCCAAAGCTGGTTAATACTGTTGAAATGATTTTTTATCATCGCTCAGCATGGGATAACCCTACGATTTCTATGGTTTAAGCAAATTTATTTTGATAATTCTTTTCATAAAGTTTGTCTTCCTTAATACAAGCAAAAGCCCTGAGAACTATTTTGTTCCTCAGGGCATTCAGTACACTCATTTTGTTTTTTCCTTCAGCTACTTTTCTTCTGTAGTAAACTCCCAATTCCCCCTTGCTATTACAAAGTGTCAATGCGCATAAGTGCAAGACGGTTTTCATGTCTTTGTTCGCAAAATGGGACAATTTGGTTTTCCCACGTATGCTTTTTCCTGATGAATGCTCAAAAGGGACTACACCTGCGTAACAAGCATACTTTTTAGCTTCCTTGAATGAGGTAAAGGCATTAGTGGTTGTCAAAAACATAATAGCAGTGATTTTACCTATGCCATCAATTGAAACCAAAATGTCAAACATTCTCCCTAGATTATTATCAGAACGGACTATCCCTAGTATCCTTTCCTCTATCGCCATAATGTCCCGCTCAAGCGCACGAATTGACCTACAGCAGCTTTTTTCCAATTCCTTTGCCATATACCTATCAATGAACTTCCCTGTTTCTTTAATTGGTACAAGTAATTTTTTTTTAGCATTGACAAGCCCTTTGCGCATGGTCATTAATTGCTTTAACCTTTTAATATTGCTTTTAGGGGCTTTCCATTCTTGCAAAAAGTCTTTGTTCCTCCAGGCATATAAAGCAATCCTCTCCGCATCCACACGATCATTTTTGCCCCTTTGCAAACCATTGGAGTGTTTGATGCGATAAGCATTTTCAAGGCACACTTTACACGGCGTTTGTTGCAAAAAAACGAGCAAAGGCCAACAATAAATTCCCGTATGTTCCATACATACCAAGGTTTGTCCCAGATCGAGACCAAACTCCTTTTCCCAGTCTGAAAAGATTTTTTTAATCTCTTTTGTGTTATTCCCAATAGATACCCCAGACACAAATTGCCCTTCTTCAGTTAATGCAATGTCCAATGTTTCTTTTGAAACATCTATCCCAATGTAATACTTTTGTAATTGCATGTTCTATAATTTTAGTGAATATAACAGGTTGACATATTGAACAATTTCAAAACCTTGCTAATAAGCCTTAAGCTTAAATTTCTATTTGAAGCTTGTTCAAAAACTGACAGGGGATTAAATCGCAGGATAGGTCTAAAACCTTGAGGGTTGCTAATGTGTCCCTGTCAGTGTCAACTTTATCGCCCTACAAATCTAATTTTAAATATCACTTTTGTGGGCTCTTAAAAACAATGGTGTAAATCTAAAGGAGGGTTTGATTGATGTGGTATAAAAAAAGGAAGCCACCCCTTCTTTAGGGATGGCTTCCTTAAATCCTTTTTATAGGTTTTAGTAACCTGCAGCTTGCCCGTCTTTTCGAGATTCAGATGCACCGTAATATACTTTGTTTTTTGCATCCCACATGATGGCTTGATATCCACCGTATCCGCCTAAATCCCATTGGATTTTATGACCTTTATTCATCAGCTTTTGAAGTTCTTCCCACCGGATGCCACTTTCTAAAAACAAAGTACCACCGTCTTTCATTTTACTACCGGTTGGCTGTGATGAACCCCCATGACGGATTCTTGGAGCATCGCCTGCTTCTTGTAAGTTCATTCCAAAATCGATTAAATTCATGACAATTTGTGCATGGCCCTGAGGCTGCATGGCACCACCCATTAAACCAAAACTAATCCATGGTTTACCATCTTTGGTGATAAATGCCGGTATGATTGTATGGAAAGGACGTTTGCCGGGTTCAAAAACGTTGGCATGACCTTCTTCCAAAGTAAATAATTCGCCTCTGTCTTGTAAAATAAAACCTAAGCCGGGAGGACAGATTCCTGATCCCATCCCTCGGTAATTACTTTGAATTAAAGAAACCATATTTCCAAATTGATCGGCAACAGTCATATAAATGGTGTTTCCCTGCTCGATTTCACCTGCAGGATAAGAGCGTGCTGCTCGATCAGGATTAATCAATTTTGTGCGTTCATCAGCATATTCTTTAGAGATGAGTTGTTCGATGGGGTAGTTATTAAAATCAGGATCGGCATAATATTTAGCTCGATCTTCGAAAGCCAGTTTTTTGGCTTCGGTGAAATGGTGAATGTATTCGGCTGTTCCAAAACCCATGGCTGCTACATCAAAATTTTCCATGATTTTTAACTGTTGCAAAGCTGCCGTTCCTTGTCCGTTTGGAGGTAATTCCCAAACATCATAACCGCGATAATTAATGGATAATGGCTGTACCCATTCTGAGTGGTGTTCAGCTAAATCTTCATAAGATAAAAAGCCACCTTGTTCTTTTACAAATTTGGCAATGGTCTTAGCAATGCTTCCTTTATAAAATTCGTCACGTCCCTTTTTAGCAATTTTTTCAAAAGTATTGGCTAAAGCCGGATTTTTGAATACTTCACCTTTTTTTGGTGCTGCTCCGTTTGGCATATAAACATCGGCAACGTTTGGAAATCTTTTCAGATTTCGGGTACCACCGTCCATATAATAAGCAATCAATTCAGATACTGGAAAACCATTTCGGGCATAATTTATGGCTGGTTGTAGGATGTCGTTCATGTCCATGGTCCCAAACTTGTCGTGCATGGTAAACCATCCATCTACTGCACCGGGTACCGAAACAGGAAGTACTCCGTGAGAAGGAATTTTTTTGTATCCATTCTTTTTGAAATATTCTAGTGTTAATGATTTTGGAGATCGCCCACTGGCATTTAAACCATATAATTTTTGATCTTTAGCCGACCAAATAATGGCAAATAAATCTCCGCCCATACCGTTTCCGGTAGGCTCAACCAATCCTAAGGTTGCATTCGCAGCAATGGCTGCATCAATGGCATTTCCTCCTTTTTTTAGTATGTCAAGAGCTACTTGAGTAGCCAGAGGCTGACTGGTAGCTGCCATCCCATGTTGGGCAATTACTTCTGATCGGGTAGCAAAATCATGACCCGTAATTCGATCTTGCGAATAGGCAAGAAATGTGATGGCAAGGGTAAAAGTTAGTGCAAGTACTTTTTTCATTTTAAAGATATTTTGAAGGTTTGTTAATTTTTAAATAGATCGATGGCAGTTTTTGCCATGGCTGCAACACCACCGGTAAAAGTCGGTTTGAAATCAGGTGCAAAAGCCGAATTATGTAAGGCCGGAATTTGCTTTCCTTGTTTTTTGTAGGTTGCTAATTTTTTATGATTTGTAGCTCCCAGCCAGAATAGGGCAATGGGAATTTTCTCTTCGGTACGACCAAATCGACCAAAATCTTCCGCTACAGTAGCAGGATTTACCTGATAAACTTTATCATCGCCTAAAATGCTTTTCATCGATTTTACGGCTGTCATCACCAATTCGGGATTGTTAGCAACCGGAGGTGTAATGTCTTTTTGGAATTCTATTTTAGGAAGTTTGTCTTCCGGCACGCTTGCCGAACGAGCTATTCCTTTCGGAATACGAACCAGGGCTTCTTTAATTTGCTCATAAACTGCATCGTCGAAAAAACGGGTTGTGAGTTGAAGTTTTACTTCATCCGGGATGATGTTATGTTTGGTTCCCCCATGAATGGACCCCACCGTGACAACGGCTGGATTAAATGGATTGATTTCACGACTCACAATTGTTTGTAGTGCAAGGACGGTTCTGGAAGCCAAAACAACTGGATCGATGGTAGTATGGGGCATGGCGCCGTGTCCACCATTTCCGTATATGGTAATATCAACAGAGTTGACTCCTGCAAAAATGGAGCCCGGGAAATATCCAATTTCACCGGCTTTATATTCTGGAGAAACATGATAACAAAGGGCTACATCAGGTGTTGGAAATTTTTTGAACAAGCCATCTGCAATCATGGCATTTGATCCGGCACTCATTTCTTCGGCAGGCTGAGCCACAGCTAAAATGGTTCCTTGCCATTCGTCTTTGAGTTCGACCAAGGTTTTTAAAATTCCTAGCCAGGTGGTCATGTGCATGTCGTGGCCGCAGGCATGCATTACTGCCGATTCAACCCCATTTACATCGTTCATTACAATCTCACTGGCATAAGGAAGACCTGTGTTTTCTTTGATGGGCAAAGCGTCCATATCAGTTCTCAACATTACAACTTTACCTGATCCATTTTTAAAAACACCAACCACTCCATTTCCACCAAAATTTGTCGTTACTTCAAAGCCCATTTGCTTAAGTTGAGAAGCCATTTTTTTTGAAGTTTTGAATTCCAATAATGAAAGTTCGGGGTTTTGATGAAGATCAATGTAGAGCTTATTTACATTTTCAATTTGATCTTGTACAGCTTTATAAATCTTTTGATTTAATACTGAAGAATTTGATTGGTTTTGAGAAAATAAGAAGAAAGAACAAAGCGTAAAAGCAGTAATTGCGAACCATCGTTTCATATTTATATGCTTTAATTTAAAAAATACACACATCGAATTGCTAATATATGAAGTTTTTATGGGAGATTAGGTGCAGGGATAGACAAATCGACGAGAAGTCATTTTCAATGGATATATCTGATATTTGAATCTTAGATAAGCTTGAATCAAGCTGCATTTTTATTAATTTAGCCCATACAAAAGAAGCTCCTAAATTGATAAAACCGGAAACCATACAGGAAATATTTGATAGTGCCAAAATTGATGAGGTCGTTGGTGATTTTGTTTCATTGCGAAGAAGAGGAATTAACCTGATTGGTTTATGTCCTTTTCATAATGAAAAAACACCTTCTTTTACCGTTTCTCCAGCCAAAGGAATTTACAAATGTTTTGGTTGTGGAAAGGGTGGAAATGCGGTTAATTTTATCATGGATCATGAGCATTATAGTTATCCTGAAGCCTTAAAATTTCTGGCTCGAAAATACAATATTGAGATTGAAGAGGAGGAGCAAACTAAGGAACAAATCGAGCATCAAAGTGCATTGGAGGGTTTGTATCAGGTTTCAACTTTTGCGCAAAAACATTTTTCCGAAATCTTGAAAAATTCGGAAGAAGGGAAGGCCATTGGTCTTTCATATTTTACAGAAAGAGGATTTACTGCCGAAACCATTGAGAAATTTCAACTCGGTTATTGTTTGGATCAATTTGATGGATTTTCTAAGAAAGCATTAAAAGAGGGATATCAGAAAACTCAGCTTGTAAAAACTGGATTAAGTATTGAAAAGGATCAGCATATTTTTGATCGTTTTAAAGGTCGGGTGATGTTCCCCATTCATAACTTAACCGGTCGTGTAATTGGATTTGGGGGGCGAATTTTAAATAGTGAAAAGAGTAAAGCTAAGTATGTAAACTCACCCGAATCAGATATTTACAGCAAAAGCAAGGTGCTGTACGGCATTTTTTATGCTCGAAATTCCATCTTAAAAAATGACAATTGTTTGCTTGTTGAGGGCTATACAGATGTGATTTCTTTAAATCAGATTGGGATTGAAAATGTGGTGGCTTCATCAGGAACTTCGCTTACCACCGATCAAATTAAGCTCATTAAACGCTTCACTCCAAACATCACAATTTTATACGATGGAGATGCGGCCGGATTAAAAGCTTCTTTTCGTGGAATTGATATGATTTTGGAAGCCGGGCTGAATGTGAAAATTGTTCTTTTTCCGGAAGGAGAAGATCCTGATTCATATGCCCGAAGCCATTCGCAGGATGCTGTAAAAGATTTTATTGAAAATAATTCGGCTGATTTTATTTCGTTTAAAACGGATTTGCTGGTTAAAGAATCTGCCAAAGATCCGATAAAAAAAGCCGGTCTGATTAAAGAGATTGTAAGAACGATTGCTTTAATTCCTGATGGAATTTATCGTTCGGTTTATGTGAAAGAGTGCAGCTCGATCATGGATATTGCAGAGCAAACGCTCATGAATGAAATGAACAAATTGCTTCGCAAGAAATTTCAGGATCAGAATAAAGGGCAGCAGTACGTCGAAGATTTGCCTGAGCTTCCGGCTGAAGTTCCGAAGCAAAATGCTGAAGCCGCGCAGTCTTTAACCATTAATCATGAACGTGAAATCATTCGAATGTTGCTGACCTATGCCGATCAGGATATTATTTTTGAAGATGTGGATGAAAATGATCGCAAAATTGAAGTTCCGATAAAAATTGCAGAATATGTCATTCATGATCTTAAATCTGATGAAATTAGTTTACAGGATGCAGGATTGCAACTCATTTTCGATGAATATGACCGGGCCTTGGAAAATGGAAAGATTTTGAATTCGGATCATTTTATTCAACATTCGAATGAAATTATTTCAAAGCTTACGGTTGATTTGATGGCTACTCCTTACGAACTCAGCGTAAACTGGTTAAAGAACAAAATAGTGGTTCGACAAGAAAGCGATGATCTACGAAAATTGATTACCTCTTGCGTTTTATCCTATAAAGCAAAGAAAATTGATCAGATGATTTTGGATAATCAGAAAAAATTAAACACCGAAAATAATTTGGAAGATTCACTTTTGCTTCAACAAAAACACATCTCGCTTAAAAACATCAGCATAGAAATTAATAAACAGCTAAGTCGTATCATTATAAAATGAAATTCTACAATAGAGATACTAGAAAATTAGGGGAATTGCTCTGTTTATAATATTGATGACAGTGGTAATTTTAAAGCTCCTGTTCTCGTAAAAAAAAGTTCCATAAAACACAACGGAAACCCAATCTCGCCGATTGAATTCCCGCTCACGCCCTGTTTGCCGTGGCTCCCAGTTTGTGCCAAGTTACTGTTATTGTGACTGGCTTTTTTGTTTCTTCCCCTTGGGGTTTCTTCGTTTGCCCGGTTCGGATTGTGCTTTCCTTTCGGTTTGCCTTTTCCTTCACCCTGCTTCAAAACTTGCTTTTATTCCAGCTTTTCTTGCGATCTGCCTTCATCTAAGTGCGAATTTCAGATTTTCCTCGCGGTCCTTCTGCTTTTCTTCGTTTTTTAGTCAGGCCTTTTATCCCTCACTTGATACATCAAATATACAATCTGAGCTAAACCGAGATCAAGTTTTTCGTTTTGATCTTATTCACAATTCATTAACACCTTTTATTAACAATTGTTGATAAGGTAAAAGTTTAATTTTGTATTTTTAAAGTTAGATTCTTATTTTTCTTCAGTTATCTTTACATCTAACTAACGTAAAACCCATGACCAAAAAAATTAAAGAACTTGAATTCAAACGCCTTCTTGCTTTACTTAACGAATACGATGCGGAATCTGTTTATGAAGAAGTAAATATATTGCCCGACTGTGATGACCTGCGTCGTGCTGTAGAGAAATATGTGGATAGAAAATCCATTGATAAGCGTTCGGTATTTGGAATTGATATTTATCGATATGGAATGTACCGGCAATTTGAGCAAACTTTAATTCCTGCTGTATTTAAAATTTTATTTGATAAAGCGGTTAAACTCAGCCTTGAAAACAATCAGTTTGTTTTTCAACAGTACACCAAAGAACGCATCGAGAATTCATTTATCAGTACCGGTGATGGAGGTTTTTTAATTTTTGATAATCCGCTTCATTCGTTGTTTTTTGCCATTAATTTTGAAATGCTGGTAAGGGCATTTAACTCATATCACTTGTATCCGAAGCTTCGAGACATTACTGGTAGCATAAGCTTAAGGTATGCCATCACATTGGATACTGTACATTCTTTTGAAAAGAACTTTTATGGTTCGGCCATTATCAATAACTCACGCATCCTTGAAAAAGATTCTTTGAATCGATGTTTGATTGATCAGGATACTTATAATTGGTTTTTATTTAATATTGATGGAATTGAAAACCTTCAGGTGTTAACCATTAACGAGATTGCCAATATTTATGAATTTCAGGATTATGACCGAAAATTTTTAAAGGGTGAAAATGAAATTATGAATACCCGGGTGAGCAGATTTTCAGGTATCATCAACTCAGATATTTCTAAGATTGGCCAAATCCGATCCAAAGAAATGAATTTGAATATTTATAATTTGCACTTGCAGGTAACGGTTAAGGCTTCAGGGACTAAGAGTAAGAGTAAGCGAACCATTACCATTAGCATCGGAAATTTAAATACCTCCGGAATTTAGCAGATTGACTTTCTTGGTTTATAATTCTATATTTGGCTTTCAACCAAACAAATAAACCATGGAAAAAAACGTTGGATTAATCGATAAAATTTTTAGAATTATTGTAGCAATTGTGATTGCTTATATTTTGTATGCACAAATATTAACAGGTGTTTGGGCCATTGTTTTGGGTATATTCGGATTCATAATGTTGGCAACCTCTTTGATTGGATTTTGCGGTATTTATAAAATATTCGGCTGTAATACTTGTCCAACAAAATCCAAATAATTTCTAGAATTATTATAGACTGGAATTAAAGTTAATGAAAATTTTTAGGTCTTTTTTATAGGTTTTTGGTAATAACCAATTTGCCCATTTTTCGAAGCTTTTCAATCAACAAATAAGTAATTTTTTCACGTGCCAAAATATGTTGTTGTTTGAATGCAATATGCCCAATTCCTATGTTTTGTGAGTTACCGATCCAAAAATTAATTTTATCGGCTATATTTAAAAAATCAACCAATTCGTAAACACCGCTTTTATTGGGTTGATTGTTTAAATCTTCATCAATGATATTATAAACCTGATTTAGGGTAACAGCGCCTTCTGTTACGCAATTAATTCCTTGAATGCAATACTCGGGAGGTGTTAAGGCATTTCCTGTGTTATCTTTAATGGATAGAGGTTTTCCAAGAATTTTGGAAACTATTTTTGCTGTTGTTCCTCCACATACAATTTTGATCCCTTCTGAATTTAAAAAGTCACTTACAAATTCTTCATCTTTTGATGGATCAGATGGTGGACCGCTTAAAATATTTACACTGATTCCGCGCCTGCATCGCGCCAGGGCAACGCTGCAATCGTCTCCTTTGCTTCGTCCCCAATAGGCTCGGGCTTCTTCATGAACCAATTCTGGAATATCATTTACTTCAGCATGTTTATTTAATAGTTTATCGGTGATGAAATTTGAAACACCTTTTGTTTCCCAACCATTAACCAAACCCTGACCAAGTCCGGCCTGGGTAATTCCATCACTGACCAATAAAATTCCTTCACCTCCTTTTAGTAAACAATGACTCTCAGAAATAATGGCCTTTTCGATGGTTGAAACTTTTGATTTGAGTACACTGCCCGAATATTCATTAATTAAAATAGGAGGTGGACATTCGTAAGACAGAATGCTGGCTTCTCCATTTCTCAAAATTCTGGCAATACTGAAAACAGCGAAGGGATCATCAGTGCCCCAGGCATCATTCATGGTTTTAACCATGCTTGAGAAAATGTGTTTCAGAGAAGCTCCATTTCTCATCAGCTCCAAACCTCTTCCAACACACATATTTGCAGCAATATTTGCCTTGATGCCCGACCCCAATCCATCACTTAAAATCATGGTGGTAGAAATGTCATCACGTTCAAATCCAATGACATCGCCGCAGGGATCACCGGCAATTTTTGAGCTTTGCTTTGTTGATATGTCAACGTGTAAATAACTCATGGGTTTATTTATCTTCTTCAATTACATCAATGAGTTTTTTCATGAGCATTTCGCCTTTGGCAGAATTCTCGCCTAAAAATTTGGCAATTTGCTGCGCCATCGAAATTTGATGTTCCATCAATTCCTGAGCCTGGATAACTGTTTCCTGTTTTATTTTGTTGAGTTTAAATTCGTTTTGATGAACATTGGTTATATCCACAAATACTCCTACAAAATGTTTTTCTTCGGGCAGTGCATAATGAATTTGATGACAAACCAAATTATAGGAATTGTATCGAACCATTTTTTTAATTACTTCTTCAGGATTAGCAATCAACTTTTCAAAAGGGTCCTGATCAATTAAGTAAGAAATAGGCTTACCAACAATGGCATCTGAACAACTGAACATTTTTTTGAAGGATGGATTTATGCTAATGATGTTCAATTTTTCATCAAGAATTACAATTCCATTCGGAGCAGAGTTTACAATGGTATCGTTTTTTTGTTCGGCCACTCGCCTCATATAAGGCATACACATTTCAGCTTCAGCAATTCCTTCTAAAACTGCTTTGGCATTTTCACGGCAATTTTCATAACCACATGCTCCGCAATTCAACTGATTTTCAGGATTTGATTTGCCACTGATTTCAAATATTTTTTGAATGTCTTCCTCACTATATTCTTTAGTTGATTGGATGGATTGATATTTAAAGTGAGTTTCGATATTGGGGATTTCTTCGGAAATTGATTTTTGATTTGTTGTACTTCCGTATTCAATCACATTTTTTCTTCGCTCGAATACATTTTTATTTTTGATAATGGCCGGACCATTAATACAACCTGATTTACAAAATAAAGGTTCAATAATCATTCTTTCGCTTGAAGAATTCATATTCTCCAGCAATTCATTGATTTCATGAAACCCACTTACTGCAATGATATCTTGAGATAACATATCAGTTGAGATATTGGCTGTTTTTAGTAGCCCTCCTTCTAAAGGAAATAAGCGAGCATTTTCTATAGGGTCTTTGTCGAAATTGCTTTCTTCGCATTCGCTTAAAATAATATGATTGAGTTTTAAAAGTTGATCGAATTCTTCAAAACTTAAAACGGCATCAACAAACGGACGGTTTTCTGTTCTGTTGGCCTCCAATTTTTTAGCTGTGCAAGGACCGATAAATACGACTTTTAATTCTCTTCCCCATTTTTGCTTCAATATTTTGCCATGTGCAACCATGGGAGAGTTTACTTCCAAAATATTTGAAATTCTTTCGGGAACATATTTCTCAATGTATTCGACAACCGCCGGACAGGAAGAACTAATGTGTGATTTATGGGGATTTTCTTTAATCTTTTTTAAACTTTCCTGTGCCACATAATAGGCACCAATAGCCGTTTCTTCAATAATACTAAAACCAAGTTCGCGCAAAGCAGATGGAATTCTTTTTTGTTCCCACTCATCATAAATACTCACAAAAGATGGTGCCAGTGAGATGGCAACTTCAATATTTTGGTTTAAATAATTGGAAACTTTTTCAATGTCCGAACGATACTGTTTGGCTCCTTGCGGACATTCATTCACGCAAATTCCACAAGCAATACACTTTTCAACAATGACATTGGCTTGTCCGTCTTCAATTTTAATGGCATTCACCGGACAAACCCTTACGCAACGATAGCAATCGCGGCACTTTGCAGGATTGGTATACACCACCTGGCTTTTGATTGTCTTATTCATTTTTCCCTCCGTCTTTATCATTTAACACCTAAAATGATTCCCTTTTTTTTCCGGCAACAAAATTAGTTAATCTATTTGAAAATGATGTATATAGATTAATAATATCTTGTTTAAAAATATGCTTTCTAAACAGTGAAAAAAAAGAGTGGGGCTATCTAAAAAAAAATTCGTCATTCTGAATTTATTTCAGAATCTATTTAAATTGATTTTGAGATTCCGGAACAAGTCCGGAATGACAGCATTTAAAAAGTTTAATCTTATTAGATAACCCCAACACCTTTCAGGTATAATAATTCAACGAACAATCTAAACTAAAACATGGTTTAGTTTCTCTTCTAAAAGAGCTATGGCTTTTTCGGCTGTAGCTCTTTCTAATATTGTGCTGCCAATAGAAACAATGGGTGCCTCACTGCAACGCTCCATGCAGAACGTTGCTTTAACATCTACATGCTCATCTATGGCTCTAAATTCTACTTGATCATCCAGATTGTTTTCAGACACAAAATCCATTAATTGTTTAAGTATTTCCTGAGAACCTTTCACAAAACAATTGGTTCCGATGCATACTTTCACCTCAATTTTTCTAGTGTCCGGTTCTCCTAAAGATAAATCATGATCATTAATTCTTTTGCGAGGGTGATATTTGGTATGAAGTAGCTGATGTGCTTTGTGACCTCCTATTTCACCTAAAACATTTTCGTATAACTCATTGATGTATGGATTGTCCTGAGACTTGTGTAATTGCAACATTTTATCGGCATTGTATAATCCCTGGGTGCGTCTTTCTTTAAAATCGGCATCCCAATTTACTGGTTGACCTCCACCATCAATACAGCCACCCGGACACGACATCACTTCGATAAAGTCATAATCACATTTACCGGCTTCAATCAATTGGCAGATTTTACGTGCATTGGCTAAGCTATGCACAATGGCAAGCTTAAGTTCCAATTCCCCGATTTTAACTTTTGCTTCGCGTATCCCTTTTGTTCCGCGTACTACATTAAAATCGAGGTTGCCCAGCGATACGCCAGTAATTTTTTCATAAGCAAAACGAAGAACTGCTTCACTTACTCCCCCAGAATTTCCGAAAATAATTCCTCCACCGGTTTTAAATCCCAGTGGTAAATCAAGTGATTCAGGAGCAAGTTTGTTAAATTGAATTCCGGTTTCTGCAATCATTTTTGCCAACTCAACCGTTGTAATTACATGATCAACTTCAGCAATATTTTCATGAATGAATTCATCACGTTTGGCTTCAAATTTTTTAGCTGTACAAGGCATGACCGAAACCAATACCAATTGCTCTTTTTTAATCCCTAATAGTTCGGGCAGAATTTCTTTTGCTATGCTTCCAAACATTTGTTGAGGTGACTTACATGTCGACATATTTGGTAACAGGCCTGGATAATATTGCTCAACAAATTTCACCCATGAAGGACAACAACTGGTAAATTGTGGCAAAATTCCACCTTCGGTTTTACGTTTGATGAATTCGGTAGCTTCCTCAAAAATGGTTAAATCAGCTGCGAAAGAAGTATCGTACACCTGGTTAAAGCCCATGTGTTTTAATGCAGCAACAATTTGCCCGATTTTAATGTGTCCGGGTTCTGCGCCAAACTCTTCACCTAAAGCGACCCTCACTGCCGGAGCAATTTGTACCACCACTACTTTATCTTCATTATACAGATCATCCCAAACCTGCTCAACTTCTGATTTTACTTGTAAAGCACCGGTTGGACAAATGGTTACACATTGACCGCAATACACACATTCAACCTCATTGAGGTTTTTCCCAAAAGCGGGTTCAACGCGGGTACTGGCCCCTCTTTTTGTAAAATCAATGGCTCCAACCGACTGGATTTCTTTACACACCCTCACACAATCTCCACACAATATACATTTATTGGGATCGCGAACAATACTTGGGGAAAAGTTATCGATGGGCTCAATTTTATCTGTTTTTGGGTAGCTGATTTCTTCAACGCCCAATCTTCGGGTTAAATCCTGAAGTTTGCAATTTGAACTTCTTACACAAGTTGGGCAATCTGTTTTATGATTGGCCAGTAATAGCTCTAAATTGGTTTTCCTGATTTCCCTGATTTCTGCCGTATTTGTTTTAACCTTAAGGCCTGCTTCGGCAGGAGTAGAGCAGGAAGCCATAATTCCCCGGCCTTCAACATCAACCAAACAAAGTCGGCATGCTCCGTAAACACTTAAATCAGAATGATAACAAAAAGTAGGGATTTCAATATTCACTTTTCTGGCTACTTCCAAAATGTTTTTTTCACCCTCCAACGGAACTTCAATTCCATCAATTATTATAGTATTTTTATTTTCCATCTCTTTAAATCTTTAAGCTCTTTTTATTCTAGAACAATGATTATTAAAACCCGATAACTGCATCAAACTTACATACCTCGGCACATACACCACACTTAATACAAATGCTTGGATCAATTTTATGTGCCTCTTTTTTATTTCCTGAAATGGCATTCACCGGACACTTACGCGCACATGCGGTACAGCCAATACATTTTTCGGGATCAATTTCGATAACGGCCAGGGCTTTGCACCTTCCGGTTGCGCAATATTTCTGATTGATGTGTTCTTCATACTCTTCCCTAAATTTTTCAAGGGTTGAAATTACCGGACCGGGCGCTGTTTTACCCAATCCACATAAACTTCCTTTTTGAATCACACGACCCAGTTTTTGGAGCCTGGGAATGATGCTTTCGTCGGCTTCACCTTCAATAATTTGGTCAAGCATCGCCAGCATTTGCTTGGTTCCTTCTCGACAAGGGACACATTTTCCGCAGCTTTCTTCTTGGGTAAAATTCATAAAGAAACGGGCAATCTGAATCATACAGGATTGTTTGTTCATTACCACCAAACCTCCTGATCCTACCATGGCACCAGCTTCAATTAAGTTGTCGTAATCGAGTGGTAGATCCAGTTCAGCTTCGGTCAGGCAACCTCCGGAAGGACCACCAATTTGTACGGCTTTAAAGCCTTCATTCACAATTTCTCCTTTGTCGTTGGTAACACCACCACCAATGTTGTAAACAATTTCGCGAAGGGTTGTTCCAAAAGGAACTTCAATTAATCCGGTATTTGCAACGTGACCTGTTAAGGCAAAAGTTTTTGTACCGGGTGAGTTCTTTGTTCCTTCCTGTCTGAACCATTCAGCATCATGCCTGAAAATTAGTGGAACAGCAGCCAGGGTTTCTACATTGTTGATGATGGTTGGTTTTTTCCATAAACCACTTTGAGCCGGGAAGGGTGGTTTGGGAGAGGGCATTCCCCTTTTCCCTTCAATAGAGCTCATGAGTGCAGTTTCTTCTCCGCAAACAAAAGCCCCGGCACCTTCCATTACATGGAGCTCAAAATTGAAATCAGTATTAAAAATATTATTCCCTAAAATGCCGGATTTACGCGCATCCTCTATGGCCTTTTTCATGCGTTCAACAGCAAGTGGGTATTCCAGTCGAACATATACGTAACCTTCATCGGCACCAATTGCCTTGGCTGTAATCATCATCCCCTCAATTACCCGGTGTGGATTTCCTTCCATCAGGCTTCGATCCATAAATGCTCCCGGATCCCCCTCATCACCATTACAGATTACATATTTTTTTTCACTTTCTTCGGCCAGTGCAAATTCCCATTTCTTTCCTGTTGGGAATCCACCTCCTCCTCGTCCGCGTAAACCGGCATCAATAACTTCTTTACAAATTTGTGCAGGTTCTAAAGATTTATACACCCTTTCTGCTGCTGTATAACCACCCAATGAAATGTACTCTGAAATATTTTCAGGATCAATCAATCCACATTCATTCAACACGATTCTTTTTTGTCTTTTGTAGAACGGAATTTCATTTTGACCTTTACAAATTTCATGGGTTGAAGGATCTACGTAAAGTAAATCTTCAATCACCTCATCTTTGGCAATGGTTTTCGCAACAATATTTTTCACATCTTCGGGACGAACCTTTACGTATAAGATTTTACCGGGAGAAATATTCACCAAAGGGCCCTGGGCACAAAATCCCTGGCAGCCACTTCCTGAAACATGAATTTCATCTTTACCATTGCATTCATGTTTGTCGAGTTCCACGATAACATTGTAATCTGCCTTGTTCAATTCTTCCTTAAAAGCTTCAAAAACCTTTAAAGCACCATTGGCGATGCAGCCTGTTCCGGCGCAGATAACGATTCGCTTTTGTATATTTTCGGTAGCCTTCGCATAATTTTGTGCGACAGTAGCTAATTCCTGATATGTTGTTTGCATTATTCTTCTCCTTCTCTTTTGATATAGCTTTCTAAAATTTCACTTACTTTTTCCTCTGTTACTTGTCCGTATACATCATCATTTACAACAATGACGGGTGCAAGACCGCAGGCTCCCAGGCAACTTACAGTTTCGAGGGTGAAAAGCATATCGGGAGTTGTGTTGGTATTATTATCCAGTTTTAGATGGTCTTTAATGATTTGGTGAAGATTCATCGATCCTTTCACGTGGCAGGCTGTTCCATTACAAATTTTAATCACGTATTTGCCTTTGGCCTCCAGGGTAAAATGGGCATAAAAAGTAGCTACGCCATAAACCTCTGCTACGGGCATATCCAGCGATGTTGCTATGTAAGTAAGAACTTCGGCAGGTAAGTAACGATATTCATGTTGAACCTGCTGTAAAATGGTAATTAGTCGTGCTTTGTCGTTATTATTCTCTTTAATAATTTCGAGCACTCTCTCAAATTTTCGAATCTTGGGATTCATTTCTTTTACTTGTGCACTCATTTCTTCTTGCTTTTTGAATACGACTTAATATTTGAAAATTAAGGGTTTAGTTTTTTTAATAAAACGGCTAAATTTGAATATATTGAGGTGTTTTCAATGATGGTTTCATCATTGGTTTTTAAGGGTAGCGGGGCAAAATTCCAAATGGCTTTAATTCCGCATGAGATCATTAAATCAGCATATTCCTGGGCTACCGCGGCTGGTACCGTTAATATCCCAACGCTAATGTGCATTCGGCTCACCAAATTGGCAAATTTTTCGACCGGCATTATTTTTATATTTTCTATCTCTTTACCGATAATTTGAGGATCGTTGTCAAAGGCTGCGATAATTTTAAGTCCGCTTTTTTCAAAACCTCCGTATTTCATCAAAGCGGTTCCTAAATTCCCGGCACCAATTAAAAAGGCTTTATTGGTATTGCGGTAGCCCAAAAAGTCTTCTAAGGTTTCGATCAGCTCATTTACATCATATCCTACACGGGTTTTGCCAATGATATCCATATAAGCAATGTCTTTGGTCACTTGTGTCGGGTCGAGGTTTAGATCTTTAGCAATATGGGTAGCTGAAATAAACTTCCGTTCAATAAAATCACTGTTCTTTATGTAAGATAAATAAAGTGGTAATCGCCTTAAGGATGGCTCTGGTATCCCGACAAGGTTTTTTTTATTTTTTGAAGTTGCCATTTCAATAAAATTTAATTAAAGAAAAATTTCATTAATTCACTCTGCAAATGTATATTAATTTTTAATTAAAGAAATAATTCTTTATTAAAAATAATGATTTATTGAATAAGAAAAGAGTTGTGAGAATTCTTATAATGATTGATAATGGAGGGGTAGAGAACGTATGAAGAAATATTCTAAATTATTTTTAATTCAGAGCAGGTGATTAAAAAGGACTTAAAATGTTACTTCTTTGTTCGCTTACTCTTAAAAAAATCACTTAAAATTTGAGAACATTCGTTTTCAAGTATGCCTGAAGTTACTTTAGTTTTTGGGTGTAAAAAGGGCTCTTTAATTTTTGAGTAACCCTTTTTAGGATCAGAAGCACCGTATTTTATATGCCCAATTTGAGCCCAGAGGGCTGCTCCGGCACACATAAAACAAGGTTCGAGGGTAACATATAAAATGCAATCGTTTAAATATTTTCCGCCCAAGGTGTTTGTTGCAGAGGTAAAAGCCTGCATTTCGGCATGCGCAGTAACATCGTTGAGTGTTTCTGTTAAGTTATGTGCCCTGGCAATAATTTTATCATTATAAACGATGATGGCACCAACGGGCACTTCATCTTTGTCCAATGCTTTTTGAGCTTCTTTTAAAGCTTCTTTCATAAAGTATTCGTCGGAATATAAATTAATCATATTTCTTCGCTTTTATTTTAATAAAATACCCGATCAGCAAAATTAAAAATGAAGTAATAAATGCGGGGATAAAACTTGATTTGGGTTCAAAAGATTCTGGATCAATAACTCCCCAGATGAAAAAAATCAGGTTTACAAAAAAGCCTGAAATGATGCTTGTAAATGCCAGGCGATTGAATACAAAGGTTTCTTTCATTTTCAAGGCTAAAAAAGTAGCCGGTACAAAAATAACAATGGTTCCAATTCCCACCACCATTAAATCAACAATCTTTGGGAAAACCAGGGCCATAATGGTTGCAATGATTCCAAAAATAAAAGTTGCCAATCTAATTTTTGGCTGCATTTGTTTCGGGCTTGGTTTCACTTTCCCCATTAATTTAAAATCATTAACGGCCGAAATTGAAATTAAGTTCAAAAAGCTATCTCCTGACGACATCAGTGCTGAAATTAATCCAATAACTGCAAAGCCCAGGATGAAATTGTTTGAATGTCGGGCAATAAAAAGATAGGTCACATCTTTGGGGTCGATGGCTTCAGGGATAACAAGATGAATGGCCATCCCAACCAATGGAAAAATAATGTAAAACGGAAGCATTCCGAGCCCGGAATAAATACTCATTTTCCGCGCGGTTTTTTGATCTTTTGCAGCCAATAATCGTTGCCAGATATCCAATCGAACCAAAACAGAAGGCGCCAGAAATAGTGGGAGTGCCACTAAAAATGCCCATCCGTAAAATGAACCATTCAGATGGTTTTTGGGAAGTTCAGAAAGCAGATTTAGGTTGTTTGTATTTGCCATAATTCCCGGAATAAAAATCAAAATAATCATTACGATGATGGTAATGAATTGCAGCATATCTGTTACAATAACCCCTGATAAACCGGCAATGGCAGTATAAGTAATGACAACCATGCATGAAATGATGGCGGCAATTTGGTAATCAATTCCGAAGGCAAATTTTAACAATGAGGCCATTCCCACAAACTGGGCAGCCAGTAAAAAGAAGAAAATGAAGATGTTTACCCCACTTACAACGGCTGCAAAAGAACGGGCAAATTTGGTGTTTTTTTCTTTAATGTATTTACGAATCAGGAATTGAGGGAAAGAATAAATCTGATGTTCAAACCCACTTTGTCTGATTTTTCCGGCATATTTGGAAAGAATAAAAAATCCAATTACATAAGCAATTCCAATTCCAACTGCTGCAAAACCAGATTCATAACCCATAGCCATCAATCCGATGGATGTGCCTCCACCCACAAAAGTAGCAAGGGTGGTAAATACCAGGGGAAGGGTTCGGGTGTTGCGATTGTTTACCAGATAGGCCTCAACATTTTTCGTTTTAACATGCTTTAAGGTCAGGTAAACAATGATGATTAAATAAATGACGATCCAAAAAATGAGCCAATTCATAAATCTTTAATTTTCATGATTTTTGATCATTCCCTGAGGATTACTGATGGATAATTTTTTTTGAAAGTAAGCGATCATCAATCCTTAAATTAACAACAAAAATTCCCTTTGGGAGGTCTGCCAGGTTTATGGATTTTGTATAAAGGCCTTGTACATTAAACTTCTCTTCTGAAAATACCAATCGTCCCGACGGGTCATAAACTTGTAGTTGAATTTTACGGGCTTGTTCAGTTTTAAATCTAAGATTTATAAAGTTCTCGGCCGGATTGGGGTAAAGCTTAAAGTTTTCATTGTACTGATTCTGATCATTAATTCCAACTTGTGAAATGGCGGTATAAGCGAGACCACGACCATGTGTCGCCGCCAAAATGGTTTGATCAGATTTTCGTAATTTAATCATATCCACCCTGACATTTGGAAGGCCGTTTGATAAAGGAATCCACTCAGGGTTTACTTCGTTTAGTTGTTCAGTTGCCCAAACGCCCATTTCTGTGGCGATGTATGCTATATTGTTTTCATATGGATGAAACAGAGACCAACGTACAGGCATGTCAGGAAGGTTTCCTTCTTTTTCTAACCAGCTTTGTCCTCCATCTGTTGTGTACCAAATAGAGGAAACCCCATAATTTGAGAAAGTAACCAATAATTCATCTTCGGAGGATCCTACAGCTACACTTGAAATATTTGCAGTAGGAAAGTTTGAATCTCCAATTTCAGTTGAATTGGGTATGGCCTGAGCATTTTCTATTTTAAACAATCTACCCGATTGGGTTCCTGCAAAAAGGGTTGATGTGTTTGTTGGAGAATAGGGTGATACTGATAGGTGTGAAAAAGGAACATTTACATCGGAGGTAACCAAAATCAGTTCTTCTTGTGGAGCATTTGGGATGCCTGAAATTCTTAACAGTCGATTTTTATTTTGGTTAAGAAATGTAGTGGCATTGGCGTAGAGGATGTTTAAGTTATTGTCATAATCTGCGGGATTGATAAAGATGCCAGTACCACTATATGTTGAAGATTGAGATACTCGACTTTCAAAATTATTATTAGCAAAGAAAAAATATCGGTTATAATAAATGGAAGAGATCATGATGTTGGGTTCATTCTGGTCGATAAAACAAAAGGCTCCATCTCCACCATCAACCCGGCTGTTAAATGAAATGGGATTGCCCGAATATCTGACCGTTCCATTGTCTTGTAATCCGCCTAAAAAGATGTTAGATCCTGCCCGCGGATCAATAGCACAGGTGTAGAATTGCAAAGTATTATAATCTTGGTTTTTTTGTGCAAAAACCGGATTGTATTCATTGGCTGATGTTGTATGAAAAACCCCACCATCTGTGGTCACTATCATTTCATTTGAGCTATTGTTCAAAAACATGATTTTATGAATATCTGCATGGATATAACTACCGGTAGCTCCAGAATACATACCAGTCCAATCAGATACTCTATGCCAACTCGATCCTCCTGTTGTAGATTTATAGGTATCCAAGCCACCCACATAAATGGTGTTCTCGTCATTGGGATCTACAGCTGCTGCCAAGGCATGCCAACCTATGCTGGCCCAGTAATAAGATCCATCGCTAGGAATTGAAACCGGATTCCAGGCTCCTTTTCGGGTAGATTTTAAAATGTACTGTCCCCGCGAATGTTTAAAGTTATTCTCAGAATTGATCCAGGCGACATCATAAAGGGCATAAATGACATCAGGATTAGATGGTGCACTTGCTAAAATAACCCTGCCCGGAATGTTATATTTGAAAGAATTTTCAATGATTGAAACGTATCCATCATAAATTGACCAGGAATCTTTAGTCCCATCATCAGAATACAAAATTGTTCCGCCCCCTTCATCATTTAAATTTCGCATACTGCCCACCAGAATTTGGCCTGCAGTGGTAATTTCAATATCGGCAGGTGCGTAAGGAGTGTTGCTGTTTTTTATGTTCGGCAAAACCTGTTCCCAGCTATTTCCGTTGTTTACCGATCGGTATAAACCATCGGTTGGTTCACTTTGATGATTTGCTCCTTTATAAATTCCGGAGGTTACCCCTGCATAAATTTCACTCGTCCCGTTGTTATTTTTGATTTCAATATCGGTGATGAATTTAAAGTTTTCACTTGAAGAAATAAGCTCCCAGTTAAGCCCTCCATCGGTGGTTTTCCAGATACCGGCACCCACCCCTGATGATTCGCGATAAATGGTAAAAGCGGTTTGTGCTTCTCCTGTGCCGACATAAAAGGTGTTTGAATTGTTGGGATCGGCTACAATACAACTGATGACTAAGTTACTCCAAAAAGATTCAACAGCTTGCCATGAAGAATTATTGTCTTTAAAGTTATTATTCACCCAAAGGCCTCCCGTTACCGAACCAGCCCAGGCTGTATTTCCACTTAAATCGTTGGGGTCGATCATAAAAGCCCGCGTACGCCCGGCCATATTTGAAGGTACTTCTATCCATTCAACATCCGAAGCAAAAACACTGGCACTTTTTTGCTTGTTGATGGCTTGGGTTTGCAAATAAGCTGTTTTGAGTCTTTCGGTTGGAACCCTTTGTAAATTGGGATCCAAGGTCATAAAATAGTCCTGAATGGCTGCTAAATCAGGACGTGTTGGTTTTGGAAGATCTGCTAATTGTTCATCACTGGGTTGTGGAATCTTTTCAAATTCAGACAATAAAAATTGTTCATATTGTTCCCTATCAATTTGATAATTATTGCTATAAAAGATTAAAAATAAAACAGGAACAAACACACTCAAAACGATTGGAAACCAATGTTTTTTTTTCATAAACTCAGAAATGTAAATTATTTGAAATAGTTTAAGCAGTAATCTAAAAACGAAACTGATTAAAGTAGATTTAGCCGATCATTCAAAAATACCTTATTTTTTTGCAGGGCGTTCAAAAATACTTTCATCTACTTCTGTGTCGTATTCAACAGTTTCGATTTTAATTTGAGCGGTTACCTGGCCTTGAACTTTTGTTTCAATACTATATGCAACGGCCATTCCATCAACCATTTTATAATTACTCATGAAAGTCTCTGTTAAAGCTTCACCACCCATCATTGAAGGCAATAATTGCTCCATTTTTAACATGACAAAATTTTCGGCATCAATAAAAATGGAAACTTCGTCACCATCTTCATAAGTTGCTTTTATTTTATGAGCATCTGATCCTTCAACATCTTCAATTCCTTCATATTCAAGAGTGATTCCTTTTTCTTCATACTTGAATAAAACGCCATCAAAATCAGCTTCTTTTTTCATGGGCTTTAATTGATCTGCAGGAATGTCTTGAGGGTCGGTTGAACCCATCCAAGGAGCAATCATCCATGCATCGGTTCCGTTAAAAGCCTGAATCATTTTTTGTCCCATAATGTCAGCTTCAAGTCGAAATTTATCCGGGCGCATGCCGATTCTTGTAAAACTGAATTCAGAACCCATTTGAAATATCTTACCAGTAATGGTTATGGTTTTAACTTCTGATAATTTATCCTGACCATTTACTTCATAATAATTTTCAAGTATCTCTGATAAGTCTTGTGCGGTTGTAGTACCAATAAAAATGGCAAAAATGGCCATGAGTGCGATAATTTTTTTCATAATTGTTAAATTTATTTGTACGATTAATGAGATAAAATTTTCTATAAAGACCATAAATATAGAGATAAATGGTCGACTAAGGAATAAAAAATAAAAAAAGCCTGTACGTATTTGTACAGGCTTGGCTTGAAGTGGTACCACCTGGATTTGAACCAGGGACACACGGATTTTCAGTCCGTTGCTCTACCAACTGAGCTATGGTACCATCAACTTTGGTGGCGCAAATTTACGAAGTTTTTTTAATTACAGAAATTTTTTTTAAAAAACAGCGCATTTTTCGTACAGATATGTATTTTTGTACACTTATCTTATTGATTTACACGAATGAAGTTAATTATTGATTTTGGGAATACTTTTGTGAAAATTGCTGTTTTTTATGCGAATCAGCTTATCAAGCAATATAAATTTGAGCATTTGGGAGTCGATGATTTGCGTAAAATTACTGATGAGTACCCACAAATACATTCTGCAATTATCTCCAGCGTGGTTAATTATCCTAATGAAATCAAATCATATCTGGAGGATAAATATTTCTTTTTTGAACTCGATTCCAGCACACCTTTGCCCATAAAAAATAATTATAAAAGCCCCAAAACTCTGGGTAAAGATCGCATAGCAGCTGTTGTTGCAGCCAATCATTTGTATCCTAATAAAAATGTTTTAGTAATTGATGCAGGTAGTTGTATAACCTTCGATTTTATTAATGAGCATTTGGAATATTTGGGTGGATCAATTACCGCCGGATTGAAAATGAGGTTGAGATCAATGCATGAATTTACAGATAAGCTTCCGTTGGTGGAGGTTAAAAATATTGATTATCTCATAGGGTCTACCACCGAAGAATCAATCTTATCTGGTGTGTACAATGGGCTAATTAGTGAAATTGACGGTATTATAGGGGCTTATCAGAATATTTATGAAAATTTAACAGTAATTTTAAGTGGTGGGGATCATATTTATTTTGATAAAAGACTAAAAAATAACATCTTTGCACTCCCAAATATTGTAATGATTGGGTTAAATATAATACTGGAGTTTAATGAGATTAAAAAATAGCATTTTTCGAATTCTATTGGTTGGGACGGTTTTACTTATTCATTCTACCTTATGGGCACAAACTCGAACCA
This sequence comes from Bacteroidales bacterium, assembly GCA_963678785.1. GTDB lineage: Bacteria > Bacteroidota > Bacteroidia > Bacteroidales. The sequence continues at coordinate 1,631,003 of OY787449.1, read as the reverse complement.
CTTCTCCATATTCAATATATGGCTTAGGAGAAGTTAATAATACTTTCAATGTAAAAAGTTTATCAATGGGTGGTGTTAGCTATTCTGTTTTCGATAATGGATCCATAAACTTCTCTAACCCTGCATCATATGCAGCATTCGATTCTTTGTCTTTTCTTTTTGATGCAGGCCTGTTGGCCAATAATGTTTCATTGAAGAATGCGACAACCAATGAAGCTACGAGTTATGCATCTTTAAACTATTTATCTTTTGGTTTTTCAATTAATAACTGGTGGAAAACCAGTATGGGATTGGTTCCATTTAGTAATGTTGGATATAGTTATGGATATGTTGAGGATGTTACCAATGTCGGAAATGTTCAGTTTTTTGATGAAGGAAGTGGTGGAATAAATCAACTTTATTGGGGACATGGATTTAAAATCAATAAAAATTTCTCTGTAGGAGTAAATATTGGATACTTTTTCGGAACCATTGATAAAGTCAGAGCTATTGGTTTTATCGATTCAGTTGATTACATCTCAACACATTTAAGCAATTCTGTTTCTATCAATGACTTTAATGTAAATTTCGGACTTCAATATCACGGGAAAATCAATTCTGTGAATATAGATGTTGGAGCTGTTTATACAAGTAAATCATCATTGAAAGCCAATAAAGAAGAAATAGCCAGAACTTTTGTTCCTACATTTACCAATGTTGAAGATTTTAGAGATACGATTTCTATGATTCAGGATTTAAAAGGATCTGTCGTTATCCCTAAAAATTTAGGTTTTGGAATTACATTTTCTGAAGTGAATAAATGGAAACTGGGCTTGGAATTTCAACAGCAATATTGGGAAGAGCATGAATCATTTGGGGTTTCTGATTCCCTTAAAAATACGATGAGATTTGGATTGGGAATGGAAATTATTCCCAATTATAACAGCGTAAATTCATACTTTAAAAGAGTTAGCTATCGGTTTGGAATCAAGTATGAGCAAACACCTTTGGAAGTTAACAGCAACAGAATTAACGATTTTGGCATAAGTTTTGGAGTTGGATTACCATTGAGGAATTCTCGGTCGACTGTGAATCTTGGATTTGAATATGGACAAAGAGGTACGGTTAAAAACAATTTAATACAAGAAAAGTATTTCAAATTTATGATCGGAATTACAATGCATCAACGCTGGTTTAGCAAACCAAAATATAACTAACAATAAATTATCACTATTATGAAAGCGAAACTAATATTCATTTTGTTACTAGGCTGTTTGATCATCAGTCCTAATCTTAATGTAGTTGCTCAAGATGAATCAAAATTTGGAGAAGATCCAGAAACGTGTAAAATTAATATCTCTTTATATCAGGAATTTTTCCGTCAGTGGAAGGAATCTAAATATAAAAGTAATGTGGTTGTGGACGCCATTAAACCATGGAGAGATGTCTTAATAGGTTGTCCAAAAGCACAACAGTCAACTTACACCAATGGTGTTAAAATTATGACTTATCTTATCAATAAAGAAAAGAATCAGGATTTAAGAGAAAAGTATATTGATACTCTTTTGATGCTTTATGACAAAAGAATTGAATTTTTCGGAAGAGAAGGACAAAATTTATCACGTAAGGGTGCAGATTTTTACAAATATCGCACGCAAAATTTTGCGGAAGCCAATGCGATCTTTAAGCGATCTATTGACCTCTTAGGAAATAATTCACAAGGTGCTATTCTAAATTATTATTTCAGAACAACTGCTAAAATGGTTACGGAAGAGGTTGTTGAGAAAGCAGCTATTATTGATGCTTATGATTTGGTGAGCAACATCATTGATGTGAACATTAAAAAATATGCTTCTGATAACAGAAGATTAGCAGCCTGGAAAAACACAAAAGGTAATATTGAAGCTCAATTTGAGCCCTTTGCTACTTGTGAAGATTTAGTTGCAATCTATCAAACAAAATTTGATAATAATAAAGAAGACACTGAGCTTTTAAATAAAATTATTGATATTCTTGATAAGAAAAACTGTGTTGAATCTCAGTTATATTTTGATGCAACTGTGCAATTGTATAATCTGGAACCTTCACCTTCTTCTGCTTACTTAATTGGAAGAATGCATTTAAAAGAAGAAAATTTCAGCGAAGCTTTACCTTATTTACAAGAAGCAACTGTTTTAGAAGACGCAGAGCAATTATCAAAAATTTATTTTTATATGGCCATGGTTAATCAGAAGTTGAATAAATTTTCTGAAGCCAGAAGAAATGCACGTAAAGCCATCGAAAATAATCCTAATTATGGCGATGCTTATATTTTAATTGGAGATTTATATGGTGCTTCAGCCAGCGATTGTGGAGATAATGATTTGACAAAACGTGTTGGATACTGGGCCGCAGTTGATAAATATGCACAGGCAAAACAAGTTGATCCGGAAGTGACTGATATAGCCAATAGCAGAATTAGAGATTATTCAAAACATTTCCCAACTACCGAAACCATATTTTTCTATAACCTTAAAGAAGGAGATTCGTATAAAATTGAATGTTGGATTAATGAAACAACTCGAATTCGAGCAGCGAAATAAATACTAAAATAATTGAAAATCATTAAATTAAATAATTTATTGATCGTGAAAAGCGTTGTTTTGCTTCTAGGCATGACAATGCTTTTTTCGTGTAAAAATGACTTGAAAGAAGTAAGTGCATTTGCAGAAATCGATTCGATACCTGATTTGACAGCAATCGGGTTTGAGTTTCTAAGAAGTGACTCGGGTAGGGTTGTAGCTAAGCTTCAAAGCCCACTCATGAAAAAATTTGAGGGCGAAGATGCCTATACGGAGTTTCCGGATGGATTTAAGATTGAATTTTATGATCGTTATATGAATGTTCAATCCATCATGAAAGGGGAATACGGAATCAATTATGAAAAGCGAAAATTATTCATTGCAAAAAGGAATGTGGTTGTGATTAATTTTAAAAAACAAGAGCAATTAAATTCTGATGAATTGAATTGGGATCAACGCAAAAAAATAATTTATTCTGAAACAGATGTAAAAATTACCACTCCTACTGAAATTTTATATGGATCGGGCATGGAATCGGATGAACAATTTAAGCTTTATGAAGTTTTTAACTCGAGAGGACAAGTTGAGGTAGAGGAAGAAAACACCGAAAAGAAAATACCGAAGTAAACCATCAATGGATAATTGGACAATTGTAATTATTATGCTGATTCTTTCCGGCTTCTTCTCCGGAATTGAAATTGCTTTTGTGAGTTCAAACAGGCTCAAATTAGAATTGGATAAAAGTAAGGGTCATTATAACGCCCGTATCATTGCAACCTTTGCTTCAAAACCTTCTAAATTCATTGGAACCCTTTTATTAGGAAACAATATTGCTTTGGTCTTATATGGAATAGCCATTGCAAAAATCTTAACTCCATGGTTGCAAAAACTGTTTGTTAGCCCTTTTGATACTGAACTTTTTATTTTACTGGCTCAAACCATTATTGCAACCCTTTTAATACTTGTAACCGCCGAATTTTTGCCAAAAGTTTTATTTAGGATCAGGCCCAATGCCATCATTAATTTTTTTGCCGTTCCCGTCAAAATAATTTATTACATTCTTTATCCTTTTGTTTTTCTTTTCATAGGATTCTCTGAATTTGTATTGAAAAAGCTTTTTCGGGTAAATTTTGAGAAGGAAGATTATAGCTTTAGTGCCATTGACTTGGGCGATTATGTAAAGGAATTTACCAAGGGTGAAAATGATGAAAGTGAGATTTCTCAGGAAATACAGATTTTCCAGAATGCCATCGATTTTCACCGCATTAAGTTAAGAGAATGTATGACTCCAAGAACCGAAATTATTGCCTTTGATGAGGGTGATAGTGTGGAGCAATTGCGACAGAGTTTCATTGAAACAGGGCACTCAAAAATCCTTATTTATCGTGAAAATATTGATACGATTATTGGGTATACCCACTCTTATGATATGTTTAAAAAGCCTGAAACCATCACTGAAATTTTGCACTCAATCATTATTGTTCCTGAAACAATGCTTGCAAACAAAGTGCTATCGACCATGTTGACTGAAAATAAAAGTGTGGCCGTGGTTGTGGATGAATTTGGTGGAACTTCAGGAATGATTACCATGGAAGATGTGATCGAGGAAATATTTGGTGAGATTGAAGATGAGCATGATAATGAGGATTTGCTTGAAAAACAAATTAAGGAGGATGAGTTCTTGTTTTCGGGCAGATTAGAAATTGATTACCTAAACGAAAAGTATGATATTTCTATTCCTGTTTCGGATGATTATGAAACTTTAGCCGGTTTTATTATTCATCATTATGAAAGCATTCCGCTAATCAATGAAAGCATAAAGATCTATAATTTCAATTTCAAAATTATACAAGCCGAAAAGAATAGAATAGAGCTTATCAGCTTAAAAATTATTGGTACTGACGACTAAATTGTTAATATTTCATTTAAAATATTCTAGTCTATTCTTTACTTATTTCCTTAATAATTTGTATTAAATTACCCGAACAATCCAGAAAAGTATTTAATAGCCTGATATGTAGTTGTATATATCTATAAGCTTTGTCTTGTATTTTTTTTTAAATATGAACTTTCTGTTGTACATTTGCAGACTCTAAAAAACGTTTAATAAGATGGCAGTAATTGGAAAAATTAGGAAACACTCAGGATTATTGGTAATAGTTATTGGGGTTGCATTGGCAGCTTTTATATTAGGAGATTTCTCTAAAACCCAAACAAGAAATACCAATACCGTTGGTGAGATTAATGGCGAAAAAGTTTCATATCGCGAATTTATTAACAGACTCGAGCAAAACATTGAATACGAGAAGCAACGTGTAGGTAAACAAAGCCTGACAGCAAACGAAAGCTTCAGTGTTCGGCAAATGACTTGGAATCAATATCTGAATGATATTGTTATGGGAGATGAGTATGCTGCTATTGGTCTTGAGGTTTCGTCAGATGAATTATTTGAATTGGTTCAGGGTAGTAATCCACATCGATTTATTATGCAATATTTCTCAAATCCAAATACAGGAGAATTTGACAGAAATGTAGTAATAAACTTTTTGCAAAATATCGATAATATGGACCAGGCAACCACTCAACAATGGTTGCAAATTGAAAAAGCCATTAAAAGTGATCAACTGGCTCAGAAATACATAAATCTTGTTCGTAAAGGATATTATATTCCTAACGAATTGGCAGAAATTGAATTTAAAGCACAAAATGAAAAAGTTAAGATCAATCTTGTTGCTAAATCATATTATGATATTTCAGATAGTTTGATTTCTGTAACTGATGATGAAATTAAAAAGTATTATCAGGAACATATTGCTGAATATCAGCAACAAGAAGAGCTTAGAGATGTTGATTATGTGATGTTTGAAGTTAAGCCATCTGTTGAGGATCGTGTAAGAACTACCAATCAGATTGCAGAATTATACGAAGAGTTTAAAACAACTGATGATATCATCACTTTTGTAAATTCAGTTTCTGATACCAGGTATGACAGTACTTTTTATAAAAAAGGAGAATTACCTGTTCAACTTGATGAAAAAGTATTTAGCTCTAAAGTAGGCTCTTATATTGAACCCTATCTGGATAATGATATTTATCATATGGCCAAAATAATTGATGTTCAGAACAGACCTGATTCATTAAATGCCTCACATGTACTGATTGGTTATCAGGGAGCTCAATTTGCTGGACCAGAAATTACACGTACAAAAGAAGAAGCAAAAGCTTTAGCCGATAGTATTGTAAAAGTTGTTAGAAGAAATAAGAACAAAATTAACGAAATTGCAGTAAGCATGTCAGACGATCCTTCTGCAAAAGATAATGAAGGTGATACGGGTTGGTTCCCTGATATGGCCATGGTTGGATCTTTTAACAATGCTGTTTTAACCAATCCAATCAATAGCATCGTTATTGCCGAAACTTCTTTTGGATATCATGTAATTCGTGTGATGGGTAAAAAAGGATTTGCAGAAAGAGCAAGAGTTGCAGTAGTTGAAAGAGCAATTGAACCAAGCGGACAAACCTATCAGGATGTTTACACTGAAGCAAGCAAATTTGCAGCTTTAAATACAACTCCTGAGGAATATGAGAATGCCATTATTGATCAAGGCCTTAACAAACGTAGTGTTCCTGGTTTACGAATTATGAGCAATTATATTGCAGGTATCGATTATTCCAGAAGCATTGTTCAATGGGCTTTTAAAGAAGAAACAGAAGTAGGAAGTATTTCTGAAATATTTGATTTTGACGGTAAGTATGTTGTAGCGATTCTTCAGGGAATTCATGAAGAAGGAAACCTTTCTTTAGAAGAGGTTTATGAACTTGCCAAAGCAAATGTGATTAAAGAAAAGAAATTTGAATATGTGCAGAATCAAGTGAATGGAAAAACAGATTTCGATCAGGTAGCAGCAAGTCTTTCTGCTGATCCTAAAGAGATGGAGTTAACATTTGCTTCACCAAATATTGACATCTATGGCAGGGAGCCTGAATTGGTTGGTAAAGTATTTTCAATGAAACAAGGTGAAACTTCTGCTTTGTTAAAAGGAAATAACGGAGTATACCAATTCAGAATTGAAAGTGTTACTCCAACCGCTGAAAATGACGGAGTAGATTTCTATAAAACACAATTGATGATGATGTTAGAAAGCAGATTAGCCAACAATTCACTCTTCAGAGCATTAGAAGAAGAAGCTGAAATTGAAGATTACAGACACGTTTTCTACTAAAGAATATTAAATTGAATTAAGGAGGCGATCAATTATTTGATCGCCTTTTTTTATAAGTTTTCAAGACGGGAAGCATCTTGTCTAATGAAAATAAAAAGACAAATGGTAAATGCCCATAATGAAGATCCACCATAACTTAGAAATGGCAGAGGAATGCCAATTACAGGTGCCAAGCCAATGGTCATCCCAATGTTAACAATAAAATGAAAAAATAAGATGGATGCCACTCCATAGCCGTAAATCCGACTAAAGGATGAGCGTTGTCTTTCGGCCAAAATAATGATTCGAATGAGTAGGGTTAAGTATAAGAAAATAACAAAAGCACTTCCCAAAAGTCCCCATTCTTCGCCAACCGTACAAAAAATAAAATCGGTACTTTGTTCAGGAACGAAATTAAATTTGGTTTGAGTCCCTTTTAAAAATCCTTTGCCCGATAATCCACCACTTCCAATGGCAATTTTTGATTGGTTTACATTATAACCCGCCCCTTGTGGGTCCGATTCTTTGCCAATTAATACATTAATCCTCTTTTTCTGATGTGGTTCAAGAATATTCTCAAAAGCATAATCTACACTGTAGATATAGGATGAACCCAATAAAAATACTACAAAAGTGGCCCAAAAAATCCTCTTTACTTTTCTTAATTTTAGATAATATAAGAACAAGATGACAAAGAAAATAGAAATTACAAGAAACTTATTAAGAAGCAAAGTAGCGATAAACAGGACGATGGCTATGAATCCGAAAACGAGAAATTTTGATGATAGGCCTTCTCTGTAGAGAACAATTAAAAATGAACCGAATACCAAAGCAGAGCCTGTATCGGGCTGTAGTAGGATAATTAAGGCTGGTATAATAATAATTAGTCCTGCTTGAAAAATGGTACTAAACCTGCGCAAATTGACATTTAAACCACTTAAAAATTTGGCCAAAGCAAGCGCTGTAGCAAACTTTGCAAACTCTGAAGGTTGCAACGAAAAACCACCTATATGAAACCAGGATTGCGACCCGGAAACCCGGGTTCCTAGAATCAATACGCCCAGGAGAACTAAAATACCAATGATGTAAATGAGATAAGAGAATACGGAAAATAATTTTGCATCAATTAGCAAAATGGCAAAAGCCAAGGCCAGAGAAGCAAGAATCCATATTAACTGTTTTCCATAGCGCTGCGATACATCAAAAATGCTTTGATGGGATTCATCATAAACAGCCGAGTAAATATTTATCCAGCCAATAATTATTAGCATAAGATAAATTAAAGCTGTTATCCAATCAACATTATATAAGGTGCCTTTTCTTGCTCTCAAAGTTTAATTTCCAATTAGGTTCGTATTTTTCATTTTATCTTCATACCAGGTTCGTTTTACAGTTCCTGTTAAATATTTTTCTATCATCAAAGTGGCAATGGGAGCAGCCCAGGTTGAACCAAAACCAGCGTTTTCAACCACAACTGAAATGGCTATCTTGGGATTATTTCGCGGTGCAAAAGCCACAAATACAGAGTGGTTTTCTCCAAAAGGATTTTCAGAAGTTCCTGTTTTACCACACATCTGTAAACTGTCAATCCGATACCATCTGGCCGAACCATGTTCACCTGTATAAACCAGCGACATCCCTTCAATAATATTCTCAAAATTTGCTTCATTAAAATGAGTGTGTACCGCCTCTTTAAAATTGGGGTTTGCTTCATCATCAATGGTTGTTACAAAATGGGGTGGATAATAAAAACCACGGTTTGCAATTATGGCCACTTGATTGGCAAGCTGCAAAGGTGTAAGTTCAATTTCTCCTTGCCCGATTGAGAGCGATCGAACAGTAATGGCTTTCCAGCCTTTCTTTCCGTAATAATGATCAAAATAAGAAGCTTGGGGTAAATTACCATTTCTCTGTCCAATAATGTCGGAGTCTAATTTTTTTCCAACACCAAATTCTGCAATCTGACTACGCCAGCTTTCATAAGCTTGCTGAATATTTTCATAAGATTTTTGCTCAAGTATTGAACGATAAACTTTATAGAAATAGGGATTACATGATTGCTCAATGGCGTGATCTAAATCGAGAGGTGAATAATGATTGTGACTACAAACAATCGGATAAGAAACCACCCCTTGGCATTCATATTTTGTATTATTTCTTAATACACCTTCTTTTAATGCAACCAAGGCATTTAAAAGTTTAAAAGTTGAACCAGGTGGATATTGAGCCATGGTTGCCCTGTTGAAAAGTGGCTCAAGGGTGTCGCTGCTTAAACGTTTAAAATTATCGCTTCGGATACGCCCGATAAGTAAATTGGGATCATAAGTAGGTGTAGATACCATACTCAGTATTTCTCCGCTTGAAGGCTCAAGAGCTACTATACTGCCTTTTTTACCATTCATGAGAATTTCTCCATAGGCTTGTAAGTCGGCGTCTATAGAAATTCTTAAATCACTTCCTGTGCGAGACATGGTATCATACTTACCGTCAAAATAAGTCCCTTTTTCGCGGTTAAAAACATCAACCAGTTTATACTCAATTCCTTTCTTTCCTCTCAGCTCCTTTTCGTAGTATTTTTCTATTCCATTTTTCCCAATATAATCACCAGAACTATAATATGAATTGGCTTTTAATTCGGTGTTATTTACCTCTCCAACATATCCTAAAATGTGAGATGCGATGGGTCTTGGATATTTTCGGAGCGTTCTGGCTTGCACAAAAAACCCTTTAAATTTGTAGAGTCTTTCTTCCAAAAAGCCAAAGTCTTCTTTTGAAATTTGTTCCAGAAATATTGAGGGCTTAAATCTTGAATATTTTTTGGCTCCATCAAGCAACTCATTGTAGGTTTCCCGATCTATTTTTAACAATTGGCAAAGTTCACTTGTATCAATATTCTGAACTTGATTTGGGATCACGAGTAAATCGTAGGTTGCTTCATTAAAAACCAATAATTTATTGTTACGATCATAAATTAATCCCCGGGCCGGATAGCGGGTAATTTTTCTGACTACATTATTCTCTGCTGATAATTTATATTTATTGTCAACTACCTGAAGAAAGAATAGGCGGACTATAAAAATAAGCCCAATCAGTACAATGATGGTGATGATTACTATCTTTCTGTGAGCAAAGGATTTTGTCATTTAAAACATCAAATTAAATATATTCAGCACATTAGAGTATTTTCAGAAATGAATTATCTCTTTGATTTTGGTCAAATCTTCAGCACAATAAAGTTACAAAATTAATGTCGATACAATTAATTAAATTTGCCCTGAGATGAGAGAAGTTAAATTGATAGCAGATCAGGTTTTTAAGATTAAAAATGAAACAGATTTTGAGGCAATGGCCATGGAGATTTTCGATTTTCAATTTAAGAATAATAAGATCTACCAGGCGTATATTCAATATTTGGGTTTGGATGTGAAAACCATCAAGCATTATAAGGAAATACCATTCTTACCCATCGAATTCTTTAAATCTCATCAAATTATTAGTTCTGATAAAAATCCGGAAGAAATTTTTAAAAGCAGTGGAACCACAGGATCATTGCAAAGCAAGCATTATGTGGTTGATACCGAAATATATGTTCAATCTTTTATGAATGGATTTTCAAGATTTTACGGCGATTTGAAGGAATATTGTGTTTTGGCCTTATTGCCATCCTATCTGGAGCGAAATGGTTCTTCACTGGTGTTTATGGTTAATGAGTTAATAAATGAAAGCCGGCAGCCAGAAAGTGGTTTTTATTTAGATAATCTTAATGAACTTGTAAACAAAATTCAATCGAAAGAATTAAGGAATAAAAAAATATTACTGATTGGAGTAAGTTTTGCTTTATTGGATTTGGTTGAAAATTTTGAAATTGAACATCCTAATTTGATTGTGATGGAAACTGGTGGAATGAAAGGCAGGCGGAAGGAACTAATAAGGGAGGAATTGCATGAAAAGCTTTCAAAAGGTTTTCATGTAAAATCAATTCATTCTGAATACGGAATGACAGAATTATTATCTCAGGCATATTCTAATGGGAAAGGCATTTTTGAGTGTCCGCCCTGGATGAAAATTTTAATCAGAGATACCAACGATCCTTTTTGCTTAATGGAAAATGGTCGATCAGGTGGTGTGAATGTCATTGATTTAGCCAATATTTATTCCTGTTCTTTTATTATGACTCAGGATTTGGGTAAATCAATTGATGGGCGATCATTTGAAATTTTGGGTCGCTTTGATTCGAGCGATATTAGGGGTTGTAATTTGTTGGTTGAGTAAAATTACTTACTGAGTTTTGGTAAATTCTGAAGCGCAAGCTTGATGATTTGATCATGATCAAATGCCAGTTTTGGCAATTTATTGATGCCAAACCATTCAGCTTTTTTTGCATCATCACCGGCCTTAATTCTTGGAACTTCGTCGCATTCTCCCCAAAATACGATCGTAATATTTCTTCCGCGTGGATCGCGCCCCGGAGCTCCAAAAGTTGCCAATTGTTTAAGCTCAATTCCAATTAATCCGGTTTCTTCTTCCAATTCGCGTTTGGCTGAATCTACTAAATCTTCTTCCATTTCAATAAAACCACCCGGTAAAGCCCATTCATTTTTATGGGGTTCATTTTTACGCTCAATCAGCAGTATTTCAGAAGTGGGCTTATTTCTGTAGATCAGGCAATCGACGGTGACCAAAGCCCGGGGATAATCGTAGGTATAACTCATGAGTCATTTATTTTAGATATAAAATTAATAAAAAAACCTCCCATTTCTGAGAGGTTTTAATGCACCAAATATTTAACTAACATGAAATTGCAATCACAAAATCGATCACGGATTTTGTGAAATCCTTTTTAATTATGGCCAACTAAACCATTATGAGTCTGAATTATTAAGAACATCGATAATATTTAATTAAATTAAAGACGACTCCGATAAAAAGTATGTGTTGACGCTTATAGTAATAACCAATTCCGTGCCAAAATTGTATCGCTCGTAAAATCAATTCATTAAAAATTGATTTGATTTTAAAAAGTGTTCGTTTCTTTTGTCCGGTTGTACAGGAGCGTACAACATTGTTTAAAATTTACCCGGATTTTTTTTTAGTTCTTTTCTTTTGACTTTCCCCTCCAGAATAATTACGATTTCACCTTTAATTGTTTTTTTCTGGAAATGGCTAAAAACTTCCTGAAGGTTCCCTCGGGCATTTTCTTCATGTATTTTGGTTAACTCCCGGCAAACACAAACTTTTCGATCGGGTCCAAAGGTTTCAATAAATTGTTCGAGGGTTTTTAACAAACGATGGGGCGACTCATAAAAAATCATTGTATAAGTTTGATCCAACAATTGTTTTAGTTTGGTTGCTCTTCCTTTTTTAACCGGTAAAAAGCCTTCAAAAATGAAACGATCAGAGGCCAAACCTGATTGTACCAAGGCAGGTACAAATGCAGTGGCACCAGGCAAACATTCAACCTCAATTTGGGCCTCGATACAAGCCCTAACCAAATAAAATCCCGGATCTGAAATTCCCGGCGTTCCGGCATCGGTGATCAAAGCAATGTTGGCTCCGTTTCCCAATTGTTCAACAATACCCGAAGTTGATTTATGTTCGTTAAATTGATGATGCGAACGAAGCTTATTATTGATTTCGTAATGTTTTAATAAGATGCCCGTTTTTCGGGTGTCTTCTGCCAAAATTAAATCTGCTTCTTTAAGAATCCTGATGGCTCGCATGCTAATGTCCTCAAGGTTTCCAATGGGACTGGGGACTAAATATAATTTTGACATTTTTTAAAAGCTAAGGTTTTAAACCAGTGAATATTTTCGGCTCATGGTTAATTTAAGTTTGGCCACAGCTTCATTCTCATCATCCCAATTAAATTTTTCTTGAAACAGATTAAAAATAGAAGTGGCTTCAGCTAGGTTTTTAGCCAAATTCAATTGATCAATTGATTGATTATAATCCTGTAAATTACCTCCAAAAAGTTCATTGATGAACAAAAACTTTTCGTTTATTCCAATGGCCGACTTGATATTTGTAATATGATTTTGCTGCATTGTTTCCCCCAAACTTGGATCTTGTTGAGCACTTAACTTATCGGCAATTGAAGGCACCGTGTCTGCAAAAAGATCTGATCCGGGATGAATGACCGGCTTCGATTGAGTAGGTTTTTCTGAAGGTTTATTGATGCCAAAATTAACGATGGGCATTTCGTTTGCTTCCTTTGTTGCTGAATTAATTTCAGAATTGGATTGGATGCTATTTTCTATTTTCGGGGGTTCAGTTTTAATTTCTTGTTTTATCGGGGGTTCAACTTTAATGGCTTGTGGTTCGGGTTCAGGGATTTGCTTCACTTGAGGGGCTTCTCTTTTTTGGACTTCTTCAGCAACTTGAGGCTGGCTTTTAGTTGATTGAGGAATAGATTCATCCGTATGCTTAAGCTGATCCAGATTGTGCACCGATTCATATAATTTTAATACATTTTTTTTCAGTAAATCAATGTATAATTGCGGAATTTCTCCTTGATGTAATTTCAGCATTTCAGCTTGCTCATTGATGAGTTCGAGTTTCTCAAAAATTTTGTTTTTAGAAGCGTCCGTTTTATTCATTCCTTAATTATTAAAATTGATATTAACATTACAAAGTTAAGCGCAAAAAAGTATTAATTTAGCCTCATCAACAGTATTGTAAAATAATCTCATAAAGATAAAAAAAGTAAAACTTTCTACATTTAAATGTTTTTAGAAAAAACAGCAAATCAGACAAAACGATCGGGTTGGATCGAAGTAATATGTGGTTCAATGTTTTCGGGGAAAACAGAAGAACTCATTCGCCGGCTTAATCGAGCTAAAATCGCTAAACAAAGGGTTGAAATCTTCAAACCCGAGGTAGATAAACGATATGATGAAGAAAATGTTGTTTCGCATGATGCCAATTCTATCCATTGTACGCCTGTTCAAACTGCCTCACAAATTCTACTTTATGATATCGATGTTGATGTAGTTGCCATTGACGAAGCCCAATTTTTTGATTTGGAACTTGTTCAGGTAGCAAATGAGCTTGCCGATCGGGGATTTCGAGTCATTGTTGCCGGTTTAGATATGGATTTTAAAGGAGTCCCTTTTGGACCCATTCCGGGATTGATGGCTACAGCTGAATTTGTAACAAAAGTTCATGCCATTTGCATGAAATGTGGCAATCTGGCTCAATACTCTCACCGTACCATTAAAGACGATAGTTTGGTTGTTTTGGGCGAAAAAGAAAGCTATGAACCCCTTTGCAGGGTTTGCTTTTTAGAAGCACAAAAATAATTGTACAATACGAGCTCATCGACTTTCCTTAATTCCTTTAATTTTAGTAATATTGCATGAAAATTTATAGCATGAAAAAATATACTGGCATTATTATTATTCTACTTGCACTTATAGTGACTTCCTGTGGTGGACCAAAGAAAACTTCAAACGAAAATACGGTTGTGGAAATCAGTACTGATTATGGGGACATTACCCTAAAGTTATATGATGAAACTCCAAAACATCGTGATAATTTTATCAAATTGGTACAAGAAGGATGGTATAATGGATCTATTTTTCACAGGGTGATCAATGAGTTTATGATTCAGGGTGGTGGAAATGCTACTGGTGGTGATGACCCTGATTATAAGGTTGATGCAGAGATTCTCCCACAGTTTTTTCATAAAAAAGGTGTATTGGCCGCTGCCCGCATGGGCGATCAGGTGAATCCTGAGCGTGCTTCGTCAAGTTGTCAGTTTTATATTGTTCAGGGCCGTACTTTTAACGACAGTGATTTTGCTGCTGTTGAAGCCAGAACCGGAATGCCGATTTCTGAAGAACATAAAGAAGTTTATCGTACTTTGGGAGGAACACCTCATTTAGATGGTGCTTATACAGTGTTTGGTGAAGTGATTGAAGGCCTGGAAGTGGTTGATAAAATTGCCGCTGTTCAAACCGGAATGGGAGACAGACCAGTAAAAGAAATTAAAATGAGCATCAAAATTATAAGATAAGTATTTGATGAAAGAAAAAATTAAACATTTATTGGACGAGATTTCTGCTTTCTCAACAGAAAGTAAAGAGGAGTTAGATCAATTCAGAATAAAATATATAAGCAAAAAGGGGTTGATTCCTTCTTTGTTTGGTGAGTTTAAATCGGTAGCACCCGAACTTCGTAAAGAAATGGGACAGGAGTTAAATGCACTAAAAAATAAAGCACAAGAAAAACTAGTTGCACTTACCGAGATTCTGGAAAATTCTACACCAGAAGCAGAGGGTAATTTGGATTTAACCTTACCTGTTGATTTTGAAGAATTGGGCGCACGTCATCCGCTTTCAATTGTAAGAAACGACATCATTAAAATATTTGCCCGATTAGGATACACGGTTTCTGAAGGTCCTGAAATTGAAGATGATTTTCATAATTTTTCAGCCCTAAATTTCCCTCCCGAGCATCCGGCTCGTGATATGCAGGATACTTTTTTTGTGGAGAAAAATCCGGATCTTGCTTTACGAACACATACTTCATCGGTTCAGGTAAGAGTTATGGAAAATGAACAACCGCCCATTCGAACCATTTCTCCGGGTCGTGTTTTCCGAAATGAAGCCATTTCGGCCAGAGCACATTGTATTTTTCATCAGGTTGAGGGTTTGTACATTAATAAAGATGTATCATTTGCCGACCTGAAACAAACCTTATTGTATTTTGCCCGTGAGTTTTTCGGTGAGCATACCAAGATTCGATTACGACCATCATATTTCCCATTTACCGAGCCATCGGCCGAAATGGATATTAGCTGCAATATTTGTGGTGGTAAAGGTTGTAATATTTGTAAATATACCGGTTGGGTTGAAATTTTAGGCTGCGGTATGGTTGATCCTAATGTGCTGGAAAGTTGCGGAATTGATAGTAAAGAATACACAGGATTTGCATTTGGAATGGGCATTGAGCGTATTGCCATGCTCAAATATCAAGTCAATGATATCCGATTGTTTTTCGAAAATGATAAGCGGTTTTTAAAGCAATTTGTAAGTGCTGGTTAGGCAAAACGAAAATCTTTTCTAAATATTAAATAAACAAAACTAGGGGCCTGTCAGGAAAGTATCTAGTATGGCATTCTGAATTCCCGCCTGAACTTTACGGGCAGGTCTTTCAGAATCTACAAATAACTAATTTTGAGATTCCGGAACAAGTCCGGAATGACGAAACATAGAAAAGTTAATCTTTATAGACAGATTCTTTTACTTTTCAAGTCAGTATTCTTTTTTCACTTTTATTTTCAATAAACTGAAGTTCTAATTCAGTTAAAAGATGGTTAATATTTTTAATTTTTGATAATTCAATTTCATAAGCCAACAAAACATTCGGAATGGATTTAGCTTTGGAAATAACTTCCTTCTTTAATGAGTCGTGAATTTCATTTTCAATCAATAAAAAATAATCTATGGTTTTTAGGGCAGGAATGAGTTTCCCATCTTCATGATGATTTGAGATCAGACAATAATTGTTTTTTGTATCAGTGCATGGGAAATAATAGAGTGAATAATTCAGATCTTTATTATCAGGACCAGCTTGTATAAAGTCATCAATTCTTCGGAGTTTAATGTTGAGTTTGTCATTAAGGAAAAATGTTAGGCGATAATCTTTTAAATGGCATGATATTCCAATCAGGCAATATTCTGATGAAAAATCAATTTTCAATGATAATTTTTTGGCCATTTTTAAGAAGCTTAGGCTATAAAAGTAAAAAAATGAAGTTGATGAAAAAAATATTAGAGATGATTAATCGAGCTTTAGTGTATTAAAAGCTTTTTCGGAGGCCATTTGTTCGGCACCTTTAATGGAGAAATCACGCCCGCTTTCAACAACCTTTCCTTCAATGAAGAGTTTGACAACAAATTGTTTTTTAAAACCTTCTCCAACTTCTTCCACTACTTTAAAATCAACCGATTTTCGTTCTTTTTGGCCCCACTCAACCAATTTGCTCTTATAATTTACAATTTGGTTTTCTAAATCATCCAAATTCAAATGAACATTGATGATGTGATGGATGATAATTTTACGTGCAAATTTGTAGCCTTTGTCTAAATAAAGCGCACCTATAAATGCTTCAAAAGCATCTCCGTTCATCGATTTACAAATATTTTTAGAATCGTTGGAAGAGTGAATTAATTTGTTGAGCCCGAGTTTATGTGATAAATGATTCAGTTGAGAACGACTTACAATTTTCGAGCGCATCTCGGTTAAAAAGCCTTCGTCCTTATAGGGAAATTTTTTAAACAGTAAATCAGCTACCACAGCATCTAGAATGGCATCACCTAAATATTCCAATCGCTCATTACTAACTTTTACCCCATTGGATAATTCTTTAGCAACCGATTTATGCCGAAAAGCTAATCGATACAAAGAGATATTATTTGGACAGTATCCAAAAATATTTTTCAGGCTTAGGAATAATATTTTATCGGATGAAAAATAATGTAGTATATACTTATAAAAATTCAAGATCAAGTATTATCCGACGAATTTTTTAATGATGATCGAAGCATTGTGGCCACCAAAACCAAAAGTATTACTTAAGGCGGCATTGATTTCTCTTTCTTGTGCTGTGTGATAAGTGAAATTCAATTTGTTATCAATATCAGGATCATCAGTAAAATGATTGATCGTAGGAGGAACAATATTATTTTTTACTGATAAAACAGTAGCTATTGCTTCCATGGCGCCAGCAGCACCTAATAAGTGACCAGTCATCGATTTAGTTGAGTTGATATTGATTTTATAAGCATGCTCTTTAAAAAGACTTACAATAGCTTTAGGTTCAGCAATATCTCCAACAGGAGTTGATGTACCGTGGGTATTGATATGCACAATATCTTCTAAATTCAATTCTGCATCTTCAATTGCATATCTCATACAATTTTGAGCTCCGAGTCCTTCAGGATGGGGCGCAGTCATATGATGCGCATCAGCTGATAATCCGCCTCCGCCAACTTCAGCATAAATCTTAGCACCTCTTTTTTTGGCGTGTTCATATTCTTCGAATATTAAACCACAACCACCTTCACCCAAAACAAAACCATCACGATCTTTATCAAATGGTCTGGATGCTGTTGCCGGATCATCATTACGTGTAGAAATTGCATACATTGCGTTGAAACCTCCAATTCCTCCAGGGGCAATTGCTGCTTCAGAACCACCACATACGAATGCATCAGCTTTTCCTAAACGGATTAAGTTAAATGCATCAACCATTGAGTTTGCTGAAGATGCACATGCAGAAACTGTTGCATAATTAGGACCCCTAAAACCATGTCTGATTGAAATATGTCCAGCAGCAATATCTGCGATCATTTTGGGGATGAAGAATGGATTGAACCTAGGTGTTCCATCACCTTTGGCATAATTGCCCATTTCATCTGCAAATGTTTGTAATCCTCCAATACCGGAAGCCCATATTACACCTATACGATCTTTGTCTAAATTTTCATCATCAAGCTCTGCATCTGCAATCGCTTTATCAGCAGCCACCAATCCAAATTGAGCATAGCGATCATGCTTTCTCAATTCTTTGCGGTCGAAATAATCTTTTGGATCAAAATCTTTGGCTTCGGATGCAATTTGTGTTTTAAATTTTTCGCTGTCGAAAAGTGTAATCCGAGAGGTACTGCTAACTCCATTAACCAATGCTTCCCATATTTCGGGGATTGTACTGCCTAATGGAGTTACTGCACCAAGGCCTGTAACAACTACACGCTTTAATTTCATGTAAATTATTTTACGTTTTCTTCGATGTAAGTAATAGCATCACCTACAGTACCAATTTTTTCAGCTTGATCATCAGGAATAGCCATATTGAATTCTTTTTCGAATTCCATGATTAATTCAACAGTATCAAGAGAGTCGGCTCCAAGATCATTTGTGAAACTTGCTTCTGGAGTCACTTCACTTTCGTCAACTCCTAATTTATCAACGATAATTGCTATTACTTTTGATTTAGTATCAGACATATCTTTATATTTTGGTTAAACAGTGTGCAAAGAAATAAAATCTATCATTTAAAAGCAAAGAAAAACTGATAAATTTAACTTTACTTTTTCATAATGAGCGGATTAATAAATATTTGCGCACCCAGCCATTTTTATAAGATTTCATACTGAATTTGATTAAATAAAATTATAAATTTGAACACCATTTGTCAATCAAAGCCTATTTAATTTATGAAGAATATTGCCATTTTTGCTTCAGGTAGTGGTTCAAACGCAGAGAATATTTTCAATTACTTTGCAGATAAGGAGGATGTTAAGATCGCATTGATCCTGACAAATAATAAAAATGCCTTTGTGATAGAAAGAGCAAAAAACCTAAATGTTCCGCTTGTCGTTTTTAATCGCTATGACTTTTATGATAGCAATCATGTGATGGATAAATTAAAATCATTTAATATTAATTTTATCGTTTTAGCTGGGTTTTTATGGCTGATTCCAAATAATTTGATTGATGGTTATAAAAAACGAATTGTAAATATCCATCCTGCCTTATTGCCTAAATATGGTGGTAAAGGTATGTATGGGATGAAGGTGCATGAGGCTGTTAAAGAGGCTAAAGAAACTGAAACAGGAATTACCATTCATTATGTAAATCATAAATATGATGAGGGTGAAATAATTTTTCAGGCAAAAGTAAATGTTGAAGCGCAGGATAGTGCAGAAGATATTGCCAGCAAAATTCACCTCCTTGAATACGAACACTTCCCCCGAATTATTGAAAGTATAATATAATTATATATAGGTGTTGGATCAAGTTTGCTTTATTGATTCAAACTTCAATTAATAAAATTATTAACGAATAGTTTCTTAGATGAAATCTAAAATTTTATTGGTACTAGCTACTGCTTTATTTGCTTTCAATGCATTTAGTCAGGAAGAATTTAAACCAGAAACCTTAAAGGGGTCATGGCTTGGTAAGCTTCACGTTCAAAATTTTGAAATGCGTTTGGTTTTTAACATCTCTATTGATGGAAATGGGAGTTTGTTAGCGACAATGGACAGCCCTGATCAAGGAGCTACCGGAATCAAAATGGGTGAAATAAAATTTTCTGAAAACAATTTAAAAATAAATGCACCTGCCATAAGGGGATATTTTGAAGGAATGATGGTTAATGGTGACAGTATTTTGGGAAACTGGAATCAGAATGGACAAAGCTTTGAGTTGCCTTTAAAAAAGCAAACAAAAAGTGTATTGGTCAATCGCCCACAGGAACCCAAACCACCTTTTAATTATAAAGTTGAAGAAGTAAAATTTAAAAACGAAAAAGCAGGTCATATCTTAGCTGGTACACTTACCGTTCCGAAAACCGATGGTCCTTTTCCCGCAGTTATTTTAATCAGTGGATCCGGAGCCCAAAATAGAGATGAGGAGCTTTTTGGTCATAAACCATTTAAAGTAATTGCCGATTATCTCACAAAAAACGGAATTGCGGTTTTGCGTTATGATGATCAGGGAGTAGGTGCTTCAGGTGGTAGCCAGATGAATACAACTTCTAAGGATTTTTCATTTGATGCCGAGGCTGCATTCAATTTCCTTCAATCTGATGCTCGTATTAAGAAAACTGCAATTGGTTTAGCTGGACATAGCGAAGGTGGACTTATTGCACCTATAGTCATTTCTCGAAATCAGAAAGTTGGCTTTTTTATTTCACTAGCCGGACCGGCTTTGGTGGGGTCAGAAATTTTATTGTTGCAAGCGAAAGCATTAGGGGAGATCAGTGGGGCTAGTTCAGAGATGATTAAAGCTGAATTAGATCAAAATAATAAGTTATTTGATATTCTTAAAAATGAAAAGAATAATACCAAGGCTAAGGCGCAAATGAAAGCCGCAATTTCAGCTTCATTAAAAAATGAGAATAAAACACAGGAAGAAATTGAAAAAGAGGTTAAAACATTTGACCAAAGTTTTCCAACGGTTGTTTTTGATTGGATGAGATATTATGTAAAAACAGATCCTGCCAGTTTTCTCAATGATTTAAAATGCCCGGTTTTGGTTTTGAATGGAGACAAAGATTTACAGGTAGTTTCAAAAGAAAACCTGGAAGCTTATGATGAGATTTTTAAAAAGTCAAGACTAAGCGATTACACTTTGGTGGAATTAAAAAACCACAATCATTTATTTCAAAACTGTAAAACAGGACTGCCATCTGAATATGGATCAATCGAAGAATCTTTTTCTACAGAAGCTATGAATATAATGACCCTGTGGATTAAAGAAAGATTTATAAAATGATTTGATAGTCAGCTTTAATACTTATTAAAAGAGCTTATTTCATCCATCGGTTTTCGGCTTTTTTTACGTAATTTATAATCCTCTGGTGCATAACCCAGGCTGATTAATAATGACAAATCTTTGTTCTTAGGTATATTGAGTAAGTCCTTAATTTCTTTTTCATTATACCAGCCAATCATACATGTACCCAATCCTTCTTCTTCGGCTTGCAAACAAAAATGTTCAGCGGCCATTCCTAAATCCATTAATTTCCAACTTCTCTTTTTTAACCGGCCTCCCAAGCGATTGATAACAGGAGGTTTTTCTAAGGTAATGGCAATTAAAATGGGCGAATCGAGGGTGAATTTATTAAAATTTACAAGGGTTGAAAAGGTTTCACGAGCCACTTTGTTTTTTAATTCAGACTCATCAATTACAATAAATTTCCAGGGTTGAGAATTAGATGCTGAAGGAGCGAATTGCGCAGCTTCTAAACACCGCATTAATTTTTCTTTTTCAACTGGCTTATCAATATATTTTCGAACACTCTGCCGACGATTTATTAATTCTAAAAATTTCATTCGCTTATCTTTTTATAATTTGTAATGGGCTCATTAGCACATTATCAAATTATTTTAGTCTTTTTCTAATTTCCTGGGTTTCCTTCTCAAAACCGGGTTTCCCCAACAAAGCAAACATGTTTTCTTTATAAGCTTCAACACCGGGCTGATCGAAGGGGTTTACTTTTAATAAATATCCGCTTAGGGCACAGGCAAACTCAAAAAAGTAAACCATCTGACCTAAAACAAAGGCATTAATTTCCGGAATTTGAATGCGAATATTTGGAACTCCACCATCAATATGGGCCAATGTCGTTCCAATTTCAGCTTGCTGATTTACCTCCGAAATACGTTTGTTGCTTAGGTAATTGAGTTTATCCAAATTGGCTTCATTAATCGGTATTTTAAGTTCTTTATTGCTGTTCTCAACAGAAATTACAGTCTCAAAAATATTTCTGATACCATCTTGAATGTATTGCCCCATCGAATGTAAATCGGTGGTGTTACTAACGCCTGCGGGGAATATACCTTTGTTTTCTTTTCCTTCACTCTCACCATAAAGCTGCTTCCACCATTCGGTAAAATAAAACAAACGAGGTTCGTAATTAACCATGATTTCGTTGGTAAAACCTGATTGATAAAGCAGATTCCTGAGGATGGCATATTGAACGGCCTGATTGTTTTCAAAATTTATTGGGCCGCCCATAATTTCTTTTTTCATGCTGATGGCACCATTTATAATTGCTTTTATATCATGACCAGCAACTGCAATGGGCAACAAACCTACAGGAGTAAGAACCGAATATCGTCCGCCAACATCATCCGGAATAACATAAGTTTTATAATCTTCTTTTACGGCTAATTCTTTTAAAGCACCCCGGCTGCTATCTGTGATTGCGATGATTCGCTTAGCGGCTTTATCGTGCCCATATTTATCTTCGAGATGGTCTTTTAATAACCTGAATGCAATTGCAGGTTCAGTGGTTGTGCCTGATTTTGAAATGATTGCTAATGAATAATCTTTTTCATCCAGAATCTCGATTAAATCAGTTAAATAATCTTCGCTTATGTTCTGACCTGCGTATAAAACCAATGGTGTCTTTCTTCCCTTTTGTAATTGAGCAAAGTGATGATTGAGGGCATCAATCATGGCTCGGGCACCTAAATAAGATCCACCAATTCCAATTACAATAAAGATTTCAGAATTTGAACCTATGTTTTTTGCGTCTTGCAAAATGCTTTCAATTAAATCTGAGTCAATTTCATCAGGTAGATTTATCCATCCTAAAAAATCATTTCCCGGGCCGGTTTTGGATTTTAATTGCCCGAATATGTTTTCCATCTCTAACTCAAGTGGTTTAATTTTTTTTGAGTCGATAAAATTTAGTGCATTGCTTAAGTCAATTTTCATGGTTTTCTGTAATTGTTTATTACAAATGTAAGGATAAGTTATTAAGAAAATGGCATAAAAAAAACAGCCCTTTTAAGGACTGTTTTAACTTACGAAACCAAACTAAATTTATATTATTAACCTTTTTAAATCTCTAATTGCTATGAAACGAAATTAAGATTCTTTAAATAACTTCTACAAATGTAAAACTGTTTGGTGCATGCTATTGTTAACGAAGTATAATAAACGTTAACAAATATTAAAATGCTAAAATTTTTTATGACAAGGCAAATTTATAAGATGACATTTTAAGAAAATGGCATAAAAAAAACAGCCCTTTTAAGGGCTGTTATAATTTACGAAACCAAACTAAATTTATATTATTAACCTTTTTAAACCTATAATTACTACGAAACGAAATTAAGATTCTTTAAAGAACTTCTACAAATGTAAAACTGTTAGGTGCACCCCATTGTTAATGAAGTTTAACAAAAGTTAACAAATGTTAAAATACTGTAAATCATTCATATCAAAGCATACATTTGCAGCATGAATAAGAAAGTTATTGTGCTTATTATTGTGTTGATGTCAGTTGCATTATTGGGATTGATGAGCATTCAGGTTTATTGGATTCGAAATGCGGTAATTGTGAAAGAGGCCGGATTTGTTAGAGGCGTAAATGAGGCCATATCAAATGTGGTTTTGAGGATGGAAAAAATTGAAATGATTAATAAATATCAAAGTCAATTTGCAATAAAACCCAATCGACTTTCTTATCAAAATTATCAGGATTCGATCAGGAAAGAGTTTTTTGAAGATTTGGCAAATATCTCGACCCGAGACGAGTATGATTCCTTTAATAAAAAATCTATTTTAAACCTTCGGAAGATTGGAAACCGAATTCAGATGGCCCAAAAGCAGCCGATTGAAGAGCGGGTTAATGAAAATTTGATGGATTCGCTGATCAATTATGAGTTAAATGTTTTGGGCATCAATACCCAATATGAATATGGGGTTTATAGCCCTACACAAAACAATATGGTGATTCAAAAAACCGGAATGTATCCATCGGAATTGTTGGGGAAAGATAGTTTCCATTTTGCACTTTTCCCAAGCGACTTACAGGGAAATCCTGATTATTTAATGATTTATTTCCCCAATGAACAACGATTCCTGATTAGCAAAATGTGGGTTTTATTACTGGTGTCTATAGTTTTAATTGTGATTATCATTGTTTCATTTTATACCTCCATTGGAACCATTTTTAAGCAAAAAAGACTTTCGGTGATGAAAAATGATTTTATCAATAATATGACCCATGAATTTAAAACCCCTATTTCTACCATTGCACTTGTTTGCGAAGCAATGAAAGACAGAGATATTGAAAAAACGGAAGAGGTTTATGATAATTATATTGGGATTATTCATGATGAAAATAATCGACTGAAAGTGATGGCAGAAAAAGTCTTGCAAACGGCCATCATAGAAAAAGGGAAATTACATTTGAAGAAAGAATACCTGGATATTCATGAAATCATTTGTGAAGATGTTCGGAAAATCAAGATTCAGGTAGAGAAGAAAGGCGGCAAAATTTATACAGATTTGAAAGCTGAAAATGTAAAACTCAAACTGGATCGGGTGCATATTACCAATGTGGTATTAAATTTGTTGGATAATGCAATAAAATATACCCTTGATAAACCAGAAATTTTGATATCTACTGTCGAATCTGCATCGGGTATTACGATTCATATTCAGGATAATGGAATTGGAATTAGTAAGGCAAATCAGCGTAAAATTTTTGATAAACTTTATCGGGTTCCGACCGGAAATATACATAACTTTAAGGGATTCGGACTAGGGTTAAATTATGTGAAAGCAGTCATTGATAAACATGGAGGAAATATTAGTGTGAACAGTGAACTCAAAAGAGGTACAACTTTCAAGGTATTTTTGCCGTTCAATGATATAAATAATTGATTATGGAAAAGCAAAAAGTATTATTAGCAGAAGATGATAAAAACCTGGGTACGATTTTACAATCTTACCTAATCGCTAAAGGATACCCGACCGATTTATGTGCAGATGGGGAAGAGGCGTATGTGAATTTTAAAAAAAATGAGTATAGTATTTGCATCCTTGATGTAATGATGCCTATAAAAGATGGATTTACTTTAGCAAAAGATATCAGGTTGGTTGATAAAGAAATTCCAATACTGTTTTTAACAGCTAAAACCTTGCAGGAAGATAAATTGAAAGGGTTCGAATTAGGGGCTGATGATTATATCAGTAAGCCCTTTAGTATGGAAGAATTGTTAATGCGAATGAAAGCCATTTTAAGGCGGTCGAATAGTAACGATAATTCTTCGAAGAATAATATTTATCAGCTAGGTGGTTTTAGTTTTGATTATAATCGTCAGTTATTATGTATTGATGAATTAGATCAGAAATTAACTTCTAAAGAGGCTGAGTTATTGAAATTACTGTGTGAGAATTTAAATCAGGTGCTTGACAGAAGTGAAGCTTTAAATAAAATTTGGTATGACGATAGCTATTTTAATGCTCGTAGTATGGATGTTTATGTGACAAAGCTGAGAAAATATTTAAAACCTGATCCCAATGTAGAGCTTCTAAATGTGCATGGTGTTGGATTTAAACTGGTTGTTAATTCTTAAGGAAGCATACTGAATTCTCCCAGTTCATAATCTGTATTATCTAAAATATTCCAAAGTCGTGTTGATCCAGGACCTTTGGCTCGGTTGCTCAATACGATGATTGATTTATGTTGTTTCATATCGCGGATATAAAAAGCCCGGAACCCTTTCCACCAGCCATAATGATATACGGTATTTTCACGTCCACCCCTGATGCGCCACCCAAAGCCATAATTGTCTCTTCTTTTTCTTGACTTCGGGCTCCCTGGTTTAAAAGCCAGTTGCAAAGTGCTATCACTGATCAGGCTTTTTTGGTCTAGTGCCTGATCAAATTTAAACAAGTCTTCAACGCTGGTGTAAACTCCTTTATCTCCCATTACCCCATTCAAATATTCATTTCTTTGTCGAATGGGCCGCCAACCACTGTATCTGTATCCTGGCACACCTTCTAAAATGTAAGGAGAAACTTCACGTTTCCCATTCATATTATAGACAAAACTGCTATCCATTTTTAGGGGTTCAAAAATGTTTTGTTTTATAAATTTATCGAAACTTATTTTGCTGATTCGTTCTACAAGATTGGCTAAAAGGGCATAATTTGTATTGCAATAGTGAAACCCTCGATTGGGTTTAAAATATACGGTAGGCTGGTGTTCAACAAACAAATCCAGCATGTCATCATTTGTAAGAGGAATGGTTTTATCTTTCCATTGTTCGTGGGCCAGCGACATATAACGCGATAATCCCGAACGATGATTCATCAGCAATCTAGGAGTAACTCCCTCATATGGAAATTCGGGTAAATAAGTTCGGATGTCTTCATCCAGTTTTAGAAGACTATCTTCATAAAGCATTAAAATGGCAGTAGCTGTAAACATTTTCGAAACAGAGGCCAATTGCAAAGCAGAAGTTGTTTCCAGGTCTTCCTTTTCTCGGATATCAGCATAACCAAAAGCTTCTTTATAAATCATTCTCCCCTTTTCGGCATAAAGTACTGCACCCGTAAAAGCGTGGCGTTTATGAAGGTTTTCGAAGGTCGCATGCAGCCATTCCGACTTTTGGTCGACCGTTTTTTGCTCCAGATCGATGAAAATTTCTTTCGAAATTTCAGGAACTATTTCCGGTTTTTCTTCCTTGGTTTGGCAGGCCCAAAGACCTATAAAAAACAATAAAATGTATGAGATGGATTTAAGCTGCATTCAATGATTATTTTGCAGTGGCAAAGTTATCAGAATTGATAAAATCATCAGCTTAAAAAGAAAAATTTAACAGTTTTTAACCAAAAAAAAATGTTAAGCTTATAATTTCTCAAAAACTTTCTCAAAGCGATCATTTACTTCTTGTCCGATTTTTACCAATTCATCATTTCCGAGTGGCCCCATCAATGAAAAAGGATCGATGGCACAAACTTCAACTCCCGTCTCTTGTTCAATCACAATAACATTGCATGGTAAGAGTACTCCAACTTTATCTTCAGATGTTAAAGCTTTGTAGGCTAATTGAGGGTTGCATGCTCCCAGGATGGTGTATCGTTTAAAATCAACATCAATCTTTTTCTTTAAAGTGTCTTTAACATCAATTGTTGTTAAAACACCAAATCCTTCTTCTTTCAATAATTCGCTTACTTTTTTAATGGCATCTTCAAAATCATCATTTACGATTTTACTGAGGTAGTATTTCATCTTGATTTTATTTGGGTTGATAATATTTACCAATCAAAAATAACCAAAATATTTTATTGTATTTCTGGCACATGAGAAAGAATAGGGCAAGCTTATTGTTCAAATCCGTACATTTACTGTAACTATATGAACACTATTCACGTCAAATGTTACAAAAGCTGTAAATAATGCGATGATTATCACGTATTTAAATTTGTGGCATATTTTTAGTTACTTTTGTTCACCTATTAATAAAACTTAAAGAAATGAGAAAGTTTAGTGCATTGAAACGGGTTAATGGAAACATGAAGTTTATTATGATTGGTTTGCTTATTATAGCAGTAAGTGGAACCATTTTTTCGCAGAAAGTATGGACACTCAAAGACTGTATCGAATATGCTTTAGACAATAATATTCAAATTAAAAAAAGTGAAATAAGTGCAAATATTAATAAAGCCACTTTATTACAGTCAAAATTGGATTTGATTCCTTCCGTCAACGGTTCAACAAGTTTTACATTTGGTAGTGGTCGTACCGATAATGGAGAATTTGAATATGTAAATACCAATACAAAAAATGCGAACTTCTCCTTACAATCGGGAGTTACGCTGTTCAATGGCTTTCAGAAATACAATACCATTAAGCAAAATCAGTATAATTATTTGGCCAGCAAATACGATTCTGATAAAATGCGCGATGATATTTCATTGATGTTAGCTCAAAATTATTTGAATGTTTTATTTACCACCGAACTGGTTGAAAAGTCGAGAGCACAATTGGAAGTGACTAAGCAGCAAATTAGAAACACCCAAAAATTAGTTGATGCCGGAACCTTACCTAAAGGTAATTTATTGGAAATTCAATCGCAGTTTGCTTCAGAAGAAGTGGCTTTAATCAATGCCGAAAACAGTTTAAATCTGGCTTATCTTGATTTGTTGCAATTACTTGAATTGCCTGCAACTGATGATTTTGTAGTTGAAAAACCAATGCTTTCGGTAAGTAAAGAGATGAAAATCATTCCATCGGAGCAAATTTATGGGATTTCAGTAACTCATTTACCTCAAATTAAAAGTGCTGAACTAAGATATAAAAGTGCAAGCAAAGGAGTAGCCATTGCAAGAGGCTCTCGCAGTCCATCAATTTCTGCTTATGCCGGATGGAGAACCAATTATTATGATCAAATTCGAATTTACGATCAAACCACTACTCCATGGACTGATTTGGGTGTAAAACCTTTTAAAGATCAGTATAAAGACAATCAAAATAAGTATTTACAATTTTCATTAAACATCCCGATTTTCAATGGATATGCAACCTCTTCAAATATTACTCGGGCAAAACTTACACAAAAAACTGCTGAGTATGACTTACAGCTTTCAAAAAATACGGTTAGAAAAAGTATTGAACAAGCCTTTTCAGATGCACTGGCAGCTTATAAAACCTATAATGCAAGCTTAAAGTCAGTTGCTTCATTCCAGGAGGCTTTTAAATATATGGAGCAAAAATTCAATGTAGGTATTGAGAATTCATTGAATTACAATATTGCCAAGATGAATTTAACAAAAGCTGAGTCAGACCTATTGGCTTCAAAATATGATTATATCTTTAAATCAAAAATCTTGGATTTTTATATGGGGAATCCCATTACGTTGATGGAAAATTAAAAAAAATCGTCAGCCATTTTGAAGTACACCAAAAAGCCCTCTAATGCAGGGCTTTTCTTTTTAAAGAAAAAAAGTTTGATCACAATTAATTTTGTATTTTTATGCCCAACTGTAAAACTTGATTAACATAAATTATCTTGTACATGAAACAGAAAAAGAAGAATACCAAAAAATATTTGATATGGATAGGAGCACCGCTTCTGATTCTTTTAATCGTATTTGCGATTAATAAGAAAAAGTCAACTACAGGAACAAAAGTAAGCACAGAGCTTGTTACCAAAAGAACCATTATCGAAACCGTTTCTGCCAATGGAAAGATTCAACCAGAGGTTGATGTTAAAATCAGCCCTTATATTTCAGGTGAAGTTGTTGAACTTTATGTAAAAGAAGGTGATGAAGTGAAAAAAGGAAATCTATTGGCAAAAATAGATCCTGAAATTTATGTAAGAAGTTATGAAAGAGCTGAAGCTGCTTTAAATACCCAAAAGGCTAATCAGGCCAATGCAAAAGCTCGTTTGGCACAGTCACAGGCTCAATATTCAAATTCAGAACTGTCGTATAATCGAAGTAAGACTTTGTTTGATCAGAATGTTGTTTCAAAAGCCGATTTTGATGCAGCACTTGCTTCATTTCAAGTAGCCGAGGCAGAAGTTGAAGCAGCAAAAGAGAGCTTAAAAGCAGCTGAATTTTCGGTTGGTAGCTCGGTGGCATCATTAAAAGAAGCCAAGGAAAACTTAAACAGAACCAGTATTTATGCTCCAAACGATGGAACTGTTTCAAAATTAAATGTTGAAAAAGGCGAACGTGTTACAGGAGCTTCTCAATTTTCTTCAGGAACGGAGATTATGCGTGTAGCTAACCTTCAAAACATGGAAGTTAATGTTGAGGTAAACGAAAATGATATCGTTCGCGTTAGTTTAAACGATACCTGTTTAATTGAGGTTGATGCTTATTTAAATAAGAAGTTTAAAGGAATCGTGACCGAGATTGCAACTTCAGCAAATGTTACAGGTGTGAGTGCCGATCAGGTAACCAATTTTGAAGTTAAAATCAGAATATTAAGAGATTCTTATGCAGAGTATGTTACTGAAGAAAATCCAAACTATTCACCATTCCGACCCGGTATGTCAGCTACGGTTGATATTCAAACAGAAACTGCACTTGGCATCATTACTTTGCCAATTCAGGCTGTAACGACTCGTTCTGATTCTACCGGTAAAACCAAGACGCTTAATCCAGATGAGGTTGCGGCTGAAAAGGAAGCTAAAATTGACGAAGAAATTGTTGAATATGTATTTTTATACATAGAGGATGAGGGAATCGCGAAGTTACAAAAGGTTGTAACAGGAATTCAAAACAGTAGTTTTATTCAAATTTTAGAAGGACTGAAAGAAGGGGATGAAGTGATCGTTGCTCCGTATCGTGCGGTTTCTAAGAAACTAAAAGATGGGGATGAGGTCAAAAAAGTTCCAAAAGACGAACTCTTCGTTTCGAATGATTAATAAAAAATAAAACAATGAGAGACGCAGAGATGCGTCTCTTCTCATATAAAGATGGCAAAATTATTATTTCTGGAAACAGCAACACAAGTTTGCTCGGTTGCATTGGCCGATGGCGATCAATTATTGACCTTAAAAGAAAGTGAAACTGCAAATTCTCATTCATCACTCCTTACTACATTTATTGATGAGGTAATATCGGAGGCAGGAATGGAACTAAATGACTTAGATGCAATCGTGGTTAGTAAAGGCCCCGGATCTTATACGGGTTTAAGAATTGGAGTTTCATCGGCTAAAGGTTTATGCTATTCATTAGAAAAGCCTTTGATAGCTGTTAATACACTTCAAAGTTTAGCTGCAGGGATGAAAAATAAAATGAAGCCTGAAGCTGATAATGTATTGTTTTGCCCCATGATTGATGCACGCAGAATGGAAGTTTATACAGCTTTCTATGATGCTGAAGATAAAGAAATCCAAAAAACTTCTGCTCAAATAATAGATGAAAATTCTTTTGCAGATTTACTAAAAACCCATCAAATTTATTTTGGAGGTGATGGTGCTGAAAAATGTAAGTCCAGTTTGTCTCAAAATGAAAATGCTACTTTCATCGATGATTTTCGAATTTCGGCCAAAGACATGATTGAAATAGCAACCACTAAATTTGAGCAAAAGCAATTTGAAGATGTAGCCTATTTTGAGCCTTATTATTTAAAAGATTTTATCGCCGGATTACCCAAGGTTAAAGGTTTAAAATAAATTACCGTTAAGCAATCCCGTTATCCTGAATTTAGTTCAGGATCTCATAGATTATCCTTTCAGATGCTGAAACAAGTTCAGCATGACGTTATGGTATTTTTTAGTTGTGACAATCATTATCACAGCAATTTAACGATCCATTTTTTGATTTTTGAAAGGCCTCCCGACCTTCTTTAAAAGCAAACCAAGCTACACCCAAGGAGCCTGCAATATCGACGTAACCGATCCCGGTAAACTCATACAATAAACTTGAAGCAAGTAAAATAAAAGACAAATAAAAACACGTTTTAGTGCAATTCGCATCGGCCACAATGGCATCCGAATTTAATGCCTTTCCAACCTTCATTTTTAGTTTCATTAAAACATACATTGTAAGGATGGATGAGATTGAGATGATAATTCCCACCAAAGTAGTTTCGGGTGTTACACCATGAATGAGGTTTAAAATACTCCCCGCTAAAATGCCAACAACCAGTAAATAAAATGCAAACCCTGTAATTTTTAAGGCTTGTCGTTCGAACTGATCACGCTTTTCAATTTTGGAATGTTTCATTCTCCAAATCAGGTGAAGAATTCCGACACCAGAAATAACTTCTACAAAACTATCAACGCCAAATCCCAATAAAGCCAGGGTTTCATCTTCCAGCCCGTAATAAACAGATACGAGCCCTTCAATCACATTGTAAACAATGGTAATGATGGCAAGAATTAGAGCCGTTTTAATGAGTTTTGCTTGGGATGCCATATGCTTAAATGTTTTTTAAAGATTTGTGTTACAAAATGTTTACTTTCTGAAATTTATTTTTGTTAAAATTTTTCACATCGTTTAATTCTAAATATGAAATAAAAGAATAAATTTGCCGCCGAAACGCCTCTTTAGCTCAGCTGGTAGAGCAGCTCATTCGTAATGAGCAGGTCGTGGGTTCAAGTCCCATGAGAGGCTCCATTTAAGCGGGAGTAGCTCAGTGGTAGAGCATCAGCTTCCCAAGCTGAGGGTCGTGGGTTCGAACCCCATTTCCCGCTCATTCTGCACTTGTTTAATGAGGGTCAACACCCTTTTTACAGCAGGCCGGTAATTTGTCATAGGCCTTTTTATCAGCCATTACATCATCGGCATCATGACCTAATTTTGAAATGGCTTTTCGAAGATTATCGGGATTGGTTTTTTTAGTTCGATACTTAATGGTTGCAATTTTGGTTTCATTATCAAGTTCAACAAAAGTTACCCCTTTTTCAAATTTAATGTTTGATTCAATCCTTTCTTTGCACATTCCACAAATAGCCGAAGTTTTTATTTTAATTTCTTCAATCTTTTTTTTGTTTTGGGCAATACTAATTTCCGAAATTCCTAGCAATAAAATAGTTGCAATAAGAATGCTTTTCATTGTTATTTTCATCTTTTATTCGTTTAATTAATGTTTTCACTTTTAACTATTCGTCATTCAATTGTAACTCACTCGCTTCGTTCGTGACATTTGATGACATTTTTTTATTTTTAATTTACTTCTACTGAATGTCCATCGAATGTTTATTGTCATTTATAACTGTCTATTCATTATTCCCAATACATCATCATTTAATTCTAAATTTTAGTCCTGCATAAATTTTAATGCCTGATAAGGGTCCCCAAATAAGTGATGAATCAAAGTATTCACCAAAAGGATCATTGGCAGCTATGATTGGATTTTCCTGTTTGAAATTTGTGAGATTTTCGCCACCTGCATATAGTTCCCATTTTCGAAAATATTTAGTTAGCTGAAAGTTTAGAATGGTGTAAGTGGGCGAAGATTCTTCTCTTTGATATTCGATGGGATTAGATTCAGTTCCAGGAATCCGACTATCGCCATTAAATTGGGCGGTAAAATCAAATTGCCATTTATTTAAATTGGTGGCGTAGGATAAATTAAGCAGCCCTTTATATTTATTTACCAAAGGTTTTCGAACCAATTCATCATTAATCGTTGTTTTAACATCATTAAACCTGAAAGCTGCTGTAACATCCATACGTTTAAAAAGTTCATAATTTACCTCCAGTTGAAAACTACTTGAATAAGATTTTCCTTTTAGGTTATAAACGAAAATTTTCGATAAATCCTGATCCCTGTCGATGATGATTTGATTTGAGAAATGGGTGTAATAAGCTTCCGCGTTGATGCTCATTTGTTTGCCCGAAATATCAATGAATTTTGTAAAATTCACACCATAATTCCAGGCTTTTTCTATTTCAGCTTGCTCGTTAATAACGATGCTTCGTGAACTGGCTAAAAGAAAAGTATTCTCAGCGAAAATATTTGCAGTGCGATAACCTTTTCCGATGGAAGCTCGGAGGGTGGTATTTTCATCCATCATGATGCGCAAATGAGCACGGGGTGTGAAAAGCGTACCGTGAATGTTATGAAAATCTGTTCGCATTCCTAAAATCAAACTCATTTTATCCACATTATGAAAAGTATATTCTAAAAAGGCACCGGGTACGCTTTCTTTTCGTATAAATGCACTATCCGATAAAAGCTCATCGTAATGATCCAAAACATAACTTAAACCTGTGGTAAATGTATGATTTGAATTCCCGATATAGGATTGAAACATCAGGTTTCCGTAGTAATTATTCTCGATGGCATCGTAGTTTTTCAAACCAAAAATTGAATTTTGCCTATGGTGAATGAAGGAATTGATGAAACCAATATTAGTCCCCGGATTCTTAAATAAGTAAGCCGTTTTGGTAAAGACTTCATATCGCTCGGTATTGATGTTAATTCCATAGCCATTTGAGGTATTATTGGGTAAAGATGGATCATAACTAAGCTGACCTCCGATTCGCTCCTCACTCAAAATTTTTATACCCAATTGTGCATGAATATGCTCTCCATCATATTTCCAACGATTGAATAAATTGAGTTGGGTCATCATGGGTTGATCCAAAAATGAATCCTCATTTTTGTCAACTTTTTTGTTGAAATCGTTTACATGAATAAAAAGCATGCTGCTAAGTTTGTCATTCAATCTGGCGGCTGAATAAACGTTCATTTCTTTTTTCCCATAATTATTCGCATACAAATTGATAAAAAGCGGCTCGCTGTCATCCGGTTTTTTGTATTCAGTATTTATCTGACCGGTAATGGATTCATATCCATTTTTAACAGAAGCTGCTCCTTTCGAAATTTGAATGGATTGCATCCAGCTGCCGGGAATATAATTGAGCCCAAAGGCCGTTCCCAGTCCACGGATATT
The DNA here is from genome assembly GCA_963678785.1 of Bacteroidales bacterium. Classification (GTDB taxonomy): domain Bacteria; phylum Bacteroidota; class Bacteroidia; order Bacteroidales. Next base: position 1,596,584 of record OY787449.1, on the reverse strand, counting down.
CGGAATATTTTCAGTCATTAACTGACTGTAGTTACCCGATAAACCCAACATTTGAATCTGCTTAGCACCGGAAACAGCATCCGAAAATGAAACATCAACCGAGGCATTGGTTTCAAAGCTTTCAGATAAATTGCAACAGGCAGCCTTTCTTAATTCGGCACCTGTAACATTTTGGGTAAATAATGGTTCCATCCTGGAAATAAATGCGCCCGCTTCTTTATTTGTTATGACTACTTCTTTTAGTTCATTACTCATGGATAAAAGAATTCTTAATGGTTCGGTAACCGATTGGTCAATATGGATGGTGTCTTTTTTATAACCGATAAAACTGATGACCAAATTTGCTTTTTCAACTCCTTTTGGGAAATACAATTTAAAATGTCCGTCACCATCGGTAGAGGTTCCTTTTTGGGTTCCGGCCCAGTAAACATTAACCCCTGGAATTGCAAATTCAAGGCCTTTTTCATCAGACTCTAAAACAAATCCATGAATAGATTTATTTTGAGTAATTCCCTGTTTTAGCCAAAAGAGGCTAAATAAAATGATTAAAAAAATATTTTTTTTCATGATTGTAATTCAAGTTTATACATAATCCGATCCGCTGAAACGGATCAAAATCTGTTCAGTAAAACTTAAATTACAGGAGGAGATAAACTGTTTTGTTGGGAAATAAAAATTTGTTCTTCTTCAAAAATTAAAGGAGGATCGTTTGCATAATAATGTAAAGGAGCATCCTTAATTTCAGACTTGACAATTAAGACATCAGATTCAGGAATTACAAAATAATTGAGGATTAAATCCTGAATATTGGTGATATCGCTAAAAATAAAATCTGTTTTTAGCTGATGAAATGATTCCTCATCAGAGCAACAACCTGCATCTGCATCGCAGCATGGATCGGGAGTGGCATTGATGGCCACATCAATTAAATTGCCACCACAATAATGTTTACTGATGGTAAAACCTGTTGTTGTGAACAACAATAGTCCGGCAATGATGATGTGTACAAACCGCTTCATTATTTACAAAAGTACCGTATTTAAAGCGAAAGCGTTAATTTTTAACAGAAGTTTAACACTTTCGCTTTAAAGGTTTTATAAGTATTCGAGTAGCTCGTATTTGTTCAATTGACTTAAAAGAGATTGATAATCCTTTTCAATATCCAGTAAATTATCTTTGATTTCATACAAAGATTTGAGCTCAATAAAATATTCAGTGGTTGAAATTTCACCTTCTTCAAGTGCTTTTTCAATATTTTCTAAATAGTTTAACTGATTCCAGAGAGTGCGAAATTTCTCCAGTCTTTCGTTGGCTGAAACATAATTGTCATAAATTTCCTTGATGTGATAATAATGCTCATTTTCATGCCGAACAATATTGCTTTTCATATGCTCGAGGTTGACTTTGCTGCTTTTAACTTTGTTTTTATTTTGCCAGAGTGGAAGCGACATGCCCAGAATTACTCCCGAAAATTTATCAAGTACATTTCGCTCCATTTTATACCCAACTTCAAATTCGGGCAAAGAGCCTGTTTTTGTCAGCCTGATGTTTAATTCGGCGATTTTAATCTCCAATTCAATCAATTGATTGAGGGGATCAATTTCTTCAATATGTTCAAATAAAACAGGCAAAGATTCAGGAATGGGCTGGGCTGAATATTCATCCAGATTTAGCTTGATGGGTTTTCCTCCATTCAACTCAATCAATCGGTCTTCTTTTTGTTGAAGCATATTTTCGATCTCCATGATTTCGTTTTGGATGGCCATTTCACTGATCAAAGCTTTGTCAACCTCAAATTGCGTGGTAAAACCATTTTGAAGTTTGGAACGCATATTATCGACCAGCTGGCTGGCATATTTTACCCTTTTTTGAATTTCAGTTTTCTTTTTCCTTAGATAAATTATTTCTGTGCAAACCAATTTGGTTTCCAATAAAATGTCCAAAGAAAATAACTTACGTCGATCTTCTGTTTTCTCAATCTCAAGATTTGACATGCTGTTTTTGTAAGCATAACTACTTGGGAATTCAAATGATTGAGAAGCTGCAAATTCTTCTGAAAATCCGGTTGTATTATTCTGATCCCATAAATGCCCGTAAGAAATGCTTGGATTATTTAAGGTTAATCCGGTTTTTGCATCAACATTCAGCTTGTTTAAATAATTATTATTGGACTGAATATTTTTATTGTTGTGCAAAACGGAATTCAAAACATCCTCTAAATTCTGAGCAAGGGATGAACTGGCAATCATGATTGCCAGGAATATGTTTAAAATTCTAATTCTCTTCATTTGTCTCTTTTTTTAACATTCGATGAAAAACCAAGGGGATGATATACAAATTTAATAAAGTTGAACTTAATAATCCACCAAGAATTACAATGGCCATTGGGCTTTGGATTTCATTACCAGGACGATCGCCATTGAAAGCCAAAGGAATCAATGCCAATGAAGCGGTTAAAGCCGTCATCAGAATTGGATTCAGTCGATCTAAGGAACCGTGTAAAATTACTCTTGTTCGATCTTTTACTGATTTTGAAAGTGCCATGTATCGCGAAACCAACAGAATCCCATTTCTGGTAGCAATTCCAAACAGGGTGATAAAACCAATGACGGACGGTATACTAATCACTCCCGAAAACATCCAGATGGCAAAAACTCCGCCGATTATTGCCAAGGGCAAATTGAGAAGTACCACACCGGCAATTTTTGAACTTTTAAATTCCTGATAAAGAATCAAAAAGATGATAATTATTGCACCCAAACTGGTTAAAAGTAAAATTCGGGAAGCTTTGGCAGCGCTTTCAAATTGTCCTCCATATTCTACATGATAGCCTTCAGGAAGGTGAATTTTATCTTCAATTTGAGTGCGGATGTCATTGGCAACGCCTCCTAAATCTCTTCCGGCTACATTGGCCGAAATCACAATCTTTCGCTGAATGTTTTCCCGATTGATGCTGTTCGGACCTGTACTTGAAACAATTTCGGCCAGTTGCAGTAACGGAACTTTATGCCCGTGTGCTACATCTACTTTTGCATTTTTAATGGCTTCCATTTTGTCGCGGTACTGATCCTCGTAACGCAATATTAAATCGAATTTTTGCTCACCTTCAAAAACATCCGAGATTTTTTCTCCCCCCAATGCAAAGTTTACAAAATCATTGAATTCTTTTAGAGTTACGCCATATTTTGCCAACATTTCACGCTTAGGATTGATTTTAATTTGAGGTGTTTCTACTTGTTGCTCAACAAATAAATCAACCACTCCTGGTACATCCTTTACCGCTCCTTTAATTTGTTGTGCCATCCTATACATATTTTGTAAATCCTGTCCGAAAAGTTTAATAGCAATGTTTGAACGGCTACCTGATAGCATGTGATTGATCCGGTGTGTAATGGGCTGACCGATCTCCACCATAATTCCAGGAATTTGTGAAAGATGATGTCTTACCTCTTCCAGGAATTCATCTTTCGAGCGTTCATCTAAAACATAAGGAACATCTAATTCGGAAACGTTGACGCCAAATGAATGTTCGGCTTGTTCAGCTCGTCCTGTTTTTCGTGAAACAGTGACTACTTCCGGAAATTTCAATAAAATATTCTCGGCCTGTTTCCCTATTTTAAAAGATTCGTCGATAGAAACTCCGGGGTAGGTTACCAAATTAATGGTCATCGAACCTTCATTAAACGGAGGTATAAATGTATTTCCAAATGAAAGTAAGAAGGCTATTGAAGTGATCAATAAAAGAACGGTTAAAGTTAGAACCACTGTTCTAAATTGTAATGCTTTTGTGAGGGTAATTTCATAAAACTTCTTTAATTTCCGAATTAACCAATTGTCGTTTTGAAATTTCAATAATGATTTTTTATCTGTTAACATAAAACTACACAAAACCGGAGTTAAAGTTAAAGCTACCACCAGAGATGCAAATAGTGAAACAATGAAAGTAATTCCAAGTGGTTTCAACATGCGTCCTTCCATTCCATCTAAAAAGAACAACGGAATAAAGGCAACAATAATAATAAGAGTTGCATTTAAAATTGAAGCCCTGATTTCGAGTGAAGCTTTATAAACAACTTTCAGCTTGTTTTGTTGTTCTCCAATCGGTTTAAGTGCATTTTGCTTTAATCGTTTAAATACATTCTCAACATCGATGATCGCATCATCTACAATCGAACCTATTGCAATGGCCATACCTCCTAAGCTCATGGTATTAATAGTTAAACCTAAGAATTTTAAAGTTAAAGCTGCAACGATGAGTGATAGTGGAATTGCTATGACGGTGATGAAAGTTGTACGTGCATTCATCAGAAAAACAAAGAGAATGATAACCACCAAAAAGGCTCCCTCGAATAATGCTTCCTGAACGTTACGAACGGCATTATTGATAAAGGTTGATTGGTCAAAAATATCCTCATGAATTTGAACAGAAGCCGGCAACTCTTTTTTGAGTTCTTTCAGCGTTTGATGTAATTCATCGGTAAGTTTAAGGGTGTTGATTCTGGGTTGTTTGCTCAAAGTAACCAGTACGGCATTTTGACCCTCATAAGAGGCCATTCCAATTACCGGAGCTGCACCCACAGCAACTTTGGCCACATCATTTATTTTTATGGATTCGCCATTAACGGATTTTATCACTGCATTTCCGATAACTTCAGGATCGTTAGATCTTACCAATCCTCTCACCAAATATCGATTCGAAAATTCCTCAATAAAACTACCTGAGGAGTTCTGGTTTAAATGATCACTGCACGCTATTAATTCGGAAAGGCTTACTCCAAAATATTCCATCTTATTGGGGTCGACCAAAATTTGATATTCCTTGGTTTCTCCTCCAATGGTAGTAACTTGCGATATCCCGGGAACGGAAAGTAATCGTGGTCTGAACTTCCAGTCGGCCATGGTGCGTAAATCCATTTCACTGATAGAATCAGAAGTTAAGGCAAAGATCATGACTTCTCCTAATAAAGAAGTTTGAGGAGCCAAAATGGGCTTTTCAACATTTTGAGGCAAGACCTCTAAAATGGTTGCCAGGCGCTCGTTAATGGTTTGACGGGCCTGGTAAATATCGGTTCCCCAGTCAAATTCTGCCCAAACAATGGAAAACCCCATGGATGAAGATGAACGTAACCGCCGTAAATTATTTGAACCATTAATGGCAGTTTCGATGGGGAAAGTTACCATCCGCTCCAATTCTTCCGGTGCCATATCGTGGGCTTCGGTCATTATTACAACTGTTGGTGCGTTCAGGTCAGGGAAAATATCAATATCAAGATATTTCCAAACGTATGCACCCGAAACAAGAACAATCATAGCTGCTGCCAGTATGATCAATCTGTTTTTAAGCGAAAAATCTATTATTTTATTTATCATTATTCAGTTTCTTAAGTGAAAAAATCAGTGTTAATTCTAGTGAACATGACCGTGGGTTGGTAACTCGCCTGACATTGAAGCAAGTTTAATTCGATAAGCTCCTTTGGTCACTACACGATCACCTGATTTTAATCCATTTTTAACAACTGCCTTCAGGCCATTATTGCTTCCAATCGTAACATCATGACTGATGTATCCTTCGCCATCTTCTTGAACATAGACATGATAGTGTCCCTCGTTTTCAATCAAAGCTGAAATAGGAATGCAGATCATTTCCTCTCCGGAATTGGCTTCTAAAAAGATTTCAGTAAATAATCCAGCGGTTAATTCACCCGGATTGTCAATTTCAAAATACACCGAAATATATCCGTTTTCTTTGGCGGGTGTTTTTGATATGGAAATGAGTTTTCCATTCAAATCAAGGGTTGAATAGGTTTTATCTGAATAAGTTGTTTTAAAGTTTGCCGAAGCAATATTATCAATTACATCATAATTGTTTTGAGGCAAATTAGCTTGTAATAATAATTTATTGAGACGTATAATTTTACCCATTTGTTGGCCTTCATTTACGAAGCCTCCGGCCTTTATTGTTAGCTCTGATAAAATCCCTGTTTGGCTTGCTTTAATTGTTTGGCGACCCTTAGAAAAGTTTTTGGCAATGGTTTCAAATTCAATTTTGGCTGTTTCAAACTCAAGTTTAATTTCTCTGAAGTCTTTCTCTGAAATGATGTTTTCATTTACCAATTTCTCAGCATGTTCCAAATCAGACTTAGCTTTTTCATAGATAGCATTTGCCGAATTGTATTTTGTGTTCAAGTTATTTGAAGTCAGTTGACCGGCATCAATGGTAAATAAAATTTCACCTTTCTTCACCTTCTGACCCGGAATCCAATTTTTTACAAAATGAACAATTCCTTCGGTAGGGGCAATAAGTGAGCTCATATTTGTAGGTAAGGCTTCCAATTTACCAGATACAGGAATCACCGATTTAAATTCTTGTGGTATAAGTTCGAGGGTAGCAAAATCAGTTTCCCAGGCTTGTTCTTTGGTAAAGATGATTTCTTCAGAAGAATGTGCCCCTGCTTTTGCTGCAAAAGCTTTTTCAGCTACATGATCATCGGCATAAACCTCAAAGGATCCAAAATTGAATGTATGACTAAAATCATCTCCTTGATAGGTGATTTTTAAATTTACTTTTTCGATGTTTTTCGCAACGAATTTTCCGTGATAAATACCCGGTTTTTCAGGCGCTTCAATGGTGGAAACAAAATTTGTTTGAGCTCCTTTTATGCTGATGATTACTATTCCGCTTTTAATTGGTTTGTAGTTTTCTAAATCGGTAAGATGGATGGCGAAATGGCTCCCATGGCCTTTTGTAAAGGCATCTATTTCAGCAAATATTTCTATGTTGTCAGAAAATAGGGTGTAGGATTTTGAAGCATGCGTATGTGCATGTGCGGTATTTTCTACCTTTGATTGCTGACAGCCCCAAAAGCCAATCAATGCAATTAACATTATGAATGCTTTAATTTTTTTCATCGTAAATAATTAATGGGTAATAAATAATAATGGCTTTTCAAAAAATTGAAAAGTTTATAATTAGAAAATATAGAGATGTAAGTTTAGGAAACTGGAGGGGCTCTGAGCCCATGGTACAGAATGGTGGCATCCGCCAAGATGGGAAAGTCATCAATGATTGGATAAGCTTCTGTACCCTCCTCATCAGTGAAGATGGTAAAAACATCTTTAAACTCGATATTCAGTGCAAGTACGGGTTCTTTAAAAAAGTAACCGTGATTGTGAAATTCTTTATTGAGTTGATCGCAAAGTAAGCACTCCGAATGCATTTCTGTACCTGAATCCAGGCTGACACCATGACAAGCGCATACGTGATTACTATGATTAAATTCAATCTCGTAAATTGAACCTAATTTATCGTCGTGATGGTGATGTGGAATAAACCCATGTGATAAATACGATACAAAAATCAGCAATTGAAAGTACCGCGCAAATTTACGAATGAGTTTTTTATGAGCCATTTTTGGATAACTAGACTCGCAAAGTTATTAAATAATTCAAATTAGCTTTTTTAGATTAATTATAAATTGAGTTCAAATCCAGTTGTTACAGTTTTAACAAATACCTGTCCAAAATGACATTTAATAATTATAAAATTATTATTTTTGAGAAGTACACATCTATTAATGAATGTCGTTATGAAATATAAAAACCTGCTAATAGAGATTAAAGAGGGGGTTGCCTTACTCGTCATTAATCGCCCAGAAGCTTTAAATGCATTAAATACGAACTTTTTTAATGAAATGGATCATTTTGTAGATGAGCTTTCAAAAAATGATGAAGTTCAGGTATTAATTATTACCGGAACAGATAAAGCATTTGTAGCCGGAGCTGATATTGCCGAAATGGTTGATAAAACACCTGAAGAAGGAAAAGCCTTTTCGAGATTGGGGCAAAATACTTTTCGCAGTTTGGAAAAACTTCAGATTCCTGTAATTGGTGCCATTAATGGTTTTGCCCTGGGTGGAGGATTAGAATTGGCCATGGCCTGCGATTTTAGAATTGCAAGTTCAAAAGCAAAATTTGGACAGCCTGAGGTGAATCTTGGGATGATTCCTGGATATGCCGGAACCCAAAGATTACCGCGTTTGGTTGGCCTGGCAGATGCTTTATATTTATTGATGACAGCCGATATGATTAAGGCTGATGAAGCTTTGCGGATTGGATTGGTTCAAAAAGTTGTTGAACCCGATGAATTGCTGGACGAAGTATTTAAAATTGCTAAAAACATTCAATTGAAAGGACCTGAAGCTATCAAAAAAGTGAAGCATGTTACCCGCACAGGGATGCTCATGGATTTTGATGAAGCCAACGAATTAGAAGCCGAATATTTTGGAACCCAGTTTAAAGCTGAGGGTGAAGAGGGAATGAAGGCATTTTTGGAGAAGCGTAAACCGAATTGGTAAAACGATTGTAATACAATAGATATACGATGGAAATACAATAGTAATACTTTAGTTATTTAATAGCTTAGTTGTCCAATAAAACAACGTATTACACGAACGTAGTGAGTGAATAACTATTGAATAACCATTGTTTTACAACGAACAAAGTAAGCGAAAAACTAACCTAATCACATAAAATTAAACGAAATATGAATTACGACGAAAGACTAAAAAACGTCACAGTTTTAGGTGCTGCCGGAAAAATGGGCAGTGGTATCCTTTTACTAACGGCGATAGAAATGGCCGATCTGAGTTTAAAACCTGAGAACAAGGGTAAACCATATTGCCTGAATGCAATGGACCTATCGCAGGAAGGATTGGCCGGACTTTTGCGATACCTGAAGGTTCAGGTAACTAAGATTGCGGAGAAAAAAATTGTTTGGCTCAGAAAAATGTATGCCGATCGGGCAGATTTGATTGAAAATGAACACGTCCTGAATCAGTATGTGTTTGATGTTTTAAGCCTGGTTCGTCCGGTGACCAAAGTTGAGGTGGCCTACGAATCTAATTTGATTTTTGAAGCGGTGAGTGAAAACAAGGATCTGAAGATTAAAATTTTCAAACAAATTGATGAAAACAATCCCAATAAGCCCTGGTATTTTACCAATACATCATCAGTTCCAATCAATCTTATTGATGATGGTGCCAATTTAGGTGGGCGTGTTTTGGGATTTCATTTCTACAATCCACCGGCAGTTCAAAAATTGGTTGAGCTTATCCTTCCCAAAAATCCGGATTCAGGGATGGAAGAATTTGCTAAAGATTATGCAAAAAAACTAGGTAAAATTATAGTTCCTTCAAACGATTATGCGGGATTTATTGGTAATGGTCATTTTATGCGCGATTCACTTTACGCCATTACTGAAGTAGAGCGATTGAGTAAAGAAATGCCATTTGTCGAGGCTGTTTATATCGTTAATAAAGTAGCACAAGATTATTTGGTTCGTCCCATGGGAATTTTTCAACTCATCGATTATGTAGGTATTGATGTGGTTCAGTTCATCATGAATGTCATGAATCCATTCCTTGAAAATGAAAATCTTCACAGTGATTTATTGGATCAACTCATGGAGATGGGAGTTAAGGGAGGACAGAATTCAGATGGTTCTCAAAAAGACGGTTTCTTAAAATATGAAAAAGGAAGACCTGTGGCAGTTATAAACCCAGATACTCAAAAGTATGAAGCCATCAGTAATTATCAGGAAAAGTGTGATGACAAACTAGGGAAGCATCCCAACCCTAAGATTAGTTGGAAGTCAACCATCCGCAGAAAAGATAAAAATGAAGTCTTTTCAGAATTTTTTGCAACCATGAATTCCATGCCTGATTTTGGAGCAAAACTGGCCATGAATTATGGAAAACGTTCCAATGAAATTGGACATTTACTGGTTAGCTCAGGAGTGGCAAATAATGAAGCTGATGTAAATACCGTGATGCTAACCGGCTTCTTCCATGCCTACGGACCCATTAATGATTATTTTGTTTTTTGAACATAGATATACGTTTGTAATACAATGGAAATACATAGTCATACCTTGTAATGGAACTCGAAGAATTAAACATATATCGTATAGCGATGGAATTAGGGGAAGAGGTTTATCCTATCGTTGATAAATGGGAATATTTTGATAAGAGAACTATCGGAATACAATTGATTCGAGCAGTTGATTCAATTGCAGCAAATATTGCTGAAGGTTATGGGCGATATCATTTTAAAGAAGTGAATAACTTCAGTTTTTATGCTAGAGGTTCATTATTTGAAACCAAAGCCTGGTTAACAAAAGCATCAAATAGAGGATTAATTGCTGATGTGAAATTAATGGAATTTGAATCAAAAATTAAAGACTTAAGTGTAAAACTGAATAATTACATTAAAGCCATAAGATCTAAAACATGAAGCAATGTATTTCGAGAGCGAAGCGATCATATTTCTACTTATTACAAAGTATGGCTATTATTAAGATTGACTAAGGAACAAAGCGAACCAAAGAACTTAAAGAAACACAACAATGAAAAAACTTAGAAAAAAAGTATATATAACGGCTGGTTTTAATACAACTTCTATGGGAACCGGACGTAGTGAATTTAATCCCAAGAAGGAACGGCCCGGATTGGAGTATTACATCGAAACGGCTGGAAAAGGAACTATAGCCCAAATCAATGATGCCAACAATATTGATGAAGGGGTGATCGGTAATTTTATGGCTGCCCGTTTTAATAAACAGGCAAATCTTCCGGGTTTTATCCCGACCATTGACGAAAAATTACAATGGAAGCCTTCCATTAGTGTAGAAGGTGCTTGCGGATCAGGTGGTTTGGCGGTGCTTACAGGCCTTAAATCTATTTTGGCAGAAACTGCTGATTCAGTATTGGTTGTGGGTGTTGAGGTGCAAAATACCATGAAAGCCCTTTATGGGGCCGATGTTCTGGCCGGTGCCGGCTGGTATCAAAAGCGAAAAGATGGTCATGCGTTCTTTTTCCCCGGGCAATTTAGCAATCGGGCAGGAGCTTATTACGAAAAATATGGAAAAGAATATGCCCGTGAAGGGATGAAACGTTGGTTTGTTAATGCCATTGAAAATGCCCGTTTATGTGAAACAGCTCAGGAATATGAAAACAAAGTACCGGATCTTTATGCACTTTATGACAAATTTAAATTGAATGGAGAAACCTTTGTGGATCATCTTACGGTTCTGGATTGTTCTAAAGTTTCGGATGGAGCCTCTTCCATTGTCATGGCTTCTGAAGAGGGGTTGGCGAAAATAGGCGTCGATAAAAAAGATGCTGTGGAAATTGTGGGTTGGTCGCAGGTGATTCGGAATATTACCAATGAACCACCTGATTATACCGAAGTGACTGCCATTAAAAAAGCAGCTAAAGAAGCGCTTGAATCAGCGGGTTTAACCATCGATGATTTAGCCACCATCGAAACCCACGATTGTTTTTCCATTGCCGGAATATTGGGTGTTGAAGCCCTTGGCTTTGCTGAACCCGGGAAAGGAGCTCAGTTTGTAGCGGATGGACACACAGCCCGTGATGGTAAAATTCCAATTAATACAACCGGTGGTTTAATTGGTTGGGGGCATCCAACCGGAGCAACCGGAGTTCATCAGGCTGTAACCATTTGGGAACAATTAACAGGCAAAGCGGGTCCTGCCCAAATTGAAATTAATCCCGATCGACCTTATGGAATGACAATTAATATGGGTGGGGATGATATTACCGTGGTTGCCATGATTTATAAAAAAGCAGAGTAAACTAATTTGCTGATTTGATAATTAGTTGATGTGCTAATGAAAAATGTACCCTGAGCGAAGACGAAGGGTACACTTTAATAATTATATATTAAAAGGAATGGCTTCCTGAAATTTCAGGAAGCCATCCCTTTTTTTTTGGGGGAGATTATTGAACTTCACCTTGGATTTCTATCCATTTCACATATTTTATTTAACTTAGTCAGACATAAATTGTAAAACAATAAATTTATAGATATGAAGAAATTCGCCATTGTATTAGCAGGATGTGGAGTGTTTGACGGAGCGGAAATTCATGAAGCTACACTCACCATGCTTGCCATTAAGAAACTGGGCGCCGACTTTCAGGCCTTTGCCCCGGATATTGATCAATATCATGTAATCAATCACTATACTGGAAAGGAAATGCGCGAAAAAGAGCGTAGAAATGTACTGGTTGAATCGGCAAGAATTGCCCGTGGAAAAATTAAACCTTTGGATGAATTTGAAGAAAAAGATTTTGATGCACTGATATTCCCAGGTGGATTTGGTGCTGCTAAAAACCTATCGGATGTGGCCTTTAAAGGTGCTGATGCCGAAATTGACGAAGAAGTTGTGAGAGCTGTAAATGAAATGTTGGCCAGCAAAAAACCCATAGGTGCTCTGTGTATTTCTCCGGCTTTTATTGCAAAAATTATTGGTGATGTAAAAGTAACCATTGGTCAGGATGAAGAAACGGCTCAAATGATTGAAGCTGTTGGCGGAACCCATGTAACAGCAGATCATGGAGATGTGGTGATTGATGATGAAAAACTAGTTTTTACAACGCCTTGCTATATGCTTGATGCCGAAATTACCGACATCTGGGATGGTGCTTACAATATTGTTGAGGCCATGATAAAATTTATGGAGTAATAAAACTTACTGGACATTGAGCGAGGTCGAAATGTCCAGTAAGCAATAAAATAAAGACTTCGACTTCGCTCAGCCTTCATATATAATGAACAAAATAACTGAACTTTTCAAAATAAAGTATCCCATCATTCAGGGCGGAATGATTTGGTGTAGTGGATGGGAGTTAGCTTCTGCAGTTAGCAATTCAGGTGGTTTGGGCTTGATTGGATCCGGCTCCATGTATCCAGAAATTTTACGCGATCATATTAAAAAATGTAAAAAAGCAACTCAAAAACCTTTTGGGGTTAACCTTCCTTTGCTATACCCCCAAACCGATGATCACATAAATATTATTTTGGAAGAAGGCGTAAAGATTGTTTTTACTTCGGCAGGAAATCCAAAAAAATACACTTCATTTTTAAAAGAAAATGGAATTACGGTTGTACATGTTATAGCCAATAAAAAGTTTGCTTTAAAATGTGAAGAGGCCGGGGTGGATGCCATTGTGGCCGAAGGTTTTGAAGCGGGTGGACATAATGGTTTTGAGGAAACCACAACCATGGCTTTAATCCCTCATTTAAGAAAAATAATTGAAATTCCTTTAATTGCAGCAGGAGGAATCGGAGGTGGAGAAAGCATGCTAGCTGCAATGGCTTTGGGTGCTGATGGGGTTCAAATTGGAAGTCGATTTGCTGCTTCCATCGAATCTTCTGCCCATGATAATTTTAAGCAACAAATCATCAATGCCACAGATGGAGCTACCAAACTAAGTTTGAAAAGTCTGGTGCCGGTTCGGTTAATTAGAAATAAGTTTCTGAATGAATTTGAAGAAGCTGAGGCTAGGGGTGCTAATAAAGAAGAACTTATTTCACTTTTAGGAAGAGGTCGTGCTAAAAAAGGCATGTATGAAGGAGATGTAAATGAAGGAGAACTTGAAATTGGCCAGGTTTCAGCAATGATTAATGAAATCCTTCCGGTAGCGAAAATAATGGAAGAAATCATGACTGATTTCCAAAAAGCAAAACAAAAATTATCACAACTTAATTTTTAAACCGAAAAACAAAAACATAACTATTTGCTATGAGTTGTTAAGAGTTTAACAAATAAATCTAACCTAATAAACCAAGATATGAATTTTGATTTTACAGAAGAGCAATTGATGATTCAACAAGCGGCTAAAGATTATGCTGAACGTGAATTATTACAAGATGTTTTGGAGCGCGATGCCAAGGCTGAATTCCCAAGCCAGCACATTAAAAATTTAGCTGAATTGGGATTTATGGGAATGATGGTTGACCCGGCTTTTGATGGAGGAGGAATGGATGCCATTTCCTATACTTTAGCTATTGAAGAAATATCGAAAGTTGATGCGGCAACTGCCGTGGTTTTATCGGTTCATAATTCATTGGCTTGTTATGGAATCGAAAAATTCGGGAATGATTTTCAAAAAGATAAATATTTAAGAGACTTGGCTCTGGGAAATAAGATAGGAGCCTTTTTATTGTCGGAACCTGAGGCAGGATCTGATGCCACCATGCAGCATACATTAGCCATCGAAAAGGACGATCATTACCTGGTAAATGGAACTAAAAATTGGATTTCCACTGCCAGGCATTCCGAGGTTTATTTGTTGATGGCACAAACTGATCCTGAAAAAGGCCATCGCGGAATTAATGCTTTTATCGTCGATAAAAATACGCCGGGAATTAGTCTGGGGCAACATGAAGATAAAATGGGAATGCGCAGTTCAGATACTTATTCGGTTATGTTTACAGATGTGAAAGTTCCGAAAGAAAACCGAATTGGCGAAGATGGTTTTGGTTTTAAGTTTGCCATGCAGCTTCTGGAGGCCGGACGGATTGGCATTGCAGCCCAGGCAACCGGAATCGCAGCAGGAGCTTTCGAAAGGGCACTACAATATGCCAAAGAACGAAAAGCCTTTGGTAAATTTTTAACCGAGCATCAAGCGATCGCTTTTAAATTATCAGATATGGCGGTTAAAATAGAAGCAGCCCGAAATTTTGTCTACAAAGCAGCCTGGCTAAAAGACAATCATAAACCTTTCGGAACCGCCAGTGCGATGGCTAAACAATATGCGGCCGATATTGCCATGGAAGTTACAACTGAAGCGGTACAAATTTTAGGAGGTTATGGCTATGTGAAAGAATACCACGTAGAACGATTGATGCGTGAAGCCAAACTTACCCAGATTTATGAAGGGACTTCCGAAATTCAGAAAATGGTTATTTCTCGATCGTTGATCAAAGATTAAATAAGTTTTTGGTGATAAGAACCCTACGAGGGTTTAAAACCCTCGTAGGGTTGTGCTTGCAAATAGGTGCCAACTGCGTGAGGGATAGGAGCGATATCTCCTCCTGATTTATCGGGAGGAATTTAGCGGATAGCCCGTCTTGCACGCCCAAATTATTATTTTAAAATCATTATCCTGCAAATTAATCTAGAAATCAGTTTAAACAACTTATCATTATATTTGCTAAAAAATTTGAATAACCAAAAAAATTGATACATATGAAAATTTTGATCTGTTTAAGCAATGTCCCTGATACAACCACCAAGGTTAAGTTTAGTGCGGACCATTCAGCTTTTGACAAATCTGGTGTGCAGTGGATTATTAATCCTTGGGATGAACTTGCTTTAACCCGGGCACTTGAACTCAAAGAAACAAGCGGAGGAGCGATTGAATCGATCACCCTTGTGACCGTTGGTGGAAGTGATGTTGAACCTACCATGCGAAAAGGTCTGGCCATTGGTGCTGATGATGCCATCAGAATTGATGCGGACCCTACAGATGCTTATTTTGTTGCAGGCCAGTTGGCTGAGGTTGCTAAAGATTATGATATTGTAATGGCAGGTATTGAAGCCAGTGATTATAATGGAGCTGCCGTTGGAGGTATGCTGGCAGAATTCTTAAATATCCCTTCTATTTCTTCGGTTTCTCAAATGAATATTGAAGGAGAGAATATTACTTTAAATAGAGAAATTGATGGAGGTACTGAAGTCATTAAAGTATCTGCTCCTTTTGTTGCCATTGTTCAAAAAGGAATCACTAAAGAGCCCAGAATTCCTGCAATGCGTGGAATTATGATGGCTCGTAAAAAACCTTTAAAAGTTGTTGCTGCAGCAAGCGTTGATACCTTAACAGAATTTGCATCTTACGAATTACCTGCTCCGAAAGCCGCATGTAAAATGGTAGATGTAGAAAATGTGAAGGAATTGGTTGACTTGCTGAAAAATGAAGCAAAAGCTATTTAATTCAATTATACAATTAGTAAATTGATCAATTAGCCAATGATGAAAAATGAAAAAGAAAATATAATCTTAATTAAAACTTTTGAGTTTGCTTTGAAGGTTATTACTTTTTCAGAGGAGCTTGAGCTAAAGAGAAAGTTTGTTATTTCTAAACAAATTTTGCGTTCAGGAACCTCGATTGGTGCTAATGTTCGGGAAGCTCAGAATGCTGAAAGTAAGAAAGATTTTATTCATAAAATGAAAATTTCAGCGAAAGAAGCAGAAGAACTAGAGTATTGGTTTGAGTTATGCAAGTATTCTGAAAACTATCCGTTTAATGAAGAATTATTAATTGACCTAAAAGTCATACAAAAAATTCTTACTATAATTATTGGAACAACAAAGAAACAAATCAATGACTCATCGGCTAATTGACGAATTGTCAAATTAATCAAAACGTAAAAAATATATCGTATGTCTATATTAGTATATACAGAAAACTGGGATGGAAAGTTCAAAAAATTAAGTTATGAACTCATCTCGTATGCCAGTGAAATGGCCAAACAATTAAATACTGAAGTGGTAGCGGTTTCTATCGGAAATGTTGAAGAAACTGAATTGAAATCTTTGGGAAATTATGGCGCAACAAAAGTTGTAAATATAAACAACGAAAATCTTACTGTTCTAGCCAATCAACCTTATGCAAAAGTTATTGCTGAGGTTGCTCAAAAAGAATCTGCAACTATTGTCCTTTTTGCCCATAACAATAGCGGAAAAGCTGTGGCTCCAAGGGTTTCAGTAAAGCTAAAGGCGGGATTGGTTTCTGGTGTAACTGAGATTCCAAGCAGTTATGAACCCTTTTCTATCAAGAAAAAAGCTTTTACCGGAAAAGCATTTGCAAGTGTGATTGTGAATTCAGAGATTAAAGTTCTTACCCTGGCCCAAAATTCATTTGGAATTGTTGAAGATGCAAAAGATGCTACAATTGAAGCATTTGACGTTAATTTAGACGCTTCAGAAATTAAAACCGAAAGAACAGAGGTTAATAAAGTTACAGGTAAAATTTTATTAAACGATGCCGAAGTTGTGGTTTCGGGTGGACGTGGATTAAAGTCAGCCGAGAATTTTGCTCCTTTGGAGGAGCTTGCTGAATTGTTAGGCGGTGCCACCGCTTGTTCACGACCAGTTTCGGATGAAGGTTGGCGATCACATTCTGAGCATGTTGGACAAACCGGAAAAATCATTGCTCCAAACTTATATTTTGCTTTAGGGATTTCGGGAGCCATTCAGCACTTAGGCGGAGTCAGTTCTTCCAAAGTAATTGTTGCTGTAAATACCGATAAAGATGCGCCGATTTTTGAAGCCGCCGATTATGGAATTATTGGTGATGCTCAGAAAGTATTGCCGGAATTAATTTCGGCTGTTAAAGCGGTAAAAGCAGAATAACGAAGATTATCTGAGCGTCATTCTGAACTTGTTTCAGAATCTTCTTCATATGAAATTAGATGCTGAAATAAATTCAGCATGACGAAGTCAAATAAAAAAGGGAAGGCTTCCTCAGGAGGAAGCCTTCCCTTTTATTATACCTCAACCAAATTAGATTCTTGATGAAGTATTTCCCGCTGAACTTCTTCTCTTAAACTTGATTTATTATTTTTAATAGATAAAGCTTTAGCCACAATTTCAGCGATATCTTTAACTGGAATGGGTGTCGATTTTTGAAATGTTTTTTTGCATAGAGGGCAGGAGGTTGCCAAAATATCTGGTTTGTTTATGAGCAATGAGCCTATTGCATCTTGACTGATTAAATCAACTTGTTGGCTGGCTAATTGAAAATTTGCCAAACTGTTTCCACAGCAGGGTGCTTCTTCTCTTTCTTTTTCTGAGGAGACCAGAAAAGCTGCTTTATCAATGATTTGACGAGGAAATTCGTAAATTTTACTTCCTCTGCCCAGTTCACAAGGATCGTGATAGGCAATGGTTTCGGGAACTAAATTTAAGTGGATTTGTTTTTGCTCAATGAGTCTCCATAAATATTCAGTATGATGCAGAATTTCAACATCTAACAGATAATCTTCTTTAAAAATTTTATAACAAATGGGACAGGAAGTAACTAAGATTTTTGCTCCTGATTCGTTAATAATTTTACTGTTGTAATCAATAAGTTTTTGTGCCGATTGTAGTTCACCGGCAAGCTTTAAAGGACGACCACAACAAGCTCCCCCATCTTCATCTATGAAAAAGTAATGGATCTTTGCAGCCTCAAAAATTTGAATCATCGATCGTTTAATCCCCGGTGTTAAGTGGGTCATGCAGCCTGCAAAATAAATTACTTTAGTTTTTACAGGTAATTGAATTTGCAAGTAATCGTAATTAGATTTATCAATGCTGAGGTTGTTTCGTTGGGTTAATCGTAAATCTAAAAGATTCAAATTTACCGGGCAAACTTCTTCACATTTACCACATTGCAAGCAATTCATGGCTAGCTCAGGGCTCATTTCATGATTTCGTAAGGCTTGCAAAAAATATACAGATTGCGATTTATCTTCTCCGGCGATATTGAGTTGACATTGATCGATACAAATTCCACATCGGGGGCAGGCATTGACTTCAATTTCTGAAAAACTACTGTATGTATCCTGAGTTTTAAGCCCGTATTTTCTTAAAAAGATGAGGAACATTTCGGTTGGAATGTGCATATATCTTGAAAAAGGAAGAGCTATAAAAAAAACACCCAACGAAAGGCTATAAGCCCACCAGGCTGGATACATCAAGTCTTGGACAGGAAGAAAACTTGCAAAAAAGTGACCCAAATTTCCCGTTAGGAAATTTCCTGAATGATAAGCGCCACTTGTAAAACTTTCAGCTAAAAGACGAAGCGGAAATATCCACCACAAAGAAGCCAGTGCCAATTTATCACCTAATTTCAATTTCGTGGTTTTTTTGAGTCCGAATAACTTTGATTTAAATCGTTTAATAATGGCAAGTGATAAGCCTGAAAGGATAAAAAGTAATAGAAAATCCATCAGGAAAGAATAGGTTTTAGCGTAAAAAAAAGGAAGTTCTGTAGGCTCGAAAAACTTAAAAAAGATGGCATAATAAATGGGATTGAAATAATCCTGACTGAAGGAAAGGGTTCCTAATTTGCCAAATACGATTAATAAAAACCAGCCAAAAGCCAGGCTCATATGCATATACCCAAGGACAGGGTTTACACGAAAAATCTTTCGGTGTAAAAGACTTTCCATAAAGATTTCTTGAATGGCTGATAAGCTTTTTAAACTTATAACCCCTTTTCTAATTTTTCGTTTTTCATCAGGTTTAAGACGGATGATCCAACGTGAATATTTTATGATCAGAAATAAAAAAATGAAATATAAACTGAGTTCAAAGGGCAGTACAAAAGGATCAAAATGTCTCATCTTTTTAAGATTAATGATTAATTTTTAATTACGTCAGGCTCAGTTTTCTTTTCTAAAATCCATTGTTTAATTAAGAAAATAACGTTTCGGGTATTTACACCTCTGGGGCAAACCAATTTACATTTTCCGCAAAGCATGCATTTTAAAATTTCGTGCTCTACATTCAGATCTTCTCCGCGGGAGAGAAGCATGTGAAGTTTTCGGAAATTAAATGAAGTTAAATTTCCACAAGTACAAGTGGCCGTGCATGCACCACAACCGATACATAATTGGATGGATGGCTCATGTTTTTTTATAAACTCAAAAAGTGATTTGTCATTTTTATCGAAATCAATTTGTCGGCCAACATTTATACCAAATCCAAAATTATTCATCAGTTATTGTTTAAGTAATGATCAACTTCAAGAGCTACAGCCCGGGCATGGCTTAGTGTATCTGTAATATTCATTGGGCCACCAGCCGTACCTGCCATAAACACTCCCGCTTCATTGGTGAGGTTTGAAGCATAATGCGCATCTTTTCCCATGATAAAGCCATTTTCTTCAAAGTTTAAGAACATTTTATTTCCCAAAGTGCTGGTTTCTTTTGAAGGAAGCATGCCAACGAGTAATACCAATAAATCTACGTTCATTTTTAAGGGTTTCCCTGTGAGGGTATCTTCAACTTTAATCTGAACCGTATTATTAGCATTTTCAGCAGCTTCAGAAACCCTTCCCCGAATATATTTTACCCCCCATTTTTCTTGTGATTCCCGATACATTTCTTCATAATTTACCCCGAACATTCGCATGTCCATATAAAAACAAATAACTTCTGAATCGGGATTCATCATTCGGATTTCCATGGCTTGCTTAACCGCTGTTACACAGCAAACTTTTGAACAGTGATAATTACCACATTTTTCATCTCTAGATCCCACACAATGAACAAATCCAATGCGCTTGGGTTTGTTACCCGTTTGATTTTGGATAATACCGGTTTTAAATTTTTTCTCCAAATCAACAGAAGTGATCACATTTTTATAAATACCATAACCATATTCTTCTTTTAAGCGGGCGTCAAATATATCAAACCCGCTGGCAAGCACAATGGCGTCTAAATCATACATTTGACTTTTCTTATCGAGTAATCCAATATTGTTGGGCTTGATGTCGATGTCGATGATTTCGGAGGAGGTTTTTATATCCACTTTTGATTTTTGCAAATTTGATGTTAAATGATCTAAGATCTCCTTTGCTGGTTTTCGGTTGGGAAAAAGCTGAAACCAATCCTGAACATGCCCTCCTAATTCTGATTCTTTTTCTAATAAAGTAACGGAATAGCCTAGATGGTCGAGTTGGTAAGCTGCCTCCATTCCGGCTATTCCACCTCCAATAATGCCTACTTTTTTTTGTTCCATAATTTTTAAACTTTACATTTTGAATGAGCCGGAATCATTAGTAAATCTGGGATTTTGGGTTGCCCAATATGCTCACCATTCTTATTTTTATATTTGGCAAATTCATCATATTGGATTCCGATTTTATCGAGTAAAAGCTCTGTTTGAACCTGGTGCATTTGCAAGCCAAGATCCCAGGGATTATAACCCATAAGCAAGCCGGTGAGCTCTTCGTAAGTTAATACCGGAATACCGATTTTTTCTTTACCGTATGTTTTACCTTCTAATTCGGCAATGGTGTATTGCCATTTATCCATAAACATGGTACAACCCGGACAGTTGCAAATGACCAAATCCGGTTTGTAGGGATCCATTGATTCAAATTTCTTTTTGGTGTTGGCAACCGAATAGCCCCGATCGGCTTGTATAAGGTATTGACGGAAGCCGAAACCACAGCAATGGCGACGTTCTGGATAATCAATGACTGTGCCTCCCCATGCTTTAATCATCCCTGATAAAACCTGTGGAAATTCAGCTCCGCCAACTCCATACGATGGAAACATTTTTGAATAATGACAACCTACATGTTCGACAACATTTAAAGGCTGTTCGGTAAATTTATTGATTAAGGAGAATTTATTAAGGGCAGCAATTTCTTTTCTGAACTTATAAATGATATCAGAACAATGGGTGATGGTTTTAGGTATTTTAAATTCGCGACCGGTGGCAATGAATAAATCTTTTCTTACTTTTTCTTCTACTTCCGGGAAATGCTTCCAGGTTTCTAAAACCTCTTCATAAATTCCAAAGGAAGTTACACACGAAATAACCACATGTTCGTAACCCGCTTCCGTCATTAAAGCAAAATGCCTTGCAATAACGGTCATAATGGTTTCGAAAGGAACCACATCGGCATGATAGCCTATGCCTGTGCAGGTTGTGTGGCGCGGATCTTCAAAAATATCTTTTCCTAAACGTTCTTTTAAAAGCTTCATAAAAAACAGCTCGGATGCCGGGAAAAAATTTTGACGGATACAACTTCTAACAAAGAAATAATGATCGTCAGGGATTTCTTTTTGGTAATCTTTCCAAATAATTTTTTTATCAATTTTGTTCATCACGATGATGTTTTCTGCTGTTATAGGTATAAGTGTGAATGAAATAATCGTTGTCTATGCCTTCGCCAAATTGAATGTCCATTTCTTTGGCCTTTTGTTCGGAGTAGGTTTCAATACAATCAAACAAATGTTGCCCTCCGGTTTGCTTGAAAATTTCATTGAGTTCATGAAGCGATTCAGCAGAAGTATTTCTTAATGCCCCTCCACCATCTTCCTGATATCTTGCTCCAAGTCGATCGAATACTTCTTTTTTATTTTTATAAATCCAGTCCCAAACCGGTCCTTGCTCCGGATGTAATTCAGGAATAACGCCATCCGGATAAATGCAATAACCAAATTTTAAAATGTTATCGCCTACCGTTCGTTTAACTGCAAATTGTTGACGGCCTTTTTCTGAGTCGGTAAAATAACCCAGCTTTTGAGATAAATAGCGGAGTGCCATGATAATTGATCCGGGTACATTTCCACGAGGACATCGGGTTTTGCACGACATGCACTGGCCACAATACCAAATTGTTTCACTTCGAAGCAAAGCATCAATTTTCTCTTCATCTTTGGTTTGAACCGTATCAACAATAATTCGTGGATCGTAATTGTAAAATTCGGCAGCAGGGCAAATGGCCGTGCAAACTCCACAATTCATGCAGGAGTGAAAACCTTCAACAAATCGAACATCTTCCTGTAATTGCTCAAATAAAGTTGGCATAATTCAGCTTTTTGATCTTAAAATAAGAAAGCCAAATTAGATTTTAGCCTGCGTTTTAACAACCCACAAAAAGCGTATTTAAGTGGTGGTATAAATACTTAGTGATTGAAATTAAGTTTGATTTAGAAGATAAAAGATTTTAGATAGAAATAAATCATTCTAACATCTAGTATCTTGATTCTAAAAAAAGACAATTTGCCAATGTGATGATTTAAAAATATGCTAACGGAAAAAGAATAAAATTGAACCTTTAAACAATTGAACTTCTGAATGTTTAATCTTTTCACTCATTTGACATTCAATGGTTATACAATGATAATACAATAGCAATACATTAAAAATGGTCAACCTTTGTCCGGGACGTACATATCTAATTTTCTTATTATAGTTTTACCAAGCTCCATTTAATGGCGTAAACTACCAGGCAAGCGGTGTTTCTGCAATTGGTTTTTTCAAGAATATTTGCCCGATGTTTATCAACGGTTCTTTTGCTTAAAAAGAGTTGATCGGCAATTTCCTGATTTGAAAAACCCTGACAAATTTGTTCCAGAATTTCTGATTCCCGATCTGATAATGATTCTTCAACTTTTTGAAATTCAGTTCCTTTTTTGATTAGTTTATATAAAATTTCCTGAGAAAAGTAATTTCCACCTTTTCCAACAACCCGGATGGCTTCATGCACTTCATCAATGGTTGAATCTTTAATTAAAAAACCTTTAACCCCTGCATTAATCATTTTAAAATAATACTCTTCTTCACTAAACATCGAAAGTGCAATGATTTTAATTTCGGGTTGCATTTGTATTGATTTAACAGTGGCTTCAACGCCGCCCATTTCAGGCATACTAATATCCATTAAGGCCAGATCAATGTCATTTTCATTAATCATTTGAAGAAATACCTTTCCATTTGGAGCCTCATAAATATTCTCAACTTCGTCTAAATCACTTAATAAGGTGATTAGCCCACTTCTAAATAAAGCGTGATCGTCGACTACGATGATGTTATTCTTTTGCATTTAATTTGAGTTGTAAATTAATTTGAACCCCTAAATTGGGTTGGCTTTTGAAATTAATTTTTCCGTTGATAGATCGAACCCTGGAAATGATATTGGCATAACCTCTTCCCTGACTGTTAGCTAATACTTCTTCCACCTTAAAACCTTTGCCATCATCAGTATAAATCATTTCTAATTCTTGCCCATCTTTTTTTAAATTAATATTTATGTTTTGAGCCGATGCATGTTTAAAAGTGTTATTAATTAATTCGCAAATGATGCGATACAACACCACCTCTACATTATAATTAAGTCGTTCTTCATCCAAATTTGAATTAATTTTTATTTGAATGCTTTTCGAAACACTTACTTTATCAACAAAAGATTTTAAAGCAGATGTTAATCCAAAATTTTCGAGTATGTGTGGGCTTAAATGATTTGAAATTTCTTTGATGGAAATGATGGCTTCGCTTGCAACTACATTTATGTTTTCAATAATTTTTTTGTTTTTTGCATCCTGTTTGGATTGAGAAAGTGCAGAAGTAAGCATTTTTATGGAAGATAATAAGGGTCCCAAGCCATCGTGCATATCTTTGGCAAAACTCCTTCTTTCTTTTTCTTCTGTTTTGATGATGGTGTTTAGTTCTTTTTTTTCCGATTCTTCACGTAGCACATCAATTTGTTTCAGAAAATCGAATATTTTTCGGATGTAAAACACCCCAATTAAAAAGAAAATGGAAATGAGAATACCCAACCAATGTGCCATGGTTACTTCCGGAAGACTGGTGTCTTTTTGAATGAATGGCATGAGTTCGATAAATCGCCGGATGGCCATTAAAATAAGGGCTATGGAAATTAAAATCCAGGAAATATTGAATTTTGTTTTTTTGATTAAGGGAATGGCTAAAATAGCAGCAACAAACTGTAAAACGATGGAAAGTATAAGTGCTATTTTGATAAACATCTTTCAAAATTAACGAAAATATCTAAGTTGTTTCGATGTTTAGACTGATTAAAAAATTAGGGACGACATCCTCAAGAGGATGGCGTCCCTTTTACTAAAAAATTTAAATCATTCTAAGTTTCGTCATTCCGGACTTGTTCCGGAATCTCAAAGTCAGTTATTGATAGATTCTGAAATAAATTCAGAATGACGGATTAGATGCTTTTTAGACAGTCCTTCTTTTTATATGTTAATTATTTTTTTGGCAAACCAAAGGTGTCTACCACAAAATCGATGTCTTTATCACCGCGACCACTTAAATTTATTAAGATAGACTTTTGAGGATGCTCTTTCGCTAATTTTAATGCATAAGCAACGGCATGCGAGCTTTCCAAAGCAGGAATAATCCCCTCCAATCGACTTAATTCATAAAATGCATCAATGGCTTCTTTGTCATTTACATTGTCATAATAAACCTTGTCCAGGTCTTTCAGCATGCTGTGCTCCGGACCAACTCCCGGATAATCCAATCCGCTGGCTACAGAATATACAGGTGCAGGCTCTCCGTTTTCATCTTGCAGGGTGTAGCATTTAAAACCATGGATGATCCCTGGTGTTCCAAATTTCATGGTGGCTGCATGATCTCCAAGTTTCATGGATCGTCCTGCTGGTTCTACACCATGCAATTGACATTCGTCATCATCCAGAAATGCTGAAAAGATTCCGATGGCATTACTTCCTCCACCCACACAAGCAACTACATTATCGGGTAATTCACCGGTCATTTCAAAAAACTGTTCACGTGCTTCAATTCCTACAATGCGCTGAAAATCACGAACCATCATCGGAAATGGATGCGGACCCACCACTGAGCCAATGCAATAAATGGTATTGACAGGATCTTTCAGGTAGGCTCCGAAGGCAGAATCAACGGCTTCTTTAAGCGTTTTTAAACCTTGGGTAACAGGAATAACTTTAGCTCCCAGTATTTCCATTCTTACTACATTGGGGCGCTGTTTTGCAATGTCAACTTCGCCCATATGAATTTCACATTCCAATCCAAAATATGCAGCAGCCGTAGCCAGGGCAACTCCGTGCTGTCCGGCACCTGTTTCAGCAATTACTTTTTTCTTGCCTAAATGCTTGGCAAGAAGCACTTCCCCCATGCAATGATTTAGTTTATGAGCTCCTGAATGATTTAAATCTTCACGTTTTAAATAAATCCGACCTCCATATTTTTCAGATAATCTTGCACAATAATATACCGGAGTTGGACGCCCCTGATAATGTTTTCGAATACTTCTTAATTCTTGAATGAAATTGTGAGACTTACTAATGGTGAAATATGCATCAGTTATCTTCTTCATTTCTACTTGCAATTCAGGAGGTATGAATGCCCCTCCATATTCTTCAAAAAAACCTTCTTCATTGGGATATTTTTTAAAATAATTTTTAGTTGGAGTTTCTAAGACTTCTTCTGATTTGTTGAGGTTAATCTCTTTTAGTTGTGTCATTAATTCTGGTTTTTTTTGTTGATTTAATAATTATTTATAGTTTATTTTCTCAATTCTTTAATTGTTTAGCATCCTATCCCGATTCGCTTTGCTCTCGGGATTGTTCGACTTAAATTTCTAGTCTTTATAAAAAATCCTAGAAATTAGTCTCACAAAAAAAAGGCCCTGTTGCGTAAGCAACAGAGCCTTTTTAAAAATATTTTTTTAATTACATACAGGCAAATTGGTTTACGCAGCGCTTAGTTTTAAGCACCACCACCAATTGTTTGTATATAATTTATTTTGCATAAATGATTTCGATTTTTTCGAAGGGTCAAATCTATGAATATTTTTTTATTAATTCAAAATAAAATTTTATAATCCTAAAGATTGCGAAACCAATTCCGCAATATCCAGGTTTTTCATTTCCTCTTCTTTGTTTTTATACTTGATACCGTCGGTCATCATGGTCATGCAGAAGGGGCAGGCGGTTGCAACAATATCTGCTTTGGTTTCGATGGCATCTTCGATACGTTCAATGAAAACTTCTTTGTCACCTTTTTCAGCTTCCTTAAACATTTGTCCGCCACCGGCACCACAACATAAAGCAAAACTCTTACATCGGGCCATTTCCACATTTTTAACAGGTAAGGCTTTTAAAATATTACGAGGAGCTTCATACTCACCATTTGCACGTCCTAAATAACATGGATCGTGGAAGGTGATTTTTTGATTATTGAAAGTATCGTCGAATATAAATTTTCCTTCTTTAATTTGTTTGGCTAAAAACTGGCTATGATGAATCACTTCATATTTCCCCTCAAATTCGGGGTATTCATTTTTAAAAGTATTGTAATCGTGAGGATCGCAGGTGATGATTTTCTTTACCTCATAGCCATTCAAAATTTCGATGTTCATCATGGCCTGCATCTGGAAAAGCATTTCGTTTCCAGCTCTTCGAGCGATGTCGCCACTGTCCGTTTCTTCAATTCCTAAAACGGCGTAATCAGTTTTTAGGTGGTTTAAAATCTTAACAAATTCACGACTTACTTTTTTATATCGATCGTCGAAAGCACCTGCTGAACCTACCCAAAACAGATATTCAGGTTTTTTACCTTCTGCAAATTTATCAGCCATTATTGGGACTTCCAAATTTACATCTTCCGCCCATTTCATCCGATCTTCAGGAGAAAATTGCCAAGGTGCTCCATTGTTTTCAATATTGGTGAAAATGGAATTCAGTTCTGCGGGTGCAGCCGATTCTTCCATCACCAAATATCTACGCATATCCACAATTAAATTGGGGTGGTTGATATTGATCGGACACTCCTGAGCACAGGCATTACAAGTTGTACAAGCCCACAATTCTTCTTCAGAAATGTAATCTCGAATTAAAGCTTTGTCGTCAGAAAAATCTTTTCCATCCTTAACCAAACCAGGTCCCTTTTCTTTCATTCGGGCTCGTAAATCCATTACAATTTTACGGGGCGATAATTTTTTACCGGTAATATTGGCCGGACAAACCGAGGTACATCTACCGCATTCGGTACATGCCAATGAATCCATATAATTTTTCCAGGTGGTGTCTTCGGCATCTAAAACTCCAAATCGTTCCACTTCTTCCTCTTCAGCAGGAGTATCAAAAGCTGCATTTGGATCCATCATCAATTTCACTTCTTTGGTGATATTGGGCATGTTTGAGAGATAACCCAAAGGTTCCAATCGGCTTAAAAACACATTGGGAACCGACATAAAAACGTGAAAATGTTTGGAGTAGGGAAGGATGTTTGCAAAAATGAATATCAATAAGATATGTCCCCACCAGTAAAATTCGTGCCAAAAGTAAGCTGTATTTGAGGGTGTTTCAATTAATAAAGTTGCAAGTAATGAACTTACCGGATACACTCCAAGAATTTCATGAGAGGATAAAATGGATTGAATAACGTAAAATGTATTCATCCCAAGCAGAGTTAGCATTAAAACCAAAATGATGGTCAAGGCGATGTTGGCATCCAGTTTCGAAACCTTTTTCATTTCCGTTCCATAAAAACGGCCAATGTGCATAAACAAACGTCTGAATAAAAACACAATAATGGCGATGGCAATGATAAAGGCAAAAATATCGCCTGAGGCGATGATTACATCATAAACCGGTCCCATAAAAGAAAGTACCCTTTCGGTGGCAAATAAACCATCAATCACCATTTCGATGCTTCCAATCAGTATCACCATAAAACCCCAAAAAACAAGTGCATGCAAAAATCCAATGACGGGCATGCGGAAAATTTTAGTCTGACCAATTGCCACCTTCATCATGAGCATAAATCGGGCGGGTATATTTTTTATAGGAAATGGCTTGGTGAATTTCATATAGCTGAAGATTCGCATCATGGTCCAGCTAAATACTCCCAAAGTCAAGAGTAATGATATGGCGAAAATGATTTGCTTGATCATAAGTCTTTCATTTTTAGTGGTTAGGTAAAATAAAGTTAATTTATTTTGTGCAATATTATAGATAATTTCGTTTAGAATTAAACTAAATGTGTTGATGGCTCTCAAGCCCTTGCTATTATTGTATTTAGTAGCTTTTTCGTTTCAAAATATTTTACGCCTAAAAATGTAAGTAAAAGCAATTGTTTATTTATAATTATAATTTGATAGGAATGCTGCTTTCGGGCTTAAGAATTGTTAGAAATTTTCGAGCTAAAACCTTATATTTGCATATAACCTAACTCGTTTTAAATAAAGTTCTTTATATGCTTAAACAGGAGATCTACAAACCTCAGAATCATGTTAGAATTGTAACCGCAGCTTCTTTGTTTGATGGGCATGATGTGGCCATCAATGTGATGAGAAGAATTATCCAATCCAGCGGTGCAGAAGTTATTCATTTAGGACACAATCGATCGGTATTGGAAATTGTTGAATGTGCCATTCAAGAAGATGTTCAGGCCATTGCTATTACTTCCTATCAGGGTGGTCATATGGAATTTTTTAAGTATATGTTTGACTTACTAAAAGAGCGAAATTCCAGCCACATTAAATTATTTGGTGGAGGCGGAGGAGTGATACTTCCCGAGGAAATTGATGAACTTCATGATTATGGAATCACCCGCATTTATTCTCCGGATGATGGCCGGACGATGGGCTTACAAGGAATGATTAATGATTTGCTGAAGCAATCGGATTTTAAGATTGGAAAAGGGATAAAGGTTGAGTTAAAAAGATTGGATAAAAAAGATCCGCAGGCCATCGGTCAACTTATTTCAGCAGCCGAAAATAATCCGGACGATATTGAAGAATCTCTAAAAAAAATCAGAGAAATTGCTAAAAAGCATAAGGCTCCGGTTTTAGGAATTACCGGTACTGGAGGCGCCGGAAAATCATCTCTGGTGGATGAAATTGTGCGTCGATATTTAATTGATCTTCCTGAAAAAACAATCGCCATTATTTCTGTTGATCCATCCAAACGAAAAACCGGAGGTGCATTATTGGGCGATCGAATTCGAATGAATTCCATTTTTAATTCACGGGTTTATATGCGTTCGCTGGCTACACGTCAGTCTAATTTGGCCATGTCGAAATATGTGAAAGATGCAGAAAGTATCGTGCAGGCAGCCAAGTTTGATATGATTATTTTAGAAACCTCTGGGATTGGTCAATCGGATACAGAAATTATTGATCACAGTGATTTGTCGCTTTATGTGATGACTCCGGAATATGGTGCAGCTACGCAGCTTGAGAAAATTGATATGCTTGATTTTGCCGATATCATCGCCTTAAATAAATTTGATAAACGTGGAGCCTTGGATGCCCTGCGGGATGTAAAAAAACAATATTCACGCAATCATCAAATGTGGGATGTTGATGTGGATAGCATGCCGGTTTATGGTACCATTGCTTCACAGTTTAACGATCCGGGAGTGAATGAACTTTATCAGGCCATTATTGCCAAAATTAAAGAAAAAACCGGGGTTGATTATCACTCAAAGATGACTCCTGAAAATGAAATGTCGGAAAAGGTTTTTATTATTCCACCAAACCGTACCCGATATTTATCTGAGATTTCAGAAACGGTTAGAACTTATAATAAGTGGGCCATCGATCAATCCGATATTGCCCAACGTTTATATAGCATCCACAATGCCATTCAGGAACTTAATCCTGAAGATGATAAATTGAGTATCGATCTTTTGGAGCAGAAATACAAGGAGCTGAAACGAGATATGGATGGCCACAATGTGGCGTTGGTCAATGCTTGGCCTGATAAGAAGAAAGCGATTGAAGCACCCGTTTATACTTATAAAGTAAGGAATAAGGAAATTAAGGTTGAAACGACTACTGAATCTTTATCTCAATTGAAGATTCCCAAAATATCACTTCCTAAGTATGAAGGTTGGGGCGATATTTTAAAATGGATTTTAAAAGAAAACCTGCCGGGCGAATTTCCTTTTGCGGCAGGAGTATTTCCATTTAAACGACAAGGTGAAGATCCAACACGCATGTTTGCCGGAGAGGGCGGACCGGAAAGAACCAATCGACGATTTCATTATGTTTCTATCGACATGCCTGCAAAGAGGCTTTCGACTGCTTTTGATTCGGTAACCTTATATGGAGAAGATCCTGATCGGCGTCCTGATATTTATGGCAAAATTGGAAATGCAGGCGTTTCAATCTGTTGTTTGGATGATGCCAAAAAACTTTATTCGGGTTTTCATTTGACTGATCCCATGACTTCAGTTTCGATGACCATCAATGGTCCGGCACCGAGTATGGTGGGCTATTTTATGAATGCAGCCATCGATCAGGAGTGTGAAATTTATATTAAAGAAAATGGGCTGGAAGAAGAAGTTGAAGCAAAAATTGCTAAAATATATGCGGATCGGGGAACGGAACGTCCAGCTTATCAGGGAAAACTTCCGAAAGGGAATGATGGTTTAGGTTTGATGCTTTTGGGAGTGACGGGCGATCAGGTTTTACCTGCTGAGGTTTATGAAAAAATTAAGGCGGATACTTTATGCACCGTCAGAGGAACCATTCAGGCAGATATTTTAAAAGAAGATCAGGCACAAAACACCTGTATTTATTCAACGGATTTTTCACTTCGATTGATGGGGGATGTGCAGGAATATTTTATTAAAAATCAAGTTCGGAATTTTTATTCGGTTTCTATTTCGGGCTATCACATTGCTGAAGCCGGAGCCAATCCCATTTCGCAATTGGCGTTTACCCTTTCCAATGGTTTTACCTATGTTGAGTATTATGCTTCGCGAGGAATGAATATTGATGATTTTGCACCTAACCTTTCATTCTTCTTTTCAAATGGCCTGGATCCTGAATATTCAGTATTAGGAAGGGTAGCCCGATTGATTTGGGCCAAGGCCATGAAAATTAAATACGGAGGAAATGAGCGTTCTCAAAAATTGAAATATCACATTCAAACTTCCGGCCGATCATTACATGCTCAGGAAATAGATTTCAATGACATTCGAACCACACTTCAGGCGCTTTATGCCATTTATGATAATTGCAATTCATTGCATACCAATGCTTATGATGAGGCCATCACCACGCCAACCGAAGAATCGGTAAGACGTGCCATGGCCATTCAACTCATCATCAATCACGAATTGGGATTGGCGAAAAATCAAAATCCACTTCAAGGCTCTTTCATTATTGAAGAATTAACCGATTTGGTTGAAGAAGCTGTAATGATGGAATTTGACCGAATTACCGAAAGGGGAGGTGTTCTGGGTGCCATGGAAACCATGTATCAACGAAGTAAAATTCAAGAGGAATCACTCTATTACGAAACTTTAAAACACAATGGGAAATTGCCCATTATGGGCGTAAATACATTTCTGTCTTCCAAAGGATCGCCAACGGTTCTTCCTGGCGAAGTAATTCGCGCTACAAAAAAGGAGAAAGAGTATCAAATTAAAATGTTGAAACAGCTTCATAAAACTTTCGATAAAGAATCAAAAAAGCATCTTCAAAAATTACAAATGGCAGCAATTAGAAACGAAAATGTTTTTGAAGAATTGATGGAAGCTGCCAAATACTGCTCGATTGGGCAAATTACCGGTGCATTGTTTGAAGTAGGTGGTCAGTATCGAAGAAATATGTAAATTTACTCTTCATAGTTTACCTGAATTAAAAGATAAAGCATGTACTCAAAAAAAATCCTTGTTATTTATCCTGAAGATAAGTCGACTTATATTGCGGTTTATTACGGATCTGAAATGTCATTTTTAAAAAACATCAAACATAGCGAAGAAGAACTATCTGCTTTTAAGCAAATAAAAGATCAGCTTGCCTATCGCAAAAAAGCCATTCTGGATGTGATGCTTGAAAACGATATTGAAATCAGTAAGGTAGATTTAGTGATGTCTAGATCAGGGATGATGAAACCTGTTAAAGCAGGGATTTATGAGATTAATGATTTGATGATTTCTGATTTAATCGAACATAGCAGAAGTGATCATCACATTAATTTAGGTGGTTTAATCTCAAAAGAGATTGCAGATGATTTGGGAAAGAAAGCTTATATGGCTGATCCGGTTGTTGTAGATGAGTTTGATGAAGTGGCACGAGTCAGTGGGCATCCTTTAATCGAACGAAAATCACGTTTTCATGCCTTGAGTCATAAGCATTTTGCACGTAAATATGCAAAATCAATCAGCAAACAATACGAAGATTTAAACTTAATTGTTGTTTATGTTGGAACCAAAGGTATTTCCATTGGAGCCCATAAAAATGGTAAAGTCATTGATGTGAATCAATCTTACGATGGAGATGGTCCATTCGGTATTACCCGAGCAGGTTCTTTGCCTACAGGAGATTTAATCCGTTTGTGTTTTAGTGGAAAATATAATGAAGATGAAATGCTTGATATGGTTAGAAGAGGTGGGGGTTATGCAGCCTATCTTGGAACCGATAATTTAAGCGAGATTGACCAAAGATTGATAACCGGTGATAAAACAGCCATTTTCTACTCTTATGCCTGTGCTTATCAGGTTGCTAAAGAAATAGGGGGGATGTTTACCGTCTTGGAATCAAATGTGGATGCCATCATTTTGAGCGGAAATATCTTTAATAGTGAGCGTTTCATGGAAAATGTTACCCGTCGGGTAGGTAAAATTGCGCCCATCGTCTCTTATCCAAGTAAAAATGATTTTGAAGCCATTGCCATGAGTGGTTTGAGATTATTGAAAGAGGAGATTCTTCTTCAGGAGTATAAATAAGAAACCATTTGTCTGATCTTGTCATGCTGAACTTGTTTCAGCATCTAGGCTAAAATATAGAGATTCCGAAACAAGTTCGGAATGACAAACTATCTCTTTGTAAGATTTAACGATAGCCTTAGAAACGATTCTTAAAATATTCCAAACTTTCGGGATTTGCCAAAGCATCCTTGTTTTTCACCTCCTGACCATGGGCAATTTTTTTCACAGCAACTTCAACTTTTTTCCCGTTGATGGTATAAGGAATATCCGGAGTATCTAAAATTTGGGCTGGCACATGCCGTGGGCTGCAACTTTTCCGAATCAGGCTTCTGATTTTTTTTTGTAAGGCTTCGTCTAACTTATATGACTTTTCAAGTTTAACAAAAAGCACAACTTCCTCGTCATTATCTATGTGATGACCAATAACTACAGAATCTACAATTTCTTCCATGTTTTCAACCACTCGATAAATTTCAGCTGTTCCTATGCGAACTCCTCCCGGATTTAAAGTGGCATCCGACCGACCATGCATCTGAATTCCACCATGATCATTGATTAAGATATAATCTCCATGATGCCAGATATTGGGATAAACGGCAAAATAAGCATCAAAATATTTATGACCGTTTTCATCATTCCAAAAATAGATCGGCATGGATGGAAATGCAGTTTTACAAACCAATTCTCCTTTTTGGTTGAGAACACTTTTACCAGCTTCATCCAGACAATCAATATCCATTCCTAAACCTTTACATTGAATATCGCCTTTGTAAACGGGTAGTATTGGATTTCCTAAAACAAAACAGGAAACGATATCGGTACCTCCTGCTATGGATGAAAGTTGCACCTCTTTTTTCCAATCCCCATAAACATATTCAAAACTTTCTTCGGAAAGGGGAGAACCTGTTGATAGGATAGCTTTCAAATCCGGGAAATCAGAGATTTGTTTTGGAATCACCTTCTCAGATTCGAGCATGGCAATGTATTTGGCACTGGTTCCAAAAATGGTGATTTTTAGCTCATCAGCCATTTTTAATAAAGCATCAGGATTCGGATAAAAAGGATTTCCATCGTAACAAACAATGGTTGCTCCTGCTGCTAAAGAACTTACAAACCAATTCCACATCATCCAACCGCAGGTTGTAAAGTAAAAATGAACATCATTTTCGTTCAGATTGCAATGCAGCCTCAATTCTTTGAGGTGCTGAATGAGCGTGCCTCCGGCCGAGTGCACAATACTTTTGGGCAAGCCTGTTGTACCCGATGAGTACATGATGTAAAGCGGATGGTTAAAACTTAATTGTTCAAATTTTAATTTTTCATCTGTGGGTTTTGCCAGTTCTTCATAAGTAATGGCATTGTTAAACCTGGAGGTGTCAACCGAATCAATGTAACTGACCAAAACTACTTTTTGAACGGAGGGTAACTGATGTAAAATTTCAAGTAACTTTTCCTGCGAATCAAATTTCTTTCCTTTAAAAAAATAACCATCTGATGCAAAAATAACTTTGGGCTCGATTTGCGAAAACCGATCTAAAACGCCTTTAATTCCGAAGTCGGGAGAAGAAGATGACCAAATGGCACCGATGGATGCAGTGGCCAACATGGCGATGATGCTTTCGGGCATATTGGGCATAAACCCAGCAACTCTATCGCCCTTTTTTATTCCTAAATTTCGAAGTCCTGCTGCTGTTTTTTTAACTTCTGCATAAAGTTGTTTATAAGATAATTCTCTTTTAACCTTTGCTTCACCGCGAAAAATAATGGCTGTTTTATCATCCCTTTTTTGTAAAAGATTTTCGGCATAATTGAGTTTGGCTCCTTCAAACCATTTTGCTCCGGGCATTTTCTTTGAATCATCAACAACAGATGTAAAATTCTGGGAATGGATAATGTTTGCATATTTCCAAAATTCAGCCCAAAATTTGTCAGGATGATTTACACTCCACTTATGTAAATGATCATAATCTTTTTGGGGCAAACTGTATTTGTTATCAATTTGCAGCAAAAATTCTTGCATTTGCGATTTTGTAGCTTTTTCAGGATGGGGTTTCCAAAGAAGTTTGTCAGACATCATAGTAGCAGAGATTATAGATCGTCATTCCGAACTCGATTCGGAATCTTATTAAAGCCCACTTAGATTCTGAACTAAATTCAGAATGACGGGTTAATAATTTTGTAGCTAGTTAGCAACCAATATAGCGCGAAATAACCAATCGTTGAATTTCGGAGGTACCTTCTCCAATTTGTAACAATCGTTGATCGCGGTAAAATCTTTCAATGGGGTAGTCTTTCATGAGTCCGTAGCCTCCATGCAATTGAAGTGCTTCATCGGCAACTTCACGGGCAATTTCCGAACAATATAATTTCGACATGGCTGCTTCTTTGGCGAAGGGTTTATCTGCATCTTTTAACCAACAGGCTTTATAAAGCAGGTTTCGGGCCAATTCAATTTTGGTGGCCATATCGGCCAATTTAAATGAATTTACCTGGAATTTAGAAACAGGCTTGCCAAATTGTTTTCTTTCGTTGGCATAATTAAGAGCCATTTCAAAGGCACCTTGAGCCAATCCCAGTCCCATGGCTGCAATTGAAAGCCGGCCATTGTCGAGGGTGCTCAGCATAATTTTAGATCCTTCGCCCACTTTTCCTAGAAGGTTTTCTTCCGGAACACGGCAATCTTCAAAGTAGAGTTCAGCGGTGTCGGAGGCTCTCCACATCATCTTACCATGCATGGCAACCCTTTTAAAACCGGGCGTGTCTTTGTCAACGATAATGCATGTAAATTCTTTTTTGCCATTTTTATCATCGGTAACAGCCTGCACAGTAGATCCGATTGAAATTTCGGAAGCTCCGTTGGTGATAAAGATTTTTGAACCATCAATTATCCATTGACCATTTTCAATTCTTGCCTTGGTTTTGGTTCCTCTTGAGTCGGATCCGGCTTGCGCTTCAGTTAAGCCAAAACCCCATAAAGCATTACCTGTGCATAGTGGAGGAAGGTATTTTTGCTTTTGTTCTTCAGTGCCATAATAAAAAAGGGGCCCTATCCCGAGGGAATTATGGGCAGCTAAAGTTGCAGCTTGTGAGCTGTCAACCCTTGCCAGTTCTTCAACAGCAATGATGTAAGAGAGATTGTCCAGTCCCTGCCCACCATATTCTTCGGGCAGATACATACCAAATAAACCGAGCTCTCCCATTTTTTTTGTTAAATCGAGGGAGAATTCGGCTTTTTCGTCTAATTCCTGAGCAATGGGTTTAATTTCTAATTCAGCAAAGTCTCGAACCGCTTCACGGATCATTTGTTGTTCTTCACTTAATTCGAAATCCATAGTTTGATTGTTAGGTTAGTAATATTTGAATGAAAAAATGTGCTGATGTGCTTATTCAAAAAGTGCTATTAATCATTTTCAAATTAGCACATCAACGAATTATCAAATTTTCTACTTATTCAACTTCAACCAAGACAGCGCCTGCTTCAACCATCTCGTCGAGGGCAACCACTATTTTTGAAATTTTCCCATCTCGTTTAATGGAGATATTATTTTCCATCTTCATGGCATCGATCACTACTATATCATCGTCTTTCTTTACTTCGTCGCCTTCTTTAACCAAGATTTTAAATACCCGGCCAGGAATTGGAGATACGATGACATTTTCGTCATTCATCCCAACTTCCTCTTCAGCTGCGATGTGTTCGGTATCCAATAAATCATTTCTTCTGATCAAGAAATTTCCATCATTGATACTTACTTTAATCATTTCATCTTCAGCTTTTGAAAAGCTTGCATAATAGCTGTCGTTGCCTATTTTGAAATCAATTTCATTTTTCTCAATATTCAGAAGCTCACAATCATATTCTTCTCCGTCAAAAATAAATTGGAAGTCTCCATCCTGAGATTTATTTACCTCAATTTCATGATCATTGCCTTCAAAATTAATTTGCAGTGACATCAAATTTCTCCAGAAACCAATCTCTTTCCATACATCATGTTTTGGATCCATGTATGTATTATCGGCGGACTCTGTATTCAATGAATGAAGTAGATAAGCAAGTATTGCGACTTGATTCTCTACGGCACCTTTCACATAATTGCTGCGATCAGGTGTTGCGTCTTCTTTCACGGTTGTTGAGGTTTTAGGTGAAGGTGCTTCTTTGGGTGCCTTTAATTTGGCGATATCTTCTTCAAAACGCTTTTTGGCCAATCCTGATTTATAATCACGATATTGGGTTTCGTGCATGGCAAATTCAAAAAGTTCTTCATCGTCGGGACCTAATTCCCAACCATTTTCAATCATTTCTTTTCTGAATTTTTCCAAATCATCAGGGCATGCGTCTTGAGGAACACCGGTATAGAATTCTCGTTTTTGTTCTTCAGCGAGTTTGATAATTTCAGGAGCCAACGGACCAGGTAATTTACCGGCTTTTCCTAAAATCATGTTCCAGGTATTTTCATCCATGATTGAATAACGTTCTTCTCCTTTCGAAAGTTGAACAATGTTCAATAGGGCTACATTCTTAACATATTGGCTGAAAGGAGTTACCAGTGGTGGATAACCTAATTTGGGCCATACATAGGCAACTTCATCAAACAATTTAACCAATAGTTCATCTTCGGTTAATTCTGGTTGTCCTGCAGCTTTTAAAGAGTAGTTAATCCCATCCTGCACTCCTTTAAGGTCAGCCATCAAACTGCCCATCATTCCACCAGGCAGACCTGATTGAACCATTAATGAGGATAGGAATCTGTTTTTAGGATTGATGTAATAACCCAGGAAGTCATCAATGAATGATTGGGTTAATGCCCGTGCTTCCATATAAGCGGTCATGTTGATTTCAGGAACATCAAATCCTGCATCTTTTAGCATGGCTTGTACGGTGATTACATCCGGATGAACCATTCCCCATGAAAGTGGTTCCATGGCAACATCAATATAATCAGCACCCGCTTTTGCCACTTCAAGAATTGAAGCCATAGAAAAACCAGGGCCTGAGTGACCGTGATATTGAACGGCAATATTGGGATGATTCTTCTTGATTTTTGCAACTAATTTTCCTAAAGTAACCGGGCGGCCGATACCAGCCATGTCTTTTAAGCAAATTTCGTCGGCACCATATTCAATCACTTTGTCGGCCAATTCAGAATAGTAATCAACGGTATGAATTTCTGAATGGGTAATACTTAAAGCGGCTTGTGAAATCATACCTGCTTCTTTGGCATATTTTACAGAAAGTTCCAGGTTACGGTGGTCATTTAATCCACAAAAGGATCTTGAAATATCGGTTCCCTGAGCTTTTTTTACTTTATACATCAGTCTCCTGATATCGGCGGGTACCGGAAACATTCTAATTCCGTTTAAAGCACGTTCGAGCATATGTGTTTGTATGCCTGCATCATTAAAAGGTTGGGTCCATTCACGTACTGCAGCATTGGGATTTTCTCCATACAATAGGTTCACTTGTTCAAACGCACCACCATTGGTTTCTACTCGGGCAAAACAGCCCATATCAACTATAACGGGGGCAATTTTCCGTAATTGATCAATCCTTGGAACGTATTTCCCGGAAGATTGCCACATGTCACGATAAACGAGGCTGAATTTAATTTGTCTTTTCTTCATTCTTAGTTACTTACAATAATAATTTATTAGATTAATTTAACCCAATTAGGCTTTCTTTTTTCCAGAAATGAGGCCATGCCTTCTTGTCCTTCTTCAGAAGCTCGTAATTCGGCTATTGTTCGAGCGCTATAATCAATAGCACTTTCAAAGTCATATTTATTGCTGATATTATAAATCAGCTCCTTACATGCGCTAATTGCATTGGGTCCACTTGATAACAGGAAGTGAATTATTTTATTGATTTGTTCTTCAATCTCATCTTCAGGATGGGCAGAATTAGCAAGTTGATATTGAGCGGCTTCAATTCCGGTAAATCTTCTTCCGCTCAGCATTAAATCTCTTGCCCGGAATTCTCCAATTCTTTTCAGTACATAGAGAGAAATGGTGGCTGGAGCAATTCCTAATTTTACTTCCGAAAAAGCAAATTTAGCATTATTGGTGCAAAATACATAATCACAAGCTGCTAGTAATCCATTAGCACCCCCAATGGCTGCTCCCTGAACAAGAGCGATGGTTGGTTTTTTACAGGTATAAATGATGTTAAAACATTTTGCCAGCTTCAAACTGTCTTCATAATTTTCATCAAAGCCAAACTCTGCAATTCCTTTCATATAATTAAGATCGGCACCTGCGCAAAATGATTTTCCTCTGCCTTTTAATAATAAAACCCTTACTTCAGTTATTTCATTTATGCTTTCAACACATTCAATGATTTCAGAAATCATCTCAGCATTCATGGCATTGTGCTTATCGGGTCTGTTTAACCAGAGGGTCCCGATTTGATCCTGAAGCTCAAATTCGATATTATTAAAAGATTTCATTTTCTAAATTTTACATTCTGAATACCCCAAATTTTTGATCAGCAAATGGTTTATTTAACGACATGGAAATTCCCATCGCTATTACTTTACGTGTATTTACAGGATCAATGATTCCATCATCCCAAAGTCGGGCTGTGCTATAATAAGCTGAGCCTTCATAATCATATTTTTTAATGATACCATCACGAAGCTTATCAATTTCATCCTTGGGCATTTCCAAACCCTTGGCTTCGTATTGGTCTTTTTTAACGGTGACCAAAACATTGGCAGCCTGGCGTCCACCCATCACTGAAATTTTAGCATTGGGCCACATAAACAGTAAATTGGGACTATAAGCCCTGCCTGCCATTCCGTAATTTCCGGCTCCAAAAGATCCTCCGAAAATAACGGTGAATTTTGGAACATTGGCATTGGCAACAGCATGTACCAATTTAGCACCATCTTTGGCAATCCCTTTTCTTTCAAAATCTTTACCTACAATAAATCCGGTGATATTTTGAAGGAAAATAATCGGTATTTTCCGTGAAGTACAAAGCTCAATGAAATGCGCACCTTTAAGGGCAGATTCATTAAACAAGATGCCTTTATTGGCAATGATACCAACCGGATAGCCCATGATTTTTGCAAATCCGGTGATCATGGTTGTTCCGTATTTTGCTTTAAATTCATGGAATTTACTTCCATCAACCATACGCATGATAATTTCTAATGGATCAACCATTTTTCGGAAATCAATGGGTGCAATGCCGTAAAGTTCAGCAGGGTCGTAAGCAGGCTCTTCAGTGGGACTTAAATCCAAAGTTTGTCGGACTTTTTTATCCAGGTTTTCAAAAATATTTCTACAAATTTGGATCGCATGAACATCATCATCTGCCATGTGATCGGCTACGCCTGAATGAGTGGTGTGAACTTCAGCACCTCCCAATTCTTCCGGAGTCACAACCTCACCTGTTGCAGCTTTCACCAAAGGAGGGCCTCCCAGGAAAATGGTTCCCTGATTCTTCACGATAATGGTTTCATCACTCATGGCAGGAACATAAGCTCCTCCAGCTGTGCATGAACCCATCACAATGGCGATTTGCGGAATTCCCATGGCCGACATTCTGGCCTGATTGTAGAAAAATCGTCCAAAGTGATCTTTATCAGGAAATACATTGGCTTGTTCAGGTAAGAATACGCCTCCCGAATCAACCATATAAACACAAGCCAAATGATTGTCCATGGCGATTTCCTGAGCACGTAAATGTTTTTTAATGGATTCCTTTACATAAGTTCCTCCTTTTACCGTAGCATCATTCGCAATGATTACCGTTTCGCGTCCGTTGATTACGCCAATACCGGTGATGATTCCAGCAGATGGATGACCATCGTCATACATTTTATAGGCTGCTAGTGTTGAGAGTTCTAAGAATGGAGTGTTAGGATCGATTAATTTATCAATACGTTCGCGAGCTAATAGTTTCCCTCTGGCTTTATGTTTTTTAACAGCAGATTCAGTTCCTCCATTCCTAATCGTCTTATGGATAGTTTTGTACTCGTCCAGAAGTTTTAAAAACTCTTCCCGATTATTTTTAAACTCTTTGGAGTTTGTGTCAATTTTAGTTTCTAGCTTAAACACCTTACTTTTTTTTCGTTAGACTATATTTTCAC
Organism: Bacteroidales bacterium; assembly: GCA_963678785.1. Classification (GTDB taxonomy): domain Bacteria; phylum Bacteroidota; class Bacteroidia; order Bacteroidales. The sequence continues at coordinate 1,555,439 of OY787449.1, read as the reverse complement.
TTAAAAGTTTACCTGTCAATTAAATAATTTTGTATTTTTACTTCAGTTGTTAGCATGTTAACAACTGAAGTCAGATGAGCTACAAGTATAGTGAAAATTTTATTCAATTGAAAATTATCAAATCCCATATTGGCGATTGAATTAAGAAATACTATCTGCAATTACAAAGAAAAAAATTTAGCCTAAGAATAACAAGCTTATCCAATCAATGTGTAAAACTTTAAAAAGATTAATATGAAATATCCAAAAAAAGTAACAATTGGTGATATAACAGTAAGAGATGGGTTTCAGCATGAAGAACAGTTTATTCCTACTGAAGCAAAATTATGGGTGCTTGAACAACTAATTCTTGCCGGGTTTAAACATATCGAATCAACGAATTTTGGAAATCCAAGGGGGATGCCCCAATTTAAAGATGCCGATGATTTGATGAAAATGCTTCATAAAAGTAAAAAGGTGAAGCATTTAATTAATGACGTTTCAGTTACTGCAATTACCATCCGGGAGCGGGCCATTGAACGAGCCATTAATGCCAAGAAAGAAGGCTGGGGGCCTGATCGAATTCTGGTCATGGTTTCAACCAGCGAATCTCATCAGCGACAAAATTCGGGATTAAGCATTGCTGAATATTTTAAAATGTGTGAAGAATGGATTCCGAAATGCCATGATGCCGGAATTAAGGTGAATGGAACGGTAAGTACCATTTGGGGTTGCCCGATTGAAGGTCCGACAGAAATGTCGAAAGCCATAGATTTTACCAAAAGATGGCTGGATATTGGAGCCAATGATGTGGAGCATGCCGATCATGACGGATCTGCTTCGCCTGATCGGGTGTATCGATATTATTCAATGCTTTTGGATGCCATTGATAATCCGCACAAACACATTGTGCATTTTCATGAAACCCGTGGATGGGGACTGGCCAATGTGTTGGCAGCATTACAGGCTGGAATGACCAATTACGAAGCCACCATGGGCGGAATTGGAGGGCAACCGGCTAATTTTGTAAGTGGCGTTCCGGTTTCAGGAACTGGTGCTTATTATTATAAAGATCCAAACATGGTAGGTTTGGTAACAATGGAAGATATGGTTGTGATGATGGATGAAATGGGCATAGATACCGGTTTGGATATTGATAAAGTTTTAGAAATCGGGAGAATGGTTGAGCGTATTGTAGGCAGACCGTTGCGTTCTGAATCTATAAAAAATGGTAGAATTCCTAAGGAATTATCAGGAAGAAAATAGGGTTGATTTGTTATAGTGCAAAAACTGCTGGCTATTATGGCCGGCAGTTTTTAATTTTGATGTTTAATAAGGATTAAATGCAGGATATTAAAATAATTGAAACTGTTCGCGATGGTTTACAGGGATTGGAAACCATCGTCCCAACTTTTAAAAAGATTGAGTATATCAATGCCATACTAAAGGTAAATTTTAATGCCGTTGATATCGGTTCATTCGTTTCGGCAAAAGCAATTCCTCAAATGGCCGATACAGAAGAAGTTCTTAATCAGCTCAATTTATCAGAAACTAAATCAAAATTGATGGTGTTGGTTGCCAATGGAAAGGGTGCTGTAAAGGCTGCTAATTATGAAACCATTGATCAGATAATTTTTCCTTTTTCAATCTCTGAAACTTTTTTAAAGAAGAATATTAATGCTGATTTTAAGAAAGCCGAAAGGATTTTAGATGAGGTGATTAATGTGTGTGATAAAAACAAAAAAGAACCCATTATTTATTTATCGATGACCTTTGGTAACCCTTATCAGGATCCATGGAACCTGGATGTTATTCATTTTTGGACTGAAAAATTAATTAATAAAGGAGTTGGAATTATTCCCTTTTCAGACATTACAGGGGAATCGAGCCCAGAAATCATTAAAGAAGTGTACGCATCCATTATTCCGGCTTACCCTGAAATAGAATTTGGATTTCATTTGCACACAAAACCTAATGATTGGTATGAAAAACTAGACGCTGCCTATCAATCAAATTGCAGGCGATTTGATGGGGTGATGGGTGGCATGGGTGGTTGCCCGATGACTGGTTACGAGTTGTTGGCAAACCTTAACACCCATAAACTGATTGGTTATTTTGATAAAAAGAAAATTCAAACCGGATTGAGAATGGAAGAATTTGAAACGATCAATCAAATTTTCTATGATCTATTTTAGGGCCACTATTAAACCGCTTGTCATAAGCTTAGTTGGGCAAAGTTTTAAACTTCCCACCTCTCATTAGTTCATTTTATTTGTTTAGCATTTCATTTAAGCTAAATGTTTCTTTAACCTTTACCCCTTTTTCTGTCATTTCGAGGGTGCAACATTCATTGTATAAATCGTGCTCGAAAAATAAAACGGTATCTGTTTCCAGAGCTTCTTTAAAAAATCGTTCCCGATCTTTTAATGTAATCAATGGTTTGGTATCGTAGGCCATGATCCATGGCATGGGAATATGCGCCGTTGATGGGAAAAGGTCAGCCGTAAAAGCCAAAGTTTTACCATTTACTTTGATATGCGGTATGATTTGACCTTCTGTATGACCATCAAAAATTTTAGCATAAATGTTGGGAATAAATTTACCTTCTTCATCAATGATGTTTAATTGACCACTCTCTTTGATGGGTAAAATGTTTTCCTTTAGAAATGAAGCCTTTTCTCTTCGATTTGGCTTTGTAGCCCAATCATATTGTGCCCTGCTTACCCAATATCTGGCATTTTTAAAAGTAGGAATTAATTTATGATTTTCACTGTATTTAATGCTTCCCCCGCAATGATCGAAATGTAAATGCGTTAAAACCATATCGGTAATATCATCTGTGGTATAGCCATGCTTTTTTAAAGAAGATTCGAGGGTGAAATCTCCGTTTAAATAATAATGCTTCAAAAACTTTTCATCTTGTTTATCCCCGATTCCATTGTCAATGAGTATCACTCGTTCCCCATCATCAATTAACAAACAGCGCATGGCCCAATTACAGAGGTTATTTTCGTCTGCAGGATAAACTTTATTCCACATCACTTTGGGGACTACACCAAACATGGCGCCTCCATCTAATTTTAAATTACCCGTTTCTATTGCAAATAATTTCATCTTGTATTTTTTCTAACTAATTTGACTTAAGGCATATGCATAAGCTCCAATTGAAGTAGCTTTTGAGGTTCCTAGTTTACTAATTCCAACACCAATTTTTTTAATCGGATCGTAGATTTGATATTGATCAGAAAATGGAATTTTAATCTTTGTTTCTGTATTTTCAATAAAACTTTTGAATCCTTCAGTAGATTCTAAATTATAGGCAATTACTTCCATGCGACATAATTTATTTCCAGCAAAAGAATCAAAATAAGTGTTCATTTCATCAACCAATTTTTGTAAAAAAAGAGGATGAGCACCTGATAAACCACCTCCGATTACAACCATTCCATCAATTATGCTTATTGCATTTGCTAAAGTATCACCTGTTACAGTTGCCAATTCATCGAATGCTTTTATTGCTGCTTTTTGATTTCCGGGAATTTCGCCCATTCCTATTTTAAAAATGGTTTCAGGTTCAGGGATATCATCATTTTTTAAAGCTGCATTTTTGCCATAAATTCTCTTGACGGCTTTTATTGTTAAACTATCTTCGGAACTGGTGTTTGGGTGCAATTTGTTTCGCATTCGGTTAATTTCAGCTGCCGCAGAATTATCTCCGGTGAATAACTGATTTTTGGAAACTACTCCTGCTCCATAGCCTGATCCCAAAGTGATTCCTAATAAGTTTTGATAATTTTTAGAACTCCCAAGATTCGCTAAAAGCTTATTTGTTTCTGGTAAAAATCCCGCAATGGCTTCACCATAAGCAAATAAATCTCCATCATTATTAATAAATACCGGTATTTTAAATTCATGTTCCAGCATGGCTTTTAGTGCAACTCCACCTCTAAATTGGGGCAAGTTTTGCAAATCCCCAATAATCCCATTTTTATAATCAGTTGGCCCCGGGAAACTAAAACTTATGGCCACAGCTTGTTGTCCGGTAAGCTTATTAAGGTCTTGAAAACCATCGATTATAGTTTGAAGAATTTGTTCGAGCTTTAAACCTCTAATGGGTAAACTAAAAGGCTGAGAAATCTCCTTTCCGGATTGAATGGCTGAGAATACAAAATTGGTTCCTCCGGCATCTAATGTTAAAACAATACGCTGATCAGATAAATAATCCATGGGTTTTTAATTCAGAGCTTAAAAATAGGAATAATTTCAGTAAAAAAAGAGACCTGCCATTAAGGGCAGGTCCGTTGGATGTAAGATATGTAGAAGGAAACTATTGATTAGTTAGTTTCCTGTTGGATGTGTGCTTTTTTTTCAACCTTTTTATAAGTCATTTTTATGGTAAAAAACTCTTTTTTTATCATTAAAACGGTTTCATCTTCTGAAGATTCCAACACCTCATATTCAGGTTTAATTGAAGCAGTTTTCAAATCTCTAAAAACATAAGGACCGAATGGATTACATTCTACCACGAAATAATTATCTGCACCATCTAAACCGTCATAAAACAAAGTCCCTTGCTCTCCGTAGTTGATCCAAATTTCGTAATCTACTTCCCAGGCATAGGTGATCCAACCGTATCCGTCCCAATATTCACCGTCATAATAAAGAGTATATAATCCAGGGTGTACCCTATAATATTCATCCCAATAAAAATTGAAAGGAACATTATTGTTACCAGGTTCAACATAATCAGGCTCCATTTCGCTCCAGCTTAAAGCTAAAAATGCACGTCCATCAAATCCATCATAGCCCATATATGATTCTTCACAAGAACTTAAAAACAAAAGAAAAAATCCAAAAATTATGACTTTTGCAATGCTTTTATTCGTCAACCTAATTCCTTTAGACTTAAGTTTTTTATTGGCTCTCTTTTCTATTATTGCTTCGTTTCGTTTCATGGCATTTAGTTTTAATTTAACAATACCGGGCCCAACTATACGTATCCAAACAGCGTGCCATTTTTAAATTCTTTTGAAGAAATTTTATTAATCATAGAATTATTTTTATTGGCAGGATTATTGGATTAAATCAATATTGATTAAAATATTATGTAATTTTATTGAAAATGATGAGTGTTTATTTTTTCTCAGGATTATGATAGGGTAGGAGGACTATAAATCATCATAAATAGAAGCAGAGTATATTTACTTTTAGCAACAAATAATAGTTAATCACGCTCACCTTAAAAATCAAAACAATGAATTGGAAAACTTTCGTCATTATTGCTTTAGCGCTGGTAGTGGTAGAAGCATCTTATGCAAAAGCCAAGAAGAAAAAAATAGTTGTAAGTGGTTATGTTACTGACGTTAACGAAAAACCACTACAAGGAGTTGCCATCGTCGTTGATGAGGTTCAATCTAAAGTGTTTACAAATAAAAAAGGTTATTATAAGATAAAAATAAAACCTGATACTAAAAAGTTAATGGCTTTTTCTGTTAAGCATGGTGGCATTGAAGTTAATTATATTGGACACAGAAAGATTAATTTTGTTCTTTTGGCTGATCCAAATAATACCAATTATATTAGCCCTGAGCAGGGGAAAATTTATGATTACGGTTATGGAAAAGTAAGCAATAAGTCGAGTACCTCAAGTATGGGTAAAATTGATGAAGATGTGGTAAGTAAAGATTCTTATACAGATATTTATCAGATGATTAAAGGAAGAGTCCCCGGTGTATTTGTCAGTAATAAAACAATTACAATTAGAGGTCCGTCTTCAATTAATGCTCAAGGAAATCCACTGTTTGTTGTTGACGGTGTAGAAACCCAATCCATTGATTATTTAAATCCTCGTGATGTGAAATCGATCTCAGTTTTAAAAGGGTCTTCAGCAGCCATTTATGGATCGAAAGGTAGCATGGGTGTGATTGTAATTACCTTAAAAAAAGGAGATAAATAAATTCAGAATTAAAGATATTAGAGTCCTGCAATTTAAAAATTGCAGGACTTTTTTTAATGAGCTTCGAGCCAATTATTTCCTGTATTTGAGTCAACAACCAAAGGAACTTCCATTTTTATGGCATTCCTCATTTTATCCTCAACAATTTCTTTAACAACAGCCAGTTCATCTTTTAAGGTGTCAAAAACCAATTCATCATGAACTTGCAATATCATTTTTGATTGAAGATTTTGTTTCTCAAATTCTTCATGAATTCGAATCATCGCAATTTTTATCATATCGGCCGATGATCCTTGTATCGGAGCATTAATGGCATTTCTTTCGGCAAAACCCCTAACCATGGCATTTCCCGAATTGATGTCTTTTAAATAACGACGTCTGCCCATAATGGTTTCAACATATCCTTTTTCACGGGCAGAAATAATGGTTTCGTCCATGTATTTTTTAATCCCTGCATATTGTGTAAAATATTGATTGATGATTTCAGCAGCTTCCTTTCGTGGAATTCCTAAACGTTCGGATAACCCAAAGGCAGAAATTCCATAGACAATTCCAAAGTTGACCATTTTGGCATTTCTTCGCATATCTTTTGTAACATCATCTAATCCAATTCCATAAACTTTTGAGGCTGTCGCGGTATGAATATCTATGCCCTCTTTAAAGGCCGAAACCATTTGTTCATCCTTGCTTAATTCTGCTATAATTCGCAGCTCTACTTGTGAATAATCTGCTGCAAATAAAATGTGATTTTCATCTTTCGGGATAAAGGTTTTTCTAATTTCTCTTCCTTTTTCCGTTCTGATGGGAATATTTTGCAGATTGGGATTTTGTGAACTTAATCGGCCAGTGGCTGCTACCGTTTGCATATAAGAAGTATGAATTCTTCCATCGCGGGGATTAACCAGATTAGGCAAAGCATCAACATAAGTTGATTTAAGTTTTGTTAAGGATCGGAAATCTAAAATCTCAGTGATAATAGGATGTTTTTTGATGAGTTTTTGTAGAACTTCTTCACCGGTTGAATATTGCTTGGTTTTGGTTTTTTTAGGATTATCCACAATCTTCATACGATCGAATAAAACTTCGCCCAATTGTTTGGGTGAGGCGATATTAAATTCTTGCCCGGCATGCTCATAAATCCGATCACGAACTTTCAAAACTTCCTGATGCAGTTCTTCAGAATAGGCGTTTAAAACTTCAATATCGAGCTTAACACCTTCGGTTTCCATTGAAACCAAAACCGGAATAAGAGGAGCCTCAATTTTTTCATACAAATCAGTGATATCCGTTTCAGCCATTCTTGGCCTAAAAATCTCTGCCAATTGTAAGGTAATGTCAGCATCTTCGCATGCATAATCAACAATTTGAGATAATTTTTGATGCTGAACCTGTCGCATATTTAACTGATGCCCTCTGCGTTTTTCTGTAACTTCATCATAACTCATGGTTTTATAATCCAAATAAGTTTCGGCTAAATAATCCATGCCATGACGTAAATCAGGCTCCAATAAATAATGGGCAATCATGGTATCGAAAAGAGGTCCTTTAACTTCAATTTCATACCATTTTAAAATGCTGATATCGTATTTGATGTTTTGCCCAACTTTCTCAATTTTTACATTCTCAAAAAGCGGTTTAAATTCAGAGAGTATGCTTACGCAATCATTATAATTTTCGGGTAAGGGAACATAAAAAGCCTCTCCAATTTTGTGGGCAAAAGAGATCCCTACAATTTCTGCATTATTGGCATCTTTATCGGTGGTTTCAGTATCAAAACAAAAACTTGATTTTTGAATGAGTGCTTCAATGAGTTTTTCTCTTTTTGATTCGGTGTCAACCAGAATGTAATTATGCTCAGTTTCCTGGATGCCTTTTTTTTGAGGAATTACTTTTTGATCTTCAGGCAATTCACTGAACAAATCTCCATGAGAAGGAGCCTCCTTTTTAAATTTTTCAGCGGGTTGTTCCGTTTGATTGTCAAAAAATCGTTTGGCAAACTGACGAAATTCCAATTCATCAAATAGTTTTTTTAAAGCTTCCTGATTGGGTTCTTCAACCTTTAAAGCATCAGCATTAAATTCTAAGGGGACATCTAAAATAATGGTTGCCAAATGTTTTGACATGAGGGCTTGCTCACCAAAATTTTCGAGATTTTCTTTTTGTTTTCCTTTTAGCTGATCGGTATTTGCTAAAAGATTTTCGATGCTGCCGTATTCACTAATCAATTTTGAGGCTGTTTTTTCGCCAATGCCAGGAACCCCCGGAATGTTATCCGAAGCATCACCCCATAGTCCTAAAATATCGATGAATTGCTCGGGCTGTTTTAAGCCGTATTTTTCACAAATCTCTTTCACTCCTAAAACTTCTGCTTTGTTCCCCATGCGGGCGGGTTTAAACATAAAAATATTCTCAGAAACCAATTGTCCAAAGTCTTTATCAGGAGTCATCATATAAGTTTGAAAACCTTCTTTTTCAGCTTTTTTTGAGAATGTTCCAATGATATCATCAGCTTCATAACCTTCAAGTGAAAGCAGTGGGATATTAAAAGCCTCAATCAATTTTAAGATATAAGGGATGGAAAGTGAAATGTCTTCGGGCATGGCCTCACGATTGGCTTTGTAAGCTGTAAACTCTTCGTGCCTGATGGTTGGTGCTTTGGTATCAATAGCAATTCCGATGTGACTGGGTTTCTCATTTTTTAAAACTTCGAAAAGTGTATTGGCAAAACCCAATATGGCCGAAGTATTCATTCCCTTAGAATTTATTCGGGGGTTTTTATTGAGTGCAAAATAAGCCCGATAAATTAAAGCCATTGCGTCTAAGAGGAAAAGTTTTTTTGGTTCAGACATCGTATTTTATATTAAAAAGTTTGTGCTTTGAATTTTCAGTTTTTAAATGAAAATTATGAGAATTTGCACTTTAATTCAGGAATTTAATCTAAGCAAATATACTTAAAAGATCAGGAAGACAAAGCTAAAATGAAGCCTGAAATGAGCTCAAAGACCTAATATTTTAACATATTCGAATTTTATTTCATCTAATTTATCGCTAACTTTACGTTAACCCTAAAAGACAAGTATGGCCAAGAAAAAGCTAAAGAAAATTTTTGTGCTCGACACTTCAGTGATTTTATATAATCACAGTGCCTTGCATAGTTTTGAGGACAATGATGTAGCCATTCCGATTACGGTATTGGAAGAACTCGACAATTTTAAAAAAGGGAATGATATTAAAAATTTTGAAGCCCGCGAATTTATCCGAATCATGGACAGGTTATCCGGTAAATTTACACTTCAAAACTGGATTCCTTTAAATGGAAAAAATAAGGGCAAGTTCAAGGTCGTGATGAATGAAAAAAGTGAGTTGGATGCGGTTAAAATTTTTGGTGAGAATAAAGCAGATCATCGGATTTTAAATACCGCCATCGTTTTAGCCAAGGAGTTTCCCGGCAAAAAAGTGATTTTAGTTACAAAAGATATTAATCTGCGTTTGAAGGCAAAATCGCTAAGCATTCCTGCTGAAGATTTTGAAACGGGTAAAATTCAGGATGTGGATTCTTTATATTCGGGTAAATCGGTTGTGGAAGATGTGGATAAATCCGTGATTGATAAATTATATGCCGAAGGCAGTTGTACCTTGGAGGATATTTGCGAGAAGGATTGTTTGCCTAATCATTTTTTTATTCTGAAAAACAACAGAACTTCAGCATTGGCTTTTTACAACCCGATCAGCAATTTAGTGGAGAGGGTTGAAAAAAGACCTGCTTATAAGATTTCTCCTCGAAATGCTGAGCAAGTGTTTGCTTTGCACGCCATCATGAACCCTGAAATTAAGCTGGTTACTTTGCAGGGAGTTGCAGGAACAGGAAAAACTTTAATTGCATTGGCAGGTGCTTTGGAGCAGAAGCGATTGTATAAGCAAATTTATTTGGCCCGACCCATTGTTCCGCTCAGCAATAAGGACATTGGCTATTTGCCGGGTGATATTAAAGATAAGATCAATCCTTATATGGAACCTTTGTGGGATAATTTAAAATTTATCCAAAACCAATTCAAGGAAAATGATAAGGAATACAAGGCCATTACTGCTGCGTTGGATTCTGAAAAATTGGTAATTACGCCTCTAGCCTATATTCGTGGACGAAGTATTTCTAATGTCTGTTTTATTGTGGATGAAGCCCAAAATTTAACTCCTCATGAAGTGAAAACAATTATTACACGAGCTGGTGAGAATACGAAAATCATTTTTACGGGTGATATTTATCAAATTGACACTCCTTATCTTGACTCACAAAGTAATGGTCTCTCATACTTAATTGATAAAATTAAGCATCATGAAATTTACTCACATGTGAGATTGGAAAAGGGAGAACGTTCAGAATTGGCAAACCTGGCCAATGAACTATTATAAGCTTGATTTTACTTTAAAAAATTCAGACACTAGATATTAGATTTTTGGGAAATGCATTTCATCTAATATCTAAGTTCTAAAGTCTAAAATCTTAATGATTATTTTTCTTCGAAAATAACAGTCATTACAGTGCGCCCAACAACGCCCAAACTAATCGGGTCGATGGATGAAAGATCATCACCCAGGGTGTGCCAATGCTCAAAAAAGCCTGTCGCATTTTTATCATCATAATGAATGATGTCGATGGTTGGAATGTTTAAATATTCATTGATGGCCACATGATCATCCAGAATTCCACCCGTTCGGGTATTTGTAAAATAGCTTTTATACCCGAGTCTTTCAGCGGTTTTCCAAACCTTGTTCATAACACCCGGTGCATATCGCATCGAAGTTTCTTCTTTGGTAAAAACAGGATCTTTTCCTCCAACCATATCGAGCAAAATTCCATAACGGGCCCGGTAATTAATTTGATGTGGGTTTTTGGCCCAATGCTGAGATCCCAATGCCCAACTGTCGTTGTTTCCATAAGTTCCCGAATCTTCAACATCGAAAAAGATGATGTCGATTCCGGGAGCGGTTTTATGATCTTTTAAATGTCGGGCAATTTCCATTAAAACGCCAACTCCGCTGGCTCCATCATTTGCTCCGAGTAAGGGTTTGTTATGATTTGACGGATCCTTATCCTGATCGGCAAAAGGTCGTGAATCCCAATGTGCACAGAGTAAAATCCGGTTCTTTTTTTCGGGCTGAAATGAGGCTATAATATTTTTCCCTTCGATGATTTTTCCATCAAATAATCGGGTTTTAAATTTTTGAATTTTAACATTCGAACTAAACTGCTTTAAGGTACTCTCAATATAAGACAAACAAGCAGAATGTGCTTCAGAACCAGGTGTTCGAGGTCCGAAAGATATTTGTTTTTCTACATAATTGTAGGCTGAATCTGCATTAAAACGGGGTATAAAAACCTGCTTTTTCTGTTCCACATTTACACTTGTTTTTTCTGAAGATTTTTTGGCATTTCCGCAAGATACAAAACCAAGCAGTACAATGATCATGACCAGGTTATTGAAATATGATGTTTTCATTTTATTTATTGATTAAACTAGAAACTTCTCCATGTTTATTTTGAAACACAAAACCACCAAGCGATTTTCTTTCACGATCTGCCAGTTCCGAAACCTGCATCCTTTCGTGTAAAATTTTTGGATCACCTAAATATCCCAGTGCTAAAACTGATAAAGGTTCAATGTCGTCTGGTATTTCAAATAATTCACTGGCTTTATTTACTGAAAATCCTCCCATTTGATGCACAAAAATATTTTCGCTGGCTGCTTGAAAAGTAAGATGTGCCATGGCCTGTCCGGCATCATATTTATAACTCGAATTGGGCTTACCCTGATCCGTATTCTTTTTGCTGCAACAAAGAATCAGAACGGGTGCAAATTTCGCCCACATTTGGTTAAATTCTACCAGGGTTTCAAAGATTTTCGAATAAGTTGCATCCTGTTTTTTACCTACAAATATTTGCCAGGGCTGAATGTTGGATGCAGAAGGAGCCCAACGGATAGCTTCTAAAATTTTAAGTAGAGATTCATGACTAATCCCTTTTTCGTTAAAAGCTCTGGGACTCCATCTGTTTGCTAAAATTGAATTAATCTCTATACTGGTTTTTGCAGTTTTCGACATGCTTAAAAAGTTAGGGTGAAAGTGGTTCCTTCTTTAGGTTTTGATTTAACCGAAATGGCTCCTTTGTGGAGACTCATAATTTGTCGGGATAAACTAAGGCCAATTCCTGATCCGGTTTTTTTGGAAGTGAAAAACGGCATGAAAATTTTATCCAAGATATCTGGCTTAATTCCGCTTCCATTGTCAGAAATTTCAATTAAAACCCGACCCGAATCATTTTGATAACAGGCAATAGAAATGAATGGTTTTTCGACTTCTTTAACGGCATCAATGGCATTCAGTAGCAGATTAATTATTACTTGATCGATTAAATCAGGATCAGCCGTTATTTTTATATCATTGGGAACAACCTTCGATTCGCAAGTAATATTAATTAAATCCATTTTGGGCTTCATCAATTCTGCAGCCCGTTCAAATAAATCCTTAACTTCAAAATATCTGAAATTGGGCTTTGGAATACGCGTTAAATTTCGATAGATTTCAACAAAATTTAACAAGCCCTGGCTTCTACTTTGAATTGTTTTTAAAGCACTTCCGATACCTTCTACATCATCCTCATCAAGTGCCTTTAATTTTAAATCTGCATCCGGATCCACAAACATCATTTCCTGAACTGTTGATGCCAAAGAGGAAATCGGAGTGATGGAGTTCATAATTTCGTGGGTGAGTACCCGAATAAGTTTTTGCCATGACTGAATCTCCTTTTCTTCCAGTTCGGCATGAATGTTTTGTAAAGTAATCAAAACGTATTCTTCTCCCCTCATTCGGAATTCTGTAGCATAAATCGACAATTGCAAAAATTCACCGGCTAAGAACAACTTTACCAAATTGTTGTCGCCGGCTTTCATTTTATAAAGTGTTTCGGGAAGATCACTTTTAATTTTTGACAATTCATCAATGGTCCGAAGGTTTGATATTTTAAAAATCCGTTTACCTGCGGTATTAATCATGTCAACTTTTCCATCTCTGGTAAAGGAAATAATACCGATACTTACATGTTGTACAACCGTTTGGAGGTAATTAAAATGTTCTTCTTTTTCGGCACGATAGCGTTTAAACTCATTGATGATTTGATTGAATTCATTGTTTAAATCTTCGAAGCTTTTGCCCATTCCTTTGTCTGAAAAAGAACTGGCAAAATCGGAATGACGAATGCTTTCGAGGAATTTTCCCAGTTTTTTATTGGTGCGTTCAACAAATCGAATAATGCTAACAACCTGAACAATAATCAGAGCACTAACAATAATCAGGCTGATTAAGTATTTTTCAAATTCTGCCAAATAAATAAGCAGAAAAATTGAAATTGTGAGTAAAATAATTCTGGCGATCACCAGAAAACGAAATCTGTTATAAACCATATTTTTCTATTCTGCGATATAAAGATGCCCGGGTAAGGCCAAGTTCTTTTGCAGCTTTACTAATGTTACCTCCATGCTTATCAATCACTTTTCTGATCAACATTTTCTCAGTTTCTTCAAGATTCATGTTAGATGGCAAACTATCGGATTTTTGATCGGTTTCATTCTGAGAAATAAAGAAATCCTGAGGTTCTAATAAATCAGACTCACTCATTATAACGGCTCTTTCAACCGCATGTTGTAATTCTCTGATATTTCCTGGCCAATTGTGTTTTTCCAAGCGTTTTGCGGTGCTCGCATTCAAACGCTTTTTCGAAATTTTATATTTTTTACAATAGATTTCTAAAAAGTGATCTACCAAAAGGGAGATATCCTCAAGTCGCTCGCGCAGAGGAGGCAGTTGAATTTCAACCGTATTGATTCTATACAATAAATCCTGTCGGAATTTATTTTCATTTACCATTTGATATAGGGGCATATTCGTAGCACAAACCAGACGAACATCGATAGGGATTTCTTTATTGGTTCCTAATCTTACTACTTTCCTGTTTTGTAAAACACTGAGTAATTTCGATTGCAGGCTGAACGAAAGATTCCCGATTTCATCCAGGAAAATGGTTCCTTTATTGGCGGCCTCAAAACGCCCGGCACGGTCTTCTTTGGCATCTGTAAAAGCACCTTTTTTGAATCCAAACAACTCACTTTCAAACAGGCTTTCAGAAATTGCACCTAGATCAACACTGATAAATACTTCATCTTTTCTGTTGGATGCACGGTGGATGGCACGGGCAATGAGTTCTTTTCCTGTTCCGTTTTCACCTAAAATTAAAACGTTGGCATCGGTTACAGCTACTTTTTGTACCGTGTTTAATACTTTTTGCATAGATTCTGATTGACCAATCAAATTGCTGTAAGCCTGATCAGAATCTGCAATTAAAACTTTTTGCTTGGTTCTTAAATCTTCAAGTTCAACTTTAGATTTCTTTAATTGCAGGGTGGTGGTAATTGTAGCTAAAAGCTTTTTGTTTTCCCAGGGTTTTAGCAAAAAATTTGTGGCACCTTCTTTAATTCCCTGAACGGCCAATTCGATGTCGCCATATCCCGTAATTAATATTACTACAGAGGTCGGATCTATTTCCAGAATTTTATTCATCCAGTGAAATCCTTCTTTGCCACTTGTAGCATCGGGCGAAAAATTCATATCCAAAAGGATTAGATCATAACTTTCATTTTTAAGAAGGTCTGGGATGTTGGATGGGTTAGCTTCAGTGTGAACAATATTAATGTGCTGTTTGAGAAATAGCTTGGCTGCTAAGAGCACATCCTGGTCGTCATCAACGATTAAAACTTTGGCATCTAATTTATCCATAAAAGCAAACAAATATTTTGATTGTGGTAAAACATTGGAGTAAAGGTAGGAATTCTGTTCGTATTTGTACAAAAAATTGAACGATATCGAACAATATGGACGGCTATTGCTAAAAAGAGGTGCGTAAGTGTACACAATATCAATAACTTATAATTAGTGGCACGCATTTAGTTAAATAGTGTTAAAACCTTAATAATTAAGAAATGGATAGAGTTATTGAAAAGAAGAAATGGACGCCTAAAAAAATTGCGAGCATAGTTGCAATTGCAGCCTTTGTGTTTTTTGTTTTTTATTTATTATTCCTGAGGGATAAATCGAGTAAGTTATATGTAGACAAAAACCAATTGACCATTGCTCCGGTATTGGCCGATAAATTTTTAGAGTTTATACCTATTGATGGGGTTGTGTTTCCTAAAAACACCAATTATATAGATGTAGCGCAAGGTGGTGTTGTTGAACAAAAATTTGTTGAAGATGGTGCGATGCTTAATGAAGGTGATACCATAATCAAGCTTCTCAATACACAAATGGAATTAAGTTATATGGAGCAAGAAACCAGAATGCTTGCCGAAAGAAATAATTTAAATACAACCAAACTGGCTTTAGAACAAAATAATTTCTACCGACAAAAAGAAATTGTTCAACTTGAATATACCATTGATAAAACTAAAATTGATTTCGAACGCAAAGTTCAATTGCATGATGAGAAAGTAATTTCGGAAAAAGAATTTGAGGATGCCCAACGTGAATATAATTTCACGATGAAACAATTGGATATTTCTCTGAATCTTCAGCGATTGGATTCTGTGTCGGGTGCTAACCGAACCAAATCAATCAATACTTCACTTACACGCCTGGAGCAAAACCTTGCATTACTCAGAAGAAATATGGAAAATGCATACATTAAAGCTCCCGCAACGGGAATTTTATCTTCGTTCAGTGTTGAAATCGGAGAAACCAAAAGAGCAGGTGAACGATTGGGACAAATTGATAAACAGGATGGATTTAAGTTGAGAGCAAATATTGACGAGCGATACATTTCAAGAGTCTATGAAGGCCAGGGTGCAGAATTTGATTTTAATAGTAAAAATTACCAACTACAAATATTTAAAATTTATACCGATGTAACCAATGGTTCATTTCAGGTAGATCTACATTTTGAAGATGGTTATCCCGAAAGTATTAAACGTGGACAAACCATACAATTACGATTGAAGTTTAGTGGTGAGTCAGATGCTATCATCATCAAACGTGGAAGTTTCTTCCAGGAAACCGGAGGAAATTGGATTTATGTAGTGGATGAAACCGGAAGTTTTGCTATTAAGAGATCCATCCGAATTAACCGACAAAACACAAACTACTATGAGGTGATGGAAGGTTTGCAGCCAGGTGAAAATGTTATTGTATCTTCATACGACTCATTCGGAGATAAAGATAAACTCATATTCAGATAAACTAACAGGAAATAAGCAATAAATTATTTATATAAAAACAGTGTCATATGTTAAAAACAGTAAATCTATCGAAAGTATTCAGAACTGATGAGGTTGAAACTACCGCGCTAAATAATGTATCCTTTGAAATTAAAAAAGGTGAATTCGTTGCCATAATGGGCCCATCAGGATGTGGAAAATCAACTCTGTTAAACATTCTTGGTTTATTAGATAATCCTACAGGAGGTGAATATTTTTTCCTTGATAATGAAGTGGCAAAACACAGTGAAAAACAAAGAGCAAAATTGAGAAAAAACAATATTGGTTTTGTTTTTCAGAATTTCAATCTTATTGATGAACTCAATGTTTTTGAAAATGTTGAACTCCCTCTCATCTATCTTGGATACAGTTCAAGTGAAAGAAAAAAACGTGTTGATGAAGCTTTGGAGCAAATGCAAATTATTCACCGTAAAAAGCATTTCCCATTGCAATTGTCAGGTGGTCAGCAACAAAGAGTTGCCGTAGCCAGAGCCGTAGTTGCCAAGCCAAGTTTGATACTTGCGGATGAGCCAACCGGTAACCTTGATTCTGCACACGGAGAGGAAGTGATGAACTTACTTGAAGGATTGAACCAGGGTGGTACAACCATTATTATGGTAACTCACTCTCAGCGAGATTCAGAATATGCTCAAAGAGTGATCAGACTGTTCGATGGTCAAATAATTAATGAGAATATTAAGAGTGCAGCAAGCTTGTAATAAGCTGAAATCGTTTTTACTTATATAGAATTTATTCTGATTAAGTGATAAGGGTATATCTTTTATAGATCTGAAATACTTCTTTCATGTTGGATTGTGCATTTGATAGGTATGGCACAAATGACATTCGGAAAGGAGTATTTTTTTTCAGCTTATCTAAAAAATCATTAACGAAGCAATGATCAAAAATAATTTTAAAATAGCGACAAGATACCTGTTCAGAAATTCAGGGTTTTCGGCCATCAATATGATGGGTCTGGGAATTGGAATGGCTGCTTCTATCCTTATCGCCTTATGGATTTTTGATGAGTTGAGTTATGATCGATTTCATGAAAACTCGAATAGAATTTATCGCCTTGAACGAGAGTTTTTCTCAAACGGAGGTTCTAAATTGGTGCCCATTACAGCAGCTGTTTATGCCAATAAAATAATTGAAGATTATCCTCAGGTTGAAAATGTGGTTCGCTTACTTAAGAGAAACTATTCGGTGATCAATGAAAAGAATGTGGCCATCAAAGAAAAGATGTTTTTTGCGGACCATAGTTTTTTTGACATTTTCAGCATTTCTTTGATTGCAGGGGATCGAAGTAATGTATTGACAGAACCCAATACCCTGGTTTTAACGGTAAATGGAGCAAAGAAATATTTTGGACAGAAGAACCCCTTAAACCAAACATTATTAATTGAAACTGCTGGCAAAAAAGTTCATTATATGGTGAAAGGTGTGATGGAGAACATTCCCGATAACAGCCACTTTCATTTCGATGTTTTAATTTCTTTTTCAACTTTAGAAGCCCATAATTTGGTAAATATTACCGAATGGAATGACAATAATTTGTATACCTATTTATTGCTTAAACAGGGAACGAACATTGAGGCCTTTGAAGCAAAGTTGCAGGATTTGGTTAAAATTTATGCCAACCCAGCACGATCTCAGTTAATGGGAAATACAAAGCTGAGCTCTGAACTTAAACTATTACTACAACCCATCAAAAAAATTCATTTTAATAACAATTCAAATTATGCCATTGAGCCTAACAGAAATAAAGGCTTGATTTATTTATTTTCATTTTTTTCCTTACTCATTTTACTCATGGCAAGTTTCAATTATGTGAATTTGTCAACGGCAATTGCAGGTAAACGATCGTTGGAAGTGGGAGTAAGAAAAACCATGGGAGCAGCCAGAAAACAACTGATTTTCCAATTTATAGGTGAATCAATTGTATTGTCGATCGTTTCTTTGGGAATTGCATTCTTAATCATAGAAATTGCCTTACCGGTTTTCAATGATTTTACCGATAAATCATTGTCTTTATCTTCTTTATTGAAGACTGAAAACCTGGTTTTTATACTGGCCATGGTTTTTGTTACTGGCTTTTTATCGGGTTTGTATCCCGCATTTTATTTGTCATCCTTTAGACCAATCGTTGTCTTAAAAGGGAAGAGTTGGCAAGTGTGGAAAAGATTTAATCTGAGGCAGGTATTGGTCATTATGCAATTTTCAATTTCAATAGCATTGATCATAGGAGCACTTACAGCCAATTTGCAATTAAATTATTTTAGGGATAAACCCTTGGGTTTTGACCGTGACAATATTCTGATCATACCGGTTTCAGATAAATATGTAAAACAACATATTGATGTTTTTAAAGCTGAACTTCTTCAACAGAAAATAGTAAAAAACCTAAGTGTTTCATCAGGAATTCCAACCTCTCAGTATGTATCAGACAATAGGTATAGCATCGCATCAAAACCGGGCGAAGAATTTTTCTTTTGGTTTTATTCAATAGATGAAAACTATTTTGAAACCTATAATATTAAACTGATTGCCGGCCAGAATTTTACGAAAGGCCAGGTTTCAAATACAATGAATAAATGTATCGTAAATGAAAGTCTACTGAAAACCATTGGGGTGAGCAATCCACTTGAAGCCATTGGTAAAACGCTTACTCATTCTGGGTATAAATCAGAATCTAAAGAGCAAATTATTGGCGTGGTAGAAGATTATCATATGAGTGGATTGGATGCGAAAATTAATCCAATGGTTCATTATTCAAACTCCAGGGGAAATTATATTTCAGTCAAATTTGAAGAAGGAAAATCCAAAGAAATTTTAACAAGTGTTGAAGAAGTGTGGGAAAGGCAATTTCCTCACCTTCAGGTTTCTAGCAGTTTTCTAGAAGTGCGTTATGATAACCTTTATGCCAATGAAAGAAAAATTCAGCAATTACTGATCGCTTTCACAATTCTGGCCATTTTTATTGCTTGTATGGGATTGTTCGGTTTGGCCGCATTCATTGTTCAACAAAAAACAAAAGAAATAGGGATTCGTAAAGTACACGGAGCCTCAAATATATCAATCGTTAACTTACTAAATGGCGTATTTATTAAATGGGTTTTAATAGCCAATTTAATATCATGGCCAATCGCGTACTACATTATGGATGAATGGTTGGCAGGCTTCTATTATAGGGTAAATCTACCCTTATGGGTCTTTATTTTGTCAGGATTGATTGGACTGCTTATTGCAATTCTTACGGTTAGTTATCAAGCATCCATAGCTGCTAAATCAAATCCATTGAATAGCCTGCGTTTTGAGTAATTGAACTTATTTATAAACTAAAAAATCAGTATTATGAGAGAAGTTGTTGTTTTAATACCAGATATCGACAGAGAACAAAATGTTGAAATAGATGTGCGTATAAATGGTCGAAAAAAAACCATGGAATATCGTGTAGAATTACTCGATTGGGAAGGAAATGATGTTCCTCCGAAAGATAAAGTTCAGGTTTTACGACATAAAATTGCCGCTTACGATAAAGACTGGGAACTGGTAGAAATTGGTGCTCCCACAGATGAAAACATTCCGCTTATGTTTAGAAAAAAATCAGATGACTAGTGTATGTCATAAAACAGAAATAATCAATCATTAAAACCATAAATATGAAAAAAACATTAATGACTTTTATTTGTGCACTATTCCTAATTTCAGGTTTTACACAAACGAATATTGAAACAGAAAAGGAAAATATTAAGAAACTTATTCTTTCAGCTTATATTGATGGTATCCATAATAAAGGAGAAATTTCTCAAATTGAAAAGGGATTCCATCCCGGATTTAATTTGTTGATTTTAAGCAACGACAGACTTAATAAGCTTCCAATTTATAATTGGATAGAAAGCTCGAAACAACGAAAAGCAAAAAATCCCATTCCTTTTACTGAAGAGCAGAAGATGAAATGTGAATTTTTAAACATTGATGTTACAGAAACTGCGGCAGTTGCAAAAATAAAACTCTCAAAAGCTGGGAGGGATATCTATATCGATTATTTATCGCTGTATAAATTTAAGAGTGGTTGGAGAATTGTTGGAAAAATTTATTATCAAATACCTAAATAGTATAGAAATTTATTAAAAAAAGCCAATGTTGCTATTTTTTACACTTTAACTTGATGACTGGAAATTTGAATAAAAAGATATTATTAATTCTGCTTTTAAGCCTGCTAATTAGCGGGCTTTTTGCACAAAAAAGAACTTACCATACGCAACGAACAGATTTACCTCCTATCATTGATGGATCATTAAATGATGAGGTTTGGAGCAAGGTTGAGTGGGGTGCTGATTTTAAACAGCGTGAACCACATAGTGGTGCTGGTCCATCACAAAAAACAGCCTTTAAAATCTTATATGACGATAACAATTTGTATGTAGGTGTAAAATTGTTCGACAATGATCCTGAAAACATCGAAAAAAGATTGACAAAAAGAGATCAATTGGATGGAGATCAGATATTTATTGGTATTGATAGTTATGATGACAATCGGACTGCTTTTGTTTTTGGGGTGAGTGCTGCGGGAGTACAGAGTGATATGATGCTCGCAAACGACAATTCAAATGCCGATGCCAATTGGAATGCTGTATACAGGGTTAAAGTAAGTACAGATGAGGAAGGATGGAATGCCGAATTTAGCATCCCTTTATCAGAATTAAGATTTGCTAAGCTTGAAGAATTGGTTTGGGGTTTGCAAGTTTTCAGGGTTATTTTCAAAACACAGGAGAATGTAATTTGGCAATTCGTGCCTCAGGATTCTCCGGGTTGGGTGAGTCAGTTTGGTGATTTGGTTGGATTGAATCATATTGAACCCAAATTAAATACCGAAATTATTCCTTATACAGTAATGAAAATGCTTCGGTTTGAGAAAGAAATTGGAAATCCTTATGCTACCGGTAAAGATGAAAAAATTACCATGGGCGTGGATGGAAAAGTCAGTATTACCAATGATTTAACCTTAAATTTTACCATCAATCCTGATTTTGGTCAGGTGGAGGCAGATCCCTCTGTTGTAAATCTTACTGCTTTCGAATCCTTTTTTGAAGAAAAACGCCCCTTTTTTATTGAAGGAAATAATATTTTTAGTTTTCCTTTAGCCAATGGGGGACCCTTTCAAAGAGATAATCTTTTATATACGCGAAGAATCGGTAGGAATCCTCATTACGAGCCAGATATAATGGATGATGAATATCTGAAGATGCCAAATTTTACGAATATTTTGGCTGCTTTTAAATTATCAGGAAAGACAAAACGGGGAGTCTCAATTGGCGTGATGGAAAGCATGACTCCACGAACTTTTGCCAGAATTAGTGATGGAAATAATGAACGAAAAGAAGCTGTAGAACCTTTTACCAATTACTTTTTATCAAGATTTCAGAAAGATTTTAATGAAGGAACGACCACCATTGGTGGAATGTTATCGGCGACCAATCGAAAAATCGAAGACCAAACTTTAAATTATTTGCCTAAATCAGCCTATAGTGGTGGAGTTGATCTTAATCACACATGGAAAAACCGAACCTATTCCATCGCTTTAAGATCATTTTTTAGTTTGGTGAATGGCAGCGAGGAATCAATGATTGAATTACAAGAATCTTCGGTGAGGTATTTCCAGAGGCCTGATGCAACTCATATTGAAATAGATAGTACAAGAACTCATTTAATGGGGCATGGCGGAATTTTTCAGTTTTCGAAAAGTGGAGATGGCCATGTTTCGTACACCTTTTTCGTTAACTGGCGATCGCCCGGTTTAGATGTAAATGATTTGGGATATATTCAGCGTGGCGATGAAATTCAGCAAGTAGGGTGGATTTCATATAGATGGTTTGAGCCATTTGGGATTTTTAGAAGATTAAATGTTGATATGGCCCAATGGCTGGGTTGGGATTTTAGCGGAAGAAGAATTTATCAGGGTCAAAATCTGGGAGCCAATGCACAGTTTAAAAACTATTGGAGCATATTTGGAAATATCAACAGGGAAGGAGAATCATTGGCCAGAACTGAACTTAGAGGCGGCCCCTCTTTAAAAATTCCCGGAACCTTTCAATCGTTCATTAATATTCAATCGGATAGCCGTAAAAAGTTAAATCTGGGTATGAATGTAAATATAACCAGAGGTGATTTTGCTTTTAACAGTCGAACCCAATTTGGCCTTTCCTTAACCTATCGGGCAACTGATGCCTTCAAAATATCTTTAAATCCATCTTATTCAAAAGCATTTAATGAATTACAATATATTGAAACTGTTGATTACAATGGTGATCAGTTTATTGTAGGTGAAATTAATTCCGAAAGTTTTAGTACCGCGCTTAGGTTCGATTATACTTTAAGCCCTGAATTTTCAATTCAATACTATGGACAGCCTTTTGTTTTCGCAGCGAATTATTCAAATTTGAAAAAAATAACCAGCTCAAAGGCTGATGCATATGCCGACCGATTTCATCTTTTTAATTCTGATGAAATAAGTTATGATGCCGATGATGAGGTTTACAGTATCGATGAGAATATGGATGGCAATATAGATTATCGAGTGGATAATCCCAATTTTAATTTCTTTCAATTCAGGTCGAATTTAGTAGCACGTTGGGAATATATGCCCGGCTCAAATATTTATTTGGTTTGGGCACAAGGACGAACAGGTGATAATTCCAAAGGTTACTATAATTTCAGAAATGATTTTGAAGATTTATCCAAGGTGTATCCCGAAAATATCTTTCTTCTGAAATTTTCATTTCGCATCGTTTATGGACGTAAGAGGAAGCACAGTTAATTTCTAGAAATTAAACTAAATATTTTTAAAAATCTACAAGATATTTTAGTAATCATGAGCAAAAAAAAGTCGGAGAAATTTAGCATCTAGAAGACCTGCTGAAATATTGTAAAAAATGTACTTAAATATGCATTTAGCGCGCATTTTAATGTAACGATGATGAGTCTTAATCGTCTAATTGGAAATGATTAATCTAAATAAAAATGATAAAAAACTATCTTAAAAGTGCTTACCGAAATATTGTAAAAAATAAGTTCTATTCTTTTATCAATATTTTAGGTTTAGCCATTGGATTTATGGCAACCATCATCATTCTGATGTATAACCAGAATGAATTGAATTACGATAAACATAACGAAAAACATGATCGAATTTATCGTCTTGAATCGCATTTTACCATTGCGGGTAAAGATGATCTTTTTGCTGTAGGTTCTGTTCCTATTGGACCTGCCTTTAAACTTGAATATCCAGAGGTTGAAGAGTTTGTAAGATTTATGGGCAATGATGATATGCTCATTGAAATTGATGATAAACAGTATTATGAAGATCGATTATTCTGGACCGATTCAACTATTTTTGATGTGTTTACACATGAGTTTATCTATGGAAATGCCAAAGGGGCACTAACAGAACCAAATACCTGTGTGATTAATGAAACACTGTCGAAAAAGTACTTTGGTAAATTGAACCCCGTAGGAGAAGTAATTAATACGGTCGACAATCTTAGTTTTAAAATTACAGCTGTAATTAAAGATCAGCCAGACAATACGCATTTGAAGTATAATGCCTTGTTTTCTGTTACCACTTTATCGGAGCGAATTGGGAGAGATCGTTTTAATAGCTTTGAAGCCAATAGATTTTGGAATATTACGCCATATACTTACATTCTATTGAAGGAAAATACTTCAATGGAAACTGTACTTGAAAGATTCCCGATGTTTTACGAGAAGTATATGAAATCATTGGGAGATCAAATCAATGCTTCTTTTGTTCCGTTAGCAACACCTTTAGCCGAAATTCACCTTAATTCAACCTTAAAAAGTGATGAGCCTGTAGGTAATAAAGGCTATGTAATTATATTCTCGGTAGTTGCTATTTTTATTCTGGTAATAGCCGGAATCAACTATATGAATATGGCCACGGCTCGCTCGGCCAAGCGTGCCAAAGAAGTAGGATTGAGAAAAGTAATTGGGGCGGTTCGTTCACAATTAATGCGTCAGTTTTTAAGCGAATCTTTAATTCTTTCTCTACTGGCATTTCTAATATCAGTAATTGCTGTCTACTTAGTTTTGCCTGCTTTCAATGAGCTGGCAGGTAAGAATTTGGTTTTTGGGATTTTTGATTCTGAAGAAATTGTCGTAACAACTTTTTTAATTTCAATATTGGTTGGTTTGTTATCTGGTAGTTATCCAGCATTATACCTTTCCTCATTTCAGCCGGTAAAAGTATTGAAGGGGAAATTAAGCACCGGAAAATCGAAAGGAACTTTAAGAAAAGTATTGGTTGTTTTTCAGTTTGTTATCTCCATTTCTATGATTATGGGTACAATGGTGGTGTCGGAACAATTGAACTATATGCGATCAAAAGATTTGGGCTTTGATAAAGAAAATGTACTTGTTACTACCATACAATCTGATACCAATTTGCGAAATAAAATTCCAACATTCAGAGAAGAGCTTCTGCAAAACCCTAATGTTGAAAACGTAGCAACTTCCACGGGTTACCCCGGAAATATTGGTGGAATTATGGTGATGAAGGTTGAGCAGGATACAAAATTTGGTTCATCTGATTCAATAATCAGTTCAGCAGGAGGAAGTCATATGGTTGAAGAAACACTAAACTTTACAATGGTTGATTATGATTTCATGAACCTATATGAAATTGAGTTTATTGAAGGTCGAAATTTTAGTCGGGATATGGGAACAGACCTTGAACAGGCTGTTCTTATTAATGAAGCTTGCGCTAAAGAACTGGGTTGGACAGACTCGCCTTTGGGTAAAAGAATTGGGTTCGGAATTCAGTTTGATGGTACTTATATCAGAGATACAAAGGTGATTGGAATGTTTAAAGATTTTCATTACCGATCATTACACAATGCTGTTGAGCCATTGGTAATCTTCCTTACCGATAGACCCAGAAATGCAGTTTCAATTAAAATTGGTTCTGAAAATCGACAACAAACTGTTCAGTTTATTGAAGATAAGTGGAATGAGTTTGGAGCCATTCACCCCTTCGATTATGATTATTTAGAAGCAACCATGGATGATATGTATCAGGCAGAAGAGAATATTGGTAGGATTTTTACCATTGCAGCATTATTATCTGTATTTATTGCTTTGCTTGGTTTACTAGGTTTGTCATCCTTTATAGCCGAACAACGCACCAAAGAAATTGGTATCAGGAAAGCTGTTGGAGCATCCTTATTATCAATTCTTAAATTGTTGTTTAAGGAGTTTTTAATACTAATCCTGATTGCCTTTGTGATCGCCTCGCCAATTGCATGGTACGGTCTGTCAAATTGGTTGGATAATAATTTTACCTATCAAATAAATATAGGTGTTCTAACCTTTTTAACTTCAGGAGTTATTGCCTTGATTGTTGGTTTTATTACCATCAGCTTCCACATATTTAAGGCTGCGAATTCAAATCCTGTGGATTCACTTAAATACGAGTAGAATAAGATATTTTTAAAACTCAAGGGTGAAGGTAGTTCCTTCGCCCTTTTTTGATTTAAGGGAGATGCTTCCGTTATGTAGACGTATCACCTGTTTACAAAAATTTAATCCAATTCCCGAGCCATGCTCTTTGGTCGTAAACAGTGGAATAAAAATATCTTCTTTTAAACTTTCATCAATCCCTTCACCATTGTCAGTTATTTCAATCATACTTCTACCTTCACTGTTTTTGTGTGAACTTAAAACTATTTTTTTGATCTTCTTTTCCTGAACAGCATCAATGGCATTTTTTATAAGATTGATTAAAACCTGATTAATGAGGTTTTCGTCCATCACTATTTCCAAATCAGAAGGTAAAGTTTTTATTTCAAATTGAATTTTTGATTTATCAAGTTCTTCAGAAAGCAATTGTTTTGTTTTTTTAAAGATGTCCTTAATCTTATGACTCCCAAATTTGGGAACTGTTAATTTGGTGAGCGTTCTGTATTTTTGAATAAAGTCTATTAAACCCTTGCTCCTTTCTTCAATTAAATCAATGGAAGTAAGTGCATCCTCAATTGATTCCTGATCCATAGTGTCAAGTGATTTAACCTCATTGTTTTCTGAAAAATTTCTTCGGACAGATGTTGTTAGGGTTGTGATGGGAGTTAAAGAATTCATCATTTCATGCGTCATCACCCGAATTAATTTTTGATAAGAAAGCAATTCATTTTCTTCTAACTCCACTTTTATATCCTGAATTGAAAGTAGGGTTATCTTTTGATTTTGGGTTTTAATGATGCTTGTTTTAATGGAATATTGATTGATTTGATTTTTCTTATTGATTTTAATTTGAGCAGGGATTCCTGTTTTTAGATCATTAATTTTTTGAAAGAGCCCTATGTCGGTTTTATCTAAATCTTTGATGTTAATTAATGTTGAAACACCTAAAAATCCAGATGCTGCTTTATTGAAAATATATACTTTCCCATCATTATCAAATGAAATAATTCCGATACCAAGATGCTGTACCGTCGATTGTAGGAATTGCTCCTTTTCTTCTTTTTCGGCTTTTATTTGATGTACATCTGCTATGATTTGATTAAAGTTTTTACTTAATCCTTTAAATATTTTTTCAATTTGGTGGGTCGAAAAATGCAAACTTGTATCACCATATTTTAAATAAAATAAGAACTTAGCCAGGTCCCGATTGGTTTTGCTCACATATCGATAAAGCTGCCATATCTGAATGAGAAGGATGATCATAAGGAATATTATGGTGAATAGTCGTTTCTCCATATTTCCAAAATAAGCAATGAAAAAACTATTTATCGAAATAAGAACAACCCGGATGAAGGTTGAAATCAGAAAGCGATTATAATTCATACTTCTTAATTTTTTTATAAAGTGTGGTTCTCGAAATTCCCATTTCTTTGGCAACCTTACTCAAATTATTATTGTGCACAATAATGGCTTTTTTATAAGCTTCTTTTTCCAGCTCATCCAATTTGAAGCTTGTATTCGGAGTTGAGCTCAGACTCGGTTTGAAGAAAAAATCCTCAGAGCCTAAGTGGTCAGATGTGCTAAGAATAACAGCCTTTTCAATACTATGTTTAAGTTCACGTACATTTCCTGGCCAGTGATAATTCATGAGTTTTGTTAGTGCATTTTGAGTAAGCTTTAATTGAGGTTTATCATATTTTTCGCGATATTTTTTTAAGAAGAATTCAGCGATTAGAATAATGTCCCCCTTTCGTTCACGTAATGGTGGAATCGTAATTTCAATGGTATTTATTCGGAAATATAAATCTTCACGAAACAGTCCTTCGGATATGAGTTTTTCAATGGATTTATTGGTCGCTGTAATTAAACGAATATCTAAATCAACAGGGCGGTTTGATCCCAAGAGCGTAATTTGTTTTTCTTGAAAAGTTCGTAATAATTTGGCTTGAAGTGAAAATGGTAAGTTTGCAATTTCATCTAAAAACAGAGTACCTCCGTTTGCAGCTTCAACTTTTCCAACTCGATCTTCTTTGGCATCGGTAAATGAACCTTTCTTATGACCAAATAACTCACTCTCAAATAAAGACTCACTGATGGAACCCATATCTACAGAGATGAAAATCTCAGTAGATCTTTTTGATTTTTGATGTATTTGGCGTGCAAATAGGTCTTTTCCCGTCCCATTTTCACCTGAAATTAAAATATTAGCATCCGTTGCTGCAACCCTATCAATAATAGAAAAAATGTCTTGTATTTCTTTTGATTTACCTATGATTTGAAAATGGTTTTTTGCAATGTTCTCGCTTAATACTTTTTGTGTGTTTTTTAGTTTTGAGATTTCATTTTGAGATAATCTTAGTTTATAAGCAGAGCTCAAGGTCGCAAGTAATTTTTCGGCATCCCAGGGTTTTTGAATAAAATCTGTAGCCCCTAGTTTGATGGCCTTAACGGCAAGCTCAACATCCCCATAAGCAGTTATTAGAATTACTACCGCATCCGGATCTTTTTTTAAAATTTTTTTAAGCCAAAACAATCCTTCATTACCTGTATTGATCCCTGTTTTAAAATTCATATCCAGTAGAATCAAATCGTAGGATATTTTGTTAAGCTTGCTTGGTATTTGCTCCGGATTGCTAATTGTATCAATTAATTGATATTCTGATTTAAGCAGTAATTGTAAAGATTTAAGAATGCTTGCATTGTCATCAACAATTAAAATCTTCCCTTTTTTCATTCAAAAAATAGATTAGAATTAAAGCTTAAATTTATAAAAGAAATATTAAAGTGTAAACAAATTGTTCACTTAGTGTACAAATATTGTTCATATTGTGAACACATGTTGGGTGTTCTTATTCTTGATCTGAATATAAGTATCACTTAAACAGAGGTATATGGTTTTGGCATACAGCTTGCACATTTTGACTTTCATAAATTAAAAACGCAAGTCAATGATTTTAAATTACATTAAGATAGCCCTAAGGGTTTTTGGAAGAAACAAATTAATTTCCTTGATTAATCTTTTAGGTTTATCCATAGGAATTGCTGCCTTTGTAGTGATCTTGTTTTATGTTGATTATGAATTAACATTTGAGAATTTTCAACCCAATCACCGGAATATTTATAGGATTCATTTAGATAAGGAATATGTGGGTACCCCACCTCCATTTGGAAGATTGGTAGAAAGAGATTTTCCTGAAGTTGAATCAATGACTCGTATCGGAAGGTCAAGTTGGTCGGAGAAGATTGCTGTAAAAGTGAAGGATAATTATTATTATGAAAATAAATTCTACTTCGTAGACTCTACTTTTTTCCAAACTTTTGATTATGAGCTTTTATTAGGTGATAGAAAAAAGGTGCTGGACGATGCTTTTACAGTGGTTATTAATGAAAAAACTGCCCGAAAATATTTTAACAAAATTGATGTAATAGGTGAAACGATAGAGTTTAATGGTAAGACATATATTATTAGTGGGATCGCTAAAAATGTACCACCAAACTCTCACTTCCATTTCGATATACTCTCTCCTTTTAAGGGCTCGAGAAATGGTATGTATGCCGATTTGAAAAAATATTGGGGAATGTGGAATTACTTCACTTATGTAAAGTTTGGTGAAAATGTTTCGATCGAAAAATTTCATGATAAACTTTTAAAGCATGCCGAAACCGAATGGACAGAATACATTGGCAGAGATTATGAAGTTGATTTATATTTTCAACCCATTAGAAAAGCGCATATAGAGCTCATTAGAGGTAATTGGGAAGCTCCAGTAAATCAAAAGTACTTATTTATTTATAGCCTGGTTGCAGTTATTATTTTAATTGTAGCTTCCATTAACTTTATAAATTTATCCATTGCAAGTTCTATTCGAAGAGCTAAAGAAGTGGGTTTAAGAAAGGTTGTAGGTGCTGTTCAATCAAATATTCGCAATCAGTTTTTAAGTGAATCTGTTTTCTTTACCATTTTTGCCTTGGCTTTAAGTTTTGTTTTTATTGAATCAATTATTCCTCTTTTAAACAAATGGTTCAATATTTACATAAACATTGATTATTTAAACCCGCGAATTATACTTTTAAGTTTGCTCATTATCGTTTGGATCGGGTTAATCTCCGGAAGTTACCCCTCTTTTGTAGTTTCTAAATTGAAGCCCATTAAGGTGTTAAAATCTGGTTTTAAAGGAAATAAAACGAATACAACTTTACGGAATGTTTTAATGATCATTCAATTTGTGATTTCAATTTGTTTAATTATTTCAGCGGTCGTAATTACAAAACAACTCAATCATATTGAGAATCTTAATGTCGGATTTAATCGCCATAATGTTGTAAACATCCCTTTGCATCAGGATGATCACAAATCAAGTAATAAATTTATCATGAATGCATATGTTTCAAATCCGAATATTATAAACGCATCTGCAAATTCATTTAATATTACCGATCCTCCTTTTCATCAAACGGTTTGGTACGAAGAGAATGGAGAAGTTGTAGAAAATGTTGCCTGGTTTCTTTTTGCAGATGAAAGCTTTTTCGAAACTTACGAAATTGAAGTTTTGCATGGAACTACATTTCCTCCTGATTTTGTTGACAACCCTTTAAAAGGCTATGTAATAAATAAATCTGCCGCCATGACTTATTTTGGTGAAGAAAACCCTGTAGGTAAGAGACTAGGTATGCGGGGTTCTGATAAAATGGGTTTGGTAGTTGGTGTCATCAATGACTTTAATTTTTTGTCATTGCATAATGCCATCGAGCCACTTGTTTTTGCACTTGATAAGGATGGATATGACTATATTTCAATGAGAATAAATTCTGACAAATATGCTGAAACCATAAAATCTATTGAAGAAAAATGGAAAACTTTGTATCCAAATTATCCTTTTGAAATTCAGATTGTAGATAATGAATATCAGAAATTATATGCAGATGAAACTCAAACCGGGTCCTTATTAACGGGATTTACCATCCTTTCTGTTCTCATAGCATGTATGGGCCTATTTGGTATTAATAGCTTGATAACAAAGTATCGGGTTCGTGAGATTGGCGTTAGAAAAGTTTTCGGCGCTACTGTGCCACAAATTGTATTCATGCTTTCTTCAAATATCACCAAGCTGGTATTAATCGCAAATATTATTGCCTGGCCTTTGGCTTATTATTATATGGACAAGTGGCTGAATAATTTTACATATCGTATTCAAATACCTTGGTATGTATTTGTGCTTGCTGGCCTGGCAACTTTATTGTTTTCATTATTAACTGTAAGTTCACAATCGATAAAATCGGCCAATACCAACCCGGCCGAAACCTTAAAATTTGAATAATGACAATCAAATTTCATCTTTTGAAGTTGTACTTAAATCTTTAAATCATCTTTATAGAGATGTATTTGTAATTTTTAACAACTAAAAGATTAGTTAGTTCGGTTTAATTTCCTATTTTTAAGCAGAATTAAACCTAATTAACCACCAAAATGATTATAAATTATATCAAAACCGCCTTACGACTGCTTTTCAGGCAGAGATCGTATTCGATTATAAATATAGGAGGGCTAGCCATAGGAATGTCCGTCTGTATTTTAATCCTAAGTTATGTGTTTTTTGAATGGAGCTTTGACAAATTTCATGATAAATCGGATCAGATTTATCGGATGGGAGTTGATGCTACAGTTGGTGGAAATACAATGAATCTTGCTGTTACCAGCCCTCCTATGGGTGTAGCATTAAATGAGGATTTTCCTGAGGTTCTGGCCAATACCCGATTAACTCCGAGCGGACCACAGGAGTTAAGTATCGGAGAGCGTAAGTATATTCAGCAAGGTATTCTATATGTAGATTCTGCTTTTTTCGATGTTTTTTCATTTGAGTTGTTAAGAGGAAATAAAGATCAAGTACTCTTAAACCCAAAAAGTATTGTTCTGACTGAAACCACTGCTAAGAAATTCTTTGGTGATGCGGATGCTATAGGTGAAATGATACGAATAAATGATCAAACTACTTATGCAGTTACCGGTATTATGGAAGATGCCCCTCCAAATTCTACCGTACAATATGAAATGCTTGTTAGCATGGATCTTCGGGATCCTAACTCTATTTTTTATGCAGGAAATCATTGGGGAAACCTTTCAATGTATTCCTATGTTTTATTAGATAAAAACGCAGATTATCTGAAACTTCAGGAAAAATTTGAAGATTTTAAAGTTCGACATACCCAGCAACTCATTGATATGGGAGTTCATTTTGATATGTTCCTGCAACCACTCGATTATATTCATTTGTACTCTGATTTGGAAAGAGAGGCCGGCAATTCTGGTGATATTACTTATGTATACCTGTTTTCAGCAATTGCCATCTTTATTCTTTTTATTGCCTGTATAAATTATATGAATTTGGCTTCAGCTCGATCTTTTAAACGAGCTAAAGAAGTTGGAATGCGGAAAATTCATGGAGCTGATAGGCCTCAATTGATCCGTCAGTTTCTAGGAGAATCTGTCTTGTTTAGTATTATTGCTTTTGCAATTTCATTGATAATTGTACAAATAGCATTACCCATGTTTAATGATTTGGTTTACCAAAATGATGGTAATCTGGATTTGTTCAGCAATAAATTAACAATGATTGGGTTTTTTGTTGCGATCACATTTATTGTTGGAATTTTAGCAGGATCTTATCCCGCATTTTATATGTCATCATTTTCACCTATTGCAGCTTTAAAAGGTGAAAAAGTTAAGGGTAAGAAAAAGTCAATTTTGCGAAATGTCTTGGTTGTACTGCAGTTTAGCATAGCAGTAGCACTCATTATATGCACTTCAATCATCTATCAGCAAATCAACTATATGCACAATAAAGACTTAGGGTTTAAGGGTGAAAACAGAATAATTATACCCTTGAGGAATGAAGCCTTGAGGAATAGAAGCGAGGTAGTGAGAAGTGAATTTAGCAAGTTGGCAAATGTAGAAAGGGTTAGTATGTCAAATGGTGCTCCCGGATACAATATGAGAGGCTCAGGTTATATACCGGAAGGAGCTGACCAAACTACACCGGTTATAATTTACAATAGTAATATCGACGACCAATATATTGGATTGATGGAAATGGAGATTATTAAAGGTCGAAACTTTTCACATGAATTTGGTACTGATACTATGAGTATTTTGATTAATGAAGAACTTGCCAAAAGATATAATTGGGATGAACCCATTGGAAAAAAGCTTTCAATCAGAAGAGGGACAGAGATTCCTAATATTGATTTTAAAGTTGTGGGGGTCATTAAAGATTTTCATTTTGTTTCGTTATTAAGAAAGGTTGAACCTTTTGCATATCATTATCAACAATCAAATTTTGGGAATGTTATTCTTCAAATTAATGCAAAAAATAAAGAAGTAGCATTACAACAAATTGAAGAAAAGTGGATGGAATTATCCAATAATGCACCTTTTGATTATACGTTTATTGATGAGAATTTTGAAAGGAGCTATATAGGCTATATTCGAATGGGCAAATTATTTACTGCTTTTACGCTCATTGCAATTTTTGTTGCCTGTATTGGATTGTTTGGTTTAGCTTCATTCTTAACAGAAATTAGAACCAAAGAAATAGGCATCCGAAAAGTACAAGGAGCTGGTATTTTTTCAATCTTACGATTGCTAAATTCTGATTTTATAAAATGGGTTTTGGTTGCCAATGTGATTGCCTGGCCTGTTGCCTATTATTATATGACCGAATGGCTTACAAATTTTTCATATCCAATAAATTTGAGTTGGGTTAATTTTGCCTTAGGTGCTGTTCTGTCTGTTGTTATAGCTTTAATAACTGTTAGTTATCAGTCGCTAAAATCGGCAACTAGAAACCCGATTGAGAGCTTGAGATACGAGTAAAATTAAAATTTTAGAATGAAGGAAGTATTTTGGTCGGGAGTTGAGCTGACTGAAATGCTTCCTTTATGCAGATACATAATTTGACGGGATAAACTTAAACCAATTCCCGATCCATTTGCTTTGGTTGAATAAAATGGAATAAATATTTTATCCAGTTCACTTGCTGGGATTCCAACTCCATTGTCCTCGATTTTAATCTGTAATCGGTCATCTGTGGTTTGTGACGCAGAAATCTGAATCAATGGTTCTGGATTCTTTTCAACGGCCTCAAGGGCATTTTTAATGAGATTGATAAGCATTTGTTCAATCATCGCTTCATCTGCTAACAATTCATAGTTAGGGTCAATAACAGAACTAAATATAATTTTGTTAGCTTCTGTTTTCGATTTATAAAACTTCTCAATTCTTTGAACGGTTTGTTTAATTTTAAATTTGGTTAAATGCAGTTTGGGCTTTTCACTGATACTTTTATAAACTTCAATAAAATCAATCAATCCTTTTCCTCGTTCTTCAATTATTTCAGTGTTTAAGGCAATATCACAAATAATTTCGTCATTTAATTCATTTGCTTTTTTAGTAATCCCCTCTTTTTGGATATACCTTCTGATTACTTTTGAAAGCGAGGTGATTGGAGTTAACGAATTCATGATCTCATGATTCAAGACTTGGATTAGTTTCTGCCAGGATTCTAATTCATTGTGATCTAACTCGCGACTAATATTTTGGAATGAAATAATATTAATGAGACTCATTCCTATATTAATTTGCGTTTTTTTAAGGGTCAGGTTAATAAGCTCAGAATTTAAATTCAGTTTTATACTTCTTGATTTTTCGGTGAATGGTTTGAGAATGGCTTCATGAAATTTAGGCAGTTTTTCTTCGAGAGTGCTCATAAATTGAACCTTATCGCAATGCAAAATTCTTTGTGCCTCCGGATTGAACAGTTCAACTTTACCATTCTGATTGAAAGCAATAATTCCGATTTTAGCATGATCAACGATGGTATTTAAAAAATGCGATTTTTGCTCATTCTCAATTCGAATTTGTTTTAAGTCATGATTGATTTGATTGAAGGACAGATTAAGTCCTTTAAAACTCTTCATGATTTGATCGTCCTGATAATTTACTGCTGTATCTTTTGATTGGATTCGGAGCAGGAAAGAGGCCAGTTCCGAATTGGTTTTATTAATATATTTTATGAGTAGAAGTGTTTGAACTAAGATGAGGAAAGACGAGAGAATAGTCGCCATTATTTTATCTTCCTGATCCATAAAAAACGTAATAATTAATCCGTTTACTACAATTAGTAAAACCCTAATTACAACTTGAATATAGAATCGGTTAAAGCCCATGTTTTTCAATCTTTAGGTATAAGGTTGTTCGTGAAATGTTGAGCTCTTTTGCCGTTTTTGTTAAATTCCCTTTATGCTTATCAAGTACCTTCTTAACGGTATATTTCTCTACATCCGATAGTTTATTTGATGGGCCTAACTCCCAATTATTTTTCTCTTTTTTTTCGATTCTAAAATCCTCTGGTTGAAGAATTTCTGATTCAGAAAGTATAACTGCCTTTTCTACTGTATGTTTTAGTTCGCGTACATTTCCTGGCCAATTGTGATTTAATAATGATTCGATCCCTGAACTACTGATTTTAAGGATTCCTTTATTGTATTTCTGGGCATATTTTTTCAAAAAGAAATCTGCTATTATTAAAATGTCATCTCCTCGCTCACGTAATGGTGGAAGTTCAATTTTAATGGTGTTTAATCGATATAGCAAATCCTCTCTGAATAATTCATGATCTGTGAGTAAAAAAGGATCTTTATTACTTGCTGAAATCAAACGAATATCGATAGGAATTGTAGTATCAGATCCCACCGGACTAACAGTTCTATTTTGTAAAACACTTAGGAGCTTTGATTGCAGGTTCATTGAAAGATTGGTGATTTCATCTAGGAATAAAGTGCCACCACTTGCGGCAACAAACCTTCCAGTACGATCAGTTTGTGCATCTGTAAAGGCCCCTTTCTTATGCCCGAACATTTCACTCTCAAATAGATTTTCATTGATTGAACCTAAATCTACACTTATAAAAAGTTCTTTTTTACGGGTTGAAAGTTTATGAATTTCTCGAGCTACCAATTCTTTTCCTGTCCCGTTTTCACCTAAGATTAAAATATTAGCTTCTGTTGCTGCAACTTTATGAATGGTTTTAAAAACTTCAGTCATTTTTTTTGATGAGCCTAAAAAATCATTGTTTTGGTTTGAGGTGTTTTCAATAAAAGCCTTTTGGAAACCTTTAAGCTTTTTTACCTTTCGTTCAGATTCTCGGAGCTTGAGTGCTGCATTTAAGCTTGCAATGAGCTTGTCAATGTCCCAGGGTTTGGTTATAAAATCATAAGCCCCTTCTTTAATTCCCTTAACAGCGATATCAACCTCACTATAGGCTGTAATTAAAATTACAAGTATATCAGAATTATGCTCTTTAATTTTCTTTAACCAAAACAAACCTTCATTTCCTGAATTTATTCCTGCCTTAAAATTCATATCCAAAAGTATGATATCCCAATCTTTATTATTCAGCTGGCCAGGGATTAAATTCGGGTTACTAAGTGTTTCAATTTCCTGAAATTCGTACTTTAACGATTGTTTTAAGGTTAATAATATGCTTTTATTATCATCAACAATTAATATTTTACCTTTATTGTTATTCATTGAAATACAGTCTCTTTTCAGCAAATATATTAAAAATGTTCAGATGTCGTACGTCGGCTGTTCAGATCCTGAACGTATTTGTGTGTGGAATATTATTTACGAATCTTAAGTCATTGGAATTCAGTAGTAGAAAGATTTTGGCATCGACTTTGACTTGTTTTGAACCTAATCAGAAACCTAATTTAAATGATCAAATCTTACTTTAAGATTGCCTTAAGAAGTTTTACAAAGAATATTACTTTCTCTTTGATTAACCTTTTTGGATTGAGTACAGCTTTTGCACTATTTATTCTGCTTTCGTTGTATATCACAAGTGAACTCACAACAGATAGTCATCTCGAGAATATTGACAATATTTTTATTCTCCATGAAAAAAATAGTAATGGTACACATTGTGGTGGAATGTTTGCCGAATATGTGAATGAACGCTACCCGGAAGTAAAGCAAGTTTGCCGAACCTTTTATTGGCCTGACGCAAAGTTATTTATTGATGACGACCACTTTATTAAAACGGATAGGTTTGGCTTAGTCGACTCCAACTATTTTAAAATATTCGACAGTAAAGTTATATTAGGAAACCTAGATGACGCCTTAAAAGGAAATAATGGTGTTGTGTTAACAGAAACCATGTCAAAAGGGCTTTTTGGGGATGAAAATCCATTGGGTAAAACTGTAAGCCTTGGTAATGAATATGATTTTATTGTTAATGCAGTAATTCCGGATTTACCAAAGAATTCAACCTATCGTGTAGATTGCTTTTTGTCTGTAGAAAGACTTCTGGAAACTCATGAAGGATTGCTAACAAGTCCGGGTAATTGGTCAACTCCAACCATAGTAGAGGTTCATGAGAATGCCAATATTCCACTTTTAGAGGAAAAGTTAAGCAAAGATTTATTGGTGGAGTACGGAAGAAATACCAATTGGGGCTTGTTTCCCTATTCTGATTTATACTTTGATGGACCTGATGCTTTCAGGCATGGTAACAAGCAATTTGTAATGTTATTTCTGGGAATCGCCATTTTTATCTTATTAATTGCATGCATAAATTATATTAATCTAACAACAGCTCGAGCTGGAAATAGAGCACGCGAAGTAGGAATACGTAAAGTTGTTGGTGCCTATAAGCAAAAACTGATGAGGCAATTTCTGACAGAATCAACCTTACTAATCTTTATTTCCTTAATCATTGGATTTTTACTGGCAGAATTAAGCATTTCAGAGTTTAATACCTTGGCTCAATCTGAATTGCAGGTGAAGGAGTTTTATGCATTTCCTTTTAATGTCATTTTTATTGCCGGATCCATATTGTTGGGTATTTTATCCGGACTGTATCCTGCATTTGCACTCACTTCTTTTAAAACGGTTGAGGTGATTAAAGGTAAGGTTGCCCGAAGTAAAGGCGGTAGTATCGCACGCAAAGCATTGATGGTGTTTCAGTTTGTTATTTCAATGGTAATGATCGTCGGTACCATCGTTATCTACCTACAAATAAATTATGTGAAAAATGTTAATCTGGGTTTCGACAAGGAAAATGTCATTCATTTAAGAACCAATGACGATGCTTTTATGAATGCACAGGATCTTAAAACTGAATTATTGGCTATACCCGGAGTTGAAAAAGTATCTTTTAGTAGAGGAACACCAGGGGCGATAGGCAATGGTATGTATGATGAACGTACAGGACAGGAAGTTCAAATGCGTCATTTGTCTTGCGACCCTGATTTTATGGATTTGTTTGATTTGGAACTGGTAAGTGGACGTAATTTTTCCTGGAAGGATTCGGCTGATATCAGAAAAACATATATGGTGAATGAGGCGGCTGTAAAGAAATATGGATGGGAGGATCCGTATGAGATTAAACTTTGGGGCTTAAAATTAATTGGTGTTGTTAAGGATTTTAATTTTAAGAGCCTGCATCAACCCATTGGCCCGTTATTCATAACCTACCTTAAATCAATGTCTGAAATTAATATCCGAGTTTCAGGAATGAAGCAAAAGGAGGTGATTGCGAAAATTGAACAAGCATATATTAAAAAATATCCCAAGGATCCTTTTGATTTTAAGTTTGTTGATCAAATTGTAGACCAACAATATAAGGAAGAAGAAAGGCTTGGTACAATTATTACCTACTTTTCCATCTTTGCTCTCATTATAGCCTGTATGGGTTTATTGGGTATGACTTCATACATGATTCAGCAACGACATCGAGAAATTGGAATCCGGAAGGTGCATGGAAGTGCCGTTAGTCAGATTATTAAGATGCTTTCATTTGAATTTGTGAAATGGGTTGTTTTAGCTTTCATTATTTCCACCCCACTTTCTTATTATCTAATGAATAAATGGCTCAGCAATAATTTTACCTTTCGTGTTGATTTGGATTGGTGGATATTTTTTATCAGCGGTGTTGTGGTAGTTTTTATTTCCTTACTAACTGTAGGAATACAATCTTATCGTGCAGCACAAATGAATCCTGTAGATAGTTTGAGGTACGAATAAAAATAATATTATCATGTTTAAATCTTATTTAAAAACAATCATTCGAAGTTTTATTAAAAATAAATCAACAACTCTTATTAATGTAATTGGTTTGAGTTTGGCCTTTTGCCTGTTCATCTTACTAATGTTGTATGTGAATAACGAACTTACAACTGATAATTATCATTTAAAGGCTGATCGTATATTTCGAGTTATCAGCGATGAGGGGAAGATACATACCACCTCTTCAACTTTGGCAACATTTATAAGTGAAAATTATCCGGAGTTAGAGCAAGCGTGCAGAACCTTGCACTTAAAAGGGAAATTAAGTTTTAACAATCAAAACTTTCCATTTAAGCAAATGTGCCTGGCTGATTCTAATTATTTTAAAATATTCAGTCATCAAAAAATCATGGGAAATCTGAATTCTGCCCTGAGTGATATGAATGGTTTGGTCTTAACTAAATCCTATGCCAAAAAATTGTTTGGAGATCAGAACCCCATAAATAAAGTGGTTCAATTGGGTGAAAATAATTACTGGCTTAAGGAGGGTTATTCACTGGTTGTTAAAGCAGTTATTGAAGATGTGCCTGAGAATTCAAGCCTTAAAGTTGATGGCTTTATTTCATTTAATATGATTCAGAAGCTTGCCCCTTATATGTTGAACAATGAGAATATTTTGAATTTCACAACCTGGCTATTATTAAACCAGCAAAAGGATAAGGAAAAAATAATAGAGAAATTAAATCAGGAGCTTCAAAAAAGGTACTATGACTGGGAACAAACTGTTCTACAGCCATTGCCTGAATTGTTTTTTGAAAAAACAAATGATGATTTCAGACATGGAAATTTACAATTGGTTTATCTGTTTGCAACTTTAGCTGTATTTATTGTCTTTATGGCTTGTATAAATTATATCAATCTGGCCAATGCACAGGCGAGTTCAAGAGCGAAAGAAGTAGGACTAAGAAAAGTTGTTGGAGCCAGCAAATGGAAACTTATTTTTCAGTTTTTATTAGAATCTGGTTTAATTACTTTCATATCTCTGATCATCGGTTTTGTTTTAGCCGAGTTGTTCATCGGAAAATTTAACCTTTTAGCCAATACCAATTTTGAGGTTAAAACTTTTTACCAATTAAAATATATTTGGGCCTTTATTTTTGGTGCGGTCATTATTAGCATTTTTTCCGGTTTATACCCTTCATTGGTAATGATTAAGTTTCACCCGATTGATATTCTTAAAAGTCGATTCAGTGGCGGTGGTAAAGGCTTAAATCTTAGGAGGATATTGTTGGTTACACAATTTGTGATTTCACTGATAATGATTTTTGGTACGATCATGATTTATCAACAACTTCGATATGTAAATCATCTAAACCTTGGTTTCGACAAGGAGAAAATCATTCATTTACAAACCCGGGATAACCTGGTAAAAAAAGATCATCCATTTAATACACAAATTAAAGCAATACCCGGTGTTGAAATGATTGCCGTTTGCAGTGGCATCCCGGGAGACGTAGTTAATGGAATGGGGGCTTCGGTTGAGGGTAAAAACATCTTGATGAGACATCTTAAAATGAATGAAGATTTTCTCGATTTAATGAAAATTAATTTGGTTCAGGGAAAAGGGTTTACCAGAGATACCATCGATATTTCAAAAACATTTATGGTAAATGAAACAGCGGTAAAAAACTTTGGTTGGGATGATCCAATGAAAATCAAGATTTGGGGAAGAAAATGTGTGGGAGTCGTTAAAGATTTTAATTTTACGTCCATACATCAGGATATTGGTCCTTTGTTCTTTACCTATGAGGGCAATATGACTGATTTGTGTGTAAAATTTTCAGGGAATCAGATTACGCCCCTTTTAAATAAAATTGAGCAAGTTTGGTCGAATAATTTTCCCGAACGGCCTTTTGAGTTTCGATTTGTTGATTCCGTATTGGAGGATCAATATAAAACAGAAGAACGACTGGGGAAAATTGTGAGCTATTTTGCCTTTATTTCTTTGTTTATTGCGAGTTTGGGCTTGTTTGGTTTAACCTCTTTTATCGTAAATCAACGAACCAAAGAAATTGGAATCAGAAAAACTTTAGGCTCTTCTTCAAATCAAATTATAGGAATGATTAGCTTCGATTTTCTGAAATGGTTTATTGTGGCTTTCGTTATTTTTATTCCTGCTGCCTGGTATATTGCCCATTCATGGTTAGATAATTTTTCATATCAAACCCGTGTTTCATGGCTGATTTTTGCCCTAAGCGGGCTACTTTTAGCATTGATTTCTGCATTGGTTATCAGGCTGCAAACCTATCGAGCGGCAAGTATAAACCCGGTTGATAGTTTGAGATACGAGTAAAACTTTTTAGATAAAAGTTTTTGTTTAGTTAATTGTAGGGATGGCAGTCTGAAATTAAGGTTGCCATCCTTTATTTAAAATTTTAAAGAGAAAATTGTTCCTCCTTTTGGGGTTGATTGAACAGAGATCAATCCTTTATTCATCCTTACAATTTGCCGCGAAAGGCTTAAACCAATGCCTGAACCCATTTCTTTGGTTGTATAGAAGGGAATGAATATATTATCCAGGTCTTCTTTTGGAATTCCTATTCCGTTGTCAGTAATTTTGATTAAAACATGATGACCATTAATCGTGGAAGCTTCCATATATATATGAGGATTCTTCTTTTTTACAACAGCCTCAATTGAATTTCTTATAAGATTTATTAAAACCTGGGTAATTAATTTTTCGTCTGCGGTAATTATCAAATTTTCTTCTTTAACGGAGGAAGAAAAGATTATCTCTTTCGATCTAATTTCATCACTAAACAAAATATTGATGTTATCAAAAAGAGTTGAAATTGAAACTTTTTCAAAAACCGGCGCTGGAATTTTGGTGAGGTTTCGATAAGATTCTACAAACTTTAAAAGTCCCTGGTTTCGTTTATCAATGGCATTTAAGCCTTCCAATGCTTTTTCAATGGTTTCATCTGAAATTTTATCCGTGCTTTTGGCCTTTTGGTTTTCAGAGAGTAAACGAATAATGGTGTTGGTAAGTGAACTTATGGGTGTGATGGAGTTCATAATCTCATGCCTTAACACTTTAATGAGTTTTTGCCAGGCATCCAGTTCCTCATTTTCAAGCTCAGCACTGATGTTTTGGAAAGAGTATAATCGAATTTTTTGGCCTTTATTTGTAAACTGAGTGCAGCTCACCTTTAAAACCAAAATTTCTGAATCTATCTGTAGTTTAATTAGTATTTGTTCTTCATTTTTTAATTCCTGAAGTTGAGAGATAAACTCAGGATAAATATTTTGCAGTTGATGAATGGATATGAGATGACCGATTTTTAGCAAATTTCGGGCTGCTTTATTCATCAAATCAATTTTCCCGTTTTCTTCCACAGAGATGATCGAAGTATCAATAACTTCTAAGGTTTGCAAAAAATACAAGTGCTCACCTTCTTTTTCAAGTTTTGAATCGGCAATGAGCTGAATAATTTCATTGTAGATCTGATTGAGCTTTTCATTGGAGTCACCCGAATTTAATTTCTCAAAACGTTCCATCAAACCCTGATTTTTGATCAATTCCATAAATCGGGCAAAACGTCGATTGGCATTCTTAATGTAATGTATGAGCATTACAATTTGAATCACAAAGAGGGCTCCAAAGGTAATTTTGGCTATCTGCAAATATTCTTGATTTATCGACCAGGAGAATATCAGGCTGGTGATGCCTATCAGGATGATGCGGAATACAATTCTAAAATTGAACTGATTATAGATCATATTTTTTGAGTTTATTGTATAAGGTTTTTCTGCTGATTCCCAGCTCGGAGGCTGCCAGAGAATAGTTGCCTTTGGCCTTGTTGATGGCTTTTAAAATAAGTTGTTTCTGATTGTTTTCAAGGTTTAGAGACTCAATGTTTGGTGTTAGTGAATTGGCTGTTTCATTAACTTCAAAAACTTTAACATCGCCCAAAATAATTGCTTTTTCAACCAGATGTTCAAATTCACGAATGTTACCAGGCCACGAATATTTTTGTAGATTCTGAATGTGTTTTTTATTGTATTTCAGAAGTGGCATTTTGTACTTAAGGGCGTATTTATTCAGAAAAAGATCAAGCATGGGTTGTATGTCTTCAGGCCTTTCTCTGAGGGGTGGAATTTCAATTTGTATGGTATTAATTCTATAAAGCAAATCTTCTCTGAATTCAGCGTTTTGAGCCATTTCTTTAAGTGGCTTATTGGTGGCAGATATCAGTCGAATATCAACAGACTTAGGTTGGTGATCGCCTATTTTACTGATTTGTTTATTTTGAATTACAGACAAGAGTTTAGATTGTTGATTTAAAGAAATA
This sequence comes from Bacteroidales bacterium, assembly GCA_963678785.1. Lineage (GTDB taxonomy): Bacteria > Bacteroidota > Bacteroidia > Bacteroidales. The sequence goes on along the minus strand of OY787449.1, from coordinate 1,512,314 downwards.
TTCCCAATTTCATCCAAAAATAAGGTTCCTTCTGATGCAACTTCTATACGACCAACCCGGTCTTCTTTGGCATCGGTAAAGGCTCCTTTTTTATAACCGAACAATTCGCTTTCAAAAAGACTTTCACTTAATGATGCCAGATCAACTTTTACAAATAATTCATCTTTTCGGTTAGAAACTTTATGAATTTCACGGGCCAGAAATTCTTTTCCTGTTCCGTTTTCACCCAAAATTAAAATGTTGGCATCTGTGGTTGCTACCTTTAAAATAGTTTCCCAGATTTTTGTCATAGCAACAGAATTGCCTAAAAACATCGATTGTTCATCATTTATACCTTTCGAAATGTGAGCTTGTTTTGCTTTCAGTTTCTGAATTTCTACACGCGAGTTACGAAGTTTAAAGGCTGATGAAATGGTTGCCAGTAATTTTTCATCTTCCCAGGGCTTCTGAATGAAATCAGTTGCACCTTCTTTAATGGCTTTTACTGATAATTCAATATCGCCATAAGCTGTTATCAATATGATGATGGCTTCAGAATCTTGCTTCAAAATTTCACGCATCCAAAAAATTCCTTCATTACCACTGCTTCTGCCGGTTGAAAAATTCATGTCGATGATAAAAAGATCAAAAGAATTTTGTTTGATAAGTGCCGGGATTAAGTTGGGGTTCTTTTCGGTAGTAACCTCGTATTGCTCACCTAAAAAAAGCCGAAGAGCAACCAATATTTCTTCATTATCATCAACAATTAATATCTTCCCTTTTCTCATGTTTATGGATCCTGGTTTTGACAAATATATAACTGATTTTCGAATATGAGTAAAAATTACTCATAAAGTGTGAAAAAATTACACAGATTGTATCGAGTCGAATCTTCTTAATAGTCAGACAAACAGGTTAATAAAGTTTTGGCATATCTATTGACAATAACTACACATAATTTATTAAATTCATGTCAAATACTCGTAAAAGATGATACGTAGTTATTTTAAAATTGCCATCAGAAATTTTTTAAAGAACAAGGCCATCTCGGGAATCAATTTATTTGGACTAACCTTTGGATTGGCTGTGGCTGCATTAGTGGCCTTATATGAACAAAATGAACTGACATATGATTCTTTTCATGATAATTCGGAAGATATTTATCGCATCGATGAATTGGTAGAATTGGGCGGGTTTAGCCTTGGAAACTCAAGGGTATGCGCTCCCATGGGGCCTTATTTGCTTAATAACTTTCCTAAGGTTATTGGTCAAACCCGAATGACAAGACCCAATAAGCTATCTTTTGATGTTAACGAAAATGTTTTTGAGGAAGATATGATGTATGCGGATTCAAGCTTTTTCAGCATTTTTAGCTTTGATTTCATTTATGGTAACCCTAAAACAGCATTGATTGAACCTTTTTCTTTGGTGCTAACCAAGGATGTTTCTGAAAAGTTTTTCGGGAAAATAAACCCACTGGGTTCAGTTTTAAAAGCCCAAAATAATCGGCTATATAAGGTCACGGCGGTTATAAAAAATCCTCCGAAGAATACCCATCTAAAAGTAAATGTTTTGAGTTCGTTTATGAGTCTTTACCAGCTTATAGAGGGAGAAAATAAAATTGATGGTTGGGGCCTGGATTACAACTCTTATTCGACCTATATAAAACTTGAAAAAAATCATCCACTTGAAAAATTTGAAGCTGATTTTCAAGTGGTTGTCAAAACCTTTTTATCCGATAATCCGGAACATGCTTATTCGTATCAATTTCAGGCCATTGAGGATATTTACTTGCACCATGACGGTGGAGGAAATTTATCGAGGGTTATCCTTTTTGGTGTCATTGGGATATTTGTGCTTATTATTGCTTGTATTAATTATATGAATCTTAAAACGGCTGATTCGCTAAAAAGGTTGAAAGAAATTGGTATGAGAAAAGTAATGGGTGCCAATCGTCAGCAGTTAATCAAGCAACTTTTATTAGAATCAATAGGCCTCAGTATTCTCTCCTTGATTTTTGCATTAACTCTTGCCGAAATTTTATTACCGCTTTTTAATCACATTTTGCAGAAAGATTTAAGTTTCGATTATATCAGTAATTGGCCATTGAGCCTTTCCTTTATCGTCCTGGCGTTAATTAGCGGGTTTTTGGCGGGAACTTATCCTGCATTTTATTTGTCGGCAATAATACCGGTAGATGCGCTTAAAGGAAAATTCGTATTTGGTTCATGGCATGCTTTTTTCAGAAATGCTTTGGTGGTACTACAATTTGCTATAACCATATTTTTAATATGCTGTACAGGGATCATATTTATGCAAATCAGACATACTGTAAATACAGATCTGGGCTTCGATAAAGAAAATGTGATGATTCTTAATTTGCAATCCAAAAAGATAGACCCTCATGCAAATACTGCAACTGATTATAGCGATAATACAGCCATATTAATCAGAAATGAGCTGCAAACCATTCCTGAAATATCTTCTGCATCTATTGCTTCCGGATTTCCATTTGGAAGCACAATGGTCGGGCATTATATGGCAGAAGGGGTTGAGAAACGACAAATATTTATATCCTACCTGATTGATGATCATTTTATTGATTTATTAAGATTAAAAATAATTGAAGGTGTTGGTATTAATGAGAATACCGTGATGCAGGAAAATGATGTAATCATTAATGAAACCATGGCTAAAAAATTGAATTGGGATCAGCCCTTGGGTAAAACTTTCAGGTCTGATGACGATAAAACAAAAGAGTTTAGGGTCATTGGACTTGTAAAAGATTTTCATACCAGATCATTCAAGGATCGGATTTACCCTGTTTATTTAAAATACGATGAACGACCAAAATATTTTCGTACCATTGGGCTCAAATACACTTCATCCGATCCACAAAAATTGATTGAGAAAATTAGTCGTCTATGTGATAAGATTGATCCATCTCAGGAATATTCCTTCAAGTTTCTTTCACAAAAAGTTGAAGATCAATATATGGAAGAATATCGAACAGGGCAGATGTTTAATAATTTTGCCATTTTAGCAATTTTAATCGCTTCTCTTGGGTTGTATGGTTTGGCTTTGTTTATTAGCCGTCAAAAGACAAAGGAAGTGGGTGTAAGAAAAGTTTTTGGTGGAAGTATTGCTGAAATCATATTAATGCTCTCAAAAAACTTTTTAAAGTTGATCATTATTGCAGCAATGATCGGTATTCCTGTGGCCTGGTATTATACCGACAAATGGTTACAAGCTTTTGTTTATCAGGTTGAGAATAGATGGATTGTATTTGTGCTGGCAACTATTTTAGCAATAATCATTGCCTTTGTTACCATTTTTTATCAGTCTTATAAAGCAGCCAGATCAAATCCTGTAGATGCTTTAAAATATGAATAAGTTGTACTATCAAAATTAAAAGATGATTAAAAATTATTTAAAAATAGCCTTAAGAAGTTTTAAAATAAATCGAATAGTCTCAGTTATAAACCTTTTTGGATTAACCGTAGGCCTTGCTGTTGTAGCGCTCATAGCATTGTATGTGCAAAATGAATTAACCTATGATGCCTATCATGATGACTCGGAGCAGATCTATCGCATTGATGAGCTATCCAATTTAGGTGGTTATAACCTCCTTAGATACAGAACTTGCGCTCCAATGGGGCCCTATCTAAAAAAGAATTTCCCAAAAGTGATTAATCAAACAAGGGTTTCCCGGCCAGAAAATCTGATATTTGAGATTGGACAAAATATTTTCGAAGAAGAGCTTTTTTATGCTGATTCCAGTTTTTTTGAGATGTTCAAACTGGATTTTATTTATGGTGATCCTAAAACTGCCTTGAATGAACCATTTGCATTGGTTCTTACCAGAGATGTATCTGAACGATTTTATGGTGATTCGAATCCACTTGGTGAAGTCATCAAAGGTGCAAATAAAAAATTGTATAAGGTTACTGGCGTAGTTGAAAATACGCCTAAAAATACCCACCTAAAGGTTAATATGATCAGTTCGTTTATCAGCCAATACCAACTCATTGAAGGAGAGAACAAAATTGATGGCTGGGGTGCTGGCTATAATACCTATAGTACTTATATCAAGCTTGACAAAAATTACAGCTTGGAACAATTTACCACTGATTTTTATGTAGTAACTAAAACTTTTTTTTCTGATAATCCAGAGCATGTTTATAAACATAGTTTCCGACCGATAGAAGATATTTATATGCGTTACGGTGGTGGTGGGAATTTATCCAGAGTCATCCTTTTTGGATTCATTGGGATTTTCGTTTTAATTATCGCCTGCATTAATTATATGAATTTAAAAACGGCAGATTCTATAAAACGTTTAAAGGAGATTGGAATACGTAAAGTAATGGGGGCAAGTCGTAAACAATTAATCAAGCAATTAATATTTGAATCGATCGGAATAAGCCTTATATCTTTAATTCTGGCCCTTACACTGGCCGAAATCCTCTTACCTCTTTTTAATTCTATATTGCAAAAAGATTTAAATTTTGCCTATTTAAGCAATTGGCCCTTGAGTCTTTCATTGATTACTCTGGCAGTCATGTCAGGGTTTTTAGCTGGTTCCTATCCTGCATTCTATTTGTCTGCTATTATACCGGTAAATGCACTTAAAGGGAAATTTGTATTTGGTTCTCGGCATGCTTTCTTTAGAAGTGCCCTTGTCGTTTTACAGTTTGCAATTACCATATTTTTAATTTGTTGTACCGGCATCATTTTTATGCAGATCAAACATACTACAAATGTGGATCTGGGATTCCAAAAGGAAAATATACTTGTTCTTAAACTTCATCCCAAAAAAGCAAAAACAAATTCAAATCAATTGGCAAATTATAGTGATAATACTGCCAAACAGATTAAAGATGGATTAATGGCTTTTCCAGAAATATCAACAATTTCTGTAGCATCTTCATTTCCTTTCGGAACGATGATAATTGGAAGCTATTTAGGCGAAGGTCATGAAAAGGAACATGTTTTTATATCCTATTTAATTGATAATAATTACATCGATTTGCTTAAGTTAAAAATAATTAAAGGAGATGAATTTCCTGATCAAGGACCAATTCTGAAAAATGATGTTATCATTAATGAAACCTTAGCTAAGAAGATGAATTGGGTTCATCCAATCGGTAAAACATTTACTTCCAACGATGATAAAGCTGAAGAATTTAGAGTGATTGGTCTGGTTAAAGATTTTCATATAAAATCCTTTAAAACTGAAATTTATCCTGTCTTTTTGAAATATGATGAGCAGCCTAAAAAATATAGTAGCATTGGAATTAAGTGCGATATGTTGAATGCTCAGGGGCTTATTGAAAAAATTCAAAATTTATGTGAAGAAATTGATCCTTCTCAGGAAATTACCTTCAAGTTTTTATCTCAATCTGTAAAGGATAAATACATGGAAGACTATCGCACAGGTAAAATGTTTAGCAATTTTGCCATCCTTGCCATTATCATTGCATCAATGGGATTGTACGGTTTGGCTTTGTTTATTGGTAGGCAAAGAACCAAAGAGGTTGGAGTTAGAAAAGTTTTTGGAGGCGGAATGAGTGAGATCATTTTTCTGCTATCGAAAGACTTTTTAAAGTTGATCATTATTGCAGCAATGATAGGTATTCCTGTAGCTTGGTGGTACACTGATAGATGGCTACAATCATTTATTTATCAGGTTGAGAACAAATGGATAATATTTGTTTTAGCAACCATTTTAGCTATCGTAATTGCTTTCTTTACAATCTTTTATCAATCGTATAGGGCTGCAAGTTCTAATCCGATTGATGCTTTAAAATATGAATAAAAAAAGAGGCTTTTAGGCCTCTTTTACTTTTTTATCTGGTAATTTTAACTCTCTTTTCGGAATCCAATTTCGTCGAGTATTATCACTGCCTTATTCGTTTTGTTAAATATGAATTTTATTTCATTCAAACCTTCAACCGAAAAATCTGGATTTTTACTTGTGAATATATCCATAGGTATGCTTACCGTTTGTAAAGTCGGTTCGCTGGATTTTCCATATCGGCTTTCCATCTTTTTATAACGAAGATAAGTGGTTTTTAGCGGTGGCATAATTGAGATAATTTCAGAAGCCAAAACGGAAGAAGTTGCCCCATTTATATCTGTTAATTCAATGGTGAAATCTACCGGAATTTCAGGTTCATCTTCATCTTCGTCCTTCTTCTTTTTATCTTTTTTGTCATCCTCTTTTTTATTCTTATTATTTTCTTCGTTTATATTTTCATTATTATCATCCTCTTTATTATTCGCCTCTTCTGAATTCTCCTCCTTCTCATTATCAATATCTTCCTCTTCATGATTGTCGTTATTATTAAATGACCAGTTTTCCTCTTCTTCAGAAGTATCAACGCTATCATGTTTTGGAACTTTTGCATCCAGTTGAGCAATTGAAAACACCAAAGATAAATCCTCATTTCTCAATACTTCCATTTCTATTTCGGGGAATTTAACGGTATATGAAGGAAATGTTTTTGGGGTTTTACAACTATCCGTTTTTGAGACTAAATCATCTGAAGCGATTACCTCTGTTGAGTCAGAATGTAGTGAGTCGGTTTTTACTTCCGGATTTTCCCAGCCCAAATAAACGGCTTTGTTCATCCGGATTCCACTTCCTCTTCTAAATCCAAAATCTTCTTCTCTCCAAACTCGAAGTTCTTCACCCATCAGTTTACCTCCATCAAATGTGGTTGTAGTTACATCAATATCTTCATCAAAATCTACCAATAATTGGGTTTCTGAATCTTCAAAGCGGTTGATGTAATAGGTTTCAGGCAACCACTCTTCGGCATAGCGATAATCTTTAAAAAGGGGCATATAAGAAGGGTTTCCTTTGAGGGTTGTTTCTAAAAATGCACCCATATATACTTTGGCAATTTGTCGTTGTTCTTCGCCACTTATAAGTGCTTTTGTGTTTAGTAATAAGGCCCAAGGCATGCCACTGTCGTGATTTCCCCATACCGTATTAAATTGACCGTGATTGGCTCGATAGATGTAAATTGAAGTTTTGAACTTATATTCTCCATCATCAAATTTTATTCGTTTAAATTGTTTGTCGCCCGAAAAAGATGAAACATCGGAATCGTGAGAGCCATGTAATAAAAGATAATTGATATTTTTTAATGGAGTGGGCTGATCAGAAGGTTTGTACTGTCCATCTACCGGAGCAATGGCAATAACAGATTTTATGTTGAAATTGAAGTCAAATTTGACTTTGGCATCATCGGGATAATGAGAGAGTTGGTTGAAAGAAGTTGCGATGGCAACGGCTTCACCACCTCTGGAGTGCCCAATCAAAGATATGTTCTCCATATCTACTTTTCCATAAAATGGATTTTCGGGATCTTTTTGCCAGTCTCTCCAAACCGATAAATGTTTAAGCATTAACCAGCCCCGGCCATCACTTTCCGTACGATAGTTCTGGGTCCAGTCGCCGTTTATAAAATTCTCATCAACCGAAACGACAATGAATCCGCGACTTGCTAAAAATTCTCCTAAATAGGCATAACCCGGATCAGAGTATTCTCGCATGCTGTGGTTTCCGTGAACAATTAATACCAATGGAAATTTGCCTTCACCATCCGGATACCAAACCCGTCCATTGATGGGGAATTTGGTTCGGTTAAAACCCCAGAAGCGTTTCCTGAGTTTGTGAAACCGGCCACTCAGTTTATTTACAAAAGGCTTGGCATTTACACTTTCTGTGATGATTTTAGCATCTTTACCATAAATGTCTCTTCGGTCTTTTCCGCTTCCATAGCTGGTTGTTTTAACGGCAAAGCTTCCATCCAATGAAGGATTGGGAGCATCCAGCTGCATCGAATTTTCTTGCTCATATTTTTTAACTTTCGTCAATCCCTCTTCAGTTCCTGTTTTCCCGATCCAAAGTATAAAAACAACAATGCTGGCAACAGAGCCGATTAAAGCAAGCGAAACAAAGATTTTATTAAGTAATTTTGAGCTTTTAAATTTTTCCCAAAAAATGGCATAAATGGATCCACCCAATGAAAGAATGGCCATAATAACCCAGAGGTTATAAGGGAAGGTAGTCTTAAATGGCATCATTGAAAATACCATAAAGGTGACAATGCCTCCAATGAAGAGAGACCCTATTTTTAAGGGTATTTTTGAAACAATTCGTAAAGCCAATCGGGCAGCTGCTGTAAAAAGGAACAAGCCAATAATGCCAATTCCCAGTCCAATGGCTACATCAACGACCAGGCCATAACCCAGTCTTAAACTTACCGCTCCTAAATACCCAAGATAAGCTAACGTAGCTATAAAAAATGCGATCAAGGCTCCTTTTTGGGTCTTTTTATTGGGACCATTTTGAACCAACCACTTTTGGAGCGCGGTAAATATTCGTTTAATAAAACTCCAAAACTGACTCAATAAATTTCGTGTTTTTTTAAAAAAATTAAATAGGCTTTGCATGATTCGTATTTTAGATTATAAGCTATAAATTTACAAATTCGTGTGTATATTAATGTGTTTTAATAATATATATTCAATGAAGAGTTCATCCCAATCAGGTTTTTATCTTTATAGGTGATGTCTTAAAATATGGACGACTCATAGATGTAAAAGTTACACACATCTATGAATTAAAAAGTAAGAGAAAATTTGGTTATTTGTTGAGGAGTCGATTGAACTGAAATATGGCCCTTATGCATTCTCATAATTTGACGAGAAAGGCTTAAGCCAATTCCAGAACCTTTCTCTTTGGTTGAAAAAAATGGAATGAAAATCTGATCAATGATGCTTTGTTCTATTCCTTTACCATTGTCTGTTACTGAGATGCTTACCTTCTGACCTTTTGTCTCAGCATCCAATAGAATTTCGGGATTGTTTGTTTGAGCTGAAAAATAGATAGAGTTGTTTATAAGATTTATGAGTGCTTGTTCAATGAGCTTTTGATCGGCCAGGATATTAATTTCCTCCGAAACATTGCTGCTGAAATTGATGTTTTTATTTTTGAAATCTTCGCAAAATAAAGTTTCAATATTTATAAAGAGCTTACGTAAATTTATTTCTTTGAATTGAGGTGATGGAATTTGCATTGATGAGCGATAATCTTCTACAAAGTCAGAAAGACCCTTACTTCTGTTATTTATGACATTTAAACCTTGCAATAACTCATCAATTTTATCCTGATCTAAATCAGCTTTCTGAGTTTGTCCTTCTTTAGGTTTAATATTATTGATTAAACCCGATGAAAGTAAGGTTATTGGACTAACCGAATTAAGGATTTCATGAGTCATAATCCGGATTAATTTTTGCCATGCATCCATTTCTCCATGCTCAATCTCATTATTGATATCTTGAAAAGAAACCAGTTTAATGTTTTTATCATCAATTTTAATGATTGTGGCATGAATTGATATTTGTTTCAATTCATTTTTAATGTTGAGTTTGATGAGCTCTGGGATATTGGGTTTTAAATTTAATAAGTTTACGCCTAATCCGGCTTTGATCTTATCCAAAGCGCTAACATTAATGAAATCTGGAAAATCTAAAAGCTCATTTGCAGCTTTGTTACACAGTTTTATTTGCCCCATTTGGTCAAATGCAATAATCCCTACGCCTACATGTTGAATGGTTGTTTGGAAAAAGTGATACTCCTCCTCTTTTTCAATTTTTAATTTCCCAAATGCATCAATTATTTCATCAAAGCCTTCATACAATTCCTGAAATGGACCCTTAATGTTTTTATTGAATTTAACGGTGGTATCATTGAATTTGATCGATTGCAAAAAGCGATTTAGATCACGATTGGTTTTTTGAACATAATGAATGAGTGCGAGAACTTGAATAATCCAAATTAACATCAATGAATAGCGTGTGATCAACATAAACTCAAGGGAAAAAGTCCAAATTAATAAACTGGTACTTAAAGCAATTAAAAGTACTTGAAATACAATACCTAAATTAAATCGATTAAAGGTCATATTTTTTGATTTTATCGTAAAGAGTTGATCGATTTATTCCAAGTTTTTTAGATGCCAAACTCATGTTACCCTTGCATTCTTGGATGGCACTACGAATGATTTGTTTTTCGTTTTCGGCAAGGTTAAAAGTATTAACTTTTTGGTTTTTTGAAGTGCTGCCGAATGAAAAATCACCTGCGTTTAATTGCTTACCATCAGCCATTATAACTGATTTTTCAATGAGGTGCTGAAGCTCTCTGACATTTCCAAACCATGAATGTTTTTTTAACTTTTCGATAGCCGCTTTGCTAATCGTCAAATGCTCCTTTTTGTATTTACTGCAATAATGATCTAAAAAATGAAGGACTAATTTTTCAATATCTTCAATGCGTTCTCGAAGTGGAGGAATTTCAATTTGAATGGTATTAATGCGATAAAGTAAATCTTCACGAAAACTATTTTCATCGAGCATTTTATACAGATCATTATTTGTGGCACAGATAAGGCGGATGTCTATAGGTGTTTTTATTCCTGAACCAACCCTGGTAATTTCCCTGTTTTGAATAACAGATAATAATTTTGATTGTAGGTGAAGTGGTAAGTTCCCAATTTCATCTAAAAAAAGGGTTCCGCCCGAGGCAATTTCAAACCTTCCAGCCCTATCTTCTTTGGCATCGGTAAAAGCACCTTTTAGATGACCAAATAACTCAGATTCGAAAAGTGATTCGGTGATTGATCCAAGGTCAACACTCACAAAAATTTCATTTTTTCTGTTGGATTGTTGATGAATTTCGCGTGCAATTACTTCCTTTCCTGTACCATTTTCTCCCAATAGTAATACATTCGCATCAGTTGATGAAACTTTCTTAATGGTTTCTACAACCTTTAATATTGAATCTGAAGATCCATGAATAAAGTGATGCTTATTGTAAATTTTTTCGTTGAGGTGTTTTTGTTTTGATTGTAGGTGGTTAATTTCCTGTTTTGATTTTCGCAATTTATATGCAGCCAATACGGTTGATAATATCTTCTTTTCATCCCATGATTTTTGAATGAAATCAGCGGCGCCTTCGCGCATTGCTTTTACCGCAAGTTCAACATCGCTATAAGCTGTAATAAAAACTATGCAGGCTTGTGAGTCTATTTTTAAAATCTCATTCATCCAGTAAAATCCTTCATTACCTGTGTTAATACCTGCCGAGAAATTCATGTCAAGAAGGATCAAGTCAAAATTTTGCTTAATCAGAGAAGATATTAAATTGGGATTTTTCTCGGTCACAATTTTTGAAAAATGAGGAGCTAAGAATATTTTAAGGGCAAGTAGCATTTCCTCATTATCATCAACAATTAATATGCTTCCTTGTTTGTTTTCCATTAATTAGATTTAAATTTATGTGCTAAAGGTATAAAATAAATTGTTGTAAAAACAAACACAAAGTGTTGGAAAAGCCAACAGATTGCAAGTTTAAAAATTTTGTAAATTGTAGATTGGCAGATATTTATAATTTTGGCATAAGAGTTGACCTTGTTGCGATTATAAAAAACAGCAGTTAGGAATTATGATCGTAAACTATTTAAAAACCGCTATTAGAAATATTCTACGGAATAAAGTATTTTCCTTGATCAATATTCTGGGTCTTTCAATTGGTATGGCAGCTTGCTTGCTTATCATACTTTGGATTCAAAATGAATTGAACTTCGATAAATTTCATAATAATCGAGATAAAATATATCGTATAATGGCTTATGGCCAAAAGTATTTTGAAAACGGTTCAGAAACAACCCCTGCTCCTTTGGGCCTTCAGGCCGCCCGACAAATGCCAGAAATTGAAAACTTAACTCTTTTTGAAGGAGTCGATGATTTATTATTTCAGTATGGAGATAAAGGGTTTTATCAAAAAGGAGGCATCATAGCTGATACAAGTTTTTTCAGTCTTTTTAAATTCAAATTTATTGAAGGAAACCCGAATCATCCTTTTAAAAATGCAAACGAAATAATTATTGATGAAGAGATCGCGCAAAAACTATTTGGTGATAAAACTGCTTTGGGCAAAGTTATTGAAGCGGATGGGGAATCAGCAAAAGTAGTAGGTGTTATAAAAAAAATACCTAAAAATTCTTCATTGGTTTTTAAATATGTCATACCCTTTTCATATGATAAAATTAATACGTCTTCTTATAGTTGGGGACGTTTCATGTTCTCTACTTATATTCAGTTAAATGATCAGGCTAATATTGACAGTATTGGGGCTCGATTAACACGTTATGCTATAAAAGAAAAATGCAGCCAGGTTGTTCATGGTGGCATTGTTTTTAAACTTCAAAAGTTTAGTCAAATTCATTTAGATGGAGAAACGGCTCACGGAGGATGGCGATCTTATTATAATCTTACAGATAAAAAATATGTGATAGCTTTCAGTATCATCGCGCTTTTTATATTGATTAATGCTTGCTTTAATTATATCAATTTATCAACAGCTCGTAGCGAAAGAAGATCGAAAGAAGTGGGTGTACGGAAAGTAATGGGAGCCAGTTATCAAAATGTTTTTAAACAGTTTATGGGAGAATCTCTTCTTACCAGCTTGATTTCTATCCTTTTTGCTTTGATATTACTCGAACTTGCACGCCCTGTTTTTAGTCAGCTTAGTGGTAAAATATTAACCATCGAATATGCTAGTACGGATTTTTTACTTAGTGCGCTATTCTTATTTTTGAGTACGGGTTTATTAGCAGGAAGCTATCCTTCCATTGTTATGTCTTCCTTTAGTCCAATTAGTTTATTGCGAAAATCTTTCCAATCAATGAGATCGGGTGTTTTTAGAAATATCTTGGTTATTATTCAATTTTTTATAGCCTCGGTTCTTATTATTGGATCAGTAATTATTATTAAGCAGCTAAATTATATTGGGAATAAAAATCTTGGATTTGATAAGAGTCATATTGTTAGTATCCCTTTCAAGGAAAATCTGGCTAAAAATTATCGATTTATAAAATCACAATTGTTGCAAGACCCGAATATTATTTCGGTAACTGCCTCTGATTATGCATGGGCAGATAATGAAAGTCGTTGTACTGGATGTTTTGCCTGGGAAGGTATTGATGTTGACAATGTGCCAGATATGCACATTCCCTCGGTTGATTTTGATTATTTCAAAACCCTTGGTGTTGAGATTGTGAGCGGAAGAGATTTTTCCGATAAAATTTCATCGGATTCTACAGCTGCAGTGATGATAAATGAATGTGCTGCAAAGGCTATTGGGGTTGAAAACCCATTGGTGTTGCCTGCAACTATGTATGAATATAGTACCTCCAAACGGAAAAGTGTTCAAATCATAGGAGTGTATAAAGATTTTAATTATGGTTCATTACATCGTAAAATTGAACCTCAGGTTGTGAGAATTGAGAGAAGACCGGAAGATTTTAGTCAAGTTTCGGTAATGTTGGTAAAAATCAATCCTGTTAATAGAGAAGCTGCCCTTAAAACACTTGAGAAAACCTGGTATGAAGTTAATAATGTAATTGCTTTTGAATATCGTTTTCTGGATCAAATTTATGAGGGTTTATACAAAAGTGATCAGGATATGGGAACCTTAATCATCTACTTTACAGTTTTCTCTATTCTTATTGCTTGTCTTGGAATATTAGGTTTAACCATTTTTATAGCCGAACAAAAAACAAAGGAAATTGGGATTAGGAAAGTAAACGGAGCAAGTCTTAGCCAACTGATTTGGTCCATTATTGGAAAATTTTTGATCTGGGTTTCTGTAGCTTTTGTACTTGCCATACCCATTAGTTATATGATTATGGAAGAAGTATTAATGAAATATTCATACCGCATCACTATTGGATTTGCTGATTATTTAATAGCCCTTTTTATCGTTGTCTTGGTTACTATAAGCACCTGTATTTATCAGGCATATAAAGCAGCAACATCAAATCCGATTGAAAGTTTGAAACACGAATAATATTATTTGTGAGATGATAAAACACTTTTTAAAAATAGTTTTAAGAAATCTGCATAAAAACAGATTAGAAACAATAATTAATCTAATAGGTATAAGTACAAGCTTTTGCGTGGCAATTATCATCTTTACCTTTGTGAATAAAGAATATTCTTTTGATAAGTTCAATGAGAAAATTGATCGAATTTATATGTTAGAAGAAGGTAATTCTGCTTCAATGTGCTCAGCTATTGGAATTGATTTATCAAATAACTTCCCTGAGGTTCAAAAATCAGTTCGGTTTAATTTGTCCGCAAATACATTATTTTTCTATGAACGATCTCAAACTTCATTGAACAATATTGTAATCCCTAAAATGTCATGGGCAGATAGTGTAGTTTTTGACATATTCGATTTTGAGTTTGTTTATGGGAGCCCACAAACAGCACTTAAAAGACCATTTACAATTGTATTAACTGAAGCAATAGCCAAACGTTTTTTTAAAAGTGAAGACCCCATCGGGAAAATGATTACTAATGAATATGGTGGAACTTATGAAGTTACAGCTGTGATTAAGAACATTGAGAACTTTCATCTGGAATTAGACGCCATAGCATCCTTTAGTAGTTTAGCAGTGAAGTATGGCCCCACTTTTAATTATCAGTTTCAAGATGGGTGGCAGTTCCCAACCTATATCTTGACGATTAATAATGAACTTCGAGAGAATTTAGTAGCAAAGATTAACGCTTATTATTATGAAAAATATACGGAGGAAGAACTTGGAGGAATGAACTTAAAATTGATTCCTTTAAAAGATGTTTATTTTAGTGAAATAAGTAGAGATGGGCCGAATGGAAGTAAAACATATGTTTTTATTCTAATTACAATTGCAGTCTTTATTCTAGTAATTGCAACCATCAATTTTGTTAACCTTTCCACTGCAAAATTTCAACAACGAATCAAACAAATAGGGATTAAAAAAATTGTAGGAGCAACACGGGTCAGCTTGATGACTGAACTTTTGTTAGAATCTGTGATAATTTCCTTTATTAGTTTACACATAGGATTTATCCTCGCTGAGGTGATATTAAATCAATTGAATAGCTCAATTATTAGCAATATTCAGATGAATATTGTTTATCAATTTCCATATTTTGTGTTGTTTGTTGGATTTTCTTTCTTTATGGGAGTTCTTGCTGGTATTTACCCAGCAGTATATTTTACCTCTATTAATCCTCTTGCTGTTTTTAAGAAAATCTCTTTAAAGGGTAAAAAGGGTTTGTATTTAAGAAGAGTGTTAATTATATTTCAATTTGTGATTTCAATTGTTTTGATAATAAGCACAATTACGATTAATAAGCAGAATAATTTTTTATTAAATAAAGAATTAGGATTCCAGAAAGCATCAATCATTCATCTTGAAATGAATGCTCAATTATATCGAAATCTAGAGGCCTTTAAGACGAAAGTGAGACAACATTTGAATGTATTGAATACCTCCTATTCATGTAGAGTTCCTGGGACTAATTTTTGGAGTTGGAATGTCAGTATTAATGATGTCAGTTTTTATACAAAAGTTAATAGTATTGACCCCGATTTTATTGATCTCTATGAAATTGAATTACTTGAGGGGAGAAATTTTGATTGGGAGATACAATCGGATAAGAAAAGCAAATACATTATGAACGAGGCCGCCGTTAAACATTTCGGACTTGAAAGGCCTATATCTGGTGCTAAATTGAAAGACTTTTCGATATACGATAAAAATGTCGAAATTATTGGAGTGGTTAAGGATTTTCATTTTAAATCATTGCATCATATAGTCGAACCACTACTCTTCTATTGGAGCAAAAATGCATTTAATACGATAAGTATAAAAATTCAATCAGAGCATTTTTATCAAACCATTGAATTAATTGAAGAAGACTATAAATCAATTTGTCCAAATCACCCTTTTACCTATCGAATCTTAAACGAAACTTATGATGAACTATACCAAAATGAAAATAAATTATTAGAGAGTTTTGAGTATTTAGCATTGCTGTCAATTCTAATCGCATGTTTGGGTTTATTTGGATTAGCTTCTTTTTTACTTGAACAAAAAACAAAAGAAATTGGGATTAGAAAAGTGAATGGCGCATCTACCTTTAGCATTATAATATTATTGCTAAAAGATTTTGTAAAGTGGATATTGGTTGCATTCGTGATTGCTTGCCCAATTGCCTATTATTTTATGGATAAGTGGTTAGAGAACTTTGCCTTTCATACTGAATTAAACTTAATTATTTTTCTAATCGCTGGAATTTTGGCAACCGCAATTGGTATATTAACAATCAGTTTTCAGGCATTTATAGTGGCAAATAAAAACCCTATCGAAAGTTTAAAGTATGAATAATAGAAGGAAGCTAGAACTTTAAAGTAAATATCGTTTCTTTTGACGGAATCGATTGAACTGAAATACTTCCATTATGCATACGCATAATTTGGCGAGAAAGACTCAATCCAATTCCTGAGCCTTTTTCTTTGGTCGTAAAAAAGGGAACAAAAATATCATTGATTAATTCTTCTGGTATCCCAATTCCATTATCAGCTATACTTATGAAAGAATTGTTTTCTTTGCCAGAAAAAGAAAGTGTTAGTTTAGGTTTTGGGATGCCTTCCAAAGCTTGAATACTGTTTTTGATAAGATTGATTAAAACTTGATCCAAGAGATGAGGGTCGGCAAAAATGGTATCATTATTGCCAATTATTTCAGTTCTAAATTGAATTTGTTTTTTGTCAATTTCTGACTTCCACAATTGTTGAATGTTTTCGAAAAATACTGATACTGAAACATTTTCTTTTTTAGGTGTCGGTATTTTGGTGAGCTTTCGGTATTCGGTTACAAAATCAAACAAGCCATCACTCCTTTTTTGAATGGTTTTTACACAGCTAATCACATCCTCTATTTTTTGTGTAGTAATTGGAGTTTCTTTGTCTTCTAAAATAAGCAAAATGGTTTCTGTTAATGAAGAAATAGGGGTTACCGAATTCATGATTTCATGATTTAGAATCCTGATTAATCGGATCCATGCTTCGGTTTCTTTAAGCTCAATTTCATTTTTAATATTCTGAAAAGTAATGATTCGGTGCGGCTTATTCAATAAAATGGAGTGACTCACATTTACCGAAAGTTGCTTATGATCACTCAACTCAATAAGTTTGTTTCCTCCGGCCTTCAATTCATCTACCTCTTTACAAAATAGCCCTCGTTTTTGTTGCAACTGTGCCCAATTTTTGGTTTTGTGGCAACCTAATAAATTCTCCGAAAATGAATTCATTAATATAATTTCATGATGCTCATTGAGTGCAATAATTCCAATTTTAACCTGCTCAACGATCAGTCGTAAAAATTCAAACTGTGATTCCTTTTCAATTTTAATCGATTTAAATGAATTGATGATTGAGTTGAAAGTTTCGTATAGCTCATTCTGCGGCTTTTGGGTTCCATCATTTGAATAATAAAGCTGGAAATCAGAATGTTTAAGAGATAGCAGAAATCTTGAAATTTCACGATTTGTTTTTGTTAGAAAATTAATGAGTTCAAAGAGCTGAATTCCCAGCAAACTAAACAAAACAATAAAGGTGAAAATGAGTTGGGATGGATCCAAGAGAAAATAGGAGCTTGAAATAATCGAAAGTACGATCAATAAAAGTACAATTCTGAATATCAGCTGTATGATGAATTTTTTAGAGCCCATATTTATCTAATCTTCGGTAAAGTGCTGTGCGTGCTATTCCCAGATCTTTGGCAGCTTTTGTGATGTTGCCCTTGTTTTTATCGATTGCTTTTAAAATATATCGTTTTTCAATTTCAGCTAAATTTAAGGTGTCTTTTTTTGACGAATGAGTGGTTTGTGAGAAATCCATCGAAAAATCATGAAAATTCAGGTTATTTCCGTCACATAAAATGACCGCCCTTTCAACAGCATGTTGCAACTCTCTGATGTTTCCTGGCCAGGCATATTTTGATAAGCGGTAAAGAATAGATTGATTGAGTTTTAATCCTGACTTTTGATATTTTTTGGCATATTTTTTCAAAAAGAAATTAATGAGTAGTGGAATGTCCCCTGTTCTTTCTCGAAGTGAAGGTACTCGGATTTCTAGCGTATTTATTCGGTAAAGCAAATCTTCTCTAAACTCCCCTCTTTGTACCATTTCATTTAAAGACAAATTGGTAGCACAAATTAACCGAACATCTACCGGGATTTCTTTAGACGAACCAAGTCTGTTTACAACCCTCTTTTGTAAAACACCCAATAACTTAATCTGTAGATTTAGGGGTAAATTCCCTATTTCATCTAAAAATAAAGTTCCACCATTGGCAAGTTCAAAACGGCCGGGCTTGCTTTCTTTTGCATCTGTAAAAGCACCTTTTTCATGTCCGAATAATTCACTTTCAAATAAATTTTCCTGAAGTGCTCCTAAATCTACATTGATAAAAGCTTTATTGCTTCTCAATGATTGTTTATGAATTTCGCGGGCAACCAATTCCTTACCTGTTCCATTTTCTCCCAAAATCAAAACATCAGCATCTGTTTTCGAAACTTTTTTTATGATTTCGAAAACTTTGTTTATGGCTAGTGAATCACCAATAAAACTTTCAAAATTTGAATTAATATCCTCACTCATTTTTTGTTGAGTGTTTTTCAAGTACTCAACTTCCAGTTTAGATTTTCGAAATTGTAAGCCCGAATATATAACACTTAATAAGTCTTCATTTTTCCAAGGTTTCACTATAAAATCAAAAGCACCTACCTTCATCGATTGAACAGCCAGGTTTACTCCACCGTAGGCAGTTATGAAAACAACAACTGAAGATGGATTTATTGATAATATTTGATTTAACCAATAAATTCCTTCCTCTCCATTATTCTTCCCTTTCGAAAAATTCATATCTAGCAAAATCACATCAAAATTTATGTTTTGCATGAGTGTAGGAATATTTTCAGGCTTTTGTTCTACTTTCACTAAGGTGAAGAGTTGTTTTAAAAATAATTGAGCGGTGACCAAAATATCCAGGTCATCGTCAACAATTAAAATATTTGCTTCAGTCTGTTCCATCTTTTTGGTAAAAAGTAAATGTACTAAAAACCGACATAAGTTGTACTAAAATCAGACATATAAAAATTGTAAAATTGAAATAGGGTTTTTGTAAAAGTAAGAAAAACAGTGAGATAAGAATGATGGCATAGTCTTTGGCTATTATATGTAAAATCGATTATTATGTTTAAGAATTATTTTAAAATTGCCATTAGACAGTTCATTCGAGATAAAGGATTTTCCTTTTTAAATATTATGGGGCTCGCCATTGGTATTGCCGTTAGTATCATTGGATTTCTGTATGTACTCAATGAAATTAGCTATGATCGTTTTCATGAGCATTCTGACCGAATTCATAGAATTGCTGTGGATGGCTTATCAGGAACAACTGAAATCTATCAAACTTATACAGCCGCTGCTTATATCGAACCTTTATATAATGATTTCCCTGAAATTGAAAAGCTTGCACGAATTGCATCCTGGGATTTTCAGTTCACCTTTGGTGAGAATTCGATGATTGAAAAAGAAGTGTTTGTTGCCGATTCAACTTTTTTTGATGTTTTTACAATTCCGGTTGTGAGAGGCCAAAAAGATGGGTTATTGAGTCAGCCAAATACTGCAGTAATAACAGAAAGTACGGCAAAGAAATTCTTTGGGGAAGATGATCCAATTAATCAAGTTATTACAGCCGACAGCTCAAGTTATAGAATTGTTGCTGTAGTGGAAGATATGCCACAAAACTCACATTTCCATTTTAATGTTGCTGTTTCCTTGATAAGTTTTGATGGCTTTTATAATAACCCTTCTTGGTGGTCAAATAATTTTTTAACTTATCTATTACTTAATGAAAATACAGACTATAAAAAGGTAGAAAGTCGTTTTCCTGCCTTTGTAAATAAATATTTATATAAGGGGAATTACAGTGATTTAGCTGCAAGCGGTAGTAAGTGGGAGCTCTATCTTCAACCATTAAAGAGCATTCACCTAAATTCAAATTTAAGAGGTGAGTTTGAAGCCAACGGTAAGAAAGAATACGTATACATTTTTCTTATCATTTCAATATTTATTTTGGTTATTGCATGTATTAATTTCATCAACTTATCAACGGCCAGAACCGAGAGAAGGGCAAAAGAGGTTGGTGTAAAGAAAGTAATAGGATCAAGTAAAGCAGAACTCCTAAAACAATTCATTGGAGAATCGGTGATCCTTAGTTTTGTTGCGCTATTGATTGCTTTATCATTGGTAGAGTTAACATTAATTTACTTGCCTGCTTATACTGGAATCAAACTTCAAGTCCCATATTTTAATAACGTCTTTGCAATTCCCTTATTATTAATCTTAGGATTAACTGTTGGTGTTTTATCTGGAGCCTATCCGGCAGTTATCATGTCTTCGTTCAAACCAGCTCTTGCACTTAAAGGGAGTAAAGGAGGAAGTGGAAAAACTTCTTGGCTCAGAAACTCCCTGGTGATATTTCAGTTTATGATTTCAGTTATTTTATTCATTGGAACCTTTCTTATTTCGGCCCAATTAAATTTATTGCAAAACAAAAACTTAGGATTTGAGAAAGAAGGAGTTATCGTAATTAAAAATGCAAGCTCTGTCAGAAACTCAATCCAGGTAATTAAAAACGAAATTGAAAGCCTTCCTTATGTGCAAAGTGTTGCACAATCGAGCCGATTACCCGGAACCCAATTTTCTAACTGGGGTTGCAGAGCTGAAGGTAGGGAGGATGGATTTACGCTGAATGTTTTTTCTGCTGATGAAGATTTAAAGGATGTATTGAAACTTGAAATTGTGAAAGGTCGGTTCTTTTCAAGAGAATACGGAACTGATACAGCAGCTGTTATTATTAACGAAGAAGCAGAAAAGTTACTCGGCTCTGAAGGAATATTAAATACACGGATTAATTTTCATAGAGATCCAATAGTGCATGTTATTGGTGTGGTTAAGAATATTCACTATGAATCTAAACACCAGAGAGTCCACCCAATGGCAATTTTTAATACAAATAGCCCATATGCATATGGACGTTCTGGATATATTAGTGTTCGTGTAAATTCTGGTGATTATAATTTGATCATAAGGAAGTTATCAAGCATTTGGGATAAGTACTCATCAGGGATACCATTTGAGTATTCATTTCTAGACAAGCAGTACGATTCACTCTATAAGAATGAAATGCAAACCAAGAAGTTATTTTTGGCATTTTCTTTTTTGGCAATATTTATTGCATGTTTAGGATTATTAGGCCTGGCTTCTTTTATGGCTCAACAAAAAACAAAAGAAATCGGGATTCGAAAAACATTTGGCGCTTCCGCATTTACGATCGCAATTTTGCTATCTAAAAGTTTTACCAAATGGGTTGTGATAGCTAATCTTTTAGCATGGCCATTGGCATGGTATTTCTTCAATAATTGGTTAAATAATTTTGAAGAGAGAACTGTAATTGCTTGGTGGTATTTTGCTCTAGCAGCAACGATTTCATTTTTTATTGCATGGCTTACTGTAAGTTATCAAACTATAAAAGCAGCAAATGCGAACCCTATAAATTCATTGAGGTACGAATAAATATTTTACCATGATTAAAAACCTTTTTAAAATAACGCTTCGGAATTTCAGAAAACAATTAGGCTTTTCTATGCTTAATATTCTCGGTTTAACCATAGGAATAGCAAGTTTTATTTTGATTTTTCTATGGATCACGGATGAATTAAGTTATGAAAAATCGTATAGTAAAGCCGATCAAATTCATATTGTATATAAGGAATATACCATTGGAGGACAGGCTCAATTTAATATTACAACACCTTCGCCCTTGGCTCACAGATTAAAAAGTGAGTTTGGAGAGGTTGAAGCAGCAGTTAGAATTGCCAGAATGACTTCACCTGTCAAGTATGGTGAATCTACTTTCCCTAATCAGAGGCTGTGCGGATCAGATGAGGATTATATAAAGATGTTTGATTTGGAATTTATTCATGGTGACCCCAAGAATGCTTTTTCTGATTTGCAATCGGTGATTATTACCGAAAAGGTTGCCAAAAGGTATTTTGGTGATGAGAACCCCATTGGAAAAGTATTAAATATTAATGATTATAAATACTTAACTGTCACAGGTGTGTTTAAAAACCCTGCTGAGAATTCAATAATGGAATATGAACTTATAGGGCGTTTCGATTATTTAGTTGAAAGTCGTGATAATAAAGAACACTGGGGTAATCACCGTTTTCGCACCATTATTTTGGTAAACCCAAGCGCAAACATGGAGGTACTAGACCAAAAAATGAGTGACTTCTTTCAATCACAATTACCTGATGAAAAAATTGGAATCAGAACATTGCGTTTGGACAAAGCAAGACTTTATACCATCGATGGAAAAAATCAAAGAATACAATATGTGTATTTATTTGCGGCCATTGCGCTATTTATTATTCTAATTGCCTGCATTAATTTCATGAATCTTTCAA
Source organism: Bacteroidales bacterium (assembly GCA_963678785.1). Lineage (GTDB taxonomy): Bacteria > Bacteroidota > Bacteroidia > Bacteroidales. The sequence goes on along the minus strand of OY787449.1, from coordinate 1,489,886 downwards.
CAGCCAGGGCAAGCCGTAGAAGTAAAGAAATTGGCTTACGTAAGGTAGTAGGTAGCTCTCGATTGAAGATTATTGTGCAATTTCTTTTGGAGTCTATTTTATTCGTTTTCATTTCCATCTTTTTAGCCATGATGCTTGTTGAGTTGCTCAGACCCTTCTTCAATCAACTTACAAATAAGCAAATAATAATTGATTATACTGACATAACAGTTTATGCAAAATTATTGGTTCTGTTGTTTGTTACTGGTGTTTTGTCAGGCAGTTATCCAGCTTTTTTAATGTCGTCCTTTAAACCTGTACTTGCGATAAAAAATGTAATTCATCTTGGTGTAAGAGGAATCTTGTTCCGCAAAATATTGGTAATTATTCAGTTTACAATTTCAATATTTTTGATTATTTCAACTTGCTTCATTTTTTTACAAATGCGCAGTATTAAGCAAAAAGATTTGGGATTTGATAAGAATAATATTGTTATGTTCGAAGCAATTGGTAGAATAAGAACTAACTTCCAAGCCTTCCGGAATGAAGTGCTAAACCATAAAGGAGTGATTAGTCTAACCAGGGCAACCCAGCCTCCCAATGACATCGAAAACATTTTTAGAAATCAAGAATATCAAGGTGAAAACGGATTGGAAACCGCAACTTTTGGAGCCGGGACTATTGATTTTGATTATTTCGAAACCATGAAAATGGAAATTGTGGAAGGTAGAAGTTTTTCGAGAGAATTCAGAAAGGATTCAGTGAATGTTATTCTAAATCAGAAAGCCATCGAAATGATGGGGATTAAAAATCCCATCGGTAAGAGCTTTTCATTTGATCGTAACAAACCAGGCAATATTGTTGGGGTGGTTAAGGATTTTAACTCACGACCTTTAACGGAAGATGTGGAACCTGTGATGTTTATCATCTTCCCTAGATGGTGCAGAACGGTTTTCGTTCGTTATAATGAGAATCTGGTCGCAGAAACACTTGAACATATTGAGAAAGTGTATAAAGAATTTGCTCCGGATCTTCCGTTTGAATATACTTTTTTGGATGACTATGTTATGCAACAATATGGATCTGAGCAAAATGTTGGTGCGCTTTCTGCCATATTTGCATTTATAGCCATCATTATTTCCTGCCTTGGCTTATTTGGCTTAGCTGCATATACTGCCGATCAAAAGAAAAAAGAGATTGGAATTAGAAAGGTCTTTGGCGCCGATACAACCGGAATAATCAGTAAAGTTTCAGCTTCGTTTGCCATATGGGTGCTAATCTCAAACATTATTGTATGGCCAATAGCCTGGTTGGCTATGGATAGCTGGCTTCAGAATTTTGCATATCGCATTAGTTTGTACTGGTGGGTATTTATTTTATCTGGGTTAATTTCCATTGCGATTGCTCTTCTTACAGTTAGTTTTCAGGTGGCAAAAGTTGCACGTAAAAACCCAATTGATGTTTTGAGGTATGAATAGCCGCCAATAAGCCCCCTTCAATGCGATTTTTATTTTTTTAAATATTAAAGAAATTGTTCATACATGAACATTAATCTGTTCACTATTGCCCAAAAAAACATATCAAAAAATAATGTAAGGTTAAGATAATGAGCTAAATATATATTTAGGCATGATTTTGGAAATTATATAAACAGATCAAAGAACTCAAATCTTAATGGTTTAAAAAATGACGAAAAATGGAAGACTTATCGAGATTGCCAAACATTGGAAAACCCCTAGAAGAAAAACTCATATTACTGGGGATTACATCCCCAAGAGATTTAACTTACTTGGGAAGCAAGGAAGCCTATTTGCGAATGAAATTGATTTTCCCACAAGATGCAGGAATCATGTTGTTATATGCCCTTGAAGGAGCCATTCGGGATATGAGATGGCCCATGCTTAGCAAGGACATTAAATCTGATTTAGGAAAATTCTATCGTTTATTTAAGTAATTTTCTCCTGTTCATTAAGGCTCTTGAAATGCTTATGAGAATAAAAAATGCCGTAATCAACGATGAGATACGTGCAATATAATCTCCATTTTTAGCATAAAAGGTTAGTTCATCACTTAAATTTATTTTTTGCCTGATCACATCAGGTTCCCAATATTTAGTTTGTTCGATTACATCTCCACGTTGATTGATAAAGGCCGAAATTCCGGTATTGGCCGAACGGGCAATCGATCTTCGATTTTCAATAGCTCGCAGCTTGGCATAAATAAAATGTTGTTTATGACCAGGAGTATCACCCCACCATCCATCATTTGTGATGATAAAAATAGCTTCAGCTCCATTTCTGATAAACTGTGAAACAAACTCTCCATAAATTGATTCGTAACAAATTACGGTGGCAATTTTAACTCCATCTTTTGTGATGAAATTTTTGCGCATATCATCCGTGGCTAAGGTGCCGATGGTTCCTCCCAAATCAATGGCAAATTTTTCGAGTGGGCGTAAAATTTTCCAGGAGGGCATCATTTCAACCCCCGGAGTTAATTTCGATTTATGATAGATTTGATGTTCTTCCTGTGCATTTAAAAAAATGGCTGCATTAAAAGCATAATAGTGTCCCGATCCACCGGTAAATTCCCGGGTAGCTTGATTTAATGTATCGCTTCCGGTCACTACTTTGAAAGTCGAAGCTCCAACCACAATATTGGTTTTTGGATAATCTTCTAAATAATCTTTCAGTTTAACAATGGTTGGATAATAGGGCAATCGGTTTTCGAATATATTTTCTTGGTTGGCCGATTCTGGAAAAACTACGAAATCAACATCCTGATCTATTTTTTGATCAGTCAATCGGAGCATTCGATTAATCACTGTTAAAGGGGCCAATTCATATTGTTCACTGTAAGGATCCATATTGGGTTGAACCACTACCACATCGATGGGTTTTTCTGCTTCAACATATTTGTTGTAAATGCTGTATGAAATAATGATTGGTAGAATAATGCCCAATAAAATGGATGTAAGATGAAGGTATGGTTTCAGCTTAAATACTTTATGATTGAGGTAATTTGCAATAAATCTGAAGATTAATATGTTGATAAGTAAAATCCAGAAAGTTCCTCCCAAGGCTCCTGTAAATTCATACCATTGAATCCAATGATGCCAGTTAGCAAATCCATTCCCGAGGTTTAACCAGGGGTAAGATAAGTCCCAGTCTAAATGAAAATATTCAAAAGCAATCCAATAAAAAATTAATAAATAATGACCCTTATCAAATTTGTATAAAACCCTTCTGCTAAAATGATAGGCCGTGAAAGGTACGGTCATGAAAAAGGAATTTAGAAATAATGCTCCGATGCCACCGGCAAGTGTGGAGTTCCAAATCCAATAATTTGTGAGTAAATTAAGCACAAAAAATCCCAGGTAGCTGTATAAAAACATACTCCATTTGCTGTTGTTTTCTTTGGTTTTTGTTAAATAATCTTCAACAAACAAAAGGGGGATAAAACCAATAAACAATAAAACAGGGAAGCCATTTAAGGGCCAACCCAAAGCAATTAAAATTCCGCTAAGTGCAGATAAAGCTAAAAGGTGGATTTTTTTCATTGAGAGGATAATTTGATTTCAAAGATAAATCTTTTCATTTGAAATTAGTCAATTTGATAATGTGCTAATTTGAAGATTTGAATTTGAGATAATGTGTTGTTCATAATTTTATTGTCTGAGAAATCCCAATGTTTAGATTTTGAGATTCCTCATTTGTTCGGAATGACATTAAAATTTTACATTTAAAAGTGACAATCGAAAATTTCAAATTAATTAGCACTTCAGCACATTAAATAATTAGCAAATTAGTATAGAAAATTATTATAAGGATATCGTTTCGCATGCATTTCTCTAACGTGCTTGTAAATCAAGCTGCGAAACTCCTGATAATTTTCTTTTTCCTTTGCGGAGATGAATAAACAGGGGGTGTTAATTTTTGCCATCCATGAGTTTTTAAGTTCATCCAAACTCATGTTCTCTTTGGTGGCAGGTGTTAAATCGTCCTCTTCTTTTTCGATAAAAGTAAAGGCATCAATTTTATTGAAAACCAAAATGGTGGGTTTTTCAATCACTTCAATTTCAGCCAGGGTTTGATTTACAATGTGAATTTGCTCTTCAAAGTCAGGATGAGAAATATCCACAACATGAATTAAAACATCAGCTTCTCTGACCTCGTCTAAAGTTGATTTAAAAGATTCGACCAAACCGTGTGGAAGCTTGCGAATAAAACCAACAGTATCGGTGAGCAAGAAGGGTAAGTTGTCGATAACCACTTTTCGTACCGTAGTATCGAGGGTTGCAAAAAGCTTATTTTCGGCAAAAACATCTGATTTGCTGAGCAGGTTCATGATGGTTGATTTACCCACATTGGTGTATCCTACCAAGGCAACTCTGATCAGGCTTTCGCGATTTTTGCGTTGGGTAATTTTCTGCTTATCAATCTGAATGAGTTTCTTTTTCAATAAAGAAATTTTATCCCGAATGATTCGGCGGTCGGTTTCAATTTCAGTTTCACCCGGACCTCTTAATCCAATACCACCACGTTGTCGTTCAAGGTGAGTCCAAAGACCCGTAAGGCGGGGTAGTAAGTATTGATATTGTGCGAGCTCTACTTGAGTTCGGGCATGAGCCGTTCGTGCACGCTTGGCAAAAATATCGAGTATTAAATTGGTTCGATCCAATATTTTGCACTCTAAAGCTTTTTCAATATTTCGGAGTTGAGATGGCGAAAGTTCATCATCAAAAACGGCCAAATCAATCTCATGATCTTTGATGTATTTGGCAATTTCTATCAATTTCCCTGTACCAACAAAAGTTTTTGAATTTGGGGTGTCGAGTGATTGGGTAAATCTTTTTACAGGAATTCCGCCTGCCGTATCGACTAAAAATGCCAGTTCGTCAAGATATTCTTTTAGCCTTTCAACGCTACTTTCTCTGGTTGCTACACCAATTAAAATGGCATTTTCTGGTTTAATCTCTGTACTGTAATTTTTATTTTTTGGCATATTTAAAACTTCCTGAAACCGATAATTTCACGGATTTCTTTGATGGTTTTTGAGGCGCTTTCACGTGCTTTTTCAGCACCGGCAGCAGCAACTTTCTGTAAATAATCGTTGTCTGAAGATAGCTCTTTTATTCTCTCGAGGAAAGGAGCCGTGAATTTAGTCATATCTTCAGCCAATTGTTTTTTCAGATCACCATATCTGATTTGGCAATTATTATAAGCATCATCGAAGTGCTTTATGGTATCTTTTGAGGATACAATCTCCATTAGAGAAAACAGATTTTGAATGGCATCAGGCTTGGCTTGATTGGGCTCAGTTGGACCACTATCGGTTACGGCTCTCATTACCTTTTTACGAAGAACTTTTGGATCATCGGCAAAGAAAATGGCATTCCCTTCTCCTTCTGATTTTCCCATTTTACCTGTTCCGTTTAATCCGGGGATTTTTACCAATGCCTCCCCAAAATTATAAGCGCTCGGAATTGGGAAAAAATCAACCTTATACATGCGGTTAAAACGTCGTGCAAAAGTTCGCATCATTTCTAAATTCTGTTCCTGATCTTTTCCGACAGGTACTTTTGCTGCTTTATGAATAATCACATCGGCAGCCATTAAAGTTGGATATGTAAGTAATCCTGCATTAATATTATTAGGCTGTTGCCTTACTTTATCTTTAAAAGAAGTGACCCTTTCCAGCTCACCAAGATATGCATTCATGTTCAGAAGCATGTATAATTCAATTACTTCAGGAACATCGCTTTGAACATAAATGGTTGCTTTTTCCGGATCCAAACCCAAAGCCAAATACTCAACCAGTACTTGCTTTACATTTCCATGTAAATCTTCCGGAGTAGGGTGGGTGGTTAAAGAATGATAATCAGCAATGAAGAAATAGCAATTATTTTCTTCCTGCATTCTTAAAAAATTTTTGATAGCCCCAAAATAATTACCCAAATGTAAATTCCCGGTAGGCCGAATTCCGCTTACTACTGTTTCCATGCTTGCAAAAATATAAAAATTGCCATTGATACAATGGTTATTTTCGTGTGTTAAAGAAAAATAAAAGGTAAAAAATAAAGTGTTTTACATCTTTATTTCATCGCCCTGATCATTAAAGAAATGGTATTCGAGGAAATTATAAGAAGGCATGGCTTGAAATTTTATGCGCTTTTTGTATTTCCAGTTCCATTTTCTTTTGATCGAGATGAGCCCTTTGTTTAAGAAGGCATGGATGAATGGATGTACTGTTACTTTTAAGCTTTTTTCATTCTGATCTTTAAGTAAATACCGAATGTTGTTTTCAATTTCATCGATGATAATAATGCTGGGTTTTATTTTTCCACTCCCACCACAAACCGGACATTTTTCAAGAATATCAATGTTCATTTCTGGTCTAACCCTTTGTCTTGTAATCTGAACCAAACCAAATTTACTAGGTGGTAAAATGGTATGTTTGGCATGATCTTTAGACATTTCATCTTTTAACTTTTGATAAAGTGCGCGACGGTTTTTGCCATCATGCATATCAATAAAGTCAACAACAATGATTCCGCCCATATCACGCAATCTGAGTTGACGGGCGATTTCGGTGGCTGATTCCAGGTTAACTTCCAGGGCATTTATTTCCTGACTGTTCTCTTTTTTAACCCGGTGTCCGCTATTTACATCAATAACATGTAAAGCTTCGGTATGTTCGATGATCAGATAAACCCCACTTTTTATGGTGACGGTTTTCCCAAATGAACTCTTGATTTGCTTGTCGATACCCATTTGTTCGAAAATGGGTTTATTGCCTTTATAATGTTTTACAATATCAACCTTATCCGGAGCTATTGTTCGGATGTAATTTTTGGTGTCATCATGTAATACAGCATCATTTATATGAATAGAGTTGAATGACTCATTCATTAAATCGCGGAGAAGTGCCGAAGTGCGATCAAGCTCGCTAACAATTTTTTGGGGGACTTTTGCTGAAGGTAATTTCTTTGTTAGTTTGTTCCATTTTTCGACCAAATCTCTCAGGTCAGTGTCCAATTCAGCAACTTTTTTATTTTCGGCAACTGTACGAATGATAACCCCAAAATTATTGGGTTTAATACTTTGTATAAGCCTTTTCAGGCGGTTTCTTTCTTCAATGCTTTTGATTTTTTGCGAGATGGAAATCCTGTTTGAGAAGGGAACCAAAACCAAAAATCGTCCGGCAAATGATATTTCGGATGAAATGCGTGGCCCTTTTGTTGAAATGGGCTCTTTGGCAATTTGGATGAGTATTTGTTGATTTGAACTTAAAACCTGGGTGATTTTACCGGTTTTTTCAATATCCTTTTCCATCGCAAATTTATCCATCTGGGGTAAATTATTGAGGGATCCGACCTGTCCGGCCTTGGTATATTTAATCAAACTTTTAACCTGTGGCCCTAAATCCAAATAATGTAAAAATGCATCTTTCTCGTATCCTACATCAACAAAAGCAGCGTTTAGTCCGGGCATGATTTTTTTCACCCGACCTAAATATACGTCGCCCACCGAATAATTATTATTATTCTTTTCTTTGTGTAGCTCAACAAGGAACTTATCTTCCAACAACGCTATCTCAACCTCCGAAGAACTTGCATTAATAATTAATTCCTTATTCACTGTATGAATATTTTAAATTTAGATCAATCAAAGAAATTTTTCAATGATTGTGTACTTAGAGGAGTAGCTAATTCAGGTATAAAAATTAATCACATGAATTTGGAAAACTCATGTGATTAAAAATATTGGTCTATTTCTTTTTGTGTCTGTTTTTCCTTAAACGTTTCTTTCGTTTATGGGTCGACATCTTATGTCTTTTTCGTTTTTTTCCGCTTGGCATAGCTGATTATTTTAGATTATTTTACGCTTGTTTTAACTTGGTTAACGAATGTTTTCGCTGGTTTGAATGATGGAATGTTATGAGCTGGAATAATAATCGTAGTGTTCTTAGAAATATTTCGACCAGTTTTTTCTGCTCTTCTTTTAATAGTAAAGCTACCAAAACCTCTTAAATAAACATTTTCGCCTTTTACCATTGAATCCTTAACTGCCTCCATAAAAGCTTCAACTGTTGCCTGAACTGCAACCTTTTCAATACCTGTTTTATTAGCAATTTCTGCTACGATTTCTGCTTTTGTCATGTCAAATTATTTTTTAATGATTTGATAATAAATTTATTAATTCGGGCAGCAAAGATAATCTTTTTTTAAAATAATTTAAAACTTTAATATCTTTTTTATTTCTAATGTTCTCTATTTAAATTTGTTCGCTATGACTCATAAAGAAACTGGATTTAACTTGTTGAAATGGTATGAAAAAAATAAACGAGACCTTCCCTGGCGAAAAACGAAAAATCCATATTTGATTTGGATTTCTGAGATCATATTACAACAAACACGAATCGATCAAGGTACCTCTTATTACATCCGATTTGTAGATCGTTTTCCGGATGTTGCAACTTTGGCTAATGCCTCAGAAGATGAGGTGCTTAAGTACTGGCAGGGATTGGGTTATTACTCTAGGGCCAGGAATTTGCATGCATCGGCTAAATTTATTCAGCATCGTTTAAATGGAGTTTTTCCTAAAGAGTATGATCAAATATTCAAACTGAAAGGGATTGGTTCGTATACAGCTGCCGCTATATCTTCAATCGCTTTTAATGAACCTTATCCCGTCATCGACGGAAATGTAAACCGTGTTATTAGCCGGTTTTTTGGAATAGAAAAAGCGATAAATACAGCAGAGGGAGCCACAGAAATTAAAGAAAAGTTAAACCTGCTTTTCATTAAAGAAGACGCTGGAGATTTTAATCAGGCATTGATGGAACTTGGGGCCTTAGTTTGCAAACCATCATCTCCGGTTTGCCATGAATGCGCATTAAATAATAAGTGTGTTGCCAGAGCCCAAAATCGAATTAAGGATTTACCTTATAAAATCAAGCTTAATGCTCCAAAAGAATTGTACTTATACTTTTTTGTTTTGAGGTTTAAAAAAGGTAATGAAAATGGGGTCTATTTAAATAAAAGAGGGGCCGACTCAATCTGGAAAAACCTTTATGATTTTCCAAGTATAGAATCAAAAAAGAAAAGAAATATTAAAACGGTGATTACGGAATTTCAAAAAAAATCTGATCCGATTGAGTTTGCTGAAGATAATCCTGTGATTATTGGTCCAATTAATCATAAATTAACCCATCGAAATATTAGTGCATATTTTGTAGAATACCTTATCAATACTGATTACAAAAGCTTTAATGGAAAGAAGTTATTAAGGGTCAACCTTAAAAAGACAGGAGATTATCCTGTGCCTAAACTCATTGAAAACTACCTCAAAACATCTCTTAAAAGCTAGAAACTCAGTGCTTTTTTTGCGACAAAATGTAAGATTGTGGATAAAAGAAAAAGTCAAAAAAGGTTTTTTAATCGTACATTTGTTTAACTAAAAAAATGAATCATGGCAGGAATTAATAAAGTTATTCTAATTGGAAATCTGGGTAAAGACCCTGAAGCTTTTACCTTTGAAAACGGCGTTAAAAAAGTTAGTTTTTCACTGGCTACAACCGAAAGTTATAAGGATAAAGAAGGCAATAAAATTGATCAAACTGAATGGCATAATGTGGTTTTATGGCGCGGTTTGGCAGATGTAGCTGAAAAATACCTATCTAAAGGAAATCAGGTTTATATTGAGGGTAAAATTAAAACCCGTGCATGGGATGATAAGGATGGGAATAAGAGATATACTACCGAAATTTATGCCGATAATATGACCATGCTTGGTGGACGACGAGATGATTCACAAGCTGAAAGACCAGCAGATAAAGCTCAAAACGTTGACATTCCTGAACCTGAGGATGATTTGCCATTCTAAAAAATTTATCTAAAGAAGAAATTCATAAAAACACTTCGTTGAGATCTAAAGATTTTTAGCGGAGTGTTTTTATTTGGACACAAATACAAAAGATTGACTTTAGGTATGTTCTGCATTTTTAATGAGGTGTATTTTTTATACCTTTGCTGTAACTTCAATGCATGAAAGATTGGCATCCATTCATTTTAAAACTATTATAGATTAATGATCATACTTAGTTCTCTGTTAAATCCTTTTACTTTAGAAGCATTTATAGGCCTATTCATTCTCATTATTCTTTTGTTTTTTTCAGCCATGATTTCGGGTTCTGAAACAGCTTATTTTTCGTTAAACCCCATCCACTTAAATGACCTTGAGCAAAGTGGTACCAAACAAGGTACATTGGTTTTGACATTGCTCGAAAAACCCAAAAAGCTTTTAGCTACCATTTTAATTGCCAATAATTTTATCAATGTATCCATTGTTATCTTATCAACTTTTCTGCTGACAGAGTTGTTCAATTTGATTGATTTCCCGGTGATTGCATTTGTGATTCAGGCCATTGTTGTAACCGCTTTAATTTTATTGGTAGGTGAGATTATGCCAAAAATTTTTGCCACTCAGAAATCAGTTTCTTTTTGTAAAATCATGGCCAAGCCACTCAATACATTGATAAAAATATTTTATCCGATCAGTACAATCCTCGTAAAGTCTACATCAATTATCGATAAGAAAGTTTCCGGAAAAGGGCATCAATTATCCCGTAGCGAATTGTCTGATGCCATTGAAATTACCACCGATGACGATGAAGGAGAGAAAGAACGGAAAATTCTCCAAGGTATCGTTAGATTTGGGGATATTGATGTGAAAGAAATTATGAAATCCCGCACCGATGTTACGGCTGTTGATTTGGAAACAAAGTTCGATGCATTATTAAAAATTATACTCGAATCGGGGTATTCACGATTGCCTGTTTATGATGATTCTTTTGATAATATTGAAGGGATTCTTTATGTGAAAGATTTACTGGCTCACTTAAATGAAGATTCAGATTTTCAATGGAAAACGCTCATTCGATCTGCTTTCTTTATTCCTGAAAACAAAAAAATAAATGATTTGCTCAAAGAGTTTCAGGAGAAGAAAGTACACTTAGCAATAGTCGTTGATGAGTATGGTGGAACTTCCGGAATTGTTACATTGGAAGATGTGTTGGAGGAAATAATTGGTGATATCAGCGATGAGTTCGATATTGAGGAGGATGAAGTTTCCTATCGTAAAATTGATGAAACCTCTTATATTTTTGAGGGTAAAACAACCCTCATCGATTTTTGTAGAATCATAAAAGAAGATGAAAATATTTTTGATGATGTAAAGGGAGATTCTGACTCATTGGCCGGCCTTATTTTGGAATTGATGGGCGAAATTCCGGATAAAGATCAGCGTGTGAGGTTTGACAAATTTAACTTTATTGTTGAGGATGTAGATAATCGTAGAATTAAGCAAATAAAAATTATCTTGGATAAATGAAATTTGAAACGGACCACAAGATAAATAGAATCCTAATCCTGATTATTATTCAAATAATGATCATATCATTTATTTCTTGTAATTCAGATTATATGCCCAAACCACGCGGCTATTTCAGAATTGACCTGCCTGAAAAATCATACCAGAAATTTGATACAAGTTTTCCATTTACCTTTGATTATCCTACTTATGCACAAATTATTTCGGATGATCAGGCAGACAATAAGCCCTATTGGATTAATCTGGATTTTCCGGCATTTAAAGGGAGGGTACATTTGAGCTATAAAAGGATTGAAGAGAACTTGCCATCCTATTTGGAAGATACGCATGCCATGGCATTTAAACATATATCAAAAGCAACTGCGATTGAGAACAGAACAATTTATAACCAACAAGACAGTGTTTATGGATTGATTTTTGAAATTAAGGGCTTGAGTGCTGCATCGCCCTATCAATTTTTTGTCACCGATAGTATTCATCATTTTTTAAGAGGAGCATTGTACTTTAATGTCGCACCTAATAATGATTCTTTGGCTCCGGTTATAGAGTTTATAAAGGAAGATATTGAACATTTAATTACAACTTTTAAATGGAGTTCTGTTGATCTGACTGAGTAATAATTTCTTTGATTTCTTTCAGTTTTTATTTCATCGTTTATTTTTTTAGAATTAATTTACGTACTTTTGATCTTCCAAAAAACAATCTCAGGAATGTAGAAAACAGTAATTCAAAGTATTTAAAAAAGGAGGGGATATGATAGAAACCATAAAAATAGGGACTTTAAAATGGCATCACATTCTTAACCCGACGGATGAAAATCTTAAATATTTAAAAGATAATTTTTACTTCCATCCCCTTGACATTGAAGACTGTAGAACTGCAAATCAAAGATCTAAGATTGATATTTACGACGATTATTATTTCTTAATTCTTCATTTTCCAACCTTTGACAAAAATGGTACGTTTTTGCATACCAAAGAGGTAAAAATATTTTGGGGAGAAGATTATATCATTACTTTGGGACAATCGCATTGGGTGGTTTATACCATGTTTAAAGAAGCACTTGCTCAAAAGGAAAGAAATGAAGAATTTGAGCTGGGAACCAGTGATGCCTTGCTTTATCGAATATTGGAGAAATTGATGAATGAATCACAAATGATCATTCGCCGTGTTGGTAACGAACTCGATTATATCAATCAGGAACTATTTAATAAAAAGGCCGAAAAAACCATTGGACACATCTCTGTGACCCGGAAAAATATTATTTTATTGAATACAATTTTTAAACCACAGCTTCGTCTATTCCATAAATTTGAAACTGGCTCCATTGAAGGTTTTGCTGAAAACATGGAGGATTATTGGGGTAATATTCTCGATTATTACCAGCGAATGTGGGATATGACCGAGGATTATGAAGAATTGATTGAGGGTTTATCCAAAACTTTTGACTCTCTGCAGGCCAATAAGATTAATGAAATTATGAAGGTGTTAACGATGGTTTCGTCCATTTTGCTTCCTTTAACTTTTATTACCGGACTGTATGGAATGAATCTGGGTTTGCCTTTTCAAAATGAGCCAAATTCGTTTTGGATTGTTATTTTATCGATGATTGTAATTGCTACAACCATGGTCATCTATTTCAAAAAGAGAAAGTGGATGTGAATTACTTATTGGAATTTTTATTCATGATTTCAGTTTGAATCCTCATGGATTCAGCATGCATTAGCTCCAGTAATTCAAGTAAAAATTTACGATCAATTTTATGTTTCAGGCCTTTTTTAAGTCGGTCCTCGATGATAAAGCTCCAACGTTTTAATTGCAGAATGGTAATTTCATGTTCGTTTTTATATTCTCCAATTTCATCTACTACTTGCATTCTTCTTCCTAAGATTTCTAATAATTCATCATCAATTTCATCAATTTGATTTCGATAATCTGATAATTTATCTTCAAATTCCTTATTACCGATGGTTTTCCGAAGAACAATTTTGTCAAGAAGTATTTTTAGGTTTTTAGGTTCAATTTGTTGCTTGGCATCTGAAAGTGCGGCCCAGGGTTTTATATGTGATTCAATCATCAAGCCGTCCATTTCTAAATCCATCCCTTTTTGTGCAATTTCTGCAAGCATTTCTGTATTTCCACAAATATGACTCGGATCAACCAAAATGGGTAAGTTTGGAACCAATCTTTTCAATTCTATCGGAATTTTCCACATTGGCGGATTTCTGAATGCTGTTTTATTTAAAGAATAAAAGCCACGATGAACAGCCATTAATTTCTTGATACCTGTTTTATTTAACCTTTCTAAAGCACCCATCCATAATTTTAAATCCGGATTAATGGGGTTCTTAACCATAAAGGGAATATCTGTCCCTTTCATGGCTTCAGAAATTTCTTGAACAGAGAAAGGATTTACAACCGTGCGGGCACCAATCCATAAGATGTCAATTCCATGTTTCATGCATTCATCAACATGCTCAGGTTTTGCCACTTCAACAGCGAGCTTTAATCCCGTTTCTTTTTTGGCTTTTTTTAGCCAAATCAGGCCCTCTGACCCTACACCTTCAAAATAATTGGGTCGCGTTCGGGGTTTCCATAATCCGGCACGATAAACTTTTACACTATTAATTTGTGCCAATTCTTTTGCCGTTGAAATAACTTGCTCTTCATTTTCGGCGCTGCAAGGCCCACTAATAACCAAAGGTTGAGCTTTATTGTCAAGCCATTTACTGATCGGAATGATATCTAAATTTGTTGCCATTGTTACTACAAAGGTATGAATAAAATAAAGTGTATGTTATTTCAGGCCAAAGCATTGATTATATAGTGAAAATGTCGTTTTTTTGTAAAAAACTTTTAATTGAATAAAAATGAAGAGAATTAAAATCAACGAAGTACTAAAAAGTGAAAACTTTGACCATGAAATTTTGGTAAAAGGATGGGTAAGAACCAAACGAGGGAGTAAAAATGTGGCTTTTATCGCATTGAATGATGGTTCTTGTTTGAGTAATTGTCAGGTAGTTGTTGATTTAGAGAAGTTCAATGCTGAATTAATGAGTAAAATTACCACCGGAGCTGCTTTATCGATAACAGGAATATTGAGTAAATCGCAAGGTTCTGGTCAGAGTGTTGAACTAAATGCTACTGAAATAGAGGTTTTAGGAGAAGCAAATCCTGAACAATATCCATTACAACCTAAAAAACACTCATTAGAATTTTTGCGTGAGAAAGCGCATTTGAGGTTTCGTACCAATACTTTTAGTGCCATAACCCGAATTCGTCATGCGATGATTTTTGCCAATCATAAATTTTTTAATGATAAAGGATATTATAATATTCATGCCCCTATTATAACAGGATCGGATGCAGAAGGTGCTGGAGAAATGTTTAAAGTAACGACTTTAGATTTAAACAATCTTCCAAAAAAAGAAGATGGAAGCATTAATTATAAAGAAGACTTTTTTGGAAAGGCCACAAATTTAACGGTTTCGGGGCAGCTTGAAGCTGAATTGGCAGCTTTAGCCATGTCGCAAGTTTATACATTCGGACCTACTTTCAGAGCCGAAAATTCAAATACAACCCGCCATTTAGCTGAGTTTTGGATGCTTGAACCAGAAGTTGCCTTTCATGACATTCATGACAATATGGATTTAGCCGAGGAGCATCTTAAATATGTTGTTCAATATGCTCTTGACCATTGTAAGGAAGATCTTGATTTTTTGAGTAAGCGACTTGCTGATGAAGAAAAAACCAAAAAGGCCAATGAGCGTTCAATGGAACTGATTGAAAAGTTAAAGTTTGTCGTTGAGAATGATTTTATCAGACTCACTTATACTGAAGCCATTGATATTCTGAAGAATTCAAAACCCAATAAGAAGAAAAAATTCCAATTTATAATAGAAGAATGGGGTGCTGATTTACAATCAGAGCATGAAAGATATTTGGTTGAAAAACACTTTAAGAAACCGGTGATTTTGATTGATTACCCAAGTAAGATTAAAGCTTTTTATATGAAGCAAAATGACGATGGGAAAACGGTTAGAGCCATGGATGTTTTGTTTCCCCAAATTGGCGAAATTATTGGTGGATCGCAGCGTGAAGAAGAATATGATAAGCTTTATGCCAAAATTAAAGAATTGAATATTCCTGAAGAAGAATTGTGGTGGTTCCTCGAAACCCGAAAGTTTGGAACAGTTCCTCACAGTGGATATGGCTTAGGTTTTGAACGACTCATGTTGTTCATTACTGGAATGAGTAACATCAGAGATGTGATCCCATTCCCACGAGCCCCTCAAAGTGCTGATTTTTAGAATTAATATAGATAGAGGAACTGAATTTTTGTGCAACAGATTACTTTTCGGTTCTTAATTTTACGACTTTTTATTGTTAATTATTTTTGCCATTCAGGCATTCACCATTTTGCTAATTAGTACAGGATTTTTGTATCTTAGTAAATAATCAAAGACTCATTTTTTAAAAGAAAAATGATTTAAAATGTTAAATCAACGACTGCAACAAAAATTACTTCAGAAGCTTTCTCCTCAGCAAATTTTGCTGATGAAATTGTTGCAGATACCTTCTATTGCGCTTGAGCAAAGGATTAAGCAAGAAATTGAAGAAAATCCGGCATTGGATGAAACAGGCGAAGGTGAAGAGGTTGAAGAACTAAGTGAGCGTGATGAAATAAAAGGTGAAGAAGCTGAAGAGACTGAAGAGTATGACAGTAAAGATGATGAGTTTGATTTAAATGATTATATGGACGATGATGACATTCCGTCTTATCGGTTAAATGCAAACAATACCAGCAGTGATGATGAACATCGGGAGGTTCCATTTGTTTCCAGTACAAGCTTCCATGATGTTTTGTTTTCGCAATTGGGATACCGCAGGCTGACTGAAAATGAGTATGCTGTTGCAAGTACAATCATCGGAAATTTAGATCATTCAGGATATCTTCAGAGGGATATAAATGCCATGGTTGATGATTTGGCATTTACACAAAACATAAGTACAACCAAAGAGGAGATTTTGAAATTGCTTTCTATCATTCAGGAGTTTGATCCGGCAGGTGTTGGTGCGCGTAGTTTACAGGAGTGTTTATTATTGCAGCTTGCCAGAAAAAATGAACAAGCTGATGAAATTAAACTCGCTATTTTAATCCTGGATCGCTATTTTACTGAGTTTACAAAAAAGCATTACGAAAAAATTATAAAAAAAGCCGGAATTACCGAGGAAGAGCTGAAAGAAGCAATCAAAGAGATTTTAAAGCTTAATCCAAAACCCGGTAATTCATTAAGCGAAACAACCAGAACCAACCATTATATTCTTCCGGATTTCATGATATTTAATAACAATGGAACCCTGGAGTTGAGCCTAAATAGCCGGAATGCTCCGGAATTAAGATTAAGCAGGTCATATACTGATATGTTACAATCTTATTCTGAAAGCAAAAAAACGAAGCAGCAAAAAGATGCTTTTATGTTTGTAAAGCAAAAGATTGATTCGGCTAAATGGTTTATTGATGCCATTAAACAAAGGCAAAATACTTTGTTTGTTACCATGAATGCCATCATGGAATATCAACGCGAATATTTTTTAACGGGTGATGATACCCGATTACGTCCAATGATTTTAAAGGACATCGCAGAAATAGTTAATTTGGATATATCAACCATTTCGCGGGTGGCAAATAGTAAGTATGTTCAAACTCCTTTTGGAACCTTTTTGTTGAAAAGCTTTTTCTCCGAATCGATGCAAAAAGAAGATGGTGAAGAAGTTTCAACACGGGAAATTAAAAAAATTCTGATCGATTGTATTGATGCTGAAAACAAAAGTAAGCCGCTTACAGATGAACAATTAACTGGGATTTTGAAAGAAAAAGGATATTCAATAGCCAGAAGAACGGTAGCTAAATATAGGGAGCAGCTCAGTATTCCTGTGGCTCGCCTTCGTAAAGAGCTTTAATGTAGTTAAAACCTGAGCTGAATGCAGACAAAAATTGCCAAAATCATTTCTTTTCTCTTTCATCCACTTTTAATGCCAACTTATGCATTCATCATCTTATTTAATATTAAAGCCTATTTTTCATTGGTCATTCCGTATAATGGAAAGTTAAGAATTGTTTTGTTGGTTTTTATTGTGACCTTCATTTTTCCAAGCATGGTGATATTGTTTTTTAGGAGTAGAAATTTGATTAAATCACTCTATCAACTGACGAGGCAAGAACGTAAGTTTCCTTATATAACAACCATCATTTTCTATGTTTTCGCCTATTATCTTTTAAAAAATGTGCAAATTTCCCCCATCTTTCATTATTTTATTTTTGGGGCAATTGTGATCAGCATTTTGGCATTACTGATTAATTTTTTCTGGAAAATAAGCATTCATATGATCTCAATTGGTGGATTGGTTGGGATGCTGTTGGGATTGTCATTTACGGGTATCATTGGTGAACCCATTTTTCTGATACTTTCAATTTTAATGGCAGGCTTCATCGGATTTGCAAGACTTCAGCTAAAAGCGCACACTCCTGCCCAGGTTTATTCGGGTTTTCTTTTAGGTGTATTCGGGATGATTTATTTAGCGCTTTATTTCTAAACTCATTTCTTTTAAAATAAAAAATCATCCAATCATAAGGTGAGAGGATGATTCAAATGTCTTTTTTGTATTAATTAGAAAGGCATAAAGGTAATACCAACAGAGAATGGTCTCATTTCAGGTCCTCTTTCCAGTTGGAATACCCTTGATAATGAATAATTAAAATTTAGATTTATCCATTTATAACCAACCCTTAGAGTTGAGGTAACAAATATTTTTTCTGTATTCTGAATGTCTTTTTGCTTAATGGTGACGTAATCTCCACCTCCGTCAAGGTTATCTCCTTTATAAGTTGAGTGATTGTCTAACCTAAACCCGAATTTAAACCCAAAAGCCATTCTAAATTCATTGGTTGATTTATACCTGAATTCAACAGGAATATCTAAATAAGTGAAGGTGATCTTACTTCTATCGTAATCAATGCCTTCAGAAATGTTATCGAAAACAATTACATCAGCATTGGCATCTCTAACAATTGAATTTGATGCTAAAGAAAAAGAGGTGATTCCACCACCAAAAGCAACACTGTATTTGCTTTTTTTCAACTGATGGTTATACATTCCATAGACACTATATCCTAAGTTTAATCCTTTTTGTGACATATCATCTGGTAAATTGATCCAGAAATTATTATATACATCCAAACCAATGTTAAACTTTTTTTGGTATAAATCATCGTTTTCTTGTGCAAAAGAATTTATTCCGAAAAGAATAATAATAAAAAGTATTGCAATCTTTCTCATAAATATTGAATTAGGGTGCAAATATAATATTTTTCAATAATTAACTGGTATAACTGTATTCGAAGAATTGGTGCAATTTACATATTATAAGCGATGCGGAGATTTAACTTAACTTTTATTAACAATAAAAAAGGCTGCCCCAACCACAAGGCAGCCTTTATCCCATTAAACCAATCAATTAAAATAAAACTATTAACCAAATCCATTTTAAGAGTAATCTCTCATATTTATCTTTGCAAAAACACTAATCGAATATTCTCTTGAACCGATACTTATTACCAACCAAACTTTACTATCCTGTTACTACTCACGAAACGATTTTGTCTTTAGCTTTAGTTATTATTTTATTTGATGCAACTAAATTACGCCATATAAAGACCTCTACAAATAGGTAGATTGCTTATTTTGCTATAGGTTAATTACCTATATGGGAAAAATGGTAATTTTAACAGTTTCTGCGGAAAGAACTGTCAATAATAATTTGTGCAGGATATTGCAGTTTCCAAAAGATTTTAATTTAAAGGAATTTTTGAAAAAGCTATGGCCTATTGTAGATTTCGGATCTCTTGTTTTGTAACAAATATGACAAATTTAATGGTGTAATTTGGGGCGGCTAAGATGCGCAAAAATTTAATCCAGCTATTAAAGAACTCCATCAGTTTAGAAATAAACTTCTCGTCCTGGATTAAGTTATAGGGAATAAAAGAAAACGAAAGACCTCTGTTTTAGATCATTCGTTTAAATGATGTGGGCCCATCTGGACTTCCCGATATCGCAAGCTCATCGGGATAAACTTCTCGTCCTGGATAAAGTTATAGGGAATAAAAAAACGAAAGAACTTTGTTTTAAGATCTTCCGTTTAAATGATGTGGGCCCACCTGGACTTCCCGATATCGCAAGCTCATCGGGATAAACTTCTCGTCCTGGATAAAGTTATAGGGGATAAAAAAACGAAAGACCTCTGTTCTAAGATCTTCCGTTTAAATAGATGTGGGCCCACCTGGACTTCCCGATATCACAAGCTCATCGGGATAAACTTCTCGTCCTGGATAAAGTTATAGGGAATAAAAAAACGAAAGACCTTTGTTTTAAGATCTTCCGTTTAAATGATGTGGGCCCACCTGGACTTCCCGATATCGCAAGCTCATCGGGATAAACTTCTCGTCCTGGATAAAGTTATAGGGAATAAAAAAACGAAAGACCTTTGTTTTAAGATCTTCCGTTTAAATAGATGTGGGCCCACCTGGACTCGAACCAGGGACCAATTGATTATGAGTCAACTACTCTAACCAGCTGAGCTATAGGCCCAAAGTATATTTTTTGTCAATATACCCGCTTTAATACAAAAGCGATTGCAAATTTATATATTTTTATCCTTTATAAAAGTAATTTTCAAAAATATTTTACTTTAAATGAAATTAATTAAAAATATCATATTTGACTTTGGTGGAGTGATCTATAATATAGATTTTAATTTGGCTAAGCAAGCATTTATTAAAATTGGGGTTGAAAATTTCGAGCTATTGTATTCTAAAGCTACACAAAGTCACTTATTTGAGAGGCTGGAAATGGATTTGATTTCTCCGGCTGAATTTAGAAATGAAATCAGAAAATTGTCTAATATGAATCTTTCTGATGATGATATCGACCACGCATGGAATTCATTATTAATTGGATTTGATGAAAAGAGAATCAGCTTATTGATTGAGTTAAAAAAGAAGTATCAGATTTATTTGTTTAGTAATACCAATCGGATTCATTATCATTATTTTTTGAAGCAATTTCAGCAGTTAACTAACTTTAAAACCTTTGATGGCCTTTTTGTAAAATCATTTTTTTCATTTGATATGAAAAGAAGGAAGCCCAATAAAGATGCCTATGAGTATGTGATTTCAAGTATGAATTTAAATCCTCAAAATACTTTATTTATTGATGATACCATCCAAAATATAGACCCTGCCATTGATGCTGGTATTAAAAGTTGGTACTTAAAAGATGAGGTGTTAAGCTTGTTTAAGGATGGATTAATTAAGCCAGAAGTTATAAGTCAGCTGGCTTAATATAGTTTACATATTTATCTTCAATTTCATCCAGTAATTGAAATATTTCTTTCGGGTCTTCAAGGCTTACAAGCTTGATTCTGTAGGGCTTAAAATTAGGAAGCCCTTTAAAATAGTCGCCATAATGTTTTCTAATTTCGAATACACCACGATGATCACCTTTCCATTCAAGAGATTTTTCAAAATGAATTTTACAAATCCTAACCCTTTCCGAAATATCCGGCTTTGGAAGGATTTCTCCAGTTTTTAAATAATGTTTGACATCTCTAAAAATCCATGGATTGCCATAACTTCCTCTTCCAATCATCAATCCGTCAACGGCATAGTTGTCCTTAAAATGTTTGGCAGTTTCCGGGCTTACTACATCACCATTACCAAAAACAGGAATGTGCATTCTTGGATTGTTTTTTACATCTCTGATTAAATCCCATTCAGCAGCTTCGCTTGATTTCATGGTACGAGTACGGCCATGAATGGTAATGGCTTTTATTCCTACATCCTGAACCCGCTCAGCAATGTCAACAATTTCCCGATGGTCGTTATCATAACCTAAACGAGTTTTAACAGTTACTGGAAGATTGGTTGCTTTAACTACTGCTTCGGTCATTTTTACCATTTTGGGGATGTCATTCAGTATACCAGAACCAGCACCTTTTGATACAACTTTACGAACGGGGCACCCATAATTAATATCAATAATATCCGGATTTGATGATTCTGCGTATTGAGCTGCTTTGATCATTGAATCGATATTATGTCCAAAAATTTGAATACCAATAGGACGTTCAAATTCCGTGAAATCTAGTTTTTTAACGCTTTTTGCAGCGTCTCGTATCAGCCCTTCAGAAGAAATAAATTCGGTGTACATAACATCTGCACCGAACATTTTGCATAAGTATCGGAATGGTGGATCTGTAACATCCTCCATGGGAGCAAGTAAAATAGGAAATTCTCCTACATCAAGATGAGCTATTTTTACCATAGTGTTTTTACAAACTGCAAAATTATTAATTTTACGCTTTAAATGAGATAAATATATGAATATCCGAAAAGAGCCATTTCTCGCATCTTATTCTGCGCCTCTAAAGTTAATTGCATTGGTCATTTTGTTGCTACTATCATTATTGTTTAGTTCTATTTTTGGACTTGCTTTTGCCTTGCCCTTCTGGGGGATGGATGTACTTGAGATGATATCCCGGTCGGATTATTCAAATCCAAGTACATTAAGTTTTCTAAAATATTATCAGATCGTTAATCAGCTTGGATTATTTATTATCCCACCTTTGTTTATGGCCTATTGGTCTTCACGAAAAATTATTGATTATTTAAAACTTAATGTAAAACCCGAATTAAGAGCTGTTCTTATCAGCACAGCCATTATTTTTATCTCATTACCCTTTATTAGCTGGTTGGGTGAAATCAATCGAAATATGAATTTGCCTGATTATTTATCAGGAATTGAAGCTTGGATGAAGCGATCTGAAATAAAAGCAAATCAATTGATTATTGCCTTTTTGGATGTGAAAGGTTTTGGAGGAATGCTGTTCAATTTATTCATGATTGCTGTTATTCCGGCAGTAGGAGAAGAATTTTTATTCCGAGGGGTTGTGCTTAGGTTATTTAAAGAATGGACTAAGAATGTACATATTGCAGTCATTATTTCAGCCATACTTTTTAGTGCTTTGCATTTACAATTTTATGGGTTTTTACCAAGGTTCTTCTTAGGGGTTATTTTAGGATATTCGTTTGTGTGGACAGGTTCATTATGGATTCCTATGCTTATTCATTTTATAAATAATGGCTTTGCTATTGTTTATATATACGTTACAGGTTCAACAGATTTAATCAATTCTGATGTTGAATCCATTGGCTCATCGGATAATGCCTTTGTAGTGGTGGCAAGTTTTGCTTTCTTAACATTCTTAATGCTGATATTGTATAAATGGTATCGAGATAAACAAGAGGTTTCTCAATAGTGTTAAAAGTTATCTTGACGGCCATTAACTTGAGTTAAAGATTGGTCATAAGATATCTCAATGGGGTTTTATTTCCAATTGGCATTATAAAATAAGGCACAAAAAAAGAGGAAATAGATTACTATTTCCTCTTTTATATTTTATGAAAAATTGAATTACCTTCGGCGTTCAACAATTTTTCTTGTTGAGTAGTTAATTTTAAAAGCACCTGCTTTTCTTAGCTCCTGCTTTATGTCTGAAACCATTCCCATTCTCGTTTCTGAATCCACTTTCAACGAAGTTGTAATAAATTTACGATCAACTTCATCTCTGGCTTCACGCTCAGCTGCTACAAATTCCTGAATTTCAGAAACCAATGCAAAACGATCATTAAGCTGTATACGAGGTTCTGTACCATATACAGCTGTTTGATGAGGTGGACCAACAACGATAAAACTTACCAGTGATTTTTTCTCAAGTTTTTCAACTTGAGTTGCACCTGGGAGTCTGTTTTTTACCATGATGGTTGTTTCTTTCATAGTAGTAGTTACCATGAAGAAAAACAAAAGCATAAAAATGATATCAGGCATGGATGCCGTACTAATTGCAGGCATATCCTTTGATCCTTCTTTTTTAAATCTTGACATACTATTTTCCTCCTATATCTTCAGGTTCAGCTTCAGAAATACGAATTTTAATGGCATCGTTGATGGCTTCTATAAGATTAGGATCTACAAGCTTATCATATCTTTTATTGAACTTTTGTTGAGATAAATTATCTCTGAGTTCGTGAAATGCTGCCGCTAATTCGTTCTGAACTTTAATGTACATTTCGTAGGATGTTCCACGATCATTTTTTAGAGAAACTAGACCCTTAGTTACCGGAATTTCACCTAAATAATCAAAAGTTTTAAGTGAGTATTCAGGATAAGCCGGATCGTCTGGATGTATCGACATAAAGTCAACAACATCAGCTCGAAGAGTGCTAATATCACCAGGCTTCCCGTTGATAAGCAATGCATCACGACTATTTACCAAAATAGACATCATATTTCGCTTGTTCATGTCAGGAATTTCTGCATCTGGTGGCACTGGTGGCGATAACTGACGCGTGATCCCTGTATCTACGTTCATGGTTGTTGTAACCAAGAAGAAGATAAGCATCAGGAATGCAATATCAGCCATTGAGCTGGAATTAATACTAGGCGTTTTCCTTGCTGCCATTTGTTAAATATTTAATGTTAATTAAAGCTTTTTCTTATACTGGAAACAATTACCGAAAGAATCGTAATTCCAACCAATATATAAGTCATAATAAGTCCACCACCAATGAATTTTGAAATTGCAGGTGAAACGTTATTTTTAGTATAGATAGCTGCTTCATTAGCATCAGAGGCCAACGAATAAGATATTCCGTAAAGTACTGCAAAACCTATAAGTACAAATAATACTCGCAATCCACTCTTAGGATTCTTAATAAAGTAAGCAACAGGAAATGCAATTAATAAGACTACAGTTAAGGCAAATAAAAGGTATGCCCAATTTAGCACTGTATCTGTCATAGATTCTCCATTGATGTAGAATAAAACAAATAGCACGGCTGAAACTGCAAAAAGTACCAGCAGACCAATTTGTAATATTTTGTTAATTGTATCTGTCATGGCTCAATTAGTTTTTTGATTTGAATTTTGTTAGGATGTCGATAAAAGTAATGGTGCTGTCTTCCATATCATTTACTAAACCATCAACTTTTGAAAGGATGTAGTTATAAAAAATTTGAAGAATTACAGCTGTAATCAAACCAAATACGGTTGTTAAAAGTGCAACCTTCATACCAGCAGCAACAATGTTTGCAGAAATATCACCAGCAGCTTCAATAGATGCGAATGCAGAAATCATACCGATTACTGTACCCATGAAACCAAGGTTAGGTGCAATACCAATCATCAATGAAATCCATGATAATCCTTTTTCTAATCTTCCCATTAAAACGCTTCCGTATGAAACAATTGATTTTTCAACAATATCAATTCCTTCAGAATATCTGTCTAAACCTTGATAGAAAATACTTGCAACAGGCCCTTTGGTGTCTTTACAGATTTCTTTGGCTGCATCAACGCCACCAGTTTCAAGTGCAGATTCAACTTGATTTAATAATTTCTGGTTGTTGGTAGTTGCTAAATTAAGATAAATAATTCTTTCAATACTTAATGCCAATCCAAGAACGAGTGTAATAAGCACGAGTCCCATAAATCGCCAGTCACCTGCGATAAATTGTTCTTTGATTATTTGTTGAAACCCTTGCGTTTCCGCAACTTCTGTTTCAAGTGTGTTTACAACTTCAGTGGCTTGTGCTTCAACTGCAGTTGTTTCAGTTGTATTCTCAGTGTCTGCAGCTACATTCTCTTGTGCCACGACCATGTTTGAAAATCCAAAAGTTAGCATTCCTGCTATCGTCATTAAAGCAATTAATTTTTTCATAGTTAATGTTTATTTTCTTAATAATTCAAACTTAAAAGTAATTCAATTTGTTGTTTTCTAAATATTTCCGATTTTCACAGTTGGCAAATATAAATATTTATTTTAATTGAGTAAAACATTTACCTGTTTTTTACTGTTAAAAAATGGCGGAGAGGAAGGGATTCGAACCCCCGGTACACTTTTGGCGTACACACGCTTTCCAAGCGTGCGCCTTAAACCGCTCGGCCACCTCTCCATATAATAACTAATGGTTTCGTTGCAAAAGTATAAAAATAATAATGTGGATGCATTTTAAATTGTAATCTCTCCGCGAAGGGATTTTTGCAACATCATTTTTAAGTATTCGGTGTTTGCTCCTTTCCCTAATAAATACATCAATTTTGCAATGGCCGCTTCAGTAGTGATGTCGAAACCCCCAATTACCCCTATTTTACCCAAATCAACACTGGTCTCATATTTACCTATTTCTACCGATCCTTCTTTACATTGTGTAACATTAACAATAATTATTCCGCTTTTGATGGCTCCGTCTAATGCGTTTATGAACCACTTGTCGGTAGGCGCATTGCCCGATCCAAACGATTCTAAAATTAAGGCTTTTAGATGGGGTGTTTTTAAGATAGATTTTACAATATGTGGTGAAATACCTGGGAATAATTTCAAAATAGCGACATCATTATTAAGACGTAGGTGAACCTTTAATTTTTGATCGTCCACTTTTTTAAGGTAATTATAATTGTATTTTATGTTTACACCAACTTCTGCTAAGGCAGGGAAATTGCCTGAATAAAAAGCATCAAAATTTTCAGCATTAAGTTTGCTGGTTCTGTTTCCCCTCAATAATTTATCTTCAAAATAGATGGCGACTTCTGAAACAACAGGTAAATTATTTTTTACGGCCGAAGCAATTTCAATAGCCGTAATAAAGTTTTCACGACCATCAGTACGAATCATTCCTAAGGGTAATTGTGAGCCTGTTAGAATAACCGGTTTGTTCAAACCTTCAAGCATAAAACTGAGCGCTGATGCGGTATAAGCCATGGTGTCCGATCCATGTAAAATAACAAAGCCATTGTAATCATCATATTTATCTTCAATGGTTTGGGCGAGTTTAACCCAAAAGTCGGGATGCATGTTTGATGAATCGATGAGTGGCTCGAATGAATAAAAATCAATATTGCAATCAATTCTATCTAAAACCGGTATTTGGGTATAAATTTCATCAAAGTTAAATGGTTGCAGTGCTCCGGTTTCTTCATTCTGTATCATTCCTATGGTGCCACCAGTATACAGAACCAATATGGAAGGTGTTTTTGTTTTCATTATTCTTTGACCTTAAATAGTTTTAGTGCATTTTCTGTGGTTATCTCAGCCACTTCTTCAATGCTTATATTTTTAATTTCTGCAATTTTTTGTGCTATATAATAGGTATATGCGCTTTCATTTCGTTTGCCCCGAAAAGGTGTTGGTGTTAGAAAAGGAGCATCTGTTTCTAATAGCAAATGTTTTAAGTCAATTTCTGAAACGATTTTATTCAGCCCTCCATTTTTAAAGGTAACGACGCCTCCAATTCCCAAATGAAATCCCATCTTTATCACCTCGTGAGCATCATCCAGGGTGCCATTAAAACAATGAAAGACCCCTTTAAATTTTTTTGTTTCAAGAGATTTCAAAGCTGAAATAATTTCTTTCATCGATTCTCTGGAATGTATGACGATGGGCAAATCATATTTTTGAGCAAGTGAGATTTGAAATTTAAAAGCAATAATCTGTTCTTCCTTAAAAGTTTTATCCCAGTATAAATCGATACCAATTTCTCCAATAGCTATAAATTTACGTTTACCCAACCATTCTTCAATTATTTTCAATTCTCTCACATAATCCTCCTTCACATCAGTTGGGTGTAATCCCATCATGGCAAAACAATTTTGAGGATGCTTATTTTCAAGATTTAACATCCCATCAATTGACTTACTGTTTATGTTAGGAAGAAACATATATTTTACTCCCCGCTCGATGGCATTGGCTACTACCTGATCGCGATCAGCGTCAAATTCTTCCAAATATAAATGGGTATGGGTATCAATCAATATCATGACGCAAAAATAGTATAATTGAACAGATATTTAAATGAAGAAATTTTAAACGGAATATCAGATTAACTATCTTTGCACAAAAGCAGATTTTGAAGAAAATTCTAGTCATAAGGTTTAGCTCGATTGGAGATATTGTTTTAACAACTCCTTTGCTTAGATGTTTGAAAACTCAGCTTCCGGATGCTGAAATACATTACTTAACAAAACAGAAGTTTAAGTCTGTTCTTTCAGCAAATCCTTACATCAATTTTATTCATACCATCGACGATCATCTGTCGGAAGTTGTTCCTCAACTTAAAAATGAAAAATTTGATCACATCATCGATTTACATAAAAATTTTAGATCGCTGGGAATTAGATTTAGATTAAGAAAACCGGTATCGAGTTTTCCAAAAGTGAATTTTCAAAAATGGTTAATGGTTCATTGTAAAATAAACAGATTGCCTGATGTTCATATCGTAGATCGATATTTTGAAGCAGTGAAGCCTTTTAATATTTATAATGATGGAAAAGGGCTGGATTATTTTATACCTGAAGATGATCGCCTTTCGTTGATAGATTTTCCGAAATCATACAGAAAAGGTTTTGTTGGAGTTGTGATAGGAGGGATGCATGAAACTAAAATGATGCCGGCTGATCAGGTTATTGCTTTGATTAATCAAATTGAAAAGCCCGTGATTTTGTTTGGAGGGCCTGATGATTTTAAGCGGGGCGAATATATTGCAGCTAAAATTCAGGGTAAAATACTAAACAGCTGTGGGCAGTTCTCTTTAAACCAATCTGCATCTCTGGTTTCGCAGGCTGATAAAATTGTGACCAACGATACAGGTTTGATGCACATTGCAGCAGCTTTTGATAAAGAAATAATTTCGGTTTGGGGAAATACCATCCCTGAGTTTGGGATGTATCCCTATTTAAAAAAGGACAGTGAGTTGAAGAACCACATTTTTCAAATCGAAAATCTCAAATGTCGACCTTGTTCAAAAATTGGATATAAAAAATGCCCCAAATCTCATTTTGATTGCATGAACAAGCAAGATGTTGATGAGATGGCCCGATTGGTAAATCTTCACTAATTCACAGAAACAAAAGGATTAAACCGTTTCTCATGACCGATGGTTGTTTCAGGCCCATGACCCGGAATGACTTTATAATCATCGGCTAAAAGATAAAGCTTTTGTTGAATGCTTTCTTTAAGTAAATCAAAATTACCAGTTGGTAAATCAGTTCGTCCGATGCTTTCCCGAAACAAGACATCTCCAACGACAACCAATTTGTTTTCTTCATTGATGAAACAAACACTTCCGTCGGCATGACCCGGTGTATAAACAACTTTTAATACATTGTTGCCAAACTTAATTTCACTTTTTTCATCAATAAATTTTAAACTTGCTTTAATGGGTTCAATATTGAAACCAAAGCTTAGGGCATGCTCGGGTGCATTTTCCAAAAATGCTTTTCCAGCTTCATGGACTTCCACCGGAAGCTGAAAATAATCGCTGATGTAATTACTACCCAAAATATGATCAATATGGCAATGTGTATTTATTAATCTTACAGGTTTCAATGATTCAGACTTGATAAATTGAGTTAAATTTTTCTGCTCGGATTCATGATAACAGGCTGCATCAATAATGACACATTCTTTGGTTTCATCATAAAGTAAAACTGTATTTACCTGAAAAGCGTTAAACTGAAATATTTTTATTTGTAGCATAAGTTTAAATTTGAAAACAAAGATAAAATTTAGTGTTTATTAAAAATATTTTTAATTTGCCGTCGTGAAATAATCGATAATTTTAGGCAAGAAATTGTTAATTAAAATATGCTTAATAAACTGATTAATTTTTGATTGGTAGAATTTACAAAGCAAGCAGAAGGTTTGAGTTTCAAATAAGTTATTAACTATTTTTTTGCTGGTTTTTATTAGCAAAAAGTTGACCGTTTTTATATTTTTTTGAATAATTTTTTTTTAAATCTATAGCATTTTTGAAGTCAATGTTTTACGTTTTTTCAACCATCCTATGTTAATAACATTTTTCATAAATACTAGTTTTCTGTTGTATCTTGCTGTAGTAAAAACACCTAATAATTGATTTTTTATCTCTCGAGATATCAATAACTTATCAAAAATCATATTTATAATTTTTAAGTTAAATCTTTAAGCATGGATCATAATCTTTTTGCCAGTACTGATAAGGAATTGGAGAAGAAAAATACATCGAATTATTACGAGGAAGTATTAGAAAAACGGACACGACCCGAGCTTCCTTTAGATGTTACTAATATACACGTAGAAAATAAGGGGAAAGAAGAATTGGAAACAGCGGTTTTGGAACAGGAGAAAGAGACTCTAAAGAAGTATACACATGAAGAAGTTCTAGCCAAAGCAACAGAATATTTTAAGGGAGATGTGCTTGCGGCTAATGTTTGGATGAACAAATATGCATTGAAAAATTCAGCAGGAGATATTTTTGAATTGACACCTGATGATATGCATAGACGATTGGCAAAAGAAGTTGCCAGAATCGAGAAAAAGTATCCAAATCCAATGAGCGAAGATGAGGTCTACGAATTGTTAAAGGACTTTAAATATATCATCCCACAAGGGAGTCCAATGGCCGGAATTGGGAATGAATTTCAAGTTTCGTCTCTGTCGAATTGTTTCGTAATTGGTAGTGATACCAATTCCGACTCATATGGTGGAATCATGAAGGTTGATCAGGAGCAGGTTCAATTAATGAAAAGAAGAGGTGGTGTGGGCCATGATCTTTCACACATTCGACCCTATGGTAGCCCGGTTAAAAATAGTGCATTAACTTCTACTGGAATTGTTCCTTTTATGGAGCGCTATTCAAATTCGACACGCGAAGTAGCCCAAGATGGTCGAAGAGGAGCTTTGATGCTTAGTATTTCAGTAAAACATCCGGATGCTGAAAAATTTGTTGATGCTAAAATGGAAATGGGAAAAGTTACCGGAGCCAATGTTTCGGTAAAACTTGACGATGATTTCATGAAGGCAGTCGTTAACAAAACAACCTACAGACAACAATATCCGATTGATTCTGATAATCCAAGCTTTGTAAAAGATATCGACGCCACAGCTTTATGGAATAAAATTATTCATAATGCCTGGCAATCAGCTGAACCTGGTGTACTCTTCTGGGATACGGTGATTCGGGAATCTGTTCCTGATTCATATGCTGATAAAGGATTTAAAACCCTTTCAACAAATCCATGTGGTGAAATTCCGCTGTGCCCTTACGACAGTTGTCGCTTATTGGCATTGAATTTATACAGTTATGTAGATAAACCGTTTACCAAAGAAGCCAGCTTTGATGGTCGATTGTTTAGTAAACACGCACATTATGCACAACGTATAATGGATGATATTATCGATCTTGAAGTTGAAAAAATTGATGGAATTCTTGATAAAATTGATAAAGACCCTGAAGTTTTTGAAACCAAAAGAATTGAATGGAACTTATGGACCAATATCCGTAAAAAATCACTCGAAGGCCGTAGAACAGGAATTGGAATTACAGCCGAAGGTGATATGTTAGCTGCTTTAGGTTCCCGATACGGAACTGAAGGTGCAACAAGTTTCTCAACCGAGGTACATAAATTATTAGCCATAGAAGTATACAGATCATCAGTTGAATTGGCACGAGATAGAGGACCATTTCCCATCTTTGATATTGAACGAGAACGAGAAAATCCATTTATCAATAGAATTAAAGAGGCTGCACCAGGTGTTTACGAAAACATGGAAAAATATGGCCGAAGAAATATTGCCATGCTTACCATTGCACCAACAGGTAGCGTAAGTATTTGTGCTCAAACTTCTTCTGGAATTGAACCCGTATTTATGGTTTCGTATAAAAGAAGAAGAAAAGTTAATCCCAACGATCGAAATGTTACAGTTACATTTACGGATGAAGTAGGTGATGCCTGGGAAGAGTATAATGTATTCCACCCTAAATTTATTACCTGGTTGGAAGTAAATGGATATAATCCGGAAGAAGTTCAGGCTTATCCGGAAGAAAAACTGAATGAAATTATTGAAAAATCGCCTTATTTTAAAGCAACCTCAAACGATATTGATTGGTTGAGTAAGGTGAGCATGCAGGGATCCATTCAAAAATGGGTTGACCATTCAATTAGTGTAACGGTAAATATTCCGAAAGAAACACCCGAAGAATTGGTTAGTAAAATTTATCAAACTGCTTGGGAAAGTGGATGTAAAGGAATGACAATCTATCGTGATGGGTCACGCTCTGGTGTGCTTGTAAACAATGATGATGGAAAAGCTGAAGATGATGGCGTTTTCAAAGATACCAAAGCACCAACCAGGCCAAAAGTTCTTGAAGCAGAAATTGTAAGATTTCAAAATGATTACGATAAGTGGATAGCTGTTATTGGAGTTTTAGATCAAAAACCCTATGAAATTTTTACAGGTAAAGCGGATGGATTTTTTATCCCTCCATCGGTTACTAAAGGGAAAGTCATAAAAAATAAATCAGATAATCAAACTACCCGATACGATTTCCAATTTGAAGACAAGGAAGGCTATAAAGTTACCATAGAAGGCTTGTCACGATCATTTGATAAAGAATTTTGGAATTATGCTAAATTAATCTCCGGAATATTGAGACACGGAATGCCCATTCCATTTGTAACTCAGCTTATTGGTAATTTAACCTTGGATGATGAGTCAATTAATACCTGGAAAAACGGCGTTATCAGAGCATTGAAGAAATACATTCCTGATGGTACAACCATTTCAAAAGCAAGCTGCCCGGAATGTGGAGATAAAGAAGGTTTAGTATATCAAGATGGATGTTTAACCTGTAATTCGTGTGGTTATTCGAAATGCGGTTAACATTATAAAGATTCAAACTGAAATAGCCCGGAATTAGCATTCGGGCTTTTTTTATGCCCAGAAATTAGAAGTGTATTTTGTGGTAATCGAAGGTTTGCCCATCCATATAGGTTTTAATTTGAAGCGCCATCATGCTGAATATCTTCAAGTCTCGTTCGTTAAACCAGGCAATGGCTTCCTCTTTTCCCCGACTGGCATCAGCCAAAATAATGAGTAAATTGAAGTTGTGTTTTTTTAGCCATTCATAGGCTTTCTGATCTTCATGAATGGCCGCATCTAAAGCAGCAAGTTGAGGAAATCCATTGTTAATTAACCACTTTGGAGCTTCTTCACTGCCACGAATGGCTTTGGAGAGTGCAGCCAATTCCGGAAAACCATTGTTTAATAACCAATCCCATATTTTCTCATTACCATTGATGGATTCATTAAAGGCAAGCAATATTTTTACGGGATATTTTTCCATCATTAATAAACTTCGGTTTCAATCCCTAATTTATTAACACGAGCAGCAATTTCCATGAGTTTTTCATTGGGGATTTTATATAAATCCTGAGCGGGGGTTTCCCGATCGATGGGATAAATCATTACCATCTTGGGTTTTATCTTTTTTAAATGCCCAAGCCACAAATTAACTTCTTCATCGCTTGTATTGTCAATAATTTCACCTTTATGTGTGCCTTTTAAAAACAAGGTTTGAACTATTAAGTTCCCTTTATATGAGCAAAGATGATCGACCAAATTCTCAATGGTGGTGTTTGAATTTGGTAAATTGATGCGATGAAACTGAGTGTTTGAACCTGCATCTAATTTTAAAATGTTGTTATCCACCTTAAGTAAAGCTTCATAAATGTGGGTTTTATGACTTAAACTGGCATTTGATAAAACGGTGGTTGCTGCTTCCGGTACATACTGATCTCTTATGGCAATCGTATCATCAATGATGGCTGAAAAATCTGGATGAATGGTTGGCTCTCCGTTTCCGGCAAAAGTTATGTTTTCCGGTTTGATTCCATCATTTTTTAATTCTTCAAGCTTTTGTTTTAACAATTTGCTAATCTCCTCCCTCTTGGGAAGTGGTAGATGTCCGGCTTCATGCTTTTTATTCCATCCGCATTCGCAATAAATGCAATTATAAGTACAATATTTATAATTGGTTGGTAATAAATTTATTCCGAGTGACACCCCCAAACGCCTGCTTTTAACAGGCCCAAAAATTACTTCATTAAATAGAAATCCTGACATCTTATGTTTTTTTGCAAAATTAGATAATTACAGATGATTTCTAATCATAGTTGAGTTAATATTTAAAAGACAAATTGTTTTGAAAGGATTTATGTTTAAATATATGTTAATTTTGAAATGACAAAATGGATAAACTCGACAAAATTAAAGCGCCGATTAAACCTTATCTGAAAGGATTCGCTAAAGAATTTAATCAGTCGATGAAGACCAAAGTACCTTTATTGGATACGGTTACAAAATATATGGTTAAGCGCAAAGGAAAGCAAATTAGGCCCCTGTTTGTTTTTCTCACCGCTGGCTTAACAGGAAGTATAAATCCCAAAACCAGCCGGGCAGCTTCCTTAATCGAATTACTCCATACAGCCACTTTAATTCATGATGATGTGGTTGATGAATCCTATAAACGTAGGGGTTTTTTCTCATTAAATGCATTGTGGGGGAATAAAATTGCGGTATTGGTTGGAGATTTCTTATTGTCGAAAGGGCTTTTGTTTTCTTTAAAAAATAAGGATCACGACTTACTGGAAATTGTTTCTGATGCGGTTCAGGAAATGAGTGAAGGAGAATTGCTACAAATAGAAAAGGCAAGGAAATTAGACATTCAAGAAGAAGTTTATTTTGAAATCATTCGAAAAAAAACAGCCAGTTTAATTGCTTCATGTTGTGCCACCGGAGCCGCTTCAGTAGGAGCAGATGCCGAGCAAATTAAGAAATTCAGGCAGTTTGGCGAAAATGTTGGAATTGCTTTTCAAATCAAAGATGATATTTTTGATTATCAGATAAGTACCAATAAAGAGAAACCATCGGGTATTGATATCAAGGAGAAAAAAATGACCCTCCCTTTAATTTACCTTCTTCAAAATTCAAATTTGCTTGAAAGAAGAAAAATCATTTATCAGATTAAAAATAAAAGTAAAAACCCAAAGGTTGTTGCAGAGATTATCGAAAAAGTAAAAGCGGCAGGAGGTATAAAATATGCCACCAAAAAAATGCAAGAATATCAAATTCGGGCTCTTGATTTCCTTGAACCTTATCCCGAAAGCGAATTTAAAACGGCCTTAAGCGGCTTGGTTGAATATGTAATCAGCCGGAAAAAATAATTTTCCTATTAAAATTATTCAGATTTCCATTTAATACTGCAACCTAAACTAGGGTGTTGATCTTTACTAACTTCTTGTTCCGTCAAAACGGCATCGAGGGCATTTCGGATGTCAATTCCTGTAACTTTTGTACCATTTCCAGGTGTTGAATCGTCCAACCGACCCCGATAAATACATTTCAAGTCTTGGTCAAATATATTGAAATCAGGAGTGCAAGCGGTGCTGTATTTTTTTGCAGCTCTTTGACTTTCATCATATAAATAGCTAAACGGAAAGTCGAGTTTTGTGGCCCATTCTTTCATCTTTTCCGGGCTGTCT
The DNA here is from genome assembly GCA_963678785.1 of Bacteroidales bacterium. Lineage (GTDB taxonomy): Bacteria > Bacteroidota > Bacteroidia > Bacteroidales. The sequence continues at coordinate 1,455,040 of OY787449.1, read as the reverse complement.
TCCGGGTAGTTTTGCACATCATTTGAATTAATGGCAACGAAGTTGATTCCCTTCGGGATGTATTCGTTTGCAATATCAATAAACTCATGAATGATGTGTTTAACAAAAGGACAATGATTACAGATAAAGGCAATTATCAGGGCCTTATCCGATTTGAAATCATCCAAAGTTTTATGGGTTTTATCAATGGGATCGTAGAGCTTAAAATTTGGCGCAGTAAATCCTAGTGGGATTTGTATAGTCTCAGTAGCAGTCATGGTTCTATTTTAGTCAATACTATTAGTTAGTCCGAAACAAATTTAATGTTTCGATTTAGGCCTGCAAATTTAGTTCTTAAAACGGCAGATTTCTTAAAAAGTTTGTTAAATTTTTCTTTTTCTAAATGATCCCAATCTTCTTTTTTCATCTTCGTTAATTCATCCGAAGGTTTAAATTCGGGGACTAAATTCGGAATGGATTTTTTATTCCAGGGGCAAACATCCTGGCAAATGTCACATCCATAAATCCAGTTATCAAAAGAATTTTTGAAACGCTCGGGGATTTCATTTTTGTTTTCGATGGTTAAATAGGAGATGCATTTGCGCGAATCAATTCTATAAGGTGCAACCAATGCATTGGTCGGACAAGCATTCAAACATTTGGTGCAGGAGCCGCAATAGTTTTCGATGGGTACATCATACTCTAAATCCAAATCTAAAATAAGTTCCCCTACAAAAAAATATGACCCCTGCTTTTTAGTGATCAGGCAGGTGTTTTTCCCTATCCATCCAAGCCCGCTTCTTTCGGCCCATCGCTTATCCAAAACCGGTGCAGAATCGACAAACATTCTGGCCTTTCTTTGACCAGAAAAATCCTCAATAAACTTTAACAATTCGCCCAGCTTCTCTTTCATCACAAAGTGATAATCTTTGCCATAAGCGTACTTTGAGATTTTATAAACCTGATCTTCAGGCAATGATTTTTCAGGATGGTAATTTAATAAAACCGAAATCACAGATTTTGCACCCTCAACCAATAATTTAGGATTGGTTCTTTTCTCGAAATGATTTCTCATATAGGCCATTTCACCTTCATGATTCTGTTCCAGCCATTTCTTTAAATATTCGGCATCTTCTTTCAGGAAATCTGCTTTTGAAATCCCACAGGAATGAAACCCAAGTTCCTTGGCAAAATCTTTAATCTTTCGCGAAATAAGTTTTACATCGGGCATAAATGCTCAATTATTGAAAAAGTGTGGATTGATCGTTTTCTTTCGTTTTTCCGAGGTGTTGATAGGCTAAGGGTGTGACTTCTCTTCCACGGGGGGTTCGCATCATATAACCTTCCTGGATAAGAAATGGCTCATAAACTTCTTCAATGGTCCCTGATTCTTCACCAACGGCTGTTGAAATGGTTGAAATTCCAACCGGTCCTCCTTTAAATTTCTCGATAATGGTTGAAAGAATCCGATTGTCCATCTCATCGAGGCCATTTTTATCTACATTCAAGGCATCTAAAGCAAATTGTGAAATCTTTAGGTCGATATTCCCGTCGCCTTTTATCTGGGCAAAATCCCTGACCCTTCTTAATAGCATGTTTGCAATACGAGGGGTCCCTCGACTTCTACGTGAGATTTCAGAAGCAGCCTCATTGCTAATTTCTACGTTGAGTATTGCTGCAGAACGGTTGATGATGTCTTTTAAAATTTCTGAATCGTAATATGAAAGTCTTGAATTGATCCCAAACCTTGATCTTAAGGGCGAAGTTAAAAGCCCGGATCTTGTCGTTGCTCCGATTAAAGTAAATGGATTTAATGAAATCTGAACTGATCTGGCATTGGGCCCCGTTTCAATCATGATATCAATTTTGAAATCTTCCATTGCAGAGTATAAATACTCTTCAACAACCGGGCTTAAACGATGAATTTCATCGATAAATAAAACGTCATTTTCTTCAAGATTTGTGAGTAAGCCGGCGAGGTCACCGGGCTTGTCCAACACCGGTCCCGAAGAAACTTTAATTCCTACATTTAATTCATTGGAAATAATATAGGATAAGGTGGTTTTTCCCAAGCCGGGAGGGCCATGTAGCAACACATGATCCAGGGCTTCTCCTCTTTGTTTAGCCGCTTCTACAAAAATTCTTAGATTTTCAACGACTTTAAACTGACCACAGAAATCTCCAAAGCTGGCTGGTCTCAAAACCTTTTCAATTTCACGCTCAGTCTGGCTTAATTGCTCCTTATCCGGATTTAAATTCTCGTTCATTTACAGGATTAAAATTAGATTAACAAATGTAGCAATTTAATAAGGATTAATGATGACCTATAAAGTTTTATCAGCTGATTGATTGATATCACCCATATTATTAATTAATTTAGCAATAGTCACAAACCTAATTCTTTTGATTATGAAAGAAATAATTGTAGCAATAGATTTTTCGAAATGTTCGCTTCATGCGCTAGATTATGCCATCATGATTGCCAATAGAATTAAAGCGAATATAAAAATGATATGGGTAGATAATGAATCTTCTGAAGATATGGTTTTTACCCAGGAAGAACAGGAAGTGCGGCAGGAGAAGAAAAGTTATTTTGAAGAGATACTGCTGAAATATGAGTCAAGGATTCTGGATGGGAAATTGGACTATAAATTGCGAAAGGGTAAGGTTTTTAATGAAATTTCTGCTCAGGCAAAGCATGATGATGCCTTTTTAATTGTTACTGGAACCCATGGCGTGAGTGGCTTCGAAGAGTATTGGATCGGTAGCAACACTTACCGAATCGTTACCAATGCCCCCTGTCCGGTGATTACCATCAGGCAAGATTTTGATTTTGGTGAAAGTATTCAGGATGTGGTATTTCCGATTGATAGCACCAAGGATTCGATGGAGAAATTATTATTTGCCGTAGAATTGGTTGATGCATTCGACACCCAACTTCATATTTTATCCATTTATCCTGAAATAATTCGGGCGCTGCGAAAAAAGGTAGATCGAAATACTGATCAGGTTATACAATATCTTGAAGAAAATAAAGTTAAATTTGCAGTCGAAACCATAAAATCTGATGATTTAACCAGGTCGATTATCAATTATGCACAAACGCAGAATGCAGATTTGATTGCGATTATGACTGAGCAAGGGGTAACGAATTCGAAAGTATTTTTAGGACCTAATGCCAGACAAATCGTAAATAATTCACCGATTCCTGTTTTAAATATCAGACCGAAAATATAGGAATAGTAATATGATTATTAAAAAGAGCCTTTTAATCCTGACCATACTGATAGGTTCAGTATCCATATTCGCTCAGGAATTTTATGTTGAGAAAGAGGTAAGTAATATTCATCAGGATGCGCGCATCGATAGCCTGGTAGCATTACATCATAAAATCAGTGAGTATAATTTAGCGCATGACGAACACGATGGAATTGATGGATATCGGATTCATTTATTTTTCGAATCAGGAAATAATTCCAAAGCCCGAACCATGGGTGTAAGGGATGATTTTTTACGTCGGTATCGTGATGTTGGCGCCTATGTAATTTACCGAACTCCTTTTTATCGCTTAAGGGTAGGAGATTTTCGGACAAGAATAGAAGCCGAAAGATTTCTCCAGCGTGTTATCCGGAGATACCCTTCGGCTTATGTCGTAAAAACGAAAATCAAGTTTCCAAAACTTGATGAATCGGATTAATTTCTATTTAAAGCATTCAAATCTTCAAAAGCAATTTTAAGTCGGTCAATGATACTTATTTCACCGGCTCTTAACCATTTCCTTGGGTCGTAATACTTTTTATTGGGTTTATCATCTCCTTCAGGATTTCCAATCTGAGATTGTAAATAATCAGTATATTTTTCAACATATTCTTTCACGCCCAGCCAAAATGCCCATTGGGTATCTGTATCAATATTCATTTTAACAACTCCGTACGAAATGGCTTCCTTTATTTTGGCAGGGTCACTGCCTGATCCACCGTGGAAAACAAAGCTTACAGGATTTGCTCCGGTTTGGAATTTCTTCTGAATATATTCCTGAGAATTTTTTAAGATGACGGGTTCTAAATTTACATTTCCGGGTTTGTAAACACCATGGACATTACCAAAAGCAGCAGCAATGGTAAAACGATGACTGATTGAACTTAAAGCTTCATACATGGCAGCAACCTCCTCAGGTTGGGTATAAAGTTTTGAGCTGTCAACACCTGTATTATCAACACCGTCTTCCTCACCTCCCGTAATTCCCAATTCAATTTCGAGAGTCATTCCTATTTTGCTCATTCGAGCTAAATATTTTTTACAGATCTCAATGTTTTCTTCCAGTGTTTCTTCCGAAAGATCTAACATGTGAGAGCTGAAAAGTGGAAGGCCATACTGTTCAAAATGCTTTTCTCCGGCATCCAGCAAACCATCAATCCAGGGCAAGAGTTTTTTTGCCGCATGATCGGTATGAAGAATAACCGGAATGCCATAATGTTTCGCCATCTGGTGCACATGTAATGCTCCTGAAATGGTTCCTTGCAGAGCTGCTTCGCTTCCGGCACTCTGTCCTCCGTAAAACTTACCACCACCATTCGAAAATTGAACAATAACCGGTGAGTTTACTTCTTTGGCTGCTTCTAAAACTGCATTAATGGAGTCGGTTCCAACTACATTTACAGCGGGTAATGCAAATTGATTTTCTTTTGCGATTCTAAAGATTTCCTGAACATCATCACCGGCAACAATACCGGGTGATACTTTATCGAATACTTTTTCTGACATGAATATGTGTTTGATTGATTACACCTCAAAATTAAACTTTTTAGTTCAGGATTTGGTCATGATCGGCTGAAAGATATGCACAAATAAATTGAATAAAATGACTGATGTGCCCATCAAATTTATTCCATTACATCAGGTTTACACCCTGACTTTGCATTTCGGCACGAACGTTATCCGACCACAAGCTTACCTGGACTTCACCGATGTGCTTTTTCTTTAGCATAAACATACAGATTCTTGACTGCCCAATGCCACCGCCAATGCTTTGTGGGAGTTTGTCATTCAAAATTAATTGATGAAAAAATAAATCTTTACGTGAATCCTGCCCGCTGATTTCAAGTTGTTTTAATAGTGCTGATTTATCAACCCTGATTCCCATTGATGAAAGTTCAAATGCACTTTTTAGCCCCGGATGCCAAACAATGATATCTCCGTTCAGGCCCTTGTGTTTTCCCTCACTAACCGAAGTCCAATCGTCATAATCAGGAGCTCGTCCGTCGTGTGGTTCACCTGAGCTCAACGCATTACCGATTCCAATGATAAAAACCGCTTTGAATTTTTCAGCAATCCTGTTTTCTCTTTCCTTAGGGCTTAGCTCCGGATAAAGTCTGAGCAATTCTTCCGCATGAATAAAAGTGATGTCATCGGGTAAAATAGAAGGCAGGTTTGGGTATTGTTTTTCTATCCTTAATTCGGTTTGTTTTATGCTTTCATAAATCTTTCTGACTTCTGATTTTAAAGTTGAGAGGTCGCGTTTTCCTTTACTGATGTGTTTTTCCCAATCCCATTGATCCACGTAAATTGAATGTATGGGACTGAAATCTTCATCAGGTCTTATCGCTCTCATATCGGTTAAAATACCTTGATCTGACTCAACCTCAAGTTCCTGTAATCTGATTCGTTTCCATTTTGCCAATGAATTAACAATAACAGCTTTTTTATCCTGCAATGCTTTTACCGGGAAATTGACCACTCTTTCGATGCCATTTAAGTCATCATTGATGCCGGTTCCTGATAAAACCATCAGTGGAGAAGATACTTTTGTTAAGTTTAATTTGTCCGTAAAAAGTTGTTCAAAAGTTGATTTTACGAAGCTAATGGATTGTTCTGTTTTTAAAAAATCTGTTTTCATTATTGTTAATTTATTGATAAAAAAAAAGCCTGCTTAAAAAGCAGGCTGTGATATAGAAATATACCTACCTGCTATGGTTGAAAATTGTTATTATTAAAATTGTAATTATTTATGTTTTTCATTCTTCTTAAATTTTTTAGCAAAAAAAAAGCCTTCCAAAATTTGGAAGGCTTCTTAAATATATTTTCTAAAATTTAAATATTAACCTTCCCAGCTCTGAATAAATTATTATTAGAGTTATGATTATTGAAAAGATTATTATTTAAAACTTGAGTCATTATTTGCACTGTTTTGTGTTGACAAATTTAGATTTATTTATTGGAATTCAAATAGAGATTTTAGTTTTTTTGAAAGATTAGTTTTTAAAATGCTTGGGTTCAGATTAATATATAATTTAAATTTTTGATTTCTTTATCCCTTCATTTTTTCTACCCAAGAAATTTACACAAAATTTGTGCATAAATGCGATTCTTTGAAGGATAACAAAAATGAATTCTTAACTTTGCACCTGAAAATAATGGCTCCGTAGTTCAACTGGATAGAATATCTGACTTCGGATCAGAGGGTTAGGGGTTCGAATCCCTTCGGAGTCACTTAAAAATCAAAGAGTTACGGGCGAATAAGTTTGTGACTCTTTTTTATTTGCACACAATTTGCACACAAACTGGCTCTTTTATTCATTCTTTATTCAATAATTCCAATGAAATATTGAATAGGTAAAAAGAAACTTAGTAACTTTCCTATTATTAATATATCGAATAAAATTAGAGATGTACGGAAAACTATGGAATGAGGTTTTGGCAGAATTACATACCAAACATTCATTTGAGGATAAGCTTAAATTCTTATTCTCTGTTAAAGGGAGATATCTTGGTGGGAATACAGGGGATGATGCTAGAGCGTTTTTCCAAAAACTAGACAATAAGATTGAAGAGATAAAGACTCTTGCAGCTCTTGACAAGAGTTCTCAAATAGGATTATGGGGTATGTATCCTCCACCTTCTGAGACAGAAAGGCAAAAACAAATCAAATTCTATTGTACACAATTAACAAAATATAATTTCTTTCATTATCTCAATGTGATAAGAGGTATTGATAAAGAGGCTATAAAAGAAATCTGGAAGGCTATTACCGAAAATAAGCTACCATATATTATCGCTCTTCTTTATGAATTGGGATATGTCGACTATTTGAAAAGAGAATATTGTCAGGAAAAATCTAATGAAAGAGATAAATTGATGGGTGAAATTTTAGATTCAAATCCACGCAATATCAGAGGCAATATTAATTGTTTAATAAATGAAGATTCAGATGGTAAAGGTCATTATACAGCCTATAACCATCTTGAAAAGATCAAAGATTTTCTTAAAAACTTAAAATAAGGGCAATCGCCTTAATTCGCCTTATATAACCCTCCTAATATCGCAGAGTATTAAAAATACTTTGTGACATGAAACTAACTTTTGAAGAATTGCCAAATGCTCTTAGCGAGCTTATTCGGGATGTAGATGAAATAAAAAACCTTCTACTACTTCTCACTAATAATGAACAAGCCAAGCAAACAATTAAACCTTTTAACGTTGATGAGGCTGCTCAATATTTAGACTTATCCAAACAAACCGTTTACATAAAAACCAGTAAAGGTGAACTTCCGGTCATAAAACTCCCTAATTCTAAAAGGAATTATTATATGGAGGAAGACTTGCTGGACTACCTGAAGAACAATCGCAGAAAATCTAACTCAGAGATTAAAAGTGAGGCTGATAATTATCTAATCCCAAAACAAAGATAAGATGAAAACAACAGCCATTGAAGCTCCTTATGGGAGCTCTATCTATACATTAGCACAAAGTGGGACAAACGAAGGTTCAATAGCAGCGCATTATGTAAGCGGAACGGGCTCTGAAATGAAGGATAAGTTAAGCTTGGAAAAACGAGCCAAGAAGAAAATAATTGGCCAAAGTATGTCACTTAGTTTGGTGGATGTAGCTATGGCAAAGAACCAACCTCAACGTGTACAATCTTATTGGAATACCTATCATTGTCAGTCCAATGTTACCAGTTCAGGTGGCCGTGTTTACGGTAAGTATTGTAAGAACCGATTTTGCCCTATATGCCTAGGAATCCGCAAAGCCGAGCTTATGAATAAGTACATGCCAATTATCGATACCTGGGAAGAACCCTATTTTGTGACTTTAACCGTGAAATCTTATGGCAAACGATCATTAAAAAAAATGATAGATGGATGTATGCATGCATTTATACAAATAAAAAATGCAGCTAAGAAAAGACATCAGCGAGGAGCCGGGATAAAGTTAATGGGTATTCGATCATTGGAGTGCAATTTTAATCCTGTTCGGCGAACCTATAATCCACACTTCCATATGATTGTTCCAAACAAAGAAACAGCTGATTTACTCGTATCTGAATGGCTTAAAAAGTGGGGATCAAAGTATACGGTTAAATGGGCACAAAAGGCCTCTAAAATAGCAGACAATGGGCTTGCCTTAACCGAGATCATTAAATATGGAAGTAAGATATTCACCATACCTGATGTGGATAAAAAATCAAAGAAGAAAACTCCTGCACACGTCTATGCCTCGGCCTTGGATAATATACTAACTGCTATGAAAGGGCGTCGAATTTTTGATCGTTTTGGGTTTAATTTACCCCCTAAAGAGATCCCCAAAGGAGGTACGATTACCAAACTTAAACAATACGATGAGTGGGAGTTCAATGCTACCTATACCGATTGGGTGAGTGTTTACTCAGGAGAACTACTTACCAATTACAAGATCCCATTTGCCCTGGATCAGCTATTGCACAATCGGGTGGATGTGAAGTTGGAATAAATTAACCTTGCATTGTTGATAAACCAGCATAAGCCGGATTGATGTTTGAACATATTTGCCTAAATTTATCCTTTGTTCATCAATTAATTGAGTTGGGATGACAATGGGTTTTCTCCCCGCACCTATTATTTCATCTTTAATATAAATCATACTCGCATGAATTCATCTCTTTCTGAACTTATTGAGCAGTTTAAGCCTGAAAACTTACAGCGTTTTTTTCAATACAAAATATCTTCATTTAAGCCCATTGAAGAAGACTGGTCAACTTCTATCCCAAATCAATTAAAGGAGCAGTTTAGCGATTTAATCAAGCTGGGTGAAGCCGAATATGTAAATACAGACGAATTGCTTGTGTTTGCTTGCAAATATAGGGATGAGCTTAGTTCTCGAAGCTCAAAAAAGAAACAATACGATTTGGCTAAAAAGGTATTGAAAGAAGATTTTAAGGATGGTGCAATATTTGTTTTTTATGATAGTAGTGGAAGGTTTCGCTTTAGCTTTATTCGTAAGAATTATGGTGAAAAGGATAAGAAATATTCTAATTGGAAACGATATACCTATTTTGTTGATCCAAAACTAACTAATAGAACTTTTATTCAACGTATTGAAACCTCCAATTTCTCTTCTTTAGATGAAATAATGGAAGCTTTCAGTGTTGAACCTCTAAATAAGGAGTTTTATGAAAGAATTGTACGATCATTCTATAGTTTGGTTGGGGGTGAAGTTGGTAAAGGGCGTCACAAAGAAAAGTTGGAATCAAATTTAACATTACCTGGAAACCTTAAAGACAGAAAGACTGTTCGACAGTTTGGGGTTCGTTTGATAGGTCGTATTATCTTTTGCTGGTTCTTAAAGCATAAAAAATCATCAAAAGGCGTTCCTTTAATTCCAACCGATTGGCTGACGCTTAGCAAAGTAAAAGGGAATTATTACCATGAACGATTGGAACTCCTCTTTTTTGAAATACTTAATAAAGAAATGATCGATCGTCCCAATAAACTGCCCAGTGGTCATGAGCTCATACCGTTTTTAAATGGAGGGTTATTTGAACCTCAATCGGGAATTGATAGTGATTTTTATGAAGGTAATAAGAAATCAGAAGGTCAACGTGCCATCCATTCTCTGAAAATCAAGGATAAGTGGTTTAGGGAGTTATTTCTTGTCTTAGAGCAGTACAATTTTACCATTGATGAGAATAGCATTAACGATGCTGAGGTAAGTATTGACCCGGAGATGCTGGGACGAATTTTCGAGAACCTACTTGCGGAAATTGACCCTAATTTGGATAGCGGAGAGAAGAAATCTGTTAAAAATTCAACAGGTAGTTTCTACACACCTCGTGAGATTGTTGATTATATGGTAGAGGAGGCTCTTGTTAAATATATTCACAATCAAACTCAACTTAGCGAAAAAGGATTACATCAGTTATTTGGAGATCGTGAAGATGTTGAATTCTCTGATCTGGAAAAGGAACACATATTAGATGCTCTTAACCAGGTAAAGATTCTAGACCCGGCTGCTGGATCCGGTGCTTTCCCTATGGGAGCATTACATAAAATTGTTCTTGCCTTACAGAAGTTAGATCCAGGAGCTGAAAAGTGGAAAATTAAACAATTAAACAAGATTACCAATGCGGCTGTCAAGTCAGAAATGAAGGAAATATTGAATAAGGCCAATGCTGAATATTCGAGAAAACTGGGAGTATTGCAAAATTGTATTTATGGCGCCGATATCCAGCCGATAGCTGCTGAAATTTCAAGATTAAGAAGTTTCTTATCCTTAATTGTAGATGAAGTAATTGATGATGATAAAAAGAATCGAGGCATCATTGCATTACCCAACCTGGAGTTTAAATTTGTGACAGCAAATACGCTTATTGATCTGGATAGCTCTGGCACACTTGAAACTACTAAAGTTTCTGATTTAATCCCTCAGTTACAAAAAATCAGGCAAGACTATTTACAGGCTCATGGTATTGATAAAGAAGAGCTGAGAAAGCAATTTAGAAAACTGCAAAAAGACATTTATACCGATCAATTACTTTGCGATCCTAATATGGAAAGTCGTCCCATGCAGCTGGCAAACTGGGATCCTTTTAAAAATGAAGTCGTCAATTGGTTTGAGCCTGAATGGATGTTTGGAGTTAAACAGTTCGATATTGTGATTGGCAATCCACCTTATGGTGGAACCAAAATTGATGACAAGCTTAAAAACAAACTTCGTTTGGGGAGCAAAGACCCATACGGTGCTTTTATTGCCAAATATCTGCGTGGAAAAAAAGAGACCACCGCCTTAAAACATGGAGGTTTATTAGCTTTTATTGCAAGCGATACTTTTATGACCATTAAAAGCCATAAACAATTGCGTGATTTCATACTCGAGAACCAAATACATAGTATGGTAAGAGTACACCCCGATACCTTTAAAGCTACTGTAAATACAGCTGTTATTCTTTGTGAACGTTTAGAGAAACCAAAAGATAATGTTAAGCCTTTATTAATGGCCGATTTTACCAATACCTCTATACATCAACAATACGATCGTTTTATTCAATTACTGGATAAAGTAACAGAATATAATCAGCCTAGTTATGCAACAGGATCCTTTGAAGAAAAAGAGGTGCTTTATATGAAAGGAGAGTATTGGACTTCTGAAAGTTCTAAAGAATATGCCGTGTATACTTACCCTCAGAGCTGGATTGAAACCAATTCCAATCACCCTTTCTTTGTGGCATCCCCAAAATTGTTTGGTTTGATGAATGATACAATTGCTCCTAAAAAACAAACAAATATTGATGGAAAAATTATACAGGCCAGAAGCATTGATATTAATAAAAAATCTGTTGAAGTGGTTAAACTTGGAGATGTGGCAGAAGTTAAAGTTGGATTACAAACCGGAGATAATGATAGTTATCTTTTCCAAAATCCTGAAGCCAGAGGAACCTATAAAAATATAAATGACTTCAAAGAATTTTTACTCATAGAATCTGATTTAGATTCTATACGTAATAACGAAAACCTTCGAAGAAATCTAATTAATAAAGGTATTTCTAAAGATAATCCGGATTCAAATCGATATTTTGGAGGAAAATATATAGTGCCTTATGATAAAGGAGGGGAAAGTGATTCTGATGATGGTTGGTTGCCTAATTACTATGTACCGACAAATTATTTTATTGATTGGAGTGAGTGGGCTGTTAAAAGAATGAAAACATTAACAACTAAACAAAGGAATGAAGAACAAAATAAGAAGGGTGGAAATTCAAAATTATGCTCTCGTTTTCAAAACTCGGATAGCTATTTTTTAAACTATATTAGTTATTCAAGGACTGGAATGTATGCTCCAACATATCGAGTTGGAAATCCTTCACCATATGATAATAAGAGTTGTGGTATTTTCCCTTATTTATTAAATTATGAGACCACTTTAGGAATACTCAATTCAAAACTACAAAAAGCTTTATTTAAAAACTGCCTTGGCCACTCTGTTGATGCACAAGTAGACGATGTAAAAGAAATTTCTATAATTTTCGAGAATAAAATAAATCAGGTTGTTAGATTAATAATTAGTAACCAAAGAGATGACATTAATTATGATTATAATTCTTTTGAACAATTAGAAATAGATTATCTGGTTTATCAGGCTTATGGCCTTAATTGGGCAGATATAATGGAAGTGGAAAATTGGTATGCTCGAAGGTACCCCAAGTTGGTAAATGCCCAAAAGCGGAACTTAGCTAATTTGGGTAAACCAACCAATTATATTGAAATTTATAAAGGCTTTGTTGATAAATTTGGTGATGTTGAATAATACGTTTTTTGTAACTAAAATATAAGAAATAAGTTACAAAAAATTGTCAAATAGGTTACAAATTATTCAGATCAAAAAGTGAGGCGCTTATCATTCATAGGTGCTATTCGTAAACCAGAGAATGTAATTTAACAAGCTCGTATATAAAGAGCTTGTAATACAAAAGCTAGAGTAATTACATTATATACTTCATAAGATAGAAATAGTGATAAATTATAAGGAGTAAGTTAAGATATTGGAGGTGATAATTTGTAAGAAATATTGACTATATTTGTTACAAGTAAATCAAGTGAATCTTACAGTATGGCCAGTATAGAAAAAAAAATACAAAATCATATAGAAGGTGCAAGAGGTGGGAGTATATTTTATCCTGCTGATTTTGCAGATTATGGAAGTATAGAAGCCATTAATGTTGCATTGCATCGTCTTACTAAGCTTAAACTTATAAAACGTCTTGCTTATGGCATCTATGCAAAGCCAAGTATTAGTAAACTAATAGGCGATGTATATCCTACCACAGAAGAAATTGCTAAAGCCATTGCTCGTCGTGATAATGCAAAATTACTACCAACAGGTGTATATGCTCAGAATATGTTAGGATTAAGTACCCAGGTACCTTTAAAGCTGGTTTATTTTACGGATGGTGCTTCACGAACTGTAAATCTAAAAAATGCAACCATTGTATTTAAAAAAGCCAGCCCCAAAAAAATGGCATTGAAAGGAGAGATCAGTAAACTGGTAGTGATGGCACTTGTAGATATTGGTAAAGAAAAGTTAAGCAAGGAAGAAGAGAAGAAAATATTGGCCATATTGGCCAAAGAAAAACCGGAGCTTTTGAAACATGATATCCGCTTAGCCCCAAGGTGGATAGGTGAGATTATGGCTAAAGCACTAAAATAATTAATATGAACTTTTACAAACTACCCAATAAAGAAAAGGATCTTATTTATAGAGGAGTTAGTCAGGAGATTGATTTACCACCCGCAGCCATCGAAAAGGATTGGTGGGTGGTGCAAACGCTCCGGATTGTTTTTGGAATGGAGGTTGCACCCCATTTGGTATTTAAAGGAGGAACTTCATTAAGCAAAGCTTGGGGTCTTATTGAGCGTTTTTCAGAAGATATTGATTTGGCATTATCCAGAGAGTTTCTGGGTTTTTCAGGTGATATTAGTCGTACCCAGGTTACGAAATTACGTGATGCTTCTTTTGATTATATTTCAGGTGTATTTCTAACAGGGCTTAGAAAAGATTTTATACAAAATGGATTTGATGAGGTAGAAATTGACTTAATTGAAGTAAAAACCCGTGATCAAGATCCCGTTCAAATAGCAATTAAATATCCTGCGGTTACAGAAAAAAATGAATATATTTTACCCCAGGTAGTCTTAGAAATTGGCAGTCGTGCCATGCGTGACCCTTATTCAGAGCGAAATTTTTGTTCTTATGTTGGAGCACAGTATAAAGGTAGAGACTTTGCCGACTCAGAAATTACAATTCCTTGTGTTAACCCTGAACGTACCTTCCTGGAGAAACTGTTTCTGCTCCATGAGGAATTTCAACGTCCGGAAGAGAAAATTAGAGTTGAACGATTAAGTCGACATTTTTACGATATTGAAAAAATAGCTCAAACACCTTATGCCCAAAAAGCCATCAAGGATCATGTGTTGTATCAGGAGATCATAAACCACCGTAATAAATTTAGTAAATTGGGAGGTGTTGATTATAAATTGCATATTCCGCCCAACTTAAACCCGATTCCACCTGATAAATATATTGGTGAGTGGGAAAAGGATTATAAGAAAATGCAGGCAGAAATGATTTATAGTGAGAGCTTGCCCTTTCCTAAGTTAATGAGCAATATTCAGAGCCTTGTAGATCAAATGAATCAGGAAAAATTTTAGCCATGGCACACAATTTCATTACCAATAATAAGCAACAGAAGACCTTAAAAGGCAGGCTAAATACTTTAATAAACATCAGTGAAGAGTTGAAGTTTTTGGTTGGATTCTTCTATTTCTCGGGTTGGAAAGAACTCCATAAAAGTTTAATGAAGAATGAAAAAATACAGCTTAAATTGTTGGTTGGACTTCAGGTTGATCAATTATTGGGTAAAATGGTAGAGTATGGCCATCAGGAAAAGGATTTATCGCAGGATGATCAATTTAACCAATTTATTTCTTCGCTTGCTTATGCCATTAATAATGAGGAAATGGATACCGAAGATTTCTATAATCAGGTTGAATTCTTTTTAAACATGCTGGATCAAGGGCGATTGATGATCCGAAAGACTGAGAACCCAAATCATGCAAAATTATACCTCTTCAAGCTAAATAATGAGCAAGCAGAAATACAAAATATGCACGGTCAATTTGTGACCGGAAGCAGTAATTTGACGAAAGCGGGCCTATCCGGTCAGGAGGAATTTAATGTTGAGATCAAAGACTATGGCTTTGAAGATGCAGAATCGTATTTTGATGAACTCTGGGAACGAGGCATTCAGATCTCAGAAAATAATGAACGTAAAAAGTTCTTGATTGAGTTTATCAAACATAAATCTCAGGCTGCTACAGTAACACCTTTTGAAGCCTATACATTGATCCTGAAAACCTATCTTGATCTACAACAACAAAAGCATATAAAGCCCGAGGTTGAGCGTCTTTTGGAGCATATTGGCTTTAAAAAATTTAGCTATCAGATTGATGCCGTAAATCAAGCACTGAGCATTATTAAAGAGTATAATGGAGTGATCATTGCCGATGTTGTAGGATTGGGAAAATCAGTTATTGCTTCTCTGATTGCAAAAAATATGGGTAAGCGTGGGCTGGTTATTTGCCCCCCCGGTTTGATAGGGGATAAGACCATGAGCACCGGATGGTGGGGCTATATCAACAATTTTAAGCTTTACGACTGGGATGTTCAGAGTCGTGGGAAGCTCGAAGAAATCGCTGAAAACATTGGTGATAAAGATGTTGAGGTGGTTATTGTGGATGAAGCACATTATTTCAGGAACCAGGACACTGCTGACTATGAAGCCTTACTAAATATTTGCCGTGAGCGGACGGTTATTATGCTTACAGCTACCCCTTTTAATAATTCTCCGGAAGATATCTTCTCTCTCTTAAAGCTATTTATTGTGCCCGGTAAGTCAGGAATTACTATTGAGGATAATTTGGAAGGCGTGTTCAGAGGCTATAATTACCGTTTCAAAAAGCTTTCAGAAATAAATAAATATTATAACTCAAAGAAGCCGGATAAGCTCAAAAAGGCTGAAAGACTCTATGTGCAATTTATGAATGATGAACTGCCCATTGATCTGGAAAAGGTCAGGGAAGAAACGAAACGCTTAGCAAATCAGATTAAAGGAGATATAGCTTCAATTGTAATACGAAGAAATCGGCTGGATTTGGAGCAGGATTATCAATATTCAAAGGAGATCAAGGAATTATCAAAAGTAAGAGACCCAAAGGAATTGTTCTTTCATCTATCTCCTGAGCAGTCTAAATTTTATGATAAAATCATCTCCGAATATTTTATCGAGGATGGTCGTTTTAATGGAGCCATTTACCAGCCATTTATGTATGAAAAGATAGTTGATGATGAAGAGCAGCTAGATGAGCGTGGAAACCGTGCATTTCAACAACAGCGCAACTTATTTGACTTTATGAGAAGGTTGTTGGTGAAACGATTTGAAAGCTCCTTTGGAGCATTTGCAAGTTCGATCAATTCTTTCCTGAGAGTACATGAACTGGTTCAGAAGTTTATAAAACAGTCTGGGAATAAATATATCTTAGATCGTAAATTGATCGAAGCGATCTATAAATACGATGAGGATGAAATTCTGGATGTTCTCAAAAAATTTGAAAATGACTTATTGGATCGAAAAGTACCCAAGAACAATACCGTTTATGATATCAATTCATTTGAGAGAAAAGAGGATTTTTTAGCTGATATTCAAAGCGACCAGCAGTTGTTTGAAGAAATAAAACAAGAAATTGATGAATTGAATTTGGTCGATAATGATCCCAAACGGGATTCGGTATATAAAGAGATTGAAGCTCTTTTAAAAGAAGAAAATCCCAAACGGAAAATCATTGTCTTTTCTGAATATGTAGACACTGTAAAGCATGTTGAAGGTTATTTGCGTGATAAATTAGGTAACAGGCTTCTGGTTTGCGATGGCAAGATCAGCAAACAGTTATCAAAATACCTCAATACCAATTTTAATGCACAGTATCGAGGAAGTCAAGCTGATGATTTTGATGTGCTTTTAACGAGTGATAAGCTTTCTGAGGGCTTTGATTTGAACCGGGCAGGTATTATCATTAATTATGATATTCCATGGAACCCAACACGTGTAATACAGCGGGTAGGCAGGATTAATCGTATCGGGATGAAGGTTTATGACGAATTGTTTATTTATAACTTCTTCCCTTCAGAAATTGGTTCTGATATCGTGAAATCAAGAGAGATTGCAGCTCAAAAAATGTTTATGATACACAATGCATTGGGCGAGGATGCTAAAATATTTGATCCTCGTGAAGAGCCAAGCCCATCAGGATTATTTAAAAGAGTAAACCAAAGTCCTGATAGTAATGATGATTTGAATATCTCAACCATCATCCGGAATAAATATCAGGAAATAGAACTTAATCATCCGGAGGTTATTGATAAAATTAAGCTGTTGCCGGCAAGGGTTAAAACGGCCAAAAAACACAAAACATCTGAACTGAATGTCTTGCGTAAAAAGGGATTGAGTCTGTTTGCCCAACAGATTAAAATATCAAGTCAGGAGAAGCAAAAGGTGGATAGTATGCTTATAGATGAACTCCTGCCTTCTATTGAGTGTGATGTTGATGAACAACAATTGAAGTTATCTAAAGATTTTTGGCCAGCCTACGAAGAAATTAAAAGCTACAGACCAGAGCATAAATCGGGCAAAAGTGAGCTCGCACTGGAAACCAAAGCCCATAATAACTTAAAAGTTGCTTTAAAGGTTATTAATCCAAGCGAAGATGCAATCATCGGTTTTATGAAGACCTTAATAACAGATATTAAAAAGTACCATACTTTATCGAAACGAACCCTCGGACGGATAGGCAGAAAGAAATTATCACCATCATCCTCAGCCAAGGAAAAGAAGGCGTTTTTTGATGAGATAGCATGGATACGCAATCACTTAGGTCATGACTATTTAGACCTTATATTGCAAAAGGTAGAGAACCAAAAGCTGGAGGTGATTATTGCGGTGGAGAATGTAAAGAAGATATAAGGAAATGGCTGTAGGACTTATTAAATTTATATACTAAAATTTGATTGAATGATACTATCCAAATGGTCCCCAATTACAAAATATACTGAACTAACCAATGATGTAAATAAATCAGGCATTTATATTTGGTGTATTAAAATACCTGAGAATCGCATTATACCCTATTATGTGGGCAAAGCATCTAATATTGGTTGGCGACTGACTCAGCACATGTCGGATTTATTAGGTGGGAATTATACCATTCATAAACAAGAAGACTTAGAAAAGATTAAAGAATTAGGATATCAACACTTCATAGTAAAAACAAACAATATTTATGAACCAACTACCATTGAATTAAAGGTGAGGTTTATTGCAGAAAAAGATATAGAAATAAAAGCGCACCTGAATTTTATGGTTGAGAATTTCTACTTTACTTTTTATGAAATTGAAAATTATAGGGAGATGGGTGCAGAGGCAGAAAAGGCAGTGATAAAAAAGATTGGAAAAGGAAATTTGATCAATAGACGTGGGGGAAATGTACATAAAGAAGTTGAGGTAGTTTTACCTAAAGAATTAAGTTACTATAACTTAAAGAGAATCTGATACGAAAAAGAAATTGCTGAACAGGATCAGCTTAAATTGTTTTAGCATCCATTGACTAAATTATATTACTGACGTTTAAAACCCATTGCCTGTGGAGCTCATACCAGTGAGAATTTGAACTACCAAGTTTACCAGCCTGCCTTGGATGGCAAAGTGGAATTACACGATATTCTATTCCATTAATTACCAAATGATGTTCAATCCCAATTCAAAGTGGAAAAGTCAGAGAAAATTGATTGCTTATTTAGACCAAAGGTTCAGCAGCTTTTTTTAAAGGATATGAGTTTTCTTTTTTCCTAAGCTCCGATAAGAGTAATAATTAATACTAAAATGATTAGCCAAATCAGGAGGAAATAGCCATAATTCATGCATAATTAAATTAGCTTCTTTATAGCTTCACTAACTTTACTAGCAATTGAAATATTTATTTCTAATTCTTTGATTATCTCAGAATTTTTTAGATGCTGAAAATCATAATCATAAAGCTCTAATATTGACCCGTTTAATTCTGATCTTACTTTTCCAATATTTTTTGCAAACCAATGATAAGCTGTAGAGTTATCACTTACAGTATTTCCTCCTCTAGAAACTTGTAAACTGATTTGTTCTTTTACTTTAAAACATCCTCCATAAGGTTTATTTCTAGGTGCAATAACTTCTCTGTCTTCGTAAGAAAAGACTTCTTGAATGTTGCCTGTTAGATCGGGGTAGGATTCACATACTACTTTGGAGCTAGAGGCGTAGGTTTTCCCAATCGCAATATCTGAATCACCAAAAGTGATGGGAGGGTCAAAAAAAACATCTCCAATTCCTGATAAATTAAAACCGTAATGATTTAATTTATCCCCATAATACCCAAAATATTCTTCCATCCCATCAACTCCTTTTGAGATGAATAAATTTTTACCCTTTACGTTTCTTAATCCTTTAATTTGAAGTTCGTATAAACTATCTCCTAAGGAATACCTCCAAGAGTTTCCAATAGCTGAAGGGAAAAAGTCTTTGATATTTTCTGCCCTATATTTTATTAGCCCAGCTGCAGGTTCAAAAATTGAAACAAATGGTACAGGTGAAATTGGTAAATACCATGCATAAGTTTTATTCCTATCAATTGTTCCAGGAGAAACATAATTAATAATATCAATTGCATAATCTATCCCATCTAAAACTTGTCCAGAAGCAGAAAATATAGCATAAGCTTTTGCACTAATTGGGTTTGGTGTAACTGTCGTTATAACAAGACTTCCTTTTTTTAATGTAGTATTAAAATTTTTTATTTCATCAAAAGTCCAATCTCCTAAATAAATGGAACCTGGACGATCATCTATCTTTTCCCAATCCCAGGAAGGTAGTGATTCATCTAATTTCTTAACCCAAGTTCCTCTTATCCCCAGACCATCAATGATTTTATTCATTGTTATGATACTTCCACTTTTTGTTCCTCCATATAAAGGGAATGAAAAATCCGAAAAATATTTGTTATTTTCATCTTCAACATAAACAATTTTCTTCGTTTTATCAGTTTTATGAATAAAACAAGTACCTTTTATGTTGGGAAGCTTTTCAGTTCCCCATTTATTAGAAACAAAAAAAGAATCACTTCCAAAACTGCTTGAAAATCTCAATACTCCTTCTGAGTCTGAAACACCACTAACAATTTCAAACAAGGCTTTTTCGTTTGGTGGAGAATTTACATTAAAATTATATTTCTGAAATGAACTTATAGGATCTGGATTAGGACTTGGGCTTGAAGAATTACCATTATCTTTTTGGGGATCAACTTTGTCTCCACATCCAAAATATGGCGAAACACAAATTCCAGCGCTAAGAATGCCTATATTTTTGATAAATTCTCTTCGTTTTTTTGGCATTTTCAAGAAAATTTAATGGATTCTTAATCCGGTTGTTAAAATGAACCCTCCCATATTTTCATCGTACGAATCATTTATTAGTTCATATTCTATATCAATATAAATACCTAATTGCTCGGAGAGATAAATATTAAACCCAAGCCGAGGACTCAAACCAAATCCATCCTCAGATATTTCATCCCCATCTTCATATTTGATTTTCATATATCTCATCTTACCAGCTAGTCCTACTGTAAACCAATCACGCCCCTGTTCATTTTTTGGTACCCATTCAATTTGTGCAGATATTCCAGACATACTTAATTTGTTTTTTTCATGGTCACTATCTTTACCAATACCCATCCAGGTTGCTCCAAGTCCAGCTCTTACTTCATTACTGATATACTTTCCCCCTTCAACTTTATAGCCGATTGCTAAAGGATATACCTCTCTAAATCCATCATTAATAGGTTCATAAAGGGCAAATCCTAACTTTGAATAGAACGCTGTCTTGTTTTGTGCTTTTATAACAGGGGAGTATAGAAAGATAAGGATGAGGCTGAATAATAAATGTCTTATTTTCATATTACGTAGTTTTAATTTCTTTTTCAATAAATTAAACTAGCTTTTTGAAGTTTCCAATATGCTTTGAGCTAGAAGTTTGGTTCTTATTATCTTAAATTATTCCTTGTTTTTGTTGACTCTACTGGATGATAGGTGATTAGTTGATTTTTGAGAGATGTTCTTTCCAATGCTCTGGAATATTATTAATATCATATACTTGTATAGTGTTATCTTCTATATTGTTGGAGTTAGATTCAGAAGATAGAACCGCATCAATAAATGGAGTATTAATTTGGAACATTGCACCGGATGCTGGATCAACAATTAACATGCCAATAACCCCGCCAAGTACTAAATTGGCCCAATACCACTGATCTAAGGTCGCACTAATAGAATAGGACTTACTTGTAAATCCATTTTTACTAAATTTAATATTATATATCGCCTTCTTCATAAATCCTTTATTTGCTTTTAGCTGAACTACTGCTGGAGTCTCACCTTGGTAAACCATAACGCCATCACGATCGATTATTTCCACTAGAACTTTATTAGGTGTAGATTTAAATTGAACAGGGTATTTGCTTGAACTAAAAATTGTTGCACAGCTGTACATACAGGTTATTAACACTGTTGCTGTTACGATATACATATATTTCTTCATAATATTAAATTTAGTAAAAATGGATTTTAATTTTTAATTTGAAATTTATGAAGATATTGGAATGCAAATACTTATAGTAATACTAGTTTTTATCTAGTACCCATAATAGATCATTGGATTACTTATGAAATTTTAACTGAATTGTGATGGTTAGCTAAAGAAGATCAATTAGTGATTTTTATGTTGAGTATCTTATGAATTAACTTTTCAATGCTTCTGGAATTAGTCTTAGATAATATATTTCTTCTGTGAAAATCTACTGTGGGTTTACTTATAAATAATTGTTTTGCAATTTCTTTACTTGTTTTACCATCAATGATCATTAGTAGTGTCTCTTGTTCACGAGAGCTAAGGTTTTTACATATCGTACAATCACTTAATTTTATTGACTTGTGATTGAATGATTCTGAACAAAATCGATGAAGTGTTTGCTTGAGCTCGTCCAAATTTACGGGCTTTAGCAGATAATCAAATGCTTCCTTTTTAATGGCATTGATGGCGTATTGGTTAAAAGCTGTTACAAAAATGAAAGTTGGATAAACTTGATTTGATCTGACATCTTCTACTACTTCAAAACCTGTTTTATTGGGCATTTCAACATCAAGGAATACAATATCTGGTTTTTTTGATATAATGTCATTGATTGCTAATTCTGGGATCGTACGTTTGGATTGTATATCAATATGATCTAATTTATTCAATTGGCATTCTAAACGATCATTTGATTCTCGTTCATCATCAAGTAAAATACAAGTTACCTTTTTCATCTTAATAATTATCTATGGTATGATATAAATCTTTATAAGTGTTCCCTTTGGGATTTTATTTTCGGATAAGTCAATAATCTGATAATAGATGTTTGCCCTTTTCAGTAAATTATAGTGTTTCAGTATTTGATCAAGAATCTTGAGCCCCATTCTAGCTCCGTATACATCATTCTGTTTTGACTTTGCTCTTCCTATTCCGTTATCTTTAATGCTAATGACGGTAGTCTTTTCTAAAGTTTTCGCATCTATCTTGATCCTTCCATTTTTGCTTAAATTCCTTATTCCGTGCTTGATTGCATTTTCGACAAATGTGTGAATGAGTGATTTTGGTACCTCTATTTCGCAATTGACTTTACCATCAATCTTAATTTCATATTTAAACTTACCTTCTAATCTGCTTTGCTCTATATCTAGGTAGTTTTGTGTAAATACTAATTCTTCTTTTAAAGTAGTAAAGACCTCGCTAGATTTAACAATTGTATGTTTTAAAAGGGTGGTGTATTTTTCAAATAAATAATCTGCTTTTTGAAAGTCTTTTCTTGAGTATAATGACCCTATAGTATTTATAATATTCAAGGTAAAATGTGGGTTTATTTGATTTTTAATGGATTTTAAACTTAATTCTGAAACTAGTTTTTCGGCTTTGTATTTTTGTAGATGCCGATATTGTTGCACTCTTTCTATTAGTATTATAATTAGATAGGTGCCAACGAATATGGTTAAATAAATAAGCCAGCGATATTTGTAATGACTATTTATTTTATAAACATAGGTTGAAACAGTAGTTTCTGTGTAAACAACAAGATGATCTTGCCTATTCCCCAGGTGTTTAACATATAATTTGAATCCTTTTGGTGGTACTCCAAAATTGACTGTTACAGGATTTTTAAAATCATTTCTTGTTATAATAAGTTTATTATAATTTTTTGAAAGAAATATGAATTCTTTTAGTCCATCCCCATCTATGTCCATGCTAATTGGGTTGAAGTCCATAATTGGTTCGATGCTAGCAGTCAGCTCCAAGTCCAAATTTGTATTAATTTTATATATATTCCCGTTTTCAAGAATTAAATAGCTTAATAGTTTGCTTCGGTTTAGTAATTTTGCCCTGATAAATTGAACATTATTCTTGAAATCTCGCCTGATTATCTCTTTACCTGAAAAATTAAACAGTCGTATTGATGAGTAATCAGCATTTCCATTATATGAATTAAAGCATAATATGTAATGGCTTTCATTAATTATAAAGGGACTGGTATATGTTCTTGATGGAGTTGGAGTTAACCTTACCGGTTTGAAAAGAAAATTAAGTTTATTATCAAACAGCATTAACCATGAATATTGATCAGAGTATGTTGTAGTATCATTACAATTGCCATAAGCCGCTCCATGACAATAGATTTCGCAATTTCCATCTTCATTGATATCATCAGCAAAGGTCTCATGAAATGCAAAACAGTTATTTCCGGTTTCAATAATTTTTCCCTGAATTCGATTATATACATATATCTTTCTTGGAAATATTGAATATCCAGCTGTTAAACTGAAGATAATTTCTTTAAATCCATCCTTATCCAAGTCTTTTAATATTGCTGAATTAGCGTGGAGATCACCTAACTTATTTTGAGTTTTAAATATTAATTTTTTTGAAACACCAGCATTTGGATTAAAAGGCTCAAAATACGTTAGATAAACAGAATCATTATATTTTGATAAGAAGTATAGTTCATGGATTTGATTGTTGTCATAATCTCCAAAGAATATACTATTAGATAATAAGATTTTACCTTTAAAATGCCATTGATCAATAATTATACCTTTACTTTGAATCAAAAAGGATTGGTGAATAGAGTCAAATTTTTTGAAGTAACTAATTTCTTCAGAATATCCATCTTCATTAAAATCATAAAATAAACAATGATCGTTAGTAGGTATATTTTTTATGTTGATTAGATTAAGTTCATATTTAGTAATGTTGAAGCAAAATAATATAACCACCAAGGTCGATATCATCGAAATGGCTAGAGGATGAGTCAAAAGAAATAATACTCTTTTCATCTCATAATATGGGGAGAGATTGGATTTTAAATATAATGATTTTTTGTGAGATTTAGAAATCCATCAAATGCTGTGCAAACTCTTTTTTTCTATCATCATCAAATCCGGCAAAATAGCTCATGGTTGTATTTAGGTTGCCATGTCCAAGGCTTTCTTGTATGAACTCCATTGAAGCTCCTTTACGAATCGAGTTGGTGGCAAATGAGTGGCGAGCCCAATAGGTTGATATTTCTTTGGGCAATCCAATGGATTCAGCTAAAGCTTTAAGATGTTGATTCACAAATCTGGTAAAATTATTGATCTTATTTTTTTGTTCTGCTGCATTCAGATTGTCAGAGATGATGTCAAAAACAAGCTGATTACTGCCTTTTCTTTGGTTCCCGTACATATCAATGATTTCCATTGTAAAGTCATTCAGGTAAGCTTTAATCGGCTTTAAATTGGCTTTGGTAGTATTGATGGTTTTAGCCCGATAAAATGTGATAGAATCATCTTTAATATCTTTACGTTTCATCAGTGCAATGTCTTTTATATTCATTCCATTGCATGCATAAGAGAAAAAGAAAAAGTCTTTTGCCTTCTGTTGTTCAGGTGTTTCGGGTTTTGATTCAAACAATATTTTAAGTTGCTCGTTGCTCAAAGCCTTCTTTACATTTCGGGGAGCAGGTATTTGGTATTTGCGCTTACCAAAGGGATATATTTCTTTCTCAATTTCATTTTCTTCAATGGCCAGATTAAATATGGCTCTGAGATTGCGGAGGTAGATCCCCACGGTTGTCAGGCTTCTATTCAGTACATTGGTCATATACTTCTCATAGTTATTCAGCCAATCTTTGTTCACTTCATAAAAGCTTAATCGTTCAGCATTTTTATAACCGTTATGATCTAAGAACGATTTTAGTGATTGTAAGCTGTGCTGATAACTTAGTGCAGTGCTTACTTCATTGTTTTTATTCTTTCTTTGAATGACATTATCATAATGCCAGAAGATATTTGTTCCATCACCTGAGTTTCTAAATAAACGCTGCTCAAACTCCTGAAAGGAAAAAGGGGAGAGCTGACGAGCTATTGCTTTGGCATTTGTTAGAACTTCTTCAATTATGATTCGGTTTTCACGGTAATCCTTACGGGGCTTTTTTGTGTCCCAGCACCATTTATACTCTTGCTCGGTCAAATCCATATTGATCTTATACATTTTTGCCTTTTTAACAAGCGGATTCCATACCCTTAATTTGACCGGATAAACATCATTATCTTTCTTGCGACGGGTATCTAAAAAAATGCTGAATTGTGTTAACATGATCGATGAAATTTATAAGGTAAAGATACAAATTTGCACACAATTTGCACACAAACTATATAAATAAACACATAATAACGAAAAAGGGTGTTTTTCAAAAACCCTCTGGAAAGGGCGTTACAGAAGGTTTAGATAAGAAAACAGCAAAAAAATAAAACCCTGTTTTTCTGACTTCGGATCAGAGGGTTAGGGGTTCGAATCCCTTCGGAGTCACTTACTGATTAAAACATCTTTTATAAGAAGACAAAAGCAAGCTCAAAAAAGCTTGCTTTTTTGTTAGCGAACGGTTGTCTTTTAATTGCAAAGCGATTGATGTTTTAATTCCCTGCAATGAATTTGGAGGGATCATGCAATAATCCCTTCGGAGTCACCAGAGAATCAAAGCATTCTAAATTAATTCGAAAAGCGGACAAATTTAAAGTTCGCTTTTTTATTTAAGAGCTTTTTGAATTATAAGCTACGAAAGTAGTTATGCTTTGATTTTGACCTTGGATTCCAATGGGCTCATGAAATAATCCCTTCGGAGTTATTTGTTTTTATATGCTTTGATGGCATTAATGGCTGCCAAACGTCCAATTCCAATTAGTTCTTCTGCTTTAAAAAAGTCATAGGTTGTACACGAATCACGTGAAATATTAATCAAAAGGTCAGGTTTGTAATTTTCAAGTGTTGTTTGTGCCTGATGGTAAGTCATTAAGTTGATGGTTTTACTAACCACCTCAAAATAGCTCAGCTTATCTTCATGGTTTAAAGGGGAAATTTTCTTTAAATGATTTTGAAACTCTTTGAGCTTTTGAATATAAATGGATTGTTTTTCTTTATTTTCCTCCTTCGAAAGAACAGGCTTCTCAATCGGGATGTTGGCATTTACATTTACCACCACCAAAATGTCTTTTGGAAATCTTTGTACCTGGCTGATTGGAATATTATTGATAACGCCTCCATCTACCAAAAGGCCGTCTTTTGTTTTGACCGGCGTAAGAACAGAAGGGATGGCAATGGATGCACGGATGGCTTCATATATACTACCCGTTCTGAATACCACTTCTTTTTTATTGATAATATCTGCGGCCACAGCTGCATAAGGAATTCTTAAATCTTCAATGTTTCCATCTGAGATGAATTCTTTCATTTTGCCAAGTACCCGATCTCCTTTCACCAAACCCTGAGAGCCCAGTGTAAAGTCGACCAAATTGAATACTTTTCCCTTATCGAGGGTGACCATCCATTTTTTAAAAGCTTCCATTTGGTTTAGTGCATAAACACCTCCAACCAAAGCACCCATCGAAGTTCCTGCAATCGAAGCTATTTCAAAACTATTTTTTTCTAATTCTTCAATAACCCCTATGTGGGCAATTCCTCTGGCACCACCGCCAGATAAAACCAAAGAGACTTTTTGTTTCATAAGTTCGATTATGGTACTTCTTATTTATAAATACTCATACAAAAATGTCATTTATTTACGAAGAATTCAATAATAATGGATTAATAAATGAATTCTTTGAGGGTCGATGGGATGAATAAAATTTGTATTTTTAAAATTACATATGTCAAAATTAGCCCGCTATAGATTAACCATTTGGATTTTCGTAGGATTTTTTTTAGGAATTGCCGCAGGATTCATCATCGGCAAACCTATAGTTCCTGTTGCCAACCCTTTATCGCAAATTTTTTTGAGGTTACTAAGAATGGCCATCATGCCATTGGTGATTACCTCTATTGTGAGTGCTGTAATTCAGGTGGGCTCAGCTTCCGGCTTGGGTAGGATGGGATTACGCACTTTTGGCTATTATGTGATGACTAGCTTTCTGGCCATTTTTACCGGTCAGGTTTTGGTAAATGTTTTTAAGCCGGGTGTTGGTGCCGAAATTGGATTGGAAGCCAATCCTGAAGCAATCTCAGCCGTTGAACGAGGTATGGGAGATATCTTGCTAAATATCATTCCCGAAAATCCATTTCAGGCTATGGCCAACGGTGATGTTTTACCAGTCATTTTCTTTTCCATTTTATTTGGTTATTTCATTACCCGATTAAAACATACGCAACGAGATTTATTAGGAAACGTTTTCAATGCAGCATTCGAGGCCATGTTAAAGATGACCACCTTTGTTATATGGACTGCGCCTCTTGGAGTTTTTGGAATCATCGCAAAAATAGTTGCTGAAACCGGATTTGCCTCCTTTAAATCATTGGGGTTTTATTTTTTGATTGTCATTGCCGGATTGTCAATTCATATGTTTTTTACCTTACCAATGTTACTTAAAACCCTCGGAAAGGTGAACCCAATTCGTCATTACAGGGGGATGTTGCCTGCAATTTTAACCGGTTTTACCACCTGTTCAACCATCGTTACTTTACCTCTGACGATGAAAGCTGTTACCGAAACTTCGGGTGCATCAAAACGAGCTGCCGGATTTGTTTTACCGATCGGAGCTACCATGAATATGGATGGAACGGCACTCTACGAATGTGTTGCCACTATTTTTATTGCTCAGGTTTATGGATTTGATCTTTCGTTTGCAGCTCAAATGACTGTTGCAGTTACAGCTGTTTTAGCATCTATCGGTGCTGCAAGTGTACCTATGAGTGGGATGGTGATGATGTCTATTATATTGAGTGCGGTAGGCTTGCCTCTAGAAGGCGTCGCCATAATTCTGGCAGTTGATCGCATCTTGGATATGTTTAGAACCACGGCTAATGTATTCAGCGACAGTGTAGGTGCTGTAATTATATCACGTTTCGAATCATTAGCTTCCAAGCAGTCAAACTAAAAAGATTGATCGAAATATTTAGATTGATTCCAGTTTAATTTGTGATAGTCGTAAATAACAACCGATAAGGCCGGTATAAATTAGGGCTTGTATAAAACCTCCCGTCCATAGAAATTAAGCCCCTATTTTTTTATAACTTTCGAACTTTAAATCAGTCTTTGTTTTAAGCAAAAGTCTCGCTTAAATTTTATAACCTTTTAACCCAATTTATTATGAAACGTTTATTACTAGTGTTTTCAACATTAATGTTCTTATTTCTAAGTCCCGGCGTTTTTTCGCAGAAGAAAGTCGTTGAACGTATTATTGAAATAGGAACAACCGATAACCAAACCATGAATCATCTGGATGTTTTTTCGAATCGGTTTGGTGGAAGACTTATTGGTTCTGATGCTTATGAGAATGCTGCTGAATGGGCAGCTTATAAGTTTAAAGAATGGGGCCTGGAAGTTGAAATGGATTATTCAGGAACCCTGCCTGTTGGTTTTAATCGGGGTCCTTGGTTCGGACGATTGTTGAGTGATAATGGAATGCAACTTCATTTTGCAACTCCATCTTATACGGCAGGTACAAAAGGAGTTCAGAAAGGACATGTAGTTATCGAGCCAAAAACACAAGCAGAATTTAACCGAATGAAAGGCAAATTAAAAGGAGCCTGGGTTTTAATTGGAGGTACAAATAGTGGATGGCCCATTGATATTTCTGCCAAAGCGGATCATGTGAGAGATTCACTCATTCTTATCAATGAAGAAATTGGAAAGAAAAATAATGAAATTAGAAGATATAATTGGCAACATCGTGATGAGCCAAAAGAAATGCTTCCATATGTGAATGAACCTGCTTTGTTTTACAAGCAAATGAAAGAGGCCGGAATCCTGGGAATCATTCAATCAACTCCCAATCCTATCCGTGCGCTTTATGATCGAAAGAATATCAATGACATGACTTTCGAAAATTTGCCAAGCATTCCTGATATCAAATTAGATGAGCATCAATATAAAATTATTGAGCAGATGGCTAAGGAAAGACAACGATTTGAACTTGAATTCGATATTCGTAATCATTTTAAAATGGGGCCTATCAAGTATCATAATGTGGTTGCTATGATTAAAGGATCAAAATATCCGGATGAATATGTGATGATTGGTGGACACCTTGATGCTTTTGATGTTGCAACAGGAGGAGTGGATTGTGGAACAGGAATAACTGTAGCCATGGAAGCTGCCCGATTAATTATGGAAGCCGGAGGAAAGCCTAAACGTAGCATTTTGTTTTGTTTATGGGCTGGTGAAGAATTTGGTTTATTAGGATCAAAAAGCTGGGTACAGAACAATGAAGACAAATGGGGTAAGATTGCAAACTATTTTAATCGTGATGGTGGACCAACCGTTGCAAATAGTCTCAGAGTGCCTGAAGCCATGTACAATGATTTTGAAAAAATTTGCGAACCTTTAAATGATATTAATCCTGATTTTCCGTTTATCTTAAGCAAAAGAAAAGCATCTAAAAAGCCAACCCGAGCTGGTGGATCTGACCATGCATATTTTGCTTTAAATGGAATTCCTACCATTTCATTTGGCACGGCCGATCCTAAAGGTTATGATTTTAACTATGGTGAAATCTGGCATACCGAAAGGGATTTGTATAATATGAGCATCCCAGAATATATGGATCATACCTCTGTGGTTACTGCTATTGTAGCGTTGGGAATTGCGAATCTGGATCATTTATTATCCAGAGAAGGATATTATCTAGAAGATAAAGTGGAGAAATAGAATTTCCAATCTTTTAATAGAAAGGCCATCTTATTGATAAAATAGGATGGCTTTTTTGTAATGATTAGCGAATAATGTTAATGCTTGTTTTACCGATTAGCAATTCTCCACCTTCACTTATTCCTCTGACCATTATCTCATATTCAGAAATATTGTCTGATGTATAAAATGATACAGATTTTTGGTGGTTTATACGGATGCCGGGTTCCCAATAGAGTAAGTTTCTGAAATCAGGAGTCTTGCGCTTAAGCTTAAGGTTGTCTTCGTAAGTTTCAAATTTTAGTTTTTGTGAGATATTGGCTGTTTTATAGTTGATAAATACCGAAGCATCTTTTGTTGGATATCCGGCAAAATTATCTGTTTTTGTAAAAAATGATATAATTCCATTAAGCCTAACTTCTCCATGGTTTTGAGGTGTATAATTCAAACTTACTTTTTCGATGGCTTTTGGGTTTAGCTCTAAAAAAGCATTTAAATTGCTTACCGGATAATTATCAATGAGTATTAAAGGTGATGAATAATTTGTGTAAACTTCTTTATCCTGAATTGAAATGCTGTAATCTCCATTGGCTTTTCGGGCATGAACAAAAGGCAATATTTCATCGATTAATTGTTCCATGCTTTCAGAAGGTACATAATTCTTCATATAAATGGTGGTGTCGGGAATCCATGAAACATTTGTGAATTTTAAAGAGCTTAAGGTATCTGTTGGTGTCTCATTAAAAATATTTTGAGACTGATGATTAAAATACATCTCATTCATGGTGCTGCTTTCCAGCTGATTAATTCCCATCGGACTGTTTCTGAAATTCGGTAATTCCGCAAAATCATTATGGATCATAAATTCGTGATTCTCTGATTCATATTCAGGCATCTTTAGTGAGATGGATTGCTCTCCATTAAGGTTATCAAAGGCAAATAGAAATGAACCATCACTGGCGGATGTGGTAAAATGAGTTTGTCCATCCTCACCAAAAGTTGAGGCCGTAATTTTGATGTTTTCGCTTCCTTCTTTGGTTATTTTGTTCCTGATCAATCCGCTGATACTTACCCCTCTTGTTTCGGGTAGCCAAAAAGTTTTTGATGGTACTCTGTTCGCAAAAGATATATAAGATTCAGGATTGTTTAATTTTTCTTCAAAGAGCATCATCAGTAATTCAATTTCTGATTTCAGATTGTTTTCTAGCTCGTTTAACAGCATCCAGGAGTTTAACAGCATAGCGTTTTCAAGGATGGATGCTGGTAAATGTTTTGCAGACATCATGCTTCCTTTTTTAGTGACAGAAATGCTTAGATAGGTATCTGAAAGTGTAAGACTTTCAGGAATACTCATTTGAACATTTACGAGGGATCTTCTCTGATAATTTGTTTTATCTGTTTTAATTTCAATGTTTGATTTCTTATTTGAATGCTTAAAAACAGGATGAATTTTTAGGATTGATCCTATTTTATTCTTGATCAACAGAAAGTTAATTCCCTCCTCTAAAATATCCTGAGCTATAACGATACTGGCTGTTTTATTTTTAATCTTAAAAAGAGATTCACCCCTGGTTTTATAGGAAGGTGATAATACAGTAAACCTCAAAGAATCTTCGGCTGAAAATGAAGTTGAATTTTCTATTAAACCAATATTTACCCTCAAAATTTCTTCAGTACTAAATGTTTTCACCAAAAAGGGGTTTTTTGCCTTATTGATGGCTTTTTTTACGGAATGCCCGTCTTTTAGCTCAATCTTAATGAAGTATTCAGAAGATTCGGAAGAAGAGAAAGTAAATTCTCCCAAGCCATTTTCTGCAGGTTTTAATATTTGGATAGAGTCCTCTTTGGAATTTACCAGGCATACTTTATCAGCGGCCTGAATTAAATAAGGCTGAATAAAGAAAGCCACTTTTGTGTTTTGCCCCATCTCTATATTTCCCTCAATCAGGGCTGTTTTAATATCCTGCTCAGGATTTATTTGAGTTGGGTGTAATTGCGATTTCGGATTAATAATTCTGATGTGCCGGGTAAAGATGGATTCAGGGGATAAATTTCGTTGAAATTTGGTATAGGCTCTCATAAAATAATTGCCCGAGATCATTTCATCCGGGATGAGAATAATTCCTTCAGCGCTTCCATCCCTGATCATAAATTTTTCTTTAATGATGGATTGTTGTTGGTTAAATATTTCAATATAAACCACCTTGCTCAGGTCTTCATTTTGGATGGAGTGATTGATCAGATTATAAACCTTAAAACAAAGATATTCTCCTGAAAAGTAAAGATCACGATCGGTGAATAGAACACTTTTCTCGCTTATATCTTCACTTAAATTGTTAAGCTCAGAATTGTTTGCAATTTGTGCATTTAGGAAAGTTGAACTTAATAAAAGCAGTATAATTATTAGTTTGTTCTTCATAATTCATTGATCAAGAAATGTTTATTCATCTATCCAAAAATCAGGTTTTATATTCACTCCTCCTTTGAGGGTGCAATCAATACAGATCGGATTTGGAAGAAAAATCCCATACATACCATGATAATTGAATATTTTGTCGTAGTCAGGTAAAATGCCCGATTCGGTAAATCTCCACCAAAAGTTGGTGGTTCTTTGGGTGTCTGCTTCATTAGGAACGCAAATATCATAATAGTAGTTATAAGGCTTGGGCAGCCTGTTTACAAAGACTCTTTGAGAATCTGAGCCAGCCACCAAAAAGTAGCCCAGAACGACTTCATCAGGATGGTCAACATTGTATAAATTACCTCGAATTTGATAGGGCTGTCTTGTGTACATGCTACCCTGTTCGGAATTCATGCGCTCAATGCTGTTCCAAAAGTTATAGGCCGATTTATTAATGGTAAGCTGATTGACCAGTAAACTATATCTGACTGAAAGTGCCCTTGTCGTAGTATTAACAAAATTTAAAGGAAATTGGTTCAGGGTAGAAGAACTTAAAATTGTGGTATTGTAGGTAAATATCTGCATGACTTCTTCTGTTAACCAGCATTTTGCATAAGATTTAGCCTCTTCGACAGTTGTCTCTCTCAAAATAGAATCTCCTGCCTTCATTATGTAATCAGCCGTATAATCCGAATGATACTCATAAGTTTGCACCAACCTCCATAAATAATAAGTTGAATCAGTCGATGGCTCATGGGTGTCAATATAAAATTGATATCCAATATTTTCGGTTTCACTTTCCAATGTTGTTTTACTCTCAATCATTGGATAAAAAGATTTTATTTGGGTTGGAGGGAGTAATTCAACGAGATCAGTGGCATAATTTTGTCCTTTTGGTCCATTAATATCAATTCGGTATTTCCTTCCAATTACCCCTTGAATTCCATTTGTTGAGGTTGAATAAATCCCATCCTGTATCTCTTCCAATGCTTCAGAATTCCCCTGATCATCAAATATTTCAACCCTGTAATTTGTGGCAGGTCGTTGCATAATGGTGTCGATGGGAGAAGTTAGAGAAAGTTTAATGATGTAAGGACCGGGTTGATTTGTAATCATCCCGTCTACAACCAGTAAATTATTTCCGGTGCTGTTTAATTCAGGCCAATATTTCTCAACACATGAAATCAATAAAATTGAGAAAATGATTGGTAAAATATATTTTATGCTTCTTCTAGTTGTCATAATTTCCGAGTTTAAAATTATAGGTAAGGGAAACTATTGGGCTGCCAAAAATTGACATTTTATAACCTTGTATCTTTCCTTCTTCACTTTTAAAATAGACTGAATATGCATTGTTTCTGCCTAAAAGATTGTAAACTGAGAACGACCAGGAGCCGTGTGCTAATTTCTTCTTTTTTAAACTACCCTCCATTTTAATTGAAACATCCCACCTGATATAATCAGGAATCCGATACTCGTTTCGCTCAGAATAATGCAAGGTTTCTGCCCCCACTAAATAATAAGTGGCAGCCGGATAGGTGATGGGTCGCCCGCTTGAATAAACAAAGTTGCTTGATAAACTAAACCTTCGGGCCAATTTTAGGTTTGCAACTGCATTAATTGCATGCGGTCTGTCATAATTTGAATTGTAGGGATTCCCAAAATTTATTCGATTTTCTGGGTAAAAGTCATCAACGGTAACCATGGCATTTGAAAAGGTGTAGTTGATCCAGCCGTTTAATTTTCCACGGGGTTTTTTAATCATCATTTCAATTCCGTAAGCTTCAAGTTCTCCCTGGAGGGTGTTTTGCTCAGGCACTTCATTAATAATTAAATCAGCTCCATCACGCATTTCAACTAAGTTGTGAATCTTTTTATAATAAACTTCAACTGAGGTTTCCAGTTTTCCTTTGTATAGGTTTGAATACAAACCAAGTGAAAGTTGATCGCCACTCAGTGGTTTAATATTTGCATCCGTGAGTTTCCATTTATCATTCGGAGAAACCGCGATGGTGTTGGAAAACATAAACAAATATTGATGCAGCTGATTGTATGATAGTTTCACCGAAAGTTCATCATTAATGATGTAATTGGTAGCCATCCGAAAATCAAGATGATGATAAGAATTGATCACCTCATTTTTGCCATATTCAGTAATTCCTGTAAGATAATCTGGAATCAGAGGCATCCCATCTTGGTAGTTGTTAATTTTTTGAGGACCCAGATAGAAATAATTATTGAACCTGATTCCGGCCGTAGCTGTAAATTGATCATTCAACCACCACTCATCACTTAAATATAAGCTTGTTTCCAGCCCTTTTTCTTCGCCGAAATACTTTGGTTCAATGATGCTTTGCTCAATCGGTAAAAAATCCCCTTTATCAAGTTGATAAAGAATGGAATGAATACCAAAGTTAAGGCTGTGCTCTTCGGCAGGAGTTAAAAGTGCATTCGCTTTAAATTCATAATGTTCAAGTTTGTTTGACTGCTTGTATGCCTGAAGCCCCAATTCAGTATTTTCTTCATCAAATGAATATTTACTATAAGATAAAACCAGATCGAAATAGTCGGTGGAATTTATGGAGTGTCTCCATTTAATGGATGAACCAAGATTTTCGTACCCATAATTGGTACGTTGATAAAAGCTTAGGAAATCGTTGCTGTAATATGAGAATAAATTGACTTTATTTTTCGGATTCAGGATAAAAGTAAAATTTGTAAAGACATCTCCAAAATGTGCCTGGCTGTTTTTTATTTCAACGTCCTTCACAAGTTTAAGCATCCAGTCAGAATAAGTTGAGCGGATACTCATCAGGTAGCTGCTCTTTTCTTTTTTTATGGGGCCTTCCAGAAGTAATCGGCCTGTAATTGGACTAATCCCACCATTGGCCTTAAAAGATTTTAGGTCTCCTTCCTTAGCTCCAATATCAAAAATGGATGAAAGCCGCCCTCCATATTTAACAGGGATGTTACTTTTGTATAAGGTGAAGTCATCAATGGCATCTGAATTAAAAGCTGAAAAGAAACCGCCCAAATGAGCCGGATTGTAAACGTGCACATCATTAATAATAAAAAGATTCTGATCGGTTGGGCTGCCTCTTACATTAAAACCGGAAGTTCCTTCTCCTGTTGATTGCACTCCGGCCAGCATTTGTGCTACTTTCAGAATATCAACCTCTCCCAATATCAGGGGAATTTCTTTAATGCTTTGGGTCGTTATTTTTTCAACACCCATTTGGTTGCTCTTAATGGGATCGATTTCTTTGCTGCTTACAACCACTTCTTTAAGCATATAAGATTGATCTTCGAGATAAATATTGGCTTCTCCGGCTGAATAAACTTCTAAAGCAATTTTTGAGTCTTTGGTAGAAATACTGTTAATTATTAGCGTATATTTCCCAGGTCTTAATTCATAAGTGAAATAGCCGTTTTGATCAGTAGCAACACCACTTCCGAGTTCATCAAAAAATAAAGTAGCTCCTTCTACGGGTTTTTTGTTTGAGGCATTTAATACATGTCCACCAATATTTACTTTGTCAGGAGTTCTGCCCATTATCTTATTTCCAATTACAATCTCTGTCGCTAAATATTCATTTTGGGTTTTTAAAAACTCACCCATGCTTTCATCTGTTTTTAGCGGCTTTGTTTCTTTGATAACAACTGATGGTGAAACATTGATTAACTGAGGTTTTATTTTTTTGAACACAATGCCTTTTGAAATTACAAGGTCGCCCGAAGGTGCTACAAAAGTGTTAATATCAAAAGGTTCTAAAATTTGATCCAAAATCAGAAGCAGACTTTTGTTTTGGGTTTGTAGCTGAATCTTGAAATTAGGGATGGCCGTTTGATCGTAATAGATGTTTATTTGATGATCTTTTTGGATTTCATTTACAAATGTTTCCCAACTTAAATTTTGATAATTCTGAGTGAGAATGATTTGATCAGTTTGTGATTTTAATTCCACAATGATCAACAGAATGAGTGAAAATATAAGGATGTATCTTTTATTCATCTTGAGGAATTAAAAATTGTTTACAATAATCAATTAAAAGCTTTAGCTCGGCTATATTGGCTTTGTTGTAATCAATGTCATTTCGCTTAAAATATTGACGCAGTTCACCTTCGTTATGCTCGAAATATTTAATGAATGCTTTTCGGTTTGAGAGCTTGTGTGATTGGCCATTATGAACTAAGAAATACTGTGGTTTCCTTTCATAGAAAGCAGCCTTAGTGCCCGATTCAAAGAGTTCTTTGGTTTCGCGAAATGCTTTTTTATGCTTTATAAAAAATCCTGGATTTTCAAGAGTAACAATTTCCACAAAACCTTTCAGGTTTAAATCTACAGAAAGTTTAGAAGCTCTAATGAAGCGATGATTCTCAATACTGAACTCATCAATAAAACGTGTGTGTAAAACTGTTTGCATGAAAGTTCCTGATGGAAGTACACTTCTGATAATAACCTTATCCAGATCTAGATTATACTTCAATATCAAATCTTTATATTGTTTGCCATGAATTTTGATATTGCCAAGATGCCACGAATTGGATGAAAAATATGGATGTTTATCGGTATTTGCCAGGATTGGGCGATAGACTTCACCATTAATCAAAACATCATCAAGGCCATAAGCCTGATCGGTAATCGATTTTAGTTTTTCTAATTTTTGCTCTACAGACTTCTGTCCGAAAGAATGGGGGGTGTAATTTAGAAGAATGAATAAATAAACAATTGAAAAACGTATCGCAAAGGATAATTTCATACAAGTTTATTAGATTAGTTAGGATGTGAATATAAGCAAAAATTATTCCAAGAAATTAATTATTAGTTGTTTGATGAGTAAATGGTGATTATGATTATCGGTCAAAAACAAGAACAGATTAAGGGCTTAATATCTTAAGTGTTTTTTGTAAGTGTATGTGTTAAATAATTAACAGTTAGGAGGATACAAAAAACAGTTATCTTTACATTATAATCGTTTTAAATAAGCAACCTACTATTTAATAATATTGAGTAGTGGTAAAATATAAAAATCTTAATACATGATAAAAAAAGTACTGGTAGCCAATCGAGGCGAAATAGCAGTCAGGGTCATCAGGTCGTGCCGCGAAATGGGGATAAGAACCGTTGCCGTTTATTCAGATGCCGACCGGACTTCGATGCATGTTAGGTATGCTGATGAAGCTTATAATATTGGACCGGCACCTTCAAATGAAAGTTATTTGGTGATGGATAAAATATTTGAAGTTGCAAAAAAATCCCAGGTTGATGCAATCCATCCGGGTTATGGGTTTCTTTCAGAGAATGCACAGTTTTCGGAAAGATGTGAAAAGGAAGGGATTATATTTATTGGACCTTCGGCTTACGCCATTGAGACCATGGGCGATAAAATAACTGCTCGTAAAACCATGCTTAAGGCCAATGTTCCGGTTGTGCCAGGAACTACAGAGCCATTAACAGATATAGATTCAGCCATTAAAACCATCCAGGAAATTGGATTACCCGTCATGGTCAAAGCATCAGCTGGAGGGGGCGGAAAAGGTATGCGGCTGGTGAAAAAAGAATCGGAAATTGTAAGCTCAGTGAATGCGGCCAAATCTGAGGCCATGGCAGCTTTTGGAGACGATGCAATTTATGTTGAAAAATACATTGAATCTCCACATCATATTGAATTTCAAATTTTGGCAGATACCCATCACAATGCCATTCATCTTTTTGAAAGAGAATGTTCAGTTCAAAGACGTCATCAAAAGGTAGTTGAAGAAACACCATCGCCTATGATGACTGAAAAAGTGCGGGCAGAAATGGGTGCTCATGCTGTGGCTGCTGCTCAGGCTGTTGATTATGTGGGTGCTGGGACAATTGAGTTTATTGTTGATGACGATTTGAATTATTATTTCCTGGAAATGAATACCCGATTGCAGGTAGAGCATCCAATCACTGAAAGGGTGGTGGGGGTTGATTTGGTTAAAGAGCAAATAAATATTGCCAATGGTAAAGTTTTGTCCTTTAAACAGGATGAGTTGCGACAAGATGGGCATGCCATCGAGTGTAGAATTTATGCCGAAGATCCTGATAATAATTTTATGCCCAGCCCGGGAGTCATAAAACATATTTCAGAACCCTTGGGACTCGGAGTCAGGCATGATGGGTATGTTTATGAGGGCTATGAAATCCCAATGTATTACGATCCTCTTATTTCAAAATTGATTGTATGGGCTAAAACCCGTGATGAAGCCATTGCTCGTTTACGCAGGGCTTTGCATAATTATAAAATTACCGGAATCAAAACATCAATCCGCTTTTTAGAAAGAATCCTGGATTGCCCTGATTTTAAAACAGGAAAATATAATACCCATTTCATTGAGAAGAATTTTGATTTCTTGATGAAAAAACCACCGACTTGTGGAAATTGTGAGGAAGTGGCCATCATTGCCGCATTTGTTGATTATTTGGATAAAGTAAATGAAATTCAGCCGGATAAGTCGAAACATAAGTTGGGTAATAACTGGAAAGATTTTGGAAGAAAGAAAAGCGTATTGCGTTTTTAACTTAAATCAATAGTATGTCTTACGAAGTAAAACTAAACGATAGAACTGCCAAAGTAGAACTCCTGAATCGGATTGATAATCACGTAAAAATATTACTTGATAATCAAAAATTTGATGCCGATGTGATCATGGTTGAAAAAGGGGTTTACTCCATTATTATGAATGGAGTTTCTTACAATATTGAATTAATCGAAAATGGTTCTAGTAAAGAATATTTGGTAAATACACTCAATGAATCTTTTGATGTTGAGATCATTGATGCTGAAAGCAAATATTTGAAAAGCCGGAAAAAAGATGAAGGTGAAGATTCAAATATCATTTCAACACCTATGCCCGGAAAGGTGGTAAAAGTTTTGGTGAAACCCGGAGATAAAGTAAAGGCCGGAGAAACAGTTATCATCATCTCTGCCATGAAAATGGAAAGTGAATATAAAGTCAAAAAAGACCGTTTGGTAAAAGAGGTTTTGGTAAAAGAAGGGGATGTAGTGGATGGTCACCAATCATTAATCATCATTGAATAAAAACAAACAAAATGGCAAATTTAGAAGATAAATTTAAACAGTTTGAAGAAATAAATAAGCAGGCTGAACTTGGTGGCGGAATTGAAAGAAAAAAACGTCAGCATGCCGCCGGAAGACTCACTGCACGTGAGCGAGTAAAGCTCTTATTGGATGTCGACACCTTTGTCGAACTCGATAAATTTGTAACCCATAAGGCTACAGATTTCGGGATTGATAAAAATAAGATTTTGGGTGATGGAGTCGTATCCGGATATGGTAAAATTGATGGGCGTTTGGTCTATGTTTTTGCTCAGGATTTTACCGTTTTTGGTGGTACACTAAGTCGGGCAAACGCCAATAAAATTGTAAAAGTGATGGATTTAGCCATGAAAATGGGTGCTCCGGTTATCGGACTGAATGATTCGGGAGGTGCACGAATTCAGGAAGGCGTTGAAAGCTTAGGTGGCTATGCCGATATTTTTTATCGAAATGTGATGTCATCTGGAGTGGTTCCGCAAATTTCTGCAATCCTTGGCCCTTGTGCAGGTGGAGCAGTTTATTCTCCGGCCATGACCGATTTTGTGATGATGGTGAAAAATACAAGTTATATGTTTGTTACCGGTCCGGATGTGATAAAGACTGTCACTCATGAGGAGGTCACCAAGGAAGAATTGGGAGGAGCGATGACACATAATTCAACAAGTGGAGTTGCACACTTTATGGCCGATGATGATGAACAAGCAATGATGATGATTCGCGAACTTTTCAGTTTTATCCCTTCAAATAATATGGAAGAAGCCCCGATGAAACCATGCACAGACGACATCAAAAGAGAGGATGAAAAGCTTCAGACACTCATTCCGGCAGACCCCAATAAACCTTATGATATTTTAGACTTGATTACCACCGTTGTTGATGATCATAATTTTTTCGAAGTTCAGCCGCATTATGCACAAAATATAGTGGTAGGTTTTGCCCGTTTGGGTGGAAGATCGGTTGGGATTGTTGCCAATCAGCCT
The DNA here is from genome assembly GCA_963678785.1 of Bacteroidales bacterium. Taxonomy (GTDB): domain Bacteria; phylum Bacteroidota; class Bacteroidia; order Bacteroidales. The sequence goes on along the minus strand of OY787449.1, from coordinate 1,414,458 downwards.
GCTTATCTGGCCGGTGTTTTGGATATAAATTCTTCCATTAAAGGAGCTCGTTTTATTCGTTTTTGCGATGCGTTTAATATCCCCATCATTACTTTCGAAGATGTTCCTGGTTTCTTGCCCGGTACTGCTCAGGAATTTGGAGGAATCATTAAACATGGAGCTAAATTATTGTATGCTTTTGCTGAGGCAACCGTTCCCAAAATTACTTTAATTACACGTAAAGCCTATGGTGGTGCATATGACGTGATGTCCAGTAAACACATTGGTGCAGATTTGAACTTTGCATATCCTACGGCTGAAATCGCCGTAATGGGTGCTGATGGTGCTGTTAATATAATCTTTAGAAATGCTTTATCTGATGAAGAAAAGAAGAAAGCAGTTGACGATTATCGCGAAACTTTTGCAAGCCCATATAAAGCAGCAGAACTGGGTTATATCGATGAGATCATCTATCCGAAACAAACACGTTATAAACTGATTGAGGCACTCGAAATGACCAGCAATAAGAGCAAGTCAAATCCTGCCAAAAAACATGGAAATATTCCTTTGTAATTAAGAATTTATATTGAAATCTTGCTTGATTTCAAGAATGGTTTCCTGGAGCTCGGTGTTAAGTTTCCGGATAAGCCCTGGAAGTAAATCCAGGTTAATTTTTTCTTTGGAGAATTTTTCAATTTGCCGAATTTCGGTTGTGAGAGATTCTATGCTTAAATGATCGATGCTGGTTTTCAATTTGTGTGCATGAAAGGATAGTTTTTCGTAATCCTTAATCAACAGGCTTTTCTGGATGATATTTAACATTTTCGGACCATTTTCTAAAAAGATCATGATCATTTTGTGGAGCATCTTTTGATCTTCACCAGTAAAAGCAATGATTCGTTTGGTATTGTATTTTTTCATCTAATTCTGAACTCAAATTTTAAATCTCTTTGTTTTTTAACATCCGGTAAATTGTAGATTTTCCAATATTGAGTTTCTTTGCAACTTGCAATACATTGTTGTTGTATTTCTGAAGGTAAAACTTAATGATTTTTTTTTCATAACCCTGAAGGGTATCTTCTTCAATTAAAAAATCGCTGGTACCATGAGCCGAATTAAATGAAATATCTTCTTCATTGATGAAGTTATCATTTGCCAAAACAGCAGCCAGTTCAATAATGGCTTTTAATTCGCGAACGTTTCCGGGGAAAGGATATTTTAATAGCTTTTCGCAGGCCTCATGAGAGATCGTGGGAGTAACTACCTTATTTTCTTTTGAATATTCATCTAAAAAATACTTTGATAAAATAATGATGTCGTCACCTCTTTGCCTTAATGGGGGCATTTCTATGGGTAAACCAAGCAGGCGATAATAAAGGTCCTCTCTTACGTTGCCTTTGTGAACTTCTTCCGATAAATCTTTATTGGTTGCCACAATCAATCGCACATCAACTTTAATGAGCTCATTCCCTCCAACACGCATAAATTCTCGTTCTTGCAAAACCCTCAGTAGTTTGGTTTGCATGTTTGAGTCCATTTCAGCAATCTCATCTAAAAATAGAGTCCCTTTATCGGCCGTTTCAAATTTTCCCAGCTTACGACTATTGGCTCCTGTAAATGAACCCTTCTCATGTCCGAAAAGCTCACTTTCAATCAATTCTTTGGGAACGGCGGAGACATTGATAGCGACAAATGGTTTCTTGGCGCGTGCCGAATTGTAATGAATGGCTCTTGCTGCCAATTCTTTACCGGTTCCGGTTTCGCCGGTTACAGATACCGTAATATTTGATCCGGCTGCTTTTTCAATCATTCCGAAAATCCCTTTAATGGCAGTGCTTTTACCTTTAATGGCCTTGTCAAATTTGTACTTCTTACCAATTTCTTCCTTTAGTTCTGAAATCTCCTGCTTCAGGCCCAGATTTTCTTTAATCTTTATTAATGAATTCCAAAGTCTGTCTTTGGTCTCTTCACCTTTTTCAATATAATCATAAGCACCAGATTGTAACAGTTCAACTGCGGTAGATATTTCATCTTGTCCGGAAACTATAATAACCGGAATGTTTGGATCAAAATTTTGTATTTTTTTTATAACATCCTGGCCAGTAGTATCAGGGAGAGAATAATCAAGAGAGATAGCCGCAGGCTTTTTATGCAAATTCGCAAGACAATCTTTTCCTGTAAAAAAAAGCTCGACCTCATAATCTGGATTCTTTGAGAGGTGATGCTTAAGCATTTCCCCATAGAACTCATCATCTTCAACGATAAATATGCGAAATGGGCTCATATATGATTTATTTTCAGTTAATAACAATCTATTTAAGAATGATTCTGAAATAGATATTTATAATTATACTTGTATTAAGAAGAAAAGTTCCCAAAATGGGAATGTTTTTTTAATTTCTTAGATTTCCAATAGTAGGAGGAATTAATTTTTAGTTCAATTTACTTTATCTTTGTTGCATCTTGAATATGATCATTATGTCTTTATTCCGTTTTTCTATTAATGTCGCAAAAATTTTATTAATACTTTTGATTTTTTTGTTGACACTGCTTTGGGTTCCTTATCTAAAAAGTAAAATTTATCGCTTTTCTGACACAGATGCATTTAGTGGTCAAAATGTATATAATCCTTACCAGGAAATGGATTCATCATTTTGGATAAAGGCAAATTTTCAAATTCAATCGTATGCCTGGAAAGGAATTACAAACGGAAGGTTAAATACAAACGAACGTATTGACAGCCTCTATAAATATCTTGATTATGATGTAATAGCTACTTCAGATTATATGAAGATTAATCGTTTTGGTGAAGGCTCTCCTGAATATCTTCCGGTATATGAGCATGGATATGGGATTTTTAAAAATCATCAGGTTTGTGTTGGATCCGAGCGTGTTAATTGGCTCGATTTCTTTTATTACCAAAGTTTACATCATAAGCAGCAGGTGATAAACGAGATTAGAGATGAAAATGAATTAATATTTATTGCCCATCCGAAACTAAGACAGGGCTATAAGCCTGATGATTTTAAATATTTAACAAATTATGATGGCATTGAAGTTTTAAATAACTACAGAACTTCCTTAGAACATTGGGATGCCGCACTGTCAACAGGACACTTTGTTACAATTTTAAGCGATGATGATGCTCACGATATCAGTAATCCTGACGAAGTAGGGCATTATTGCACCATTATCAATGTTCCGGTTTTAAACCGGAAAAATGTTGTTTCGTCACTTAAAACTGGAAATGCTTTTGGTGCAGAAATTTATCGCGAATTAGGCGATTCTTATCAGATCAAGAAAGAAAAGTTAAAGGATTTAGCTCAATTGAAGTCTGTTACTTTTGTAAATGATAGCATCGAAGTTGGCCTTGATCGTGTTGCATCAGAAATAAGATTTATCGGGCAAAATGGGAAACTAAAATTCTCTGAAGAAAATGTGCAATCAGCTAAATATAAATTCAAGGATGAGGATACTTATATTCGTATTGAAATCTTTTTCCCTAATAAAAATAAATTTTATCTGAATCCGTTTGTTCGTTACGATGAGCTTATTAGTCAGCCAAAAGTACCTGAAGTATCCTGGCTAAAAACCTGGTTGTTCAGAACCATGGCATTTTTGATATTTGTATTTATGATTTTCTTAATTTACAGAATTACAAGAAGTATTCATTTTAAAAGCAGGTCATGATTATAAAGACCAAATACGATAAAATTGTCGTTATTATCATTTTGGCTTCAGCATTTATTCGTGGTTTTATTGCCCAAAATATTCAATTTGGAAATGATGAAGTTTATTATTGGACTTATGCTTTATACCCTTCTTTAAGCCACTTTGACCACCCTCCCATGCTGGGTTGGATCATTCAACTTTTCACCTTAAACCTGAACCTCGATTCAGAATTGTTTATTCGAATGGGAGCCATTGTTTTAGGAATGGGCAGTAGCTGGATTGTTTATCTAATTACCAAAACACTGAAAAATGAAAAAGCGGGATTGTTCTCTGTTTTGTTGTTTGTTAGTTCGATTTATTGTTCAGTGATAGCCGGTATTTTTATTTTACCAGATGCTCCACAAACGTTCTTTTGGTTGCTGAGCGTTTATTTCCTGATTCATGTCGTTTCCAAAAAGCATGATTTTGGTGTTCAGAAAAAGTATTTGATTTTCACGGGCATTGGTATTGGTTTAGCCATAATGTCGAAATACACTTCTGTTTTCTTATGGGGTGGTTTTGGATTATATGTTCTGTTTTGCGATCGAAAGTGGTTAAAAACAAAAGAGCTCTATTTCGCTTTATTGATCACAACAATTGTGAGCCTGCCCATTTTTATCTGGAATTTACAAAATGATTTTATCAGTTTTACTTTTCATGGAGCCAGAATTGACGCCACTGAATCTTCCATCCATTTTGATTATTTTTTCAGGGAATTGGGAGGTCAGTTCTTATATAATAATCCAATAGTTATAGTATTGATCATCATTTCTTTAATTGCTGTCATCCGAAAACAATTGAATATTCAAACCGAGTATCAGCACCTTCTTTTATTCTTAAGCATACCTCTAATATTAACATTTTTGGGGATCTCTCTTTTTAGGGCAACTTTACCTCATTGGACTGGTCCTGCTTACATGACTTTGTTGATTTTCCCGGCAGTTTATTTGGTTCAACAGTTTACCGATAAAAGTTACCCGTGGCCATTAAGAATGTCCACCATATTATTGATTGCTGTGCTAATCTTTGGAATTGGACAAATTAATTACGGACTCTTTAATCTGGATCATAACACCGAAATGAAACGTTTAGGAAAGTCTGATTTTAGCTTGGATATGTATGGATGGGATCAGGTGAAGGATGGTTTTCAGGAGATTGTTAAACATGATTCAACAGGTGCTAAGCAAGCCATTATTGTTCAACGGTGGTTTCCCGCAGCTCATCTTGATTATTATGTGGCAAAGCCATTGGCCATTAAACTTTATGCCTTAGGAGAACTTGAGAGAATTCATAAATATGCCTGGATGAATGAAGAACGGGGAGGATTTAAAGAGGGGATGAGTGCTTATTATATTTCAATGAGTAATGATTACAACGACCCGAAGAAAATTTATGGGGATAAATTTATGAATATTGAATTTTTGAAAGGAATTCCCATCACTCGAAATGATAAAGTGGTAAAATTTGCCCTCGTATATAAACTAAAGCATTTAAAGCAAATTCCTGCCAGTATCATTAAGTAAGATTCTGTTCACACTCCTAAAATTTTAAAGAATATTTTATAAGTGAATATAAATTCATTATATTTGCAGCGTGAGACCCAAAGATGAAAATAAAGTAGATGCGATTTATTCGGCAACCTTATTGCTAAATGAACAGTTAGGCTTTGTTGGTATGACCATGGCTAAAATTGCAAAAGAAGCAGGAATTGCGACTGGTACCTTATATATTTATTTTAAGAATAAGGAAGAGCTCATTAACAGTTTGTTTTTGCATCTGAAGAAACAGAAAGCCAGGAATATTTTAGATGATTTGGATTTAAATCAACCTTATAAGCTGCTTTTTAAAGAATTGTTTGATAGAAGTATGAACAGCTCTGTAAGCAATTTTCAGGAAGCTGCATTTTTGGAACAATATTATCGGTCTCCCTTTATCGATGAATCGGTGAAGGCTAAAGGAATGGAGCCGTTCATGCCATTCTTTCAAATTATTGAACAGGCAAAAAAAGAGCTCATTGTAAAAGATGTGGACAATTCTTACATTTTTGCCTGCATGAACGGAATCCTTAATGAGTTCACAAAAATGGTGAAAGAAGAGCATATAATTTGGAATAAGAAGAGTTCAAATATAGCATTTGAAATGCTTTGGGATGCCATTAAAAATTAAATTTTTTTTAAATAAAAGTGAATATGAATTCAGTTAAAATGAAAAATAAGATTATTTTAATAACAGGAGCTTCTAGCGGAATTGGAGAATCAACGGCCAGATTATTAAATGAGAAAGGTTATATCGTTTATGCAGCCGCTCGCCGACTTGATAGGATGAAGAAACTCGAAGAAAGTGGAGTTAAGATTATATCGATGGATGTTACAGATGATGAATCGATGAAGGTCGGAATCAATAAAATCATTAGCGAAGTTGGTCAAATTGATGTTTTAGTAAACAATGCCGGTTATGGCTCATACGGAGCACTTGAGGATGTTGAAATTGCAGAGGCAAAACGGCAGTTTGAAGTAAATATTTTTGGGCTTGCACGTCTAACCCAATTGGTATTGCCCTATATGCGTGAGAGAAAATCCGGTAAGATTATCAATATTTCTTCGATCGGTGGGAAATTCGGCGAGCCTTTAGGGGTTTGGTATCATGCCACAAAATATGCGGTTGAAGGATTAAGTGATAGTTTAAGACCCGAATTAAAACCATTTGGAATCGATACGATTGTGATTCAGCCGGGTGCCATCAATACAGAATGGGGCGGAATATCTTTTGAGAGTATGAAGAAAACATCTGGGAATACAGCTTATGCACCTTTGGTAAAACTAAATGAGGGTATGTATAAAAGAATGACCGAGAAGAATGAAGGTTCTGATCCCATTGTTATTGCAAAGGTTATATTAAAAGCGATAAAAGCTAATAAGCCAAAAACGAGATATGCTGCAGGAAAATTTGCAAAAACTTTGCTTTGTACAAGAGGTTTGTTGCGCGATCGATCATTTGATTGGATGATGGATAAAGTAAGAAAGGTTGGTTAGATTTAAGAATAAATGAAGATTAGAAAACGAATGATAGTATTAATAGCGATCGTTGGCATTGCAATATTAGGAGCTTTATTGTACACTTTTAATCCCCAAAAGGGTGGTAAAATTACGGAAGCATATCAACAAGAATTAAAGCGTTCACCAAATCATGATGGAAAGGTTTTTAAGAATTCTGTTCCAACAAAAATGGCTTCTCCCAGGTGGGATACCATGAAGGATTTTTTTAAAAAAGGTAAAAACCGTAAACCGGATCAAGTGATTGCAAGTGAAAAATTTGATGCAAGCTTATTTCAGTCAGTCGAAAGTCTGAAATCAAAAATCAGCTTTAGTTGGTTTGGCCATTCATCGGTCTTATTAAAAATTGAAGGCTTAAATTTGTTGATTGATCCGGTGTTTAGCAAGAGAGCCTCTCTGTTTTCGTGGATGGGGCCCAAGCGTTTTGATTATGAAAATCAGATGTCGGTTAAGGATTTGCCCCCTGTTGATGCTGTTTTGATTTCGCACGATCATTATGATCATTTAGATTATAAAGTCATTTATGATTTAAAAGATAAGGTGGGCCGTTTTTATGTCCCTCTAGGGGTTAGGGTTCATCTTGAAAAGTGGGGAGTAGCTTCTGAAAACATCATTGATTTAGACTGGTGGGATGAAGTTAAGTTTAATGAAGATTTAAAAATTGCATTAACTCCATCTCGTCATTTTACCGGGCGGGGATTAACAAATCGCATGTCTACACTTTGGGGTGGTTATGCCATTTTAGGAAATAGTTCCAAGGTCTATTTCAGCGGTGATTCAGGTTATTTTAATGGTTTTAAAGAGATTGGTGAGAGATTTGGACCTTTCGATTTGGCTTTTATTGAATGTGGCCAATACAATGAAGACTGGGAAGCCATCCATATGTTGCCTCATCAATCAGTCCAAGCGGCTGTTGATGTAAATTCTGAATGGGTGGTTCCTGTGCATTGGGGTAAGTTTAAACTAAGTCTTCATGAATGGACCGAGCCCGTGGAGATGTTTCTAGAGGGATCGATAAAGCATCATTTTAAAACGATTACTCCAAAACCCAATGAAGTGATTTCCATTTCTGATAATCTACAAAGCAACTATTGGTGGAAGTAAAAAAGTAAGAGTAACCTTAAGCTGAGATCCCCTCAATGGCACTGATTATCTCTAATGTGGATTTTTCTGATGTTGCTGAAATGATTAACTCGTTCATTGATTGGGAGTTCATCTTCTGGTATAATTATTGTTAAAAGTTTAACATTAATTGTAATTCTATCCAAAATATTTTGTTAAAATGAAATTAAAACCTATGCCCCTTGTTTCTATCTTGTTGATAGTAGGGCTCATCCTCACATCTTGTAAAAAAATAACCAACTCTTTACCAGAAGAAACAACTGCCAGTTTCTCGGATTTAGAGATTCCGGAAGGTTTCAGCTGGAGCACTCTTAACAAATCTGTAATGAAGATTAAAATAACAGATCAGGAAGGCAATCCGTCCTCGGCATTAAATGGGTTCCCTCTTGATATAACAGATTTCCAGGGAAATCGTTTGGTGAGATCAAGCATTATTGACGGTGAAGCTGAGTTTTATTTAGAATTACACAGCTCAGTTACAGAAGTAAGGGCTTTTGCACCATCCATTGATATGAGTCAAACCATCATGCTTGGTGAAGAAACTTATGATTTTCAGCTTTCTGATGTTTCTACCAAATCTGGATATGTTGACAGTGATCAGGATGGAGTATATGACGTTTTTGATGATTTTCCGAATGATAAAAATCTTGCTTATAGTATGGTTTATCCTTTACCTTATCAAGAACTGGAAGAATCAAAGTTGGAGTCCGGATTAAAATCTACAAAAGGAGGGTTTTCAATTTGGTATTATCAAATATATGAAGATCTCTGGCCTTCAAAAGGGGATTATGATTTTAATGATCTTACTTTAAAAATAAAAATGGTTGTCAATACCTCCAGCTCTAATAAATGGGCAAGTGGTAGATTTGATGTTTATGTGTGGACAAATGGAGCAGCAACTGATTTAGGTTGTGGAATTGATTTCTATAAATACAATGGTACGAGTGGAGGAAAGCAAATACACGAGTATATGGATGATGGAATTATTTCATTGGTAGAAGGTAGCTATAACCCTGAGTTCACAAAAATTGATCCCGTAGCAGAAAATGCCATTGTTATTTTCGACAAAGTGGATGCTGTAAAAGCAATAGATTATTGGAATACAGGTGTTGGATTATCGTATAATCCCAAGGAATCTCATGTATCTTTTGAGTGGAGTTCCTCCGACCCTCAGAATATGAGGGCATACACCTATCTTTATTATACCAATGACCGTGGGCATGAAATCAGAACAATTAACCTGCCTCCAACCAAAGGCATGAATATGAATCTTTTGGGTACAGTAGCTGACAATTCACCGACTACATGGAGCTGGGATCCGGGTACAACATTTGAGGTTCCTGCCGAAAACCCATTCTTTATTACGAGTGATCGTCATCCTTGGGGTATTGAAATTGAGTGGAGTAATAATTTGTCGGTTCCTGCAGAATATGTAAGCATATTAGATGCTTTCCCACAATTTAAAGATTGGGCGGAATCCGGAGGCTCAAATAATCGGAGTTGGTATAAATATCCAAGCTCTGATTCGGAAAAAGTTTTTAATGTTGGAGATTTGGTGGAGTAATACAATCATCTTTATAAAGGATGTTTCTTAATCCAAATAGTTTGATATTCAGGATTAGCTTTTCAAGTAGATTTTTGGCCAAAATCTTTTATTTAAAATATACTGAGTGATATTTCTAAGATAACCTACGAGGGTTTTAAGCCCTCGTAGGATGTTTTATTTATGGCATTTTATAAAAATCATTTCCTTTATCATCCACCAAAATGAATGCAGGGAAATCTTTAACTTTAATTCTGTAAATGGCTTCCATTCCTAATTCAGGATATTCTAACAATTCAACATTGGTGATGTTTTCCTGAGCTAAAAGAGCAGCAGGGCCTCCAATACTGCCAAGATAAAAACCTCCGTGTTTGTTGCAAGCATCTGTAACCTGCTGACTACGATTTCCTTTGGCAATCATGATCATGCTGCCTCCATTACTTTGGAAGAGATCAACGTATGAATCCATTCGTCCGGCAGTTGTTGGACCAAACGATCCGGAAGGCATTCCTTCAGGAGTTTTTGCCGGACCTGCATAATAAATGGGGTGATCTTTGATGTATTGAGGCAAGCCTTCGCCATTTTCAATACGTTCCTTAAGTTTTGCGTGGGCAATGTCGCGGCCTACGATAATGGTGCCGTTCAGCGATAATCGAGTTCCTGTTGGGTGCTTAGTGAGCTCATCCAAAATGGTCTTCATGGGCTGATTGAGGTCAATGTTTACCGCACCGCTTTCATCTGGTTTCCTTAATTCATCAGGAATATAGCGTCCAGGGTTGTCTTCCATCTTTTCAACCCAAATTCCATCCTTATTAATTTTGGCTTTGATGTTTCGATCAGCTGAACAAGAAACTCCCATTCCTACCGGACAGCTTGCACCATGTCGTGGCAATCGAATAATGCGAATATCAATGGCAAAATGTTTTCCGCCAAATTGAGCACCAACACCTATTTTTTGAGAAGCTTTTAAAATTTTATCTTCCAACTCAATATCTCGAAATGCTCGTCCACCTTCATTTCCTGAAGTTGGCAAATTATCGTAATATTTGGCTGATGCCAACTTAACCGTTTTTAAATTGGTTTCGGCAGAAGTACCCCCAATTACAAAGGCAATGTGATATGGAGGACAGGCTGCAGTGCCTAAAGATTTTAGTTTTTCAATTAAAAAACTTTCAAGTTTTTCGGGGTTTAATAGTGCTTTGGTTTCTTGGTAAAGGCTGGTTTTATTAGCAGAGCCTCCACCTTTGGCAACAAACAGAAATTTATACTCATCACCCCCACTGGCCAAAATATCTATTTGAGCAGGCAAGTTAGTTCCCGAATTTTTTTCGGTATACATATCCAATGGGATGGTTTGAGAATAACGTAAATTTTCTTGGGTATAAGTTAAATAAACCCCTTTGGATAAGGCTTCTTCATCTTTTCCATCCGTCCAGATTTGTTGCCCTTTTTTTGCAACAATGGTTGCAGTACCTGTATCCTGGCAAAATGGAAGTTTCCCTTTGGCAGAAACTTCGGCATTTCTTAACATGGTTAATCCAACATATTTGTCGTTTTTACTCGCCTCCGGATCGTCCAGTATTTCAGCTACTTTCTTAATGTGCTCAGAGCGCAATAAAAATGAAGTGTCGCGCATTGCCGCATTGGCTAGCTTTGTTAAACCTTCGGGTTCAACTTTAATCATGGTTTTTCCATCAAATTCAGAAACAGACACATGATCTTTTGTCAATAAATAATACTCAGTTTTATCTTCTCCCAACGGAAAAGGCTCCTGGTATTTAAATTCTGGTATTGCCATAATGTATTGATTATTTAGTTAGGTTTATTTATTGGCCTCTGAATAAATCAATTTTAAAAAGATTTGATCAATTTATTGAGACCATGGAATTTTAAAACTCATTCTTTTTTTGATCAAGGGGTTTAAATTTCATGATGAGACCATTGATGTGCATCCCAATATTCTGACTATTGATATTGTATTTTTCGAGGTCTGCATCATTGATAAAATTTAATTTGTTGGCAATAATAAATAGTGTTTCTAGTTCAGTTAATTTTTGATAAGAAGACGATAAATAATTTCTTCTGTTGCTAATATTATTTGTAGTCATGGCATTAGAAATCCCCATAGGAACTTCAAGAGCACGGCTTTTTAATTGATCAATTAATGTTTTGGCCTCATCTTCAGGAAACACACTGGTAAGAACATAAATGCTTTTTACCAGATCCAGGCTATCTTTCCAAACTGATAAGTTTGTATAAGCTTGTTTGTTTTTCATAATGTTGGTTTTATGTGATCAAAAATTTATAATTCATCAATGTTTTCGGGGGGTTGTGCCAGTACTCCTTTGTAGTTTTTTGTTACAATCGGCCGTTGAAGCAGTTTGGGGTTCTCCACTAAAATTTTAATCCATTCATCATCCGTGAAATTTTTCCCTTTGAACTCAGATTTATAAATGGCTTCCTGGGTACGAATTACATCCTTTGGCCCTTTGTTCATCTTCATTAAAATTTCTTTTAATTGTTCTTTTGTTAAGGGGGTTTTTAAATACTCAACCAGCTGAAAATCTACTTCTTTTGATTTTAAGTAAGCTAGTCCTGCTCTTGATTTACTGCAACGTGGGTTGTGATATATGGTATACATAATTTAATGTTTTACAATTTAATTACTTCCAAATTCCATGAGATAAGCTTTAATAAAATCATTGATTTCTCCATCCATAACAGCCTGAACATTTGATGTTTCGTGGCTGGTTCTTAAATCTTTAACCATTTTATAAGGATGCATTACATAAGATCGAATTTGTGATCCCCATTCAATTTTCTTTTTATTGCCTTCAATGGTAGCTTGTGCTTCTTTCTTTTTTCTGATTTCAATTTCGTAGAGCTGTGATTTTAGCATCCGAAGTGCTTTTTCACGATTTTGGCCTTGTGATCGGGTTTCCTGACATTCGATGATGATACCGCTGGGTTCATGTCGCAATCGAACAGCTGTTTCAACTTTATTCACATTTTGCCCGCCTGGTCCTCCGGCCCTATAAGTATCCCAATTGATGTCGGAAGGATTAATTTCAATGTTAATGTCGTCATCAACAATGGGATAAACATAAACCGAAGCAAAAGACGTATGTCGACGGTTGGCCGAATCAAAAGGCGAAAGTCGTACCAAACGATGAACTCCGTTTTCACCCTTTAAATACCCAAAAGCCAAGTCGCCTTCAAATTCCAAAGATGCTGATTTTATTCCGGCTCCATCACCTTCATTATAATCTAGCTGTTTCACTTTATAATTGTTCCGTTCGCCCCAACGTATATACATTCGCATGAGCATTTCAGCCCAATCCTGACTTTCTGTTCCGCCTGCTCCGGGATTAATATTTACAATGGCACTTAAGTGGTCTTCTTCGCCCGAAAGCATATTTTTAAATTCCAGATCTTCAATGATTGTCAAAGTTGAATGATATTGCTTGTTCAACTCTTCTTCACTGCCTTCTCCTTCATTGAAAAAATCGTGAATGACAGCCAAATCTTCAAGGCTGTCAACTGCTTTTTGATAAGCATTGGTCCATATTTTCCTTTTTTTAATCGACTTAAGCAAAATTTCTGCCGCTTTGGGATCGCTCCAAAATTCGGGCGCTTGCGTCAATTCTTCTTCTTCGGCTATAAGTTTTATCTTTCCATCAATGTCAAAGAAACCTCCTTAAAGCATTCAATCTTTTCGTTAAATCTTTGATCTCTTCCTGAGTCGTCATCTATAAATTTTATTATGGTAGTTGAACAAATTTACAAAAATTTATGTTTTGTTTTTTCGGTAAATTGTATAATTAAGATGAAGAGATTTAGATATTTAAAAGTGAGAACCTATGGAAGTTCTTCATTAATGATATCCCAAACAAATCCTGAATGAAAACCTTTATTAACGGCGTAGCTGGCTAATTTGTATTTCTTTTTTAGGGGATCGGTTTCTTTGATTCCTGGCAATTTTTTAGTGAGGAGCTCTTTTAGTGCTTGCATATATTCATCATCATCAATTTCGTTTAATCCAATTTGTATGTAAAGATCAGGGATGCGTTTTTTCTTTAACTCATAAATGATTTTATTTTTCCCCCATTTTTTATTTCTAAATTTTCCAATTGAAAAAGACTTGGCAAATCGTTCTTCATTCAAGTAATCTTCATTTACAAGTTGGTTGATGATTTTTTCAGTAACCTTTGGTTGACTTTGCCATTCAGTTAGTTTCCTCTTAACTTCAAAAATTGATCGTTCCTGATAACTACAATACTTTTGGCATCTGGAAAGTAGGTATTGATGTTGCTCAGTCATGGTTGTCATGTTTTATCTTGGCATAAAATTCCTGAAACTTCATTTTGATTTGGTCTCTGATTTCACGGTATTTTGCCATCACTTCTTCTTCTGTTCCAGTGGCCTTAGCAGGATCTTCAAAACCAATGTGAAGCCTGTTTTTAACCAATCCTAAAAAAGTGGGGCAAATTTCACGGGCATCATCACAAACAGTAATTACATAATCAAATGGAGAAGTTAGGAAACAGGATACATTTCTGGGTTTTGCCTTACTCAAATCCATACTCAACTCAGACATAACTTTCAGTGTTCTGGTGGTTACTTGTTTCCCTGGTTCGGTTCCTGCCGATTGTATGTTAAGTTCGGGGTCAAATGACCGGAGAATATATTCTGCCATTTGACTTCTACATGTATTTCCTGTACAAATAATTAAAATCTTAGCTTTCATTTTAATTCTTATTCTGAAGTAATTCTCTAACTAATTCCGGTATTCCTTCACCGGCTGATTTTTGATGAATAATTATGTTTTTTAAATTGTGATTATTGGCGGCATTTGGGTCGACAATGTATTTACGGCTATTTGCCGGAGCTTCATTGAGTATCCCGGCTGCAGGATAAACAGTTAAGGAAGTTCCTATAACAATAAAAATATCAGAGCTGTGTGCCATTTCGTTGGCAACCAAAATGTTTGGAACGGCTTCGCCAAACCAAACAATATGAGGCCTTAATTGTGAACCCTTCTCGCAAAAATCACCCATTTTTAATTCCCACCCATCCAGGGTATAAACCAAATTTTCATCTAAGGTACTTCTCACTTTTTTTAACTCACCATGCAGATGCAATACATTTGACGAACCTGCCCTTTCGTGTAAATCATCTACATTTTGTGTAATGATTTGAACATCGTAGTGATCTTCTAATTTAACCAAAGCATAATGTGCCACATTGGGATCTACTTCATAAAGTTGTTTCCGCCTTTGATTATAAAAATCAAGCACCATTTGAGGGTTTGTTTTCCATGCTTCCGGACTGGCTACTTCTTCAATCCTGTGGTTGTTCCATAATCCATTCTGGTCTCTGAAAGTTTTTAAACCACTCTCAGCACTTATACCTGCTCCGGTTAGTACAATTAGCTTTTGCATTGAGGTTGAATTGTCCTGTTGAATTAATGGGTGGTATAAATTTACACAAAAAAAGCACCCTAATCAATAGAGTGCTTTTAAAATCTTTACCAAATAGGTCTTTTAGAATAATTTCATGTCATCTAAGGTCTTCATTACTTTCTTTAAATCCTTAGCAGAATCCTGAAGTAGTTTGTTTTCATCATCATTCAATTCCAATTCAAAAATGGTTTCAACTCCATTGATTCCGAGTTTAACCGGAACACCCATATAAATGTCATTTAGTCCATATTCACCTTGTAACCATGCACAACAAGGGAAAATTCTTTTTTGGTCATCTACGATGGCTTCAACCATTTGTGCAGCTGCTGCCCCTGGAGCATACCAGGCAGAAGTTCCCATGAGGTTAACCAATTCTCCACCTCCCATTCGGGTGCGATCAACAATTTTATCAATCTCATCTTTACCCAAAAGTTCGGTAATTGGAATACCATTTACTGAGGTGTAGCGAGGCAATGGAACCATTGAGTCGCCATGCCCACCCAACGAAAGTGAAAGAATATCTTTAGGAGAAACATTTAATGCATCCGCAATAAAAGCTCTATATCGACCAGTATCCAGAATTCCGGCCATTCCAAAAACCTTATTGGATGGTTTATTTGCAGCTTGGTAAGCTGCGTAGGTCATTACATCTAATGGGTTAGATACTACAATGATGATTGCTTCCGGAGAATATTTTACAACCTTTTCGGTCACATCTTTTACGATTTGGGCATTTGTCTTGATCAGATCATCTCTCGACATTCCAGGTTTTCGTGGAATCCCTGAAGTAATTACAACCACACCAGAACCTTTGGTTTTTAAATAATCATTTGTGACTCCGGTAACCCTGGTATTAAAATGTTGAATGGATGAAGTTTGCCAAATATCTAAGGCTTTACCTTCGGCTACACCTTCTTTAATGTCAACCAATACTACTTCTCGAGCCAAATCTTTATGAGCAATGACATTGGCGCATGTTGCACCTACATTCCCTGCTCCAACTACCGTGATTCTATTCATCGTTATATGTTTAAATTTTATTTTTTAGGAGTTTCTTTCCACACAAATATATAAATAACTGATTGTTAAAACAATAACAAGCTTTATTTATAAGAGGGTATAAATAGATTTTAAAATTTAGGCAGATGTACCGGTTGATGGGTTTTTCAGAACAAGATTGGCAAAACTTTCATAAACCCAAAAAGCTACCTTGTAGGTAGCTTTTTGGGAATTCTTTATTGAATAATATTAAAACGAGAATCAGGGATTCAAATTAACATTTTTCACCTTTTTCTCTGAGTTCAGCACATTGAGCATCAACTACAGCAATCATAACCATATTTACAATATCGTTAACACTGCTACCCATATTTAATACGTGAACAGATTTATTTAAACCATTGATAACAGGTCCAATAACTTCGTAATGTCCCATTTCTTGCATTAATTTATAAGCCACATTACCTGCAGTGAGGTAAGGGAAAATAAGTGCATTGGCTGGTCCATCAGCAAGCTTTGAGAAAGGGAAATTTTCTTTCAGCATCTCAGCATTCAGAGCTACATTTGCCTGCATTTCGCCATCCACAACCAAGTCGGGATATTCCTTATGTAATCTTGCAACAGCGATGCGCTGCTTTTTAGGAATATCTCCATCGTTGGATCCGAAGTTAGAGTAAGACATGAAGGCTACCCTTGGCTTGATTTTAAATTGTTCAATTGCATAAGTTGTTTGCAGGGTAATTTCTACAAGTTTATCAACATCAGGGTTTTTATTTACGGTACAATCTGCAAAGAAAATTGGACCTTCTTTGGAGTTGATAATATACATTCCGGAAACAATTTTTGCATTTGGTTTTTTACCAATAATTTGCAATGCAGGCTTCAAAGTGTCCGGGTAATTTCTGGTTAATCCTGAGATTAGTGCATCTGCATAACCGGTTTCAACAAGCATGGGCCCGAAGAAATTGCGGTGTTGCATCATGTCTTTTGCTGCAGTTAAAGTTACACCACGTCGTTGGCGTTTTTTGTACAGTAGTTCAGCAAACTCATGTCGGCGTTTTTTAGTTTCATCAGATTTTGGATCGATGATTTCAACATCTTTTAATTCAAGGTTGTTATTTTCGATCAAATCCTTAATGACTTCAACATTACCCAACAAAATTGGATGAGCAAGATTTTCGTTGAGTACAATCTCTGCAGCTTTTAAGATTTTATAATTCTCAGCTTCAGCAAATACAACTTTTTTAGGATCTCTTTTTGCTCTGGCTTTAATTTGGCGAACAATCGGATTGCTAACACCTAATCTTTTACGTAATTCATCGCGGTATGCATCCCAGTCGGTAATTGGGTTTTGCGCCACACCAGATTCCATCGCTGCTTTAGCAACAGCAGGAGCCACATATTCAATCAATCTTGGATCGATGGGTTTTGGAATGATGTAATCTTTTCCAAATTTAAGATTGGTTGCATGATAAGCAATGTTTACTTCTTCAGGTACAGGTTCCTGGGCTAAATTTGCCAATGCATATGAGGCCGCAAGCTTCATTTCTTCATTGATGCAGGTAGCTCTTACATCCATCGCTCCTCTGAAAATAAATGGAAATCCGAGTACATTGTTTACCTGATTTGGATAATCAGATCTTCCGGTACCCATTATGAGATCGTCGCGAACCGAAATGGCCTCGTCGTACATAATTTCAGGAACTGGATTTGCACAGGCAAATACGATTGGATTACTTGCCATCGATCGAAGCATGTCTTTAGTAAATACGCCGGCTACTGATAATCCCAAAAACATATCAGCATCAACTACGGCTTCTGCCAGAGTGTGTACATCTTGTTCTGTTACGAATTGCTTTTTGATGGCGTTGAGATCAGTTCGTGATTTGTGCAAAACGCCTTTAGAGTCGAGCATAATCACATTTTCTGGCTTAACCCCAAGTGCAATATACAGTTTGGTACATGAAATGGCCGCAGCACCTGCACCATTCACAACAATTTTTACATCCTCAATTTTTTTATTGTTGATCTCAAGTGCATTTAACAATCCGGCAGCAGTAATAATTGCCGTTCCATGCTGGTCGTCATGCATTACCGGAATGTTAAGTTTTTCTTTAATCCGGTCTTCAATTTCAAAACATTCTGGAGCTTTAATGTCTTCCAGGTTAATTCCTCCAAAAGTTGGGGCAATGTTGATAACAGTTTCTACAAACTTATCAATGTCTTTTACATCCACTTCAATATCAAAAACATCGATATCAGCGAAAATTTTAAAGAGCAAACCTTTACCTTCCATAACAGGTTTACCGGCTTCGGCTCCAATATCACCCAGTCCTAAAACAGCTGTTCCATTAGAAATTACTGCAACCAGATTTCCTTTCGCAGTATACTTATAAACATCTTCTGGATTTTCTTGGATCTTTAAACAGGGGTCGGCAACCCCAGGCGTATATGCAAGAGATAAATCTCTTTGGGTTGAATACGGCTTGGTAGGAATCACCTCTATTTTGCCAGGTCTTCCTTTCGAATGATAGATTAAGGCATCTTTTCTAAATAAATTGTCCATTAGGTTATAGTTATTGTGAATATCTAAACAAATATCTAACAAAATTAAAAAATCTCACGTTCATATTTTAGCCCGTCCTTATATATACTCAATCAAAATTATCTGCTGATTATTAGACTTTTTAAGATTTAGATTTCATTTTTTGGGATGCTAGAAATTAGCTCCGATTAAATTCGTACTTTTACCTCCCTGTAAAGCTGGATTATAATCCTATAATTAACCAAAATCTTTGATGGATGTATTCGTATATCGAGGGAAAATTAGTTGAAAAAACACCGACTTTTGTAGTAATTGATGTGAATGGAATTGGTTATGAAATCAATATTTCACTTCATACTTATGCTCAAATTGAAGGATTACAAAGATGTAAATTACATACTCATTTTGTGGTGAGAGAAGATGCCCAACTCCTTTATGGTTTTCACTCTACAAATGAACGAAAATTGTTTGTGCATTTAATTTCGGTTTCCGGAGTGGGTGCCAATACAGCTCGCCTAATTTTATCATCCATGAGCCCCGATGAAGTATTCAATAATATTTTAAACGAAAATGTATCTGCCATGCAATCAGTTAAGGGGATAGGTGGAAAAACCGCTCAACGAATCATCATTGATTTAAGAGATAAATTGGAGAAGGATGGTATGATTGTTGAAAATCTTGAGTTTTCACACAATACCAAAAAGGAAGAAGCGTTATCAGGTTTGGTAGTACTTGGTTTCAATAAAAACCTGGCATCAAAAGCCATCGATAAAGTTCTTGAAGCAAAAGGAAGCGAGCTTAGTGTTGAAGAACTGATAAAAAGTGTTTTAAAATCATTTTAGCTTTCTTGTTGGAGTAAATAACCATGGTCGTTTCATTTTATGTTTTAAAATTCTTATTTAGTCTTTGAGTTATTCTAAAAAACATATTTCCTCACTTGGATGGATACTAATATTCATTTTTGTTTCGGTTAATTTGAAAGCAAATTTTCCTGATAAGAAACTGAATGAACCTAAGCAAAGTCCTTTTCAACAAAATGATACAAGCAATAAGATTAAGCTGAGATTTCCTTTTAAAAGTCAATATCTTGAGCCTTTTAATTATAAATTCACCACCCCATTATTTTTAAGAAATCCGGCAAATCTTAAATCCCAAATTTCTTATGACCCTGAGAACAAAAGGTATTTGTTTTTTAGTCGAATGGGAAATTTAAACTACCGTTCACCTTCAAATTTAAATTTTGAAGAATACCAGAATTTTGCTTTAAAAAAATCGGTAAGTGATTATTGGAAAGATCGCTTGGTAACTTCGGACAGAGACAGCCGATCAAGTTTAATTCCATCAGTGCATATTGGGGGCGAAGCTTTTGATCGGATATTTGGTGGGAATACCATTGATATTCGACCCCAGGGATCGGCGGAATTAACCTTTGGAGTGTTGGCCAATAACCGAAAAGATGAAACCCTGGATGTGAGGCGTCGAAGGACAACAAATTTTGATTTCAAGGAGAAGATTCAAATGAGTGTGATGGCCAATATTGGGGATAAAATTCAGTTTAAAACCAATTATAATACCGAGTCAACCTTTGATTTTGAGAATAAACTGGCCTTAAAATATGAGGGCAAAGAAGACGAAATTGTAAAACTCATTGAGGCCGGAGATGTTACCCTGCCTTTACCTACGACCTTAATTACAGGTAGCCAAAGTTTATTCGGAATTAAAACAAAACTTCAATTTGGGCGGACTACCATCACCAGTGTTTTTTCTCAACAAAAAAGTCAAACTTCATCAATCACCGTTCAAGGTGGGGCTCAAACCAACGAATTTAATTTAACGGCTGTGGATTATGAAGAAAATCGACATTTCTTTTTGGGTCAGTATTTTCGAGAAGATGTGATTGATAGTCAGGGCAAGCAAAGTAACCGATACAACGAAGCTTTAAAAAATTTACCCATCATTACCTCAAACATAAATATTACCCGTATGGAAGTATGGGTAACCAATATTGGACCAGCAGTGACTGATAACCGTAACATCATTGCTTTGTCTGATTTGGGAGAATTTCAACCCAATAATAAAGTGATTAATCCATCGGCTGGTGGACAATACCCTTCTAATTATTCGAATCAATTAATGAACCGATTAGATACTACCCAATTACGTGATATCAATACGGTTTCGAATTATTTAAAATATGACCCTTTAAATATTGGAAGATCGGGTTATTTTATTGCAGGTGAAGATTTCGAGAAAATTGAAAGTGCCCGAAAACTTAGAGCATCAGAATATACTTTTAATAGTAAGTTGGGTTTTATTTCATTAAATACAACACTTAATACCGATCAAACCCTGGCTGTTGCTTATCAATATACTGTAATTGGTGATGATAAAGTATATCAGGTGGGTGAATTTACCGATCAGGGTATAGATGCACCCGAAGTACTTATCGTAAAAATGCTAAAAAGTACTTCGGTAAATACCCGGCATCAGATGTGGGATTTGATGATGAAAAATGTTTACTCAATTCGCGCTTATCAGGTAAATCCTGAAGATTTCATTTTTAATATTCTTTATTCAGGTAATGAAAATGGAATTCCGACTGCTTATCTGACAGAAGGGAATGAGGATATAAAAGGTGTACCATTGATTCGTTTGATGAATATGGATAATTTAAATCCACAATTAAATCCTCCTCCTGATGGAATTTTTGATTTTATCGATGGTGCTGCAACAAGTGGTGGTACGGTTGAATCTTCCAACGGGCGAATTTTCTTTCCCGTTCTGGAACCTTTTGGTAAAGATTTAAGAAAGCTTTTTACCGATCCCGAATTGGCAGATAAATATTCTTATGATTCACTTTATACTTTAACAAAAACAGGTGCTGAGCAATATCCTGAGAAAAATAAGTTTTTACTAGAAGGGATTTATAAATCATCTTCAAGTAATGAAATTTCGCTGAATGCACTGAATGTGCCCCAGGGCTCTGTTATCGTTTCTGCAGGAGGTATTCCTCTGGCCGAGAATATTGATTATACCGTAGATTATACGCTGGGAAGGGTGCGGATTATCAATGAAGGAATTTTAAATTCAGGTACGCCCATTAAGGTTTCGCTCGAGAGCAATTCGATGTTCAATTTGCAAACCAAGCGAATGATGGGAACCCATGTGAATTATGCCTTAAAAGACAATACTAATATCGGAGCAACCATCATTAACTTAAATGAAAGGCCTTTAACCCAAAAAACAAATTATGGCGATGACCCTATTTCTAATACCATTTGGGGCATCAATTTTAATTTCGAAGAAGAATCCAGACTTTTAACCAAATTGGTTGATAAACTGCCATTTATCAGTACCAAAGAAAAGTCGATGATTAATGTAGATGGTGAATTTGCCCATTTTATTCCCGGGCATTCTAAAGCCATCGGTAAAACCGGAACTTCGTATATCGACGATTTTGAAGGAAGTAAATCTACTCTGGATTTAAAAAATTTTGGTTCATGGTTGCTATCCAGTACGCCCCAAGGTCAATACAATGAATTTCCTGAGGCTGCTCCCAATGAAGGTTTGAATTATGGTAAGAACCGAGCAAAGTTTGCCTGGTATATCATCGATCCTTTGTTTTACGACCGACAAACGAATTTAAAACCACCTAATATCGACAATAACGAACTCTCAAAAAATAGTGTTCGACAGGTTCTTGAAACCGAAATCTTTCCCAATAAGGACATCCCGAACGGAATACCGACCAATATTCCTATTTTGAACATGGCCTTTTATCCTAAAGAAAAAGGACCTTATAATTTTGATGTGGATCCGGTTGGAAATTTAACTGCGGGTATCAATCAGGATGGCGAGCTGAATGATCCAGAATCAAGATGGGGTGGGGTAATGCGAAAAATCGAATCTCCGGATTTTGAAGCCACAAATGTTGAATACATCGAATTTTGGCTAATGGATCCTTTTACTGAGGATGCAACGAATTCGGGTAAATTGTATATTAACCTGGGAGATATATCGGAGGATATTCTGAGAGATTCAAGAAAGAGTTTTGAAAATGGACTTCCTTCCGGACCCGATGTTGTCAATGTAGATACCACCATTTGGGGACGTGTACCTACTTTACAATCTTTGGTTGAGTCGTTTGACAATCAGGCAGGAACACGTAAGTATCAGGATGTAGGTTACGACGGATTGAGTGACGAAGATGAACGATCATTTTTTAGTATCGCAACCGGGCAGCATGAATATTTGAATAAAATTGAAAGCAATTTTGGCGCCGCTTCCAATGCTTTTTCCAATGCTTTAGAAGATCCGGCAAGTGATAACTATCACTATTTCAGAGGCTCTACCTATGATGCTGATAATAAATATGCAAGTATACTAGAGCGTTATAAAAACTTCAATAATCCGGATGGCAATTCACCTTCTAGTGATCAAAACCCGGAGTCTTATCCAACAGCTGCTTCAGCCATGCCAAATGTTGAAGATATTAATTATGATAATACTTTAAGTGAGGCTGAGCGTTATTTTCAGTATGAAATAAATTTGGATAAAATGAATATGAATATTGGTGAAAACTATATTACCGATATTTATGAAGCAACCTCACATCAATTGCCAAATGGCAATTTGAAAAATACGAAATGGTATCAGTTTAAA
This sequence comes from Bacteroidales bacterium, assembly GCA_963678785.1. Taxonomy (GTDB): domain Bacteria; phylum Bacteroidota; class Bacteroidia; order Bacteroidales. Next base: position 1,391,382 of record OY787449.1, on the reverse strand, counting down.
ATACCCATTACCCAGCCCGATCAAGTGATTGGTAATATACAGGATTTTAAATCCATCCGGTTTCTAAGAATGTTTATGAAAGGATTTAAGCGTGAAGTTGTACTTAGATTTGCAACCCTGGAATTGGTACGTGGAGAGTGGAGAAGATATAATAATTCCTTACTTCCGGATTTAGAAGCTAATGTTCCTATTGATTTGCAAAGCGAGACCACGCTCGATGTTTCGGCTGTAAACATTGAAGAAAATGGTAAAAGATATCCGGTACCTTATGTAGTGCCTCCCGGAATTGAGCGAGAAATAAATATAGCTACCACTGATATCATACGCCTCAATGAGCAGGCCATGGTCTTAAAGGTTGATCATTTAGAAGATGGTGATGCGCGAGGTGTTTATAAAACCACAGATTTTGATTTCAGGCAATATAAAAATTTGCAAATGTTTGTTCATGCCGAAAAAATGTATGAATCGACAGAGCTTCAAAAAGGGGAATTAAGTGTTTTTATGCGCTTTGGAGCCGATTTTACTGAGAATTATTATGAATATGAAATTCCTCTAAATTTTACACCCTGGGGTACAACTTCTGCCGATGCTGATGCCATTTGGCCTGATGAGAATAGTTTTAATATTGACCTTGAGAATTTGGTTGACATCAAACAGCAACGTAATATTGCCATGCGTGATCCCAATTCTAATTTAAGTATTACTGTTCCATATGTAGTTTATGATGGAAATGCAAAAGTGACCGTTATCGGGATGCCGAGTATCAGCGATGTAAAAGCCGTTTTAATTGGAATCCGTAACCCGGAGCAAATTAATTCGGCTGCCGGAGATGATGGATTACCAAAGAGTGCTGAAGTTTGGGTAAATGAAATGCGGTTGACAGATTTTAGTAATGAAGGAGGTTGGGCTGCCACAGCACGTATTTCAGCAAATTTGGCCGATTTAGGGCGGGTAACTTTTATTGGAAGTCATAATACCCCAGGTTTTGGAAGCATTGAACAAAGAGTGAACGAAACTTTTCGCGAAGCCATCACCTCTTTAGATTTTAGTACGGATATGGAATTAGGTAAGTTTTTTCCCGAAAAATCAGGAATTAGAATTCCGTTCCACTTCGATTATTCACAATCTCAAAGTACTCCTCAATACAATCCTTTAGACCCGGATGTTAAATTGTCTGATGAATTAGATTCTTTCGATACTCAGGATGAACGTGATTCACTAAATCGCATTGTAGTCGATTATGTTCAGCGTAAGAACATTAACTTCATGAATGTTCGAAAGGACAAAGTGGGGGGCTCTAAATCGAAAATTTACGATATTGAAAACGTCAACTTATCTTATGCCTATTCCGAAATTTATTCACGAAATATTGATGTGGAATATGATATGCAAAAGACTTATAGAGGGGGAGTTGGGTATAATTTCACCAATAGCCCGAAATTGATTAAGCCATTCGGAAAATCTAAATTTTTATCTAAATCAAAATATTTTAAACTGATACAAGATTTTAATTTTTATTTGAGCCCAAAGCTCATTTCATTTAGAACGGATATGTACAGGGCTCACAATAAACGTACACTCAGAAATAAAAGCAGTGGAGATGTTCCAATGGAAACTTCTTATGTTAAAGAGTGGGATTGGAACAGAAATTATAATGTTAAATTTGATTTATCTCAATCTTTAAAATTAGATTTCAGAGCCAATGCAGTAGCTTATATCGACGAACCTCAGGGTAATCCTGAAAAAGGAGATGAAGAATATTCGGCTTATAGAAGTGAAATTTATAAAGAAATTAAGAGCCTTGGAAGCATAAACAACTACAATCAGACTTTACAGTTAAATTATACTTTACCATTACAAAAAATACCATTGGTAGATTGGGTAAGTTCCCAGGTAAATTATCAAAGTACTTTTAATTGGGGTGCTTCTCCTAGTTCCATCCAGGATCAATTTGGTAATCAAATTGAGAACTCAGCGCAAATACAATTTACTGGTGATCTTAATCTTACAAAGCTTTATGATAAGATTCCATACTTTAAAACATTAAATAAGCCCCAACGAAGGATGCCTAATCGAACGCAGAGACCAGAAGTAAAAGCTCAGAATTTGCAGGGAGAGGTAATGAAAGGTGAAGAAGAAGAGAAACCGAAAAACAGGCCTAATTATTTTAAGTTGGTTGCTGACAATCTTTTAAAAATAATGATGGGTGTTAAACGCGCATCTTTTAATTATTCTGAGATAAGCGGTACATATATACCAGGTTTTTATCCGGCTCCTACCTCTTTCGGTAACAGTTGGAAATACCGGCCAGATACTGAATTGTATAGCAATTATCCTCAGTTTGAAAATGATTATCCGAGCAGTCTGGCTCCCGGAATTGGCTTTGTTTTTGGGGATCAACGCGACATACGAAATGATGCGGTACGTTATGGATGGCTTTCGCCTGATACTTTACTCAATCAACCCTATGCCACCAAAAGAACAACCAACTTAACACTCAGAGCATCACTCGAACCCCTGCCCGGATTGAAAATTGAGTTAAATGCTGATCGGGCTTATTCCATCAATCATTCTGAATATTTTAGAGCTGATGCATATGGAGATTTTCATTCGTATTCGCCGGTTGATAATGGAAGTTTTAGTATGTCGATTGTGGCCTGGCCATCAGCTTTTAACAAAGAGTTGGCCGATAATAAATCTGAAAATTTTGAAAATTTTAAAGATAATCGTGAAGTTATTGCCTATAGATTGGCTGCCGAAAATCCAAATTATTCAGGTGAGACTTTTGAAACAGATACCATCAATGGAAGCACAATGACCTTCCCGATAGGTTATGGCCCGGCTTCACAAGATGTTTTGCTCTACTCATTATTGGCTGCTTATACCGGTAAGGATGCTGATAAAATTCCATTGACTAAATTCCCCAGAATCCCAATCCCAAACTGGAGAATTACCTTTACGGGTTTGACAAAAATTAGTGCTCTGCAAAAGATTTTCCGAAATATTACCATCATGCATGCTTATCGCGCTTCTTATAACGTAGGTAGCTTTGTGTCAAACATTGGACGGGAAATGATTGGCGGGTATCCGGCTTCATTAAATGTTGATGGAGAAAATTTTATCCCCGAATATGATTTTACCCAAATTTCAATTAGTGAACAGTTTGCACCCCTTATAAGTATTGATGTAATCATGCAAAACAGCCTGACCTCAAAAATTGAGATTAAGAAGTCGCGTAACTTAGCCTTTAGCTTTGCCAACAATCAATTGGTTGAAGTGAAAAGTGACGAATTTGTTGTGGGCCTGGGTTATCGGATTAAGGATGTTGCTTTGTCAATGAAATCGGGTCCGGGTCGTTCATCAAAACGCATGAGCAGTGATTTAAACATCAAAGCAGATTTTTCAATGCGCAGCAATAAAACAACTTTGAGAAGAATTGATGAGGGAATCAATCAAATATCCGCAGGTCAAAAAGTAATATCAATTACCACCTCTGCAGACTATATGGTAAATCAAAAATTTAACGTTCGATTTTTCTTCGATAAGGTCATCAATAATCCCTTTGTTAGTAATCAATACCCTAATTCAACGACCAATGGAGGAATAAGTTTGAGGTTTATACTCAATTAGACATATGTTAATTTAGAATACTTATAAATTAAAACTATCCCCATCCTTACTCAAAAAATTGTACTTTTGCCCCATCAATAATTATAATTAAGTAGCAATGAATATACCTGAAAATTTAAAGTATACTAAAGATCACGAATGGATCTTGGTAGAAGGCGAAGAAGCAACAGTTGGAATTACTGATTTTGCTCAAAAAGAACTGGGAGATATCGTATTTATTGAAGTAGAGACGGTAGACGAAACACTTGATGCTGAAGAAGCATTTGGTACCATTGAGGCAGTTAAAACTGTTTCTGACATGTTTATGCCCATTGGTGGTGAAGTTATTGCTTTTAATGAAGAGTTAGAAGATGCTCCGGAAAAAGTTAACAAAGATGCATTTGGCGAAGGATGGATTATTAAAATAAAAGTTAGCAATCCTGAGGAACTAGACTCTTTACTTACAGCAGAACAGTATAAAGAGTTGATCGAAGCTTAGATCTTAAATTATTCAGGTAATGGAGAAAATCCATTACCTGATTCATTCTCCTTATATGATATTGAAGAATTTTTGGCCTGTTTTACTATGGTCGTTCATCATATTAATTTTGACAGGAGTACCAGGAAATGTAATTCCTAAGATGGGCAATTTTTGGGACTGGATAGGCCCGGATAAATTAGCTCATTTTTTTATATATGGTGTTTTCATTTATCTATTATTGGAAAATACTTTAAAACAATCAAGTGCGTCGGCACTTAAAAAGAAACAAATATTGTTCTTGCTTTTTATTGGTATAGTTTTTGCAGCTTTAACAGAAATATTGCAAGCTAAAGTATTCATTAACAGAAATGGAAATTGGTACGATTTTGGCGCAAATGTAATAGGGTGTTTAGCTGGTTTGGCTATCTATTCATTAATGACAAAAAAAAAGCGTATAAATTTATAAAGCAATAGGTTTTTTTAATATTTTAGCGGACGCTTATAATTTTTATAGATCACGTATAAAACAACAATCATGGATGCAAAAAAGAGCCCAAAAGCTGATCTTGAAACAAGAAGAACACTTTTTGTTCAAATTGGTTTAATCATTGCCTTAGCAATTGTTTTCTTTGCTTTTGAGTATAAAAGCTACGAAAAGAGAGAATTGGAATTAGGTGTCAGAGAAGCTGTTGATATTATTGAAGAAATAATCCCAGTAACTGAGCAAAAGGTAAAACCACCTCCACCACCTCCACCAAAACAGGTAACTGTTATTAACATCGTGGATGATGAAGTTGAAATTGAAGATGAAATCGAGATTGATGCTGAAGCCGACGAAACTACAGAAATTGAAGAATATGTTCCCATCGAGATGGAAGAAGAAGAGGAATTTGAAGAAGAGCAAATCTTTGCAGTAGTTGAAGCCATGCCTGAGTATCCAGGTGGCGAAATTGCCCGAATGAAATATTTAGCTGATAACATTAAGTATCCTACCATGGCACGTGAAAGTGGCATCCAGGGTAGAGTATATGTTACCTTCGTTGTTGAGCGAGATGGTTCTGTAACCGACGTTAGGGTTCTTCGTGGAATCGGCGGTGGATGTGATGAAGAAGCCATCCGAGTTGTTACAAACATGCCAAAATGGATTCCTGGTCGTCAACGAAATAAGCCAGTAAGGGTTCAGTTTAACTTACCAGTTAGATTTACACTACAATAAGAGAAATCTTAACTTGAAAATATTTGAAATCCTCTCGCCTTATGGCGAGGGGATTTTTTTTATGCCTTATTTTTAAAGTAATTGAAAACAATTTGGGCTTTGGATGACCCAATTTCAGAAGTAATCTCTTCAAGGCTCGCCTTTTCTATATTCTTTACAGATTTAAATTTCCAGAGCAATTTTTGAGCAGTCGAATAGCCCACTCCATCAATTTCTGTAAGTACTGATTTTATCGTTCCTTTCTCCATTTGCTTTCGATGATGGGTAATTCCAAAGCGATGGGCTTCATCACGAAGTTGTTGAATGATTTTTAAGCTTTCAGATTTTTTATCAATATAAAGTGGAATCGAATCTCCCGGGAAATAAATTTCTTCCAGCCTTTTGGCAATCCCGATAATCGGTATTTTCCCTCTTAGATTTAATTCTTCAAGTCCTTTTAGTGCAGCACCCAATTGACCTTTACCTCCATCCACCACTATGAGCTGTGGCAAATCTTTTTTTTCGTCCAGAAGATGTTTATACCTTCGGTAAATGATTTCCTGCATAGAGGCATAATCATCAGGGCCTACAACTGTTTTAATGTTGTAATGCCGGTATTCTTTCTTATCGGGTTTGGCATTTTTAAACGAAACCATGGCCGCCACCGGATAATCACCCTGCATGTTTGAATTGTCAAAACATTCGATTCGAACCGGTAGTTCTGTTAATCGTAAATCAGTTTTCATCTGATTTAAAATACGTTTTGTATGGCGCTCAGGATCGACCAGGTTTTTTTGCTTGAGTTTATCCAGTCGGTAGTATTTCGCATTTCTTTCCGACAGCTCAAGCAATTTCTTTTTGTCGCCGCGCTGAGGAATGGTAAATTTTACCCCGGGAATTTCAAGGTCGATATCATGAGAGATGATAATTTCTTTGGCATTGCTGTGGAAACGCTGGTGGAGTTCAGCTACAGCTATGGCTAAAAGCTGGTGTGTATCTTCATTTAATTTCTTCTTTATTTCCATGGAGTGGGCCTGTACTATGGCGCCATTCACTACTTTCAGAAAATTTGCAAATGCAGATTGATCATCAGTGATGATTGAAAACACATCTACATTGTCAATTTTAGGATTTACAATGGTTGACTTACTTTTATATCGATCCAGCAATTCAAGTTTTTCCTTAACAATCTGAGCCTTTTCAAATTCTTGTTTGCCTGCATAAACTCCCATCAACTCTCGAAGTTCGTTGGCTACCATGCCAATGTTTCCCTTGATGATGTTTGTGATTTCTCTGATTTTTTGATCGTAATCAGTTTCTGTTTCTTTACCAACACAGGGGCCTAAGCAATTTCCCAAATGATATTCAAGACAAACTTTAAATTTCTGTTTTTCAATATTTTCAGGTGTGAGTTTTAAGTTGCAATTGCGAAGCGGATAAAGTTGTTTGGTTAAGTCCAACAAGGTTTTCATCATCCGAACTGAGGCATAAGGCCCGAAATAAGTGGAACCGTCTTTTATTAAATTCCGAGTGGAGAATATACGTGGAAAGGGTTCCTTTTTAATGCATATCCACGGAAAACTTTTATCGTCTTTTAGTAGAACATTATAACGTGGTTGGTATTTCTTAATTAAATTATTTTCAAGTAAAAGGGCATCAAATTCAGTTTCTACAACAATGAATTTGATGTCGGCAATTTTTTTTACCAAGATGACTACTTTGCTATGGGCAGATTGGTCTTTATTGAAATAAGAAGAAACACGTTTTTTTAAATTCTTTGCCTTTCCAACATAAATGATGTTCTCATCTTTGTCAAAGTATTGATAAACACCGGGGTTGCCGGGTAAAGATTTAATAATCTTACTTAAGTGAGATCTATAAATGTCGGGTTTTTTCAAATTAATTTATTGAAGTTTTAGTGTCCTTCATCCTCTTTTGGCATGGCATCCCAACCCTGAGCTTTGAGTTCAATGGATGTTCCTGAACGACTGATTAATTTTTCACCTTCGGCAATATCTGTCATGTGGCCAATGACGCTTATTCCTTCAAGATCTTTAATTTTATCATAATCAGCCTGACTGATGGTGAAAAGCAATTCATAATCTTCACCACCACTTAAAGCAGCAATGGTTGGGTCAATTTTAAATTCCTCAGCAACATTTACTGCGGTTACATCAATCGGAATTTTATCTTCAAAAAGCTGGCATCCCAGTTTTGATTCTTTACAAAGATGCTTGATTTCAGAAGCCAATCCATCAGAAATGTCTATCATTGAAGTGGGTAGTATTTCTTTTTCTTTCAACAACTTTATGATGTCGATTCGTGCCTCTGGTTTAAGCTGACGCCCTAAAACATAATCGTAGCCATCCAACTCTGGTTGCATATTTGGGTCGGCTTTAAATACCTGCTTTTCTCTTTCCAATAAAAGCAATCCCATATAAGCTGCACCCAAATCTCCGCTTACACAGATTAGGTCATTCTTTTTTGCGGTGCTGCGGTAAGTTATTTCAGCTTCATTTACTTCTCCGATAACCGTAATTGATATAAATAGATTGCTGGCGCTTGAAGTGGTATCACCACCAATTAAATCTACATTGTATTTCTCGCAAGCCATATAAATTCCCGAATAGATTTCTTCTAAAGCTTCAACCGAAAAACGATTAGAGGCCGAAATGCCAACTGTAATTTGTTTAGGAACACCATTCATAGCGACGATGTCTGAAAAATTTACAATGGTTGCCTTATAGCCCAGATGCTTTAAAGGTGTATAGGTGAGATCGAAATGTACCCCTTCCGTCAGTAGATCAGTTGAAACCAACAAATGTTTATCTGTTGCTTTAATCACTGCTGCGTCATCACCAACCCCTTTTAAGGTGGATTCATTTCTAATGACGATGTTTTTGGTAAGATGATCAATTAGTCCAAATTCTCCAAGTTCAGATAATTCAGTTCGGCTCGTTTCTTTCTCAATCATAATTAATTTTTTGGGAATTTATTTATGCTAGATATTGAATAAAATTAACATTTTTAAAATGGGCATCAAAATTATAAATTATATCAGAATGATTTGCTTATTTTCTTGCTTATTTTCATTACCTTTGCAGGTCTATTCTTATTTAAACTTATTACAAATAAGATGAAATTTTGAAAGAAATGAATAAAGAGAAGAATAACATATTAGATGAGGTTACACAAGGCGAGTATAAGTACGGTTTTGTGACGGATATTGAAGTAGAGACCGCGCCTGTTGGTTTAACGGAGGATACCATTCGGTTCATTTCAGCCAAGAAAAATGAGCCAGAATTTATGTTAGAATCAAGGCTAAAGGCATTCAGGTATTGGCAAAAAATGAAAGAACCCGATTGGGCACATTTGAACATTCCTAAGATCGATTATCAAGATATTATTTATTACGCAGCCCCAAAAAAGAAGGAAGAATTAGAAAGTTTAGATCAGGTTGATCCTGAATTAATTGACACTTTCAATAAATTAGGTATTTCTTTAGAGGAACAAAAACGTTTGTCTGGAGTGGCAGTTGATGCGGTAATTGACAGTGTTTCGGTAAAGACAACTTTTCAGGATACCCTTTCGAAGCATGGAATTATATTCTGTTCTTTTAGTGAAGCGGTTCAAAACCATCCCGAACTTGTAAAAAAATACATGGGATCGGTAGTGCCATATACTGATAATTATTTTGCAGCCTTAAATTCAGCAGTATTCAGTGATGGTTCTTTTTGTTTTATTCCGAAAGGGGTAAGATGTCCTATTGAACTTTCTACCTATTTTAGGATAAATGCTGCAAATACCGGTCAGTTTGAGCGTACTTTAATTGTTGCTGAAGACAATTCTTACGTAAGTTATATGGAAGGTTGTACGGCTCCGATGCGTGATGAAAATCAGTTGCATGCTGCCATTGTTGAAATTGTAGCCATGGAAAATGCTGAGGTTAAATATTCAACCGTTCAAAACTGGTATCCCGGAAATAAAGAAGGAAAGGGAGGAATTTATAATTTCGTTACCAAACGAGGTTTGTGTAAAGGTGCAAACTCAAAAATTTCATGGACTCAGGTTGAAACAGGATCAGCCATTACTTGGAAATATCCATCATGTATTTTATTGGGAGATAACTCGGTTGGTGAATTTTATTCGGTGGCCGTTACAAATAATTATCAGCAAGCCGATACAGGAAGTAAAATGATGCACATTGGGAAAAATACCAAAAGCACCATTATTTCTAAAGGAATTTCTGCCGGATTTAGTAACAATAGTTACAGAGGTTTGGTGAAAGTTACAAAACGGGCCGAAAATGCACGAAATTTCTCGCAATGCGATTCATTGCTATTAGGTGATAAATGTGGAGCGCATACTTTCCCTTATATCACAACTGATAATAAATCATCAATAGTTGAGCACGAAGCCACGACTTCAAAAATTTCGGAAGATCAATTGTTTTATTGCAACCAGAGAGGTATAGATACTGAAAATGCCATTGGCCTGATTGTTAATGGCTATGCTAAAGAAGTACTAAATAAGCTCCCCATGGAATTTGCGGTGGAGGCACAAAAATTACTACAAATTACGCTTGAAGGAAGTGTAGGTTAATCATAAAAAAATTCTGTAAAAATGTTATTGAATATTAAAGATTTACACGTTTCAATAAACGGTAAAGAAATTATTAAAGGATTAAACCTCGGGATTAATCATGGTGAAACTCACGCCATTATGGGTCCAAACGGAACAGGTAAAAGTACACTGGCCGCAGCCATTACCGGCCGCGAAGGTTACGAAATAACCAAAGGAGAAATCATTTATCAGGACAAAGATATTTTAGAATTGGCACCTGAAGATCGGGCCAAAGAAGGAATCTTTTTAAGCTTTCAATATCCTGTCGAAATTCCGGGTGTTAGCATGACAAATTTTATGCGTACTGCCTTGAATGAGCACCGAGAATACAAGGGTAAAGAACCCATGGCGGCCAGCGAGTTTCTGAAAATGATGGATGAGAAGAAGAAAATGGTTGAAATTCATTCTAAGCTAACCAATCGATCAGTAAATGAAGGATTCTCAGGTGGTGAAAAGAAAAAAAATGAAATTTTTCAGATGGCCATGCTTGAGCCTACTTTGTCGATTTTAGATGAAACCGATTCAGGATTGGATATTGATGCATTGCGCACCGTTGCCAATGGGGTAAATATGCTAAAAACAGATGAGAATGCATTCTTAATTATTACCCACTATCAACGTTTATTGGATTATATTGAACCTGATTTTGTTCATGTTTTGTTTGATGGCCGAATTGTAAAATCGGGCGGAAAAGGTCTGGCTCTGGAATTAGAAGAAAAAGGCTACGACTGGATAAAACAAGAAGTTGAACTCTAATAAATTTAGACCGAACAAGTGATGAATAAAAGTGATAAACAAATATTACTGGAGAAAAAGTTGGTCGAGCTTTATGAGGCGAATAAAGAAATTGCCTTTGCCAATGATACGTCTGCGGTTACTGCTGCAAGATCAAAGGCCATCAAGCATTTTAAAGAGGCCGGATTTCCGCTGGTAACTGAAGAGTTGTGGAGAGGAACAGATTTATCAAAAGTTTTATCTGAAGATTATCATCAGTTCCTGAAACCACAGGATAAAGATGTTGACCTGAATAAAATTTTTGTGTGTGATGTTCATAATTTCGATACCGACATTCTTTCTCTTTTAAATGGATGGGTAGTCAATGGTTCCGAAAAAGTTAAAACCCTGCCTAATGGAGTAATCATGGGCAGCCTTGCGGAAGCCATGAAACTTTATCCGGATATTATTGAAAAGCATTACAATAAAAGCGAACGTATTGAGAATCAGTCTTTCAATTCGCTAAATACAGCAATGGCTCAAGACGGTGCTTTCATTTATGTACCCGATGGCGTTCAGGTTGATAAAACCATCCAAATGATTAGCATTGTAAATCATGATGAAAACCTTTTGGTGCAAAATAGAAACATGGTAATTTTAGGCAAGAACAGTAGCCTAACCATGGTTCAGTGTGATGACTCAACCAATAATTTGCCAAGCTTTAATAATTCGGTAACTGAGGTTTTTGTGGATGAAAACTCACAATTTGAGCATTATAAACTTCAGAACTTAAACAACAGTTCCACTCTGATCAATTCAACCTTTTTCTCAATAGGAGCAAATTCAACAGCTTCAAGTACTGCCATCTCACTCAACGGTGGCCTGATTCGTAATAATGTATATGCAACATTAAACGGATCGGGAGCGCATGCAGATGTTTGTGGAGTTTATTTGATGGATAAAAAACAGCACATCGATAATTATGTTTTTATCGATCATAAAGTGCCGGATTGTACAAGTAATGAGCTTTTTAAAGGAATTTTGGATGAAGAAGCCAAGGGGGTATTTAACGGACATATTTTGGTTCGTAAAGATGCACAACGTACCAATGCGTTCCAAAACAATAAAAACATCTTACTTACAGATACAGCAACCATTGATACCAAACCATTCCTCGAAATTTATGCTGATGATGTAAAATGCAGCCATGGAGCAACCGTTGGTCAGTTAGATACAGAGGCCATGTTTTATCTTCGTTCCAGAGGAATTAGCGAAGACAATGCACGTATGTTGTTGATGTATGCTTTTGCTGCCGAAGTGATCAGTCAAATTTCAATCGAAGCTTTAAGAACCCGTATCGATGATATGGTTAAAAAACGCTTGAGAGGTGAACTATCTATTTGCGAGACTTGTGTTTTGCATTGCGGAAGCCCCGAGAATGAAATACATTTTGACATCGATATGAGCAAAATTTAGTAAATTTGCTGCCAGATGATTTCGTTTGATATTAGCAAAATTAGAGCCGATTTTCCTATTTTAAATAGAAAAGTTCATGGCAAAAAGTTGGTGTATTTAGACAATGCAGCAACCACCCAAAAACCTCAGGCAGTAATTGATGCCCTGGTGAATTATTACAGTCAGGATAATTCCAATATCCATCGTGGTGTTCACTATTTGAGTCAGGTGGCAACTGCCGCTTACGAAAGCGCCCGAGAGAATGTTCAGCAATACATAAATGCCGAAAAAAAGCATGAAGTTGTTTTCACTAAAGGAACCACAGATGCACTAAATTTAATGGCTCATTCTTTTGGCGAAAAATTCATTCAGGCCGGTGATGAAATCATCATTTCAGCACTTGAACATCATTCTAATTTGGTTCCCTGGCAAGATCTATGTAAGCGTAAACAAGCCAAGCTTCGCATTGTACCCGTAAATGATAAAGGTGAATTTATTTTCTCGGAATACGAGAAAATGATTAATGATAAAACCAAATTGGTTTCGGTGGCTCATGTTTCGAATGCATTGGGTTCCATTAATCCCATTAAAAAGATTATTGATAAAGCTCATGAGAATGAAGTTCCTGTTTTGATCGATGGTGCTCAGGGCTTAACACATTCGGCGGTTGATGTACAGGTATTGGGTTGTGATTTTTATGCCTTTTCAGGACATAAATTTTATGCTCCAATGGGCGTAGGTGTTTTATATGGGAAAGAAAAATATTTAGAAGAGATGTTGCCCTATCAGATGGGTGGAGAAATGGTTGATCAGGTCAGTTACGAAAATACAAGTTATAATGATCTTCCCTTTAAATTTGAAGCCGGAACCCCAAATGTTGAAGCCGTCATCGGCTTAAATGCCGCTCTAGAATATGTAAAAGGAATTGGGATTGAGCAAATTGCCAAGCATGAAGATGAACTTCTTAAATATGCTACTTCAGAGTTAAAGAAAATTGAAGGAATTCGATTTATTGGAGAAGCAGAGGATAAGGCGGGTGTTGTTTCTTTTTTGATTGGTGATATTCACCCTTTGGATGCAGGAACCATTATCGATCATTTTGGTGTTGCCATCAGAACGGGACACCATTGTGCTCAGCCCATCATCGACCATTTTAAAATTCCCGGAACTATCAGGGCTTCTTTTGCCATGTACAATGAAATTGAAGAAATTGATCTACTCATACAAGCAGTGAAACAAGCAAAAAAAATGTTTGAATAAACTGGAAATAATATTTTAATGCAAGAAGATAGTATACGAATTATTGAAGATGAAATTATTAACGAATTCGCCCATTTTGAGGATTGGATGGATAAATATAATTTTATCATTGAAATGGGAAAAGATGTTCCCTTAATTGACCCTAAATTTAAAACCGATAATAACTTAATTTCTGGTTGTCAATCGAAAGTTTGGTTACATGCCCAATACATTGATGGAAAAGTAATTTTTAAAGCCGATAGTGAAGCGGTTATTACCAGAGGCCTTGCCAGTTTGCTTATCAGGGTAATGTCAAATCAAAAACCTGAAGACATCATTCAATCAGATTTCTTTTTTGTGAAGAAACTGGGATTAACAGAGCACCTTTCTCCCAATCGATCAAATGGTTTGCTTTCGATGATGAAGCAAATGAAACTTTATGCATTGGCTTTTAAAACCAAAGCCGATCAAGCAAATACTAAAACAGACTAAATCAAGAGTTATGGCGGACAATACTTTAAATTCTAAGCTCAAAGAGGACATTATCGAAGCTCTGAAAAATGTTTACGATCCGGAAGTTCCGGTGAATATTTATGAATTGGGTTTGATTTATGAAATTAATTTAGATGATAATCAGAATGTAAAAATTGTGATGACTCTGACAACTCCCAATTGTCCGGTTGCCGAAAGCCTTCCTGCTGAAGTGAGAGAAGCAGCCAAAGCCATTGAGGGAGTTAATGAAGTTGAGGTTGAATTAACTTTTGAACCACCCTGGGATCAGGATTTGATTTCTGATGCTGCCAAGCTTGATTTGGGCTTATTATAAATTATCCGAGCATCCTATTTTTATTCGTTTTATTCACGTAATTTTGTAACTGAATATTCAGATTATGGAAGATACTATTGGCGGGATTTTAAAACGAATTGATAACCCATCTGATCTTAAAAGATTAAGCGAGGATGAACTTCAACTTGTTTGTGAAGATGTTCGGAATTTGATCATTGATGTGATGTCTTCAAACCCTGGTCATCTGGGTGCAAGCCTTGGGGTTGTTGAGCTAGCAGTTGCCTTGCATTATGCTTATAATACACCTTATGATCGACTTATTTGGGATGTAGGTCATCAGGCTTATGCCCATAAAATTCTTACCGATCGTAAAAATATTTTTCAATTTAACAGAAAGCAAAATGGGATTAGCGGCTTCCCGAAAATGAGCGAAAGCGAATATGATGCTTTTGGTGTAGGCCACTCTTCAACTTCAATCTCAGCAGCCCTCGGAATGGCTATCGCTTCGGAATTAAAGAATGAAAAAAAACGTCAACACATCGCCGTAATTGGGGATGGATCGATGACTGGAGGAATGGCCATGGAAGCCCTTAATAATGCGGGTGTTTCTCGTACCAATTTGTTGGTCATTCTAAATGATAATGGTATTGCCATTGATAAAAATGTGGGAGCCATCAAAGAATATTTGGTGAATATGACCACTTCACCAACCTACAACCGTTTAAAAAATATTGTCTGGAAAATATTGGGTAAGGCCACCGTTGGAATCGGACCTGACCATCAAAAAATCGCCCAACAAATTGAAAATGCCATTAAAGGTTCAATTCTGAAGCGAAGTAATTTATTTGAGTCTTTTGGTTTTCGGTATTTTGGTCCCGTAGATGGCCATGATGTAAAAAGACTGGCTCGATTATTTAAAGATTTGCAGAACATACCCGGCCCCAAATTATTACATATAATTACCAAAAAAGGTAAAGGCATGAAATCGGCCGAAAAAAACCAAACCTTATATCATGCCCCTGGAATGTTTGACCGAAAAACAGGTCAAATTCTGGAGTCAAAATGTAAAGAAAAATTAGCACCCAAATATCAAAATGTTTTCGGCAAAACAATTATTGAGCTTGCTGAAAAAAATAAAAAAATTGTTGGAGTTACTCCGGCTATGCCTACCGGTTGTTCATTAAATATGATGATGGAAAAATTGCCTGAGCGGGTTTTTGATGTAGGAATTGCCGAACAGCATGCTGTTACCTTTTCGGCAGGCTTAGCTACCCAGGGGATGATTCCATTTTGCAATGTTTATTCAACCTTTATGCAACGTGCCTACGATCAGGTGATCCATGATGTAGCCTTACAGAAATTGCCAGTGGTGATGTGTTTGGATAGGGGTGGACTGGTTGGTGAGGATGGTGCTACCCATCACGGGGCTTTCGATTTGGCCTATTTACGATCGGTACCAAATATGATTGTTTCAGCTCCAATGAATGAAGAGGAGTTGAGAAACTTGATGTACACAGCTCAATTAAAAAATCATGGTGCTTTTTCTATTCGTTATCCCCGGGGTAGAGGTGTAATGCCCGAATGGAGAACAGACTTTCAGGAGCTTCAAATCGGAAAAGGCAGGATGATTTCAGAAGGAGAAAATATCGCAGTACTCTCCATTGGTCATATTGGAAATTCTGTTTGTAAAGCCTTGGAGAAATTGCAAAAAGAAAATATTAGAATTGGTCATTTCGATATGCGATTTTTAAAACCGATGGATGAACGATTGCTTCATGAAATTCTGAAAAAATACGATAAAATTATTACCATCGAAGATGGAACGATCGTAGGAGGATTGGGCAGTGCCATACTCGAATTTGTTTCCGATCATCATTATAAAACCAACGTAAAACGAATGGGAATTCCCGATCGATTTATCGAACAAGGTAGCATTTATGAGCTTCATAAAGAATGTGGAATTGATGTCGAAGGAATTTATCAAACAGTGAGAAGCTTATTGGGCTAAGTTTGATATAAACTCATGTTTTTCTTTAAATTCCAGATTATTCTTTAGTTACGAAGAATGACTTACGACCATAAACTTTCTTCCCCTCTCTTGTAATACCTCTTACAATAACTTCATATTCCGAGCAATGATCCGAAGTGTAAAAAGATATATGCGCATTACCGGTCGAATTAATATCTGGGTTCCAATAAAGTAAGTTTCTGAAGTCTGCTGTTCTATCCAAAAGTTTTTCTTCTGTTTGATATGAAGGAGATACAAATTCATAGCTTGGCTCAATGGTTTGATATTCTAAAAATGTGGAAGCTTTTGGCATTACAATTCCTCCAAAATTGTCAGTATTTGTTGTAATGGTAATTAACCCATTGATCAGATGATCTCCCAATATTAAAGAAGTAGGGCTCACATCAATTTGTTTAATTTTTGATGGGTGAATTTTCATCAGTTCATTTACACTAAAAACAGGAATATTATCAAGGAGAATGAGGGGATTGTTGGAGTTGAATGAAGTCAGGGCATCCACAACAAATAAAGAATACTCATCATTTCTTTTTCGTACCATACATTTTGGAACAATTTCTCTAAACACCGTTTCCATGGAACTTAAATTGATGAAATCGTCAAGAAGAACTGATACTTCCGGCTTTTTGATGTTTAATGGATATTGATTTAGTGACTCCTTTTTAGAGATGGTTTTGAGATTAAAAAACTCATTTGTTTGTTGATTGATGAACATCTCATTTAGCAGCGTTTCATGTGTTTTATTAATGGTTAAATTAATATTAGGGGTGTTCGGAAAATCATTCGAAAAATCAGTATTGATTTTTATTTCCACTTCATTTCCTTTTTCAGAAATGGGACAAAGAAATATTTCCTGATTGTTTTCCAGATCATTTAAAGAGAAAATAAATTCACCATTTTCATGGGTGTTTCCAATATGAATTTGTGGATTGTTCTTAAATACCGAAAGGTAAATAGGAATGTTTTGGATTGGGTGTTTGCTATTTTTCTCATAAACGACCCCACTGATGCTCACATCTCTGATTTCGGGCAACCAATTGTAATAAATGTTGTTTCGATTTGTATCGTTTTTAAGATCCAAATTTGATGAAACGAAATGATTGTAAAGTATCTTTAAAATAGCTTTCTTATCCTTTGAAAGTGTATGATAATCGAGATGCTTATCAAATGATTTAAGCATTTGCAGATCTTCAAAAATGACAGATGGGAAGTCTTCATAAGTGCCTTTTTTGACAACCGATATTGAATAATTAATGGGTTGATCAGAGATGGTATTTTGAGGATGAATGGAAATGTTTACCAAATTTCGTTGCGAAAAGTTTGAATTTTTATTTTCAAATTCAATTTCAACAATTTCAGTTTTGTCCAGTGTTTCAAAATTAAAGTTGTTCTTGTTAGAAGGTATTTGATTGATGGCAATATCTGTGTTTTTAATATCAGGTAAGATTTGTAAAACGGAGTCATTGTTTTGAAGCCTGATTTTCAGGAAATAAGTTTGGGAAATTTCTGGCTTAAATTCCAGGATGCCTAAATTAGCGATTGTTAAACCTGTTTTCGTAATTATTCTGTCTTGATCATCCATGAGTGAAATTTCTTGGATACTATTAATAAGGCTGTTGGGTACTCGAAATACAAGCTTTGATTCTATTCCGGAAATCAGGCTGCTATTTTCCGGGTAAAATTCAATTGATTCCGAATTGGTTTCTTTGGAAATGGCAGGCAGTGGTGATTGTGGATTAATGACACTTAATATTGTGGTAAAAAAAGATTTGGATGGATAGTTTTTTAGGAACTGAGTGTAGGCTCGTAAACGATAATTTCCAGAGATGAATTCTTTTGGAATTTCAATGCAGCCTTTAGCTATACCATTTTCAATCCTGTATTTTTGTTTTACAATGGCACGCTGATCGTAACTGAATAGCTCAACATAAAGCACTTTGCTTAACGTACCTTCAGCTTTTCCATTGCTGTCATGGCAATAAGCTTTAAACCAAATCTTTTCGCCGGTTAGATAAATATTTCGATCGGTATGAAGTGTAATTTTTTCGATGGGGTCGTGAGAAAGAATAAGTTTGTTACTTAGGTTATTTTCCTGAGCGCTCACATGAACCTGAGCCGTCAATACTAAAACGAAAAACCAATATATAATTATTTTTTTCATGTTCGTTTTTATGTTTATTGATCCCAATAATCAGGCTTTTTGGTAACACCTCCTCTTGAGGTACAATCAATGCATTCGGGAGGTGGAACAAAAATATATTGAATAGGGGTGCCATCTGTTGCTTCACCTATAAATTCAGCAATATATACTGGCCAAAGTTCGGGTAACGATTTGTAAGTTAGGTCGATACTAGGAAATCCTTTTTGGGTTGTAAATTCACCCATTTCGCAGTCTAATCTCCAATTCGATCTTAATTCGAAAGGCCTTGCAACGGTTGTTCTATTTCCTGTATGAACTCCGGCAACCAAAAAATATCCTAAAACGACTTCATCTGGATCATCAATGTTGTAGACATTGCCTTGAATTTGGTAAGGCTGAGTGGTATAAAATCCTTCCATTCCATCATCTTGTTCTAATAAAGCCTTATAATAGGAATGGGTATTTTCAGAAACGGTATATTGTTTGAGCAGCAAGCTGTATTTATATCGAAGCATTTCTTTATGAAATGACACAAAGTTCAAGGGAAGGTTTGAAATTTTTGGACTGTTATAATGGGCTGTACTTCCTGTGAATAAAATGTTATCGATGGTCTTCCAGCAAAAGTATAGTGAATCCGGAGAACTTGGGTCTCTTAGTTTGTCATCATGATTCGTCCACCCATCACCTTTATAAATTGATTTAATTTTCCAGAAAGAATGTATTTCAAAAGTCTCTTCTAATTCCCAGCAAAAGTAGCTGGATGCTTTATCTGTGGATTGTGTAGTCACATAAAATTGGATTCCTTCCTCATAATCGCTTTCAAAATCCTGCACCAAATGACTTTCTCTTTCATAAGTAAGAGATTCAATTTGGATGGGTGTTAATAATTTTTCGAATTCAGTTTCGTAATTTTTCCCGTTTGAGGTTTGAATAATGAGTTTATAGCTCCTACCTACGATTCCTTGTATTCCTGCATTTGAAGTTTTGTAAACTCCGTTCTCTTCTTCCACAAGCATTTCTGAATTTCCTAAGTCATCCTTAATTTGAACAATTGCATCCTTTACCGGATTGAATTCAGGATCTTGTACTGAAGTTGTAGTCGAAAGTGTAATGGTGTATGGTCCGGGTGCACTGGTTATCCTTCCATCAACTACTAAATTTAAATCCCGATCGTGATCGATATTGATGGAATATTCTTCAATGCATGAGAACATCCAAAGCAAGGAGAATATACAAGCCAGAACCTTTATTTTTTTAATATGCGGAGTTCTAATTGTCATAATTTCCTAATTTAAAATTGTAGGTTAATGAATAAATGGGAGCGCCAAATACACTAAATTTATATCCTTTAATTTGCTCGGCTTCTTTCACAAAGTAAACAGAATAGGCATTTTTCCGACCCAGTAAATTGTAAATGGAAAAGCTCCAGAAAGAATGTGAGATCTTACGTTTTTTTAAGTTTCCTTTGAGAGAAAAAGACAAATCTAAACGAATATAATCGGGTATCCGGTATGCATTGCGTGCTGAATAATTTAAATGTTTCACCCCATTTATGTAATAAATAGAGGTAGGATAAGTGATGGGTCGGCCGGTTGAATAAACAAAATTTGCCGACATGCTGAAACGCTTCGAAAAATCTCGATTTACAACCATATTGATGGAATGTGGTTTATCGTAATTAGAAGGGAAGGGCTTTCCAAAGTTGATTCGGTCTTCACGAAATTTACTATCAATGAGTACGCTGGTATTGGAATAAGTATAATTAATCCACCCAGTCGTTTTGCCCGTGTTTTTTTTCAACATAAATTCGAAACCATAGGCATCCAATTTCCCCTGTAGCGTGCTTCGCTCAACAAATTCATTTAGAAACAAGCTGGCTCCGTTTTTTAGTTCAACCAAATTCTGAACTTTTTTGTAATAAGCTTCCATCGAAACCTCATATCTATAGGCAAAAAGATCAGAAAAAATTCCAATCGAAAATTGATCTCCGATGATGGGTTTTGTATTCGAATCTGTTAGTTTCCATTTATAATTGGGCGCAATGGCAACCGTATTGGTTAAAATGTACATATACTGGTGAAGCCTGTTATAAGCTATTTTAAAAGAGGGCCCATCTTTGATTTTATAATTGGCGGCCAATCTAAAATCTAAGCCTTGATAGCTTTTTATGTTTTCATTGTTTTTATAAAAAAGGGTGTCTTGTATGGTAGCTTCAGATTTTGGAAAGTCTTCGAGATATTGATACACCTTTTGAGGCCCCAAATATGAATAGTGATTGTATCGAAGCCCGCCATTAATTGTAAGGTTTGGGCTAATTTCCCATTCATCACTAATGTAGAGTGCAGATTCCAATCCTTTTTCCTGACCCAGGGTGATGGACATAAATTTACTGTTATCGTTAAGTGGCCTGGGGTTTCCTTTGTCGAGTTGATATAAAACCGCATTTCCACCAAGCATTAGTTGATGCTTTTCATTCAGGTTCAGATTGTAATTTGCTTTTAATTCAGTATGCTTGATTTTATTCTGATGTTGATAGGCAAAACTTTCAATCTCAGAATTCTCTTCATTAAAAAGATAAGCGCTGTGAACAAAACTCAATTCAAAATCATGATTGTTTTTAAAGTAATGATTCCAAATGATGGAAGCCCCATAATTTTGATAATCGTATTTGGTTTTGCTGATTAAGTTCATGGCATCATTACTCACATATGAAAAAAGGCTCAGGTGATTGGTTTCATCCAGGTGAAATTTAAAGTTTGCAATGAGATCGGCAAATTTGACCTTGCTTTTGCTGATTTCCTTATCATCAACCATTTTCAAGAGCCAATCTGAGTAGGTTGAGCGGAATGCAAGCATATAGCTGCTTTTGTCTTTTTTTATGGGTCCTTCAGCCAAAAGACGCCCGGTTATTAATCCAATTCCACCGTTTACTTTTGTTTTATTCATCGACCCTTGTTTGGACTTAATATCGAATACAGAAGCCAAACGGCCTCCATATTTAATGGGCACATTGTTCTTATAAAGTGAAAATTCGTCGATGGCATCTGAGTTAAAAGCTGAGAAAAAACCAGCCACATGCGAGGTATTATAAATAGGAATATTATTCAGATAAAAGATGTTTTGATCGGTTGGACTGCCTCTCACATTAAAGCCTGATGAACCTTCGCCAACCGATTGAATTCCGGGAAGTAGAAGTGCTACTTTTAATACATCACTTTCGCCAAATACCAATGGAATTTTTTTAACCATGATGATGGGAAGTTTCTCCAATCCCATCTGAGTTCCTTTCACTTTGCTGTATGACTGGGCACTGATCACCACATCTTCGAGTAAAAAAATCTTATCGTCCAATAAGAGATTCAGATTTCCATCAGAGAAAACTTCTACTTCAATTATTTTTTCAATGGAATTTAAACTTTTTACCGTCAAAAAATGTTTTCCCTTATTGATTTCAAAGCTAAAATAACCATCATCATTGCTTGCAATTCCTGAGCCTTTATCGTTCTGAATGATGCTTGCTCCTACAACTGCTTCATTGGTTTTAGCATTTTTTATATAGCCACTAATGATGGCCGTTTTTTTCGTAGAAGCATAATTGAGATCCCCAATTTTATAGGATTGAGCGATATATTCTTCCGAAGTTTTAAGAAAGAGTTCTCGTTCTTCTTCTACAACGGATTCCTTTTTATTTGTAGTAAGCTTTGGAATTTGAAAAAAATTATCCGGTAGCTGAGTGACAACCAAATGATCTTTTATTAAAAATACATTGCCGCTTTGGTCAATTGAAAACTTTATGTTATGAGGCTCGAAATGATTCTTTAAAACTTCTTCCAGAGAAACAGAATCTTTTTTCACCTGAATTTTAAGATCAGGAATACTTTGAGGGGCAAAATAGAAATGGACGTTGAATTTTTGCTCTGCTTTATTCATAAACTCAAGCCATGATAAACCATTGAACTTATGACCTAATTTATATTCAGATTGTGAAAATGTAGGTGCAGATAAACTTAGCAATCCGAGAAAAGTAAACAAACTAAAGGCATTACGAATTGTTTTAGTTCGAAGAAACTTCATCACAATATTTTAATAAAAGAATCAATTGTTGGGCATCCGACCTCTTAAAATTAATTTTATTTTGATGCATAAATTTTGAAATGTCTTTTCGGTAAGAATAAAAGTGTTTTAGCAAATCATTCTTTTTTTTAAATTCTCTTAAATTACCGTTAAAAGAGATGTATAATGTAGATGTTGGTTTATTATATTCAATGTATTCATATGAATCAGTATATTTGATGCTGTGGTTGGTTTTATGTTTGAGAATGGCCATAAACCCCCCTTTATATATAAGTTCGGCGAAGCCAAGCGAATATTGATTAAATTGTTTTTCTGCATTAATAATGAGGTGGTTTTCTATCCTCACCGAGTCAATAAATAAGCTATTGAGCGTAATAGTTGGTGTGCCGTAATTACTGTTATCGATAAACAAAAATTCATCCAGTTCGATATTATACTTGATTAAAGCATTTTTAAATTCTTCACCATGAATGTATAAATCACTTCTCATCCATTCACTTTTAAGAAAAAAAGGATGTCCTTCAACATGTGACCTGATGGTTTGTCCAATTACACCATTAATTAAACGATCATCAGATCCATATCTTTTTTCAGCGAATTTTATGAGCTCTGCTTTGGTTGCAGGAATACTTTTTTGGCTGAAAACATTTAAAGAATTCAGTAGTACAAAAATTAAGAAAGCTATTTTAAGAAAGTAACTATGGGCTAATTTCATAATTAAAAGCAGTTTCTGTTCATTCTTGCTATGATTTTTAATTCTAATTAAATATAGATGAATTATATATATTAATTGTATGATGGTTATTTTTATGGATACCCTATTAAAATGGCTAGAATAATTAACCAATCATTTTTGATGAAAATTAAAAACCTCAGATAGAATTTGTTAATTGATTTTTTATCAGAAAATTATTTTCCGACCTTAATTGAGCTTTTTCCAATATAATAATCACCTTCGGCTGAAATTCCTTTGATTACCACTTCATATTCCGAACAATGATCGGAAGTGTAAAACTCTATGGTTTTATTATTTTCAAGCTCAAATTTGGGATTCCAATAAAGTGTTGTTCTGAAATCAGCTTTCCGACTTTGCTTTTTTATTTGTGTGTTATAAGTTGGTGCTTCAAATTGAAAAGAAGGTGAAATCATCTGATAGCTTAAAAAGATGGAACCTTCAGGCATTTTAACATCTGCAAAATTATCGGTATGTGTAGTGATCTTTACTAAACCTTCAATAATGTTGTCTCCCAGCACAATAGGTGTTGGCAAACATTCTATTTTGTTGATTTTTGAAGGATGGATTTTCATTAATTCATTGTCATCAAAAATGGGAATATTATCCACCAATACCATTGGATTATCGTAGATTACATTTTCTTCATCATTAATCATGGTCAAGAAATAATTCCCTTTTCTCTTAATCACACTACATCTGGGAATTAATTCATTGAACACCATCTCTAAGGTAGGTGTGTTCACATAATCATCTAACTTGATAGAGATGGGTAAATTTTCAAAATTGTAAGGTAGGACAAGGGTTTTAGTTTTTTTTGTTCCAGGATCTGTTTTATAAATTTTTCCGGCTTGCTTGTTGATATGAAGTTCTTCCAAAAACCTTTTTTGACTGGTGTCTATTTCTAAAGGAATGTATGGGAATTGAGATTGTAATCCTATAAAGTCATTGTTGATTTGAAGTTCTATTTCTTCATTTTGTGGTGACCGGGGGCAAAGAAATACATCCTTCGAACCAGTTAAATTGTTAAGCGAATAAATAAATTCCCCCTGCTCTTTCGTCCTGATGATATGAAATTGAGCAGGATCTTTAAACGCGGAAATGAAAATTGGCAGGTTTGACACAGTCTGATGTGTTTTTTTATTAATGGCAATTCCGCTGATGCTCACATCTCTGATTTCTGGAATCCAGCGAGGCTTAGAATCTATTGATGTCGATTTAATTTTGTTTAAAAAGCTTTGGTTGTAAACCACATTTAGTATTTTCTGATCTATCTCACTGAGGGTATATAATTCAACATTTTGATGATATAAGTTTAAGACTTTACGATTTGAGAAAATGGCATTCGGTAAAATCTCAGAATATTTTTTAGTGCCCTTTTTTGTAATTGAAATGGATAAATTTATTTTAGAATTGGTTTGAGGTGTTTTAATGTTAAGCTGAACTTTTTCGCGAGGGGTGTATTGTCTTTTATTGCTTGTAATTTCTAGCAACTTATTTGCTTTGATTGCTGAAAAAGGAGGGCTTATTTGTTTTGTCTTTTGAGGCTCAATTTTTTTACTGATGGTGTCTCCATTCTCAAGAATTAATTTTAAAAAAATAAATTCTTCAGTTGTTCCATCAATCTCAAAATATCCCATCCCCGAATTGCTTAATTCAGCGTTAGCAATAATTTCGCCCTTTGTATTTTCAATACCCAAATGTTTCATCTTTTTCATTAAATCTTTTTCAATCAAAAATGCATGGGCGGCTATAATTCCCTCATCAGAATATTGATAATCAGTAAAAAATCTTATTTGATTGTTCTCCTGCTGCTTTTTATCATCGGTTAAAACTTTATTTGGATTGATGATGGTAAGTATCGAAGTAAAGAAATATTCTTCAGAATAATTTTTTAAATATTGGGTATAAGCAAGCAATAGGTAATTTCCGGTTTCTAAATCTTCAGGAAGTAAAATACTTCCTGTTGAAATCCCATTTTGTATGGAGAATTTGTACTTTAAATTTGTTTCTTCATTGATAATTTCAATATATAGAACCTTGCTGATTTCATCTTCAGTTTCTGAGTTTTGGAAAATGCAATGTGCACTAAACCAAATCTTTTCCCCACTTAAATAAAAATCCCGATCTGTTGTTAAAACAATTCTTTCTTCGGGGTTTTCAGGAAAAGAATATGAAGATTTCTTAAGGTTATTCTGAGCCTGAATGTGACCAAAAGTGATTAAAAGTATGATGAAAAGAAATCGGTTCATTTTAGTTTATTTAATGATGATTACTAGTCTATCCAGAAATCTGGTTTATTTAATGCTCCGCCTCTTGCGGTGCAATCAATGCATTCTTCTTTAGGGAATATTATTAATAAGTTCTGACCGTTAATCCTGCAATCATATATCATTTCTCTGGCAATATATCTTGGTAAGAGCTCTGGAGCGTTCCCATAATCAGCTTGTAAAGTTTGGAAAGTATAAACTACAGGGGTTTCTGAACAATCCGGTGCTCCCAGATAGGTGCAAGGAGGAGGTGTATACAGTTCAACATCGTCAGGAGGACTTACAAAAATACGCTTGTTCTCAGAAGCGGAAGCGACCAAAAAATATCCCAAAACCACTTCATCAAGATCATCAATATTGTATAAGTTTCCTTTGATTTGGTAGGGTTGATTTAAATAAAGCCCTTCCTGTCCCGATCCCTGATTTAAGAATCCATCCAGATAAGTATTGGCACTTTCTGATATTGCATACTGCTTTACATTTAAACTATATCGGAGTTTGGCTCTTTCATCCTTGTAGGGTAAAAAAATCAATGGCCGATCATTTACCTTCTGGCTGGATATCCCTTGTGTGCTGAATGTAAAACTTTCAATGTTTTTGGTTTGAAAACAATATTTGAGGGTGTCAGGTGCTGAAGGATAAGTATAAACATGTTCCCCATTTATAAAACCATGATAAATCATATGAACTAAATAGGGTACTTCATATTTGTAAGTTTCTTCCAATTCCCAGTAAAAGTAATTTATATTTGATCCATAGGATTCACTGGAAACTAAAAATTGAAATCCTTCCTGCAATACATTTTCATGACTAAACCGGCTGTCTCTTATAGAAGATAAAGACTCAATATTAATTGGTTCTAAAAGTTTTTCAAATTTGGATTCATATTTTCTCCCATCATCCGTAGAAATTGAGATTTTATATTCTCGCCCAACTACACCTCTGATACCGTTCGTGCTGGTTTGATATGTTCCAGGACTAACCTCAGTAAGCACTTCTGAATTTCCCAAATTATCACTTATTACCACATTGGCTCTGGCAAGTACGTTATTGTCTGCAATTTCATAATCTTCAATGGCTACTGATTTGGCTAGTTTTATTTGATAGGGCCCGGGTTCATTTGTAATTTTACCTTCAATAAAAAGTAAATAATCAGAATCAAATTTTACATCAGGCCAATATTCTTCTACGCATGCAATGAGAGTTGCCAATGCCGTTAAGCCAAGTAAAATTGCCAATTTACGATGTGTGAGACTTTTAATTAGCATAGTTTCCAAGCTTTATGTTATAAGTTAATGAAAATATTGGGGCACCAAAAATTGAAATTTTATAGCCTTTTAAAACCCCATCATCCTCTTTGAAGTAAACGGAATAGGCATTTTTTCTGCCCAGCAAATTATAAACAGAAACAGACCATGAACCATGGGCTAATTTACGTTTGATTAAGTTTCCTTCAAGACTTAAAGATAAATCAACCCTGAAATAATCGGGTAATCTGTATTCATTCCGATAGGAATAGTTTAAGTATAAGGTGTTATTTTGTGACACAACAGATGTAGGATAAGTTATAGGCCTGCCAGTTGAGTATACAATATTTGTTGAGATGTTGAACCGTCTGGAAAAATTATGGTTCAAAACAAAATTAAAAGCATGTGGCTTGTCGTAGTTTGATGGATAAGGTTCCCCAAAATTAATTTGATTTTCGGGAAAAGCACTGTTTACTGTTACGGTTGAATTTGAATAAGTATAATTGAGCCATCCGGTTGTTTTACCAAAAAGTTTTTTTATCATGAACTCAATACCATAGGCTTCAGCTTTTCCCTGTAATGTGCTTCTCTCAGCATTCTTTTCCAGGAAAATACTAGCCCCATTCTTTATTTCTACAACATTTTGAATTTGCTTGTAGTAGCCTTCAATAGATAACTCATATTGTCGGCCCATCAAATTTGCAAAAAGACCTGCCGAAATCTGATCACCCATTAATGGTTTGGTATTATAATCAACCAGCTTCCATTTATTGTTTGGTGCAAGGGCTATGGTGTTTGATAACATATAAATATACTGATGCATGCGGTTATAGGCCATTTTTATCGACAATTCATCGTTTAGCATATAATTGGCAGACACCCTATAATCCAAGCCAGAGTAGGTTTTTATGGGCTCATTATTCCCAAAACTTAATGTATCTTGAATATTTATTGTTGTTTTTGGCAAGTTTTCTTGATAAGAATAGAGTGTTTGAGGTCCTAGGTAGGTGTAAAGATTAAATCTCAAACCGGCATTTAGGGTGAGCTTTGGACTAACTGTCCATTCATCGCTAATAAATAGGCCACTTTCCAGTCCTTTTTCTTTTCCCAGTTCAAGAGGACTAAACTGGCTTTCGGAAGATAATGGTTGAGGATTACCTCTGTCTAATTGATATAAGGTTGAGTTGAAACCCAGGAGGAGATGATTGTTTTCTGTAGCCTGAATATTGTAATTTGCAGTTGCCTCGGTATGTTTGATTTGATTTCCATCCTTATAGGCAATACTTGTTATTTCTGTGTTTTCTTCGTTGAAGGTATAATTACTGTGTGCCAGGCTTAATTCAAAATTACTATTGTTCTCAAAATAATGCTTCCATGATACCGATGCTCCAACATTCTGATAATCGTACTTGGTTCTTTTTGCGAGTTTAATATTGTCGGAACTTAAGTAAGTGAAAATATTTAACTGATCACGACTATTAATCTGAAAATCAAGATTTAGTAGTACATCTCCAAATTTTACCTTGCTGTTTTGGAGTTCTTCATTATCAAGTAATTTTAAAACCCAATCAGAATATGTAGATCTTATACCCACTACAAAACTGCTCTTGCTTTTTTGGATGGGACCTTCCACCATTAATCTTTGAGTAATAATTCCAATACCCCCATTGGCTTTAAATTTGTTGCTATCACCCTTCTTGCTTTTGATATCAAAAACAGAAGCAAGACGACCACCATAATTAACAGGAATACTACTTTTGTATAAGGAGAACTTATCAATGGCATCAGAATTAAAAGCTGAGAAAAAACCTGCCACATGTGAAGTATTGTAAACAGGAACTTTATTAATATAAAAAAGGTTTTGGTCGGTAGAACCACCACGTATGTTAAAACCGGAGGTTCCTTCACCCACAGTTTGAACCCCAGGTAATAATAAGGCTACTTTTATAACATCCTGCTCCCCAAAAACCAATGGGATCTTCTTAATGCTTTCAATATTAAGTCGTTCGATGCCCATTTCTGTGGTCTTCACTTTATCATCCTGTTTGGCAGTAATGATAACATCTTCCAGTTGAATAATTTTATCTTCCAGAAATAAATTTAGGCTTCCATCAGATAGAACTTCTACTTCAACTATTTGTTCCTTAATGTTCACGGAATTTACAATGAGTTTGTGAATCCCTTTTGAAAGTGTCATCTCAAAAAAGCCATTGTTATCGGTTGCAATGCCTGTTTTTGTTTTATCATCCATGATGGTTGCCCCAACAATGACTTCACCAGTTGAGCTGTTTTTAGCAAACCCACTTACACTGGCCTCAGTTTGATGCAGTCCTTTTTGTTTGGTACCTATGACCACTTTCTTAGCAACATATTCAGTAACAGTTTTTAAGTATTGCGCTGCCTTGATCGAATCCGATTGAAATAAACTTTTATCTGTAACCTTTTCTCTATGGGCCTTGAAAAAATCAGTGGGGAGCGAAGTTTTTAATTGGACTTTTTTAGATAGAAACACATTCCCAGATTGATCAATGCTGAATTTAATGTCTTTTGCATTTAGAATTTGAGATAAAACTTCATTTAATGTACATGAGCTTGTTGGTACATTAATTCTGAAATTCTCAAGGATTGAATCCTCATAGAAGAATCTAATCTGGAAATCTTTTTCAAGTTTCATTACAAAATCACTCCACTGAAGGTTTTCGTATGATTTATCGAGTAAATAATTAGATTGACTAAAACTTTTGATAAAAGGAATAAGTATGAAACAGGCCAGGAGTAGCATCCTACTCAGCCCTTTAATTTGTTGGGAATTCATCACAAAATTTTAATAATGACAATAACTGAGACGATGTGGCTTTCTTAAATTTTATTTTATTTCGTTTCATAAACCTTGAAATTTCTTTCTTGTTTGAGTCAAAATAGCTGAGGAGTCGTTTTTTAGTGTTAAGGCTTATTAATTGATTGTTATGCTTAATATAAAGATTAAATTTTGGGGATAGATATTTAGTACTCACTGAATTTGAAGTAGTAACCATGGTAATTCCCACCTTATGTTTTAAATAAGAGACATGATGACCCTGAAATAATAATTCCATAAATCCCATGGGATTTGTAATGTTAATCTTGTCAGAATTAATCAATATGTGATCTTCAATGATTAAAGAGTCGATATACGAATTTGTTAGAATAGTTATGGTTGGATTTTCACCTTTGTAAAAAATTTGATCAGTTACAATTTGATAGTTTAGATTCACATTTTTAAATTTCAAACCATTCAAAAAGAGGGTTCCTTTCTTCATTTGTTCTGAAAGGAAAAAGGGATGCCCAATGACTTTTTTATTTGAGGGAGCATAAATTTTACCATAAGCAATGCGGTCATCAGCACCATAAATGTAATTTGATAAATTGATTAATTCATCAGCTTTGAGAGGCTTCTGTTGCGCTTGAGAAAAATTATAAATAGGATAAAGTCCCCAAATAAATAGGATGCAGATAATAATTAATCTATGCCTTTGATGCTTAGGTGGTATATTTTGATGCCCCATTGGTTTTATAATTGATTAATTAAGAACAAACTAATATAGTTATATCTTCTAGATATGTCTTTCAGAAATATGTTAAAAAGATAAATTGTAAGAAAAATCAAATAAAAGATTACGTTTCAGACAAAAATTTATATTAAAAACTGACGTATTGAAAAACATATAATTGATAATTAGCTGTAATGCTTATTAGTGCCAACATTCTATAATTGAATTTATTAAATGATGTTTTTGAACAATTCCTGAATATCAATAATTTTGAATAGGTGCATTGATGTAAAAATGATCACAAAAATAATAACGAAACGCACAAAGTTTACCCCTTTTTTAACCGCCAACCTGGAGGCTATCAAAGCCCCGATAAATGTTCCTATTGTTAAAGTTAGTCCGTAAATCCAGTTCACCTGATCGTTGAGAATAAATACAATTAAAGTAAATGGAGTGTAGATAAGCACAATTAATACTTTAATGGCATTTGTTTTTACTAAATCATATCCTAGCCCAAATACAATGCCTGCAATTAAGAGGTAGCCAACACCGAGTTGAATAAAACCTCCATAAAATCCAATTCCGAAAAATAGTAGTATTTGCCAAAAATTGATTTTCTTTTCTGTCAACTCTTTTCTTCCATTCAGGTATTTTTGTGGATTGAGAATCATAAATACCATCATTAACAGCATGATTACGGCAATGGCTTTTTCAAATATTTCTTCATTTAAATCAACTGCAACAAGAGCTCCAATTAGCGATCCAATTATTGCCGGAATAGCCAGCAACATTCCTTTCTTGGTTTCAAGTACTTTTTGCTGACGGAAACTTGCAACTCCGGCGATATTTTGAACCAATATTCCGATTCTGTTTGTACCATTAGCAACATTGGCGGGTAAACCCATTAACATCAAAACTGAGAGAGAGATGATCGATCCACCTCCGGCTAAAGTATTAATAAAACCAACAATTATACCGGCCGTAATGAGTATAATGATTTCTGAAATATTCATTTAGTGTAGATCTGTAAATTATTTTGGGTCTAGTCTTTGAGAGTTTTTCGATGCAATTCCAAAGGTAATAATTTAAAATTTGAATCAAAGAATTATTCCCAACCTTAAAAAAATTGGGATTGGTAGATAAAAGTTTAGTTCTTAAAGATATTCAGGAATTTAATTCTTTAAACAGCCAAGAAATTGATTTCATTTTTCTAAATTTGGTTTTCTTAAAAAAAATCTAGATGAAGGATACTGAAATCAAAAAGGCTAATTTATTGCAGGCCTTAGTTCCAATAATCATTTTAATCGGGCTATTATTTACAAATATCACCATTTGGGGTGATGATTCATTGGGAGGCCCGAATCAACTTGCCTTAACATTTGCCACTGCGGTGGCTGGTATAATTGCCTTCCGATTGCGTGTCTCTTTTGACAGTATACAGCATTTTATTGTGAAAAATATCGGGGATGCCATGCCATCCATTCTTATCCTTCTACTAATTGGAGCCCTTTCAGGAACATGGATGCTTAGCGGTGTTGTACCTACCCTTATTATCTATGGCTTGGACTTATTAAATCCAAATGTGTTTTTGTTTGCAACAGTACTCATTAGTGCTATTATTGCGATTTCCACAGGTAGTTCATGGTCAACCATAGCTACTATTGGCGTCGCCTTACTCGGTATTGGAGTGGCTTTGGGTTTTTCCTCAGGGATGGTTGCTGGAGCAATAATATCAGGTGCCTATTTTGGTGATAAAATGTCTCCACTTTCTGATACAACAAATTTGGCTCCAGCTATGGCTGGCACTGATTTATTTACGCATATTAGGTATATGACTTATACTACGGTTCCAACGCTAACAATTACACTAATCATCTTCCTCATTATAGGTTTTACGCATGATGTGAGCCCACAACCAGGTGGAATAGAGGCCATGAAAGCGGCGATTGAATCCAAGTTTGCAATTACACCTTGGTTATTAATTGTTCCCGTAATTTTGGTTACCGTGATTCTAAAGAAAGTACCCCCATTAACCTCTCTACTTATTGGCTCATTGGCAGGATCTGTTGCAGCCGTAATTTTTCAATACGACCTAATTATTGAGGTTTTCAATATGGATTTTCCACAAAATGTTGCGGCTCCCTTTTTTCAAAAAGCCTATATTGTAATATCCAATGCTTGGTTTGGATCAAGTGAAATAATTACAAATAGTGAAGATGTAAACAGCCTGCTTTCTACCGGAGGAATGGCTGGTATGCTCAACACAATTTGGCTTATTATTACGGCTATGGCATTTAGCGGGGTTATGGAATCTGCAGGATTATTATTGCGTATTTCTGAATCCATCATAAGATATGCTAAGTCGACCGGCAGTTTGGTTTTATCGACAGTTGTAACCTCCATTTTTATGAATATTACGTCTTCGGAGCAGTATATTTCAATAGTCGTGCCAGGAAGAATGTATGCAGATATTTATCGAAAAAGAAAACTCAAACCAGAGTTATTAAGTCGAACCTTAGAAGATGGTGGAACGGTAACTTCTGTATTGGTTCCATGGAATACATGTGGTGCTGTAAACTCAACTATTCTTGGTGTGGGTACATTGGCCTATTTACCTTATGCATTCTTCAATCTTATAAGTCCTTTAATGACCACATTCTTTGCTTATGCAAATATCAAAATCCGCCGATATACGAACAAAGAATATGAAGAAATCGAAGCA
This sequence comes from Bacteroidales bacterium, assembly GCA_963678785.1. GTDB lineage: Bacteria > Bacteroidota > Bacteroidia > Bacteroidales. The sequence goes on along the minus strand of OY787449.1, from coordinate 1,358,537 downwards.
AAAAATTGATTCTTTAAAATGGGGTATCCAGCAAAAATGTCTATTGGATTTGATTAATACTTAAAAGTTATAAAACTGGTTTGATCTTCAATTTTTAAATTAGCAGATTAAGATATTAATCTACTGTCCTTCATATTGTTCGATGTCTTCACTAAAATAGTCGAGTTTGATGCCTACTTCCTTAAACATTTCTTCAGATTCAGTGGCTGAGTGATACCTTTTTTCGCAAACCACCCGTTCAATTCCACAATTGATGATGAGCATGGCACAGGTTCGGCAGGGGGTCATTCGACAATAAAGGGTCGATCCTTCCAGTGCAATTCCTAGTTTAGCCGCCTGGCAAATGGCATTTTGCTCCGCATGCACCGTACGCACGCAATGTTGAGTTACCTCTCCATTTTCATGCTTTACTTTTTTAAATAAATGACCTACTTCGTCGCAATGTGGTAATCCTTTCGGAGATCCTACATAACCGGTTACAAGCATTTGCCGGTTTCTTACAATCACACAACCACTCCGCCCTCGATCGCAAGTTGCACGTTTCGAAACCGCATCAGCCATTTCAATAAAATATTCATCCCAGCTGGGTCGCTTGTCTTTACTTGTGTCTCTCATTTTTAATAAGTTATAGGATTTGCTCCATGATTAGCTCCGTTTGTTTGGTTAAATCATCAATGCTGCCATCGTTCATTAAAACAAAATCGGCCAATTCAATACAGCGTTTTAAATTTTGTTTATTGGGATCGTTAGATTCAAATTCACGTTTTTCATTTTGTTGAAAAACTTCATTCGAAACATGATCGGTTGAGGATTTTCTGAGCTTGATGCGTTCATACCTCAATTTGCTGTCGGCATCAACAGCAAACAAATAAAAGTCTTTATTTTTTCTCAAAGAGATAACCTCACCTTCGGTTCGAATGCTTTCAATGATGCAATTTTTACCATTTTTAACGGCTTCTTTGTAAAGCTCATCAACTACAAATGATGGTGAGTTTTGGGCTCGAAGATCGTTGGCAATATGGGTCATGCTGTCACGATTCACCTCTAAATTTAATCTTTCAATTTCCTTAATTAAATAATTCCGAACGGAATAATGCTCAAAACCTTTTTCCTGAACCAGATAATCAACGATGGTTCCTTTTCCTGCTCCCAATGTTCCTGTAATTCCAATAATAATCATGTGGTAAATTTAGTGAAAAGAAACTTCGGGAAAGCTTATCGATTTAAAATAATTTCATGATAATGAAATACCAGTTATTTCGACATTCAATGGGTATACAATTGTAATTCATTGTTATACGATTGTTAAGCGGAGAATAAGATAGAAATATAATCTACAACTTCATTTGATGGATGTACCTCGCCCGAATGACCTCTTTTTAAGAGGTTCAATTGGGGGTCTTTTGAGATCATTTTTGAATATTCCATTAAACCCATGATGGGCCCATATCCACATACCGAAATTTGCTTGGTGTTAATTTGTTTTTCAACTTCAGCAGTGTTTAGTTTAAAAATTTGGTCTAAAACATAGTCGTCGAGTTCACGGCCTTTTTCAGGACTTAAAAAATGTGAGAAATCGGAAGAAGCAATGAAAAATGTTTTTCTGCCACTCTGCTCAACTGCTTTGTAAATACTTGAAACCAGTGTTTGAGCGGTAGTTTGGGTTTGATCAGAAAGGGTAATAGGAACGATTTTAAAATCGTAATCCAGTGCATGTTTTAAAAAGGGTAACATCACTTCTCCCGAATGCTCATTTTCGTGGGGCGTTTCAGATTTTGGAAAGCCCATTAAATTCATTAAATCCAAATCCAGTGGGATTTCCCCAAAAGGTGTTTCCCAGGCTTCATTGGTATCAAAAGCAATGGAAGGTCCATAAGTTTTGTGATTGGGGTTTACGATAAAAAACGTGTCAAATTTTTGAGATGATGCTTTTAGGATTTCGAAAACATGAATGGCTTGATAGCCTGAATAAACATAAGCAGCATGAGGGACAATCGCACCTATTAGCTTTGTTCGGGCATGTTCATAATTGATGTTTTTTTGTTCAGCACTTAAAATGCTATGGTAAAGTTTGATTAAATCTGCCACCTTTGCTGGATAAAAGCTGCCAGCATATTTTGCCTTTCTGGTTTTCATAATGAAGGATATTTAAGAATGGGATGCCCGCATTGCGTGCAATTTCCCTGATCATCAATTCTCTCAATGGTTGTCTGATAAGCTGATCGCGAAATGAGCCGGCTTGAGCATTTTGGACAAAAGGTGTGTTGGGCTTCCGAACTTCTAATATTCCCCAAATAAACATAATTTAATTTCTTTCGGGCAATTTTATAAAGTGATTCCAGTTTCGATTCGGAGGTGGGCAGGTTCTTTATCTTAAACATGGGGAAATAACGAGAAATATGTAAAACGGTATTTTTGCCACATTCTTTAACGATCCAATCAATCATTTCTTCGAAAACCTTTTCATAATCGTTGAGACCGGTAACGACCAAATTGGTTAGCTCGAGGTGTTTACCTGCAGCTTTAATTTGTTTAATGCTTTCTAAAACCGGAGCCAGTTTTGCGGAGGTTAAACTTTTATAAAAATCTTCAGTAAATCCTTTTAGGTCTATGCTAAAAGCATCGATGGTTTTGAGCAATTCTGCAAGAGGTTGTGGATTGATGAAACCATTGCTAACCAAAACATTTTTTAAGCCTTTTTGATGCGCCAATTTAGAGGTCTCCATCAAAAATTCATATCCAATGATGGGTTCATTATAAGTGAAGGCCAATCCAATATTTGATTTTTTAGTTAAGGCCATCTGAACAATTTCCTCTGAAGTATAGCTTTTTATGAATCCAAATTCTTCGATGTCCACCTGCGAGATTTCGTAATTCTGACAAAATTTGCATTTTAAATTACACCCAATACTTCCAACCGAAAGAATTTTTTGACCGGGATAAAAATGATAAAGTGGCTTTTTTTCGATGGGATCCAGGGCTATGGTACTCACTTTTTCGTAATTAGCAGAAAATAAATCGCCCCCAATATTTTTACGAATAAGACAAACCCCTGCTTTTCCATCATTGATGATGCAATGGTGAGGGCATAAATGGCACTGCACTTTTTTTTGTGCAAGTTTTTCGAAAAAGACGGCTTTTTTCATTTTACCAGATTTTTGTCTTTAGCGGCTAAGCTTCATATGGTTTTTTGAAAGTTCCTTAACGAAAATAGTTTATTTTAAACTTAAGAGACATGAAAATAATTCCATTCTCTAGTCGCTTTCTTCCTTAATGTTTTTAATCCAGTGGGTCATTTTTACCGGCTCAAAACCCAGCATTTGTTCCATTAAATCTTCAATTTGATCGCTGACCATTAAATTATCCCGATGTTCTTTTCTGATAAATCCATCTTCTACGGCACGGTCTAAAAATAGGAGCAGATGATCATAATAACCATCAATATTTAAAATCCCAATGGGCTTATCCTGAACCCTTAACTGGGTTAAGGTAATCATTTCAAACAATTCGTCAAGGGTTCCCATCCCTCCCGGAAATGCAATAAAGGCATCTGATATATCTGCCAATAAAGTTTTTCGATCTTGCATGCTGTCGACCACATATTGTTTGGTGAGTTTAGTATGCCCCACTTCAATGTCGATCAAAAATTGAGGAATGGCACCGATTACCCTGCCACCATTTTCGAGCATGGTATCGGCCAAAATTTTCATGATCCCAACATTCGAACCCCCATAGGTAAGTTCAATGTTATTTGCACAAAAATATAGCGCCAGCTTTTTGGCTTCCTCTTTGTAAATATCCCGACTTCCCATGGACGAACCACAAAATACGCTAACGCTTTTCATTGGCCTAATTTTAGTATTTTTGTTTACTCAAAGTTAACAAAATGCCCATGAATACATTATATCCTTTAAAATTTAATTCGATCTTCAAAGATAAAATCTGGGGTGGAAATCGCATAAAAACCGTTATGGGAATGGATTATGGTGAATTGCATAATTGTGGAGAAGCATGGTTATTATCTGGGATTGAGGATGAACAAAGTGTTGTTTCCAATGGCTTTTTAGCAGAGAATGAACTCAACGAATTGCTCGAAGTTTATATGGAAGATTTGGTGGGAGAGAAAAACTACGAAAAGTTTGGAAATCAATTTCCGATTCTTGTTAAGATAGTTGATGCGAATGATTGGCTGTCAATTCAGGTGCATCCGGATGATGATTTGGCCAAAAAAAGAGGCCTTCTATCTGGCAAAAGCGAAATGTGGTATATGTTAGAATCGGATAAAGATGCGGAGATTATCGTTGGTTTTAACAAAAAAATAAATAAGGGGCAATTTAAAAGCCTGCTGGAAAAAAACGAATTGAAATCTGTTCTTAATTATGAAAAGATTAAGGCCGGAGAAGTGTATTATGTGCCTGCCGGAAGAATTCATGCCATTGGCCCCGGAACACTATTAGCCGAAATTCAGCAAACTTCTGATACAACCTATCGGGTTTACGATTGGGAAAGAATTGATGTAGATGGAAGCATGCGTGAGTTGCATATTGATGAAGCCATGGATGCCATCGATTTTAAAGTTGAAAAGGAATATAAGACAGATTATTTATCTGAGAAAAATGAAACTTCTAAAATAATACAGAGCCCATATTTTACTACCAATCAAATTGAATTGGATGTTCCTCTCATGAAAAATTATGCGGAATTGGATTCCTTCGTAATTTATGTTTGTGTGGATGGTGCCTTTGTTTTATTGTATGGCGATGAAAAAATTAATGTACAAAAAGGAGAATCGATTTTAATTCCGGCTTTAATGAGTGAGATAAATATTATTCCGGCACCGCATGCCAAAATTCTGGAAGTTTATATTGACTGATTAGCTCAACTTAATCCCTAAATATTTTTTTGAAATTTGACGGCTAGGAATCCAGGCTGCCAAAATTCCTATGATGGTTACCGTTAAGAAAATGTAAACAAAATCGAGCCATTGTAAAATAACCGGATAAGAATTTACAATAAAAGACCCACTTGCATCACCCAATTTCACGATCCCAAATTCCATTTGTAAAATACAAACGATGGTTCCTAAAATTAAACCTGCAATCGCTCCAATGAAAGAAATCAAACTTCCTTCTATCAAAAATATGCGCCTGATTAATTGATTGTTTGCTCCCATACTTTGAAGCACAGCGATGTCTTTTTTCTTATCCAGTATTAACATACTTAAGGAACCTACCACATTAAAAGTGGCAATTAACAGGATGAAAGTCAGGATCATAAAAATGGCCCACTTTTCCGACTTCATGATTTTATAAAGCAACTCCTGTTGCTCGTATCGGTTTTTTACCACGAAGTTTTCGCCCAAAATTTCTTTGATCTGAGATTGGATCTTGTCAGTGTTTGCATCAGCCGAAAGGGCAATTTCATAATAACTGATCTCATCCTCATAATTCATCAATTCTTTAACAAATGAAAAAGGAGCGAGCATATATTTAGAGTCAAAGCTTTGTTCTGCCATAAAAATTCCTGAAACTAAAATGCTTCTACTGCTAAAATCTTTATCCGGATTGATGTTAAAGCCCTTGGTTTTTTTTGGGGCCAGCACCTGAATGGCTTGTTCTTGCATACCCATTCTAAAATCCAGATAATAGGCAACGCCTGAGCCTATAATGGCATAATTAATCCCGTGGTTTTTTAGTTCAAAATCCCCGGCAATCATGCAAGAGTCAAGGCCTGAAGTAAGTCCATATTGATTTTCATCTACTCCTTTAATATTACCTATGTGCTGTTTTTCTCCATTCTGGATGAGCACATTTTCTTCAATTACCTCCATTAAAAAATCGACCCCTTTCAGTTGTTTAATTTGCTGACTTGGGAATTGAGAAGTATTTATGGTTTTGCCTTCTGTGGGGGTAATTACTAAATCCGGATTGAAATTATTAAAGAGGGAAATAACCAGGTTTTCGAAACCATTAAAAACGGATAAAATAATGATCAGTGCCATTGTACCAATGGTAATTCCTGCAACAGAAATCCCTGAGATGATGTTGATGATGTTGTGAGATTTCTTTGAAATTAGATAACGTTTAGCGATGTAAAACGAAAATTTCAAGAATATTTATTTTTTAAGTAAGTTTTCGATATTTTCAATATAATCAAGCGAATCATCAATATGAAATTGCAAATCAGGAACCACCCGCAATTGATTTTTTACTCGGATTGCCAACTTATGCCTCGTTTCTTTGGTATGCGATCGAATGCTCTTCAGAATTTCGGTATTGTCAGCCCCTGGCGAAAAAATGCTCACAAAAGTCTTGGCAAATGCCAAATCAGGAGTAACCGAAACTTTGGTCACCGTAATCATAGCTCCCGAATATAAAGTCTTACTATCCAATTGTAAAATCTGGCTTAAGTCCTTTTGTAGTAATTTTGATATTTTTTCCTGTCGTTTTGATTCCATCATGCAAAAGTACTATAATTCAATATAAATACACAATGTGTGAATAAAGACAATCTGTCAATTTAGTTATATTTGCAACAATGAAAAACCTGATTAAAATACTAAGATATGTGATTCCTTATTGGGGACTATCTTTACTCAACATCCTTTTCAATATCTTATCGATTGTTTTTTCACTGGCTTCAATAACTCTTTTTATCCCGGTTTTAAATATTCTGTTTAAGGCTTCCGAAATTGACCCCCAAAGTATTGAACCTGTTAGTTTTAGTGTGGGAAATATCAACGATTATTTTAATTATGTTAAAGAAACATTTTATTACGAAATTGACAAACTCATTGCAAATCAGGGAGAAATGCAGGTGCTCCTCTATGTTTGTATTGCGGTAGTGGTACTCTATTTTCTGAGAAATTTGTTTCGCTATCTGGCCTTGTTTTATCTGGCTCCCATCAGAAATGGTGTAGTGAGAGATTTAAGAAATAATCTATATGGAAAAATTTTAATTCTTCCTTTGTCTTATTACAGTGAGCAAAAAAAAGGAGATATCATTGCCCGAATGACCTCAGATGTGCAAGAGATTGAATGGTCAATTATGAGCTCTCTCGAGATGATTTTCAGGGATCCCATAAATATTTTGGCTTACCTTGTGGCCTTGTTAATTATCAATACCCCCTTAACCATTTTTGTGCTGATATTGTTTCCCATCAGTGGCTTTTTAATCGGAAGAATTGGAAAAAGCCTGAAACGATCCTCTGATCGTGGACAAAAGCAATTGGGAATTTTGATGTCGATTATTGAGGAAACCATTTCGGGTTTGAGAATTATTAAGGCTTTTAATGCAATTAGATTGAGTGATTCCAATTTTAAAACTTCCAATCAGTATTATACCAAAACCATGATCAAGCTTTATCGCAAACGTGATTTGGCTTCACCCATTAGCGAGTTTTTGTCTGCTTCGGTAATGGTAACCGTATTGTGGTTTGGAGGACGCTTGGTACTCAATCCCGAAACCAGTTTGGATGCTGCCATGTTCATTACCTATTTGGTGATTTTCTCTCAATTAATTCCTCCAGCCAAATCAATGACAACAGCCATTTATAACATTCAAAAAGGTGCGGCCTCTGTGGAACGGATTCATGAAGTATTGGATGCTGAAGAGCTCATTGTCGAAGCTGAAAATGCAAAAAAATTAACGGAATTTAAAACAGGTGTTGAATATAAAAATGTTAGTTTTTCTTATGACAAAGAACCGGTTTTAAGTCACATCAATCTGAACATTGAAAAGGGAAAAACCATTGCTTTGGTAGGACCTTCGGGAGGTGGAAAATCAACTTTTGTCGATTTATTACCCCGGTTTTATGATTGTACTTCAGGTGAAATTCTCATTGATAAAAATCCTATCAAAGACCTCAAAATTAATGATGTGAGAGGGGTGATGGGAATTGTTTCTCAGGAAACTATTTTGTTTAATGATACCGTTATGGGTAATATCACCATGGGTCTTGAAAATGTAAAAGAAGAAGATGTAATTGCTGCTGCCAAAGTTGCAAATGCCCACGAATTTATTTCAAAAATGGATGAGGGCTATCAAACCAATATTGGCGACCGGGGGATTAAACTTTCTGGGGGGCAACGACAACGAATTAGCATTGCCCGCGCCGTGCTTAAAAACCCACCCATCCTTATTTTGGATGAAGCCACCTCAGCTTTGGACACCGAATCAGAACGGTTGGTACAAGATGCTCTGGAAAAATTAATGCAAAATCGAACTTCCATCGTTATTGCTCACCGTTTATCGACCATCCAATTTGCGGATGAGATCGTAGTGATCAGCAAAGGTGAAATTGTTGAACGAGGAGAACACAGCCAACTACTAGCCATGGGAGGCGTTTATAAAAAACTATACGATTTACAATCTTTTGCTTAGCACATTAGGTTTTCATGGCCATTGTTTATAAATCAAGTTGCTTAATTTTCAATATCAAGCTGCAATTTATGTAATTTTACAAGCTCATATTTCAATTGAATGGAGTCATTAAAAAATACCGTAAAAGCACTAGCCTCTGAATATCTTGAAGAAATCATAAAAATCAGAAGACATATTCATGCCCATCCTGAACTTTCTAATCAGGAACATGAAACAGCAGCTTTTGTTGCCCGATTATTAAAAGATATGGGTTTAGAGGTGCAAACCGGGGTTTATGAAACGGGGCTTGTTGCACTGATCAAAGGAAAAAATCCGGATAAAAAAGTCATTGCTTTGCGGGCAGATATGGATGCTTTGCCCATTCAGGAAGAAAATGAAGTTTCTTATAAATCTGTAAATCCTGGGGTGATGCATGCCTGTGGGCATGATGTTCATACTTCTTCGCTGTTAGGCACGGCAAAAATATTACATGCTTTAAAAGATGAATTTGAAGGAACGGTGAAGTTAATTTTTCAACCGGCAGAAGAGAAAAACCCGGGAGGTGCAAAACCCATGATTGAAGCTGGCGTTCTGGAAAATCCAAAACCTGAACGGATGTATGCACAGCATGTTTTTCCTGAACTTGAAGCCGGAAAAGTGGGGTTGAGATCCGGGAAATATATGGCATCGGCCGATGAAATCAATTTAACCGTTAAAGGAAAAGGTGGTCATGGTGCCATGCCGTATAATAATGTTGATCCGGTTTTAATCGCCTCTCAAATTCTGGTTTCATTGCAACAAATTGTAAGTCGGAATGCCCATTATAACATTCCCACTGTTTTATCCTTTGGCCGTTTTATTGCCGATGGAGCTTATAATGTCATCCCCAACGAAGTTAGTTTAAAAGGTACTTTCCGGACTTTCAATGAAAAATGGAGGGCCGAAGCTCACCTAAAAATCGAAAACATGGCCAAATCAATTGCAAAAGCTGCAGGAGGTGATTGTGAGGTATACATCAATAAAGGATATCCGTTTTTGGTGAATGATGAGGAATTAACCAACAGAAGTTTTGATTATGCCAAAGAATATTTGGAGAAAGACAACATTGTTGAATTGGATTTAAGAATGACGGCTGAAGATTTTGCCTATTTTGCCCAGGAGTTGCCCAGTTGTTTTTACCGGCTTGGTGTGGGGAATAAAAGTTTAGGAATCAACTCAAACCTGCACACCCCAACTTTTAATGTGGATGAATCAAGTTTGGAAACAGGTATGGGTTTAATGGCATGGTTTTCGCTCAATGAATTGAAAAAGTAAAAAATTAACCTAGAAGCAAATAAAAAATTTAAAGATGAAAAAAGTTGTTTTAACCATCATTGTTTTATTATCTGTAAGCTTTTCAATAAACGCTCAGAATTATTATACGGGTATTGGATTAAGAGGTGGATTGTCAAATGGAATAACGATTAAACATTTTGTTACAGAAACCAATGCCTTGGAAGGGATTGTAGCTGCCCGTTGGGGAGGCGTTTTAATTACAGGCTTGTTCGAGTTTGATAATGAAATGAATGCGCCCGGATTAAGCTGGTTCTATGGGGCAGGTGGCCATGTTGGAATTTGGAATACACCTAAAAATGCTTCATGGTGGGATGATGGAGATGCAAGCTCTCCCGTTATTGGAGTTGATGGAATTATAGGCCTGGAATATACTTTTGACAGCGTTCCAATCAGCCTTTCTTTGGACTGGAAACCTGCCATAAACCTGATTGGATATACAGGTGCCTGGGCTGATTCAGGAGCCTTTTCGATCAGATACGTATTTTAAGAATTTAAGAAGAAGAGATGAAAGTTAACGGCGAAGAATATCGCACCATTTGGATGGAAGGTTCAACGGTATATATGATTGAACAAAACCTTCTTCCATTCGAATTTAAAATTCACGAAGCAACAGATTATTTTGAAACTTGTTTTGCAATCACAACCATGATTGTCAGGGGAGCAGGCGCCTTGGGTGCAGCTGCCGGTTTCGCCATGGCACAAGCATTTATGAGTGCTCCGGTAGAAGGATATTGGGATTACATCATGCAGGCGAAAGAGGAAATTGAGGCAACCCGCCCTACGGCAAACAACTTATTTTATGCGGTAAACCGGGTGTTTAAGGCTGGGAAAAATTCTGCTGAGGATGCGGTAAAAGAAGCCCAATTGGTGGCCGATGAGGATGCACGCGATTCGCGCTTAATAGGGAAATATGGTGCCGAATTGTTCGGTGATGAGGTGAGAATTTTAACCCATTGTAATGCCGGATGGTTGGCTTTTGTAAACTACGGAACCGCACTTTCACCTATTTATTATGCCCATAAAGATGGCAAAAAAGTTTTTGTGTATGCCGACGAAACCCGACCCAGAAGTCAGGGTGCCAGACTTACAGCCTGGGAGTTGAAGAATGAAAAAGTGGATCATGTGATTATTCCCGACAATGCCGGCGCCTATTATATGAAACGTAATATGGTGGACTTTGTCATTGTTGGAGCTGATCGAATTGCCCGCAATGGAGATGTAGCCAATAAAATCGGAACCCTCGAAAAGGCCATTGTTGCTAAGGAATACGGGGTGCCTTTTTATGTGGCTGCCCCAACTTCTACCTTTGATTTAACGTGTTTACACGGGATGGAAATTGAACTGGAAACCCGAAGTGAAGATGAGGTTTTGTATCAAACCGGAATCGATGCCAATGGAAATATGAGCAAAATTCGTGTGGCTTCTCCAGGCTCCCATGCCGAAAATCCGGCCTTTGATGTCACACCTTCGAAATTTATTACGGGTTTTATAACTGAAAAAGGAATTATCAAACCCTATGTTCAGTCGATAAAAAGAATCTGTAAGCCTGATTAAACCTGCTTTTTAACAACAAATGTAGAATCTTTCTAAATAATTCGTAATTTTGACGAATTATGGCACTACTCGAATCAAAATTCCGAATCACTGATTGGCTTCCCACAACCCTTGCTGAAGTAAAAAAACGGGGATGGGATCAATTGGATGTTATCCTTTTTTCGGGCGATGCCTATGTGGATCATCCATCTTTTGGTCATGCAGTAATTGCCCGCATTATCGAACAGGCTGGTTTTAAAATTGCCATTGTCCCTCAGCCCAATTGGCAGGACGATTTACGGGATTTTAAAAAGCTGGGGAAACCCCGGTTGTTTTTTGGTGTGACAGCCGGATGCATGGATTCGATGGTCAATCATTATACGGCCAATAAACGAATTCGATCAAATGATGCTTATACAGCCGGTGGGAAAGCAGGCTTCAGACCCGATTATACCACGGTTGTTTATTCCAATATTTTAAAGAAATTATATCCTGAAATTCCGGTGGTGATTGGTGGGGTGGAGGCTTCATTACGTCGGGTTACGCATTACGACTATTGGTCTGATCAATTAAAGCCATCGATTTTAGAAGAAAGTAAGGCTGATTTATTGGCCTACGGAATGGGTGAGCAAGCGCTCAAGGAAGTCTTGAAAAGATTAAATGATGGTGAATCCATCCAGGACCTCAAAGACATTAAACAAACGGCCATCTTATTAAACAAAAATGAAGATTTGCCTGAGATTGAAGAAGCAACTGTTGAGATTCATTCGCATGAAGAATGTTTGAAACAGAAGAAATCCTTTGCGGCAAATTTTAAGATCATCGAACAGGAATCGAATAAGGTTCAGGCCAGAAGAATTGTTCAAAATATCGGAAAAAAGACCTTGGTTGTAAATCCACCATATCCGGTCATGACCGAAGATGAAATTGATGCTTCTTTTGATTTGCCCTATACCCGCTTACCCCACCCAAAATATAAGAAAAGGGGTGCCATCCCGGCTTACGAAATGATCAGGCATTCAATCAATATGCATCGCGGATGTTTTGGGGGGTGTAGCTTTTGTACCATCTCTGCTCATCAGGGAAAATTTGTTGCAAGCCGTTCCGAAAAATCCATTTTAAAAGAAGTGGAAGCGGTAACCCAAATGCCTGATTTTAAAGGTTACATCAGCGATATGGGTGGTCCATCAGCCAATATGTATAAAATGAAGGGCATTCATCAGGGTATTTGTGATAGCTGTGTACGACCCAGTTGTATTTTCCCAAAAATATGTTCGAATCTGGATACGGATCACCATCCCATGAGCGAGATTTATCAGAAGGCAGCCAATCATCCCAAAGTGAAGAAAGCATTTGTGGGGAGTGGAATTCGTTACGATATGCTGGTGGATCGGCCTGCTGAAGAAACCCAAAAAAACGGCTATAACGAATACATCGATCAGGTGGTGAAACAGCATGTTTCGGGTCGGTTAAAAGTAGCTCCCGAGCATACTTCCGAACCGGTTTTAAAGCAGATGAGAAAACCATCTTTTGAACATTTTCACACCTTCAAAAAGAAATTTGATCAGGCCAATAAAAAAGCCGGATTGAAACAACAACTCATCCCTTATTTTATTTCCAGCCACCCAGCCAGTACGGCTGTTGAAATGGCTGAATTAGCCGTTGACACCAAGGAACTGGGGTTCCGTTTGGAGCAGGTACAGGATTTTACGCCTACCCCCATGACACTGGCCACTGTTATTTATTACTCGGGCATCGATCCCTATACCATGAAGCCTGTATATACAGCCCGGTCAAAAAATGAAAAACTGAATCAGAAAAGATTTTTCTTTTGGTATAAACGCGAAAACTGGAATTGGATCCGAAACACCCTGGGTAAAATGAATCGCCCTGATTTAACCACCAAGCTTTTATCAAATAAGAAATAACTATAGTTATAAAAACGGGGTGACACCCTTAGGGTGTCACCCCGTTTTATTGGTCGTATTATTTCTGGTGAAGGTCGATTTGTCTTAAAATTTGGAGATTGATTCCCATAATTTAATAACTTTGAGTTTAACAAAAAACGACAATGAAGATAGCCATTATTGGATTTGGCGCTGCTGCCATCGGCTTCATCGAGCAACTCAAAGACCATGAAGTCGAAATTCATGTATTCGAAAAAAGCAAAGACATCTATTCATCAAGTATTTCAGGCATCCGGGCGGATGGAAAATTATTCGTTTCGGAAGAAATGGGTGGTGAATTGGACGTAGACCCCAAACTTCAGAAAGAACTGGTTGATTTCTGGATCAGTAAAACCAACACCAATGGAGTTGAAACCGGCAAATCATTTGCAGATGCTGATTATTATAAAGCCTTTTACAGCAAAGGATTTTTACCCGTCCATTCCGATTTTTATCACCTGGGTACCGATCAGTTAAAGGAAGTTTTATACAATATTTTTGAGGAATATAAAGCTGCTAAAAACATCCACTTTCATTTTAATTATGAAGTTAAAAATCTGTATGTTAAAGCCGAATCTGTAATCATTAACGAAGACCTTGAATTTAATAATTTAGTGGTAGCCGTAGGGAGAAGTGGTCATAAATTGATTAAACAAATCATTTCTTCTAACCCTGAATTGATCGTCGATAATACCAAGGTTGATTTAGGGATAAGATATGAAGTTCCAAATCACATTGTGGAAGATTTAAACCGCGAAATGTATGAATTTAAGGTGAAGTTTAAAAGCAGAACTGGTTATATGGTCCGTACGTTTTGTAACAATCCTTCGGGTTATGTGGTGACCGAAAATTATGGAGATTTTAAAACCGTAAACGGCCATTCAAAACTCAAAGAAAAAAGCAAGAATACAAACTTTGCGATATTAGCTACTGTTCAGTTAACCGAACCTTTTAACGATCCCATTGGTTATGGTTCGCATATTGCCAGACTGACCAATATTTTGGCCGGAGAAAAAGTAATTTTGCAAACTTACAGTCATTTTAAAAATTCAAAACGAACCAAAAATTTGTATCGGGTACAGCCGACTTTGTCACCTGAAAAATACATTCTGGGTGATATTAATCTGGCTTTTCCCCGACGGATTATAGAAGCCATCATCGACTTTATTGAAAACCTGAATGAAGTGGTTCCGGGCATGTCAAATCCTGATAATTTGGTTTATGCCCCCGAAATTAAATTCTATTCCAATACCTTAAACAATGATCAATTTCCACATTTAAAGTTTATTGGAGATTGTTCGGGATATACCCGTTCCATTATTTATGCAACGGCTCATGGCCATTTAATGGCTCAGCAGATTTTAAATCAATAAATCAAAATAATTAAAACCAAAAAAGATGAAGTACACAAACTTTAGTAAAATAAAGGCAATACCTCTTGTTCTGATTTTAATGGGATTGTTTTTATCGGGACCAACAATGGCCCAAAGGAAGAAGAAGGATAAGAGTTCTCCTCCTAAAAATGAAATTAAATCCAGTACTGTTTCAGGATTGAAATTCAGGAGTATAGGCCCTGCTTTTACTTCTGGACGTATTGCCGATTTTGCGGTAAATCCTGCAAACCACAGTGAATATTATGTGGCCGTAGCCAGTGGCCACGTTTGGAAAACCATCAATAACGGAACTACTTTTAAACCTGTTTTTGATCGTCAAAAATCTTATTCCATTGGTGTGGTAACTATGGATCCAAACAATTCCAATGTGGTTTGGGTAGGTACAGGTGAAAACAATCACCAAAGAGTACTTGGTTACGGCGATGGCGTTTATAAATCTTTGGATGGCGGAAAAAGCTGGAAGAATATGGGTTTGAAAGAGTCGCGACAAATTGGTGGAATCGTGATTGATCCCAATAATTCTGACATTGTTTTTGTAGCTGCCGAAGGTTCTGTTTGGGGTCCTGATGGCGAGCGTGGACTTTATAAAACTACAGACGGCGGAGCCAGC
The DNA here is from genome assembly GCA_963678785.1 of Bacteroidales bacterium. Taxonomy (GTDB): domain Bacteria; phylum Bacteroidota; class Bacteroidia; order Bacteroidales. The sequence continues at coordinate 1,343,358 of OY787449.1, read as the reverse complement.
TGGAAAAAAGTTTTGGAAATCTCAAAACATACCGGAGTAAATAACATCATTATGGATCCCCGCGATTCAAAAGTTTTATATGCAACTTCTGAGCAACGTCGCCGACATGTTCATACCAAAATTGGTGGAGGGCCTGAATCAGCCATGTATAAATCTACCGATGGTGGTGAAAACTGGCGTAAACTAAAATCTGGTTTGCCAGGTGGTGATATCGGTGGAATGGGCATTGCCATTTCTCCTGTAAATCCGGATGTGATTTATGCCATTATTGAAGCTGCCGGCAAATCCGGTGGATTTTTCCGCTCAACAAACCGTGGAGAGTCCTGGTCGAAAATGAGTAGCTATGCTTCTAGTGGACAATATTATAATGAGATTGTTTGTGATCCTGTTGATGTGAATAAAGTTTACTCAACCGAAACCCGAACAAAAGTGACTTTGGATGGTGGAAAAACCTGGAAAAGTCTTTCAAACAATGGCCGTCATGTGGATGATCACGCCTTGTGGATTGATCCCGAAGATACCAAGCATTTTATGATTGGTGGCGATGGTGGAGTTTATGAAACCTTTGATAATGGAGTTACCTGGATTTTTAAATCCAATTTACCTGTTACCCAGTTTTACCGGGTAGCAACGGATAATACCTATCCTTTTTATTGGGTGTATGGTGGAACCCAGGATAACAATAGTTTTGGTGGGCCAACCCAAAATACAAGTCGTGAAGGGGTAACCCAGGATGAATGGATTGTAACACAAGGTGGTGATGGTTTCTGGCAAGCTGTTGAACCAAGTAACCCAGACATTGTTTATTCTGCATGGCAGTATGGTAATGTGGTTCGTTATGATAAAAAAAGTGGTGAATCCATCAGTATTAAACCTTCCCCAAAAGCGGGAGAAGAAACCTATAAATGGAATTGGGATGCTCCGTATTTTATCAGTTCACATTCAGAAACACGCTTGTATATGGCCGCCAATAAGGTTTTTAGAAGTGACGACCGTGGAAATACTTGGAAAGTAATCAGTGATGATATTACTTCTCAAACCGATCGTAATACCTGGCCTGCAATGGATCATTATTGGAGCATTGATGCGGTTGTAAAAGACGTTTCTACTTCTTTATTCGGAATGGGTGTTTCTTTGGCCGAATCAAGGGTTCAGGAAGATTTAATTTATGTAGGAACAGATGATGGAGTTATTTCTATATCTGAACAAAAAGGTGAAGACTGGTTCCAGATTAAGAAATTTCCCGGAGTCCCTGAGTATACCTACGTAAGTGATATTATGCCTTCAAAATTTGATGCGAATGTGGTATTTGCCACTTTCAATAATATCAAGCGTGATGACTTTAAACCATACGTTTTAAAGAGTACGGATAAAGGACGAAGCTGGAAGTCAATTGTTAATAACTTGCCAGAGGATGAAGCGGTTCATACCATTGAGCAAGATTTTGTAAATCCTGATTTGCTTTTTGTTGGAACAGAATTTAGTTTCTATTTCAGTATAAACGGCGGTGAAAGCTGGACCAAGTTGGCCTCTGGCTTACCTTCAGTTCCGGTAAAGGATATTGCCATACAGGAGCGTGAAAACGATTTGGTTTTGGCAACTTTTGGTAGAGGTTTCTATATCATCGATGATTTTACACCACTTAGAGAACTAAATGCTGAATTGATTAAAAAAGAAGCTCATATTTTCCCAGTGAAGGATGCTTTAATGTATGTTCAAACAAGCAATAAAAATGCTGATCTGGGTTCTACGGTATATGTAGCTGCTAACCCAGCTTATGGTGCAACCTTTACTTATTACTTAAAGGACATTCCAAAAACCTTGAAGCAAACAAGAACTGCTGCTGAGAAAAAACTCTTTAAAGATAAAAAGCCAATTCCTCAGCCAAGTATGGATGAGCTTAGAGCCGAAGCCGCTGAAATTGCGCCTTATTTGATCTTTAAAATAAAAGACCAAAATGGTAATGTGATTCGCAAGATTAATAAACGCCCAAGTAAAGGCATTAACCGGGTAAACTGGGATTTAACTTATGCGCCAAACAGAGCAATCAGACTCAGTGGCAATAAATTTAAGCCTGTTGCATCAAGCGGTCGGGTACCATGGTGGCAACGAATGGGTGGAACGCCTGTAATGCCGGGAACCTATTTTGTATCAATGGATATGGTTGCAAAAGGAAAAGTTACTTCTTTGGTGAGTGATGTTAAATTCAATGCCAAGAAATTGAACAATACAACTTTACCTGGTGATCCTGCAGAATTGCTGGCATTCCAGAATGAAGTTTCGAAATTATCGCAACTTTCAAACGGAACACAAGCCGTTACCAACGAATTGATGACCCGTGTTCAATATGTGATGCAAGCGGTAAACAATACGCCTGGCATTCCAAACGAGTTAATGGTTAAAGCAGCCAATCTTGAGAAAGAATTGGATGAACTTTTATGGAAGTTTAACGGTCAACGACCAAAAGCCAGTCGTGAAGAGAACTGGCCAGCGCCACCTGCCATCAACGAATATTTGAATGTTGCAGCTTATGGTACTTTTGGTTCTACTGCAGCCCCAACTCAAACCATGAGAGAACAAATGAAACTTGCCAAAGAGGCCTTAAAACCAGTCTACAATAGGGTTAAAGCCATTATGGAAGTTGATATGGTGAATCTTGAAAAAGAATTGGATAAATATGGAGCTCCATTTACACCTGGTCGATTACCTGCCTGGATAAAATAAAGCTTACATAATCAAAATATTAAAGGAGATGGTTCATTTTTGAATCATCTCCTTTTTTTTATGAAGTTAATTTATTGTTAAAGAAACTTAATTGTTATTTATAATAATTATAAATTATCTATTTTTGTGATACGAATTCAAATACTTAGACATATCTAATAAACTTAAAGGAAACTCATTAAAAATATTATTCACCCCTTTTTTTCCTGTGCTTACCGATTTCAAATTTGCGATGATTGTTTTATGAAATAATATTGCCACAGAAAAATTGGATTAATAATGAATGACTTCATTAATAAAAAGAAATCATGATTGGAAGAAAACTTAAAATTGTAGGATCAATAGCTATCATACTTATTCTGTCAGTAGTGCTCATGGGCGTATTTAGTAGCATGAAAAAAGAACCACCCCGTAATGAAAAGGTAGTGGATCTGGTTCATGTAAAGGCTCAAAAAGTTGTTTATGGTGATTTGTCACCGACCTTTTCTGAAGGTGGAAGGTTAGGCTCGCAGCACAAGGTTGATTTAATGTCAGAGGTTCAAGGTAAAATTTTACTTTCAGAGGTAAACCTTAAAAAAGGAGAACGCTTTAAAAAAGGTGATCTTTTGGTTCGGATTTTTGATGAAGAAGCCAGGAATAATTTAATGGCCAGCAAAAGCCGGTTCTTAAATATGTTTGCAGGTATTTTGCCTGACCTAAACATTGATTATCCAGAGAGTTACGAAAAATGGCTCCGGTTTTATGAAAGCATAGATATTACTAAAAACTTACCAGAACTGGTAGCTTTTGGTTCAAATAAAGAAAAGACATTTTTCGCAAGCCGTAATATTCTCAATGATTATTATTTGATAAAAAGCTCTGAGATTCGATTGGGTAAATATGCCATTTATGCGCCCTTTAGTGGTTCTTTTACCGATGTTTATTTTGAAGTTGGATCCATTGCCAACCCCGGAGGAAAGATTGCTACCATCATTCAAACTGATAAATTGGAACTCGAAGTTCCGGTAAAAGTTGAGAAAGTTCAGTTTTTAAATATTGGAGATCAGGTGAAAATTGACGCCAATAAGGATGAGGTTGTGGGTAAAATCATAAGGATTTCAGATTTTGTTGCTCCCGAAACCCAATCGGTGAGTGTTTTTATTTCGGTCTTTACTAACAATAAGGTAAAGCTTTTTGAAGGGATGTATTTAAATGCAAATTTTTCGGGTCAACCCCTAAAAAATGTAATGGAAATGCCTAGGAATTCTGTGATCGAAAGGGATAAAGTTTTTGTTGTTGAAAACGGAAAGCTTGCCAAAAAGAAGATTAATATATTGAAGTTAAACGAGAAAACCTTGATTTTTTCAGGACTCATGGAAGGAGAGAATTTGGTGGTTGAACCTCTGATTAATCCAAGAGTAGGTATGAACGTTGAAATTCTGAAGTAAGATGAGAAAATTTGTAACCTTATTTGTTAAATATCCTTTCTATGCCAATATCATCATTGCGATCGTTTTAATTGGCGGACTGCTGAGTTTGCTGAGTATGAAAAAATCCTTTTTCCCGGAAATGGAGACAAGGAGTATATTCGTCAATGTAGCTTATCCGGGTGCTTCTCCTACCGAAATGGAGGAAGGGATTACGGTTCGGGTTGAAGAAGCCATTCGTGGCTTGGCGGGGATTAAAGAAGTAAATTCAACTTCATCCGAAAACTTTTCAAGCGTGGTTATTACCACCACCGGAGAATACGATATTGATGAAACTTTAATGGAGGTAAAGAATGCCGTGGATGGAATCTCATCCTTCCCGGTAAGTGCAGAACGTCCCATTGTTTTTAAACAGCGTTCTACATCAATGGCTATGTTTTTAGGCCTTTCAGGTGATGTAAGCTTGCTTGAGTTAAAAAAGTATGCCGATGACATTGAGCTGGATTTACGTGCTTCAGGAGTGATGTCGCAGGTGAATGTCGGTGGCTATCCGGCACTGGAAATTTCGGTTGAAACCTCAGAAGAAGATCTCAGGAGGTATAATCTGAGTATTGATGAAGTGGTTAGCGCAGTTTCTTTAAACAACCGTGACCTTTCCGGAGGAATGATAAAATCTGATGAAGAAGAAATGTCAATCCGATTGAGGTCGAGAAGTGTGGATCCTGATAAAATTGGAAATATTATTCTTCGGGCCAATGATGATGGTAGTTATATTCGGATTAAAGATATTGCAACCATCGATCAAAAGTTTGCAGACGTGGCCAGTTCATCTTTAATGAACGGAAAACCATCTATTTCGTTTGCAATCAATAAATTGATTGAAGAAGATTTGGTTGAAATTTCTGATTACTGCAAGAATTATGTGAAAGAGTTTAACGAAAAACATACTGAGGTTCAAATGTATGTCACCTTTGATTTCAGGAAAATGTTGGGTGCGCGACTCAATCTCTTATACAATAACGGTAGTATTGGATTGGCTTTAATTCTGATCACTTTAGGATTGTTTTTAAGCTTTAGACTGTCCTTATGGGTTGCCTGGGGTATTCCGGCTTCTTTTTTGCTGATGTTTATGGTGGCAGCCGCCTATGGGATTACCATTAATATGATTTCAGTATTTGGAATGATCCTGGTTGTAGGTATTTTGGTTGACGACGGGATTGTGATTGCCGAAAACATCTATTCGCATTTTGAAAAGGGTAAAAGTCCAAGAAGGGCTGCCATTGACGGAACCATGGAAGTTTTACCAGCGGTTTTAACCTCTGTATCAACTACCATTGTTGCCTTTTTGCCCCTCATGCTGATCAAAAATCAGATGATGCAGTTTATGTTCGAAATGGCATTTATTGTGATATTTAGTTTAGGATTTTCATTGTTAGAAGCATTTTTTGTATTGCCGGCTCACTTGTCAAGTGCACACATTTTGAGGGCCAAAACCAGGCAAAATTTTGGTGCGAAAGTTCGGGGTAAATTAGACAAGGCGGTTGAATGGATGCGGGATAAAATGTATGGAAAAGTGTTGAATTTTGTAATCAGAAATAAATGGGCGGTTTCATTTTTACCACTTGCATTTATCTTAATCACAATGGGACTTTTTAACGGAGGTCTTATTAAATCTACCTTTTTCCCATCCATTCCATTCGATCAGTTTAATGTGAATTTGGCTTTTAAACCCGGCTCAGGTGAAAAACAAACCCTCGAATATCTAAACCGTTTTGATAAAGCCATCTGGGAAGTTAACGATGATTTGAAAGATGAATTAAATGATACTGTTAATTTTATTGATTTTACTTTCGTTTCAACCGGAGGTGCTTTTGATGGCCTTGAAAGAGGTTCGCATGCTGGTTCCATCTTTGTGATATTAAGAGATCTAGAGGATGCAGGGGTTAATAGCTTCGAAATTGTAAACCGATTGCGTGATAAGATTGGTCCGGTGCCCGAGGCCGAAAAATTTGCGATTGCAGGAAGAAATACCTTTGGAACACCAGTTTCTTTAAGTATACTCGGAAAGAGTTCTGAGGATTTAAACGGTGCTAAAACGATGCTGATGGATCGTATGAATAGCCTGGCATCTTTAAATAACATTATGGAAAATAATGGAATTGGAATGCAGGAAGTTTTACTTGAACTTAAACCAAAAGCTTATTTCTTGGGATTGAGTGAGATGAGTTTAACCAATCAGGTGCGTCAGGCATTTTTTGGTGGTCAGGCTCAACGATTACAGCAAGGTAAAGATGAATTGAGGGTTTGGGTGCGCTACCCCAAAGCAGATCGTTTGAATATTGGACAGCTCGAAAATATGAAGATTAAAACCCGGATGGGTGAATTTCCATTAACGGAATTGGCGAATTATAAAATTGAAAGAGGACCTGTTAGTATTAAGCGATACAATGGTTCAAAAGAGGTTCGAATTACTGCCGATTTGGTGAACCCTTCCGAACCAGTGCCACCCATCATGGAGAAAATAAGTACTGATTTTGTACCTGAGATTCTAGCTGCTTATCCCGGTGTAAGATTTGAATTACAGGGGCAATCGAAGGATGCCGCAGAATCTTCTCAGGAATTGGCCCTTTATTTTGGGATGGCATTTCTTATCATCACATTTATGATCATGATCCATTTTAAGTCTTTTGGGCAGGGATTAATTGTTTTGATGATGATTCCACTGTCATGGCTTGGAGGAATCTGGGGTCATGGGGTGGAAGGAATTCCTGTATCCATGTTGAGTGCCTGGGGATTGGTCGCGCTATCAGGAGTTATTGTGAATGATGCCGTGGTTTTCTTAACCAAGTATAATCTTTTCCTTAAAGAAGGATCGACCGTGAAAGAAGCGGTTTATAAAGCCGGACTGGCCAGGTTCAGACCTATTGTCCTGACCACCATCACCACCTCTGTTGGATTGTATCCGATCATTTTTGAACCCAGCTTTCAGGCTCAGTTCTTAAAACCAATGGCGGTAGCATTGGCTTACGGAGTATTTGTTGGTACCACATTTATACTTGTTTTATTCCCGATAATTATTCTTTTATTGAATGATGCCAATGTAGCCATGAAATGGTTATGGACAGGTGTTCGACCTAAGGCAGAGGAAGTAGAAACAGCAATTATATACAATAATAGGCAAATCGATTAAAAAATATTAATACAAAAGAGATGCGTAAAATATCCATTTTACTAGTATTAAGCCTGCTTTTGGGAAGCACTTATGCCCAGGATAAAATGAGCCTGAGTGATGCCATTGAAAAAGGGCTTGAAAATAATTATCAAATCAAAATTATTGATCAAAGGGTTGAACAAGCTCAACTTATGAATAATTGGGGAACGGTGGGACGATATCCTTCTGTGAACCTCGGAGTTAATTTGAACAATAAATTTGATAATGCTGAAAGTTCTACTGAAGCTGGAGCAAGAACAAAGTATACAACCAATACTTTATATCCGAATATAAATGCCAGATGGACCCTGTTTAATGGATATGGAATAAATATTTCAAAAGAGAAACTGGAATTGCTCGAAACTTATTCGGAGGGTAATGCGGCTGTGATTATTGAAAATACCATTCAATCGATTATCCTGGCTTATTATAAAGTGAAATTGGAACAAGAGAAACTTGAAGTTTTAGATAACATTAAAATGCTTTCAAGTGATCGTTATCTTTATGTAAAACAGAAGTTTGATTTAGGAAGCTCAGTGACCTACGATTTACTTCAGGCAAAAAATGCATTCCTGAATGATTCATCTAATTATTTATTTCAACAATTAAATGTGAAGAATGCCCGTTTAAATTTAAACCTTTTGCTGGGTGAAGAATCTTCTGTTCAGCACAAATTGAGCGATGAATTATATGTGGTTGCTGAAAATTATCAGGTAGGAGATTTAATGGATAAGATGTTGAGTGACAATAAAACCTTACAAAATCAATACATCAATCAGGAGATTTTAAAGAAGGAAGTTGCCTTTAAAAAGAGCAGCTTGTTTCCGGTTGTTTCGGTGAGTACTGGCTTCGATCATTTTAATTTCCGAACCAAATATTCGGGAATGGATGCGGGCTTTTCAAATGCCTATGATTTTTATGCTAATGTATCGTTGAGTTTCAATTTGTTTAATGGTGGAAATACAAGGAGGGCCATACAAAATGCCCAAATTGATGAGCGCATCGGTGAACTTTCAATTGCCGAAATTCAACTACAATTAAAAAATGTTTTGATGAATCATTTTGATTTGTTTTCGATCCGGAAACAATTATACGAGGTTTCTGTTTCAAATTTAGAAAGTGCTGAGTTAAATCTTCAGCTTTCGGAAGAAAAGTTTAAAGCAGGGGTTATCAATTCTTTTAATTTTCGTGATATCCAATTATTATACCTCAATGTGGCTACTCAGAAATTAGAGAGCATGTATAATTTAATTGATACACATACAGAGTTGGTAAGATTAACCGGAGGAATTATTGCGGAATAAAATTTAAATTGGGATGGCTTCCCTTTTTTGAGGGACGATATCCCCATTTTAGGTTTCCGTCATTCCGGACTTGATCCGGAATCTCAAACATAACTATATAGAAATTCTGAATTAAGTTTAGAATGACGGGTTGAATGCTTTTCAAACATCTAATGAAAAATGGGATTATTCAGACTTATTCTTTTACCGCTTTGGTCAAAATTATAAATTCCGAAACAGTAAGTTGTTCTGCGCGCTTTGTAAGCAAATTGGTAATTTCATCAGAAGCATCAAACGTAAATGTTTTTAAAGCATTTCTTAAAGTCTTACGCCTTTGATTAAAAGCCGTTTTTACAATGGCTTTAAAATCGCTGTCGCTGCATCCAAGCGAGCTTACATCATTACGCTTTAGACGAATAACGGCCGATTTTACTTTTGGTGGTGGGAAAAAAACACCTTCTTTTACCGTAAATAAATATTCAATTTCGTAATAAGCCTGTAACAATACACTTAAAATGCCGTACTTTTTTGACCCCGGAGGAGAGGCCAGTCTTTCGGCAACTTCTTTTTGTATCATCCCAACAACTTCATCAACCTGATCTTTATGCTCCAGGGTTTTAAAGAAAATTTGGGAAGAAATATTGTAAGGAAAATTTCCTATGATTCTGAATTTATCTTCGCCAAACAAAGATTTCAAATCCAACCTTAAAAAGTCGGCATGAATTAAATGTGGCTCAATTTGCGGATACATCGATTTTAAATAATCTACCGACTCCTGATCGGTCTCAATGTATTTGGTATTTAATTTTGTATTCTGAATTAAATACTGACTTAATACTCCCTTACCAGGCCCAATTTCAATCACATTTTTGGAGTCATCACTCAAACTTTCAACAATCTTTTGAGCGATGTGCAAATCTGTTAAAAAGTGCTGTCCGAGCGATTTTTTGGGTTTTACCATCTTAAGAAATTAAATCAAAACCTGTGTAGTTTCGCAATGCAGAGGGGATTGAAATTCCTTCTGCATTTTGATTGTTCTCAAGCAATGCTGCCACGATGCGTGGTAAGGCCAATGCACTTCCATTTAAGGTATGAGCCAGATGGGTTTTGCCATCTTTGTCTTTAAATCGTAGTTTTAAGCGATTGGCCTGAAAGTTTTCAAAGTTCGATACCGAACTCACTTCCAGCCATCTTTTTTGAGCAGCGGAAAATACTTCAAAATCGTAGGTCAGGGCAGAGGTAAAACTTAAATCCCCGCCACAAAGTCTCACAATTCTAAAGGGCAGCTCTAATTTTCTGAGTAAAGAAGCCACATAATCTTTCATGCTTTCTAAAGTCTCATAAGATTTCTCAGGATGTTGAACCTGAACAATCTCCACCTTATCAAATTGATGCAATCGATTCAATCCCCTTACGTCTTTACCGTAAGATCCGGCTTCACGACGGAAACAGTTGGAATAAGCTACATTTTTAATGGGAAAATCTTCTTCCTTCAAAATTACTTTTCGGTAAATATTAGTGATCGGAACTTCTGCTGTAGGAATTAAATAAAAATTATCTTCACCAATGTGGTACATCTGACCTTCTTTATCTGGTAATTGACCTGTTCCGTAGGCAGAGTCTTCATTTACAAATAAGGGTGGCTGATATTCTGAATAACCTGCAGCAATGGCTTCATCTAAAAAGAAATTAATCAATGCACGTTGCAAACGGGCTCCCTGGTTTTTGTAAAAAGGAAATCCTGCTCCAGTAACTTTACTTCCCAAATCAAAGTCGATGATGTCGTATTTTTTGGCTAAATCCCAGTGAGGTTTTGCATCATCAATGAGTGCAGGAATTTCTCCTTCTTCATAAATGAGTTCATTGTCAGCATCCGACTTACCGGCTGGTACACTTGGGTGCGGAACGTTAGGAATTTCTAAAATTTTATCGGTTAAGGTTTTAGAAGTGAGTGCCAAATCATCAGCCAGTTTTTTAGATGATTGCTTTAATTCTGCCGTCTTTTGTTTGTATTCATTGGCTTTTTCAGCCTCACCTGATTTGTAAAGGACACCAATTTGCTTGGCCAGTTTGTTGGATTCGGCCAATTGATCATCCAATATTTTTTGAGTGCCTTTTCTTTGATCATCCAATAGAATAACTTCTTCAATTAATTCGGCGGCCTTAAAATTTTTAATGGCCAGCAATCGGATGATTTCCTCTTTATTTTCCTTAATAAAATTGATTTGCAACATGCGGATAAAATTTTATACAAAAGTAATGGATTCCTGAGATTATCTTGCAAAAAAAAATCCCGATATCATCGGGATTCAGTATGCTATAATTTCTTGAATTATCTTAGTTTGCTGGAGCCTCAGTGATCTCTTCAAAAGGAACAACTGAAACATACGACCTGTTATTTTTTTTCTTTCTAAATTCAACAGTTCCGTCTTTCAATGCAAATAAAGTATGGTCTTTTCCCATGCCCACGTTTTCACCTGGGTTATGAACAGTACCTCTTTGACGAATAATGATATTGCCAGCTTGGGCAAATTGACCGCCATAAATTTTTACACCTAAACGTTTACTGTGTGATTCACGACCGTTATTTGAACTTCCGGCACCTTTCTTATGAGCCATAATTGTATATTTTTAAGTTTATTATTTATCGGTTTTTTTTGCTGTAGCTTTTGCCTTAGGGGCTGCTGTTTCCTTTTTTGCTTTAGGAGCGGCAGCTTTTTTAGGAGCAGCTTTTTTTGCTGTTTCTTTCTTTTCAGCAACTACTTTTTCAGCTTTAGCTGTTTCTTTTTTAGGAGCAGCTTTTTTTGCTGTTTCTTTCTTTTCAGCAACTACTTTTTCAGCTTTAGCTGTTTCTTTTTTAGGAGCAGCTTTTTTTGCAGTTTCTTTTTTAGCAGCAACTTCTTTCTCGGCTATGGCCTCAATTTGAATTTTGCTAAAATATTGGCGGTGACCATTGGATTTTTGATAACCTTTTCTTCTTTTCTTATGAAAAACAGTTACTTTATCACCTTTTTCGTGTGAAAGAATTTTAGCTGAAATACTTGCACCTTTTACAAAAGGAGTTCCTACAACAACTTTGCCTTCATTATCTAACAACATTACATCGCTAAATTTCACTTTAGAGCCTTCTTCTCCATCCAGGCGATGAACAAAAATCTCTTGATCTTTTTCCACCTTAAACTGCTGTCCGGCTATATCAACAATTGCGTACATTATGTCTTTTTTTAGAATTCCGTTATTTTTTGGAAGTGCAAAATTAGCAAATTTATTTTATACACAAAGCATTTAACCATAATTTTTTAAACGTTTTTGCTTTTTAATTGTAAAGACATTTAAACGACTGGCATTTACTAAAAACACTCCTATCAATATTAAGATTATCCACAATATATAAACCAAGCCAAATTGTTCTCCATCTATGATGCCCCAAATAAAAGCTACAATAGGAATTAAATAGGTGACCGAAGAGGCGAAAATTGCAGTCTTTATTTTAATGAGATAGTTGAAAAAGATAAGCGCTACTGCCGTGCCTAAAATGGCGAGTGTCGATACATAGGCCATTCCAAGCCAAAAATCAGGATCGCTTTGTAGCTGTTCAATATAAGGAGTGGAAACAAATAAATATATCAAAGCCGGCAATCCAAAAATAAAAAATGAAAAAATTGTGACCGTAAATGAATCCAAATCTTGTAAAAAACTCTTAATTAGATTTCCATTAAAAGCATATAATAAGGTAGCTATAATGATGTAAATGGCGTAGCCAAAATTAAATTGGAAATCGGCATTACCCGAAGTAGAAATTAAACCAATGGCTCCCAAAAGACCGATCAAAACGCCTATAATATTATACCACTTAACCTTTAAACTAAAAAAAGCAAGTCCCACAATCAAAGTGAATAAAGGTGTAAGTGAATTTAAAACTCCGGCGGTTGCACTGTCAATTTCTTTTTGAGCCATGGGGAATAAAAAGGCAGGAGCCGTACTTCCAAAGCTGATAAAGAATAAAGCAATCCAATGTTTCCTTTTTAACTTCTTTAATCTTTTAAATGCAAATGGCAATAAAACCAAAAAGGTAATGCCAACCCTTAAGCAACCAATTTGGTTGGTTGTAAAAACGGTTAAGCTTTTCTTGATCAAAATAAAAGAACTGCCCCAGGTTAACATGAGGGAGAAAAGTATGATCCAGGAAACAATTGAAACTTTATTAAAATTTTGCATGGTGATTCGAAAGCACAAAGATAGAATTTTAATTGTTGGCTTATCATCACATTCATGATTCTACTATCCCCAAATTAATATCTTTGCAAAGCGAAAGAAAAAATATGATTACTGTTAATAATATCGGACTTAGTTTCTCTGGAAATATTTTATTTGAAAATATTAGTTTTTTAATCAATTCCAACGATCGGATTGGCTTGGTAGGGATGAATGGTGCCGGTAAAACAACCATCTTGAAAATTATCGCAGGAGTATTACCAACAAGTAGTGGCGAAGTTATTGCCCCCAACGATATGGTATATGGATATCTGCCTCAAGAGATGAAAATTGTAAGTACACGCTCCATTCATCAAGAAACTTTAACCGCATTTAGTGAGATCAGGCAGATTGAAAAGAGAATAAAAAATCTGACAAAGGAAATTGAAGGACGCAGCGATTATGAAAGTGAACGTTATTTGAAGTTGATAGATCATCTTTCGCAGGAGAATGAAAAGTTTCAGATTTATGGTGGAGCAACTGCTCAGGCAGATGTTGAAAAAGTATTGAAAGGCCTGGGGTTTAAACAGGAAGATATGGATCGATCCATTACTGAGTTTAGCAATGGGTGGCAAATGCGGGTTGAACTTGCAAAAATATTACTTCGAAAACCACCTTGTTTACTGCTTGATGAGCCCACCAATCATCTGGATATTGAATCCATTCAATGGCTCGAAGATTATTTAATTAATTATCCGGGGGCATTGGTTCTTGTTTCTCACGATCGTGCTTTTTTGGACAATGTGACCAAACGAACCATCGAGATAAATCAAGGTAAAATATACGATTATAAAGCTTCTTATTCTGATTATGTAAGCTTACGTGAGGATAGACTGGATCAACAAACGGCAACTTATAATAATCAGCAAAAACAAATCAAACAAGTCGAGCGTTTTATTGAGCGTTTCAGGTATAAAAATACCAAATCAAAACAGGTTCAATCAAAAATAAAGCAGCTTGATAAAATGGATAAAATTGAGATTGAGGAAATTGATCGCTCCTCTATCCATTTTAAATTTCCACCTGCTCCACCATCAGGGAAAATTGTTGTGGAAACCAAGCAATTGTCAAAAAGCTATGATGAGAAATTGGTGCTTGATAAAATCGATTTCATGGCCCTGAAAGGTGAGAAGGTTGCTTTTGTTGGGAAAAATGGAGAGGGGAAAACAACTTTGGCCAAGATTATTGCAGGCGTTTTGGATTTTGACGGAAGCTTGAAACCGGGTTATAATGTTGATTTGGGTTATTATGCGCAAAATCAGTGGGAGATGCTGAATCCTGAATTGACCGTTTTTGAAACGGTGGATGAAGTTGCTAAAGGTGAAATCCGAACCCGATTGAAAGGATTACTCGGAAGCTTTTTGTTTGGAGGTGAAGCCATTGATAAAAAGGTAAAAGTTTTATCGGGAGGTGAAAAATCAAGGCTGTCATTGGCAAAATTACTTTTATCACCGGTAAATTTATTGATATTGGATGAGCCAACCAACCATCTGGATATGCGATCAAAAGATATATTGAAAAATGCACTTTTAATGTATGAAGGCGCACTGATTATCGTATCTCACGATCGGGATTTTTTGCAGGGTTTAACGAGCCGTGTTATTGAATTCAAGAATCAGGGCATAAAAGAATATTTGGGTGACATTTATTATTTCCTGGAGAAGAAAAAAATGGAGCATCTGAATGAGTTGAATGAAGCTTCAAAAAAAGTGCAGACTAAAGAAAAATCTCAATCGGAAAATAAATTGAAGTATGAACAAAAAAAAGAGTTAGAGCGTGAGCTTCGAAAAATAAAAACCCAAATTGATCGCTGTGAAAATCGTATTGAGACCATTGAAAAAGACCTTGAAACTATGGATCAAAAACTGGCCTCACCCGATCAATATCAAGAAGAAATAAATTCGGGAGAATTGTATAAAAATTACGATGCGCTTAAAAAGAATTTGAACGATGAAATGCATTCCTGGGAAGAATTACAAAATCAGTATGAAGTATCTCAGCAAAAGCTGGAAAATTCTTAATAATCTCGTTTTATTAGTTGATCAGCTAATAAATTCAACTCTTCTTTTGATTCCTGATCAATGTCTAATTTATTCAAAAAAATTAAAGACTTTTCGTAGTATCGGTGAATTTCCTTCTGAACTTCCTTATCCACATTTAAATCAAGATACACTTGTTTGATAAGCTCTACTTTTTGTTTAGGGTCGGGATGGTTTGCAATGAAATTATTTTTCAATATTTCGAGTGATTCACCTTGTGCAAGCTCAAAAGCTTTGAGATATAAATAAGTCTTTTTGTTGGTGATGATGTCACCTCCTGTTTGTTTTCCAAACTTCTCCTCATCAGCAAAAATATCCAACAAATCATCCTGCAATTGAAAAGCCATTCCCAGGTATTCACCAAAACAATATACGGCATCAATATTTTCTTGAGACGTATTTCCAATGATGGCTCCTATTTTTAAACTGGCACCTAAAAAAACAGCGGTTTTCAGACGGATCATATTCAGGTAATCTTCAATGGAAACTTCTGTTTCCTCTTCATAATTCATGTCCAATTGCTGTCCTTCACAAACCTCAATGGCAGTTTTATTGAAAACATCCAGGATGTCGGGTAAAAATTTAGGATCTGTTTTGGAAATGTATTTATAAGCCAGTGCAAACATGGTGTCACCTGATAAAATGGCAATGTTTGAATTCCATTTACGATAAACCGTTTCTTTTCCACGGCGGATGGGTGCGTCATCCATGATGTCATCATGAAGCAAGGTAAAGTTGTGGAAGATTTCAATTCCCATGGCGGGATTGATGATGTCGTCGCAATTGCCTCCGAAAATATTGCATGATAAGAGTGCAATTACAGGTCGTATTCTTTTCCCTCCTAAATTTAAGGTATAAGCTATGGGATCATATAACTCGTGAGGTTCGAAATCAAAATTTTGCTGACTTAGAAACTCATTAAACTTCTTGAGTTGATGTTCAAAATTCTGCATTATTCTTTTCTGTTTAAGCTTTTAAGATGTTCAATAAATAATCACCATATCCACTCTTAAGAAGAGGCTGGGCTAGTTTTTCAAGTTGTTTGGCATCAATGAAATTTCTGCGATAAGCAACTTCTTCAATACAACCAATTTTTAAACCCTGGCGGCTTTCAATTACTTCAACATATTGACCGGCTTGCAAAAGTGAAGTAAATGTGCCGGTATCTAACCAAGCTGTTCCACGACTGATGATGCCAACTTTCAGCTTTCCGGCTTCAAGGTAATGTTTGTTTACATCCGTAATCTCGTATTCGCCACGGGCACTTGGTTTGAGTTTTTTGGCTACTTCAACCACCGAATTATCATAGAAATATAAACCCGGAACGGCGAAATTTGATTTTGGGTTTTTAGGTTTCTCTTCGATGGAGAGGGCTTTTTGATTTTCATCAAACTCTACCACACCATACCTTTCAGGATCATTAACGTGATAGGCAAAAACAACCCCACCATCGGGATCTTTGGCACTTTCCAGGAGCAGTTTTTGCATCCCGCTTCCATAAAAAATATTGTCGCCCAAGACGAGTGAAACACTGTCATCTCCAATAAATTCTTCACCTAAAACAAAGGCTTGAGCCAAACCGTTTGGAACCTTTTGTTCCACATACGAAAACTTACAACCCAATTGTGATCCATCACCCAATAACTTCTCGAAATTAGGAAGATCTTCAGGAGTAGAAATAATTAATATTTCGTGGATGTTGGCCATCATTAAAATAGAAAGCGGGTAATAAATCATGGGTTTATCATAAACCGGCATCAATTGTTTACTTACGGCTAAAGTGAGTGGGTGCAACCGACTGCCTGCTCCACCTGCTAAAATAATTCCTTTCATATGTGTCAGATATTAGATGTTAGATGTTAAACCTTAGATGTTTGTTTCCACCCTAAAATATAAATCTAACTTGATTATTTTTCGTTAAGTGTTTAATTATTCTTTCCTTAGTTTTTTATCTGTATTCTTATTTAGGCCGAACCTCTTGTATCTACATTTTCAATTTCAAGATCATCAATTTCAATATCCTCCTCTTCGTCGAGCAAAATTATAAGAGGTTCTTTAAAAGATTTTGTAGTTATAAATTTATCTAAAGATAATAAAAGTGATGGTAAAATAAATAGATTTGAAAGCAAGGCCACGACCAAGGTAAATGAAATAAGGTAACCCAGCGCTTCTGTGCCGCCAAAACTTGAAACCGTAAAAATGGCAAATCCGAAAAACAAAACCACCGACGAATAAATCATGCTGTAACCTGTTTCACGCAATGCAGCAATTACCGATGCCTTGATATTCCAGTTGTTCAACTTAAGTTGCAATCGATATCGCGATAAAAAGTGAATGGCATTATCAACCGAAATTCCGAGTGCGATGCTAAAAATAAGTATGGTTGAAGGCTTGATAGAAATGGCAAAAAATCCCATCATCCCGGCTGTCATCAGTTGAGGTATTAAATTTGGAATTAATGAAATACCAATCATTCTGGCTGAAGTAAATAAAAGGGCCATCAAGGCTGAAATAATTACGAGTGCTAAAAGCAAACTGGTCATTAAATTTTTCACCATATAATTGGTTCCTTTCAGGAAAACAACACTGGTTCCGGTTACGGTAACATCATAGCGATCGGGTGGAAAAATTTTATCTATCTCTGGGAGCAAACTATCCAATATTTTTTTAATCTCTTTGGTTCCGATATTCGCCATCTGAATACTGATACGTGTGGTTTGTAAATCCTTATCCAGAAATGAATTTAAAACCGTTTTTTCGCCGGATTCAACATCGGGAACATAGGATAGAATAAAGTTTTTTTCCTGACTATTGGGCAGGGCATACCTCTCTTCATTTCCTTTATAGAAAGCTTGTTTTGCAAATTTTACAACCTCAGCTACTGAGAGGGGCTTTGATAGTTCAGGGTAGTTTGCCAAAACTTTTTGAAGTCGATCAATTTTTTGAATGTTTGACAATCGCATCACCCCTTTCTTTTTCTTGGTATCGATGGTGATTTCTAAAGGCATCACGCCTTTAAAGTGCTTCTCAAAAAAGAGCATGTCTTTATAAAGTTGATCTTTTTTTGAAATGTCATCAACGATATTTCCTGTCGTTTTTAGTTTGCTCACTCCAATAATCCCTACAACTAAAATAACTACAGTTGTAATATAAATCACATTGCGGTGATTCATGACAATACCTACCACCCATTCAATAATTTTGCTCACATTACTTTTGTCCATATGATTGGTATGGCGCTTTGATGGAGGAGGTATATAACTGAAGAAGATCGGAATCAGAAATAAAGTAAGACCAAAAGCAAACAAAATGTTTATTGAAGCAACAACCCCAAATTCGACCAAAATTTTGTTTCCTGTAACAATGAAGGCTGCAAAACCTGCAGCTGTAGTAGCATTGGTTAAGAGGTTTGCATTTCCGATTCGCTGAACCACGCGTGATAAAGCCTTTACTTTATTGCCATGATTGAGGTATTCGTTATGGTATTTATTGAGCAGAAAGATACAATTTTCGACCACAATGACAATCAGCAATGGCGGCAAAATTCCAGTCAGCATGGTTATTTTATATCCCAATATCGAGATACTTCCCATTACCCAAATCACATTGATGATAACAATGAGGATGGTAAAAAACACCACCTTAAATGAGCGGAAAAATATCAATAAAATGATAGATGCAATGATTAATGCCCCGTAAATAAAGAGCTGTAGCTCATCTTCAACTTTTTTGGAAGTGATGGTTCGAATGTATGGCAGCCCGGAATATCGTATGGGGATATCGTGTTTTTTGCTAAAAGTTTCAACCGTTTCTTTGATGTCATAAATAAGACCTACCCGACTTTTGGTGTTTAATTTGTCCTTGTCGAGGGTGATCATCATCATACTCACATCGGTTTCCTTGTTAAAGAGCAGCCCATCGTAAAATGGTAAAGAATAGATTATTTTTTTGATGCTGTCAACCTGAGCCTGAGTGGTCGGCTTTTGATCAAGTATTGGATCGAAATCAAATTTCTTTTTATCATCATTCCTGATGAGTTGATAAATCTTGGCGACTGAAACTACTTCTTCAACACCATCAATTTCTTTGAGGTTGTATGTTAGATCATACCAATCGTTAAATTCATCCAACTGGAATAATTTATCATCTTGTACACCCACAAAAAACACACTGCCATCCTGACCAAATTTGGCTTTAAAATTATCATAGTTAATACTCGCTGAATCAGATGCCGGGAGCATTTTAACCATTTCATAAGAGAGCTGAATTTTTGTGGCTTGATAACCCATGAAAATGGTAATCAAACCAACCGTGATTAAATTTATCAGCCGATTTCTTAAAATGATCCTAACTAAATAATTCCACATGCTTTTTCCCCTAACAGATTATAGATTTAAACGACTGATATTTACTTGGTTATGATTCTGAAAATTTTTCACCAAGAGGAAGCCGAAATTAGCAAATTTATCTGGAATAGAAAAATATAGACCTGAAAGTTTTATGCGAATTAATCTTTTTTAACAGACTGATCAACATACTATTTATGAATTTACGATTGAAATAGAGAATGAATTTATTCAAGGAGTTAATTCTTATCTTTGCATTAATTATATTGAAATGAAGAAGATTTTATTTGTAGACGAAACTCATCCGGTGCTGATTGAGCGTTTTGAAAAGTTAGGTTATCCTTGTGATTATAAACCAGAATATGTTTTAAGTGAAGACGATTTAGATAATTATCTGGGCATTATTGTGCGAAGTAAAAAAATCACAAAAAAAGTAATGCAAAGAGCTCAAAACCTAAAGTTTGTAGCAAGGGTAGGGGCTGGAATGGAAAACATTGACCTTGATTTTGCCGAACAAAAAGGCGTGAAATATTTTAATGCTCCGGAGGGTAGCCGAGATGCAGTTGGCGAGCATACGGTGTCTTTATTATTGGCCGTGATGAATAAAATTGCAGCTGCCGATGCAGAGGTTCGAAAAGGAATTTGGAACCGAAATGGAAACTGGGGCACAGAAATTAAAGGCAAAACCATTGGCATTATTGGCTATGGAAATATGGGTAGCAGTTTTGCCGAAAAAATCAGCGGTTTTGGAGCTGAGGTTATGGCTTACGATAAATATAAATTTAACTATTCCAGTAATTTTGTTAAAGAAACTACGCTTGAAGAACTCTTCGAAAAAGCGGATATTTTAAGCCTGCATGTGCCCATTACCGAGGAAACGCATTATATGGTTGATGATGCCTTTTTGCAAAATTTCAGGAAGGACATTGTTTTATTGAATACAGCCAGAGGCGAGGTTTTAAAAACCATCGATCTGGTAAAACACCTCAAAAGTGGAAAAGTTTTAGGAGCCGGCCTGGATGTTTTGGAATACGAAAAACATGCTTTTGAAAAACTGGAAAATTTACCCGAAGATTTCAAATACCTGAGCGGTGCCAGGAATGTGGTTTTTAGCCCGCATGTGGCCGGTTGGACCACCGAATCTTATTATAAACTGGCCATGGTTTTGTTTGAAAAAATCCAGAAGGAATTCAATCTTTAATATTCAGGAGTTGCTTTAAACTTTGAATGATTTTCTATTTCTCCTTAAATAAACTTTCTATCATTAACCATTTTTTATTTCAAGTTGGTGAAGATAAATAATGCTTAAAACGGAGCCAATTAACCCGATGACTGACCAAAGAATAATTAAAAACACTTCGGGCTTTAAATCTTGAAGATACATGCTCAATGACATGCTCATGAGTGCAAAACCCAGGGTGGAGGTTTTTACTAAAATGATGGCTGAGAGTAAGTAAGCAAATTGTTTTTTCATCCAAAAACCAATTGCTGAAACCAACATTAAAGGAATGATGAGGGCCAGATCAAGCGAATAAATAATTAAGGGGGCTTCGCCATTTGGGGTGTCTGATTGATGGCCAGGAATGGATAAATGAGAAATAATGTCACTTAACCACAAAAATATTAGCATCACCGAAATTAGAAGCAGGTAGCTGATGATGAATTTTTCAATGTGATTTTTACGGTTTGAAAGTTGCCATTTTTCCGAAAATAGTTCCATCAAAGAAATGATAAAACCGACGACAGATAATCCAAAAATGGGTAAATGAAAAAGGTATAAAAAACTGAGCTTGGCTGCAAACATATAAAAAGCGTAGGTGTAAGAGAAATAAAGTAAGGCTCCACTTCTAATAAGTTTCCATTTTATGTTTTGCTTATTAACTAGAATCTGAGAGATGAACAAGAGAGGAAATCCAATTAATAAACTTACCACATCCTGACCCAGCCATTGGGCATTGGCCCAGGCTCCATCCTGATAAATTTGGTTGTTGGTGATGCTGATGATGCATGAAATGAATACCAGGATTGAAATTAAATAGCTGAAAAATAGTAGGGTTTTTTGCATGATTTTAGAGTTTTCTTATCCGCAGAAATTAAAAAGTATTACCTAAAAAGAGAACAAATGGATCCTTTTTAAAACCATTTCTTTTTTCTGAAATAGTACAACATCCCTCCCAAAATAGCTATCATAAGTACCCACACTCCACCATATCCCCACTTCCAATTTAATTCAGGCATATTTGAAAAATTCATTCCATAAATCCCGGCTATAAATGTCAGCGGAATAAAGATGGTTGCAACAACAGTCAGGGTTTTCATAACCTGATTCATTCGATGCCCTTGTACCGAAAAAAACAGGTTTGTATGACTCTCCAGCCTGATTTCAATTTGTTCACAATCATCAATAAGCGATAAACATAAATCTTTTAATT
The DNA here is from genome assembly GCA_963678785.1 of Bacteroidales bacterium. Taxonomy (GTDB): domain Bacteria; phylum Bacteroidota; class Bacteroidia; order Bacteroidales. The sequence continues at coordinate 1,321,663 of OY787449.1, read as the reverse complement.
CATAATAGTATTTTAGATGTTTTTCCTGGATGAAACTAAATCGCTCACGTTCAATTTTGGATATAAATTCCTTGATAGGAAGAAGCGTTTTTTTTATTAAATGAATTTGACGTTTGTTGAGTTCAATTTGTTTTAGTGTAATAGGAGAAGGATCTGTATTGATGTCACTAATATCCATATCTTCTATTTCTTTTTCAATTTTATTGGTGGTTTTAAAGTAATTGTCTAAAATAGATTCGATTAGAAGAAACAGCAAATAGTCTGAAGTTCGTTCACGAATAATTCCTATATTTTCCCTGATTCGTTTTCTTATATGGTCAAAGTAATCGGATTTTCGCTCTTGAAAAGAGACCAAATAATTATTGCCTAAAATAAAACTTAAGTGTTCCGGTTCGATAATCGAATTATTTGAGGGGCAAATTGATTTCAGAGTAAAAAACAAATAATTATTGTATTCCTGGAATTTAGGCCTTTGATTAACATCCAAAATATCCTGAATGCTTAAATCGTGAATATTTATGGCATCACAAATCTGTTCGATTTTTTGAATATCATGTAAACCGTGAATATTTAACCAATTTATGTGATCGTTTATCTGAAAGCCCTTAAAATTTGTAAGTTGATAATTCGAATCTTCTGTAAATTCATTTTTAGTATAGGTAAATAATTGCAAGCTTACCTCATCCATTTTTTTCAAACCTGTATAAGTAGGCTTTGATGGGTTCACTTTTTTTCTGTTGAGAATTTTTTTTACCATTTTATAAATCCTTTTTATAAACAATTGTTCGATAAGGGAATGGTATTTCAATACCCTCTTTATCAAAGCGTTGTTTAACAGACTTTAATAAATCGCATTTCGAACTAAAGGCATTATCATTGCCTTGGGTCCAAACATAGGCCTTGATGTCAACTGAATAGTCAGATAGGGCAATAACCCGGATAACCACATATGGATCTTTGTTTTTAATTTCTTGTTTACCTCTGTTATCAATGATTAATGGGTGTTTCTGGGCTTCGTCTCGTATGATGTCAATGGCTTTATCAATATCCGAATCGTAGCTGATTGAAAATAGAATATGCTTTCTGATCTTCTCGTCCTGTATACTACTGTTAATGATTGTTTCTTCACTAATCACACTATTTGGAATCACAATTCTTCGGTTTTCATAATCAATAATTAAAGTATGTCTTAAGGTAATTTCTTCAACCACTCCTTTTTGCCCATCTTTAAATTCGATCACATCTGAAATTTTGAAGGGTTTAAAAATTAAAATAAAAATTCCACTAATGATATTTGAAAATGCCTTCTGAGATGCGAATCCAACAACAACTGCCAATATTCCTGCTCCTGCAAAAAGTGCAGTACCAATCGATTTTAAATAGGGGATTTTGTAAAAAATAAAAATTAAGGCCGAAGTATAAATTATGAAACCAACAGAATTTCTTATGAAGGAAAAATTAGTAGGATCAGCTTTTAGTTTCTTGGCGTATTTCGTAATAAAAAGGCTTAATATTTTTCTTAGTATGAGTGACAGAACTACAGCGATGATAAAGGTGGCTGTAATTAAAATAATATAATTTATGGTTTCTTTGTCCATCGATTTCTATGATTGTTTATGTTTCAATGATTTATGATCAAACAGTTGTTTAAATATACAATATTTTATAGCTAGATTTTAGGTCTAAATGAAAATTCTAGCGAACCTAAAAAAGAGTCCTCATATTAGACTATAGAAATTGAGTAAGGTTATAGTATTGAGCTTTTTATCCTGGTTCTCAGAAAAACAGATGACTAATTTTTAGAACCTTTCGCATCATCTTCATCCTCAATACTTTTTTTAACTTTTTCTTTAAGCACATCAATGTTTTTTATGGATGATTCGGTTTTTTTAATTTCATTCTCTTTTTTTAGTTTCTTCCGCTTTTTACTGAGTAATTCTTGTTTTTTATTTAACTCCTCAAGTTGATCTTTTTTCTTTTCGATGTTTTCCGACTTAATGGCTTCATCAAATATTAATTCTTCGGGTAATGGTTCATTTTTAGAAATGGGTTTCTGCACAATATCTTTAGGAATAAACTCCACATCGGCCACACTTCTTTGGTTCATAAAAGTAGGTGAAACAATCTCAATTTTATTTTTATGTAGTACATCCATCACTTTGCCATTTAAATGAGAAATGCTGCTAAAATACTTACTGCTATCTTCCAGAAAGCCATGTATTTTATACAATACAGAATAATCTCCTAAGCTGGTGATGTAAACATAAGGGTCTGTTAATCCGGCAGATATTGCTGCTTCTTTTAGCGACTCTTCAATGATGGTTCGCGGAACATCATAACCCAATGACACAGAAGTCGAAATTACAGTATCCGATTTTCGGGTAAGTTTTACCGGTGTAGTAGCGATGTATAAGTTAGGAATGGTAATAAAATTGCTATCCTCAAGTTGAACTTCCGTATGAAAAATACTTTTCTTTGTCACTCTTCCCTGGAAATCTCCAATTTTAATCAGGTCTCCATTTCTAAAACGTTTCATTGAGTTGTTCATGATTCCGGCAATAAGATTACCCAATACCGTGGTTGAGCTTAGAGCAATGCCGGCACTAACGATAATTGCAAGGAAACTAATAATTTGACCTTTTAGCGTATTTTCAATCGGCATGGTTAATATGAAGGCTAAAATACCAACGAATATTACGAAAATAGAAATTGCATTTTTCAGAATATTGGCATGTGCATTAATGCTTTTTATTCTCTTAAAGATCCAGGAATTAAGAAACAATAGAATGGTTAAAACCATCACAATCCCAACTGGTTCCAGTAAAGATTTAAGTATGTTTAATAGATGTTCCATCTCTTTAGTGTTTAATAGTTCTTATTCTTTTCTTTTACATTTGGTTTTTTCTGTTACTAATTATCAGATAGTTAAATAGCGATTTACATTTTTTTTGTACTCCAAATAAGAGTCTTTATGTTTTGATTCCAGATATTTTTCTTCTTCTAAAATAATGTAGTGAAATACAATGGCTAAGCATAAATATAGTGAAATCAGTATAACAGAAGGAAAATAAAATAGATAGCCTAAAAATAAAGCATGGTAGGAAAGAAAATAAGGATTTCGGCTAAATTGATAAATCCCTGTGGTAATCAAGCTTGTTTTTTGTTCGTATTGGACGGCAATTCTCCACGAGTCTTTCATTGAAATAAATGCAAGAATACCCATTACAAAACCAATCGAAACCAATATCAAGCCCATTGCTTTAAAGATTGAATTTCCTGGCAAATTAAATTCTAAAATCCATTCAGGTTTTAGGAAAGTCAAACGCAATAAAATTAAAAGATAAAATAGGGTTGAGCTTGAAAAGGAGATCATTAGTTTTTTCGATTTGCCTCCTATGGTTTGTTTGGTCGATCTGCTTGTTTTAAAGTTTTTGAAGGCAAAAGCCGAAACAAATAGTATCAGAATTGATGCCAGATAAATTCTTTCAATCATTGCTTGTAAATTGTATTAAAGTTTTAGTATTTCAATGATGGACTTTCTTTATTTCTGAACTCCGTCCACAAATTTTATTTTCTTTTCAATTTTTCCTTCCGGATTCCAATAGGTCCAAACTCCATCTTTTAACCTGTTTTTATAATAACCTTCAACAATACTTTGGCCATTTTTATCAAATTCTGAATATTTACCATCAATTATTTCAGGATCTAAACTTGAGTAATGTGCGATCCCCTGACAGACTCCGTTCATATAAAAATCCTTTTTGATAAAAGACTGGCTGCTTGAATCTTTTTCAATGATGCGATAAAATTTAGCTTTGTTTTTATTAGAGGTAAGTTTCCAGTTTTTATCAAACAAGATTTTATCTGTTATTCTTGATAGATATTTATTATCATTTATTTCAATATCTTCCCTGTCTTTAATAGGATGTTCAATAAGTTCGGATAAATAATAAGAATGTTTCCCTTTTTTTAGTTCTTGATGAAGATTAATTTTTGCCAACCTGGAAAAATTAGCATTCACGCTAATGTGAATATCTCCGCTATTTAAATCAACAACACTTGAATAAATTGTATGGGCAAAAATATTTTTTTGAGCGGTTTTTTCGAGGATATTAAAAGCATGCCGAATGCTAAATTTGTTTTCATCTAATAATTTTCTGGCTTTTTTAAATCTACCGCTCCCGATGTCATACCAATGAAAGTTTTCAAAATCATCATCATTCGAAATCCTGAAATTTGTGCAAATCTGATAAGATTTAGAGTTTTTTGTAATTCTTAAGGTATTGTTTTGATAAGTTAAAATGACACTCTTTCCGTTTTTATCCGCCACCATTAGTTGTGCAATTTGAAAACCTTCCCAATAATATTTGCTAAAAAGTTGAATCACTTCATCTACATTGGCACATTCTTCCAGAATTTTATAAAGCACATTTCCACCAATGTTCAATGGGATATTCGTTGGATTATTTTTGCTTTTAGGATATGCCCTTAAGCCATCCCAAAACAGTCCTTTTTCGTTCATACCCGATTGTAAAGAGCCATCATAACCAAATATTACATGCCCGTAACGACCTTCTTTTGCCGGGATAAACCACAGCTGTGAATTTTGCTTCTTAAAATCTTCATTGGCACTAACCAATGTTATTTTGCCGTTCGTTTTCATGAAAACGGTGCAGGCAAGTAATTCATAACCACCTAGGTAAATTAGAAATAAAAGGATAAGTGTGGATGCTTTTTTCATTTTTCCGTTAGTGATATGTTGTTTGATAATTTAATTACTGCAAACATAATCCCACCAAAACAAACCGGAGGATAATTTCCCGTCTCTTATTTTCGATTTTTTGATAACCTGAGCTGCTTCCTCCTGAGTAAATGCCGTTCTAAATTTCTTGATCAAATGAGCCAGAAATCCGCGTCGCAGGTCGGTCATTAAAATAATTCCTTCTTTTTTTGTTACCCGTTCCATTTCATTTAGCATGGCCGTAGAGTCTTCAATAATGTGAAGCAGAAAGCTATTGATTACGAGATCAAAAGAATGGTCTTCATATACTAAATGCTGGGCATCACCTTTTAAAATGTTAATTTGTTTTTCTAATCCTGCTTCATCAATCAGTTGATGACCTATATTAAGTAAAGGTTCTCCCAGATCAATACCGGTAATTTTTGAATGTGGAAAAGCTTTTGCTATTTCTATAGGTACAGCTGCAAATCCACAGCCTACATCTAAAATGTTTCCTCCTGTAAATCCAATTGTTTTTAGGCGTTTTGCCAAACGTTTTCCAACCCTTCTAATATTGGTTTTATTTCGTTTGTAATAACCTTCGGCCCATTCTTGATCGTCAAAGATCCGGGGATGAAATAATTCTTTTTGTTTCATGCTGTATTCTGTCTTCTAAATGCTTAACTTGATTTCTTTTGAATGATAAAGATATAAGAAAATAACATATCTAATGTGTGTAGATGTTAAATTCTTTGTTATTTAGAAAGAGCTTGATAACCGAAAAATTTAGTGGCGCTAATTTCCAATCCTTACTTCCATAGCAATGACGATAAAGAATAAAAAAGCCGTATTTTCGACGGGCTTAATGTGATCTTCTATTTGATCATCCTGTTTGTAATTACTCAGTTACTTTTTTCCAGCCACTATTTTTCAAGTGAAGCATAGAACCTTCCAAATCCGGGTATTTTTTTCTCAGAGCATCATATTCAGGATTTATGGCTGTTTTACCCCAAATTCCCAACATTAGTTTTAACCCTTCTTCGTTTTCGGGATACTGACCTTGATCATTAGTTTCAGCAATCCAGTTCTTTAAAATATCTGAATATTTAGCTAAAACTTCAGCATAATTCGGATCATAAGCCAAATTGTTTAATTCAAATGGGTCTGCTTTTAAGTCATACAATTCTTCTGCAGGTCTTTCATCTGACATGAATCGATCCTGATCTTTATTTAATTTATTTTCGGCATGCAATTGATGCATGACTTTCACAAATTCAATACCATCAAAATCCATATACGTAGGTTGGGAATAAGGTCGGTCGGTCATAAAATTGCGGATGTATTTAAAATCTTTGGATCGAACAGACCGAATGCGATCGATGGTAAAATCACAACGGTCGCGACTTGAAATTACATATTCGCGCTGTGGATCAGTTTGGCTAAGAAAGTCCCGACCTTCCATGTTTTCAGGGATTTCAATACCAGCCAGTGCCAAAGAAGTAGGTCCAATGTCTATTCCTCCTATCAACTGATCATCCCGACTTCCGGCTTTTATTAGATGACGATGGCTGAAATCAGCAATGATAAATGGTACATGAATTCCGCCATCGTATAAAAATTGTTTGTTACGCGTAAGGCGCATGCCGTGGTCAGAAAAGAAAAATACAATGGTATTTTCAAGCAATTGATTTTCTTCCAACTCTTGCAAAATCTCACCCACCCGTTTATCGGTAATCTGTATGGCATCCAGGTGGTTGGCATATTCTTCAATAATAACCGGATGATTGGGTAAATAAGGCGGAAGTTGAATTTGAGTTCGATCTACCGGTGTTTCTACCCGATCTTTAAAACTGGAAGAGAAAATTTCTTTTCCTCCATACAATTGAATTTGCCCAAAGAACGGAGTTTTACTTTTTATTGCTGAAATATCGAGCCGTACTCCGCTTTTCCCATAAAGTGGATGGTAAGAATAATCCTGATCGTACAGATCTTTGCGATCATAAGCAAAGTTATAATCATCCTTTCCATTATTAAAAGTGAAATATCCGGCATCTTTAAAAATTTCAGGAATTGTTTTTACCTCATCAGGCAGGTAGATGGCTGATTCTTCTGTGCGCGAACTGTGATGATTATGAGCCCCTAAAGTAGTTGACATGATGCCGGTAATTAAGCTGGAGCGGCTCGGTGAACATACCGAGGCCGACATATAGGTATTTGTAAATCTAATGCCTTCATGGGCCAGATGATCAATATTGGGAGTTGAAATGATTGACGTTCCATAACAACCCAAAAGTGGAGCAGTATCCTCCAAAACGATCCACAAAATATTGGGCTGTTCTTCTTCAGTCGCTTGCTGATTGCATGAATCCATCACTAGCGCAGAAGCTATTACCGGAAGTACAATCATGTTTTTAAATTGACGCATTTTTGTTGGTAGTTAGGTTAATCTTTGAAAAGAGGGACGTCGTCCCTATTTATTCCATCCAATTATTTTTCTCAAATAAGAGCATGGATTCGAACATTAGCTTTCTAAACTCATTGATGGGGCGGTTAAACAAGCCTACAAATAAGATATCTTTTTCCGGAATACTGATGAAAAAAGCTCTGAATCCCCCTTGCGAACCGGTATGATAAATAAGTTTCACTCCAAAATTGGTTTCTTGATTTCCAAATAAAGATTCTTCGCCTATCATCCAACTATATCCAACATGTGGATTTAAAGTGTCCGCCCAGTTTTCAGGATGGAAAATCGTTCTGGATTTTTGGACCAATTCTTTTTTTAAAAAACTATTATTCTGAATGGCTTCTTCGTATTTAGCGAGGTCTAAAACCGTACTCCAAACGCCTCCGTTTCCAGCAGCTGTAAATGTTGTGAATTCTCCATAGTCGTTCTCCACGAATTTTTCTCCATCAAAATTATAAGCATGAGCTACCCCACTTTCAGGATAAGATCCATTGGTAATTTTACTGTCCTCCATGCCTGAAGGTTTGAAAATATTCTCAGCGATAAATTCTTGCCATGCTTGATTGCTGACGGATTCAATGATTAAGGCCAAACCATTAAATGCAGGATTTGAATATTGAAATTGAGAACCAAGTTCAAAGTTTAATTGTTTTGCTTTCTTTAACGGTTCAAAGTTTTCGGCATCTTTGGCTGTCAAATAAAAGTCAAAATTATTTGAAACATCTCTTAAATCGGGGAGCCCGGATGTGTGTGATAAAAGGTGTTTTATTTTAACTTTTTTAGCAAGTTCTTTATTGCTGAAATCTGGGAAATATTTGAAAAGATTATCTTCTATCGACAATAGCCCTCTTTCCTCGAGAATAAGAATCCCGTTTGATACAAAGGTTTTAGAAATAGAACCTGTATTAAAAATGGTGTTTTCTGTAATTGCTTCTTTGGTTTCCAAGTCAGCTATTCCATAGCTTTTTAAAAAGATTGTTTTGTCAGCTTTTTTTACCAAAATACAGCCACCAGGTTCATTTTGTGAGAATTCTTTTTTGAATAATTCATCCAAATTTGCCTCTAGTTTGCTGGCAGGTTGTTGGGTAGTGCAGGAGGCAAGGATTAAAATGCTAAGAAAAAGTGATAATTGTTTCATTGGGTTATTCGGTTTATTTTCATTAATTAATTTAAATAAAATTTATGAGCTCTTATTTTTATGTTTAAGAATTTCTGATTGTATTTATTTGTATCCCTGTTTTGTAGGTATCAATGGCTCTTTCTCTCGCTTTTTTATGATCAACCATAGGTGGGGGATAATCTGCTGAGTTTAATTCAGGAACCCACTTTTTAATGTAAGTCATTTCCGGATCAAATTTTCTGATCTGCTCAGCAGGGTTAAACACCCGAAAATATGGAGCTGCATCGCAGCCTGTTCCTGCTGCCCATTGCCAATTTCCATTGTTCGACGAAAGTTCAAAATCCAAGAGTTTTTGAGCAAAATATGCTTCTCCCCATTTCCAGTCAATTAGTAGGTGTTTGCACAAAAATCCGGCAACCACCATTCGTACTCTGTTGTGCATATAACCGGTCGAGTTTAATTCTCGCATTCCTGCATCCACCATTGGGTAACCGGTTTTTCCGTTTTTCCATTTGTCAAATTCATCAATATTGTTGCGCCATTTTATATCATCGTATTTACTTCTAAAATTAGAATCTACAACTTTGGGGAAATGATAGAGAATCTGCATAAAGAATTCACGCCAGATGAGTTCTGATAAAAAGACTTGATTAGAAAGAGACAAAGATTCTTTTACGATTTTTCGGATGCTCACGGTTCCAAACCTCAGATGCGGAGATAAATAACTTGTTTGGTTAAGTGCTGGGAAATTACGCTTCTCACTATAGTTTTCAAGCTGGTTCATTTGATAATCATGCACTTTAAGGCTTGATTGTTTAAATCCCAGTTCTTCCAGACTTGGAAAGCCTATCTGGATTTTTGCAAACTTAGCATTGTTTAAAGGGATGGATGTTAAAATGCTTTCATCAGTTTGTAATTTGTGAATCCATTTGTTTTTATAAGGGGTGAAAACGGTATAGGGAGAATTATCATTTTTTAGAACATCATTTTTAGCGAAGATCACTTGATCTTTATACGTTTTTAATCCAATTCCCTTGGCGAGAAGTAGTTTCTGAACTTCCATATCCCGCTTGATCGCATAGGGTTCGTAATCTTCGTTGACATAAACAGATTTAATCTCAAATTGATTTAAAACCTTTGCCCAAGAGCTCTCTGGAGTTCCTTTCAAACAATATAAAGAGCTCGAAAAATGCTGCAGCTCAGATGATATTTTACTTAACTGATCGTAGATAAAGGTGATGCGAGCATCGTCTTTTTCCAATTCTGTTGTGATTTCCTCATCAAATATAAAAAGTGGCAATACCGGATATCGACCATTTAGCGCCTCATGCAGACCTTTGTTATCATTAAGACGTAAATCTCTTCTAAACCAAAAGATAGAAATTTTTGCCTTGCTCATTTGTTAATTGTTAGTAATCAATTTATTTAAGGCTGATTTATCCCGGACTCCCTTTTCGATTGCAGAGTCAGAAAGGAGTTCAGGATTATTATTCTAATATTTTGCAGCTTTACCCTTGGGTAAGCTTTTCAAAATAAAGTTGCGTAAATCGTCGTTCGCCGCTTTTAAATCTTCATTTCGTAAATACATCATATGCCCGCTGCGATATCCCTTAAAACTCATTCGATCTTTTAATTTACCACTGGGGTCAATTTGCCACATGGTATATTTTGAGTTGAAATAGGTGCATGCTCCATCATAATAACCGGTTTGGAACATGATGTTGAGGTAAGGATTTTCTGCCATAGCCTGACGTAAATTATCACGGGTATTGTTGTTTTCATTGTTCCACGGTCTAACCGAACCAAACATATTGTATTTGATGTCGGTTTTAAAGTTTAAATGCTCGCGCAAATAATAATTGATGGCTGGGGTAAAAGTATGCAACCATGATTTGATTTCGGCATTGAAATCAGGCCTGATTCCGGCTTCAGTTTTATCCAAACCCAGATATCTTGAATCCAGCCGTCCAATGGTATTTCCTGTTTCATCTCTCAATAATTCTTTCCAGAAAAATGCAGTAGGAACATCCAAATTATGTTGTAAAATAGATCTCTTAGAAAGCCCTGAATAGTAAGCCATTTTTTCAGCGACTTTTTGTTTTTCGGTTTCACTGATAAAACCTCCTTTGGCAATGGCAGGCATCAGTTTGTTGATGGCATAATCTTCTACTTCAGGTAAAACTTCTAATAAGTCTTTTTGCTGAAGTTCTTCAGTTAACATTTTGTGATGCCAGGCTGTGGCTGCAAAATAGGGTAAATTAATGGCTGATGAAATGGCCGGATCTGATTGGAAGGCTTTGTAATCAGCAGGAGAAACCAGAATCACCCCGTTTAAATACATCCATTGCTGATCTTGTAATTCAAGAGCAAGGCCAGAAACACGGGTTCCCCCATAACTCTCACCAATAATAAACTTGGGCGATAACCATCGATTGTGGCGGTTTACAAAAGTGTTTAGCCATTCGGCTAAATATTTAATGTCTGCATTAATCCCAAAAAAGTTATTACGATCCAGACCTTTCCCGTCTGCAGGTATCATACGAGAGTAACCTGTATTGATAGGGTTTACATAAACAATATCAGTCACATCAAAAATAGAATGCTCATTTTCGTGAACGCCATAAGGCTGAAGTGGATAACCTTCTTTATCAATATTTAAAGCCATGGGACTGGTGTAGGCCATGTGCATCCATGCGGAGGCTGAACCTGGTCCACCATTGTAAGAAATCAGAAGAGGTCGTTTTGCCAAATCAGTATTCCCTGATTTTTTGTAGTAAGTGTATTGAAGAGTGGCCACCGCTTTGCCATTTTCATCCCAAACGGGTTGCATTCCGGCCGTTACCTCGTATGAGATTTTGTGGCCGTTGATGGTAGCTGTATGATTGGTTATTATGGTTGTATCAACCGGAATTGTTTTGTTCTGGGCTGTTAGATGATTGATGCTTAATAAAATGGAAAGCAAGCAAAGCGTTAAAGTTTTCATAAAAATTATTTTTAACACTAAGTTAAAAATTAAAATGGTAGGGACGACGTCCCTATTTTGATTTGTCCAGAATTAAAATATCCTGAAAATCAATTTCCTGTTTCTTGAATCCATTTTCCCAATAGCCCTCAATCAATTTTATTATTTTGAGCCCAGAACTAAAAATTATGTTTTCCAAATTAACTTTTTCAATGGCAATATTGGCCGATTTAACTTGTGCATCCATCAACCGGTAGCCTTTTTTTTGGATGGGGAAATTGAAGTTTTTTTGTTTAGAAATCTTTTTTTCGGTTTGATCGTCGTAAATAAAAAAGGTCGCCATGCAAAGTCCTTTTGGTTTGAGGACTCTGTTTATTTCCTTCAGATAGTTTTCAATCTCGGTGATTTGCATATGGGTGAAAACCGAAAATAGAAAAACTTTATCGAAACATTGATCTTTATAGGGGAAGACAAAATTGCTGGCTTGTCCTTCAGATTTGAGGTACAGATCATTGTGAAGAGGGATATGGGTAAAGTTGAAGTTTGGGAAATCCTTTTTTATGCCTGAATTACACCATTCAATGGCTTTTTTTACCACATCAAAACCTTCATATCTGGCAGTTGAGTTTAAGTATTTGGTTAAAGGAAGAGCTGTTCTGCCCATGCCGCAACCCATATCTAAAACCGAATCATTCTGCTTCAAATTGAGATGTTTTTTAAGTAGCTCTAGATGATGATTTCCTTGCTTAATAAAATCTCCGGATCCAATAAAAATGTCACCTTTTGGTGGAACATATTTGGGCCTATTGCCAGAGATGGATTCAAAAGTATCAATGGGCAGATATAAAAGCTTTCTAACCACAAATCTTAAATTTGGGGATAAACGATAATAGATTTTCCTTAGAATCATCGGGAAGTCAATTTACCACTCCAATATTTTTCGGAAATCGAATTTTTCAGGATTGCTTAAGTAAGCTTTTGCTTTCTCGTAATCAGCAGGTTCAATGTATTGTAATCCATGATTGAAAACCAAATTTGCTTTTTGCGAATCCATATTTACCAGGCGAGGTCTAATTTTGCCATGCTCATCTTCCACATCCTTTAAATAAAGAGGTGCTATATCTCCCTTAGGATCAGATGTAACCATGCACCCGGTCAGTCCTTCATCAAATAATTTTTTAACACCCATTCCCAATAAATTGCAGTACATTAAATCGAAAGCAATGGGTTTTACGCAACGAATTTCGTATCCCAACTCCACCGGTCTGCTTTTTACTTTTATGTCAAGTTCTTTAAGTCTTCTGGCCAATAACATATTGAAAATATGAGCCTTACTTACATTGCCCAATTCCGGATGACCATGATCGTCGTAGGTAAAATTGATGTCAGTTGATTTAATTTCTTCATCCGTCATGAAATGAAAAACACCTTCACTTATGATGGCAACACCATAATCAATTCCGATGATTTTACGTTTTACTATTGAAGAAACCACCAAGTCGATGATTTTATCAAAAGTAATTTTCGTTTTATTGAACATTTCCGGAATAATGATCATGGGATAGTGGCAAGCTCCACCAATTCCAAAGGCTAAATGTCCAGCTTCACGCCCCATGGCCGAAACCAAAAACCAATTGCCGCTGGTTCGTGCATCTTCATATACTGTTGAGGCAATTTTTACGCCCTCTTCTTTGGCGGTTTGGTAACCAAAAGTTGGGGTTCCTTCGGCCAATGGTAGATCATTATCAATGGTTTTAGGAACATGAATGTTTTGCAAATTGACCCCATGCGCTGCCATGTATTTTGAAATTCGATTGGCTGTAGAGGCGGTATCATCACCACCAATCGTTACTAATAGTTTAACATTGTTTTTTACAAAAAAATCTTTGGTGAATTCCTCATCTTTAGGTTTGTAACGACTCATCTGTAATGCTGAACCACCTGTTTTCAGAATTTCGTCTGCAAATTTAAATCCAATTTCAACCATCAAAGGATTTTCTGAAAATAAACTTTGATATCCTTTATTCAGGCCGATGACACGATATCCGTCTTTTAAAAATACTTTAGAAACTGAACTGATCACTGAATTTATTCCTGGCGCAGGCCCACCTCCACATAAAATTGCAATTGCTTTTGTCATATTTTAAAGTTTAGATTTAAGATGTAAGTATCAAGATACAAGATTAAAAAAAACCAGCATTAATGATTGGTTTTTGTAGAAGCAAATATAAGGAAATTGAATTTAAGCAAGGATTTAATAGTTCGGTTTTAGGAGGAATTAAATTTTGTAATTTTGCGGCGGATTTAATCATTTATATGCTACAATTTTGAACTTAAAGAACCTCTTAGATACATATAAGGAAAGCCCTCATTTTAGTCAATTCACAGATTATTTGCAGACCGAAAACTGTAGCATTTGTATGAAAGGGCTGGTGGGTTCATCATTAGCTTTATTTGCCGCCAACAGCATTAACGAATTTAATAAGTTGCATGTTTTTGTGCTTCCTGATAAAGAAGCTGCAGCTTATTTTGCCAATGATTTAGAAGGAATATTCGAAGAGAAATTCTCAACTTTCACCAAAAAGAAGGTTCTTTTTTTCCCTACTTCCTATAAACATCCATATGAAATTGAGGCTACAGATAATGTGAACCTCCAATTGCGTACAGAAGTTTTAGAGCGTGTTGGAACAACCAACCGAAAGTCGGTGGTAGTAACTTATCCGGAAGCTTTAGCTGAAAAAGTTGTTAGCAAAAAATACCTGACCAAAAATACCCTCAAGCTTAGAATTAATGAAAAAGTATCCATCGATTTCACCATCGATGTATTGATGGAGTATGGTTTTGAGCGCTCAGAATTTGTAGTTGAACCCGGGCAGTTTTCCGTTCGTGGTGGAATTGTAGATGTATTTTCATTCGCCGATGATTTTCCTTATCGATTGGAATTTATGGGCGAAGAAATTGAATCGATCAGAACTTTTGACCCTGTTGATCAATTATCAAAAGATAAGCTCAGCAGAATTACCGTTGTGCCAAATGTTCAGGATCGATTAATTACCGAATCGAGAGAATCTTTTATCGATTACCTCCCAAATCATTCCATTTTATGGATTGATAATGTTGAATTTGCCGCTGATAAGATTGAACAAGAATATGAAAAGGCCAAAGAGAGTTTTGAAAAACTGGAAGGTATTGTAAACAGATTGAAACCTGAAGAACTCTTCATTCAAAAATCTGATTTTAATTTGTCATTAAGACATTATCAGTTGGTTGAATTTAACGGGAATCCTAATCTGTCGGATTTCTTACTCAGTTTTAAAACCAAGCCTCAGCCTACTTTCAATAAGAACTTCGAATTGCTCATTTCTAATTTTAAAGAAAATAGCAGTCGCGGATTTCAAAACATCATTTTATCAGATAATCCAAAGCAAATTGATCGATTGTATTCCATTTTTGATGATATGCAATTTGAAGTTGAAGATGAGCGCAAGGTTGATATAAAAACCCTTGTGTTGGCTTTACATGAAGGATTTGTTGACGAGGACTTAAAAATTGCCTGTTATACTGATCATCAGCTGTTTGATCGTTACCATCGATTTCATTTAAAGAGCGGATACAAAACAAAAGAGGCCATTACTCTAAAAGAGCTTTATGATTTAACACCCGGCGATTATGTAACCCATATTGACCATGGAATAGGGCGATTTGACGGCTTGGAAAAAATTGAAAACAATGGCATTGAGCAGGAAGCCATCCGATTAATTTATAAGAACAGCGACTTACTGTATATTAGCATTCATTCATTACATCGCATCTCAAAATACATTGGTAAGGATGGAACGGCTCCGGTTTTAAATAAATTAGGGAGCAATGCCTGGAACAAATTAAAAAGCCGTACCAAGCAAAAAGTTAAAGACATCGCCAAAGATTTAATTAAGCTTTATGCCGAGCGAAAATCGGCCAAAGGATTTCAGTTTGCACCCGATACTTATTTACAACATGAGCTGGAAGCTTCATTTATTTATGAAGATACGCCTGACCAAAATAAAGCAACTTTAGATATAAAAAATGATTTGGAGCAGGCACATCCCATGGATCGTTTGGTGTGCGGAGATGTTGGATTTGGTAAAACTGAAATTGCCATTCGGGCTGCATTTAAAGTGGTTGCCGATAGCAAGCAGGTAGCGGTTTTGGTTCCGACAACCATTCTGGCTTTACAACATTATAAAACTTTTAGTTCACGATTAAAAGCATTTCCATGCAAGGTAGAATACATCAACCGTTTCAAAACGGCTAAGCAACAAAAGGAAATCCTAAAAGAACTCAAAGAAGGGAAAATTGATATTCTAATTGGCACCCATCGATTGGCGGGAAAAGATATTGAATTTAAAGATATTGGCCTATTAATCATTGATGAAGAACAGAAATTTGGTGTTGCTGCCAAGGAGAAACTTAAACAGCTAAAAGTAAATGTTGATTCTCTTACTTTAACGGCAACACCTATTCCGAGAACTCTGCAATTTTCATTGATGGGAGCTCGTGACCTGTCAATTATCAATACTCCTCCTCCCAACCGACATCCGGTTCAAACTGAACTTCGACTGTTTTCGGAAGAGGTGATTAGGGATGGGATTTTATACGAAGTTTCAAGGGGCGGACAGGTGTTTTTTGTCCACAATCGGGTGCAGAATATCAAGGATGTACAAGCCATGATTGAGCGCTTTGCGCCGGGAGTAACCGTAGGGGTGGCGCATGGACAGATGGATGGTAAAACCCTTGAAAAAAGAATGCTCGAATTTATTAATGGCGATTATGATGTTTTGTTGGCTACAACCATAATCGAGTCGGGGCTTGATATTCCAAATGTGAATACGATCTACATCAATGAAGCTCAGAATTACGGATTGAGTGATTTGCATCAATTGAGAGGCAGGGTAGGCAGAAGCAATAAAAAGGCTTTTTGTTATTTGATGACGCCGCCCATGTCGATGCTTACCGATGTGGCCCGAAAACGATTGAAGGCCATCGAAGATTTTGCTGATTTGGGTAGCGGTTTTAATATCGCCATGCGCGATTTGGACATCAGAGGAACCGGGAATATGCTGGGGGGTGAACAAAGTGGTTTTATTTCTGAAATTGGATTTGAAATGTACAATCAGATTTTGGATGAAGCCATCTTGGAATTGAAAGAGAATGAGTTTAAAGATGTGTTCAAAAAAGAAGCTGATGAAATGCAATTTGTAAAAGATTGCCAGATAGAAACCGATATGTCCATCATGATTCCGGACGGTTATATCAGCAATATTACTGAACGACTGAGTTTGTATAAAGAGTTAGATCATGCAAAAGATGAAGAAGCTTTAATTGCTTTTCGTGAAAAATTAATCGATCGGTTTGGCGCACTTCCATTACAAACACAAGATTTGATTAATACTGTTCAACTCAGATGGCTGGCTCGAAAAATTGGTTTCGAACGACTCCTGCTTAAAAATAATCGGATGGTTGGGTATTTTATTGGGAATGAAGATTCGCCCTATTATCAAACAACAACTTTTAGTAGAGTTTTAAAATATGTCCAAAATAATATGAGCCTTTGCCAAATGAGAGAAAAAAAAGATCGCTTAACCCTCACCTTTGAAAATGTTAGAAAAGTGAATACAGCTTTAATGATTTTGCAAAATATGTCAAATGTGGTTGAAAATCAGCAATAAACATTTGTTGTTTTTCTTAAAAAAACTTAGGTTAAATATTCTTAAAACTATTTTTTTATTGGAAACATTCGCTTAATTTTGAGCTTGTAAAATTATAGATATGGCAGATAGTTTAGTAATTATTCCAACTTATAACGAAAAAGAAAATATTGAGAAAATTATTCGTAAGGTATTTTCTTTTGAACATGAATTTCACATTCTTATCATTGAGGATAATTCACCTGATGGAACCGCTGAAATTGTGAAGAGATTAATGAAGGAATTTCCCGGTAAACTTCATATTGAAGAGCGAAAAGGAAAACTTGGCTTAGGAACAGCATACATCCATGGGTTTAAATGGAGCCTGAAACATAATTATGATTATATTTTCGAAATGGATGCTGACTTTTCACACAATCCAGAAGATTTAATTCGATTGCGAAATGCCTGTGCCAACGAAGGTGGAGATGTAGCCATCGGGTCTCGTTATGTTACGGGGGTAAATGTGGTTAATTGGCCCATGGGCCGTGTTTTGATGTCGTATTATGCTTCGGCCTATGTGCGCTTCATTACCCGTATGAAAATTCGTGATACTACTGCTGGTTTTAAATGCTATCGAAAAGAGGTGTTGGAGACCATCGATCTTGATAAAATTAAGTTTTTAGGTTATGCTTTTCAGATTGAAATGAAATATGTAAGCTGGAAATTAGGATTTAATGTAGTTGAGGTCCCCATCATATTTACCGATCGGGTAGAGGGTACATCGAAAATGAATTCAAGTATTTTTAAAGAAGCTATTTTTGGTGTCATTAATTTGCGTTTACGCGGAATGTTTAATCGCATTAAAAGCACTAGATAAATCCTATAATATTTTGTATATTGCTAAGGTATAGGATTTTTCCTATGCCTTTTTTCATGCATAAATGAATGGTAAAAATTATCTTCCGAAGTAAATCCTGATACTTGAATTTAAATTCTTAAAAAAATGAAATACCAAATTCTTAATGCTCAAATTGTTAATGAAGGAAGAACTTTTTCGGGCAGCGTTTTAATTGATGATGGAATCATCTCCTTAATTGTTGAAGAGGATTTTTGTAAGATTGATGCTTACGAAGGTTATGAAATTATTGATGCCTGTGGTAATTATTTAATTCCCGGGGTGATTGATGATCAGGTGCACTTTAGAGATCCTGGCCTTACAGAGAAAGCAGATATTTATACCGAAAGTAAAGCTGCTGTTGCTGGCGGAATTACCTCATTTATGGATATGCCAAATACCATCCCAAATACTTTAACACAGGAGCTTTTGGAGGATAAATATGTTTATGCTGCTAAAAATTCTTTAGCCAATTTCTCATTTTATATGGGAGCTTCAAATGATAATCTGGAGGAAATTCTAAAAACAAATCCTTTGAAAGTTTGTGGAATAAAAGTTTTTTTGGGGGCTTCTACCGGAAATATGTTGGTTGATAATCCCACAGCACTGGATGGAATTTTTAAAAATGCAAAATTGCTGGTAGCCGTTCATTGTGAGGATGAGGAAATTATTCAAAATAATTTGGCCATACATAAGGCAAAATATGGTGAAGATATCCCGATCAAAAATCACCCTCAGATAAGAAGTGCTGAAGCTTGTTATAAATCATCAGAGTTTGCCGTGAATTTAGCTAAAAAGCACAATACACGCTTGCATATCTTACATTTGTCTACTGCTCGTGAAATGGATCTGTTCGACAATAGTATTCCGCTTGAAAAGAAAAAAATTACCTCAGAAGTTTGTGTTCACCATTTACATTTTAATGAAGGTGATTATGATAAAAAAGGAACTTTCATAAAATGGAATCCAGCAATTAAAAGTAAGGCTGATCAGGACGGACTTTTACAAGCTTTGTTGGATGACCGATTGGATGTCGTAGCCACCGATCACGCACCGCATACCAGAGATGAGAAAAACAATACTTACTTAAAAGCCCCATCTGGCGGTCCATTGGTACAGCATTCTTTAAATGTAATGCTTGAATTGGCTTTGGATGGGAAGATTGAGTTTGAAAAAGTAGTCGAAAAAATGTGCCATGCTCCGGCCAAATGTTTCCAGCTCGAAAAAAGAGGTTTCATCAGAGAAGGTTTTTGTGCTGATTTAGCCATTGTAAATATGAACAGTCCATGGATGGTTACCAAAGAGAATATCCTTTATAAGTGCGGATGGTCTCCAATGGAGGGAACCCAATTCAGGTCAAAAGTAACCCATACTTTTGTAAATGGAAATTTGGTTTATAACAATGGTCATTTTGATGAAAAAAATAAAGGGAAACGATTAACATTTAACAGATAGATGAAGAAATTTAAATCGGTATTATTTTTGGGAATTCTTATATTTTTGTGTTCTTGTGGCAAAACCTATGTAGGAAAAGTAGAACAAGCTTACCATGACGGAACGCCCAAACTTGTTAGCTATTATTCTACCGACGAACCGGATGTACTGGTTCGGCAAAAGATGTATTACCCGAATAAACAGCTCAGAATTGATGGTTTTTTTAAAGATGGTGAAAAAGACGGAAAATGGACCTATTACTATGAAGATGGAGTTTTGTGGAGTAAAGGTTATTTTAAAATGGGAAAAATTGATGGGAAAAATGAGTCATATCATCGCAATGGAAAACTAAATATTAGAGGTAGTTTTGACGAAGGTGTACGTGTCGGGAAATGGTATTATTATAAAGAAGATGGCAACCTGGAAAAAGAAGTAAACTATGATGAATAAAAGATTAAATCAATTGCAAAAATGAGTATTTAAGCATTCGTTATCTGTATGTTGTAAAATTAGCTGATTCATATTTTATAGGTAAAGTACCTATTTTTTTGAGCCAATTTTCAATTAAATTTATATGTTACAATTTGTCTTAAATAATTAGTAGACTTGAGAAATGGTGTTGTATTCAAATACCGTTTTCATTTGTAATATTTAAAAATAAAGGAGATGTATGAGAGGGCTTGGGTTTTTTATTTTGTTGGTTTTAATTATACTGGCATCAGGTTTAAATGGCCAAGAATCAGAGCTGCTTATTTTAGACATGGATGTTGAATCTGTTTCTATTGAGTATATAGATTCGTTGAATAAAGTGGCTTTTTCTGTATTTCGAAGCGATCCGAGTGAAACCCGAAAACTGGCTCTGAAAAGTCTGGCTCTTTCTTCTGAAATTGACTATAGAAAAGGCGAAGGAAAAGCTTATAATTATATCGCCATGTTCTATCACATTAACGGAAGCTATGACTCCTCTTTTATATTTTACAACAAAGCACTGAATATTTTCGAGTCCAGCAAAGACAGCCTGAATATTGGTAAAATCCTGAACAATTTGGCTCTGCTTTTTTCCCATCGTGAATATTATAATCTTTCCCTTGAGTATAATTATAAATCGCTTGAAATTGCCGAAAAAATGAATGATAATACGAGCAGATTTCATTCTTACAATAATATCGGTATAACATATGAAAAATTAGGTGAGTATGAGCGAGCTATCGAATTCTATGAGCTAGGCTTAGATGTGTTACAGCTGGAAGGTTTATCCTCTGAGTTGTATTACTATGCACTCGGGAATTTGGGTATTATAAACTTACTAACCAACCAGTACGATACTGCACGCAGCCAAATTAAAGAAGGTCTTGCCTATTTCATTCAGGAAGAAAATAATTATGGAATTGCTCAATCATATAGATATTTGGCTGAATTGGAAATTGAAACCAGAAATTATAAGCTGGCTGAAAATTATCTTAAAAAATCCAACGATTACCGTTTAAAAATTGAGGATAAAAAACTTTTAGCTACCAATCGGCTTTTAGAGGCCCGGTTGTATTTCAGGAAATCAGAATTTATTAAAGCCCGAAAGGTCTATCAGGAGCTTATTCCTAAATCTCATGGGATGAAGTATGTTGAAATAGAGATGGAATCATATTTCCAGATTTCGGAAATTGATTCAATCTTTGAAAATTACAGATCGGCTTTACATTTCTATAAGGCCGGAATGGCCATTAAAGACAGTATTAAATCTTTAAAAATTCAAAATCAGATTGCTGAATTGGAAATTCAGTATGAGAGTTTGAAAAAAGATAAAGACATTCACCTGTTGAAAAGTAATCAAGAGCTTCAGGAACTGAAAATCAAAAAACATCTGACACAAGAAAAGTTCTTATGGATTATTTTACTTAGTATTATGAGTACGGTTATTATTGGGGTTTTTGCGTATTTCAGAATACAGAATAAAAACAAGTTGCTTTCGATACAAAATGAGGAAATCTCAAGTAAGAATTTTGAACTGAATTACCATAAAGAACATCTAGAAGAGGTTGTTGATCAGAGAACCTCAGAACTTAAAAAGGCCAAAGAAAAAGCCGAAGAATCCGATCGCTTAAAATCTTCTTTTTTGGCAACCATGTCGCATGAGCTGAGAACTCCTTTAAATGCAATTATTGGTTTTTCTGATCTGTTTTTAAGTGATGAAGTTTCTTCAAATGAAGAAAAAATATTTATTCAAACCATTCATGATAATGGGAATCATTTGTTGGGAATTGTTGAGGAATTATTTGATATATCAATCATCGAAGCAGGTCAAACAAAAATAATTAATGAGGAAGTTGATGTTAACCTGATGATGGATGGGTTGAGTGAAGTTGTTATGATGGAGCAAGTTAAATTGCAAAAAGAACATTTAAAAATTCAATTAAAAAAACCAGAAAATGAGTTAGATACTGATTTGGTAACCGATGCAGTTCGTCTAAGACAAATATTATTAAACCTAATCAAAAATGCGATTAAATTTACCAATAACGGTTCGATAGATTATGGTTACGAGATTAAATCTAAAGACAATAAAAAGGAGTTGTGGTTCTTTGTAAAAGACACCGGAATTGGAATTGGTGAAGAGAAAAAAGAATTGATTTTCCAACTTTTCCGGCAAGTTGAAGACTCATATACAAAACAGTATGAAGGTATAGGCATTGGCTTATCGATTTCACAGAAATTAACTCAGCTTTTGGGAGGTGAAATTTGGTTTGAGTCCACAGTTGGAAAGGGAAGTATCTTTTATGTAAAACTGCCGTTTAATTGTTAAACAAAAGCTTTAAGGCTGTCAAATAAATACACACTAAGGTATTGGATTAATCCATCTTATTCACAGTACAATGTACAGGTAAATGATCACTATATCCGCCATAATACCTACCTCCGGATGCGGTTCGGTTTGGGCGTTTAAGTCCTTTGTTATCCTCAAATAATACCCAATCAGGTTTATGAATTTGAATGTCTGGATGCTTTAGCTTTAAAGAATTCTCATCATCTAAAAGAGCTCCTGAAACAATAATTTGATCAAATAAATCCCATGAACGATAGTAGAGTGTTCCTTCTCCTCTTTGAAATTCCTCAAGCGAAATATTGTATAGTTTGTCATTTAAAATGGTTTCTGAAACTGGCAATGATTTTAAGGACTCAGTTAAACTGAGGTCGGTTGGATTGTCATTTAAATCACCCATGATAATTATGTTAGCATTGGGCTCAATTTTTAATATTGAATCCGATTTGGCTTTTAGGAGCGCCCCCAGAAATTCTCGTTTGGCGGTGGTAGCCTCTTGACCACCATATCGAGAAGTCCAATGGTTCACAAATACATGAATTATATCATCATTAAATATTTTCCCTTTTGAGTATAAAATATCACGGGTTGTATAGCTCGAATCAAAAGGAAAACTGATGTTGATCCAGTTGTTTGATATTTCCTGGAAATAGTCCGATCGATAAATAAGAGCCACATCGATGCCTCTGAAATCAGGACTGTTTTTGTGTATGATTGAATAATTGTAATCCTTAAGTTTCGAATTTTGAATTAAGTCGATTAGAACTTCCTTATTTTCAACTTCAGCCAAACCAATTAAGGCTGGAGGCTCGGTGCTGTCAATGGATAAAAGAACGTCCGAAAGATTTTTTAGTTTGTGATCGTATTTTTTAGTATCCCATTTCTGTCGCCCTTCCGGCAGAAAATCCTCGTCATTAGTATTGGGATCATTTATGGTATCGAATAAATTTTCAACATTATAAAAAGCCAATATGGCCGAATCCTGAATTTTAGATTTTTTCTCAGAACATGAACCTAAAAGGATGAATGCAAATAAAGTAAGTGCCAAATATTTTTTCATGTCGAATTTTTTTAGTCTTCGAAGTCTTTTAATTTTTCAATTTCCCGGCGGTCTCTTTTCGTTGGCCGACCCAAGCCATGATCTCTGCGTTCATAGTTTAATTCACGCATGAGTTTTAATTTGTCATATTCCTCTTGAGGTGTGAGGTCTTCCAGTGCAAGCGCAGCCAAAGTTGCTGAAACCCTGTTTTTAAGAATTTGTCTGACTTTAACCGTCTTAACAATCGGGTTTTGTTGAATCGTAATAAGGTCTCCAACTTTTACATCTCTGGAAGGTTTGATGGTCTTTCCCTCAACTTTTATTTTTCCGGTCTTACAGGCTTCAGTTGAGATGCTTCGACTTTTAAAAAGCCGAACCGTCCAAAGCCATTTATCAATTCTGGTTGATTCCAATGTTTACTTTTGTCTAAAATATATTTGAATGGGAACACCTTCAAAATCAAAATGCTCCCTAAGCTTATTCTCTAAAAATCTTCGATAGGCCTCTTTTACTTCCAATGGGAAATTGCAGAAAAATGCAAAAGCTGGGAAGTTTGTAGGTAGTTGAGTTACATACTTAAATTTTATGTATTTCCCTCTGGACCCCGTTGGAGGCGGCGTTGCTTCAATCATGGGTAAAAATAACTCATTAAGTTTTGAAGTGGAAATTCGGATTGATTTGCTTTTATAAACCTTATGAGCAACTTCAAGTGCTTTAAATATTCGTTGTTTGTTTATCACCGAAGTGAAGATGATTGGAACATCATTAAAAGGTGCAATTTTTTCTCGAATTCTTTTCTCAAACTCAAGATGGGTATTAGATTCTTTTTCAACCAAATCCCATTTATTTACAATAATGACAACCCCTTTTCGGTTTTTTTCGGCCAAATGAAAAATATTCAAGTCCTGGTTTTCAATGCCTTCTTTCGCATCCAGCATTAACAAACACACATCGCTTTTTTCAATGGCTCTAATTGATCGCATTACCGAATAAAACTCAATGTTTTCATTTACTTTGGCTTTTTTACGAAGCCCAGCAGTATCAACCAACATAAAGTCGAAACCAAAACTATTATATTTGGTATTGATGGTGTCGCGTGTGGTTCCAGCTATGGGAGTTACGATGTTTCGATCAACACCAATCAAGGCATTTATCAATGACGATTTTCCAACATTTGGACGGCCTATCACTGCATACCATGGAAATTCATGAACTTCATCTTCGCCGGGATCTTTCTCAGGAAATGCAGCTGCAACCGCATCCAGCATATCTCCGGTACCACTTCCATTGATGGAAGAAATACAAAAAACTTCTCCAAGTCCTAATTTATAAAACTCATGAGATTGATGAGATCTTTCATGATTATCAACTTTATTGGCAACCAGTATGACTTTCTTCTTGGATTTTCTGAGTAGTTTGGCAACATCCTCATCCATTCCAGTAACGCCTGCCATTACATCAACTATCAGTGTAATTACATCTGCTTCGTCGATGGCTAAATCAACTTGTTTTCTAATTTCTTCTTCAAAAATATCTTCCGAACCGATTACGTATCCTCCGGTATCAATGACTGAAAAGTCAATGCCATTCCAGCTTGATTGCCCATAATGGCGATCGCGGGTTACTCCGCTCGATTCTTCAACAATGGCAGCTCTCGATTCTGTCAATCGATTGAATAAAGTAGATTTGCCAACATTAGGTCTTCCTACTATGGCCAGTATATTGCTCATATTTTTTTGATTATTTTATTGATACCCGAATCTCTTAAGTTGAAGGTCTTTGTCTCGCCAATCTTTATTCACTTTGACCGTTAGTTCTAAAAACACTTTTTTGCCCACAAAATCTTCAATGTCTTTTCGTGCTTCTGTACCCACCTTTTTCAAGGCTGAACCCTGATGGCCAATAATAATTGCTTTTTGCGAATCCCGGGCTACAAAGATAAGGGCAAATATTTTAATAAGCTTCTCTGTTTCCTTAAATGATTCTACCACAATTTCAACGCTATAAGGAATTTCCTTTTTATAGAAAAGGAGAATCTTTTCGCGAATGATTTCTGAAACGAAAAATCTTTGCGATTTATCTGTCAGTTCATCTTTTGGGAAATAAGGTGGATTCTCAGGTAATTTTTCGAGTAAGGTATTAAATACGTTCTCTAAGTTAAAGTTATTCAGGGCCGAGATAGGTATGATTTCTGCGGATGGTAAGCGATCTTTCCAATCCCTTAATTGTTTTACAACTTCAACCTGTGTGCTTAAATCAATTTTGTTGATTAAAAGAATGATGGGTAAGCCCGAGTTTTTTATTTTCTCCAGAATTTCCGGATGCTTAAACTGATCATTTACCTCAATCACCAAAAGAAAAATATCGGCATCTAATAAAGCGGAGTCGATAAATTTCATCATGTACTCATGAAGTTTATAATGAGGGTCAACGATACCCGGAGTATCAGAATAAACAATCTGAAAATCTTCTCCGTTAACAATTCCCATCAAACGATGGCGAGTCGTTTGAGCCTTAGATGTTATGATTGCAAGCTTTTCTCCAACCAAGGCATTAAGCAAGGTTGACTTACCAACATTGGGGTTTCCAATGATATTTACGAAGCCGGATTTATGAACTTTTTTAGTCAAATTAATTTATTTTATTTGGATAACAAAGAAACAAAATATATCTTTGCACTCCTATTTCGGATAATACAAAAGTATAAAAATATATTGCGGGGTGGAGCAGTGGTAGCTCGTTGGGCTCATAACCCAAAGGTCAGTGGTTCGAATCCGCTCCCCGCTACTAAACCGGACTCCTCATCATTTTTGATGGGGAGTTTTTTATTTATACCCTCTGTATCCCTTATAAATTGGGACTTTGCTTGAAATAATGAATTTACTTTTTTGGTTAGATATATTCTTTTTGTAGTATCCACGACTATTCCCTCTGGAAAGACGATTTTTTGAATTTTCTTCTTATTTTCAATTGACCCTAACTTCCAGTATTTGTGAATGTTCTGTGACAGTTCAGTTGATTTTTCTATGTAGTATTCAAGGTTAGATATTTGTATCTCAGTACCGTTCATTTTTTCTTTTAGAAAATCAATCTCTGATTGTTTTTTTAAGCGAAGTTTTTTGTAAAGGCTTTCATCATCAAACTTTCCATAGGCGAAACGTTCATCCAATGTGTCAAGTTCTTCCTTATGTGATTTCATTCTCTTATTTAGATTCTCTAGTTCAGTAAAGGTTTCAGCCTTCATGTGCTTGAAGGATTTTAATAACTGAAACCTAAATGGTATTATGTACTCCTCATCCAATTTGTATGATGAAAGCAGTTCTTCAAACATTTCATGGGCGCCTTTTGTCTTCATTTTTAGCGAAGATTCTGCAGCCAGTGATACCCCTTTGCAAGTTTGACATTTATAGTAATGTCTTTTTTTCTTTTTAACAATATACCCTGTTAATTTCTTGCTGCATTTGGGACAGAATATTGTACCTATAAGTGGCCTGCTATCGTTTTGTTTTTCGATTTGATACCCATGGTGATTTCCGTCAAGAATCTGTTGGACAGCCCAAAAAGTACTCTCTGATATCAATGGCTCCCAATTACCTTTTATAGGGTTACCATCAAGAAAGGCATTAGTTTGAATCCCACAGTAGAATGCTTTCCGCCACATAGCACTTATCTTTTGCTTAGTTATTTTTACTCCAGCTGTATTTAGCTTTTGAATAATCTCAATATCATTAAGCCCTTGCATTTTCCAGTCCCAAGCCTTTCTAAGTTCAATTCCAATTTCATTAACAACTATGCGCTGTGTAATACTTCTTTTGGAAGGGTCGACAACACGAGGTCCAAAATGGTCATAACCCATTGGTACAATACCTAGATACTTGCCGGATTTTACAAATTTTTTCAAACCAGGGATAGTATGTTTTAGTCGTTGCTGGTTTTCTCTTTTTGCTTCAATGAGCTTACTGTAAATGTTTAACTTATTCTCATCTGAAGTAGTATCAAGACCGGAACTTACCTCAATAAGATGAACGCCTAATCTGTCTACTAAATCTTCTACAATAGTAATAGCGCTGCCACCTGATCTTGAAAATCTGCTAATAACGTACACTAAGATTCCAAATGGTTTTTTATGTGATTTCTTTACCTTGGTGATTAATGCTTGAAACTCTTTCCTTGTGATATCTGATGAGGCTGATTCATTTTGATTCCCGAAATACTCGGTAATTTCGTATCCTTTATTTGCTGCAAATTTTTCCGCCTCTTCTCTTTGATATGCCAGTGAGTAGTTATCCTTCTGATTTTTTGAGCTAACTCTTGTATAAACCCAAACATCTTTGCTTGTTGACAGCTTCCTTTCTTCTTTTCTGGTTCTTCTGAAGCGGTTATATTTTTGGAGATTATTCATTTATTATTACCTGATAACAAATTGTGCTTAGTTGATAAAGGGTTTGGATAATTTCATTGGCTTCTTCTTGGGATACATTAGCAAATCCTTCACAGGACTTCAACTCTTTTAATGTAAGAACATATGATGGCGATTGGGAACTTTCTTCATATGAAGGGACATAAATATCAGTTATTGTGCCGCCAGTGCAGCTTGTATTTTGAGGTGTAAGTTTATAATCCTCAAATCTTGAGTTTGTACTATTTGTATTTTCTTCCTTCATTGTTTTTAAACATCTCTTCAATTCTTTATACCTATGATAGGTAATTAAAATATACACAAAAAAATCCGTAAAACGAAACATCAAATCAAAAAAGTTGGCTCCAAATGTAGAAAATTATTTGTTCTGAATGCCTTATTTGACGCTGCTTTTCATTATTAGTGGAGCTGCAATCAATCAAAGCCTATATGTAGGAACTTTATCATTTTTACCAAAAACCTGTTTTATTTTCAGCATATCATACCATTCAAGAACGACCTTAGTTTTATGAACATTATATGGCTCCACAACTACCTTAATCAAACATACCTTTTGGTTGTCAACCCAAAATTCCCAGCCTGTATTATTTTGGCAGTAGATTGACCATTCGAGCGATAATGGAACTATAATAGCTTTGATTGAATAATCGGATTTGTAATACTTTCTGATATTCCAGTCGAGGAGCATAAATAGCCTGCCGACTTTTTGATGTGTTTCTTCATAGTTTCCTTTTACCAAATATCCTTTTACTTTCTTTGGCGTCTTGTCATTTTCCAATTGATATACATCTTTTTCAAACTGGCTTTTTGGTTTTATCTTTTCCATTGTTTTATTTTTTATGAGTGGTGTTTTTTTAAAATTTATATTTTTTACTTAGTTTGTTATAAGCTGTAATAAAACTATCATAATCACCAACAAGAATTTTTGGATCTACTTCTTTCTTGGCATCCCATGAAGTGATTATATTGATTGATTTACCTTTATTATCATTTAACCAATTCTTTAGTGAATCATATGTGCTGACCCAATTAATCATGAGAGTGCGCATATATTCTTCCACATCACCGTTAAATTTTTCCTTTATCATTGCTTGAAATCCAGCATTATTTTCACCCTTACCTGAAAGAAAGCCAATGATGGATACTCTGACTATATCTCTTCTCAGTTTGATATCATCTACTTCGTTCATTGCATTAATTGTCGCCCACAGTCTGCTTAGTTCAAATTGAAATGAGTCAACGATTTTTTTCTTATCGAGAGTATCGATTTCGAAAAGCATACTTACTACTTCATTTTTTGTTTGTTGTTTAATCATTGTTTTAAAATTTTAGTTTATAATTAAATTATTTTATCGGGTATCAAATAATGACCCGTTTAATTTTTAAGCAAAAAAAATGCTACTACTCCAGCAGCTTATATTCTTTCTTGTATATTTTCCAGTTCTCAAACATTACATAGTTTCTAATTAAGATAGGTCTATTATCAGACTTTAATTCTACTAGCCATATTGTGTTACCATCATTCACTCTAAGGTCAGCGATAGATTCCGCACCTCGACGAAGTAAAGTCACTTTCGTTTCTTTATTTGTATTAACATCTAACAATTTCATTGCAATTTCTTCGTCTTCAGAAAGGGTTTTTCCAATGCTTCGTGAAATACTTCTCACACGTTTACCGTCAGCGTTAATCCAATATCCCTTTATTTGAGAATAATTCTTATTATTTCTCTTCTCATCATATTTAGTTATAGAATAATCTGGGTTTAATACAAGTTCTAATCTTTTGAGTCTTATCAATAATTTATTGAGGATATGTTGAATTTTCTGCGGAGACATATTAGAAGTTCGATAAACATACTCATCAACACTAGTTAAATAGAAATCCTCAATTAATTTGACTAACCGTGTTTTTTCAAGCCTGATAGCAGTTATTTTGCTCTCTAAAATTCCCCAATATTGGTATTTAGGTTCTTGTAATTTATTTTTAGCAGCCTTAGGGTTAGATTCGGATTTCCTATTATCAGTAAAATCTAGTCCTGATTCTTTAATAAAATCACTATTTGAAATTTCATGAACATACTTGAGGATACTATCTTGATGTAAATCGAACCGTTCGTCTATTTTAAATATGTCTTCCATGGGATATGATTTTTGACAAAGGTAATAAAAAATGTTTAATCGGGTCATAAAAATATAACCGATAATTCATATAAGTTTCTGATAACACATGTAACACGCAGTAATACAGTTTGATAAGATAGCTTTAAAAAATTAAAATTTATGATTTTTCGTCTTGTTTTTTTCATGATTGCCATATTTATAAAGGTAAAGAATATTGAAAATTGCAATATTCTGAACAATGTGTCAATTGGGCTGGCATTGATAGAAGTTCATAAAGATTGTTTAAACCTGCCTCTGATTAGCTGCCAGCCCCAGTGAAAAGAGGTGGGACTTTTTTTTAATGTTTAGTTTATTTAATGGTGGAATTCAAGATACTGTTAGTTCAAAATTTATAGATCTTCCTGAATTAGTTCGATTAATACGATGCAATCCCCAAGCTGATAAAATTGATATAATCAGAAACCTCAGAAAAAATGGTGATGAATATAGAGAACTTAAAAGAACTCTACCAAATATTACGCCCCATTGTTTAGTCAAAATCCGAAATCTTAAAGAAAATTGTTTTGAACAGAATTTTATTCAATCTTCCCAATATTTGTATTTCGACGTCGATATAATCAATGCAGAGGAGTATAAAGAAGATTTTATTAAAAGGTATAAAAAATTAGCCTCAATGATTTGTTTGTCTTCTAGCGGCGGTGGAATATCAGTTTTGTTCAAATTGAAGAATACGATTACTAAAGATAATTTTGATGATTTCTGGCTTACGGTTCGTAATACAATATTAATTAATGAACCAATTGATATGATTTGTAAAGATATAGGTCGTGCGATGTTCATTTCACATGACCCATCATTGTATTACAATTTTGAGAATGAGATTGAAGTAGAATTAAATGATTCTATCCCAAAACCAGTTAAAAAAAGGGGAAATCAGTATAAAACCGGTAGTGATTTAAATTTTACACTCAATTCCCTGTTTCCAGTAATAGATATTAATGAAGTACTGAAGAAGTTAAGAACTAGCACCAGTGTAGAAGTATCTAATCCAGTATTTGATTTTAAATCAGTAGAATATACCAAAGTATATATTCCCAGTACCATAATGGATGGCACGAAACACACTATCTATACCAGTATCATACATACCCTATATTATCTAAATCCAACCATTGACCAAAAATACATCTTCTCCTATCTGTATTATGTTAACAGCAGGCATGCAAAACCGAGCATGGAGAAAAGAGAGTTTATAAGGCTGTTTAATTGTATATATAATGGGATTAAAAACACCGGAGAGAATTATTGTAAAAAAAAGATAAAATATGTCCATTTCAACTCGAATTGTGAGTTGACAAAAAAAGAAAAGATCGACATTTCTAATATGGTAAATGGCAGCAGGCGTAAAAACAATTCAGCTAAAAGAGTACGGGAGGCAGTAATTGAAATTCAGCAAAAAGGTCAAAAGATTACGCAGAAAAGAATAGCTGAGATTTCAGGGCTATCGCCAAAAACAGTTCGAGCACACCTAAATTCTACCCTTATTGATATGGATGAGTTGGTTGAAATGATAAATAATTCTATCGTAGTTGATTGAAAATAAAATGATATTCATATGATAAAGGCACGTTATAATTGTCAGAAAAACATTCCTTTATTGCTCTCTTTTGTCGTAAAACTTAATATGATATTTCAAATTATTTCATTGTATCAATGAGTGTTATGAACTCCAGTTGGCAGCGTTTACATCTAAGATATTGCTCGACAATGTGTTACAAAAATTTACAGTAAAATATGTCTGAGAAATTGACCCTTTCAACAAATCTGCTAAAAATTTTTTTAAAAAATCGAGATTTTGTAGCACAACCCGATATTTATATAATATGAAAAGAAAGAATAAAACAAAACACCTGAGCATAAGATTATCGACTCAGCAGTACCAAAAACTGATAGAAATATTAAAAAAAGAAAGAATTACCAAATCAGAATTAGTACGGCTGGCACTAACAGATTATATCGAATAAATTTTAAAAAATTATATAAGATCATGAGTAAAATCAACAAACTGAACGAAAATAAGTTCAACGAAATAGAAAATCAAAAATTTAATGAAAATTATGAGCGTGACACACTATATTATGATTTCGAAGATTATTTTAACAGGGAAATTGTTTCAGATAATGATATCAAATTCGTTCAGCACTTTATTGAAGATAAAATGGGTTTTGACTTGGTAGATGACCCGATATTAACATTTTCATCTATGCCAACGACTGTCTTTGCATATTTGGTGGCACATATCATTGATGAATATAAAATTTTTAATAAATAAATCATGGGAGGATCTCCTTCTATCCATCCACTAACTCATTTGGCACACCAAGTATTACCAAGTATTATAATAAGTGCCATCTGATTTTCACATGATAGATCTTCAGACTCAGGATCGAATTTTATCCCGTTCTTCCTAATTATAATGTTTACTTAACTTTAGTACGCCGAAACCCTTGATATTAGCGGATTTCATTAGGCCATGTCGTGATTTTTTCCTAATTTTAAGATGCAAACTTGATAGTATTAAAAATAGGAAAGAAATGAGAACTCTACGTTATAATCGAGTAAGTTCAATAACTCAAAATCTCGACCGCCAGCAACAAAAAAACAAAACCTACACCTATGTATTCGAAGACAAATGTAGTGGCACCATACCCTTATTTGAGAGGAAATATGGGAAGTTTCTAAAGGAGTATGTTGAACAAGGTAAAATTGATGAAATTTCCTGTCATTCCATTGATAGATTGTTTCGTAATCTTCGAGATTTGTTAGATGTTATTGAATTTTTCCATACAAACGGGGTTTCTCTATATATTGAAAATCTTGGAATGCGAACCCTTGTTGGTGGAAAAATGAACTACACTATAAAAATGATGATTTCGGTGATCGGAAGTTTTGCTGAAATTGAGAATGAGATTCGGGCAGAACGCCAAAAGGAAGGTATTGAAATAGCAAAATCTTTAGGTAAGTATAAGAATCGAAAGCAACGTGGTAAAGAAACCACTTTGGGATTTTTACAAAAACATAAACAAGCGGTGGATTTACTCGAAAGTGGATATAAGGGTTCTCATGTTAGCAGGATTTGCAACCTTAACAAAAACACAATTTCCAAAATCAAAAAACACTTAAAACCACAACTTCAAATGCTATGAAAATTCGGATCTCCGGACATGAATGTTAATTGGCACAAAGGATTCTGTGCAATCTGACATCTTTGTGATCCATCAGGTGAACCTCCTTCTTCATCCTGATCCAAAAACAACCTTTTTCAACAGGGACAGAGTTTTGAGAACTATATATTAGCTCAGGTTGTGCAAACTGATTTATTGACCACCCCTATGGGGATCTCCCCCGGCCTACCCTCCGTATCCCACCCCCATAAATGGAGTATCCCTTTGTAAAATAGGGGAAGAGAGGCGTCTATCTAATTTGAAAATTCTGGAAATTTATTTTTCCATAAAAATAGAGAAAATGACTTTCTTAAAAACGAGAGCAAAAAATATTTTCATTTTTTTCTGACCTATTTCAGGACGAAACCTGACGAAAAAGTAAACCATTCTTGAGGGTCAATTAACGTGGCAAAAATTTTCCGGTATAAAATTACTTTATAATGGGTTTAAACATTTTCTTTCTCTTATTAAAAAATGCTATTCTAATTTTTTAAAAATCTGCCGCCTGATATATCCCAAAACTTATTGAAAAATTCCCTAAGTTTCTCAAGAACAGTTTCGCGTATAATTGTGCGGTCACCTGTTGGTTTAAATCGAGATATAGGCGGCAATACTTTTGAGATTGCTGTACCTGATGATTGCACAAACCCATCACGGAAAGCGTTGTTTATGAATTTGTAAGTTTCGTCTTTATCCAAATTTTCTTCAGTAATAATACTATCCAATTCTTCCAATTTCTTTGCATCAACAAAAGATTGCCAATCATCATCAACATTGGTTTCGGGTGTTAAAGAACCTATGAATTTTTCGATAAGCTCTTTTTTGTTTCGCAATTCTACACTGGAATCGATAGCCTTAGCGATGCTTATTACTATTTCTTTGTCTTTTAAATGACTTTGGTGATATTTTCGAATTAGCTCTAGAATATAGTCAATGTTGATTTCCACTTGTTTGATAAGCTCCATTTCAAAAACAATATCATCGTTCACATTTTCACTATCACCCTTATTTTTACCTCTGAAATCATTGTAAAGATTAATATAAATGCTGTGGTAATCCTGCACATCACGTGCGGTCAAGATTTCATTACCAGCAAATTCGTCGAATGAGGAAAGAATGTTTTTTACCTTCAAAATAGCACCATATAACTTAATAAATTCTTTCTGATTTTGTTCACCTATAATTTGCTCACCTATTGGATATTTAACCTGTAATTCGTTGACCAAAGAGGAATACCCCTGAATATCTTTATCCCCATTTTTATAACCGTTGTAATATTCATCGTAGGTTTTCAGTAAAACAACGCCTCCAGCTTCTTTATCACCAAATAATGCAATACTCTCATTGGTTGCTTTTTCCAAATTGCGAAAGCAAATGATATTACCAAATGTTTTGACTGTGTTGAGGATACGATTAGTACGTGAAAAGGCCTGCAAAAGTCCGTGCAAGCGTAGGTTTTTATCTACCCAAAGCGTGTTTAAGGTAGTTGCATCAAAGCCTGTCAAAAACATATTGACCACAATAAGCAAGTCAATCTCACGGTCTTTGACACGTTGAGACACATCCTTATAATAGTTCTGAAATTTGTCGCTTGAAGTATCAAAATTGGTTTTAAATATTTTATTGTAATCCTGTATTGCTGATTCTAAAAAGTCGCGTGAATTTTGGTCTAATTTGCTGGTATCTTCCAAGTTTTCATCCTCAATAATTCCATCTATTTCAGGATCATCTTCATTTGCTCCAAAACTATAAATTGTTGCTATTTTCAACTGTTTATCGCTCGGCAAACCAGCCATTTGTTTCTGGAATTCGGCATAATATTTTTTTGCCACATCAATAGACGTAACAGCAAAAATAGAATTGAACCCAGCTAATCGTCGGTCTTTCAATTGATAGTAACTGTTACGTTTGGTTTTTTGGTCGAAATGCTCCCGAATATAATTCACGATATTGCTGATTCGTTTCGGTGCTGCCAATGCTTTTTCTCTATCAATATCCCACACTTTAGTGTCTGTGATATTTTCTTCCTCACGCATGGTACTGATATAATCAATGCGGAATGGCAGTACATTTTTATCGGTAATGGCATCTACAATGGTATATGTGTGAAGTTTTTCACCAAATGCTTGTTCGGTAGTTCTCAAATCTGCTCGGCTATTACTACTTGAGTTAATAGCGAAGATAGGAGTTCCGGTAAAGCCGAAAAGATGATATTTCTTAAAAGTTTTGGTAATTGCTGTATGCATTTCACCAAACTGTGAACGATGACACTCGTCAAAAATGATAACGATACGTTGATTGAAAACAAGGTGATTTTTTTGTCTCTTAATCAGAACTGCTAGCTTCTGAATTGTGGTTATAATAATGCGTGCATTCGGGTTTTCAAGTTGTTTTTTAAGAATTGCAGTGCTGGTATTACTGTTGGCTGCTCCTTTTTCGAACTTGTCGTACTCTTTCATGGTTTGATAGTCGAGGTCTTTTCGATCGACCACAAACAACACTTTATCAATAAACGGTAATTTACTTGCTAATTGAGCAGTTTTGAATGAAGTTAGTGTTTTGCCACTTCCTGTGGTATGCCAAATATATCCTCCACCCTCTATTTTTCCGAAAGTTTTGTAATTGTTAGAAACATTTATTCTACTCAAAATGCGCTCGGTAGCTACTATTTGATAAGGGCGCATTGCTAGCAGGAGTTTTTCGGTGGTAAAAACACAATATTTTGTAAGTATATTAAGCAAGGTATGTTTTGCAAAAAATGTACGACCAAAATCCATCAAATCGATAATTGGGCGGTTATTGGCATCTGCCCACCACGAAGTAAATTCAAAACTATTGCTGGTACGTTTACCTTTTTTAACTGCGCCATCACCTAATTCTTTGATATGTGTAAAGCGAGTAGTATTGCTGTAATATTTTGTGTATGTGCCATTTGAAATGACAAAAAGCTGAACATATTCAAACAAACCACTACCAGCCCAAAAAGATTCTCGATTGTAGCGATTAATTTGATTAAAGGCTTCTTTAATATAAACCCCACGCTTTTTGAGTTCGATATGTATTAGAGGAAGTCCGTTTACCAGAATGGTAACATCATATCGATTTGCACGTTGACCATTATCAACAGCATACTGATTAATCACCTGAAGTCGATTGTTGTGAATGTTGGCTTTATCAATGAGGTAAATGTTTTTTACCGTGCCATTGTCGCAGGTTAGGAGTTGGATATGGTCTTCCTGAATGGTAGTTGTTTTTTCCTCGATGCCGCTGTTCTGATTGGTTATCTTGTTTTTGAAAAACTGTTCCCATTCAGTGTCAGAAAATTGGTAATTGTTCAACATTTCCAGTTGCTGACGAAGGTTTGTAATTAATTCTTGTTCAGTTGTAAATGGAAGATATTCGTAAGCTTGCGTTTGTAACTGTTCAATAAATGCCTTTTCGAGGTCTGCTTCCGACTGGTAAGTTGTTTCACGACTGTACGGAGATTTATAATCGGCAACTACTGTACTTTCGGGGTTTTCTGCAATTAGCGTGTATTTATCCATTGTTTACATTCTTGAAAGTCAATATTTTTTCTCTATAATATTCATACTGCTTTTTCCTCGCCGCAATCTCGGCAGGCAGCCCTAACGAAATATCATTCACCAAAGCATCGAATTTTTCTAATATCCCCACAATTCGTTCTTGTTCTGCAAGGGGAGGGACAGGGATTTTGGCTTTGCTTAAACCGGGCGCGTTAATAGACGATATCTTACCTGATGATATGTATCTTTTAATCTGAGAACGGAAAAGATTTGTTTGCAAATAATAGGATACATATTTAGGGTTCAAACTATGTGAAAATGTAAAACAAGCATCATGAATAACGATATCTGAATCACCTAACCAAGCAACACCATTCCCAATATCTTCAATGGTTTCGCCTGCTGAAACAATAATAACATCACCAGGATGAGCAACCCTAAGTTTTGCAGCTAAAGTCGGTTCTAAATAAGACTTGGCCTCTTTTGCCCAGATTTTGTAATGAGTATACATTTCACCGTAATGGATGCAGGGAACACCTTCAGAGACAATATCAGTTTTTACAAATCTTTTTCCCCGGATAAATTCTCCAACTTCCCCAAGCATTTTCCATTCAACTTCCCCCCCCTCAAAATAAAACAATTGGTTGCGGTAGAAATTATATTGGGCGCGACGCGCCTCCAGCTCCGCCTCCAGCTCCGTCCCCAGTTGAGTGAACTTGTCAAGGATATTTACAATCTCTTGTTGAACGGCGAAAGGGGGGTAGGGGACAGTGAATTTTGAATATTTCGAAATCCATTGTCGTGTATGATCTTGCGGTGAGTAAGAAACGCAATTCATTGCATAATAAATAAACCTAAAAACTATGTTCGAGTCTTTTTTTGGTCTAAGCATTTTCATTGCTGAAGATTTAACTTTAAAATCAAAATCAACCCAATGAAATGAAGTAGTAAAATCATCAAAAATAATTACAGGAACTTCCTTGTTTGCTTTATATATTCCTTTGGTTTCATCGGTATAGCCTAAAATAAAACTTTTCCCAGCAGTTAGAACGGGTGTTATGTGGCCATCTTCGTAATTTTCTGATTGGACTATGTATTTACTTGGCTGCTCGTAATCCAAGAAGTCTCCAAGCTCTCTATACTCGACACCATCAGGACAAAACTGTTTAATAAGCTCTTCTATTTTACTCATAGTTGGCCTCCTTCAAAATCTGATACAATCTTGTCAATGGTATTACGTAACTTATTTTGTTTTATTACAATTTCTGAAATATTAGCGTTTAGTTTTCGAATATCAACTATTTCGCAGGTATCTTCCTGTTCCACATAGCTACTTACGGCTATATTATAGTCGTTTTCTGCAATAGCTGAGTTATCAATGAGACGAGCAAAGTATTCAATGTCTTTGCGTTGAATGAAAGAATCGAGTATTTTCGTCTGGTTTTTTTCGGCGAGTTTATTCTTATTTCCAACTTTGTTAAACTCGTTTGAAGCATCGATAAACAGCGTTTTATTGTCTTTTTTACTTTTTTTCAAAACAATAATACAAGTAGCTATACTAACACCAAAGAATAGATTTGCCGGAAGCTGAATAACTGTATCTACATAATTATTTTCGATCAGGTATTTACGTATTTTTTGTTCAGCACCTCCGCGGTAAAGTACACCGGGAAACTCTACTATAGCAGCCGTTCCTGAAGTAGATAGCCAACTAAGCATGTGCATGGTAAAGGCGAGATCAGCTTTAGATTTTGGAGCCAGTACACCGGCAGGTGAAAAACGAGGGTCGTTAATTAACAATGGATTGGCATCGCCATCCCACTTAATAGAATAGGGAGGATTTGAAACAATACAATCAAAAGGTTCATCATCCCAATGCTTGGGTTCCATTAATGTATCGCCGTGTGCAATATCGAATTTCTCGTAATTAATATCATGCAAAAACATGTTGATGCGACAAAGGTTATAGGTGGATATGTTTTTTTCCTGACCGAAAAAGCCTTGACGTACATTTTCTTTCCCAAGCACTTTAGCAAATTTGAGCAAGAGTGAACCAGAACCACAAGCAGGGTCATATACTTTATTAACCTGCTTTTTGTCAACCACTGTTATTTGAGCAAGCAACTCTGAAACCTCCTGCGGAGTAAAGAATTCTCCTCCCGATTTCCCGGCACTACTTGCATACATTGACATGAGATATTCGTAAGCATCTCCAAAAGCATCAATAGTATTATCCTGGAAATCGCCCAATTTTAAGTCTCCTATTGCCTCAATTAATTTTACTAACAGTACGTTTCTCTTTTGTACTGTGCCACCAAGCTTGTTGCTGTTTACATCAATATCATCAAATAAGCCTTTGAGGTCGTCTTCGCTATCAGTGCCTTTGGCTGAATTTTCAATATTTTTAAAAACATTGCTCAAAGTTTCATTGAGATTGGCATCGTTATTAGCTTTTAGACGCACATTTGCAAATAACCCTGAAGGTAGAATATAAAAGCCCTTTTCTTTCACTGTATCTGTTCTTCCAAATTCAGCATCTTCATCTGAAATTTTAGCATAATCGAAGTTGCTGGTGCCAGTTCTCTGTTCTTCTTTGTTGATATATGAAGACAGGTTTTCAGAAATGAACCGATAAAATAACATGCCTAAGACATACGATTTAAAATCCCAGCCATCTACACTACCTCTTAAATCGTTGGCTATCTGCCATATTGTACGATGTAACTCTTCGCGTTCTTTTTCTTTAGTCATTATGTATTTGATTTTGGTTATAGTGGTTTATTAAGGGAAATACTTTTTGTTACAACACAATTAAAATGTTTAAAGATTCATTTTGAGTTGATTTTCAACCTTTGGGTGAAATGTCCCAATAATTATAAATGGATTTGGAGCTCTTAGATGATGAACTTTCGTTGTACCTAAAAAAAAATATAAATCTTTTGTTTTGGCAAAGTCATCCCAATATTTTTTCCTTACATCCTCACATGCTGCTTTTTCATTGCCTCCTTTTCTTTCTAAACAATTCCAATACAATGCACCTAACTCCCAATCCTCATTCATAAGAGTGCTCTTTTTCCCATTCACATCAGAAAATACGAAGCTGAATTTATAAGGAAGTTTTCTAACAACTTCAAAATTCCTCTTCTCATCAAATAATTTACCTTGTAATAGAGCTGCCTTTTGTTTATTACTCCATTCACGTGAACAAGGTTCATAAATAAAATCAATAAATTTTGTAGGTTTAAAAATAGCCAACGAAGTATATTTTCCTTTTGTTTTAGCTTCTGAGATAAGTAAATCAAGGTCAGTATAAATATTTTTTAAAACTATTTTTTTTCTCTTTTCCCAATTGTTTTCTGTTCCAATTTTTCCATGAAAAGTAATAATATCATCAGAATCGATATTTACTGGTCGATAACTTTCTAATCTGAAATCACTGGTATTTCTGACCAAATCCATTTCTATCCAATTGTATTTTTGATATTGGTTATTATAATCCAATTTTCTAAACGGAATGGGATAAATTCTTACCCAATTACCTTCTTCATCTATTCCAGCAGTGCAGACAAGTTCGTCATATTTGGAGGAAATTGATGGATAGGTTTTTACGGTAATTAGAATTTTTCTTTTGGGCATTATAAATGTATTATGGGGATTTTTAGATCCAATGAATGAACAGCATCTGCTACTTTGGTTCTATGACATTGTTTTGGTAATGCTTCATAGCAGGTTAATGCAACTCTCCCATAAGTTTCTATTAAATTGTGGATAAGCATTATTTCTTTTTGCTGATTTGGAAGAACT
Source organism: Bacteroidales bacterium (assembly GCA_963678785.1). GTDB lineage: Bacteria > Bacteroidota > Bacteroidia > Bacteroidales. The sequence goes on along the minus strand of OY787449.1, from coordinate 1,281,452 downwards.
TCCTTTTCATAATCAACAAATAAATTGTCATAGTCATTCTGAGTGTTAAGATTTTTTCTTTTTTCGCTGATAATCCCTAATTCAGGAAAATGAATATATTTTATGTTAACTGATTCACAGGCATTTTGTAAAGTTCTTTTAGCAAATCCATATTTTCTACTTAATGGATTTTTTCTAACATCACAAAGAATTTTTATATTTTGTTGAATTAATGTATTTAAGTAATTTTCAAGACTTCTTCCTTCATAACCAATTGTAAAAATTCCTTCGGTAGTGGTTTGGGGTTTAAATCTATTCACTATTTGAGTTTCCTTTTCGTTTAAATATTTGGAAACGATTTCACTATTAATAGCAAAGTATGGATAATTTAAATATACTTGTCTGATTAATTCTTCAGTTGAGAAATTGCCAATCTGTTGTTTTAATTTTGATAGAGTTTTTCTGTCAATTTCATTTAATGTATTAATAAAATTTGCAGCATCAATATTAATTTTCCAATTTCTTGTATTTGCTAAATAACCTTCTTTTATCAAAGAATTTTTATCAGCCATTGCTTGAAAAGAAAAGCAACCATATTTGTATGGCACAAAATCATATTTTCTGTCTATTTGCTTTTCAGAAAACAGGAATAATATTTTTTGAAAATCAGTTGCATTTATTTCACGACCAAATAATTCAACAATAGCAAGTAATATTTTTTTTCTATATAGCATTAATAATTTTTTCTATCAGAGTGTTATTTATTAATTTCAAATATAGCAATTTAATAGATTCGTAATTTCCATTAAACTGACTTATTTTGGTCTTGAGGACTTGACTAATTTTCTTTTAATTACAACTAAAAACATAACTATCTTACAGCGAAATAATAGTTTGAATGTGAAATATTTCTCTAAACATATTCGGGGCTTCTGTGTGTATAGGAATAATGCCATATTTGGGCATAATTGTTTCAAAAACTATCTTTAATGTTCCTACATCCGCCATGTCCGCTTGTATTCAATTTTATCAGCTGTTGGCAACAATTATTTTTTCATACAGCAGTTTTTGTATTTCACTCCACTTTCACAAGGGCATAGTTCATTTCTACCAATTTTTCTACCAAATTTGTTCTCTGCTAATTTAGTTTGATTCAGTTGTTCTTGTTCTTTCAGCACTGAATTTATCTTAGCAGACAATATATCATCGAGAAAGAAATTTGGATGCCAACCTTTTAATATTTTGTCTACGATAAAACTATCTACTGAAGATGCTACAGCTCCTAAAATTGGGTTTATGATTCCAGTCAGCGTTGGGATTGACCAACGCACAAATTTTGTTAAAATCAAATCTGTAATACCTTTTGGTCTTGACAAGAGTTCTCTGTAAATTTTGGCTTTATCGTAATCTGAACTCTCAAACCAATCCCTGAATTTTTTACCAGAGATATTGTTTTTAAGAGAAATAATTTCTTCAATAGTTATTAAATTTTGAGTATATAAATCAGTTAAATCAGGAATTTGTTTGTCCTTTATTATCTTACTAAAAAGTTCTAAAGGTTCTGATTTCTTTTGATTTAAAATAGGATTTACTTTGATGTTAACCAGATTTTGAATTGATGATTCGGTAGAAAGATTTTTAATATTCAACTCGCTTTGATAAATTAAACTTTTATTGGCATAGTTTAATCTCATCAGCGGAACTATGTCCTCATTTTTTACAATTGTGTTGTCATATGTGTTTTGAAATCTCAAAAACTCTGTAATGTTCTTGTTTCTAAAATCAGAATAAATTTCTTCTTGCGCAAGATGACTAAACCAAGCACCATCAATTTCTGTTTTAAATGCTTCTGCTTTAAACACTAAAGGTTTCAGTAATAATCTTTCACTATGTCCTTTATATTGCTCAAGTAATCTTTTTTCGATAGCGTCAATTTTTAAAAATGAACTTTCACTAAAGTTCATTAATAAATTGTTATCTCCATTAGGTAAAAAACCAACACTTGTTCCTCCATCATCTATAATTCTAATACAGTTATTTGTAAATAAAAAGTGAGCGTCTTTTATGCCAAATAGAGCAATAAATTCTTCTAAATGTTGTGTAGTTATATAAATTTCATCAAATAATATAAGTGATGTCATAAATGGGCGTAAATATTGTTTTCGTTCGGCTGTATTAAATGCACTAAACGGCTGGTCCCAATCGGCACCAAAATAATATATTCCATTCCTCTTTTTCCATCGATAGTTTAAGGAATCTAATAGTATTGAATTATTCTGTTTCATTTTTGTTAGTTGTTGCTAAACTACCTTGTTTATGGTACGTTGCCGACCCGAAAGGCAGCATTTGCTATACGCGATGTTAGCTTCTGTATTTATTATTATTTCGTTTCACTTTTATTGTTTTCTATTGCCTCTTGTTGTGTTGCTACTTCAATAAGCAATTTCACTTTTGATATCGGCATAACCCAAATTGATTGAGAATTTTCTAAGACATCACATATTACTCCAATACATTCGCCTGTTTCGCTTAATACTGGTGAACCACTTAGACCTTTCCAGTCTTTTTTGTTTGAAATTACCGTTGGGTTATTAAAAAGGTAAAAGTCCCCGTTTTTAGATACGAATTTAAGACTGTGCTTTAGTGTAAATTGTCTATCAACTTTAATGTTGTCCTTTATTTCAGTTTTCACTGCGCCAAATATGCAGTATGTGTCATTCGTATTTGGGCATGCAAAACTTTCTGGCTTGATTTTAAACTTTTCTTCACCAGGTTTGATTTTATCAGATTCTGAAAAGTCTATTCCTGTTGTTAAGAACGGGTATTGAAAATGTTTTTTTTTCATTTCACAAATAGCGATGTCCACAGGTTTGGGCATAGTGTCGGGATTGTCTAAATGAAATTGTTCCATATAGTAAAACCCATATAAGGGTGTTACTACTGTCAAAAGAAAGTTTTCGGGTGGTGAATAGTTATTGAAAATTGAAACAACATAATCTTTCCACGTTCTTTCTTCTTTTTCTTCATAGTCGTCAAGGTGAATTGTGTGGTCAGCAGTAACAAAAAAATTAGTGCCGTCAAATTCAACAATGAAACCCGAACCAAATGCAACTGGATTCGCACATTCTTTGTCTTCAGGTTCTGTTATTTGAGTTTGATAAGAAGTCTTTACTAAAACTTCATATAACGAAAATTTTTCTTCAGATTCAATGTTCATTTGTTGGTTGTCTCATTAATATAGCCGCTAACAAGTATCTATATGGATTATTATTAACTATATTCACCCATAATAGGTACGTGTTGTATATTTCTAAGTGTTTTATATGTTTCAAAGAATCAACTATTGATATTTGTTTTTTAGGGAGTATAAAAACAAACTCATTCCGTTTAAATCGAATGCAGTATCAAATGTATGGAAATTCTTTGAATATGACAAAATGTTTATCATCTCATCAAAGAGGATAAATCCGCCTCAATTCGAAGAATATTTTCCATATCTCTGATTAATTCAAGGTTAGATATTTCAACCCTCTTGTCTACAAAGAAAACCGACATTTATGTCGGTTTTTTATTTTAAAGGCGCATACAAACAAGTTTGTATGCGCCTTTAATTTTTAAACAATACCGTTAGGGATTGGTTTTCTTTGTTAAACCCCCCTACAGATCAATGAAATTAATCTTGCCCCCGCTACTAAGCAAAGCCTCCCCTGATGGGGAGGCTTTTTTGTATTATGGAAAACCCATTCACAGTATACGTTCTTCATTCAGAAGCATTCAATAAGATTTATATTGGTTTTACAAGTAATCTGAAAGAGCGATTGAAATCTCATAATGTATTAGCAACCAAAGGTTATACTGCAAAATATCGACCATGGACAATTGTTCATACTGAGACTTTTGAGCAGAAAAAAAATGCATTAAGGCGAGAAAAGGAACTTAAATCATACCAGGGTAGAAAGTTTATTCGAAATAATTTACTTAAGGATATATAAGTTGGGTTCATATCCGCCAGCTGGCGGACGTAAGTTCGTTTATCCGCCGACTGGCGGAAATCTTGTCCACGCTACTAAGAAAAACCAACACATTGTGTTGGTTTTTTTATGATCTTATGTGTTTTTTTACTGTCTGGGTAGGAAAAAATTTATACAACTCTTTTTAACGAAACCTTTAAGGTCTTTGCAAAAGCTTTAGGATAGACTCCACGATTATATTTTTAAGTTCAAACTTTACTCTGGAAGAAATATGCCTTTCAAAGCTTGAAAAATATCATCCCAATAGATATTTGCTCAAGTCTTGATTGTTAATTTCTGTTTACTGATATAGAAAGGTAAGATGGGTGTTTCACTTGCTTTTATAATTTTGTAATAAATCAATGTTTTCAAACCTAAAATTTTGATGAATTTTGAACAAATCTGAATATAAAGGAAGAAGTGTGTCGTTTCTTGTTTAATAAAAAATATGATTTAACTTTATCATAAAAAGTTCAGATTACTTTACATCACAGATTTTTTATGGACTTTATTTTATAAGTAGTAATGGGGTTTTAATTCTATTCAAAATTTCTTGTAACAATAAGCATGCGGAGAATATAAACCATCTTTAGAATAATATTGAACAATATGAAAAAAATATTTTTTGTTGTAATTGCATTAATCGTTTCAGTTTTAGTACATGCGCAAAATGGTCCTCAACAAGCTCTCGGGCATTTTGAAAATATTTATTTAGGCATGTCGGAAGCAGAATTTAGTAACATCTATAAAACCGGGCCAAAAACTACCTTAAATTATTTTTATGAACCAGGTAAACACATAAGTACTAAGAAATTTGGAATTGTTTCTTCTAGAGCGATTATTGACTTAAAGTCAATTGGAAAAACATATAAGACAAATGGTATTTCATTTACTAAAATGAGACTATATTTCTTTAATAAGCAATTGCTTGAAATTGAATTGTTAGCGGAGGTAAACTACGTAAAACTTAAAACTGCTCAGAAAGTAGTAAGCCATTTAAGGGGTAAATATGCCGGACAATATAAGGGTTCAAAAGAAATCAAACCAAATCCAAAAAAGAACAAATTTAAAGGCACAAAAGATTTTAAAGGAGCGCTTTACTTATCTACTGAAAGCCTTAAAAAAGGAAATATCAGCAAAAAAGGCAACCTAATGTTGTTTAGCTATGGAGTTGATGGAGGAAAACAAGAAAATAAATATCATGTCTCAAAAATTAGTTTACGATTTAAACGAATAGAGGAAATTAGTTATTGGATTGATTTGGCCAATTTTAGTAATGATTGCATGAAAAATGACGTTAAGCCATTTTCTTCATTTAGAGGTGTGAATTTAGGAATGAAACTCAATCAATTTAAAGAAAAGTTTAGCAAAACAATGATTGAGGTTAAATATTCAGAACAGTCACCATTAGTCCATTTATTTAGAAAAGAAGAATATAATTATTTAAAAGTTTACACATTAAAAGACAGTAAGCTTTCACTCTTAAATTATGATTTAGAAGGGATATACTACATATTTTTTGAGAATAAATTAAGCAGTATTCGGGTTCTTCTTGATAAAAAAAATGACGTAAACAGGATAAATATACTACGAGAAGACTTAATTAAAGTGTACGGTAAGCCATTCATTGATCTTGATTTTGACCAACAACAAGCTTCACTAATATGGCATAATGAAAAATATATTTCCTTTGGCTTAAGAGTCAATAAAAGGAAACCTTTATTTTTAAATTATTATTTATTTAGCTTTTATAATTCATTAAAAAACAAAGTGAAAGCCGAAAGTTCTAAATCAAAAAAAGCAGATTTCTAAAAGTATGATTATGAAGAAAATTATTTTATTGTTGAGTATTTTATTAGTGAACCAAGGGTTTTCTCAAAGCTTATCACAGAAGGAAAAGGATTTATTCCATTCCGAAAACCGCACTTATTTGAAGTTGCAAAAGAATAGGGTGAGTAAACTAGTTAATTTTATGAATCAGAATGGAATTACCTCCATCGGATATTTTAATTCAAATCAAAACTACGTAAAAATTAGTCCTTATATTTCTAAAACCCGAGGAAGTAAATTGCCCTCCGTAACGGTAAATAAACATTCTCGTTTCCCTTCTAGTGAACTTGGTGTATACGTTATTGGCACTTTAAAAGGAAGTCTGCCCTATAAAACTATTTATTCAGAATTTAATATTACGGGACATACATTCGCGATGTTTCTTTCTGGCAGAAGCAGTAATAGCTCATATGGCGATGCTTCTATTGAAAAAAATGGCAATACCTATACGCTCCCTACTTCATTAAAGCTTTTTTCTTTCCCTCACTATTTTAAAGTTGAACCCGAAGAACATGTGAATTTTTCAGGAACGATTATTGTGCCTGCTTCACAGATACAAAAGTTATCCAAACAAAATATTAGCCGTTTTCTTCAACTCTTTAAAGATTTAAATGGTGGCAGATATTAGAGTTCTGCAGATTAACTTATGCTAAGCCTGTAAACATTCACTCAAATTATTGTGTGTGGTAGCTTATTAATTTAGATGAGAACGCTTGGGCCTTAAATTAAAGTATTTCCAGCCATTCGATGGTGTTTTTGTCCTTCTTTAGTAGAAAGTGATTTATGTAATCTTTGAAAACAGCTTCCTTAAAACTTTTATCTCTGTTGTTGTTTGATTTGATTTGGGGACGATTATTAATTTCAAGTAGTTTAAGTTGGTGATTTTGATCTAGAATTAAATCAATGCCGAATAATTGGCAAAAAGATTTTCCATTAATAAGCTTTCGATTATTAATCCTGGCCTGATACATTTTGCTCACCGCTTTACAGATCTCTTTTAATTGAGCATAAAATCTTTTTCTGTTAATGTTGAATCTATCAGAAAATATGTCGTAGAGCAAAAGTGGAAGACTTTCATCATAGAATTCAGTTTGACTGATCATATTTTCAGAATTATTGCTGAAAATTAATTTGCCATTTGATGAAACATAGGATTTGAACCTATGGTCAGAATAGGTAAAAATTAAGAACATTCTTATGTTAAATGCCCTTTCATTAATGATGTTTCTCGAATCGATGATTTCCTGGATTAATTTAAATTTTTTGCTATTTAATAGATCTGGAATTTCGTGTGCTTCAATTATTTTGATGGTTTGCCTTCTTTGTTTATTTCCTTTTGCAATAAATTTTTTATTTGACCTGGATAATATATTCAGGATGTTTTCATCATTTTTTGTGTTCAGAATATAAGCCTGAGGCATATATTTCAATGTTTTTTGAAGACCCCAAAAATTAACCATATTTATCCATAATTCTGTTTTTATGGCTAATAAATACAAATCCGGAAATTGAAGTGAGTATTTTATTTCAGGTGATTTTATGTAGTTCTCAAGATCTTTACTCGAATTTTTCCCAAAGGGTAAAATAATATCTTTTACTTGATTTGAAATTGTAAATCCTAAAGATTCAAAAATTTCAATATAGGATGACGATAATTTTTTAGGGGTGAATATGTGCATAAAAATGTCTTGATATAAGCAGAACTTCTAAGTTAAGTATTTAATTTTTAATACTTAACTTCTTTGTTACCTAACTTAACTCAATGGCTCTTTTAAAATCTATTTAAGAACCCTGGCTGGATATTTAAATTCTATTTTTACCAAGCCTGATTATTTGTTGGGATTAATCAATTAAAAAAGACCTCCCATCTGGAAGGTCTTTAGTCTGTTTAATAACGCAAAATTTAAGGTTGATAGTCTTCTATATTGATCAAAATGAACGCTATTCAATTTTTTGAGTATCTATCTACACCTTCTTAATGAAAGCTATGCCTACATAAGAATTCCTTGCTCTCTTAACTCTTTAAAGTTTTTACAAATACTACTTAAGTTTCAATTTATAACCATCTTTTTCGCAAATGGGGCATATGGAATTTTTTACCATTGAAATGTACCCACATCGATCGCACTTATAGTACTTGTGATACTTTGGAGCTTTTGTTGTACTGTTAATTTTTATTCCCAATTTCATTCTTCGTATATATTAAATTAATTCTGTCATCTTATTATGCAATTGACGTGCCAAAACACATAAGTACTACAAAATCAAGGACATGCAGTCGCTATCCGATATTCGGATATCAAAAAGTGAATTTAGAACTGTAAAAGAGGGTCGTTGAAAAATTAATAAGTATCACATTAACAGTGTGTTGTACTGTATACGATGCTTTACGAATTAGGAGGGTATATACGTTTTCGGATATCTTATAGAAAATCGTTTTGGTGAATCCGCTTCATATTAAATGCATTTTTGTAATGCCAACCCAATGCGATGCTATGAACTTTAATAGAAACCCTGTCTCTTCGTGCAATATATTTAAGTAAATGATAAGGATAAGAAACAAAAGTAAGCCATATAAAACTCATAAAAACATTGAACTGTTTATAGTTTCGACGGATGAGTAATAAACGATTACGAGATTTCCAATAGGCTTGCAGTGGACTGTTTTTACCAACCGATATACTTTCTTTATGTAAAACGAGAGATTGTGGAATGTAATGGATTTCGTAACCCGCCTTTCGAATTCTCTCCTGCCAGTCAAGTTCTTCATAATAAAGAAAGAAAAATTCAGCCATCAAACCAACTTTTTTACAAACAGAACGAGAAGTCATCATGGCAGCTCCTGAAGCGAAAGGAGTTGTTTTTTGTTCATCAAACTGACCTTGATCTTTTTGGTTATGTCCAATAAAATGGCTTGTAGCCGTGAATTTGGTCATGGGGGTTGCACCTGCAAATTGAATGATTTCTGGAGATTCATAAAATCTGACTTTTGAACCTACCATTCCAATTTTATCGTTCAATTGCATCGCCTCTACTAAGGGTTCCAAAAATCCCGGATCAACCTCAGTGTCATTATTTAATAACATAAAGTATTCACCTTTGGCTTTTCTGATCCCTAAATTGTTGCCACCTGCAAAACCCAAATTGTCTTCACTCCTAATAAAAACTACTTCGGGGAAATTAGATTTGAAATATTTCGTAGGATCTTCCTTTGACGCATTATCAACTATAATTACCTCATAATTTGGATAGCTAATATTTTTTATGGATTCAAGGAACTCTTTTGTAACCTCTAAATGGTTGAAATTAATGGCAATAATTGAAACAAGTGGAAAGTTAACCATTGATAAAATGTATTAGGTAATAGCAAATATAAAAATATAAATGCAAATGAAGCTTTTGGTAAAAGTATCATCATTTTTTATTCTTATTTTTGAAGAAAAAACCGATGAGTATTTTCGAGAAAACATATGATATTGATTCCGGTGAGATTCAAAAACGGATTGATCAGATCACACATCAGGAATTGAGCAATGAGGAAAAGAAAGAAATTTATCGCCAAATATTGGCAATGATCGATTTAACAACTCTAGATGGTTCAGATAACAATCAGAAGATCAATTCACTTTGTAAGCAGGCCAAAAAGATGAAGACTGCTGCTGTATGTGTGTATCCACCTTTTGTGGCTTATGCGAAAGAATTGCTTAAAGAAACTCAAATTAAGGTGGCTTCAGTTGCAGGTGCATTCCCAAGTGGACAATCACCCATCGAAGTTAAACTGGCTGAGATTTCTTATGCGATTGAACAGGGAGCTCATGAAATTGATATGGTGATTTCGAGAGGTAAATTTTTAGAAGGAAATTATCAAACTGTTTTTAATGAAATTGCTGATATCAGGGCAGTTTGCAAAGAGGTGCACCTTAAAGTGATACTTGAAACAGGTGAGTTGGCTTCATTGAATAATGTTGGAAAAGCCGGTGACTTGGCTATTGCAGCAGGTGCTGATTTCATTAAAACATCTACAGGTAAAATTCAACCTGCTGCTACTTTGGATGTGTTTTTAGTTATGCTGGACTCCATAAAAACACATTATGAAAATACAGGGAAGAAAATTGGAATTAAACCAGCCGGAGGAATTTCAGAACCGGAGCAAGCCATCCCATACTACCTATTGGTTAAAGAAGTATTGGGAAACGAATGGTTAAATCCAGAACTCTTCAGGTTTGGTGCCAGTCGGTTGGCCACAAAAATACAGAATGAAATTAATGGCTAAAAATCAAAGTTTGATTTTTGTTTAGAAATTGAGTTATTGGATGAGTCAGCATTGCAGGGTATTATAAGCAAAAGACCTTAGATGCTAGACTTTAGAAAAACAAATTTTTATCTAGTATCTAGCGTCTAATAATCTTAATGTTTTTGCAATCTAAAAGATACAAGATTCTTAATTGAGAATAAGTTTAATTCCAAATTGAGCTTGGTTTAAAGCTACATCTTTCGAATTTTGACTTCTATTTCAGGATAATCCTTTAGCAGTTTTTTTAATTCCATCGGATCTGTACCTCTGTAATGATAGGGGTAAACCACTTTGGGTTTAAATAAAATGGCTGCATTTTTTGCCATTTCAGGAGTCATGGTATAAGGAATATTCATAGGCAAAAAGGCAATATCGATGTTCTTGAGTCGAGCCATTTCCGGCACATCTTCGGTGTCTCCGGCTAAATATACCCTCTTGTCACCAAAGTTTATTATGTAGCCATTTCCTTGTCCTTTAGGGTGATATGCCTGTCCGGATGAGCGTTTGTGTTTGATGTTGTATGCGGCCACTGATTCAATATGCAAGCCACCAAAAATTGTGGCTTCATTGTTCTGAATCGATTTCCCTTTTTGGAGTTTTTGTTTGGATACCTCATTACTCAAATACTTAGTGTTTTCTGTAACAATAAGTTTTAGGGTTTTTTGATCCAGATGATCACCATGGCTGTGTGTAATCAGAACTAAATCAGCTTTGGGCAAATTGGTAAAATCCTGCCCACTACTACTCGATGGGTCGACATAAATGTATTGATTAACATAGTTAAACATAACAGAACCATGTCCTAGAAAATAAATTTCCAAGTCTCCATTATTCGTTTTTATAACATCTACCTGAAGGTTTTCTTGGGCATATACTGTCAGACCTAAAATAATCATCAGAGATAAAAGTATTTTATTTTTCATAAGATTTTGTATTGTCTATCAATATTACAAAAAAAATAGTTTATAAAAAGTTTTTGGTCAAATTGTAAGCAACTGAATCCAAATAATTAATAAGTTCCCTTCTTTCATTCGCACTCTGAAATTATTATTTTTGTTAGGCATTCACTAAAAAGAGAATAGAACAACTTAATTAAAGAAACCATCATCAAATGAAAAACCTAAATCGACTAATTTTATTGTGCCTCATTATCATTTTAGGATCAGTTTCATGTAACCCTGACGATGATACCTTTGTAGATCCGGGAGATGATCGGGATAAATTTGTTGGCGTTTGGAGCGTTAGCGAATCTTGTTTTAAGAGCAATTATACGGTCACCATATCAAACGACCCCTCAAATTCTGCACAGGTTTTATTGGCAAATTTTGGAAACCCTGGCCCCAATTATCCGGCTGCAGTGGGTTTGGTTGCAGGAAGCAAAATATTTGTGACCAATCAAACCATAGGTGATGGATGGACCATAAGCGGAACAGGTACTTTAACAGAAGCCAACCTCATCAATTGGACTTATTCGCTCATTATTGCAGGAAATCAGCTTGAATGTACTTCAGAATTTACTAGATAAAAGAAATTAAATTATTTTTTCCCCTTAATCTTTTGTAAACGCTTTTCAACACTATCGTAAAGAGATTTGAACTTTTCCAGATCTTGCTGGTAAAATCTGATGCTTTCATCAAATTGCTCTTTTGTAATTTGATGTTTATCGAAAATGTATTTATAGTGATCTTCGGGGTTTATGTTTTTGTTTTTATCTTTTATGGTACGACTGTTTTGAATGTAGGTTTCTGAAATTTGAACATCCAGTAAAACGCCGATCATCTTTTTTTCGGAGATAAGCTGGTCATCAATGTTTTTATTTTGAGAACAAGATGCCAACAAAATTATTGAAAGTATTAAAAAACGGATTTTCATATTAGTTGCCTATTTCTGACATAAATTTAATTCTCATCATACGGATTTCTTCTTCACTATATTCATCCTCTCCTAAATCCTGAATGGCATCTTCAATAGAATCGGATGATGCATCTTCCTTAAAATAATCAAAAATTTCTTCCTGATGATATTCATCAACGATTTCTTCGATATAATAATTAATGTCAATTTTAGTACCCGAAGCAACAATATGCTCAATTTCAGTTAATAATTCAGGAACTGTTAAATTCTTCGCCAATGCAATGTCTTCGAGCGGCAATTTACGATCAATATTGTGAATGATGTAAACTTTTAAGCCCGATTTATTCACCACCGATTTTACAACCATATCGTTAGGGCGCATGATTTCATGTTCTTCAACATATTCTTTAATAAAATCCAAAAATGGCTGACCGTATTTCTTGGCTTTGCCCGATCCAACACCTGTAATATGCTGTAGCTCATCCATGCTGATGGGGTACTGAATGGCCATATCTTCAAGGGAGGGGTCCTGGAAAATTACAAATGGCGGGAGATTGTCTTTTTTCGAAATCTTTTTTCTAAGATCTTTTAATAAATTGAATAGTGTTTTATCTGCTGTACTTGTTTTATGAGTTGAGGTTGCAGTTAAAAATTCATCATCTTCAGGATTGTCATAGTCATGATCCATGGTCAACATGACTGATTTAGGCTTATCCAAAAACTTCAACCCATCAGCACTTACTTTTAATAAACCATAGTTTTCGATGTCTTTAACCAATAGACGTGCAATTAAACTCTGTCGAATCACGGCATTCCAGAACTTCTCACTTTTTTCAACCCCTTTGTTAAACATCTCTAAATGGTTGTGTTTGGACTGTTTAACGGTTGCCGTATTTTTCCCAACTAAAATATTAATGATGTGGTTGGCCTTGAAAAGCTGCTTTACAGCTAAAACAGTTTCCAATACCAATTGTACATATTCTTTGCCTTCAAAATTGCTCTTGGGGTGTAAACAGTTATCACAACAGTTGCAATTTTCTACTTCATAAACTTCTCCAAAATAATGCAGAAGTTGTTTTCTTCGGCATACTGCCGATTCTGCATAAGCAACTGTTTCAAAAAGTAATTGCTTAGCAATCTCCTGCTCAGCAACGGGTTTGCCTTTCATAAATTTTTCCAGCTTCTGAATGTCGTCATAGCTGTAAAAAGTGATGCATTTCCCTTCTCCATCATCACGACCACCCCGACCTGTTTCCTGATAATAGCCTTCCAAACTTTTGGGAATATCATGGTGAATAACAAACCGAACATCCGGTTTATCAATGCCCATACCAAAGGCGATGGTTGCAACAATTACATCTGCTTCTTCCATCAGAAATTTATCCTGATTTTGACGTCGGGTTGCAGTGTCTAAACCTGCGTGATATGGCAAAGCTTTAATTCCGTTTACCTGAAGTGTTTCTGCAACTTCCTCAACTTTCTTACGACTTAAACAATAGATAATTCCTGATTTGCCGCTGTTGTTTTTGATGAAGCGAATGATTTCACTTTTAACATTTTTATCCTTAGGTCGTACTTCATAATATAGATTGGGGCGATTAAATGATGATTTAAAGATGTTTGCAGACATCATTCCCAGATTTTTCTGAATGTCTTGCTGAACCTTTGGAGTTGCAGTTGCTGTTAGTGCAATAACGGGTACTTTTTTCCCTATCTCTTGTATGATGGGCCTTAATCTGCGGTATTCAGGTCTGAAATCATGGCCCCATTCAGATATACAATGGGCTTCATCAATGGCATAAAATGAAATCTTAATTGATTTTAAAAATTCGATGTTCTCTGCTTTTGTTAAGGATTCTGGAGCCACATACAAAAGTTTTGTCTTTTGGTTGATCAGGTCTGCCTTAACTTTGGTGATTTCATTTTTGGATAAAGATGAATTCAGAAAATGTGCAATCCCTTCTTCTGAACTAAAATTTCGAATTGAATCTACCTGATTTTTCATTAAGGCGATTAATGGCGAGATAATAATCGCGGTTCCTTCGCTAATGAGCGCAGGTAATTGATAACACATTGATTTACCACCACCTGTTGGCATTATCACGAAAGAATCATGACCTGATAATACACTCTTTATGATGTCCTTTTGATTGCCTTTAAATTGAGTAAAGCCAAAAAATTTCTTAAGGAAATCATATAATATTTTATCATCTATTGATGTCATGATCTTTTTGCATCCTAAGTTTACATTATATTTGTAATTTAATATTACGTATAACGCTTATTTATATATTAATTGGCAATGTGCCTATTACAAATATAACACAAAAATATTTTTTTTGTGTTTTATTATTCAAAATTAGCAGAATTGATGACAAAAGAAGAAATTAGTAAAATCGCAATTGATACCATTGATATTGAGTCAGTGGCCATAAATAACCTGAAAAAATATATTGACGAAGATTTTATAAGTGGGGTGAATCTGATTCATAAATCTAAAGGTAGAGTGATCATTACAGGAATTGGAAAGAGTGCACATATTGCTGCTAAAATTGTATCCACTTTAAATTCAACAGGAACCGCAGCAATTTTTATGCATGCTGCAGATGCAATACATGGTGATCTGGGTATCATCAGAGATGACGATATTGTTATTTGTATTTCGAAGAGTGGAGAAACACCTGAGATTAAAGTATTAGCTCCTCTCCTTAAAAATACTGGGAATGTTTTGATTGCCATGGTTGGGAATAAAGATTCATATTTGGCTAAGCAGGCCGATCTAACCCTATGTACCTTTGTGGAAAAAGAAGCCTGTCCGAATAACCTGGCACCAACAGCAAGCACCACTGCTCAACTGGTTATGGGTGATGCACTGGCAGTTTGTTTGCTCGAGCAAAAAGGGTTTACAGCTAAAGATTTTGCAAAATATCATCCTGGAGGTGCATTAGGTAAGAGGTTGTATTTAAGAGTGGCTGATCTTTACATTAATAATGAAAAACCGGAAGTCTCTACTGAAGATGGTATTGATGAGGTCATACTTGAAATTTCTTCCAAAAGGCTGGGTACAACCGTTGTCATTGAAAAGGGTATGATTCAGGGGATCATAACTGATGGTGATTTAAGGCGGATGCTTCAGGAATTGGGCGATATTAAAAATGTCAAAGCCAAGGACGTTATGTCAACACATCCACTTCAAATTGAAGAAGAAATGTTGGTTATTGATGCATTGGATTTGATGCGAAAAAATAACATTACCCAATTAATTGTTGTAAAAAACCAGGTTTATAAAGGTATCATTCACTTGCATGATATTTTAAGAGAAGGGATTCTTTGATCCATACTTAATTCTTGGTTTCTTCATATTCATTCATTAGAAAATGAATGTAACTTTAAGTAAGATTATGTTGTCTTACTCTAAATTTCTTGTATGACCAGAAACTTGAAGAAAGGGAGTGTTTTACTCATTTTTCTTTTTCTATCCTTAAGTCATTTTCAATCAATTGCCCAATTAACCAAATTGATGGGAAAGGTTATTGATGCCCAAACAAAGGAACCCATCCCTTTTGTAAATATCTATTTTAAAGGAAGTAGCATTGGCACCATTTCTGATTTTAATGGAGAATTTTCTCTTGAAACAATACATGCTTCAGATTCTATTACTGCTTCTTCCATTGGTTACTTTTCTCAAAATAAATTGGTTCTTAAATATCAGTTTCAAAGTATTAGTTTTGAATTGTTACAAAATAGCTATGCACTAAATGAGGTTGTGATATTGCCTGGCGAGAACCCTGCCGAAGTTTTATTAAAGAAGGTAATTGATACCAAAGAAAATAATAACAATAAAAATTTTGATTATTATCAGTATGAGCTTTACAATAAAATTCAATTTGATGCGAACAACCTAAGTGAGAAGTTTGTGAAACGTAAGCTGTTAAAACCTTTTAGCTTTATTTTTGATCACATCGATACTTCAACTGTAAATGGGAAGGCATTTCTTCCGGTTTTTTTAACAGAAACCCTATCTAATGTTTATTACCGGAAAACACCTCGGTCAAAAAAAGAAATTATTAAAGCTTCAAAAGTGTCTGGATTTGAGAATGAGAGCTTCTCTCAACTTATGGGAGACATTTATCAATATGCCAATATTTATGAAAATTATATTTCATTATTTGAGAAAAATTTTGTGAGCCCAATTGCCAATTTTGGACTTGCCTATTATAAATATTATTTGGTCGATAGCTCTTATATTGATGATCAATGGTGTTATCAAATCATGTTTAAACCACGGCGAAAACAAGAGCTGACTTTTACAGGAAATATATGGATTCACGATACCACTTATGCTGTGAAAAAAGTTGATATGCGAATTGTTGATAAGGCAAACATTAATTTTATAAATGCTTTGGATATTAGGCAGGATTATCAACTCTTAGAAGATAAATACTGGATGCTGACCAAAGATTATATCATTGTCGATTTTAATGTGATTGAAAACTCAAAACGAACTTTGGGCTTTTATGGGCATAGATCTACTTCGTACGATAAGTTTGTTTTTAATCAAATTGCTGATAAGGATATTTATAAGCTTCCGGCCAATACAACTCTTTCTGATAGTGCCATTTTGTTTAAAGATGAAAATTGGAAACAGCTTAGGCATGACACGCTTACTGTTAAAGAAAAGGCCATTTATGACATGATTGATTCTGTTAAAAATGTGCCGGTTTTTAAAACTTATATTGATGTCCTTTATGCCATAACCCAAGGTTATTGGGTGGATGGAATGATTGAAATAGGACCCTATTATAAAATGTTGAGTTTTAATAAAAGAGAAGGTGCCAGGTTTAGATTTGGAGGCAGAACGAGTAATAAGTTTAGCACCAAATGGATGTTTCATGGCTATTTTGCTTATGGGCAGCTGGATGAAAAATTTAAATATAGTTTCGGCTTTTTAAAAATGAATTCGAAAAATCCTCGTAGGTCTTATGGTTTTCATTTTAAATATGATACTGAGCAGTTGGGGC
Organism: Bacteroidales bacterium; assembly: GCA_963678785.1. Lineage (GTDB taxonomy): Bacteria > Bacteroidota > Bacteroidia > Bacteroidales. The sequence goes on along the minus strand of OY787449.1, from coordinate 1,264,464 downwards.
AAAGTTTAAATGCCTTTAGTGAAGATAATTTCTTTAACTCTTTTACTACAAAAAGCGCAATAAATAAGTTGTCGATGGTTCGCGAGTATCATGGGTTTTATCAGCATGAGTGGTTTAGCGGATTGTCGAATACTTTGGCCTTTACCCAACGCGAAGTTTTCCCTATTGATGGCGAGAGTTTTAGCCTGCATGAAGAAGGTGTTGATTTTGAAATACCTTCTGTTCGTACCAGTGAAATAAGTATTAAATTAAGACTGGCGCTGAATGAGAAATTTTTCATGGGAGAATTTGAACGCGTGAGCATGGGGACCAATTATCCGGTTTTTGAAACGACTTATAGTTATGGAATACCAAATTTAATTAAGAGTGATTATTCTTACCATCGGGTTCAAATGGGATTGAGTGATTGGTTTAATATAGGATCGTTGGGATGGTCGAAATATGTGATAGAGGCAGGACGTGTTTGGGGTAAGCTTCCTTATCCGTTACTGAAAATACAAGAAGGAAATGAAACCTATATGTATGATGAGCTTTCATATAATCTGATGAATTATTATGAATTTGTAAGTGATCAATATGTGAGCCTTAATTACATTCATCATTTCGATGGCTTATTTTTAAACCATATTCCACTCATGCGAAAGCTAAAGTGGAGAGAGGTTGCATTTATAAAGGGAGTGATGGGGACTTTAAGTCAGGAAAATAAAAATTATTCAACTTTTCCGGCTGTAACTCATACCCTTGAGAAGCCTTATTGGGAGGCTGGATTGGGCGTGGAGAATATTTTTAAGGTTTTGAGAATCGATGCCATTTGGAGATTATCTCACCTTGAAAATGAGAATATTCATAAATTCGGAATATTCTTCTCTTTACAGTTCGTCTTTTAAAATATATCCTTATTTTTGAACTCGAATTATGATTTTATATACTGAGAATATTATTAAGAAATATCGTAAGCGTGCAGTCGTTAATGATGTTTCAATAAAAGTTGAACAAGGCGAAATTGTTGGATTGCTTGGGCCAAATGGTGCAGGGAAAACAACCTCATTTTATATGATGGTTGGATTGATTAAGCCATTTTCGGGTAAGGTGTTTCTGGATGATAAAGAAATTACCAATGAACCCATGTATCGGCGATCTCAGTTGGGAATTGGTTACCTGGCTCAAGAGGCTTCAGTATTTCGTCATTTGAGTGTTGAGGACAATATCAGGGCCGTTTTAGAGTTTTCAAAATTTGATAAGGAAGAGCAAGCAAAAAGACTGGAATCTTTATTAGATGAGTTTGGTCTTGTCCACATCCGAAAAAGTAAAGGGATTACACTTTCGGGAGGTGAACGAAGAAGAACAGAAATTGCCAGAGCTCTGGCTACAGATCCTAAATTTGTATTGCTTGATGAACCTTTTGCAGGAGTTGATCCCATCGCCGTTGAGGATATTCAATTGATTGTTTCAAAACTGAAGGACAAAAACATAGGGGTTTTAATAACTGATCATAATGTACACGAAACTTTAACCATTACCGATCGATCTTATTTATTATTTGAGGGATCAATACTAAAAGCAGGTACTTCTGAAGAACTGGCAGAAGATGAGCATGTAAGATCTGTTTATCTCGGACAAAATTTTGAACTTCGAAGGTAAATTCTGTAAATCAAATTACTTCCTAAAAACAAGTGAAAGTGCAATATAACTGATCATGATCAGAGGGATGGCACTAATTTGCAACCAAACGATTAAAACTACAGAGATTAGAATTAAAGCAAACCTTGCTTGATTTCCTTTCCATTTCAGATGTTTAAATTTTAAGGAGAGAAGTGGAATCTCGGCAACCAAAAAAGCACTTACAATTACCGTTATTGCAATCAAAAACATGGCGTTTGATGAAAGATCAACCATCCAATCGGTAGTTCCATAAAGGTTTTGATTGATTAAAGCAAGAGATGAAATGATGATTGCTCCGGCAGGCGTTGGCAAACCAATGAACTGCTCAGCTTGCCTGGTATCTATGTTAAATTTGGCCAATCTCCATGCTGAAAATATAGGGATTAAAAAGGCAACAAAGGCTGTAACATTATGATTAGATGCCTGAATATCTGGTAGTAAATTGCTTGATTTTAAAAGGAAAAACATGATAAAACCCGGAGCAAGTCCGAATGAAATGAGATCTGCTAATGAATCGAGTTGTTTGCCAAATTCACTGTTTAATTTAAGTATCCGGGCAATTGCCCCATCAAAAAAATCAAAGAGTGCTGAAAAGCCAATGAAATAAACAGCCCATTCAAAGGAACCTTCATAAACTGCTACTATCGATAAAATTCCTGATAGTAAATTCAACATGGTTATAAAATTGGGAATGTTTTTCTTCATCCGTTTAAATTTAAATCAAAAAGTCGGATGGAAATGCATTGAAAGTTTTCATCCACGTTTATATATGCAAATATACACGTTTCAAAAGATGAAGTTTAGCCAACTTCACTGATTTTCATCATTTTTTCAAAATCAAGTAATTCTATATTTTTACCGCTTACCTTAATCAAACCATTATCCTTGAAATCTTTCATGATACGGATAACACTTTCAGTTGACATACTGGTTAATTCTCCAAGGTCGTTTCTGGAAAGAGGTAGGTTGAATTCTTTGGATTTAAAAATGCGTTGTGAAAGACAGAGTAAAATATCAGCCATTCGGCCATGAAGTTGCTTCTGAGTTAAGCAAAAGAAACGACCATAAGCCTGTGCGGTATTTTCATTCAACACATTAATGATTTTACTTGCAAAACTTGCATTTTGCCTTAATAACTGTTTAAATGTATTTACATCAATTAAGTTAACTGTCGAATCGATATAGGTTGAAACAGAATATAAAAAGGTATTGTTTCCCTCATAAACAGAGGGTAATCCAACAAGATGGCTTGAAGGAGTAATGGTCAGTATTAAGTTTTTGGGTTTTCCCTCTAAATAAACTTTTACCAGACCTTTTTCCAAGTACATGATGTGAGAGGCAAAAGAACCTTGTTTGCAAATTGTTTCACCTTTTTTATAATCAACGGTCAGCTGATTTTTGCTCACCATTAATTTTTCTTCTTCTGTTAGCTGATCAAAGCAGGAAGCCTCCTGAATGAAGTTAGCACAAGTGTTTACGTAATTATTTGTATTCATATAAGTATATATGTTGGCAACAAAAATACAAAACAAATGGGATTTTTTTATGACATAGATCAATTTTTCTCTGATCCATTCCATTTTTTTTTAAATCTCATCTCATAATGTACAGTGCCAGTGGTGTTTCCTGTTTATATAGATTTGTGAAATAATTAACAAAAGATACTTTTTAAACTACACACACATTCAAATTTAAACAAACAAAACTAAAAGAATTATGAAAAAATTGATGAATTACGCAATGATCCTGGCTTTGGTCCCGACACTATTGTTTACGAGTTGTAAGAAAGATCCACCACCGGTAGTTGCAACAGATTATTATGCGGTTATGACAAGTTATATGGCTGCAAACGGAATGGATTTATCAGATATGATTGCTTCAGGTTGGGTTAAACCAGCTTCTGCTGTTGTTGATGTTGATAATGGATTTACTATTCCTGATTATCACGTATTTGATATAAGAAGTGCAGATGATTTTGCAGATGGACATATTCCTGGTGCAATTAATGTTACAGCGGCTAATGCCATTAGTGCAGCTGCTTCTTATAATGATAAACCTATCTTGGTTGTATGTTATACAGGTCAAGGTGCAGGTCATACTGTTGTGGCTCTTCGCCTTTCTGGTTATTCTGATGCGACTGTACTTAAATGGGGTATGGCAGGATGGAATCCTAAATTCGAAGGTTCTTGGGCAGCAAATTCAGGTCACGATAACGGAAATATTGCTATTGGAAACTCAAATTGGGTAACTTCAGCTTCTCCAGCTGTAGGTTCTTTCGAAACTCCAACATGGACTGCAAATTCAGAAGACGGCGCCGGTATCTTAGCTGAAAGAGTTGCTACATTGGTAAGTGGAGGTTTTAAAGCTGTTTCATCTTCATCGGTACTTGCTTCTCCTGCAAACTATCAAATATTTAACTATTGGCCAGAGTCTGATTATACTGCTTTTGGTCATTTTGATGGTGCATTCCAATATCAAAATTTGACCATCACTTCTGGAGGACTAAGTGCTGTTGATCCAGCTGCAACTTCTGCTGTATATTGTTATACAGGGCAAACATCATCTATGATTACGGCTTGGTTAAATGTATTAGGTTACAATGCTACCAGTATCAAATTTGGTGTAAACTCTCTAAACTATGATGGTTTATATAATGCTAATAAAACAACCTATCACGGAGCTGAAGATTATGGTTATGTAACTGGTGAAGGTACAACTGTTGTAAACAGTTATACAACTCTTAAAGAATATATGATTGCAAGTAGCTTAGATCTTCCTGATGTATTAACAGGTTGGACTATACCTTCTTCAACACTTTATGCTGCAATTTCAGACTATTATGTTTTTGATATCAGATCTGCTGACAGCTATAACGCTGGTCATATTCAAGGAGCCGTTAATGTAGCTCTTAAAGATGTGGTTTCAACTGCTGCTAACTATAATGATAAGCCAATTGTTGTTGCTTGTTATACAGGTCAAACTGCAGGTCATGCAGTAATGGCTTTACGTTTATCAGGATATGCTGATGCCAAAGTTTTATTGTTTGGAATGTCAAGCTGGAATTCAACTTTATCGGCTTCTTGGAACAACAATATTGGAAGTACAGGTGTTGGTCATGCAAACTGGGTTAAAACTGCAACTCCTGCTACTACTACTTATTCTGCACCAAGCTTTAGTGCAACTGCAACTGATGGCGCTGGAATCTTAGCTGAAAGAGTAGCTGCTATGTTAGAGGGTGGTTTAGTAGGTGTTACTACAAAATCTATTTTAGCTGATCCTTCAGTTTATGAAAATCAAATTTTCAATTACTGGGGAGAAACTGACTATTTAGGATATGGCCACTTTAATGGTGCATTCCAATACAATACCATCAGCCTGGCTGACGATAAAGTAGCTGCAATTGATCCATCTCATCCATCTATTGTTTACTGTTATACAGGACAAACTTCTTCAATGATCACCGCATGGTTGAACGTTTTAGGATATGATGTATTGAGCGGAAAATTTGGTGCAGGCGGAGTAATTTATGATGCTATGTCTGGACACAAATTTGTAACTCCAACTACTGATTTACCACTTGCTACAAACTAAAAATTAACCAAACCGGAGGAGGAGAAATCCTCCTCTTTTATAAAATTATATGATGATGAAAAAATTATTTATTTGTATTGTATTCGTGCTTGCAGCCAGCAATTTTGTTAATGCGCAAGGTTGTATGGAGCCAACATCTGAAGAAGGTGTTCAAGTAATAGGTTACATCCAGCCTCAATTTGGAATGAACTTTTTTGGTGAAGATGCTGCCGGAAACGATCTAAGCACAAACAGCTTTTATTTTAACAGAGCTAGATTGGGTGTCGTAGGAAATATCCCTTATGATGTAAGTTATTATGTTATGGCTGATTTCAGCTCTTTTAAAGGTGGCCCTTATTTATTGGATGCATTTATTACTTATTCTGGTTTAGGACCATGGGCGAAAATTTCTATGGGTCAATTCAAAAATCCTTTCGGATTAGAATTAGGAACTCCTTGTCAGGCTTTATATACTGTTAACCGTTCTATGGTTGTTAATGAATTGGCAAGCCCATTCAGAGATATCGGAGTAATGGTTTCTGGTGGAACTGATACCATTTCTTTCTTTGGCTTAGAGAACAAAAACATCTTCTCATACAGCTTAGCTTTATTAAACGGTACTGGTAAAAATGTAATGGATACTGATCGTTATAAAGATTTTGTTGGTCGTTTGGTATTTGCACCAACCAACTTCTTGAAGATTGGAACAAGTTATAGAACAGGTCAATTAATCAATCCAGATCCAGCAATTACTGTGGCTGATAAACGTACCCGTTTTGGTGCTGATCTTTCTTTAAACTATAAAAACTTCATCTTGCAAGGTGAATATATTTCTGGTAAAGATGAAGGTTCTAAACTTGTTGGTGGAGGATGTGGTGAAGAACCAAGTCCGGTAGCCGGTTCTTTTAACTCAAGTGGTTATATGGTTCAGGCTTTATACATGACTCCTTGGCAATTACAACCAGTAATCAAATACGAATCTTATGATCCTGATACAGATGTTGAGTTTAACAGCATGAGCACGCTAACCTTTGGTTTTAATTACTTCATCAATGAATGGACTCGCATCCAGTTGAACTATATGTACAATGTTGAAGAAAGTTCAGATGTAAGCATGGCTGATTATCACGAAATTGAAAATGATGCACTCATTCTTCAACTTCAGGTAATCTTTTAATACAACCCAATTAGTTGGTTAATAACCATTAAAATTTATATAAAATGAAAAAAATTATTTTATCCTTAATGATAACCCTATTTATCGGGTTAAATGCGCTAACAGCTCAAGTAACAATTTCGGCCAAAGATTTTGCAAAACTGCAAAAGACCAATAAAGCCCTCGTTGTTATTGATGCTACAAAGGCAGCTACTTATGCAAAAATGCATATCATGAAGTCTGTCAATGTTCCTTATGCAGATCTTAATAAAACTGGTGATATTGCCGGATTAATTAAAAGTCCTGCAGAAATTGCTGCTTATTTAGGCAAAAAAGGAATCACTGCTCAAAGCGAAATCGTTGTTTATGACGAAGGTTCAAACAAATATGCAAGTCGAGTATATTGGGTTTTGAAATATGTTGGAGCTGAGAATGTTAAAATCCTTCATAAAGACATGAACCAATGGAAAGCTGCCAGATTACGTTTGACTAAATCTGCAACACCTGTTAAAGCTAAAACTTTTACAGCCAAAGTTAATCCAGCTCATTATGCTGATATGGCTGAAGTAAAAGCAAGTTTAAATAAAGCAGATTTTGTTTTGGTTGATTGTAGAGCTGCAAATGAATATGATGGTTCTATCGAAACAAGCAAAGGTCATTTACCAGGAGCGCTACACATAGAATATAAAGATGTTTTAAAAGCAAATGGAGCCTTTAAATCAAAAGAAGCTTTAAAAGCTTTAGCCGACAAACACGGAATTACTGCTGATAAAAAAGTTGTTTTATATTGTGCAACTTCGGTTCGTGCAGCTGTTTCGCATGTTGCATTTAAAGATATTCTTGGTCTAGAAAACGTAAAAGTTTACGATGGAGCTTACAACGAATGGGTTGCAAATTCCAACAAAATAGACTAGAATTGTTTTGTTTAATTTGAAGCCTTAGCTCTTTTTGGAGCTAAGGCTTTTTTTTATCAAATTTCTTTTGATATATTTACGCTTATTTTTGACCGAACTTATGGTTAAAACCTGATTAGTCTAAGCCTTCGCCTTATTTCTGAAGGGAATCAATCATGAGTGTTCGATTGTATATCTTATTTAGAAGTATTCCAATAAATATCGGATACTGACCATGATTGCCATGAAAAAGCTTTTTTTTATTTGTTTCCTTTTATCATTATTTCCATTATTCGTTTTTGCCGGTGACGAAGATCAAAAACCCAATCCAAACGAGCGCATTAAGATTATTGGATGGCTACAGCCTCAATTTCGATTGGGGTATAATTCAAATTTAGATTCTCAAAAATTAACAGAAAGCACCTTTGCTTTTAATCGGGCGCGATTGGGAGTGATGGGGAACATCAATTCTAAGTTTAGTTATTATTTCCTTACTGATTTCAGTTCATTTAAAAATGGGCCACTTGTGGTTAAAGCCACCATCAGTTATAACGGATTAGGAAATTGGGCTACCATCAGTGCGGGTAAATTCAAACATCCATTTAGTATGGAACTCAATACTTCTTCACGAAATTTAAATACCATTTATCGCTCAAAAGTGGTATCTGAACTATCCAGCCCTTCTATTGATTATGGGGTAATGATATCCGGAACTTCAGATGATCTGGAAATATTTGGATTGAAAAACAGGAATTTGATTAAATATAAATTGGCCATCATTAATGGATCGGGAAAGAATGTTTATGATGAGGATATTTATAAAGACTTGGTTATGAAATTGAACTTTTCACCTTTTGATTTTATTGATTTTGGAGGAAGTTACCGTTTCGGAAAGAGGGCCCCTACAGATGAGCAAACTCAATCTGCAGGGAAATTAGTGCGGTATGCAGCAGATATTAGCATCAATTATAAGAACCTTTTAATACAAAGCGAGTACATCACAGGCCATGATGAATCATCCAGTTTTGATAATGAATGGGCTGACGAAAGCATGACTCAATCTTTTCATAAATCTTCGGGTTATTTTATTCAGGCGCTTTATTTGATGCCCATCCATTTACAGCCACTCATAAAGTTCGAGTCATATCATGGCAATTTATATGAACATATTGGAACCGATCAATCCATTACTTTAGGATTCAATTATTATTTTAATGAGCATGCAAAGGTTCAGCTCAATTATATCCACAACGAATACTCTGACGCCAATCAAAATCAAGAAAATTTATTAACCGATGCTGTTTATTTGCAGTTTCAATTGATCTTTTAAATATCTATTTTTGCAGCTTAGAATTTAAAGGATGACATCACCAGCTTCTATTTTAATCGATAATTACGATTATCCCTTGCCTGCCGATCGGATTGCAAAATTCCCTTTGCCCAAACGTGATCATTCAAAATTGTTGATTTATAAGAATGGTGAATTAGTACAAGATATTTTTGAAAATATTGATGAGTTTTTGCCCTCAAACAGCTTATTGCTTTTTAACGAAACCAAAGTCATTCAGGCTCGTTTGCAATTTTATAAAAAAAGTGGAGCAAAAATTGAAATCTTCTGTTTAGAACCCTATAGTCCTGTTACCGAGATTCAGCTGGCTTTTCAACAAAAGAGCTCAGTCGTTTGGAAATGTTTCATCGGAAATTCGAAAAAATGGAAGGAAGATCTTCTTGAAAAGCAAATTCAAATTGACGAGAAACAAGTTAAATTTTATGCCCAAAGGGTGGGCAAAGAAGGTGAAGCCCATTTGGTTGAGTTTAGCTGGGATCCAAAGGATTTGACATTTTCTCAAATTCTTGAATCGGCCGGATTGGTGCCGCTGCCCCCTTATTTAAATCGAGAAGCAGAAAAAGAAGATAAAGATCGGTATCAAACCATTTATGCACAGCATGATGGTTCTGTTGCTGCTCCAACAGCCGGTTTGCATTTTACCGATGAGGTATTTAACCGTTTAGCTCAAAAAAACATAGGAGTCGATAAAGTGACCCTGCATGTTGGAGCGGGTACATTCAAGCCCGTTTCATCAGCCAGCATTGGTGAGCATGAAATGCATACCGAAAAAATTGTTATCAAGAAGTCTACAATCGAAGGCTTGAAAAATAACAAAGATCAAAAAATTATCATGGTGGGCACTACAACCATTCGTAGTTTAGAAAGCCTGTATTGGTTTGGTGTGAAATTAATGGTCGATCAATCTAAAGATTTTCGCATTCAGCAATGGGATCCTTATCAGGAAAAATATCAAATTGAAAATCCTTTGCATGAGGTTCTCGAAGGTATTTTGGAGTTTATGAAAAGCGAAAATTTGGATGTCTTACATGGCGAAACCCAATTGATGATTGCTCCAGGATATCAATTCAAAATTGCCGACATCCTCATTACCAATTTTCATCAGCCTAAAAGCACTTTGCTTTTGCTTGTATCTGCCTTTATTGGAGAGGATTGGAAGAAATCTTACACCTATGCTTTAAAAGAAAATTTCAGGTTTTTAAGCTATGGAGATTCTTGTTTGTTTTTTAAAAGTGAGGAAGGGGGATTTTAGTTTTCTCCCAATTTTTATTTTTTAAAGTGGATTTCTTTCTACATTTGTCCTTTATGAAATTCAAGAATACATATCCCCGAGTCTAGTTCTGAATTAACCCTCAGTTAATTTCCCGAACTTTTATTATCTGTGGCCTACCGCCACGCAATTATCAATTTACTTATTAATCAATTTAAATTCCAAGGAGGAAGAACTATGAAAACAATGATGCCCGAATTATCGGATGCCGTAATATTTGAAATTAAAAACGGAGATAAAATGAAAAGAAAAATATTAATAGAATTACAAAAGAAGAAACCTAAATGAGATTAAAAACCATAAAAACAAATTATATATATTTTAGCAACTTGAAATTAAAAGAGATATGGAATAACGTCAAAGAAGCGATTTCCGGTACCGATCAAGATTTTACCAAAGGAAGTTTACCCAAAGCGATTTTTTTGCTTTCGGTTCCCATGGTTCTTGAAATGATCATGGAATCGGTATTTGCAGTGGTCGATATTTTCTTTGTCTCAAAGCTTGGTGCCGATGCCGTGGCCACAGTTGGAATTACCGAATCAGTGATGACTTTGGTTTATGCCATTGGCTTTGGTTTGGCCATGGCTACAACAGCGATGGTTTCCCGAAGGATTGGTGAACACAAATCCAAAGAGGCTGCCACCACTGCTTTTCAAGCCATAGTAACCGGAATATTTATTGCCCTGATAATTGCAATTCCGGGTTATATTTTTGCGGATGATATTTTGAGATTGATGGGAGCATCTTCACATATGGTCAATCACCAATCAGGCTATACCCAAATCATGATTGGAGGGAATGTAGTAATTATGCTGCTTTTTATCATCAATGCCGTTTTTCGAAGTGCGGGTGATGCTGCTATTTCGATGAGGGTACTATGGGTGGCAAATATATTAAACATCATTCTCGACCCGTGCTTAATCTTTGGATATGGCCCATTTCCTGAAATGGGGATTGAAGGTGCAGCAATAGCCACAAATATTGGTCGTGGGGTTGCTGTTATTTATCAATTCTATATTTTATTCAGAGGAAAAAGAAGGATTAAGTTAGATTGGAAACATCTAAAAGTAAGGTTTGATTTAATCAGAAGTTTAATTAAGCTTTCGCTGGGAGGCATTGGTCAAAATATCATTGCAACATCCAGCTGGATCGGCTTGGTTCGTATCGTTTCTATTTACGGAAGTGAAGTTGTTGCGGCTTACACCATTGCCATTCGGGTCATGATTTTTACTTTATTGCCTTCGTGGGGAATCAGCAATGCTGCTGCAACTCTAGTGGGACAGAACCTGGGGGCAAAACAACCTGATCGTGCCGAAAAATCAGTATGGTTAACAGGAAGAATTAATATGATATTTATGGGGGTGATCAGTATTTTCTTTATTGCCAACCCTGAAATATTTATACGACTGTTTATTTCAGAACCCAAAGTTGTGGAGGTAGGAAGTATTTGTTTGCGAATTATGAGTTATGGTTTTATTGCTTATGCAATGGGCATGGTTTTGATCAATTCGTTTAACGGCGCTGGTGATACAAAAACTCCAACCCTCATCAACTTTATTGCATTTTGGATTGTTGAAATTCCGTTGGCTTATTTTTTAGCCATTAGCCTAAATATGAAAGAAAATGGCGTATTTATGTCGGTGGTAATTGCCGAAACAATACTTACTCTGTTGGCTTTTTATTTCTTTAAGAAAGGAAAATGGAAGTTGATGGAAGTATAAAAACTCAAGGCTGTCAGCTGTTTAGGAGTTGACAGCCATTTTTTTTTGAATCTTTTTTATAGGATTTACACAAATGGTTTAGTTTTTGTGTTTAAACAAGTATTATTATTTGCTTTAACCTTTAATCTATTGATAAAATGAAATGGAAATTAATGATAATAAGCTTTGTGACCTTATTTACATTACAAGGTTTTACGGTGATGAGTCATGCCAAGACAAAAAAAATTGTTCTGAGTGGTTATATTAAAGATGCAAACAATCAGCCAATTAAAGATGCTATAATCAGGGTTCATAATTCAGAATTGATTGAACGAACCAATTCAAAAGGATATTATAGAATGAGAATTCGTCCCGAAACGGAGAAAATATTAATCATTACTCCAAAATATGGATATAAAGAAATATTACTGGATAATGAAAAGTCGATGGACATTATTTTTCCGGTAAAGTCTGATGTTAAATCCGAGAAAATTAGTGAACAGGAAATGGTTGATCTGGGTTATATGAAAAGGATAAAATCAGAGAATTCATATAATATTGTTACCATCGATGGTAAAAAATTAAATCCTGATAAATATACTACAGTACTGCAAATGATTAAAGCAGAATCTCCGGGTGGATATAGCATCTCAAATCAGGCATTATTTATTATTGATGGAGCATCGGCTCAGGGGGGAAAGAGTGTTTTAAATAGTATTTCTCCCACACGGGTTAAGTCCATTAACGTTTTAACCGGAGCTGCTAAGGCAGCCTATGGATCAAGGGGCTTTTATGGCGTTGTAATAATTGAAACTAAAAGTGCAACCAACGAGCATAAGCTATAAACCTCAATTAAGTAATGATTCTGTAATAAATTTAAATTTGTAATTATGAAAAAGAAAATTTTATTCCTCATCTTATTTTCGGCATTTATAATGCAGGGAGCCATCGCTCAGGAAAATAAAAAATTACAAAAGATTGTAGTGAAAGGCTATGTTAAAGATATAAATGGTCAACCCATTAGGGGAGCCGTAATTGCAGCTCCCAATACTGAATATACAAGGAAGACGAATAAGAAAGGTTTTTATAAAATGAAGATTATGCCTACAGCCCAAAATTTATTGGCGATAGTTCCGGGGGATACTTATTTAGAAATACCTTTCGAAAAGAATGCAAATCATGATTTCGTTATTGAATTTCAGGATGGAGGCCTATCTGCTGAACAAGAAAATCAAATAAATAAAATGTTTATCGATAAAGGATACAATGAAGATGTGATTTATAGAAATTCGAGTGATGCCGTAATCTATAATAGCCGACGAATCAACCCTCATAAATATTCAAGTTTTTCGCAAATGGTAGGACAGGAGATGAGATCGGTTCATTCACTTGTAAGTCCGTTTGGGTTGTACATTTTAGATGGTGAGTCCTTTTTTGGTGTAAGACATTTGAATCATTTGAAACCGACTGAAGTTAAATCTATAGAGATTTTGGATGCGCATACAGCTGCTTTTGGTTATGGAATGCGAGGAATGTACGGAGTATGTATTGTGAAAACCAAAGCTGCCGCATCTGAAGATGAGAGCGATTAAATAATTATGAGTCATCTCTGAGTTTTCTAACAAACATCTGCTTATTAAGAATTTATTATAAGAGAAAACCATTATTTTTGCCCCATGAATAAAAATGGGATTACTGGTATTGTTTTGGCTGGGGGTAAGAGTAAAAGAATGGGCGCCGAAAAAGGCTTAATTAGCTTTAGAGGGAAAAGCATGATCCAATATGCCATTGAAGCTTTAGAGCCCGTATGTGATCAAATTTTGATCAGCACCAATTCTAATTCTTACGATTCATGGCCTTTCCCAAAGTTTACTGATATTTATCCCAACAGCGGTCCCATGGGGGGGATTTATACGGGTTTGGTAAATTCTGAAAATGAATTAAATTTGGTACTATCATGCGATATGCCTTTCATTAAGCCTGAATTATTGTCCGATTTAATTGCAAATTCTGAGGGAAAAGATATTGTGGTTCCATGGCATCGGGCGAAGCACTTTGAACCCATGTGTGCTTTATATCGTAAAAGTGTTGAATCAATATTTCTCGACTTTATTCAAAATAAAAATTATAGAATACCTGATGTTTTTAATGTTCTTCCAACCTGTAAATTTGAGATGAACCCAAGTTTGGATTATTATTCAGAAGATCTTTTTTTTAATGTAAACTCTCGCAAAGAGCTGGCACTGCTCGAGCATAAATTTCAATCCAATGATGAATAAATTATCAAACGTGCTTTTGGTTGCGGGTACAGGAAGAAATGTTGGTAAAACCAGTTTTATTTGTGATGTAATCAGAAAAATATCTGTTCATCAAAAAGTTGTAGCCGTTAAAATTTCTCCCCATGCTCATAAAAAATCTTATGGCGAGGATTTATTAAAGGATAATGACAATTTTATCATCAGTGAAGAGCAAGATATAGAGTCCGGTAAAGACAGCTCAAGAATGCTCAGCGCTGGCGCATCTCAGGTTTTTTATATCCAGGCATTGGATTATGATTTAAGTATTGTTTTTGAAGAATTGCAAAAGCGAATTACTACTGATAGTGCCATTATTTGCGAATCGGGTGGCTTAAGGTTTGTTTTTGAGCCGGGTTTATTTATCGTTTGTAAAGCAAATCAAAATTCAGAAATGAAGGAGAGATTAAAAACCTTAACCCACACCGTTGATGAATTTGTGATCTTCAATCAAGATTCTTATAAAACGACTATACAGAAAATAAAGTTTGTAAAGAATACCTGGTCATTATAGAAATAGAACTGAATAAACTACTCCCAGGAAGGAAGAATACAGACAGAACTTACATTCTCTAAAATCTTATCAAAGCTTATTAAGCTTTCCAGCATTATTTCTGAATCATCTTCATGGCAAGTCAGGCAAGCTCCGACCCTTAAAATATTTTTTTGCTCCTCCAAACTAAATGGTCTCATCCCTACTCTGGTCGATCTTGTTAACTGTGGATCTTCCATAAAATCAATCCATGCGTCTTCAGGAAGACCATCATATTTATTGGCTGCGAATCGGGCAGTAAATTCCCAAACCCCTTTGCCATTTTTATGAATGTATTTTAAGTTTCCCCTCCCATAACCAATGGCTAAAGGATCGTTATGACAAGACTTACAACTGCGTCCTTGAGCCATGGTGGTATGACCAGAAGCTGGTGCAAATAAGCGATGAAATATGTCTTCTTCTGATTTTTCATCGTAGCTTTTTTTGTCAATAGTCAGAACCATTCCGGGAATGAAGGTTTGCACTTTACGATCAGCATTGCTTTCATTAATTCCCAGGGTAGGAGGGTCGGCAAAGTATTCTCCTGCATATTCAATCCAGGCTCCGGTAATCATCTTATTGTCGAGCAAATCGTAGGTTGGCGTATCTTTTTCAAAATCATTATGGCAACCAATACATTGAGGAGCCCAGGCTGTGTGGCAACTTCCACAACTCAAAGCATTGTGTGCATCTCCACGGTTGCAATTTGCCGCAGGGCTTTTTAGAGGTAATAGTTGATTTTTGTTTTTGCTGATTAAAAATGCCTGACCGGATTCAGTGATAAATGAATTGGTGATAGGCTTTCCGCTTTTTGCAATTCTTAATAAATTCTCAGATTTGAACTGATATTTCCTGGTTTCAAGAATTTTTGAAGATTCAGCATCAATATCTGCCAATTTAATACTTTGTACTTCTCCTGAAAAATGACAATCTTCACAATGTATTTGCATCTGGGTTTCTTTATGCTGATGCAATACACCATCTCCCATGGTTTCGTATGAGGTGTGACAATCAACACATTCCATCCCTCTTTGGTGATGAATGTCGGCACTCACTTTTTCAAATACCCGCTGATCATCAAGCAATTCATAGTTTGACCAATCACTGATCTCAGATGCTTCAAATTTAGTCTCATGCAAGCCTTTATAATTGGTGGCAATTCGGCCTGAGCGACTGTGACAACTAAAACAATGATCATCAGTTATTTTTAATGAAAGTGTAGGATGAAACTGATAATTGATTGAATCGGGTTTTAATTTTTTAATTGAATTCAACTCAGTCAAAGCCTCATCCGAATAGCTTAAATGACATGCGTTGCATCCTCCGCCAAAGGTAGTCTGACTGATGGGACCCGTTTCAACTTTTGGATTCCCCAAATGACAAGAGGCACATAAATCGCGTAAATGATTATCTGCAGCTGTCTGTTTTAAGTCTTGAACATTATATAAACCCGTTGGGCTTTCAATCTCATTAAAAACATATTTATCCACACTAATCACCCCACTCATGGTGTTTAAAATACTTTTATGAATTCGGTTTGAAATATCAGGGTGACAATCAACCGTACCACAGCTTCGGTTGGCATCGGCTAAATTACCCGGAATTAATATCATGCCCCGATGTGATTGCTCTTTATTGATGGTAAAAGGATTTCCCTGGTGACAGGAAATACAACCTATGGCTTGTGGATCGTGTGCGGGACTGAAACCCTGCATCTGGTCATGACAAACCATACAACTTTCTCGTTTTCCTAAAATTTCAGGAATCTGTATGGTTTCATTTAAAATTTCATCACTGCTGATGATTTGAGCGTGGAAAGGGGTTTCTGCTTCCCAAAATTCCCATCTCCATTTCCAATCTTCACCTCTGAAAAAGTAGCCAATAATACTTAAAATCAAATAGATTCCAACAAAAGTCAGAATCCCTATTCTGATTATTTTTGAGTTTTTCACTGAAGCATAAGGAAATCGGTAAATGATCAGAATTAAGGCCAAAAGAATGATTAAAGAATAGGCTGGTCGGTTAAACCAATGCAAAATTTCCTGAAAGCCAACAAAATACCAAGGACCTTTTACAATGGTGCTTAAGTTATCGTGAAGTGGAGCTTGAAAAAACAATGAAAATAAAATGGCAAATATCATTGCGCCCATTAAGGTTGGCATTTTTGCCCAAATGGTTCGTGAATGTTCGAAGGTGATTAAAGCAATGAAAATGGTTGCCGTTGCAATATGATGAACATAAATCAATTGAAAGCTTCCTTCCGGACCTAAAAAAATAGCCGAAATTAAATAACCTGCAAAAGGAATGGAATCAATAAGGGTTTCAATGATTCGACGGGCTTGTAAACTATCAGCATCTGCTTTTAAAATAAATCCTGAAATCATCACATAAATGATGAATAATATGGAAAGTACAGCCCTTATCCAAACCCCATGCTTTAGCCTAAAAGACTTACCAATATCCAAATAATCCCAAATATGAAGCATAGAAAAAATGAGGAAGAACTGTGCACTCCAATAATGCATATTTCTGAAGAAACTGGCTGCCGGATTGGAAATCATCATTAAACTGATGGAATCATATGGACTATTGATATCAAAAGGGACAGCAATAATTACTCCCGTTACCGAACAAATAATTAAATTGGCAATGCTGATGGCACCATAGGTGTCGAAAAAAAGTAAGGACTTTATTTTAGATAGCATCTTTTTCATATCATCCCAGCTTGACTACAATCTCCTTGGTTTTTTCATCCGTATAAAAATCTAGTTTTGTTAAGGCTTTTATAGATGGGCCTTTTGTAGGAATCCCATTTTTATCATACTTGGATCCATGACATGGGCAAATGATTTCATTGCCTTCAACTTTGTTAATCATACAACCCAAATGGGTGCAGCGGGATGAAAAGATTTTGGTTTGATTTTCTTCCTTAGATATAATTATGGGGCCATTGATACTGAGCCCTTGGGGAGGTTTGCTGATGCGATACTCACTTTCTGTTGTGCTAAATTTCTTATGATCCTTAGCCATTCGGTTCAGTAAATAAACCGTGGGTAGAATAAAGATATAAGCTAGGATTTTAAAAAACTTATGTCGACTCATATTCTTAGCCATCAGAATGTTTTAATTTGGTACAAAAATAGCCAATCTCTGAATATGAAAGATTAATGACTGACTATTTAGATTAGGTCTTAGCCATTCATACTGATACTTCGAAGGCGTTCAATATTGATGATTTCAAATTCTTTACCTTTAATTTTCAGGATTCCTTCCTGATTACATCCCTTGATAATGCGAGATAAACTCTCGATTGACATAGATGCCAATTCAGCCAATTCTTTGCGTGAAAAAGGAATGTTAAACTTCGGTTTTTTATAGATGTTTTCAGATAAATAGATAATTAAATCTGCAAAACGCGCGTAGGTGTTTTTTTGCGAAATAGAGAAAAATCGATCGTAGGATTGAATGGTTGTCTGATTTATGATGCTAATCAATTCTGAGGAAAAGTGTGCGTTTTCGCGTGTAAACTTTCGAAATACTTCAATGTTTAGAAGGCAAACTGTTGATTCTTCATAAGTTACTGCAGAATAATGAAATATAGGATCTCCAAATAAGGAAGGTATCCCAATTAAATTTCCTGCGGGAACAAGGGCGATGATTAGGTTTTTATCCTTGCCTTCGATATAAAGTTTGATTAAGCCTTCTTTTACAAAAAGTATGTGTGATGCAAAAGAACCTTGCTTGCAAATCATCTCCCCTGACTTATAACTTATTTCCAGTCTGTTATCATCGATTAGCTCAAGTTCGGGTATGCTTAATTTCTTGAAACAGGAAGATTTGTTTGTACATTCTTTACAGCTTTTTGTTTTGATTGGAATCGCCATATTTCTTAAAAAAGTAAATAATTATTATAAAAGTAAAATAATAAATAGACACTGTATGTCATACGTCAAATAAAACTTGACCAAATACCTTTTTTTTCCTGATTTGAAGGGTTTAAATTTAACGCTCTATTATATAGAGGAAGTATATATTTGCCAAAAGATAAAACATACATATATATATACGTTATTATGAAGACCAGAAGAGATTTTATAAAGATATCAGCTCTGGGTACAGCAGGGGTCGCAGTTGCTGGAAGCGCATTTACTTTTGCCAAAGGAAATTCGCTTTTTGCCAGTGATGCATCACAATCATTGAATGATAATGATTTGACACGAACACCTACCTATTGTGAAGTGTGTTTCTGGAAATGTGCCGGATGGACTTATACAAATGATGCAAACGAAATTGTTAAGATTATCGGAAATGATGATGACCCTCATTGTAATGGCAGGCTTTGCCCTCGAGGAACTGGAGGTGTTGGAATGTATCATGATAAGGATCGTTTAAAAACACCTCTCATCAGAGTTAAAAAAGAAAATGGAAAATCAACCTTCCGTGAAGCGGGTTGGGATGAAGCATTACAATTGGTTGCTGACAACATGAAAAAAGTAGCTGAAAAGCATGGCCCAGAAAGTGTTGCTTTATTTAATCATGGGTCTTCAGGCCACCATATGGGGCATTTGCTAAAAGCTTTTGGTTCTACAAATATTGTGGCACCTTCATATGCACAATGTCGTGGACCTCGTGAAGTTGGATTTACAGCAACTTTTGGAAGCGGAGTTGGTTCTCCTGAGCCAACCGATATTCGGGATACCAAATGCATGGTTTTAATTGGTTCTCACCTTGGTGAAAACATGCACAATGGTCAGGTACAGGAAATGGCCATGGCCATTGATAAAGGTGCAGCCATCATCACTGTTGATCCTCGATATTCAACAGCAGCAAGCAAATCTAAATTCTGGTTGCCAATAAAACCGGCAACTGATATGGCACTTCTTTTGGCTTGGATTCACGTGATCATCAAAGAAGAATTATACGATAAAAAATATGTGGAGCAATATACTTACGGTTTCGATATGCTTAAGAAACATGTAAAAAATATGACTCCTGAATGGGCTTATGGAATTACGACTATCAAGCCTGATGTGATTCGTAAAACTGCTCGTGAAATGGGAGATGCTTCTCCTGCAGTTATCATTCATCCCGGCCGTCATGCTACCTGGTATGGTGACGATACACAACGCTCTAGAGCCATTGCAATATTAAATGCATTGTTGGGATCATGGGGCCGACGTGGAGGTTTCTACTTTAAAGAAAGTTTACATATTCCTCATTATCCAACACCAGATTTCCCAAAACCGGAATGGTCGTGGAAAGAAACCATGAATGGAAAGTATCCTTTGGCGGGCTTGTCGGTTTCAAATACTTTAATTGAAGCTTCAATTCCTTCAGATGAAAATAAACATCAAATTCATGCATGGATTGTTTCCGGAACCAATCTTCCGATAACCATGCCAGATACCAAGACCTTGAAAAAGGCGATGGATGCACTTGATTTCATGGTTGTGATTGATACCATGCCAATGGAAATTACAGGCTATGCAGATGTTGTTTTACCTGAATGTACTTATTTGGAGCGTTATGACGACTTAAGGGTTTCTCCGCATCGTGAGCCGAATGTTGCTTTACGAATGCCAGCTGCAAAACCAAAATATGATTCAAAACCAAGTTGGTGGATGGCCAAAAAAATTGGTGACAAATTAGGACTTGGACATTATTTCCCTTGGGAAGATTATGCTGAAGTAATTGATTGGCAATTGAATGAACTAGGAACTTCATTAGAAGAAATGAAGACAACCGGAATTAAGATATTTGATCGTGATTCAGGAGCTCTTTATTTGAGAGATGGTGAGGAAATGGAATTCAATACCAATACCGGGAAAATTGAGTTTTATTCAACCGATTTAGCACAGAATGGATTTGACCCTATGCCAAAATATACAGCTCATCCAGAACCTGCGCAAGGATTTTATCGCCTGATTTATGGACGTGCTCCAATGCATACTTTTAGTCGTACAGCAAATAATCCTAATATGGTTGATCTGATGGATGAGAATAAAGTTTGGATCAATCCGAAGGTAGCTAAGTTGTGGGACCTGGAGAATGAGCAGGAAGT
Organism: Bacteroidales bacterium; assembly: GCA_963678785.1. Taxonomy (GTDB): domain Bacteria; phylum Bacteroidota; class Bacteroidia; order Bacteroidales. The sequence goes on along the minus strand of OY787449.1, from coordinate 1,243,978 downwards.
GTGGTTGAAGAATCAGGATGGTGAGGTTTCATCCTTCCCGATTAAAGTGCGTGTAACAGAACGAATCAGATGGGACTCTGTTTATATGGTTCATGGTTTTGGGCACAGTAATAAAAATTTATCGAAAACATTTGGACGTGGTGCAAATGATTCGGAATTGATAACCAATGTTATGATTGACCCAATTATGGGTGGGACCGGAATGAGAGGCAATTTTGTGACTTTCATTACAGAAAATCCCGGAAAGGAGAATAAATAATGAGGTATGCAATGGCAATTGACACTAAAAAATGTGTCGGATGTAGCGATTGTGTTGTCGCTTGTCAAACTGAAAATAATGTACCCCACGGATATTGCAGAGACTGGGTAGTTGAGGCAATGGATGGAACTTATCCAAAGCTTGAACTTGAAATTCGCTCAGAGCGTTGTAATCACTGTGATAATTCACCTTGTGTAAGGTGTTGCCCAACAGGAGCAAGTCGTTATGAAGATGGTGGAATTGTAACCGTTAAAGCCAATGAATGTATTGGTTGTGGTGCCTGTATCGAATCCTGTCCTTACGATGCCAGATATTCGCATCCAGAAGGATATGTGGATAAATGTACTTTCTGTATACACAGGGTTGAAAAAGGTGAAGATCCAGCTTGTGTTTCTGTTTGCCCAACCAATTGTATGTATTTCGGAGATCTGGATGATCCTGATAGCGATGTGTCTGTGGCACTAAAGAATAGAAAATACAAAACCCTTGCACCTGAAGCAGGTACAAAACCACAGATATTTTATTTGATATAAAGAAACAAAATGAAGGTTTAAAGAGGTTCAAGTTTTTGTGAACCTGCTTTATGCAACGAAATTTTAAAAAATAGAATTATGAGAGAAGAAATTTTTGTGAGCGGCAGAAATATTCCAAATATTGATCCTTATCTGCACATTTGGCATTGGCAAATTCCAGTTTATTTATTCCTCGGAGGACTTGCTGCAGGCATTTTGTTTTTTGCCTCTTTATATACCATCTTGGGTAAGGAAAAAGAAATGCCAACTACCGTAAAATGGGCTACTTTTTTAGTGCCTGTTGCCTTGGTGCTTGGACTATTTGCGCTTTTCCTCGACCTTAAACATCAATGGTATTTCTGGAGGTTATACCTAACGGTTCGATTGGAATCACCCATGTCTTGGGGTGCCTGGACTTTAATGTTTATAACACCATTATCAATGATGTGGGTTGCAGGTTATATCAAAGAGCTATTTCCTAAATGGGATTGGAAATTTGAAATCCTCAACAAATGGGAAGCATTAATCATTCAATATCGTAAGCCAATGGCATGGGCAATGTTAATTTCTGCGGTGATTTTAGGTATTTATACCGGAATTTTACTCTCAGCATTTAATGCACGTCCACTTTGGAATACAGCTATATTAGGGCCATTGTTCCTCGTTTCGGGTTTATCAACTGGAGCTGCAACCATTATGTGGATGTCGAAAAGTCATTTCGAAAGAAGTTTAATGAGCAAAATTGATTTAATTTTAATCGGAATAGAGTTGTTCTTTATCGTCCATATGTTTATGGGATTTTTGGCAAGTACAGCGGTTCAGATTAATGCAGCAGAATTATTCTTAGGTGGTGAATTTACCGTTTCATTTTGGGTATTTGTTGTATTATTAGGACTGATTGTTCCGGCCATTTTAGAGATTATGGAACTTAGAGGGTATAAAATTCCTGTAGCTATCCCTGCTGCATTGATTTTGTTTGGAGGTTTGATGTTCCGCTTCATTATGGTGGAAGCAGGTCAAATTACCAGATACCTGTATTAGAGTGTAAAGTGGAGATTAATCAGATAATAAAATTTAAATAGTAAAGTAATGATAAATCAAAAAGATCGAAGCAAAAAATACTTCAATCCTTATTTTGGCGGTGTAATGCTGGGACTCATTTTACTCCTAACATTCTATATTACCGGTCGAGGTTTGGGTGCAAGTGGAGCGATCAAAAGCACCGTAGTAACGGCAGTTCATACAGTTACTCCTGAGTTTGCCGAAGAATCAGAATATTTAGGTCGTTTTATTAGTGACGATCATCATCCGATGAGTACCTGGCTGGTTTTTGAGGCCATTGGAATACTTGTTGGTGCTCTTATTTCGGGAGCTTTAGCAGGTCGATTGAAATTTCAGATCGAGCATTCACCAAAAATCACTTCGCGCCGCAGATTAATTTTTGCTGGTATAGGGGGATTGCTATTTGGAATTGGTTCACAACTTGGGCGTGGTTGCACGAGTGGTGCAGCCTTAAGTGGTATGGGAAGTATGGCAACTTCAGGATTTATTTCTATGATTTCCATCTTCGGCACAGCATACTTATTCGCATATTTTTTCAGAAAAAATTGGATTTAACAATATAAAAATATTATTATGGGACCTTTAATTCCTCAGGGTATCATCGGTGGTGAGTGGAATCTATTAATTGCTGTTATTATCGGAATGGCATTTGGCTTTGTTCTTGAATCATCAGGATTTTCTTCATCACGCAAATTAGCCGGCGTTTTTTATGGCTACGATTTTGTTGTACTAAAAGTTTTTTTTACAGCTGCAATAACGGCTATGTTGGGATTGTTGTATTTTGATTATTTAGGATGGATAGATATCAATCTTATTTATGTAAATCCAACTTTCATTTATTCATCAATTATTGGTGGAGTTATTATGGGTATCGGGTTTATTTCGGGTGGATATTGCCCCGGAACTAGTTTCACTGGTGTGGCCATTGGTAAAATTGATGCCATGGTATTTACCGGAGGCATGTTTATCGGAATTTTGATTTTTGCTGAAGGCTTCCCCTGGTTATCTGAATTGTATACCAAAGGAAACCTTGGAGCCATTAAGATTCATGAAACACTAGGTATTTCAGCGCCTTTGTTTGTGCTTTTGGTGGTACTTATAGCCATCCCAATGTTTTATTTCGCAACTAAAATTGAAAAGAAAATTAACTCTTAAAAAAGGGAAGCAATGAATATTAGATATAGTTTATTAATCGCCTTGGTCATCATTCTTAGCGTTATTTTATTGGTTTTACCCGAGAAAAAAAGCACTACTGAAGTTAGCCCAAAGGCCTTATTACTTGAGTTAAAAGAGCAAACTCATTATAAAAGTACGGATGAAGTTGCCGAACGCCTAATCAATAAGGATCCCAGTATCTTTCTAATTGATGTTCGCATGGCAGATGCTTATTTTGAGTATTCATTGCCAGGGGCAGAAAATATTCCGTTAGAAGACATTTTGCATCCGGATTGGGCAGATTACCTGGACCAATCGAATCGAGAGCTTATCTTTTTCTCAAATGCAGATGTATATGCCGAACAGGCATGGCTTTTAGCTCGCCGAATGGGTTATGAAAATTTATATGTGATGAAAGGTGGATTGAACGAATGGTTTGAAACCATTATTCAACCTACTGCTCCGCCCGAAACTGCTTCAAATTCAGAGTTTGATTTATATCAGTTTAGAAAAGGAGCCAGTATTTATTTCTGTGGTGGGCAATCCGTTGTTTCTGATGAAACCATTCAAGAGGTTGTTGTAATGAGCCGTAAGAAGAAGAAAACAGTGATTGAAGGCGGCTGTTAATTAAGATTCGTTTTAATATTGAATAGAAAAAATAAACTATAGACAAATGAAAGATACAAATCAAAGAACAAATAGATTGTCTTTTGCAGTTTTCTTTTTTGTAATTATTATCGTTATTGGATTTGTTACATTAAGTAAACCCGATTTTGAATATCAGGCTTCAATAGAAGAGACTTTAGAATATGTTCTTTCTTATGATGATGAAATGAGCCCTGAAGAGGCAGAAGAAATTATTTGGGAACAGACTGCAGGATTTAAATTTGTGGATTTAAGAAACCCTTATGAGTTTATAAAAGGACATGTTGAAAACGCCATCAACATCCCAGGCAAAAGTATCTTAATGGATGAAAACATTGCCTTTTTTGATCAAATGAGTCAAGACTCTATAACGCTAGTTTTGTATGCGTATGACCAAACTGCTGCTAATGGACCATGGATGATACTGAAGCAAATGGGATACAATAATGTAAAGATTTTACTAGGAGGTTACGGCTATTACTCTGGCGAAACTTATGATATGTTAAGTGAATCAGAAATCCCACAATATTTAATTGAAGAGCCAAAATTAAATTTTGCCGAGCTTATGGAAAACCTTTCAAGTGGAACCCTTGATATGAACGCTAATATGGAACAACCAGAAGTTGTGATTCCAACCCGTAAGAAAAAGAAAACGGTTATTGAGGGAGGTTGTTAAAAATTACTGGTGTTAGTTAATCTTTTTAAAACTAACGTCATGCTGAACTTGTTTCAGCATCTCTCTTTAATTCATATTAGATCCTGAAACAAGTTCAGGATGACAGATGTATCAACATTGAGTTAACTTCACATTAACCCAATTTACAAACATTTTCGAGGCGATCGGGGTTTAACATTTTTATGCGTTTTCCATCGATCGTTATTATTTTATCTTTCCTGAATTCGGATAAAATCCGGATCACATTTTCTGTTGTCATTTGAATGAGTTCGGCTATCTCACGTCTTGAAATTGGCAATTCAAATTCGTCGCTTTGATAAATATGCGTTGAGAAGAAAATGAGAATATAGGCAATACGTCCCCTCAAATGTTTCCGGTTGATTTCAAATCTGGTCTCAATTATGTCATCATACATTTTGCTCATCTTTTTCATGATCTCAATGGCAAAATCTCCATTTTTTGAAATCACCTCTCTTAAAGCATCCATATTCACTGAACAGACCACAGAATCCTCAAGTGCGGAAATGGAATATTTATAAGTTGAAAGCGAAAACATGCTCAGAAGTGAAATAAAGTCGCGTGGTTTTGCGATGCTGATAATCTGATCTCTATTGTCTTGAGATTGGGTATAAAGCTTCACCAATCCTTCCTTTAAGTATAAAAATGAAGTGATATCCTTGCCTTCTCTGCTGATGATTTCCCCCTTTTTAAACATGATCTCCTTCTTGTTCCTGTTCACTAAATTGAGTTCTTCAGGACTCAGGTTCCCAAAAAGAAGATTCTTGTAAGAACATGTTTTACAATGACTTGATGCAATAAGTTCAGGCATTATTTTGTGGGTTTGTGAACAACATATCGATAGATTTAAATACTATGATATATATCATATCTAGAAACTTGTATAGGTTCTCAGGCAAAACTAATTTTGCCCCAGATAAAATATAGAACCCGAATAAGTATTTAAATACAAACATACAAATAATATAAATTATTATCTCGTATGAAATGAGTATAACAAATTTAAGCATTTACAAAGGCACCCAAAATGATTAAATTTGTTATATGCAAGTGTAACAGTTGAATGGGTGAGTAAATTTATTGTTTTTTTTATTTTCATTAAAATATAAAATTATAAACACATGAAAAAACTATTGATTCTAGGAGCAGGTACCGGAGGTACAATTATGGCCAATAAAATGAGAAAGGTTCTTGACCGAGATGAATGGGATATTACAATTATAGATCAGCATAAAGTCCATTACTATCAACCAGGCTTTTTATTCATTCCATTCGGAATGTATACCAAAAATGATGTTATCAAACCCAAAAGTGATTTCTTCCCGGTAGGAACAAAGGTGATATATAGTAAGATTAATAAAATTGAATCTGAGAAAAATTCCGTTTTACTCGAAGATGGGGTGGTGATCAATTATGATTACCTCATTATTGCAACCGGAACCAGAACCGCTCCTGAAGAGACTCCGGGTCTCAAAGGAGATTTATGGTATAAAGAGATTTTCGACTTTTATACAGTGGAAGGCGCTGTTGCTTTAGCCGATTATTTTAAAACCTGGAAAGGTGGAAAATTGGTCGTTAACATTGCAGAACTCCCATTTAAATGTCCGGTAGCACCGCTTGAATTCGTTTTCTTTGCCGATGCATTTTTTACCGAAAGAGGCATGAGAGATAAAGTTGATATTACTTATGTAACCCCTTTACCTGGTGCTTTTACCAAGCCAAGAGCCACAAAAATGTTGGGTCAGCTTTTAAAAGATAAAAACATCAATATTATTCCCGATTTTAATATTGCGGAGGTGGATAATGAAAATAAAAAAATCATCGATTATGCAGGTGCAGAGGTCGAGTTTGATTGTTTGGTCTCCATTCCTACAAATATGGGCGACGATATGATTGAAAGAAGTGGAATGGGCGATGATCTCAATTTCGTGCCAACCGATAAATATACCTTGCAATCAAAAAAAGCAGAAAACATTTTTGTGATTGGTGATGCCGCAAATGTGCCTACTTCCAAAGCCGGCTCAGTCGTTCACTTCGAAGCTGAAATCTTAGAAGAGAATTTATTATGTGCCATCGAAGGCCGGCCATTTACAGCAAAATTTGATGGTCATGCCAATTGTTACATTGAAACCGGATATGGAAAAGGAACCTTAATTGATTTCAATTATGAAACTGAGCCTTTGCCCGGATCATTTCCATTTCCTGGTTTAGGACCATTTGGTTTGCTTAAGATCTCAAGAATGAATCATTATGGTAAATTAATCTTTAGATGGATTTACTGGCACATTCTGCTCAAAGGAAAAGATATGCCCATTGATTCGGAAATGCAAATGGCAGGAAAAAAATTATAAATCAGGTCATTTTTAAAGACTGTATAAAAAAACAAAAAATGACAGATAAAGAAATTCAAACGAAGTTTGACGATATCAACAAGAAACTGGATATGGTTTTGGAAGAAGTTATTGCTCAGAAGCAATCCCGACAAACTGTTGAAGATCTTGTTACTGATGTTTCCTTAATTGGAACCGATATGTTTAAAGCTGCTGTTGTAGAGCTTGATAATGCGGGTGTTGAAGTAGATGGAGAAGCTTTAAAGCAATTGGGTTTTAAATTTATCAGAAACATAAATACCTTTAACGAACTATTTGGAATGCTTGAAAGTGCCAACGATTTGATTAAGGATGTAACTCCAATTATTCAACAAGTTGGCCTGGATAGTATAAACAAAATGAATGAGTTGGAGCAGAAAGGATATTTCGAATTTATTGCTGAACTGGGCAGAATGGTTGAAAATGTAGTCACCCATTTTAGTGCAGAAGATGTAAAAATGCTTTCGGAAAATATTGTTCCTATGCTCGAAATCGTTAAAAGTTTAACCCAGCCCGAAATGCTGAAGGCTTTTAACAACGGACTTAATGTTTATAAGAGTTTAGATACTGAAAATGTACCTGAATACTCGCTCTGGAAAATCATGAAAGAAATTAATACTCCGGAAATGAAAAAAGGAATGGGCTTCATGATCACATTCTTGAAAAATATAGCAAAAGAAAAATAAATAATTTTAAAACTAAATACTATGGCAACAAAAACATATGCAGGTGTCTCAGTAGACATTTCAGGTGAGGGATATTTAAACGACCCTTCACAATGGACCAAGGAAATTGGAACTGAAATTGCAAAAGAAGAAGGAATTGAATTAACCGAAAAACATTTTGAGTTGATTGAATTTATTCGCAATAAAGTAAACAGTGGTGATGCACTTACCATCAGAGGTATTGGGAAATCAGGGATTGTTGATATTAAAGGATTTTATCAATTATTTCCTGGAGCACCACTTAAAAAAGCGACTAAAATTTCGGGTGTGCCCAAGCCAGCTAGCTGTATCTAATTTAAACTATAAATTACTATATCATGGAAAACAAAAATGAAACTCCACTAAAAAAAGTCTGTATTATTTGTGCAAAAGGCAGCATTGAAGATGTTTATGCTTCATTGGTTATGGCCAATGGGGCTGTAATGGAAGGAATTGAAACCAAGGTCTTCTTTACTTTTTTCGGATTGGATGCCATTACTAAGAAGCAAATGAACAAACTTAAAACTGCAACTGTAGGAAACCCTGCCATGCGAATGCCGGGCGGACTTCCTTTCCCTTCAATCATGGGAATGTTACCAGGTGTTGAAGCCGGTGTATCTTCGATGATGAAAAAGCAAATGGAAGACTTGGATATTCCTCCGGTTGATGAGTTTTTGGACATGATTACTGCAGGCGGTGGTGAAGTTTATGCTTGTAAGTTGGCCACTGATATGTTTAAACTTGAAGCAAAAGACTTGAACGAAAATGTAAAAGACATCATTACCATCGGTGACTTTTATGGCATGTGTGGTGGTGAAAACACACAAATCATTTTCACCTAAATTTTGATTAATAATAGGTTAATAGGTTGAAATTTAAGTTGTAGCCTTCGGTATTTTATACTGAGGGCTATTTTTTTGCGGACCGAAGGGGTAACACCCCTTCGGCTTTTTGTCATTCTGGCCGTAATGCCGGAGTCTAATATATTTGGGATGGCTTTCTCAAAAGGAAGCCATCGCGTTCATTGGCCAATTAAACTTTTATAACCCTAGGAGGGTTTTAAACCCTTGTAGGGTTGTAATATGAAATCCAGAATTTTTTAGCATCTTTGTATTGCATTTCAATAAATTGGTAAAAGATAGATGACAGAGGTAAATTCAAATAAAAAAAGGAATAAAAATCCTGAAAAGGAAATGACTTTTTGGGAACATTTAGAAGAATTACGCTGGCATATTGTTCGATCTTTTTTGGCAATCCTCATTCTAGCTATAGTAGCTTTTTTAAATCGGAATATTATTTTTGATGTCATTATTTTAGCGCCCAAAGATTCTGATTTTATTACCAATCAATTGCTTTGCCGCATCGCTGATTTCCTCTCCATTCCATCTTTGTGCATGAGTGATCTTTCCTTGAAAATTATCAATATTAATATGTCGGGGCAGTTTATGACGCATATGTACATTTCGTTTGTAGCAGGCGTTATTGTTGCTTTTCCATACATCATTTATGAAATTTGGAGTTTTATTAATCCTGCACTGCAAACAAAAGAGCGAAGACATTCAGGCGGAGCGGTTGTTTCAAGTTCATTGCTTTTTATTTTAGGCGTATTGTTCAGTTATTTTTTAATTGTTCCTTTAACAGTTAGGTTTTTGGGAACCTATCAGGTGAGCGATTTTGTGGAAAATACCATGTCGCTAAGTTCGTATATCAGTACGGTTGTTTCGGTAACTTTTGCCGTGGGCTTGGTGTTTGAACTTCCTATTTTTGTTTATTTTTTAACCAAGGCTGGAATCGTTACTCCAACATTTATGAAGAAAAACAGAAAGTATATGTTGGTGATTTTGCTTTCTATTTCAGCCATTATTACCCCTCCTGATGTGTTCAGCCAGATTTTGGTTGTGATTCCTTTATTTGGTTTGTATGAACTGAGCATCGGCCTTTCGAAAAGGGTTTATCGAAAGCGTGAAATTGAAATGGAAAACTAATCAGAAAGTTACTTCTCAATCCTCCTTTAAAAAACCAAAAACCAATTTTGCAAACTCTTCTGGTGCTTCGGCGTGAACCCAATGTGAGGTATTTTCAATGGTTACAATTTCTGATTTAGGAAAATTATATTTGATCGTAGGGAAATCTTCGGGTAGTATATAATCCGATAATCCGCCTTTAATAAAGAGGGCAGGTTTATTAAAACGATCGATGGTGTCAATGCCATCAAACATGTCTTCCAAATTGGCGCAAATGGCTTCAAAATTGATTCTCCAATTCAATCGATCTTTATCTTTCCAATAAAGATTTTTTAAGATGAACTGACGAATGCGAAAATCAGGAATTCTTTCAGTAAGAAGCATATCAACCTGTTTTCTGGATTTGGCCATGTTAAAATCTATGCGTCGCATTCCATCAATGATTTCAGCATGCTTTGAACGACTGGCATAAGCCCTTAAGCTGATATCAACAATGATTACTTTTTTAAGTATTTCCGGATTTTCTAAAGCAAACCGGGAAGTCACTTTTCCACCCATTGAATGACCGAGTAAAACCGGATTTTTAATTTCGTGTTCTTCAATAAATTCGTATAAATCGTCGGTTAGGGCGAGGTAATTAAAAGTTGAACTGTGGGGCGATTGACCATGATTTCGTTGATCAGGAATGTAAACTTTATAGCCTGCACCGGCCAGTTTTTTACCAAAAGTTACCCAATTATCTGAAATTCCGAATAAACCATGTAAAATAATAATGGCAGGCCCATCATCTCCGTAAGTTCTAAAAAAAAGTTTCATTCTTATTGTGTATTTTAATGGTTATAGGTTTAGAAAATATTTCTGTTTTACTCTAAAATTTGAGTTCAGCCATGTTGTCTTTTAAATGAAAACGTTTTCTAAATAAATATACGACTAAATAGATGATGGGGGTATCCATCATGGCAACAAAAACCTTGAATAAATAGCCGTTTAATAGTAAAATCCCGAATAATTTCCATTCAATTACTCCAAAAATACATAGGAGCATAAGTACGGTAAATGTATCGATGAATTGGGATAAAAAAGTTGAAGCATTATTCCGTAACCATAAATGTTTGCCTTTGGTTAGTTTTTTCCAGAAATGGAATAATTGAACATCCACAAACTGAGCCAGTAAATAGGCTGATAAAGAGGCCGCTACCGCGATAAAGGTGAACCCAAAAACCTTGTTAAATTCATCATTTTGGATGGGCGACCATTCGGTTGCAGTTACCAACGAACTGGCAATGATGATGAGTAACATAAAAGCACTCGCGAAAATCCCGGCTAAAATTACCCGTTGGGCACGTTTCTTACCATAAATTTCGGAAATGATGTCTGTAACCAAAAAGGTAATGGGATAGGGAAGAATACCCACAGATAATTCAAAGTTGTGTAATCCAAAAAAATCCCAACTAAAAAATTTCTGGAAAATTAAGTTGCTTGTTACCAATGAGGCAATGAATAAGCCCCCTAATATTAAATATATATTCTCTGCTTCTGATTTAAGCTTTTTGTCCATGAGTGTTTATTCGTGAAAACTAAATTTTTATAAGCCTTTGTGCAATAAAAATTCTAAGATGAACGAATCCTGATACGTTTTATGATCGGGATTAATGTAACTAATCATACGCTATTTAAAGCTAAGATATCAAATATTATTTCAATTGATAAATTACTTCAAAGTGTTGGTAGTTTCATTTATTAAATTCATGGCAATTAGGTGGATGTCTTCTTTTTAAAACTTTAAAGCCTTCAAATATAGCTGAATCGTGTTTTCCAAGCCCAAATATAAAGCATCGCTGATAAGTGCATGCCCAATCGAAACTTCCAATAAATTTGGAATATTTTCGGCAAAATATCTGAGATTGTGTAAGTCTAAATCATGACCGGCATTGATTCCCAAACCGCATTCGTTGGCAACAATGGCCGCTTCAATAAATGGAGCAATGGCCGCTTCTTTATTTTTATGAAAATTATCGGCATAACTTTCGGTATACAATTCAATGCGATCGGCACCTGTTTTTACGGCATTACGGATCATCGTTTCGTTGGTTTCTATAAAAATAGAGGTACGTATCCCATGACTTTTAAATTCCCCAATTACTTCTTTCAGGAAAGATTCATTTTTTACCGTATCCCAACCTGCATTTGAAGTAATGGCATCAGGAGCATCGGGGACTAAAGTTACTTGAGCAGGTTTTACTTCCAAAACCAAGTCAATAAATTTTTGAACCGGATTTCCTTCAATGTTAAATTCAACCCCAATTTTGGGTTTAATATCTCTGGCGTCCTGATAACGGATGTGCCTTTCGTCGGGACGAGGATGTACGGTTATTCCTTGTGAACCAAATCGTTCGCAATCGATGGCTGCCTTTAAAACATTGGGGAAATCACCTCCTCGGGCGTTTCGGATGGTGGCTATTTTATTGATGTTTACACTTAATTTAGTCATGATTCATTCTTTTGAACAAAGTTAGTAAATAGATTCATTGCTTCATTTTTACATGGCTCGTTTTCTGTTTAATTGTTGTAATTTTGATTCGTGAAACTAAATTTTTATTGAGTAAAGAAAATAAAAATTAAAAGTTGAACGAATCCCGATAGCAAAGCGTATCGGGATTAATGAGAATAAATACAACGTCACTTTTGACGAAGTTATTAAATAATATTACAATGAATACTCTGTTCCTCAACGATTGGGAGTTTCATTAAAATTAGCAGAATGAAAGTTGTAATTCAACGTGTTTTGGAATCAAGTGTAAGCATTGATCATAAAATTAAAGCACAAATAGGAAAAGGCTTATTGGTATTATTAGGAATTGAAAATGCCGATCATCAAAGTGATATTGAATGGTTGTGTAGGAAAATTACGCAGCTTCGAATCTTTGATGACGAACACGGAGTTATGAATAAAAGTATTGTAGATTGTGAGGGTGATCTGATTGTGGTCAGTCAGTTTACTTTGCATGCCAGTACCAAAAAGGGGAATCGCCCTTCGTATATTCATGCCGCAAAGCCAGATGTTTCTATTCCTCTTTACAATTCATTTGTAAAGCAAATGGAAATTGAACTAGGAAAAAAAATCCAAACTGGCGAATTTGGTGCTGAAATGGAAGTTGCTTTAATAAACGACGGACCGGTAACCATTATCATTGATAGTAAAAACAAAGTTTAATCAATAAAATTTTCCTTATTGCCGTATTTATATTTTTGTTAATTTTAAAGAAAAAGGAGGTTTTATGATCGTGTTTCCATGGCTTGATAAGTATAATACAAATGTTGAAATTATTGACAATCAGCATCGAAAATTAGTCGGTCTATTAAATAATTTAGCTTCAGCTATGTCGGAGGGAAAGGGTAATAAAGTTATGGGACAGACCCTGAAGGAATTGATTGATTATTCAGTATATCATTTTGAGGAAGAGGAAAAATATTTTGATCAGGTGGATTATCCACATGCAGAAATTCATCGAAAAGAGCATAGATTATTCATTGAAAAAATGAATCAAATTAAGGCAGATATGGAAGTTAATAAAATGGGTTTGTCGGTTGAGTTAATGCGATTTTTAAAAGATTGGCTCATCGATCATATCAATGATACAGATCAAAAATTGGGTGGATTACTAATTAAAGCAGGAATAAAATGAGTTTAGAAAAAATACTTTTATTGGGAGACCTTCGGTTGTATCAGGTTTCGGAGAAGGTTAAAAAGCATGAGCTGGAAGAGGTAAAAAAAGATGTTGAAGTTTTACATCAGGCGTTGATGGAGTATAAGGCCAAATATAAAGCTGGAAGAGCCATTGCCGCTCCTCAAATCGGGGTTTTTAAAAGGTTTATTTATATGAATATAGACGAACCAGTAGTTATCATTAATCCTGTACTATCTGACTTCAGCGAAGAGAAAATCACCCTTTGGGATGATTGTTTTTCATTTCCTAATCTTTTGGTAAAAGTGCAACGTGCAAAAAGTCTTAAGTTAACTTTTTTGGATATGAACTGGAACGAACAGAACTGGTTTTTAGAAGGTGATTTATCTGAACTTATTCAGCATGAATATGACCATTTGGATGGAATTTTAGCCACCCAAAGGGCCATTGATGATAAATCTTTGAAAATTAAATTACTTAAATAAGCTTGGCCATAAAATCTGCCTGGTTGATGATGAAACGTGTGTGTGTTCCAGAGCCGATACTTCCTTTTTGATCGGATGCGCGAACTTCAAATACGATTTTTTTCCGATCTACTTCGATGATTTTTGCATCACAAACAACCGTTTCTCCAATGGGAGTAGCTTTGGTATGCTGAACTTTAATTTCTGTTCCAACTGTTGTAAATCCATCAGCAAGTAGGTCATCCACACATTTAAGCGCCGTTTTTTCCATCAGTGCGATCATGGCAGGTGTAGCAAATACTTCAACTGTGCCTGACCCATACTTTGTGGCGGTGTCATCTTTTCCTATTAATTTCTCAATCTGAAAAGTTAATCCTTCTTTTATTTCTGAAAACATCTTATTTGTATTGAAATCCAATGGTTTGTTTTAAATCAGGATGCAGACTTTGGGAAACAGGGCAGGTTAGTGCTGCATTTTCTATAATTTTTTTTTCTTTGATGGTGAAATTATTGGCAGGGAACATGAAGTCAATTTTCACTTCTGAAATTCTTCTGGGATCAGAGGCCATGGTTTTGGTAATTTCTATTTGGGTGCCGTCAATATTAAAGCCATGATTATTGGCTGCAATTCCAACAATAGTTATCATACAACTTGCCAGGGCTGTAACCACTAAATCGGTAGGCGAAAATGCTTCACCTTTTCCTTGATTATCGATGGGTGCATCTGTAATTATTTTATTTCCAGAGCGTAGGTGTTGTGCTTCAGTTCTAAGGTTTCCCAGATATTCAGTTTTTGCTGTAATCATTTATTTTAGTTTTGTGTAAAGGTAATAATTAAGCGAATTGCTTTAAAAATAGGCAAAAAAAAAGCCTCAAAATTTGAGACTTTTATGGATAGAATTCAGAAATTTATTTCTTTTTCTTCTTTGTAGTTTTTTTTGTGTCGCAAGTTTTAGCTTCATCGCAACATGCTTTTTTAGTGTCAGCACAAGCTTTCGAATCTTTAGCTTTCTTAGCTTTCTTTACTTCTTTTTTTTGTGGATCCTGAGTTAAAGTTGTCGCTCCTACAGTTCCTACAGCTATGAAAGCCACTACGGCCAAGCTTAAAATTATCTTTTTCATATTTATTAGTTTTAGAGTTTGAATTATTAGTGACACAAATTTAATTTCAATAAACACAGTTGATGTTAAATGGCTGTTAAAAACTGTTAAGGAATTGTTAATTTAAAATTTTTAGTAATTTGAACCTTGTATCTTTGTTTAAGAAAAGGGATTAGCAACAACTGCAAAATGATGAACTTGTGCATTTTATTGATAACTCCTTATATGATCTCATCTTAATTGTGGATTCATGAAGAAAGAAATATTTAGACTTATTGTCATTGTAGCTTCAATATCGATGATTGGAATTATGATCACCCAGCTATATTGGGTGAAAAAGGCTGTTGATTTTAAGGAAGATCAATTCAATAATGGGGTGAGAATTGCAATGAAATCAGTAGTAAATCAGCTTTTAAATGACCATACCGATTCTACCCTCTTAATGATACAGGAAAATCCGGATGATTTTGTGTTAAAAACTAAGATTACTGAAATTGTTGAGGAGCAAACACTGCATGGATTGTTAAGTAAAGAATTGGATTGTATGCTGATCCAAAATAAGTATGAGTATGGAATCTATAATCAGGAAACCGCCGAATACTTAATGGGTACTTTTAATCAGTATAAGAAGGAGATTATCGAATCACAACACAATGTATCTCTTAGTTGCTTATGCGATTCGGAACAGTATTATTTAGGGGTTTATTTCCCAAACCAAACCAGTCGGATTTTACTAAATATGTCGGGTTGGTTATTGCTTTCATTTGTGTTTATTATCATTGTGATCATTAGTTTTTGGTATACGGTGGTGAGTATGTTCAGGCAAAAACGCTTGTCGGAAATGAAGACAGATTTTGTAAATAATATGACCCATGAATTGAAGACTCCTATTTCAACCATTTCGCTTGCAAGTGAGATGTTGTTGCGTTCAAATGTGAATGAGTCAGCAGAGAAAACCCAAAAATATGCAAACATCATTTATGATGAAAATGTACGACTGGAAAATCAGGTGGAGAGGGTTTTACAGATTTCAATACTCGATAAAGGAGACATGAAAGTTCGACCGAAGGAAATAGACCTGCATAAAATAATACATAAGGTGGTTGATCACTTTAAGCTTGGACTGAAAAAGAGGAATGGTAAAATTAGGATGGACCTAAAAGCTGAAAATTCAATGGTGATAGCAGATCGGGTTCATGTTGTCAATATCATTTCTAATTTATTGGATAATGCCAAAAAATATTCGGTTGCCAAGCCAGAAATTGAAGTCTTATCAAAAAACATTAAAGAAGGTGTTTTGATTTGTATCAAGGACAACGGAATTGGTATTAGCTCTGATCATCAGAAGTTAATCTTTAAGAAATTATTCAGGGTGCCTACCGGCGATATTCATGATGTTAAAGGTTTTGGGATTGGTTTGTATTATGTTAAAACCATGATTGAGGCTCACGGTGGGTATATTCAAGTAAATTCAGAACTGGGTAAAGGAAGTACCTTTGAAATTTATCTGCCTTTTATTCAGAAAAAAAAGGAGGATAGTAATGAGTGAGAAAATTAAAATATTATTGGTTGAGGATGATCCTAATTTAAGCCTTGTTCTGCAAGATTATTTGGAGATGCTGGATTACGATATAAAACTATGTAAGGATGGAGAAGAGGGCTTAAAAGCATTTAAACGACACCGTTTTGATTTGTGCATCTTCGATATCATGATGCCTAAAAAAGATGGTTTCAGCCTGGCCGAAGATGTTCGGGAACTTAATCAAAGCATTCCCATTATATTTTTAACGGCCAAATCCTTGAAAGAAGATCGGATCAAAGGATTTCAGGTGGGTTGTGACGACTATATTACCAAGCCTTTTAGTACCGAGGAATTAAGTCTGAGGATTAAAGCGATTTTAAAGAGATGTCAGATTTACCAGGCAGATCAGCAGGAGGTAGACACGATTTTTGAAATTGGTATTTTCTCTTTCGATTCAAAAAATATGATACTGAGCTCTCCGGGTTTCGAGCAAAGTTTAACCCGCAAAGAGGCTGGTTTACTTAAGTTACTTTGCCAGCATAAAAATCAATTACTATCCAGGGAATTTGCCTTAAAAGCCATCTGGGGAGAAAATGATTATTTTATCGGAAGAAGCATGGATGTTTTCATCGCAAAACTCCGCAAGTATTTAAAATCCGATCCTAACATCAGTATTTCAAATGTTCATGGTACGGGTTTCAAGCTCGAAGTTGAGGAATCCTGACCCCATTTAAATGAGTTTTAATATCTTCTGATCCTTAAACTTGTAACGGCAGCTTCAATGTCGATATAAACCTTATTCTTAGCCGTTTCGTAATTATCGGTTTGATACAAGCCTTTTTCAATTCGGGTGAAACCACTAAAGTTTTTTGAAGATAAAATGGTTGAGGTGGTAAGCTCACATCCGGAATCTTCAGGAATGGCAATGGTGATGGCCGAAGCTCCTGATTCAATGTTAACGGATGTCTTTTTTTGCAAGTCGCTAAGTTTTAAATAAGTAGATGAAGCACCACCTTGGATATCAATGATTCCGGTTCTGTAATCACTTAAATCTAAATCAATTTTTGCAGCACCACTTTCAAGATTGATGTCCCATTTAAGTTTCTCACTTAGTTGAATTTCAACATCATTTATCAATCTTTTAATGCGGAGATTTGACTCTTTTAGATTAAGATCTAAATATTGATGATTCCCATTTCTTCGGGTGGAAAAAATATAAGGGCCTACATTTCCGTCCTGATAAATTTCAATTAAATTATTGGTGTTCCCCCCGATGTTAAAATCACCGGCAACAGCTTCAATGTCCAGAGTGGCTTCATCAATATCTGTACTGTAAGGTTCATAAAAATGCTGATCACTTCTCTTATATTTATGATAATCTTTGGAATCGCTAAAATCCCAGTTATAATGAAAAGAACGGCCGTATCTGTTAAAGGAAGTATCGGTAACGAGCAAGACAATTGTTAAGGCTGCAATTACCAAGGTTAGGACCATTTTAATCCCATTTTTGATGGGCAGTAAGGTAACACCCAATAATACCAATAACATGGGCCACATTCTAAATATATTCCACCAATTAAAATTTAGAAAATCCAGATTGCCTAGAATAAATAGTATTCCAATAGCGACCAAAATTACACCCCAGAATAAATTACTGTTTTTCATTTGTCAATATTTTATAAGTCAATCGGATTAACATTGAAATGTGATCCTGATTAACTGGTTTAAAATGCTTTAATTGAATTTATTTTTTCGATTTGCTGTATCCAGATTTGATCATAACAACACCTGCAACCAATAAAATAATTGGCCATAAATCTCCAAAGTCAATTCGTGGTAAGAAACGGTCAGCCAGGAATATGAGTCCAAGTGTTATCAGAATTAAGCCGGCAATTAAGCTGCCATCATTTTTGTTGGGATTTGGGTTCCAAGGCTGGTTTTGATTAAAATCTTCATTCATTTTCTGATCAGTTTTTTCATTTTCCATATTGCTGAAATTTTGAGGTTGATTATAAAATGTTGTTTCTCTTGCAGGGAGGGCAATCCATAAAATCGCATAAATCAATACACCGCCACCTCCAAATAAGGCAACAACGGCGAATAAAATTCTGATAATGGTTGGATCTGTATTCAGGTGGTCTGCAATCCCTGCTGCAACACCTCCAATAACGTGCTGATTGGTGCTTCGGTATAAGCCCCTGGATCTATTTTCCATACTTGTTGAGGTTTCGTACAATAACAAATATACAAAATCATCTAAAAGCCAACAATCATCTTTTAAAATGTTTCGTTCCTCCAGAACTTTCGAATCCCTTTTTTATTTTCTGGGAGGGATGTAACAGCTTTTGCGTTTACCAAATACTTTATATCGATGCCTTGCAATTTGGTCATAAATTAAGTCTAGAAATTTTATTGGTATAATCTCGAAGATTCGAAAAAGATAAAATAATCCGCCCAAACTTCTTAAAATTTGAAAAATAGCAGCTGATTTAATGTAATATTGATGGTTTCGATATACAATTATACTGTCAGAATTTAGTATCTTAGGGGTTGCTTGAATAAATAATTCTGCTTTCTCCTCAGAATTTAGACCTGAAAACTGGAGATTTCGACCTTTGTCGATCCAGTTTAAAAACTGAATTGTATTGCTACATAAATAACAATAATCATCGAAGTATATTATGGTTTTGTCCATTGTTAAAATTAGCAAAATCAGCAGTTTAAGCTTATGTAAATTAATTATTCAAATCTGTTTTTAAATTAGATCAAAAACAATATTACTGTTTTTAAATTGGATAAATATTATTAAATTTACTTAATTGGTTTACCTAATAATAAATATTTAATAGCATTGTAATATAAGACAATTATAAGTTGAGCGTAGAAACGATTAATATAGAAAATGGAGAACCAAGGGTTATAAATAACCCAAGCATTTCATTCAATGAAGGAAATGGAACTGGGCTAGATATTTGGGCAGCACCAGTGCTTGTATTCAATGCTGCTGTTGAGAAAGCTTATGATGGATACAGAAAAATAAACGGGTTAGAAGTGTTTACCGGGGAGAATTCACTCAATTGTTTAGGAGAATGGTTTCCTCAGGAAACCTTTGATGCATTCAATAAATATTTAGTTGGAATAAAGGGAACTTTAAGCACCACCATCGGTGGTAGAAGTACATCCCTCAATGTGGTTTTAAGACAAAGTTTGGATTTATCTGATCGTATTTGGCCTGTTAAATATATCACAGATGCGACTTTCCCGATGAAACAGTTGGGAAATGTTGATGTGAATGTTTTTAGGGAGAATACAAAAGATATTTATGTCGGTTTTGAATGGCCAGCGGGTAGTGAAAGTGCAAAAAAAATGATTCACTTTTTGCAAGATGAAATGAATGTTAATCAGCTACCTTTTCCTGAAATCAGTGGCATTAATAAAAATGATTATTCAGAAAAAAGTTACTTATAACTATCATCGGATGATGGACAATGCAGAGCTGTTAAAATGCTTTGAATTTGGACAGGCCATCATCGATAAGAGGTAAAAACATATAGATTATTAATTAAGAAATTACAAATGGCGAGTTTAAAAGAAAAACTTTATAAGAAAATACAAGAACACAGACCAAGAACAGAACGATTAAATAAAGAATATGGAGATGTGGTTGTGGATAATGTAACCATTTCACAAATTTTGGGCGGAATGAGAGGCCTGAAAAGTTTGGTTACTGATATTTCATACCTTGATCCAAACGAAGGAATTAGATATAGGGGGTATAAGCTTCATGAAGTGATGGAGAAGTTACCCAAACCGAAGGGTGCAGAAATGCCTTATGTCGAGGGTTTGTTCTATTTGTTGCTAACAGGAGATATCCCTACTGAAGCAGAAGTTTCAGAAGTCGTTGATGAATTTGCAAAA
The DNA here is from genome assembly GCA_963678785.1 of Bacteroidales bacterium. Taxonomy (GTDB): domain Bacteria; phylum Bacteroidota; class Bacteroidia; order Bacteroidales. The sequence goes on along the minus strand of OY787449.1, from coordinate 1,223,923 downwards.
CGCAGAATCCTGCCAAGGTATATTTATGAATTGATTGATGCATTTCCATGTTGTAGCCACCCAATGACGATTTTTTCAACAGCTATTCTATCAATGCACCGCGAGTCGTTTTTCACAAAAAAATATAACGCAGGAATTCCAAAGGCCGATTATTGGGATCCGATGTATGAAGATTCATTGAATCTACTGGCGAAGCTCCCTGAAATTGCAACTTATACTTACGCAAAACTTTATCGCGACGGAAATCGGATTCAATCCAACCCTCATTTGGATATGGGTGGGAACTTTGCCTTTATGATGGGTAAGGATAAACCTTATGACGATGTAATGCGTATGCACTTTATTTTGCATAGTGATCATGAGGCAGGTAATGTGAGTGCACATGCCGGCCATTTGGTTGCCAGTTCACTTTCCGATATTTATCTTTCTATTTCGGCCATGATTAATGGATTAGCCGGGCCACTTCACGGATTAGCCAGCCAGGGCGTTTTGCAATGGCTTCAGGATTTAAGTGATAAAATGGGTGGCGCGATTCCAAATGAAGATGAGATGAAACAATTTGTTTGGGATACCCTCAATTCAGGACAAGTTATTCCGGGATTTGGTCATGCAGTTCTAAGAAAAACTGACCCCAGGTATTTGTTACAACGTGAGTTTAGTTTAAATCATATAAAAGACGATCAGCTGTTTAAATATGTTGATTTATTGTATAAGGTTACTCCTCCAATTTTGCAAGAGCAGGGTAAAGCCAAAAACCCATGGCCAAACGTTGATGCCCAATCAGGTGTTATTCAATGGCATTATGGATTGAAAGAATACGATTTCTATACGGTATTATTCGGTATCGGAAGAGCCATCGGAATTTGTGCCAATATTATTTGGGACCGTGCTTTAAGTTATCCATTGGAGCGTCCAAAATCATTAACAACAGATATGTTGGAAAAAGTAGCAGGAATTAAGCCTGATGGTTCCAAAATCGAATAAAATTTCCTACTTTTAGTTTAATAAAATGAAATATTTTGATTAAGCAAATTGAGTTTTCGTTACCAGAATATAGTAGAGGTTATCATTTGGTTACAAGAACAATTTTAGGAATTCTGGATGAATTACCCAAGAAGGGGATTTTGCATTTATTTATTAAACATACTTCTGCAGGATTAACCATAAATGAAAATGCGGATACTTCAGTTCGTATTGATTTTGAAACCATCATGAATAAAATTGCACCCGAAAATTCGGGGGACTATCTGCATACTTTGGAGGGCGTGGATGATATGCCGGCTCACATCAAAGCCTCCTTAATAGGGAATTCAATTACAATACCGATTAGCAATCATCAGTTGAATATCGGAACCTGGCAGGGTATTTATTTATGTGAATTTAGAAACAAAGGGGGCCCCAGAAAAATTGTGGCTACGGTTTATTCGTAAATGCTCAAATATTAAAAGGTATAAATTTCTTAAACGAAATTAGGATGCATTTGAGGGAGCTCAACAATAAATTTAGCTCCCTTGTCCTTTGTGTTTTCACACCAAACATTACCTTTCATTGCGTTCACATATCTCTTAACGATGGCTAACCCCAGGCCTGTTGAAGCATTCTCCTGATTTGGTTTTTCATTTTGTCGTTGATAAATATCAAAAACTGAATTTGGATCTTTTTTTGAAATACCTGGTCCTTCATCAATAATTTCAAGTCTTATTTTCTCGCCATTTGCCATTAAATTAATATCAATTGATTTGGAAACGGGTGAATACCTGAAGGCATTTGAAAGCAAATTATCAACAATTTGATGGGTGTAAACCTCATTTAATTTTGCGTGACAGATGTCGAGGTTTAGATTTAATTGTAAGCTTTTCCTAACCACAACCATATTGAAGTTTAAAAGAACATCTTTTATCAGTTTTGAGATTTCAATTGGTTCTGTTTTTAAGCTAAAAGTTTTGGATTCAATGCGGTTAATGTTGAGGATCTCGTTAATCATTTTATTGATCCGATCTAATGAGTTTTTTATGATTGAAGTATACTCCTGTTGAGATTCATCATTCTTGCTCTGCTCTTTTAATAAATCAACCATGCATAAGCTGCTGGTTAATGGGTTTTTAATCCCATGAACAACAACACTCAATAAGTGATTTTTTTCCTCATTTAAATTTAGTAGATCGTAATTCTGCTCTTCAAGTAGTTCTTTTTGTTTAGAAATGCTTTGATGTTGAAGTTCAATTTCATCTTTCTGTTTCTGAATTTTCAAATAACTTTTTGAAAGCTTTTCTTCCAAAATATTCATATTTCGCATGCGTTTTACCAAGACCCGCAAAACGCCTTTCATCACTTCCTTTTTTTCAGAAATGATTCTGAAAAAATCTTCCTGCGAAAGTTTCAGTAAGTCGCTGGCTTCATCAGCAGTAACCGAAGCCGATCTGGTTTCTTCATCAATTAATGAATATTCACCAAACACGCTACCAGGCCCTAATTTTGTGAGCACATGATTGCCATCATGAACCCTGACTTTTCCTTTTACAATGATAAACATGGAATTACCCAGGTCGCCTTTATGAATGATGATTTTTTCTTTACGGGCATGTTTTTCAGTAAGTGCATTTGCAACTTCGAATAATACATCAGCCCCCGTTTCTGAAAAAATATGGGTGTTTTTTAAAATTTGAATTCTTTCTTCAAGAATTTGATCCTTTTTAGTTTTAGTCATTTGGTGCAAAATTGACCGATAAATTTAAGGAGCTTGAGCTATTCATGCAAATATATGCGAAAGAAAAACCAGGCAAATCATTAATAATATTCCGAGGATTTGCTAAACTCAATGATATCAGGGAAAAACTGTTTGAACTCATGCTCGAAAGCAAGGTAGTCCTTCTTCAGCTCTTTGGTGGCTTCATCCATTCGTGAATTGTTGGATGTACGGCGCGACATTCCCTTAAAAACACGATTAAGATCTTTAAAGTTTGAGTAATTGACCAGCCAGTTTTGGGTAATCATAAAAGGCAAAATGCGTTTTGATCGGGGAGGTAATAGTTTGTAATTGTGAATGAGTAGCTGATAGGCTTCAGATACAAATTCCTTGAGGTCTCTTTCGTGATATTCATCCCAGTTTTTGGCTAAAAAGTGATCATAATAAATATCGACAATAACCCCCGAATACCTTTTATACTTTTGATTCAGCCTCAGGCAGCTTTCTTTAAATACAGGATGTTGATCGGTAAACTGATCAATTTGACGATGCAAGAGAATGCCTTTTTGAATTCCGGGAGCATATGTTTCAAATACCTTTCCTTTAACAGAATCGGCAATAAAATTGCCAATTTTTACCTCTTTATTGGGTGGCGAAAGATATAAGTGAGCTAGAAAATTCATTGGCACAAAAGTAGTTATAATTGGGAGATGCTAGAATGATTTTATACTACAAAATGGTGGGATTAGATTTCAAAAAAAGGAGTAATTTTGCAATAAGAAAAAATATTAAATAATATTTTAGCCTTAAAACGAAAAATATGCAAAAGTTGTTACTGTTGGGTGACGAAGCAATCGCACAAAGTGCTATTGATGCAGGGATTTCAGGGATATATGCATATCCTGGTACTCCTTCAACTGAAATCACCGAATTTGTTCAAAAATCAAAAGAAGCAAAAGAAAAAGGAATTCGATCAAATTGGTCGGCCAATGAAAAAACTGCGATGGAATCTGCCTTGGGGATGTCCTATGCTGGAAAAAGAGCCATGGTTTGCATGAAACATGTGGGCCTGAATGTGGCGGCCGATGCTTTTGTCAATTCCTCAATTACCGGTGCCAATGGTGGCTTAATCATTGTTTCTGCCGATGATCCTTCCATGCACTCATCACAAAATGAGCAAGATTCACGATTTTATGGTGACTTTGCGCTCATGCCCATCATGGAGCCATCCAATCAGCAAGAGGCCTATGATATGGTTAGATATGGTTTTGAGCTTTCTGAAAAAATGCAAATTCCAGTACTTTTCAGAATTACAACCCGTTTAGCGCACTCCAGAGCTGGTGTTATTAGAAAAGAATATCAAGAACAAAATCAGATCAAATTACCAGATGATTTAAAACAATTTATTCTTCTTCCAGCCATTGCCAGAAAGCAATATAAAGATCTACTTTCGAAGCAAGATGTATTGAAAGGCGAAGCTACAAATTCAGGATTTAATAAATATTTTAATGGTGAAGATAAAAGCTTAGGAATTATTTGTTGCGGTTTAGGACATAATTATTTAATGGAAAATTTCTCTGACCAGGAGATTCCATACCCTGTATTAAAAATCGGTCAATATCCGATTCCTGAGGCAATGGTTGAAAATATTTACAATGAGTGTGATGAGTTGTTGATTCTAGAAGATGGGTATCCGCTTATTGAACAACGTTTGAGGGGATTATTAAACAAAGGAAAAAAAATTAAAGGTAGATTGGATGGAACCATCCCAAGAGATGGTGAATTAAATCCAAATATTGTTGCAGTTGGATTGGGCATGCAAGATACCAAAGGTGAAAATATCCCTGATTTTGTAGCAGGCAGACCTCCTTCTTTATGTAAAGGATGTGGACATAATGATGCATTCTTGGCTGTAAATAAAGCTATGGAGTCTTATTCAAAAGGTCGGGTATTTTCTGATATCGGCTGTTATACATTAAGTGCATTAGAACCTCTGGAATCAATAAATTCATGTGTAGATATGGGAGCATCCATTACCATGGCGATTGGTGCTGCTGATGCCGGACTTGTTCCTGCAGTTGCAGCCATCGGTGATTCTACCTTTACCCATTCGGGAATGACAGGATTGTTAGATGCCGTTAACAATAATTCGCCCATCACCATATTGATATTGGATAATTCAACAACCGGGATGACGGGTGGACAAAAGTCATCTGCGCTTGGTAAGATTGAGGCAATTTGTATTGGATTAGGTGTTGAAGAAGAACACATCAGAGTGTTAAAACCATTGCCAAAACAACATGAGGAAAATGTAAAAATTATTTCTGAAGAGCTTGAATATAAAGGTGTTTCGGTTGTAATTCCTCGACGAGAATGCATTCAGACATTAAATAAAAGAATGCGTCTAAAACACAAAGCCAAATCATTGCAACAATAAAATTAATTAGCCATAATGAAAAAAGATATCATACTTGCCGGTGTCGGCGGACAGGGAATATTATCAATTGCTTCAACCATTGGAACTGCAGCTATTGAGCTTGATCTTGAACTCAAGCAGGCAGAGGTGCATGGGATGAGCCAAAGGGGAGGTGATGTTCAATCTCATCTTCGATTGTCTTCAAATCCAATTGCCTCTGACTTAATTCCAGAAGGTAAAGCGGATTTAATCATCTCTATCGAGCCCATGGAAGCACTCAGATATTTACCTATGCTTTCAAAAGATGGATGGATCATAACCAACACCAAGCCATTTGTAAACATTCCGAATTATCCGGAGCTTGAAAAGGTAATGGATAAAATAAAATCAATCCCTAATCACATTGCCATCGATGCAGACGAAATTGCCCAGGAAATTGGTTCTGCCCGATCTGCAAATATTGTCATTTTAGGAGCCAGTGCTCCATTCCTGGATATTGAAGCCAGTACGCTCGAAAATGCTATAAGCACTATATTTAAAAGCAAAGGTGAAGATGTTGTAAATGTAAATTTAGAAGCATTTAGGGCTGGTTTAAAATTTTCATTGAGTAATAAGTAAAGATCATATATCGTTAAGTCAAAAAGTGTATTTTAGCTTTTTTAATGATAACTGAAATATGCGAATTTACTTTATACTTTTAAGTTTGATGTTTTCAATATCTTCCCTTCATAAGGAGGATATTGAAGTGCATCAAAAGCAATCAATTTCTCAAAAAGGAGTAATAGACACTTTACTAAATCGTTGGCATAAAGCTGCAGCAGAAGCCGATTTTGATACCTATTTTGCTTGTATGCATGATGATGGTTATTACATTGGTACCGATGCTTCTGAAAAATGGACGGTTAAGGAGTTTAAAGCTTATTGTAAACCCCATTTCGACAAAGGTTCTGCATGGGATTTTAAGGCTTTTGAAAGAGAACTGTACCTGAATGAAGATCAATCGGTAGCCTGGTTTGACGAAAAGCTCAATACCTGGATGGGAGTTTGTATGGCATCCGGTGTTTTGGTAAAATCAAATCAGCAATGGAAAATTATGCATTATCAGTTATCCATTGCGGTTCCAAATGATATGGTTCATGATTTTATACAAATGGTTGAGCAGCATAAATCAAGTCAAAAAAATAATTAAATAGCTTTTAATGAAGAAGAGTATTGTTGAGGTTTCTATCCTGATACTGATTGGATTTATCATCATCTTTGTCAGTGAATTTATTATAAGTAACAGAAGATTTGAAAGACAGCTGGATGAAGTTCCTGAATACCAACCTACTTTGAAATACGGAATTGTAGTTGATTCATTGGAGATTTTTAGGGGTAAGATTAAACGGAATGAGTTTTTGGCAGATATCCTCATGTCGCACAACGTAGATTATGCAAAAATTGATTTGGCGGTGAAACGGGCAAAACCTATTTTTGATGTACGTCATATCAGAACAGGGCATCATTATTCTATCCTTTCTTCTAACGATTCGTTAAAAAGTGTACAATATTTTGTTTACGAAAATAGCCCGACCTCATATATTGTGTTTGATTTAGGGGATTCTGTGCATGTTCATGCGGGGCAAAAGGAAGTAGAAACCCGAAACAATCGGATCGAAGGTGAAATCACTTCCTCTTTATGGAATGCCATCGTAGATCAGGAAGGAGATCCAAACTTGGCCAATGAGCTTTCCGAGATTTTTGCCTGGACGATTGACTTTTTCGGAATACAAAAAGGAGATGCCTTTAATGTTATTTATGAGGAGCTTTTGGTTGAAGGTCAGAAAATTGGGTTGGGTAAAGTAAAAGCAGCTTTGTTCAATCACAGTAATGAGGATTATTATGCTTTTTATTTTGTTCAGGATAGTGTTGGCGATTATTTTGATGATAAAGGAGGAAGTTTAAGAAGGGCTTTTTTAAAGGCACCCTTGCGATTTAAGCGAATCAGTTCCCGATATTCGAACAGCCGCCTGCATCCGGTTTTAAAAATCAGAAGGCCGCATCACGGAATTGATTATGCAGCAGCAGTTGGAACACCTGTACATAGTGTTGGAGATGGAACTGTGGTTCAAATGAACCGAACCCGCGAAGGTGGAAATACCATAAAAATTAAACATAACGGAACTTATTCAACTCGCTATCTGCATTTATCAAGATATGCAAAGGGAATGAAAGTTGGGAAAAAGGTTATGCAAGGTCAACTCATTGCTTATGTTGGAAAAACAGGTCTTGTGAGTGGTCCTCATCTCGATTTTCGTTTCTATCGAAACGGTAAAGCCATGGATCCTCTAAAAGTAAAATCTCCACCGGTTAACCCGGTTGATTCTATGAATATGCCTGCCTATATGGCTTTCAAAGACAGCTTGATAATGTGTTTGCAAGATACAAGTTTGAAAAATTAAATAAATATATTGAGGATTATTTTATTGGCAGGGTTATTGCTATTTTAGAGGAAGATTTATAGCCTTTTTATTCATTAATAACCCAAACAATGAAAAAATTAGTTTATACCCTTGCTTTAATATTTGTAAGTCAAATTATTTTAGCACAAACCACCACAACCTATACCTCATTTTCCATTCCTGTTTCAAGCAAATCAAGAACTACCGGAGGTGGAGTTGTTACGCATAATACGTCAGGTACCATATCTTCAATTAAAGGTTCTCCATACTTGGATGAATTCTTTTTGCCCGGAACCATAGAGTTGTCAGATGGTGAAATCATTGAAAATATTCCGATCAGGTATAATGTGAACCAGGATGTGATTGAAATTGATAATGATGGTGAAATTTTGGCCATCAATAAGCCCGATAAAATTAGAAAGGTAAGTTATAATGATCGTGTATTTATTTACAATCCGTATTTGATTAAAGATTCAAAAAACAAAAATGCTTATTTTGAAGAAATCCGGATCGGTGAAGCCACGATTTATTTAAAGCGAACCAATCCTCTAAAACTAGAAACCCATAATTCTAATTTTGGTAAGAGTGGTACCGGAGCCAGTTATTACCAGATGGGATTACATTTTTATGTTAAAGGGAATAATGATGAAGTTTATAAGCTTAATAAAAGCAATTTTTTAGATCATTTAAGTTCTCATAAATCTGAAATGAAAAAATACATTAAAACGCGACGAATTAAATTCGACAATGAAGGAGATGTGAAGAAATTGTTTAAGCAATATGCCAAAATCAACCATTAATCTACAACAATAATAAAAAAAAGAGGCTTTCAAATATTTGAAAGCCTCTTTTTTATGTTGAACATTATTAAAAACCCTGAGGTTTAAAATATTTCTGTCAAGTATTAGTCTTTGGTAAACTTAGACCAACATGCGATGTCATCACCATAAGCACCATCCCAATGGAAATACCATGGAATATCAAATGACTTATTACATCCATCCCAAGTGATTTCACCTCCACCAGGTCCGAAAAAGTAATCCCATACACCATCAGTTTGACATAAGTATTGGTTTACAGTTGTAAGTTTTCCGTTTGCCTTATAAGTGAATTCTACACGGTCACCACCAGAAACAGACTCACCCCATGCACCTACATAAAGTGCTTGTAGGAAACCTGAAATTGCAATGGTTTCATTATCAACTTTAAATACTTCAAATTTAGCACCTTCCATGGTTAAGCTACCATATCCAGAATAATCGGTACCTGTATAAGTACCAACCATTTCGTCAATAGTCCAAGGGCAGAATTTTGCTCTTTTAAAAGTATAGGTTGCAGTTGCAGCAGTAGTAGCAGCATTTGCATCATTGATGTTTAATTTAAGTACTAAAGGTACATCAACTGGCATGTTTTCAGCAACACTCACAATTGGCACTGCAACAGATGTTTCCCCAGCCGGTATGGTAACATTCAGTCCACCAGTAATTACATACATGTCAGGAGTTAAAGTTGTTGATGGGTCGATAGCTAAAGATACCGTTGTGGCAGCTGATTGTGGATTTCCCAGAAGAGCTATATCGATTGTAGTAGCAATCTCTACAAATCCTCCAGTTTCAGAAACTCCAGTTTGAAGTGACTGTGAATTATTTACGAATTGTAAATAATACGTCGTTGCATTGGGATCCCAATCTTTGGTCATTGCGTCAAAATTGGTTTCTTTTTTCTCACATGAAACCAGGAAGAGCGCCCCAACAACGAAAATAAAAATTGTTCTTAATATGTTTTTCATAATTATTTCTTTTTAAGTTTTAAATTACTTGAAGATTAATTATCCCACCATAGTCGGTCAGTAATTACAACAGAAGGAACATTTGCTCCATTATATGTAATTTCACTTTGTCCGTAAGGGAACCTTCTTGGAATTTCGCTCGTTTTTGCTCCAGCAGCTAAACTAAGAACAGGATATCCGGTTCTTCTCCAGTCAGCATATGGCTGGTTTGTAGAGAATAGAGCAATATATTTTTGCTCAATGATCATTTGCAAGTCAGCAGTTACACCATTAATGTTGGCATCTAACCAAGCAGTATTGGCGCTTCCTGTAACTCTTAATACAGAAGCAGCAACAGCAGCTTCATAAGCAGCCTGTGCATTGGCAGCTTGTCCAAGCATTAAATAACATTCAGCTTCGATAAACTTAAGTTCTGCATAAGACATGATAACTGTTGGAGAATCTTCAGATGCATTGTATGGGCCAGGTTCTGACGCACTTGCATTTTCAGACCCAGGAGAACTACCAGTGTAGTTACCGTCAGCATCTTCTGCGTAATAGAATGGGATTCTAGGGTCAGATTGGGCATCCATCATATCAAGTAAAGTTTTGTTCATTCTGATGTCACCACGCTCATCTAAGAATTGGTAAATTGGATTTTTATTGGCAGCTTCAAAAGGAACTTCCATATCGTCGCTATTTGAAGTAAAGCCTGCGCTAGCAGCTGCTAATGCTTCAGTATAAGCGGCGGTTCCATTTACTTTAGATAATTGTAATTTATGTCGTGCCTTTAATGAGTTGGCAGCTTTTTGCCATTTGCTTGCACTTCCATCATAAATTACATCTCCATCAATTCCTATTGGATCAGATGAACCTAAGTTAGAATTTGCAGCATCTAGCAGACCAAAGATAGAATTATAAATTTCCTGTTGTGAATCAAATACAGGAGTTAATACATTCTCTCCTCCTTTAAATGCATCACTGTATGGCATGGCACCAAATAAATCTGTGGACATTCCTAAGGTTGCAGCAATTAGTGTTTCAGCGGCACCTAGATTTTGTGGAGATTCTTCAAGTTCTGCTTTGGCCATTAATACTGTCGAGTTCATTAACATTTCAGTATAAATTGAATTCCAAAGGTTGTTAACATCTGCAGGTGTTAATTGGTATCTGGCTTCAGTAAAAGACTGACGCTCTGTACCGTCGAACAATTGCATCCAAATGTTATTGGTACGTACAGCATTATTACCTAGCATATTATATCCAATTGATTGCTGGATACCAGGTAACAATAGGTTCATCGGAACATCTGCAGGTGCATCTGGATCAATGTTTATTTCAGTGTCTATCCACTTGTCACAAGAAGATAGGAATAAGGTAAGTACGAGTACTAAACCTACTGATTTAAATATGTTATATATATTTTTTTCCATAATGTTTATATTTTTTTAGTTACTAAAACGTTACCTTAAGACCAAGTAAATAACTCTTTGTACCTGGCTGGTTAAAGTAATCCATACCTTGTCCGTTACTAGCACCTTGTAAGTTGGTTTCAGGGTCGATACCTGTATAAGGAGTACTTAACCAAAGGTTTTTACCAGTAAAGTAAACTTCAGCATTTTTAATTACTTTGTTTTTGATTGGTAGCGTATAACTAAAAGTTAAATCTCTCAATCTTACCCAATCAGCAGGTTCCATTGCTGCAACTGATGGTCCACCACCAAAGTTACTACCGTAACCTTCGAAGAAGTTTTCATCAAGTACAACGGGTCTTACGTTTTCGACACCAGTTGAATATGGAGTTCCGTCGGCATTAACGTGTCCCATTACCCCGTCAAATACAACCAGGTTTTCTGCAGGAGTTCTGTCAAAATCAATGGTTCCTTCTGGAGTATAATATACTTCTCGATAAAGAGTTCTTTCAGATACACCGAAATAATTCATTGCAAATGCAGTTCCGTTGTATAACATTCCACCAACTTTAATATCTAACATGAATGATAGTCTGAAATCTTTGTAAGTGAAAGTATTTGTAATGTTTGCAGTCCAATCAGGATTAACATCTCCAATAGGTACCATTGATCGCTCATCTGGCATTGGATATCCATCAGGGTGGCTATCTGTTGGGTCATCATTTACAAGCATAACACCATTTTCATCACGGTACCAGTCAAATCCAAATACACTTCTGTACTCATAACCAGCAACTGCACGTACCTGAGGTACTGTAAATCCACCTAAGAATAGGTTCTCAACACCTTCGGCTAATTGTGTTACTGTATTGGTCATTTTTGTAAAGTTAGCAAATACGTCCCATCTGAAATCTTTGTTTTGAAGCACGGTTGCATCTAAGCTGATCTCAACACCTTTAGATTCCATGGTTGCTGCATTCATATATAATGAAGTATAACCAGTAGATGGTGCAATTGGAACACTTAATAATAAGTCTTCGTTTTTATTTTGGAAGTAAGATGCATCAACACCAATTCGGTTACCGAATAATCTTAAATCAACACCAATTTCCCATGATTTCATGGTTTCATGTTTCAAGTCAGGGTTACCTAAAGTTGTTCCTAATGAGAAACCAGTTTGTCCTAAATATGGGAAGTTAACACCACCAGTCCATCCGTCACCGGTTCCGGCACCGAAGAAATAACTTGATGTATTATAAGCACCTGCAATGTTTGCAGTTTTTGCCCAAGATCCACGGATTTTACCAAATGATAGTATAGTGTTATCACTAAAGGCTGGTAATTCTGTAAATACGAATCCCATACTAACTGAAGGATAGAAGGCAGACTGATTAGCTTCTGGCATTGTAGTTGACCAGTCAGTACGACCAGTGGCACCAAAATAAAGCATGTCTTTATAAGAGATGTTTAAGTCACCAAATACAGCCATTGTTCGGTATTGATAGATACCGGAAGAAGTTGTATTTGTACTTGTATTAGATAATTGATAGAAATCCTGGATTTCTAATCCATCAGCATCACCAAATAAATCTTTGCTATAGGTGTGATAGAAGTTATTACCTAAAGAGAATTTGATATTTAAATCATCTGTTATGTCTTTCTGGAAGTTCAACAATAAATCCGAGTTGAAAATTGAACGGAAATATTGATATTCAGAAACATAACCTGGAGATGCTGCTCTTGATCCAACACCTAAAATGTTTTTAGATCTTCTGTTGTACCAGTCAATACCTACATTGTAAGTTAAGCTCAAATAGTCGGTAAAGTGTACGTTTAAGATAGAGTTACCGGTAAAACGGTTCACATCTTCGTCAAATTGGTTTTCGTTAACCGTCCAGTAAGGGTTGTCATACCCACCACCATTACGATAGTTTCTTTGAGTTCCATCTGGGAATCTGTATCCAGCACTGTTGTCGAATGAAGGAGGAGTTCTTAATAAACCAAGCATGATACCAGAAACGTTAGATCCTTTTTGAAGTTGAATCGCTCGTGAATTGGTGTAATTCATGTTTGTTGATAAAGAAATCTTATCAGTAAGATTTGTGCTTGAATTCAAACGAACTGTTGTTCTTCCATATTCGTTGTTAGGAGAAACACCTGTTTGCTCTAAGTTAGAAATTGATAAGTAATAAGAGCTCAGGTCATTTCCAGAAGAAATACTTAAACGATTGTTAACAATCATACCCGTTTGGAAGAAATCATAAGGATTGTACATTTGAACAGGAAGTCCATTTGCACTTGGGTCGTCTTTAGGAACGATACGACCGTTTACTTGATCCCATTTGTAATCAGTATCTCCGTCATAAGAAACATCATCAATGTGCTGTCCCCAAGAACGTGAGAATCCACTGCTCCAAAGCCCATTATTTCCTTGAACGTATTCAAACTGTCTTGGAGGCATTTGTGAGATTTCATCAAATCCTACTGAAGTATGGAATTCAATTTTTTTGTTTTGCTTGAGATGTTTACCACTTTTGGTTGTGATAACAAGTGCACCGTTTGCTGCTCTTAATCCATAAAGGGCTGTTGCAGCACCACCTTTAAGTACCGTTAGTGATTCGATATCTTCAGGGTTAAGGTCAATAGAACGACTAGACGTTCCAACACCTCCTACACCACCAGATCCACCACCGGAAATAATAGGCATACCATCAATAATCATTAATGGCTGGTTATTTCCTGTAATTGATGCAGCACCACGAATTGTGATATAGGTTGAGGCACCAGCATCTCCAGAAGAACTTGTAATCTGAACACCAGAAGTTCTACCAGCGATTGAGTTAATTACATCTGAGTTAGGAGTATTGGCCAAAGTTTCTTGGTCAACCTGCTGCACATTATATCCAAGAGCTTTTTTCTCTTTTGAGATACCAATGGCAGTTACAACTACTTCATCCATGAGTACAACGTCAGGATCAAGTACTACGTTGATTTGAGTTGAAGATCCGATAGTCAAATCTTTTGTAATCATTCCAACATATTGATAACGCAGAGTCTTATACGCATCTTTTACTGATAGCGTATATTTTCCATCGAGATCAGTTGTTGTACCAACTGTAGTACCAGGAACCATTACAGTTACTCCCGGAATTGGCAAACCATCTTCAGAACTGGTAACAGTACCAGTAATTACTTTTGTTTGCGCATTAGCTATTCCTATGCTCATTAGAAAAAATAAGCATGTTAGCCAAATTGTAAATTTTCTCATAATTAAAAAATTTGGTTAATAAAAAATTTGGTTCATATTAATTTACTGCATGTTAAGTTCTTACATCCAACGAATTTCCTTACACGTAGTAATATTTCATGGTGCAAAATATGAAATAACCCAGTAAATAACAAAAAATTAACAAAATAAATAAGTATTTATAATGAGATACAACCAGTATAAATACTTAAATGAAAAGCGGGCTTTGCTGTAAATGTCTGATTAAAAGTAATAAGAGGTGTGAAAATAATGATTTGTTCGAAAGAGATTGATATTAATAATTAATTAATAGTGAATCGTAGCATTTAGTTAAATATTAATGCTGAAAAATGAGTTGAGAATTCCTATAAATAATGAGTACTTGTTTAAGGACTATTTAAAGCTCTTCCAGTAAATGGTAAATATGATTATAAACAGCGTGTTAATCAGCAAGTTAAGAAGACTGATGTCCCAAATAATCATTTTGGTAATAAAAAAGATAGTAACTGATATAGAGAAGAGAAGTAGCCCGGATTTTTTGAGCCTCCTTATAAATAATAGTCCACTTACGGAAACCGAAAATAGTAAGGCACCAAAAAGGCTAAAATAAAGCAATTGTCTTTGTCCGACCCCCTCAGGAAAATAATTCTCAAGTGCTTCAGCAATAAACCCATTAAAAAAGATCCCAAACAAAAAAATGGCTAGAAAAACAGAATGATAGGTTAAAGCAACCATGCTTGTAATCCTTAATAGTAACGGTCTCTTTATTTGTTCGGATTTTTTCATAGGAATTAAATAAAGTTTAATTAGCGCATGAATTTAAGGTGTCGATAATAGAATAGAATAAAAGTGGTGGTCAGCAATACTCCAAAAAGCGGAAATTGATCGGTGCTTACATACAAAGTAGGCAAGATTAGCAATAGAATTTGTGAGATTGCGTAGACATGAAAACCTACTTTTCGAAGTCGCCACATGAGCATAGCTCCTGAAAATGAAGATAGATAGATTACAAAGCTAAAAATGTAAAAGCTTTTATTAAAGGTGAAAATAATATCTGATCCCGGAAGATTGAGTCCTCCATCATTATAGGTGAGTAAAAGCATGTCAAAGCTAAAATAGATAACCAAATTTGAAAATGCAGCCAATCCACTTCCTATAAAAGTGAGCACGCAAAGTATGCTTAAAAATTCGGGTCGTTTACTCTCTTCACTGTTCGATACTTCTTCATTATTCATCATCCTTCAAATTTACACTATTCTATCTTTTAAACAAAAAAAGTCCGGCTATGCTAAACCGGACTTCTTAATGGCTTTTATTGAGATTATTCCAGGCTTCCAACAAACTTTTCAACTTCGTCTAAGATTTCACAAGATTTAACTAAATCTTTCATCGCATTGTGATCATCAAAAAGAGGACGGTCTACATCCAGAAATTCAACATGTTTACGAATCACTTCTTTGGCTTTAGCCACACCTTTTCCAAACCCATATTCTCTAAAGTCTAGAGCTTGTGCAGCGGCCATAAATTCGATGCCTAAAATTCCATAGGCATTATCTAATATTTGATTGTTTTTCAATGCTGTATTCATCCCCATCGAAACAAAATCTTCCTGATCGGCTGCAGCTGGAATAGACTGTACAAATGCGGGAGCCGATAAAATTCGTTGTTCGACAATTTGCATATCAGCAGTGTACTGACTTAGCATTAAACCTGAAAACATCCCGGCACCTTTGGTCAAAAATGCAGGTAATCCTACGCTCAATGCCGGATTATTTAGTCGGTTCATTCTTCGCTCCGACATTACCGAAACCATGGTTATACAGGCTCCAGCCATATCAACAGGCACCGATACCGGTGTGCCCTGGAAATTTGCTCCTGAAAGTTGGAGGTTCTCTTCAGGGAAAAAGATGGGGTTATCACCCACACCATTCAATTCAATTTCAACCTGTGACTTGGCATATGCCAGCGCATCATGAGCTGCACCAATTACTTGAGGTGTAGATCTCATTGAATAAGCATCCTGAACTTTACATTTTACTTTTCCTTCTTTTAAATCACCACCTTCAACCATTTTATTAATGGCGTTTGCACTTCTTACTGCTCCTTTAAAACCTCTAACCTCATGTAATTTGGAGGTATAAGGCTTCATATTTGCCTTTAAGGCTTCGAGCGACATGGCTGCTGCAATTTCTGCTTGCTTCAACCATCGATTTGCATCATAAAGGAAAAGGGCACTCATGGCCGTTAAAACATTTGAACCATTAATGCAGGCCAATCCGTCACGTGCTTGCAAACCCGGGATTTCTATCCCTGCTTTTTCAAGGGCTTCTTTTCCTGAGTATAGTTTTCCTTTATAAAAAGCCTTCCCTTCACCCATCATGAGTAAAGCGATTTGCGACATGGGTGCCAAATCACCGGAGGCTCCTACCGATCCTTTTTCACAAACGTAGGGCGTTACTCCTTTATTAAGCATATCAACCAATGTTTGCGTAATTTCTACTCTAACGCCAGAATTACCATGGGCATGAACATTGATTCTACCCAACATGGCTCCACGAACATGCTCGAGTGGCATGGCATTGCCAATACCTGCTGCATGATTATAAATCAGGTATTTTTGGAAATCTGTTACCTGATCATCATTTAAAACAACTTCCGAAAACTCTCCAATCCCGGTATTTACACCATACATAATTTCGCCTGCTTTAATCTTGTTTTCAAGCATGGCCCTGCATTGATGAATGCGCTTGATGGCATCCGGGTGTAATTCTACTTCCTCCCCGTGTCGAGCTACTGCTACAACATCTTCGATAGTTAGTCCTGATCCTTTAATAATGTAAGTCATAATATCGATTTTTTAGGTTAGTATTTTTTCCGGTTGGAGTAAGAGTGATTAAACGTCTTCTCTTAAAACATCCGGAATATTTATAGGTACAGTTTGTAAGAATTTAATGCTTTCGTTGATGGCCACATTCATGATTTGATCATTTTCGATGAAGCTCACCAGTTTTCGGTATTCTTTAATAAAATCTTCAATAAATGGAGAAGATTTTTTTGGGCGTCTGAATTCCAGGGCTTGCGCGGCATTAAAAAGCTCGATGGCTAAAATTCGTTCCAGGTTTTGAACCACTTTATATCCTTTGGTTGCCGCATTGGCTCCCATGCTTACATGATCTTCCTGACCTTGCGAAGATTCAATAGAATCGACAGAAGCAGGAGTGCATAATTGTTTGTTTTGGCTTACAATAGATGCCGCAGCATATTGAGGAATCATAAAGCCTGAGTTCAATCCTGGCTTAGCAACTAAAAATGCAGGAAGATCTCGTTTTCCTGAAAGTAATTGATAGGTTCGGCGTTCAGAAATATTTCCCAATTCTGAAACTGCAATGGCTAAATTATCAAGTGCCAAAGCCAAAGGTTGGCCGTGGAAATTTCCACCCGATATGATTAAATCATCATCAGGAAAAATGGTTGGATTATCGGTAACGGCATTGATTTCACAAGAGAAAACATAAGCTACATAATTTATCGAATCCTTTGAAGCTCCATGAACCTGAGGGATACAACGGAATGAATAAGGATCCTGAACATGTGCTTTGGGTTGTTTGATGATTTCACTTCCTTCAAGCAACATTCGAACACGCTTGGCTGTGCTAATCTGTCCTTTGTGATATCGGATTTGGTGAACCAAATCGTTAAAAGGCTCAATACGACCGTCAAAAGCTTCCAATGAAACCGCACAAATAATATCTGCCAATTGCGAAAGTCGGAAGGTTTTTAGTAAACTCGTTACTCCGTAGGCACTCATAAACTGGGTTCCGTTTAATAAAGCCAGCCCTTCTTTTGATTTAAGAGAAATGGGTTCCCATTTCATCTCCTTATAAACATCTGCCGCATCTTGTCTTTTTCCTTTATAATAAACTTCACCTAATCCCAACAGTGGGAGCGACATATGAGCCAAAGGAGCCAAATCTCCAGATGCTCCGAGTGATCCCATTTGAAAAACAACAGGAATAATGTCGTGGTTAAAAAATTCTATGAGCCTTTCAACGGTGCATAACTGAACGCCTGAATGCCCGTAAGCCAATGATTGAACCTTTAACAAAATCATCAGTTTTACAATTTCTTTAGGCACTTTTTCTCCAACGCCGCAAGCATGAGATTTGACCAAATTACTTTGCAAAGTTCCTAATTCTTCTTTCGAAATTCGATGATCACAAAGTGATCCGAAACCGGTATTGATGCCATAAATGGGCTCATCCTGTGATGCCATTTTATCATCCAAATAATTGCGGCATTTTAAAATTCTGTTTTTGGATTCTTCGGAAAGTTCAATTTGTTGATTTTCTTTTAATATTTGAAATATGGATTGAAAGGTAAGTTTTTCGGGACTGATATAATGAGTTTTCATTAATTTTAATTTTTTGATAAATATGAATATATTGATGCCTGACGATTCATTAAATCGGAAAAATTAGGCTAGAAAAGGTGTAAGTATTACAGATAATTAAAATGAGAATTTGTGTAATTATCCGGAATATCCGATTTAATACGATTGTTGAAATCGTATATAATGCTCGGACTTAGCAGAGTGCCGTGCGATTAACTTTTATTTTGAACTTTAGAATCCAGTTCATCTTTTTAATTATTGGATGATAAAAGTATAAATTATTTATATTCAATGCTAAAGAAAATTTATTTTATTTTGTATTATAAATCAATCATATGGCAGAGCAATCAACAAATAACCCATTAAGAAACCTTAAGGATCAAGAGGCTGTTTTGGTTTATTTTTTCTCAAATCATTGTGCACCTTGTTTAAGTTTAAGGCCAAAAATTGAGGAAATGATTAATTCAGAATTTCCCAAAATGAAATTAATTTATATTGATGCAGAAACACATCCGGAGATTTCAGCAAGCCATCAGGTTTTTGGAAGTCCAACGATTTTGCTCTATTTTGATGGTAGAGAAACAAAGCGTTTTAGCAAGTATATCTCAACTAATGAGTTAGAGCAAACCATTGGCCGATATTACCAAATGATTTTTGAGGAATAATGAACAATAAAATCGCCGAATTATTAGGCCAATATTTCCATGAATTTTATCAGTTAGGATTGACTACATCTTCAGGAGGAAACCTTTCATGTCTTCAGCATGATGAGGCGCTTTGCATTTCTCCTTCTCAAATTGATAAAGCTTATTTAAAACCGAAAGATTTTTCTTTTTTGGATTTAAAAGGCAATATTCTGAGCGAAAGAAAGCCATCTATGGAGTATCCTTTTCATCTGTCTATTTACCAAAATTTCCCTGATGTTAAGGCCATTATGCATTTACATCCACCTGCTTTTGTGGCTCTAAGTTTGATGTCGAAACAACAGCCTGAATTAAGAGCTACACTCGAGAATTTTGAGATGGGATATGCCGATTATGCCATCCCTGGAAGTACTGATTTAGGGGATGCAATTTGTCAATCTCTTGCAAAAGGACCTCAAAATGTTTTAATGCAAAATCATGGAATGATTGCGGTGGGAAATGATTTGGAGGAAATAAAAAACCGAATTCTAAAATTGAATGATGCCCTGACTTCTCAATATAATTTCTCAACTCGTTTTCCTGAATTTAAATTGAGTGGAAGGTTTGAAGAAATATATAAAAATGACTGTTCTTTTTTTGAAAAAAGAGCCCTTCATTTTTTGAGTTCTCAAACTAAAATTCCTATTGTATATCATCAGGAATCAGGTTCTTATTTTGCGGTGGCTCAACTAAAAAGTTTGCAACTTCTGGGGAGCTCAAATTTCTCAACCTATATAATACCCGAAAGTTTTTTATTGTTAAAAAAGCCACTGATACTAAAATCAAATTATGATGAAAATCAAATCAAATCTTATATCAAATTGTTGAATGAGGAGATTGGTTCAATCATTTTTAACGACAATCAGGTTTTACTTCAGGCTGTTTCTCCGTATCAATTATTTGACAAACTGGAAGTTTTGGATTTTACCGCCAAAGTAATTTTATATGCACAAAAAATGGGTAAATTAAATTTGCTGAAAGAAGAGCAGATTGAAAATATCCGCAGGAAGTTTTTTAAATAAAATTATTAATGATGGTGTAAAACGTCATTCTGAACTGGTTTCAGAATCTAGCTTTTTTGTTTTTGAGATTCCGAAATAAATTCGGAATGACGAGGACTAGAATTTAATATGCAGAAGCACCTTGATCAGTTCAGCTTAGTTTTTAGCATTTATTTCTTGAATTAATTCCTCAATGCTTACTTTTTTCTGATCCCCGCTTTCCATGTTTTTAAGGGTGATCATGTTTTCTTCAATTTCAGATTCGCCTACAAGAGCTACAAATGGAATGTTTTTATTATTCGCATAAGTCATTTGTTTTTTCATTTTTGCCGAATCAGGATAAAGTTCAGCGTTAATTTGAGATTTTCGAAGTTTACTAACCGCTTGTATGCAATATTTAGCTTCCTTCTCGCCAAAATTTACAAACATGATTTGGGTGCCTATTTGAGCACTTTCCGGAAATAGATTTAACTCATTCATCACATCAAAAATTCGATCAGCTCCGAATGAAATCCCAACTCCTGAAACGTTTTTCAATCCAAAAATTCCGGTAAGGTCGTCATACCTTCCTCCACCGCAAATGCTACCAATTTTTGCATCTTTTGCTTTCACTTCAAAAATGGCTCCCGTATAATAATTTAATCCACGGGCAAGCGTCAGATCCAAGGTCCAATGGGTTTTTAGATCAAGATCTTTCAAATGTTTCATGACGGTCATACATTCCTCAAGGCCTTTCATGCCAATTTCAGAATCTTTCAAAATTTCCTGAAGTTTGGGAAACTTCTCCCGTAAAATTCCTTCCAGCAAAATGACTGGTTGCAGTTTATCAATGGCAGCTTTTGGAATCCCTTTTTGAGCCAATTCCTCATTTACATTATCCAAACCAATTTTATCCAGCTTATCAATGGCAACGGTAATATCAATCATTTTGTCAGGCTCGCCAATATATTCTGCAATTCCAGCCAATATCTTGCGATTGTTAATTTTCACTTCTGTTTCAATTCCCAAACGACGAAAAACATCATCGATAATCAAAACCAATTCTACTTCATTAAGCAATGAATTGCTTCCGATAACATCTACATCGCACTGGAAAAATTCGCGGTATCTTCCTTTTTGGGGTCGATCTGCTCGCCAAACCGGTTGAATTTGATATCGTTTAAAAGGAAAGGTAATTTCTCCCTGATGTTGCACAACATAACGTGCGAAAGGAACGGTTAAATCATATTTTAAACCTTTTTCACAAATATAGGTTGCATATTTGTTGGAATCGGTGGTGGCTTTTTGATCTTCTTTGAGTTTACCTAAATAATCACCGGAATTCAAAACTTTAAATAATAAGCGATCACCTTCCTCTCCATATTTTCCCATGAGGGTCGAAAGATTCTCCATTGCTGGAGTCTCGATGGGATTATAACCATATAATTTAAAAACTTCTTTAATGGTGTCGAAAATGTAATTTCTTTTGATCATCACCTCTGGTGAAAAATCGCGGGTTCCTTTAGGAATTGAAGGTTTTTGAGCCATGAATGTAATTTTAATCTTTTTGCAAAAATAACTTATTTAGTTTGTTTACAAAAGATTCAGTGTCGATAAGATTTTTTGATTGTATTCTGCACAATCCGCATCACCTTCAGTAGGTGCCCAGGGTGCAAAATTTTTATCATCAGTGGGGTTCCATGGGCCATCTTTTAATTCGTAAACCAGGCTGTTTTTCTCCAGTGTAATTAAGGTATGCCAGGTTGTTGCAGGAATTTCTACCCCGTAATTTTTAGTATTTGAATCGAGAATGATGTGATCTGTAATTTTCCCTTCTTCTGAAAACTCAACTACCAAAACCCTACCTTTTAAAATGATGAAAGATTCAAATTTATCCGGATTTTCGTGTTTATGCGGCTGCACAAAAGTGTTTGGATTTGTTGCATGAATCATGCGATGAATTCGCTCATCTGCATTTTGGTGAAAATTGAAATTTTTTCTTTTTCTTTCACAATCCGATGCTTCATTTAAAAGTGGGTCGGTGATTTTATGATTGATATGAATCATGTTCAGTTAATTTTTCAGATCAGATTTGTTTATTCCAATTAATAATTGATAAATCAATGTTCTTTTTGAGTTATCCTTATAATCTTTATGAAAAACCAATTGCGGAATTTGAATCAAAAGGGCAGCTCCAAAAAGTAAAAACGTAAGCTCATCCACATCCAGAAA
This sequence comes from Bacteroidales bacterium, assembly GCA_963678785.1. Taxonomy (GTDB): domain Bacteria; phylum Bacteroidota; class Bacteroidia; order Bacteroidales. The sequence continues at coordinate 1,201,668 of OY787449.1, read as the reverse complement.
ATAACTAAAAACTAGTGATGTTAATATCAAAGTGAGTATGATTAGCAACATAATTCTGGTATATTTCCTTTTTTTCTCGTTTTTGGTTATTAGTTTGTTCAATAATTCTTCAGGAATTTTACCCTCTTGCGTTATGATCTTTTTATCTTTAAAAGGCATGGATCCCAATTCTTCAATTAAGATTTCTTTTAATTCTTTATTGTCCATTAATCACTGGTTAGTTTTTTGTAACGAATTCTTTTTGGGCCTTCATTACCCAGTCTTTTCTTCTTGTTTTCCTCATAATCAGAATAACCACCTTCAAAAAAAGTAACTTGCGAATTACCTTCAAAGGCCAAAATATGTGTGGCAACCCGGTCTAAAAACCAGCGGTCGTGTGAGATGATGACGGCACATCCGGCAAAGCTTTCCAAACCTTCTTCAAGGGCCCGGAGGGTATTCACATCAATGTCGTTGGTAGGCTCATCGAGCAATAATACATTGGCTTCCTGTTTTAGGGTCATGGCCAAATGCATACGATTTCGCTCCCCGCCTGATAAAACACCTGCCTTTTTCCCCTGGTCAACGCCACTAAAATTAAAGCGTGAAACATAAGCCCGGGAGTTCATGGTTTTGTTGCCCAACTGAATGTTTTCATTTCCACCTGAGATGATTTCCCAAACATTTTTTTCTGGATCAATTTCTTCATGTGCCTGATCAACATAACCAATTTTAACGGTTTCGCCCACTTTAAAGCTTCCATTGTCGGCATAATCCATACCCATAATTAAACGGAAGAGGGTGGTTTTTCCGGCACCATTTGGGCCAATTACTCCAACAATTCCGGCAGGAGGTAACATAAAGTTAAGATCATCAAATAAAAGTTTCTGGCCAAAAGCTTTTGAAACACCTTGAGATTCAATAACTGAATTTCCTAATCGCGGACCATTCGGAATAAAAATTTCCAGCTTCTCTTCTTTTTGCTTTACGTCTTCATTCATCAACTTATCGTATGAACTAAGACGTGCTTTAGATTTTGCATGACGGGCTTTTGGTGCCATTCGTACCCAATCAAGTTCTCGTTCGAGTGTCTTTCTGCGTTTACTGGCTGTCTTTTCCTCCATTTCCAGGCGCTTGCTTTTTTGATCAAGCCAGGAAGAATAATTTCCCTTCCATGGGATGCCTTCACCCCGATCCAGTTCTAAAATCCAGCCGGCTACATTATCTAAAAAGTAACGATCGTGAGTTACAGCAATTACAGTTCCTTTGTATTGCTTAAGATGCATCTCAAGCCATTCTACCGATTCTGCATCCAGGTGATTGGTGGGCTCATCCAAAAGTAAAATTTCGGGTTCCGATAACAAAAGCCTGCAAAGTGCAACCCGGCGACGTTCACCTCCCGAAAGATTTTTTACAGAAGAGTCACCTTCAGGGCAACGAAGTGCATCCATGGCGCGTTCAAGTTTTGAGTCCAGTTCCCAGGCGTCCTTTTGTTCGATCAGCTCAGTGACTTTGCCTTGTTCTTCAATGAGCTTGGTCATCTCATCGTCGCTCATGGGTTCTGAGAATTTTAGATTGATTTCCTCATACTTTTTCAATAGATCAACCACATCCTGCACCCCTTCCTGAACAATTTCTTTAACGGTTTTATGGGGGTCAAGCTGAGGTTCCTGTTCTAAAAATCCAACCCTGTAACCGGGTGAAAAAACAACTTCTCCCTGATAGGATTTATCAATGCCGGCAATAATTTTCAACAAACTTGATTTACCGGATCCGTTCAATCCTATGATGCCTATTTTTGCTCCATAGAAGAAAGAGAGGTAAATGTTTTTTAGCACTTGCTTTGAGGGTGGATAAGTCTTACTTACCCCAACCATTGAGAATATTATTTTTTTATCGTCGCTCATTTTTGTTCAATTTTGTTTTGATAAAAAGATACCAGATTTTTTATGATTTTATTCGAATCATGGTCTTCTTCTGCTGTTTCTCTGGCCTTTTTAGCCACAGCTTTAATATAGTTTTTATCATCCATACATAAGCCAATTTGCTTCAGAAATTCATCTTTGCGATCAGCAATGAGTATGTTCTCGCCATTTACATAATTTATTCCTTCAGCCCCAATCGTGGTCGAAATAATGGCCTTACCAAGAGCCATGCCTTCAATAATTTTAATCCGAATTCCACTACCCGAATTCAAAGGTACAATCATGATCGATTTAGATGAAATAAAATTTTTTGCATCTTGGAGATTGTTTACGCATTGAATCTGATTTTTGGCTAAATCGGTGAGCCATTTGGGAATTTTTTTGCTGGCAATGAAGAATTGCAGTTCTGGAAATTTCTTATGAATATCGGGCCAAATTTCTTTCAAAAACCATTTGAGCCCTTCTTCATTGGGCATCCAGTTCAAAGCTCCAACAAAAGCCAGAGATGGAATTTTTTCTTCTTTATTTTGTGGAATGTATTTTTCTAAATCAAGTCCGAAGGTAGCCGTAATGACCTCCTCCTGAGTAAAATGTCGGTAATACTCCTCGTCAACTTTGCTGATACAAATGATGCCATCGTATTTATCTAAATGATCAATTTCATAATTTTTTAACTGAACCGATAAATGATCCAGATAAATACTCTTTAGTGGGTTTTTGGTGTTTTCTGACAGCCGTTTCCAAATTAAATGCTCAATATTGTGCGCACGTAAAAACACTTTGGATTTTGAATATTCCCGAATCAGTTTTAGATAAGGTGTTAAAAAAATGGTTTCAATCTGGACAATGTCGAATTCTTCCTCTTTAAGGATCTGCTTTAGTTTTTCTTCAAATTCTTTAGATATAAATCGATGAATGTGATATGATTTTCGTCTTAAAAAACAAAAAATGGCTGGAAAAATCTGAAGTTTTAAATCTATAAAAACAGTCTCTAAATGGGTCTTTTTTTTATATTCATCGGGTACTTCTGTGGGCTTAAATGTGTATTTGTTCGAGCTTACCGCTAGAACTTTGACATGATGACCATCCTTTAAGAAACCTTCAATCATCATATTCATTGCCATCGAACCCCCTTCATTTGGAGGGTAAGGCAACTTATTGCATAAGAATAAAATATTCATGGGTTAATCGGATGTTTTATTAGCTTTTTTTGGCATGCTTAACAATTTAAATACTTTATGCCAGGCGTCGGCATCCAGTAGGGGAGCATCATTGGTGGCTTTGTAAGTTAGGAATATTCCGATGGGTAAAAGTAGTGCTGAAGCGATCCACATTCCAACTTCAGGAGCAAGAACACCGGCAATTACATATTTTTTACCCGTAATGGAGGCAATATGAAAGATGATGAAGAAAATGACGGAAATAACTACCGGGAAACCCAGGCCACCTTTTCGGATGATGGCACCCATTGGCGCTCCGATGAAAAACAAGATTAAGCATGCAAATGATAAACTGTATTTTTCGTGGATGGTAATAATAAATTTTACAATTCCTTCTTGTCTGATTTGTAAATCCGTTTTTGAATAATTAATATTACTTGAAATACTTAAGGTGCTGTTGATGGCTTTTTCAATGATATCTTGCCTCGCAATTAATCTAAGGTTAGAAAGAATATCGGTAATTACAACAGAATCATTTTTTTCGAAGGCTGCTGAATCTATTTTATGATAGTTTGAAAAATTGTTGTCAAAAGAGCTGATAAAATTCTTTTCTCTCTCATTAATTAAGCTTCCTAATGAATCGATTGAGTGTCTAAGTTGTTTGATGTTGAGCATCATATAATGCTTCTTAAAAAGATCTTCATCGGAATGGTTCATCTCAAAATTCCCCAAATCAAATTTCTTTAATTCCTCTTTAAAAGAAGAGCGCTCAAAAGGTCTGTTTTTTCGATGACCCTGGACATCTACTTTCTCTTTATAATTATAACCATCATACAAAGTGAAAATCATGTTCCGCCCATCGGGTGTGGTTTCCATTTTGCCTGATTTGGCAACAGTTACATCAATATTCCCGAGCCTGCTCGAATGGTTATAAATCATTACATCTTTTATATGTATGTCGTCGCTTTCTTTCTCACCAATTCGAATGGTGTATCCATCCAAATCACTATAAAAAATCCCTTCTTTGATGTTAAATGCCAGCTTTTTTTCCCGTATATCGTAATAAAGAGACTGAAATTTAAGATTGGCTATAGGTAGTACATTGTTCGAAAAATAAAAAGCTCCTAAACTGATAATTACCGATAAAATGACCAATGGCCACATGGCTCGTCTTAATGAAATTCCTGCAGCTTTCATCGAAACCAACTCATAATGTTCGCCTAAATTTCCGAAAGTCATCAACGATGAGAGTAAAATAGCCAACGGCAACGCTAACGGAACAAAAGTTGCAGAAGCATAAAATAAAAGTTTGGCAATCAGATACCATTCAAGACCTTTACCTACCAAATCGTCGATGTATTTCCATAAAAATTGCATTACAAGAATAAACAATGCAATAAAGAATGTCATCACCAACGGACCCAGATAAGATTTTAGTACAAGGACATATATTTTTTTCACGCTACAGACGTCTTATTTGCTACAAATATAATTAGAAAATACATGAGAAAAACGCTTTTAAAACTTGTGATTAGATTTTCCGATTTAATTTAATAATTTTACATTTCTAATATAAAGCCCGCTTGCTCGATCTTAAAGTTTTATCAAATTGAGATTTTAATTAAACCAAACGGGAAATTGAAGCTAATTCTTTGATATTTAATGACGAAAAAAATTCTTCACCTATGAAATTGATTGAAGTTACCAATAAATCATTGGCAAAAAAATTTATAAAAGTTGCTCATATTATGTATAAAGACGATCCACATTGGGTTTGTCCGTTGGATAATATGATCAATGGTGTATTTGATCCGAAAAAAAATGTGTTTTACACACATGGTGATGCCATTCGTTGGATATTGGTTGATGACAATGATCACTTAATAGGAAGAGTTGCAGCTTTTATCAATGAAAAAAAGGCTTATAAATTTGATCAACCCACCGGTGGATTGGGCTTTTTTGAATGCATTGATGATGAAAAAGCTGCATTTATGATGTTTGATAAATGTGTAGAGTGGTTGAAAGAAAGAGGAATGGAAGCTGTTGATGGTCCGATTAATTTTGGCGAAAACGATAATTTTTGGGGTCTGTTGGTTGAAGGATTTATGCACCCCAGTTTCGGAATGAATTATCATTTGCCTTATTACCGCGCATTATTCGAGAATTATGGTTTCGAATCTTATTTCGAACAGGTAACTAATCACTTGGATATGACGGTGCCATTTCCTGAACGCTTTTGGAAAATCGCAGATTGGATTCGTCAAAAACCTGCTTATGATTTTAGGCACTTTAGAATCAAAGAGACTGACAAATTTTTAAGTGATTTAAAAGAAATTTATGACAATGCCTGGCAGCATCATGAAAATTTTACACCCATCAGTAAAGAAGATTTATGGGCATCATTCAGAGAGGCAAAAGCTTTACTAGACGAAGAATTTATTTGGTTTGTGTATAATAATGATAAACCCATTGCTTTTTTAGTTATGCTACCGGATGCCAATCAGGTTTTAAAACCCATGAAAGGTAAGATGCATCTGATCAATAAATTGCGATTACTGTATTTGATTAAATCAAACGCCATTACCCGAACCAGGATTACCATTATGGGTGTAGTTCCTGAGTTTCAAAAGGCCGGAGTCGAATCCGGAATTTTCTGGCACATGGATCAGGTGATGAAGAAAAAGCCACATTATACTGAAGTTGAACTCTCATGGGTTGGCGATTTTAACCCGAAAATGGCTGCAATACATGAAGCTGTTGGGGGCAAATTTGCCAAACGCCATATTACATATCGAAAACTATTTAACAACCAAAAACTAACAAAACGATCCACGGTTATTCCCCTGGGAAAAAAGAAGAAAACCAGTGATAAATAAAAATGAGAACATGAGAAAATATATCATCATTATGCTGATCCTTTTCGGGGTTATGCATTTAAATATAAAAGTACAAAGTCAAACCAATTCAGAAATAAGTATCAAAGAATTGAAGGAGCATGTCACTTATCTGGCTTCCGACGATTTGAAAGGACGATTATCGGGAACCCCCGAAGGATTGCTTGCTGCTGAATACATCCGAGATCAAATTAAACCATTCATGACTTTAATGGGTGAGAACGGGTTTCAGTATTTCGAGGTGGTTACAGATGTGAAATTAGGCTCAAATAATAAGCTGAATTTTACCAATTTCGAAGGAAAAATCAATGAAAATTTTGCACCTTATTCTTTTAGTAAAAGCACCACTGTTGATGCTAAAGTTGTGTTTGCAGGATACGGTTTAGAAATTGATACAGACGATTTAAAATGGAATGATTACCAAAACATTGATGTTACAAATAAGTGGGTTTTAATTTTAAGAGGTGATCCGGAAAATACGAATGACGAAAGTAAATTTTTACTTTTTGCAGACGACCGCGATAAGGTTTTAACCGCAAGAGATAAAGGTGCTAAAGGAGTCATTTTTGTTTCAGGTAATAAATTTGAAGCGGAGGATAAACTCGTATCACTATATTTTGACAAAACCTCTTCTGATGCCGGACTTCCTGTAATTCACGTAAAAAGAGAAGTTGCAGATCAAATATTGAGCATCGAGAAATCTTCAATTGATCAATTAGAAACTTGCATCGACAGTTTGATGCAACCAAAAAGTTTCGATGTAAATCTGAAACTTTCTGCCACCACCGAGATCATTCAACAAAAAGTGAAAACACAAAATGTGATTGGAATGATTGAAGGAAGTGATCCCATATTGAAAAATGAATATGTGGTGATTGGAGCGCATTACGATCATCTGGGTATGGGCGGACAGGGTTCCGGATCCAGAACTCCGGATGTACATGCTCCTCATAATGGAGCGGATGACAATGCTTCTGGTGTAGCTGGAATCATTGAGATTGCTGAGAAATTGGCATCTATGAAAAAGGAATTGAAGCGAAGTATCGTTTTCATCGCTTTTGATGCCGAAGAAATGGGATTGTTGGGTTCTACTTATTTTACCAAGCATTCATTGGTTGATGTTAAAGCCATTAAAAGCATGTTTAATTTCGATATGATTGGCCGACTGGATAAAGAAAGCAATAAAATGTTGATCAATGGAACCGGAACTTCTGCTGAGGCCGAGGCCATCCTGAATAAACATAAAGAAGGTTTTGATCTGGAGCTGGCATTTTCTCCCGAAGGATACGGCCCTTCAGATCATGCTGCTTTTTACTCTGAAAATATACCTGTTTTCTTTTTTACCACCGGTGCGCATGGCGATTATCACACACCGGCCGATGATACCGAATTGGTAAACTTCAAAGGTGAGAAAGTGATTGCTGATTTTGCTTTTGAAGTGATTACAGATGTAGCCAATCGAACGGAGCAACTGAGTTTTCAAATTGCCGGACCTAAAAAACAGGCACGTTACGGACGAACTTTGAAGGTAACTTTAGGAATTATGCCTGATTTTACTTCTACCGAAGAAAATGGCTTGGGTGTTGGTGCCGTTACTCCTGATCGGCCAGCTGATAAAGCCGGAATGTTAAAAAATGACCGCATTGTTGCCATTGATGGTAAAGCTGTTAAAAACATTTACGATTATATGAATCGCCTGAAAAAATTGAAATCAGGACAAGTGATTTCTGTTGATGTGGTGAGAGGTGAAAAAGAAATTGTTTTGGTTGTTCAACTGTAATCCGAGTTCATTATCTAAGGTATGTCAAAGGTATTTCTGTTTAAGTTTCTGAAATTTAGCGTAGTTGGGTTTTCTGGCTTGTTTGTGGATTTTGGCTTTACTTATCTCTTCAAGGAAATTTTTAAATTTCAGAAATACCTGGCGAATGCCATCGGATTTATGATAGCTGCCTCAAGTAATTATATTTTAAATCGAATTTGGACCTTTGAAAGTACCAATCCAGACATTGCGGTTGAATATTCTGAATTTATTCTCATCTCAATTGTAGGGCTGGGAATTAATACCCTGATTTTGTGGCTGATCATTAAACAATTCAAGATCAATTTTTATCTGGCAAAGATTTTTGCTATTGCTGTTGTTACGCTTTGGAATTTCTTTGCGAATGCTTACATCACTTTTATTTAAGATGACAATTTGAAGATGTGCTAATTTGAAATTCATATCAACACTTTATTGTCATCTCTAATCCCGATTTATCGGGTGAGAAATCTCATAGCCAGAGATCTCTCAGTCGCTTTGCTTCTTCGAGATGACAATGGAAAATTAGTTTTCTATATCTTTCGATTTTGATAGGATGACCAAACTGACTTTTGAATGTCATTCCGATTTTTGCTAAGCGAATTCCGGAATCTTCAAATGTTTGATTGAACCTTTGAGTTTTTACTTTTTCACCTTTTAAATTGAACATCGAAAATCGAAAATATCCAATTGGCAATTTTAAATTTCAATAGGTTTTTGTCATGGTTTTAGGAATGGCCAGTATGTAATGAGCCAGGTTTTTACTTTTCTCTTCAAGCTTTTTAATATTCTCCTGCTCAACTGCCGTGATGGTTAATATTTTAAGATTTGGATTTTGTTGCTGCAAATACCAGATAATGCCTTCAAAATTATTTGAATGGTATGAACCATTATAATGAATAAAGGTTTGTCCTTTACTCCAGTTTTCCAGAATAAAATGAGCCATGGTGGCATCTTTTATAGCTTGTGCTTTTGGTAAATTGGTATTCACATGGGGCATGTCTTTCATCATCTCAAGCATGTTTTTATAGCCGGGAAGTTCAGGATCGTATTGGATAGGCAGGGGCGCAATAAAAGCTTTTTGCTCATCGGGTAGGGTTTCGAGTGCTTCAAATCCTTTTTTATGAACCAGCGAAGCATGCGGCCTTGGAATATTGGAAGCTACAAATTTTAAGCCTTTCGATTTGGCAAATTCTACCAAAGGTTTATAATCTGTTTTATAATTCTTCCATAAACCGGCACTGTCTTCAAAGGTTTTGGTGTCCATAGCGCCTTTTAAATATTGATCAAGAACGGCCTGATCGTTGGCCTCAATCATTTCGGCACCTAATACCATTTTTGAAGTTTTAAGAGTATATAAATCCTGGGTCAATTCAATTTGTAACCAATGGCAAATTGGGTTGTTGTGATATTCACCAAAGAAAACAATGTCGGCTTCCTGAGCATCTTTCAGCAATTTTTTGTATTTAACTTCATTACCATTTTGCTTAAAAAGCTTGTAGGCAGGTTTATCAGCTTTAAATGAAAGCAGGATGAGAATGATGGGTAATGCGAGTAAGTATTTTTTATTCATTTGAATTTGTCTTAAGTTTTTGTTGAAGTTTTTCGCAAATTTCAGGATTGATGGGTGAAGCTTTTCCATGCTCATCAATTTTTACAAAAAGCATTTTTGTAGAACAAACAACGGCTTCATTGTGATTTTGAAAATCAAACCGTCTGGCTTCAAGGGTGAGTGAAATGGAGGTTCGTCCAATGTTGTTAACCTGACCATAAATTCGAATGTGCTCATTCACCTTGACTGGTTTTTTAAAAACCACTTCATCCATTTTTAAGGTAATCATATTGGGCGAACAGCAGGTTGATGCTGCCATAGCACCCGCTGCTTCATCGATCCATTGAAGCATCATTCCGCCAAATAAATTGTCGTTAATTCCGATGTCGCTGGTTTTACAAATTTTGGTTGAAATGAGTTGCATGCTTTTCCTGATTGGTTGTTTTTATAAAACTACGGAAAATTTTAGATTTCTACGATCATTGTTTTTGTCATTCCGGTTTCAGCGAAGCTGAAGACCGGAATCTCGAACTGAATATCTCAAATCGACAATCAAAAATCATGGTGACATGGAGCTTTACATTGAGCTTGTCGAAATGTTTTCGAGATGTAGTTCTCGACTATCCTTCGGTTTCATTCAGGATGCTCGAACTGACAACACTTTCAATTGACATTCACTGGTAATACATGGACATACAATGGTAATATTTTGTAATACGATTGTAATTCATCGTTTAAAATCTCAAATCGAAAATCTCAAATTGACAATCGACAATCAAAAATCATGGTCACATCGAGCTTTACATTGAACTTGTCGAAATGCTGTCGAGATGTAGTTTGCAATGAAGTTCTCGACAAGCTCGTACTGACTTTTTATTGTCATTTCGAATCCCGATTTATTGGGAGAGAAATCTATTTAATGTATAAAATGAACCAAAAGTAAAGGACATTTTCTAAGGCATATTTTGTACAAAACACAAAAATATTATACTACTGAAAAAAGGATTCAAATTTCATGATTATGAATGTGTTTTGCCTTATTTGTCAATCCGATGCAATTCCAAATCTTGAAAATCAAAACTAAAGTCGATATTGGGTGAAATACCCTTCATTTTTATCATGATGGCTTTGCCTTCCATATCGAGATTGAAACTGGCAAAAGCATCGCAAGGCATATCTGTGTATTCAAATTTTATAGCAAAAGTATTGGCTTTATAGAAAAACATTTCACCGTTCAATTTGGGTGAACGAATTGATTTGAACCACAGCTTATCATTTTTTAGAAGGATTTCTATTTTTCCGAACCATTTGTCTTTATAGGTTCCGATAAAGTCTTCAAAATTAATATGATCTGAATTTGCCTTATCAACCGTTTCCCAAACTTCTGTTGTTACAGAATCTGTATTTCCTTGACTTGCAATCAACCATTTTTGGCCTTGCTTAACCCAGTCTCTTGCTTCAATACCTAAGTATGAATCAATGATTGCTTGTGTAATTGTAAAATAACTATTAGCGCCGGGATGTGAATTTGTGAGAACCACAATCCCTACATTGAGTTCGGGGATAAGGGCCGTTTTGGATAGCATGCCGGGTAAACCGCCCGTATGTGAAATCGTGATATATCCATTATAATCGGCAATGTCCCAACCCAATCCATAGGCAGAGAAGTGATTTTTGTAAGGCTTATTCGGGTTTACATTAAAGCTTTTATTTGTATGTGGTTTCCACATTTCATTTTGACTTTCTTTTGAAAAAAGTTGCTGGCTCAAGTTTTCTCCATATTTACCACTATTTAATTGAAGAAGAAGCCATTTACTCAAATCATTCACACTTGAATAAATTCCTCCGGCGGCACATGTTAAACTAAGGTTATAAGCTTCAAATTGTTTTAAATTATCACCCTCCGAAGCATGTGGAAAGGCAATATTATCTTTCACCTTAAGCCTTTGAAAAGTACCTGCCGACCGATTCATTCCCAAAGGTTTCATAATTCGTGTTTCAATAAAATCTTCCCAACTTAATCCGCTGATTCGTGCAATTATTTCTCCGGCAACTGCGTACAATAAATTGTCATAATCATATTTTGTACGGAAAGCAGATACCGGTTTCAGATGCTGAAAACTGGTGAGTAAGTCATCGATTGTAAAATCACTTCCATCCGGAAAATGCATCAAATCTCCTGCTCCCAATCCCAAACCGCTTCTATGTGTCAGCAAGTCCTGAATGTTAAAATTTGCAGTTACATAAGGATCGTACATTTTAAATTTGGGGATTATATCCACCACTTTATTTTTCCAACTTAATTTACCTTCATCAACTAAAATTGCTAAGGCCGCGGCAGTAAAGGATTTGCTATTTGAGGCAATGGCAAAAAGTGTGTTTTCATTTACCTGTTCATTAGTCTCGATGGAAGTGACGCCATATCCTTTGGCATGAATAATCTCCCCATCTTTTACAATAGCAATGGCAATTCCTGCTTGTTGAGGAATTAGTTTCATAGAGCTCATTACAATTGAATCAATTTGTCTGCTTTCCAATCCTTGCGCCTGAACATTCATTTGAACAGTCAAAAAGATGAAGAATATTATAACTGAGCCGAATTGTTTTATATTTTTTCTCATACTTCCTAAGTTTAAATCAAATTTACTAAACTAATTTTTAACACCTTATTGATCATTATTTTTTGGCGATGGCTGGGATGAATTCAAGAACAAATAACCTGTTTCACTACTTAAACATTACCTAATATAGATGAGATAAAAGGTGAGGTGTTACAAGTGCAACTTGAATGAGTGCATAGCGTGCCGAAACCTAGTTTGTATTTTAGTTCTTTCCTGCCTCGGCAAATTCTGTACTGGCGCTCGAACTGACCTTCATCGTCATGCCGGATTTGTTCAGGAATTTCACAATGGCGATCAAAAAAGTTCTCGACAAGCTCGAACTGACGACACATTCAATTGACATACAATGGTAATACTATTGTAACTCATTATTTTAAATCTCAAATCTCAAATCTCAAATCAACGATCAACGATCGACAATTGACAATTGACAATTGACAATTTCAAAATTTCAAAATTTCTTAACTTGTGCCCTCAAAAACTAAATACCTATAATGATTAAAAAGCTTCAGAATATTTATTTCAGCCCAACCGGAACTACTGCAAAAATTAGCAAGGAAATATCCAAAGGATTGGAGCTTACTACCATAGATTACGACCTTACTTTGCAAAAAAACCGAAACAAATATCGGGGATTGACTTTCGATAAGGATGATTTGGTGATGGTGAGCGTACCTGTTTATAGTGGCAGAATTCCTGCATTTCTGGAAGATTATTTTTCCGGTTTTAAAGGGAATAAAGCTCAGGCTGTCTTCGTGGTAGTTTATGGAAATCGAGATTATGATGATGCCTTATTGGAACTGAAAAATCTTTTTGAAAAACAAGGTTTTAAAGGAATTGCAGCGGCTGCTTTTATTGGCGAACACTCATATACCGAAAAAGTGGCTACAGCCCGACCGGATGCAGATGACTTAAAAATTGCCCGTGCTTTTGGTCGCGAAATGAAATCAAGATTACAAAGCAATGATTTCAAAAACTCTTCCTTAAAAGTCAAAGGGGAAATGCCTTACAAGGAGCGTATCACTACGGAGCCCATTGTACCGCAAACAAATGAGCAATGCACCGATTGTGGAATTTGTGCCGAAAGCTGTCCCATGGAAGCCATCAGTTTTGTAAACTTCAGAGACATTGATGCGGGAAAATGCATCCGTTGTTGTAGCTGCATTAAGAAATGCCCTGAAAATGCCAAAGCATTTACGCATGAAAGTATCTTGAAAATAAAGCAGATGTTGATTGACAATTTTAGGAAAACCCGAAAAGAGCCGGAATTGATTTATTAGAAAGGCTATTTAAATCTAAATCAAAAGATGAGAGAACTGAAATTAAAAGCAAACCCAAACTTACAGGATTTTCAAAAGTATGTTGTTGAATTAGAGCAGCAACGTGGATTTAGTGATCAAACGGTCATCGAAAAATGTTTGCTTTTGGGAGAAGAAATGGGCGAGCTTTTTAAGGCAATCCGAAAATCCGTGAAGCTAAAAACAGAAGTGAATGCAAATGTTGGAAGTGTGAGGGAGGAAATTGCGGATATTTTGATTTATTTATGTGCCATCGCCAATCGTTATGATATAGATATAGAAGAGGCTTTTCGTGAGAAAGAGGAAATTAATAAAAATAGGAAATGGGTCTGAGTTTATTTTTTTAATTCCTCTGCATGAAACATAAAAGGTAATATATCGTCTATGCTCGAAATGATTTGAATTTTGCCGGTTTCACCCTTTAATAAAACCCGGATTGGACTTTTTTGTTTGGTTTGATATTCGGCCATCACCTGACGGCATGCTCCGCAAGGTGCTACCGGATTTTTGATGATGAAATCTCCTGCTTTGGCCGTTACTGCAATCGATTCAATTTTTTGGTCAGGATATTGAGCTGAAGCATAAAACATAGCTACCCGTTCTGCACATAAACCCGATGGATAGGCCACATTTTCCTGATTACTTCCACTTACAATTGTTCCGTTATCCAGCCTTAAAGCTGAGCCTACATAGTATTTTGAATAGGGGGCATAGGCAGTAGAGATTGCTTTTTCGGCAGCTTCCAGTAATATTCGATCGTCCTCATCAAGATCCTGCATCTGATCATATTCGAGGTAATTTATGCTAAGTTTTACTTTTTGCATCATCTTAAAATTTCTTTAGCTAAGATACAAAAATCACTTAAATCAGGTGGCTGTAGGTTTTTCATCAAGTGTTTAGTTTAATTTTTATCTAATATCTATGGCTTAGAATCTACCAATCTTGATGATTTATATTCCAAATGAATCAAAATATTAAACGACAAACTGTTTATTTCGAACTAAGTTTATCGTCGTATTGAGATAAGAAAAGAGTGTTGAAAAATGCAAAGAAAGTCACGCCTGCTTGGGTTTCAAGCGTATCCTCACTTAGCATGGAAATGAAAATAATGATGAGAAATGCGGTATAATCCGGATATCGAAACCCCCTTGTTTTAATGGCCGGATAAATCAAAGCAAACATAAACCAAAGGATGCCAAAAATTCCGAAGGAAAGTCCAATCAGCAGGTACTGATTGTGGGACTCCATTCGGTTGCTTTTCGTAAGTAAGGAGTTATTTTTGTTAAACTGATCATCAAACCCGGAAGTCACGTTTCCACTCCCGATGCCCAACCAAAAGTTGTCTTTAATGATATTGATTGATGCCGACCAGTATTCTTTCCGCTGTGCCAGTGAACTGCCATTGGGGTCAGCGGTTTTTTGATACACCTCGTGGGCAAAAAGAATTTTAGAGATGCGGGTGCTTAATCCGGAGTTCTCAATATAATTCACATTGGCAAATCCATTTTCAATGTGGGCAATATCAGCATCGGTTAAGGATAAAACCCCCGATTCATCTTTCCTCAAATCTTTAGAACTCAGGTATCTGATCAAGGTAGTTTTCAGGTTTTGATTCTTAAAATCTTTGCCTTCATATTTAAGGGAGCTTCTTTTTTCCCAGCTGCTTTTTAATTCTTCTTCGCAAAGGTATAAGCCTGTAAAACGGCCATCTTCGATGGGATAATCTGTGGTGTTGTGCTTATAAAGATTTCCACTGGATGTTCTATGTTCGAGTGATTCGAAACTGATTTCGGGGGTATGATAAAAGCTTTTGACTTCATGTTGGAGGTAAAAATAAACGGCTGTCGGACCGGAAATTAAGAGTATTCCAAGTATGATTTTTAAAAGCACATTGGAAGAAAGGTAGATGGTGCGCATACCAAAAAGCAGAATGAGTGCACCTAAGATAACCAAACCAATGCCCGATTCCAATTTGAAAAGGATGAAGATGAGCCATAAAATGAAGACCAACAAGGGTATTTTAAGTCTCCATTTTAACTGAGGATTTTGAGTCATATAAATGCTTAGTAGCGAAATAGAAAAACAGATGTTTAGCGCAAATCGAATAGGAGAAATGAATAAAGATATTTGCCTGATATCGTTAAATGAGTTATTGAATAAAGCATTGGCACTAAACAAAGTGCTTATAATTACGGCACCCACATAGGTGAAAAGCAGGATTTGAAATTGTTTGCTGCTTAAGGGTTTTAAACTGAAAACAATCAGTGGCAAAATAAGCAAGGGGAGTTTTACCCTCAGATCTGTGAGTATGTATTGGGTGTTTCCGCCCCAAAGAAATGCGGTTAAGAATAAGAGATAGATTGAAATTGCAATTATTGCGATGCGGTTCTTCGAAATTTCCTGAAGCTTTAAAAAAAGGTTTTTGGGGATGGATATAACAAGGCGTTTGATATGAGAAATTTTAGAAGATGTTGTTGGTTGAACGCTTGTTTGAATATCACTCAATAACCAAACCAGGCCCAAAAAGAAATGAAACAAGCCCATCGTATATTTCGAAAGTGGTAGGCTCATCGCCAGTAATATTAAACCCACGAAATAGGGTGAAAGATTGCTTAACTGTTTTTTAATGAGCATTCATGTAAGCTAATTGGTTATTTTTTTACCAGTTTTTTATCATCTGAAGGTAACAATAAAGTATGATATTGGGGCTGGTCAAGAATTACATCTTTAGCCTTCTCCAGCTCCGGATCGTTGGTGATGGATGACTCAACTTTTCCGGCAATGAAATAATAGCGGGATACTATTTCTAATCTTAAAACCCTTTTTATTTCATCCTGATAGGTAATAAAGTAGGCTTCTTTATTATGCTGAATGGCCTTTTCCAATGCTTCATATTCGTCTTTAAACGACTCGAAGCATTCGTCCCTTTTCGCGTGCTTTTTGAGCAATTCTAAAGTTCGTTCCTCGCTGGTTTTATAGCTATAATTTCTTTCTTCTAAATAATCCCGAAATTCCTGATAAATCTGATCGGTTAATTGAAAATCTTTTGCCGATCTGATGGACGGATTTTCATTGGCATATTTTGTGGCAAAATCAAAGACGAAAAACCGACCGAATAAATTGGTGGTTAGCTGACTGTAAATATTTGGCTTTAATTTTACATCCGGGTCAATCCCACCCCCATCATAAACTTTTCTTCCCGATTTGGTTTTGTATTCGGTAATTAATGAATCAGGAATTTTATTGAAATGCCCGTTCTCATCTTTTAAAGAATAATCGATGGCCTGAATGCACCTTCCGCTGGGGATATAATATTTGGCAATGGTAATTTTAGCCATGGTATTATAACTCAGGGGAAGCACGTTTTGTACCAATCCTTTTCCAAAAGAACGTTGGCCAATAATCACTGCCCGGTCTAAATCCTGCAAAGCTCCTGCAACAATTTCGGAGGCAGAAGCTGAACCATTGTTTATCATCACTGCTAATGGAATTTCCTTATTTAATGGCTCAAAACGGGTTTTGTAAGTCATGTTTTGTTCGGTAATTTTCCCCTTTGTACTTACAACTTCCTGATTTTTATCCACAAATAAGTTGACAATATCGATGGCTTCGTTCATGAGTCCGCCACCATTCCCTCTGAGATCGAGAACCAAACCTTTTAGTTTGGTTTTGGACTCCAGATCCAATATGGCATTTTTAACCTCCTTTGATGCATTGTTTGAAAAACCTACAAGTTTGATGTAAGCGATGTCATTTTCAAGCAAACCATAATAGGGTACATTGTCAATTTTAATGATTTCACGATTCACTTTTAAGTCTAAAAGTTCGGTTTCTCCATATCTTTTTACACTGATGATGACTGATGATTTTGCAGGTCCTTTGATTAGTTTACTAACTTCGGTAGAATTTTTGCTCAGGATGTTCACCTCATCAATTTCGATCACCTGATCGCCCACTTTTATTCCTGCATCTGCTGCCGGAAAACCTTCGTAAACTTCTGAAACAATTGTTTTACCATTGTCTTGATGAATTAAAACACCAATTCCACCATAGGTTCCGGTGGTGATTACCTCATAATCTTCAACTTCAGTTTCGGGAATAAATACTGTATAAGGATCCAATTCTTTGAGCATGGCATCAATACTTACTTTCATCATTTTCTCAGGATAAATCGGATCCACATAGTTTAAATTTAGTTCCTTGATGATGTTTGAATAAATATCGAGGCTTTTGGCAACTTGAAAATTGTTCTGATTTTGAGCGTTGAGGCTGATGCTTGTTGAAATCAATAAGCAGGTAGTAAATATTGTAAAGTAAGTTTTAAAATGTTTCATCTTCAAATTCTAAATTTTAAGGTACGGGGTCGTGACCAGAACCTCCCCATGGGTTGCATGATAAAAATCTTTTCAGGGTTAACCATCCACCTTTAAAAGGACCGTACTTTTTCAAGGCCTGGACTCCATATTCCGAACAACTGGGCGTATATCTGCATGAGGGTGCTAAATAAGGTGAAATAGCTCCCTGGTAAAATCTGATCAATAATATGAAGATATTAGCCAGTAGTTTTTTCATTTGCTTTAATTAAACGATCGATAACTACAATTATTTTTTCATCAAGCTCATGATAGCTTAAAATTTCTTTCGAAGTATAGATAATGGCAAAATTGATGCTTAAATGATTTTCAATTAAATGATCGTATAGTTTTTGTTTTCGCTTTCGGTAAACTTCTCTGATTAATCGTTTGACTCGATTTCGTTTGACTGCTTTTTTTAAATTACGTTTGGGAACACTGATTAAAACCTGAGCCGGACTTTTATACTCTTCTTTAGCAACCATCCAGTTTATTTTAAACGGATACACAAAAAAAGAATGCCCCTTTGAAAATAATTCATCAATGGATGTTTTCCGGCACAAACGCTCATTCTTCCTAAAAGTTTGCATTTAAAACAATATCAAACGGATACGAACTGTAAAAGATTCGAAGTTACAAATTTAAAGTAAAAGCTTTACTTTTTCTTTTTGTTCTCTTTCAGAATGTATTCCTCAACAGCCATCGTCATCGAAGGAGATGTTTTGGTTGGTGCAGCAAGATTTAATTTTAAACCAGCATTGGTAACAGCTCTGGAAGTAGTTGGTCCGAAAGCAGCAATGATTGATCCGTTTTGCGTATACTCAGGAAAATTTTTGAATAGAGAAGCTACACCTGAGGGGCTAAAGAAGATCAACATATCATATTTGTCAATTTCTACTTTCGAAAGGTTACTTGCAACGGTTTTATAAATTACCGCTTGCTGTAATCAATTTCATTGCTTTCAAGTAGATTTGACATGCTTGCTTTATGAATATCTGAACAAGGCAAAAGAAATTTCTCATCTTTATGCTTTTTGATGATATCCATCAGATCAGCAAAATTTTGCTTTCCATGGAAAATTTTACGTTTTCGATACTGAACGTATTTTTGAAGATAGAAAGCAGTTGATTCTGAAATACAGAAATATTTCATTGAATCTGGAACTTCTACTCTTAATTCCTTTGCAATCCTAAAAAAATGATCAACTGCACTTCTACTTGTAAAAATAACAGCAGTATGATCCAGTATATTTACACGATCTTTTCGGAAATCCTTAGCGGTGATACCTTCAATTTTAATAAATTTATGAAAATCTATATTGAGTTTGTATTTTTTTGCTAAATCTCCGTAAGGTGATTTCTCAAGATCAAGAGGCTTTGGTTGAGAAACAAGAATATTCTTAATTTTCAATTTTCCAGCGTTTTAGGTTAAAAATCTAAATTTAATTCCTATCTGAAGTAAAAATTAGTAAGTATTTTCACAACGATTACAACAGGTATAAATTCTAGCGTGCAAAGATATAAAAATAAATGCAATTTTGAAAAAATAGAATGAGTCATTCCTACACTTAGTTCTCTTAAAAGACGCATGAAGATTCCAATTCCATAAATGAATAAGCCGGTGAAGATGAAGATATTCATTTGAGTGTAAATGTAGAAGGCGATAATTGGAAGTATTAAAACACCTATGATAAAATTAAAGATTAAAATATTTAATAATAAGTCAGAAGAAATTTTTTGGGTTTGAAAAATGAGCGCTGTAAATTGTATAAAAAGCCACTTATAAAGAAAAAAACCAATAACGATCAACGCGATGTTAAAAAAGAAGGACGGAGAAAATTCAACTTTAAGAGTATCACTGGCAAAATGCTCAATACCGAAATAGAACAATAAGGGTATTGAAATAACATAGATTAAGGCAAAAATAAGAGTAGGCCTTTTTCTAAATGGATTGGCTTCTCTAATAAAAAGATTCGTTTGGCTAATTGAAATGGTAGATTTAAAGGTTAGCAAAAGGCTTTTTCGGTGCGAAAAATTGAGAATAGCTAACAATACAAATCCACCCAAAACTAAATAAGTAATCCACTCCGGAACCATTTCTGTACTCAGATGATTGTGCAGGTTTTGGCTCAATTCGTTCTCTCTTAAAAAGCGACCGATATGATTAATACCATCGGTTTGGCACAGAATACTATCCTTATTTGAAATGCTTGAATCTATTGCCTCAAAAGAAATTGAATCCACTACATAATGATTGACTTGGGCGTTAATTTGTGTAGAATCCAGATTCATTGTTGTTTGTGGTGTCAGATTATTTATAAATATTCTAAGCTTCAAAATTAATCATTAATTTGCTATAACAATGTATGCGATATCCTTATATTTGTTTTGTTATTAACCTAACAAAATAAGATCTAATATTAAGGATTCCTAAACAATCTAATCTATGTTTAATTTAATACTTTTTGGGCCTCCGGGTTCCGGTAAAGGTACTCAGTCAAAAAAATTGGCTGAAAAGTGCATGCTAAAGCATGTGTCAACAGGAGATATACTTCGAAGAGAAGTAAAAGAACAAACCATTCTTGGGAGAAAGGCTCAAGCCATTATGACTACGGGTGAATTAGTACCCGATGAATTGCTTATTGAAATTCTTCATGCAGTTATCGATCAGAATAAAGGTGTGAAAGGATTCATTTTTGATGGATTTCCACGAACAGTTTTTCAGGCAAAAGCACTCGATCAATTGATGGTGGAAGTTGGATCAGGTATTGAAAAAGTTTTTTCTTTGGATGTGGCCGATGATGAGGTGATTTCACGATTGCTGAAAAGAGCGGAAATTGAAGGAAGAAAAGATGACAATAAAGAAACCATTAATAAGCGCCTGAGTGTTTATAAAAAACAAACCACGCCATTGCTTGATTATTACGATAAGCAAGAGAAGCTAAACAGGGTTGAAGGAACGGGTAATATTGATGCCATTTTCGAGAAAATCTGTGAAAAGATTGACAACTTAGCCTAATCTGTTAGATATAAGTAATCACCAATTTTTGACATGATTTCTCCGGCTTTTCCTTTGAGGAAAACATCGGTAATGGTGTCGGTAAAATGCGATTCTTTTATATTGATTTCGATAATTTTTGCGCCATTTTCTTTCGCTTTAACCGGGATATCTGCTGCAGGTAATACCTCTGCATTGGTGCCAATGATAATAAAAACATCGGCTTTTAAACTTTCTTCCTTAGACCTTTTTAATGCAAAGGCCGGAATTTTTTCGTTGAAGAAAACAATGTCTGGCTTTAGTAAACCTTTACAGATATAACAAGTTGGAGGCAGAAAGTTTAGGTCGACAAAATTTAATTCATATTCAGTTGAACATTCAATGCACGATAAGGTTCGACTGGTACCATGAATTTCGTAAACAAATTTTGAACCAGCTCGTTGATGCAGATTATCAATGTTTTGGGTGATGATTGATTCAACAAAGCCACGTTTTTCCATCCTGGATAAAATGACATGAGCCGGGTTTGGTTCCGATTTTTCAAACATATCGTAAAACACACTTTTTATCTTTTTCCACGATTGAAGAGGCTTTTTATTGAAGTATTCAATTTCAACAAAAATGGGATCATGTGTATTCCATAATCCATTTTCTCCCCGAAACGGAGGTATACCACTCTCAACTGAAATACCTGCCCCCGTAAATGCAACTGCATATTTTGCCTTACGGATCATTTCAGCTGCTTCTTCTATTTTTTTCTGCTGGAGCGTCATTAAAGCCTCATCTAATGCTTAAAACTATTGAATAATGGTTTTGTTGATTAAGTATTTAATCAAGATTAATTGAAGCATCTACAGTCGAGTCTTCATTAAATTTGATCTTAAATTTCATCTTTCTAAAAACTGAAATCATGGCATGATTGTCTTTGGTTGTTTGAGCAAAAAACTCTTTTAGACCCCAATTTTTAGCCAATTCCAAACAATAATTGGTAAGCATAACTCCCAATTCTTTATTTTGCCATTCATCGGTAATTAAAACGGCATACTCAGCTGATTCATGATCAGGATCTGCAATCAATCTTCCTACACCAATAAGTTTTCTTACACCTTCATGCATAATTTCAGCCACGATGGCAATTTCTCTGGCATAGTCAATATAGCAGAATTGGGTTGCGATTTCATGTGAGTCGTAATGGAAATTATATCTAAACCTGGAATAGATGGCTTCTTTCGAGCAACTATCCAACAGGTCCAGCCACATGGGTTCATCCTCTGGTTTAATCGGTCTTAAAATAACATGAGTACCATCTTTCAAACGATGAGAGCTAACATATTCTTCGGGATAAGGGTGTAATACCAAATGAGAATATTGAGGAATTGGATTTTTGATAATTTCTTTGTCAAGGGTAACTCTGGCGTCTAATGCTACCACCTCCTCTTCTGTAACCAATAATGGGTTGATGTTTAATTCTTCAATTTCCGGATAATCAGCAGCCAAATAAGAAAGTCGAATCATGGTTTCGATGAGTTTGCTAACGTTTTTGGGCTTTCCTCCTTCATATCCTGTAAGAAGTGGATAGATTTTTAGATTCTCAAGTAAGAGTCGTGCAAGGCGCTCATTCAAAGGTGGAAATCCGAGAGATCGATCTAAATATAAATCAGCTCCTACGCCTCCCATTCCAACATAAATAACGGTACCAAAAACAGGATCTTTTTTAATGCCTAAAATCATTTCGATTCCATTTTGTGAATTTTGCATCGACTGAAGAGTTACTCCTTCAATTTCAGCATCAGCATTGTATTCATCCATTTTACGCATGATGGAGCGGTAAGATATTTTTACATCCTTTTCGCTTCCGATGTTCAGGATTATACCTCCGGCTTCGGTTTTATTTAGGATATTAGGAGACAATACCTTCATTACAATGGGGAACCCAATCTTCTCAGAAATGGCAATGGCCTCTCTCTCGCTGGTGGCAATGATTGGATTTGTGGTCTTGATACCGTAAGTTTCAAGAAAGTTTTTTGAATCACACTCATTCAATATTCTTCCCTTCAGATGCATTTTTTGATTAAAATCATCTCTTAATTTCTTACGATCGTAAGTAAATAAAACAGGAACATCTTTAGGAGTTTCGAAAAGGGTGTTCAGATTTCTGGAATATCTTACCAATGTCATGAAAGCTTCAATGGCATGCTCGGGTGTTTCAAAGGAGGCAATTCCTGCTTTATTGAAAATTGAAATTCCTTCTCTAATGCTTCTTCCTCCCATCCAGGCTGCCATTATTGGTTTTGAATGGCCTTCAGCTATCTTAACAATTTGGGTAGCTGTTTCTGTGGGTTCAGTCATGGCCTGTGGGGTAAGTATTACCAGAACTGCATCCACATTTGGGTCTTCTAAAACAATTTTTGTGGCTTCAGAATATCTTTTGGCATCTGTATCTCCGATCACATCTACAGGGTTTCCGTGTGACCAGAAGGGGGGTAAAATCGCATTTAATTTTTGAATACTGTCTTCGGATAGTGGAGCCAGTTTACCTCTTTTGCTGATTAAGTTGTCGGTAGCCATAACGCCTGGTCCTCCGGCATTGGTAATAATGGCTAAGTTGGATCCCTTTGGAATATGTTTTCTTCCGATTAAATCGGTGAAATTGAAAATGTTTCCAATGTTATAAACTCTTGCCATTCCAGCTCTGCGGAAAATGGCATCATAAACGGCATCTTCAGAAGCATTTGCTCCAGTATGCGAAAATGCAGCTTGTGCCGATTCTGGGAATCGGCCTGCTTTATAAACAATTATTGGCTTTTTTCGAGCAAATGCACGCGCTGCAGTCATAAATTTACGCACGTCTTTGATGGACTCAACATAAAGTACAATCGTTTTGGTATTTGCATCCTGGCCGAAGAAATCAATCAATTCGCCAAAGCTTAAATCCATGGCATTACCGATTGATACAAAGTAAGAAAAGCCAATGTTTTCTTCGTTGGCCCAATCCAGAAGTGCACTTCCTAGCGCTCCGGATTGTGAAATGAAAGCAACATGACCTTTTTTAGGCATGTTTTTGGCAAAGCTCAGGTTTAGACTCAAGCCAGGAACCAAAATACCCATGCAGTTCGGTCCTATGACCCGCATATCGGGATATTTACTAACTATATTTTTAACTTCCTGTTGAAGCAAATTTCCTTTTTCACCAATTTCCTCAAATCCGGCAGTCATGATAATAATTCCATTAATCCCGGCCTCACCACATTCTTCAACCAATTGCGGAACCAATTTCGAGCCTGTAGTAATCACTGCCACATCAGGTGTTTTTGGTAAACTCTTAACATTTGGAAAACACGGGATCCCCATTACAGCTTCATATTTGGGGTTTACCGGATAAACAACACCTCGGAAACCTCCTTTTACCAGGTTGCTTAAAGTGCAACCACCTACACTGTTTGGATCGGAAGGAATACCTACGATTGCAATTCTTTTGGGTCTAAAAATATTGTATAATTTTCGAATGCTCATCAGTTGACTTTTTTGCTTAGTTGTGAATATATTAACAAAAATAAGAAACAATCATTAATTTAAAAATCTGCCTACTTCTAATTTTAAAAATATTTATATGGATTGCATATAACCATAAAAACCCCTGAAATAATTCACAGGGGTTTTAAAATATTCAATCATTATTCAATTCATATTGGGTAGACTTAATTGAATAAAACGATTAGGTTAGTTTGCGAGTGAATATTTAAGATTTTTGGGGTGCTTTTACAAGAATCATCAATGCTGTTCCTACAAGAACTGCTGCGCCTGTGATTGTAAATGCAAGTGAGAAATTACCTAAATCACCCATCATGCCTCCCAGAATTGGACCTACAATTCCACCAACACCATATGCTAAGAATACAAATGGATAGTTTTGCCCAACATTTTTGGCACCAAAAGTATCGGCTGTAATGGTTGGAAATAAAGCAAAGTTACCTCCAAAGTTAAATCCAATTAAAGTAGCTCCGATGTAAAGTAATATTTCGTTGCCAGCCATATAAGTGAAAAGGATGACAGTAATACCTTGGATTGCGGTCATTGTAATGATTGAGGTTTTTCGACCAATTTTATCACTTAGAATTCCCCATAAAATTCTACCTAAACCATTGGCAATGCTGAAGAAGACAGCCATTGCTGTTCCGGCAATTGCCCCAGCTTCAAGTTTGGTTAAGCCAGCTGCTTGTAAAGCCTCCATTGGGTACAATTTCATTAACCCAATTGACATAAGTCCAGCACCTGCACTAACAACAAAGGTGAAGAATATGAGGTAAAACTGTAGTTTACCCAGCATCTCACTGCTAGAGAATTCAACTTTCTCAGCTGTTGAACTGGTATCTACAACTTTTTCTTTATATCCTTTTGGAGCCCAACCGGCAGGAGGGAATTTCATCCATAATCCACCGAGGATCACCATGACAGCAAACGCAATACCATAAGCCGTAAAGGTACTTGATAATCCAATGTTTTCGATTAGATGCCCCCACGATCCGGCAAGTTTAATCCAGATTGTAGCCCCAAAACCAAATCCTGCCACAGCAAGACCTGTAATCATTCCTTTCTTGTCAGGAAACCAACGCATCCCTACTGCAATAGGAACAACATAAGCGATTCCGATACCTGCACCTCCAAGTAGTCCGAGCAAAAGTGTGAGCGCCCAAAAATCAGTGCCTCCGAAAAATCCACTCAGGAGATAGGCCAAACCAAGCAAGATACCACCAGTAATTGCAAGTTTTTGTGGACCAACTGTTGGCATTTTTTTCCCTGAAAGAACCATAAATACTGCAAATGATGCAAGTCCTATTGAAAATACCCATTGCGTATCTGCCTTTGACCATCCGGCATCAACCAAAGATGGGGTAAAAACTGACCAGGCATAGATGGCGCCCAGTGCAAGCTGAATCAGTATCGCGCCCAGAATTACAAAATTCCGGTTCATAACTTTATTTTTCATTTTATTGATTTATTAGGTTAATATTTTATTTGAGAAGACATAATTCGGAATACAGAAGTCAGAAGGTTAATTAGAATTTGTTTTACTTATATAAGAAGCAAGCATTTTACTAATTTCTTCTAGAAGTTGGGCCTGTTTTTCAGTGTTTGAAAGGTCTAAGTCTTGAATTAAAATCAAATAATATCTTACTTCTTCTATAGATGATTGAGCGATATTATAAAAGCGGATTTTGTCTTTAGCACCTTGACGTTTAAAACCTTCTGCAATATTTGCAGGAATTGAAACAGCAGCTCTTCTAATTTGTGAAGTTAATCCGAACATTTCTTCTTTAGGGAAATGCTTGGATGTTTCATAAATCTGAAGAACCAATTCATGAGACTTTTGCCAAACTTTTAAATCCTGAAATGTTTTAGCTGTTCCCATTCTGTATTCTGTATTCTGTATTCTGTATTCTGTATTCTGTTTCCTTTTATTGACTAAAAAAGGCACCTCAGAAAATTTCCGAAGTGCCTAAGTTTATTTAAAATTGAAAGCGATTATCGTTTAACTTCAACTTTGGCACCGTCAATGATTTCTTCAACAACACCTGGGTCGAGTAGGGTAGAAGTATCTCCCAAATTAGAAGCATCTCCTTCACCAATTTTACGCAGGATTCGTCTCATGATTTTTCCTGAACGGGTTTTTGGAAGTCCTGAAACCAATTGAATCATATCGGGTTTTGCGATAGGCCCAATTTCCTTAGTAACTGTAGCTCGAATTTCGACCTCAATATTGGCCAGTTCGGCATCTGACATTTCTTCGCAGGTTACATAAGCATAAATACCTGAACCTTTAATTTCATGAGGATATCCAACTACAGCCGATTCGTTTACTTTTGGATGTTGATTGATGGCATCTTCAACTTCGGCCGTACCAATACGGTGACCCGAAACATTGATTACATCATCTACACGTCCCATAATCCGGATGTAACCTTCTTCATCTCTTTTGGCTCCGTCGCCGGTGAAGTAGAGTCCTTTGTAAGTGGAGAAATAAACCTGCTTACATCTTTCATGGTCGCCCCAGGTTGATCTGATCATACCCGGCCATGGGAATTTAATACATAAGTTACCTTCTACATTGTTGCCTTTTAGTTCGTTCCCTTCGTTATCAACCAATATTGGTTGTACGCCAGGTAAAGGTAAAGTTGCAAAACTTGGTTTGGTTGGAGTGATGGCAGCCAATGGAGAAATCATGATTCCACCAGTTTCGGTTTGCCACCAGGTATCTACGATTGGACATCTTCCACCACCAACTATGTCGTGGTACCAGCGCCAGGCTTCCTCATTAATAGGTTCTCCTACGGTTCCTAAAACTCTTAGTGAACTAAGGTCATGTTTGGTAACCCAATCGTTTCCTTGTGCTACCAGTGATCTGATTGCTGTTGGTGCTGTATAGAATTGATTTACTTTATATTTTTCAACTACTTCCCAGAATCGCCCGGCATCTGGCCATGTTGGCACACCTTCAAACATGATGGAAGTGGCACCTGTTAATAATGGACCGTAAACGATGTATGAGTGACCGGTTACCCAGCCAATGTCTGCAGTACACCACCAAACATCACCATCACTGTATTGGAATACATTTTTAAAAGTATATTCGGCCCAAGCCATATAACCTGCTGTAGTATGCTGAACACCCTTTGGTTTGCCAGTTGAACCTGAAGTGTAAAGGATGAACAGGGTATCTTCAGAGTCCATAACTTCAGCCTTGCACTCATTGCTAACACCTGCAATTGCATCGCTCCACCAAATGTCACGGCCTTCAACCATATTAATATCTTCAGCGGTACGTTTGTAAACAATTACTTTATCAATGGTAGGGCAATTTGCTACTGCATCATCTGCAATGGTTTTGAGTGGAATACTCTTTGTTCCACGATATGCTCCATCTGAGGTTACTAAAATATTTGATGTACCATCATTGATACGATCGGCTAATGCGTTGGCTGAAAAGCCGGCAAATACAATAGAATGAATGGCACCTATCCTTGCACATGCAAGCATTGCAATGGCCAATTCAGGAATCATTGGAAGATAGAGGGTAATTCGATCTCCTTTTTTAGCTCCCTGAGCTTTTAATGCATTTGCAAATTCATTTACTTTTTCAAAAAGTTCTTTATAGGTCAAAACAACATTGCCTTCTTTAGGATCATTTGGTTCCCAAATAATGGCTGCCTGATCTTTTCTTGTGAATAAATTTCTTTCAAAAATATTTTCGGTAATATTTAATTTTCCTCCAAGAAACCATTTAACATCAGGTCCGATAAAATCCCATTCAAGAACCTTATCCCATTTCTTATGCCAATAGTAATCTTCTGCAATTTTTGCCCAAAAAGCTTCCGGGTCAGCTACACTTTCTTTGTAGGCCTGTAAATACTCACTTAGGGATGTAATTTTGTTTGTCATAATGCAAATTTTAATTAATTAAGTTGTGTATATAATTAGAATAGATTGGTCTACAGTGTTATACAGTTGTTAATATATTAACAATACTTATAAAAAAAATTAGCAAAATTTGACTAATTTTTTTTATAAAAACTCAAATATAAGATATTTTTCTATATGATTTAGCTATATTCACTCTAAATAAAAACCAAATTCAGAAGCGATTGTGAAAATTGGACCAGCTCAATAAGAGCCTTTTTTAAAACAATTTATTCACCAACCAATATTTTTTATTTATAATAAAGAAGGTTTTCAGTATTCATAATGAAATATTCTTAAAAAGGCAAATAAAATATGGGAAATGAAGATCTTAATGTCTTTTTAATTCTTAATTTTGGAGCTTTAAAAAATATGACCTAAAAAGGTAACAATTCAGGCCATGTTTAATCATATTTTCAGGCTTGTTATTTGTAAAATATTTAGCTTATAAAAAGTTTGAGATGATCAGTTTTTAATTAATTATCGATGCATTTTTGGAAATTTGCATCCAATAAACCAAGTGTAATAAAAACATAGAATGAAGGTTTTAGTATTGAATTGTGGAAGCTCGTCAATTAAATATCAATTGTTCAACATTGAACAAGAAGAATTATTGGCGAAAGGTATTATCGAAAAAATTGGACTTGAAAATTCAATTGTAAAAAATGAGCGATTTGACGGCAAGAAAGTTAAACTTGAGCTCCATATCGATAATCATCAAACAGGAATTGAAAAGGTGCTGAGCATCTTAACCAGCGAAGAAAATGGTAGTTTAAGTGATTTAAATGAAATAGGTGCGATTGGGCACCGGGTTGTTCATGGTGGTGAAGAATTTAATTCGAGTGTTTTAATTACAGATGAGGTGGTTAAAAAGATGGAAGAATGTATTGATTTAGCTCCTTTGCATAACCCACCAAATCTTGTTGGAATTGCAGCCATGAAAGCATTGCTACCAGAAGTTCCTCAAGTGGGTGTTTTTGATACTGCTTTTCATCAATCAATTCCACCAAAGGCCTATCATTATGGAATTCCTTATGAGCTTTATGAGAAATATGGTATTCGTCGATACGGATTTCACGGAACCAGTCATCGATATGTTTCTAAACGCGCCTGCGAGTTCCTAGGAAAGGATTATTCAACTCAAAAGATCATTACCTGCCATTTGGGTAATGGAGCTTCTATAGCAGCTATTAAGAATGGTAAGTCTGTTGATACTTCTATGGGGCTAACACCCATTGAAGGTTTGATTATGGGTACCCGTTCCGGAGATCTTGATTTAGGAGCTATGTTTTATATTATGGATAAGGAGAATCTTGATATTGCAGGAGCCAGTGCATTGGTAAATAAGAAAAGTGGTATGTTGGGTATTTCAGGTGTTTCTTCGGATATGAGAGAAGTTGAAGAAGCCCATGTCAAAGGACATGAAAGAGCCGCTTTAGCTTTAGATATGTACCATTACCGGGTTAAAAAATACATTGGATCCTATGCAGCAGCTATGGGCGGTGTTGATATTATCGTGTTTACAGGTGGTATTGGCGAAAACGGACCCGAAACCCGTGAAGAAATTTGTAAAGGTTTTGAGTTTTTAGGATTGGAATTTGATACAAATAAGAATGATGGTAGTCGTGGTAAAGAAATTGAAATTTCTGCAGCCAATTCAAAAGTTAAAACTGTTATTATTCCAACAGACGAAGAGTTGGTAATTGCGCAGGATACCTATAAAATTGTTTCGGAGTAAATCCGAAATGTTTTATTGATCTTTTAGAATATATCCTACCCCTCGAATATTTTCGATGGAAATCTGGGGAGCATATCTGAGGTATTTTCTGAGCCGACTTATGAAAACATTCATACTTCTGCCCAGAAAATAATCATCTGCTCCCCAAACTTTTTCTAATATTGTGGAAATCTTAACCAATTGGTTTTTGTGACGGATTAAAAAGCGCAGTAACTCCGCTTCTTTCTCGGTTAAAATTTGATTTTCTTTTTTGTGCATTAATGTTAAATTCTCGAAATCGAGCGAGTAATCGCAAATTTCGAGTGCGTTTGATGCTTCTTGGTGTATGCTGAGGTTCAGAATGTTTTTCATCCTCAATACCAGCTCATCTGCTTCAAAAGGTTTGATGATGTAGTCAGCAGCTCCCAGTTTTAAGCCTTTAATACGATCGGCTTTCATGGCTTTGGCAGTTAGAAAAATGAAAGGTATTTTGGGGTCGATTGCTTTTATGGAATTAGCCAGGGTAAATCCATCCATTTCGGGCATCATAACATCTAAAATACAGAGATCGAAATCCCCTTTTTTAAAATGCTTAAGTCCCTCTTTTCCATTACAACTATGGGTTACTTCGTAGTTTTCAAGTGTAAGGTATTGTTTTAAAACGCTGCCTAAATCAAGATCGTCTTCAACCAGTAAAATATTATGAGCTTTCATATGTGATCATTTTTGTGGTAGATGAATCAATATGGTAGTTCCCGACCCCAAATTACTCTGTATTTCTATATCGCCATTATGAGCTACGATAATTTGCTTAACCATATAAAGACCCAATCCAAGCCCTTTTACCTTATGGATGTTACCTTGAGGTACTCTGTAAAATTTTTCAAAAACCTGTTTTAGATCCGATGGCGAAATTCCAATTCCGTTATCTGAAATTTGTAACTCCATTCCATTATCATTGTTGTAAGTCGAAATTTTTAATTCAAGTAGGTCAGTTGAGTACTTTCTGGCATTGTCAAATATATTATGAATGGCCGAACTAAACTGAAATTTGTCCACTGCAATCTCATCTGTATTTGCCGAAAAATTTGTTGCTATTTTGAAATTATCTGTTGGATTACTGATCTTAAAATCTGCAATAATTTCATTTAATAATATATGTAAAGAGTGCTTTTCCAAATTTAATTTGGGTGATGAAGCATCTATTAAAGAGGTGTCCATAACCTGACTCACGGTTTTGTACAATCTTTTATTTTGTCGGATGATTGTTGAAGCCAATTCTTTAACCAATTCCGGATTTTGATTAATACCATCTTTCATTAAATTTTGACCGGCCACTGTTATGGTACTAATGGGTGTGTTTAATTCGTGGGTCATATTATTGATGAAATCATTTTTAACATCTGCAAGTTTTTTTTGACGTCTGATGGTTTGAATGATGTAAATAAAAACTCCGAAAATAATGATGTTAACCAAAAATATCCCAAACAATAACTCTTGCATTTGACTTAGCAGAAAAGTCAATAATTTAGGATATTTAATGTATAATATCGATTGGTAATAGGAGCGATCATTACTGTGATGAAAAGTGTAAAAATTGGATTTTGTCATGTTTGACTCTTTCCCGAAAACAAGCAATTCATTTTTTTTCAGACTGGTTTCTAGCAAGGTACTATCTTGTGAAAATTCAGTTTGGATTTGAATTTTAGAAATTGAATAGGCAGTTTTAACTTTAGTATCAATTCCTTCACTTACAAATGCTGTATTTATTTTATCTTCAATATTGCTTAAGTTATGAAAAGCTTTTTGCACTTTCGATTTTAGTTTATTGAACTTCTTTTCATCCACTGTGTTTTGTTCTTTCATCACAAGAAGCTCCTTGTAATCTGCTTGATACTCGTCAAATTTGTCAAAACTAATATGAGAGCTGAAAAAGATCTCAGAAACCAACTTTGTCGAAGTGTAATGAAATGTGTTTTTCTCAAGCTTATAGGTGTTGGAGATGAGATAATAGGTAATTCCCAAAAAAGCCAGAGTGGATGCTATAAGCAGTCCTATGGATATTCTAATTCTCTGTTTTTTCATTATACAAATGTAATCGAAAATTTAGGTATAATAATCGATTAACACTGCATTAACACTGCATTAACTCTTTAAGTTCAAAGTCGTATTAATTTTGAATTTGATTTTAAATTAAAAATGATGAAAAAAATTATCTCAACATTCATTTTCATAATTTTCCTGGTTTATGGGGTTCAATCTCAAGAATATCCCATTGATTTGGAGAAAGCACATCAATATTTTATGGAAGCTAAGAAGCTTTCAGACCTTGATGATTCAAAACTCTGGGGTCAACCATTTTATGGCTCCATGATGTTTGTTGATCCGGAAACCCGTTTTATTGTAGCCAATAAAGCCGATTTAAAGGGAGTACTAAAACCCGAGAAGGATGTTTTTATCGGTTACTTAAAACCGGAAGATCCAATTGCAAATACGTCAATGAAATGGGCAGAAGAAACCTGGATGATGATTATGTGGAATGCTTTATCAGAAGATGTTTTAAAGAGAACAAATCTGATGATGCATGAATTGTATCATTGTCTTCAACCAAAATTGGAAATGTTGCCACAAGCATGTAATAATGCGCATTTAGATCAAATGAATGCCCGAATTTGGCTGAAAATGGAATGGAATGCGCTTGAACATGCCATTTTTTCTGAAGGGAAGGAGAGAAGTCGTTCAATTGCCGATGCCTTAAGATTTAGAAATTTCCGACATAAACTATATCCTCAAGCCAGAGAAAATGAAAAGAAACTGGAGTTGAATGAAGGAATTGCAGAATATACAGGTTTTAAACTGGCTTTATTAGACATGAACGATCAGTATAAATATTTCAAATCAACCACTGTCAATCGAAAAAACGTGAAATCTTATGTGAGATCGTTTGCCTATGTTTCAGGACCGTTGTACGGGTTTTTACTGGATGAAAAATCGGATGTTTGGCGAAGTGAGCTTACACAAAATTCTGACATTGGAGAATTATTGGCTAAATCGTATAATTTTCATCAGGATTCAGAGGATGAGAAAATTCTGATCAGTCTGGCTCAGCAATATGCTTATGATTCAATCAAAGCTATTGAAACGGAACGTGAGGTGAAAAGGTTAGAAAAAGTCAAATTGCTTGAAGAAAAGTTCATTTATAAACCAGTTTTACGACTTAAACTGGTGAATATGAAAATACAGTTTGACCCTCGCAGCTTGCAACCCTTGGATAAGCATGGAACCGTTTATCAAAATATTAGGGTCTCGGATGAGTGGGGAATCTTGGATGTGGACAATGAGGCTTTAATGAGCAGTGATTGGAAGATGATCACGGTTTCGGCTGTGGGACTAACAACAACTGATAAGCAATTAAAAGGCAAGGGGTGGAGTTTGCAGCTAAATAAAGGCTGGAAGCTTAAAAGTGATGGGCTCGACAAAGTATTGGAGAAGTAAAAAAAAGGTGCAATTGAAAATTGCACCTTTTTTTTATGTTTTTTTAAATTTACATTGATTCCATCAGTTCATCCGTAATTTCCAGGTTGTGGAACACATTTTGAACATCATCATCTTCTTCAAAAATTTCAATCACTTTCATGATTTTTTGAGCTGATTCCAGATCTAAGGTGATGGTTTCGTGAGGTATTCGTTGCAATTCTGCATTCTCTGGTTCAATTTTTAATTCTTCCAGTTTTTTCATCATGGCGCCAAAATCTTCCATAGAGGTGGTTATCGTAAAGAAGTCTTCTTCTAAAACAATGTCTTCTGCACCGCCATCAATCATCTCTAATTCAAATTCATCCTGATCTAACTCTCCTTTAGGAATAGAGAATATCCCTTTTCTATCGAACAAAAAGCTTAAGGATCCATTGGTGCCCAAATTACCACTAAACTTATTGAAGATCGCTCTGATATTACTCACAGTTCGTTGTAAATTATCGGTGGTACATTCAACGAATACGGCAATTCCATTAGCTAAATAGCCTTCATAAGTGGTTTCTGAAAAGCTTGCTGCATTTTTATCAGAACCTTTATTGATGGCACGTTGCATGGTATCCTTGGGCATACTTGCACCCTTGGCATTAGAAATAGCCAATCGCAATCTGGGATTGCTGTCAATATCTTCTCCACCTTCTTTTACGGCAACAGTAATGTCTTTAATAATTTTGGAAAATATTTTTGATCTTTTAGCGTCTAATGCACCTTTTTTGCGTTTAATGGTTGACCATTTACTGTGACCTGACATAATTTATGGTTTAGGTTATCAATGTAGTTTTGTGGCTGTAAATTTACAAATTTTCTTCACTTAAATAAACAGCTTTTTTTGAATAGAGGAGTTTGGCTGTTTTCTGCACCCTCTCTTTCATTCGGGCAAAAAAAAAGCTTCCCGAAGGAAGCTTTCAATGATCATTTTAAACTTTACCACTTTAACAGAGATATACCAATTGAAAATGGGTAAAGTTCAGGACCCTGTCCTTCTTTAAATAAGGTAGTTATCGAGTAAGTTGCGTAAAGGTTTACCCATCCCCATCCAATCATAAACATGGCATCAGCTTTTAATGGATTTAGGTGAAAACTGCCAAATTCTTTATATCTCTTACGGTTTGGTGAAGTTTTAACATAGGCCGGATCTTCGGTTACAGGATCAAGCAAAACGTATTCTTTATTTTTCTCTTCAAATTTAAGCTTGGTATGTGAGCCAATTCTCAATCCGAAAACCATACCGGCAGAAATGTGAAAACTATTTCGATTTCGATAACTATTGGTTTGATATTCTAACAAGAAAGGGAGGTTTAAGTAGGTAACCGCAAGTTTGCTTTTGCTAATGTAAATCCCTTCGTTGAAGTAACCTTGGATTTCAGGATCGCTGCCGATGAGGGTTACGTTGTGATCGAAATGATAACTTCTTATTTCCATACCCAGCCCCGTGACCATCCCGAATTTATTATTTTTAGAAAGCCGGATGTTTTGCTCTAGAAAGTTGATGTCGAATCGGATGGATTTTGCAAGATTTAAGTCCAAATATTCATAAGCATCGCCATAATCAAAATCATTCTGTGGTGTTAAATATCCATTGATTCCAATGTGCACACCTCCCCAATTGCTGTTGAATTTATTGCGATACATTCTTCGGTATCTGGCATTTCCGTACTCATCAACAATAAACCAATGGCGGCCAATTTTAATATGGGTCGAATCTCTGGATTCTCTGAAACGTACATCAAAGTTGCCCAAATTAAGCCTTGAGTCGTCAAAGTCTTCAACATCTAATGAATATTCTTTATAAACACGATCGGTATTTTGGCGGTTGATTGTTTCTGGCCTGTTATTGTATTCAACCTTGCTGTTTCCGTTAGAAGTGATGTTGAGTTTATTAATGGTATTAACATAAGCTTTTGATGAAGCATTGGTCTCGATGGTGGTATTTCTTACCTTTAACCGATCTGCAAGCAGCTTGGTAGCACCCTGGAGTTCAGCGTAGTGGTGGGATGCATTTCCCGATAGAATCATTTCGGAAGCCCCGTGTAATTCGGTGGTTAAATCTTCAACATCAACCACCAAATCAATGATTGAAGTTCCGTAAGAATGTAAAATTAAATCATCTTGCTTAATGCTCCCTTTTGATTTTAAACTGGCATCGCCATTGAGCGTAATTTTATGAATTTCAGGAATGTTTATGTAGGCATTTAAAGTTTTAATATTCCTGCCGGAGATTGTTGTAAGTTTTAATACACCATTAATGACTTCTGTTTTAACTGAACTTTGAAAATCACTATTGGTTTCAATCACCAATTTTGAATCTTCAGTCTGTTCTAAAATGATATTGAAATGATTGTCAGCCTCAATTTTACTAAACGTTTCCGTAATTCTGTTTTCTTTCACTGTTTCTTCATCCATCATGCCTTGCGAAAAAGAATTCGAAGCAAATCCTGCAAGCATCAAAAAAGTGAATGAGATCATTAAAATATTTCGCGTTTTCATTATATGGGAAATTAAATTATTAATTTTTTCAGTAAGACGGATGGAAGATTTAATTTGTTACAGCTCGGGGCTATTCATCTGGAAAATCGTCAGTTGTTTGAGCCTCTGAATTTGCATTCACAAGGATGTATTTTTTCTTTTCTCCTTCTTTATTTCGTTTTCTTTCAATGTTAACATTAGAACCTGTAACGGCATTAAAACTCTCAATTCCAATACTTGCAATGGTCCAAAGGTTAATCTTTGCTTTCTTATCTTCATCACCCAAACCTTCATCACCATTTTTATTTCTTCTGCGCTTTTTGAAAGTCTTGGCCCATAAAGATTTTTCAAGTTTTTCCTGAGTACTTGGATTCGATTCACCAAAGGTGGCCAAAAGGAGTTCTTCCTTAATCATTAGTTCTTTTGTTAAAATATCATATTCACTTTTAACCATCAGTGTGGCATAATTTTGATCTTTAATTTCGAGTGAAGCAATGAAAGACTCAATAGGAAACTCGATGCTCTCCATTAATGATAAGGCTTCTATTGGAAGCAATTCGGCTGCTTCAGGAGGGCTGATCAAGTAGTTTCTTTCAGTTAAAGAAGGATAATTATAATTAAGGACAAAGTTATCAACTTCATGGGTTGAAATTACCGCTGGAACTGCTGCCCTTTGTATCGGTGGTGACTTAACTTTTAAAGGCTGAAGGATGTTAAAAAGGCCCACCAAAAGAAGAATGCTTGCTGCAATGCCAATGGGTTTGTACCAGCCTTGCCAGATTAAGAATGGATATTTCTTGAGACTTTTTTTGTCTTCAAAAATAATGGATTCATCTGGGTGTATAAAACTATTTTGAAATAAATTTAATTGAGATTGAAGTCCGGGGTTTAATTCCAAAAATGATTCAAGCTCTTTTTGCTCATTTGAAGAAAGATCTCCTTCAACTTTTGCAATGAAGAAATCATTATAATTTTCAGCATTTATTTTTTCTGTCGCATAGATGACTTCCTTCTTTAGAGAATCTTTTTCGGAGAAAATAAATGATTCGTCAAGATTGGTATCAATGTTTTCAAATTCTTCAAGTTCTGATTTTAAATCAGGATTAAGTTCCAGAAAATGATTAAACTCTTCAAGCAACGAAGCATCCAATCGACCATCCATATGATCGATAAAATATTGTTCGTAATTGCTTCGATTAATCTTCATTTTCTATTTAAATAACAACATCCAGACTGACCAGATATTTTTTTAAAAACAAGCGAGCCCGATAAATGTAAACCTTTACCTGTGCCTCGCTTAATTCAGTTATTTCACCAATTTCTTTATAAGAGTAACCTTCGTAATCTCTGAGCAAAACAACTGACTTTTGTATTTCAGGAAGCTTTTCCACGGCTTCATTTATAATTTGTTTGTGATCGTTAAATCCATTTGTTTCTGAGTGTTGATCAATTGAAGTTTCTTCCATCGAAACAGTACGCTTTTCTTTTCGCACAGTATCGATAAAACAATGATAGGCAATGGTAAATAAATACGATTTTGCTTTTTCATTATTAATTTCCGAAACCTTGTCCCATAAGCGTACAAACGACTCTTGCACAATGTCTTTAGCCTTATCACTATCCTTAATGTTTTTAAGAATAAAGCGATAAACGCCATCCGAATATTGGTCAACACAAGTATTGTACTCAGAAACTGTCATTCAATTGGTTTTGTTCTCTCAACAGTTTAGACGGACTTATCCCATCTTTTGTTACAGGCCAATAAAATTAATCTAATTTCAAAACTGCCAGAAAGGCTTGTTGTGGCACTTCAACATTACCTACTTGTCGCATTCGTTTCTTCCCTTTCTTCTGTTTTTCAAGGAGTTTTCGCTTACGGGTGATGTCACCACCATAACATTTTGCAGTTACATCTTTTCTTACGGCTTTAACGGTTTCGCGTGAAATGATTTTAGCTCCAATGGCAGCCTGTATGGCAATGTCAAATTGTTGTCGCGGAATGAGTTCTTTCAGTTTACTGCACATTCTTCGGCCAAAATCATAGGAGTTATCACGATGAATTAATGTAGATAAAGCATCCACCGATTCACCATTTAGGAGAATGTCAAGTTTTACCAAATTTGCAGGCTGATAGCTTGATTGGTAATAATCAAAGGAGGCGTATCCTTTCGAAATACTTTTCAGTCGGTCGTAAAAATCGAAAACAATTTCGCCTAAAGGCATTTCAAAAGTTACTTCAACTCGATCGCTGGTTAAATAAACCTGATTTTTTAAGATCCCACGCTTATCAATACACAATTTCATAACTGAACCCACATAGCTAGATTTTGAAATGATGGAAGCAGTGATATAGGGCTCTTCGATGTGATCGATGAATTTTTGTTCGGGTAGGCCGGAAGGGTTATGAACCTCAATGGTTCCTTGTTTATGGGTAACAACTTTATAGGAAACGTTTGGAACCGTTGTAATCACGTTCATATCAAATTCTCTTTCCAGTCTTTCCTGAATAATTTCCATGTGAAGCAATCCCAGAAATCCGCACCTAAATCCAAAACCCAAAGCTTGAGAGGATTCAGGTTCATAGGTTAAAGAGGCATCATTAAGTTGCAATTTATCCATGGCGGCTCTCAACTCCTCATAGTCGTCGGCATCAACCGGATAAATACCGGCAAAAACCATGGGTTTCACATCTTCAAATCCTTCAATGGCTTTCTCACAAGGTCGCTCAACATGGGTGATGGTATCTCCAACTTTTACTTCTTTTGATGCCTTAATTCCGGAAATGATGTAGCCTACATCACCTGCAGTAAGCTTGTCGTGAGGCTCCCTGTCCAGGATGAGTGCTCCAATTTCTTCAGCTTTGTATTCTTTGCCTGTATTCACAAATTTAACCAGATCGCCTTTGTTTAAGGTTCCGTTTACGATTTTGAAATAGGCAATAATTCCTCTAAAATTGTTAAAAACCGAATCGAAGATCAGTGCTTCCAGTGGTGCTTCAGGATCTCCTGTTGGAGCTGGAACATCCTTGATAATCCGATCTAAAACCTCTTCAATTCCCAGGCCGGTTTTACCACTGGCCTCAATAATGCTTTCTCTGGAACATCCAATTAAATCAACTACCTGATCCTTTACATCTTCGGGCATGGCATTATCCAAATCCATTTTGTTCAGAACGGGAATGATTTCTAAATCATTTTCAATGGCCAAATAAAGATTGGATATGGTTTGGGCCTGAATTCCCTGGGTGGCATCAACAATTAGCAGAGCGCCTTCACAGGCTGCAATTGATCTGGAAACTTCATATGAAAAGTCGACATGACCGGGGGTATCAATCAAATTTAAATTGAAAACGCCTTCCGGAGTTTTATGGGTCATTTTAATGGCATGACTTTTAATGGTAATGCCTCTCTCACGTTCCAGTTCCATATCGTCCAGAACCTGAGCTTGCTGATCGCGTTCAGATATCGTTTCAGTAAATTGAAGTAAGCGATCGGCAATGGTACTCTTGCCATGATCTATATGAGCTATTATGCAGAAGTTTCTGGTGTTTTTCATCGAATGCAAAAATAAGACTAAAATTAATAAACTCAATCAGATTTGTTGTAACTTTAAACCACATTCTGAAAAATCATCACTCTTTATCAATAATTTATCAGTGCTTTTCAGGATTTTTTGCTTTAATAAAATCATCAAACAAAAGTTTATGGAAAAAATTCGTATTGGATTGATGGGATTTGGAGAAATCCCCAGACATATTTATCGACTGTGTTTACAAAGGAACGATATTGAAATTGTGGCCATTGCAGACATCGGTCGTCCCGAAATACTTCACTATTTATTGGTTGCCGAAACCAAGGGCGTGATTGATGTTAAGCTGGAAGGAAATTTTTTATTGTCGAAAAATGGCAAGGCTAGATTTGTTATGGGCGGTGAACCCGGTGATATACCCTGGGACATTTTTAATGTGGATGTAGTTGTTGACGGAACAGGGAAATATAAATCTCGTGAGTTTATGGAAAAACATCATCATGCCGGCGCAAAAAGAGTCATCTTATCTCATTTACCAACCAACATGATCGACCGGGTTGTGGTGATGGGTGTGAATGATCATACCATAAAAAAATCAGATATTTTGGTGTCATCAGGTTCGGCTACCACCAATGCGGCAGCCATTATGCTCAAAATATTTGATCATGAATTTGGGGTAGATTACGCCATGTTGACCACAGTTCATTCATATACTTCAGACCAACCCTTACGCGATAAAGTTGGTACTGACTACAGAAGAAGCCGATCGGCAGCTGAGAACATCATCCCCAATGAATCCCCATCTCCTAAATGGATTCAAAAAATTATGCCTGAGTTTAAAGGTAAGATAGAAGGTTCGGCATTAAATGTTCCGGTTCCAAATGGATCATTACTTGACCTTACCACAATTCTTAAGTCTAAAGATGTGAGCCTGGAAATGATCAATGAAGCGGTTGAAAAATATGCTGAGAAAATGCCTGAAATCATTGAAATGATGCATGATCCCATTGTTAGTACGGATGTAATTGGTGATCGGCATTCAGTTATTTTTGACCGAATTGCCAGTATAAAATCTTCGGGTCGAATGATAAAAACCTTGATTTGGTATCATGCAGCCATGGCGATGGCTTCAAGAATTGTAGATTTGATTTTGGCCTATGATAAATTAAATGAGAAAGGAGGTGAGTTATGAGGGTTGCTATAAATGGTTTTGGAAGGATAGGAAGATCTGTTTTTAGAATATTAAATGCGCGAAAAGACATTGATGTGGTTGCCATTAACGACCTTTTCGATAATGAGGTTCTAGCGTATTTGTTAAAGTACGATACCGTGATGAAAGGATTCGGACAAAATGTGAGCCTTGAAAATGATTATTTAATTACACCCAACGAAAAGGTGAAAATGCTCAGCATTAAGGATCCCAATCAATTGCCGTGGGCTGAGTTAAAAGTGGATGTGGTGGTTGAAGCAACCGGAATTTTCCGAACCCGCGAAAAGCTAGAGCCCCATTTGAATGCAGGTGCAAAAAGGGTTGTATTAACCGTTCCTGCTAAAGATGAAATTGACTATACGATTGTAATTGGAGTAAATGATGAAGGCTTGAAAAAAGAACATCGAATTATTTCAAATGCCAGTTGTACCACCAATTGTTTGGCACCGATGGCCAAAGTGATGCATGATAATTTTGGAATTATTGAGGGCATTATGACCACAACCCATGCTTATACAAACGATCAGCGTTTGGCTGATGTGCCTCATGTTGACTGGAGAAGGGGTAGAGCGGCTGCTGAGAATATCATTCCAACCACCACCGGTGCAGCCAAGGCTGTGGGTAAAGTTATTCCAGAGTTAAAAGGTCGATTGGATGGAATGGCCTCACGTGTTCCGGTTCCGGATGGTTCAGTTGTAGATTTTGTTTTCGAGGTGGAAAAAGATGTAACAGTTGATGAGGTGAATGCAGCCGTTCGAATGGCTTCCAATTCAAAGCAAATGCAAAATGTGCTGCTTTATGCTGAAGAAAAATATGTATCCTCAGATATTGTTGGAAATTTATATTCGAGTATTTATGACCCTGAATATACCCAAGTTCTGGGTAAACGTATTGTAAAAACCCTCAATTGGTACGACAATGAATGGGGCTATTCAAACAGGGTGGTTGATCTGATTGGAAGAATTATGGAATTTGACCAATGAGTCATTGCGCCTGTCAGTTTTGAGAATAAATGAAGAAAACGGAATGAAGCGTTCTTCATATCTATTTGTATTTCTATCTAATTAAAAACTTTAATTTGCCTGAATGATCTATGTTTCGAGGCAATTTGCTAATTTTGTATAAGCAATAACAGATTAAAAGATTATGTATATCCCAAATGAGGAAGCAGAAAATAAGGAGATTGTAAAGCGCTATCGAAGCTTGCTCAGGGTTTGGTATACACGTAAAACTCCTGCGGATAAAAAAATCGTTCGCAAAGCCTTCAATTTTGCTGTAAAGGCGCACAAAAATGCCAGACGTCGTTCGGGTGAACCCTATGTTTATCATCCGTTGGATGTAGCACGGATTGCGGCGGGAGACATTGGTTTGGGTACAACATCCATTATTTGTGCCTTGATTCATGATGTGGTTGAAGATACCGATTATACCCTCAATGACATTCGGAAGATGTTTGGTCCCAAGGTGGCCCGAATTGTGGATGGATTGACCAAAATAGATGAGATTTTTGATCATCAAACTTCCTCAATTCAAGCTGAAAATTTTAAAAAAATGTTGTTCACATTGTCAGACGATGTGCGGGTAATTTTGATTAAACTGGCCGATCGTTTGCACAATATGCGTACCCTCGATGCCATGCCTCAGGAAAAGCAGTTGAAGATTGCATCAGAAACTCACTTTTTGTACGCTCCGCTTGCACTGCGTTTAGGTTTGTATACCATAAAAAGTGAGCTTGAAGATCTTTCTTTAAAATACATTGAGCCTTATATCTACACTTCAATATCGAAAAAGCTTAAGGATAGTAAAGCGGAACGGACGCGTTTTGTGCGGAAATTTGTGAGTCCATTAAAAAAGACCCTCAACGAAGAATTATCAGATTATAAAATCTTTGCCATTGAAAAATCGATTAGTTCCGTTTGGGAAAAAATGCATAAACAGGAGCTTCCATTTGAAGAGGTTTATGATGCCTTTGCCATAAAAATTGTCATTGATACGCCCCTAGAAAGAGAGAAAATTGATTGCTGGAAGGTCTATTCCATCATTACCGATCAATATCGGCCCAAAATGGATCAATTGCGCGATCGAATTTCTATTCCAAAAGCAAATGGTTATGAAGCCGTGCATACAACAGTCATGAGCCATACAGGGCAATGGGTTGATATTCAGATTCAAACCATTCGGATGTATGATATCAGTTTAAAAGGTTATGCTGCACACTGGAAGTACAAAAATGAAGATTCTTCAGAAAGTGGTTTAGAAGACTGGCTGAAAAAGATTAGGGAGCTACTGCAAAGTGGCGAAGAGAATGCACTTGATTTTTTAAGTGATTTTAAGACTAATTTGTTTTCTGATGAAGTTTCAGTATTTACGCCAAAAGGCGAATTAAAAACAATGCCCTTTGGTTCAACCGTTTTAGATTTTGCTTATAGCATTCATAGCCAGATAGGAGATGCAAGTATTGGTGCCAAAGTGAATCGGAAATTGGTTCCCCTAGATTATCGGCTTAAAAATGGTGATCAAATTGAGATGATTACTTCAGATAAACAAAAACCTAAGATGTCGAGATTAAGGCTGGTGGTTACCGCAAGGGCCAAATCCAGGATTAAGCAATCAGTTCGAGATCATCGAAAAACCAAGAAAGAGAAAGGAACCAAACTCCTTCAAAAATATTTTGAGCAGGCAAATGTGGAATTTACACCTCATAATATCACCGCTTTGCAAACCAAATTAGGGTATACAGGATCAATCGATTTACTCTATTTTACTGCCATAGGCAAGATTACCCTCAAGGCTATTAAAAATGCCTTTCAGAGTACTGAAAAAAGTGGCTGGATCAAGTACATTAATCTTCCTTTCTTGAAGTCAAAAAACCTGGAACCAGATACTTTATCTACAAAAATCAGAGAAAGTATTCGATCCAAACCCGAAGCCATGATTTTGGGTCAGTCGATCAATGATTTAAATTATACCATCCTATCTTGTTGTAATCCCATCCCGGGAGATGATGTGATTGGGCTCATTTCAGATGATGAAGTAATCCGTATACACCGAACCAATTGTCCGATTGCTATACAGGAAATGTCGCAATTTGGAAACCGAATTGTAAAAGCGAAGTGGAACCAGAAAGAATCAATCTCTTTTCTGGCAGGACTTAAAATACGAAGCATTGACAGCATTGGTTTAATCAACCATATTTCAGGCGTAATCTCGAATGATTATAATCTTAATATCCGTTCTTTTAACCTCGAAACCTCCGAAGGAATTACAGATGTACTGGTCACCGTTTATGTAAATGATCTCAAGAATTTACATGAGCTAATTGATGAACTAAAGAAGATAAAAGACATCAAAATGATCAGCCGTGTAAACCATTTTTCCAAGAAAAAATGATAAAATTAACCATCTAATTACTAGTGTATTAAAAAAAAATTAAATTATTCTTATTTATACCAAATAGAAATAAATAAATTTTCCGTATTTTTATGCCTTGATTTAATGTTGCTTTTATGAAAGATAACGACAAGGACACTTTTGAAACTGTAAAACAGATATTTACAGAGTATTTGGAAAAAAGAGGCCATCGTAAAACACCTGAAAGATATACCATCTTGAAGGAAATTTATGCCACCGACGGCCATTTCGATATTGAGACCTTATATATTCGAATGAAGAATAATAAATATAGGGTAAGTCGAGCTACTTTATACAATACCATTGAGTTGTTACTGGATTGTAATTTGGTTACTAAACATCAATTTGGTAATAATTGTGCACAATTTGAACGATCGTTTAAATTTAAACAGCACGATCATTTTATTAGTATTGATAGTGGGAAAGTTTTAGAATTTTGTGACCCTCGCTTACAAGAAATTCAGGCGGCAGTAGAGAAGTTGCTTAATGTAAAAATATCGCATCACTCTTTGACTTTCTTTGGCTCATGCCTTGATGAGAAGAAAAATTAATGGCGTTAAACTTGTATTAACACCATTTTATTGTTTATAAAAAATCATAAAAAATATTTTATTTTGGGCTTTATGTTTGTAAAATTGCAATCGTAAAGCCTGATTTTTTGGTAAAAAAATGCCGGATAAAATTTAATTATAACACTTTGTTATATAATTAGTTGCTGGCCGTTGTAAAAATTTATAATAAGTAAGGATATGAAAGTTGACGTATTGCTCGGACTCCAATGGGGAGATGAAGGAAAAGGTAAGATTGTTGATGTACTAACGCCGAAATATGATATCGTCGCCCGATTTCAAGGAGGCCCAAATGCCGGACATACCATCGAATTTGATGGGAATCGATTCATATTGCATACCATTCCTTCAGGAATCTTTAATCAGAAAACCATCAATGTAATTGGTAATGGGGTGATTATTGATCCGTGTATT
Organism: Bacteroidales bacterium; assembly: GCA_963678785.1. Classification (GTDB taxonomy): domain Bacteria; phylum Bacteroidota; class Bacteroidia; order Bacteroidales. Next base: position 1,156,788 of record OY787449.1, on the reverse strand, counting down.
TTGAAAAAGGAACTGGATAATTTGACCAAACACCAAATTGAAACCAAAAGCCATTTATACATTTCAAAAAAAGCGCATTTGATTTTACCTACCCACCGTTTGTTGGATGCTGCTTATGAAGAATCAAAAGGTGACCTGAAAATTGGATCAACCCTGAAAGGAATTGGGCCTACATATACAGATAAAGTAGCCAGAAATGGTCTAAGAATTGGGAACATAGCTCAGGTCGATTTTAGAGATCAATATTTAAAATTGAAGACTAAACATATGGAAATTCTGGATTTCTATAAGTTTGATTATCATTCGCATAAACTTGATGGAATTTTATTTGAAGAGTATGAAAAACAGTGGTTTGAGTCTTTAGATCTAATCAATGAATACAAACTCATCGATAGTGAGTACTTCATCAACAATGCTTTAAAAGAAGGTAAATCAATTTTAGCAGAAGGTGCTCAAGGTTCCTTATTAGATATTGATTTTGGATCTTATCCTTTTGTAACTTCTTCAAATACAATTACTGCAGGCGTTTGTTCCGGACTCGGAATTTCTCCAAAAAATGTAGGTAAAGTATTTGGCATATTTAAAGCCTATTGTACCCGCGTTGGAAGTGGACCTTTTCCTACTGAATTGGAAGATGAAGATGGACAAAAAATGCGAGATGTTGGAAATGAATACGGATCTACAACCGGACGCCCAAGACGTTGTGGTTGGCTCGATATTCCGGCATTGAAATATTCAATTATGCTGAATGGAGTGGATGAGTTATTGATGATGAAGGCTGATGTTTTGAGTCCGTTTGAAAAAATAAAAATGGCAACTTCTTACGAACTTGATGGCGTTAAAACAGACGAAATTCCATTTGCAACCGAAAACGCAAAATTCGATGCTCATTACGAAGCAGTAAATGGATGGAATAAGGATATTACTAAATTATCTAAAATTGAGGATTCGCCAGAAGCATTAATTGAGTATGTAAAGCATATTGAAAAACTGGTTGAAACTCCGATTTCGGTTGTTTCTGTAGGACCGGATCGAACTCAAACGCTGTTTCGATAATTAAAATATGATCATAAAAAAAACCTGCAATGTTTTCATTGCAGGTTTTTTTAGCTTTATAAAAGCCGAGTGTATTTTATAAATGTCTCTTGACTTCAATTTGTTCGTAACCTTCGATGATGTCACCCACTTCAATGTCATTGAAATTATCGATGTTCAGCCCACACTCATAACCTGCCTGGACTTCTTTTACATCATCTTTAAATCGTTTCAAAGAACCTAATCCACCGGTGTGAACAACAATTCCATCTCGAATTAATCGAACCTGAGTATTTCTGTTTACTTTACCATCCAATACCATACAACCTGCGATGGTTCCAACTTTAGTAACTTTAAAGGTTTCGCGAACTTCGATATTACATACAATTTTCTCTTCAATATCCGGAGATAACATTCCTTCAATTGCTGATTTCAGTTCTTCGATGGCCTGGTAAATAATAGAATAAAGTCTGATGTCAATCTGTTCAGCTTCTGCTATTTTACGTGCACTCATTGATGGTCGTACCTGGAATCCGATAATGACCGCATCAGAAGCTGATGCTAACAATACATCCGATTCGGTAATGGCACCAACTGATTTGTGAATGATGTTTACCTGAACTTCTTCCGTTCCAAGTTTGATTAATGAATCAGATAGTGCTTCTACAGAACCATCCACATCACCCTTAACAATTACATTTAATTCTTTAAAGTCGCCAATGGCAATTCTACGTCCAATCTCATCAAGTGTAATGTGTTTCTGAGTACGGATTCCTTGCTCTCGTTGCAATTGCATACGTTTATTGGCAATGGCTTTGGCTTCTTTCTCATCTTTCATTACATTAAAACCATCTCCAGCCTGAGGCGCACCATTCAAACCAAGTAGCAATACAGGAGCCGATGGCCCTGCTTCTTTCACCAATTGATTTCTTTCGTTGTACATGGCTTTAACTTTACCAGATGTTGCTCCGGCAAGAATATAGTCACCAATTCTGATGGTTCCGTTTTGTACCAATAATTTGGCAACATATCCACGGCCTTTATCCAATGAAGACTCGATTACGGTACCTACAGCACCTTTATTTGGATTTCCTTTTAACTCAAGTAATTCAGATTCAAGTAAAACTTTATCTAATAACTGATCGATGTTTGTTCCTTTTTTAGCTGAAATTTCCTGACATTGATATTTGCCACCCCAGTCTTCAACCAAAATATTCATTTGAGATAACTCATCTTTAATTCTATCAGGGTTTGCAGTTGGTCTATCAATCTTGTTAATGGCAAAAACAATAGGAACACCAGCAGCGAGTGCGTGGTTAATGGCTTCTTTTGTTTGAGGCATCACATTGTCGTCAGCGGCAATGATTACAATTACAATATCAGTAACCTGAGCTCCTCGAGCACGCATTGCAGTAAAAGCTTCATGACCAGGAGTATCAAGGAAAGTAATGTTTTTCCCTTTTTCTAATTTTACCTCGTAAGCACCAATGTGCTGTGTAATTCCACCGGCTTCACCTGCAATAACATTGGCTTTTCTAATGTAGTCGAGTAAAAGTGTTTTTCCATGATCAACGTGTCCCATTACGGTAACAATTGGTGATCGATCAACAAGACTCTCCGGATCATCAACCTCTTCTGCTTCATGAATGGCTTCCTGCACATCTACACTAACAAATTCTACTTCATAGCCGAATTCTTCCGCAACGAGCGATAAAGTTTCAGCATCCAATCTTTGGTTGATTGACAAGAAAATTCCAAGAGACATACAAGTAGCAATAATTTCATTTACTTGTACATTCATCATAGTAGCCAACTCATTTGCAGTTACAAATTCGGTAACTTTAATTAAGTGCTTTTCTTCTTCTTGTTTTTGCAATTGATCTTGCAAATGTTGACTTGCTGTGTCTCTTTTTTGTCTTCTGTGTTTTGAAGCTTTTGATTTTCCTGGAGAACTTAAACGGGCAAGCGTTTCTTTAATTTGCTTTTGAATTTCTTCAGGAGTTGGCTCATGTTTTACATGAGGTTTAAAACCTTTGCCTTTATTATGGGTGCTTTTATTGCCTTTATTGTGTCCAGTATTGCCTTTATTGTCTTTGTTTGCAGCATTTCCAAACGGAGGCTGCTTTTTAATTCTTTTTCTTTTCTTTTTAGGTTCAACCTTAGCTTGTTTCGATGAAGCAACAGGTTTCTTAACTTCTGGAAGATCAATTTTATCAAGAATTTTGGGTCCGCTTAATTTAGCAAACTCTGTAGGTATAAAATTGTCTTTTTTAGCATCTTCTTTTGTTTCAGCTGGTTTAGCTTCTGGTTCCTTTTTCTCAACAACAGGAGCAGGAGTTTTAACGGCCGGAGCTTTAACATCCTTTTTAACAGCTTTTTTCTCCTCTTTTTCTTTCTTAGCTTCTGCTTTAGCTTTTTCGCGTGCAATTACTTTCTGCTCTGCTTCCTTGGCCTTTTCCTCTTTGGTTTTGCGTTTTGGCTTTGTACGGGTATTGATAGAATCTAAATCAATTTTCCCCAAAACTTTTATTTCTTTTTCCTTCTTTTCTTCAACTTCAGGAACTGGTTTTTCTTCAGGAGTTTCAACTTCTTCGGTTTTTTCTTCAGCTGCTGGTTCAGCTTGGGTCTCCTCAGCTTGGTTTTCAGGTTCTGGCTCAGGTTCTGTAGTTTTTTCTTCAACTACAATTTCCTCTGCAGGGATTTCTGCTTTCTCTTCTATTATTGCTTCTTCAACAATAGATTCAGTTTCTTCTTCAGTAACTTCAACCTTCTCATCGATAGCCTCTTCCTGAGGAACTTCTTCTTCAATAACTTTCTCTTCAACTAAAGCAGCAGGCTTTTCAACAACTTCTTCTTCAACCACTGGTTGATGTGCTACCTCAATGGTTTCTTCTTCAACGATTTCCTGCTCAATAACTTCCTCTTCAGCCTTGACATTCGAACTTCTCGTATCTTCAATAGAGATGGTTTCATGTTGCGTAAATTCCAAGCCAATTTTCTTTGATTCTTCTTTTACGTGTTTTTCTGCTTGGTATTCTTTAACAAGAATTTCATAAATATCAGCTGTAAGCTTGGTGTTCGGCTTTGCATCAATGTCATAGCCCTTCTTCGAAAGAAATTCTACTATAGTAGAAATCCCCACGTTGAATTCACGTGCTGCTTTACTTAATCTTGTTGTTTTAAAACGCTCTTCCATACTCCTTACTAAATTGGTATTTCTCTGATATTGAATGTTGAAAAAGTTTCTAAATTTAATATTTTTATTCAAACTCAGCTCTTAATATGCGCACCACCTCATTAATGGTTTCATTTTCTAAATCTGTTCGTGACACAAGATCTGCAATTGAAATGTCTAAAACACTTTTTGCTGTGTCACATCCTATGCTTTTAAGCTCATCAATAATCCACTGATCAATTTCGTCAGAAAATTCTTGAATGTCAACATCTTCGTTGTCTGTATCGGTATCTCGGTAAACGTCGATTTCATATCCCGTAAGTTTACCTGCTAATTTAATATTGAATCCTCCTTTACCAATGGCCAATGAAACCTGATCGGGTTTCATATAAACTTCTGCCTTTTTGTTTTCATCATCAATTTTAATGGAAGTCATTTTGGCCGGACTTAATGCCCTTGTAATGTATAAGCTTGGATTGGTAGTGTAGTTAATTACATCGATATTCTCATTTTTCAATTCACGAACAATTCCATGAATACGTGAACCTTTCATTCCCACACATGCTCCAACAGGGTCGATTCTATCATCGTATGATTCAACAGCAATCTTCGCTCTTTCGCCAGGAACACGTACAATGTTTTTAATGGTAATTAGTCCATCATAAACTTCAGGTACTTCAGCTTCAAAAAGACGCTCGAGAAATACAGGTGAAGTTCTTGATAAAATGATAACTGGACTGTTATTTTTCATTTCTACTCTTGAAACTACTGCACGAATATTGTCTCCTTTGCGATAAAAATCGGAAGGGATTTGTTCTGATTTTGGAAGAAGAAGTTCAATGTATTCATCATCCAGGATTAAAACTTCTTTTTTCCAAACCTGATAAACTTCGCCTGTTACAATTTCTCCAATTTTATCCTTATAGATTTTGTAAACATTGTCTTTTTCGTATTCCTGAATTTTTGAAATCAAATTTTGACGGATGGTCAAAATTTCACGACGACCAAAATCAACAAGTTTCATTTCTTCAGAAACTTCTTCTCCAACTTCAAAATCAGGTTCAATTTTGATGGCATCAGAAAGTGCTATCTGCGTATTATCATCTTCTACATCAGTGTCTTCAACAATTTCACGGTTTCTCCAAATTTCCAAATCTCCTTTATCAATGTTCACGATGATGTCAAAGTTTTCATCTGAACCGAAACGTTTGGCAAGCATATGCCTGAAAATATCCTCGATGATACGCATCATGGTCTCACGATCGATATTTTTAAATTCTTTAAACTCCGAAAAAGTTTCAACTAAATTAATGTGTTCCATTGCTTTAATTTATTGCTTTACTTTTTAAAGGAAATAATTCCTTTAGTTTCTTTAATATCTCTAAACAAAATTTCAATAAGCTGTTCTTTCGTTTTCTTTTTTTTATTTGCAGGAATTATTAAGCTAAGTTGATCTTCATTCATTTCTTTCAAAATCCCTTTTTGCTTTTTCCCATCTCCTTTTAATACAGAAACCTCTTTATTAAGGTATTTCTTATATTGACGAGCAAACTTAAATGGTTGGTCTATTCCGGCCGAAGAAACATTCAGCTCGAAATCTTCCTGATCTCGATCAAAGTTTGATTCGATAAATCTGCTAAGCTGAATACAATCATCAATGCTAACAGAAGTATCACTATCAATAATCACAGAGATTTTATTGCTTGAACTCACCGAAACACTGACTAAAAACCTGTCAGTTCCTTTAATCTCTTTTTCAGCGAGCTCGGTTATTTGTTGTTTACTTATCATTTTTCTATAAAAAGAGGGGACCAAAGCCCCCTCAAAATCATTTCATGTGTTTTTAATTCCGCGGCAAAGATACGAATTTTTTTTAATAATTCAATACTTGCCCCATGAATGGTGGATTCCGACAAGATTATCAAAGTTTGTATTTTATCGTCTTTAAAAAATAAAACCTTAATGAAAGACGAATTAACACTTAGATAATCAGTGACTTATTCTTGTTTCTCGTAATTGGCTAAGTTGAAAAAAATTAAGCCCGCAATTATGCGGGCTTAATTTGTTGTCCGATCAGGGCTCGAACCTGAACTCTTCTGGACCAAAACCAGACGTGTTGCCAATTACACCATCGGACAAACTATAATTGATTGATTGAGGCTGCAAAATTAGAAAATATTTTATTATTACAAATATTTTTTTAAAAAAATTAAAAGCTTTAATAATTCTGATGTTAATGCAATTATCAACTTGCTAAGCGTAAAAAAGTTAATTATTGTTAATGAATGATTTATAATTTGCAGCAAAATTCCTACTTTCGCTTATGGAAGAATAAAAAAATAATTAAGATATAATCGATGATAAGCTACCGTAAAATCAATAACTTAACTGGTTGGGCTATTTTTGCCATTGCAACCATTGTTTATATGTTAACCATTGAACCTACCGCTAGTTGGTGGGATTGTGGTGAATATATTGCTACTGCTTATAAACTTCAGGTAGGTCACCCTCCAGGGGCTCCTTTATTTCAATTGTTAGGTAGATTTTTCTCCTTGTTTGCTTTTGGTGATGTTTCTAAAGTGGCATTGATGGTAAATATCATGTCGGGCTTGAGTAGTAGTTTCACCATTTTGTTCCTGTTTTGGAGCATTAGTATGCTGGGCAAAAAACTTGTTTTGCAAAAAGGCGAAATGACCGAAGGTAAAATGTATATGGTTATGGGAAGTGCTGCAGTTGGTGCTCTTGCATATACCTTTAGCGATTCATTTTGGTTTTCGGCAGTTGAAGGTGAAGTTTATGCCATGTCTTCATTTTTCACAGCCTTGGTTTTTTGGGCCATTTTAAAGTGGGAAGAGAATGCAGAGAAAGTAAGCAGTAATCGTTGGCTGATTTTAATTGCTTATTTAATGGGATTGTCAATTGGAGTTCACCTCTTGAACTTACTTGCAATTCCGGCTATCGTATATGTATTTTATTATAAAAAGTTTAAGCCAAGTCAAAAAGGGTTTGTCGTTACCGGTATCATTTCAATACTCATCTTAGCGGGTATTATGTATGTTATTATTCCGGGTATCGTAAGTTTATCATCTTCATTCGAATTGTTCTTCGTAAATTCAATTGGATTACCATTTAACTCAGGAACTGTAATCTACTTTTTGATACTTATATCTGCTATATTATGGGGCCTCAATTATTCCATTCGAAAGAAAAAACAGGTATTAAATACGGTCATTCTTGGATTTGTTTTTGTCTTGATCGGATATTCATCATTCTTTATGTTGGTAATCAGAGCCAATGCAGATGTGCCTATCAATGAAAATAGTCCGAAAGAGGCGATTAGTATGCTTTCATACCTGAATCGTGAGCAATATGGTGAAAGACCTTTATTCTCCGGTCCTTATTATAATGCGCCGGTTACCAGTTTTGAGGAAACAGGTAAAGGTTACATCAGAGATGAAAAATCCGGGAAATATGTGGTTTCTGAAATAAAATCTAAGAGGGTTTATGACGATAGATTCACAACCTTATTCCCAAGAATTTGGAGTGATAGAGAAGCAAGTCATGCCCAGAAATACCAGGAGTATATAAAAGGAGAATCCATAAAAGTTAATGATAAAACACTCGTAAAACCAACCTTCATTGATAATATGAAGTATTTTGTCTCTTATCAAATAGGACATATGTACGTTCGTTATTTCATGTGGAATTTTGTTGGACGACAAAATGATTTCGAAAGCCAGGGTGATGCGAGAATGGGCAATTGGATTAGTGGAATCCCATTTGTCGATAATTCAAGATTGGGAAATCAAGAACTTTTACCTGATGCCTTCAAAAATGATGCAACCAATAAGTTTTATTTCTTGCCTTTAATTCTGGGTTTGATTGGATTGATTTTCCATTTTAAACGAAATAGTCAGGATGGTTGGGTAGTATTTTTATTGTTTTTAATGACAGGATTGGCCATTGTGGTTTATCTGAATCAATATCCTTATCAACCTCGTGAACGTGATTATGCCTATGCTGGTTCGTTTTATGCTTTTGCTATTTGGATTGGCCTGGGTGTGATGGCCGTTGCTGAAAAGACTTCTGCCTTTATAAAGAATGGAAGAGTGAATTCGATTGCTGTAACCGGAGTTTGTTTGCTGTTGGTTCCTGTAATCATGGCAAGCGAAGGATGGGATGATCATGATCGATCAGGGAAATATGCAGCCCGTGATTTTGCTTCAAATTATTTAAATCATTGTGATGAAAATGCAGTGATTTATACCATTGGTGATAATGATACATTCCCATTATGGTATGCTCAGGAAGTAGAAGGTGTGCGAATGGATGTTCGTGTAGTAAATTATATGTTATCATCCGGACATTGGTATGTTCATCAAATGGCTCGAAAAGCATACGATGCAGATCCACTGCCTCTTACTTTAACTTTTGATCAATACAATAAAGGTTATAATAGGTATGTTCCGTTTATGGATATGCAAATTCCTGACCATGTTGAATTGAAGGACGTGATTAATGTAATTGCCAGCGAAAATGAGCGAACGAAAGTTAATTATGGTAAAGAAAAGGTGAATTTTTTCCCAACTAAAAAAGTAAAATTAACGGTTGATTCAGCGGCTTGTGTTGATAATGGCATTGTGCCTAAAGAATTGGCTCACCTTATTGTTAAGGAAGTAGAATGGGAAATAAGCACCAACACTTTATATAAGAACGACCTGGCATTTCTTGATTTCTTGGCGAACAATAATTGGGAACGCCCCATCTATTTTGCGAACCCAAGAGTGGTTGAAAGTGTATTTAATGCGTCAGATTATTTCCATTTGGATGGTGTAGTTTATAAGTTTATGCCTATCAAAGCTGAAAGACCCGATAAAACATTGGGAGGAATTCTTGTTGATAATACTTACGATAAATTGATGAATCATTCTACCTGGGGGAACCTGAAAGACCCCGGAGTAACATTCGATCGTGAAAGTACCAGAAATACAGCCATTGTGCAAAATAGCTTTATCAGACTTTCCAGAGAGCTTGTTGCTCAAAACAAATTGGAAGAAGCTGCAAAATTGATTGATCGCTTTTATCAGGAATTTCCGATGGATAAATTTCCTCCTGATTTTTATGCCTACACTTTTGTAGAAACTTATTATAAAGCAGGGAAGTACGACAGAGCCATTATTCTTTCACGTAATCTGGTGAATAGATTCTCACAGGAATTAGATTATTACACTTCTTTCTCAAATGGAGCTGTAGTTTATAAAGACGATATTGGCCGATCATTATCTTTGATGAGGATGTTTGGACAATGGGCTACTCAATACAAACAGGTTGATTATGCCAAAGAAATAGAAACGCTTTATGATGAAAAAATAAGCAGATTAATGTAAGAAGAAAAGGCTGTCCAAAATGGGCAGCCTTTTTTTATGCTTCTTCATTTCGGACTTCCTGTCCGAATAAATTTTCCTGTATTTCAAAATTGAAAAGTTAAATACCCCTATGTCTATTTGAGGTATTCAGTATGATAAAATATCGGTTTTTCAAACAGCTCTATTTTTTTGAAAATGAGCTTTTATTGATAAATACAATAACGGCAATCCCTATTAAAATTAAAGGAATACTTAAGAGTTGTCCCATATTTAAAACCATTCCCTGTTCGAAGGCCACTTGAGGAACCTTTAAAAATTCAATCAAAAATCGCATACCAAAAACCATAATCATAAAGAAGCCAAACAATTGACCATCTTCAAATCGGCCCAGTTTCTTTTTATAGTATTTATATAAGAAAATAAAGATGAGTAAATACGACAATGCTTCATAAATTTGGGTGGGATGTCTTGGATCTAATCCCATGGTAGAATCATAATAATTAACAAAATAAAATCCCCACGGCAGGCTGGTAATTTCACCAAATATTTCAGAATTCATTAAATTTCCGGTACGAATAAATACGCCTGCAAAGGCTGTAAATATTGCAACACGATCGACATACCAGAAAAAAGGTCGATGGGTTTTTCGGGCAAAAATATAAATTCCGATTAGAATGGCTACAGCAGCCCCGTGACTGGCCAATCCACCTTCCCATATTTTTAAAATTTCAATGGGATTGCTAAGGTATCTGTCTGGCTCATAAAACAAACAATGACCCAGGCGTGCCCCGATAATTGTTGCAAAAATCATGGTTGTTGTTAAACCATCCAAGATACTAACAGGTACTTTTTCTTGCTTAAAAAGTTTGGTTAACCAGATGTAACTGATCAGAAATGCTCCGGAAAATAAGGCTCCATACCAATGAATAGAGATTGGTCCAAGATCAACTAAAATTGGGTCTACATCCCAGGTGATAAATTGAAAAAACATAGTCGCTAATTTTTATAACAAAAGTAATTATAAATTAATATGAGCCTCTAACTGAATTAAAAAAATAATTTAAAAATTGTTTATATTTGATTACCAATTTGTTAATATGGGTCTTCGCTATCAAATCGGAATCAATCTTATCCCCGGAATTAGTGATATTAATGGGAAAAAGCTCATTGCATATTGTGGTGGTGCAGAAGCTATTTTCAAAGAAAAAAAGTCAAATTTGCTAAAAATACCCGGAATGGGTGAGGTTACCGCCCGTAAAATCCTGGACTCTGAAGTGCTAAAAAAAGCAGATCGAGAAATAGAATTCATCACAAAAAACAAAATTAAAACTTTTTATTTCCTGGATTCTGATTATCCCGAACGTTTGAAACATTGTATTGATGGTCCCATCATGGCTTATTATAAAGGGAATGCAGATTTGAATGCTTCGAAGATACTAGCGATTGTAGGAACCAGAAAAGCTTCTAGCTATGGAAAGAGTATTTGTAAGTCGATGATTGCAGATCTAAAAGATTTGGATGTTTTAATTGTAAGCGGCCTGGCTTATGGGATTGATACCATCGCTCATAAAGAATCAATAAAGCAAGAAATGCAAACGGTGGGGGTTTTGGCACATGGTCTTGATCGGATTTATCCGGCCACCAATCGATCATTAGCTGAGAAAATGCTAAGACAGGGAGGCTTGCTTACTGATTTTATAAGTAAAACAAATCCAGATCGTGAGAATTTCCCCAAACGCAATCGCATTGTAGCGGGTATGGCAGATGCTGTTTTGGTGGTCGAATCTGCCAGGAAAGGAGGTGCGTTGATTACTGCTGACATTGCCAATTCATACAATCGTGATGTATTCGCTTTGCCTGGAAGGGTAAACGATTTATATTCTGAAGGTTGCAATTATCTGATTAAAACCAATCGCGCTATTTTGGTGAATTCTGCAAACGATATCAAATATTTTATGGGCTGGAATGATGCTGAAAAAAATGCTGTAGTTCAAAAAAAACTATTTGTTGACTTATCAGAATTCGAAAAGAAAATAATTAGGATTATTGAGAATCATGAGCAAATTGGCATTGATCGGATTTGTTTGTTGGCTGAAAAGCCTACAAGTAAAATTGCATCTGCTTTGTTAAATTTAGAATTTAAAGGAGTGGTTGAATGTCTTCCAGGAAAAGTTTTTAAAATAAGCTAAAAAGCCAATCTTAAATTTAAATCTTCAATATATAAGGATATGATCCGTCAAAATTTGCTTATTTGTTAGTAGTTTTACATTTGATAGTTGAATTTTGTATTTTTAAATCATAAAATCAAATTGTTTGGACGGAAGAGTAATTAAATCGACCGGAAGTTGGTATACGGTAAGAGATACTGATGGTAAAAACCATGAATGTCGGATCAAAGGTCAATTCAGGATTAAGGGTTTGAAAACGACCAATCCCATTGCCATAGGCGATCAGGTTCGTTTTCAGATTCAGGATAAAGAAGAAGTTGGAGTGATCGATCATATTTATGAGCGTCGGAATTACATCATTCGCAAAGCCACGAAATTATCTAAGCAGTCGCACATCATTGCCGCCAATCTGGATCAGGCCATATTGGTTGTAACCCTTGCAAAACCCCGAACATCAACCGGTTTTATCGATCGTTTTTTGGTAACGGCTGAAGCTTATCACATTCCGGCACGGATTATTTTTAATAAAATTGATTTATATGATGATAAATCATGGCAGGCTCATCAAGATTTCAAGGAAATTTATGAAAAGATTGGTTACCCATGTTATGAAATTTCGGCATTAAATGATATTAATTTGGAGCAGATTAAAGACCTCTTAAAAAATAAGATCAGTTTGTTCTCGGGACATTCGGGTGTGGGTAAATCGGCCTTAATTAATAAAATGGAATCCGGATTGGAAATTAAAACAGGAGATATTTCAGATGTTCATCATAAAGGAAAACATACCACGACTTTTGCTGAAATGCACGAACTTTCGATGGGCGGGTTTATTGTGGATACACCGGGAATCAAGGAGTTTGGATTGATTGATTTTGAGGTAGGGGAGGTGGCTGAACGTTTTCCCGAAATGCGATCCTTAATGCAAGCGTGTAAATTTAACAATTGTACCCATGTGCATGAGCCCGGATGTGCCGTGCTCGAAGCATTAAAGAATGGAAAAATCAGCGATTCGAGATATCAAAATTACTTGAGTATCATTAATGATGATTACTTTAGTAAATAGCAATATTAAAAGATTAAAATTATGTTAGCGAAGCATCTGATTACAGACTCTATTATTCCATTAAAAACTTCGGATACGGGTGCCGATGCATTGAGCCGAATGGATGATTATAAGTTGTCGCATTTTCCCATTGTAAATAATGAAGCCTATTTGGGTTTGATTTCTGATGAGGATATTTATGCCATGAATAATTTTGATGAACCTCTTGGAGACCATCAACTTTCAATTACCAAAGCTTATATCACGCAAGACCAACATATTTTTGAAATCATTAAGAGTTTTGTTGATATGAAACTCAGCCTCATCCCGGTTTTAGATCTCAAGAATAAATACCTTGGTTGCATCACAACCACTCAATTAATCAATAATTTTTCAAAGATTGCCGCCATCGAAAATCCGGGTGGAGTGATTGTTTTGGAAGTTAGCCAGAATGATTATATGCTGAGTGAAATTTCTCAAATCATCGAATCAAACGATGCCAAAGTTTTAAGTCTTTGTGTGGTTTCTAACCATGATTCAACCAAATTGGAAATTACCCTCAAGATTAATAAGATTGATATTCAAAATATCCTTCAAACATTTAATCGCTATAATTATATTGTAAAAGCTTCATTTACAGAAAGTGACGATTTTGAAGATTTGAAAGACCGCTATGATTCATTTATGAATTATTTGAATATTTAAGAGCTCAGGATTGTTATCATTTTTATGATTCTTCATTTATGGCTAAAGGCCTTAATTTTCAAATGCTCAAATTATTAATATATGTTAAAATATAAGAAGCGGAAACCATTAATTTCGTATCCTTGTAAATAATTAATTTGATGCATTGTAAAATGAAAATCGCCTTATTCGGTAAGTCACCAAGCACAAGTTCATTGCCTTATATTCAGCAGTTAATCAGGAAGCTGGAAGAGGTAAATTTTGGCATTATGATTTACGAACCTTTTTTTAAAGTGATTGAAACAAGCGTGAGTTTTAACGAAACTTATCAATTGTTCAATACGCACGATGAATTGAAAAATGAGGTTGATTATTTGTTGTCGATTGGGGGTGATGGTACGTTTCTGGATACGGTTCGTTTGGTAAAAGATTCAGGAGTACCCGTATTAGGAATTAATTTAGGACGATTGGGGTTTCTTTCCAGTATTTCGAAAGACGAAATTTCATCGGCCATTAATGCATTGGTTAGTAAAGATTTTAAATTGGTTCCCCGAATCCTGGTTAAGATTAAAACCGACGATGATTTATTCGGGGAGATGAATTATGGATTGAATGAAGTTTCTATCAGAAGAAGAGATTCATCATCCTTGATGGTTTTGCACGTCTATGTTGATGGCGAAATGCTAAATTCATATTGGGCAGATGGATTGATTATTGCTACGCCCACTGGTTCAACGGCCTATTCGCTCAGTTGTGGTGGTCCCATACTTACACCGGGATCCAAGAATTTTGTGATTACGCCTATTGCAACGCACAATTTAACCGTGAGGCCATTCGTTATACCCGACGATAGCAAAATCAGGATTGAACTGGAAGGCAGAGACAAACAATTTTTGGTTAGCCTGGATTCCAGAACTGAATTCATCAACAAACCTATTGTATTAAATATCGAAAAAGAAACTTTTAATATTAATTTAATTCAGATGGACCATCGCAACTTTTTTTCTACAATTAGAGATAAGTTGAAATGGGGGCTGGATATAAGAAATTAATCAGTGTTGATGGCCTGATTTTCAAAAAAAAATGTAATTTTGCAGGCTCAAATTTTATGAAAAAAACAACGGTTTTAATAGCAGTTATTTTACTAATACAAATAGCAACTCAATCTCAAACAATGGAATTTGGATTATTTGGTGGAGGCTCATATTATCTGGGAGATATAAACCCGGGTGTGCAATTTCAGCAAACCAAACCAGCTGTAGGATTAATTGCTCGTTATAACCATGATACCAGATGGTCGGCCAGGATGAGTTTATTAAATGGTAAAGTTGCCGGATCAGATTTTATCAGTCAAAAGGTTGATAATCGTGAGTTACAATTTGAATCACCCATTACTGAAATTGCTACGGTGGTTGAATTCAATTTTTTCCCTTATGTAAATGGAAGTACTTCGAATTATTTTTCACCCTATATTTTTGGAGGAGGCTCATTTTTCATGTTTAATCCGCAGGTGAACGGGGTAGAATTAGCTCCATTAAAACTTGAAGGGCAGGATGAGCCTTATTTACGCAGTGGATTCGCCATCCCTTTCGGAATTGGAATTAAATACAGTGTGAGCCAAAGTGTTGGCTTATCTTTTGAATGGGGAATGAGAAAAACATTTACGGATTATATTGATGATATTAGTACTATATACCCGATTTTAACAGCTGCCGAAAAGCCTGATTTTAGATATGATTTGAGTGACCCTTTGTATGGAGATAATGAAATAATGCGTAGGCCAGGAGAGCAAAGAGGAGATCCTAAAACAATGGACTGGTTTAGTTTTGTAGGTGTTTCTATCACAGTTGAATTTGATGTTTTTAGTCGCTCAACCTGTGTTGATTTTACAAATGGGTATAGAAAATAAAGAATAATTATTGATGAATTTAAAAGACCGTATAAACCTTGAAAGATTGCCCAAGCACATTGCCATCATCATGGATGGGAATGGTCGTTGGGCGATGCAACAAGGAGAACAACGTACCTTCGGTCATGAAAATGGAGTGAATGCTGTAAGAGAAGCTACAGAATCGGCTGCTGAATTGGGTGTGAAATACCTTACTTTGTATGCCTTTTCTACCGAAAATTGGAATCGGCCTAAGGATGAGGTTGATGCCTTAATGCATTTATTGGTTGATTCGATCATTAAAGAAACTCCTACACTTAATAAAAATAAAATCAGATTAAATACCATTGGTGATATCAAGAGCTTACCCGAAAAAAGTTATAAGCAATTGATTAAAACAATGAAAGAAACTGCTGAGCATGATCGCATGACCTTAACTCTGGCATTGAGTTATAGTTCAAGATGGGAAATTACGGAAGCCGTTAAATTGATTTCTGAAAAAATAAATAAGAAAGAGTTAAAAGTTGAAAATATTGATCAACAGCTCATCTCCTCACATTTAAATACATCATCGATGCCCGATCCTGAATTATTGATCAGAACCAGTGGAGAGCATCGCATCAGCAATTTCCTTTTATGGCAAATTGCTTATGCTGAGCTGTATTTTACTCCTAAGTTATGGCCCGACTTTAAAAAGGAAGATTTATACAATGCCATTATAGATTACCAGAGCCGAGAGAGAAGATTTGGAAAGACGAGTGAACAAATTTTAAAGCATACCAAAGAATGATAAAGAAGGAAGCAATATATAAGCATCTGTTAAAACTCATCATTATTATAGTGATGTTAAATTTCTCCAATTTATCAAGAGCACAAGAGGTTTCTAGTGATCTTAAGAATTTTAGCATGGATTATAGTAAGCCTAATCTATATGAAATTGCAGAGATTACCTTTTCAGGAATTACTTATCTTGAGAGTAATGTTTTGATGATGTTGTCTGGTTTAGCAGTTGGGGATGAAATTCAAATCCCTGGTGAAGAACTGGCCTCTGCAATAAAGAAGCTTTGGAAACAAGGATTGGCTGAAAATGTTAAAGTTCATATTAAAGACATTAAAGGCAAAAAAATATATATTGATTTTGCAATGACCGAAAAACCACGATTGTCTGATTTTCAATTCTCAGGAATCAGACGTGGTGAAACAGAATCCATTAACGGTAAAATTAATTTAAACCGTGGAGCTGTGGTTACGGATTATCTATTATCGAGGGTTAAAAATACCATCGAAAAACACTATATCGAAAAAGGTTATTTAAATACTGAAGTTAAGTTTAAAAAGGTACAGGATACCACCCTCCAAAATGCAATCCGACTTAATATTATTGTGGATAAATCAGAAAAAGTTAAAATTTACGACATCAATATTATTGGTAACGAGAACTTATCAGATAAAAAAGCAAAACGTGCTTTAAAAGAAACCAGGGAAAAGGGAAATTTTGACCCTCTTGGTAATATTGAAAATTTACTTTGGGATGTTATTACTTCCACCACACGTTTAGATTTTAAAGGTTTGTCAGATAGTCTGAGTTTGTATGCAGACAAAAATTTGAGGTTGCATATCTTCAAAACTTCAAAGTTTATAAAAGAGAATTATGCTGAAGATAAATTACTTCTGATAGAGAAATATAACAACCTTGGATATCGTGATGCAAAAATTATAAGCGATTCAGTTTATGCGAAAGATGATAAAACCATCAATATTGATATCACTGTCGACGAAGGTATCCAGTATTATTTCAGAAATATTAGCTGGAGTGGAAATACCAAATACAGCTCCGATTTTTTAAGTGCTGTTTTAAACATTAAAAAAGGAAATATTTACAATAAGGAATTATTAGAGAAAAACCTTACTTATAATCCAAACGGACTAGATGTTAGTGCCTTATACATGAATAAAGGTTATTTGTTCTTTCAGGCAACTCCTATTGAAGTTGCGGTTGAAAATGATTCAATTGATATTGAGATCAGAATTAGAGAAGGGGAACAGGCACGTATTAAAAATGTTCGTATTACCGGAAATACAAGGACCAATGATCATGTAGCCATGCGTGAAATTAGAACACGTCCTGGTCAGTTATTCGATCGTGAATTATTGATCAGAACACAACGAGAACTTGCTCAATTAAGATATTTTGATCCTGAAAACTTGAATCCGGATGTCCAACCAAATCCTGCTGACAATACAGTAGATATTGAGTATCAGGTTGAGGAAACTTCATCTGACCAATTTGAACTTTCAGGCGGATGGGGATATGGTCGTGTAATTGGAACATTTGGTCTTAGTTTCAACAACTTTTCCATTCGAAATGTATTTAAGAAAGGAGCATGGCGACCTGTACCATCAGGTGATGGCCAGAAGCTATCATTGAAATTACAGACCTATGGTAAAGGTTATTTCAATTATAGTGCTTCATTCACAGAGCCTTGGTTTGGTGGGAAAAAACCAAACTCACTAAGTGTTTCTTATTATCATTCCTTGTTTTCAAATGGTTTAAGTAATGATGATGAAGATCGGTCTGCATTTGTTACCGATGGTTTTACTGTAGGTTTAGGGAAACGATTATCGTGGCCTGATGACTACTTTACATTAATGCAAGCGGTAAATATGCAATTGTATAAACTGGATAATTATGGTCAGATATTTCAGTTTGGAACTGGTACCGGTCGTTATAACAATTTCAATTACAGCATTACTTTTGGAAGAAACTCTATCAGTGCTCCGATTTATCCACGTAGAGGATCGGATGTATCATTAAGTCTGGAACTTACTCCACCATATTCTTTATTAAATAATAAGGATTATGATAATATGGATGAGGATGATAAATACAAATGGATTGAATATTATAAATGGAAGTTTAATTCTGCTTGGTATATTGAAATCTTTGATAAATTGGTATTAAGCACCCGAATTAAGTTTGGATTCTTAGAAACCTATAATCAGTCTGAACTGGATGTAACGCCATTTGGTAGATTCTATTTGGGTGGAGACGGACTCTCAAATCAGTATAATTTAGATGGTAGAGAAATTATCGCCATGCGTGGTTATACCAACGAATCGGTAACTCCCGATTACTATAAAGACAAAAATATTGGAGGTACCATTTATTCGAAGTATAGTCTTGAATTACGTTATCCTTTATCACTCAATCCGAGTGCAACCATTTATGCTTTAGGTTTTCTGGAGGCTGGTAATGCGTGGAATAGTTTTGGAACCTTCGATCCCTTTGACGTAAAACGTTCAGCTGGTTTTGGAATCCGATTCTTTATGCCAATGTTTGGATTGCTTGGTTTGGACTGGGGATATGGTTTTGACGATATTCCAGGACTTCCTGAAGCCAGTGGATCTCAGTTCCATTTTTCAATAAACCAATCCATTGATTAGAGTTGGCAGGCTTTTTGCACTATCTGCTCAGGTAATCAATTTTATTTAACACAAATAATAGGAGAAAAAAATATGAAGAAGATAGCTTTAACCACCACCTTTATTTTCTTGATGGTATTTGGTGCTTTTGCCCAAAGATATGCATATGTAGATACAGAGTATATTCTGTCAAACATCCCGGAATATAATGATGCACAAAAGTATATTGATGAATTGTCGGTAAGCTGGCAATCAGAAATTGAAGCTCAATTTGCCGAAATCTCACGCCTCTACGAAAACTTCCAGAAGGAAGCCGTATTATTGCCTCAGCAAATGAAACAGAGACGAGAAGATGAGATTGTAAATAAAGAGCGTCAGATTCATGAAATGCAACGTGCAAAGTTTGGGCCCGACGGAGAATTGGATCAAAAAAGAAAAGAATTGGTTCAACCCATACAAGAAAAGATTTTTAATACAATTGAAAAACTGGCTGTCGAAAAAAACTATTCATTTGTTTTTGACAAGGCAGCAGGCTTATCCATACTTTATTCTGACCCAAATTTGGATATCAGTGATGATGTTTTGGATGAAGTTGGAACTATTATTCAAACGGTAAGACGTGAAGACAGAAAAAGGTAAAATTTAAGATTTATTAATAAATTAAAATTGAAATCATTAGATTTATTTTTCTAAATTTGCGACTTAATCTGGTTATGAACTTTAATCTTAAAAAATGAAAAAATTAGTAGTTGTTATCAGCTTGGTATTATTGGTAAGTGTTTCTGGGTTATTTGCGCAGACAAACGCAAAATTGGGATATATTAATTCAGCTGAATTAATGCAATTAATGCCAGGTAAAGATACAGTCGAAGCAAGAATCACTGAATACAGAAGTTCTTTGGAACAAACAATGCAAGTAATGTATCAGGAGTACCAAGGGAAAGTTGCAGAATATCAAAACAATGCAACTACCATGTCGCAAATTATCAAGCAAACTAAAGAAAGAGAAATTCAGGATTTGGAAACTAGAATCCAACAATTTCAGCAGTCTGCAGATTCTGATCTTCAAGCTAAGCAAGCCGAATTATTTGCACCTCTAACTACACGTGCTAAAGACGCTATCAATGCTGTTGCAAAAGAAAAAGGATATACTTATGTATTTGACTTAAGTGTAGGTGCTGTTATTTATTATGAAAATGCAGATAATCTTTTACCATTGGTTAAAACCAAACTAGGAATTAAATAGAAAAAATCTATAGATATTAAAAAGCCGGATTCAATTGAATCCGGCTTTTTTGTTGAAATCATCTGTATGTTTTTATTTTTTGTACCAACTTGCATACATCGAATAGCTTTTGGCAATGCGTTCAATTTCTCCTTCGACAAGTTTCTGATCAACTTCCTTAATTTTTTTAGCAGGTACTCCTCCATAAACACTGCCTGATTTAACATGGGTTCCTTTTGAAACCACCGCGCCTGCAGCTATAATCGAATTACTCTCAATCACGGCATCATCCATTACGATGGCTCCCATCCCAATTAAAATATTGTCTTTTAAAGTACAACCATGAACAATGGCTCCATGTGCGATGGAAACATTGTTTCCAATATTAACGGGTGATTTTTTATAGGTGCAATGAATGATGGCTCCATCCTGAATGTTTACATTATTACCAATCCTGATGTAATGAACATCTCCTCTTACTACAGCATTAAACCATATACTGCATTCATCTCCCATCACAACATCACCAATGATGCTCGCATTTTCAGCAGTAAAACAATTTTTTCCTAATTGTGGTGTGGTTCCGTTAACCTCTATGATTAAAGCCATGGCACTTTCTTTTAGTTTTTTCTTTTAATTCTTGGGTAATCAATAGAATAATGAAGACCTCTACTTTCTTTTCGGCATTTTGCCATTTTAATAATTAAATAAGATGCATTGATGAGGTTTCTTAATTCGCAAATTTGAATGGTTAAAATGGATTTATTGAATAAATCTTCAGTTTCTTTATAGATGATTTCCAGTCGGTTTAAGGCCCTTTTCAATCGTAAATTTGATCTTACAATCCCCACATAATTGGTCATGATTGATTGCAGCTCCTTATAAGTTTGAGTAATCAAAACCATCTCTTCATTTAAAACGGTACCTGAAGAATCCCAATCAGGAATGTCATCGCAGTGATCAACATTCTTAAACGCTTTTATGGCTTCAATACTGGCTCGATGCGAAAAAACAGCTGCCTCAAGTAATGAGTTTGATGCAAGTCGATTGGCTCCATGCAAACCTGTTGAAGCACATTCGCCAGAAGCATAAAGGTTAGAAATTGAAGTTTTTGCAAATTCATCTACTTTTATTCCTCCACAGGAATAATGAGCGGCAGGTACCACCGGGATCATTTCTTTGGTGATGTTAATTCCTATGCTTAAACATTTGGCATAAATGGTAGGGAATTCTTCAATTATTTTATTTCCGTCTAAGTGGGTGCAATCCAAATAAACGTAGTCATCACCGCTCAGCTTCATCTCGGTGTCAATGGCTCTGGCAACAATATCACGTGGGGCCAAAGAACCTCTTTCATCATATTTGTTCATGAATTTCTCACCCTTATGATTTTTTAAAATGCCGCCAAAACCTCTAACAGCCTCAGAGATTAAAAAAGATGGGGTTTCGCCCGGATTGTATAAAGAGGTAGGATGAAACTGAATGAATTCCATGTTTTCGATGGTTCCCTTCGCACGATAAACCATCGCAACTCCATCACCGGTGGCAAGTTTCGGATTGGTGGTAGTGCTGTAAGTGTTTCCTAATCCGCCGGTTGCAAGTAAAGTTATTCGAGACAGAATGGTGTGGATTTCATGGGTTTCCGAATTCATAACATAAGCTCCAAAGCATTTTATGTTCTTCGATTGCTTATTTATTTCTACATTTAAATGGTGTTGTGTAATCAAATCAATGGTGAAATGATTTTCAAGTAAAGTAATGTTTTTATGGTCTTGTATCTGCTTTAGAAGAGCTCTTTGAATTTCCTGACCGGTGCTGTCTTTATGGTGCAGTACCCGGTATTCGGAATGACCGCCTTCTCTTGCCAAATCATATTTCCCGGAATCTTTCTGATCAAACTCTGTTCCCCAATCAATCAATTCTTTAACCCTTTCGGTTGATTCAGTAATGGTGATTCTAACAATATCCGGATTGCTTAATTCATCTCCGGCAATCATGGTGTCGCGGATGTGTTTTTCGTAAGTGTCCGGTGAATACATAACAGCCGCAATCCCGCCTTGAGCATATCTTGTGGCCGTTTCTTCAGCTTTTTCTTTGGTTATTAGGCAAACTGTGCCATGATCAGCTACTTTCAAGGCAAAGCTCATTCCAGCAATTCCTGAACCAATTACCAGAAAGTCGTACTTTTTTCGCATGTTAATTTTGCTTCAAAAAAATTTAAAATTAGAGATCCAGCAGTGCTTGTATGGGATCCTGTCCGCTAAACAGCATTTTTGAAGGATTTTCGATCAATTCTTTAATCTTTACTAAAAAACCAACTGAATCTTTACCATCAATAATGCGGTGATCGTAAGATAAAGCAACATACATCATGGGATGAATTTCAACTTTTCCGTCAACAGCGATGGGCCGTTCAACAATGTTGTGCATACCCAAAATGGCACTTTGAGGAGGGTTAATGATTGGAGTAGATAACATCGATCCGAAAACTCCACCATTGGTAATGGTAAAAGTTCCTCCAGTCATATCATCAAGGGTTATTTTATTGTCTCTTGCTTTGATTGCAAGATTTTTAATGTTTCGTTCAATGTCTGCAAGGCTCATTCCTTCTGCATTTCTAAGCACAGGAACGACCAATCCTTTAGGAGCACTCACAGCAATTCCAATATCTGCATATTTAAACTGAACAATTTCTTCACCATCGATTTGAGCATTGACCTGAGGATATAAAATCAAGGCCTCGGCAACAGCTTTGGTGAAAAAGGACATAAATCCAAGTCCAATCCCATGCTTCTCCTTAAATATTTCTTTGTATTGCTTTCTTATATTAATTATCGCACTCATGTTAACCTCATTAAAGGTTGTGAGCATAGCTGTTTCGTTTTTGACCGAAACCAAACGCTTGGCTAATTTCAAACGTAAGGTTGACATTTTTAGTTTTTCAGTCTCACGACTTAATGGTAATTGAGAAGAAACAGTAACTTTTTCTGATTTATCTTTATTTGTCAAGAAATATTCAACATCCTTTTTTGAGAGTCTTTGGTTACTGAAAAAACGGATCAATTGAGATTCATCCAGCTTGTGATCATTCATCAATTTCTGAGCCAGGGGCGATACATGAGCAAAGCCGGCTTCAGCCCCGCTGTTTGATTTTTCTGGTTTCTCAGTTTCAGTAATAACTTCTTTTGTTTTAGTATCTTCAGTTGCCTGAGATTCTTTGGGTTCTTCTTTTTTCTTCTTTGGAGCTTTGGCTGAAGTATCAACTTTTGCTACGATGGTTCCAACTTCAATGGTCTCGCCCGCTTCAACTAAAATTTCCAAAGAGCCTGCTTCTTCGGAAGCAATACTGAGGGTTGCCTTATCTGAATCAATTTCGGCAATTTCCTGATCCTTATCTACATATTCACCGTTCTCTGCGAGCCAATTGGCCAACTGAACTTCTGAAATGGATTCTCCCGGACTCGGAACTTTTATTTCAATTATCATGAGTTTCAGAGTTGAATTTTACTATAGCTTTTTAAGGGCCGAATAAGTTTTACTATCAATCTTTTTTTGATCTAAATTAAGATCTTTATCAAAGGTACGCCATTTATTTCCAATACAAACCATTTCGCATTCTTCCATTACTTTCGGACAGTTACATTCTTCAAAGGTTTTATCAATGATTTTTTGCTGCCTGATGAGATGAAATTTTGATGAGCCGGTTGCTGGCGATCCACTGGCCGGGCGTGCAATAATTTTTAAAGGAACCTCTTTAAAATTATGATGCAGATAAGTCCAAGCACCCATATTGATGGGCTCTTCCTGTACCCAAAGCCAATTTTTACTATTGCTATATTTCTTAATGATTGTGTTGAGCTGTTTAACGGGAAGCGGATAAATTTGTTCCAGTCGAACCAGGGCGATATTGGTATTATTTAGCTTTTGTTTTTCTGCAACTAGGTCAAAATAAATTTTTCCACTACAAAATACCACCTTCGTAATTTGCTCGACATTAGCCGTTTGATCATCAATAACTTCTTTAAATCCTCCCTTTGAAAAATCTTCGATGGGAGATACACACTTCGGATGTCGTAATAAGCTTTTCGGAGTAAATACGATTAAAGGTTTTCTGAAATCTCTTTTAAATTGTCGGCGTAAAACATGGTAAAAGTTGGCAGGAGTTGTGCAATTTACAACCTGCATATTATTTTCTGCACATAATATCAGGAATCTTTCCAATCTTGCACTTGAGTGTTCAGGACCTTGGCCTTCATATCCATGAGGGAGGAGTAGTACCAAATCATTCATTACATTCCACTTATCCTCTGCACTGCTTAAAAACTGATCGATTATAATTTGCGCTCCATTATTGAAATCCCCAAACTGTGCTTCCCAAATGGTCAGGCTATCAGGCGAAGTAAGTGAGTAGCCATATTCAAATCCCATCACTCCGTATTCTGATAACAGAGAGTTGAATATTTCGATATTGGCTTTTTTATTTTTTAAATTGTTCAAAGGGAAATATTCCTCTTCCGAGTCTTCTAATCTTAAAATGGCGTGTCGATGACTGAAGGTTCCCCGAGCTACATCCTGGCCACTTAATCTTACCGGAATGCCCTCCATGAGTAAACTTCCATAAGCCAGAAGCTCTCCCATAGCCCAATCCAAAGCTTGGCCATCTTCGAGCATCTTTCTCCGATTTTTCTGCAATTTGACCGTTTTTCTGAAGAGTTTGATGTTCTCAGGAATGGAGGTTATTTGTATACCAATATCCATTAAAACATCTTTTGAAACTCCTGTATTGGGTGATGATTCGAAATCCTTTTCTTTGGCCTTCCGAATGTGTTTCCAGGTGTCTTCTAAAAAGAATGAGATGTGCGATTTTTCAATTTTCTTGGATTCTTCAAAGTCTTGCTCCAATGAAATTGAGATGTGATGCTCAATCTGGTTTGATTCTTCTTCTGTGATTTCACCTTTTGCTAAAAGCTTCCTTTTGTAAATTTCCTGAGGGTTGGGGTGTTTTTCAATGGCTTTATACAATAAAGGTTGTGTAAATCGGGGTTCGTCACCTTCATTATGCCCATATTTTCGATAACACAATAAGTCTAAATAGATGTCTTTGTGGAATTTAGATCTGTATTCCATGGCCAGTTTAGCTGAATAAACAACGGCTTCAACATCATCACCATTAACATGTAATACCGGACATTGAGTTGTTTTGGCAACATCTGTACAATAGATGCTGGTTCGTGCATCTAAATAATTGGTGGTAAAACCAATTTGGTTATTGATCACTAAATGCACGGTGCCGCCTGTTTTGTACCCTGACAGTCCAGCCATTTGAGCCACTTCATAAACAATTCCCTGGCCGGCTATTGAAGCATCACCATGAATTAGAATGGGCGTTATTTTGCTGGTGTCACCTTGGTATTCCTGATCAATTTTTGCCCTGACGATACCTTCAACTACAGGATTAACAGCCTCAAGATGTGATGGGTTGGGTGAAAGGGTAAGTTGAACATTTTTGCCTTGACTGGTTTTCTGTTTTGAGGTATAACCCAAATGATATTTAACATCACCCAATAAGGTTTCGTCATCATATTCTTTGCCCTCAAATTCGCTAAAAATCCTACCAATAGGTTTTTTCAGAATGTTTGCAAGCATATTAAGTCTGCCTCGGTGGGCCAACCCAATTACAAATTCTTTATTGCCACTTTCAGCGCCTTGCTCTATGATGGCATCCATGGCCGGAATTAGTGATTCTGCACCTTCCAAAGAAAATCTTTTTTGCCCCGGATATCTTTTATGTATAAACTTTTCGAAATTTACTGCTTCAGAGAGTTTCTTTAAAATGTGGGTTTTCTCTTGCTTTTGAAATGGATAAGAATTTTTTGTGGATTCCATTTTATTCTGAAACCATTGATGAATTTCTGAGTTTCTGATATAAGAATATTCAGCACCAATAGATTGGCAGTAGGTGGCATTTAAATGTTCAATGATTTCTGATAAGCTGGCCTGGCCAATACCAATTTCCTTTCCGGCTTGAAAACTTCTTTTTAGATCAGATTTCTTTAAATCAAAGTTTTCAATATCGAGGGTAGGTTGGTATTTTCTTCGACTGCGTACCGGATTTGTTTTAGTAAACAAATGCCCTCTTTGCCTGTAGGCATTGATTAAGTTTATCACTTTGAACTCGTCGGGATAAACCCTGGTATCGCTCTCATTTTGAGTATAATTGGTTCTGGAAAATTCAAAACCTTCAAAAAATAACCTCCAACTTTCATCAACAGATCCAGGATTTTCTTTGAAATTCTGATATAGATCATCAATGGCATCAGGGTCGATATTGTGTAAATAAGAAAACTTATCCATGCGTTTTGTGCTTTATTAACCACAAAAATAAGAATAATTAACCAGCTTGTTTACTTATACTTACAGTTAATTAATTCACAGATACGCAAAAAAAAAGTTCATCCGTGAGGATGAACTTTTAAGTTATTTGAAGTAATAACTTTTAACTCTATTCAGGTGAAATTGCTTCAACCGGGCAAACATCTGCGCATGAACCACAGTCAGTGCAAATATCAGGGTCAATTACATAGATATCACCTTCGGAAATTGCATCAACAGGACAT
Organism: Bacteroidales bacterium; assembly: GCA_963678785.1. Taxonomy (GTDB): domain Bacteria; phylum Bacteroidota; class Bacteroidia; order Bacteroidales. The sequence continues at coordinate 1,130,162 of OY787449.1, read as the reverse complement.
TCGTCAATACAAGTACCACATGCGGTACAATCGTCACTTATTTTATAAGCCATGATCTACTTTTTTACGTTAATAATTGATAAATTCTATAGTGCAAATATAATGAGATTCTATGAATCAAACAGCCATTAATTAATTTATATGCATTCTAAATAGATGGAATTTAGGCGTTTAAATCTTCTGTAGTTCTTGATTAGTAATTAGTTCAACAACTTCGCTTTCTTATTTATAATTTGTTCAAAATAGGATTTATGCAGAAAAAATTGTGGAAAAGGTTCGTAATGGGCAGATAATCAAGGATGTGCATGTTGAAAAATTTATTGTGAAAAAAATAACACTGTTATTGAAAAAAGTGGGCTTTTGTTTGGATGTAACAGAAATAAATGATTTAACTTTGCCGTGTTTCTTAAACATCAAATGATGGATCATACGAAAAAAAATCCCATTGTTGAACTAGACAATGTGGTACTTAGATTCGCCGGAGACTCCGGTGACGGGATGCAGTTAACCGGAGCATTGTTCTCCGATTCTGCCGCTTTTGCAGGTAACGACTTTGCAACTTTCCCAGATTACCCAGCCGAGATTAGAGCCCCTCAGGGAACGGTTGCAGGTGTGTCGGGATTCCAGATTCATTTTGGACATACCAATATTCATACTTCGGGTGATTTGGCAGATGTATTGGTCGCAATGAATCCAGCCTCACTTAAGGCAACATTAAAGTGGACAAAGCCTAACGCAACAATTATTGTTGATACGGATACCTTTATAGAAAAAGGTATTCTAAAGGCAGGTTTTAAATCAAACCCTCTGGAGGATGATACCCTGGATGGCTTTAATGTGATTCAGGCACCAGTTTCGCAGATGACGAAGAAAGCAGTTGAAGAACTGGAGTTAGACAACAAGGTAGCTCTAAAAAGTAAAAATATGTTTGCCCTCGGCATCGTATTATACCTTTTTAATAGAGAGCTTGATAAAACCTATGCTTTTTTTGAGCAGAAGTTTAAGAAAAACCCTGTCATTGTTGAGGCCAATAAAAGAGTATTACGTGCCGGTTATAATTTTGGCGAAAACATCGAAGCAATTAGCCAAACTTATAATGTACAACCTGCACCTCTTGAAAAAGGTACTTACCGAAATATTACAGGTAATATTGCAACCGCATGGGGTTTCTTAGCAGCTGCTGAAAAATCAGGTTTGAAATTGTTTTTGGGATCTTATCCTATTACACCTGCAACTGAAATATTACAAGAGCTTACAAAACACAAAGATTTGGGAGCCAAAGCATTTCAAGCTGAAGATGAAATTGCAGGTATTTGTTCTTCAATTGGAGCAAGTTTTACCGGGTCACTTTCACTTACATCTACATCTGGTCCGGGCCTCTCACTTAAGAGTGAGGCCATTGGTTTGGCAGTGATGACCGAGTTACCTCTGGTAATTGTAGACGTACAACGTGGCGGACCGTCAACTGGGCTTCCAACCAAATCAGAGCAATCAGATTTGATGCAAGCTTTATATGGTCGTAATGGTGAAGCACCCGTTATCGTGATTGCTGCAACAACCTCAGTGGACTGTTTCTATTCTGCATTTGAGGCGTGTAAATTGGCGGTAGAGCACATGACTCCGGTAATCTTATTAACAGATGGTGCCCTTGCAAATGGCTCCGAAGTATTTAGGATTCCTAAAATGGCCAATATGCCTGAAATTCATCCACCGCTTGCTAAGGCAAATGATGAAAACTTTAAACCTTACAATAGAGATGAAGATAAATTAAGCAGAAGCTGGGCAATTCCAGGAACTGAAGGTTTAAGACACCGACTTGGTGGATTGGAAAAAGAAAATGGTAGTGGTAATGTTTCTCACGATCCGCTTAACCATCAATTAATGACTAAGATAAGAGAGGAAAAAGTACAGCGCGTTGCCAATTATATTCCTAATCAGGAAGTTCTTGGTGATGAAAAAGGAGGCGATGTTTTGGTCGTTAGCTGGGGTGGAACCTATGGTGTGATGTTGACAGCTGTTGAGAAAATGCAGACAGAAGGAAAAGATGTAAGTCTGGCACATTTTAAATACATCAATCCTCTTCCAAAAAACACGAAAGAGATTTTCAAGAAATATAAAAAGATCATTGTTTGTGAATTAAACAATGGACAATTTGTAAATTATTTAAGAATGAATTTCCCTGAATTTAATTTCCAACAGTACAATAAAATTCAAGGATTGCCATTCATGGTTTCAGAATTAGAAGAACAATTTATCTCTATCTTAAAAGGCCTTTAATCATGACTGAAAATCAAAAAATAGATACCCAAAACATTCCTCAATTAACAAAAGAGGATTTTGTAAGTGATCAAATGGTAAAATGGTGCCCGGGTTGTGGTGACCATGCCATTTTGAAATCTATGGAAAAAGTATTCCCTACATTGGGAGTCAAAAAAGAGGATTTTGTAGTAATCTCCGGAATCGGATGTTCATCACGTTTTCCTTATTATATGAATACTTATGGTATTCATGGTATTCATGGTAGAGCTGCAGCAATTGCAACTGGTGTTAAAATTGCCAATCCTGAATTGTCTGTATGGATGATTACCGGTGATGGTGATAGTATGGCCATTGGTGGAAATCATTTTATTCATGTGGTAAGAAGAAATCTTGATATCAACATTTTGTTGTTTAATAATAAGATTTACGGACTTACCAAAGGACAATATTCTCCTACTACACCAAAGGGAAGTATTACAAAAACTTCTCCTCAGGGATCATTTGAAGAGCCTTTCAATCCAGGTGAATTAATTATTGGTGCACAAGGAAAATTCTTTGCAAGAGCTTTGGATACCAATCCTAAAATGATGACTGAAATTTTGGCCCAGTCGGCTAAACATAAAGGTACTTCTGTTGTTGAAATTCTACAAAACTGTGTTATTTTCAATAATAAAGTTCACCAATTGGTGACTGCTAAGGAAACCAAATTTGATCATCAATTGGTACTTGAGGCTGGTAAACCAATGATTTATGGCAAAGACAGAAATAAAGGAATAGTTTTAAGAGGAACAAAACTTGAAACTGCTGTAATTGGTGAAAATGGAATTACAGAAGATGATATTCTGGTTCACGATCCAAGCAATCCGGACCCTGGAATTCATATCATGTTATCGAAAATGCAAGTGCCTGAATTCCCAGTAGCTTTGGGAATTATCAGAGCAGTTGAAGCTGATAGATATGAAGTAATGATGACAGAATCTATTGCTCATGCCAAAGAGAATTCACCCATTAAATGTGTGGATGATTTATTGATGAGCGGAAGTACCTGGGAAATCTAAAAAATTTTCGACCACAATATAGAGCCCCTTATCTTTATTGATGAGGGGCTTTTATTTTTTGAACTGAACAAATGTTTAAATTTGCAGCAATGATCAATCAATTTTTAAAATATGTGCAGGATGAAAATTTGCTGGAGGATGGTGACAAAACTCTAATCACCCTCAGTGGAGGCATTGATTCTGTGGTAATGTGTGAACTCTTTTTTCAGGCTGGTTTTAGTTTCGGAATTGCACACTGCAATTTTAAATTGAGGGGCGAAGAATCGGATACAGATGCTAGATTTGTGAGTACTTTAGCTGAAAAATATAAAGTAACACTCCATTCAATCATATTTGATACTAAAGAGTATGCTAAAGATCAGGGTATATCTACCCAAATGGCTGCGCGGGATTTGCGTTACGAGTGGTTTGAGAAAATAAGAACTGAAAATAATTACCAAAAAGTTGCTACTGCGCATCATCAGGACGACCAGCTTGAAACTTTTTTTATTAATCTGATGAGAGGGACCGGGATTTCCGGTTTGCATGGCATTAGGCCAAAGAATGGACAATTAATTCGACCAATTTTGTTTGCCAGTCGAAATGAAGTTGTGAAATTTCAATTGGAAAATCGATTGGAGTTTCGGGAAGATTCATCCAATGCATCCAATAAATATTTGCGCAATAAAATTCGGCATCATTTATTACCGATATTAGAAGACCTAGATCCTGAATATTTAAAAGTTTTTGCAGCAAATATGAAACGATTTTCTGATTCTGAAGAGGTTTATTTGCAGCGAATTGATCAGCTTAGAAATGAAATTCTAACAAAAAAGGGTGATGATTATCTAATCTCGCTTAAAAAATTGAGTAAGCTCAATCCAAAATCAACTTATTTGTTTGAGTTTATTCGGGAGTTTGGTTTTAGTTTTAAAATTTGTGAAGATATCCTGAAGAATTTTAACAATAATTCAGGAAAGATTTTTAGCTCTGATACTCATCGATTGTTAAAAGATCGTGAATATCTGATTATTAGAACAAGAGACATAAAAACCAACCAAGGTTCATTCAATATAGAAAAAACTACAAATGAAATTAAAATCCCGATCCATTTAAAAATCAAGAAATTTGAGAAAACAAGAGATTTTGAAATCCCTAATTCACGTTTAATTGCAAATATTGATTCTGATAAACTAAGCTTTCCTCTTAGTTTGAGAAAGTGGAAAAATGGAGATTATTTTTATCCACTGGGTAGTACTTTTCGAAAGAAATTAAGTGATTTTTTTATTGATCGGAAATTTAGCTTATTTGATAAAGAAGATTGCTGGATGATATGTTCTGGTGATGAGGTGGTTTGGGTTGTAGGTCATCAGATTGATAATCGGTTTAAGATCAGGTCGAAAACACGTCATATTTTGCAGATTAAATACAAAGAGAACTTAGCACACTAACCAATAATATGCCTCAGCAAGCGAGCTAAGTCTCTAAAACGGAATTGTTAGATTATTTAGTTTCTTGATCGATTAATTCAATCAGATTTTTTGCATCCAGTTCTCGATAACCCTGCTTTTGGAAAATGATTTTCCCTTCTTTACTAATCAGCACATTTCGGGGAATATAGTACGAAAAGTATTTGCTATATATTTTACGTTTTGGATCAGGTCCAATCGGGAAACTAAATCCTTTCTTCTCGTTAAATTTTATGATTTCTTCCATGGTGTGATCGCGGCCTAAAGCAATCATCGTAAAATCGCGAGATTTAAATTTTTCCCATATTTCAACTTCGATTTGTGGCAGCTCTTTCATACATGGTGCACACCAGGTTGCAAAGAAGACAACAAGCACCGTTTTCCCTCTCAATTCTGAGATTTTGTAAGTTTTACCATCGATGGTTTTGAATGAAAAGTCTGGAGCATCCTGCCCAACTTTAGTAATGTCAAAGGACTCAAAATCCGGCTGTTTTTTTTCCTGAGAAAAAGCGCCTAAGCTTAGTCCCACAAACAATAGTAAGGTGAAAATGTTTTTTAGCATTTGTTTAAAACTTAGTGAGTGAAATAATTTATAATTAATCAATTTAATCTTCTATTAGTCTATAGATAAACAGCCTTAGAGCCAAAAGGGACTAGTTGAAATCAAATTATTTTTTATGAAATTGTTTTGGTTAATTTTTTCTTATCTAATTTTCTATATTTGTTTTAAAATTTGGGCGTGGAGACCGATATTCTATTAAATATTAGCAAGGGAGACAAAACTGCTTTTAAGTATGTTTTTGATACTTATTATAAGAGTATTTGTTTATTCATTCAGAAATATATTAAGGATGCAGAACAATCTGAAGATATTGCCCAGGATGTTTTTATAAATATTTGGGAAAAGAAAATCAAATTTTTAAGCCCCATAGCCTTAAAAGCATATTTATACCAAGCAGCAAAAAATAAGGCCTTAAATGTTATTGAACATGAGAAGGTGAAAAAAAACTATAAGGAAAAAGTTAATACCAATTTAAAGTCAGAAAATTTCTTTTATCAAAATTTTATTGAATTAGAAACTCAGCGTTTAATTATTCAAACCGTTGACAAACTCCCTCCGCGAGCCCGGGAAATCCTTTATCTGAACCTGGAAGGCTATAAAAACAAAGAGATTGCAGAACAATTAGGAATTTCTGTAAATACTGTTAAAAATCATAAAGCCACAGCCTATAAATTCCTTAAAGAAAATTTGAAGGATTTAATTCTGTTAATCACTTTTATTCTTACCAAATTAAACTAATTATTAAAGCCATAAATATAAATTGACCATTGTACTAGTCCTTTTTTTGTTTTAGGCTGTTTAATATATATCGATACGTATATGAATAGAAAAATACAACTTAAGATTCCTGAGATTATCTTAAAAGAGATCAGACAGGAGGCAAGCGAAGAAGAGTTAAAAATTCTTCACGATTGGCTGTCACATTCAGCCAGCAATCGATCAGTGTACGAAAATCTTAAACAGAAAGATAATATATCTCAAAGGATTACATCTTATAAGAAGATTAACTCTGAACTTGCTTGGGAAAAAGTTAACTCCAAAATTTCAAGAGAAAAGCAGAGTATTAAGTCGAAGTTGTTATTGGTACTTAAGTATGCAGCGGTTATTCTTGTACCACTATTGGTGGCTACATTTTTGATTCTGAAAAATGATCCCAATGCTAATTCCGAAGTTTCTTTTAGCAAACTCGAGAAACAGATTACAAATTTAAATGAGTCTTCTTTAATAACTGCTGAAGGCAACATTGTTAGTCTTTCAGCTGCCAGTATCGATTCTGTTTTGGTAATCGATGGCACCCAGGTTACCAAGGATGAATCAGAAATTTATTATGAAGGCAGAGCTTCGGAAAATAAGAAAGAAATTAAATATAATACATTAATAACCCCTAAAAGCAGGGTTTTTAATGTTGTTCTAGCAGATGGTTCGAAAGTTTGGTTAAATGCTTCGTCTGCCATTAAATATCCAACGCAATTTAATTTAGATGAACGTAAGGTTTATTTGACAGGCGAAGCTTTCTTTGAGGTAACAAAGAATCCTGAAAAACCATTTATTGTTTCAACAAGTGAAATGGAAGTTGAAGTATTAGGGACTTCATTTAATGTGATGGCATATCCTGAAGATGAATTAATTGAAACGACCCTTGTAGAAGGTGAAGTGAAGGTCAAAACTTCCAATTCAAACTTAATTATTGAACCCGGAACCCAAGCTCAGTTAAATCGAAAATCAAATAAAATTGAAGAAAAATTTGTGAATACTGAATTGTTCACTTCATGGAAAAATGGAAAATACATCTACGATTATGAAAGCATAGAAATCGTTATGCGGAAGCTTTCGAGATGGTATGCTGTGGATGTTTTCTATTTGGACGATGAGGTGCGAAATTTACACTTCTCAGGAACTTTATACAATTATAACAATATTGAACAAACTTTATACATCATTGAATTAGCAACAAATATAAAATTTGAAAAAGTAGATAACGCAATTTTGATTAGTAAAAATAAGCTCTAATAAAAACGGAGGATGCGGCAACATCCTCCGAGAGCTTAACATCTTTAAAAGCCTACAAGACCAGAAAATTAAGTTAAACCTAAGAAAACAAAGTTATGAAAAAATTAAACCCATTTTCTTCCCTATTTGTGAGGAAAAACTTTTTTTTAATTATGAAGTTAAAAATATTTATCATTTTGATGGCTGCATTTCAAATATCTGCAGCTGCCTATTCTCAGGAGGCCAGACTTAATCTCAGTATGAAGAATGTGAGTATTGAAGAGGTGTTGATGGAAATTCAGAACCAAAGTGATTATGAGTTTTTCTATGCGCACGAGGAGATCCATACTGACAAAAGAATGGATATTGACCTTACTGATGCCACCATTGAAGAGGTGATTGAAAAATGTTTTGAAGATTTAGATTTAGAATATGAAATCGTTGATAAAGTGATTGTTATCAAGCCTTCTTCAAATGAAAAATCATTTGTGTCAGAAATTCAAGCCCCCAAAATAACAGTTAGTGGTAGGGTTATTGATGCTGAAGATGGAACCGGAATACCGGGTGTTACTGTTCTTGTTAAGGGCACAACCACTGGAATTACAACAGACATCAATGGTAGCTATACGCTCGAGGTAACTGATGAAAATGTAGTATTGGTTTTTTCTTACATCGGATTTGAAGCACAGGAAGTAACCGTTGGTAGCCAAACAACCATTGATATTGCCTTGTCGTCAAGTGCACAAGAGTTAGAAGAAGTGATCGTAACTGCGATTGGAACAACTGTTAAGGTTGATCAAACCGGTATCACAAGCTCTGTTGTAAAAACAGAAGAGATGGGAAAATCGGGAGAAGCAGGAGTTATTAATGCCCTTTCAGGAAAAGCATCGGGTGTACAAATTCGACGCTCAAACGGTGACCCCGGAGCTGGATCTGCTATTTCAATTCGAGGTACAAATACTTTTTTTGGTAGCAGTCAGCCTTTAATTATTGTTGATGGTGCACCTTATAGTAACGATAATATTGATTATGGTGCTGAGCTTACCCAGCAATCTCGTCTTAACGACATTAGTAGTGAGGACATCGAGTCAGTTCAAATTTTAAAAGGAGCTGCTGCTGCAGCTATTTGGGGATCAAAAGCTGCAAATGGTGTACTTGTAATAACTACCAAAAATGGTAAATTAGAACAGAAGCCTCAGGTAACTTATTCTTTCACTTCTTCAGTTGATAATGTAAGTGTTAAAATGCCTTTGCAAAATACTTACGGACAAGGAACCAACGGTGTTTATAATGCTTATACTATGAATTCATGGGGTGATAAAATTGCTGACCGATCAGGTGGTGCCGATGTAGTTGACCAAAGCGGGAAATATTTCGTGGGCGACCAAACAGGAAAAACTTATTATCCAATACTTCAGAAAAATTCGAAAGAAACTTATAGAGACAGTAATTATGATAAAGTATTTCAAACAGGTCATTTTAATAAGCATAATGTTTCTGTAACCGGAGGTGGAAAATCTACCTCATATTATATAGGTCTGGAAAGATTGGACCAGGAAGGTATTGTTAGAAATTTTACCTACGACCGGACTAATTTTAGAATAAATACTCAAACGCACTTTTACGACTGGTTAAAATTTAATAATAAAGTAGCCTACACCAATGTAAATTCAAACAGAATTATGCAGGCTGGTGATAATACCAATGGTGTGTTTTTGGGATTATACAGAGGTGCAGCTGATTTTGACATCACCGATTATTCGGGGGTTTATGTAGATGCTTCCGGAGAAGCTTATCAACGTCAAAGATCATATCGTAAACCTTTGGGAAGCAATATCAACCCAACATACAATAATCCATTGTGGACCATGTATGAGCAACAAATGCCTGACGTAGTAGAACATTTTGTATTGACTCCAGAATTTATGATTACGCCTGCTGCTTGGATTAAGTTTATCTTACGAACAGGTGTTGATTATTATAATGATACCAGAAATGAATTCTATCCTGTTGGATCAGCAGGTAATTCAAACAAATATGGAAGAATGGATCAGCAGGTAATTCAAAGTAAGGAAATTAATGTTGATGCGATTGCCATCCTGAATCATAAATTTAACAAGGATATTGATTTAACTGGTACGCTGGGTTTCAATTATAATGACTACAGTCGTTCAATAAACAGAAATATCCTTACCCCTTTCCTCGTTGCATCAGATATTCAAACAACAAGTCTTGATGGAGGATCTAATGAAAATACATCCTGGGATAAACTTCTTAGAGAGACTCGCACGAACCGAGCTTATGCGATGGTAGCATTGAGCTTATACGATCAGTTATTTATCAACGCAAGTGGTACCGTTGAAGCGGCTTCTACTTTGCCGGAAAACTTCTTCTACCCATCTGCTGATATCGCATGGCAATTTTCTGATAATTTCGAATCAGAGGTGTTAAGTTTTGGTAAATTTAGATTGGCATGGGGTAAAGTAGGACTTGCACCAGATCCATATAAATTTCAAATTTTATCTCAAGCAGCCTACTCTGCATTTGGTGGAGGAACCTTTGCTTTTGATGCTGCAAGAAGCAGTGTCAATTTAGCACCTGAAATGAAGACTGAATGGGAAATTGGAACCGACCTTCGTTTTTTCAATAACAAATTGTCTGTAGATTTTACTTACTATGATAATGAAACTAAAGGAATTCTTTATGATGTTGAGATCAATCCAAGTTCTGGTTATCTATCGAACTATACCAATGCTGCAACAATGTCAAATAAAGGTATAGAGATTGATTTAAACGCTAAGGTTATTGAACAGAAAGACTTAAGTTTTTCAGTAACAGCTAACTTCAACCGAAATAGAAATATGGTTGAAGATTTAGGTGGTGGCGATATTGTGAATATTGGTGGTACATCAAAAGCAGTAGTTGGATATCCAATTAGTGTATTTTATACACCTGGTGCCATGCGTGATGATGATGGAGAATTAATACTGCATGATGGAGTAACTAAATATAATGGAAGTACTCAAGGAGCTGGATTCCCTATTTTTGAATCAACCAATCGAGTCATTGGAGATCCAAACCCAGATTGGAGAGGTGGATTAGGTGCCAACTTGAAGTATAAAAACTTTGACTTAAGTATCTTGTTTGAGCATTCGCACGGTGGCGATTTCATAAACCGAACAAATATTGTACTTTACGGAATTGGTGCACATGCTGAAGTTGCCAAGGAAGTTACCTTAACTGAGGATTTGGTTAATTATGTGGGCCAGGTTATTCCTGCAGGAACTACAGTTCGTGGAAATATTCATGATTTCGGTGGCGGCGACGTTCTACTCGACCAATCATTTTATACAAAACATGGTGGTGGTTTCGGATTTAGCAAATTCAACTTCATGTATGTAGATGATGCAACCTGGACCAAACTTCGAAATGTAACCATTGGATATACATTCAATAATGTTAAACTTTCCTCAAAATTCTCATTCAAGTCAGTTAGACTTTCTGTTACAGGAAGAGATTTATTACTCTGGACAAAAGTTCGCGATGTTGATCCTGAAACAAATAATTACCAGGTAAGTACAGTTTCTGGTATGAACTACTTTAACAGTCCGGGCACACGTTCTGTGTTGTTTAACCTTAAGGTGAATTTGTAATTGTATAAATCGTAAGCTAACTTTTAAAATTTAAATTATGAAAACAAAGTTTTTAAAATATATAAAATACACCCTGGCATTAGCACTAATTACTTCAACTTTTAGTTGTCAGAAACTGGTAGAGGGTATTAATGATAATCCAAATCAGCTAACCGTTAATGCTTTTGATGCTGGCCTTTTTCTTAAAAGTGCACAGCTGGCCAATATATTAATCCATACCGGAGAGCTTCAACGTGCAGCAGGATTTTATTCTTCAACATTTATTGCTTTTGAAAGACTTGAAGGTGATAGATACAACTATGATATTTCGGAAAGAGATTTCGATTTAAGTGGCTATCAAAGCGTACTTACACCATTAAGATTTATACGCGAAGAAAAACCAGATAATATGCTTTATCAGGGAATAGCAAAGGTTGTTGAAGCACACCTTATGGGCTCGTATGCTTCTTTATTTGGCGATCTTCCTTATTCTGAAGCTTTAAATCCAGAAATTGAGAATCCGGTTTTTGACGAGCAAAAAGATCTTTTTGCTGCCTTGCAAGCATTGCTTGATGGTGCTATTTCTGATCTTGAAAGTGTAAGCCCTGCTGATGCAGTAATGGGAGATTACATTTTTGGTGGAGATGCACTTAAATGGAAAGAGTCGGCATATACGCTTAAAGCCCGTTATTATATGCATACCAAAGAATATTCTATGGCATACTCAGCTGCCGGAAATGGAATCAGTAGTGTTTCTAATAATATGATGTTTGAACCTTATGATGATGGTGCAAATAGTGCGGATAGTAAAAATACAATCTATTCACGAATTGCACTCGGAATGGATCCAGTAGGTACTATTGCTGATGCTGAACATCCATGTTATCTTTTGGATTTGATCGAATTACGTCAGAATGCAAAAACTAATGAAGAAGCCAGACTCGAATATCTTACGATTGATCCATATGAGGCTGATGCCAATCATGGTGCTGCTGAAAGATTAGAAGCTCAACCACTGATTACTTATCAGGAGAATCAATTAATTCTTGCTGAAGCTGGTGGAAGAACCTCTGGAATTTCTCAAGGTTTAACACATTTGAATGCTTTAAGAAGCGTATTGAGTACCGGAGCAACTTTAAATTCAAGTGTTGATGGCTTAGGAATGCAATATGATGCTTATGTAGCAGCAGATTTTAATGCAGGAGGAATCGAGAATCAGGACAATATAGATGCAACAAGAGCTTTTTTGAGAGAGGTGATTGAAGAGCGTTATATCTGTGGTTTTTATACTTTTATGCCATTTGATGATAACAGAAGATTGCAAAAAAGTGATTTGGATCTGACCATTCCATTCCCATTTAATACTAGTACTCAAAGTCAACACGTTCAGCGTCTTGTATATCCCGACGATGAAATGAACTCAAATGACAGTGCACCAGTAGATCCCGGAGCTTATCAAGCAACGGATGTGAATTTATAATACTATTTGTTTTTCGTTTTGTTTTAAAAAGGGAGGGCATTTTTTGACCCTCCCTTTTGTGAAAATAATTAGTAGTAAAGAGATCCTCTTGAAACAAATATGAATTAGAAAAGAATTATTCTTAATGATGGCTTGATATTAAAAATTTGCTATATTGAGGATAAGTAGATATTTCAAAATACTTAATACCATTAAAATGAAAAAATTAATCCTAGTTAGCCTTGTATGCTTCTTTATGCTTTTTCAAGAACAAATTAATGCATGCACCTCATTTATAATTTCTGGTAAATTCACTGCCGATGGTAAATCAATTCTTTATAAAAATCGAGATACCGGAGAAATGAAAAATTCTCTTGTAATCTTTAATGACGGTAAATATAAGTATATGGGCGTTGTTAACGGTACCGAAAAAGGATGGAATAGAGCTGTTTGGGGTGGTTACAATGAGACCGGTTTTGCCATCATGAATACCGCAGCCTACAATAATAATATTGGGGATACAACTGGTGTAAAAGGACGTGATGGAGTTGTTATGAAAATGGCTCTTATGGTTTGTAGCTCACTCGAAGATTTTGAAACTTTTCTTGATACTTTGACCAAGCCCAGCGGTGTTAATTCAAATTATGGAGTAATTGATGCCAAAGGTGGAGCAGCTTATTATGAAACCGGGAATTTTAAGTATGTAAAAGTTGATGCCAATGATCCGCTTGCAGCTCCAAACGGAATTATTGTCAGAACCAATCATTCGATGAGTGCTGATTTAAGCAAAGGTTTTGGATTCAATCGTTATGAAAATGCAAGCCGTATCTTGAATGAGGCTGCACAGAACAAAACACTTTCTCCTGAATTTTTGATGAATGCAGTTTCCAGAAGTCTTTACCATCCCAGAGTTGGAAGAGATTTATCAATAAACATTCCGAAAAATAAGGATAAAGCCAAATATGAATTTTTTACAGATTTTATTCCTCGAATTTCAACCAGTTCTACCATGATGATGGTATCGGCCAGAGATGAAGAACATGTTGAAGAAACCATGATGTGGACCATTTTAGGTTTCCCTTTAACCTCTGTTGCTGTTCCAACCTGGTTGGCTGCCGGAGAACTTCCAAAATCAGTTTCAATGGGAGATGATTATAAATCTCCAATCTGTACAGCTGCATTAAAATTTAAAGATGAATGTTTCCCAATTAAAATTGATCATGGTGAAAATTATATAAATTTTGCAGTGGTAATGAACGAAGAAGGGAATGGCTATATGCAATTGATGCAACCCATCGAAAAAGAAATTTTTAAAAGAGGCAACTTATTGATTGAAGAAATGGGAAAAGGAAGTAAGAACAAGAAGGATATCCTGGCTTATTATCAATGGCTTGATAAGTATTTATCAGACTCTTACAAAAAACAATTCAATCATAAACTATTTAACTAATAAATCATACTAAATAAACTATAAAAACGGGGTTGCTATTTCATAGGAGTTATGATATTTTTTGGCCTGCTATAATTTTATCAATATATTTGATGGAATAAGTTTGAATATATTCAATTTGAGTATGTTAAAATTTAGTTAATTGCCTATAATCATATCTAAATAACTATATATTTTTTAGTAAATTTGCCTTCTATTTTAATGAACCCACTTTAATTATTACCGATGAAAAAATTGATAAAAAAATCGTTTTTAGCTAGTCTGTTACTTAGCCTTTTGACAGTTGGAGCATTTGCTCAAATCATTGAGCCTGTTCATTGGAGTTATACAAGTAAAGATTTAGGAAACAATGAATACGAACTCGTATTTAAGGCTGAAATTGATGAGCCCTGGCATTTGTATTCTCAAAAAATTGAGATGCAACCACCAGCCACTTTATTCACTTTTGAGGAAAATGAAAATTATGAGCGAATTGGTATCGTAGTTGAAACTGAGTCAATTGAAGTTTTTGACCCGAACTTTGATATGATGATTCGGTACTTTGCACATGAAGCCACCTTTACACAAAAAATAAAGATTAAAGAGAACTCAATGGTCACCGTTAAAGGAACCATAGAATTTATGTGCTGCGATGATACCAAGTGTTTGCCGCCCACTGAAATAGATTTTGATTTTAAAAATTTAGGAACGGGTACCGAAAGTTCTTCATCAAATACAGCTGATGCTGTTGATTCAAAAACGAGTACTGAAGATGAGGAATCAGAATCTTCTGATAATTCATTAATTGTATTTTTCTTTATTGCTTTTGGGGCAGGTTTACTTGGTTTATTGACGCCTTGTGTTTATCCAATGATCCCAATGACTGTAACATTTTTTATGAATAGCAGTGGAGGAAGTAAAGTTAAAAGCAGAACCAATGCCATTGTTTTTGGATTGTCGATTATCCTGATATATACTTTAATTGGAGTGTTGGTAACTGTACTATTTGGTGCCGATTCTATTAAAAATGTAAGTAGTCACTGGATTACCAATACGATATTTTTCTTACTATTTACTTTTTTCGCGGCATCATTTTTTGGGATGTTCGAATTGGTTTTACCATCATCAATTACCAATAAATCGGATAAGCAAGTTGATAAGGGTGGATTGGTTGGAGCTTTCTTTATGGCACTTACCTTAGTCCTTGTTTCTTTTTCATGTACCGCACCATTTGTTGGTGGTATCTTGGTTGAAGCAGCAACCGGAAGCATCATTCAACCCATAGTTGGAATGTTTGGTTTCTCTTTGGCTTTTGCCATATTATTTACCTTCTTAGCATTCTTCCCGAGTTTATTGAGTAAATTACCTCAGTCAGGTGGTTGGTTAAATTCAGTAAAAGTAGTCTTAGGATTTATCATCTTAGCGCTGGGTACTAAGTTCTTATTGGTACCAAATCAAGCTTTAGGATGGGATATTAGCCGTGAATTTTTCATCGCTTTATGGATTGTTTTATTCACTTTAATGGGCTTATATTTATTAGGAAAGATTAAATTCTCTCACGACAGTCCGATTAGCCATATCAGCGTGCCTAGATTGGCATTGATCATTGCAACATTCACTTTTGTGGTATACTTAATTCCCGGAATGATCGGGGCACCACTAAAAGCAATTTCTGGCTTCCTGCCAACCGAATCTTCATTTAACCTTGTAGAGTTAATAGGAAAGAATCAAACAACAGGAGTGGTGGTAAGCCCAAAGTCAGAGATATGTGAAGAACCTAAATATGGAGATATACTTCATTTACCTCATGGCTTACAAGGTTATTATGATTATGAGCAGGGGATGGCTTGTGCCAGGAAATTGAACAAACCAGTAATGCTTGATTTTAAAGGACATGCCTGCACCAATTGCAAGGTGATGGAGAAAAATGTATGGTCCGATCCTGAAGTTTTAAAACGATTAAGTGAGGACTATGTAATCATTGCCCTTTATGTTGATGAACGGACAGAAATGGATGAATCAGATTGGGTGACTTCTAAGGTTGATGGAAAAGTTAAAAAAACCATCGGCAAAAAAAATGCGGATTTCCAAATTGAAAAATATCGGGTAAATGCACAACCTTATTATGTGCTCATTGATCATGATGGCAATAGTTTAACAGATGCAAAAGCATTTGATTTGAGTGTGGATGGCTTCGTTGAATTTTTGGATGCCGGAAAAGCAGCATTTGAAAAAAGATAAAATTTTCAGATTAAAATCATAAAAAAACCGAGCGCAAATACGCTCGGTTTTTTTATTTGGATTGAAATTTGTTTTATTTCTTTTTCTTCTTGGTTGTAATTTTAATAACCCCATTTTCCGCATTATGTTCTTTCCTCGATTTTTTGTCTTTTAAAACGGTAATAGAATTAATATCATTCGGCGACAGATTTTTTAATTGTTGAGGTGTACTCGTAACTCCGTCAATGATAATTTTGGGATATTTACTTTCATCATTTCCATCTAAGTTTAAATCACGCATGGTGATTTTAACACCCTCATTAGCGACTTCTATTTTGTCATTGGCTTTTTTAGTTTTAATTAAAATCACCTTGTCAACATTGTATTCATCCATCGCCTTCTTCCCCTTGAGTACATTCATGGATTCGATCTTGTCAACATTAATCAATTCCAGAATGTCTTGATCGTATTTTTTACCATCGATAAATACGGTTACTTCCGAATCACCCTTTAGCTTAACGGAAATTTTTTCTGCATTTAGTTCTATTTTACTTTCTTTAGTTTTCTCCTGAGCTTGATTAGTTGTGACACATAGGATTATCAGGGTAATTAATAGAATTGATCTTTTCATAACTTTTATTTTTCAGCGTAAATAATTAATAGTTCATCTTCATATAAAATTTCTCGACTTGTTGTCGATTCTTCATCGGCCGAAATCATGGCCCTAGCTTCTTTTAAAAGCATCACCTTTTCTTCAAAACTCATCATTTTAGGTTCGAATACATCTGTTGAAATCCATAAAATGGAAAACAATAAAGTAACTGAGGCCGCAACGGATAGTATTCTTAAAGCAATTCTACTTTTGTTTTTTTCTTTATCCTGAATGTTTTTCCAAATTTGGTCTTCCATGTTTTCAGGCGTTTTAACCCTCTTTTTATTCAGATAATTAAACCATGGATGAGTTTTATTTTTGGATTCACCAAGGTTTTTTATGAGGGTAGCTTCTTCCTCAGAAGAGCTTAGTCCTTGCTCATAAAGTTCAAGCAATTTTTTAATTTCTTCTTTGTTCATAGCTGTAAATTTTATTCAATTCTTGTCGAACATATTTTCTGGCTCGCGATAAAATAACCCGGATATGCTCAATTTTAAGTTCAGTGATGTCAACAATTTCATCAAATTCAAATCCATCTATATCTCGCATTTGAATGATTTCTTTTTGCTGTTTGGGTAATTTGCTGATCACTTTCTCCACAAGCCCGAATAATTCATATTGCTCGATTTGGGCTTTGTCAACATAAGTTTCTGCTATCAAATTATAATAAGCCTGATTTGCTTGTTCTACCTTCAGGTTTCTGATTTTATCAAGGCAATGGTTTTTTGCTAGTAAAGAAACATACCCCTTTTGGTTCAGGTGGTTCTTGATTTTTTTGCGATTGTTCCAGCACTTGATCATAATCTCCTGAACCGCATCCATTGCATCATCTTCGTCTGCCAGCAATCGCATAGCCATCGGATAAATGCGATTTGAAAGGGGGAGGATTTTATGTTTAAACTCTTTGCTGTTCATCTTATACTTTAGTAACGAAAACTCTGTCATTACATAACAGTATTCATTTAGTTTTTGGCTAATCATTAAGAGATGACCTCCCTAAAACAAATTTTTGCTTTTGAAATAAAGTTATAAATCTAAGGCTTATAAATATCAATTTTCTCAAATATTTATGAATCAACTTTTAAGGAAGAGGAAGATTAATCGTACCTTTGAGTCATAGCAATAAAGCTATCATCACTAATAATTAATCTTTAAAATTTGAGTAAAATGGAAGCAAAATTTATTGAAGGTGCTCCAGCAGCAATCGGTCCATATTGTCATGCAATGAAAACAGGGAATTTAGTTTTTTGTTCAGGTCAAACACCGGTTGATCCAAAGACCATGAAAGTAGTAGGAACAACCATCGAAGAACAAACCGAGCAGGTTTTTAATAACATCAGTACCGTTTTAGAAGGTATGGGATTAAGTCTTAAAAACGTTGTAAAATCTTTGGTTTTTCTAAAAGATATGGGTGATTTTCAGGCCATGAATAAAGTTTACGAAAAAAGATTCGACGGTCACAAACCTGCACGTTCAGCCATCGCAGTTCGCCAAAATCCATTGGATGTGTTGGTAGAGATTGAGTGTATTGCTGAAATAAATTATTAATGAATTAGATGGGCAAATCTTTATGCCTGATTGATTGCTTGCAGATTTTTTATCGGTGAGCAAATATGATGGTTTCACTAATTTCATCAAATTGGTTAAACCACTTTTGAATTACAGGAGAAGCATTTCCTGCTTTTAAATTATTGTAAAAATCAGTTTGTTTCTCCTGATTCCATATTAAATCATCACCACAATTGTTAGTGTCGGTGGTAAAGTAGGCTGGCATTGTTTCCAGAAGTAATTCAACAGGTGCATAAAGGGTCAAAAGAATTTGTTTATTGTTGAAGTAAAAAAGCAATTTTCTTTCCAAAGTAACATCGCAAATTTCAAATCGGGTCAGTACCAAAAAATCCTGAGCAAAAAGAAAACCAACCGTTTTAACTGTTTTTGAGGGTGTAAAAGGGAAGTCGTGTTCGAGTCCAAATTCACCGGAGGATAAAGCCTGAATGTTTTTCATGGCATCTTCCATATTAAAATCCATGGGGTCTTCAACTTTTCCGATGTCTTTAATTTCAAGCTTGATATAAGCCTTTTCTGAATCCTCTTTGTATTCATTTTCTTTTAGAAAACGGATGTTTGCAGGATACTTAAAAGAAAACCCAATGTCCGGATTGTTATATGTTTTCCAGTTATCAATCTTTAGGGATTGTGTTTGCGATTTTTTTTGTAATTCATTGACTTTGTCAAAGCTTGCCGGATTTGATATATAAGTCCAGCTGCCAATGACAATGACGATAAATGATACCAAAAAGAAGATGTTTTTTGTTTTCATTGGTCAGGAAATCAGAACTAAAAATGCTTAGCTATTCTGGTTCTTCTTAAAAGATTTAATTCACTTTAAGAGTCAATAAAGTTTATTCTTTATTGGCCTTCTTAGCTCTTTTTTCGGCTCTTTTTTCTTTCGCAGTTTTCTGGGGTGCTTTTTTTACGTTCTTTTTTGCGTCTTGTGTTTTGGCCATGATTTTTGGTTTAAGAGTTTACAATAGCTGATTTCTAAGAATAAAAGTAAAGATATTTTTTTAGAAATGAAATTTCGCTACAATAAAAGAAAAGACGACATACCCTTTTGGGGACGCCGTCCTTTTTACATTTTCTATTCTGTATACAGAAAATCTTATTTCATAATTTCTGCAAAATGTTTGTAAAAATGAGTAATGGTTTCAATTCCATTGTAGAATTGTTCTAGCGGGTAATTCTCGTTTGGTGAGTGAATGGCATCACTTTCTAAACCAAAGCCCATCAATACAGATTTTATTCCTAACACTTCTTCAAAAGTTGAAATGATTGGAATACTTCCTCCTGAACGAACAGGTACCGGAACCTTATTATAAACGTCGGTATAGGCTTTTTCAGCAGCCTGATATGCCGGAATATCGATGGGGCAAACATAAGCTTGTCCGCCATGCAGTGATTCAACCTTAACTTTAACATATTTTGGAGCAATGCTTTCAAAATGATTTTTGAAAAGTTCTGCAATTTTCTCATTGTTTTGATTAGGAACCAATCGACTTGAGATTTTTGCAAATGCTTTAGAAGGAAGTACTGTCTTTGCTCCTTCACCGGTGTATCCACCCCAAATTCCACAAATATCGAATGAACATCGGATACCGGTATGCTCACTAGGAGTATATCCTTTTTCACCAAAAAGCTCATCAACTTCAATGGCTTTCTTATATTCTTCTTCATTGAAAGGTGCTTCAGCCATTTTAGCACGCTCTTCCATACTAACTTCCAATACATCGTCATAGAAACCGGGAACGGTGATGTGCCCATCTTCATCAACCATATCGTTGATCATTTTTGCCAAAACATTGATTGGGTTCGCAACAGCTCCACCAAATATACCTGAGTGTAAATCTTTATTAGGTCCGGTCACTTCAACCTGCCAGTAAGCCAAACCTCTTAATCCGGTTGTAATCGATGGAATATCCGGAGCAATCATGCTGGTATCTGAAACCAAAATGATGTCTGCTTTCAGCATTTCTTTGTTTTTCGCACACCACTCACCTAAACCCGGAGATCCAACTTCTTCACCACCCTCAATCATAAATTTTACATTACATGGAAGGCTGTCGGTGCTTACCAGGGTTTCAAAAGCTTTGGCATGCATAAAGGCCTGACCTTTGTCGTCATCGGCTCCACGAGCCCAAATTTTACCGTCTTTAACAGTTGGCTCAAAAGGTGGAATTTTCCACAATTCGATAGGATCAACAGGCATTACATCATAATGGCCGTAAACCAAAACAGTAGGTGCTTTGGGGTCAACCATTTTTTCACCATAAACAACAGGGTTAAAGCTAGTAGGGTATATCTCTGCTTTATCAGCGCCTGCTTTTAAAATGCTTTCTTTCCAATATTCAGCTGCTTTTAGCATATCATCTTTATGATCGGCAATGGAGCTGATGGATGGAATTCTTATTAATCCAAACAATTCATCCAAGAATCTGTCTTTGTTCTCTTCAATATATTTCTTTGCTTGTTCCATAATGGGTTTAATGGGTTATTAATTATATAAAGCATAAAGATAAGAAATTTAAACATTTAAGGAGGTTGAGAAGCTTAGATTTTTTATGAAATTCGTGATCGCTATTTTGATTGAATTCACCCAACAAATCCACATAAATTTCATAATTTAGCCATCTTATTTAAAGCATAGAATAGCATGAAAAAAATTAGGGTTGCCATCAATGGATTTGGCAGGATAGGACGCATTACTTTACGTCAGTTAATGAAAAATAAAAACATGGATGTGGTGGCTATTAACGACTTGACTGATAATAGAACGCTGGCACATTTGTTTAAATACGATTCGGTTCACCGGCAGTATAAAGGCACCGTTGATTATGACGAAAAACATTTAATTGTTGACGATCATCCCATTCTGATTCTTTCTGAGAAGAAACCCGGCAGGTTACCCTGGAAATCTTTGGATATCGATGTGGTTATTGAATCGACCGGAAATTTTGTAACCAAAAGTAAAGCCATCGTGCATGTGACGGAGGCAGGAGCCAAAAAAGTAATTATTTCGGCACCCGCCAAAGGTCAGAGCAATGGTGTTCAATACATCGTTTTAGGGGTCAACGATCATCTGATTAATAAAGAAGATGTGATTATTTCAAATTCAAGTTGTACCACCAATAATGTGGCTCCGCTTATTAAAGTTTTGGACGATTTATGGGGGGTTGAAAAAGGATTTATAACCACGGTTCACTCTTATACCAAGGATCAAAATTTAATTGATGCGCCACATAAAGATTTACGCCGGGGACGATCTGCAGCTTATTCAATTGTTCCAACAACCACAGGGGCCGCCAAAGCAGCAACCAAAATTTTTCCCCATCTGAAGAATAATTTAGGAGGTGCCGGAATTCGCGTACCTGTGCCCGATGCTTCATTAACAGATTTAACCTGTACTTTGGCTAAATCGGCAAGTATTGAAGAAATTAATGCCGCTTTTAAAGAAGCCTCTGAAGGATGCTTAAAAGGTATTTTGGAATATACCGAAGATCCCATTGTTTCAATGGATATTATCGGGAATGAACATTCAGCAGTTTTTGATGCTGGATTAACCAGTGTATTGGGCGAAAAAAATAAATTGGTGAAAGTGGTTGCCTGGTACGATAATGAAATGGGCTATTCAACCCGTCTGGTTGAATTGATCGAGAAATTTGTATAGTTGAACCCTGAGTGATCCCGATGAAATCGGGATTTTATCGAAGGGTGAAAAGCCTTATTCGATTGACATTCAATAGTAATACAGTAGTAATTCATTGAAATACCATTGCTTATTCTTTTATTCGCTAGTTTATAATTCACTACTCTTTGCACCCTGTGTGAAGTGCTAGGTGAATCCAGTAACTTTAGGATGTCTACCCTTTTGAATATTTAGTCACATCGAGCTTGTCGAGATGCGGGACTCTAATCAGTTCTCGACAAGGTCGAACTGACAAATTTGAACATCTAGTTGTGCGAAGTTTAAAACTTCGCACCGCATAAAAAGGACATTTCGATACTTTTAATTCGTAAAAAACCAATGTCCCTTTTAATTAACACATCAGTACATTAGCCACATCATCAAATTATTTCATCGCTTTTAGCTGTGCTTTTAAGTCGATATTTCGTCAAGTGATATCATTGCTTTCATTTTATGAAATAAGGAATTCAATGCTTTTTTACTTACCTAACGCAACCATTCTTTATAAAAACGCATCTAATACATAGTTATATATAACTAATTTCGATATTTTAATAAAATTTAGCAAAAAAAGGGGTGGACTCTTTCTTATTTTTGGAATTAAGAGGAAATAGTTCATCTAATTTCTAATTAAATTTTTACTAAAATGAATAAAGAAAGAAAGAAAGAAAGAAAGAACAGACTAGTAACAACAGTTGTTGCATTAAATTTATCCATGGCATTGGCCATTCCGTTTGCCTGCCAGGATAAACAAACAGACATGCAACAAATTAAAGCCGAGGATGAAATCAGTGAGTTTTTCGTAAATGAAGACTTGGCTAAAACAGTAGCCGAAAATTTCATGCGAAAAACAAATCCCTCCTTAAAATCCACTAAAAATTACAAGCTTAAAAAAATTAAAGATGAAATGGGTGAAGAACTCATTTACGTGATTAACTTTGATGAAGGTGGGTTTGTGTTAATGCCTGCCGACAATAGGATAGAACCTATACTTGCTTTTTCGGAAAACAATTATTTTGAAACTGAAAATGTTGAACAAATGAATGGAGTCGGATTATGGGTATCTGACACAAAAGATGGCATAAAGGAACTGAAAAAATTGAAAGTACCTCAAAGTGAGGAAATGAAAGAACTTTGGTTGAAACATCTCGCTCATTTTAATTTAAAAGATGAAGGAGATCCACCGGATGATCCATGTATAGATTCAACCAGAACAGTTGGGCCATATATTACCAATTATTGGTGTCAAAATAATGATTATAATTCAGATTGTCCAACTGAGGCTTGGGTAGAAAATGAGTATAGTTGCAGTGCTGATTTTAGTGATCCAACCTTATATTTGAGCGGGCGTGCTTATGCTGGTTGTGTTGCAGTTGCCATGGGAATGATTATGAGTTATCATGAATACCCAACCAGTTATAGTTGGAGTCAAATGCCCCAAGATAATCCTAATTACCCTGATTTTGATATCTATGGAAATTCAGTTGTTGCAGGTTTATTTACCGACATAGGAGATGCAGTAGACATGAGATATATGTGTACTGCAAGTAGAGCAGATGATGTTGATGCTGTTTCAGCATTTAAAAATGATTTTGGATATTCAACTACTGCTACACTTTCTGATTTTTATTATACCACAACTAAACAAGAGTTGGATGCTGATAGACCTGTATATCTTTCTGGTCAAAAAAGTAATAATGCTCATGCATGGGTTTGTGATGGGTATCAAATTATATATACATGCCTTGGCAGCACACAATATCTGTCTGAAAAATTACATATGAGGTTTGGTAATTTTGGACATGAAAATGATGGTTATTATTATTCAAATAATATCAATGGCTATTACAGTATTAAGATGATCTACGGCATAGAACCTTAAATTAATCTATTGAAAAAAGCAAAAGTTCATACAAATGACTCTATTAATATTTAAACTTAAGTATATGAAAAAGATAGTGTTTTTAGCTGTAGCTATTTTACTAATGGTTGGTTGTGAAAAGGACAAACCAATATACGTCTTTGGTAATGGTAATCCGTTATATTTATCATTTATTGATATTAACGGAAATGATTTATTAGACCCAACCAATCCAAATGCATTACTCTTTGAATTTATGTATCTATATAAACTTGAAAATGGTGAAAAAAAGCTAGTGTATAATAGCAATATGGATCAAGCCAAAGGCTTATTATTCCTAGATGAATCAAACCATTCTGAGTATTATAGATTAGGGATCTTTGATTTTGAAGAAACAATGATTTTAGATTTTGGGGGTAATAATGCTGATACAATCAGCTATAATGAATATAGTGGCATTTTAACTTATGATGGAAAGGTAGTTTGGGATTATGAAAAAGACGGATTACGTCACCCAATCGCAACGATTGTAAAATAATTATTAAAATGGGTTTACATCCCGACTAAGTCGGGATGTAAACCCTTGAATCCTGAAATATTATTGTTGTGCGAAGTTTTAGACTTCGCATCGCATAAAAGGACATTTCGATACTTTTTACTTCGTAAAAAACTCAATGTCCCTTAATTAGCAAATTTCCAAGATGTAATAAAGGACGGCGTCCCTTTTTAGGGACAACGTCCTTTATTTTTTCCCATAATTAGCATATCAGCAATTCATCAAATTATTTCATCGCTTTTAACTGTTCTTCCAGAACCAAAATGCGGGCTTCAGCATCGGCTTGTTTTTTGCGTTCAATGGCCACCACTTTTTCAGGGGCATTGTTTACAAATCGTTCATTAGAAAGTTTCTTTTTAACACCCTGAATAAATCCCTGGGTGTATTTTAGCTCTGCTTCAAGTTTTTTAATTTCGGCATTAACATCAATATTTGCTGAAAGCGGAATGTAAAATTCTGTTGATTTAAGCGTGAATGAATTGGCACCCTCCACTTTTTGGCTTACATATTCAACATCTTCCAGATTACAAATCTTGGCAATTAGTCCGTCGAAAGTGAGGTCAGCAGCTTCAGCATTGTTTTTCTTTACAAAGAGTTTTAATGTTTCTTTATTCGGAATGTTTTGCTTGTTTCTGACACTTCTTAAGTGGATGATTACTTCTTTAGCTTCATCAAATTGATCCAAAATTTTATGATCGATTCTTTTCTTTTCAGTCAATAAACTTACCATTAAATCCTCAGTTCTTTCTTCTTCTGAAAGCAGATGCCAGATTTCTTCACTAATAAAAGGAATAAACGGATGGGCAACTTTCATCAAAGATTCGAAAAAGGAGATGGTTTGATGATAGGTTTCCTGATCGATGGGTTTTTGATAGGCAGGTTTTACCATTTCTAAATACCACGAGCAGAAATCATCCCAGATTAAACGATAGGTTGTCATTAATGCATCCGAAATCCGGTATTTCGAAAAATGATCGTCGAGGGTTTTTAAGGCTGAATTTAATTTAGACTCAAACCATTTAACCGAAACTTTGCTGGTTTCTGCTTGTGCTAAATTGGGATCAATTTCCCAACCTTTGACCAAGCGAAGGGCATTCCAGATTTTATTGCTGAAATTACGTCCCTGTTCACAAAGTGATTCATCAAAAGGCAAATCATTACCGGCAGGAGAGGTGAGGAGCATGCCTACCCGAACGCCATCGGCACCGTATTTTTCAATCAACTCAATTGGATCGGGTGAGTTCCCCAACGATTTCGACATCTTCCGACCAAGCTTATCGCGTACAATTCCTGTTAGATAAACATTTTTAAACGGAATGTCATTTTTATATTCCAATCCTGAAATGATCATACGGGCAACCCAGAAAAATAAAATTTCAGGTGCCGTGATCAAATCATTGGTTGGATAATAGTATTGAATGTCTTTATTCTCTGGATTTCGAATTCCATCAAAAACAGAAATGGGCCATAACCAGGAAGAGAACCAGGTATCGAGTACATCTTCATCCTGTTTAATGTCTTCGGCTTTTAAGTTAGGAAGATCATATTTTTGTTGGGCAATGGTCATGGCTTCTTCCATGGATTTGGCCACCACCATTTCATTGTTCGGCAAATAATACACCGGAATACGCTGTCCCCACCATAGCTGACGGGAAATACACCAATCACGCACATTTTCCATCCAATGGCGGTAGGTGTTTTTAAACTTCTTGGGATAAAATTGAATGGTATCGTCCATCACAAGATCCAAAGCCGGCTTGGCCAGATCTTCCATTTTTAAAAACCACTGAAGCGAAAGTTTGGGTTCAATCACAGCATCAGTTCGTTCCGAGAACCCCACTTTGTTTACATAATCTTCGGTTTTAACCAGGTAAGATTTGGCATCCAGATCTTTCACGATTTCTTTACGAACTGCAAAACGATCTTTACCAATATATAGCCCGGCATCTTCATTCATGGTTCCATCATCATTAAAAATGTCGATGGTATCCAGTTTGTATTTTAGTCCTAAATTATAATCGTTAATGTCGTGGGCCGGGGTAATTTTTAAGGCGCCGGTACCAAATTCACGATCCACATATTCGTCAAGAATAACAGGCACAGATCGATTCACCAAAGGCACGATTACCCGTTTTCCTTTTAGGTGCTGGAATCGTTCATCTTCGGGATGCACACATAAAGCGGTATCACCTAAAATGGTTTCGGGACGGGTGGTGGCAATGGTTACCCATTCGTCTTCACTGCCTTCCACCTGATATCTTAAATAATAGAGTTTTGAATTGACTTCTTTATGGATTACTTCCTCATCCGAAAGGGCAGTTAAAGCTTTGGGATCCCAGTTTACCATACGTACTCCTCGATAGATCAAACCTTTATTATAAAGGTCGATAAATACATCAATCACCGATTCATAAAGGCTTTCATCCATGGTAAAAGCAGTTCTATCCCAATCGCATGATGCACCTAGTTTTTTAAGCTGTTCAAGAATGATTCCGCCATGTTTTTCTTTCCATTCCCAGGCGTGTTCCAGAAATTTATCCCGGCTTAGATTTGCCTTTTCAATGCCTTCTTCCTTAAGTTTTGCAACCACTTTGGCTTCAGTAGCAATGGAGGCATGGTCTGTTCCGGGAACCCAACAGGCATTTTTGCCAAGCATACGAGCGCGTCTAACCAAAACATCCTGAATGGTATTGTTTAGCATATGTCCCATATGCAGTACTCCCGTCACATTTGGTGGAGGAATGACGATGCAATAAGGTTCTCGATCATCAGGTTCAGAATGAAAGTAACCTTTGTCCATCCATGTTTTATACCATTTGTCTTCGGTGTGTTTTGAGCTGTATTTGCTGGGTATTTCGGTCATTATATTGTATTTGCAAAATTAAGGTGCAAAATTAGTAAAAAATGCTTTTCAATTTTGGACTGAGGGGGGAATTAAAAAAACGGTTGTTTAAAAAAGGAATAATCTTTGATTTCATTCCGTCAAATGTTTTTGGGGAAGCTTTCCCCAAGGTATTTTTTATCAGGGTTTAAATTGATTCATTAATTGAGCTTAGGTTATGGGTGGGAATAAAAAAAGCTGCCCTTTTCAGACAGCCTTCTTACGCAAAGAATTATTTATTTTTAAGTCTGAAAATTTTAGTGATGTTTACTGAAATTAAATCCATGAAAGCTTCCTTTATGCATTTTTGCGAAATCCGAAGGTTTCATTTTACCTCGAACAGAGACAATGACCGCTTCTTCATCTTCCTGGGCTATAATCAGTCCTTCCAGAATTACATCATCATCGCCTTCAATAATAAAGACATCTACATTTTCATCTTTACTTCTAACTTCAATCAGTTGAACATAATCGTTTTTTTCGATGATGGCATCAATTTCTTTGAAGAAATCTGAATTTTTAAAGGATTTATAGTGGTTCTCAAATTGTAGAATTTTTACATAATCCACTTGGTCCATTAAGTCTCCAATATCATTATCTCCCGATCCCAGATTGATGCTGATGGCTCCCATATTGATGGCAATCGAAGTTACATCATCTGCATTTTGATATTTCGCAAAGAGATCGTCAAAGGGTCCTTTTTGTGCCATCATTGTGAGTGGCATAAGGAATGCAAGTACAAGAATTAACTTTAGTGTTTTCATTTGTTTCATTTTATAGTGAATGTTAGATTAATTTTCTTAGTCTAAAAGCCTAAGGCTTTAAAAATTCAACTATGCAATTTCACGTTTGGTTTACAAAAGGATAGGGTGCAACTATCTGTTTTTGTATTTGTCAAGCCCTTGCAAATGATCCATTCCGTTAATTTTAACGGTTTTTGACAATTTTGAAATGGCTTGTAAATCAATAATCCCAAAGAAACTGATGACAGCGATATCATCTTCTTCGGCGGCAATTAGCAGAAGTTCAACAATATCATCTCCTTCATTTTTAATCATGAATTTAACTTCACTGTTTTGCTCTTTCATGACCATTAACTCTTCGAATTTATTGCTCTTGAGTACTCCATTCACTCCATCCCTGAAGTTTTCAAGTTTTCTGCTATCTCTCGAATCACATGTAAGGATTTTTAATCCTTCTAAATTGTCAATTACTTCTTGCATTTCATTGAAATCATCGTCTTCAATTCCTTCGAGTTTTGCAAAAAATGCAAACATCGATTTTGAAATGTTTACCGAAGTAAATCCTTCTTCTCCAGAATATTTGTCAAATAGTTTATCAATTGAGGAACTCTGCGCACTTAGCATCATTGGTATCATTACCAGTGCCAACATCAAACTTCTTAAGGTTAGTTTTTTCATGACTTATTATATTAATTGTTTATTATTTTCTGTTGAGTATCGTAAAATTTTGAAATCTTTTCTACTTCTTCCATTCCTGTACTTAAGCTCTTCATTTTGCTTAATTGTTCAATTCCTTCTTCGAATTTAGCCATCTTGTCGATGGGTTTGACTCCTTTATTTAAAGCACCTGAAACAAACAGAAGGGCTTTCCTTGTTTCTTGATAGGCTGCTTCGGGATTTTCTAAGGTTTCGCTTAGTTTGTTTGTAAATGGATTGAAATTTGTAAAAATGCTAATAATGATGAGCAAACTTGCAGCTACACCCGAAATGTAATAAAAGGTTCTCTTTCGTTCCTGGCGTTTATTGCTGATGTCAAAATGATTGATCTGTGAAAGTATTTTCTGATCAAAAGATGCATCCAACTCATCGGTATTATATTCTTTAGAGAAATAGTTGAACGAATCTTTTAAGGCAATCAAATGAGGAGGGATGTCCTCTCCCTGAAAGAAGTCTTTCAATATTCTCTCTTCTTCTAACGAAGTATTTCCATCGAAATACCTCTCAAGCAAATTTTCAATTCGACGAAAATTCATAATTCTGTATTTTAATTAAGGTATCACGTACTTTTTTTCTTGCCCTTGATAAATTAACCCGAATGGTATTTAAATTCAGCTGGGTAATTTCTGCAATCTCATCATAGTCGCAGTTTTCAACATCTCGTAAATGAATGATTAACTTTTGTTGCTCTGGAAGCTTATCAATGATTTGATGGATTTTCTGAGCAGTGTCTTTCAGCTTTGTTTTTTTATATGGGCTGATTTCATTCATTTCTACTTCCGTATCTTTTAATTCAAGGTTTTTATATCTGATTGATTTTATTTTATCCAAGCATAAGTTTTTTGTTATTACGATTGCAAAGGCTTCAATGCTCCTATATTCTTTAAGCTTCTCTTTTTTCGACCATAAACGAAGAAATACTTCCTGCACAGTGTCTTCGGCTTCAGCTGAATCGTTTAGCATCCTTTTTGCTATGCGATACAACTTATTTTTGATGGGCAGCACTTCGCTTTTAAACTTTTCTGTGGTCATTAATTTATATCCTTTAAAAACAAGACGAAT
The DNA here is from genome assembly GCA_963678785.1 of Bacteroidales bacterium. Classification (GTDB taxonomy): domain Bacteria; phylum Bacteroidota; class Bacteroidia; order Bacteroidales. Next base: position 1,100,392 of record OY787449.1, on the reverse strand, counting down.
CAATTAATAAAACATTACATACAGCTGGTAAAATTATTAAATATTATCTTTTGTTCTCTACTTAATCATTTGGAATACTTGTATTTTTAGTTATTTTTGTAGCCTCTGAATTAAATTATTAGTGCATTAAATTAAAGATATAAATTATTAATTATTAACCTAAAATTTTAATTATGTTTAAAGGACATCCCAAGGGATTATATGTAGCTTTCTTTGCTAATATGGGAGAGCGATTTGGCTTTTATACCATGATGGGTATTTTGGTATTTTACCTGACTTCCAAATTTGGATTAACCGAATCTAACGCAGGTGTTATATATAGTGTGTTTTATGGGCTAATTTACGGTTTAGCACTCGTTGGTGGTATCATCGCAGATAGAAGCAAGAATTATAAAGGAACCATTTATGTTGGTATAGTTACCATGTTGGCTGGTTATATTTTGATGTCAATACCCGGATTTGGCCTTCCATTTACCATCGCCGCTCTATTTATTATCGCTTTTGGTAATGGTTTATTTAAAGGAAACCTTCAGGCAGTTGTTGGTCAACTATATGATGATCCCAAATATTCGCATTTAAGAGATTCAGCTTTTAGTGTGTTCTATATGGGTATTAACGTTGGTGCATTATTTGCTCCAAGTGTTGCTGCAGGAATCATCAATTGGTTTATCAAATCAAAAGGATTTATCAGAATTAACGATCTTCCAGCTTTGATTAATAAAGCAAAAGGTGCAGAAGGTGCATTCGACCCAAGTTTGTTAAGCGGAGCAGAGTTAGGAAACCTTCAAGCACTTGCTGATCAGGCAACTGTTGGAGGAGCTAAAATTACCGATCTGTCTACTTTTGTTGTTGATTATATGTCAGCTTACGGATCAGGATTTAATTATGCATTTGCTGCTGCAGCTGGTATGATGATCGTTTCATTCATTGTGTTTACAGTGTTTAAAAAGATGTTGCCAGATGTTAAAAAGGCAGCTGCTGAAAAAGGTGAAGTTGTTGAAATGAGCAAAGCGGAAACCAAGCAACGATTAACTGCTTTGTTCCTTGTATTTGCAGTGGTTATCTTCTTCTGGATGGCATTCCATCAGAACGGTTTAACATTGAGTTTCTTCGCGCGTGATTATACGGTGACTGAAGTAGGACCTGCAACCTATCTTGTGTTCAATATCTGGTCGCTACTTGCCATTGTTGTTGGATTATTATCCTTAGGATCTTTACTCAGTAAATCATCATCCGCACGAACTAAGTTGATTAGTGGAATCCTTGTCTTTATTTCGGGTGTTTTAACCTATTATTTCTATACCAATAATCCAGAAGTAAATGAATTTTCACCTGAATTATTCCAGCATTTTAACCCAACCATGATTGTATTGCTTACTCCATTGGTGGTCGGAATATTTGCCTATCTGAATAAAAGAGGTAAAGAACCTTCTGCACCAAGAAAAATTGGAATTGGTATGGTCATAGCATCTATTGGTTTTGTTGTGATGTTAGTTGGATCTCTTGGACTTGATCCATTTGATGTAATGCAATCAGATCCATCGCATGCACGTGTTGGAACCGGATGGCTGATCGGTACGTATTTTACCCTGACCATTGCTGAATTGTTCTTGAGTCCAATGGGTATTTCATTCGTATCTAAAGTATCTCCTCCTAAGTATCAAGGATTGATGCAAGGTGGATGGTTAGGTGCTACAGCACTTGGTAACCAAATGCTTTGGGTTGGTAGTTTCTTCTACGAAAGAATTGCAATCTGGCAAGTTTGGGGTATTTTTATTACCTTAAGTTTAATTGCTGCCGCATTTATTTTCTCAGTAATGAAAAAGCTAGAAAAAGTATCATAATAAACTTTCGATAAGTTTTAGTTAAATCCCTTCGCTTAGGCGAGGGGATTTTTTTTATTTCAAATTTATGGGGTGTCACCCCATTTTTATATTTTTGATTGATGGATTATTTGTGGGGGCACCCGAGACGTTTTAATGCGTATTCAAACTACTTTAAAAGTGAGTTTGGTGAGCGAGTTCAAAAGTTAAGTATTGATGCAGGTTTTACCTGTCCCAACCGGGATGGGAGTGTTGGCGTGGGTGGATGTACTTATTGTAATAATAATGCTTTTAATCCCTCCTATTGTTTACCTCAAAAATCTGTTGAACAGCAGATTGGTGAAGGAATAGAATTTCATGCAAATAGATACCGTAGAACTAATAAATATTTGGCTTATTTTCAGGCTTATTCTAATACTTATGGTGGAATTGATGAATTAAAAATTAAATATGAACAGGCCTTACAGTTTCCCGAAGTAATTGGCTTGGTTATTGGTACCAGGCCTGATTGTATAAATGAGGATCTACTTAAATATTTCAAAGAACTCTCTGAAAAATATTATCTCATCGTGGAATATGGGATAGAATCCTGTTATGACAGGACCCTACTCAGAATTAATCGGGGACATAATTATCAACAAGCAGTTGATGCAATTGATCTAACAGCAAGTTATGGCATAAAAACCGGAGCTCATATGATCATCGGTTTGCCGGGCGAAAGCAGATCTGAAATCTTGCATGAGGCTGAGATATTATCAAAACTCCCACTAAATAACATCAAATTTCATCAGTTGCAAATTATAAAAGACACCTTGATGGAGAAAGAGTATCAGCAATTTCCTGAAAGATTTAAATTCTTTGAACTGGATGAATATGTTGAGTTTATGATTGATTTTTTGGAAAGATTAAACCCATCATTCGTGGTTGAACGTTTCGCCGGTGAAGTACCGCCGCGTTTTTTAGCTGGGCCTGGCTGGGGTTTAATACGGAATGATCAAATCTTAAATCTGATTGAAAAAAGATTGAAAGAAAGAGATAGCTGGCAGGGTAGACTGTTCCAACCATAATTATCTGCCTGCTCCTGCTGCACCTGCACTCGAAGCGGCAATAGCCATTGTAATCGCAATTTGAGTTTGTCGTATGGTGGCCTGAACTACTTCTGAAATCGGACTTTCTTTTAAAACCAATTTTAATTCTTTTTTGATTTGTCGTCTTTTACTTCGATCGGGAGATAGAACCCTATACATCTTGCAGGCTTCGATTAATCCCAGAATTGCAATACCTTCTTCAGATATTTTCTTTTTATATGTCAGGCTGTCTCTTAATTCATGAATCAGTTTTTCTCTTAAACGTCTATCCGTCAGGTAACTTCTTCTGTATGGAATAAAAATGAATTTAAGGTGTTCGATTCGTATCAGCCTTTTCTTTTCCAAGCCCCTTAAAATTTCCCATTTTAATTTTCTGGATTTTCGCCCAAATTTTTGGATCCAATACTTGGGTTTATGTAAACGATTGGCTTGAATCATGGTCTGGATGAAATCATCGAAGATTGAATAATCTTCATCCGAGGTGATTGATTCTTTGTTTACACGTATCTTATTATCGACTAGTTCAATGTTTTTTCGAATAGAAAATTCGAGTAACATTGCACCTGTAAGGCCATATTTAAGTTGAATTTGAGGTGTTTTAAACCACCATTTTTCAGGATGGTGGGCAATGAGCAAAAACTTTTCTATCGTGTTTAATTCCATTTTTAAATTGTTAATTTAGGTATTATAAACAAATTAAATTCATCGTCAAACTAATCCTCTTTATTGTTCTTAGGATACCTGCCGGCATCCTTCAGGGCTTTTGTCAAAATCCACTCAATTTGTCCGTTGGTGCTGCGAAATTCATCGGCTGACCACTTTTCAATGGCTTTCAGCACCTCGGGACTCATTCGTAAAGCAAATGCTTTTTTTGGCATACTTGTAATTTTTTAGTGCTTTTTGATTCTGTTCAGAAGCTTACTTCCCAGCTCCAAAAATACCTTTAATTCCTTTTCATCGGTTATCCATCTGTTGGTTTTAACACCCACAATTGATTTTCCATCCAATTTGGGATTATAGTTTAATTGGTTTGCCTCTATAACCAATTCGAGGGGTTCTATTTTCTTTGACAAACGAATAAACTCATCACCAACTTTTTGGGTTATAACCTCTTTTGTTATACTATTGTTGTTACTGATGACCCGTAACTTTTTATCCAATTCAGACAGGCCAATTTTAGCCGAACGATTAAAACTAAGTTTGTCAATCCAGAATTTAGGCATAAGGTTTATTTCTGGAATAATAGTATTGGAAAAATTTTTAAACAGGCCGGAATATACGGATCTAAATCCAGTATCAAAGGCACAGAAGTAAATTGGATTTTGAGCGTTTGGATATTCCATTACAAAATTTTTGACATGAATATTCTTGGCTCTGTGCTGTATGACACCTTTATTAGGTTGAATATTTGACCAATATTCAAAGCTGTTTTTCTTAGCAAACTTTTCTAATAATTCGATGGATGAATTTTCCATAGTAATTTTGATTATTGATGAAGGGTTCCTGTGTTAATTACTGGTGCGGCATCTTTGTCAGAACAAAGTACGACCATTAAATTACTTACCATGGTGGCTTTTTTCTCTTCGTCAAATTCAATAATTTCTTTCTGAGATAATTCTTCAAGTGCCATTTCTACCATACTCACTGCGCCTTCAACAATTTTATATCGTGCAGCAACAATGGCTGTAGCTTGCTGTCGTCGAAGCATGGCTCCTGCTATTTCCTGAGCGTAGGCCAAATATGCAATTCTTGCTTCAATCACATGGATGCCTGCAATGGCTAACCTTTCTCGGAGTTCTTCTTCCAATTTGTGATTTACTTCTTCACCACCAGATCTTAGGGTTATTTCAGCCTGTGCATCATCAAAATTATCATATGGATAATGACCTGCTAATTTTCGAATGGCAGCCTCACTCTGGATGTTAACAAAATGAGTGTAATCGTCAACTTCAAAAGCAGCTTTGTAGGTGTTTTCAACTTTCCATACCAAAACAATACCAATCATAATGGGATTTCCAATTTGATCGTTCACCTTAATGGGGTCGCTGTCCAAATTTAGAGCACGTAACGAAATTTTCTTTTTCGTAAAGAATGGGTTGACCCAAAAGAATCCGTTCTTTTTAATGGTTCCTTTATAGGCTCCAAAAAGAACCAAAACACTCGATTCGTTTGGGTTTACAATAACAAACCCTCCAATGCAGAAAACAGAAATTGCAACTAGTATGGAGAGGAGAAACATTTTGGCAAAGACCATTCCTAAAACAGGAACAATGATAAATGTTAAAATCAAAAATAATGCTAAATATCCGGAGATAGGCAAATAGGTTTTTTCTTCTTTCATGGTTCTTAAATTATAAATGATATTAAAATGATATCACAATGATACAATAATAAATATGAGAAGTCAAGTGTTTTTTGAAAAAAATTAAACTTGCTTATCAGGAATGTTTAATTTTGCCCGCATGACTAAAAGCAATAAAATATACAAACATCTATTTATAGATTTAGATCGAACTTTGTGGGATTTTGAGAAAAGTGCGCAACAAACTTTTGAAACCATCTATGAAAAGCATCATTTAAACGAATTGGGAGTTCCTAGTCTGGAACAGTTTAAAGTGTTTTATACGGAGCATAATAACCGACTCTGGAGTTATTACCGTAAGGGGGAAATTAAAAAGGAGGTTTTAAGTGTTCAGCGGTTCGAGTTGAGTCTGAATGATTTCGGGATCACCAATTCCGGGCTGGCCCAGAAAATGGCCGATGATTATGTAACCATGAGTCCAACCATGGTTAGTTTATTTCCATACACTCATGAAATTTTAGCTTATCTGAAAGCAAAATATGTGCTACATATCATTACCAATGGTTTTGAGGAGGTGCAGCAAAAGAAATTGGATAATGCAGATTTGCGTCAATATTTTACCGAAATAATTACCTCAGAGAAAGCTGGAGCTAAGAAACCTGAACCTGAAATATTTGATTATGCTTTTAAATTAACTGGTGCAACAAAGGATGATAGCTTGATGATTGGTGATGATTTTATAGTTGATATTTTGGGTGCAAAAACTCAGGGGATTGATCAAATGTATGTAAACTATAATCGGGTAAAGCACAGTGAAGAAGCAAGCTATGAAGTATTCGACTTAAAAGCGATTGAATCGATTTTGTAATTATTGGAAAAAAGCAATGATGTTTTTTCCGGCGCGAACTTTTTGATCGAGTTTCACATTTATTTTTGCATCCAGAGGTAAAAACAAATCAACCCGTGAACCAAATTTAATAATCCCTAATTCATCAAATTGACTAACTTTTTGCTCTGCTTTTGAATGAAAAACTATTCGTCGAGCAAGGCTGCCAGCAATTTGCCGGAGCATAATTTCAATTCCATTTTTATGCTGAATCACGATTGAACTGTGTTCATTTTTGTGCGATGATTTAGGTAAGAATGCAGGATAATGTTTCCCGGCATGATGTTTAGCATATTTTATTATACCCGCGATCGGATACCAGTTGACATGCACATTTAAGGGAGACATAAAAACTGATACCTGGATTCTTTTATCTTTTAAGTATTCATCTACAAAAACTTCTTCAATGGCCACAACTTGTCCGTCGGCTGCGCAAATGATGGCATTTTCATCTTTAGTAACGTCTCTGTTAGGAACTCTAAAAAAGCGAATCATCAGAAAATAAAACAAGACTTCAACGCCATAAAATAGATAATGATAAGTGCTTGTTCCTGGGTATAGATTGTTTAATAGATAGGTAAGGACAATTAGAAATAATCCAAAAATAAATATAGAGATGTAACCTTCCTTATGAATCTTCATTTTAGTTTGTAATAGTTATATAAAAGTAAATTACTGGAGCTGCTAATAACAGACCATCAAAGCGATCGAGAACTCCACCGTGCCCTGGCATGATGTTGCCCGAATCCTTAACATTTGCCTGCCTTTTAAACATCGATTCGGTTAAATCACCCAGCGTTGCAAAAGTACTTATTAATAAACCAATAGCAAGCCAATTTGTTAAGTTAATGGATAAAAATATGGTAGATAAAAAGTAGGCTGATAACATGCTTAATAATGTGCCTCCAATCGTCCCTTCCCAGGTTTTTTTTGGAGATACCTGTTCATAGAGTTTTGTTCGTCCAATAAGAGACCCAACAAGATATGCAAAAACATCATTAAACCACAAGATGATAAAAAACCCAATCAGCAATTCTGGCAATTTAGTTGGAGTATCTATTTGGTGAAATCCAACCATGAGCATGAATGGAACTACAACATAAGCCAATCCCAAAATAATTTCAGCTATTTTCTTAAGTGCTTCATCAGGATTTCGGAGTAGTGTTTTGATGGTGATAAAAAGAAAAATAACCATCGCAAGGCTCAGGTATTTAAATTCAAGCAATCTAAGTTGAATCAATATTAAAATTGAGCCCAAAATAAAACCATTGATTAGAATACTAATTTTATCTGAAATATTGCCAAAAGTTGCGGGTCTGAGATTTGTATATTCCCATAAACCTATCAGGCTTAAAAACAACATGAAAAATGCAAATACTTTTTGTCCCAACATAATTGCAGCTGCAACAATGATAACAAAAACGACACCTGATAAACTACGTCTCATTAAATTTTTCATGTGCTTTTAAATGTTTGCGTCGATGGCATCATCAATTAAAAATACGAACAATTCTTTCGGCCCATGAGCTCCCATAACCAAAGTTTTTTCAATATCTGCAGTCCTGCTTGGTCCTGTAATTACAGAAACCATCGAAGGTAATTTACCTTGATATCTTTTTTGAATTCCCTTTAGCGCATCTTTTAAGTCCGGTACAAGTTGTGAAGTAAATCCTAAGACGATATGGATTTCGGGATAGGCATTTAATTTGCGACCTTCATATTGTTTAGAGCTTACCATAATGCTTCCCAATCGGGAAATTAGAAATTCACATCGGGTAATCCCAACTTTTAATTTCAAGAAATCCTCATCTTTTGATTTGTACGGAATACCTTCACTTTCGAGGGCATAATGGATACTTTTATCAAGGCAAAAAACATCATCCCATCCACGTTGTTGCATTAAAATTTTAAGATTGATCGGGAAATCTGCAGGCGTTTCGCAATAAACAAATTGCCCGTCAGCATTCGAAAATTCTTGAGCAAAATTAATGTCTAATGAATCATCAGGTTTTTGATAAATATCCGATTCAAATTCAATCGATTGGAATGGATTTTCTTGTTTGTTAATCAATGCATTCCGTACTCTCTTCAGAATCTTTTCCCTTGAAGTGCTTTCTTCCATTTAGTCCAGATTTTAAGCCTTATCTTCTTTTGGTTTGGTGCTTTTTGTCATTTTCTTCTTTGTTGAGGCCTTTTTAGTGGCAGTGGTTTTCTTTTTAGCCAATTCTTTTTTTACTGCTGGATCCACTTCCAAAACTTCTGCGGGTTCTTCTGATTCAAAAGGTCGTTTCCCAAAAATAGTCTCTAAATCTTCACTGAAAATAACTTCTTTTTCAAGAAGAAGGTTGGCGAGTTTTTCCAATTTACCTTTATTGTCAGTAAGTAATTTTTTTGCTCTGTCATAAGCACTTTCAACCAGCTTACTAATTTCTTTGTCGATGGTTTCAGCCGTTTTTTCACTGTATGGTTTATGGAATGAATATTCCTGCTGGCCCGAAGAATCATAAAAGCTCAAATTGCCAATTTCTTTATTCAATCCAAAATAGGTAACCATGGCATAAGCTTGTTTGGTTACTTTTTCCAAATCATTTAAAGCTCCGGTCGATACTTTACCAAAATTGATTTCTTCAGAAGCACGACCACCCAAAGCAGCTGTCATTTCATCATACATTTGCTCGAAAGTTGTTATCTGACGCTCTTCTGGTAAATACCAGGCTGCTCCCAAAGCTTTACCTCGTGGCACGATGGTTACTTTTACCAAAGGATGCGCATATTCGAGTAACCAACTGACTGAAGCATGTCCTGCCTCATGGAATGCAATTACGCCCTTCTCCTTTTGAGAAATTATTTTATTTCTTTTCTCCAATCCACCAATGATTCGGTCAATGGCATCCATGAAATCTTGTTTATCGATGACTTTTTTGTTTTTTCTTGCACCAATTAAAGCCGATTCATTACAAACATTGGCAATGTCTGCTCCCGAAAATCCAGGAGTTTGTTTGGCAAGAAAATCTACCTCAATGGTTTTGTTTAGTTTTAGTGGTTTCAGATGAACTTTAAAAATAGCTTTTCTTTCTTCCAGGTCAGGAAGTTCAACGTGAATTTGTCGGTCAAATCTTCCGGCACGCATTAAAGCTCTATCTAAAATATCAGCACGGTTGGTAGCGGCAATAATAATCACACCTGTATTGGTTGCAAAACCATCCATTTCAGTTAACAACTGATTCAAGGTGTTTTCTCTTTCATCGTTGGCACCTGTCATTGCATTTTTTCCTCTCGCCCGACCGATGGCATCTATCTCATCGATGAAAATGATACAAGGTGCTTTTTCTTTGGCTTGCTTAAATAGATCACGAACCCTGGAAGCTCCCACACCAACAAACATTTCTACAAAGTCAGACCCTGAGATTGAGAAGAATGGAACTTTTGCTTCTCCGGCAACCGCTTTAGCTAGTAATGTTTTACCTGTGCCCGGAGGGCCAACCAATAAAGCACCTTTAGGAATTTTACCTCCCAAAGTGGTGTATTTTGTTGGGTTTTTAAGGAAATCAACAATTTCCATAACTTCAACTTTGGCCTCTTCCAATCCGGCTACATCATTAAAGTTTAAATTGACACTGGTACTTTTATCAAACAATTGAGCCTTTGACTTACCAATGTTAAAAATCTGACCTCCGGCTCCTCCTGAGTTCTTGCTCATCATTCGCATGATGAAAAACCAGGCACCTACAAGTATAATGATTGGGAGTACCCATCCCAGAATTTCTCCACCCCAATTTTTACGGGTCTCGTTTTCAATATAAACAGGATTGATGTTGTTTTTCTGAACTTCACTTATCTTTTCTTCAAATTTATCGGGAGAAGTAATGTTGTAATAGTAATGAGCTTTTGTTGCTCCAAAATTTCCGCCTTTTAAATTTTCATATTTAGGGCGCGAAAGTTGATCTTTTTTGATGTAAATTTCTGCCTGTTCGCGATTAACTAAAACAATTCGATCTACATCATTTTCGCTAAGCATTACTTTTAACTCACCCCAGTTTATTTTTTCTGATCCACTATCCCAACTAAGAACCTGTAGCAATATGAAAATTATTGCCAGGATTCCATAAATCCAGTAAAAATTAAATTTTGGCTTTTTTATTTTCGGACCGGTATTTTGGGTGTTCTGCGATTTTTTTTCTGCCATTATGTCGTTATCTTATTTCTTCTAATTTATATCTTCTTTAATCTGAACCTTCAATGAACTGAATTTCAGCGTCTGCCCACAATTCTTCAATTTTGTAATGATTTCTACTTGTTTCCTGAAAAATGTGAACCACAACGTCTGCATAATCTATCAAAATCCATTCCGCATTTTCTAATCCTTCTTTTGTAAATGGATTAAAACCCGTTTTATTCTTAACAAATTCCTCAACTGCTTTTGCAATTGCAGAAGTATGGGGTCGTGAAGTTCCATGGCAAATAATATAATAAGCAGCCACAGAGTTAGGAATTTTCTTCAGACTCATCACGGCAATTTGTTTACCTTTTTTTGAGAGGATTCCATCAATAACAGCCTGAGCTGTTTCGTTTTGAATTTGATAGTTCAGGTTCTTAGGCATATTTACATTATTGTATTGCGACAAAAATAGTTAATTTTACGCATTTTGTATAAATTAAAGATTTATATAGAAGTTATTGAGTAAGCTTGAATAAACAACGGTAAAAAGGCCATAATTAATATTTTGATGAAATGATTGGTGATAAAGTCATGGAGTTTTTGAGTGTGGATTCAACCAATATGAGAGCTTCTGAACTCATTGGAAGTAAAAGTGTTGATGAGGGAACCGTCATTATTTCTTCTTTTCAGGAATGTGGAAAGGGCCAGGAAGGGAATTATTGGGAAAGCGAGGATGGGAAAAATCTAACGCTGAGTATCATTTTAAGTCCTACATTTTTAAAGCCTGAGAAGCAATTTGTTTTAAATAAGATTTTTTCGCTGGGAGTAGTCGATTTTATCCAAAAATTGTTGCCAGAAAAAGATATCCAAATTAAATGGCCAAATGATATTTATGTTGAAGATCAAAAAATTGCAGGGATTCTGATTAATAACATCATTCAGGGGAGTAGCATTGAAAATGCTATTGTGGGAATTGGAATTAATGTGAATCAGGATAGATTCTTGAGCGATGCTCCAAATCCGGTTTCAATTTCACAATTGGCAAATAAAAATTTTGACCTCATCGAATTGAGAAATCAATTAACTGATGCTTTAAACTTTTGGTATGAATCCTTAAAAAATGATCGCTACGATTTAATTGATTCTAAATATATTTCGTTGCTCTACCGATTTGAAAAGATGAGCCATTATATAATTTCAAAAGAAAAAATCTTTGCGAAAATTACCGGGATTTCTGAATACGGGCATTTAATCCTTGTGTCTGACCAGTCAGAAAGGTATGAATGTGATTTAAAAGAAGTGGAATTTGTGATCTGATTATTGCTCCATATGAGCCTTCAATTTTTTGCCCATTATTTCAACCAGATTCTCCAGTGGCTTTTTAACCATCATGCTAATCATCGGATTTACTTCAGCATCAATTTCAAAATAAAATTTTGTTAGCTTTTCACCCGTATTTTCTAACCTGGAATTTAGCTGGATTGGAAAAGGACTTTTACCTTCAGAAATCATTTTGATGAATCGATCCTGCTCTCTTTCAACAATCCTGAGTTGAATGGTGGCCATATTATTGATTTCAAAAGAACAGGTATCAGTGGCAGATTCCCAGTTGGCAATCTGCTCTGGCATCAGGCTTTCAAAATTGTTGAAATCGTTTAGGAAATTGAAAATATGCTCAGCTGAATTTTCGATTTCGATGGGTTCACCTTTTATCTGCATCTTTAAATTATTTTGAGCCCCATTCTTTTGGGTTTTCTCTCCATTTAACCAATGAGTGGATGTCTGAATCAGAAATATAATTGCTTTCTGCCGCTTTACGTATCATGGTGTCATAATTTGCCAAAGTGACTAATTTACAATTTGCGTCTTCAAAGTTTTTCTTTGCAATATCCATATCGTATGTAAAAATAGCAACCATGCCTTTTACATTACAACCAGCTGCTCTTAATGCATCCACAGCTGCCAAGCTGCTTTTTCCGGTCGAAACCAAATCTTCTACTACAACCACAGATTGTCCGGATTCAACAACACCTTCAATTTGGTTTGTTAAACCGTGTGCTTTTTGAGATGAACGAACATATACAAATGGTAGTCCTAATTCCTGAGCAACCAATACTCCCTGGGCGATGGCTCCTGTTGCAACACCAGCAATGACATCAACTGAACCAAATTCTGAAGTAATCAATTCAGCAAACTGTTGACGAATATAATTCCTGATTTTAGGATAGGAGAGGGTTACCCGATTATCGCAATAAATTGGCGATTTTAGACCAGAAGCCCATGTAAACGGATTAGCAATGTTTAATTTTATTGCTTTAATTTGTAATAAGGATTCGGAAACATTCCTTGCTATTTCTTCATTAATTTTCATAGTGCAAATGTATAAAGTTTTTTTTCTGTCCAAAGAAATAATTTTCAAACAACAGGCTGATCTTGTCAATTCTACTGAGAAAGATGTAATTATCAATCTGGCTGATATAAATATGATTGAAATTGCGTATAAAGATTTTATTAAAGACCCTCAAACTGAAAGGTTAATATTTGTTTGTAGCAAACAAGTTGAAAACTGCTTCAAGCATTTTTCGGCGCATTTTAAAAGTGTTGAAGCTGCCGGTGGATTGGTTAAAAACGAAAATCATGAATTACTGATGATTTATAGAAATGGAATGTGGGATTTACCAAAAGGGAAAATTGAAAAAGGTGAATCACCTTCTGAAGCCGCTTTGAGAGAGGTTTGTGAAGAAACAGGAATTGGATATTTAGAGATTGGAATGAAGCTTAAATCTACCTTTCATATCTATCCTTTGAAGGAAAAAATGGTGTTAAAAAGGACCCATTGGTATGAGATGAAAAGCAGAGATAAAAAATTGCTCATTCCACAATTAAATGAAGGCATTACCAGGGCCGAATGGATGAAAAAAGAGGAAGTTGAAGAAGTGATGAAAAACACCTATGATTCCTTAAAAGAATTAATGGAGTTTTATTTGAAGAATTGAGAGCATCAGAATTTGTATATTTGTTTTTTAACGATCTGATAAATGAAGAAAATTGCTGTTTTCCCGGGATCTTTTGATCCGATAACACGAGGTCATGAAAATGTGATTCGGCGAGCCATTCCGTTATTTGATAAAATTATTATTGCCATTGGCGAAAATTCACAAAAAAGTGATTATTTCAGTCGGGAAGAGCGTGTTAGGTGGATCGAAAAAGTTTTTGAAAAAGATTCGAAAATCAGTGTAAAAACCTATTCAGGATTAACCACTGAGTTTTGTAAGAGCGTTAACTCAAAGTTTTTATTACGGGGGCTGAGAACCTCAGCTGATTTTGAGTTTGAGAGAAGTATCGGCCAGGTTAACCGGCGTCTGTATCCTGATATTGAGACGATATTTATACTTACAGCTCCTGAATTTACACCTGTAAACTCATCCATTGTGAGGGATATTCATCGAAACAAAGGAAGCATTCTTCAATTCATCCCTGAAGCTATACATTCCGATTTTAGTTAATTGTAGTGAATCCTTAATGCCATTTTACTTAATTTATGAATCAAAAACTTTTCATTGTAGCAATTTTATTTTTTTTTGGTCTCATAACAAGTTTGCAGGCACAGAAAACAAAAATTTATGGAAAGGTTGAAAATGCTAATTCTTATTCCTTCAAGTTAATAAAGCATACTGACTTTTTGTCGATGTTGGAAGAAAAAGTGGCTGAAGATTTGATTGACGATCATGGGAACTTCTCATTGGAAATTGAATTGAAATCAACCCATTTGTTCCTCCTGAATATTGGGTTCCAAAAAGCAGAGATTTATCTTGAGCCCGGAAAATCCTATGAGCTAAAAGTTAAATACGATCCCTTGAAAGAGCAAATTACATTTGTGAACAATGCCTATCTGGATTTCGAAATTTTAAATTCAACTAAAAATGAATTGAACCATCAAATCAGGGTATTTGATGGTGAAGTTAATCAGTTTTTAATCGAGAATTTCAATAAAATTTATAAGTATCGGAATCAAAAAATCATCAATCAGTTTAGTGAAAAGATAAAAGCAGAATTCAATGATGTTATGCCTTTTCTGAAAACTTACATCGATTACCGATTGGCGTCTATTGAAGAAAATTCGGGATTATTGAACAGAAAAAGTATTTCAACGGCATATTTTCAAAATCCAGAAGTATTCTTTGAAAATGATGAGGCCATGCGGTTTTTTAATCAGGCCTTTGATCAGTATTTACTGAAGCCAAACCTTTTTTTTGAACGTTCTAAATTGATGCAGGAGATTCATACTGAAGCCAATCTTGAATCTATTTATGCCATGCTTGATAACGATCCTTTGCTTCATGATCAAGCCTTAAAAGAACTGGCATTGCTGAAAAGTTTACAAGAATTGTTTTATCTGCCTTCTGCCAATGAAAAGGCTTTGTTATCATTGATGAATAAAGTTGGCCAAAATGCATTAGGTCCCGAAATTGCGAAAATGGCAAATCATCTAACAAAAAGGTTAAGCTATTTAAGGATAGGAGCACAATTCCCGCAAGAGTATGAAATAGAATTAGAAGATTCCTCCTCGAATGGAAAAGATTTGTTTCTTCATTTCTTCAGTCTTCCTTGTGCCGATTGTGTTCGCGAAATGGACAGCATTTCAACGCTTTATCAAGTGTATAAAAAAGAGGTTAAATTTGTGAGTATTGCTTTAAATTCTGAAAAATCAGCCTTAGAAAAACTGTTGAAAGCAAAGCAATATTCCTGGGAAATTGTTCTCAGCTCTGAGTCATTTAAGCTCGCTGAGATCTATGATATTAAATCTTTACCATCTTATTTCTTGATAAATTCAGATGATGAAATTATCATAAATCCTGCCTTAAAGCCCTGGAAGGGTTTTTCGCATGCTTTTGAATCCCAATATAAGCACTAGTGAGCCCCAATATTCGCTGTTATTTCCTTGGAAATAATTGAGAATTTTAACCTATTTTTGTTGTTGAAAAACCTATGAACATTTCTTTTGAAATGGCTTAAATAGAATAGATATTGCTGACGATATGTCATATATTGAGGGTTGACGTTTGAGGAATGATTATTGATCTAGCAATTGTTTAACATTATTATCTACTTATTATGCTGAAAGCGTTTAAAAATTTATTGGGTACTAAATCTGACAGAGATATTAAAGAAGTAACACCTTATCTTAAAAAAATAAAGGATGCTTACGGAGGAATCTCGAAACTATCGAATGATGAATTAAGGGGGAAAACAATAGAGTTCAGAGAAAGAATCACAAAACATATAGAGCCCGAAGAAACGCAAATCGCCGACTTAAAAAAGCGTATTGAGAATGAGGATATCGCTGTTAGCGAAAAAGAAAAAATTTACGGAACCCTTGATAGGCTTGCCAAAGAAAGTTATGAAAAGAGCCAGGAAATTCTAAATGAAATTTTACCAGAGGCTTTTGCGGTGATGAAGGAAACGGCGAAACGTTTCAACGATAACGAAACCATTGAGGTTACAGCTTCTCAGATGGATCGTGACATGGGAGCCAGCAGAGATAATATTGAAATAAAAGGAGACAAGGCTTATTTTAGCAACCAATGGACAGCAGGTGGTACCCAAGTAACCTGGAATATGGTTCATTATGATGTACAGCTGATAGGTGGGGTGATCTTACACCAGGGTAAAATTGCCGAGATGGCAACTGGTGAGGGTAAAACTTTGGTTGCAACCTTACCCGTTTATCTGAATGCATTACCTGGTAAAGGAGTTCATGTAGTTACAGTGAATGATTATTTGGCAAAACGTGACTCTGAGTGGATGGGTGTTTTGTATGAATTTCATGGGTTAAAAGTTGATTGTATTGATAAACATCAGCCCAATTCAGAACAAAGGCGAAAAGCTTATTTAGCAGATATAACTTTTGGTACCAATAATGAATTTGGCTTCGATTATCTTCGTGATAACATGACCAGTAATCCTGATGAGTTGGTTCAACGTCCTCATAATTTTTCAATCGTAGATGAAGTTGACTCTGTATTGGTTGATGATGCCAGAACCCCGCTGATTATATCAGGGCCTACTCCAAAAGGAGATATTCAGGAATTTGATGAGTTAAAACCTCCTGTGCAGAAGTTACACAATGCCCAGAAGAATTTTGTTACAAAAATTCTGGCTGAATCTAAAAAATTATTGGCTGGTGAGCCCAGTACTGAAGATGAGAAAAAAGGTGCCGAATTGTTATTCAGGGCGTATCGTGGATTGCCCAAAAATAAGGCGCTTATTAAATTTTTGAGTGAGCCCGGTAAGCGTGCTTTGATGCAGAAAACAGAGAATTTCTATTTGCAGGAGCAAGCCAAACACATGCACCTAATTGATGATGAATTGTTTTTCGTTATTGATGAAAAAGCCAACTCCATTGATATTACAGAAAAAGGAATTGATGTGATGACTGAATCTTATCAGGACGATAGCTTTTATATTCTTCCTGATATTGGTTCTGAAATTGCAGAGATTGAAAAACTTGATGTTACAGATAATAAGAAAAGAAATAAAAAAGATAAGTTGTTGCGTGATTACGCCATAAAGTCGGAGCGGGTGCATACCGTTAATCAATTATTGAAAGCTTATGCACTTTTCGAAAAAGATGTTGAGTATGTAATCATCGAGAACAAAATTAAAATTGTTGATGAACAAACCGGTCGTATCATGGAAGGCCGTAGATATTCAGATGGTTTACATCAGGCTCTTGAAGCCAAGGAAAATGTGAAAGTCGAAGCAGCAACTCAAACTTATGCCACCATTACTTTACAGAATTATTTCAGGATGTATAAGAAGCTTTCGGGAATGACTGGTACTGCCGAAACTGAAGCTGGTGAATTGTGGGATATTTATAAGTTAGATGTGGTTGTAATTCCTACAAACCGACCTATTGTAAGAGATGATCGTGAAGATTTGGTTTATAAGACCAAACGAGAAAAATTCAATGCTGTTATTGATGAAATAGTAAGCTTAACCCATCAGAAACGTCCGGTTTTGGTGGGTACAACTTCGGTTGAAACTTCAGAGTTGTTGAGTCGGATGCTCAACCGCAAAAACATAAAACACAATGTTTTAAATGCCAAATTGCACCAAAAAGAGGCTGATATTGTTGCAGAAGCCGGATTGCCCGGAACAGTAACCATTGCGACAAATATGGCTGGTCGTGGTACAGATATTAAGCTTGGAACAGGGGTTAAAGAAGCCGGAGGTTTGGCCATTATTGGTACTGAACGTCATGACTCGAGACGTGTTGACAGACAGCTACGTGGACGTGCCGGACGACAAGGAGATCCGGGTAGTTCACAGTTTTTTGTTTCGCTGGAAGATGATTTAATGAGAATGTTTGGCTCCGGAAGGATTGCCAATATTATGGATAGACTTGGATTGAAAGAAGGAGAAGTTATCCAACATCAAATGATTACAAAATCAATTGAACGTGCACAGAAAAAAGTTGAAGAAAACAACTTCGGAATTCGTAAACGACTTCTTGAGTATGATGATGTAATGAACAGTCAGCGTGAAGTTATTTACAAAAAAAGAAGACATGCTTTGTTCGGAGAAAGATTGAGTGTAGATATCTCAAATATGATTTTTGATGTGAGTGAACAGTTGGTGAATGAATATCAATCGATGGGCGATTATGAAGGTTTTGAAATGGCCTTGCTTAAAACTTTTGCTTGTGAATCTCCATTTGCTGAGAAGGAATTTCTTGCTATGAAATCGGAAGAGGCCAGTAATGTTTTGTTTGAAAATGTTTATAAAACCTATGAGCTAAAATCAAAGCAAATTGGCGAAAAAGCCTATCCGGTTGTGAAAGATATTTTCGAAAAAAACACACATTATGAGAATATTGCCATTCCATTTTCTGATGGAAGGAAAACCATGAATGTGATTGCCAATTTAAAAAGGGCTTACGAGGATCAGGGTAATGAAGTTATTCTATCAATGGAAAAAGGAATATCATTATCCATGATTGATAATTCGTGGAAAGATCACTTACGTGAGATGGATGATTTGAAACAATCTGTTCAGAATGCAACCTATGAACAAAAAGATCCATTGTTGATTTATAAGTTCGAATCTTTTGAGTTGTTTAAAACACTGGTTGAGAAAATCAATGCTGACATCGTTTCTTTCCTTACAAAAGCGGATATCCCTCTTACCGATTCTCGGGGAGTAAGTGAGGGGCATGTTCAGAAATCAGACATGAGTAAGTATAAAGAAGAACGCAAGGATTTGCTTTCGGAAGCCCACAGCGATACTCAGCAACAGCAAATTACTCAGCCCATTAAAGTGGAGAAAAAAGTGGGTCGTAATGAACCTTGCCCTTGTGGAAGCGGGAAAAAATATAAACATTGTCATGGAAAGAATGCATAATTTTGTATTTTTATAAGATATGAATAGAATCGTTAAAATAACTCTTCTCTTGCTCATCGTTTTTGCAATGACGAGCAGTACTTGTTATAAAAACGAGCCTCTTGAAGGTGAAATCCCTGTTTATTCAAGTGTTGAGGATGTTATTTATCCGCCAGATGAATTTCAATTATTATTCCGTCTCAGAACTTTTAATAACTACCACGGGATCATAAAATTTGATAAAAATTCTGTTTGGGAAATTGAAAAAGTTACGGCATTTAGTTCTGTTTTTTGGATAGAGCATATTTATCCTGACAGCACTGCAACTCTGGACTTTGGACAATTATCGGTAAATAAGTATCAAATCGGTTTTGCTGGAGATACGACTTATCATTTTTGGGCAAACAACAATGCCTATCTCGAATCACGTAATTTATTCCTTCGTTTCAGAAGGCTTGATAATATTTATGAAACTTTCGAACCCAAATTTTAGTTCAATATTTTTGGTGTAAAATCTATCAATATTATTGAAAGAATAAATAATTTTAAATTTTATCATTTTTATGAAGTACAATAGAATTCTTTTGAAATTGAGTGGAGAAGCTTTGATGGGGCAACAGCATTATGGGATAGATCAGAATCGATTAAAAACCTATGCTGAAGAAATTACTGAGGCTTCAAAGATGGGGGTTCAAATTGCCATAGTTATTGGTGGAGGTAATATTTTTAGAGGATTGCAAGGTGCCAGTAAAGGGATGGATAGAACACAAGGTGATTATATGGGAATGCTGGCTACTGTTATCAATAGCCTGGCGCTTCAAGCAGCTCTTGAAGAATCCGGAGCTCAAACAAAATTATTATCTGGATTAACCATTGACCCGATTGCTGAACCCATGTCAGGGCGAATAGCCATTGATTATTTATCGAACGGAAAAATTGTAATTATTGGTGGGGGAACAGGAAACCCTTATTTTACAACCGATACGGCCTCAGCTTTAAGAGCCATTGAAATTAAGGCCAACGCCATTTTTAAAGGAACTCGTGTTGATGGTATTTATAATGCCGATCCGGAAAAAAATCCTGAAGCAATCAAATATCAGAATCTTACTTTTGATGAAGCTTATCAAAAGAATTTGAAAATTATGGATTTAACGGCTTTCACGCTGTGTAAAGAAAATGAAATGCCGATTTTTGTTTTTGATATGAACACCAAAGGGAATTTGAAGAAAGCTTTAGAAGGTGAAAATATAGGTACAATTGTAAAAAAATAAATATAAATCAAAGATTTTTTTAAATTTGAATCAACAAAACCATAAGAAACTATAATACTATGACTGAAGAAGTGGAATTTTGTTTAGATGAGGCAGAAGAAAGTATGCAAAATGCTGTAGTTCATCTTGAAAAAGGTTTTCAGAAAATACGGGCAGGAAAAGCAAGTCCGCAAATGCTGGATGGGGTAATTATTGATTATTACGGCGTACCAACGCCCATTGATCAAACGGCGAATATCAATACTCCGGATGCACGACAAATTATTGTTCAGCCCTGGGATAAATCTATTTTGCACGAAATTGAAAAAGCAATTTTAGCTGCGAATCTGGGGTTTAATCCTTCAAATGAAGGTGAAGTGTTGAGAATTAGTGTTCCAGCCATTACAGAGCAAAGAAGACTTGAACTGGTTAAGCAGGCCAAAGGTGAGGCTGAGAAATCGAAAATTAGTATTCGAAACTCACGAAGATCTGCAAATGATTACATCAAGCAACTCGAAAAAGATGGACTTGCCGAAGATGAAGCTAAAAAGGTGCAAGAGAAAATACAGGAACTCACCGATGGTTTTATTAAAAAAGTTGATCAACTGATTGATGCTAAGGAAGAAGATATCATGAAAGTATAAAACCTCGAAAGAGGTTTTTTTTATATCTTTTCGGTAAGCTTTTTCACGATTCTTGATTCACTCAGAAATTCTTTTGCAACAATTCTAATCACTGTATAAGATGGGATGGCAAGCATCATTCCTGTGATACCGGCAATACTTCCAGCCATAATTATTACAATAAAAATTTCGATAGGTCTTGCTTTCACACTGTTTGAGTAAATTAAAGGTTGAAGTAAAAAATTATCGAATAAATTGGCAACCGCAAAAACACCTATAATTGAGAAACTTAAAAAATCAATATTATCATAAACTCCAATATTTAATGAAGTTGTTATTCCAAAAACAACTCCCATCGTTGCCCCAATAATGGGTCCTAAGTAAGGAATGATATTCATTAAGCCTCCCAAGAACGCAATGATTAATGCTCCTTTTACTCCAAGTATGGTTAAGCCAATGGTGATTAATGTCATCATGGAAATTACCTCTAACAATAAGCCTATAAAATATCTTGAAAGGAGTATTTTTGTTTGATCTATAATGCGTTTAACCTTTTCAGTATATTTTGCAGGACTTATTAAGATAATCAAGGTTTCAAACATCTTTTCTTCTCGTAAAAAGAAGAATGTGATAAACAGAATTGAAAATAGCGCCATGAAAAGAGTTCCTGTGGTGCTCAGTAAATTTTGTGCCAGATTTGAGAAGGTTGCAATACTAATCATCGATTCAATCTGTTGCTCAATGGAGCCTTCAATGGTTTGATCACCCGATAGAACGTTATAATGCGTGAGGGTTTCTTTGAGTGAGTTGAGAGGATCTTTGAAATGTTCCATCATTTCCGACACATTCAAATTGGAAATTACTTGTGCTTGGGAAATGATCATCGGAGTAACAAACCAGAAAAATCCTACGAAAGCTGATAATATGATGAGGAGGGTAATAAGAGCACTTAATGAGTGCGGGAAAGAAAATTTCCAGATTTTAATTTTATCCAGTCTTCTGACAAGAGGATGCCCAATCATGGATAGAACTGCTGATATTATCACATAAATAACAATGCTGGAAAAATACCAAATCATGAAAAGTGTTAGCAGAAATCCAAATGCTGCAAAAAAAACCCGATATTTATTGTTCATATTATAATTTTAAAATTGGATGTTAATTGACCTCTCTGTAAAGTTATAATAAATTTCATTTCATGAGTGCTAACCTACTAAAATGCTATCAAATCAATGACTGATAAAAACACTTTTATAAACAAACTGAAGAAGCGATGGGGAATCGAAAGTGGTTTCCAAGTAATCATCATTTTAATTGTATTCTCATGTACCGGATTTTCGGTGCTATTTTTGGAAGAGCAAGTTCTTGAATTGCTGAATTTTAGCAGATCAAATACCTGGTGGATTGCGATACTGGTTTTTGTGCTTATCACCCTGCCATTGTATAATGTCTTGCTGTTGATTTATGGATTTATCTTTGGCCAGTTTAAGTTTTTCTGGAATTTCGAGAAACGCTTTTTTGGCCGAATAATTAATATCTTCTCACGAAAGAGTTAATTCTTTTGATAAAATTTTAATTGCATCTGCTGGCCGTCAAATACGGCATAACTAAAATTTGTAATCCAATCACCCAAAACGATCAATTCGCATTTTTTGCTTAATGGGTGTTGTATTGGGATGTGCATATGTCCAAAAACAAAATAGTTTAAATCAGGGATTTCTTTAAGCATTTTTGCTGAATAAACATAAAGCATTTCTTTTTCGAGGGGGAGCTTATTTTCTGGCTTGCCTTCACGGGCAAGGTGAGCTATCCGACTTTTCTTTGAAAAATATAACCCCATTCTCGTACCCAAATCCGGATGCAACCATTTAAATAGAATTTGGTTGGGTTTGAATTCAAATACTTTTTTTAGGAATTTATAACCTCTATCGCCAGGTCCTAAACCATCACCATGAGCCAAATAGAAATTTTTATTTCCAAATTTGGTCATTAACGGTTTACGGTGTAAATGAATATTTAGTTCCTTACTTAGGTAATCAAAAGCCCAGATATCGTGATTTCCTCTGAATAAATGGATCTGAATACCTGAATCGGAAAGTTCAGCTAATTTCCCTAATAAGCGCACATAGCCTTTCGGAATAACCGTTTTATATTCAAACCAAAAATCAAAGATGTCACCCATCAAAAAAATGATGGATGCATCCTCTTTTATTTCATCAAGCCATGAAACAAATAGTTTTTCTCGACTCAAACTACTTTCATAATCAGGTACACCCAAATGGAAATCTGAGGCAAAATATATTTTACCTTTGCTGTTGTATGAAATGTTCTCGAGAATTTCCAAGATGAAGTTTTTTTATCGGATATTTATAATACAGCTAACAACTCTTTAATAATAATGGTCATATTAGGTTCAGCTATACTTGCTGAATCAATAACTTCCTGATGTGATATTTCAACAATTTTACCTTCAATTCCCAGATCAGAAATGACTGAAACGGCAAAGCAGGTTAAATTCATATGTCTGGCAACGATAACCTCAGGAATCGTCGACATTCCAACAGCATCAGCACCTAAAACATGGATGTATTTATATTCAGCAGGTGTTTCGAAGGTAGGGCCTGAAACACCGGCATAAACTCCTTGTTGAAATTTGATGTTGTGACGACGTGCAATCTTGGTGGCCTCCTTCATTAAATGTTTGTCATAAGCTTCGCTCATATCCGGAAATCGAGGGCCTAATTCATCAATATTGCTTCCAATAAGAGGGTTTGGCATTAAATTAATATGATCAGTTATAAACATGATGTCGCCTACTTCAAACATTGGGTTAACTCCTCCGCTTGCATTTGAGAGCAATAAAGCTCTGATACCGAGAAACTTCAGCACTCTTACCGGAAAGGTAACTTCAGACATGCTATAACCTTCATAATAGTGAAATCGGCCTTGCATGGCAACTACATTTTTGTCACCCAATAATCCAAATATCAATCTTCCCTGATGACCTACTACTGTGGAAACAGGGAAGTTGGGAATGGACTCATAAGGGATGCTGTGTTTGATTTCAATTTCATTGACCAGGCCACCTAATCCAGTTCCAAGGATAATTCCAACTTCTGGTTTTACGTCTATTTGTTTATTTATGTATTGTACTGTTTCTTGAATTTGTTCTAACATAATTTAGTATTTGATTGTTAATTTCTGTTTCTCCATCCATATGAAATTTGATTTCTATGGGTGAATAGAAAACAGGCAAATCTACAATTTGTTTTATTAAATCAGTCTTAATAATGCGCATGGCATCTTTTTCGGTGGTAATGATAATCTTATTTTTTGAATAAATCTGCAAAAAGGCATGTTTGATTTTTTCAATATCCTTTGCAGTATATCTATGATGATCAGGGAAATCTAAACAGATTAATTCACTACAAAAACCTTTTAAATGTTCTTGAAGAGGGTAGGAGTTTGCAATTCCGGCAAAAAGTAAAATTGTGTTATATCTTTTTTTGTCGGCTGTTTTATTTATTCCAGGTAAGGGCAGAAAGTCACCATTTCTAACGTAAGAGAAATAAATTTTTTGGTGTTTACTGGGTTTTATTAATTCAGTAATTCTGCGTTTGGTTATGGGAGAAAAAACAGAAAATGTTTTTGTGATCACGATGATGTCGGCGCGCTTAAACCCAGCCCTGAACTCTCGAAGGGTGCCAGTTGGCAGAACATAATCGTTAACAAAAAGTTTATGAAAATCGGTTAGTAATATGGATAAGCCAGGTTTTATATATCGGTGCTGAAAAGCATCGTCGAGTAAAATACAACCCAGTTTTGGGAATAAATTAAATAAGATTTTAACTCCTCTTCTTCGATTTGCATCTACACTCACCTCAATTTTTTCAAATTTTTGTTTGTATTGCAACGATTCATCGCCAATATCAAAATAAGTTGAATCTTTATCAGCTAATACAAAACCCTTTGATTTCCTTCCGTAGCCTCTACTTAAGGTGGCTACCTTAAATTTGTCTTGCAATAAACGAACGAGATATTCAATGTGAGGTGTTTTTCCGGTACCGCCGTAAGATAGGTTTCCAACAGAGATAATAGGAATTCTGAAACTTTCTGATTGAAGTATTTTCCAATCAAAAAACTTATTTCGTAAGGCCATAAAAAGGCCGTATACGTAAGAAATCGGAAATAAAATTATCCGTATAATGTTCACAGTTTAAAAATATGAAGTATAATTTAAAAAACAATAATTATTAAAATTATGAATTTATTCCAAAATCATCATGAATTGAATCCTTATTTTTTGTTTTATCTTTGATAAATTCAGCTGCATAGGGCAGATTTAATATGGATAAATCCAAATTTTAAAGAAAAGAATTTCTATGGAAATAGCTAGTATAATAAAAGTTTTAGAAGATTTTGCACCTTTATCATTACAAGAAAGTTATGATAATTCAGGTTTAATCATTGGAAATCCTAAGGATGAAGTGAGCAAGGCGTTAATTTGCCTGGATATTACAGAGGAAGTATTGGATGAAGCCATTCAAGATCATTTTGATTTGATTATTGCTCATCATCCAATCATCTTTAAGGGTGTTCTAAAGATCAATCAGAAGAATTCGATAGAGAGAATTATCGTTAAGGCCATCAAAAATAATGTCTCAATTTATGCCATGCACACCAATGCCGATAACGTTGTGACGGGTGTAAATGGACTTATTGGAGAGAAGTTGGGTTTGAAAAATACTTCTGTTTTAGATCCCAAGAATAATTTATTCCGCAAATTGGTAACTTTTTGTCCCAATATTAAAGCTGAGGAAGTGAGAGATTCATTAATTCAGGCAGGAGCCGGACAGATTGGGAATTACGATGGTTGCACTTTCAACTCAGAAGGAACAGGAACTTTTAGAGCAAATGAGAAGGCTAAACCTTTTGTTGGTGAAAAAGGGAAACTGCATTTTGAACCGGAAACAAAGATTGAAGCTATTTATCCGGTATTTAAAGAACATCAGATCATTAAAGCCCTAATAAATGCCCATCCATATGAAGAAGTAGCTTATGATATTTTGCCACTGAAGAATGAATTTAAAGAATTTGGTTCAGGCCTGATTGGGGAGCTGGATTCAGCGATGAACGAGGTGGACTTTCTAAATTTATTGAAAAACAAATTTGGAGTAGAAGTCATCAGACATACGGCTTTACTTGGTAAACCAATTATGAAAGTCGCAGTTTGTGGTGGCTCGGGAAGCTTCTTAATTAATAAGGCAAAAGCCAGTGGAGCTGATATTTTTATTACAGGAGATGTGAAGTATCATGATTTTTTTGAAGCTGAGAAAAAAATGATTATTGCAGACATTGGACACTATGAGAGTGAACAATTTACAAAAGATTTAATACGTTCAATACTTATGAAAAAAATTCCTAACTTTGCACTCCAAATTTCGACACAAAATACAAACCCCATAAATTACTTTAAATAAAAAAAATTATGGCAAAAGCAGAAGCTAAAAGTAAAAAAGCAGAAAAGGCCAGTGAGGAAACCATTCAAACGAAATCTGCAGTAAACGAAGCCGACGATAATATTCAGGTTACTGTTGAGAAAAAATTGAGGGCTCTTTACAACCTTCAGTTGATCGATTCTCATATTGATAAAATTCGAATTGTAAGAGGTGAATTGCCATTAGAAGTGCAGGATCTGGAAGATGAAATTGCGGGTTTAGATACCAGGATTGAAAAATATGCCTTAGAAGTAGAAGCATTAAGCAATCAAATTGTTGAGAAGGAAACAGCGATCAAGGACAGTCAGGCCATGATTAAGAAATATCAAGAGCAACAGATGAATGTTCGTAACAACCGCGAATATGACTCAATAAGCAAAGAACTTGAGTTTCAAAGCCTTGAAATCCAGTTAAGTGAAAAGAGAATCAAAGAGTATTCATTCAAACTTGAATCAATAAAAGGTGAGGTTGAAAAATCAGAGGCTGTTTTGGCAGAACGAAAAAATGATTTGGAAATCAAGAAAAATGAATTAGAAGATATTATTGTTGACACTGAGAATGAAGAAAAAGAATTGTTGGCAAAATCTGAGGAAAATCAAAAATATGTTGAAGAACGAATGGTAGTTGCTTATCAACGTATCAGAAAAAATGCCCGTAATGGCCTAGCAGTTGTTAAGATTGAAAGAGATGCATGTGGCGGCTGTTTTAATAAAATTCCACCTCAACATCAATTAGATATTCGAATGCATAAGAAAATTATCGTTTGCGAATATTGTGGACGTATCTTGGTAGATGATGCCATTGCAGATTCTGTTGAGTAATAAAACTAAGACCAATAAAAAAAGGGACTGATTTTTCAGCCCCTTTTTTTATTCATGAAATCTCAACTAAAATTTGAAACCATAAGTTATTAAAAAGTTCGAATGCTGGAAATCAGTAACTGCCTTGTTGGGGTTTACATTTCCATAACCATATAAATAATAATCTTCACTTTGAGTTGTTAAAACCCAGGCTATATCCAAATAGTAATTTCGTTCCTGGAATCCTAGTCCTAATGAATATGAGGTTGAAGCTGCATCATTTATGCTGTTTTTATATGGGCTTCCGTAGTAACTAAAACCACCACGAAAACTAAGATTTTTGTACCTCCATTCGGTTCCTAACCTTAAATTTCCAGTCGTCGTATAGGTAGATTTTATGTCATCATTTTCTGTTCTAAAACCATAATTGGTTGAGTTCAGTTTACTGCTTGCATAATCAACCATTTCAAAATCTGCACTTATTAGACCGTAATTATTGACAATGAAAGCTACACTTGCAATTGCACGCATAGGAGTCGTGAGGTCGTACTCATAAGTTCCAAGAGGAGAGGTGTTTGATTCATCATCATAAGTATTCCATGTTGAATTGATTGTGATATCCCATTCGTCTTGTATTTGTGCAAAAAAGGTGGGTGTATGAAATGCAAATCCAAATCGCATCCAATTGTTAGCTCGATAAATAGCTCCCAGTTTAAGATTAAAACCAGTTCCTTTTGAATCTAATCGATCATTAATGGTAACCGTACGAAAAGTCTCGTCAGGAATATTATCGGCTAAAGCTTCTTCGGAGTAGGTGCTGCGTTCAGAATAATTGAAATATGGAATTCCGACAGTAGCTCCCAAATAGAGTTTGTCATCATAATTGGCTCCAAATGTAATACTTACTTCATTCATTGAACCCCAAGATTCAATGAATTTACCTTGATAAACTCCCCCGGGAGGGGTGTTTCCCTGATATTGATTGTTACCCATATCATTAAACAAATACGACCACCATGCTGGGTTTAAGTCATAAGCATAATCATTATATAAGTCTTCTTCAATGTCATTAATATCAATTCCATTGGCCAATTGTGCATACATATCTGCAATGGAATTGGAAGTGTTTTCACCCACAATATAGGTGCGTCTGCTGAAATTTTTAAGTTGATTTACTCCAAATCCAAATTGAACATTTTTCCATTTCCCATGGGTATCTATGTCTAAATAATCTTTAGTGATAACCAAACCTACATTACCGAGGCTGGTATTAAGTCGTGAATCTGTTCCCATATTTCCATTGTACACTGATTCGGAATTGGAATATAAAATGGAAGAAGAAATATTAAACTCAGGGGTATTATACAAACCAATACCTGCAGGGTTAGTTGAAAATACAGAAGTATTTGCACCCAGTGCCCCAAAGGCACCACCCATACTCATATATCTGGCATTACCTCCATAAAATAAATGTGAATAACGAAGTGCATCTATTGAATTCTGGGCAAATGTAATCGTCCCAGTTAAGATAAATATTGTTGCAATTATTATCTTTCTCATAATAAAAAATAATTAGTCAATTAAAATATAATATTCTATTTTCTTTTGCCTCTTGAAGAACTACTGCTGGATGAACTCCTTGTTGTTCCTGATGATCGTGATACGCTGCTGCTTGATCTAGATGGAGAAGAATAACTTCTTGAACTAGAACGAGAAGGTGATGAGTATGATTTACTGCTTGATCGGCTAGGCGTAGAAATTGATCTGTCTCCAGATGATGACCTTGAGATGGAAATAGGATTTCCACTTGATCTTGAAGGTGAAGAGTAACTTTTACTCGACCGCGATGGGGAAGTAATTACTCTTTTTAGAGATTTAATCACATTATTAGAACTTCGGCTCGACGATGGAGTGCTTGAGCGAGTTCCAGGGTTTGTGTATTTTTGAGGAGTTCCATATTGTCGTGAACTACTAGAACTTCTGCTATTCGGAGATTTGTAAGTGTTTGGCTTACTATATTTAAGAGTAGCATTATTATAGCTTCTGACAGTTTTATTATTTGGATTATTCCTGCTATTGGTTCTTATCGTAGTAGAATTTCTTGTGGATTGTGGCTTGGTATAAGTTTTACTTGAATTAACCACTTTTTCCTGAACATTAGTACTGCCATTTGCATTGTTTAATCTGCTGTAAGGACGGCTAAATGTTCCACCTGATGATCCATTGGTAAGCTCCATATTGCTTCTGTTTCGGCCTGTGTTTGGAGTTCCAACTGATAAAGATGATTTATTGGTGAATGATTTGGTATCACGAGTGTTTGGGCGGTTGTCCCCTTGGTTTGTTCGATCTTTTCGAGATGCATAAACCCGACTTTCATACATGTCACCAAATGTATTTGAAGCACGATTTGGTCTGTTATAATTTCTGCCTCTGTTAGGTCGGTGCTGATAATAGTGAGAATAACTATCCCTGCTATTATAATAATATCCATGGTAATTGTAGAATGGACTGTAGTAGTTATATCCATAAAACCCATAACCATAGTGTGGCCATCCGCCATAACCACCATAATATGGCCAACCTGAACCGTAGTAAGGCCAACCCATATTAAATCCACCAAATCCCCAAGCTAAACTTCCAAAGAAATTCCCTGACCATCCTGCATATTCGTAAGGCATCATCCAATTGGTATTTAGATAAATGCTTGAACCCCACATATATGGATTCATTTCATACCAATACATATTGGTGTAATAGTTATTGTAATAACCAAAGCTATAATAGGGTCGGTGAAATCTTCTGAGTCTTGAAGAAAAGAGATAATTATAGTAAAAATCAAAATCGTTATAGTAATCCGGATTTTCTACATATTCTTGTTCTTCCTGATATTCCTCCTCAGGATATTGCTGATCATATTGGCCTTCATAAACTTCAACTTCACTATATTCGGGGTCAGTTGCCTGATGGTTTCTTGCTGTTGTTTGTCCTTGATAATATACATCATCGTAAGGTACAGAACTATAATAGGTCGTTGAGCATGCAGATAGGATAAGGGCTGGTATAATTAGAAGTGTGAGTCTCGTTTTCATGGTATTTCCCTCCTTTAATATTATTGTAATTCAGTTGTTCGTGTAATTGGGCGTAAATATTTTATTATTTTTGCCATTAATTAATTCACTATAAAAATAAGCAAATACTATACCAAAAAAAAATATGGCTAAAAATTTTCCAACAAGAGAAGAGAACTATTCTCAATGGTATAATGAACTCGTTGTTAAAGCTGATTTAGCAGAGAATTCAGCAGTTAGAGGATGCATGGTTATCAAGCCTTACGGCTATGCAATATGGGAGAAAATGCAGGCTGCATTAGATAAAATGTTTAAAGATACAGGGCATCAAAACGCCTATTTCCCGCTGTTTATACCGAAATCATTTTTGAGTAAGGAAGCCAGTCATGTTGAAGGATTTGCAAAAGAGTGTGCTGTTGTAACTCATTATCGATTGAAAACCGGTGAAGATGGTAAAAGCATAGTGGTGGATGAAGATGCGAAACTTGAGGAGGAATTAATCGTCAGACCTACTTCAGAAACCATTATTTGGGATACTTATAAAAAATGGATTCAATCATACCGTGATTTACCAATTTTGGTTAATCAGTGGGCAAATGTTGTGAGATGGGAGATGAGAACCCGTTTGTTTTTAAGAACTGCCGAATTTCTGTGGCAAGAAGGACATACAGCTCACGAAACAAAGGATCAAGCTGTTGAAGAAACGCTGACCATTTTGGATGTTTACGCAAAATTTGCTGAAGAGTGGATGGCTGTTCCAGTCTTGCGCGGACTTAAATCACAAAGCGAAAAATTTGCCGGAGCAGTTGATACTTATTGTATCGAAGCTTTAATGCAAGATGGTAAGGCCTTACAAGCTGGAACCTCACACTTTCTAGGTCAGAATTTTGCCAAAGCTTTTGATGTTAAATTTCTTTCAAAAGAAAATAAACTGGAATATGTGTGGGCAACAAGCTGGGGTGTTTCTACCCGCTTAATGGGTGCTTTGGTGATGTCGCATTCAGATGATAATGGTTTGGTGCTTCCACCAAAATTGGCTCCAATTCAGGTAGCAATTATTCCAATTTACAGAAAAGATGAACAACTGGAACAAATCAGTGAAAAAGTAAAGACCATTAAATCAGCCCTTGAAGCCAAAGGAATTTCTGTCAAATTTGATGATAGAGATACTTATAAACCAGGCTGGAAATTTTCTGAATACGAATTTAAGGGAGTACCGATTCGTTTGGCTATGGGGCCAAGAGATCTTGAAAATGGAACCATTGAAATTGCCAGACGAGATACGCTGAAAAAAGAAATTGTGCCCATTGAAGGTATAGAAGATGTTATTGAAAACTTACTGAATGAGATACAGGAAAAACTATATAATAAAGCTTTAGATTACAGAAAAGAGCACACATTTGAAGTGAATGATTGGGATGAATTCAAGGAAAAGATTGAAGCTGGTGGATTTGTTTTAGCGCACTGGGACGGTACTCCAGAAACTGAACTTAAGATAAAAGAAGAAACAAAAGCGACCATTCGAACCATTCCTTTGAATAACCCTCAGGAAGATGGGAAGTGTATTTTAACCGGAAAACCTTCAAAAGAACGCGTAGTTTTTGCCAAGGCATATTAACGCATAATTTAATTTTTTAGTGATGGATAAACGACTACTTGCCTTTAAGCGTCTGCTCGACATTATGGACGAATTAAGGGACAAATGCCCTTGGGATAAAAAGCAAACCCTTGAAAGTTTGAGATATTTGACCATCGAAGAAACCTACGAACTTTCCGAAGCAATATTGGAAAATGATCTTAACGAAATAAAAAAAGAGTTGGGCGACTTAATGTTGCATCTTGTTTTTTATTCGAAAATTGGAGAAGAGCAAAAAGCTTTTGATATCACTGATGTTTTGGAAGGGATATCTGAAAAATTAGTTTATAGACATCCGCATATCTTCAGCGATGTTCAAGTAAAATCTGCATCAGAGGTAGCTGATAATTGGGAAAAATTAAAGCTTAAGGAAGGAAAAAAGTCTGTTTTGGAAGGCGTACCACTTTCATTGCCACCACTTGTTAAGGCTTACAGAATGCAGGAAAAAGTTAAAGGTGTTGGCTTTGACTGGGAAAAGCCTGAACAGGTATGGGAAAAGGTGATGGAAGAATTGGGAGAATTACAAGCTGAGGTGGAAAATGGCAGTGGCAAAGAGAAAATGGAAAGTGAACTTGGAGATCTGTTTTTTGCTTTGGTAAACTATGCCCGCTTTTTAGATATTAATCCTGAAGATGCCTTAGAAAGAACCAATAAGAAATTTAAAAGTCGTTTCCAGTATTTAGAGGAAAGTGCCAGAAAAATAGGCAAATCTTTGCATGAGATGAGCCTGGCAGAAATGGATGTATTTTGGGAGAAAGCAAAAGAACTTGAATAAAAAAAAGCCCTAATTATTAAGGCTTTTTTTATATGTAATTTTATAATTATTTTGAAAGATAATCAGCAACACCTTCAGCTGTAGCTTTCATGCCTTCGTCTCCTTTATGCCAGTCGGCAGGACAAACTTCTCCGTTTTCTTCAAAGAATTGTAAAGCATCAACCATTCTTAAAGTTTCTTCAACACTTCTTCCCAATGAAAGGTCGTTTACAACCTGGTGTCGCACTATACCTTGCTTATCAATCAAAAACAGACCACGGTAAGCAACAGCATCACCATCAAATTCCAGTTCGCCTTCTTCGTTATAATCATACTCTCCGGCTAAAACATCGTAATTTTCGGAGATGGTTTTTGATAAATCAGATACTAAAGGAAATTTAACACCTTTAATTCCTCCATTATTCTTTTCAGTATTTAGCCATGCCCAATGTGAAAATTTTGAATCGATAGAGCATCCAACAACAGCTACATTTCTTTTTTCAAATTCTTCAATTTTATCTTGAAATGCAATAATTTCAGTTGGACAAACAAAAGTAAAATCGAGAGGGTAGAAGAAAAATACCACGTGTTTTTTTCCAATATATTGTTCTAACGAAAATTTTTCAACAAACTCTCCGCCGTTTATTACAGCATCTGCTTCAAATAAAGGTGCTTTTTTACCTACTAATACAGCCATGTTTCTTTTAAATTTTTTAAAGATTAAGTTTTAATTTAAGCACAAATATACAAATATTATTTATTTATAATACGTCTAAATTAAGGATTAAAAACAGGCTAATTTATTCAACTTCACTGATATCAAATTTAATTTTATGACCTTCTTTAAAATCATACAGGGTTAATTTTCGAATGGTGTAATAATTGGTCCAATAAGTATTAAGTGATTGATAATAAGATTTTTTTGCGTTGTCATTATCGATTTGAGCATTGTTTAATTCCAATACATCATTTACTTTTCCGATGAGATATCGTTGTTGGGTAACTTCGTATCGTTTTTGAGCAACAGTATCAGACTTAGCAGCAATAAATAATTGATTTTCCTGCATGGCAAATTGTTTAATCTTCAGATAAATATTTTGCTCAAAATCAATTCTCTCCTGTTCAATTGAAGTTCGTGTAAGTTCCGCACTTGATTCAGCCATTTTAATTTCACCTCTCGCTTTTCCCCAATCAAGAATTGGAACGGTAATTCCCAACGAAAGTTGTTTCTGTTCGAGTGGGCTTATATATGAACCTTTGATATCACTAGCTGTTTGTGTAAGTCCATAAACTGCAAATAATTCAGCATCTATCCGGCCATCCATTTTTGCCTCATTTACATTACTCTCTGCTTCCAGTAATCTGCGATCAAAACCGAGGGCTGTCGAAGAATTTTCCAGAGCCTCATCTATGGCTTTTTCAATATCAATGTCAAAATGATAAGTTTCGGCCGGAGGAATTAATTCAATGGGTTGATCAGTCGTAATTCTTAAAAAAGATTTTAGAACAAACAATACATTTTCATAATCTAATTGTGCATTTTCTTCAGCTGCTTGTGCTTTTAAATAATTAAGTTCAAGCTGCAGTAATTCATTTTCAGCAATTTTGCCTAAGTTGTATCTACCCTCAGCAATGTGATATAATGTATCATAACTGTGAAGATTCTTTTTAGCAATTTGAATTTGAATTTGTGCGGTTAATAAATTGAAAAAGTGACTGGTTGCTGTTAAAGCCACATCTTCTACATTTTCAATATAGGTTCGACTTGCTTCTTCATATTTAAGAGGCTCGATTTTTCGATCCCATTTAAATGAATTATATTGTAAAAGAGGCTGACTGTAACCAATATTTATCGGGGTTGAATTATAAGCTGTATTCTTGTCATCACCAATGGTATTGTCATTTCGTTTCAAACCTGAGGTTAAAAATATTTGGCCTCCTGTTAATCCAATTCTTTGCCGAACAGACATATCCAATGAATACTTTGTAAAGTTTTGATTGATATATTCTTCACTACCATCAGGTAAAGTAATCTCATTAATTGAGTTATTAATGTTAGGTAAAGTCCCGCTTAAAGTAACTGCAGGCAAATACGATGCTTTATAAGATCTGTATTGCCAATAACTTCTGCGGAATCTATGCTTGGCTATCATGGCATCTGGTGATTGCTGTTTGGCAATATAGATGACATCATCGAGGGTTAATCGGTTAACTTCAGTTTGCGCCACGACGAATAGCGACTGAATGCTTATGAAAACAATTAAGAGATATTTCATGTGTCTATAATTTATGTATCAAAGGTCACATAGAACTCGCCAGATATTCATTCCTCTTCATGAAATGATTTTCCTTATGGCTCGTTTCATCAGTTGATGTTTTTATTCGTTATTAATTCTATTTTAATCCTTATATATTTCTCAATTCGCTAAAGCTGCTAAACCGATTAAAAGGCCTAAGTATGCCCTTAGGCCTTTTAAAGTTTATTTTCTTTCTGTTTTGCTTGGTGTCATTTTAAACTCCCGACGCATTTCAAAAATATCGGTGCTAATGGAAGCATCACCAATTAAATGTTGGCAAAAATAATCTGCCTTTAACCAGAAGAAATATTCAGTTTGATTTCCATACCCATGGCGTTGACCTGGGAAATTAAAGAAATCAAAACGTTTGTTTGCTTTAATGAGTGCATTGGCCATACGAATTGTATTACCTGGGTGAACATTGTTATCAATATCACCTGTGGTAAGCAATAATTTACCTTTTAAATTTTTAGCCAATTGTGAGTTTTTCTCGATTTCGTAAATAAATTTACTTTCGTTTTCTTTCTCAATGATTTCTTTAACACCGTGATGCTTTTCACTCCACCATCGGTTATAAATATTATTTTCATGATTTCCGGAAGAAGAAACAGCTACTTTGAAGAAATCGGGGTATTGACACAAGGCAGCAGTTGACATGAATCCTCCACCGGAGTGACCGGTAATTCCAACTTTGTTGATATCCATGAAATCGTATTTATCTGCCAATTGTTCAGCAACATACTTCTTGTCGGCTAAACCATAATCGCGGAGGTTTCCGTAACCATAGTTATGATACCATTTTGATCGGGCAGGATGACCACCTCTGTTACCGAGGGTAATGACTATAAAACCAAGTTGTGCCATGCGATCGGTGCGATCTACTCGGGCTGAAAATGCAATGTTAACCGCTTCGGTTTGTGGACCCGGATAAACATACTCGATGATTGGATATTTGATTGTTGAATCGAAATCAAATGGTTTGTACATGACTCCGTAAATGTCAGTAATTCCATCGGCAGCTTTTGCTTTGAAAGGTTCAGGGAACTTATAACCGGCAGCAAATAAATTTCTTAAATCGGCTGTTTCCAATTCAAGAACCAACCTTCCATAATTGTCTCTGATTTCTGATTTTGGAGTGGTGTTTACCCTTGAGTAATTGTTAATGAAATATTTGTAAGAATCACTCATTAGGTTAGAACCCCGATATCCGGCCAGACCCACACTTGTATAATTTCCTTTGTTCAAAATTTGAAGACCGCTACCATCAAAATTAACTTTATATAAATGCTGATAGTAAGGGTTTTCATTGGCTTCTCTTCCGTTGGCCGTAAAATAAACCACACGGTTTTTTTCATCAACTTTTACAATGCTCTCGCAATGCCAGGCTCCACTTGTAATCTGGTTTTTTAATTTTCCATTTCCATCAAATAGATAAAGTTGTCCCCATCCATCTCTTTCCGACCAATAAATTAATTCTTCACCATTGTTAACCAGATGAACGGGTTTGGTTTCTACATAAGTATTTAATCGTTCTTCGATTAAAACATTAACTTTTCCATCATCCAGGTTTAAAACACAAAAATCATTTTTGTGTAAATCTCTACTGATGCGACTGAAGTAAACTTTATTTGATGATTTTGACAACCAAATTGAAGGAACATAGTCTGGAATTCTTTCTTTGTTGGTTTTGTTTGCCGAATGGATGCTTATGCTTTGATCCTGAAAGCGATCAATATTGTATTGCTTTCCTTCCTTTTTTTCCATATCAAATACCCATAATTGAGCCTGAGGTCCTTCTTTATCACCTGGCATTTGGTATTTATATGTTTCGATGGTTGGACGAGGTTCAGCAATGCTGTTGATTACCCATAGTTCTTTTACTTTTCTGGAATCGCTTCTTTGAATCGCAAACTTTCTTGAGTCTGGTGACCATTGAATCCTGGCACTTCTTCTCTTTTCAGATTCTTCTTTTCTTTTCTTTTCAGAATCGTTAAAGTTGGCCGTATAACCTCCACCATAAGAGTAGTATCTTTCTCCATCTGTTGTTAATTGATGTTCAACAATGGTAGAATCTATTTTACCTTCTTCTTCTTTTTTTGCTTTCAGATAGTTTTCATGATCCATCCAATAAAGATTGTAATCACGTGCAAAAACTATGGTTTTGCCATCAGGAGAAATATTGGCCCATCGTGGATCTTCTTTCTCTTCTTTCCAATCTTTTATTTCTGTTAATTCAGCTGTTGCTAAATTATATTCAAGATGAAATATCTTCTTCTTAGCTTTTTTAGGTTTCTCTTCTTTTTTCTTTTCGCCTTCTGTTTCGTTGTCTTTCTTTTCTTCTTTTTTCGCTTCTTCGTCTTGGGTACTTGTTACATCAAATTGAAAAACAGTTTCGTTTTTCTTGAATTTTGGTTTGATGACGGGTAAATGTTTCCAATCATAAGGGTCTTTGGTAATCAAGGTCAGCATACGCGCCATCTTATGATTATCAAAGAGCGGCTTTTTCGATTTTTTGTCCAGATCAACCAGATAGTAATTTGTGCCTTCTGAAGTTTTATAAGAATACCAGAACCGATCACCTTTCATTAACCAATTAGGGCTTACATGGGTACTAAATACCATTTTCTTCATTTTCTCAGGAGAGAACCTTTCAGCAAGTTGATAATTTGCCTTAGTTAGGGGAGTTGTTTGGGCTACAGTTTTAACCATCGGAAGAACCAATAGCAAAATAATTAAGTTTAATGAAACGATCTTTTTCTTCATAATTTTAATTGTTAGTTACCAGATAATTAATTATTTATATGTTTAGAGCAGTTAAATAATTGGTTCAGGTTCGAATGTAAAAATTAAAACTTAATCATGGCGTAATGAAGTAACCGGGTCTTGTTCGGCAGCTTTTTTTGCAGGCATATATCCAAATAAAATACCAACTGAGGCCGAAACACCAAATGAGATTAAAACTGAATCCCATGAAATGATGGTCAAAATGTCAGTGGCCTGCATAACACCTTTTGAGAGCAAGACACCTAGCATAATACCGATTAATCCTCCAGAAACACTTATAATTGTTGCTTCTGATAAAAATTGAAAGATGATATCTTTCTTTCTTGCACCAGTGGCCATTCTTACACCTATTTCACGGATTCGTTCCATAACAGATGCAAGCATAATATTCATGATTCCTATTCCTCCAACAATGAGAGATATACTAGCAATGGCCCCCAATACGATATTAAATATGTCTTTGGTTCTTTGTTCTTGTTTTAGAAGAAGTTCAGGAACTTTAAGCTCAAAATCAGTTACACCCTGATGGCGTCTTAGAAGCAGCCTCCTTACAATTTGAGTAGTTAAATCTAATTGGTCAGATTCTCCAACCTGTACAATTAGTTTGTCGAGTTGATTGGTGTTTGCATCACTGCTTCCTCCAGATGAAGAGCTGAAAGACATCATCCCACTTCTTCCTCTTCCTCTTCCACCCATAATTATAACGGATGTTGTAGCTTGATTTGTAAGCGCAATACTCCGATCCTGATACCTTAGTAAAAGGGTTTGAAGTGGGGCATAAATATTCTCATTATAATCAGCAATGCCCAAATCTTTAGAAGTACTTTGATTGAATTTTTGAGTTTCTAATATACCTATTACTGTTAACCAAATCTGACCACATTTAATGGTTTTTCCAATCGGGTTTTCTTGAGGGAAAAATCGGGCTTTAATTGAAGGTCCAATGATACAAACCGGACTTCCTTCTTTGTATTGCTCTGCACTAAATTTACTACCTTCCTGGACTTTCAAATTATATACTTCAAAGAAATCATCCGTAATTCCATTTAAAAGTGCTGAGCTTCTTTTCCCTCCTTTAAGAATTTCCGTTTCGTAAGTTACTTCCGGACTGATTCTTTTTACCGTTGGGATAATTGATTTGATACTTTCAGCATCTTTTAAGGTCAGACCAGGCGAAAATTTACTGCTTGCTGATTTACCTTCTTCATCTTCGGAGTCCTCCTCGTTTGAATAGTCAATGATTGGGGTAATTACAATATTGTTTACACCTACCATTTTAATCTGATCAAGAATTTCCTGCCTTGCTCCATTACCAATACTCATCATGGTTATAACGGCAGCAACTCCAAAAATGATCCCTAAAGCAGTTAAGATTGAACGGAATTTATTCGCCATTACTGCCTCAAAGGCTATTATTAATATTTGTACGTAACGTTCCAAAACTTTAAGTTTAAATTATTAATGTTACCTATGCGATTGAATGGTCTTATCCTGGTCTGTTCCCAGTTGGCCTTTGGCCTCTTCCTCCTCCTGGTCTCATATTCATTTTTGTTGGATCCATTCCTCGTTCTTTAATCCTATTGAACATTTTTCTTAGTTCTTCGTCCGATCTGTTTTTCATTTGTTCAGGTAGATTTTCTTTAAAGGCTTCAAACTCTGGATCAGGTTTTACAGCAGCTTTTTGTTTTCTTAAGAGTTCTTCGTCGAAGCGTTTTAATTCATTAATGATGGAGGTATCCAGTTTAACCAGTTTGTATGAATCCGCATTTTCCGGAGGAAGTAAATAAACTTCATCCGTTTCATCTAGGCCGGCTCTAATAATAACCTCATTTTCATTGGTCTTTCCGATCACTACTTGTTGTTTTTTGTTCCTCATATAAACAAAATTCAGGCTGTCCTGATTTTGAATGGCTTCGATTGGAATGAAATAAACACTATCAATGACATCAGTGATGATTTTGTTTTTCGTAGTCATAGCAGGTCGTAGAATTGAGTCAAACTCATTTACTTCAATCATAACCTCAAATACTTTCGCATTGGTATTTTTTAATTGTTCTCCGATATTAGCAACTTCAACTACAGATCCTGTATAAGTGTTGTCTGGGAATGCATCAATTCCAATTTCTACTTTTTGTCCTTTCTTAACCTTACTGATGTCAATTTCATTCACATAAGTTTTAGTATTCATCACCGAGAGGTTAGGTAATGTTGCAACAACAGGATCCCAGCCTCCAATTTGAGCTCCAACTCCTTGTTTTGATCCATCCCAACTTCTTTTATAAATTACCATCCCCGCTTTAGGTGCTTTTACCGTAAACAGCTTTAATATATCCAACATTTCCTGATAGTCTCGTCGGTCTTTTGTTCTTTCAGATTCGACTTCTATCATGTTGGCTCTTGCCTTTTCTAATGTAAGTTGATAGTTCTCAACTGCTTGGTCGTAGGCTCGCTGCGCTTTGTCAAGGTTAATATTCAACTGTCTTATGGTTGATGGGGGTTCATAAATAGATAATTCAAGTTCTATCTTGATTTCCTCCATATTGTATTTGAGGTTGATGATGTCATTTCTGGCATTTCGCAAATCAAGTGCGGTATCGAGTTGTGTTACGATGTATTGAGATTCAATTTGTTCCAGTTCTGTTTCTCTGTCAGCGATTCTTCCTTCCAGTTCTGTACGATCGAGGGTTGCCACCCAATCACCCGAGTCAACCACTGTTCCATCAGGAACAATATCTTCAATGGTCACGTTATAAACCCTAACGCTTCGAAGATTTGCAGGACCCATAATTTTTTCACTGCTTTTTGCTTCAAGTTCTCCTGTTGTGGAGACACTAATTTCAAAAGTGCCATATTCAACAGGGATTTTGATGGTATCAACTGATGAAGAATTAGAGCTAGATGCAGACCAAATAATGATAATTACAATCACTGCTGCAATCGATAGAAAAATTATGTTATTTTTTTTCATCTTATAGGTATTTCATCCAAAGTAATTATTCTTACTTTCTTGATTTATTATTTATACTTACGATTTTAGACACGAATTTATGCATATTCTTTCGTAAGAAATGTTATTATAGATAAAGCATTAAATAAATTCTATGAATTTAGTGTTTATAACCATTTATTCTTAAAATCACAGCCTTGAAACTCTTTATTTATCCTGATGTATGTAGTGGAGATTCTATCTTTAATCCAATCAGTAATGACACCATCGTTTTTATCCTGAAGTGCCCATTTTTGAATGATATCATAATCAGTTTTCATATCGGCAACATGTGCCTTGGATTTCGATTTTAGGCGAATGATTTTAAATGCATCTTTGCCATCTTCAGTTTTATGAGAGATTGGAGCAGAAACATCGTCAACCTCCATTTTTTCAATTACGAATGCAACTTCTGGTTCTAATTCACTCATTTGGAATGTGCTAGATAAAGTGTTGGGGTTAACAACAGCTCCCAGATTAATTCGTGAAGGATCATCAGAAAAACGAACAACTGCAGTTACAAAATTTACCGAGTCCATTTTAATCAGGTTTGCCACACTGTCGATAAAACTTGCAGCATCCGCAAGGTCTGAAGGAGATGGTTTTACCATGAGTAGAATATGACGAACATTCACATACTCGCCTCGTCTGTCGATAAACTGTAATACATGATAACCTGCTTCTGTTTCAATGATTTCAGAGACTTCGCCAGGTTTTAATGAGAATGCAGCTGCTTCAAATTCAGGATACCACGACCCTCGTTT
Source organism: Bacteroidales bacterium (assembly GCA_963678785.1). GTDB lineage: Bacteria > Bacteroidota > Bacteroidia > Bacteroidales. Next base: position 1,059,292 of record OY787449.1, on the reverse strand, counting down.
GGTTAAACCAAGTTCCCCACCTTTTTTTGCAGAACCAGGATCTTCAGAATAAAGAATAGCAAGTGTGGAAAAATTTTCACCTTTAACAATTCGTTCACGCAAACCATTTAAACGATTGTAAATTTCTTGTTTGTGTTCTTTACTGATGGGGGGGATTCTAACAATTTGATCATATTCAACAATGGGGTCGATGGTTGGAATTGAATCTTTAGGAATGCTTTTAAAAAATTCTTTAACCTCTGATGGAGTGATGGTAATACCACTTGTAATCGTGCTATTAACCTCTTGAGATATTAATTGTTCCTTTACAATTTCTTTCAATTCTTCTTTGATCTCTTCAAGCGGCTTACGGTAGTATTCGGCCATCTTCTCTTCTGAACCAAATTGATTCACATAGTATTGCATCCTCATGTTTAGTGATTGCTCTACTTGGCTATCGCTTATATCAACACTATCAACGTCTCCGGCAAATAATAATAATTTTTCAAATAACAGATTTTCAAACAAATTACATTTGATGTTTGATTCGGCACCGGTAATTCCATTCTGCATTCGGTATTGCAGATATTGGGTTTCAACATTAGATTTTAAAACAATATGTTTACCAACAACTGCTACAATTTCATCTAAAACTATTTGCTCTTCCTCTTCCTGAGCAAATAGGCCGGTTGACACAAAAGTTAATGTTGCTAATAATATATAAACAAAGCCTGCTTTCTTCAAATTCTTCACGTTTATTTTTTTTATCATTATTCCTTTTTTTCGCTGTAAATGTACTTAATATATTTCTACAATATCACTATTTAACGCATCCTCAAACAATTGATTATGCATCTTATTAATTAACTCGATTTTTCGTCTATTGAGAATGATGCTTTTAATGTTTTCTCTTTCAAAGCTTAATGGTGATAATTCATCCTTAATGTTAAAATCCCAGATTTTTACATAGTATTGGAAAACATCATCCTGTAATTCTATAAAATGATTGTTTTTCAAAAAAGCCTGTTGATTGTATGTTTCTATCGGGATAATCTTTAAAATTTCATTAAAAGAAAACCATTGTTCTGAACTGATGTGATATCGGTGTGCATATAATTCGCAATAGGTTTCCAGAGAATCAATGGCGGTTGGGTCATCTGATTTAAATAGCGATTTAATGCTGTTTAATTGAGGTGAGTCATGATCTATAATTACAAAATCTGCTTTAACGATGTTTTGTTTTAATTCAAAATTAGACCTGTTTTTATCATAGTAATCTTCTATTTCTGCATCGGTAATTTCATTATCTAATTGTTGCTTTATAAGCAAGGATTCGTATTGATAAACAATTAAAGAATTTCGGTAAGCTTCAATTTGCTTATCAAAATTCATTTGGTCTTCAGTGAGATTTTTTTGAGCATGAAGCAATAATAACTTTTCTCTAATCCAGGTATTTATAAAATTTCGTGTAATGGTTAAGCTGTCTTTAGTAGTTGTATTGCTAGGTATAATGCCATCTAAATCAATCTCTTGAAGGTAATAATCACCAACCCGAGCTATCACACTTCCTTCAGTATTACCGTTTTTTACAGCACATGAAGTTAAGATCATGAGCAGCAATATTATTATCTTTCCTGTAAATTTATTCATCGATTAAAATTGGGATAATAATTTTTGATTTATGATAATTGAATGCTTTGATTTCAATTCTTTTAACCAGACTTTTTCCAAATGGTCTTGATAATCAGAGATGATAATTCCTTTTATGTTATTGAAATCCTGGTTTCCGTATTTATTTTGATTTGAATTAAAATACGACATTAAACCTTTTACGTCTGATACTGATTTATTCCATACTTTGCGCTCAGTGATTTCAAATAAAAGCAATCCGTCACGATATTCATCCATGATTTTTTTAAATTCAGCCTCTTTGTTTTCAAGCTCATTATAAAAATATTCTTCAGATATCGAGTCTATAAATCCTTCATAAAGGTATTCATAATATGAGCTCAGATTAAAAACATTTTGTAATTGTTGATTTTTATAAATGTATTGCACAAAATCTTTCTGTGTAAGTACCTTATTTCCAATTTTACTCAGTTTAAAATTTAAATCTGTGTCTGGAGCAGAATACCAATTCCCTTTAAGTAATGATGAGTCGATTTGACTGTAAAGAATGGATTTAGCTTTTTTGAATGTTTTAATTCGGTATTCTTTTTTTACTTGGTTTAGTTTGGTCAGCTTGCTTAAACCTTTTCTTTCATCTTTATTTATTTGGTCTGTAAGAAAGGATTTTTCCTCTTCAAAAGTTTTGGGTTTTTCTTGTTGAATGAGCTTTATGATATGCCAGCCCAAGGATGTTTTTACGGGTTTTGAGTAAGCAGTTGAATCATTGATGTTAAAAATGCCCCAATAAAAATCTGGTAATAAATCATTGGCTTTAAATTCAGGTAATATCCCATTCTGACTTTTCGAAGATTGATCTTCAGAATATTTCATAACCAGTTTCTCGAAACTTTCTCCTGATTTCAGCTTTGAATGAATCTTAAAAATTTGTTCTTTGGTTTCTGCATCCGATCGATTTGGATATGGATTCCTGAGGAAAATTTGAGCAAGTTTCACTTTCCCAATTGCCTCATGTCGATCCGTAACTTTGATTAAATGATATCCAAATCTGGTTCTGATCGGATCACTAATTGAATCGATTGGTAATTTATAAGCTGCATTTTCGAAGGGATATACCATGTCAAAAACGGTAAAAAACCCTAAATCCCCACGATTGCCTTCTCTGATGATGTTATTGCGATTATCGGTTTGGTTGCGGGCTGATAAATCATCAGAATAAAGGCTTGCAAGACTTTGTAAGTCTTCACCATCCTGAATTCGTTTTTTAAAAGCCATTATCCTTTTAAAGGCTTTTAAAGTATCTGAAGGATTTGCATTTACCTCACAATGAACCAATAAATGACTAACCCGAACATCAACAAGAAGCCTCTCATAAGCTTCTTTTAATAATAAATTGTTGGTTTTTTTATCTAAGAAGAAAGGTTGAGCCAATTGTTTTTTATAACCTTCAAGTTCTTTTTTAAAACTTGTAGTGGTGTCAATTTTCAAATTTTTAGCATCCAGTACTTTTAATCGAAAATTGATGTATAAATCCAAATAGTCGTGAACAGATGAACTATCAGTATTTAAATTAATATTGCTTTTATGATAAGCATCAAGAAATTCGTTCAGGCTGATTTTTTCATGATCAATTTTAAGCAATGTTTTATTATTTCGCTTTTGTGCTTCTGCATTCAAAAGAAAAAAAAACGAAACAAATATCGCTATGAACTTAATTGATCTCATTGTTCAGGTCATTGTCCTACAATTTATCGACTATAATTAGGTGCCTCCCTTGTAATGGTTATGTCGTGTGGGTGACTTTCAATCACACCGGCAGGTGTAATCTTTATAAATTTAGCTTTCATCAATTGTTCGATTGAGGCAGAACCGGTATATCCCATTCCTGCTTTTAATCCGCCAATAAGTTGATGAACCACTTCGCTAAGAGAACCTTTAAATGGAACCCGACCAACAATTCCTTCAGGAACTAATTTTTGGGCATCATCTTCTGCATCCTGGAAATAACGATCTTTTGAACCTTTTTGCATGGCTTCAATAGACCCCATTCCTCTGTAAGTTTTGTATTTTCTTCCTTCGTATATAATGGTCTCACCCGGAGATTCATCAACTCCGGCAAATAATGATCCTGCCATAATGGTGTGAGCACCTGCTGCAATTGCTTTAACAATGTCACCAGTAAAACGGATACCTCCGTCTGCAATAATCGGAATTCCACTTCCTTTTAGAGCCTGAGAAATATTATAAATGGCTGATAACTGAGGAACTCCTACACCCGCAATAACTCTTGTTGTGCAAATTGAACCCGGGCCAATTCCTACTTTTATCCCATCTGCTCCTGCTTCTTTTAGGGCGAGGGCTGCTTCAGCAGTAGCCACATTTCCAACAACCAGATCAACATCAGGATAGGCAGTTTTGATTCTTTTGGCCATGTTAATTACATCGATGTGATGACCATGGGCTGTATCTACAATAACTGCATCAACACCAGCCTCAACAAGAGCTTCAACTCTTTCGAAAGTGTCAGGGGCTGTTCCTACAGCGGCCGCTACTCTTAAACGACCATGCTCATCTTTATAAGCATTTGGTTTTGCTTTAATTTTGATGATGTCTTTATAAGTAATCAATCCAACCAAATGATAATTGTCATCAACCACCGGAAGCTTCTCAATTCTGTTTTCATGAAGCAAATCAGCAGCTTTCTCAAAATCTGTAAATTCTTTGGTAGTGATTAAATTTTCACCCGTCATAACCTCCGAAATGGGGCGATTTATATTACGTTCAAATCTTAAATCACGATTGGTAACAATACCAACTAAAAAATTATTATCGTCAATAACGGGAATTCCGCCAATGCGATATTCTTTCATGATTCCTAAAGCATCGGCAACAATTGCGTCGGCTTTAATGGTAACGGGTTTTAGTATCATCCCGTTTTCCGCTCTTTTTACTTTACGTACCTCAATGGCTTGTTGTTCAATACTCATATTTTTATGAATGACTCCAATGCCTCCCTGCTGAGCAATTGCAATAGCCATTCTGGATTCGGTAACCGTATCCATAGCTGCGGAAACAATGGGTACATTTAGTTTTATGTTTCTTGAGAATTGAGTTTTTATGTCAACTTCACGAGGTAAAACTTCTGAAAATGCCGGGACCAACAATACATCGTCATATGTTAATCCCTCTTCAACAAATTTGCTGTTATCAAGTTTCATGATATATAAGATTTTGAGTTGTGCAAATGTATAAAAAAATGCCGAAATCGCTTCTTAAATAATGTTAATATAGGCTAGAGTGAGAATAGGTTTTTGGGAGAAATTTATTTTCCAACAACCAATTCTGTGAGGCTGCTTTTTTGAAGGTGCTTATTGGCGATTTGTTGAATTTTTTCAGGAGTTACATTCATTAGCTCGTCAATAAAGCGTTGGTAATAATTCAAGTCGAGACCATAAAGAATTGCTGATTTTAATTTCTCGTGAACAGCAAAAGGTCCATCCATACTTCGGGTAAGTTGACCTGCAATGTAGTTCTTAATCAAATCAAGTTCTGCTTTTTTAACTAGAGTGTCCTGAATTTGCTGGATTTCATAATAGATTTCTGAAATGGTTGCTTCAGTATGCTTGCTTCCAACTTCTGTTTGTATGGCAAAATACCCATCATTGATGTGTGAAACTATTGAAGATCCAATTCCATAGGTGTAACCTTTATCTTCGCGAATGTTGGTCATCAGGCGAGAGCCAAAATAACCACCTAAAATGGTGTTTAAAATTTGCAATCCTATAAAATCGGGATGAAGTTTATTGAATGTTTTTTTACCAATCCAAATTGCAGATTGCAAGGCATCTTCCACAGAAATTTTGTGAGCTGGTATGGATGGTTTATTGATGCTAAAATCAGGAGAAAACTTATGATTCTTCTCATAAATTTTAAAATTCCCAAAAGTACGACTGATTTTGTGGATGATTTTATCGTTTAGCTTACCTGAAATAAAAAGTTTGCAGTCTTTATTTAGATAGTGATTTTTGTAAAAAGATTGTAAATCGTCTTTTTTAACATGATCAAAATCTTCAATGCTGGCCATTTGACCGTATGGGTGATTGTCTCCAAAAATAAGCGGTGAAAAATTTAAATGTGCGAGGGCTTTAACTTTTTTCAAACTGATGATAAATTCCTGCTTAGTTTTATTGGTTAAAGTACTCAACTCCTCTTCAGGAAAGCTAGGCTCACATATTATTTCAGTAAGGATAGGGAGAATATGATCTAAATGTTTATTCAAACAATAAACTGCAATTGAGGAAAAATCTTTATCAATATGCGTATTGAAATAAGCACCATATCGATCAAAACTTTCAGCGATTTCATATGCCGAAAAGGATGAGGTTCCTTCCGCTAACATCTTATTTGTAAATGAAGAAATGAGTCTCTTTTCTTGGAATGCAATTCCTGCATTACAAACCAATTCTATTTTTACTAAATCCTGGGTTCCCAAATTTAGCAGGTGAGCAGATAATCCATTGTCAAGATTCAAATGTTCAGAATCCTTTAAATCAATCGACTTAATGGCTTGTGAGGCGGGTTGTATTTTTCGATTAATTAATTTGTCCATTTAATCTTGCTTACTTAGATAATAAAGGGTTGAGCAATTTTCCTTTTGAAGTATTTTTTGAGCAACTTTTTGTATCTGATTAACAGTAACCTGTTTGTATTTGTCGATTTCTTGATTGATCATATTTGCATCACCCAATAATTCATAATAAGCCAAATTCATGGCTTTGTTTAAAATACTTACTTCTGAGAAAATCAGCGATGATTCAATTTTATTTTTTACTTTATTTAATTCGCGATCATCAATAATTTCGTTGCAAATAAGTTGGAGTTCATGGTTTATTGCATCTTCAGCAGATTTTACATCAACTCCATTCATTATTTTACCAGTCACCATGAATAATCCTTCATCAAAATCACCCGTTAAAAAAGCATTAATTTCAATAAAAAGCTTTTGCTGTTTTACCAGCTTCTGAAATAATCTGGATGAATCTCCATTTGATAAGATGTCGGATAGTAAGTCGCAGGCATAATAATCGGGATGCAATCGATTACTCATGTGAAATGCCTTGTAGATGGCATTAACAGGTACATCTCTTTCAACGCTTTTGATTCGTGCTTTTTCCTGAGGTGGTTCTTTTGGAATGCTTCGCTTTATATCTTCAGCTCGCGGAATGGGTGCAAACCATTTATTGGCCAAAACTTTTATATCTTCAGTTTTTATATCTCCGGCAACAACCAAAATGGCATTATTGGGATTGTAATATTTCTGATAAAAAGATTTTACATCTTCCATTTTGGCATTTTCAATATGAGATATTTCTTTACCGATGGTCGACCATTGATAGGGGTGTGATTTGTAAGCGAGTGGTTTAAGCAGAAGCCAGGCATCGCCATATGGTTGATTTAGAAAAACTTGATTGAACTCTTCGGTAACTACATTTTTTTGTACATCCAAACTTTTAGTCGAAAATGCCAGATTGAGCATCCGATCAGATTCTAGCCAAAAAGCGGTTTCTATGTTTTGTTTCGGTAGGGTTAAATAGTAATTGGTGATATCGTTATTCGTAAAAGCATTGTTCTCGCCACCAACTTTTTGTAATGGTTCATCGTATTTTGGAATGTTTACAGATCCTCCAAACATCAGATGTTCAAACAAATGCGCAAATCCGGTTTTGTCAGGATTTTCATCTCGTGAACCCACATCGTAAATAATATTAACTGCAACAATTGGCGTTGAGCTGTCCTGATGTACGAGTACACGCAAACCATTCTCTAAAGAAAATTTATCATATTTTATCATCCCGATTTTTTAATTCCTCACACTCCGAATTGGGGATGTCTAAATTAAGTCAATTTATTTAAAGTGAGTGTATATAAATGTTTTTATTTTTTATTAACGATTCTTCACTTTTTGTATGAGCTGAAATTTAATTTTTTAACTTTGTGTGCAATTGTGGCTCATTATTTATGAGTGTTAAGTATTACCTAATAATCAGTAGTTTATGAAAAAAGATAAATTAGTTTTCGATTTAATCAAGGATGAAGAAGATCGTCAGAAATATGGAATAGAATTAATCGCGTCAGAAAATTTCGTTAGTCAGCAAGTTTTAGATGCTATGGGTTCAGTAATGACGAATAAGTATGCGGAGGGTTACCCGGGTAAGCGATATTATGGCGGTTGCGAGGTTGTTGATCAAACCGAACAAATAGCTATTGATCGTGCTTGCCAACTTTATGGTGCTGAGTATGCCAATGTTCAACCACACTCAGGAGCACAGGCAAATATGGCTGTTTTCTTAGCTTGTTTAAAACCAGGAGATACTTTTATGGGAATGGATCTTTCTCACGGAGGTCACCTTTCTCATGGTTCTCATGTAAATTCATCAGGAATTTTATATAATCCAGTTGCTTATAAAGTGAAAGAAGATACCGGAATGGTTGATTATGACAATATGGAAGAAGTTGCACTCATCGAAAAACCAAAATTGATAGTTGCCGGAGCTTCTGCATATTCAAGAGATTGGGATTATAAACGTATGCGCGAAATCGCCGATAAAGTAGGTGCTTTATTAATGTGTGATATGGCTCATCCTGCTGGATTAATTGCCAAAGGATTTTTAAATGACCCAGTTCCTCATTGTCACATTGTTACAACAACAACTCATAAAACCCTTCGTGGGCCAAGAGGTGGTATGATCATCATGGGTAAAGATTTTGAAAACCCATGGGGATTAACAACTCCAAAAGGTGTAGTCAAGAAGATGTCAACTGTATTAAATTCTGCTGTATTCCCAGGCGTTCAAGGCGGACCATTGGAGCATGTAATTGCTGCTAAAGCTGTTGCTTTTGGTGAAGCACTTTCTGATGAGTATTTAGAATACATCAAACAAGTTAAAAAGAATGCCGATGTATTGGCACAGGCTTTTGTTGACAAAGGATACAATGTAATTTCAGGGGGTACTGATAACCACTTGATGTTGATTGACCTTCGAGAAAAATATCCAGACATTACTGGAAAATTGGTTGAAAATACTTTGGTAAAAGCTGACATCACCGTGAACAAAAATATGGTTCCTTTCGATAGCCGTTCACCTTTCCAAACTTCAGGTTTGCGTGTAGGTACACCTGCCATTACTACCCGAGGTTTGAAAGAAGAGCATATGCCAATAATCGTTGATCTTATCGATGAGGTTTTAAGCGATATTGAAAACGAAGAAGTAATCGAATCTGTTAGAGAAAGAGTAAACAATATGATGGGAGATTTCCCCATGTTTGCTTGGTAAGTGAGACTGTGATTTTGAAACAAAATCATATAGCCGAACTTATCTCGGGCTTGTCGAGGGATCTAGATTAAAGAATTTCTTTGAAAAATTAAATATTCAAAGATTACTCTCGAATAAAAAAATTAAAGCGACTCAATTTGGGTCGCTTTTTTTATGATTGGTATCCTTAACTTGAACATTGTTCTTGGCAGATGTACTAGCTAAAAAAACAGTACATTTTTTCATATATTTACCTAATGAAAACACTCTTTATTATAAGGCATGGAAAGTCGGCCTGGGATGATGCTGATGTGAAAGATCACGATCGTAAGCTTTTACCAAAGGGCATAAAGAAGACTACTAAAGTAGCTGATTTCTTAGCAGGTAAAAAAGTTAAACCTGATCTGATCATTTCAAGTTCGGCCCAAAGGGCTGTTGAAACAGCCAATATTATTGCCAAAAAACTTGATTATCCTAAAGAGAATATAAGGCTCGAATCGGATATCTATTATCAAGGAATAGAATTCTTATTTGATTTGTTGTATAGTTTACCGAATGAAATTAATTCGGTAATGCTTTTTGGGCATAATCCAACTTTCTCTTATTTTGCCAATAAGTTTTTAGATAAAAGAATTAATGATCTGCCAACAACAGGAACTGTTTCCGTCTCATTTGAAACAGATCAATGGGAAGATATTCTTCTAGCCACAAAAAAAACTAACTTTGTGGTAGTTCCAAAAATGTTATAAATAATCGAGAGAACGATGCCGAAAGATTCAGGTAATTTTACCAATAGAGAGATTAGCTGGCTACACTTTAATGAAAGAGTGTTGCAGGAAGCCATGGATGATTCGACTCCCTTAATTGAAAGGGCTCGCTTTCTTGGAATTTATTCCAACAACAGGGATGAATTCTTTAGGGTGAGGGTAGCTACACTGCGGCGTTTGTTAAAATATGAAACAGATCATGAAATAAAGGGAAAAAAAACAGGTCTCATACTCAATCAGATTATTGAAAATGTCAACATCCAGGAGAGAAGATTTACATCTGCTTATAAAAGGGTGGTGAATGACCTTGCTGAAAATAACATCTATCTGCTGAATGAAAATACTTTAACAGATGAACAAGGTGTGTTCGTTCGTAGCTATTTTACAGAATATGTACGTCCGTATTTATTCCCACTGATGCTTCGAAAGGTGAAGAATTTTTCTTCTCTTAAAGATGATTCATTCTATCTGGCCGTAGATCTGCATGCAGATCAAACTCACGAAGAATATGCTTTGGTGCAGGTTCCAATCGGTGATGTTCCACGTTTTATAGAGTTGCCACAAAAAGATGATCAGTATTACCTGATTATGTTGGATGATGTTATCAGATATTGTTTGGATCAGGTGTTTTCTGTGTTTGGTTACGAAAAGTATGATGCCTATACCATAAAATTTACACGTGATGCTGAATTAGAAATGGACGATGATGTTTCTAAGAGTTTCTTGGAAATCATGTCTGAAAGTGTTAAAAGACGTTTAAAAGGAGAGCCGGTTCGTTTTGTTTATGATGAACAAATCCCGGAAGAGCTTTTGAAAATGTTAGTCAAGAAATTTAATATTACAAAGCGTGACAATGTAAGGGCCGGTGGCAGGTATCATAATATGAAAGATTTTATGGACTTTCCGCAGATTGGTTCTCCTGAAATGAAATACCCAGAGATGCCTCCGGTTACTCATCCTGATTTGCCAAATAATGTGAGCATTTTCGATTCAATTCGAAAGCAAGATATTATGCTGCATTTTCCATATCACCCTTTTCAATACATCATCGAATTGTTGAGAGAAGCTGCCGTGGATCCTAAGGTTCGATCTATTAAAATGACTTTTTACCGCGCTGCAAAAGATTCGAAATTGATGAATGCCCTTATTAATGCGGCACGAAATGGTAAATATGTAACTGTATTTATGGAGCTTCAGGCACGTTTTGATGAAGAAGCCAATATCTATTGGACAGAAAGACTTCAGGGAGAAGGAGTAAAAATTATTCAAACCATACAAGGTTATAAAGTGCACTCTAAGCTTATCATGATTCGTCGAAAAGAGAACAATGTTAATCGTTATTATGCCAATATAAGTACCGGAAACTATAATGAATCGACCGCTAAAGTTTATTCAGATGATAGCCTGCTTACTGCAAATCAGGATATTGCCAGTGAAGTAAATGATATTTTTCATTTGTTTGAGTCGAAGTTTATTATGCCTGAATTTAAGTCGTTGATTGTGGCACCTTTCAGAACACGCGAATTCTTTATCGGAATGCTTGAAAATGAAATTAAAAATGCAAAAGAGGGAAAAGAAGCATGGACGATTCTCAAATTAAATAGTATCGTTGATAAAAAAATAATCAGAAAACTTTACGAAGCCAGCAGTGCCGGGGTTAAAATAACTTTAATTACCAGAGGTATTTGTGTTTTAAATGCTGGAGTGAAAGGTTTGAGTGAAAATATAGCTTCATTTAGTATCGTTGATCGATATCTTGAGCACGCTCGGAATTTTATTTTCTGTAATGGAGGCGCCCCCGCCTATTATATATCTTCAGCCGACTGGATGCAAAGAAATTTCGATCACAGGGTTGAGGTTGTTTGCCCCATTTATGATAAAGCGGTGCAGCAGGAAATTTGGGATCTGATTCAAATTCAGATGAGAGATAATGTGAAGTCGAGATGGTTAAATCCTGACAAACTCAATGTTTATAAAAGAGATGAAAAGAACTCTAATCATCGGGCTCAATTTGAGATTTATGAATATCTGAAAAATAAAATGGAATCATAAAAAAACGACTCCTAAAAATCAATTACTATTTAATTTTGACTGAATAAAACCTAAGTAAATGATAAATAACGACGTATTTAAGAAACTAAGAATTGCACTTGAATTGAGAGATGATGACATCATTGAAATCTTAAAATTGGTCAATTTTAAAATATCAAAAACCGAATTAAGTGCCTTTTTTCGCCGAGAAGATCATGAAAACTATAAAATTTGTGGCGATCAGGTGATGAGAAATTTCCTAAATGGATTAATAATTTACAAGAGAGGGAAGAAGTCATCCTAATGATTTGCCTTTAAGTTTAAATCGAATTCCAGTTCGATATGTTTTTATTAACATTTCCCTTATTAATTCAATATTGATTAGTATTTTTGCATTCTAAAATTTAATGCCTATGATCACATTTGAAGAAGCTTTGGCTATCGTTCATGATGCCGTTTACTATCAAACTAACTCAGAACTTGTTCCACTCGATAAATCTTTGAATCGTGTGCTTGCACAAGACATATTATCGGATGTTGATATGCCTCCTTTCAATAAATCAGCAATGGATGGGTATGCATGCAAAATGGAAGATATTTCAGAACCCATGGAAGTATTGGAAGTTATTCCTGCAGGAACAAAACCCAGCAAAGTAATTAAATCGGGACAGTGTTCAAAAATAATGACTGGTGCCATGTTACCTGAAGGAGCCGATTGCGTTTTAATGGTTGAAGATACTGAGACTTTAGCAGATGAGAAAATTCGGTTTACCGCAAAGGATACCAAAGAGAATTATGTAAAAACAGCCCATGATGTAAAAAGAGGTGAGCTTGTTTTGAAAAAAGGTTGCATCATCAAGCCACAACATTATGCCGTTGCTGCATCTGTAGGGGTCACCAATCCAAGGGTTTATAAAAAAATCAGGGTGGGAGTTATTTCTACCGGTGATGAGTTGGTTGAGCCACAATCGGTGCCTGAGGCTTCCCAAATTCGAAATAGCAATGCCTATCAGCTAATTGGCCAGTTACAAAATATGAATGTAACTCCACATTATTTTGGAATTGCAAGAGATAATGAAGAATCAACCTATCGAATCATTTCAAAAGCCATTGATGAAACAGATGTAATTCTTCTTTCAGGTGGGGTTTCAATGGGCGATTTTGATTTCATTCCCAAAATATTTGATCAACTGGGAGTGAATGTAATGTTTAAAACTTTGGCCATTCAACCCGGTAAGCCATGTGTTTTTGGGGTTTTAAATAATAAGTTCATTTTCGGATTACCCGGAAACCCTGTTTCTTCATTTAATATATTTGAACTTTTAGCAAAACCTCTGATATTTAAATTGATGGGGCACGATCATGTGGCTAAACTTGTACAAATGCCAATGGGAAAAACCTATACGAGAAAAAGATCAAGTCGTAAATCTTTTATCCCTGTAAAAATTGAAAAAGGCCGAGTTTGGCCAATTGAATATCATGGTTCAGCACATATTAATGCATTGAGCGATGCAGATGGATTTATTGCAATACCGATCGGAATTCCCGAGCTTAAAGAAGGAGAAATAATAGATGTTAGACCGTTTTAAAAGAAAGATAAATTACCTCCGAATTTCTGTAACAGATCGATGTAATTTGAGGTGTGTGTATTGCATGCCGGAAGAAGGAATAAAATTAATTAGCCACGATAAGATTCTGAGCTTTGACGAAATTGTAAAAGTTGTTGAAACAAGTGTGGAATATGGGATCGATAAGGTAAGACTTACGGGAGGAGAACCTTTAGTTAGAAAAGGAATTGTTGAATTGGTTTCGAAAATTTGGAATGTTCTTGGAGTAAAAGATTTATCCATGACCACAAACGGTATTTTACTTGAAAAGTATGCACAGGATCTAAAAGATGCCGGATTACAACGGGTGAATATTAGTTTGGATACCCTCAATCCTGAAAAGTTTAAGGAAATCACCCGAGTTGGAGATATCAATCAGGTATTTACAGGAATTGAAGCAGCGAAGAAAGCAGGCTTAAGTCCGATTAAGATTAATTGTGTGGTTTGGGAATCTTCTAAGGAGAAAGATGCTCAAGAGGTTGCAGAATATTGTAAAAAAAATAATTTGGAGGTGCGCTTCATTCATCAAATGAACCTGAAAACAGGTGAATTTTCTGTGGTTGAAGGTGGAGAAGGAGGTAATTGCAAAAAATGTAATCGATTGCGATTGACTGCCAATGGAGATGTTAAGCCATGTTTGTTTAGCGAGATTGGGTTTAATACCCGAGAAATGGGAGCAGAGGAAGCCATCCTTAAAGCAGTTGAAAATAAACCTGAATGTGGAACCCACAACGACAGTGGTGAATTCTATAATATCGGAGGATAAGAAAGATTTATAAGATTGTTTTCAAATCAAAAATATCATCCGATTAACAAAAATTAATATTCATTTATCATTAATAAATATTCATTAGAAATGAGTAGATTTTCTCATGTTGACGAAAGCGGAAAAGCCAAAATGGTTGACGTTAGTCATAAACCAGATCAGATACGAGTGGCGAAAGCAGAAGGATTTATTCACCTAAATCCGAAAACAATACAAATGATTCGCGACAATAAAATGAAAAAGGGTGATGTTTTGACTGTAGCTGAGATTGCCGGCATTATGGGTGGAAAGAAGAATAGCGAACTCATTCCATTATGTCATCCATTACCTCTGTCAAAAGTTGAGGTCGTTACCGAAATTAAAGAAACAGGAGTTCGGGTCGAAAGTATGTCGAAATGTATTGGGCAAACCGGAGTTGAGATGGAAGCTTTGATGGCTGTAAATGTGGCCTTGCTCACCGTTTATGATATGTGCAAAGCCGTTGATAAAGAAATGGTTTTAAGCGATATTAAACTCATTGAAAAAACCAAAACTGACATTCAAAAGTAATGGGTAATTTTGATGTGATCGTTGTTGGTGGAGGAGCTTCAGGAATGATGGCGGCAGGCATTGCTGCCAGGGATGGTTCCAGGGTTTTGCTTCTCGAAAAAATGTTCCGACCGGGCCGTAAGCTTCGAATTACGGGCAAGGGAAGATGCAATTTAACCAATTTAAGTTCCATCAATGATTTCTTACTGGAAGTTAATGATAATAGTGATTTTTTAAGAAATGCTTTTACGGCATTTTACAATCAGGATTTGATTGATTTTTTCAAATCTATTAAGATTGAAACCAAAATTGAAAGAGGAAAACGGGTATTTCCAAAATCGGATAAGGCTCAGGATGTAGTAGATGGGATGACCACCTGGTTGCGGAAATCAAATGTACAGGTTCAAAGCAATTCAAGGGTGAGTCAACTCATCATTCAGAATCATAAAATAGAAGGTGTTAAATTCGTTAATGGTAAAACGTTTCTGGCCAATTCGGTCATTCTTTGCACTGGAGGAGCCTCATACCCTACAACGGGTTCAACCGGAGATGGGTACAAGCTAGCTAAAGATGCAGGGCACAAAATTGAAGCAATTCGCCCCGCTTTGGTTCCATTAAATTTAACTGATAAAATGGCACCTGAGCTCGATCGCTTATTATTGAAAAATATTAAAGTCAGTGTTTATCAGAATAAAGAATTAATTGCTGAAAAATTTGGTGATTTACAATTTCTAAAACGTCAAATTTCCGGTCCCATAATATTATCATTGAGTCGTGAAGTAGGAGAATTATTGTCTCAAAAAAGGAAGCTTAGATTTTCGATCGATTTGAAACCCGCGCTTAGTGTTATTAAATTACAAAATAGATTTCAACGAGAGTTGGGTAGCAACCCTCACCTAAAGATTAAGGATTTACTTCGAAAACTTTTGCCTTCGAAATTAATCCCGACCTTTATTTCAAAACTTAAAATACCTCCGACAAAACTTGTAAAATCATTTTCGGAGGTGGATACAGAGAAACTTATCTTTCTTTTAAAAGATTTTAGTTTGGAAGTTGGTGGTTTGGGAGATTTCTCGGAGGCCATTATCACAGCAGGTGGGGTTAAACTGGATGAAGTGAATCCTTTAACTTTAGAATCAAAAAAAACAAAAAAATTATTTCTGGCAGGAGAATTATTAAACCTTGATGCCAATACTGGAGGTTATAATTTGCAAATTGCATTTTCAACCGCTTATTTAGCCGGAATGTCGGCTGCAAAAAATTAGAACAAATGGAGAATAACATGATTGAAGTACTGTCCGTTAATATTTCGGAAAAAAAAGGAGTAGTAAAACATTCTGTTGATGAAATATTAATGGATGATAAAGGAATAAATAATGATGCACATGCAGGTAGCTGGCACCGTCAGGTAAGTATGCTGGGTATTGAAAGTGTTGAACGTTTTGAGAAAAAAGCAGGTCGTAAAATTGAATTTGGCGAATTTGCTGAAAACATTACCACTAAAGGCATGGAACTGTTTCATACCAAACCATTCGATCGTTTTGTGAACGATAATATGGAGTTTGAAGTTACCCAGATTGGTAAAAAATGTCATGGCGACGATTGTGCCATTTATCGTGAAGTTGGAAATTGTGTGATGCCCAAAGAGGGTATTTTTATTAGGGTAAAAAAAGGCGGAACTTTAAAAGCCGGAGCAAAGTTTAATTATGTTCCTAAAGTTTTTAAAATTCGTATTATAACCTTAAGCGATCGGGCCAGTTCTGGTGAGTATGAAGATAGAAGTGGACCAAGAATTGCAGAATTGGTAAACGAATATTTTGAAAAAATTAAGTGGCGATGCGAAATCGAGAATGTATTGATTCCTGATGATCCTAAAAAGTTAGCTGCATTATTGGATGATTCTGCATCGAAAAAACTGGATGTTGTTTTCACAACAGGTGGAACCGGAATTGGTCCTAAGGATTTTACGCCAGAGGTCGTTAAATCTTATATCGATATGGAAATACCAGGTGTCATGGAGCAGATCAGAATGAAATATGGTCAGGAAAAACCAAATGCTTTATTGAGCCGAGGAGTAGCTGGTGTGATGGATGAAACTCTTTTATATGCTATGCCCGGAAGTGTAAAAGCGGTGAATGAATATATGACTGAAATTACAAATACCTTGCAACATCTTATTTTTATGCTTCACGCACTTGATGTTCACTAACTTATTTGAAGATTTGAAAATGTGCCAATATGAAGATTTGTAAAATATTTAATTGGTAAATTTGGGTTTTCAATTAATGAGTAGTTAACAATTGTATTGCCATTGTATTTCAAGCGTATTACTAAGAAATGACAATAAATAAAATTTAATCAAATGAAACGAGAAGAAGCCCTGGAGTTACTCCACAAATACATCAAAAATCCAAAAATGATTAACCACTGCCTGGCGTCAGAAGTTGTTTTAAAAGCGTTGGCAAAAAGACTGGGACGAGATGAGGAGAAATGGGCTTTGGCAGGTTTGCTTCACGATTTGGATTCGGAATTGGTGAATGCCGATTCAAAAATTCATGGCCTGGAAACGGCTCGTATTTTAACAGAATTGGGTGTAGACGAAGAGATTGTTGATGCGATTAAAATGCACAACGAAATGGCGACAGGACTTGAAAGAACTACAGAATTTCAACATGCAGTGGCTTGTGGGGAGACCATCACCGGGCTCATTATGGCAACTACCATGGTTTATCCCGATCGGAAGATTGCAAGTGTTAAACCCAAGTCGATTACCAAAAGAATGAAACAAGCTGCTTTTGCTGCCTCTGTTAATCGTGATAACATCAGAGAGTGCGAATTGATAGGCATTCCTTTAAATGAATTTGCTGCCTTAAGTTTGGAGGCGATGGGAACCATTAGCGATGAATTGGGATTCTAAAGGTTGTTAACAGTTTCAGTTTAATAAATCATTTATTATCTGGTTCTAATCCGAAGAAATTGAGATATTTTTATAGCATAATTATTATTGTATGATTCATAAAATATTCATCAAATTAAACAATAAGTATTTTTATACGGCTTTGGGTTTTTTTGTGTGGATATTTTTCTTTGATAACAATAATATTATAAGCAGATACCAATCAAAAAAGCATCTTAAGCATGCTAAAGATCAAAAAGAATTTTACAAAAGTGAAATCTCAAAAGATTTGGAAACCATCGATGGGCTTCTTCATGATTCAGCCAAGCTCGAGAAATTTGGTCGTGAGCAATATTTGATGAAAAAAGATAATGAAGATATCTTTTTGGTCGTTGAAAAAGAAGCGGAAGAAAACTAATTTGATTCTTCAATAAATCCAAAAGCCTCAGCAATTTCATCGGGTAAAAAGGGCCTTCCCTTTTTGTTGATTGAGGTTCCGATCACGAGGGCTTTTACAATAAGTTTATCGTCACTCGATCGGTAAATGTTTTGTTTAAAACCAAACCTTAAGGTTGAAATTCTTACCATTTCGGCTGTTACGTAAAACTTATCATTGCTTCGTAAAGAATATTGATAATCGATTTCTACCCGCTTAACCACCAATATAATTCCCTTCTCTGTTAAATCTGCAAAATCTAAATTGAGGTGTTTGAGGTATTGATGACGGGCATGTTCGAGGTAATTTTGATAGACTGAATTATTGACAATTCCCTGCATGTCGCATTCGTAATCGCGAACATCCATCTCATGTTTAAAGTCTTGTTTATTCATAATTTTTCTATTGTGGATCTACATCTATAATCATGTAAACTCCTTTAAATTTCTTGTCTTTGTTAAATTGATCAAGTATGTTTTTTAGCTCAACTTTGGCTTGACCCAGCTGATTGTTCTTTTCTATCTTCAATAAAATATGTTTGATAAATAAATTCTTAATCCTTGAAACCATCGGATATTCAGGACCCAGCACCAAGGCTCCAAACCTGGCACGCATTTTTCGGGTTAAATCATCAGCTGCGGAGTTTAATACCTGATAATCTTTATGTTTTAGTCGAATTTCTATCAATCGGTAGAATGGTGGATATTTAAAATTGATTCTTTCCACGATAATATCCTTATAGGTTTTGATGTAATTGTTGTCAATCACATCTCTGATTACCGAATGATAAGGGTTGTAGGTTTGGATGATTACTTTTCCGCGTTTGTTTTTACGTCCGGCCCGGCCACTTACCTGGGCCATCATCTGAAAACTCCGTTCAGGTGCCCGAAAATCAGGATAAGTAAGCATATTATCAGCATTCAAAATTCCGACAACACTTACATTATCAAAATCTAAACCTTTAGTGACCATTTGGGTTCCTACCAAAATATCGATGGCTTTATTTTCAAAATCAGTAATTATTTTTTGATAAGCATGTTTGGAACGGGTAGTGTCCAGATCCATACGAACAATCCGTAAATCAGGATAAAGTATCGCCAGCTCTTCTTCTACTTTTTCTGTTCCAAAACCCTTCATCAATACTTTGGGGTTGCCACAACTTGGGCATGCAGATGGCACTGGAGTAGAATAACCGCAGTAATGACATCGCAAATGATTGCTGCTTTTATGATAGGTGAGGGTGACGTCGCATTGAACGCATTCTGGAATCCAATGACAAACATCGCATTCGAGTCTCAACGAAAATCCCCTGCGATTTTGAAACAAAATAATTTGCTCCTTATTCTCAATGGCTTCATCAATATGGTTCAACAGAAAAGTGGAAAAATGCGAATGCATCTGTTTTTTCCGGCTGGCATCTTTTACATCGGCTACCAAAACTTCCGGCAGACTTATGTTGCCATATCTTTCTTTCAGCTCTACCAAGCCATATTTATGATGCTTGGCATTATAATAAGTTTCGATGGCTGGAGTGGCTGATCCAAGCAAGGTTTTTGATGAATGTAGACCAGATAAATAGATGGCCGAATCGCGTGCATTGTATCGGGGAGCCGGATCAAATTGCTTATATGAATTATCGTGTTCTTCATCAACAATGATCAAACCTAAATTTTCAAAAGGAAGAAATAAAGCAGACCGGGGTCCTAAAATGATTTGATAGGGTGGAGTCTTGTTTTCATCGCTCAGATTTACTTTGTTCCAAATTTCAACCTTCTCATGCTTATTATATCTTGAGTGATAAACTCCTACTTTTGGCCCAAAATATTTTTGTAAGCGTTTGATGATTTGGGTGGTCAGGGCGATTTCAGGTAATAAATATAAAACCTGCTCCCCACGCTGAATGCATGCTTCAATCAGTTTAATGTAGATTTCTGTTTTACCACTGGAAGTAACCCCATGAAGCAAAACCACATCTTTATCTTCAAAATGTTGCTTAATATCTTCATGAGCTTTGGTTTGAGGTTCACTTAAATTAATAGAAGAAACTTCATTACTGGCTTCAACCTCTGTTAAACGACTAGTTAATTTTTGATATTTTTCGAGGATGCCTTTTTCAACCAGTGCATTGATTTGAGCAGAGCTTCCATCCACACTTTTTAGTAAATCTACCTGGGTAATTTCCTGGGGTTCATCACTCTGGTTTTGACTTAAATTCATCAACGACATTAAAATCTGAAGCTGCTTAAAGGCCCTTTTGTTCAAGCTTTCAAAAGCTTCCCGAAGTTTGTTTTCATCTTCAAGATAATCCTGACTTATGCGAACATAAGTGATGAGTTTGGGTCGGAATTCTTCATTAAGTTCTTCAATGATATTCACCAATTTCTTATCGATCATGGTTTTGATGAGAGGAATGGTTTTTTGTAAACCGGTTAGATTAGCAACTTCTGAGATGGTAATCTTCTTTTTATTCAGCAAGGCTTCGGTAACCAAATACTCATTTTCTGTTAATACTTCCTGATCGGGAACGAAAGTAGGGTTTAAGATGAGCTGAGATTCACTGATTAACTTCAAACCTTGGGGTAATGCAGCATTCATTACTTCTCCAACCGTGCACATATAGTAATTTGCGATCCATTCCCAAAAAATAAATTGCTTTTCTGTCACTACCGGATGCTCATCTAAAATGGTGTTTATGTACTTTGGAGGGTGGGACGGAACTTCCTGAGTAAGTTCGCGAACCAAGGCAGTATAAATTTTTTTTCTTCCAAATTGAACCACCACTCTTTGCCCAACTTTTATGACATCATTCATCTCAAACGGAACCCGGTATGTAAAATAACCGGGTACCGGTAAAGGCAAAAGTAATTTGGCAAATAATGTGATTCTTTCCATTTATTTAGAATAAACGATCAAAGATTTCAATCAGTCGGTCTACTTCTTCGAGGGTATTATAATGAACCATGCTAACCCGGATAACACCATCCGTTTTACTATAATCCAGGGCATCAATTAATCGTCTGGCATAAAAATCACCAAATCTGATTCCGATTTTATGTTCATCAACCTGCTCGGTAATTTTACTGCTGATAACACCATCAATAACAAAAGAAATGGTTGCAACCCGCTGATTTTGATCAGATACTGTTTTTCCTATAATTCGAATGCCATTTTTCTTATTTAAGAATCCAAGCAGCCGATCTGTCATTTCCTCTTCATGGTCTGCAAACAATTTATAGATTTTTTGAAAAGAGGCCTGTGAATACGGATCTTCAGTTTCAGGGAAATGTTCTTTTACCATTTTAGCCAGATAATCGCGATAACCAAGATAACCGTAGCTTAATTCATAATTTGAACTACCGGGTTGGAATTTATATGGAATATCATCTTCTTCAATAAAAAAGTGATTGATACTCGGTAGTTTCTCTAAAATTTCGCGACGTCCATAAAGTGCTGCGTAATGGGGGCCATAAACTTTGTAAAATGAGAAAACATAAAAATCTACATCCAAGTCCTGCATGTCGGGCAAGCGATGCGGAGCATAAGCCACAGCATCAACACAAAGATAAGCATGGTTTTCATGAACAACTTTAGCAATCTCCTTTATCGGATTGATGGTTCCCAATATATTTGATGCATGGGTAACCGAAACCAATTTTGTTTTAGGTGAAAGAAGTTTCTTCAGGTCTTCAATTTCTAGCTCAAGGGTGTCCTGATTTATTTCCCAGAATTTTACAATCACCCCATTGCTTTGAAGGTTTAACCAACCTCCAACATTGGCTTCATGCTCGCTGTTGCTAACAATGATTTCATCACCAGCCTGCAATGTTTTCCCCAAGCTAAAAGACAGCTGCCTCAGCAACATGGTTGTTGAAGATCCGAATATAACTTCTGAAACATCACGGGCGTTGATTAAATTGGCCACAAATTGAAAGCCTTTCTGTACCCTGCTTCCGGCAATTTGTGAAGGTTCATAACTGGCACCCAATTGAACATCTGAAGTAACCAAATATTCATTGATACGATCAATAACTGTTTGAACGGTTTGCGATCCTCCGGCATTATCAAAATAAGTCCATTCACCTTTTAGGGCTGGAAATTGTTTTCTAACGAAATCTACGTTTAATTTCATAACTTTTAGTTTGAGAGTACTCTTGCAATTTCGAGTAAACTTTTGTTTATAGATTGATGATGTTTTATGGCTTTAGAAAAGGGTGTGTGAATCAATTTCTTATTTACTTGTCCTACCATGCTTCCTCTTTCTCCTTTTAGAAGAGAAATAACAGCCTCATAACCCAAAGTGCTTGCCAGCACCCGATCGTTACAAGTCGGAGAACCACCTCTTTGAATATGGCCTAAAATGCTAACTCGGGTTTTAAAATCAGGGAAATTTGACTCGATATGTTTTGAGACCTCAAGGGCGCCACCCGAATCATCTCCTTCTGCCACGATGATGATGCCCGTTTTTTTGTTTCGACGCCAATCGTGTTTTAATTTCTGTAAAATAGAGTTGTAAAAAGTTTTAGTTTCCGGAACTAAAATATCTTCAGCTCCGCAAGCAATTCCACTTTTTAAAGCAATGAAACCTGCATCTCTGCCCATTACTTCAATGATAAATAAACGATTGTGAGAACTGGCTGTATCACGGATTTTATCAACAGCCTCTACAACTGTATTAACGGCCGTATCAAAACCAATGGTAAAATCGGTACCGTAAAGATCATTGTCGATGGTGCCCGGCATCCCGATCATTGGAAAACCAAACTCTTCTTCGAAAATTTGAGCCCCTGTAAAAGTTCCATCACCACCGATGGCAATTACAGCATCTATCTGGGCTTTTTTAATTTCCTGATAAGCTTTCTTCCTTCCTTCTTGGGTCCTGAATGCTTCACTTCTTGCTGTTTTTAAAATGGTACCTCCGCGCTGAATGATGTTTGAAACATCAGTGGTTTCCAGTTTCTGAAAATCACCATTGATCATGCCGTCATAGCCATTAATGATTCCTATAACTTCGAGATCGTTTGAAATGCCCGTGCGAACAACTGCACGAATGGCCGCATTCATTCCCGGTGAATCACCACCAGAGGTAAAAACTCCAATTTTTTTAATCGGTAACATAAGTCATGTTTGATGTGACCCAAATTTAAGGTTTTTTTACGAGTGAATTTTGGTGAAAACAAATATGAGGATATCTGAAAAGAGCCAACTTTTCTAATTTCTGTCATTCCAGACTTGTTCCGGAATCTCGGAGTTAGTTATTTAGAGATTCTGAAACGAAGTTCGGCAAAGCCAAATAAATTCAGAATGACGGATTAGATTTTTTTGAGACAGCTCCTTTTGAAAGCTTAATTTTTCCGGTTGGAATTTTGACCTGATTTTGAAGCTTTTTTACTTCCGGCATAAATTTCAAAACTGGCAAATCGGCATTCTAAAGCACCATTAAAAACAGTTATTTTTTTTGAAGGACGTAAGCCCACAAATTTTAGGGCATCTAAATTCCCACTCAAAACCCAGGCTTTCCATCCCTGGTATTTTGTTTTTAACTGGTCACCTATCATTTGATAAAGACCGATGATGTCATCTTCTTCCAAACGCTCTCCATAAGGTGGATTGCTGATCATGGTGCCACTTTCGAAGGGTGTTGGCAGATCCTGAAAATCTGTATTTCTTAATTCGATGTCTTTATGAAATCGAGAAGATTTTAAATTAAGTTTGGCGATAGATACGGCTTTTTTTGAATGATCGATCCCCATGATTTCATGTTCAAAATCTTTTTGATGATCGAGTGCCTCATCACAAATCTGATCCCACAGTTTTTGGTCAAAATCATTCCAGTGTTTAAAGCCAAAATCTTTTCGATAATATCCTGCCGGAATGCCAAAAGCCTGCATGGCAGCCTCAATTAATAGCGTTCCCGAACCACACATCGGATCCAGTAAATTGGTTTTCCCTTCCCATCTACTCAACTTGATGAGTCCTGCAGCCAACACTTCATTTAAAGGCGCTTTATCTACCTGATCGCGATAACCTCTTTTGTGTAAGGAGCTTCCGGAGCTATCGAGAGAAACCGAGCATTTTTCTTTAAAAATATGAATGTTAATTCTTAAATCGGGATTATTCACATCCACCGACGGGCGCTTATCATATTTTCTTCTGAAGCAATCAACAATGGCATCTTTGCTTTTTAAAGCCGCAAATTTTGAATGGGTAATGTTTGATTTGCTAACGACGGCATCAATGGCCAAAGTTTGGTCAACATCCATATAATTCCACCATTTGAGCTTGGTTAGCTCATTGTACAATTTTAACTCATCATTTACCTCAAAAGAGGCGATGGGCTTTAAAATACGAATGGCGGTATAGCATAAATAATTGGCCTCATACATCAGTTTTTTATCGCCTTTAAAGCTTACTGCACGGTTTATGGGCTCAACTTCTCTGGCTCCAATGGCTCGTAATTCATCAGCCAATATTGATTCCAGACCATAAAAGGTCTTGGCAATCATCTGAAAGGTTTTCGGTTCTTTTTCCAAAATTTAATTTTATTTAACAAAAGTAGTAATTATTCGAACGGAGATTTACCTAAATTTGGTTTAAATAAACACAGAAACATATGACCCTTCAAGAAGCTCAAAACACGGTCGATCAATGGATCAAAGAAAATGGTGTCCGTTATTTTAACGAACTCACCAATATGGCGATATTAACTGAAGAAGTAGGAGAGGTGGCTCGCATTATCTCCAGAAAATATGGTGAACAGTCTTTTAAAGAGAATGAAAAAGATGCGGATTTGGCCAATGAATTTGCCGATGTGCTGTTTGTATTGGTGTGCCTTGCAAATCAAACAGGCGTGGACCTTACAGAAGCGTTAAAAAATAATTTGGATAGAAAAACAAAAAGAGATAAATTTCGCCATCGTAATAATCCAAAATTAAAATAAGATTTCTGTAATAATTCGACACTTTCTGTCACTAATAGTATTAAAAATTAAATGCTAATTAATATTCATATTTATGCTTTTAACAAGTTTTATTAGTCATCAATGGAAACAGGCAAAAAGATCTACCATATTCCAGAAGAATATAGCGGTAAATATTTTTCTTGGACTCATCATTTTGCTGTTGTTTCTGGAGCTTTTGGTGGGAGGTTTATATTTAGGCGCTGAATGGCATACGCTTTTCCCCAATGATGATCCTGTATCAAAGTTTAATAGTATTTTATTGTATTATTTTGCTTTTGACCTGATTCTTAGATTTTTTATTCAAACTTTGCCGGTCATGTCGGTGCAGCCTTATTTGCATCTTCCCATTAAGAAATCAAGCATCATAAATTATCTGTTATCAAAGACATTGTTAAGTATTTTTAACTATTTCCCTTTGATGGTTTTTATTCCCTTTGCTATTTTTCAGATTGCTCCAAGCCATGATTCAGGAATTGCATTGATCTGGATTTTATCTGTTTTCTTCCTCATGTTAAGCAACAACTTTTTGTTGGTTTATGTCAAGAAACAATTGGTTGGGAATGCTAAAATTATTGCCTTTTTTGGTTTGGGATTGATGCTCGCATTGATTTTAGATAGCTATAATGTGATTGCTTTTTCAAAGGCATCTTCATTGGTTTTTGATTATATAATTTCGAATCCGATTAGCTCCTTGGTGCCTCTTTTATTGTTAATCTTAATGTATCGTTTAAATTTTAATTACCTGGTTAAAAGATTGTACCCTGAAGAAATAAGGGTGGGTCGAGATAAGAAAGTTGATACAATTTCAGATATTAAGTATTTGAAACGACTTGGACAAATGGGAGAAATTGTGGGTGTGGAAATGAAGTTGTTTTTACGCCATAAAAGAACAAAATCTCTCATTTATATGTTGCCCCTGTTTTTATTTTATGGACTGTTGCTTTATCCAAATCCGGAAATGGGAGACTTGGGTGCCATAAAAATATTTGTAGGTTGGTTTATTACCGGTGGTTTAATGTATAACTATTTGAATTTTGCCTTCTCGTATGAGAGCAATTATTTCGATACCATCCTTACACATGATATAGACATGCGCCGCTATTTCAGAATGAAATTTATGGTTGCGATTTTAATCAGTACTTTCTGTTTCGTAGTGACCATCCCCTATGTTTATTTTGGTTTTGATGTATTGCTGTTCCACTTTGTGATGTACATATATAATGTTGGAGTCCTAACCTTTGGTTTACTTTATTTAGCTACTTTCAATACAAACCGAATGGATTTAAGTAAGGGAGCAGCCTTTAATTATCAGGGAATGGGAGCATCCAACTGGCTTTCAATGATTCCGGCCATGCTTGTTCCGGTCTTGATTTATGTGCTCTTCGATTATTTTGATTGGCCGTATATCGGGTTGAGTGTAATTGCAGTGAGTGGAATTTTAGGTTTATTATTTAACAGAATGATTATTGATAAACTGGTTAAACAATTTTTAAGTCGAAAATATAAAATGGCCGAAGGATTTCGGAAACGTTAGAAAAAATATTTATTATGATAAAAATCGCAAATATTAACAAAGAATATAATGGAGTTACTGTTTTAAACGTTACTGATTTAAAAATCAAAAAAGGTGAAAGTTTTGGTTTGGTTGGAAACAACGGAGCCGGAAAAACAACCCTTTTTCGTTGCTTGCTTGATTTGATCAGACCCACAACCGGTGAGGTTTTATCAAACAATGTTGATGTTTCAAAATCTGCAAACTGGAAATCCTATACAGGTTCTTATCTTGATGAAGGTTTCTTGATTGACTTTCTAACTCCTGATGAATATTTTACTTTCCTGGCAAACATCAATGGCCTGAGTAAAGGTGACTCAGATGAGTTCTTTGCTTATTTTAAAGAGTTCTTTAATAACGAAATTATAGGTAAAAAGAAATACATTCGTGACCTATCCAGCGGTAACCAAAAAAAGGTTGGAATTGCTGCCGCACTGATTGCTAAGCCTGATGTGCTCATCCTCGACGAGCCTTTTAACAGTCTCGATCCAACCACGCAAATTCGACTGAAAAATCTATTGAAAGAATTACAAGCCGATAAGCAAATAACCATGCTTATTTCCAGTCATGATTTGAATCATGTAACTGAAGTTTGTGAGCGAATTGTGGTCTTGCATGAAGGTCAGATTGCTCATGATATTCAAACAAAGAGCGATACCTTAAAGGTTTTGGAAGAGTATTTTGCTGTATAATTCCAATTGCTTAAGTAACATATTTAAGAGCACTCCGTCTTAGTTTAAAAGATCATATTCTATGAAGTTTAGAATTGTGCTTACCCTGTTATTGCAGGCTTTTGTTTTAGTTTCATTCGGACAAAACACCCTTAAGGGTAAAGTTATTGACGAAAAAAGTCATGAGCCACTGGCTTTTGTCAATATCGTAATTAATGGTGGTCGTTATGGAACGGTTACAAATATTGATGGTGAATTTGAAATTCAGTCTAGGGAGGAAATCCAAAACATTTCATTTAGTTATGTAGGATATGAGCCACTTAGCTTGATATATTCTGATTTTACAAAGGTGATCAGGCTCAAGGCAACTGCTTTTGATTTGAAAGAGTTTACAGTTGTGGCCGGCGAAAACCCGGCACATCGAATTATTGACCTGACGATTGATCATCGGAAGTTAAACAATCCTGAAAAACTTGAATCATTTTCATATACCTCTTACGATCGAATGGTCATTACCTCAGATGTTGATTCTCTTTTAATTCATAAGGATTCGTTAAATAGAGATACGGCCTCAGCCAGAGTACGAGATTTTTTTGAAAAACAAGACCTGTTTTTGATGGAAACGGTGACCGATCGTAAATTTATGAAACCTGATCGGGATTATAGTAAAGTAATTGCCCAGAGGGTTTCTGGCTTTAAAGATCCCATATTTACTTTTTTGGCAGCTCAGGTTCAATCAACCTCTTTTTACGAACCGTTGATACATATTGCTGATAAATATTATGTGAATCCGATCAGTCCGGGGAGCACTTCAAAATATTTTTTTAATATTGAGGATACCCTTTATACTCAGCGACTGGATACTGTTTTTCTTATTTCTTTTCGTCCAAAAAAGAACACCAATTTTGAAGGATTAGAAGGCATCTTATCTATAAACAGTTATAAGTGGGCGGTGCAAAATGTGAGAACTGAACCGGCAAAAAAAAGTGGATTTTTTACGATCAGAATTCAGCAATTGTATGAATTGTTCGATGATGAATATTGGTTTCCGGTGCAGTTAAATACTGATGTGATTTTTAATCCTGAAATGTTTCAGGCACAAACTGATAGTACCCGTTTGGGTGTAAAGGCTGTGGGGAAAAGTTATATTAAAAATATTGTTTTAAATCCCGAATTGGTTAAGCGTGAATTTAAAAATATCGCCATTGAAATAGATCCGAAAGCCAACAAACGTGATTCGGTTTATTGGAATAATTATCGAAACGATAGCCTCTCGAAAAAGGATAAAGAGACTTATCGTTTTATGGATAGCATTGGTGAAGCTGAACATTTCGATCGGATTGTAAAAACGGCTCAGGTTGTTTTATCTGGTAAAATTCCTGTAGGAATTGTGGATCTGGATGCCAATCAATTTTTAAATTATAGTGATTATGAAGGCTTGCACGTCGGACTGGGATTACATACCAATGAGCGTGTATCAAAAACGTTTAATGTGGGTGGTTTTTTGGCCTATGGAACTAAGGATAAAGCAATCAAATATAGAGCGGAAGCAAACTATACCCTTGATAAGCTTATAGAAATGGAAACCGGATTTGCTATTTACTCAGATTTACGAGAGAGTGGTGGAACTCATTATTTTGATGACCAGAACAAGCTTTTGGAGTTGTCAAACTTTAGGAAACTGCTGTTAAAGCAAATGCATTTAACTACTGGAACATCTGCCTATCTCCGTTTTAGAGCCTTACGTGATTTTAAATTTAATTTTGAATTCAACAATTATTCTAAAGAAGCAAATAGAGGGATTGAATTCGATCTTGGAATTGATAAGTTCAACTTCACCGAAGCCAGTTTTGGGTTTAGGTGGGCATTTAAGGAAAAGTTTTATAAACGTGATAAATCAAAGATCTCTCTAGGTTCCAAATTCCCGACAGTTTGGTTCAATTACACCCAGGGTTTTGATGATGTTTTTGAGGGCAATTATGCCTATAAACGTTATGATCTGAAACTTGAAAAATCTTTCAGATTTAAATATATGGGTAAATCAAGTTTCCGCATAGCAGCTGGATATATTGATGGTGATCTTCCCTATTGCAATTTATTTAATGGAAATGGAAGCTATCGAGCCTTCACCATTTATGCGCCCTATAGTTTTGCTACGATGCGAATGAATGAATTTTTATCGAATAAATATATCGCATTATATTACCAGCATGATTTCGGCAAATTATTGATTAATTCAGAGAAATTTTCGCCTGAAATCGCCATTGCTACTCATGCAGCTTTTGGGTCACTCAATCATCCGGATAATCCTTTAAATACAAGTTATAAAACACTTGAAAAAGGATATTATGAAAGTGGCCTGTTGATCAATAAATTAATTGATTTGAAAATCTATCAATTGGGAATTGGGGCATTTTATCGGTATGGACCATATTCATTTGATAAAGTAGGTGATAATTTTGCCGTAAAACTCTCCTTAACTTTTGGGTTTAATTAATCATTCATTAAGTTAATGGTATGACAAGCCGCAATTGCTGCCGTTTCGGTTCGCAAACGACTTTGTCCTAAACTTACCGGTATAAATCCGACAGCCATAGCTTGTTCGACTTCTGCTGGACTAAAATCGCCTTCAGGTCCGATCAGGATAAGTGCATTTGTTTGTGCGGTATAGAGATTTTTTAATAGTTGAGGTTCACCTTCGCAATAAGCGATAAATCTTTGACCATCAAAGTTCTGACTGACGAAATCTTTAAATTTTTGTGCTTCTTCAAGTTTTGGGAAATAGGCTTTTAAAGATTGTTTAACTGCAGCCAGAATTACTCGCTCTAATCTATTTAGTTTAATTTCTTTACGTTCTGAATGTTCACAAATTAAGGGTGTAATTTGATCCACCCCAATTTCAGTTGCTTTTTCTAAAAACCATTCGTAACGATTAATGTTTTTTGTGGGTGCCACGGCCATGTGCAGCTTAAATGGTTTTTTACCATATTCTTGCCGGGTTTCAATAATTTTTACAGTGCATCTTTTGGGGTGATCATCAATAAGCTGCGTTTTATGCAAATTCCCAACGCCATCGGTAATGTGGATGATATTACCTATTTTGAGTCTTAACACCCGAATGCAGTGCTTGGATTCATCTTCATTTAAGGTGTAATTTCCTTCACTAATATCTGAACAGTAAAATAGATGCATATCTAATCTTTTATTTATAATGTTCTTTTCGGTTAAATCTTAACCACCAGACATTTCCAGAAATTGGTTCCAAATCTAGTTCTTTTCTCATTGTATCTCGAAGATCTGTAAGGATAGCATCATAAAAAACTCTATTGTTTGGTTTTTTAAATTCTTCAACAATTTCTGACATGAGTTGAATTTGTCTTGGTGTACCATAGAGTTGAATTTCCGAGACAAAAGTTTCGATATCATCCATTAATTTATCATTAAGTGATCGATTGCTTGACACCGAAAGACGCATATATGCAGCTTCTAGTGCTTTAAGTCTTGCCTCACGCTTCCTAATTAATAGATCTCTACGGGAATTTAACCAATAGCCAGAAAACCAACCTATAACAACCACAATTACGGGAATCCCAACTGTTAGGATAAGTTGCCAGTCAATTGAGGGTGATTCTTGAGAAATACAACACATGGTTTTAAATGTTAATTTGTCGAATTAGTCAATTAACACTTTTTCAAATTTTTTCAATGCAAATAAAATCAATCTGTAGGTGACGTAAATAAAAATAGGCCAACTTGCTAACCAAATAATCGATGTAGTATACATTTTTAAATGTTTAATGAATAATGTCTATTTTATAATGTAAGTGAATAATATTTATTGAATATTTTGTTTAGAACCTTTTTTTTCATTAGTACTTATTCAATAGTAATTATTCATTTAATAAGCGTGTCCTTCTTCATTCATTTCTTCTTCTGTAATTTTTGTTTTATTAATGGCTTTCCATGCCCACCAAATGTAAGCAATTACAAATGGAACCATCAATGAAACATAAGCCATAGCTGTTAAAGTATATTTACTTGATGAAGCATTTTCGATGGTGAGTGAACTTTGTAAATCGAAGGTTGATGGATAAAAAGCAGTATTGTTGAAACCTGCCATCAAGAAAAGTGCAAAAACGGTAAGTATGGTTCCAATACCTGTTAGCCAAATTCCTTTGGTGCTGCATTTTTTAAAGCAAAAAATGGTTCGGTTCAATCCCAATAAAACCAATCCAACTCCGAGTATCAATATGATCAGAACCACAGGCATTTCAATTAAATTATGAAGATATTTATAGGATTCGTAAGATACCACGCCATTTTCAGGATTATAAGCAAATCCTTTGATCAATAAAATGTTTACCAAAAAGAATAAAAAGAAAAACAAAAATGGAATGCTGTTTCTCACCAATTGTTTGCGTGATCTTTTAATGATATCAGCATGAGCCACGCTATTGATGAAATATAAACTTGCCAATACACGCGACAAGAAGAAAACAGCTAAACCCAATGATAAATTTAAATAGGTTTCATATCGACCAAAATCGAAGGCCAATTCTAAACCATGATAGGGGCTTGCCCAACGAGATTGGTTCATGTCATTAACAATAAAGGGCGAACCTGTGAAAAAAGTTGCAACCGCAGTTCCGATCAGGATGGTTGCCAGCAAGCCATTTATAAATAGAAAAGTTTCATAAGTTTTTGACCCCAGAAAATTATTGGGTTTCGAACGAAATTCGTAGGCAATGGCCTGAATGATAAAACAAAAAAGTATAAGCATCCAAACCCAGTAAGCTCCTCCAAAGCTGGTTGCATAAAAAAGAGGAAAGGAAGCAAAAAATGCCCCACCAAAAGTTACCAGGGTGGTGAAGGTAAATTCCCATTTTCGTCCGAGTGCGTTAATAATGACTTTACGCTCCAGTTCGGTTTTCCCTAGAGTGTAAATCATGGTTTGTCCGCCTTGAACAAACATTAAAAAAACCAGAATGGCAGCCAATAAAGAAATAATGACCCACCAATATTGTTGCAATGCTAGATAGCTTAAATTTTCAAACATATTAATGTCCTCCGTCTTTAGGTCCTTTTTTAATCTGAGTTATCATGATCTTTATTTCAGCAATTAAAAGTGCTGTAAATGTAAAAGCAAACAACCAGAAAGTTATTTGTACAGAGCTTTTATCAATTTGTGTTACGGCTGATAAAGTTGGCATTAAATCTTGTATTACCCATGGTTGCCTTCCAACTTCTGCCAGCACCCAACCTGCTTCAGAGGCGATGTAAGCCAGCGGGATGGTAAGGATTCCAATCCAAAGCAACCATTTCATTTTGGCTAATTTCCCTTTGTACAGGAAGAATAGAATTAAGGTGAAAAGGATTCCAAAATGAGCTCCTAAAATAACCATGATATGAAAGGCATAAAAGGAGATGGGTACGCTCGGGATTAAATCTTCAGGATCGTCGTAATAACCATAACCAAAGTATTTGTAATGTGTTTCAAATAATTCGAGGCTTGCATTTGCCGCGATATCGTGACCTCTTTTTTTAGCATCTTTATAACTCCTTAATGCTTGTATGGCTATTTTACCCCGCCTGATTTTTTCATAGTATGAAATAATCCCCTCTTCCTGATTTCCATTAACCAAATCATTGATTCCAGGCACAAATGCACGAGGCGATAAAAATGCCAAATAAGATAACATATTTGGGATTTCAATTTTGTACATGAATTCTCGAGGATGCGGATGCTCAGGGTCTTGCGGCTGTTCAAGAAAGCCAATTGCTATGAGCGGTGCATTGGTTTGCCCATCATATAAGGCTTCCATTGCTGCAAATTTCATAGGTTGGATTTTGGCAATGTGACGGGCAGATTCATCACCTGAAAGTACCAGGAACAGGGTAGAACAGAGCCCGAAAACGGCAGCAACCAACATGCTTTTTTTGGCAAAAATAATTTCTCTCTTTTTAAGTAAAAACCAGCTGCTTACTCCCACAACAAAAAGTGCTGCCAAAACATAACCTGAGGTTACCGTGTGTAAAAACTTGTTTACAGCTGTAGGGGACAAAAGAACCTCCCAAAAATTGAGCATCTCATTTCGTGCGGTATCCGGGTTAAATTGCATGCCCACCGGATTCTGCATCCAGGCATTGGCTACTAAAATCCAAAGAGCACTTAGATTGGCACCAATGGCAACCAACCATGAAGACATCAGATGAAATTTCTTACTTACTTTATTCCAGCCAAAAAACATGACTGCTATAAAAGTTGATTCAAGGAAGAATGCCATGATTCCTTCAATGGCTAAGGGTGCTCCAAAAATATCTCCCACAAACCATGAATAATTCGACCAATTGGTTCCAAATTCAAATTCAAGAATAATTCCTGTTGCTACGCCAATGGCAAAATTTATCCCAAATAGTTTCATCCAGAAATGGGTAATTTTTAACCATTCAGCCTTTCCGGTTCTTACATAAATGGTTTCCATAATGGCGACAATAAATGCAAGTCCCAGAGTTAAGGGTACGAATATCCAGTGATATAAGGCGGTGAGTGCAAATTGTGCCCTCGACCAATCAACCAAACCTAAGTCAATGTTTTCCATCTTTTGCTTATTTTGTTAGCTGTTCAATAACATAATTGCCCTTTTCAGCATCGCTGTTAAACTTCGAATTCAAAAAGTTTTGAAAAAAGAACAATTTAAAAATAAAGAATAAAACAAATAGTTTGATCAGAATAATGAGCCACAACTTTTTGCCATAGGTCATTGCCTTGAATCCATTGTAATAGAAACATAAAATCTTATTAATTTGCCTGAGGATTATTCGATGCATATCGTAAAAGAAATATACTCTGCCAAACATTTGCTATACCAAAGTTAATTAATAAAATGAATTATTAAATGAAAAGGTAATTTAAAGAAAATTAGATTCCAGAAGACCTTATTATAGCATTCTCAATATATTGGTCATGACGAGATTAAAATTAAGTTGTAAATTGCTTAAAAATTAGTAGTAATCAAATGAAAAATGCTTCTCCAAAATCTGTTCGAGAAAAAATAAGAAACAACTCTTTTGTTGAAAATACAAGCGGTTTATGTCCCGGATTTGTTCAGGGTAATTTGGTGATTCTTCCTCAAAGATATGCTGATGATTTTCATCAGTTTTGTAAAAACAATCCCATTCCATGTCCTATTTTAAGTGTTTCAAAACCCGGTATTTTTTCGATTGATGAATTGGGAGAAGATATTGATATCAGAACGGATGTTCCGGAATACTTTGTTTTTGAAGGTGGTGAATTATCAAAAAGGATGTATGATCTTTCTGAAGTTTGGAGCGATGATTTAGTAACTTTTGTATTAGGCTGTTCCTTTTCATTCGAAGATGCACTCATTGAAAATGGGATTTCAGTCAGAAATATTGAACAACAGAAAAACGTATCGATGTTTAAAACCAATATCCCTGCAAAAGCGAGTAAATATTTCTCAGGAAATTATGTCGTTTCGATGCGACCCATTTTGGAGAAAGATTTAAAACAAGCCATTCAAATAACTGCTGATTTCCCGAAAGCACATGGTGCTCCTGTTCATCATGGCGATCCTGCAAAAATTGGAATCTTAGATATAAATAAACCTGATTTTGGAGATCATGTAGAAATAAAGCAGGACGAAGTTCCTGTTTTTTGGGGATGTGGTGTCACGCCTCAATTGGCATTAAAAAACGCCAAATTGCCTTTCGCCATTACACATGTTCCGGGCAAAATGCTGATTACAGATAAGAAGTATGAGGATTTATAATAAGCTTTTATGTGAAGAATTGAAATTCCTAAAATAAGTTCCGTCATTCTGAACTTGTTTCAGAATCTTTTAAGACAATTTGTAGATGCTGAAATAAATTCAGCATGACGATACTGGTAATATAGTATGAGTGTGATAAAAAATAGAGATTTTAGTAAAGAATTCGTATTTGCCACTTCACGAAGTGGTGGACCCGGAGGTCAGCATGTAAATAAGGTAAATACGAAAGTGGAGCTTAGGTTTTCGGTTCCAAAATCTTTGCTGCTTTCCGAAAATGAAAAACAAATTCTGTTCAAGAAATTAGCTGCTAAATTGAGCTTAGAAGGTGAGCTTATCATCACCTCACAAGTTGAACGATCTCAACTGGGCAATAAAGAAAAATGCATTGAAAAGTTTTATGAGATTCTGAATAAAGCACTTAAACCAGATAAAAAAAGGATTGCATCCAGGCCTACCAAAGCATCAAAAGAAAGAAGGCTTGAAAAAAAGAAGATAACTTCCTTAAAAAAGGGAAGAAGGAAATCTCCACCTGATTCAGATTAAAATTTATCACAATTTTTTAGAATTTATTCAGATTTCATGTCAGTTATTTCTTATGTTTTGATGTAACTTGCGGCTTTTATTATGAATAGATTGAAATATGGAACCTTTAAATTTTATCACCCGTTTAAATCATGAAGTAAAATCTTTTGAGTGTGGGCCGGATAGTAAGTTGAAAATAACAAATTTGTTTTTGTTGTTTCAAGAAGCTGCTTATGTAAGTGCTGAAAATTTGGGTTTTGGGTACCATAGTTTACAGTCAAAAAATATGACCTGGGTGCTTTCAAGCCTTAAGGTTCAGTTTCTGGATTTTCCGAAATGGAGTGATAAAATTGAACTTTTAACCTGGCCAAGTGGACATAATCGATTGGTTGGATTCAGGGAGTTTAAAGTTGAAGGTGTTAATGAAAAGCCGTTGATGAATGCGACCAGTGAATGGTTGGCCATTGATTTAGATTCAAGAAGACCCCTTAATATTAATGATTTTGAGATTGAACTTCCGGATCAGGGAGAGAAAGCCCTGGACGAAAAATTAAGCAGGTTAAATCCCAAAAGATATGGAGAAGGAGAAGAAATCTATCAAGTCACAGTTCCTTATAGTGCCATTGATGAGAATGGACATGTGAATAATGCCGAATATGTGAAGTGGGCTCTTGACGGAATGCGGAGTTCAAATAACGATATAGAGGGCATAGCTAGTCTCCAGGTTTCTTTTATTTCAGAGCTTTTTGAAAATGATAAATGCAAGATTTTCTTCCGAAAGAAAGATAAGGAGTTATTGCATCTTTGGGGCCAAAACGAAAAGACCAATGAGTTTGTTTTTGCAATTGAGATACTACAAAATCAGATGATCAATCGTTAAGAAAATCATCACCGCCAAAACAAAATAGTTAATCCTCATAAAGTAGTAGAACGGATTAAACTTCTTATTTCCACCAAAGAGCAAACGCGTAAAAATTACGATTAACCAAATGCTGGCCAAAATCAATCCAATACTTACGGGGGCTGATTTAATGATGCCGAAAAATGGAATCATTAAAGCTGAAATTGCAGTGGCAAAAGTCCAAACAAAAGTGGTGTTTTTTAATTGTCGAGGACTGTAAATACTTGTGATTGAAGGGTAGCCTGCCTTTTTATATTCTTCCCCATATTTTAACATCAATAACCAGAAGTGAGGCACTTGCCAAATGAAAAAGAAAAAGGCAAGAATCATGGCATTGGGATCGATTAAACTTCCACCTCCGGCAACCCAACCAACCAAGGGCGGCAATGAACCAATTACTGAACCCGGTATCACTGCAAAAGCTGTTTTTCTTTTTAATGGTGTATAAATTCCGTTATACCAAATCATGGCTAAAAGACCGAGTTGTAGGCCTAAAAAATCAGATCCGTAATAAATGAGCCAGGATCCAATGATGGTCATAATAAATGCAAAAATTAAGGCATGATTTGCACTAATTCTTCCAGAAGGAATTGGACGCATTTTGGTTCGGGTCATTTTTTTATCAGCCTCAAATTCCTGATAATGATTTATGGCTGATGAAGCACAAGCTAAAATAAAAATACCGATGGTTGGAATGATGAGTCCTGAATCAAAGGCCCCTTTCGCCAATACATAACCAGTAATGGTTGTTAAGGCAACAGCAAATGTAATTTTAACCTTGCTAAGCTCTAAATATATTTTTAATAATCTTATCATTTTAAGGTTTTTAGGTATTCAATAATTTGATCTAGATCCTCATCACTTATCGTTTTCTCGTAAGAAATCATCAAGCCGGGACTAAATCCTTTGGTAATATCTGCATTGGGTTCATTTAAAGATTTACGCATAAAATCACGATCAACGGTAATTTCTCTTTCCTTGCCATCGGTAATTACAATTTCTGTTTTATTCCAGAGTCCTTTAAAACTAGGACCGATGATTGGAGAGCCATCTGTGGAGTGACAACTGATACAGGCATTTTGTTTTAATAGAGCCAAACCCGGATGATCTCGGCTAACACCCAATTCATTGGCATACCATTCTTTATATTTTTCTTCTGAATAAACCTCTAATTTTGACATCATAAAAGCGTGTCGTTCTCCGCAATACTCAGCACATAGAATATCAAAAGTGCCTTCTTTTTGTGGAATAAACCACATGAAAGTTTCTCGTCCAGGAACTACATCTTCTTTAATTCGGAAGGCAGGAATGTAAAGACTGTGAAGTACATCCTGAGAAACCAACTCCAGTTTAACAGGCTTATCTATGGGAACGATTAAGTTTTCAGAGCGATGGCCATTTTCATATTCGAAAGACCAGGCCCACATTTGGCCATATGCCTTTACAACCATGGCATCTTTAGGTACTGAACGCATGGGTGTAAAACCAGCCCATCCGTAATAAAACATGACAACAACTAAAATGGTTGGGATAACCGTCCATAGAATTTCTAACTTACTATTGTGCTCGATATTGGTTGCTACAGGGTTTCTTTTTTTGCTGTAGCGAATCACAAAGTAAATCATCACCGCAGTAATACCCACTAAAAAAAAGACCGAGATTCCTAGGATCACAGCTAGTGAAGTGTCAACTCCTTTTACAAAATTTGATGCTTCTGAAAACATATATTGTTAATATTAATTTTTTAAATAGGTGAAACTTATCATCTCGAGATATAATCGAGGACCGTTAATAACATGAAACTGGTAAATAAAAGTGTAATAATCAGTAGCATGATGCGATATATCTTGTGATCAAATTTCAAATGCATGAAATAATAAGCAACCAAAATGGCTTTTGTTGTGGCAATGAGCATGGCAGTAACAACGGTTAGTGTTACCAAACTGACGTTTACCACAGAAACCGCAACTGTTAAAACCGTTAACAACATTAAACCAAGCCAGGTGCCAAAACTCTCCTTATAACTTACGATATGATGTTTTTCTTTTGATTGATCACTCATGATTTGAATTTTAAATCGATTAGTTAATTAAATAGAATAGAGGGAATAAATAGATCCAGATTAAGTCAACCAGATGCCAATATAAACCGCTGTTTTCCAGTAATGAAATGCGTTTTGCATGGACTTTTCCTTCTTGAATGCCTTTGATAACAAACCCAATGAAAATGGCCCCAACAATAATGTGGACAGCATGCAGCCCTGTCATAAAATAGTAGAGGAAAAAGTATAATTTTTCACCATTTTCCAATTCATTATAATGATCCATACCCGGGAATATACCATGACTGATCTTTGCACTCCACTCAAAATATTTGTTGATTAAGAAGGCGATGGCAAAAAGTAAAGTGATCCAAAGAAGATTGATTGCAAATTTTTCCTTCCCTCTTTGTAAGGCGGTGATTGACATGGCAATAGTCATACTTGAAGTAATTAAAATAACGGTATTTACCGTTCCCATGGTCACATTTAATTTAAAGGATGCATTCAGAAATGCTTCAGAATTTACACTTCTGTAAACGAAATACACGATAAATAAGCCACCAAAAAGCAGTATTTCTGTGAAAAGAAAAAGCCACATTCCAAGCTTCGATGATTCAGGATCGAAATTATGCCCTGAATTGGGAAGAACAAATTTTGCCATAGTTCTTTTTATTTTAATAGTTATAAGGCCCGCCTTCGTTTAATTCAGGCTTTTTGTCAAAGTTTTCGAGTGGTGGTGGTGATTTAGTTTGCCACTCCATGCTGATAGAATTCCATGGATCTCTGCCTGCTGGTTTTCCTTTTCTCATCCCTCTATATAGATTTACAAGCATAGTTATTAGCCCGATGGCCAATACCCAAGATCCGACCGTTGAAACAACATTTAAATCGGTAAATTGTGGTAAATAATCGTAATACCTTCGGGGCATGCCCATTAAACCTAAAATCAACATTGGGAAATAAAGCATATTGAAACCTAAGGTTAGCAAAACGAAAGCAATATTTGCAACTTTTATGTTATACATCCTTCCCCAGATTTTTGGAAACCAATAATGCATGGCTCCAAACATGGCAAAGCCTGTACCACCAAACATGACATAGTGGAAATGCCCCACCACAAAATAGGTGTCGTGTACATGGATATCGGCTGCTAAAGCT
The DNA here is from genome assembly GCA_963678785.1 of Bacteroidales bacterium. Lineage (GTDB taxonomy): Bacteria > Bacteroidota > Bacteroidia > Bacteroidales. Next base: position 1,019,750 of record OY787449.1, on the reverse strand, counting down.
GCCAATACCAATCCGGTTAATCCGCCAATCATAAATTGGAAAATGAATGCCAATGCATAAAGTAGCGGAGGTTGTAAATCAATAGAACCTTTGTATAAAGTAGCTACCCAGTTAAAGACTTTTATGGCCGTTGGAATGGCAACTAGGAAAGTAAGTATGGAGAAAATGATTCTTGCCGGCCCGCTCATTCCAGAGGTAAACATATGATGGCCCCAAACAAAATAACCAACAAAAGCAATGGCCATGGTTGAGTAAGCAATGGCTTTATATCCAAAAATGGTACGCTTGGCAAAAGATGGTATGATTTCGGAAATAACCCCCATGGCAGGTAAAGCCATGATGTAAACCGCTGGATGAGAATAAATCCAAAAAAGGTGTTGATATAGAATGGGGTCTCCTCCAATGGAGGGGTCAAATAGCCCGATCCCAAAAACGCGTTCTGCAACAATCATCAATAAGGTGATTCCGATAATGGGTGTTGCTAATAATTGAATCCAAGATGTGGCGTAAAGTGCCCATGAGAACAAAGGCATTTGATACCATCCCATTCCGGGTGCGCGCAAACGATGAATGGTCACAATAAAGTTTAAGCCTGTCAAAATGGATGAGAATCCTAAGATGAAGGCCGCCAAAACAGAGAGCGTAACATTCGTCCCCGTTTGTACACTATAAGGGGCATAAAAGGTCCAGCCGGTATCAGCAGGTCCGTCTCCTACAACCAATGTTAAAAGTGCAAAAATGGCTCCTGTAATATAGAGCCACCACGACAGTAAGTTAAGTTTTGGAAGTGCAACATCATCGGTGCCTAACATAATGGGTAAAAAGAAATTACCAAAAATGGCGGGTATGCTTGGAATGATAAATAAAAAAATCATAATCACCCCGTGAAGGGTAAAGATCTGATTGTAGGTTTTTGGTTTAACGATGGTTTCTCCGGGCTGTATGAGCTCTAATCGCATCAATAAACCCAAAACTACACCTACCAGAAAAAATGAAATGACGGCATAAAAATACATTAAGCCGATGCGCTTATGGTCGAGGCTAAAAAGCCATGACCCAATACCTTTTTTAACTTGAAAAAAATTCAAATCGCTTGAAATTGCTTGTGACATATTAATTAGGCGTTTTGGGTTTTTGATTTCCTGTTTCGTATGATCATGGCTCCGAAGAGCGAAATGGCCAGTATTAAAATGAGGCTACCAGAAATTTTAGTGATGTTGAAAACGTATTTCTTTCCCTCTGCATCATAACTAAAGCAAAACTGAAGGACTTTATTAATGGTTGGACCTGATTTTCCATCTGCAGCTTCTACAACCGCCATCTTTAAATCAAATGGTAAGAAGTAAGTGCCATGTAAATAGCGGGTAATCTTACCTTCGGGACTTACAACCATAATGGCGGCAGGATGAATAAACTCCGATCCCTCTTTTTTAACTTTATAACCAAAACTATTCAGAAGTTTATCGATGTTTTCCTGATCACCTGTAAAATATTTCCAGCCGTTTTGTACATCTTTGTTTTCAACCAATTCTGAATAAGTAGCTTTTTTAGCGACAGCCAATTCTGTTCCTTCTTCAGCATCGAAGCTGATGGTTAAAACCTGGTATTCGGTTCCCAAATCAAGTTTTGCCCGACTAATGACTTCGGCAACACCCTCCAATAGTGGGCTGCATATACCAGGACATTCATAGTAGACAAAATTAATTACAGTTGGTTTGTCAATTAGATCTTTGAGTAGAACAGTTTTTCCTTCTTCATCCACTAAACTAATTTCTGGATTTACGATATCGTTTAATTTTTCGTAGAGTCCAAGCTCTTCACTGTATAACTCTAAATCAGATAGGAAAAGTAGGAAAAAACTGAATATAATTATATATTGTTTGAATTTCATGCTCAGATTATTTAGGATAAGTAACTGTTTGTCAAAAAATAATGTTGCTAATTTAGAATAATTATAAATAAAATCCAAAAAAACACTTCTTTTTCAAAAAATAGTTATTAACGAAGATGGATACGATTGTTTATCTCATGCTTATTTTCGTAGGAGATGTGATGATGATATCTTAATTCGAGTTTAAATGGGTTTTGAAAAAAATAACAGATTAACCTTATTTTCTTTTAAGCAACGTAACTCCGTTTTCTTTTTCAAAGAATTGAAAATAATGATACAATTTAAAATTTAATTCAAGACCATAGTCAATATCAGCCTGGTAGTCTAATTGATTTTCATATAGATTTCCGTATCGAATGGGATTTACTGCTCGGGCATTCCATTCTGCCACATATCTGATGTTCCAGCTTTTATAATAGTCGTTGCTATAGAAATCTTTTGAATAGGGGAGTTTGGCGAGATAGGTTTCAAAACCTGCATCAAATACAAGAAGCTCATACTCTACACTGTCATTAAGCTGTGTTATTTTAGCCTTGTTTTTTAATGGCTTGGTTTTTTTTTGTGGACTTGAATTCAATGAAAAAACCATTGAAAGCATGATGATGAAGATGATTGTTTTCATGGTATTAAAATTTAAGAGTCTCAGATCACTGTTTGTTTAACAAAGATACAACCAAGGCCAGGTAGCTGTCAATTCAAATTTCAAAAGTGGTTGAGAACTTAAAAGTTGAGGTATAAAAAAAGCCCCGATACATTCGGGGCTCTTTGGTTATTTGTGTTTAATTCGGATCATAGATCAATGTGCTAAGTCTATATCCGGATTTATCTTGATACCAATCGGGGTATGCAACTCCACTGCTTTCAGCCCATTCTGCAAAGTGTAAATAAGCAGAGGCAATATCCCTTTTTTCGTAGGGATATTCAAAAACTTCGGGAATGTTAATGGCCCAGGGTAAATTGTTATCTGATTTATAATATCTACCAGTGGCAGCATTACTATCATCGTTAAAAGATCCGAGGTAAGAGTCATCAGCAAGTGCTGTAGGCGGAAAATTTGGTAAATGAACTTCTCTGCCACGGGTTTGATTTACGACAATGAACGGATTAAAATTACCAATGTCTAAATCATTGTAACTCACAGAGCCTCCTGATGCAAATGCTCCGTTTTCGTAAAATACCATATTCACATTTATTGTATCGGGCGTCACATAGGGAGCACCTTCAACGGTATTGATACCAATCCCAACACCAGGATGTGTCATTAAGCGATATGAGTCGTCATAAACAATAACAGTTGCATTAGGTTGATTGAGCTCAAGTCCGTTTGCTGTGATGGCAATGATTCCACTAGATGCTACATCGTATCCAGTAACCCTTATAATTTGATCATTTTTTACTCCCGGGAATTCAAATCCAAATGCGTTATGGAAAGAGGCCCCAAAAGAATAAACGATAAAAGTAGAAGAGATGTTTAATATCCGATCTTGATTGTCTTTTGTAACAGTAAAATCATAATTGATCACAAGGTCATTAAAATCATAATCTCCTTTTGATGGCCATAAATCCTCATAAGCAAGGGTTCCATTTGTATTCGTGGTTGTGGTATTTCCACTATTACCACCTTCGTTGTTACCACCACCAGTATTTCCTCCTCCACCGTTGCTTACATCTTCTATTGATCCACAAAGTGATAAGTTGTTTTTATTATATCCTTCAACGATTCTAAAACTACCATAAGTGTCACCAATGTTAATATCAACAGAACAGCTGGTATGTATCGAAGTGTTTTCAGTGTTGTTTACATATAAAGTAAGATTGTTTCTTAGTCGTCCATCATTTCCGTCACCTGTAAAACTAAATTCTTCATTGGATTCAACAGATTGATTTATATAGGTCACCCATTTATTACCTTTTTTGCCCAAAACCTTAACGCTAGCTGTTGAACTTCCGGTATACCTTAGTTTCAAATAAACCAATCCTCCTTCACAACCACAATTAGTACTTTGTTCACATAAAGGGGTTTCATCCTCACTTGTTCCAGAAACAAGTGTGAATTCTCCAAAGGTATCGCCCTTGTATAAATTATATTTACAATCCACTTGCATACTTGTATTAGACTCTTCACTATCGCCAATATAGAAGTAAATATTTTTATTCATTTTACCTCCATCATCTCCTGTGAAACTAAATTGTGCTCCAGCGCCAACGGTATTAGAAAATAATACAACAGGATCTTGGTTTTTCTTTTCTTCCTGAACTCTAATTTTTGTTGCTGAACTACCATTGTATTTCATGGTAAGGGTTCGAATGGCATCTTCACACCCACAATCTGCATTTGCGCTCTTTAGATCCAGGTTGTAATCATAAGATAAATCTTTATCGAAGCCGAGTAAGACGGGTAAGTACCGATCATTATATCCATAATAGATGATTGCTGTGCTGAAATAAGTAGGTACTGTAATTTTGGTGCTTACGCTAAAAGTGTTCTCATCACCATAACCGATATATAACAATTCTTCTAAATCTTCAGTATAAATTCTTATAACATCAGAAGGATCATTCTCTGGTAACTGAATTGAAATGTTGACCGTTTTTGTAGTTTTCCAATCAAAGTTCTGAGCCACAACTAAATTCTCCATCAATTTAGCTTCTTCGTCTGTTTCACTTGTATCAGGCCATTTTTTACATGATCCCAATACTAAGGCCATAATCATCACCATTCCCACTAAATATCTTAGACTCCTCATATAGTATCTTTTTTAGTTTCAGTAATATAGTCAATAAGTGCGCCAAAAGATTAAAAAGTACCTAATCGACTGTTGAATAGTTTTTTAGATAACGAATTTGTTTTTGGTTGGTTGCTTTTCTGTCCCAGAATAATGAAAAGTTTCCAAAAAAGGGAAAATAGAAAACCTCGCCACACTTAACAAAAATAATACAATTAAGCATGAAAGATATAGGTGCTTTGCCTAAATATTAAGAATTTAATGTTAATTATCTGGGGTCGATTTTAACATCTTTCACATCTTCCATACTTACGGTTCCACCTTTGTTTCCCCAAGCATTGAGTACGTAATTTATGACTGCAACAGCATCCTCTTTGGTGTTAACCTGAGGTGCCATAGGTGCTACATAAGTTACTCCATTAACCACCATTGGCTCATGTGATCCATTCAGGGTTTGAGAAACAGCTCTTACTTTATCAGCAAAGAGGTAGTCGGAGTTTTTTAAAGGAGGAAATGCACCTGTGATGCCTTCACCATTAGCCATATGACAGATGATACACTTCTCTTTATAAATTTTAGCACCTTTGGGATATTTGGCATCTGCGGGATCAGTTTGAGGAGTTGAGATCATTTCAGCATCATTCGTAGTAAATGCTTTAACGATTTTTCCAGAGCTGATTATAGTTCCTAATCCGATGGTTAGGATAATTATAAATAAAACAGTTTTCGTTTTCATGATAATTTACTTTAAGTAATAAATGATTTAATTTATTTGTTTAATGATGCATCATCATTTCAGTTGAATTGGGTTTGTTTAATTTCGGACTGATAAATTTGATGCCTAAATTCATTCCTCTCAGAATGAACAGAAGTCCAATCAGAACAATAAAGATGGGAATGAATTTCCTAATACGATCTCGGAAACGACCACTAATTATATTTCCAATTAGTGACACACTCAGCATTATGGGAAGTGTTCCTAATCCAAAAACAATCATGTACATGGCTCCATTCAGAACTTCACCTGTAGCAACAGCACCAGCAATAGCCATGTATACTAAACCGCATGGCAGAAATCCATTGAGTACACCAATTAAGAAAAGAGAGTGGTAAGATCGATTTTTAAAAAGATTTCCAAAAGCCTTTTTAAGTTTTCCGACAAACTTATTGATGAATCCATCAATCTTCACCCTGTTTCTGAAAATCACAGGAAACAATACCGAAAGTATCATAATCAATCCCATAGCAATAGACACCCATTGCTGAAGCCCGGCTAGTTTAAAGCCTTTTCCGAGTAAGCCAAAAATTACACCCATAAAGCCATACGTAATGGCTCGTCCAATGTTGTAGATAGAGGCTCCAAGAATTTTTGTGAGCCAGTTTTGGTTTGTTAAAGGAAGTGCTATAGCTATGGGTCCACACATACCAATGCAATGGAAACTTCCAATCAATCCTAAGGTTAATGCAGCAATTAATTCCATATTATAATATAAGTGTTAGTTCCTGATAATATTTTAATTCGTTGTATGACCAGTCAACTTTTACAATATACTTGCCACTTAGTAATTTACTAGCATTGATAGTTTGTGTATTCGTCGAATCAAGTTCGATAGTGTATTTTAAATCGAAACCTGAATCGGAAGGACGATAAATTAGAATTTTACCTTTAATTTGATCGTAATTTTGGCTCTTTGGGAAAACCAATGTTAGTTGGTTGTTAAACTGAGTTAAGCGTATTTCCTCACCAAGGTTTTTTAGGTTATTTCTTTTTTGGATATGCTGTTGGTAATTTAGTTCTTTGGGATAATAATCTTCTTCAACCAAGTCTACTTCTTGCATAAATGCAAAGTATACGAATGAAAATATTGCGATAAAAAACAATATCAGAAAAATAAATATTCCGGTTCCCCAATTAAATTTGAATTGCATAAATTATTCGTTTGGTCCAATAAAAGTAGTCTTGATTTTTTCTATTAATTCTCCATTTGCATAAACGGCCAGCTCAACAATGGTTTCCTGATTCTGAATTTGATCCTTATTAAAAAGAATGAAAAAGACAGATTCTCCCATGGTTTGCGCTTTTACTTCATTTAATTCACCTACAATCTTTATCTCAGCTTTATGTGATAATAATTTCAAGTCAACATTCATGTCGACATTGGTTTTATTAAGCATTTTGAGATTGTAAAGATTGCTGAGTCTGCCATCAGGTTGTTCTTGGTAAAGCATGCCAGGAGCCCTTAAAATGGTAGTTTCAACACTCGATCGATTACTGAAAAAGTAAACAACAAGTGCCAGAAGTATAACTAAAACGGTCGAGTAGGCAATTGATCTGGAATTCAATTTCCATCTTTTTGATTCCGCGATCATATTTTCTGAAGAATATCGAATTAAACCTCTGGGCTGACCAACAGTATCCATCATGCTATTACAAGCATCGATACAAGCCGTACAATTGATGCATTCTAATTGGGTGCCATTTCTGATGTCGATTCCGGTTGGGCATACCTGAACACATTGGGTGCAGTTTATACAATCTCCTTTGTTGTTTTTCTTACGGTCTTCTCCTTTAAAAAAAGTTCCTTTGGGTTCGCCGCGTTTATAATCATAGGCAACAACCACTGAATTTTTATCAAGTAAAACGCCTTGCAATCTTCCGTAGGGGCATACGGCAGTGCAAACTTGTTCGCGGAAGAAAGCAAATATGAAATAGAAAACTCCTGAAAAGACTAGCATGGCTCCCAGGCCACTCAGATGCTCCATTGGGTTGCCGGTAACTATAATTTTTAACTCTTCGATTCCGATAATGTAAGCTAAAAAGATATTGCCAATTAAGAAAGAAATGAGGTAAAACACTGAGTGTTTTAAACTCTTTCGCCAAATTTTATTAAAGTTCCAGGCTTGTTTGTCCAGAATTTGTTGATTGCGCGCATTGCCTTCAATTAAGTATTCAATCTTTCGAAAAATAAATTCCATGAATATGGTTTGTGGACAGGCCCATCCACACCATACTCTACCATAAGTTGTTGTGAATAAAATAATGAAGACGAATAAGGATAACATGGCCAAAAAGAACAGATGGAAATCTTGAGGCCAAAATTGCATTCCCAATATAAATATCTTTCTCTCAATAAAATTGAGTAGTAAAATGGGGTTGCCATTAATTTTTAAAAAGGGACCTGTAAACAAGAATAAGAGTAATATTGTACCTACAATTGTTCGGTAATTGGTTAGTTTACCTTTAGGTTTTTTGGCATAAACCCAAAGCCTCTTACCCTTACTATCGATGGTTGCAAGGCTGTCACGGAATGATGCTTTTTCTTCTTCCTTTCTTTTAAACTGAACCATCTTTTATGAACTAACGTACATATCTTTCACCTTGAGCTTCTTTTTGATTTGGAGGATTCGTTCCATCCATTTTATAAATAAAGCTTGAAACCTGTTGTATTTGAAGTGGGCTAAGCTGATCTTTCCAGGAAATCATCCCCATAGATGGATTTCCGATTTTAATAATTTTAAAAATGTCGCCAATGCTCCCACCATGAATATAATATTCGTCGGTTAAATTAGGCCCTACCAAACCTTCGCCTTTTGATAAGTGGCAAACCAAGCAGTTTTTATCATAGATTTCTTTTCCTGCTGCCAGATTTGCTGCATCTTCAAGCAAAACTACATTGGTTTCATCCAGCGTTTGAGTCTTTAATGAATTTAACTCTCTGGCAGCTTCAGCCATTTCATTTTCATATTCTTCATCCTGTAATGCTCCCGTATGCATTACATGATATCTAACAAAATACACAATTGCAAATACGATTGTAATATAAAAAAGCCAGAGCCACCATTTTGGCATTGGGTTATTTAATTCTTTAATTCCATCATAATCATGACCAGAAATAAGATCATCACCTGTTAGCTCATCTTTTTCGAGATCGTGTTTTTCTTTGGTTTCCATCTGTTAAATTTTTATTTTTTCAAAAAATATTATAAGACTCTTTCCTGTTGCTTTAGTTCTCCTTCCTCGAAAGGAATTTGACTCATTCCCTGAACTTCTTTCTTACTAAGTTTATATACCCATATTGAAATTGAAATAAACATACTTAAGAAAATAACCAGAGTGATGATGGGGTAAATTGAAACCCCATCAATTGATTGCAAATAATGACTAACAATTTTCATTTTCCTATTTTTTAGTGATGTCAGTTCCTAATCGATGCAAATAGGCGATCAATGCAATAATTTCCTTATTGTTTTCAGTTTCTATACCACCATTCTTAAGGTTTTCAACAATCTGATCTGCCTGTTTTAATAATTCATCTTTAGCAATATCAGCATAGCCTTCGGGATATGGAACACCCAGTTTCTGCATAACTTTAATCTTCTTCTCAATATTCGACAAATCCAAATCATCTGTCAATAGCCATTTATATGACGGCATGATGGATTGAGGACTTACCAGCTGTGGATCTTTCATATGATTGTAGTGCCAGGATGCCGGTTTGTACATCTTCCCGGTTATAACTCCTTCGCGAGCTAAATCAGGCCCCGTTCGTTTTGAACCCCACTGGAATGGGTGATCATAAACAAATTCGCCAGCTTTTGAGTACTCACCATACCTTTCAGTTTCTGACCTGAATGGACGAACCATTTGAGAGTGACAGGTATAACAACCTTCCCTGATGTATATGTCACGTCCTTCAAGTTCGAGAGGCGTGTATGGTTTAACACTCTCAATTGTGGGAATGTTCGACTTAATTAAATAAGTTGGAACAACCTCAATCACCCCTCCAATAAGTATTGCAACCAATGCCAATAACATAAATTGAATGGGTCTTCTTTCTAACCATCTGTGATAACCTTCACCTGGCTGTCGTTTTGGAAGAACTTGCTCTCTTGCCGGAGCTTCAGCAGCTTCTTCCTTAATGAAACTTCCAGCTTTTACAGTTTTAACGATATTGTAAACAAAGATTAAAGCACCGATTATATATAAACTACCGCCAAATATTCGAGCGTGATACATGGGCAAAATTTGGGTAACTGTTTCGAGGAAATTGGGATATTTCAAAAACCCTTCAGGTGTAAATTCTTTCCACATCAATGCTTGAGTTACAGCACCCCAATAAAGTGGGATTGCATAAACTAAAATACCTAGGGTGCCTAACCAAAAGTGAATGTTGGCCAGTTTTTTTGAAAATAGATTGGTGTTAAATATTTTTGGGATAAGCCAGTAAATGATACCAAAGGTCATGAATCCATTCCATCCCAATGCTCCAATATGAACGTGTGCAATGGTCCAGTCGGTGAAATGAGTTAAGGCATTTACTGATTTTAACGACATCATGGGTCCTTCAAAAGTTGATAAACCATATGCGGTAACTGCTACCACCAGGAATTTTAATATTGGGTCCTCACGCACTCTGTCCCATGCTCCTCTTAAAGTTAGGAGGCCATTAAGCATACCTCCCCAGGATGGAGCAATGAGCATGATTGAAAAGATAACTCCTAAAGCCTGTGTCCAATCTGGTAAGGATGAATACAAAAGATGATGAGGGCCAGCCCAGATATATAAGAAAATTAAAGCCCAAAAATGGATGATTGAAAGCTTATATGAATAGATCGGTCGATTGGCCGCTTTTGGTAAAAAGTAATACATCAATCCTAAATAAGGAGTGGTGAGGAAAAATGCAACGGCATTATGTCCGTACCACCATTGTACCAATGCATCTTGTACTCCTGCAAAAAGTGAGTAACTCTTCCAGAAAGTAACCGGAATTGCAAAAGAGTTTACAACGTGAAGCACGGCAACCGTAACAAAGGTTGCAATGTAAAACCAAATGGCCACATATATATGACTGGTCCGTCTTTTGATGATGGTTCCAATCATATTCCAACCGAAAACCACCCATATTAAAGTGATAGCAATGTCAATGGGCCATTCAAGTTCAGCATATTCTTTACTGGTTGTGATTCCTAAAACCAATGTGATTGCAGCTGCAGCAATAATTAACTGCCACCCCCAAAAGTGAATATAACTAAGCGTATCGTTGAACATGCGGGCTTTTGATAAGCGCTGTAAAGAGTAATAAACGCCCATGAAAATGCCATTCCCAACAAATGCAAAAATGACAGCATTGGTGTGAACGGGCCTGATTCTTCCGAAAGTTGTGTAGGCTAGCTCAAATGTGAAGGTAGGCCATACCAATTGTAAAGCTGCTAATAATCCAACAAGCATTCCGATGATACCCCAAAAAATGGTGGCATAGGCGAAATACTTTACAATCCGATTGTCATAATAGAATTTTTCAATTTCCATGATTGTTCTTTTTAGATTCTTTATCTGGTTTTTCGTCTGATTTTTCTGTTGATTTCTTTTTTTTCTTGGGCTTATCATCGAATAGGATGCGCACCGACGGGGTGTAATCATCTTCATATTGGCCACTTTTAACCGACCAAATAAAGGCAATCAAAAATCCTATAGCAACAAATAGGCTAAATCCAATTAATACGAATAGTGCACTCATCTTAGCTCTTAAACAAAAATATTAAGCATTTTGCTGATATCAAAAAAGTAATTAGGTAAATGTTTACCAAAATGTCAATTTATAGTTGTTCTAGATAAGAAAGAGTAGGAAGTAATGGTTTTGGTGCATTTAATTACTTTTTGAGAAATCTGCATCATAAAGATAAACAATTAATTACATCATCTACAAGAATAATGATAGATGCTTTTAAGGAAAGATGATCTTTTTTTTGAGGGTGTTTTAAGTTTTAATCCCCTTTAATTTGGCCATCGAGCGAATGCTAAGGGTGATAAATGCAACCACGGTTACCGAACTTAATGGCATCAAAATGGCAGAAATGATTGGGGTTAACAAACCATCTGCAGCAAAGGAAATTCCAAATATATTATAGATGAATGAAATGACAAAACTGACTTTGATCACATTCATGGCCGTTTTTGAAAATGACATAAACCTGAAAAGCTCCTTGAATTTATTGGCCTCCAATATGGCGTCGCAAGCAGGGGAGAAGTGGTAAATATTATCAGCTATTGAAATACCAATATGGCTCTCATTTAAGGCACCGGCATCATTTAAACCATCTCCTATCATCAAAATGCGTTTGCCTTCTGATTTTAGTGCCTTGATGTAATTTAATTTGTCGACCGGAGATTGATTGAAATGCATAACTTTATCATTCCCAAAAAGTGGAAGCAGGTTTTCTTTCTCCGCATCGTTGTCGCCCGAAAGTAAGTGTAACTCTTTATGCGTTTTAAGATCTCTGATTACTTCTTCTAAACCATCTCTATATTTGTTGTTGATCTGGAAAAATCCCTTCTGAACATTATTTATTGAGATATAAACTTTGCTCGAATAGCTGAGGTCATTTTTTTCGACACCAGTGATGAACTTTTTCGATCCAATTTTTATTTCCTCACCTTTTATTATGGCTGTAATTCCTTCAGCCGGAACTTCATTAAATGAGTCGATTTCTTTCAGAAAATCATTACCTAAATACTTGTAAATTGCCAAACTCATGGGATGAGAAGACTGTCGAACTGCCGATTTAATTAAAATGTTTTCTTCTTCGTTCAGGTTCAGATGATTGGCACTCACATCGAATTCGTCATTTCTGGTCAAAGTTCCTGTTTTATCAAAAACGATGGTGTCAATTCTGGAAAGCTGTTCAACAATGTCTGTCTTCTTTAAATAGAAACCAGCCCGTCCGTACAATCTCATGGTGGTTCCAAATGCGAAAGGCAAAGTTAAAGCAAGCGCACAAGGACAAGCCACAATCAGAACAGAAGTAAAGGCATTCATGGCAACCGTTTGATCAACAATCAACCAATAAACACCGCTAATAACTGCAATAAGAATGATGATAATGGTAAAATACCTGCTCACATTGTCGATGAGTGAGTTAAGTTTAGAATCTTCTTTTTTAGTACCAATCTCCTGATTCCAAAGCTCGGTTAAATAGCTTTGAGAAATTTCTTTTTCAACCATCAACTCAATGGCCTCTCCAACCTGGCGACCCCCTGCATAAATCAAGCTTTTCATTGTTTTTGATACGGGAGTAGATTCGCCACTTACAAAACTATAATCAATATTGGCTTTGCCTTTTAAAAGAATGGCATCTGCCGGAATGATTTCCTTATTACGAATGATGATTCGATGACCAATTTTGAGTTCTTTAAGGGGCATTGAAATTTCTGCCTCCTGATCATCAATCACCGTAACAGCTACCGGGAAATACGATTTGTAATTTCTTTCGAAAGATAAAGCCTGATAAGTTTTGTTTTGATACCATTTCCCGATCAATAAAAAGAAGACCAGTCCGGCCAGCGAATCGAAATAACCAACATCCGTTCCACTAATCACTTCATAGGCACTTCTTACAAAAAGAACAAAAATCCCAATGGCAATGGGAATGTCGATGTTTACAATCTTCTTTTTTAGGCTTTTATAAGATGAGGTAAAATAATCTGTGCCGGCGAAAAAAACAATGGGTAATGAAAGTAAAAGGTTCAACCAGGCAAACGAATCACGGTAATTTTGCTCGAGGGTATCATTGAAATTGACATATTCGGGAAAACTAAGAAGCATGATATTCCCGAATGTAAAACCCGCTACACCCAGTTTATAATATATTTTTCTATTTTCAGACTTCTCAGATTTCTTTTGTAAATCGTTAAGGGTGATTCTGGGTTCATAGTTAATTGAAGCCATCAACTCAACCAATTGCCGAAGACTAATTTCCGATTCCTTAAAAGTAATTCTGGCTTCTTTTTTAACAAAATTGACTGAGGAAAGGATGACGCCTTTATTTAGCCGATTTAAATTTTCGAGAAGCCAGATACAAGAACTGCAATGAATGGATGGAATAAAGAAAGTTATTTTGTTAATCCCGGAATCAGAAAAATCAAGTAATTCTTTCTTGATGTCATCATGATCGAGGTAGGCAAATTTATTTCCTAGTTCGGGGTTTAGGTTTTTGGTGCCCGGTTCGTCCTCTATTGCGTAATATTCACAGGCATCATTATCCTTAAGAATTTCATAAACAGATTTACAACCGTTACAGCAAAAAGGTTTGTCTTCGTAAACAATTGGGTTGCTACCACAATCATCACCACAATGAAAGCATTTAATTCCTTGATCTTTGGCCAAACTTCGGTAGTGTTTGAATTTAACCCAAAGTTAGCGAATTATTCGATGGATTGTTATGAAAAGTATTAAGAATTAACCACATCGGCAACTGCCAATACCTTTTCCTTGATCTTCGGGGGCATTGCCACAGGTTGGGCAATCGTCGTCGGCATGTGCATGTTTGGGTTCTTTAGTTCCACAACCGCAGCCACCATGAGATTCGTTTTTCTTTTCACCGCTTCCGCATCCGCAACTGCTTCCACAACCACAGCTATGATTTAATGAATCCAGCTCTTCCTGATTGGCTTCACGAACTTCAATCACTTCTCCTTTAAAATGTAATTGTTTTCCGGCCAAAGGATGGTTGAAATCCATTACTACATCTTTTTCATTGACTTCAACAACTACTCCATTGTGTCTGTTTCCATGATTGTCCATCATAGGGATTTCATTGCCAATGAGGAGTACACTTTCATCAAGGGCACCATTTACCTCAAAGGTATCTTTTGGAATGTCCATCACGGCATAAACATCACGCGATCCGTAAGCGTTTTCTGCCTCCAATTCAAAGTCAAATGAATCGCCAGATTTAAGGCCCATCATTTCTTTTTCAAACGCTTCTAACAAAACACCTGCTCCAAAGATAAATGCTCGTGGATGCTCACTTCTGATTAATTCAATAATTTTTCGACCACCATCTGTAGTCATGGTATATGCTAATACAGCTACTTTATTTTCAGCTATTTTCATTATTTCAATTTTGTTTGATATGATTTTATGATATCGTAAAACTTTGACAAAAATAGTATAATTCTCTCACTATTATAAATTAGACCAAATAAAAATAAAAGAATTAGCTAAAAAAATCCGAAATCATTTCTGACTTCGAATTTTTCAATTGATGTTTTTGTTGATTCTTATTCAGATTTAATCTCTTTATTTTGTTTGTTTTCTTTGATGTAAGCCCAGATTGATACTGCAAAAATGATAACGATGGTATAATAAACGAATACCGGAATTGGTACTGGATCACCCTTAGCATAGGAATGCATTCCTGATAAATAATAATTTACACCAAAATAAGTCATCAATACTGAACTGAAACTGATGAGAGCAGCAAAATTAAATGCATAAGTTCCTTTTAATCCAGGAGTTAAACGCATATGAACTACAAAGGCATAAACAACAACGGTTACCAATGCCCAGGTTTCTTTAGGATCCCAACCCCAATAACGGCCCCAGCTTTCGTTGGCCCATACGGCACCCAAAAAGGTTCCAATGGTTAATAAGAAACCACCCACAATTAAATTCATTTCGTTAATGTTGGTTAGTTCCTTGATGGTATCATTGATTCGTTTTTTGTTGCCAGGATTTTTCAAAATCATAAGTACCAAATTCCAGAATCCCAATAAAGCTCCAATGGCAAGGAAACTATAACTGGCTGTAATTACAGCAACATGAATGACCAACCAATATGATTTTAGTACAGGTACTAAATTGGTGATTTCTGGATCCATCCAACTGAGATTGGCAACCATTAAAGTTAAGGAAGATAAAATCGCTGTTGTAGCAACAGTGATTTTTGATTTTTTCATAAAGAACAAACCGGATAAAACGGTTGCCCAGGCGATGTAAATCATCGATTCGTATCCATTACTCCATGGAGCATGACCAGAAATGTACCATCTGACAGCCAAACCAAAGGTTTGGAAAGTAAATCCGATAATAACTAAAATTACACCAATATTTATAATCTTTTCAAATTTATACCTGGGATTCATGATGTTGGCAAACAACAATATGAGCATGATAAAGCCAACCAGACTAAAATATGGAAACAAGCGTTTGAAGATGTTAATGTTGTTGTATTGAACTTCAAAAAATGCTTTCGTCTTTGAAGGGAATATTTTACTGCCAAATTTAATCTGGAAAGTCTTGATATAACTTAAGCTTTGCATGGCCTCCGACCAATTTCCTGTTTGTAATCCTTTATTGATTGATCCGTAATACATTGGAAGAACATTTTTCACAAAAGCGCGATCTTCGGGTGCAAATTTTAAAGAATCACTAGCCGAGAACCATCCATCATTTTCATGCCCCTCCAAAGGAAAGATATTTAAAAAGCCTCCGGAGTAAACCATATAACAAATGTTTACTCTTTCATCGACCTTCATTATTTCCTTATCAAACCCTGTTCGGTTGGCTGGCTTTTTCTTGTATGCAGCATCAACATAGCCCGATAATTTATAAGTTCCACCTTTGTTATAATCGATGAAATTGTTGAAGGAAGCCCGATTACCACTAATACCCAACATTCTTTTCAATTCCTTATCAGAAACTTTTATCATGGGAATGGACTGCCAGGTTCCGGCATCGGCAAGCATGCCTAAAAATACCTGATCAGGTGTTAGTCCCATAAAACTACCTTTTTTAGTCACCTTCCTTACAATTTCAGAAGACAAGGTATTGATGGGTTTTATCCTTCCCTTTTGATCTAATACCATCAATTGCCCAAATTCTTTTGCATGTGCAGCATCAATATAATTATTGGCATCAATGCTTCGGTACTGAGCTTGAGTATCGTTTGAACTAAAAATACCTGCGGTGATTAAGACTAAAATTATACTGGCTTTATTTACTTTGGAAGAAAGTCTCATGAGATTTCTGAAGCGACTGTCTTTGTGGAAGAAATTAAAGATCATACCCAGGGCCATGATGAAATATCCGAAATATGTGACGATGGTTCCCAAGCGATCATGATTTACAGAAAGAATGGTGCCTTTTTCATCCTGATCATAAGAGGATTGGAAAAAGCGGTATCCATCATAATTCAACACATTATTCATAAATATTCGTCGTGGTTCTTCAATATTATACCTTTTATCGATGAGGGTGACTTCGCTCGCAAAGGAAGAAGGACTCATTGATCCCGGATAACGATCCAATTGGAAATCTCTTAAGTAAAGAGAGAAAGGTAAATCGATGAGTTTGGATCCATAACTTATGGAAAACTCAACACCATCAATTTTAACTGAACTTGATTCTCCAAGGATGCCTCTGCCGCCAAATACCGTAAGTTGCTGCGTTTGATTATGATAAGTAAGATTGAAAATAACAGCATCATTATAATTGATGTCTTTATTTTCAGGTCCGGCCACCAATCGCGTATTTGCGCGATCATAAATTTTTTGAATTACGATATTAGTTCCACCAAATGAATAAAGTTTCATTGGTTGAAAGGGATGATTTGTATTTGCTTCCATCATAACCTTTGCTTGGTTGGTCATGTCGGAAATACTTACCTCGAATGGAGCATTAAAGTAATATCCATCCGCACCCTGAATGATTCGCACCTGAGAAGGATTTTGCGTTGCTGAGTTAAATGAAAAATGGGTGTTTCCTATGATTACTGATTCACCTTTTTTTATAAATCTGGCTTCCTGCCCATTTCTGCCCATGGTTACAACCGATATAATGGGGTCACCATTGGGATCTTCAACAATGGTTTCAGCAGCATTCGGAACATATCTTAATGCTGTTATTTTACTGCTTTCGTTATTAAAGTTTAGCGTTTTTTCGTAATGGTTGTTTTTGTATGGATTAAATAATTTTTGATGACTGTAGTGATATTTATTTACGCCATTGTTTACAGTAACCTGAACATATGAATATTGCGAAATGATTTGGTTGGAAGATTCTCCTTCTCTAATTCTCATATTACCTTCTTCACCAACATAACGAGTTATTGCTGCTCCGATAAGAATGATGATAAACGAAATGTGAAATATTAAAACCGTATGTTTTTTTCGTTGATACAGTCTGTATTTAAAAATGCTGCCAAACATACTAATAGACATTAACAGCATTAATACCTCAAACCAGTGCGAGTCGTATACGATAATACGAGCGGCAAGGGTGCCAAGGTCATTTTCAACAAAAGTTGCGGCACCAATAACACCTGCAAAAATAAGCATGAGTGTGCCTGAAAATTGCATAGAAAACAGAAAGTCAAAAAATTTTCTCATGAGAATCGTAAGTTTAGTAATAATTAGTAATGCGCAAATTTAGTTAAAATTAGAACTAATGTAGGTTGAAATAAAACTCCTCCGAAATTGAAGGAGTTTCTATGGCTTATGCATGATGATTTAAGGATTCATCAATGTATGGGTGATTCTTGGCAACCAGCGGAATTTTTTTCAGAGAGTAGGCCAGAACCAAACTAAAGATTCCAATAAATCCTAAAAAACTACCAATTTCAATAAATCCAATGTGCAGGTGATGAAGGGTTCCTACAGTAACCTGCATATAAACATCCACCCACTGACCGAGCATTAAAATAATGGCAATCACCAAAACGGCATTTTTATTGGTGGCCACCTTGGTCGACATTAAAGCTAAAAACGGAAACAGCCAATTCACAATAAGTTCAGTGTAAAATAAAGGCTTGAATTCACCCATAGTTCGAGGTACATAATAAACCGTTTCTTCAGGAATGTTGGCATACCAAATTAAAATGTACTGGCTAAACCAGGTATAAGCCCAGATGATGCCTAATATAAAGATGTATTTTGAGTAATCTTTTAAATGAAATTTGTTAAAGAAGGGGAAATATCCAAGCTTGTTCAAAACAATAATTACAATGGTGATCATCACAACCGCATGATAAAATCCCATCACAAAATTTCTAACAGCAAATATGGTGCTGAACCAATGTGAATCAATCGACATGATCCAATCGAAAGTGGCAAATGAAAAAGTTGCTGCGAGTGCAAAAATGTAAACCTTTGAATAGAATTCACTCTTCTCAAAATATTTTAATCCGCCAACTTGTTCTTCTTTGATGGTAAACTTTCGAAGTAATCGTGTCAGCCCAATCCAAACCACAAAATAAATAAAGAACCGAATGATGAAGAAAGGTACATTTAAATACGGCGCTTTATGCTGTAAAACCTTATCGATAGCCACTTCTTCGGGATGACTCCAATGGTAAATACTGTGAATTCCAAAAAGCAGGGGTATCATGAGGATGAGAAGAATCGGGAAAAAATTGGAAATGGCGTATGGAATTCTGACAAAACCAGAAGACCAGCCACTTTGAGTAATGTACTGAAGGGCCATAAAAAAAGTTGCTCCGATGGCCAGGGCTAAGAAATAGTAATTGTTAATGAGCAGATTGGTCCAGGCCCGATCCGGATGTTTGATAAATCCGAAGACAAATGCGATGATACCAATTCCGATCAATGCAAAAGCTGCATTTTTAAATTTTGATGAGATTGTTAATTCTTTATCCATTGGGTTAAGATTATCAGTGTTCAATTACTTTTTAGCAAGATCTTTCCGAATGTAGTTGATGATTTTCCAGCGGTCTTCAACTTTAATTTGACTGCCATGCGCACCCATCAAACCGGAGAGTGAACCCACCGTTATCACATGAAAAATTTCTCCATCTTTTTTATCCAGAACATAAGAATCAATCAATGAAGTGGGTTTCATCGAATAAAGTTTACTGGTGTATAAATGCCCGTTCCCATCACCTTGTTCACCATGGCAACTCATGCAGAATATCTCATATTGGGCTTTTCCTTCTGATAGGGTTTGTAAATTAATTTCCACAGGATTAATCAATTCATTTCCGGCAGCAACCTGGTCAAAATAATTTTTGGGTTGGTAGGGATAAGGCATATGTCCGCGTGCAATGGTCCCCGGAACCGGCATTTGATTGGTGATCTTATTTCTAAAAACCGGATTTTCAGAATTGGCATTATAAGCTTCTGAATAATACATATCGGGCATATAAGCATAACCGGGATGGGTTTTATCGTGATTACACGAACTCATTACAACCATCAAAAGTAAGATGATTAAAGCCTGAAATTTTATTTTATATTTCACGATGTTCATGATGTGAATATTACAGATTATTTTTTTTCTTTTATTTCCTGTTCTGCTTCATTGATTTCTGAAGCTCCGCTTTCTTTCAAAGATTCTTTAATCAAATCAACTTCTTTTTTTGTCATGCCTTCTGATTTGGCTACAACGATTAAAAATTTATCGTCGGTTGATCGGGGATCGATGACCTGAACTTTTTTACCCGGTCCTAATTTTTCGCGGATAAAGAAAGTCATGAAGGTTAAGAAAGTGGCTACAAAAATGGTAGCTACAAACATGATGATGATAAATGAAAGTGAATTTAGCGGTTTTCCTCCAAATTTTAATGGATAGCTTACAACCGAGGTCCAGTATAAAAAACTAAAAGTGAGCATAACCCCAATGGCGCCATAAATAAAAGTTGCCAATGGCAATCTTGTTTTTAGTTTGAGCGCTTCAAATACCCCATGCAGGGGAATGGGTGAATAAACATCTTTAACAGTGATTCCTTTGGACTGAACCTGATGAATGGCATCGACCAAAGCATCTTCATCATCATAAACGCCGATAATATTTGTTTCTTTCATTTGATTAATTTCTTGTAAATGTCAATTATTTACTGGTTTTTTTCAGTATTCCTTTAACCTCACTTATAGCAATCATTGGGATGTATCTAAAGAACAACAAAACGCCCATTAAAAAGATTCCCAGAGTACCGATAAAAATTCCGATCTCTGTATAAGTTGGAGCGTAGGTAGCCCAACTTGATGGAAGAAAGTCTTTGGATAAAGAAGTAACCACAATTACGTATCGCTCGAACCACATCCCGATATTGATGAAAATGGAAACGATAAAAACGATGGTGATGTTTTTTCTGATTTTTTTGAACCAGAAGAGTTGCGGAATGATGGCGTTACAGGTTACCATGGTCCAGAATGCCAGCGTATAATCACCGGTTACTCTGTTTTTCAGGAAGGTGAACATCTCGTATTCGGCTCCACTATACCAGGCAATGAAAAGCTCTGTAGTATAAGCTGTTGCCATGATTAAACTGATAAAAGTTAAGATACGGGCAATGGCATCGAAGTGAGATTGGGTGATGTAATCCTGAAATTTAAATACTTTCCGAACAATGATCATTAAGGTTAATACCATTCCAAATCCTGAAAAAATAGCCCCGACTACAAAATAGGGTGGGAAAATGGTGGTGTGCCAACCCGGCATTACGGAGGTTGCAAAGTCCATCGAAACGATGGAGTGAACAGCGACAACCAGTGGGGCTGCAAGTCCTCCCAAAAGTAAAGAAGCGGTTTCAAATCTTAACCAACCTCTGGCATTTCCAATCCATCCAAAACTTAAAAAGCCATAAACTCTTCTCTTAACCACCGAAGTTGTATTATCTCGGATGGTTGCAAAGTCAGGAATCATTCCGATGAACCAGAACACTGCAGAAGCCATTAAATAAGTACTAATGGCCACAACATCCCAAAATAGGGGAGAGTTGAAATTATCCCAAAGAGGTCCTCGGGTATTCCAGTAGGGCAGAATGAAGAAGGCATTCCAAATTCTACCCATATGCAACATCGGAAACATCCCGGCACAAATAACCGCCACAACGGTCATGGCTTCGGCGGCTCTGTTGATTGAGGTTCTCCACTTTTGTCGCAGAATGAGTAAGAAAATTGAAAATGCCGTTCCGGCATGACCAATCCCTACCCACCAAACAAAGTTGATGATTCCCCATCCCCAGGCAACATTATTGTTTACGCCCCAGGTACCAATTCCTGTTGAAATGGTCCGATAGATGGCAAAGGCACCAATAATGATGGCTATGGATGAAATAGAAATGGCAATGTACCACCAAAGGGGGGTTTGGGCATACAAGGGTTTGGTGATATCGGCTGTAATTTGCCCATAACTTTTATTCCCCTGAACCAATATTCCTCTAACGTCTTTTTTATACATCTCGAAAGGCTTAGATTAGCTTTTTTTATTTCTGATTTTGGTTAAATAACTGGTTGAAGGTAAAGTATGTATCTCTTCAAGCAGATGGTAGTTTCGTGGGTTTTCATTGATTTTTGAAATCTCACTATTGGGATCTAATAAATTACCAAAGGTGATGGCATCAGCCGGGCAACTGGCCTGACAAGCCGTTTTGATATCACCATCGGCCAATTGTCGGTTCTCCTTTTTAGCCTCTAGTTTCTTGTCCTGAATACGTTGAACACAGAGTGAACATTTTTCAACCACTCCTCTGGAACGTACGGTTACATCAGGATTTAAAACCAGTTTGCCAACATCATTATTCATGTTGTAATCAAAATCTTTGTTGTTTGCATATTCAAACCAGTTGAAACGACGCACTCGGTAAGGGCAGTTGTTCATACAATAGCGGGTTCCGATGCATCGATTGTAAGCCATTTGATTTAATCCTTCGCTGCTGTGAGGTGTGGCTGCCACCGGACAAACATTTTCGCAAGGTGCATTATCGCAATGCTGACACATGACCGGCTGATGGAATACTTCCGGATTGTCTGATTCTTCAGAATAGTAACGGTCAATTCTGATCCAGTGCATAATCCTTCGATTTCGAACTTCCTCTTTTCCGATAACGGCTACATTGTTTTCAGCCTGGCAACTGATGACACAATTGCCACAGCCAATACAAGAATTTTGGTTGATTGCCATTCCCCATTGAAATCCGGTAAATTCAGGTTTGGTATATAAAGTTGTATTCTTTTTGGCGTCGATGGCATGTCTTTCATTACCCGAAGCGGGATCTTTAAGGTATTTTTCCAGGGTAGTTTCTCTGACCAAACTACGCCCTTCCATGGTGTGATGAACCTGGGTTAAGGCCAAAGGATAGGTTTTTCCTTCAACTTTTTCGATGCTCACCCTCAGGCCATTTAATTTTTTTAGCCCGTTATCGAGGGTCATCATGGGGTAAACATTGGTTCCTAAATTTTCACCCACTTTACCGGCTGTTGCTCTTCCATAACCCACGGCAATGGCAACGCTGTTTTTTTCCAGTCCGGGTTGAACCAGTACAGGCATTTCTGTTTTTCCATCAATCAGCGCAACATCTTCTGTTTCAAAGCCAAAAGCTTCTGCCATGCTTGCTGAAACACAAAGGTAATTATCCCAGGTCGACATGCTGATGGGGTCAGGCAATTCCTGTAACCAGGGATTATTCGCAAAGTTTCCGCTCCCAACTCCCAGCTTTTCGTAAAGAAATAACTCGTATTTGGTCAGATCTGAGCTTGGATCAGATGCCTTTAAGTTTATGGAAGTAAATGAAAAATTGTTGTCTGTTTTTTCTTCCGAAACAAAAACTCCATCATGAACCGCATGGTTCCAGAAAGATTTGAAACCTAAATGTTTCGATTGTTTAGCAAATAGATTCTCTTCCCAATATTTTTCAATCAGGTTTTGATAATCTTCCGAACTTCCCATCCACTTTAATAAAGTGTCCTGAGCCTGGCGGGTTTCAAAAATATTTTGAATGGTGGGCTGAATCATGCTGTATGAACCCATTTTGGGCTCAGCATCATCCCATGATTCTAAATAGTTGTGGTCGGGCGCAACATATTGACAAAGTGCCGAAGTTTCATCAGGTGTTCCTGATAATGAAATTTTCAAATCAACTTTACTTAAAGCATCGATGTATTTTTGTGCATCCGGATAATTGTAAACCGGATTTACATTGTAATGAATCATAGCGCCAACATTTCCTGAATTCATTCTTTCAATCAATTCAGCAAATTCTATATCATTTCCTTGTTTGAGTAAATAAGGATGATCAAGATCAATGGTTTTTCCATAATTGCCCAAAAGGTGATTGATGGCATTGACGATCAGTTGGGTTTCTTCATCATTGCTACCTGAAATGACAATGGATTCACCTTTATGGTTGAGTAACTCTTGGGCTAATTCAGCAACTTCAAATGAGGTAGATGGTGCAGTAAATTCAGCCTGACCTTCGGAATTGGCCAATTTATTATAAAGATTTAAGAGTAATGCTTTTTCGTCGCTTGGTTTTATGGGCGTTCGATTATCAGCCATTCCGCCGGTCACAGTCATGGTGGTTTCATATTGAATGTGGCGAAGCATGGTGGTTTCTCCATTTAACAGCTTACGAGCGGCAGAATATTGTTTGGTAAATTCAACCGGAGAGAGCCAGGTTCCCAGAAAATCAGCATTAAATCCAACAATCAGTTTTGCTTTTGAAATGTGAAAGGAAGGGATGAGCGCAGCTCCAAATTGTTTTTCGTGTGCAATGCGTATGGCCTGATAGGAAATTGCATCATAAGTAATCCATTTAGTTTGAGGATAAGTTGTCTTGAAATCTTCAATCAGCTTTCGGGTGGTTGGGCTTATGATGGTGCCGCTTAAAATAACCACTTCTTGACCTTTTTCATTCAATGATTTTAATTTGGCAGTAACTTCTGTATCCATTGTTTGCCAATCAATATCCTGACCTTCTTTTTGAGGTTTTTTAAAGCGGGCATTGTCGTATAAGTTTAAAATGGAAGCCTGAACTTTGGCACTGGTTCCGCCTTTTGAGATGGGTGATAAGTCGTTGCCTTCAATTTTGATTGGTCTGCCCTCACGGGTTTTTACCAGAATACTGCAATAATCATTTCCATCATAAAAACTTGAGGCATAAAAATTGGCAACTCCCGGAGTGATTTCTTCAGGTTGGTTTAAAAATGGAATGGCTTTCCGAACCGGAGTTTCACAGCTGGCAGCAATAACGGCACCTCCAACGGTAAACCCAAGCATTTTAAGAAAATCCCTTCGGGTTGCACCTACTTTGGTTTCTTCTTCAGTCATGCCCTCAATGGAGAACTCTGTTTCGGGTTCCTTGCTTAAATCCTGATTGTTTTTAATCTTTTTGTAATCTTCAAGGCTTTGCCAGTATTTTTTCATTTGTTTCTAATTTTGTCGCATTCTAAAAATTGGCACTTATTATTTTATTCGTTCTAATCTTTCTCAATATCAAAAAACATTAATTTTTATCTGTCTTAATATTTTATGATGATAGATTTTAATTTCTTAGTAATGACACTTCTGACAATCGTCGCCACCAATCTGATCGACGGTTATTTTGCTGCGTTTGCCGGCATTAATTTCTGCATGCAGTTTGGCATAATCTTTATAGAAATTATTGGTGAACTGAACTTCTTTGGTTCGGTGACATTCGATACACCAACCCATGCTTAAATCGCTTACCTGCATGATGCGATCCATGGTTTCGACCGGACCATGACATTCGTTACAGTCCAGTTTACCGATATTTACATGCTGAGCATGGTTGAAATAAACATGATCCGGAACATTATGAACTTTTATCCACTCAATGGGTTTGCCGCTCTCCACCGAAGCATATATTTTGTCAATTTCTGTAGTTCCGGTAGTGGTCCCGGATTTTACAACGGTATGGCAATTCATACATAATTGTGTTGATGGAATTCCGGCATGTTTACTGTCATTAGCAGTTGTATGGCAATACATACAATCAATTTTGTTTTGTCCGGCATGCACTTTGTGCGAAAAGGCAATGGGTTGCTCCGGTTCATAATATTGCTGACGTCCGAGGGCTTGGGCTTCAATTACCACGATTTCACCCATCACAAAAACCGTAACAAGAATGACAATGATGTGAACGAATTTTGCCTTTATGATTCGGGTAACGATGAGATCGGCCAGAGAAAGAATGAACAATATTAGAGCCACAAAAAAGGTGGTTCCGAAATTTCGTGAATTGGCTTTTCTGATGTAGCTGGGTTCGGTATAGCTGCTTTTCGTTTCTGAATAAGTTTCATCGGTGGGTGCAGTTGTTGTGGTTTCAGTTTTGGTTTCTGCAGTAGCATCAAAGTTTTTAATGTACGAAAGCAGACTCCTTACTTCATCGTCCGATAAATTATTGGGTGGCATGGGAATTCGATTGTATTCTTCATATATGGCTACGGCATCGGCATCACCACTCTGGATCATTTCTTGTGAATTCTGAATGAATTTTATGAGCCAGACCTCATCCCGTTTTTCGGTGATACCTGCCAAATCAGGGCCTATTAATCGCCCCCCTCCAATGGTATGACAAGCTGCACATACGTTGAATAAATCTTTTCCTTCCTGAGCTTGTACAGGGGTGTTGCTTGTTGAAATAAATAGGAGAATGGTGGCTAAAAAAAAGAAATGTTTTCTGATTGTCATCTTAATCTTGTGGTAAGTGCACATGGGATAAAAACAATTTAAGAGTTCATTATTTTGCCAAAAATCAGGCG
The DNA here is from genome assembly GCA_963678785.1 of Bacteroidales bacterium. Lineage (GTDB taxonomy): Bacteria > Bacteroidota > Bacteroidia > Bacteroidales. The sequence goes on along the minus strand of OY787449.1, from coordinate 993,835 downwards.
ATTGACCTATTAAAAATAGATAGAATTTGAATGAAATTCAAATTTAATTTTGTGTTAGAACAAATATAAAAAAGAAATTGTTCAAATCCTTATTTAAGTAGCTAAATACTTTAATTAAATGAAATGCTTAGCAGTATGCGAGGATGAGAAAAAATCAGAAGATATTTAAAATCAAAAATTTAGCGAATTGATGCCTGTGGAAAATTGTGAAAATATTTTTTTTGGGGATAGGGAAGGCTTCCCCGAAAAGGGGAAGCCTTCCCTATAACCACAGAGACATTTCCATTATTGTGGTATAAAACAAAAAACATTTTATGCCATCTAAAAAAACATTGACTACAATAGTTCCCGGTGCAACCTATCACATTTTTAACCGTGGAGTGAATCGTCAAAATGTATTTTTCTGTCAGTCGGATTACCAGTTCTTTCTGGATAAATTGAAATTTTATATCCATCCGTTTGTAGATATTTTCGCTTACATTTTATTGCCAAACCATTATCACATACTTTTAAGTGTAAAAGAAGAAACTCAGAAAGGTGAATTTAATCTTCAGTTTAGTCGGTTTATTCTGAGTTATACAAACATCATTAACAAACGCGAAAACCGATCAGGAAATCTATTTCTAAAAACATTTAAGCGACTCAGAATTAATGAAAATGAATACCTGGTGAGACTGATTTTTTACATTCATAACAACCCTGAGCACCATAAAATAACTGATGACTTTCGATTATATAAATATTCATCTTACGGGGCATTGATATCCAATTTACCCACATTGCTTGCTCGGAGAGAGGTGATCTCGTGGTTTGATGATCTGGAAAATTTTAAGGCCTATCATGAACAAATACATGACGAAGAAATGATTAAGAAACTGATTATGGAGTAAAAAGGGAAGGCTTCCTCAATTGAGGAAGCCTTCCCTTTAAAACTTATTTTCAAATCATCAAATTAGCACATTAATCTTACCAACTTCCACTGGCGCCACCGCCGCCAAAGCTGCCACCACCAAAGCCACCGAAACTGCTTCCACCGCCGCCGAAACCTCCGGATCCGCCGGAGAAATTACCCCAGCTGCCGTGATGACTCCCACGGCCCATCGAGCTACCCAGGAAGAAAAGCGTCCAGAGTGGAATGCTGCTTCCACGTCCGTAAGTTTGACCACCCCGGCCGCCTAAGCGACTAACGATTACAAAAAACAAAATGGCAATAATCGGTACTAAGAGTCCAAACGGACTTCCCTCTGTTTGTTTTGCATATTCGTCGGAGCTGTATTCACCTTCGGCTAGCGACATTAAAACATTCAGGCTGTTATCAATTCCGCTGTAATAATCGTTTTGTTTAAAGGAGGGAATCATTTCATGATCGATGATTCGATTTGTGATCGCATCAGGAATGGCACCATCCAGGCCATAACCAACAGAAATTCTTACCTGACCTCTTTCAGCTGCTGTTTTGGGCTTCACCAAAACAACAATCCCGTTGTTAAAGTCTTGTTGCCCAACACCCCATTTTTCGCCAATTAAATCGCCATATTCAACCACATCATAACCTTGTAAGTCGTTGGTAACAAACACCAAAATTTGGTTTGAAGTCCGGTTGCTGAATTGAGCAAGTTTTCGCTCCAGCTGATTGATCTCATTTCGTTGGAGTGTTTGGGTAAGGTCATTCACCAGTCTTTCAGGAGTGGGCCTGTTCGGAATATCCGATTGAGCATTTATCAATGTTGCTGACGATAAAACAAATAGAAAAATAAAAATGCTTCGTAAAATTTTCTTCATTCCTTTGTGCTTTTAAAAGTCTTTTATTCGTGTTTCTATTTAGTTTTTACCAAAAGATATTTCATCAGATAATTCGTTAATGTCATCGGTTTGATGAGGAAAATGTTTTTTCAATAGCTTACCAGCCTTTTGAATTCCAAGAGAAAGTCCTTCAGCAAATTTTTGATTGGCAAATTGTTCAGCCATTTCTTCCTTTACTTCATCCCAAAAATTTTCAGGAACTTCCTTATTAATTCCTTCATCGCCAATAATGGCGAACCGCTTGCTTTTCACCGCTAAATAAAAGAGAACTCCATTTCTGAGTTCGGTTTTATCCATTTTTAATTTACCGAACCAATAAGCGGCCCGGTCAAGAACCGCCTCATCACAGTGGTTTTCTATATGAACTTTTATTTCTCCTGAGGTGTCAAGTTCTGCCATTAAAATGGCTTTCTTAATCTCAGATTTCTGTTCTTTAGTAAAGAATTTTCGTGATGAGGTCATGTTTGAAAAAATTTAGTTAGTGGCAAATTTCAATAAATTTTAAAAGGCAACTTCTGGGGCTTTTTCGGCGCCTTCAGCAGCCTGGAAATATAGCTTGGTTTTGAAGCCAAACATATTTGCGTAAATGTTCTTTGGGAATTTCTTGATGTAGGTGTTGAACAACTGGGTCGACTCATTGAATTTTCTTCGGGAGTTGGCGATTCTGTTCTCGGTTCCTTCAAGCTGAGCCTGGAGATCAAGAAAACCTTGATTTGCTTTTAAATCGGGATACTTTTCGATGGTAACCAGCAATCGACTCAATGAAGAACTTAAACCTTGCTGTGCTGCTTCAAACTGCTGAAACATGGCCGGATTTAAATTGTCGGCCGAAACATTTACAGAAGTTGCTTTTGCACGAGCTTCAACAACTGCGGTTAAGGTTTCTTTTTCAAAATCGGCATAACCTTTTACGGTATTTACCAGGTTTGGAATGAGATCCATACGGCGTTGATAATCAGTTGTTACCTGCGACCATTTTCCATTGATACTTTCTTCGTAAGTTACCATTGTATTATAAGTTCCTTTGACCGAACTGTAAATAAGAATGACAACCAATACGATAACACCTATAATAATCCACGATTTTTTCATTGTACAGTATTTTAGTTTTTGATGATTTAGGTATTCTATAATTAAACAACGACAACATCGATTTATTGCCGTTGTTTAATTTTTATTGCATTATTTTATGATTTCAACACTTCGTTTGATGAAGTCTGTTAATTCTTCACCTTTTAATAAATTTTGTGAAAGTCGTGCTAAATCGTAAAGTTGCTTTACAATGGCATCTTTCTTTTCATCCTCTTTTTCTTCAATGATTTGATTGAAAACAGGATTGTTTGAATTGGCCACTAAATTGTATGAATCAGGCATGTCACCCATAAACATTTGACCACCTCCACCAATTTGCTGCATGTCCTTCATCCTACGCATAAATTCGTTTTGTGTAATGAGGAAAGGCATATCCGATTCACTCATGTTTTCAAATGAAAGGTTAAATGTTTTGGTGTCGATGCTTTTTTCGATCACTGTTTTCAATTCTTCTTTTTGTTTATCATCCAGTTTTGAAGGCAATGCTTCTTCTTTTTGGATGAGTTTATCTAAAGAATCAGAGTCAACCCTGCGGAAGAATGAATCGGTTAATTTTTGTTCAAGTGCATTCACAAAGTGATTGTCGAGTACACCATCTAAAACCAATACATCATATTCACGACCTCGGGCTGCTTCAATAAATGCGTGCTGACCTTGAATGTCGTTGGTATATAGATAAATGAGTTTTTTCTCTTTATCCGTTTGGTTTTCGGTGATGTGTTTTTTGTATTCTTCAAGCGTGAAATATTTATTCTCCATGTTTTTTAGGAGAACAACTTTTTCCATGCGCTCATAAAACTTAGGCTCAGAAATCATTCCATATTGAATGAATACTTTAATATCATCCCATTTTTTCTCAAATGCTTCACGATCTTTTTTGAACAATTCTTCTAATTTATCAGCTACTTTCCGCATGATGTAATTAGAGATTTTCTTCACATTTGAATCGCTTTGCAGATATGATCGAGAAACATTCAGAGGAATGTCTGGTGAGTCGATGGTTCCGTGTAAAAGGGTTAAAAATTCAGGTACGATGCCTTCAACAGAATCGGTCACAAAAACCTGATTGCTATAAAGCTGAATCTTATCTTTCTGAACTTCTAAATTCTTTTTAACCTTTGGGAAATATAAAATTCCGGTCAGGTTAAACGGATAATCTACATTTAAATGAATGTGAAACAATGGATCTTCGAAAGTCATTGGATAAAGCTCACGATAGAAATTTTTATAGTCTTCTTCGCTACAATCTGCGGGCTTTTTCTTCCAAAGTGGGTTGGTATTATTGATCATACGAGGACGTTCGACTTCCTCATATTTATCGTTACCATCTTTATCTTTTTCGCCTTCAACTTTTTCACTGATTTTTTCAGTTCCAAATTGAATGGGTACAGGTAAAAATTTGCTGTACTTTTTAAGTAATTCTAAAATTCGGTGTTCCTGTAAAAACTCTTTTGATTCTTCGTCAATGTGAAGAACGATTTCAGTTCCTCTGTCGGTTTTGTCAATTTCGGTAACGGTATATTCCGGACTGCCATCACATTCCCATTTCATGGCTTTGGTTGATCCGCCTTTTTTATAGGTTTTGGTTAATAATTCAACCCGGTCGGAAACCATAAATGCGGAATAAAATCCCAATCCAAAATGACCAATAATTGCATTGGCTTCGGCTTCGCTTTTTGTTTTAAATTTTTTAACGAATTCTTCAGCACTCGAAAAAGCAATTTCATTGATGTATTTGTCAATCTCATCGGCAGTCATTCCAATACCTCTATCCTTGATGGTTAGGGTTTTGGCTTTCTCATCCAGAATAATTTGTACGGTTAAATCACCCAATTCATCTTTAAATTTACCTAAGGAGGCTAAGGTTTTGATTTTTTGGGTTGCATCCACGGCATTGGATACGATCTCACGTAGAAATATTTCGTGATCTGAATATAAAAATTTCTTAATTATTGGAAAGATATTTTCCGTTTGTACATTAATTTTTCCTTTTTGCATTTTCAGTATTTATTTATTGTCCGATTTAGTTAATCAAAGAAAATGCCATGGGCTGTTTTCTGCCAAAATGACTGTGATTGGGTAAATCTAAAATTTAGATACCTTTGCACTCAAATTTAGTTTTCGTATGGATTCAGTCATTGTAGATTTTATTGAGCAGTTTTTAGCTTCCCTTAAAGAAGAAAAATTTATCAAGTTAACACTTGGGAAAAAGCGCGGAAAATCCCGCGAACTTAAAAATATTTATGTTCGCATTGTTGAGCTAAAAATGAAGGAAATGCTCTCATTTAATTATCGTTACGACAATAGAGATGAAGTGAAAAATTACACTTTTGCTGAAGCCAGAGAAATCATTGAACAATATTTAGGTAAAGAGTTAATGAAAGCGCATCTTTTTACCATTGATGAAGATGTTACCATTTCGGTGAATAAGAAAAACAAAGGTTTCATTATTAGCTCCGAACCAACCATGACATTTTCAGAAGATAAGGAGCATGACCATAAAAAAAAGAGGTATGTTGAATCAGCCTCTCCATTTTTACATGGTTTGGGCATTACAGATGAAAATGGAAATGTTCGTCCGAAGATGACTGACAAGTTTAAGCAAATCAATAAATACATTGAATTGCTGCACGCTATTTTAAATACTCAAAAATGGGATGAAAAAATTCGCATTGTGGATATGGGTGCAGGTAAGGCTTACTTAACTTTCGCCCTATACAATTATCTGAAAAGAGAAACTGATTTTGAAATCGAGATGATAGGGGTGGAGCAAAGACCTGATTTGGTTAAGTTTTCCAACGAATTGGCTCAAAAATATGGTTTTGAGGGTTTGAAGTTTGAGCAGGGTACAATTGATCAGTTTAATTATGGTAAGGTTGATGTTTTAATTGCTTTGCATGCATGCGATACTGCTACAGATGATGCCATTTATCAGGGAATAAAATCCGATGCTTCGATGATTGTTTGTGCCCCATGTTGTCACAAGCAAATTCGAAAACAAATGAAAGCTGACGCACAGGTTCTTCCTCAATTAAAATATGGCATACTGATGGAGCGTCAGGCAGAAATGATTACTGATACCATTCGTGCTTTGATGATGGAGCGTAAGGGTTACGATACAAAAATATTCGAATTTATTTCGAGTGAACATACCGCCAAAAACCTGATGATTGCAGGGGTGAAAACGAATAAAAAGATTGATGATGAGGTATTGCAGCAAAGAATTGATGGTATGAAAAAGCAATACGTAATTCAATACCATTATTTGGAGAAGCTATTCCTGAATGCTGAATAGTTTTAGAATTATTTATTAAGTATTAAAGATTAAGAATGTTAGGAACAATTGTAAATGTTGCTGCCGTTATTGGTGGGACTACAATCGGGGTTATCATACAATCCAGGTTGCCAAAAAAAGTGATTGAAGTTATTTTTCAGGTCATGGGGCTTTTTACCCTTATGCTGGGGTTTATGATGGCCTTAAAAATGCAGCAATTCATCATCGGGGTTGGAAGTCTGGTTTTGGGTTCAATTATTGGAGAATTAATTGGAATAGAAAATTATATGAACCAGTTTAGTGGCTGGATCAAGCGAAAGGTTAAAATTAAAAATGAAAAATTCTCGGATGGATTTGTAACGGCATTCCTGCTTTACTGCATGGGATCTTTAACCATTTTGGGAGCCATTGAAGAAGGCATCAATTCAAATATGGATTTGATGTTAATGAAGTCATTAATGGACGGTGTTTCATCCATTGCTTTGTCTTCAGCTTTGGGTATTGGGGTTGGATTTTCTGCCATTCCTCTTTTAATTTATCAGGGCGGGTTAACGCTTTTGGCTGGGAGTGTTGCTAGCTTTTTTACCGATCCCATCATCAATGAATTATCGGCCGTCGGAGGCATTCTTTTGATTGGACTGGGCATCAATATTCTGGAAATAAAAAAGCTCAGAATTTTAAATATGATTCCCGCCTTAATCATCGTTGTAATTCTTACCTATCTTATCGTCTAAAATCTTGATATAGAAGACCTGTTGAGCGTTGGTTGATTAGGCTGCTGGCGATTCTAATTAAATCTAATTTAGATCGATAATTCCGTTTTTTTGCTTAATTTTATAGCTTGAAAAAAAGATGTAGAACAACATAAAATTTAATGATCTATGGAAAATATTGATTGGGGTAATTTACCTTTTGGCTATTATAAAACAGATTATAATGTTCGATCTGTATATAAAGACGGAGCATGGAGTGATTTGGAAGTTTCTTCTTCAGAATACATCAATGTGCATATTGCAGCCACCGGCTTGCATTATGGACAGGAAGCCTTTGAAGGAATGAAAGTTTTTAGAGGAAAAGATGGAAAAGTGAGAATGTTCAGATGGCAGGAAAATGCCAAAAGAATGAGACGATCTGCAGATGGAATCATGATGGCTGAAGTACCTGATGAACTCTTTCTGGAAGCTGTTGAAACCGTTGTTAGAAAGAATATCAAATATCTTCCTCCTTACGGAACGGGAGCATCTTTATACATCCGCCCACTCTTATTTGGATCAGGTGCTGAGGTAGGTGTTAAACCAGCTGCTGAGTATACTTTTATGATTTTCTGTGGACCCGTTGGCCCTTATTTTAAAGAAGGATTTAAACCCGTTGCCATTCAAATTGTTAGTGATTATGACAGAGCAGCTCCTTTGGGAACAGGCCATATTAAAGTAGGTGGTAATTATGCGGCAAGTTTACGCCCCGCAGCAAGAGCAAAAGCTGAAGGTTATGCTTCAGTTCTATTTTCTGATGCCATCGAACATAAATATATTGACGAAGCCGGACCAGCTAACTTCTTCGGTATAAAAGGAAATACCTATGTGACTCCAAAATCAAATACCATTTTGCCATCAATTACCAATATGAGTATTGAGCAAATTGTTAGAGATTTAGGAATGGACGTTGAACGAAGACCCGTTGCTTTAGATGAGCTTGATTCTTTTGATGAGGTTGGAGCATGCGGAACAGCAGCAATCATTTCTCCCATCGGAAGAATATTTGATAGAGAACATAATAAAACTTATGAATACGGAAAAGCCGGTGAAGCAGGACCCGTTTCAACTAAAATTTATAACACCCTGAAGGCCATTCAAGAGGCTGAAGTTGAGGATAAGCATGGATGGAATACCATCATCGAATTATAAAATCAAGCGATCCGAAAGGGTCGCTTTTTTTTTGCCTCCTATTTGCAATTAAGAAGTGAATGTTATCTTTATGTCTGAAAAAAGATAAGACATGAAAGCCATTAATATTGCAGAAAAATTATCAAAGATTAATGACCACTGGAATCCTAGAGTTGTTGCCGGACTTAATGGGCAACAAATCCGACTTGTGAAATTTATTGGAGACTTCCCTTTTCATAAACATGAACATGAAGATGAAATGTTTTTTGTGGTGAAAGGAGAAATGAAAATTGAGTTCGAAGACCGGATGGAAGAAGTAAAAGAAAATGAATTCTTGATTGTTCCTCGAAATGTAATGCACCGTCCGGTGGCGGAAAAGGAAGTTGAGGTAATGATGTTTGTTACGGCCGAGAATGTAAATACCGGAAACCTGGAAGATCACGATTTGAAACGTGATACCAAAAATCTTGAAATAATCTAAACAAAAAAAGGTCAGACTGAGCGTAGTCGAAGTCTGACCTTTTCTTAATTCGTCATTCCGGGCTTGACCCGGAATCTCTTTTGGTATGAGATGCTGAAATAAATTCAGCATGACAAAATTTGATTCTTCTAATTGCCCTTTTAAATTATTCTTTCACCAATCTCAAACCAATCATTTTCGACTGATTGTTTTTCAAATCGTAAGGATCTGCAAAAGTATGGGCGTCATAACCGTAAACTTTTAATTCATCGCCATCCATAAAATATTCTGCTGTATTTCCGGACAAATCAAAAACGTAGGCAGTGCCTATTTTTAGCGGTGCAAAGTTTCCAACCCTTTTTAAAAGTGAAAGATTTTCGGCTTTTAATTTCTTTGCCAAATCATTGGCATCATCGCTTGTTATCTCATACCCAGCCCAATAATTCAGGGTGTTTTCTTTGTTGGCATTTTCATTGGCAAGTTTATGCCATTTTTGAGCTTCTGTTTTATTGGGTAAACGATAGTTATCGCCTGTTAGATTGTTTAACCAATTTATATAAGCCTTAATTTGTTGTTTTGACAGACCGATTACCGGGTAATTTGCCTCTACAGGCTGATAAGTGAAGTCTTTGTCAAATTCAGCAAATTGTGCATTTGTTAGTTCAAATTGACTTAGGCTGATGTTCTCTTTTTTCAAACTAATCATTTCTGGAATTAGTGTTTCGGCGTTTTTTAAAACCCCAAATTTACCATCTACTTTCGATGCTTTTGCTATTTTCATAGCAGAAGACAGCGGGCTGTTTTCTTTGAAAGCTTCATTTTCTTCCTCCAAAGTATTGAATAAATATTTGTCGAACCATTTAATCTCTTCAGTCATCTTTCGCATTTGATGCGAAATTTTTTGCAAACCGTGTGGTTGACCCGGGAACCATAAAAATTTAACAGGGGTTTGCCCCACTTGCTGTAAGCCTCTAAAATACTCCCATCCCTGATCGCGAGGCACGGAACGATCTTCGCTTCCGTGGAAAATGATGGTTGGTGTTTTAATTTTTTCAATCTCAAAGATTGGAGAATTATCGATATACCATGGGTTGTAATTTTTACCATCCACATCATCCCATGGGGCGCCACCAAAATAATATTGGTCAAATTTTACGCCAAAGCTACAAGTTCCATAATCGGAAGTCCAGTTCACATCGCCAGCTCCGGGGGCAGCTACTTTAAACATGTCAGGATATTTTAAACTCATCCAGGTGGTAAGGATGGCACCATTCGACCAGCCCATTAATCCCAACATATCCATGTTGATAAACCCTTTTTTGTTTAAAAATTGAATGCCTTCGTAAAGGTCAATTTCGTCCAGTGCATAATAATCGCCTGCTGCAATAGATTCGGCAAAAGCCTGACCATGATTTCCAGAACCGTGGTAATTGGGTTTTAAAATAAACGCACCTTTTTGAGTCATGATTTGAGGATAAGTCGACCATCTTTCCGACCAGCTGTCCTGATCGTAACCTGTTGGTCCGCCATGAATGGAAAGAATTAGAGGATATTTTTTGCCGGCCTCATAATTTTTGGGGTAGTATAAAATTCCATTTATTTCTTCTCCTTTGGCACCTTTCCAATAAATAATTTCTGATTTTGCAATCTTCTTCTTTTTAAGTTTTGCATTTAAGTCAATCAATGTTGTTTTGTTTTCAATATTGATGTTCGATTTATGGCTGATTTTTAAATCGGCAACATAATATTCAGGCATTTGACTGGCCGTAGAGTGATTGAACAGAATCTTGTTGGTTTCTTTAGAAACACCCATAATTGCAATATGTTCATTCATTTCCGGGAAATCAATATTTTGTGTGGTCCATTGATCACCTGATTTTTTGTAAAGACCAATTTTTTTAAGCGGACCATTTGCAAGAGTGGTAAAAATGTAATCCCCGCTCAGAAAGTACCCACGTCCTAATCCGTTATTCCAATCAAGATTGATGTGATGACTCTTATTATCTTTCAGATTGAAAAAGTAAAGTTCATTTTGCCCTGCCTGGGTATATTTTTTATTCGAAGTAAGGGTTACTTGATAGTAAAATCCGCTATTGTCTGGGCTGAATGTAAAACCAGCGGGCAAATGTTTATCCTTTAATATAACCTTTGAGCTGCCATTTTTAAAATTGTAAAGGGTTATTTCTGGTTTTTTTTGCCCATCTGACGGGTAAGATAATCCCATCATTCGAGAAGTAATCATATAATTTCCATCCTTAGAAACCGTGTAATTGGTAACCATTTGCTGCTTGCTGGTCAGACGTTTAATTTTTTTAGTTTTGAAGTTAAAAGCATAAACCCTGGTAGGTTTCCAATGTTCCTCATCTTCGATGATTTTGGTGTTGTCTTTTCTTTTCTCATTGTTCAACTCATAAAGGCTTTTACCGTCATTGCTTAAGTAGGCAAGATTATTATTATCTATCCATTGAATGGAGCTGATTCCATTTTTAAATTCAAATATTTCCTGGGGTTCGCCGCCAAATATGCTAAGTTTCCATAGTTTCTTCCCTTTATCTCGGGAGGATAAAAAATAGATATTTTCTCCATCTTTCGAAAAGATGGCATTTCTTTCAGAATCTTTTCCCTGGGTTAACTGAATAGTTAAGGGTTTTCCATCTTTCATTTTGTCGAGATGGGTAAGATAGAGTTTGTTTACAAACTTATCTTCTTTCTTAAGTCCTGTTTTTTTCGACCAGATCACTTTGGTTCCATCTGGAGAGAAGACCGGACTTGAAACTGATTCAGTAAAAATAATGTCATCCGGGGTCCATTTATCTTGTGGGTTTGCACTTATTGAAATACTGATCAATAATGCAAGAAAAATAGAAAATGCTGCTTTCATTTTTTAAGAGGTTTAGGTTAATATTTAAGTAAATATAACCTAAAGCCAAGAAATAAGAAATTGTTTGGTGGATTTTTAGATAAGTGAATACTTAAGGTCTATAAAAAAGCAAAGTCAGCCTTCAACTTAGCATAGGCTGACTTTTAAATATTTTGTAACAGGCGCTTAAGCCAAATGTGCTGTTTTAAGAATACTTTCCATTTCTTGCTGTAATTTCTTCGCTTCAATTCGAGCGACTTCAGCAAAATCTTCTTCTTTCGATTTAAAGATAATTCCACGTGAAGAATTTACAATGAGGCCACACTGTTTATTTAGTCCGTATTTGGCAACTTCTTGTAAGCTTCCGCCTTGCGCACCAACACCAGGTACCAATAAAAAATGTTCAGGAACAATTTTACGAATATCTGCCAACATTTCGGCTTTTGTTGCACCAACAACATACATCATATTATCAACTGTTCCCCATTTTTGTGAGGTTTCAAGCACTTCTTCAAAAAGTCGTTTTTTGGTATCCTGATTTACGATGGTTTGAAAATCGAAAGCGCCTTTGTTCGAGGTTAAGGCCAATAAAACAACCCATTTGTCTTTGAAGCCCAAGAAGGGTGCTACTGAATCTTCACCCATGTATGGAGCTACGGTGATTCCATCAAATCCGTAAGTGTCGAGAAATGCCTTGGCATATTGGCTGGAAGTATTTCCAATATCACCCCTTTTTGCATCAGCAATGGTAAATGCATCATCTTTAAACCTATTTAGATAATCGATGGTTTTTTCTAAACTTTGTATTCCTTGCGATCCTCTGCTCTCGTAAAAGGCAAGATTTGGTTTGTAGGCGATGGTATAATCTAAAGTAGTATCTATAATTTGCTTGTTAAACTCAAAAACAGGATCATCATAATTCAGCAGATGGGTTGGGATTTTTTCAATGTCTGAATCGAGTCCAACACATAAAAATGATTTCTTTCTTTTAATCAGTTCAAAAAGTTTCTGTCTGTTCATTATTAAGTTTTTAGTTAGCTGGTTCCATATGAATGGTAGCCGTTATGTTTAATTTTTCTTGAATTTTTTTTTCAATTTGTGTTGCAATTTCATGAGATGCTTCAAGGCTCATCTTCCCATCAAGATTGATATGAAAAGTTATTTCCTGGTGATTTCCATAGTGATGCAGATGAAAATGATGAAGGTTTAAATCTCCATCGCAGCATGCCGAAGCAATATCTTTAATTTTTTCAATCAGTTCAGGGTCGGCATCTTTACCCAATAAGGTGCTGATGGCATCTTTTAAAATTTGGTAGGTTCCAATAAAGAGCATTATGGCAATGATAATTCCCATGGCACCATCCACCCACCAAAAATAAGGGCCTATGAAAATACCAATTAAAATTACAATGGATGAAAAAGCATCAGAACGATGATGCCAGCCATCAGCTTTTAATGATTTTGATCCTGTTTTATGGGCTGCCCAAAAAGCATATTGAGCCATTCCTTCTTTCATTAAAATAGAAAGAATGGTGACAACCAAAGCAATGGTTCCAAATTGGGTGCTTTCTCCTCCTTTTAGTCTTTCAACAGATTCTAATATAAAATCAAAGCCTACGACTGCAAGCAAAACACCAATTACTATGGACCCAATAATTTCCGAACGACCATGCCCAAAGGGATGTTCTTTGTCTGGTGGCTTATTTGATGCTTTTGCACCTACAATAACTATGATGGAGCTTACTGAATCTGAAAGGGTATGCCAGGCATCGGCAATAATGGCTACTGAACCTGTTACAACACCGGCCCAATATTTGAGTACGAAAAGCAAAACATTAACAATGATTGAAAGCCAACCTTCAATAAAAGCCAGTTTACTATTGTTATTTTTTACCTCTCTCATTAACCAATTTTATTCAATATCAGCTTTTAGACGTTCGGCATTTTCGGCAAGCTGCAATTGATCAATTAATTCCTGAATGTCACCATCTATAATGTTGGGCAGGTTGTATAAGTTTAGACCAATTCGGTGATCCGTAACACGCCCTTGTGGCCAGTTATAAGTCCGGATTTTTGCAGATCGATCACCCGTAGAAACCATGGTTTTACGTTTTGAAGTTACATCGTCGAGGTATTTTTTATACTCAACCTCGTAAATTCTGGTTCGAAGCACGATCATGGCCTTCGCAAGATTTTTAATTTGTGATTTTTGATCCTGACAAGTTGCAACAATTCCGGTTGGGATGTGGGTAAGTCTAACTGCAGAATAAGTTGTGTTTACAGACTGACCACCGGGTCCTGAACTACAATAAGTGTCTTTTTTGATGTCAGCATCTTTCAATTCTACATCAAATTCTTCAGCTTCAGGCAGAACAACCACTGAAGCGGCAGAAGTATGCACCCGACCCTGAGTTTCAGTTTTGGGAACTCTTTGAACACGATGTACTCCGGATTCATATTTCATCTGACCGTAAACATTATTTCCGCTTACGTTCAAAATTACTTCTTTATATCCTCCAACAGTACCTTCGGTTTCTTCAACAACTTCAGTTTTCCAACCTTTGTTTTCGCAGAATTTTAAATACATGCGATACAAATCACCGGCAAAAATACTGGCTTCATCACCTCCTGCTCCAGCACGGATTTCAACGATGGCATTTTTTCCATCTTCCGGATCGGCAGGAATTAACATGATGCGGATTTCCTCTTCCATTACATCACGTTTCTCAACCAATTCGTTCAACTCTTCTTTGGCCATGGCACGAAATTCTTCGTCTTTCTCGGTTTTTAAGAGTTCTTTGGTTGAGGTGATATTTTCAAGTACATTTTTATAAGTGTGATAAGCTTCAACAATGGGCTCAAGCTCTTTATAATCCTTGCTTAACTTGATGTATTTTTTCATGTCCGACATGGCTGACGGATCATTCATGTCTTCCCCGATGGAAATCCAGCGATCTTTTATCGCTTTTAATTTGTCTAACATTAAATCCTATTTTAGTTTGCAAAGGTACAATATTTCTGTTTTGATTAAATACTACAAAAAGGATATTGTATATTTGGGGCTGCATTTATTTACGTTTTATTTTTCACCCAAATTTCATGAAAAAAAGCCTTAGCTTATTCGTTTTAATATTATCATTTGTATGGGGCATGGCTGATACTCATACCATTCCGGCAGCTTCGGTATATGCCGATGGAGAGGGGATGGGAATCAGTCCGGGAGATACTGTTTTTTTAGAGTCGGGAGTGAAACCTTATTTATTAATGAAAAACTTTCAGGGTTCGGCCGAGAATTATATCACCATTATCAATAAAGGAGGTAAGGTTGAAATCTCGAATGATGATTTTCATTATGGAATGGTTACTTTTAATTGTCGGTATTTCAGACTCACCGGTACCGGTGATCCTGAAATTAAATACGGGATTAGCATAACAGCTTCAAACGGAGAATCAAATGGTTTGAGTTTGGATGAATTGAGTTCTGATTTTGAAATTGATCATTTGGAAATTTATAATACAGGATTTGCAGGAATTATGAGTAAAACAAATCCAAAATGTGATTCAACGGCTAATCGTGGATTTTTCACCCAATACAATACTATTTTTCATGATAATTATATTCATAAAACCGGAGGGGAAGGTTTTTATGTGGGGCATTCTTATTATGCCGGCTATCAAAAAGTTTGTGATGGCGATACTTTAATGCTCTATCCTCATGATGTTATTGGGGCAAAAATATATAACAATATTATTGATAGTACCGGATATGACGGAATTCAGCTTGGATGCGCGGTTGAGGGTGCTGAAGTATATGGAAATACAATTACCAATGCAGGAACGGCCGATGATGCACTGGGATTGTATTATGGGATTTCGGGAATTGTGATGGGCGGAGGTACAAGTGGTCTGTGCTATAATAATTTTATCAATGATGGATATGGAACCGGAATCTCTGTTTTTGGTTTGGGTGATGTTTGGGTGTTTAATAACATCATTGCCAATTCAGGTAGAAACTCAAGCATGGAATCCGGCCCTCCCAATAACCATCATCCTTACGGAATTTTCTGTGATGACCGAACAACCATAGCCGGGAAGTCATTTAATTTCATCAACAATACGATTGTTAATTCAAGAGACATTGGAATTCGAATGTGGTCATTACAAAGCGATAGCAATCGAATTCAAAATAATTTAATCATCAATCCCGGTGTTAAGCAATGGAATTTTAACCGATCGATGATTGATGTAATTTCTCCATCTTTAGTATTATCTGATACCATTTCGGGAGGAAATGTACTGGATTCTGCAGCTTATGATTCTGTTCCAAATCCTTATTTTGTAAATATTGAAGAGCTGGATTTTTATCCTATACAGCATGCACCAAATATAGATTCGGGAATAAATCTGGATTCTTTAACTCCAGTGTTTTTTGATTTTGAACATAAACCCAGATTGTTAGGGCATGCCGTGGATGCAGGTGCTTATGAGTTTTTGAGCCTGCCTGATACTGTCATCATCAGTCCTGATACCATCGAGATATGTGAAGAGCAACCCTTTCAAATTGATGCTGAAATGGAATTTGCTGACAGCCTTTATTCTTTAGTTTGGACACTGAATGACTCGGTGATAGAAGGTCAGAAAGATTCATTTATTTATGTTGACTCAGGAGACTCAATTCATGGGGGCGTTTACCAACTCATTGTTTCAAACGGAATCAATGAGATTAAAAGTAATACCGCGGAACTAACCGTTTTTGAAAAACCAACCATTAGTGCGGGTGCTGATACAACCATCTGTATTAACTATGAAGGGCTGGCGATATTTGCGAAAGTTCGTCATTTCACAAATGTGATTTGGAACACCAGCGGAGATGGCGAATTTGACGATAAAAATGTACTTAATGCTTTTTATACACCCGGGAATGAGGACAAAGACATCGGATCTGTAGATTTGACTCTGACTGCCTTTTTTGATCATGTTTGCGATTCAGTAACGGATACTTTTACTTTAAGTTTTGATCTGTGTACAGGAATAAACGATCTAAGTTCAGGTTTGAAGGTTTATCCGAATCCTTCAAGAAATATTCTCAATATTAAATCTGATCTTGATAAAATCATAAATTTAAAATTGAGTGATTTACTGGGCAATTTACTTTTTGAAGAAAATTTGGATGCCACATATACCAGGCTTCAAATGAGTGCATATGACCCTGGAATTTATCTTTTGCAAATTGTGTTTAAGAATAGAATAGAGGTGATGAAAATTATCCACCTTTAAAGAGACTGCTTAATAATTGTTCTCGTGTTGATGCCTGACTTAGTGTAGAAGAATTATAAGTTTCTTATTTAAATATTAAACACAAGATTTAAGATTTAAGACACAAGACACAAGAATCAAGATGGGAATTTTTCTCTGAGAAATGAAAGTAGATCAATCTCAATAATCAAACTTTCCAAATTCTGATTCGATGCTTAACGATTTACCTTTAGCTTTTTCACAATAACCAATGATTTGGGCATCAACATTAAAAGATTTGGAAACCTCAATTAAGTCTTGAGCAATTTCTTTTGGAACATAAATCTCCATGCGATGACCCATATTAAAAACCTTATACATTTCAGCCCATGAAGTTTGAGATTGCTCGTGTATCATTTTAAACAGGGGAGGGATGGGGAACATATTATTCTTTACAATATACAAATTGTCAACGAAATGTAAAACTTTGGTTTGAGCACCTCCACTGCAATGAACCATTCCATGAATTTTATCTGAAAATTCATCCAACATTTTTTTGATGATGGGGGCATAGGTTCGGGTTGGAGATAGAACCATTTTGCCGGCATCCACACCTTCAATTTCAGTGGGGTCGGTGAGCTTTAAGTTGCCGGAATAAACCAAATCTTCGGGCACCGCCTGATCATAACTTTCAGGGTATTTATCTGCCAGATATTTTGCAAATACATCGTGACGGGCTGAGGTTAGACCATTGCTACCCATTCCGCCATTGTATTCAGTTTCGTAGGTTGCTTGACCAGAAGAGGCCAAACCAACAATCACATCCCCGTCTGAGATGTTTTGATTGTTTATTACCGCTGATCTTTCTAATCGTGCAGTAACGGTTGAATCAACAATAATGGTTCGAACCAAATCTCCAACGTCTGCGGTTTCGCCGCCTGTTGAATAAATGCCAATTCCATGAGATCGCATCTCTGCTATGAATTCCTCGCTTCCATTAATGATTGCAGCAATAACTTCACCCGGAATTAGTTGTTTATTTCGTCCGATGGTAGATGAAATGAGAATGTCATTGGTTGCACCTACACATAGTAAATCATCCAAATTCATGACAATGGCATCCTGGGCAATGCCTTTCCAAACAGAAATATCCCCCGTCTCTTTCCAGTACATATAAGCCAGTGATGATTTTGTTCCAGCGCCGTCTGCATGCATGATGTTGCAATAATTCTCGTCCTTACCAATGATGTCGGGAATGATCTTGCAAAATGCATTCGGATATAAACCTTTATCAATGCCTTTTATCGCATTATGAACATCTTCTTTCCCTGCGGAAACACCTCTTTGTTGATATCTTGATTCTATGGGCATTTTGTTTGATCTTATTGAAAGATGAATTTTTTTGCTTCTTTGTCGATGGCAAATTTACCAAACTTTGACAATACCTCGCTACCAAATTGTAAGGAGTTTTTTAAACGACTGTTAACAACAACTTCGGTGTTTTCGATGGTTTTATCTGCTAAGGTAATTTTTTTAATATTGATGCGTGATTGATTGGCAATGGTCCCATTGGCCAGGGCTTTTTCTGCATTGCCCATAAAGTCATTTCGGTCAATGTCTCCGTTGTTTAAAAGTCGTAAAGCTTGCCGTAATGAGATTTCGCTCTTAAAATTTTCATTGTAAACAAAGGTAAGGCTGTGATCGTTCAAAATGCAATTGGTTACGATATCACCTGATTTAGGATCCAGGGTAAAGTCTACCTCATTGTTTACCACATTTAGTTTGATGTCAACTTTCTCAGGATTTAATTCTGCTTTTGATTTTTTTTGTTCAAAATCTTTATTTAAAATCCTAAATTCAGTTCGGCGATTCAGCTCATGTGCAGCCTCTTTTTCGGCATTGGTTCTTAGCTCATTGATAAATTCCTCAGTAAATATGGTGCCGTTTTTAAAGCTAATTCCATTCTTAACAATGTTTTGTTTAAGCTCTCTGGGTTGTCTTTCGCCATAGCCTTTGGCCACCAAACGATCGGGATCAATTCCTCTCAGGATTAAATACTCAACCACTGATCGGGCTCTTCTTTGTGAAAGAATATCATTACGTTCGTCCGTATCTCTTGAGTCGGTATGTGCCGCTAATTCGATGGTAATGTTTTTATTTTCATCTAAGGTTTTTATCAAACCTTGTAAAGAATCTTGATATTGAACCTTAAGATCCCATTTCCCCAGATCATATAAAATATCCGGCAAAACCACGGCCTCTGATGGAATTGGTGACAGATTGAAATCTTTTATAAGCTTTGCTTCAGTTTTTAAATCATCATTTTTAATGAATTGTTTTAAACTTAAAAAATCTTCTTTACTTGCAACAATCTCATAATTAAATCCAATTCTAATTTGCTGGTCACCAAATTTATATTTTCCCCTGGCATTGGTTAATGTTGTGTATTTTGTTCCAGTGGAAGAAATAAGAGCAATTTCAACATCCTCAAGATATTGAAGTGTATTCTCATTTTTAAGAGTGCCTTCAAGGCTATATTTGATTACCGGCTTATAAAATGAATAGAGATCAGCTTTTCGAGCACCTTTACGATCTGAACTAAAAAATCCTTCTTCAGATTCAGGATTAAAAACAATGCTGAAATCGTCTGAAATTGAATTTATAGGTGCTTTCAAATTCTGAACATTTTTCCATCCATATTGATAAGTGGAACGATAAATATCCAGTCTGCCCAATCCCACATGACCATTCGATGAAAAGTATAAAGTGGTGTCGTTTCTTAAAAATGGAAAAACTTCATCTCCGGCAGTATTCACCTCTGAGCCTAAATTTATTGGATTGCCAAATGCTTCATTTTTACTTTTTCTACTGGCCATCCAAAGATCTTTTCCTCCCATACCACCTCTTCTTTCTGCCGAAAAGAAAATTTTAAGCTCATCATCACTAACACTGGGATGACCAATTACATTGGTGGTGTCGTTACCAAATTTTAAAGGTTTTGGCCTTGACCAGTTTCTGCCACTGCGGCTTGAAGTATATATTTTACAACCCTGATTTTTGGAACCATCAGCAGCACATTTGGTATAATAAATATTGGTAAAACCTCTGTTCATCTGAGGAGTGCCTTCATTGCCGCCTGAATTGATGAGGAGCTCGCTTTGCAGGAGCCCGTCTTCATTATCGAAGAGAACGGGAATGCTGTAATTTCCTTTACGATCCAGTCGGGTGATGAATAAGTCACTAAAATCCTGATCGGTCCACTCATCTTTCTGACTTCCGGTAGCCCCTGCACGCGTTGAGGTGAAGACCAAGGTATTTAAAGCATTGTTGGCATAAGCAGCGGCAAAATCATCTTCTCGCGAATTGATTTTTTTTAAATTGGTGATGGTATAATTGTCAGGATTTTCTTTCCAATCGATGGCTTTGGTGCAGGATTCAATACCGCTTTGTCCTCTAACATCTTCAGGAACGAGCAATTGATAAGCTTTGAAATGATCTAAAGCCTCCTTGTGTTTTTTATTCGAGAGTAAGGCATTTGCCAGATGAAGTAAAATGCTGGGTTCTTTCTCCTGATAATTTATTTTAACCAGGCGTTTATATTGGATTTCTGAACGGCGAATATTGTTGGTTAAACGATAGCATTCGGCCAATCGATAATTGATTCTGTTTTTTTCCTCTTTGTCATTTTTAACTTTACTATATGCTTTCCGGTAATGCTCAATGGCCGTTGAGTATTTATATTCAGCGAATGCATCATCGGCAGCTTTTGTATGCTTTTTTTGAGCATGAGCAGGTATAAATAAAATTAATAGTATGAAAATTAATGAAAGAGATTTATTCATTTGCTCTGAAATAGCTTTGTTATGATTCTAGAACGATCAAAAATTGATTTTATTCGTGAGACTGAAATTTAAATTCAATTTATTTATTTTCTTTTGATTCTGTTTCAGCTTTTTCTTCAGGTTTTTTAGGAGTGGTTTTTTTCACAGGCTTTTTAGCATCGAGATCAACATCTCTTTCCAGTTTCCTCACTTCTGTATCAATTTCTCTTTTTATCTCGTTCGAAGCTCTTTTAATTTCGTAGATCCCACGTCCCAATTTTTTTGATAATTCAGGAATCTTGCTGGGCCCAAATACAATGAATACAACCATTAAAATGATTACAATTTCACCCGTGCTGATGTCAAAAAATAATAAAGTTGGGTCAAGCATAATTACAATTTGTATAAAGCAAAAATAGTAAAAAAAGAGCAGTTGCTAAAATAAGTTCAGCGTCACCCTAAACTTAATTTAGAATGACGCTGATATAAATATGCTTTATAAGAATATTGTCTTTAAGCGTTGATTTTTATTACTTCTTTTTCTTTTTATTTCCAGCAGGTTTTGCAGCAATTTTTGCTTGCGATTTTTCACCAATCAAGTCATAGGCAATCGGGCTGGCAATAAACAATGATGAATAAGTACCCACAATAACACCTACCAATAATGCAAAGGTGAATCCTCGAATAACTTCACCACCAAATATAAAAATGGTAAGCAATACAACCAAGGTTGTACCTGATGTATTAATGGTACGAGCCAAGGTGCTGTTTAAGGCGTTATTTAAGTTTTCGCTAAATGCTTTCTTTGGAAATAATCCACTGTATTCACGAATTCTATCGAAGATAATTACCGTATCATTAATTGAATATCCGATGATGGTAAGAATTGCTGCGATAAATGCCTGATCAATTTCAAGGTTGAAAGGCATGATAGAATATAAAATTGAGAACAATGAAATGGTAATGATCGAATCGTGGAAAAGGGCTACTACACCACCAATACCAAATTGCCATTTTTTAAATCTAACAGCAACATAGAAGAAAATAACAATCAGTGCAAAAGTAATGGCCATGATTGATTTATTTCGGATGTCATCAGCAATCGTAGGACCAACTTTTTGTGAACTTAGGATTCCAATCAGTTTATCTGTAGTTTCAACATCTGTGCTGAATTCTTTATATTCAATGTTTTGATCTGAATAAAACTGCTTAACACCTGAGAAAAGTTTGTTCTGGATGATTCCATCTACATTATCTCCATCGTCATCAATCATGTATTTTGTGGTAATCTTAACCTGTTTGTTAGGTCCGAAGGTTTTTACTTCAGGAGCTGCATCTTCAAATTCTAATGCCAATGCCTGACGAATGTCGTTGGTTGATACATCTTGATCAAAACGAACTACATAAGTTCTACCTCCAGAAAAATCAACACCATAGTTAAGTCCTCTCATGGTTAAAGATCCAATACCAATAATGATAATGATTCCTGAGATTATGTAAAATACTTTTCTTCGTTTAAGGAAGTCGATACTTGAGTTAGCCAAGAAGTTTCGGGTGTATTTATTGGCAAAGCTTAGTTTCATGTTTTTGTTCAACATCCAGCCAAATATCAATCTTGAAATAAAGATTGCAGTGAATAATGATGAAACAATACCAATAATTAATGTGGTTGCGAATCCTTGAACAGGTCCTGATCCAAAAACATATAAAACAACACCTGTTAATAAGGTGGTAACGTTACCGTCAATAATTGCTGAGTAAGCATTTTTGTATCCATCCTGAATGGCCAAACGAACTCCTTTACCGGCCCTGATTTCCTCTTTAATACGCTCGTAAATAATTACGTTGGCATCAACGGCCATACCCAGTGTTAATACAATACCGGCGATACCTGGAAGTGTAAGAACAGCTCCTAATGAAGCAAGTACACCAAAAAGGAAGAAGATATTGGTTAGCAGTGCTAAATCCGAAATCATTCCTGATTTATTGTAATAAATTAACATATAGATCAATACCAGAACAAAAGCAATCACAAACGACCATAAACCGGCGTTAATGGCTTCTTGACCCAATGATGGTCCAACAATGTTTTCTTCAAGAATTTTTGCAGGAGCAGGAAGTTTACCTGCTTTTAAGATATTGGCAAGGTCTTTTGCTTCTTCAATGGTCATGTTACCACCAGAAATTTCGGTACGTCCGCCGGCAATCTCACCACCAACATTTGGATGGGTATATACATAATCATCAAGTACAATTGAAACCTGACGTCCGGTATTTTCTCCTGTAATTCTTTTCCAGGCTCTTGCACCATCTGAATTCATACCCAGAGTTACACTAGGTGAACCATTCTGTGCATAATCCTGACGAGCGTCAACCACAACATCTCCCATTAATGCAGCTCCACCATCTCTCGATGCTTTCAATGCAATTAACTCAAGCATGTCTGGTCGGTAATCTTCAGGTTTGTTAGTCCAGGCTAATTTTAAATCTCTTGGGAAAATATTTCTTACCTTGCTGAGAAGGTTATTAACCCTGGCTGTATCTTTTATGTATGCATAACCTACGGCTGCTCCATCGCTGGCAATGTATTGTCCTTGTTCATTTTGGAAAAAGGCAGGAGTTAAATAGGCATAAAGAGGATTTGCTTTCTCATATTCAGCAAATGTTTGATCTGCATCAGGTTGATCTTGAGATGTTGAATCTGAAGTTAACTGCTCTAATAATGAAGAGGCAGGATCTTCAACATCTGTTTGATCTGTTGTTGCTGAGGCATCAGCTTCAGTTGATGTTTGGGTGTGGTTTAATACAGCTTCTGTTTCAGTGATTGTAGCTAAACGATTGTTTGCATCTGAGAAGAAGTTTTGTAATTCATTAAATCGATAATTTTCCCAGAACTCAAGTTGAGCAGTTCCTTGTAACAATTTACGCACACGATCCGGATCTTTAATACCAGGTAACTGAACTAAAATTCTACCTGTATTTGGAATACGTTGGATGTTAGGTTGAGAAACACCGAAACGGTTTACACGGGTGTTTAAAATATTAAATGCTCGGTCGATTGCTCCGTCAGTTTCTTCACGAATAACAGCCAAAACTTCAGCATTGGTAGAATTGTATTTAATTCGATCGCGGAATTCAATATTGGTGAATATGGCAGAAAGTTGCGCATTTGCATCTATTTCAGAAAAAGATTCTCCAAATAAAGTTACGAAATCAGCCTGACTGTCTTTTTGTTTTTCTTTTGCCAAGGCTAAAGCCTGATTAAATACAGGATCTTCACTTTTTCCGGATAAAGCAGTTACAATATCTGCAACTCTAACTTCGAGGGTTACATCCATTCCACCTTTAAGGTCAAGACCAAGGTTGATCTCACGTTCTTTACACTCTTTAAAAGTATATGTTCTCAATAAAATATTGAATACTTCTTCGCTAGAAATTGAATCCAGATAATAGTTCTCACGAGACTTCGTAATAGAATCCATCAATCTTCCCTCTTCAAGAGAATTTCCATTGGACATATTAATTGCCATCTGCCGACTGATATCCTGATTGGCATATTTTTCGGCATCTGCTTCTACCTTATTGGTCACAAATGTGAACGAAAGCTGGAATAAGCAAACCAACGCAAATGCAATTGCGAAAAATTTGATAGCTCCTTTGTTTTGCATATGTTTAGATTTTAATAGGTTTTGAATCCTTTTTTGAGGGTGCAAAAATAGAACTAAATATTGAAATTACCAATACTTAATGTGATAATGATCAATATTAAGGTGAGGAATTTAACTTCAATTTTTTTTATTTTGAAGCACATTTTATGTTTAAAAAAATTGATTATAATTCGATTTATTTTTTTGAAAAAAAATTATGACTGTAACTTATAGAAAAACAGCAAGATATGTGTTTTGTATAAAAAATCGGTTTGCATTAAAAAAAATAAGTCTACTTTTAGAATATATTTTTAAATTTGCGCACTTTTAAAATTTTTTTATGACTTAGCAAAATGTACGTAACTAACTTTGGTAATTTGCTTTATACAGGTTTGTATAGAGTAAATAACCCCCATTATGGGCCAGTTATTGGTAATCAATTTAAAGGTTACTTTATTGCAAAAGGGGAGGAACAAAATTCCGAACATAGAGCGTTACGTGATCAAGCTAAAACTATTCTCTTCAAAAACTCAGATGCGAGTGATCCCAAACTCTCATTGAATTTATTCTTTATCCCTCAATTTAGAGATTTCATCTTATCTTATAAAAAGGAGCTTGTAAAAGCATCTCAGATTAAACCATTGAGGGTTATCCAGGTTTTAAATCAGGCTGTTGCGGATCATCATGTTGTAACTTAAATTAAGATTTATATAAATGAGAAATACATATTTTGACCTTGTTGAACAAAGTTTCTATTTTCCCCAAGAGGGATTTGATTTACGTGATAAATATTTAACTTTTCACGGGATCTCAATTAAATATTTAATTGAAAAGTATGGTACTCCTTTTAACCTTATCTATTTACCAAAAATTGGAGATCAGATTAAAAAAGCACGTAATCTGTTCAATAGAGCTATTCGTAATAACGGTTATAAGGGGAAATACTATTATTGTTATTGTACCAAATGTAATCACTTTCATCATGTGTTGAATGAGGCGCTAAATCATAATGTAAACATTGAAACCTCATCATCCTTTGACATTGATCTGATTCTAAACCTTTACAAACAAGGTAAAATTAGTACTTCAAGGTTAATTATTCATAATGGGTATAAAACCGATGAGTATATTCAAAAGATCTTATTGCTAAAAAAAGAAGGTTTTGAGAATTCAATTATAATCCTTGATAGCAAGAAAGAGCTCGAACGAATCCAAAAGTTTGCAGGCGATATAAAAATAAAAATCGGTCTACGAATGTCTATTAATGAAGAACCACAATCGGCATATTACACTTCACGCTTAGGGATTCCTCATACTGAAATGCTTCATTTTTTTAATGAAAACGTGAAGGATAATGATAAGGTTGAATTAGCCATGTTTCATTTTTTTGTTGATTCTGGCATTAAGGATAGTTTGTACTATTGGGGCGAATTTCAAAAAGCTTTGAAGTTGTATGTTGAACTCAAAAAGCAATCTCCCACATTAAATTCCTTGAATTTAGGTGGAGGGTTCCCCATCCGAAATCATTTGGGATTTGAATATGATTATGAGTATATGATCAATGAAATTATCAAGAACATTAAGGCAGTTTGCGATAAAGAAGAAATGGATCAACCTGATATCTTTACAGAATTTGGAAAATATACGGTCGGTGAGAGCAGTGCCATTATATTTAAGGTGCTTGAACAGAAACAGCAAAACGATACAGAGCTATGGTATATCATCAATAATAGTTTAATGAATACCATCCCGGATGCATGGTCCTCTCACGAAAAGTTTATTTTATTGCCTGTTAATAAATGGGATAATGAATACACAAGGGTTAACATTGGTGGAATTAGTTGCGATCATTCTGATTATTATAATTCTGAAGATTTGAACCAGGAAGTTCTATTGCCTCGATTTAAAGATGAGGATGAAGAACCTTTGTATTTAGGATTTTTTCACACAGGCGCCTATCAAGATTCATTGAGTGGATACGGCGGGATAAAGCATTGTTTAATTCCTTCTCCGGCTCATGTTATTATCGACCGGGATGAAAAAGGAAATTTTATCGATTATGTTTATCGAAATGAGCAATCAGTAGCTGAAATGTTTAATATTTTAGGTTATACAGAATGAAAAATTTTGGTGGTATAGAAAATAAATATGCGTCATTCGACACCTCTGAAATCCTTTTACAGTCCATTCCTTATGATGGAACCAGTACATGGGGGAAAGGCGCAGATCATGCTTTTGATGCTTTTATTGAAGCTTCTGAAAATATGGAGCTTTACGATATTGAAACAGATTCAGAAGTTTATAAAAGAGGGATTCATTCCTTAGCAGAGATTACTGAAAAATCTACACCCCAAGCTGTATTTTCTGAGGTTTATCAGAAAACCAAAGAGCTTTTAGAGTTGAATAAATTTCTGACTTTTTTCGGTGGAGAACATTCAGTAAGTATTGGGGTTATTAAAGCTTTTTATGAGAAATATCCCAATATCAGCATTCTGCAATTGGATGCCCATGCGGATTTACGACCTGAATATGATGGCTCTCCATACAATCATGCATGTGCTGTTCATGAGGCTTCAAAAAATACAAACCTGGTTCAGGTAGGTATTCGTAGCATGGACCTTGTTGAAAAACCATTCTTGAAAAAGGAAAAATGTTTCTTTGCTGAGCAAATGTATGGGCAAACAAATTGGATGGAGGACTCTATTAGTTTAATGTCTGATCAGGTTTATATAACTCTAGATTTAGATGTATTTGATCCTTCCATTATGCCATCAACAGGAACACCGGAACCAGGAGGATTGGATTGGGATACGACCATTAAATATTTAAAAAAAGTATTTGAACAAAAGAATGTATTAGGTTTTGATATTGTAGAGTTAGCTCCTATTAAAGAATTTAGAAGCCCCAATTTTTTGGTGGCCAAATTATATTATAAAATGTTAAGTTATAAATTTAAAAATCATGGAAAATAAAGGTTCTGTTGGTAAGTTCATGCTTGAACACTACAAACATTTTAATGCAGCAACCGTGGTAGATGCTGCCAAAGGATATGAAAAGCACTTGGCTGAGGGAAAGAAAATGATGATCACTTTGGCTGGAGCTATGAGCACTGCTGAATTGGGAAAATCATTGGCAGAAATGATTAGACAGGACAAAGTGCATATCATTAGTTGTACAGGTGCTAATTTAGAAGAAGATCTAATGAATCTTGTAGCACACTCTCAATATAAAAGGGTTCCTAATTACAGAGATTTAACACCACAAGAAGAATGGGATTTACTTCAGGATGGTTGGAATCGTGTTACAGATACTTGTATTCCCGAGGAGGAAGCATTTCGTAAGCTTCAAGGTCATATCTATAAGATTTGGAAAGAAGCTGAAGAAAAAGGAGAACGATATTTCCCACACGAATATATGTATAAATTATTGAGGTCGGGTGTACTTGAACAGTATTACGATATTGATCCAAAAAATTCGTGGATGCTGGCTGCGGCTGAGAAAAATTTACCAATTGTAGTACCTGGCTGGGAAGATTCAACCATGGGAAATATTTTTGCTTCGTACTGTATTAAGCAAGAGTTAAAGCCTCCAACCATGAAGTCGGGAATTGAATACATGACATTTTTGGCAAATTGGTATACTGAAAATGCAGGAGATTTAGGTGTCGGCTTCTTCCAAATTGCAGGTGGAATTGCCGGAGATTTCCCGATCTGTGTTGTTCCAATGCTTGCTCAGGATCTGGAAAAAACTGAAACTCCATTTTGGAGTTATTTCTGTCAAATCAGTGATTCAACTCCAAGCTATGGTTCTTATTCAGGAGCTGTTCCGAATGAAAAAATTACCTGGGGAAAACTAGGAATTGATACTCCGAAATTCATCATCGAATCGGATGCTACCATTGTTGCCCCACTTATTTTTGCTTATTTGTTAAATTGGTAATTTAATTGAATATGAGTAATGATAAATTAAGGGTTATTCAGGATTATGAAAAATTAAGTGTTGATATACAAGAACAAATTAAACTGGTATATCCCGAAGGATACAGTCAGCATTTAATTGAATTTACAAATACAAAGGGAGAGCAGGTAAGTGCACTCCCTTTTGAAACTTTTGATAAAATCTACATGGTTCGAATGTCCGTGCGAAAAGCAAACCAGATTATTGAAGATGATCTGGACTATGACGATGAGGGGATTTTAAAGGATCAATCAAAGGAGAAATATGAAGATAAACATGAAGATGTTGAATATTTATCTGAAAATGGTAATTATTACTAAAGGACTCTACTCTTTAGTAATCTGATTTTAAACTTACTTAATAATAGGTAGTTTCACTTTTGGTATTTGACAATCAGCGAGCTTTTGTATAGAGATTCAAGTGAATTGTATTTGGTTGATCGGTATTCTTATGAAGAGCCTCTATTGTCGGGTTCATCTGAATGTTTAGTGAATTCAGATGTCTACATAAAAGAAATTATCCGACATAAAAATATTATTTATGGGGCTCTGTTTGATCCAGAGGTCTCGGGAGAGTTTGGTATGAAGATGATCAAAAACTTTTTAAGAATCAGTGGGATACTAGAATAATTAAATTCAAAGCATTATAAATGAAAATTGCCATCATTCACAATAAAGATATTCAGGGAGTAATCAATAATTTCGGAATGCAGAATAAAGAGTTCTATAATGAAGAAACCGTTAAAAAGGTTGCTCAAAGTTTAGAAAAGGCAGGTCATAATGTCACTATTTTAGATGGCAATAAACAGATCATTGATCGACTTGAG
Organism: Bacteroidales bacterium; assembly: GCA_963678785.1. Lineage (GTDB taxonomy): Bacteria > Bacteroidota > Bacteroidia > Bacteroidales. The sequence continues at coordinate 964,977 of OY787449.1, read as the reverse complement.
AATTTTATGCCTCGTGTTATGGAAGGCGAACAAATGGGTATGGTTTTCAATATGGCCTATGGGATCCAGGGCGAAAGTCGGTATACCCACATTCCTTCATTGCTCGAAATGCTTGGATTACCTTATGTTGGGTCTTCCCCATCGGGTCATGCATTGGCACTCGATAAAGTACTGACAAAAGTTATTTGGAAAAATGTAAATCTTCCAACTCCTGAATTCTGGGTATTCAATTCCCATCAGGAAGATTTATTTAATGTTAAGTATCCTGTTATTGTCAAACCTAAAATGGAAAGTGTATCATTTGGTTTGAAGATTGTGTCGAACGACAAAGATTTAAGGGACGCCATTCAATTTGTTAATGAGGAATTTGAGCAACAAGCATTGGTAGAACAATTCATTAGAGGGCGTGAGTTTGCCATAGGATTGCTTGGGAATTCGCCCGTTGAAACCTTCCCCGTTCTAGAAATTGACTTGGAAGGAGACCCGGATGCTATTCAAACAGTTGGGGATAAAAAACTTAAACCTAAAAATAAAATCTGCCCAGCAAATATTTCACCTGAGTTGGAAGCGGAGATGAAGAATTTAAGCATTAGGGCTTTTAAAGCTCTAAATCTAAGAGATTTTTCAAGGGTTGATATTCGATTGGATGAGGATGACAATATATATTTGCTCGAAATAAATTCAATGGCGAGTATAGGTCCTTCGGGTTCTTATCCGGCAGCTGCAATGGTGGCCGGTTACAATTATGAGAGTTTGGTTAACAAAATGCTGGATGTAGCTTCTGTCCGATATTTTTCAAACACGATGTTAACCAAATTGCCTGAGGAAGGTAAGAAAGGCAAAATGGCTCAACCCGCCAGAATGCGATCGTTCTTAAAAGCTCGTCAGCAACAATCCGAGAAATTTCTAAAAAAGATGGTCGATATTAATACTCATGTTAGAAATGTTGAAGGAGTTAATAAGTGCAGTGAATTAATAAGCTCTGAACTGAGTCATCTTGGATTTTCGCATGAAGTTTACCCCCAATTGGAAGTGGGGAATATAGTATATTCGACCAATTCAATTAACCAATTGGTCGAATATCTTATTTTAGTTCCTATAGATAATTCGATTCAGTTATCAGATCATGAAAACTTTAATGAAGAGGAACAATATCTTGAAGGAACTGGAATTTGGGGGGGTAAGGGTGGAATTTCAATCGTATTATCTGCTTTACAAACTTTGCGTTTTACGCGCAATTTAAAGAAAGCAAAAATTGGAATTTTACTTACAACCGATTCATCCATCGACGGTAAATATTCAAAAAGCATTATTCAACAAAAAGCTGGTTTTGCAAAAAGAATAATTGCCGTAAGTGGTTCTTCGAAAAGTGGAGGGGTTGTGTTATCTCGTTCTGGTTCAGCCTTGTATCGCCTAGAGTCAAAATTGGTTAATAAAAACAGTCCCGAGAATGTGTCTCTAACTGCGATGAGTTTTAATAAAATTCTGGCTGCTGTTACAGCCATTTCCAAGAATGATAGTGAGAATGTAATTGCACCATTCGATATTGTTTTTAAAAGTAATATTTTTAAAGAGTATGCTTATGGTTCTGCAGGTATTTCTGTTAGATTTAATACTAAAGAAATTCTTGAAAAAATTGAACGAAAAATCAAAAAAATAATTTTTCTACAAAAACGCAGTAAAATATTTCAGCTCCAATTCGAAGGTGGTCAGAAAAGGCCGGCCATGGAGTTGACTACTGAAAATGAAGAATTCTATTCTGAAATTCAAACCATTGCAAAAAAAATAGATGTGAGAATATCCAAAGAGCATAGATGGAGTTCGTCAGATCTTTGTCACATTTCTACTAAGCAGCCAAAAATTGATGGACTAGGTCCGGTTGGTGAATATTTGCTTTCAAATAACGAACGGATATTTCGTCACAGTTTAATCGAGCGTTCATTATTATTGAGTTTGATTTTAAGTAGTTAAAGTTCTCATTCAATAACTGGCAATTTATATTCACACAGTTAATCTTTCTTCCTCGAAAAGTAAAAGATGTTTTATCTTTGATAAATATTAAGAACGCCTCTTAACCTGAAAGTTACAAATGCGGAACTTCTTAAACAAGCCATATCCATTTAACGAAGACCTAAGACATAACGCCAAAATAATTCTGTTTATCAGCTTAGGTGTCTTGGCTTTTCTTCTGATTTTCCAACCCATTGATATTGCATCATTTACCAAAACTCAAATCTTTTATTTGGTTACGGGTTTGGCGGCCTCAACTTTTTTGGTTTTGAGTTTGAATTTAATTGTTCTACCAAGCCTTTTTCCGAAGATATTTGATAATGATTTATGGAATATTAAACGTGAAATACTTTGGAATATTTGGATTCTAATTACCATTACAGGTAGCGATATTCTGTTTTATTCAAGATTATTTGGATTGATTGATATTGCTTTTTCTGACATTGGCAGAATTGTACTTATCGGATTTCTTCCTGTTTCTGTTCTCATAATTATTAATCAAGATCGAATGTTGCGATCTCACCTTGAGTCTGCTCAGTCCTTAAATAAAAAGCTTATTGAAAGTAAACAGAAAAAAGAAAGAATGATCCATTTTAAGTCGGATTATAAAAAAGATGATCTGATGATAAAAGCCAATGCATTGTATTTCGTAAAATCGGCAGATAATTACATTGAAGTTTATTTTTTGAATGATGGCTTGGTTGAAAAACAAATGGTTAGAAGTTCATTAAGCCAAGCTGAATTATCCATTCAAGAGTTTGATTTCATAATGCGATGTCATCGAACCTTCATCGTCAATATAAATCATATAAGAGAAATAAAAGGCAATTCGCAAGGCCTTAAACTGTTTTTTGAGGGAGTTGAATTCCCTGCTTTGGTATCACCAAAATATATTAAAGAGTTTAAAAAGTACATTTAAAGGATTACAAATTCAGCCCTGAATTTCACAATTTCGCCCCTAAAGTTCGTTTACATCCCTAAATGTTTTTGATTACCCCTATTTTTTCTGAGCCTTAAAAATCAGCCATAGTTTTGTCATTATTAATATTAAACAAAATTATAAATGAGAATGAAAACTGCTGCAATAATTTGTGCATTTAATGAAAAAAATACCATTGTAAAACTGATTCGAGATGTTTTTGAGACTGAAATTTTTGATGAAGTGATAGTTGTTGATGATGGCTCAAGTGACGAGACCAGATGGCTTATAAAAAAACTACAAATTGATTTAAATATTAGAAGTGTTCATTTTGTTACAAATATGGGTAAAGGTTTTGCCATGGCACGGGGTGTAGAAATGGCACAAGCAGAAATCATTGTTTTTATTGATGCAGATTTATCGAATTTTAAAAGAGAACATGCCATTCAACTCATAAATCCAATTAGCAGTGGTGAGGCTGATATGGTTTTGGGGCAGCCATCAGGAACCCTCATTCACCACAGCATCAACCCGTTTAAAAATTTAACCGGTCAAAGAGCTCTTAGGAGGATGCATATATTGCCAATACTCCAACGCATGAAACCTTCACGTTTTGGGGTCGAAACACTCTTAAATATGCATTATAATGCCCATCATTTAAAAGTTCAACATGTGATTTTAAGAGGTTTGATGCACCCAACAAAATTTGCCAAAACAAAACCCAATCAAGCCATGAAGGAATTTGTTTTGGAGTTACACCAGATTGTAAAAACTACAATGAATAATTCTGAATTATTAACCAAAAGTCTTATGAACAGATATCAATCAAATTTGGTATTCAAAAAACAATAAACAAAGAGATGAATATTTTACTGTTATATCCGAAATATCCCGACACCTTTTGGAGCTTTAAACATGCTTTAAAGTTTGTTTCAAAAAAGGCAGTGAATCCACCGCTGGGATTAATCACAATATCCTCAATGCTTCCAAATGCTTGGAATCGAAAACTCATTGATTTAAATATTGAAGCACTCAAAAAAAAGGATGTGCTCTGGGCAGATTATATTTTTATGAGTGCCATGAATGTGCAGTCGGACTCTGTGGTTGAAATCATTGATTTTTGTAAGAGTCATGAAAAAAAGATAGTGGCTGGTGGGCCGCTATTTACCGAAGATTCGGATCGCTTTCCTTTGATCGACCATTTTGTCTTAAATGAAGCCGAGATTACCTTAGCTGAGTTTCTTCAAGATTTACAAGAAGGAAAGCCGAAACGAAAATATCAAACTGAACATTTTGCCGATATCAAGGAGTCGCCATTGCCAGATTATTCTTTGGTAAAAACCCAGAAGTATGACACCATGAATTTACAGTATACCCGTGGATGCCCATTTAATTGTGAGTTTTGTGATATTACTGCACTTTTCGGTCATAAGGTGAGGGCAAAAGCCACTGACCAAGTCATAGCCGAATTAGAGCAGATTTATCAAATTGGATGGCGTAAAAACATCTTTTTTGTAGATGATAATTTCATCGGAAACAAACATGAACTAAAATCAAATTTACTTCCGGCCATCATCAATTGGATGGATCAAATGAATCATCCCTTCACCTTTACTACCGAAGTTTCTATCAATTTGTCGGATGATGAAGAACTCATGGATTTAATGATTAAGGCTGGATTTTCAAGTGTGTTTATCGGAATTGAAACAACGGAAGTAGCCAGTTTAAATGAATGTGGAAAATCTCAAAATGTAAATAGAAATTTAGTTGAAAGTGTTAAGAGGGTTCAAAGTGTAGGATTGGAAGTTTCTGGGGGGTTTATTCTGGGCTTTGACAACGATACCCAAACTGTTTTCGAGAAGCAAATTAATTTTATTCGAGAAACAGGAATTATTTCGGCCATGGTTGGTTTGCTTAATGCGCCCAAAAAAACCAGACTTTATAGGAGATTGGTAAAAGAGGGTCGCATCACCCGCGAATTTACTGGAAACAATACTGATTTCACTTTGAATTTTATCCCCAAAATGGATAAACAAATTTTAATAGAAGGCTACGAAAAAGTGATTAATGGAATATATGGTGGCAAAGAATACTATAAACGGGTTTTGGATTTCATTAAGCGATTTAACCCCAAAAGGAAGCATCAGCACAAATTAACGCCTCAAATATTTTTGGCGTTTTTCAAGTCGATTTTCAAGCTGGGTCTTTTTGATAAATACCGAAAACAGTATTGGGAATTGTTTTTCTGGACCTTGAAAAACAGACCTAAAATGGTTCCATTAGCCATGACTTATTCAGTTTATGGTTACCATTTCAGAAAAGTATTTAAAGAAGTTTTATAATAAGAATGAAGAAGAAGATGAATGAATTAAGAATTGGAGATTTAAGTGTTAAATTACCTATCGTGCAAGGAGGAATGGGAGTTGGTGTTTCCTTGTCGGGGCTCGCTTCTGCGGTAGCAAATGAAGGTGGAGTCGGTATTATATCTGCTGTAGGAATTGGTATGAATGAACCTCATTACAGAAAGAATTTTAAGGAGTCGAACAAAATTGCGCTCAGAAAAGAAATAAGAAAAGCCCGTTCAAAAACAAATGGAATCATTGGTGTAAATCTTATGCTTGCGATTACTGATTTCGAAAATTTATTAAAAGTTGCTTTAGAGGAAAAAGTAGATGTGGTGATTATAGGAGCTGGCTTACCCATTAAAGTACCTGAAATGATAGGCCTCTCATATTTAGACAAAACAAAAACGAAATTTATTCCAAAAGTTTCTTCTGCCCGAGCGGCCAAAATCATTTTTCAGCAATGGTCAGAAAAGTATGATCGGGTTCCCGATGCAGTAATTGTTGAAGGTCCGCTGGCCGGAGGACACCTTGGATTTAAAATGAAAGAAGTGATTGAGCCGACGATTTCGTTATCATCTATCATCGAAGAAATCATTCCTATTATAAAAATTTACGAACTCAAATTTGGGAAAGAAATTCCTGTAATTGCCGGAGGAGGAATTTATACGGGGCAGGATGTTTATGATATTATGGCACTTGGTGCTAAAGGAGTAAAAATGGGAACCCGATTTGTTACAACTTACGAATGTGATGTTTCTGAAAAATTTAAGCAGGTTTATCTATCAAGCGCTTCGCGCGATATTACCACCATTCAAAGTCCTGTGGGTTTACCCGGTCGTGTCATTAGCAATGAATTTGTGAAGCAAATTCAGGCAGGAAATCAGAAGCCGGTTAATTGCCCATGGAAATGTTTAAAGACTTGCGATTATAAAAAAGTTCAATTTTGTATAGCCGATGCTTTATTTAATGCAGCAAAAGGAAATTTTAGTGGGGGCTTTGCCTTCGCTGGAACCAATGCTTATCGTGCTGAAGAAATAATTACCGTGAAAGAAACCATTGAACAGATTAAAGAAGAATTTTTTCAAGAAGAAATTCATGCCGAAGCTGATAAAGTGTTTAGGTGTTGTGGCTAGGGAATAGTTAGTGTGGAATGTCAAATTCCGAGATGGTCGTTGAAGTAATTTGGCGGCCATTTTTGTTAAATATTCATGATTCCACTAGAGAAAGATCATTCGCGTAAGAAAATGGTTTTGGAATTTTTGGAGGATATGGATAAGGAAGGGAAATAACAGTTCTTTTAATTATCAAATCATCAAATTAATGATCAACCAACTCCATCCCCGCATCATTTTTACGATTGCCTTGCACCAGTTTTGCAACTTCAGCAATTCTTTCTAAATCATCATGATTTAGCTCGATTTTTAAAGATACAATGTTTTCTTTGAGGTAAGTTCTGCGCTTGGTGCCCGGGATTGGAAAAATATCATCCCCCTGAGCTCTTAACCAAGCCAATGCAATTTGACTCGTTTTGCAATTTTTGCCTTTAGCGATAGCTTCCAATTCTTTGACAATTTTTAAATTGGCTTCGAAATTTTCTGCTTGAAATAGGGGAATGTCGGTGCGATAATCTTTATCACCAAATTGATCTGGGCTGCTTAATTTACCAGTAAGAAACCCTCGGCCCAAAGGACTGTAAGGAACCATGGCTACATTTAATTCTCGGCAGGCCACCATGATTTCATTTTCAATATCACGCACCCAAATCGAGTATTCTGATTGAAGGGCAGTAATTGGATGAATTGTATGTGCTTTCTTTAAGCTTTCAACCGAAACTTCTGATAATCCCAAATATCTGACTTTACCTTCACTGACCAAATTGGCCATGGCACCTACGGTTTCATCAAGGGGCACCTCTGGGTCGATTCGGTGTAAATAATATAAATCGATATAATCTGTGCCAAGTCTTTGCAGACTTGCATCACAAGCTTGTTTCACATATTCAGGTCGCCCATTCAATCCTCCTTCACTGGGGAGGAAGCCAAATTTTGTTGCCAGGATAATATTTTGTCTTGCCTTTTTTATGGCGCTCCCGACAAAAATTTCATTGTGCCCATTGCCATAAACATCGGCGGTATCAAAAAAGTTAAGACCCAGGTCGAGGGCAGTTTGTATGGTTGCTAGTGATTCTTTATCATTTGTTGGTCCATACCATTCTGACATTCCCATGCAGCCCAATCCAATTTGAGAGGCCATTAAATCACTGTTGCCTAATCTTTGCTTTCTCATTACTTCTAGCTTTTGTTTCTCTTATTATTCCTGCGAATATAGGAATCTGGTACTGTTTGAGATTCCGGTCTTTTACTATGTAAAAACCGGAATGACGGCTTTATTTAATTAGCACATCATCACATTAACACATCATCAAATTAACCTTTGTACCTAATCCACTTCCATAACTCTTTATAACTGGCTTTTTTACCGTACATTAAAATTCCTGTGCGATAAATTCGGCCTGCCATCCAGGTAGTAAATAAAAATCCTGCAATGAGTAAACCCATCGATAAAGCAAGCTCTTCATACGGTACACCAAAAGGAATCCTAATCATCATGATGATAGGGGAGGTTAATGGAATGATGGAAAACCAAAATGCCACAGGTCCTTCAGGGTCTTGAATGATAAACTGAGCCATAACCATGGCTAAGATCAGCGGAATGGTAATGGGAAGCATAAATTGTTGAGTGTCGGCTTCACTATCAACAGCTGAACCAACAGCGGCGAATAAGGCAGCGTATAATAAATATCCCGTTAGGAAAAAGAAGATGAATGAGAATATGACGATTCCGAAATTAATGGACGAAAGGGCTTCAAAAATGACCTGAGTATTACTTATCTCCGTTGGTATTTCCGGAGTTGTAGACCCAACCATTTGATTGTTGTTTATCAGCATCTCACTTTGACTCGGTATTTTGTCTTTAAAGGCGATTTGAAAAACGCCAACGATGCTTGAAGTGAGCACAATCCAAAGGGTAAGTTGGGTTAGTCCAACCAAACCAATTCCAACAATTTTACCCATCATTAACTGGAAGGGTTTTACCGAAGAAATGATGACTTCGATAATGCGACTTGTTTTTTCTTCAATCACGCCTCGCATCACCTGGGCTCCAAAAAAGAAAATGAAGAAGTATATGAGAATGCCCGTGAAAATTCCCAAAACCATGGCAATTTCTGTAAAGGTTTTTTGTTCCTTTTCCCCTTCGGCTAATTTGTAAGTGCTTAATTTGATGGCTGTTTTAATAGATTCTGGAATGTCCATGGCAATCTCACGATCTGCCTCATCCAGTTTTAGCTTGTTAATTTGAAGTAAGAGTTTTTGCTCTTCAATTTCTTTACCCATGGTTCTGCGGATGTAACTTTTGATATCCAAGCTGGGCTGTTTTTCAGAATATATAATGGCTGAGGTCGGCAAAGCTACCTCCGTTCGTGGAATGTATAAAAGGGCATAATCACCGTTCACTTTCATGCTTTCTTTTGCCGTATCCAAATCAGAATGAACATGGTAAAATTCTAGATGATCGTCATTTTGCAGCTTATTGTAAAAAATTCCGGTTTCATCCAATACAGCAATTTTTCGATCCTTGGTGTCTGACATGCTTGCTAAAAATACCGGAACAATCATCAATGCAGCCATCAATAATGGCCCAAGAATGGTCATTACAATAAATGACTTTTTCTTGACTCTTGTCAGGTATTCTCTTTGTATAATGAGTTTAATTTTATTCATAATCAGTCAACTATTTCGATTTTGATGCGTTAGATTCAGCAACTCTGCTAATAAATATATCGTTCATGCTGGGAACGATTTCGTTGAATGAATGGATTTGAAGATGCGGGATGAGGGTGTTGAGCAATTGATTTGCATCCCCATTTTTCAGTTTGATGATTGCTTCTGAATGTCCATCTTCTAATTTTCTTTGATCTATTTCAAATTGATCGTTTACAATTGAACTGATGGAACCTTCGAAGCCACTATATTCTAAAGTAAAAGTATTCGACTTGTACTGAGTCTTGATGTCACTTACTTTTCCTTCAAGAATTTTTTCTGAGTGATTTATTAATGCCATGTGATCACATAATTCCTCAACTGAAGCCATATTGTGGGTCGAAAAAATAATAGTGGCACCGTCATCTCTCAATTTTAAAATTTCCTTTTTAAGCAAATTTACATTGATGGGGTCAAAACCACTAAAAGGTTCATCAAAAATGAGCAATTCGGGTTCATGTAAAATGGTCACGATGAATTGCACTTTTTGTTGCATCCCTTTCGAAAGTTCTTCAACTTTGCGATTCCACCAGCTAGAAATATCAAATTTTTCAAACCAGTATTTTAATTTTTTAATGGCATCATTTCTGCTGAGTCCCTTAAGCTGAGCAAGGTAAATGGCTTGTTCGCCCACTTTCATCTTTTTATATAAGCCACGTTCTTCAGGCAGGTAGCCTATATTAAAGATGTGCTTAGGCTGAAGTTTTTCATTATTGAACATCAGGCTGCCCTCATCGGGTGCTGTGATTTGATTCATGATACGAATGAGGGTTGTTTTTCCTGCTCCGTTTGGTCCTAATAGGCCAAAAATGCTTTGTTTAGGAATCTCAAGACTTACTGAACTGAGTGCGGTATGGTTTGAGAAACGTTTCGTTACTTTAGTTACTGAAAATAAGCTCATAAATTATTTAAAATTTGTACAAATATATTGTTTATTGAACTTCTTTTAAATGTCCTTTATGATTATTTAAGGAAAAAAACGGAAGGAAGGAATTTGAACTCTGCTTAAGAATTTAAGATGACAACAATTTTCCAGATTGCTTGTTTAATAAAGGGATTTTAAAGTTGAATATCGAACCACCAACGACTTTGTTCTGATTGTTTTCTATCTTCGATCTTACCCAAATCTTCCCATTTAACATTTCAATAAATGATTTGGTGATGGCCAAGCCTAGGCCTGAGCCTTGTCGGGCATCAATTCCCATAGGGTCAGCCTGTTCAAAGCGATTGAAAATGGATGACAGCTTATCTTTGTTAATTCCAATTCCTGTATCACTTATTGAACACCAGAAGTATTCATTGTCTTGTGAATAAGAAATTTTGATGCTTCCATTGTCCGTAAACTTAAGGGCGTTTTTTATCAAATTGGAAATTATCGAGTTGAATTTTACCTTGTCGGTTAAGATTGTACAATCTTTGGCCTTCTTATTTGATTCAATTGTTAATTTCAGTCCTTTCATTTTTGCAGCGGGCATAAAAAATTCATAATGTGACTGTATTTCGTCATAAACCTTTACCCAACTTAAGTTAACCTCCATTTGACCGCTGTCGATTTTTGAGATGTCAATTATTTGGTTCACTGTATCCAGCATTCTTATACTGCTTTTTTCTATAATTGATACATATCCTTGTTGTTCTTCAGCCGAAAGTTGCGGGTCTTTTAGCAAATCAGAAAACCCAAGAATCCCATTCATGGGGGTTCTGATTTCATGACTCATGTTTGCTAAAAATGCTGTTTTAAGTCGATCACTTTCTTCTGCTTTTTCTTTAGCAATAATTAATTCAGAAGTTCTTTCAATGACCTTTGATTCTAAGCCTTCATTAATGCTTTCTATTTCCTCTTGCTTTTTAATCAAAAGCCTACTCTGATGAAAGTCAATCCTTTAATATTTTTGTGAACCATACAATCCAATCATGCAAATGATATTGGATGAAATGAAAAAAGCATCTGCTACAATGAGTTTTTCTATGGAAGAGTCGATGGATTGAGGTATAATGAAATAACTAATATTATAGACAGCAACCAGGATTAATCCAGATATTGAGGCTATAAAAAAACGAAGTTTTATGAAAAAATAGGCTCCCATAAAGATTAGGAAAAGCCCGCCATAATAATATTGGTTCAATGGATCTCGGTGAAGCATATAAATGATTCCCGTACCTGCAACAATTACTGTAAAAGATATTAGGGGCTGCCAGAATTTTATAAAACCATTCAGATAGGTAATTCCAATAAAAGTAAATAGGGCAGGGATAACGATAAAGAATCTAATCAGATAAAATTCCTGTTCAAAATCTGGTGAAGTTCTTTTGTCAAGAAAACCAAATCTGGCATATAAAATTATTGAAGTGAAAACTGCAATTCGTAACCAAATAAGAGAATTATTGAAGTTATCTTTTCTAAACTCTTTCTCAAGATGCTGATCTGAAAAATTTAGCGTAAAAAGATTTAGTTCTGGGTTTTGACTTTCACTGATGTTAGAACGAAACTTAATCATACTTTTCTTCTATAGAGAAAATCCAAGAATAAAAACCATATGATTTTATACGGTGATTTCTTGTCTACTCTTTTGAATCTAATAAAAGTAGTTCTATAAAAAATGTAAAGTATAGGCAATTCACCTATATCTTTATAGGTAAAAAGCTAATAATTAACACAATGCTCTAACTAAGTCTGATTAAAAAAACTGACGTGGTTTTCACAGATACAAAATGGTATCTAAATCCAATTAAAAAGATCTCAATAAAACTTTATTGACTTTTAAGAAGAATGAATCAGTGAAAAATTAGTGTTTAATATCCTTCAAAGTATTCTTTCATATTACTGAAGAAACTCTTGTCTTTACTGCTTGGGTTTGGAGTGAAATTTTCAGATTTTGAAAGTTTTTCCAACATGGTTTTTTCTTCTTTGCTCAAATGTTTGGGCGTCCATACATTGATGTTAACCATCATATCGCCTTTACCATAGGAGTTGATGTTGGGAAGTCCCTTACCTTTTAAGCGTAATACTTTTCCTGATTGTGTTCCGGCAGCAATCTTGATTCTGGCCTTTCCACTAATGGTTGGAATCTCAGTTGTAGTTCCAAGGGCAGCTTCAGGAACACTGATGTATTTATCGTAAATGATGTTTGACCCATCTCTGATTAAACTTTTATGAGGAATTTCTTCAATTAAAATGATCAAGTCTCCGGGTACACCGTTTCTGGCACCTGCATTTCCTTTACCACTTACAGAAAGCTGCATACCTTCAGAAACGCCTGCTGGAATGTTGATTTTGATGACATCATCACCTTTAACAATCCCATTTCCTCCACAACTTTTACAAGTGTTTTTAATGGTTTGACCTTCACCACCGCATGTAGGACAGGTTGATGAGGTTTGCATTTGGCCCAGGAATGTATTGGTAACTCTGGTTACCTGACCGCTACCACCACAGGTTGGACAGGTTGAATGTGAGGCTCCACCTTCGGCTCCTGAACCGGAACAACTTTTGCAAGAAATATATTTATTAACCTTAATGGTTTTTTCAATGCCGTTTGCGATTTCTTCGAGGGTGAGTTTTACCTTAACCCTCAGGTTTGATCCACGGTTAACACGTCGACGTTGACTACCACCGCCAAAACCTCCGAATCCTCCGCCACCAAATGCGCTTCCAAAGATGTCTCCGAAATTACTAAAGATGTCGTCCATACTCATGCCACCGCCAAAACCTCCGCCAGCTGCACTACTTCCTACTCCGGCATGTCCATAACGATCGTACCGGCTCTTTTTTTCGGGATTGCTTAAAACTTCGTAGGCTTCGGCAGCTTCCTTGAATTTCTCTTCAGCGGCAGAATCACCTTGATTTTTGTCAGGGTGAAATTTTATGGCCTGCTTTCGATAAGCCTTCTTTATCTCTGTTTCCGAAGCATCTTTTGAAACTTCTAATATTTCGTAATAATCTCTTTTCGACATTCAAACTTGATTTACAATCAGTGCAAAAATAATTAAAATTAGCTACCAACAACCACTTTGGCATATCTGATTACTTTATCGCCCAGCAGATATCCTTTTTCAACTTCATCCATAATCTTCCCTTTCATTTTTTCGTCAGGGGCAGGAATCTCAGTAATGGCTTCGTGAAAATCGGTATCAAAAGTTTCTCCTTTTGATTTCATAACCTGAAGCCCTTTTGTAGTTAAGGTAGATTTAAATTTATTATGAATGAGGCTGATCCCTTCTTTAAAACTGTCTTTGTCATCGGTGTCTTCTAAAGCTTTTAAAGCGCGGTCAAAGTCATCCAATACCGGAAGCATACTAATAATCACCTGCTCCGAAGCAGTTTTTGTTAGCTCAATTCGCTCGCGTATGGTTCGTTTTCTGAAATTGTCGAATTCTGAGAACAATCGAAGAAATTTATCATTTAATTCAGCATTTTTTTGTTTTAATTCCTCAATTTCTTCAGCCTCTTTTTTAGCTTTTCTCGACTTCTTCTTTTTGGGCTTTTCTTTCTCTTCAGATTTAGTTTCCTCTTCTATAGCCTCATCTTTAGATTCTTCAGGAATTACCTCTGCATTTAAAACTTCCTCAGGAGCATTTGCTTCTGTTTCATCTTTTAAATCTTCTTTTTTCTTACTTGATTCTTTTACCATCACTAAGTCTGATTGAATATTATTGTTTGATTTAGATTCTAAGCATAACAAATTATTTGCCAAGCCTATAATTAGGACAATTTGTCATAAATTTTAAGGTTAAATAGCTGGCTTATGAAATTGTGGCAATATCAGTTTCGTTTAGTTAATTCGTTTAATTTTAGCTCCCAGCTTTTGCAGTCTTTGATCGATGTTTTGATAACCTCGATCTATTTGCTCAATGTTGTGAATGGTGCTTTTGCCTTCGGCAGATAAAGCTGCGATGAGCAAGGCTACACCCGCCCGAATATCGGGAGAGGTCATTGAAATTCCCCTTAATGGATGTTCCCGATTTAGCCCGATTACGGTTGCCCGGTGAGGATCACACAAAATAATTTGTGCACCCATGTCGATGAGTTTATCCACAAAGAATAATCGACTCTCGAACATTTTTTGATGGATGAGAACACTCCCTTTTGCCTGGGTGGCAATGACCAACATGATGCTAATCAGGTCAGGGGTAAAACCTGGCCAGGGTGCATCGGAGATGGTCATGATGGAGCCATCAATAAAGGTTTCTATTTCAAAATTTTTATGCTCAGGGATAAAAATATCTTTGTCTTGTTTTTCAATTCTAATGCCCATGCGTTTAAACATCTCAGGAATAACACCCAGAGCTTCGTAATCAACGTTTTTGATGGTAAGTGCTGACTGAGTCATGGCTGCCATTCCAATAAAACTACCTACTTCAATCATGTCAGCCATCATGGTATGTTCGCAACCTCTTAAACTTTCAACACCTTCAATCTCAAGTAGATTTGATCCGATTCCGCTAATTTTTGCGCCCATCAATAACAACATTTTACTTAATTGCAAAATATAGGGTTCGCAGGCGGCATTAAAGATGGTGCTTTTTCCTTTTGCCAGGGTGGCAGCCATTAAGATATTGGCTGTTCCTGTTACTGATGCTTCATCGAGCAACATATATTTCCCTTGAAGTTTGTCAGCTTCAATTCGGAAGAAATTTTCTTTGGCTTCGTAAGAGAATTTAGCGCCCAATTCCTGTAGTCCAAAAAAATGGGTGTCAAGTCTTCGACGACCAATTTTATCTCCGCCGGGTTGAGGAATGTAGGCTTTCCCATATCGGGCCACCAGAGGTCCCAAAATCATAATTGATCCACGCAGGCTGGCTGCTTTATCTTTGTATTCTTCTGTTTTCAGAAGTTCCAGATTGATAGATTTTGCCTGAAAAGTATAAGATCCTTCTCCGATTTTGTGGATTTCAACGCCTAAATAAGCTAATAATTCGATGAGCTTATTTACATCACGGATGTTTGGAATGTTATGAATGCTTACTTTTTTTGGAGTGAGCAGGGTAGCACAAAGTATTTGTAGGGCTTCATTTTTGGCACCTTGAGGGGTAATTTCCCCATGCAATTTCTGACCTCCTATAATTTCAAATGAGCTCAAAATTTACCTGTTTTTTTAGTTTGAATTTGACCGATGTCTTGGCTTGTAACCACCTCCATTTGAGTAAGAATCTCTTTGACGGCGGCCTGTAAATTTTTTCTTTTTAGGTGCTCTGGCAACAACCTCACCTGTGCTAATGAGCCTTGCATTTTCAGGAAGTTTTAGCTTGCCATCTGATAACATCTCCAAATGTTTTAAAATAAGTTCATCGTTTACTGAATCACGATTCCAGTTTAAATATGATTTTTTGAGGTGATTGGCAATGGTTTGTATGAATGCATTCTTTTCTTCACCATCTTCATACTCAATCGCTTTTTCAATAATCTTTTCGAGGTTTTTTCCGTAATGCTTAAACTTAATATTGTTGTCCTGATAAGGTACGCGATCAGGTTTGGCTTCCATTGATTTTCGAGTAGGAGGAGGGAATGGACAATCAACATCCAGTTTAAAATCCGAAATTAAATGAAGATGATCCCAAAGTTTTTGCTCGTAATCAACGGTTTCTTTCACTTGCGAATTCATTTGAGCCATCACATTTACAATGACATGTGCGGCTTGAGTTCTTTTTTCTCGATCTTCAATTCCCACGGTATATTCAATCATCTTTTGAATATTTCTTCCATATTCTGAAATAATCAATTGGTTTCGAGTTGTGTTATAATCCATCATGATTTCTAAGTCTTAAAGTCAACTGAGCTTATTGTATTTTAATTAGTGAATAAAAAGGCAACCTGGTTTATTTGGGATATTTTATGGTTCACATCGGTAATAGTCGCTGCAAATATAAACATTTATTTAATAAAAATATTGTTTGAGCGGTTGAATTATAATATTTTAAGTTTGGCAAATTTGAGCAATAATTGCTTTTGGCCCACTCCTGCAAAAAATACAGTTGCTTTTTTATTGGATGCTTCGCCTTCAACGTTTATTACTTTTCCTTTGCCAAATTTTGCATGCTCAACTTCCATTCCTGTTTGCAATTTTTCAGCCACTTCCGGATCAAATGCTTGTCCGCTTGCAGTAGCCGAAACGCTGCTTACTCTTTTTAAATTCTTTTTGTTAATGGTTGAAATGTTTTGGTTGAGCTGCTTCTTCTTTAAATTGATTTTATCATCGGTTTTAGGTTTGATCGAAATGCTTCGATGAGGTGCATCCACAAAATCTTCAGGAATTTCTTCAATGAACCGACTGGGCTCACACATGCTTAAATTACCCCATTTATACCGGCTTTCGGCATACGAAAGATAAAGTTGTTTCTCGGCGCGCGTCAGTGCAACATAAAACAATCGTCGCTCTTCTTCTAAATCAGTTCTTGAATTTAAAGATTGGATAGATGGGAATAAATTTTCTTCTAATCCTACAATGAAAATGTAAGGGAATTCGAGTCCTTTAGCCGCATGAATGGTCATGAGCGAAACGTAGTCTCCTCCATCTTTATCCTTGGTGTCAGCATCGGTTAAGAGAGCCACATCCTGCATAAATTCATCCAGGCCACGGGTCATGTTTCCTTCCCGCTCTTCAATTTGTTCTTCGGTAAGTTCAGTTTCGGTGAACTCTTTTATGGCGTTTAAGAGTTCTTCAATATTTTCGTAACGACTTACTCCTTCAGGACTTTTATCCTGAAATAAATCTTTAAAAATACCTGATGAATTGGCAATCAGTTTTGATAATTCGTAGGCATCTTTGGTTTGAAGTTGCACCCCATAACTTTTAATCATGGTTGAGAATTCACGAATCTTGTTAAAAGTTCCTGAGTTTATCGACAGCTGATAAGCACCCGGATTTTCAATCACCTCCCACATGCTTTTATTTGCCTGATTGGCCACCACCGTAATTTTTTCGAGGGTGGTTTTTCCAATCCCACGAGCCGGATAATTGATGATTCGCATCAAGGCTTCTTCATCACTATGATTTAAAACCAAACGGAAATAGGCCAATAAATCTTTAACTTCTTTTCTTTTATAAAACGAAAGTCCTCCAAAAATTCGATAAGGAATATTCATCTTTCGCAGGGCTTCCTCCATAACCCTCGATTGGGCATTGGTTCGATACAAAATGGCAAAAGCCGAATTGGGTTGCTGGGCATTCATCTTGTTTTCGAAGATGGCCTGAGCAACCAGGCTTCCTTCCTCACCGTCGGTATTGGCCTTTAAAAGTTTAATTTGCTGTCCTTCATCATTGTCGGTCCATACCTTTTTTTCAATTTGATCCTGATTGGAAGCAATCACACTATTCGCTGCATTCACAATGGTTTGTGTAGATCGATAGTTTTGCTCCAATTTAAAAACTTTATGATCGGGATAATCGGTTTTGAAGTTGAAAATGTTTTGAATATTTGCTCCTCTGAAGGCATAAATACTCTGTG
The DNA here is from genome assembly GCA_963678785.1 of Bacteroidales bacterium. Classification (GTDB taxonomy): domain Bacteria; phylum Bacteroidota; class Bacteroidia; order Bacteroidales. The sequence goes on along the minus strand of OY787449.1, from coordinate 947,437 downwards.
CATCATCACCCACAACGCAAATATTTTCGTTATTCGCTGCAAGTTTTTTGATGATTAAATATTGAGAGTAATTGGTATCCTGATACTCATCAACCAAAATGTATTGAAACTTTTGTTGGTATTTGTAAAGAGCATCCTCAAAATCACGAAACAGAACATTGGTGTTGAATAACAGATCGTCAAAATCCATGGCATCAGCCCTTTTTAACCGATTGTTATAAATGGTGTAAATTTCAGCAATTTTCGGTTTCCCAGCTTGTTGATCGGCATTTTTAATCTCGAAATTGGCATTGTAATCAACCGGAGAGATGAGGTTGGTTTTAGCTCCGGAAATCCGGTTCAGAACATAATTTGGAGTATAGGTTTTATCATCCAGGTTTTGCTCTTTGATGATGGCCTTAATCAGTCGTTTGGTATCATCGGTATCGTAAATGGTAAAGTTTGAAGGATAACCCAGCCGATGACCTTCAATTCTTAAAATGCGCGCAAAAATAGAGTGGAAAGTTCCCATCCAAACGTTCATGGCATCTCTTCCTCCAACAATTTTTAAAATTCGCTCTTTCATTTCACGAGCAGCCTTATTGGTGAAAGTAAGGGCCAATACATTAAATGGATCAACGCCTTTATTCAATAAATGCGCAACTTTATATGTTAGTACACGTGTTTTCCCTGAACCGGCTCCAGCAATAACCATTACCGCTCCTTCAGTTGCTTCAACAGCCTCACGCTGCACTCCGTTTAGTTCTTTTAGAATATCTCTCAATGGAAAATTATTTTGGACTGCAAAAGTAAGCCAAATGTTTCAATTTGCCAATGCGATGATACGCTATTTTGATGATTAATTAAGTTTGTAAAAGTGAGTTTTTATCATCATTTCACTTTTTATTTCTCTCTAGCTCTAAATAATATGATAAGGCATAATGCATTTTAGCAGAATCCGAAGCTAATGCTGCAGCACTACCAATCAGTTTATCACCTTTGTATTTTAAATTCAGCAAGGTAGTCTGTGGACATCTTTTTAAATGATCTCCTGGGATATTCCCGGCATACCAGCCCATCAAATGCCCATTATTGAAGAACCATTTATTCAGTAACATTTTATGCTGGATTTTATAACGTTGGGTAAAAAGTAACATCGATTCAAACTGAATTGGCATGCTAACATGAATGTCTCCATCTTTCTGGAATTCAAGTTCGATTGGGATTTGTTTTTTGTCGGTAAGAATATGTCCAGTCCAGTTACCAATTAAATCACTTTGTTCGATTTTTATAGGTTTTTTCTGAGCAGGAACCTCAGCTTTCTGTTTTTGTTCTGTTTCAACCGATTTTAAATCAGGGAGCATTTCTAGTAAAATTTGTTCAGTTAACTCATGTGTGTACTCCGAATATTGATTTGAAAGTGCAGCGACAACAATGTTTTTTTCTGGGATTAGTCGCAACATGGCATCCACACCATCCATTCCTCCGGCATGGAAAACCATATTATATTTATATTGCTCATTATCGAAAAACCAGCCCAATCCATAGGTGTTTCTTCCATTTACATTATCAGTGTATTGTCCTTTTTGCATGGATTGAATGGTTTTTGTGCTAAGCAATGGCTTTTTATTTTCAGCATTATTTCCTAAATGAAATTTTCCGAATTGTACCAAGTCATAAATGGTGCTGCTTACATTTCCGGCACCTGGAGTATCGCAGAATGAAAATGGCATTAAGTTCCCTTTAAGATCATAATGCTTGGCTAATTTATTCTTGGTTTTAGAGGAAATATCTAAGGTTGTTTGGGTCATACCCAAGTGGCTAAAGATTTCATCAGTCATGTAATCGTTGAAACTTTTTCCAGTGATTTCAGAAATGATCCCATCTAAAATTCCATATCCCAAATTTGCATATTCATATTTTGAGGAGGGTGGATTAACAATAATTCCATACTGATTTGCTACCTGTTTACTGTTAGGAATCGTACGTGTGTCATCACCATAATAGTAGTTGAAATGTAAGGGGAATCCGGCCGTGTGGCTTAACAAATTTCTACAACTAACTTTGTTATCAACATCCACGTAATATTTTAGATTTACATTTTTAAAATAAGTCTCAACATCCGAATCCAGATCAATTTTCCCATCTTCATGCAATTTCATAATACCTGTGGCTGTTATTGGTTTTGATATGGAAGCAAGTCCGTAAAGCGTATTGGGTGTGGCTTTTATTTTGTTTTCTTTATCTGCGTAACCAAAGGATTCCATCCAAATTATTTCACCATTTTCTATAACTGCAACCGACACAGAGGGGATGTCTCCCTTTTCTATTTTTTTTGAAATTGAATCTGAAATATTTTTAAATCGATCATTTGGGATCGTGGACTTTGTGGTTCTGTCCTGCTCGCTACAACTCAAGATTAATATCGATAATATAAGCAGAATGAATGATATGTTTTTCATTTTAATTGGTTTTAAACTAAGTGGTTAAATGATTATCTGCCCTCAATAAGTCTTAAAGTGTATTCTAAAACTTCATCAGCATCTGTATGCACATCATCTAGCATGATATGGTTAGGAACAACGCCTCTGGGTGTAGGATCGCCATTGGGCCTCACAAAAAATAACTTAGGATAATAGGTGCGAATATTTGTATTTGGAAGTTTAATGCGATGTATTCCACCATAGGAAGAGACTTCATCAGCGGTTTCTTCTCCAATGATTTTCCCAAAATTAAAATCCTGAATGATACAGGCTGTCATAGCCGCATTAGAATATGAGTAGCGATTAATCAAGACATATACTGAGCCTTTAAATTGCTTAGACTTTGGATGAGGTTTATACTGTTGGATGTCCACATCAAATTGGGTTCCATTTGCTAAGCTCATCATTTGCTTTTTCATCACTTGTATTTCAGGAACATCTAAATCTTTCCAAATATCTTTGGTATGCTGGCTTGTTTTCATGCGCATTTTCGAGGCCATCTGGAAGGGTGTATTTGCAAAATAAGCAGTCATATAATCACTAAATGAATTATCACCACCTAAATTATCTCGTAAATCGATAATCAAATGTTCAATCCCATTTTCTTTAAAACTACTAAAAGCAGAATCAATAAATTGACAAAACTCTGAATTGTCAAATGCGTTGGAACTATTCAAATCTCTATTACTCGCCAAATTGATAAAGCCACCAGGTGTAAGTAGTGCTGTATTATTATTGAGGAGTTCAAAGCTTCGTTTTCCATTTTTATCTGTTACAACAATCGCATCAATATATTCCTCGTATTTACTTGCGAGTATGGCATCGAGCTCTAGGGATAAAGTTTTACCTGTAGGTTTAAGAATTTCAATCTGAAACTTTTCTTTCTCTCCTTTTAAGAACCAATATAGTCTTGGTAAGCCAATTCTTTCAATCCGAGAATTAATAAAGTATTCACTAGGTCCACTCTCATTTTTGTAAATAAAGTCTAGAAATTCAGCGGTTGATTTACCATTGATGGCGATAATTTCATCATTTTCATTTATGGATGAATTTGATGAATAGTTTTTGTCAACCAACATTTTATCGCCATTAAAATATACCTCTACGGGGAAAAGTGTTCCTCCATTTTTTTTATAATGGTTTGAATAGTGAGACCAAGGTCTGTTTATCATGCAGTGCGACATCTTTGTGGCAGACATTAATGGAACAAACTTTCTGTAGATATCAAGTTTTGTAAGTGAGTCAGATATGGATTTATAGATGCATGTATACAACTGATCCATGTTCTCTTTGCTATTGAGTGCAAATAAATCATAGCTACACTTTTGGAACATATCATACATATATTCAAGGTCATCTTTAACTTCCTGAGCCGAATATTTTTTAGGGGGTTGAGCGGAAGCAATTTGAGATAAACTGATTACTATAATAAAAAGTATGGTAAATTTTTTCATGATAAGATTTATTAAGTTTAAAAGATTAAGCAAAAATAGATTGCGCTTCTTTCTCAATCGTCCGAGTGCTTCTGTTCGGACTTATTTTTAAACTTAAATAATACTCTCTTGGAGTTTGTTCTGTATATTTTTTAAAGATGTGGTTGAAGGTAGATTTTGAATTAAAGCCACATTCGAAGGCATGGCCGAGCAGAGTTAGCTGGTCGTGATTAGATTGCTGCAATCGGGTTTTAAACTCTTCCACCCGATGTTTATTCACAAATTCATAGAAATTCATTTGCAAATCATGATTGATGATTCGTGAAATGGTTTTAAGATTCATTCCTGCCAGCTCCGATAGTTTTTGTAAATCTAAATCTGGATTAAGATAGGGTTTCTGAGATTTCATCAACTCAGTAATTAATTCAGCTTTTTTCGGATTTGAAGCAGCCGTTTCAGGTTTTAAGCTTGCTCTCTGAAACCCTAAGGCTTCAGTTTGTGATTTGATATAGCCTCTGAAACCAATCCAGGTAGTGATGATTGAAAGAACAATATTAGCAGGTAAGAAATAAAAATCTCTAAAAAAGTTCTGAAAAATATAATAATCAACTTTTGTAATAATTATCCAGGAAATCCAAAATCCTGTATATATAAAAATTGGAATTCGAAACCAACCCAATGATTTGTTTTTTAAGTTTGAAAATTTGCTTTTAACCCATAATCGATAATTAACCAGTAAACGAACACAAAGCAGTGCGTAGGTAAAAATAGAAAGGGTTCCAAGCCACTGCTCCAATAAATAAATAATGGAATAGGGATGTGATGACGTTTGGTATAAACCACTTGCTCCTTCTCTATAAAACACGGTTCGATAGAAAATAAATTCCAGAACAACCGGTATAAAATGAATATACTCTTTTGGTGAAATTCGATATTCAGGGTCAGTAACACTTTTTGTAAAGAAATAAAGCGCAGGGCCAATTCCAAAAAGTAGCTCCAACTGAACATACCTGAAACCCCTTGTTAAATCGTAAGAAACCATGAGTTTGGCCATTCCGATGTTAATCTCCAATAATGCAAAAAAGAAAAGCACCAATGCCAGAAAAAAATTGGATTGTCTTTTGGGGCGTTTCTTTAATAGTAATATACTAAGAGCCATAGCCTGTAAGCCAAAAATTAGGATAATGGTAGCTGCTATGTGATTAGGAGTATTCAAATGTATGCTTTTTATTAGGTTACTTTAGAATTGGCATTAGGTTACTTATGATTTCAAAAGAAAACAAAATAGTATTGTTAAAGCATTCTTTCGTTTTACATAAAGACGAAAGCTTCATTATTTTATTACAAGGCCTTTTTAATTTTGTAATATTTAGTACTTTTAAATTTGATTAAAAAAACATCAATCAACTCACCATTTTATCATTAAAAATCTAATGAAATGATTAAGAAATTTATTGCCTTTTTGAGTGTAATGACTCTATTATCCATGCTGGGATTTAACGAACTTCAAGCACAATCCGAAAAGAAAGTTTTAGGAATTGAAGATGTGAAACTTTGGAGAAGTCATTCCGTGACTTTATCTGATGATGGTCAGTGGTATACTGTTTTGTATACCTTACGCGAAAAACCTGAAGCAAAGCAAGACAGCGTTAAAAAAGCGTATGCCGAACAAGTTTTCATGGAGTTTTATGATAAGACAAATCAAACGGATACACTCTATATCTGTAATGCAAATACTGGTATAAAATATGAGATTAAAGATGGGAAACGCCCCGTTTTTTCAGCTGCTTCTGATTGGGTAGCTTATCAAATTAAATCTGATAAGGAAGATAAGAAAGGTGATAAAAAAGCAAAAGAGGAAAAAGCCATCATCGAATTAAAACATCTTGCCACTGGTTTTACCGTCAAATATGAATCGAACGCGAGTTTTAGTTTCGCCGAAGATCAAAACTATTTTATCAGCAGTGATAAAAACGGATTGTTGGTTTATGATCTTGATCATCGACGTGAACATTATATTGGAAATATTGGGGAGTATCTATTGGATAAAAAATCAGATTATATTGCGTACACCATCTCCTCTGAAGATAAAAGAGGCAATGGTATTTATTTATACGATCCTGAAAAAATGACCACCCGGGCCATTCAAACCGGAAATTTTATCTTCTCAAACCTTTCCTGGAATCATGATAATTCTGCTTTAGCTGCTTATAAATACAAGCTTGATAAGGATAAAAAAGTTGATCATGAAAAAATGAGCATCTTAATTATTTCTGGCCTTGATGCAAAAACAACTCAATACTTTGAATATAAAATAGAGGATGTTCAGGGCATGCCCGAACAAATGGGACTTGCGGTAAAATCAGGACGATATGCAAATGAAATTGCGTGGAGCAAGGATGGAAATCGTTTGTTTGTGAAGATTAAAAAATATGATCAAAACAAAGATCAGAAGAAGAAAAAAGCCAAGGACAGTAAAGATGAGCCAACAGTTCAGGTTTGGCACTGGAAAGATAAAAAGTTGCTTTCTCAAAGAATGATGGAGGAGGAGCGAAAACAAAATGAAGTGTTTGATGCTATTTTCTTCAGCGATTCGAAAAAAGTAATTCGTTTAACGAATAAAGAAATGCCACGAATGATGGTCAGTGAGGGAACTGATCAATGGGCTATTGGCTTTGAGAACCATAAATATATTTCTGATTGGGATCATTATACAAGTGATTTATACCGCATTAATCTTAAAACCGGTGATAAAAAACTATTGGTTGAAAAACAGATAGGGAACGTTGAAATTGATCCTCAGGGAGAAAAGATACTAATTTGGGATGGTGAACACTATTGGTTTTATGATTTAGAAAGTGGCAATAAGCATAATATGACTGCTGATTTAAAGGTTTCATTTATTGATAAAGAAGATGACCATTTCGGATTTAGGTATGATTATGGATTTGTGGCCTGGGTAAAAAATCAAAATGCAGTCATTGTGAATCACAAACTGGATTTATGGTTACTGCCACTGGATGAAAAATCCAAAGCAAAAAATCTTACCGCTTCAATAAGTGACAATGAACCGATTCGATTTAGGTTCGATGATGTGAGTTTTAGATGGGAAGAAGAAATTGAAGATCGATATATTGATTTAAAATCTTCCAATATTTTATATGCGTTTCATACCAAAACCAAGCATGCAGGTTATTATAATTTACAAAAAGGAAAGTTAGATAAACTGATTTATGGACCCAATTCTTATACCAGTTCACGATGGAGAAGTGGATTGGTAAAGGCCGAAAAATCGGATGCCATAATCTTTAAAATGGGGGATTATCAAAATTATCCGGAAGCCTATCTGAGTAATCTGGATTTTGCAGATTCTAAAAAGATTACCAATACCAATCCTCAGCAAAAAAAATACAAATGGGGACACCGCATTTTGGTTGATTATACCAATGATGACGGCGTGCCTTTACAAGGTGTCTTGAGTATTCCAGATGATTATAAAAAAGGGCAAAAACTACCGATGATGGTTTATACTTACGAAAAATTGTCGGATGGAATGTATGCTTATTCATCACCTTATTTGGGAGGTGCTCAGATTAATGAGATGAGTTATGTGTCTGACGGTTATTTGTTTTTCCGTCCTGATATTCATTTTAATGTGGGAACGCCTCACTCTGATATGCACGAATGTATTGATGCAGCCATCGAAAAGGTGATTGAACTGGGTTATGTGGATGAAAGTAAAATTGGATATGAAGGTTTCAGTTATGGAGGACATTGCGGGATGTATATTTCAACACAGGAGAATAAATTTGCTGCCATTGCTGCCGGAGCTGGAGTGAGTAATTTGGTGCAGGGCTTTAATATTGATATAGTCCGAGATGGCAGCAACGAGCAGGATTATTATATGACCCAGCAGGGAAGGTTGGGTACTGATCCCACTTCAAATACCGAGATGTATATTTCTGAGTCTGCAGTGTTTAATGCCCAGGGAATGAATACTCCTTTATTGTTGTTTCACGGGACGGCAGATAATGTGGTACAGTGGGAGCATTCTTTCGGCTTTTACAGCATTTTGCGTTATCTGAAAAAACCTGTTGTGTTTTTATCTTATGAAGGAGAAGGTCATGGTTTGCGTAAAAAGGAGAATCGCTTGGATATTCAATTGCGACTGAAAGAATATTTCGATCATTACCTGAAAGGAAAAGAAGCCGGCCAATGGATTACCGACGAAATTCCTTATAAAGCAAAAGAGAAAAGTAAGGAAGCTGAAAAGAATAAAAGAAAAGTTCCTATTTGGAAATAAGGGTTGAGCCATGCTTTTGTTGTAAAATTGAACGCGAGGAACATTTCGCGTAAACATATTTTTATTTCTTATCTTTATTTATATTGTACATTTGCACTAGCAGTCCTATCAACTGTAGGATAACATGTTAGGCTTAAATTGGGAGTTGTTAATCCATTTTGTTTATCTAAAAGTAGATTGATAAATGGGATTAAAAAGTATAATGCATTTTCAAATTGAATAAATAATTTCTCCTAAATAAATAACTAAACCAATATCTAATCATGAAAAGAACGATCTACACCCTACTATTTTTAGTTTCCATTACATCCTGTCAGCTAAATTCACAAAGTGAAGAAAAAATTGACGGATCGCTTATTGTACTAAACAAATCCGAAGCATCTGCATCCATTATTTCATTACAAACAAATAAGGTGGTAAACACCATAGAAACTGGAATTGGTCCACATGAGGTTGCTGTTTCACCTGATGGGAAATCATGCGTTGTAACCAACTATGGGCTAAACGATAATCCAATGGCATCTCTTACACTGATTGACTTGGTAAATCAGGAATCCATTAAAACCATTGATTTAGGAAATCATCAAAAACCACATGGTATATTATACATTGATGAAAACAGATTGTTGGTTACCTCACAAGTTCAAAAAGCACTTCTTCTTGTTAATATTGAAAAAGGTGAAATTGAGTATGTGTTTGAAACAGACCAGGAATTAAGTCATATGGTTGCCTATTCGCCTAAGCATAAATTGGCATTTGTTTCCAATATCGGCTCGGGCTCAATAAATGTATTTGATATAGCTAAAAAAACGATGCTAAAGATTATAAAAACTGGTGAGGGTGCAGAAGGAATTGAGATTACGAACAATGAAGAGGAGGTGTGGATTACCAATCGTGCAGAAGATAAAATTAGCATTTTAGATACGAAGACACTGGAGATTATTGAAACCATTGAATGTGCATCATACCCAATCAGGGTTAAGTTTACACCGAATGGAAAACATGCTTTAATTTCTAATGCCCGTTCTGGTGACGTTGCTGTTTTTGATGTTACTACAAGAAAAGAATTGAAGAGAATCGAAATGAAATTTAAAGCGATTGAAGAAAAAGAAAATAGACTGTTTGGCGACAGATTTGGTGACAGCCCTGTGCCTATTGGAATCTTAATTCATCCGAAGGGTAAACAAGCATATGTTGCCAACACCAATGCAGATATAGTAACTGTTATCGATTTAGAAAAGTTTGAGATTGTTAACCGATTAATACCAGGAAAAGAACCCGATGGTTTGGGTTTTACCACGCTTGAATTCTAAGAAATAATATGTTGGTTTTCTAACATCAGATTTATTCATCCAATAATTCGAGGGTTACCAAATAAGCGCAATGATCGGAAGCAATGGTATCTTGAATGACTTTTGTTTCGATTACTTTCCACCTATTTGCAGGGTAAAACATCACATAATCAATTTTTTTAGTTGGTTGATCGGAGGGATAGGTAAATTTTAATTCATCTCTGGTATAAGAAGCAATCCACATTTCTTCCAAAATTTTTATGGGTACGCTTCTGGGTTCGGCGTTTAAATCTCCAACCAAAATCGTGGGGTAAGGATTTGAAGAAAACACTTGATTGATTTTGCGGGTTTGCATGATCCTGTTTTGAGGGCTTTTTAAATGATCTAAATGAGTGCCTATAAATGAGATGGTGTCATTGGATGGCAAAATCGTTGTGATTTCCAGCGCAGCTCTGGGTTCATCGCCCGGGATATAAGGCAGATCAACATTTCTTGTTGATAGAAAGGTATGCTTGGATAAAATGCCTTCTCCATATTCACCACCATCATAATGCATGGCTCTGGCAAACAATGGAGCCATCTTTGATCGATATCCTAATTCCGTAACCAGGTCGTACTTTTTGGCCCGATTGGTTTTATAATCGACCTCCTGCATGGCCACAAAATCAGGATTTGCTTCGATGATTACTTTGGCGATGGCACCCAAATCAAAATCACCTCTGGTGGTTGCTCCATGAAGAATGTTAAAAGAGAGTACTTTTATAATGCTGCCATTATTCGAATTTGTGTTTTGTGAATACACAGCTTGACTGGCGATGATTGCAAAAGCCAGAATCAGGGTTTTAAATTTCATGTTAAAAAGGTATTATCAGCAAATAAATATACCAATTTTAATTGCGGATTTATGAAGGCTGTAAAAATCATTGATTTTTTTGAGAAATAAAATCGAGGATTGCATCTGTGAAAAAATCCGGTTTTTCAAGAATGGCCATGTGTTTATAGCCATTTATGATTTTTAGCGTACTTCCGGTAATTTTCGAATTCAACCACTTTCCCCAGGCCAAAGGAGCCGTTTGATCGTCGGAAGCCCATAAAATCTGAACAGTCAGATTTAAGTTGCTCAACTCTTTTTTCCATTGTTTCTGTGGCCTTCCAACAGATGCGAGTATTTGTGCAAAATTGGATCGAACGGTTTTGCTTTCGACCATTTCGCTAAACCACTCAACACATTCTTTACAAGCTTTTCCGTTTTGATTAACAAAATCCTGTTTTGCCAATTTGAACCGGCTTGATTCACTTTTAAGCATTCCTTTGATAATTCCGGGAAATATTTTATTGATCAGAGGTAATTTTAAAATGGGTGACATATAGTCTACGCCAATACTGTCGATTAGTGTTAAGGTGGAAATGTGATTTGATTCTTTTAAAGCATAATTTAAGGAGGTTAGGCCACCCATTGAAATTCCAATTACATTCCACTTCTCGATTTTAAGATGCTTTCTCAGATCGATGAGAAAGTCAACATACAATTCATCCGAATAAACAAAATCAACATCCTCACTTAAAAACCCCGGGAATGTTGGAATAATTAACTGAAATTTTTCTTTAAGGGCTGTAATTACCGGTGACCATATTTTTGGGCCGCCCATTCCGTGAACCAAAACAACAGGCTCACCTTTACCTTCAATTTTAATTCTATTATTCATATTTATCCTTTTTTCTTTGCTGCTATGAAATAATTTGGAGGAGAATTATATAAATTCTGCTCGTTTAATATTTTAAATCCGCTTTGCTGGATGTTATTTTTTAATGATTTCATTGTTAAGCGATTCATTACAGGCATGATTCCCAGTTTTGAAAGCCAAATCATGAAGGTGATTAGAATTGATTTTTCTTGTCCCAAACAATCTGTAGCTGACAAAAATATGCCTGAAGGTTTGAGTAATTTCTGAATTCTATTCAGTACTGCCTCATGATCTTTGAAATAGCATAGGATATTAAAAGCTAAAATGGCATCAAATCTCTCATGATCAAATTTTTTGTCGAAAATATCACATACTGAAAAATCAATGTTTAAGGCTTGTTCATTTAAGGCTTTTGTTTTTGCGATTTTTATCATCTGTTTTGAAATGTCAATGGCCTGTATTTCCTCTACAGACCGAGACAATTCAATGGTTGTTAGAGCAGTTCCACACGCAAAATCGAGGACTCTAAAATCTGATTGAAGATGATCTTTAGATAGGGTAATGGTATCTGCATAAGCCCGACCATATTTTTTATCGACCTGCTTATCATAGCTTTTAGCCATTCTGTTCCAAAAAGTCTTTGAATTATTCATCTTATCTCAATTTGTTATATTCGTTTAAAGAATAACTCCTTGTCTTTTATCACCAAATAAATGGAAACAACCAAAAGAAGGCCGGTTTGTAGTACCTTACTCTTGGGGCATTAAATCGTACTTTAATTCGAATTTGTAAATACAACCAAAGCTATTTTATCAGCTTTCGAAAGATGTCCGTTTCTTGATTTAAAGGTATTATAACAAGTTTCTGTCCATCCCTTTATGTGATCCTGCATTTTTTTAAGCATGCTCCCTGTCAGGATTTTATAGGTCGTAAATAAAGCAAGTTTGGGCTTTATCGAGCTGGGTAATTTTTTTGAAAAATCAACCCATTGTTTATCCGGATGTTGATGAAAGAACATCAGACCATTTGTCCATGAGCCTAATAATAGATAATCAACCTCTTTAATGATGTCATCACAATAATCTTGAATGGGCAGAACGGTGACATCATAATTTTTCTCTCTTAAGAAATTCCCTATCTCCTCTGAATATTTTCTGGTTGTGCCCGTTTTGCTGTTATAAATAATGGCTACTTTTTTCATTCTTTATTTTTTATTTGAAGTTTAGTTTAATTTTTTGCGGCCTAGCCTATAATTAATGGTGCAGCTAAAAGTTGGTAAAACTTTAATGAGATTTGGCCAGGGTGAAAAGAAAGCTGAAGTACCTGGCTTGGTATGCTCCAAATCGGTCCATGATACGATGGCCAGTGTTTGGTTGAGCCTAAAATCAGCAATCCATCTCCCCTTGCCACATTGATAACCAATGACGGCATAGAGCGACAAATTGTAAAAATTGATGCCGGTAAGTCTGTTATGGTAATCCCAGATTTTGGCAAAAAGTCCGGCATAAATACGTTTCAGGGCTTTGCTGTTATTTTTAACGAATGGGTGTACCATCATCCCTGCATGAAATTGATTTACGGTTGCAATCTTATGCAGTCGACCCCATGCCAATCTGGCTTCCAATACTATTTGGGGATTCAGATAATAGCCTCCTACCAGTGATAATCCATATTCGTTGCCGGATAAAACTGGGGCTATTCTTTTAATGTCTTCTTTTATTGGTAAAGCGAGCGATAAGGAGATGGGGTTGGTCCCTATATAAAAATCTGGAATCTCTTGTGCGTATATTCTAAAAGCTAAACCTAAAACAATGGCTAGGAAAATTAGTTTCTTTTTCATGACCCTGGTTTTAACGTACGGCTATTCGGTGAAACATATAAAGAGGTTTTCCACTGGCACCAGTGCGGATACTACCTGCAGGGTCGGCGATATAGGTTGTGCCGCTATAATTTCTACCTCCTTCTTCTCCAAATCGATTTGCAAAAACAACCCAGGCATTAAACTGGCGGGCCACCGGATCGAAAACAAATTCCGAAACTTCAGAAGCCAGGCTGTGAAGTATCAACTCACAATTTCTTTCTACCAGCTGTTTGGTGAGCCAATAGCTGCTTACATCTGCACAAATGATCATTCCGGTTTTGATCCCGTTGATGTTAACAAGGCTTACATTCTGAGCCGTTTTTGATCCGGCCTGCATCCCGTTTTTTTTATCCTCTGGGGTCAGATTGATTTTGCGATGTACTGCTTGTAGTTGTCCTTCCGGGTTTAAAAGAACCTGTGCATTATACAGTTTATTGTCATTGATTTCGGTTAGTCCGAAAACAATGTAAATGTTGAGTGAATCGGCAATTTTTGCGACTGAATTTACAGCCGGACCCGGAATGGTTTCAGCAATTGATCTTTGATAACTTTCGGGCTGGTCTTCATCAATATACCATCCCAAAATACTTTCTCCAAAAACAATGAGTTCGGTACTCGGATGTTCTTCAACAGCCATGCAGCAAATGCGTTGAATCTGTGCTATGTTTTCTCCTTTATTTTTCGAAACTTCTATACTTGCTGCGATTACATTGATAAATTTGGAAGCCTTGCTGTCATCATAAATCAAGGGCGCTCCTGAAAGGTCTAAAAGACTTTGAACAATTACATCCTCCTTTTGACATGCTGTTAAGAGGCTTAACATTATGACAAACAGCATCGTTTTCTTATGTAAAAATGCTTTTGATTTCATAATAAAAATAGTGATGAGCTAATAACTAAAAAGCCAAAGATGCCAACGGCTATATCAATGGCAATAATTTTTTTGTTGCGTTCAGCCAACAAAAGTTTTGCGATCCATTTCTGAAAACTTTGGTAATTAAGAAGTAGAAAGGAAGCTTTTATTGCCGTTAGTGAGAATAAGATAGTGAGCACCAAAGAATAATGAATAGTTGTAGTTAGTTCCATATACCAGGTGAATGCAACCAATAGCAAACCAATAATGGCCAATAGAACAATCCACCATGGGCGTTTTTTAGTATAAGCCTGGGCGATGTATTTATTTTCGTCCCAGGGAATTAAATGCATATAAAATGGTTTCAGCATGGCCAAAAGGCCAAAGACGATACCGATTGTTTTAAAGTAATACATGATGATTGGATTATAGATTTATTAAAGTATTATGTATGATATTTCTTCTGAAAGAATAGGGCATAGCTTGGGCCTTCCCAATTCTGATCAATTGAAGCGGTATTTCATTCTTAATTTCACATATGCCCGCAAGTCGTGTACGAATTGAACCATGGTTTAGAAGAACAGGAATATGAGAATATTTAATCTGAGATCGGCTTAAGCTCAAAACAAAATGTTGAAACGAAATTCCCAATTTGATGCATTGTTTTGGAGCATGATCCTGGGCTGCAAAAAGAACCAAGCCAGAGGAATGATTCATCAATTGCCTCCACCGTTTTACTTCATTTTTAACCCTCAGTTGCCGATGTATAAAAAGTCTGTTTAAAAGAGTCCCTGAAAAAGGCTGATCAAGAGAGACCGATCGAATACCATCTCCTTTAATCATGGCCGTATGATCATTAAACCTCATCCACCGAAGGTGTTCTTTTATATAAGCTCGTTGGTTGTTGCGACTTGCAATTTCATTGAGAATTGCGGAGCTTACCTGCCAGTATTTATAATTGTGGATTAATGGAATTATTGAAATGCCCTCTCCAAGAGATTCTTTGGCGTATTTTGTGATCAGAATTTCATCGGTGGGAGTAATATTAAAATTGGTTTGAACAACCTGTCTTTTGCCTATCTGATGAAACAAGGCAGGATTTTCAAGCTCGCTGCTTTCCCTCAGCCTGATGCTTATCATGCTGTGATATGAAGATTCTTTAATTTCTGGAACGGCTTCAAATCCAAATTGTCGGGAGGCGAGCATAAGGTTTTTGAGTGCACAACCCATGCTAATGTACAAATTGCTTTTATATGGATCGGATTCTGGTAGCGATCTTGAAAAATCGGGCAAGAGATTGATGAGCCCCTGTTCAACCTCAAAACGCCATGGTTGTGTATTTAAAGGTGAGGGAGCTTTTATCGCAAATCTGATAATTTTCTGGTATAATTCTTCGGGTATCATTTTCAATTTGATCTTTGTTTCTGCAAAACTCAAGATTTATTGAAAATTTAGGGTCTCATTATTTATTTGGGAGGTTCCACTTTCTGAATTTGAGGTCTCACTTTCTGGAGTGATGCTTCAGATAATCCCCGGGAGAGATTCTTTCGTTTTTTTTGAATGCCCTGTAAAATGCTGCTTTTGAATTGAATCCGCAATTATATGCAATCCCGATTATGGATAGGTGATTGTTTTCATCATCTAAGGCCTGAATTTTAAATTCCTCGATGCGGTAAGTATTTATGAAGTCGAAAAAATTGATTAAGAGTACCCCATTTATCACTTTTGATAAATAATCAGTCTGAACATTTAATTGAGATGCCAGACCTGAGAGGGTAATCTCCGGATCCAGATAAGCTTGTTTTTGTTTCATAAATTCCAGCAGTTTGTCGGCAAAAATTTGTTCGGAATTTATGTTCTTAACATCTCCATTTATATTTAAATCTTCATTTTCACTTTCTCTATTATATTCATTAAGACGAATAAAGACGTTGCCCTGCCGAATACCAAAAAAGCCCATTACTAAAATGTAGATCGAAGCAAATCCATAACTTCCCATCATCAGAAGCTTAAATGATGCAAAACCAAATATGAGATCCAGGTTGAAAACCAAAGCATTAGCTCCGTAAGTAATCAGTGAAGCAATAATTAAGATTCGAAGCCAGTCGAGATCTTTATCATCAATACGAGAAAAGTGATGTTTTAGCTTTTTTCGATGTTCACTAATTTGCTTTAGCCCCCATAAATAATAGGTTATGGTGGATAGACCGATACAAAGCACAGCGACCTTATAGAAGTTTTGTGATTTGAATGATTCAGAAGTAACAATCTTGATTTTTTCATTGAAATCGAGTACAACAAATGTTTGATATTGTATGGCAAAGAATATGATAAAAGGCATAAAATGAAGCAAATAAACGGGTTTAAAAGAAAACCCATCTAAGGAAAGTGCTCTGATGTACAACCAGAGGGCGGGCCCATGAAGAAAGAGAAATGTAAAGCCCAGATTTAGTGCCCAAGGATAAGGAAAGTCATTATTTAGGTTAAAATATTGCAGATAGGCAAATCCGATGCTTAGCCCATCAATTAAAAAAATCAGCCCAAGGAAAAGATCAGCATTTGTTCGGTTCTTCATTGCCATAACCAAAATGGTGAGGAACAATGCTTCAAAGGTGCCGACAATAAGGAGGATGTTCATAGGCTATTCAGATGATTAAATCTATGAAAAAACTAGATTGATGATCTTGTGAAATCAAAAAAAATTAATAAAGTTTTCAACCGGAAGTAAGTTTTTATTTACCTCCGGTTTTTTCTGTTGGAATGAAGAATAAAAATGAAGATTCTAGGAATGACCCTTCACACTTTTGTTTAAATGAGCTCCTCTTAAAATGTAACGCTATCTATTAATCAAGACCCAAAGCAATAGCGACACCTTTTCCGTAAGCCTCATCCGCATTTGAACAATTTTTAATATGACGTAGTTTTATTTCTTTTGGTGCATCACCCATAGCTCTTGCTGTGTTTTCAAATAAAGCTTGCTTTTGATCCTTGCTCATGAGTCTGAAAAGATCCCCTGCTTGTGTATAATAGTCATCATCTTCTCTGTGATCCCAACGATCTGCTGCCCCATCAAGCTCAAGAGGCGGTTCTTTATATTCAGGTTGATCTTGCCATTCTTCATAACTATTGGGTTCGTATCCCAATGTTGACCCATAATTGTCATCTACCCGCATCTGTCCATCACGATGAAACATATTTAAAAATGGACATCTGGATTTGTTGACGGGTATAGAATGATAATTTACGCCCAATCGATATCGTTGCGCATCTCCGTATGAAAATAGTCTACCCTGAAGCATTTTGTCGGGAGAAAATCCTATACCTGGGACAATATTTGTTGGATTAAATGCAGCTTGTTCAACATCTGCAAAATAGTTTTCGGGATTTTTATTCAATTCAAAAAATCCAACATCAATGAGTGGATAGTCTTTGTGTGACCAAACTTTTGTTAAATCGAATGGATTGAAATTACATTTTTTAGCCTCTTCTTCTGTCATCAATTGGATTTTCATATCCCATTTTGGAAAATCTCCATTATCAATGCTTTCAAGCAGATCACGTTGATGAACTTCCCGGCATTTTCCAGTGGCTTCTTCAGCTTCTTGATCGGTTAGATTTTTAATTCCTTGCTGCGTTTTTAGGTGGAATTTAACCCATGTTCGTTCGTTGTTTGCATTTATAAAACTGAAGGTATGACTTCCATATCCGTTCATGTGTCGATATGAATAAGGAATCCCTCTATCACTCATTGTAATTGTAACCTGGTGAATTGCTTCAGGAAGTAAGGTCCAAAAATCCCAATTATTTTTTGCACTTCTTAAATTTGTTCGAGGATCTCTTTTAACCGCATGATTCAGGTCGGGAAATTTCAGTGGATCTTTTAAAAAGAATACAGGTGTATTATTTCCAACCAAATCCCAATTGCCCTCTTCGGTATAAAACTTCATGGCAAATCCCCGTATATCTCTCTCTGCATCAGCGGCTCCGCGCTCACCTGCAACAGTTGAGAAACGAACAAACATTTCTGTTTGTTTCCCAATTTCAGAAAATATTTTTGCTTTGGTGTATTTTGTGATGTCGTGTGTAACTGTAAAAGTACCAAAAGCTCCGGAGCCTTTAGCATGCATTCTTCTTTCCGGAATTACCTCTCGGTCAAAATGGGCTAACTTCTCCAGAAACCAGACATCTTGTAATAGCATCGGGCCTCTTTTTCCTGCTGTTATGGTATTTTGGTTGTCAGCAACCGGAGCACCTGAGCTACTGGTTAATTTTTTTTTCATCCATTTCATAATTATTGATTTTTTAGGTTATTAACCAACAAGTTACAAAATTGTGAGTTGTAGTGTTAGTTTATTTTTTGAATATTTAAATAACTTAAGCAATTGGATTGTCATCAGATATATTGTGAGAATTAACTTTTTCTTAGCTACTCGACTTTTCTAAAAATAAAAAGGTCTAACTTTAGCCTCACAAATATTTTAGGTTTATTATTATTTAAGGAATTAGCATGTCAAAAATATCGATAAAGGCAATTCTTCCAATTGTTACGCTCATTTTATTTTGGATAATCCCCGTACCTCATGGACTTAGTACGGATGCATGGCATTTTTTGGCAATCTTTTTTGCGGTTGTTGTTGGTTTAATTGTAGAACCCATACCGGCAGCGCTTGTTGGTTTATGTGGTATTTCACTGGTTGCAATTCTGGGATTGGTAGGAAATTCAAAAGAAAGCATTACCTGGGCATTATCAGGTTTTTCAAACAATGTAATTTGGCTGATCTTCACGGCCTTTATGTTTGCCTTGGGCTATAAAAAAACGGGTCTTGGAAAAAGGATTTCACTCATACTGATTAAGTATATGGGAAAAAATTCATTGGGGCTAGGTTATGCGGTTGCTTTTTCTGATTTCGTCTTATCTCCATTTATGCCCTCTAATACCGCTAGAAGTGCTGGTACCATTTATCCGGTTGTAAGTAATATCCCTTTGATTTTTAATTCTACCCCTCAAAATGAACCCCGAAAATTGGGATCTTATATTTCCTGGGTGGCCATTGCTACAACCTGCGTTACGAGTTCAATGTTTCTTACAGCACTGGCTCCCAATTTATTGGCAGTTGAATTGATTGGTCAAAGTACCGGAAACCTCATTTCGTGGTCTGCCTGGGCCCGAATGATGTTGCCATTGATGCTCCCTCTTTTTTTACTTACTCCCTGGTTGGTTTATGTGATTTATCCTCCCACTCAAAAAAAATCACCAGAAGCACCTGCCTGGGCAGCAGAAGAACTGAGAAAATTAGGTAAGATTACTTTTAAAGAAATACTGATGGCAGCTTTAGCTGTTTTAGCACTTTTGTTATGGATCTTTGGTGGGAGACTGGGCATACATTCAACTACCACGGCACTTTCGGTTGTGGCCATAATGGTGCTAAGCAATGTAATTACTTGGGATGATGTAATTTCGAATAAAACGGCTTTTAATGTGTTGATATGGTTTGCCTCTTTGGTTGCCATGGCTTCCGGATTAAAAAATGTGGGCGTACTCGATTGGATTGGCAACAATGCAGAAGTGTATCTGTCAAATATGAGCCCGGTAATGTTATACCTTTCTATGATAACTCTTTTCTTTGTGCTGCACTATTTCTTTGCAAGTACCACAGCACATACCACCGCTTTATTGCCCATCTTTATGGCCATGGCTGTTAAATTAATAGGGTCTGAACAACTACTTCCTTTTTCCATCTTAATTGCAGGAACCATAGGAATAATGGGGATTATTACGCCTTATGCTACCGGACCATCACCCATTTGGTATGGTGCAGGATATATATCTCAAGGAAAGTGGTGGGGATTGGGTGCTGTTTTTGGTGCTTTATATCTGCTGATGATTTTAATAGGTTCTTTTATTTTTATATAAGATATTCGAAATCCTTATCTTCCTCATTGATCTCATTGTAGGTATCTGGATCATTTATCTTTTTTATCCAAAATACTTTAAAATCATCAACTTTCTTTAGATGGTCAAATGCTTTGCTTGTTTTAAGTATTTCGATGAGTTTGTCCACTGCTTTATGGTAGCTCCAATCATTCTGGTGGTCTTCACCTTCATTAAAAAGATAATACTCTAAATAGGAATCAAGGTGAAAACCGTTCTTATCGTTTAGTTCAGTAAAACCCTGATAAGTCCAATCACCCGGGTTCATTTTTAAGATTGAAATTTCTTCCTCGTTCTCAAAATCATCAAACTTCTCCTGGTAATATTTTAAGGTCTTTTCAAATTCCTCTGTTGAATTTAAACACAAATAATGGGCATCAATGGCAAAGGCATAGAATGTTTCTTTTTTATGGGCTTCTGAAAATTTATTTATTTCTGAAATTATAAATCCAGTTATTTTATTGATGTTAAATGGTTTCATTATTTGCAAATTGATCTTCAAATTTATCAATTCTATTGTTGCAAATTGATGATTTAAATAACCTTATTAAGTTTAGAAGTGTGTTTTATTCCATAATTAAGGCCATGTGCTTGTTGTTTCCGCTTAGTTCCCAGTGACAAAGCGACATTGGGATGCAACCCATACTATTTAGACGATCCATAAAATCCTTGATTTTGAAATCTTTTCCTTCCGTTTCCATGCGTTTGGCATAATCTTTCATGGCATCCTCCAATAAAAATTTACCACTGATATAACTGGTTCCATAACCCGGCTGCCGCATATATAAATGTTGTTCGAAAATTCGAAACTCTTCAACGGTTTTCATCCAGCCTCGTGGGGTATATTCAGTATGAATTACCCCTGCTTCTTCCATGGTCATTTCGTTGGCTTGAGCATAAAGAGAGCCTAAGCCTCGGGCTGCACGCTGGGCAATTAAAATATAAACAATTTCACGAACCCTGGGATCATCATCATAAAATCCGGCCTGCATAAACATCTCTTCAACACCGGTGGCAATGCCTTCATTGCGCGAATCAAAAATATTATACAACAGAGCCTCGCGACGAATGATGTTGGGATGAGGTGTTAGATCCATTCGGGCAAGCTCCAGCCAATGATAAAAATGTGAATATAAAGGACGGGGATCGTGATGGGCCGTAATCCAGAAAAAATGACGGTTTTCTTTCGGAAAGTATTGACCCAAATGTTCACGCAATACAGGTTCAAAATAATCCTGCATGCTAACGATGTCTTTTTCTTTCAAGAATTTGATCATGCTTTTAACCGAGCGTTTAGCTAAGGCGTTGTACTCTTCCGGGCTTTCTGCTGAAATGATTTTTGGTAAATCCCTGTTTCGATGTTCTTCAAGCATTAAAAAACTCCAGGCACGTGCCAATTCAGCTTTTAACAGCATCACTTCATCTTCCCAACTTAGCGGCACCAAATGTACTTTTTGTAAATACCAACTGTAGTTTTCTTTCCCAATTCCGGATGGTCCGGTTTTTAAGGGGGCTTCTTTTTTTAACCATTTTACAAAGTCATCGGTTGAATTCATGGCATTTTGAATTGCAGTCATTAAGACTTTATTGTCTTCTACTCCGGCTAAGTTTAAGATCTTTTTTAATTCAGCATACTGAATCTCAATCTCTCGTATTCCAACCAAAAAAAGCTCTTTGGAATTGCCGGCTTTTAAGTTAATTTTTGCCTGATTGTTTAAAGCCGGAATGACTTCTAAATCTTTAATTAAAGACTTGCTTTCCGCAGCTGAGAGGGGGAATTTGTATTTCCATAATTCGGTGACTGCATGATGGGTTGGGCCTTCGTGGGCAGGGACATCACTGCGCTCGGTCCAAAGTGATTTATAAAAGGCTGGATCACGATCCCAGGGTTTTAAAATTCGGGTATTAAAATCATAACCATTCATTTCGGCCCAGATAATCCACCAATCAGCCTTTTGTGGGATGGTCCATCCGGTGGTGTCAAATTGATTGAAATGGGTTCTCAATTTCTCAAAGTCACCTGCTCTTTTTTTAAATCCTTCGGCGGTGTAATCTGGTGCACCATTTATATAAGGGGGTTTTTCAAATTTACGCCATTCAATAAATAAATCGGGCAACTTTTCGTGTGCTGAAATTTTGGGTAAGTCAGGCTGAACAGCTTGACTGTTGCAGGATGTTAAAACTAAAATAACAAAAATGGAAAGGATGGATAAGGTAGTTTTCATGGCTTAAAAATTATTAAAGCCAAGGTAATGAAAAAGGAGAATGAACAGGGAAGTTATTTTTCTAAGACTGTTTGTAAGCCTTTAAGCCTAATTTTCATATTACTTGAAAATGGAAATGTTTCAGGTGGCATGAGTTCATTCATTTTCTTCAGTGCTTCTTTGGCCTTTTCAATCTCACCGTTACGATAAAGATATGCTGCGTAATAATATATCATCGATCTACTTAAATGACCGAAAGCCCCAGAAGCTCTTGGTTGATTGTTGATTTTAATGTCAGGATAATCTTTATAGTAATTAGGATCAAACATTAAAGATTCAAATTTTTCAATATTATATTCCTGTTTTGTTCCTTTAACTTTATAGGGCTTAATTTGGGCTGTTAAACCATGAGTCTGTAAATTTTCTATTAGCCCTATAAAATTTTTATATACAAACAGTGAACAATGAATTGGTCTGTCCCATTTATTGGTTTCAATGATGTTTAAAAGTATGGCTGTTCCGACCCATAATTTCTTTTCACCAACATCTGGTTTTATATGCCATTTGAGATTTGTAATCGTATCATTTAGGTTATATTCTTTTCTGGCTTGTTTAGAAATGGGTATTATAACATCATTCTCTTTCCATTTATAGTTATGCATTTCCATGATTAGATTATCATTCATTGAGAGAGGAACTGGTTTGTAAATGTTTGGAACACCGTCTCTGATTAATTTAATGTAATAGGGTCTTTCAAGTAGTGCCACAACAATAAGTGAAACATCTTTTCTATATCCTTCAATATTTTGAACATATTGTAAAATATTAAAATCTGCATCACCATTTACAATGAGTATGGCATTGGTATCACAGGATCTTAGAATGTTTTTCCCATATTCAATCGCATGCGATGGAAATGCGCCCCAACTTTTAGCGTCTGATAGTTCTTTTTTATATTGCTCAACATCACCACTTTTTAATGCCTCAAGTGCTCTTGCCCCATATTCCACAGCAAGAAAATATTTGGCATCTCCATAATTGGGATCTAATTCAACTGCTTTCTGAAAATTTTTAAGTACTTGTTCTTTTGACCACAGATTACCTTTGTTAGTAAAAGGTCTAGTATCATATACTAAGTAATGTGAGTATCTCCCCAGCCAATAATATAATTCCGGATTTTCCGGATTGATCCTAATTTCACTTTTTAGTTTATCAATGGCTTCTTCAAACTTCCATTCTTCTCCAAGCTTAATAATTTCCTGAAGTTTGTTTGTTGTCTGGCCATGTAAAACTGTTGACATTGTTATAAAAAGAAAAATTGCTAATTGTTTCATTTGTTTGGAATTATATTTTGAGAAAATCTTGATTAAATTGGATGTGCATTTGGGATGTATTCCCTTAAGGGAAGCCATCCCTTTTTACAATTAGAGTTTTGGTTTTAATTGAACTCATAACCTATTGTATTAAAATGGTATTTTAATATTCGATTCTTGTGGGGGAGCAATATTCAAATTTATATCAATTAATGATTGATAAATGTTTTGTTAAGATTTTTTAAGAAAAGATCTCTAATAAAATTATTCAATACTGAATTTGAGTGGGCTTAATTGTCAGTTCGAGCATGTCGAGAACTAATTTGCTGGAGACATCTCGACTGCGCTCGATGTGACAGCCGTTCTGATCCCAAAGGGGAAACTATCCTTTATGTATTGGGTATAGTAGCTAATATTTGTATTTTACAGAATTAAAAAATCGGTCTTTATCCTTTGATGATCTATTAGAAATCGGGCTTATTGTTTTGTAGGTTAAAATAATCAAATTCGTGTCCTGCTGAATTATTCTACCAAACACATTAAATATAGTGCCCTTCTTAATGAACTCGAAACTAAAATTGCTTTGCAATATTTCTCCTATTGCTTTTTCGGAGTGCTCCAAGTTGCTTCCTTTAAATGGTTTCATATACCCTTTGATGTTTGTTAGGATTGATTTTTTCTTCTCGTTCATGCTGAAGGTGTAAATTACTGGTTCAATGATTTTTGCTATAAAAACCTCATCCTTGTTGATCAGCGCTCCATAGATTTCTCCTCCTTTGTAATTATCATGCTGTTTTGTTTTATAATCAACAGGAAGTTCGACAGAAATTTTTTGAGTTAATGCAATCCTTTCAGTTTGCTTATGACATTGGGTAAAAAGAATAATGGTGCTTATAAGTAAAATGATTCCAGGAATTTTTTTCATAATTAGGGTTTTGATTCAGTCTAGGCTCATATATTATAAGGTACTAACAATGTTTATTGATATTCGGTTTTGGGGGAAGTAATAATCAAATTTAAGTAAATTATTATTTCCCGCTTAATTTGAGCAAGTTTAATTGTCTGGTATTATTGCACCCTGAGTGTTTCGACTTTAGCCGGGATGTATCGAAGGGTGTGTTTGCATGGGACATTTCTACATGCTTTGGCAAGCTCATCGCAAGTGCTAAATGTGCCTATTAACAATTGCTTGTTGAAAACATCCAAATTCTTGTAAGTTTTTTTAAAATGCGTGTTGTTTTATTAAAATGTTTTTTTACCTTTGCAGCCCCAAAAAGGGAATGTTTATAGAAATAACTGGAAAAGAGTAAGGAAACCTGATAATCACAGACAACTATAGGTTTTCAACTGTGGCTCAAAACAAACACACCGTTCTATTAAATATAGAACCACAGCAAAAAGTCTATTAAAATCTCTCCTTTCGATTTTTCAGTCAAAAAAATATTGTATTAACGCGTAAATTTTATTCAATAATGTAACTCATTATAAAAGAATAATTTTTACCTTTGCACACCGAAAAAAATTAGGTGTAATAAATAATTAAATTAAAAAGCGTAATATGCCGACAATACAACAGTTAGTTCGCAAGGGACGTACAAAATTAACCGATAAGAGTAAATCTCCTGCTTTGGATTCATGTCCACAACGTAGGGGCGTTTGTGTAAGGGTATACACCACTACACCAAAAAAACCTAACTCAGCAATGAGAAAAGTTGCCAGAGTTCGACTTACCAACGGAAAAGAGGTGAATGCCTATATCCCAGGTGAAGGCCATAACTTACAGGAACACTCCATTGTTATGATTCGTGGTGGTAGAGTTAAAGATCTTCCAGGTGTGAGATATCACATCATTAGAGGTGCTTTAGATACTTCAGGTGTTGAAGGCAGAACTCAAAGAAGATCAAAATACGGTACAAAAAGACCAAAACAGAAATAAAAAAATTAACTCAAGGATAAAACAATGAGGAAATCTAGACCAAAAAAACGAGTTATTCTTCCAGATCCAAAATTCAATGATGTTTTGGTGACTAAGTTTGTAAACAACTTAATGTTTGCAGGGAAGAAAAACCTGGCCTTTAAAGTTTTTTATGAAGCAATGGATATTGTGAAAGAGAAAACTGAAGAAGACGGACTGGAAGTATGGAAAAAAGCTTTGGCAAATGTTACTCCGGCAGTAGAGGTTAGAAGTAGAAGAATAGGTGGTGCAACATTCCAAATCCCTTCAGAAATTAGAGCAGGCAGAAAAATGTCAATCGGTATGAAAAACCTGATTGGTTTCGCACGTAAACGTCATGAAAAAACAATGGGTCAGAAATTGGCTGGTGAAATCTTGGCAGGTTACAAAGAAGAAGGTGCTGCATTTAAGAAAAAAGAAGACACACACAGAATGGCAGAAGCTAATAAAGCTTTCTCTCATTTCAGATTTTAATTAGCATATAATAAAGGTATAATAACAAGAATGTCTGAAAGACTAGAACATACAAGAAACATTGGCATTATGGCTCATATCGATGCGGGTAAAACCACAACGACTGAGCGTATCTTGTATTATACCGGTATTAATCATAAAATTGGTGAAGTTCATGATGGCGCTGCTACCATGGATTGGATGATTCAGGAGCAGGAAAGAGGAATTACCATTACTTCGGCTGCCACCACTGTATTTTGGGACTTCAACAATAAAGAGTATAAAATCAATATTATTGATACACCCGGTCACGTCGACTTTACGGTTGAGGTAGAAAGATCACTTCGAGTACTTGATGGAGCTGTTGCTTTGTTTTGTGCTGTTGGTGGTGTAGAACCTCAGTCGGAAACAGTATGGCGACAGGCCAATAAGTACGAAGTTCCAAGAATTAGTTTTGTAAATAAAATGGACCGAGCCGGTGCCGACTTTTTAAAAGTGGTTACCGAGATTAACGAAAAGTTAGGAGCTCAGGCCATTCCATTGCAAATTCCAATTGGAGCTGAAGACGATTTTAAAGGCATTGTTGATTTAATTAGCAACAAAGCTTATGAGTGGGATAATGATTCGCTGGGAGCTAAATATTTTGAAGTTCCAATTCCTGAAGATATTAAGGAAGAAGTTGAAAACTATCGATTAAAATTAATCGAAGGTGTGGCAGAAGAAAGTGATGAATTGTTTAATAAGTTTTTGGAGAATCCGGAGTTAATCACTCAGGACGAAATCTATGCAGCCATCCGTAAGGCTACCCTCGAGTTAAGAATTACTCCTGTACTTTGCGGATCAAGTTTTAAAAACAAAGGAGTTCAGTTTTTGCTCGATGCTGTTACAACTTATTTACCTTCCCCAATCGATATTACAGCCGTAAGCGGTATCAATCCATTTACCAATAAAGAAGAATACCGTAACCCAAATACCGACGAACCATTTACTGCATTGGCTTTTAAAATTGCAACCGATCCTTATGTAGGACGTATTGCATTTTTCAGGGTCTATTCTGGTTCGATGGATGCCGGTTCGGTTATTTTGAATTCAAATACCAATAAAAAAGAGCGTATTGCACGTATTTTACAAATGCATGCCAATAAGCAAAATCCATTAAAAACAATTGAAGCTGGCGATATTGGAGCTGCAGTTGGTTTTAAAGAAATTCGGACAGGAGATACTTTAACTGATCTTAAAAACCCATTGGTGCTTGAGACCATTGAATTTCCTGATCCGGTAATTAGCATGGTTGTTGAACCAAAAGTTCAGGATGATGTTGATAAATTGGCAATTTCTTTAAACAAACTGGCTGAAGAAGATCCAACATTTACGGTTCGTGTTGATGGAGATACTGGTCAAACTTTAATCAATGGAATGGGTGAATTACACCTGGATATTTTGGTTGATCGTTTGAAACGTGAATTCAATATTGAAGTAAACAGAGGTACACCTCAGGTTGCATATAAAGAAACCATAACAGAAACCATTCGTCATCGCGAAGTTTATAAAAAACAAAGTGGTGGTAAAGGTCGATTTGCTGAAATTTATGTTGAAATCGGACCTGCAGAAGAAGATGTTAAAGGTTTACAATTTGTGAATGAAGTTCGGGATGGTAACATTCCAAAACAATATATCCCAGCCATTGAAAAGGGATTTAAAATGGCGATGCAAAACGGATCTCTCATTGGTTTTCCAATGAATAATTTAAAGGTTCGCTTGATTGATGGATCATACCACAGTGTAGATTCAGATGCATTGTCGTTTGAAGTTGCTGCAGCGCAAGCCTTCAGAAATGCTTCGAAAGAAGCCAAACCTGCATTACTGGAGCCCATCATGAAGCTCGATATCAGCACGCCGGATGAGTACGTTGGAGACTTAAGTAGCGACATTAACAAGCGTAGAGGAAATCTTGAAAATGTAGAATCAAAATTGGGTGTTCAGGTAATTAAAGCAACGGTTCCAATGGCAGAAATGTTTGGATATGTGACAACTTTAAGAACCATTTCTTCAGGAAGAGCTCTTTCAAGTCTGGAATTCTCACATTACGAGGTCACCAGCAAAGAGATACAAGAAGAAGTTTTATACAAAATTAGAGGATACGTATTAAATTCTTAATTGAGAAATTAAAATAAACGAACGTGAGTCAAAGGATTAGAATAAAATTAAAATCATACGATCATAACCTGGTTGATAAATCAGCGGAAAAGATTGTAAAAACTGTTAAGTCAACTGGAGCTGTAGTAAACGGACCAATCCCTTTACCAACAAACAAAAAGATCTTTACGGTTAACAAAGCAACCTTTGTAAACAAAAAAGCAAGAGAACAATTTCAACTTTGCTCATACAAAAGGCTTCTTGATATTTATAGCACTACGTCTAAAACTATTGATGCCTTAATGAAACTTGAGTTACCAAGCGGTGTTGAAGTTGAGATTAAAGTTTAAGTTTAGCAAAAAGGTATTTTAGAGCTTAAAAGAAAAAAGAGATGTCAGGATTAATAGGAAAAAAAATAGGTATGACCAGTATTTATGACAAAGACGGCAAAAACTTGCCTTGTACCGTTATTGAAGCTGGCCCTTGCGTTGTAACTCAGGTTCGCACAAAAGAAACTGATGGTTACGAAGCGATACAAATAGCATTTGATGAGAAAAAGGAAAAGCATACCTCAAGTGCATTACAAGGTCATTTTAAGAAAGCTGGCGTAAGCCCAAAACGTATGGTTCGGGAGTTTAGTCGTTTTGAAAAAGGCCATCAGAAAAAATTTGGTGACGTTCTTACTGTAGATATTTTTGCTGAAGGCGAATTTATTGATGTAGTAGGTACTTCAAAAGGTAAAGGATTTCAAGGTGTTGTTAAACGTTACAACTTTAGAGGTGTAAACGATGCAACTCATGGTCAGCATAACCGCTTAAGAGCTCCGGGTTCAATCGGTGCATCTTCTTATCCTTCAAGGGTATTTAAAGGAATGCGAATGGCTGGTAGAACAGGTGGAGATCGTGTAAAAGTGATCAACCTGCAAATAGTAAAAATTGTACCTGAAAAAAACATTCTTGTTGTTAAAGGTTCAGTTCCAGGTCCTAAAAATTCATACTTAATTATTGAAAGATGGAGTTAGTAGTACATAATATAAACGGAAAAGAGACATCGAAAAAGGTCAATCTGAGTGATGACATTTTCGGAATCGAGCCAAATGATCACGCGATCTATCTTGATACCAAACAATATTTGGCCAATCAAAGACAAGGAACTCACAGCTCAAAAGAATTGAGTCAGTTAAGTGGAAGTACCCGTAAGATTAAGCGTCAAAAAGGTACAGGTACTGCTCGTGCTGGTAGCATCAAATCTGGTCTTTTTAGAGGTGGAGCCCGTATGTTTGGCCCACAGCCCAGAGACTATAGATTTAAGTTGAATAAAAAACTTAAGAGATTGGCTCGTAAATCTGCTCTTTCTTATAAAGCAGTTGATAAAAGTATTTTAGTATTAGAAGATTTCAGTATGGAACCCAATACTAAAAAATATCTTGAAATGCTTAATAATTTCAACCTCAGCGACAAAAAAACATTGTTGGTGATTGGAGAAAGCAACGAAGGTATTTATCTAGCTGCTCGAAACATTAAGAAAGCAAAAGTAGTTCATGCTTCGGCAATAAATACTTACGATATTTTAAATGCAAATCAATTGTTAATTTCTGAGAATTCATTCCCGGAAATCGAGAAAATGTTTGTTTAAATAGAAAATATTAAAATTCATAAAGATGGATATCATTAAAAAGCCGATAATAACTGAAAAAATGACGGAAATGGGAGAAAAACTCAACCGTTTTGGTTTTATCGTGGATAAACGAGCCAATAAGCTTCAAATAAAAGAAGCGGTAAAGGAAGTTTATGGAGTAGAGGTTACAGATGTGAATACAATGAATTATTCAGGAAAAACCAAATCCAGATTTACTAAAGCCGGATTCATTAGCGGCAAAACAAATTCATTTAAGAAAGCTATCGTTACTTTAGCTGATGGCGAAACAATTGATTTTTATAGCAATATTTAATTAGGATGGCTTTAAAAAAATATAAACCAACAACACCCGGTCAACGCTTTAAGATAATAAGTGCATTTGACGACATTACTGCAGACAAACCAGAAAAGAGTCTTGTTACTTCAACAAAACGCTCGGGCGGAAGAAACGGTGATGGAAAGATGACCATGAGATATATGGGTGGTGGTCATAAGAAACAATATAGAATCATCGATTTCAAAAGAGATAAAGATGGTATTCCTGCAACAGTTAAATCGATTGAATACGATCCAAACAGGACTGCCCGTATCGCTTTACTCTTTTATGCTGATGGTGAAAAAAGGTATATCATTGCACCAAATGGCTTAGAAGTTGGAATGACCATTGAATCTGGTAAAGGTGTTAGCCCAGACGTTGGAAATACCCTCTATTTAAGTGAAGTTCCTTTTGGAACCGTGGTTCACAACATCGAATTGCGGCCAGGTCAAGGTGGAAAGATGGCAAGAAGCGCCGGTTCACACGCTCAGTTAATGACACGTGATGGCAAATTTGCAATCCTAAAATTACCTTCAGGAGAAACCAGAATGATTTTACAAACTTGTAAAGCAACAATTGGTACGGTTTCAAACAGTGACCATAGCCTCGAACGATCAGGAAAAGCAGGTCGTAACCGTTGGTTAGGTCGTCGTCCAAGAACACGTGCTGTTGTTATGAATCCAGTCGATCACCCAATGGGTGGTGGTGAAGGTAGAGCTTCAGGTGGACACCCACGATCACGTAATGGTGTTCCAGCTAAAGGTTACATTACCCGAGCTAAGAAAAAGGCTTCGAACAAGTACATCATCGAAAGAAGAAAGAAATAATAAGATAATTTAAATCATAAGAATAATGAGTCGTTCTCTTAAAAAAGGTCCTTATATTCATTACAAACTGGAGAAAAAGGTATTTGCGAATATTGAAACCAGCAAAAAAACTGTTATCAAGACATGGTCGCGTTCATCTATGATTTCACCAGATTTCGTTGGACAAACGATTGCTGTTCACAATGGAAATAAATTCATCCCTGTTTATATTACCGAAAATATGGTCGGCCATAAATTAGGTGAATTTGCCCCAACTCGAATTTTCAGAGGACACGCAGGTAATAAAGATAAAGGCAAAAGATAAAAGGCAATTAATAAGAACATACAATGGGAGCAAGAAAACATAATTCGGCAGAACAATTGAAAGAAGCAAGGAAAACACAATACTTTGCTAAATTGAATAATTGTCCTACTTCGCCCAGAAAAATGAGATTAGTCGCTGGTTTAATCAGAGGCATTAATGTAGAAAATGCATTGCATATTTTACAATATTCTCCAAAAGAGGCTTCAATCCGAATGCATAAACTATTGCGTTCAGCTATTGCTAACTGGGAAGCCAAAAATGAAGGCAAACGAATTGAAGATAGCAATCTTTATGTAAAAGAAGTCTTGGTTGATAGTGGCAGAATGTTAAAACGAATTCAACCTGCACCTCAGGGTCGTGCACACCGAATCCGAAAGCGTTCAAATCATGTAACTATCATATTAGATAGCAGAACAGAAGTAGTTGAAGAAGTAAATAATAAAAAACAATAATCTTTAAGATACATTTAATGGGACAGAAAACAAATCCAATAGGTCTTAGATTAGGAATCATAAAAGGATGGGAATCAAATTGGTACGGTGGAAAAAACTTTTCCGACAAACTGATTGAGGACGATAAAATCCGAAAATATCTTAACGCCAGGTTAGCAAAAGCCGGTATCTCAAAAATCATCATTGAGCGTACATTAAAGCTTGTAACTGTAACTATTTTCACCGCACGTCCAGGTATTATTATCGGAAAAGGTGGTTCGGAAGTTGACAAACTAAAGGAAGAATTAAAGAAAGTTACTGGTAAAGAAATTCAAATCAATATTTCTGAAATCAAGAGACCTGAATTAGATGCTGTTATTGTTGCTAATTCAATTGCCCGTCAGATTGAAGGAAGAATTTCTTTCAGACGTGCAATCAAAACTGCTATTGCTGCTACCATGCGAATTGGTGCTGAAGGAATAAAAGTTCAGATTTCAGGTAGAATTGGTGGTGCTGAAATGGCCAGAAGTGAATCTTATAAAGAAGGTCGTATCCCATTGCATACTTTGCGTGCCGATATCGATTATTCATTATGCGAAGCTCATACTACTTATGGAAGAATAGGTATTAAAGTATGGATTTGTAAAGGTGAGATTTATGGTAAACCTGAATTGGTACCTACTACCGGTATTGGCGGTAAAAACCAACAAGGTGGTGGCGGACCACGTGGTGGACGCGGTGGCCATAGAAATAAAAGAAGATAAATAGGACTTATAATTTTTAATATTATATAAGATGTTACAGCCGAGAAAGACAAAATTCAGGAAAATGCAAAAGGGTAAAATGAAAGGTAACGCCTTTCGTGGAAACCAACTCGCATTTGGATCTTTTGGAATTAAAGCCTTAGAAGAAACCTGGATCACCGGAAGACAAATTGAAGCTGCTCGACAGGCAGTTACCCGATACATGAAACGTGAAGGGCAAATCTGGATTAGAATTTTTCCGGACAAACCAATCACCAAAAAACCTGCAGAGGTTCGTATGGGTAAAGGTAAAGGAGCTCCAGAATATTTCGTAGCAAGAGTATCTCCGGGACGAATACTTTTTGAAGCAGAAGGTGTGCCATTGCATGTGGCAAAAGAAGCCATGCGTCTTGCGGCACAAAAGCTTCCAATTAAAATGAAATTTGTAGTTAGAAGAGATTACGTAGAATAATCAATATTTAAAAAATGGAACAAGCAGTTATCAAAGAACTTTCTACAGATGATTTGGTAGAACGACTAGAGGAAGAGAAAAAACAATTGGTGAAATTAAAGTTGAACCATGCCGTTTCTCCACTCGAAAATCCAAATAAAATCAAAGCATACCGTAAAACGATTGCGCGAATTCAAACTGAATTAACCAAACGTAAAAGTGAAGCTTTGACCAGTAATGACCAGGAAACTGAAAAGTAAGAATTACTATGGAAAGAAATTTAAGAAAAGAAAGAGTAGGATTGGTTATTAGCAATAAAATGGATAAAACCATTGTTGTTGAAATCGAGCGAAAAGAAAAGCATCCTATTTATGGAAAGTTTGTGAAAAAAACTTCCAAATTAACGGCTCACGATGAAACAAATGATTGTGGAATGGGTGATACCGTTAAGATCATGGAAACTCGACCTTTGAGCAAAAATAAATGCTGGAGATTAATTGAAATTATTGAAAGAGCTAAATAATTATGATACAACAAGAATCTAGATTAGCTGTAGCTGACAATAGTGGTGCAAAGGAAGTACTTTGTATCCGGGTACTGGGTGGAACTGGAAAAAGGTATGCCCGTATCGGTGATAAAATTATTGTAACGGTGAAAAGCGCCATTGCTTCTGGAACATTGAAAAAAGGTACGGTAGCAACTGCTGTTGTTGTTCGAACCAAAAAAGAAACCAGAAGAAATGATGGTTCTTATATTCGCTTCGATGATAATGCAGTTGTTATGCTTAATGCTGCAGGTGAAATGGCCGGTACTCGTATTTTTGGCCCTGTTGCCAGAGAATTGCGCGACAAACAATTTATGAAAATCGTTTCATTAGCACCCGAAGTGCTTTAAAATAAGAAATAGATTATGCAAAAGAAATTACATATTAAAAAGGGTGACACTGTAATGGTTATTACGGGTGAATCAAAAGGACAGCAAGGGCGCGTTCTGAAGCTTATTCCTGATTCAACCAGAGCCATTGTAGAAGGTGTAAATATGGTATCAAAACATACCAAACCTAATGCCGATAACCCAAAGGGTGGAGTTCTGAAACAAGAATCACCTATTCATCTTTCAAACCTGAAAGTAATTGATAGTGCAGGAAATCCTACACGTATAGGGAAAAAGGTGGATGAGAAAGACAATAAAAGTGTTCGATATTCAAAAAAATCAGGGGAGGTAATTAAGTAATGGAATATACACCTAGATTAAGGGAAAAATATTTCGGTGAAATAGTTCCTTTGCTCACCAAGCAATTCAGTTATAATACTGTTATGCAAGTTCCTAAATTGATGAAAATTTCTGTCAATCAAGGATTAGGAAAAGCAATTACTGATAAGAAAATTATTGACGTTGGTGTTGAGGAAATGACCAAAATTACTGGCCAAAAAGCGGTTGTTACAAAATCAAAACGTGACATCTCTAACTTTAAGCTTCGTAAAGGAATGCCAGTTGGTGTGCGTGTAACCCTACGTGGCGACAAAATGTACGAATTCCTCGACAGATTAATTTCAGTTGCTATCCCTCGTGTTAGAGACTTTAGAGGAGTTAATGATAAAGGTTTTGATGGCCGTGGTAACTATACTTTCGGTGTTACAGAGCAAATCATTTTTCCAGAAATTGATATCGATAAAATTAATAGCATTAATGGAATGGACATCACCTTTGTTACATCTGCAAAAACAGATAAAGAAGCAATGGCTTTGTTAAAAGAATTCGGTATTCCATTTAAAAATCAAAAATCTTAAGGCATATGGCTAAAGAATCAATGAAAGCGAGAGAAGTTAAACGAAAAAAACTCGTTGACCAATACGCAGCAAAAAGAGCTGAGTTAAAAGCAATTGGTGATTATGAAGGTTTACAAAAACTTCCTAAAAATGCTTCACCGGTACGTTTACATAACCGATGTAAACTAACCGGACGACCAAAAGGTTATATGCGCCAATTTGGAGTTTCAAGAATTAATTTCAGGGAAATGGCATTAAATGGCTTAATCCCGGGTGTTAGAAAAGCCAGCTGGTAATTTATAAATTGTACAAAATAAAACAGAGATAAGATGCTTACTGATCCAATTGCAGATTATTTAACAAGAGTTAGAAACGCAGTAAAAGCAAGCCACCGAGTGGTTGAGATTCCTGCTTCAAACCTTAAAAAAGCAATAACTAAAATATTGTTTGAAAAAGGCTATATCTTGAATTACAAATTCGAAGATGATAACAAACAAGGAATCATCAAAATAGCTTTGAAATTTCATCCAGTTACTAAGTTACCTGCTATTACTAAACTTCAACGAGTTAGTCGTCCTGGTTTAAGAAAATATGCTGATGCTAGCAGCCTTCCCCGTGTATTAAACGGATTGGGTATTGCAATTTTGTCAACATCTAAAGGTGTAATTACAGACAAAGAAGCCAGAAAATTAAACGTAGGCGGTGAAGTTTTATGTTACATTAGTTAATAAGGAGATTTAATCAATGTCAAGAATAGGAAAATTACCCATCAACATTCCTGAAGGAGTTCAGGTTACAGTGAGCGACGATAATGTGGTGACTGTAAAAGGAAAACATGGCGAATTACAACAAGCAATGAATGCATCTGTAAGTGTAAAAATTGAAGATGGTTCAGTACAAGTTGAAAGAGCTTCCGACAGCAGAACCGATCGATCTATGCACGGCTTATACCGTTCGTTAATTTCGAATATGGTACAAGGTGTATCCGAAGGTTTTAAAATTGTTCAGGAATTGGTTGGTGTAGGTTATAAAGCTAGTGCACAAGGTCAAATACTTGAACTTTCAGTAGGTTATTCTCACAATATTGTGATGGAGCTACCAAGCGAAATTAAAGTTGAAACTGTGACCGAAAGAGGTAAAAACCCACAAATCATTTTGTTCTCACACGACAAACAATTGGTGGGCCAGGTAGCAGCAAAAATTCGTTCACTTCGTAAACCTGAACCTTACAAAGGAAAAGGTATTAGATTCCAAGGTGAAGAAATCAGACGTAAGGCAGGTAAAGCAGCTACTGCATAATTAAAAACAAGAATTCTAAATTCTTAATAGAATGGCAATAAAAGATAAAAGACAATTCAGAAGATTCAGGATTAAACAACGTGTTCGAAAAACAATCGTTGGAACTCTTGAAAGACCAAGACTTACAATCTTCAGAAGCAATAAAGGAATTTATGCTCAACTGATTAATGATGGTGATGGTACAACTTTAGCAGCTGCTTCCTCTAGCAATAAAGGAATTGCTGAAAATAAAGTTGCAAAACTTGAACAGGCAAAATTGGTAGGTAACTTAATTGCTGAAAAAGCAAAAGAGGTTGGTGTTGAATCAGTAGTTTTCGACAGAAACGGTTATTTGTATCACGGTAGAGTGAAATCTTTAGCTGAAGGTGCTAGAGAAGGAGGTCTTAAATTTTAAAGGATATGGCGAATATGAACGTAAAAAGAGTAAAATCCAGCGAGATCGAGTATAAAGACCGTCTGGTAAGTATTCAAAGGGTTACTAAAGTTACCAAAGGTGGACGTACATTCAGCTTCTCAGCAATTGTAGTTGTTGGAAACGAAAATGGTGTAGTCGGATACGGTTTGGGAAAAGCAAAAGAGGTAACTTCTGCCATTGCAAAAGGTATTGATGATGCCAAGAAAAATTTAATCAAAGTTCCTGTACTTAAAGGTACTTTACCTCACGAGCAATACGGAAAATATAGTGGTGCTTATGTATTCCTAAAGCCTGCTGCTCCTGGTGCTGGTGTAATTGCAGGTGGTGCAATGCGTGCAGTTTTAGAGAGTGTTGGTGTAACTGATGTATTAGCCAAGTCTAAAGGATCTTCAAACCCTCACTCTGTTGTTAAAGCGACCATTGATGCTTTAGTTAAACTCAGAGATCCTAAAACCGTAGCTGAGATGAGAGGCGTGAGTTTAAATACAGTTTTCAACGGATAAAAACTTGTAGTGATGAAAAAATTAAGAATAGAACAAGTCAAAAGCGGCATTGGCAGAACAAAACGCCAAAAACTTACGATTCAGGCCTTAGGCTTGAAAAGAATGCATCATTCAGTTGAAGTAAATGCTACTCCGCAAATTTTAGGAATGATCGCAAAAGTAAATCATCTGCTTAAGGTGGAAGAAATTAATTAAGAAAAAAATAATTTGATATACGATGGATTTAAGTAATTTAAAACCGGCAGAAGGTTCGACCAAGAACAGGAAAAGAATCGGTAGAGGGCAAGGATCAGGTAGAGGTGGAACTTCCACAAGAGGCCATAAAGGTGCTCAATCAAGATCAGGCTACAGCCGAAAATTTGGTTTTGAAGGTGGACAGATGCCATTATACCGAAGGGTTCCTAAATTTGGATTTAAGAACATTAACCGAAAAGAATACCACGGTATCAATATTGATACATTGCAAAAACTTGCTGAAACAAAAAAAATCGAAATGATTGATTTAGCAGTTTTAGTTGAAAATGGTTTGGCTGGTAAAAATGACTTAGTAAAAGTATTAGGTCGTGGCGAATTAAAAGCCAAATTAGAAGTTAAAGTTCATGCTTTTTCCGAATCAGCAATAAAAGCTATCGAAGCTCAAGGTGGCGTTGCAACAAAAATTTAAGACTAAATGAAGAGATTAATCCAGACAATTAGAAACATTTATAAGATCGAAGATCTTAGGAACCGTATTTTGTATACACTTGGTATCTTATTAATTTACCGTTTAGGTTCTAAAGTTGTTATTCCTGGAGTTGATCCTGATATGTTGGCTAGTTTACAAAGCCAAACTGATGGTGGTATTCTTGGACTCCTTAATATGTTCTCAGGAGGAGCATTTTCTAATGCGTCAATCTTTGCTTTGGGAATCATGCCTTACATTTCTGCATCCATTGTGATTCAGTTATTGGGAATGGCAATTCCATACTTTCAAAAACTTCAAAAAGAAGGTGAAAGTGGAAGAAGAAAGATTAATCAAATCACTCGATATTTAACCGTGTTAATTACTGGTTTTCAGGCACCGGCTTATATTGCCAATATGATTTCAAATCTACCACCTGAAGCCATTTCACCTTTTAGCCCTAATATCACTACACCTACAACCTTTTTCTGGGTTTCAACAGTAATTATTCTGATATCCGGAACCATGTTTGTAATGTGGCTAGGTGAAAAAATTACAGATAAAGGTATCGGTAACGGTATTTCATTAATCATCATGATTGGTATTATCGCTAGATTACCATTTGCTTTAGCAGGTGAATTCTTCTCTAAAATGGAAGAAAAAGGTGGAGGCCTTGTATTCTTCCTGGTTGAAATTGCTGTTTTGGTATTTGTAATTTTAGTGACCATCCTTTTGGTACAAGGGACTCGAAAAATTCCTGTACAATATGCCAAAAGAATTGTTGGCAATAAACAATATGGCGGAGTTAGACAATACATTCCTTTAAAAGTGAATGCTGCGGGTGTAATGCCCATTATCTTTGCTCAGGCCATCATGTTTTTACCTCTTACATTAGCAGGTTTTGCAAATTCAGAATCATTAAGCGGTTTCGCAGCAGCGTTTACCAACATTAACGGATTCTGGTACAACTTTGTACAGTTTGCTATGATTATGCTTTTTACTTATTTCTATACTGCCATTACTGTTAATCCAAATCAAATGGCAGAAGATATGAAGAAGAATGGTGGATTTATTCCAGGGGTTAAACCAGGAAGAAAAACTGCCGAATTTATTGATAATGTAATGTCGAGAATTACTTTACCCGGTTCTATCTTTTTAGCATCGGTAACATTATTGCCAACCTTGGTAAGATTGATGGGCGTGAGCCAGGCATTCTCTATGTTTTACGGTGGAACATCTCTCTTAATTTTAGTAGGTGTTGTCCTTGACACATTACAGCAGGTCGAAAGCCACTTATTAATGCGTCACTACGACGGTTTAACAAAATCCGGAAGGATTAAGGGTCGAACCGCAGGCATTATGGGCTAAAATATATTGTAATGATACAGTATAAGAATAATGAAGAAATTGAATTATTAAAAGAAAGTTCTTTACTTGTTGGAAAAACTTTAGCCGAGATTGCCAGACATATTGTTCCGGGAATCGAGACTGAAAAACTAGATAAAATTGCTGAGGAATATATCCGTGATCATGGTGCAGTACCTGGTTTCAAAGGATATGGCGGATTTCCTGCTACCTTGTGTATGTCGGTGAATGACCAGGTCGTTCATGGTATTCCGGGAAAAAGGAAACTTATGGATGGTGATATCGTATCAGTGGATTGTGGAACCATTTTAAATGGATTTTATGGCGATTCTGCTTATACATTTGAAGTTGGAGAAGTGAAAGAGGAAATTAAACTTTTACTTCAACGAACCAAAGAATCACTGGACAAGGGTATAGGTGCAGCAATCGTAGGAAATCGAATTGGAGACATTGGATATGAAATCCAGAATTATGTTGAACAATTTGGTTACTCGGTAGTACGAGATCTGGTTGGACATGGTTTGGGAAGAAATTTACATGAGCAACCCGAAGTTCCTAATTATGGAAGAAGGGGAGTAGGTGTTAAATTGAAAGAAGGAATGGTATTGGCCATTGAGCCCATGATAAATCTCGGTGTAAAGGATGTAGTTCAGGAAAAAGATGGATGGACGATCAGAACATTTGATCGAATGCCATCAGCTCATTTTGAGCATGATGTAGCCATTAGAAAGGGAAAAGCAGAGGTCCTTTCTACATTTAAATTTATAGAAGAAGTATTAAAAAATAAATAACATTATGGCAAAACAAACATCTATTGAGCAGGATGGTACCGTTATCGAATCATTAGGCAACGCTATGTTTAGAGTTGAGTTAGAAAACGGACATGTTATTACCGCACACATCTCAGGTAAAATGCGTATGCATTATATTAAGATTTTACCCGGTGATAAAGTGAAACTTGAAATGTCCCCTTATGATTTAACAAAGGGACGAATTACATTTAGATACAAGTAGAATAGAAATAGAATTATTATAAAGATATTGGATTAATAAAACATTTAATTGAAATAAAATGAAAGTTCGAGCATCAGTTAAGAAAAGATCTCCCGAATGTAAAATCGTTCGAAGAAAGGGCAGATTATATGTGATTAACAAAAAAAATCCAAAGTATAAACAACGTCAAGGATAAAAAGACATTAAATTTTAACAATTACAATTATTTGATATATGGCTAGAATAGCGGGTATCGATTTACCAAAAAACAAAAGAGGCGAAATAGGTTTGACCTATATCTTTGGCATAGGCAGAAGCCTTGCACAACAAATTCTTACCGAAGCCGAAATTGACTGGAGTAAAAAAGTTGAAGAATGGAGTGATGATGAACAAAATCGCATCCGTACCATTATCGGTGATAAGTATAAAGTTGAAGGTGGTCTTCGATCAGAGATACAAACCAACATCAAACGACTTAGAGACATTGGTTCGTACCGTGGAATCAGACATCGTTTAGGATTACCTCTACGTGGTCAGGGTACTAAAAACAATGCAAGAACCCGTAAAGGACGTAAAAAGACTGTTGCTAACAAGAAAAAAGCAATTAAAGGTTAATCGATCGTTTTTTGACAAAAGACAGATAGAAATATTTATAAAGTTATGGCAAAAAGTTCCAGAAGTACTAAAAAAAGAGTCGTTAAAGTTGAGCCCATTGGTAAAGCTTTTATTCAGGCTTCCTTCAATAATATTATCATCTCTTTAACCAACAATTCCGGACAAGTTATTTCTTGGGCATCTTCAGGAAAAATGGGATTTAGAGGTTCTAAGAAAAATACTCCTTACGCAGCTCAGATGGCAGCCGAAGATTGTGCAAAAGTTGCATTTGATCTTGGCTTAAGAAAAGTTAAGGTATACGTTAAAGGTCCTGGTGCAGGTCGTGAGTCTGCAATCCGTACATTACACGGACAAGGAATTGAAGTTACTGAAATTAATGATGTTACACCATTACCTCATAATGGTTGTCGTCCTCCCAAAAGACGTCGGGTTTAATTTCAGATTTATTTCATTAGAAGATTTTTATAACAAAAAGTAAATTCTTAAAAAATGGCAAGATATACAGGTCCAAAGTCAAAAATTGCACGAAAATTTAAAGATCCAATTTTCGGACCAGATAAAGCATTCGAGAAAAAGAACTATCCTCCGGGACAGCACGGAAATTCAAAACGCCGTAAAAAACAATCAGAATACGGAATTCAGTTACAAGAGAAACAAAAAGCAAAATATACTTATGGTATTATGGAACGTCAATTCCGTAATATTTTCGACAAAGCCAGCCGTAAAAAAGGTATTACTGGTGAAGTTTTGCTTCAATTGATTGAATCACGTTTGGATAATGTAGTATTCCGTTTAGGAATTGCACCTACCAGAAGTGGAGCCCGTCAATTGGTGTCTCATCGTCACATTACTGTTAATGGCGAAATACTAAACATCCCTTCATATCAAATGAAAGAAGGTGATATCGTGGGTGTTCGTGAGCGTTCAAAATCACTCGAAGCGATTACAAATTCATTAGAAGGACGTGCAAATCAATATGCATGGTTAGAATGGGACGACGCTAAAATGAGCGGTAAATTCGTGAATTATCCGGCACGAGAAGACATTCCGGAAAATATTAAAGAACAACTGATTGTGGAGTTGTACTCTAAGTAACAGTTTGATTTAATTAATTATTTGACAACAAACAAAACAAATATATGTCGATTCTAGCATTTCAAAAACCTGATAAGGTAATCATGATCGAAGCCGATGAATTCAAAGGAATTTTTGAATTTCGTCCATTGGAACCAG
Organism: Bacteroidales bacterium; assembly: GCA_963678785.1. Classification (GTDB taxonomy): domain Bacteria; phylum Bacteroidota; class Bacteroidia; order Bacteroidales. The sequence continues at coordinate 905,993 of OY787449.1, read as the reverse complement.
GCTTTGGTATCACTATTGGTAATGCATTAAGAAGGATATTGCTCTCTTCTCTCGAAGGTTATGCAATTACTTCTGTTAAGATTGAAGGTGTTGTTCAGGAATTTTCAACCATCAAAGGTGTTGTAGAAGATGTTTCTGAAATCATCCTTAATCTTAAAAAAATTCGTTTTAAACGTCAGATCGAAACCGAAAACTCTGAAGAAGTTCATGTTGTAATTGGTGATCAGGACTCATTTAAAGCGGGTGACATTAACAAATTCCTATCTGTATTTCAAGTACTAAATCCAGAGGTAGAGATTTGTCAAATGGATCCTTCAGTAAAACTTTCAATGAATTTAACCATTGAAAAAGGACGTGGTTATGTGCCTGCTGAAGAAAATAAAAAGGTGAATGCGACTATTGATACCATCGCAATCGATTCAATTCACACTCCAATTGTCAATGTTAAGTATAATGTTGAAAATTTTAGAGTTGAGCAAAAAACGGATTATGAAAAACTCGTTTTTGAAATCACATCAGATGGTTCAGTTCATCCAAAAGAAGCATTAAAAGAAGCTGCAAAAATTCTAATTCATCACTTCATGTTATTCTCTGATGAGAAAATCACTTTAGATACTGAAGAGAAAACAGTAACTGAAGAGTTTGATGAAAATTCATTGCATATTCGTCAGTTATTGAAAACAAAACTTGTTGATCTGGATCTTTCAGTTCGTGCATTAAATTGTTTGAAAGCTGCTGATGTTGATACTCTTGGAGATTTGGTTGCATTCAATAAAAATGATTTGTTGAAATTCAGAAATTTCGGTAAAAAATCATTAACTGAACTTGAAGAGCTTGTTAAAGCGAAAAACTTAGAGTTTGGTATGAATACAGCAAAGTATAAATTAGATAAGGAATAATAGAAATGAGACACGGAAAGAAATTCAACCACTTAGGTAGAAAGAGTGCACATAGAAAAGCAATGTTGGCTAATATGGCTTCATCTTTAATTATGCACAAAAGAATCAGGACCACTTTAGCTAAAGCTAAGGCTTTGAGAGGTTATGTCGAACCTTTGATTACCAAATCAAAAGACGATTCCACTCATTCTAGAAGAACCGTATTTAGCTACCTACAAAGCAAAGAAGCCGTTACTGAATTATTCAGAGAAGTTTCTACTAAAGTTGCTGACCGACCAGGTGGATATACCAGAATTTTAAAAACTGGTAATCGTTTAGGTGACAATGCAGAAATGTGTTATATCGAATTGGTTGACTATAACGAAAATCTGTTAACTGAAAAAGCTCCTAAAGCAAAATCTACCCGAAGAAGAGGTAAAAAAAGCAGTGCTCCTAAAGAAGTAGTTGCTGAAACTGCTAAAGAAGTAACAGAAACTACTGAAGAAGTAAAAGCTGAAGCTCTTGTTGAAGAAGCAAAAGAGGAAAAAGTTGAAGAGGTAAAAGCTGAAGAAGCAAAACCTGAGGAGAAAGTTGAAGAAGCTCCTGCAAAAGAAGAGCCTAAAGCTGAGAAAAAAGAAGATTCTTCGGAAGAAGAAAAAAAATAATCTGAAAGAAAGTCAGATAAAAAAGGATGAAGTTTCTAACTTTATCCTTTTTTTATATCGTTTAATAGGCATTTAATGCCAATATATTATTTATTATGAGTCAAATTATTAAAGTTTTTGCAAGACAAATTTTGGATTCAAGAGGCAATCCAACCGTAGAAGTAGATGTGTATACCAATACCGGTGTTATTGGTAGAGCTGCTGTTCCATCCGGAGCATCTACAGGTGTTCACGAAGCTGTTGAGCTTCGAGATAATGACAAAGGTGTCTTCATGGGAAAAGGCGTATTACAAGCTGTCCAGCATGTAAATACGACAATTAACGAAGAACTTCAAGGTTATTATGTTACCGATCAAAATGAAATTGATCAGCGCATGATTGAACTTGATGGTACCCCAAATAAAGCCAATTTTGGTGCCAATGCAATTTTAGGAGTTTCTTTAGCAGTAGCCCATGCCGCTGCCCAGGAAACCAATCAATATTTATATCGATATGTGGGTGGTGTAAATGCAAATACACTTCCAATTCCTATGATGAACATTCTAAACGGAGGTTCACATGCCGATAATAGCATCGATTTTCAGGAATTTATGATTATGCCTGTCGGTGCTTCATCATTTAGCGAAGCCCTAAGAATGGGTACAGAAGTTTTCCATAACCTGAAAGCAGTTTTGAAAAAAGCTGGTTATTCAACCAATGTTGGTGATGAAGGTGGATTTGCTCCTAACCTAAAATCTAATGAAGAAGCCGTAACTGTAATTCTTGAGGCCATTAAAAATGCAGGATATGAAGCAGGTAAAGATATTTATTTAGCACTTGATCCTGCTTCTTCAGAATATTACCTTAAAGACGAAAAAATGTATCACCTTAAATGGTCAACTGGGGAGAAATTAACACCTGCTCAAATGGTTGATTTCTGGGCAGAATGGACTGAAAAATATCCAATTATTTCCATTGAAGACGGAATGGATGAGGATGACTGGGAAGGTTGGAAAATGATGACCGAAAGAATGGGTGATAAAGTTCAGTTGGTTGGTGATGACTTATTTGTAACCAATACTGAAAGATTGAAAAAAGGTATTGAAAACAAAACTGCAAATTCAATCTTAATTAAAGTTAATCAAATCGGATCATTAACAGAAACCATTGATGCTGTAAATATGGCTCACAAACATGGTTACACTGCAGTAATGAGTCATCGTTCAGGTGAAACTGAAGATACTACGATTGCTGATTTAGCTGTTGCATTAAATACCGGACAAATCAAAACAGGTTCTGCAAGCCGTTCTGATCGTATTGCAAAATACAATCAGTTACTTCGAATTGAAGAAATGTTAGGTGACCAGGCACGTTATTTAGGTAAAGATTTCAAATTTGCCAGATAAGAAATAATTTAGTTTATTATAAAAAAGTTCGGCCAATTATGGTCGAACTTTTTTTATGCCCCAAAATTTAAGCTTTCAATTTTTTGAGATATAAAAACAGTAGCGAAGAACTGATACAAGCCAATACCATAAATATAATGGCGATGGAAGGATCTTCATTTAAGCCTTTTAACCAAACCACATAAACCATCGCAGCCAGGGCAATGGTTAAGATAATGGTAAACACCAAAAAAACAGGAGCAAAGATATAACCAAACTTTTTATTTTTTATAAGTAAGATTGAGCTGATAATGAGGCCAGGGAGTGCTATTGAAAGGTCGATTACGTGTACGGGATTTACCAATAGTTTGTAGTCCGAAACGCTTTTTGGAATGGTATTGTTAATAACGGCCGGAAAGATATCACTCAGCCATAAAATATAAAATATAAGGGCAACAATGATTAAATAATACCCCATCAGTTTTTTGGGAATTCCGGTATTAAACCAACTCTTTATATCTAATTGGTTTAGTGAATAAATGAAGAAAATAAAGAGGTAAAATGAAAGCCCCAGTATGCCACAATAAAGAATAAATAATTGGTTGAAATGTATTCCCAGACAATAAACGATGAAGGAGTAAAGGATGTAAAAGACGGTTCCGCCATAAACGAAAATGGCCGCTTTGTTATGCCTTTGCATCAGGAAAAACGAAATCAGAAGAACCGGTACCACAAAAAATAAATTAACCAAATCCTGACCAATTCCTTGTGCCCCCAATGAAGCAACTTCTCTTTCGTAGGTGCCTTCAACAAAAGCTCCCATGTATGAAACAATGGCGAGCAATACTGACAATAAAATTGTTAAGAATTTGATGGTAGATAACGTTTGTTTATTCATGATATGTAATGTTTTAACAATTGCTTGTTTTTTATTCCCGAATAAAATAGACCTGCTTAATTTTGAAATCCTTAATCTTGTAAATGACAATTATATTTACTTCTTCCTGCTTCACCCTACCTGTTACATGTTCTCTATCTACAACGGTTCTTTTGTTCACTATACGTTTACTAACTCTGGCTATTTGATTTGGGTTTTTTGCCCATGATTTTTGGTATCTCTCACGCATTTTATCCTTGCCCTTATAAACCAGTTCGTTGGGGAAATTATAAATTTCAACATCATCGGAATAACAGTTTAAGAAAGCTTCCATATCTTGAATATTATAGGCGTCTAACTGAGCCTGAGCCAGCTGTATTGGTGATAATTTTTCTTTATTATTCGGCAAAGCAATGATGCTTAAGGAAAATACTAATATATGAAGGAAGTTCATTCTTTTTGATTAAAACTATTTTTGTATTTTATAACGAAGCTTACTCAATTCATCAACCTCGTCTAAATTTTTAAATGGCCTTAAGATAAAGCGATATTGATAAGGTCTTGGAGGAATTTCATACTGAGGCAATGGTGAAGCTCCCCAACTATCAATACCCCCAACACCCATATGTTTATAGTCGAGATTTAATTCGACCAACGACTGAGGTTTTATATCGTAAGTGTGTTTTAATTTATCATTGTTCAAATTGAGGTCTAAATCGGATGTGGTGTAATTTAAGGCGTTAAATTCAAAGTTTTGATCACTTAGCACCATTAACCCAATTTCCTTTGAATTGGACAATACAAGCCATCTTACATCGGTTTTATGCCCATTTTCCTGGGGTCGAATATAGGAAATAAATTGATCGGCTACGGTTGAGCGAAATTTATCAATATAAGTTGCTTCTTTGCGGTCGCTGTAATTTTCAAATGGGCCTTCACCCAACCAACTGATGTTTTTAAATTCAGCCGGTAGTTGCATTTTTAATCCGATGCGTGGAAGTTTTGGCAGATTGAATGTCCCATTCATGAATTTAACATCCATGATGATTTCACCATTTCCAAGGATGGTGTATATTTCCTGACACATAGAACCTTTTACGCCATACAATCGGCGATCAACAATAAATTGAATTTTGTTGGCAGCCAATTGATTCATTTCAACCGAAAGTATGCTGCTTTTATTTACGGCATCTCGCCATGATCGTGCAAAATAATGGTTGTCGCGCCCCATGTCATTATCGGTAGGTGCACGCCAAAAGTTAGGAACAGGCCCGTCTATTAAAAGATTTGTATTGTGGTAATTCCATTGATTAATTTTTCCTTTCTGCTTGTCGAAACGGATCATGAACTTATCTCCCATAATTTCATAAACTTCACTGTTTTCTGAAATTTCCATGCTCGGTAAAGCATCAGGACGAATGCTTCTGTAGTTTAATGCCTGAGGAATCTTGAGTTGTTCTCTTGCTATTTCGTAACCAGCAGAAATCAATCCATCATTTTCGCGAGTGCTAGCTGTAATATTCAGGAAATATTCCTGATCAGGGCGTAATTTCAATTTTGAAATATTCAGGTTGATCAGCTTGGTTGATTGTGCAGGAATTGAAAGTTTGGAGAGGTTTCCATAAAGCAGAATTTTACCATCTGATTTAATATTCCAGGAGATTTCATATTTCAATAAATTGGTAAAAAAGTATTTATTGCTGATTCTGATTTGCCCGTTTTTTAAATCAAAGTCCTCAATCTTAATGTTTTGATAAACCTTTTTTACTTCCTCATATGCAGGTTTTAGGCTTCGATCTGGATTCACAATCCCATTGATGCAGAAATTTTTGTCACTTCTGATATCATCATAACCGAAATCTCCACCGTAGGCCCAGTATTGCTCACCATTTTCATTGTTTGCCAAAATTCCCTGATCTACCCAATCCCAAATAAAACCTCCTTGAAGTGGTTTATACTCTTCAATGGCCTCCCAGTATTCTTTCATATTTCCTGTACTGTTTCCCATTGAATGCATATATTCACACATAATTAAGGGTCTATCTTGTGGCTGGGAACCATACTTGGTAATTTGTTCAATATCAGGGTACATGGGTGCTACAATGTCTGTATATTTCTTTTCGCCTGCTTGTTCGTATTGAACAAGTCGGGTTTTATCCCGGTCTTTTATCCAGGAAGCAGTGGCTTCGAAGTTTTTACCATCCCCAGCTTCGTTTCCTAATGACCAAATAATGATACTTGTAAAGTTTTTATCACGTTCAAGCATGCGTTTGGTTCTTTCTAAATGTGCTTTTCGCCATTTAGCTTTATTGGCCAGTGTAAATTCTTCGGTATAGCCCATTCCATGCGACTCAATATTAGCTTCGTCAACGACATAAATTCCGTATTCATCGCATAATTCATACCAATGTGGATCGTTAGGATAATGGCTGTTTCTAACGGCATTGATATTGGCTTTTTTAAGCAATTCAATGTCCTTAATCATCGATGCATGATTAACATAGTGGCCTGTAATTGGATCGTGTTCATGACGATTTACTCCTTTTAGATAAATGGCTTTTCCATTTAACAGAAGTTGCCCGCCTTTCATTTCAATTTTTCTAAATCCAATATTTGTAGAAATACTTTCCTGCAGCTTTCCTCCGGCATCTTTCAGGTTAATAATTAAGGAGAAGAGGGCAGGGTCTTCATCTGACCATTTAGGAACTTCAGGTACTAAAAATTGATAATCCAACTTCTTTTTTCCCTGAATTAAAAATTTATGTTTTTTGGAATAAAACTTACGACCTCGCTTTAAGAAAATTTCCAAACGCATGGTTTCCTGTCGCGCATTAAAATTCTGTAAGTCAATTTCCAGATCTAGTACACCATCACGATAATTGTTTTTCAAATCAGTTTTCGCAAAGAAATCCCGTATTTGACGACTGGGTCGTGCATATAGATATACATCCCGGTCAATGCCACTCAAACGCCAAAAATCCTGATCTTCCAGAAAAGAACCATCACTCCAGCGATAAACCTCTACGGCAATTATATTTTCACCGGTTTTAAGATATTTGCTTATTTCAAATTCGGCTGGTAGTTTTGAGCCCTGACTATAGCCTACTTTTTCCCCATTAATCCAAAGATAAAAAGCTGAACGAACCGCCCCGAAATGGATGTAGATTCTTCGATTAAACCAGTCTTGAGATAAGTTAAAAGTTTTACGATATGAACCAACAGGATTGTCTCTTTCGGGCACGGCAGAAGGATTAGGAATAAATGGATACCTTTTGGTATAGATCGGATCTCCATATCCTTGTAACTCCCAATTGCCAGGAACATTTATGTTTCCCCATGAACCAACATTAAATGCTGTTTTGAAGAAATCAGCAGGTCTTTCAGCAGGGTTTTTCGACCACTTAAATTTCCATGATCCATTTAGTGACTGATAATATCTTGAATCTGATTTTTCGTTTCTCGCAGAAAGTTTCTCTGATTCAAAGGGGAAAAAGTGTGCCCTGGGCTCAAGTTTATTAATCCCGAAAATCTGCGGATTTTGCCAGTCATGCATATCTTTTTGAGAAAAAGCATGATGGCTGAATAAAAAGATGATTAAAACGGTAATCTGAAAATATCTATTATTGGTATTCATTAAAATCTAAATTAAACTACAAAATTCTGTTTCTACTTCTCTATATAATTCCTAACTTCAAACTAAAGTTATCTCTCTTTCAATAACGAACGAAATTACTATTTATCGCCCAAAGCCTCAAATTTAAATCTGTCAATTTCCGGGATTTTATGTGCTTCCTCAAAAATCTTTTTAACTTGACTTATAATTTCAGGGTGTTTATTTGCTATGTTTTTTTCTTCTCTAATGTCAATGCTGAGGTCATACAACTCAATCTCTAAATTTCCTTTCATGATATCTTTTCTGATGGCTTTCCACTTGCCCATTCTTAAGGCTTGTTGACCTTGATATTCAGGAATTTCCCAATATAAATATTCATGATCCTTTTGTAACTCTTCTTCAAGGAGCAGGGTTGGAAAAAAACTAATTCCATCAATATCTTCGGGTGTTTCTGCTCCGGATACTTCACAAAGTGTAGGCATTACATCCCAGAAGGCAGAAAGATGATCACTCGTTTTTGGAGATTTAATTTTGTCGGGCCAACTGGCAATCATGGGTACCCGAATGCCTCCTTCATATAGATAACCTTTACCACGACCATATTCTGAAGAGAATGGCCGGGCACTATTAAAATATGAGGACTCAGCTCCTCCTGCATAAGTTGGACCATTGTCACTAGTAAAAATGATTAAAGTGTTTTCATAAACCCCTTTTTCTTTCAATAATTTAATCAGCTCGCCAACCTGAAAATCCAGATAAGCAATCATCGCAGCATAAGTTGCTTTCGGATATCGGTTTGGGAAATAACCCTTATCGCCCAGGTAGGGCTTTTCTTCTCCAATGATGGACCGATATTTCTCAACCCATGCTTGAGGTGCTTGCAAAGGAACATGTGGAATGGGAGAGGCGTAATACAAGAAGAAGGGATTGTTAGCATTTTCGTTGATAAAAGCTTTTGCTTCTTGAAGCATTAAAGCTGGACTATATTCGTTTAATTGAAACTTAGAATAACTTTCTGTTTTGTAAGGATCAGCTCCTTCGCCGAGCTTAGTTCGTGGGGCAATGGTATCATTTTTAAGCATCACTTTTTGATCATTCCGCCAAAGATGAAGCGGATAAAAAGTATGTGCCTGTCGTTGACAATTGTAGCCAAAAAAATGATCAAAGCCCATTTTGTTAGGAGTAGATTCTGTATTGGGCGCCCCCAATCCCCATTTTCCTATAATTGATGTTTTATAACCAACCTCTTTTAGGAGTGAAGCAATGGTAGTGGTGTTGGCTGGCATGGGGCGTTGGCCTTCGAGACCTTCATCTTTGGCTACTTCAACATAATTCCAAACATCACCTCTGCTATTCCATTCATCATTTCCTCTAACGTACATATGCCCCGGATGAAATCCGGTAAGGAGGGAGCATCTCGATGGAGCGCAAACTGCTGATCCTGAATAATGTTGAGTAAATTTTACACCTGTTTGAGCTAAGGCATCAATATTAGGAGTTTGAATGATTTGCTGTCCGTAAAGTGACAATTCACCATAACCTAAATCATCAGCTAAAATGTAAATAATGTTTGGCTTAAGTTGCTCTTTTTCAGAATTACAAGCAGATAAACCGAACAATAGTACCGAACTCAATAAGGGGAAAATTTGTTTATTGCCCATGTTTAAATCTCTTTAGTCATCAAATGTTTGCATTTTACAAACTGATACAATTGCAAAATTGTTAATCATAAAAATAGTTAATAAATATTTTGATTTCGACTTAATGCTAAGCACTTATAAACATTTTAATTGTTTATTTTTTACAAGAAGAAAAAAAGCTTTTTACCTAAAACCAAAAGAGACTCAATTCATAATGAATTGAGTCTCTTTTGGTTTATATTCTTTAGGCTATTTATTTAGGCCGATGTAAAATTCTGTTTCCGTTTTGATAGATGGCCACGAATGCATCGCTTAATCCATTTCCTTTTAGTTTCTTACTATAGGCAACAGCATCTTCATAAACTTCGAAATACCCTGCAGAGTATCGATAGATTCCACCAATACTTGAAACAAATATTTGCTTGCCGATGTAATATTTTAATCTGATATCGGCAATATTATTTGCAGGTTTTTGAGAGGCCAAAATTTGAACCGTATACAAAGTTCCGGTATTTGGGATTTGTATAATCTCACTACTTAAGGTGTTTGCATTAACATCCTTAACAATGGTACCAGGAATTGGTGTGCTTGCTGCCTTGGGTTGAACGCCTGTAATGAAATGTTTCCCTTCATCAATTGCAATAATTTCTGTACGAGGTGTTTCTCTATTTACGTTTGTTGCAGCTGCAGTTGGTTTGGCTTCTTCTTTTACCCTAAAGCTATATTGAGGGTCATACTCAGCAACCTTTGGAAGATTGTTTGTACTTTTGCGTCTACTCCAGGATTTTTTATTCTCATCAATTTTGTTTCTGCGGGTTTGATCTGCTTCTTCTCGCAATTGTTTTTTACGCTCTTTATCGGCTAACCTTTGCTGATACTTGCGTTGTTTCTCTAAGTCTTTTTCGTAGTTACTGGAAACTGATTTGCTTGATGAATAATCATCACCTGATCCTGATATTTTGAATGAGATCCCCAGAGAAGCGTAAAGGAATGGATCATTTTTTCCATCGCCCACATCATAGGCATCAAGATTATCTGAATTTGTAATGTGATAAGCTGCTTCCAGATTAATTCCAATGTTTGAATTTAAACTGATATTTGCTCTAATGCCAAAAGGAAAAACCGTAGAAGGGGTCCATGCATTGGTGCCATCATCTGAAACTCCATACTGATTTTCAACATCTTGGTTTGTAGTGTTTCTTAGGGTTGTCATCCAATTGGCAATACCTACACCGGCAAACCCATACAAACTAACCGTTCTGTCGGGTTTGAACCCGAAGAAAGCGTTGCTTAAATTTATGGTTGAGTGTAAGTTAAATTCAGTAAGATCGGAATCAAATTTTAAATTAGCTGCATCACCATTGGGCCAATTCAATAGGGTGCCGTGAATGTTTGCTCCTAAAAACTGCAATCCCAATCCAAATACCGGAGAAAATTGTTTTCTTGCAATAAGTCCAAATCCTAATTTCCAATCATCCTGAAAGGGAGATTGTGAGTGTATATCCCCAAAAAAGAGCGTGGTTCCTGCATTGAGATTTAAACTTAGATTGTTAAAAAAGCGATTATTATTTTCTTCGTAGTACTGAGCATTTGCCGACTGAAGAAAATAAACAAAAAATAATCCGCTTAGAATTAAAATTTTAATAAATCGTTTTTTCATAATCTTTATTTACAATATTTTCCAAGATTTTCTAATGCAGCACCATAACCTAGTTCGAAAGATTTCTCCCAGTCAGTGCAAGCTCCGACCAAATCATTTATATAGAAACGGGCCACTCCTCTATTGTAATAATTTTTCACCCAGTTAGAATAATGCATAATGTTAGTGGGTTGTAAATCAATGGCTTTGTCAAAATCTTCAATGGCTCCGCTAAATAAACCCAGTTTGGTTTTTGCAATACCACGATATGAATAAATCATCGAGAATGTTGTATCTGCATCTGCTGTAATGGCCTTATCAAAATCTTCAATAGCACCGTCATAATTTCCGGCTTGATATTTCAAAACACCCCAATTGTATTGACTGTTGAAGTCATTTGGATTTGTAGTAGTGGTTGTAATATTATAAACTTCCGAATCTCGAATAAATTTTTTGAATTGATAAAGTTTGGCTTCATAATATGAAACATCGAAAAGTTTGACGGCACTATGGGGATCCAAATACCAGGCCGAAAGTGATTGTTTGGAATATGATTTAATCATTTTAAACTGAACCGCTTCTTTTCCTTTTTCTTGAACGGGTTTTACAGCAAAAACCAAATTTGTAGCATTGTAGTTGGTTTGATTTTGAGTGGATTGGATTTTTGCAACGATGTTATCATCCAATATGTCAGTATCAAAATTTGAAATCTTCCCTGCACAAAAAACCTCCATGTTTACAGCATAAGGCCTATTAAAAGGAATTTCGCGCGGTAAAACTTTAATTAGATTTTCTGCCTTAAAAACGAAATATTCTACCGATTCAAATGATTTCCAGCCTTCTTGTAATATTGGAAATTCATAATCACCATCTTCATAAATAATAATGAGTACGTTGTATTGCTTTTCGTCAATTAAGACTTTTTTTAATTGTAATTGTTTAAAGTTTTCAGCACCCAGTTTCTCTCTTTTTGTTGGCCTTTTATTTGTTTTAAAGCTTGACAATGGAATTTTGTTCTTAGTACTTGCCCATTTGCCGTTGTCTTGTAAAGACCAGCCTGTCACATTTTCTAAGGTAGATTGAACCCCACTGATCACAGAAAAATTAACCTCAGTACCAGCAGCAGGTTGCGATATAAGCGAAGCAAAAGGAAATATTATTATCAGAAAAATAACCAGCGTTTTCTTCATTTGAATCGTGTTTGATATTTATTGAGATTCCAATAAAATATGGGTACCATTACCGTTAAGTAAAGTAAATTTATAAAAAAAATAGTCTAAACCTATATCTTTAAGCTAATTTAATTCAATATTTATCAACATAAAAATGATTAGAACAAATTACCAAACAGCCGGTTAGATAAATGACTTATGTAACCAATTGTTTACAAGAGAGATCTGACTAGGTTTAACGCAGCTTCTATCCCGCTTGGGTTAGCGCCTCCAGCCGTTGCAAAATGCGGTTGGCCACCTCCGCCACCTCGTATTTCCTTGGCGATATTTCTGATCATTTTTGAAGCATCTAAATTCTTTTCTTTAACCAAATTTTCAGAAATCATCAAACTTAGGTTGGCTTTGGCATTGTGTTCACAAGCAAGCAATAAGACCATATTGTCGACTTGTTTGTTTAATGCAAATGATAAATCTCTGATTTCACCCATGTCTAAATCAACCTTTTTTGCAATCAAATTAATGCCTGAAATCTGTTCGATTTCATCAGTTAATGTATTTTTTAAGGAAGCTATTTTTTCTTGCTTAAAAGCATGGATTTGCTTATTGAGTTGCTGATTTTCATCAATGAGCTTTTGAACTGCATTTACGATGTTTTTTGGAGACTTAAGCAGTTCACTAATTTGCTTAAGATCGTTTTCTTTGTTTTTGTAATATTGCTCAGCCTGATGTGCAGTAATGGCTTCAATTCTTCTGACACCAGCAGCAATGGCTCCTTCAGAAACAATTTTAAAAAGTCCTATTTGTCCTGTGGAAGAAACATGGGTTCCACCGCATAATTCAGTTGAAAAGTTTTTATCGAATTGGATGACACGAACTTTATCTCCATATTTTTCTCCGAATAAGGCCATGGCACCCATTGATTTGGCTTCGTCAATATCAATGTCATTAAAAATTTCAATGGAGATATTTTCCCTGATTTTTCGGTTTACAATTTCTTCAACTTTTACAATCTCTTCATCGCTTAATTTTGAGAAATGAGAAAAATCAAATCTTAATCGGTCCGGATCAACCAATGATCCTTTTTGCTCAACGTGATCACCCAAAACCTCACGCAAAGCTGCATGCATTAAATGTGTAGCACTGTGATTGTTTGTAGTGAGCTGACGTTTAGATTCTGTTACCTGTGCAATAACTTCTGGATTTTCAGGATGGGTAAGCGATTGGGCAAGATGAATGGTCAGATTGTTGTCTTTTTTGGTGTCAAAAATTTCAACAGTTTTACCATCTAAGGTTAATTTCCCTTTATCGCCAACCTGTCCACCGGATTCCGCATAAAAAGGAGTCTTGTCCAATACAATTTCAAAGTATTCTTTATTTTTTGCTTTAACTTTCCGGTATTTAAGAATGTTTGAAGTGCTTGAAAATTCCTGATAACCAACGAATTTAGTCTCGCTTTCGCCTTCATTCAAAATTACCCAATCATATGTATCAACCTGGGCAGCTTTTCTGGAGCGATCCTTTTGTTTATTTAATTCTTTTTTGAAAGCATCCATATCAACTTTCCAGCCTTTTTCATCGGCCATTAATTGTGTTAAGTCAATTGGGAAGCCAAAAGTATCAAACAATTCGAAAGCAAAGTTGCCATCAATAACCTTGTTGTCGTTTGATTTAAGATATTGTTCGAAACGTTTTACACCATGAGCAAGGGTTCTTAAAAATGAAAGTTCTTCCTCAGTGATGACTTTTTTAATCAAGTCTTTTTGTGCTTTTATCTCCGGAAATACCTCACCCATTTGCTTAACCAAGGTAGGAACCAATTCATTGATAAAAGGTTCGTGGAATTTGAGAAAAGTATACCCATAACGAATTCCTCTTCTTAAAATTCGACGAATGACATAACCTGCACCAGTATTTGAAGGAAGTTGTCCATCACCAATGGCAAAGCTCACAGCTCTTAAATGATCTGCAATTACACGCATGGCAATGTCTATTTCCTCATTTTTCCCATATTCTGTATTAGATAATTTTGAGATGTGCTGAATAAGGGGCTGAAAGATATCTGTATCATAATTGGATTGCACTCCTTGTAATACCATGCTTAAACGCTCGAATCCCATTCCGGTGTCGACATGTTTTGCAGGAAGAGAAACCAATTCAGCGTTTGCTTTTCGATTAAATTCGATGAATACAAGATTCCAGATTTCAATAACCAAAGGATGATCCATATTGACCAAATCAGAACCTGCAATTTTTTTCTTTTCCTCATCATCCCTGATATCAATGTGGATTTCTGAACAAGGTCCGCATGGTCCGGTATCTCCCATTTCCCAGAAATTATCCTTTTTGGATCCCATTAAAATCCGATCTTGGGGGATAATCTCTTTCCAGTAGTCGTAAGCTTCCTGGTCAACACCTAAATTGTCACTTTTGTCACCTCCAAATACGGTGACATATAAATTCTGTGCAGGAATTTTATACACCTCAGTCAATAATTCCCAGGCCCACTCAATGGCTTCTTTCTTGAAATAATCACCAAACGACCAATTTCCAAGCATTTCGAACATGGTGTGATGATAGGTGTCTCTGCCAACTTCTTCTAAATCATTATGTTTGCCGGAAACTCTTAAACACTTTTGAGTGTCGGTGACTCTTTTATTGGTGGCATTGGAATTGCCTAGGAAAATATCTTTAAATTGATTCATCCCAGCATTGGTAAACATCAATGTTGGATCATTTTTTATAACCATGGGTGCAGATGCAACGATCTGATGATTTTTTTCTTTAAAAAAATCTAAAAATGCTTTTCTAACCTGATCTGATTTCATTCGAATTCTTCTATTTTATTAACACTTTACTTGTTAATTATAAAAATGTAACAGATTGCAAATTTAGTTTATTTAATTAATTTTGCATAGAAGGCTTAGTTTTTCTAATAAAATAACTGTATTCACGTTAACTATTAAGATGTTTAGAGCGAAATATAAATACAACCCTAAATCTTTATCCTACGAAAAGGTAAAACTAACAACCAAAGGCATTATTGCCAGATTGTTAGGTTATATGTTGAGTGGAGGTATTTTTGCTTTCTTGATTATTGTTCTGGCCTATAACTTTTTTGAATCGCCAAAGGAGAGGGCTCAGCGCAGAGAGATTGAACAATACAGGATGCAGTATCAATTGTTAGACGATCGGATTGAACAAATTTCTTCTGTTCTTGAAGATATGCAGGATAGAGACGATAATATTTATCGTGTCATTCTTGAGGCAGAACCTATTGCTTCTTCGGTTAGAAAAGCTGGTTATGGTGGAGTTGATCGATATGCCAAACTTGATGGCTATAGAAATTCTAGCACTATTATCGAAACAACCAAAAACCTGGATCGGATTACCAGTCAGATATATGTACAGTCAAAATCATTTGACGAGGTTTTTGAGCTTGCCAAAAATAAAGAGGAGATGATGTTGCATATTCCTGCCATCCAACCCATTAGCAAAAATGATGGAAGGATTGTTTCAGGTTTTGGGCAACGATTTCATCCGATTTTAAAATACCGCAGAATGCATGCGGGAATTGATATTTCGGCACCCAGAGGAACCCCGATTTATGCAACAGCCAATGGTGTTATAACATTTACCGGAAGAAAAGGTACCTATGGAAATGCGGTTATGATAGATCATGGATATGGTTATCAAACTTTATATGGTCATATGTATGAATTTGCTGTAAAACGAAAACAAAAAGTTAAACGTGGCCAATTGATTGGTTATGTTGGTAGTACCGGATTGTCTAGAGCGCCTCATGTTCATTACGAAGTGATTAAAGATGGAAAGAAGATTAATCCTGTGAATTTCTTCTATAATGACTTTACACCGGAGGAGTTTGAGAAAATTCTGGAACTTGCATCACGCGATAATCAAGTTTTATCATAAGCATAAAATATTTTCCAATAATAATTTCAAATGTTGCCTGATAAAAAGCAAAAGGTTGAAAAGCTATATTACACCATTGGTGAAGTGGCCAAGATGTTTGATGTCAACGTTTCCTTAATTCGATTTTGGGAAAAGGAATTTGAAATTATTAAGCCCAAGAAAAACAAAAAAGGGAACCGTTTATTTACACCCACTGATGTTGATCATTTCAATATAATTTATCATTTGGTGAAAGAAAGAGGTTTTACCCTGAATGGTGCTAAAGAAAAACTCAAGGAAAACCCAGAAGACACAGCCAAGAATGTTGAGGTGGTTCGGTCATTAGAAAAGATAAAATCTTTTCTTTTAGATTTGAAAAGTAAAGCCTAAAACTACCGTTTTATTTCTGCATTATTTATTGCAATTAGTGATTTTATATCTCCTGATGTTGGTTTACATAGAGATTATTAGACATTAGATAAAAGTTAATCTTTCTAACGTCTTGGATCTTAAATCTTTTGTCTTGATATTTAATTGTTAAAAAATATTCTTTCTTAAAATTGTTTCATTGCAAGCAAAAAATCGAAGCTCTGTTAATAGTAACTATTTCTTAATAAATATCCTTTAACGTATTCATTAATACCGGCCTCAAGTGTATAAAAGGATTTATCAAATCCAGCTTCACGAAGTTTTTTCATATTGGCTTCGGTAAAGTATTGATATTTATCTCTGATGTCGATGGGCGTATCAATGAATTCAATGTTGGGATCCAGGTTCAAAGCTTTAAAAGTTGCAGTAGTAAGATCATAGAATGTACGTGCCATTCCGGTTCCTAAATTATAAAGCCCTGATTTAGGCTGTTTTTGCATCGAAAAGCATAAAACATTTAACAAATCTTTTACATATACGAAATCACGTAATTGCATTCCGTCTTTATAATCCGGGTGATGTGAACGGAATAATTTTACTTTCCCGCTTTCCTGTATTTGCCGGTAGGCATGTAATATAACCGAGGCCATTCGCCCTTTATGATATTCATTTGGCCCATAAACATTGAAAAATTTGAAACCAGCCCAAAATGGAGGTGTTTCTTCTTGTTTTAAGACCCATTTGTCAAAATCATTTTTTGATTCGCCGTAGGGATTAAGAGGCTTTAAATCTTCCACAATGTCATGATTGTCATCATAACCAAGCTCTCCCATTCCATAAGTTGCAGCCGAAGATGCATAACTTAATGGTATTTGATATTTTGTGCAGGCTTTCCAAATGTTTTTACTATAATTTAAATTGAGTTCATTAAAAATATCAATATTGAATTCGGTGGTATCGGTACGAGCCCCAATGTGAAATATATAATCCACATCTGCATGGTTCTCCTCCAACCACTCAATAAAATCTTTTCTGTCGACCTGTTTTGAATATTTCTTGTCTTTCAAATTCAGGTTCTTTTGTGGGTTTGAAAAATCATCCACAACGATGGTATCATTAAACCCTTTAATACTCATTTTGCCCACGAGGCAACTCCCAATAAATCCTGCTGCACCAGTTATGACTATCATATTCTAAATGCTTAATTGGTTATTTTTATGTTGAATGCTTTTGCTATTTTATTAAAAATGTCTGTGTTTTCCATAATTCCAGAAAAGGTTTCAGCACCTGGGCCGTAAGCAAATATCGGAACCATCACTGCTGAATGGTCCAGCGTATTAAATGCTCCACCAACTCTACCTTCTTTTAAGTTTCCATCAATGATGGCGTAACCTCCGGTTTCATGATCTGCTGTGATGATTACCAATGTTTCTCCATCTTGTTCTGCATAATCCAGCACGGCATCAATGGTACGATCGAAATCAATCATTTCACCCAGGATGTTTTGATTGTCATTTGCATGTCCTGCCCAATCTATTTGAGAGCCTTCAACCATCATAAAGAATCCATTCTTATTTTGTTTAAGGATTTCAATTGCTTTTAAACTGCCTTCTTTTAACATATCACCCCGGCCTTCAGAATAGTATGGGGGATGAACCTCATAAAGTAAGCCGGCAATTTTTCCGGATGAGAATTTTTCAACTTCATCCATAGAAAAAGCCATTTGATAATTTCTAAGTCTCAAGCTGTCTACTAAGTTAAGTCCATCCTTTCGTTCTTTAAAGTGTTTAAGTCCTCCACCAATAAAAACATCAATATCAGTTTTTAAATAATCCAAGGCAATTTCTTCATAATTATATCTTAATGGATTGTTGGCAATAAAAGATGCCGGTGTTGCATGGGTCATCGCACAACTTACCACCATTCCGGTAGATTTATTAATTTGTTCGGCATATTTCAAAATTGACTTCTGAGATTTTCCATCAGGGGTCATTCCAATCATTTTACGGTTGGTTTTGTGGCCAGTTGCAATAGCTGTTCCTGCAGCTCCTGAATCCGTAATCACAGAGTCAAGGGAATAAGTTAAGACAAATCCCGAATTGGTGCATCTTTGAACACTTAAGTGACCTTTGTTTGCAACATAACCAGCATACAATTGTGTTGTCCCCATTCCGTCACCAATCATTAAAATTACATTTTTAGGTGTTTTCTGTTGGGGCTCTGAATTGCAAGCAAATAGAAATAAACTAGCTATGGTTACAATGGCAATAGGTATTCTAATTTTCATGATAATTATTTGTTATTCGAAGGTAATTCTAGGCCATAGCCTGATCTTTTATCTTCATGTTTTAATAAAAAGGCGAATATCAGCCCTAATATTCCTAACAGGGCTAGCATGATGATTGCATTTTGATAATCTAAACTGGCTCCATTTTCAATGGCTGTCTGGGTAATTCCTGGATTTGATTTGTCAACTACATAACCGATAAGCAAAGGAAAGGCCCAGAGTCCCAGGTTTTGTATCGAAAACATTGCACCATAGGCGCTCCCTATTTTATTTTCATCAACAATTTTAGCTACTGCGGGCCACATGGCTGCAGGTACTAAAGAGAATGTCACTCCAAGAAGAATCATTGGAACAACCGGATAGATATTGGTAAAGGCAAAAATTAAATGAATGCCGACCAACATCAGAGAACCAACAATCATGAAGGTTGCACTACGTCCAAACCGATCCACAATAAAACCAATAAATGGTGTAAAAAATATGGCACCAATGGCGAGCATAGAAGCAATTTTTCCACTCACATCCTGATCGACCTGATATTTATTTAAGAAGAAATCGGGAGAAAAAGATTGGAAAGGGAAAACGGCTGAATAAAATGTTAAGCATAAGAGCGTAACGTAAATAAATGAACGATTTGAAAATAAATCAACCAAATCTTTAAATTTAAATTCATCGGCTTTGCTTAGGGTGCTTGTTTGCTCAATTTGCTTGTCAAGTTTACGATCAAAGAAGGTGTAAAAAATAAATGCCAACAAAGCAATACAAAGCAATAAAGCTGCAAACCAAATGGCCATGGTCCAATGTGATGAACTTTCAGCAATATCTACAGTAAAAAAAAGTGCAGCAAATGATCCCAATCGGGCAATCCCTATTTTTGTTCCGAATGCCAGGGCCAGTTCTTTTCCTTTGAACCACTTTACAATGGTTTTACTTACAACCACGATACTCGTCTCTGCTCCTAATCCAAATAAGAATCGGCCTGCCAACATCATTTTCAATTCAGGAGAATATGAAGGTGAAAATGATGACATAAATTGATATAAAGGGCCACCGTTGGTGTATAGTGTGCTGGCTCCGTATGCTGTGAGTATACCTCCAGCGGTCATCAAGCTAACAAATAATAATCCGGTTCGGCGAATGCCAAGTTTATCCAGTATGATTCCTCCGAAAATGGCCATCAGTAAAAAAGTATTCGGAATTGAATAGGCGGCAACATAAAGTCCAAAATCGGAACTTGTGAAGTTAAACGATTGTTCCAGCGTTCTTTTAAGTGGAGAAATTACATCATAAAAATAATAGTTTGCTGCTTGCACAAACGCAATGAGTAAAAGAATTCCCCATCGAAAAGCAGGATTGTCTTTTAATGTTTTAGTTGAGGAGGCCATGGTAGTAGAATTTGTATCACCGAAAATTTAGACTTTATAGGTATTAGAGATTATAGAGAAATATTTGAGTGTCGTTGCTTCATTAGGTTTGATTGTATCGATTCTGCCAATATTGACTTCATCTATTTCAATTAAGATCGTTTTCAACAATTCCATGTGCAATCAATTAGTTAGAAGGATTCAAATGTACGATTTTATCTCTAATTTTTGTATGCATTCGATAAACATTTCAGCTGCTTTTTTACATTCATTGATTAAGAATATTATCTTTGTTTTTGTTTAATAAGTCTCAACAAGCATTTCCTCAATGATACGTAAGATATTTATTTTTTCAATTTTATTTTTAGTAATAAGCCTGATTGAAGGTTATGGGCAGGTGAGCATAAAGGGCGTTCCTCCTAGTTTTACCAATCAAGATTTGGCAACAAAAGTGCCTTTAGTTGTTTTAAATGCTCCTCAAACAAAATTAATTGATGAGGTTGAATATGATAAATATGGGGCTCTTCCGCTTGAAATAGGTAAAACCATAAATACGGACTTCAACCTTAATAATTCAGGTGTTTGGAGTAGTTTACCGAATGGCGATCGAATGTGGAGACTTAGCTTGCAATCGAAAGGAGCTGAGGCTTTGAACGTTTATTTTACCAATTTTTATATTCCCGATTATTGTGAATTATTCATTTATAATGAATCCGGAAATATGGTTTTGGGTGCCTATACATCTGATAATAATTCTCCATCTGGCATTTTCTCAACGGAATTGTTGGAAGGTGATCAAATAACAATTGAACTTATACAGTCGAAAAGGGTGAAAGAAAATCCGACCTTTACCATTAACGAAATTGGCCATGTTTATCGTTATTCTGGTTTTAGAAAGGGTACTTTAAAGGATTTCGGAGATTCAGACCCCTGTGAAATTAATGTGAATTGCCTTGAAGGTGATAACTGGAAAAAACAAAAACAAGGGGTTGCTCGTATTATGGTAAAAGTGCGAAATTCGATAAGTTGGTGTACGGGTACTTTATTGAATAATGTTAGACGAGATTTTACTCCTTATTTCTATACAGCGGAGCATTGTGGCCGATCGGCTGATGAGACTGATTACAATAATTGGGTCTTTTATTTTAATTATGAATCGGCGGATTGTGAAACTCCTATCGAAGAGCCGAGCTCAAATACGATAAATGGTGGACAATTATTAGCTGAGGTAAGCTTAAGTGAAGGATCAGATTTTAAATTATTGTTGCTGAATGAAGATGTTCCTCCCGTTTATAATCCTTATTTTAATGGTTGGACGAAACAGGATCAAGGCAGTACTTCAGGGGTGACCATTCATCATCCTTATGGAGATATAAAGAAAATATCGACTTACACTGAAGCCTTAATTTCTACCACTTATGAAGGAGAAACCACTGACTTAAATGGTTCTTTCTGGAAAGTAGTTTGGGCAGAAACCTTTAATGGTCATGGGGTAACTGAAGGTGGGTCTTCGGGTTCACCTTTGTTTAATTCTGATGGCCTTGTGATTGGAGCATTAACTGGTGGTGGTGCTACATGTACCAATCCAACTGCTCCGGATTATTATGGAAAATTGGCTCATAGTTGGGATAAGTTTGCAAGTAATAATACGGATCAATTAAAAGTTTGGCTCGACCCGGATAATACCGGAATAACTTCTATAAGTGGATTGGATTACAATCAGGACTTTTTTATTCCCGAATTTAGAGCAGATACAGTAATTGTACCTGTTGGAAGACCAGTAGATTTTAAAGATCTGTCTATCGGTAATATTAACAGCTGGGATTGGACTTTTCATGGAGCGAACATTGCAAAATTTGATGTACAGAATCCGCAAGATATCGTTTATCCGAATATTGGAGTTTATGATGTGAAATTAGAAATTAGAAACAATTCACAAATTGATAGCATCGTAAAGCCCAGTTATATCAAAGTTGTTCCTATTGTAACACCTATACCTACTGCTGATCAAATTACCGTTTATTTGGGTGTAAACCCGGTGTCAGAAGTTGAATTTACCGTTTACGATGAATCGGGAAGAGAGGTTAAGAAGTTCTATTCAGCTGACGCCATTAAAAGAAAAGTATTGAGCCTTTCTGAATTTAGGGCAGGTTTTTATTTCCTAAAAGTTCAAACTTCAGAATTTGTTCAGGTACACAAAATTGCGGTTCTCTAAATTATTCTGAATCTTTCATACTCTGATTGGCATAAGCTTTCCATTTGTCAATGCCTTCTTGCATGTCATTGGGTAGGTCGGAGTCAAACTCAATAAATTTATGAGTGATGGGGTGATTGAATCCTAGGTATTTAGCGTGTAAAGCCTGTCTGGGCAATATTTTAAAACAGTTTTGAACAAACTGTTTGTATTTGGTAAAAGTAGTTCCTTTTAAAATCGCATCTCCACCGTAAGTTGCATCATTAAATAAGGGATGCCCGATGTACTTAAAATGTGCCCTGATTTGATGGGTTCTTCCGGTTTCAAGCTGACACTCAACCAAACTTACATACCCAAAACTTTCAAGTACTTTATAATGAGAAATCGCTTCTTTTCCGTAATCTCCATCAGGAAAAACACTCATGACCAGCCTGTTTTTTAAACTTCGGCCGATATGGCCAACAATGGTTCCGGAAGTTTCTTTGGGCGTACCCCATATCAATGCATGATATTTTCGATGTATGGTGTGATCAAAAAAGTCTTTAGCCAGCTTTGTTTGTGCAATTTCATTTTTAGCAACCAATAGAATTCCACTTGTATTTTTATCAATTCTATGAACCAGAAAGGGATGTGCATCCGGGTGCTTGTTTGGAGATTCATTCTGAAGGTAGTACATTAACGCATTTACCAAGGTGCCATCATGATTTCCATGACCAGGGTGAACAACCATTCCGGCCTTTTTGTTGATCAATAAAATATCTTCATCTTCATAAACAATATCTAAAGGAATGTTTTGAGGTATGATTTCAATTTCGCGAGGAGGGTAAGCCATTACAATTGAAATTTCATCCTCAGGCCTAACTTTATAGTTTGATTTTACGGCCTTACCATCGATGAGAATATTTCCTGCTTTTGCAGCATTCTGAATTTTATTACGAGAGGCATTCATGATTCGATCCATCAGGAACTTATCAATTCTGATGGGGGTTTGGCCTTTATCCACCTTAATATTAAAGTGTTCAAAAAGTTCAGCCGAATCTTCGGTCAAATCCTGTTTGTCTGTCATACAGTAATTAAAAATTAATGGAATCCAAAGTTGGATCAAAATATAATGAGTCCATACGAAGAGAATCTACATTTAATGAATCAACCGTAATACTGTAAATGTATTCTTCAAAATCGAAACCAACATCTGATCGATACCAAAGATTTATAAAATCTCCGCGGTTTAACTGAACTTCATCATTCCATGAAGGTTCTTGCAGATAAACTTTCATGTGATCAGGGTCTCCTTCATCTAAATAAGTTTCTATACCTAAATTAAAGGAAGAAGCATAAATCTTTTTTTCGGCTTCAGCCTTGGTTAGACCAATTAAAAAGGGCGTAATGAGTGGTTGAGAATCATATCCTTTACCAAGGATGATGTCAATTCGTGAATTAATTTGAATAAGAGAGTCTGGGTAAATGGTATCACCCTGATACATTTGTGTTAAAACAGCATCTTGTGCAAAATCAGGAATGTAAATTAAATTGTTCACCTTCAATCCTGCCATGGCTAAACGATCTAAAGATTGGCGCAAAGACAGATCAACCAAGTTTGGCATTCGAACCATTTCGGCAACCTGAGCTACTACAGTTAGGTAAATTTTACGATTGCGTTTAACTTTGGAAAAAGGTAAAGGATTTTGGGCGACCACGGTTCCACTTTCTTTCTCAGGATCGAAGACAGAATCACTTACAATAAATGTGAAATTGTTTAAGTCATCAATGCTGTCTAATTTTGTGAAATTTGAGCCTGAATAGTTGGGTACTGTAATGGCTTCACCAAAATAAGTATATCGTTTTTGTATTTCGAACGAAAGCAATAAAAGCAGGAATCCGATTACAATGGCTAAGCCAAAATGCAGATAAAATTTCTTTTGAGTTAAGAAATAAAACAACTTCATTTTTCGTATATTTAACATGGGCTTTGACATTGTGTTTTACGTTGATTAATTTATTTATTAACCGATATTATGTGATGCATATTGTATTGAGGCAAAGATAAAAAAACAATTGCTAAACAAACCTACTTAATAAACAAGATAATTTATGAAGCTTAAGAATGTGGCAATCATCGCAGGAGGTGATTCGGGAGAATATGAGGTATCTATAAATAGTGCAAATGAGGTGTATAAGCATCTCAATAAAAAAGTTTATAATCCTTATTTAATCATCATTAAAGGGCAGGAGTGGTACTATTTGGATGAGGAGAGTGAATCCTTTGAGATTGATAAGGCCGATTTTAGCTTAAAGTTAAATGACGAACACATCAAATTTGATGTGATTTTTAATGTAATTCATGGCACACCCGGTGAAAATGGGATTATTCAGGGATATTTTGATTTACTCAAAATACCTTATACCTCATGTGGATTAGCTGCTTCTTCCTTAACTTTTAATAAAGGATATTGTAATGGAGTGGTGAGGTCACTGGGAGTAAATATTGCAAATTCAATACACCTTATTAAAAAAACGCCCTTTAATTTAGAAGCCATTGGAAATGAATTGGGTTTCCCCGTTTTTGTTAAACCTGCAAATGGTGGCTCTAGTGTTGCCACCTCAAAAGTTAACGAAATGTCAGAACTAAAAGCTGCCATCGACTTAGCTTATACTGCTGATGACGAAATTTTGATTGAACAATTTATAAAAGGTCGTGAAATTGATTGTGGTGCCTTCAATTATAAAGGCAAAATGATGATTTTTCCGATTACAGAAATCATCAGCAAGAAAGAGTTTTTTGATTATGAGGCTAAATATACGGCAGGTATGGCTGATGAGATTACACCAGCTCAAATTCCTGATTCGGTTGAAATCGAATGTAAAGCCATCTCTTCTGAATTGTATCAAAAGTTGAACTGCAAAGGAGTGGTTCGCTTCGATTATATTTTTACCGATGAGGCTGTTTTCTTTTTAGAAGTGAATACTGTTCCGGGCTTATCAGAGGCCAGTATCATCCCACAACAAGCAACCGAAATGGGAATTGATATGGAGCAACTTTTTGAGATGATGATAGAAGATGCCCTGGAAGAAGCTTAGAAGATAAGTTTAAAGATAGAATTCAGAATACAGAATTCAGAATACAGAAAATAGAAGATACTAGATCTTAGATGTTAGAGGCAAGATACTTGTTTTTTCTTGCTATTTTGTAACTGATTCTAGCTGCTTATTTTTAGTGAGTATGATTTTGGGTGAAAGTTAAAACTTAAATTCTGATAAAAATTTTGCCAGTTTCTCGGTTGCCAATGCTCGGTGGCTGATGATGTTTTTTTGTTCGATGCTCATTTCTGCAAATGATTGATCATAACCTTCGGGGATGAAAACTGGATCATATCCAAACCCTTTTGTTCCCGTTTTTTTTGTGGCGATTGTGCCTTTTATAATACCTTCAAATTGATGGGATTTTCCTTTTAGAATAAGTGAGATTACGGTTCGAAATTGAGCCTTTCGATTGTCAGAGTCTTCAAGTTCTTTAAGCAGTTTGCTGGTATTCTTATCAGCATTATTTTCGGGCCCGGCATAGCGTGCCGAATAAACCCCCGGTTGACCATTTAATGCTTCTACTTCCAATCCGGTATCATCAGCAAAACAATCAACATTGAATTTCTTGAAAATAAAATTTGATTTTAATAGGGCATTTCCTTCCAATGTGTTTTCTGTTTCCGGAATGTCTTGATCAAAACCAATTTCTTTTAAACTTTTGATCTTAAACCGAGAACCCAATATTCCACTAATTTCTTCCAGCTTATGTATATTATTTGTGACAAAAATAATTTCTTTCATGGGGTGCAAATATATTAATTAGAAAAAAGTCCCAGTTTCTTTAATTGATCGATGATAAAGTTTTTATCAGAATAATTAGAATTTAAAATCGTCTGATAATATTTCTTAGCCTCTTCATCTTTACCTTCTACGACAAGTACCTGAATAAGATTTAGATATAGAAATCCATAAGGGTAATCGGCATATTCACTCATGATTTTTTTGAGGGTAATTTCTGACGAATTGTAATCGGATTGTTCAAATTGTTTGAAGGCATCCTCAATCATTTGGTTCATTTTTAAGTCAAGGATTAAGCCATGAATAGAAAAACAAGCTTCATTGCAATCTTCGATTAAATCTAAATACTTCAAATGATGGTCTGGCTTCGGGAAATAAAGTTGAAATCGTAACTTTTCGCCAATGTATTTAAACTGATAAGAATCAGGGCATATAGGAATACCTTTACTATAAGAAAGTTGAATCTTTTTATTTTCAGAGAGGTCTCTGATAAAAATGTTTTTATTGGCACAAAAATTTCCAACAGCTGATTTATTTTCAACAACCAGATCAAAAATTAAGTGGTTTGATGTGCTATGAATACGTTCGACAATCATCGGATGACTGGCCACCGCATAATTGGGAAGACTAAGGGTTTGATTATATCCCACTGAAGAATAGAGAAGGACTATAATAAAGAAGATTAGTTTTTTCATGTGATCCAAAATTAAGGATTCGAAGGGAATAAAAAAACCGCAAAGTATTACTTTGCGGTTTTTAATCATGTTAGTCTATTTTATTTAAAGATAGAAAAGTCAATTCCTAAGGCAATCGTCAAATTGTCTCTGCCATAACTTTCTTCGAAAGCAATATTTGTACCACCTAAATTATAAGTTTTGTCATAGGTGGCTGTAGTATATTTTGTATATGCTATACCAAAATTAATACGTAGATTTTCGCTCACATCATATGCACCACCAATCGCACCTGAATTACTAGACAATGAGTGACTGATATCTGACATATAGAGTGCATTGGCACCAGTAGCAGTTCTCAAATAACCTCCACTAATTAAAAATTTGTCTGAGATTTTGTATTCGAGGCCTGCTGCAAATTCAATAGAGTTTTTATCTATTTTTGAAGTATTTCCTTCTCCAGCCCATCCAGCATTACCATCAAAATAAGTATGGTAACCAGCTGAGAATTTTAAAGGATCAGAAAGTTTATATTCAAAACCTACAGAAAGTAATGCCGGCATATCAGCATTGGTTTTAGCTCCATCAGGAAACATTTCTATTTTTTGTCCGGTTGAGGTTAAACCAATTGCAAATCCTTTACCAGGGGCTGTTTCATTGGTCATTTCAATTTCGGTTTTAAATTCATATTTAATACCAATGTTTAAATCGTCATCCATGAAACTTAGGTTTGCTCCTAAAATTGGGGTAATTCCTGTTCCTGTTTGTTTAACATCGGCTTCCTGATCTGCCATTAATATTGCATTGGCTGTTAATCCTTCAGCAGTTGCATTGAGTTCGGCAGAATAACCATTTAGATATTCAGCAGTTCCATAAAAACTCGCTTGGGCTTGTGCCAGAGTCATTGCAGCAATTTGTTCACTTGTAAATCCAAAAGCTTGCAATGCTCCTTGTAATTGTAAACTTGTTGCAGCTGGTAATCCAGCGCTTTGAGCCTGGGCAAATGTTAAACTATTAGGGATTCCTAAGGCGAAAATTCCGTTCATGCTATCTCCTGCTCCGGTAGCTTGCACTGCACCACCGGCAGCTTGTAGAGCTCCGGCAGCTGCCTGGGCAGCAACGCCATTCATAAAGTCATCAGCTCGTACTGATCCTGCAGCTGTTGTAACGGATACATCTTTAAGATATCCTTCATAGGTACTGGTTGCCATGACATAACGCATACCGGCATATACCGAAACATTTTCATTTATTTCGTAACTCACACCACCCTGGAATCCAAAGTTAACCGAATAGCCTTTGAAAAGCATATTGGCAGAATAACCAGTTACACCTAACGTCTGAAGGCTTGGAACCATTGTTGATAGTGGAATTTCCATGGTTGGAAGCCCTTCATTAAAGGTTGCGGTACCACCACCACCTACAGGGTTAAATCCAAATGAAAAAGCAAGTTTTCCAGTTTTATAAGCTGTATAAAAGGATGGGAAAATAGGTACTTTGGCCTCGCCAATAAAATCTGCATTGTTAAGATAAGGGAAGGTACTATTTACGGTACGCTCCTGAGTCAGATTTTGTGCAGAAAATGAAAAGTGCCAACCATCTTCAAGTTTTGTTAAACCAGCCGGGTTGTAAAAAACAGCATCAATTTCTGTTGTTGCATCCCTAACGAACATTCGCATATAGGCTGCACTTTGATTGTAATTTGTTAAAATACCACCCGAAAATACCACCGGAATGGTAAGTATCAGGCTGAAAATCAATAAAATAAACTTCTTCATAATTAGGGGGTTTTGGTAAATAGTTTCGCAATATAGTGAAAATTATTTTTTATCCAATTCAAAATAGTTGAGCACAAAGATGAAGATACCTTGCTATCTGCAAAAAAAATATTTTAGAATTTGAGAAGAAATACGAATTAAATAATTGATAAAATGGAGTAAACCTACCCAGATTAGAATACAAATGAAAAAGATGATGATCACTTCAATAAAAGAATCCGTTTGATAGAGCCTGTAAATATTTATATGCCCAAAAACAGAATTTACAGGGGTGTAAATGATGAGGCTGGTTAATATAATTAAGCCAATACTGGGAATAGAGAAGATGATCCTCCAAAATATCTTTAGCAAAAAATAATTGATTCGATTCCATGTTCTTCTATTTTTAAGATAAGCTCTGAATCGGAGGTAGGAAGATTTTTCCTGAGGTGTAAATTTTGAGATTTTTGGTAATGATACTTCTGAAATGTATTCAAAAGTTTTTTCTTCTATTTTCGAAAGCTCCCAAATAGATTTAAAATATAAGTTCAAAATAGGTACACCTAACCAGAAAGGAAGCAGAATAAAACCGATAATGAGACCGGATAATGAATAAAACAGATAAATTAATGCAATGGGAATGGAAATCAAAGAATAAATTAAGCCGTAATATACTTTTCTTTTAATAAGAAGATCAAAAAATTGGACTTCTTTATCATCTTCATTTTGCATCGAAAATATTGACATGACTTTTTGTTTTTGTGCTACTTAAGTGATTTGCCAATTAATGGCATCTTTACCCAGTTGAATCAATAATTCATTTGCTTTGGAAAAATGTTTACAGCCTGAAAAACCTCTATAAACTGAAAAAGGAGATGGGTGGGTTGTTGTTAGAATATGATGTTTGCTTTCATCAATCAGTTCTTTTTTTGCGATGGCAAAATTCCCCCACAACATAAAAATTAAATTTTCTCTTTGATCAGAAAGATTCTTTATAACTGCATCTGTAAAATGTTCCCATCCTTTGTTTTGATGTGAACCAGCCTGATGAGCTCTTACAGTCAGGGTTGCATTTAGAAGCAATACTCCTTGTTTAGCCCATTCTTCAAGGTTGCCATGTTCAGGGATTTCGAACCCTAAATCATCATGTATTTCTTTAAAGATATTAACCAAGGAAGGTGGCTTTTTAATCCCTTTTGCTACTGAAAAACATAAACCATGTGCCTGTCCTTTTCCATGATAAGGATCCTGACCTATAATAACCACCTTTACATCATTGAATGGTGTATGATTAAAAGCGGTAAAAATTTGGCTGCCCGGCGGATAGATTGAATGATTTTTCTTCTCCTCCAATAAAAATTGTTTGAGTTGATGAAAATAATTGGAATTAAATTCATCTTCTAAAATATTTTTCCAACTTTGCTCTATTTGTGGTTTTATCTGCTCGTTCACCGGATAAACTTAATAAATTATATACAATAAAAATACTTTATGTTAGTTATTTTATGGAGTACAAGATCAAAATTTTTTCGAACTTTTTTTAATTTATTACGTATGTTCTTAATAGATTAATTGAAATAATAAATTTTTAGATTCCAAAATATAATCAGATGAAAAAAATTGTCATCGTAATGATATTGTTTGTTTTTGCAATTATTGCTTTATCATCTTGTAAATCGATTCAAAAATGTCCCGCCTATGGCGATTATTCTAAATATAAAACCATAAAACGCTAAATGGTCTGAAACAGGACATTTTTTTAGTGTTTCATCGCTCGTAATGGTTGATTCGTAGAAATCAATTCTGCATCTCATAATTTTTATTCAAAGTTCTTATATTTGTTGTTACGAATCATCACATCAACTTTATTAACCAAGAATCATATTATGAAAATCCAAAGAATTTTTATTTTGCTTTTACTATTATTGATAGTAAATCTTCCTGTGAGTGCAAATGGCAAGGATAAGGAAAAAGAATCTGCAACAGCCATTAAATTTGAAAACCTGATTAAGTTAAAAGCTACTGTTCCAAAAAGTCAGGATAGAACTGGCACTTGTTGGGACTTTGCAACTACCTCCTTTCTTGAATCAGAATTATTAAGAATGGGAAAAGGGGATTATGATTTGTCAGAAATGTATACTGTTCGACATACCTATCCTCGAAAAGCTCAAACTTATGTAAGATATCATGGAATGAATAATTTAAACCAGGGTGGTCAGGCACATGATGTTTTAGACACCTGGAGAGAGTTTGGAATTGTACCAGAAGAGGTTTATGACGGTTTAGAGCTAGGATATACCACCCATAATCATAGTGAAATGGTTGCGGCAATTAAGGCTTTTACCGAAGTAGTGATTAAAAGAAGAAGCGGGAAAATTACACCGGTATGGGAAAAAGCCTTAGGCGGAATTTTAGATGCTTATTTAGGAGAAATTCCTGAAACTTTTGAATATAGAGGAAAACAATATACCCCCAAATCTTTTGCTGCTGAACTCGAAATTAACCCGGATGATTATATCGAATTTACCTCATATAGCGTTTACCCGATGTGGGAAAAAGTAAATGTTGAAGTACCAGATAATTGGTCAAATGGATTGTATTATAATGTACCACTTGATGATTTTATGGATATTCTATATCATTCAATTGAGAACGGATACAGCGTTTCGTGGGATGGCGACGTAAGTGATAAATATTGCTCAACCAGAGCGGGTGCTGCTATTGTTCCTGTTAATGAGCACAATGAAAAAGATGGAAGTATTTCTGATTTCCTGAAGCAGGTTCACAAACAAAAACCGATCAATCAGCAAATGAGAGATCAGGCTTTTTATGATTATGACACAACCGACGATCACTTGATGCATTTAACAGGGGTGGCCAAAGACCAAAATGGTGCAAAATATTTTCTTACTAAAAACTCACATGGTCCGGTTAGGGGTTATGATGGATATCTTTATATGTCCGACTCATTTGTGAGATTGAGAACCATTGCATATATGGTGCATAAAGATGCTGTTCCAGCTCGAATTAGAGCGAAGCTTGGAATAAAATAGCAGTGTAATTAGGATTTAAAATTCTTGCCACTCAGCAAGATTGAAAACGCTAGATATTGGTTTTAGAAAAGATGATTTTCTGTTAATATTTAGCGTTTTGTTATTTGAATAAAGTATTGTATTTAGAAACCAGTATCAAGTATCTTAAATGTTAAATCTTGTGTCTTGAACCTAAAAATCTTCTATCTTGATTGCTAAATGAGTTTTGTTGTTGATTCGAGTAACCAGCCTACACTTCCGTTTGCAATTCTGATTTCGTACCAGCCATCCAATTCGTCCGTAATATAAACCTTGGTTCCTTCATGAATCACAAATAAATCTACACTGTTTTTATTGGGAGAACTTTTGATGGTTACCGTTGGCT
Organism: Bacteroidales bacterium; assembly: GCA_963678785.1. Lineage (GTDB taxonomy): Bacteria > Bacteroidota > Bacteroidia > Bacteroidales. Next base: position 874,355 of record OY787449.1, on the reverse strand, counting down.
GGAAAACAATGGCTTCTTTTTGCTCAATTGAATAATAATATTTCTGGTAAGAAAGAGCGAAAGAAAACAAGGTTGTAAAGAGAAAGATAACAGCGATTCCAAAAAATAACTTCTTGATAAATCTATTAGAGGATAAGATGTAAATGCTTACAAATAATAAAAATACGATAAATAAACCGATGGTTATTTTTGCCCAACCATTGGCTGAAAACATATTGTAAAAATTATTCCACCAGGTTTTTAAAAATATTTCAGGTACCTGCTCAATGTTGTCAATGATCCGACTGTTGGCCACATTTAAATTATAAAGAATGTCTTTGTCGTTGGGTTTAAGTTTTTTTGCTTTTTCATAAAACAAAATGGCTGATGGCAGATCATTCAGCTTGAAATGAGCATTCCCGATGTTGTAATAGATTTCTGATGATTCGAATCCACTCTCAAGTATCAGCTTGTAGTTTTCAATGGCGTTTTCGTAAAGACCTTCATTGTATTGTTGCACAGCTTTTGAAATGAGGGTGTCATTCGAAACAGAAGCAAAGCCTGAATGCATGAGGCTGAGAATAAATAATATGAGCAATATTCGTTTCATATTTGTCTACTTAAGTTCCCTTTCTATTTTACTAATAATTTCTAAAGCTTCATTGTATATCTTATCCATGGTTGATTCAGGATCGCCCGGTGCAAATCTGGCAAAATCGCAATTATTTAAAGTTTCAATAAATTGATTGATGGTTTTTTCCTTCACTTCTTTTTGGAGTAAATTGTCTTTTACTGAATCTTTTGATAATTCTGATATTGGAATGTTAAATTTATCACTTAAATATCCCCAAAGAGCCTGCGAAATTTCATTGTAAAAAGCGATCGTGTCTTTTGTTCCTAAATATTTTTGGGCATGTTTCAAACTTTTACGAGCCACTTTGGTTGCCCTTTTATGGCGCATTAGTGATTGATTGCTAAGTTTTTTAGATTGCTTTTTCCAGAAAAGGATAAACAATATAAAGATGATTAATGGAATGATTAACCAAAGAGCAAAGTTTAAAGTATTAAACAGATAGGCGTTGATTTTGTATAAAGGAAATTTATCAATTTTGATGTGATGAATATCAGTTCCAATGTATTGAATGTCTTCCTGATTGGCGCCGCTATAAACAACTCCCGATTGATAATCTTCTCCCTTTTCAACTTTTATATTAAAAGCCTTTGTGCTTAATTTTTTATATGATTGACTTTGAATATCGAAATAGTTAAAAACAATGGGTTCAATTACAAAATCTCCCGGGTTTCTTGGTATCATTAAGTATTGAAAAGTCCTTGATCCTGATACGCCGTCAGCAGAATTGGTGTTTAGTTTATTTGAGATTTCAGGTTCGTATACTTCAAAATCTGGAGGGAAATTAATATTGAGCTTGTCGATGAGTTCAATGTTCCCTTTTCCTGAGATGGTTACTTTTAAAGTAATGGCTTCATTGGTTTTTAAAGTAGAAGTATTGATGCTTCCGTTTAAACTGAAAAATCCAACAGATCCTGAAAAGTTTGAAGGTTTATTATTTTGAGGTAAAGGTTTTACTTCAAGTTTGATGGGATTAGACAAAAGCACTTTCTTAATGTTTTGTGTGCCTCCAAAAAACGGATCGTCAAAAAAACTATCCAAAAATGAGTTTGAACTTCTTCTCTTGTTAGCTTGCCTTATTTGAGCAATGCATTCCAATTCCATGGCATCAATATCAAGGCTCCCCGATTTTTGTGGGAAAATGGCAAACTTGCGAAGGTCGGCAGTGACATATTCCACCCCATCAATCACCTCATTCGATTGGTTTAAAGCCTCTTGTTGATCCAATAAGTTTTTGGTCCAGAATCCCTGGAAATTAGAAAGTTTGTTTATCCCAATTTGAGCAATTGGAACTGTGGTATAAATCTTATAAGTGAGTATAACTTGTTCTCCAATGTATGGATTTGTTTTGTCAACACTTGCCTTGATGAATAAATCATTTTCATTGAGCTCTGTTTGTGCTTGTGGCGAACTGGCTTGATTTCTGGTAGTGTTTGTTGCAGATGCTTTTCCTACATGAACCGTTAATTCTTTGGTTTCATACTCTTTATCATCGATGGTGATTTTTGCTGGAGCTACAATAAAATCACCTTCGCTAACCGCTCTCAAATAATAGGTGTAAGAAACCGACATCGATTGCGACATCTTTCCGTTGATGTTTGAGTAGCTGGTATTGGTTTGCAGATTGGGGCCTGATAATACATTCAAACCTTTAAAATCGGGCCCTGTAAAATTTGAACCTTGCTGGTTGGCCGTAAAACGGATCATAAATTGTTGGCCAACTGCAACATTGGTTTGCCCACTTGCTTCAAAGGTTACTTGTGAATAGCCCTGAAAACCAATCATTAAAGTAAATAATATGAGCAAAAACTTATTCTTCATTGTATTTCTATCAAGTTGCAAAATTAACAATTAATGCTTTTACCAATCCTTTTCAACCTTCTTTCCTTTTGCATTTTTAGCTTTTTCTTTTTTAAGCTTCTCAAGGGTTTTCTTTTCATCATTTTTTAAAGCCTCTAACATTCGCTCTGCATCTTTTTTAGAGATTTGCTTGGGTTGAGGTTTTTGTTGGTTTTCTTCCTTCTGATCACCTTGCTGATCCTTTTGATCCTGCTCGTCTTCTTTCTGTTCCTGGTCTTTATTCTGATCCTGATCTTTGTCTTGATCTTTTTTGTCCTCTTTCTGATCTTGATTTTGATCCTGATCTTTGTCTTGATCTTTTTGCTGATCTTCTTGTTCTTTTAATTTTTGCTTTGCGTACTCCAAATTGTATTTGGTGTCCATGTCATTTGGATTGCTTCTCAAAGCATGCTTATATGCTTCAATGCTCTCTTTGTATTTATCAGATTCAAGTAAGGAATTTCCCAGATTATGATAAATTTCTGATTTTTGATTGGCATCGGTAATCTTTTCCTTCATACCATCAAAAACCGTGGCCGATTCTTCAAAGTTTTTTTGCGAATAGAGTGCATCACCCAGGTTAAATTCGCCCTTGGTAGATTTGCCATTTAGCTCAATTGATTTTCGATAATTAATCTCAGCTTCCTTAAATTCACCTTTTTTAAACTGACTATTTCCTTTACGGATGAGCTTGGCTTCATTTTGGGTAAAGCCTGCAAATGCCAGTAACATCAAAATTGTTAGTATCGTATATCGCTTCATCTGCATTCAGTTTTATTCAAATAATTTAATTCGATCTGCCCACTTACTTTTGCGTTCTACAATAATGAACTCGACAATGAGTAATAATATTGTCAAAGCAATAAAATATTGAAATCGATCTTCATAATCAGAAAATATTTGGGTTTCAAACTCTGATTCTTCCAATTTGTCAACTTCTTCAAATATTTTTGTAAGTCCTGCCTGAGAGTTATTGGCCCGCACATAATAACCTTCGCCTGCTGCAGCAATTTGCTGTAACATGGTCTCGTTTAATCTTGTGGTAATGATGTTATCATCTTTATCTTTTTTATAGCCAGTAAGCTCACCATTTACAAATTCTGGTATTGGACCTCCTTCGGGTAAACCCATCCCAATGGTGTAAACTTTAACTCCCTGTTCCAAAGCTTTTTTGGTTTCTTCCATGGCGTCACCTTCGTGGTTTTCTCCATCGGAAATAACGATGATTGCTTTGTTGTGTTTATTGTCGGAAAAGGATTGAATTGAGAGTGAGATGGCCTCGCCAATGGCTGTTCCCTGAGTTGGGATGATGTCGGGACTTACCGACGATAAAAACATTTTAGCCGCCGCATAATCTGTTGTGATTGGAAGTTGTGTATAAGCATGACCGGCAAAAACAATGATACCAATTCGGTCGCCCTCTAATTTGTCGATTAAATTTGAGATGGCCTGTTTTGAAGCTGACAAACGATTGGGTTTAATATCTTGAGCTAACATACTGTTTGAGACATCCAATGCTATAATTAAATCAATTCCTTTACGTTGCGCTTTTTCAAGTTTTGAGCCAACTTGAGGGTTGGTCATTGCAATCACCAATGATCCAAAGGCCAAAAGAATGATCACAAATTTTACGAATGGTCGGCTTCCCGATCTTTGAGGCATTAATTTAGATATTAAATTTGCATCTCCAAAACGCGCAATTGCCTTTCTTTTCCAGTAATTCATCAAAATATATAAAATGATAAATACCGGAATTAGCAGTAATGCATACAAGAATTCTATGTGTTCAAACCTAATCATCCTCTATTCTTATGGTATTGTTTTAAAAACAGTTTTCTTTAATATTATTTCAAGTGTAAACAAAAGAAATGCCAATAATGCCAGTGGGAAAAACTCTTCGTTTTTTCTTCTGAATTCAGTTACATCAATTTTCGATTTTTCCAGCTGATCAATCTCTGCATATATTTCTTCAAGTTTTTTATTGCTCGTTGCCCTAAAATATTTTCCCTCCGTCATTGAAGTTACTTCTTTTAGCAATTCTTCATCAATTTTCACTTCTACTTCCTGGTATTGAACGCCATAAGGAGTCTGAACCGGATAAGGTGCCATACCCATGGTTCCTACTCCGATGGTATAAATTCGGATGCCATAAAGTTTGGCGATTTCAGCAGCTGAGAGCGGATCAACCGATCCGGCATTGTTTACCCCATCTGTTAAAAGAATGATGACTTTACTGATGGCTTCACTTTCTTTGAGACGATTAACGGCCGTTGCCAGTCCGTCACCAATGGCAGTTCCATCTTCAATCATTCCACTTTTTATGTCTTTAAATAAATTTTTAATCACAGAATGATCGGTAGTTAACGGACATTGGGTAAAGGTTTCCCCACTAAAAATGACCAATCCAATCCGGTCATCGGGTCGCCCGTCGAAAAAATCAGAAGCTACTCTTTTAGCCGCTTCCAAACGGTCGGGTTTTAAATCTTGAGCCAACATACTTCCCGAAACATCCAAAGCCATAACCATATCAATCCCTTCGATGGAAACATCCTGGCGACTGGTGCTGGATTGTGGACGGGCCAATGCCAAAATTAAAAATCCAATGGCTAAAATCCTTAAAACCGGCAAGCTGTAAAATAGATAATTCCGGATGCTTTTGGTTGAAGTTTCAAAAACCTCGGTGGATGAGAATTGCAAATCGGCATGCGACTTGGTCCTGTTAAACCAATACCAGGCAATAAGCACTGGAATAACCAGTAACAGGTATAAGTATTCAGGATTTGCAAATTCTATATTTTCTAACATGCTTTTTTTAATCGTTTAAATTTATTTTTTCTCTGCTTTCGAAACATTTTCATTTACTTCATTGTCCTCAGATTCAACCATCTCTAAATCTTTAACTTCATGTGTGATTTTAACAAAATCAATGAGGTTATCCAGATTTAAATCATTCACATTGGCCAATGGTTTTTCTTTGGCAAATTTCACCAAATCCGAAACATTTAAAGCTTCAGATAGCTTTTCTTGTATTTTCTTATCAATCTTTTTCTCACTTGCCACCATTTGATTGATCTCATCTGAAGTCATTTCCATGGCATCAATTCCAAATTGATCACTCAAATAAACACGGATAATATCAATCAATTCAGTATAATATTCTTTGAATTTGCCTTCCTGCCAAAGTTTTTTGGTTTTCAATTGTTCCAACTCACTCAATGCAACGATATGTGCAGGAATTTTAGGCTTAGATTTTAATTTGAAAACAGGTTCTTTTTTTGATTTGCGTTTGAAATAATAAATCAAAAAAATGATCATTCCGATGATGACCAAACTTAATAGGAGCCAGGGCGCAATCTCTTGCCAGGTATAGGGTGCACTAATCGGCCCTTTAATGGGCATGATGGCTTTCGAAGTATCAACAGCCACTGTTAATACGTACAAATCTAAACCGTTGCTTATTGCTTTAAGAAAAGCTTCTTCACCCTGATTTTGATAGGTGAATTCCAGCCCCGGGATTTCGTAATAGCCCGTATCAAAAGAGGTAATGGTTAAATTTTGTTGAAGCTCCAATTCGTTATTTTCAGTCCATGAACTATCAACAGCTGATCGCATGAGAATTTCAACTTTTGGTACCAAAAATTCTTCCAGACGAGGCCATGCAATTTTGGTTTCAGGATTTGATTTAAGTTGAATTTTTACATTGATTTGATCGCCAATCAGGATGGTGTCTTTTTCCGCACTCATTATGGGGCGCAACTCCTGAGCTGCTAATCCGAATGCAGACAAGCAGAATATAAACAAGAATATGGCGTAGTATTTTTTCATTTCTATCTTCTAGGTCCTCTCTTTTGGAATAAGTTGGTTAAGGGTTTTACATAATCTTCTCCCGTTTTTATCTTAGCTACATCCACACCACTTTTCAAAAAAACTTCGTCTTGTTGAAGCTCTTTTTTTCTGCCTGATTTTTTGAATGCTTCACGAAGTGCTTTATGAGAAGTATCAATCCATGTTTTTTTCCCTGTTTCCGCATTTTTAATTCTGATTAATCCAACATTGGGTAATTCATATTCACGCTTATCAGAAATTTTTAATGCAATTAAATCATGTTTACGATTGGCAATTTTTAAGGCATCCTCAAAACCATCATCCTGAAAATCGGAGATTAGAAAAGCGGTACAACGTTTTTTTATCACATTGGTGAAATAACCCAAAGCAACCGAAATGTCTGTTTCTCTGTTATCGGGTTTAAAATCTATCAGCTCGCGGATAATTCGCAGGATGTGTGAGGTTCCTTTTTTAGGAGGAATAAATTTTTCAATCTTATTGCTAAAAAAGATAACGCCTACTTTGTCATTGTTATGAATGGCTGAAAAGGCCAGTACTGCTGCAATTTCTGTGATTTGATCCTCTTTGAGATTTTGCTGAGTTCCGAATTCATTGGAGCCACTCACATCAATCAAAAGCATGACCGTTAATTCACGCTCCTCATCAAATATTTTGATATAAGGATGATCGAAACGGGCGGTAACATTCCAATCAATATTACGAATGTCATCGCCATATTGATATTCTCTTACCTCACTGAAAGCCATACCTCGTCCTTTGAAAACACTGTGGTACTGCCCAGAAAAGATCTGGTTAGATAATCCACGGGTTTTTATCTCAATCTTCCTTACTTTCTTAAATATCTCTGTTGCTTCCAAGGTTTAATTAATTATGAGTTATTGGTTATGAGTTATGAGTTATGAATTTAATTTACTCATAACTTGTCATGCTTAATCCATCACTCTTCTATGGTACTTCGATGGTATTTAGAATCTCATTGATGATTTCTTCAGTTGTGATATTTTCAGCTTCGGCTTCATAGGTTAAACCAATACGGTGACGTAAAACATCATGGGCAATGGCTCTAACATCCTCAGGTAAAACATAACCTCTTCTTTTCAGAAATGCATAAGCTTTTGCTGCCAAAGCCAAATTGATACTTGCACGTGGAGAAGCTCCGTAAGAAATTAAATTTTCAAATTGCTCAAGTTTATGCTCTGCCGGATATCTGGTAGCAAATACAATATCTGTAATATAAGTTTCAATTTTGTCATCCAAATAAACCTGACGTACAACTTCTCTGGCACTATTGATATCAGTGGCCTTTAATATTTTATTGGTGGTTTGAAAAGCGTTGGTAATGTTTTGGCGAAGTATGGTTTTTTCCTCTTCTTTGGTAGGGTAACCAATCACAACTTTTAACATAAAACGGTCAACCTGAGCCTCGGGCAAGGGATATGTTCCTTCTTGCTCGATGGGATTTTGAGTAGCCATTACTAAAAATGGTTCTTCAAGCTGGAAAGTATTGTCGCCAATGGTTACTTGTCTTTCCTGCATGGCTTCAAGTAGCGCACTTTGAACTTTTGCCGGAGATCTGTTAATCTCATCAGCAAGAATGAAGTTTGCGAAAATAGGACCTTGTCGGACTACAAACTCTTCCTTTTTCTGACTGTAGATCATGGTTCCCAAAAGGTCGGCTGGTAGCAAATCAGGGGTAAATTGTATCCGGCTGAATTTTGCATCGATTACATTTGCAAGTGAATTAATAGCCAGTGTTTTTGCCAAACCAGGCACCCCTTCAAGTAAAATATGTCCATTTGCAAGTAATCCAATCATCAGGCGCTCCACCATTTGTTTCTGCCCAATAATAACTTTATTCATCTCAAGATTGATCAAGTCTACAAAGGCGCTCTCCTTCTGTATTTTATCATTTAAAACTTTGATGTCAGTTTCCATTATTTATTTTGTTAGTTTACGACAATGCAAATATATTAAAGATGATTTTGTTTCCGGTGTTAAAAATTGTTAAACCAAAATCCATGATCGATTGATTACAGTAGCAAGCAGAAGATTATTTGATCCGATAACTTTTGAAAGTTTCGTCCGAACCAACCAGTAAATTAATTGAACCATTATTAGATAAGTCACCGATTGAGAATCTGGAATTTCCCCTTAATTCTTCAGACGTTTCGAGCAGCCCGTCTTCATCAAACAGGTATATGTTTTGGCTGTTCGAATCATAAATTCCAAGAATAGCTTTCCCTCCTGTTCCTTTAAAGATGAAGGGTTCTGATGAAATTTTATGATTAAAATGATAATGCAGGATTTCTTGCTTAAAGCGATCAAAAACTTTTAAAACGTTTTGATCAAGGTAAATAAAATCGTGGTGACCATCATTGTTAAAGTCGAAATATTTGAAATGGTGTTGGTTGGAATAATTACCAAAGTCGGAGTATGAGAGGTTCCCGATTGAACTGATATAGGTTAGTTTTCCGGTGGAATTAGTGGTTAAAAACAAGCCTTTATTATTTGTTTTATTCACATAAAACTTTGAATGCTTAGCTTTGCTGAATTGGCTTTTAAATAAAATTCGATCTTTTCCCAACCGGTTTAGAATTTTGGGATTCCCGATTTGATCAGCAAATAAAATATAATCTCGTCTGTTGGCCACCAAATGTTGAATCTGATCTGTTACCGGATTTAAACTTTGCGCCTTATTCCAACCCTTTACTTCTTTGCAGTCAATATTGTAGTTGTAAATCTTTTTATCTGTTCCTGCAAAAACAATTCGATAATTTTTGTTTCTGGCATAGTCGAATACTGCGATACCATTTGAAGCTTCAATATGGAGTTTGTGTGGATAATCAGCAACGTTTTTCCCGTTGATGTCTACTAAATAAATAGAACTTTTTGTATTAAATAAATATTGAATCTTCCCGTTTTTGTAATAATCAACTTCGAATATTTTTCCCATGATTGGGCCATCAGTTCGGTATTGCCAAAGCTTTTTACCATCCTGATTAAATAAATAAAGTTGATTTCCGGCATCAAAAACAGAAGGGTATAAAAAAGCGTTGTTGTGATTTTTTAAAAGTTGAGGTGATCCGATGATGTTGTAATCAAGCTTAGCTTGCCAAATTGCTTTGTTTTCCAACTTTATATTCGGATTGTAGTTTAGGTAAATGTTTGTGAAAAGGCCTCTTGGTTGATGGGCATATTGAATACCAACGGCATTAAAACTCTTAAGCTTAGAAGTATTTTTATTGATGAATTCATAAATCTTTTCATTGATGAATTTGCTGAGTAAGTTTTGACCAAAACGAAGGTTGAAGTAACTAAAAAAATTTGCTTTTTCTGCCATATTATCTGAGAACGCAATGAAATTTGGATCCAGATCGAGGGTGCGACCACTTTTGTAGGTGTTTATGTAGTTTTCAAGAGCCTTTGTTGAGTTTGCAACAACTAAGTAATTATTGATAAAAGTGTAATGGAATTGTTGGATGACATTAAAACCCGAGCCCAAAAGTAGTGGGATTATACCCTTGCCATTGATTCGATATAACGGATGCGTTTGATGGTTTTTAAGCAAGCCACTGCCTTTAAATTTTAAAGCCAATTGATCTAAAGATTTTTTGAGCGCTATTTGATTTGTTGTTTTAATGATGGCATAAGAACTTTCCTCAAAGTTGTTTTGATTGGTAGCTGTTGAAATTAAGGCAAGCTCTTTTCCAATATTTTTAAGTAATGAATTCTTAATCCTTTTATTAATTGTCTGATTGAAGGATTGCTTTCGTTTTAAGACAACACTTGAATCTTCTGTAAGATCCAAAAAATCTTGATGATCACTAAAAAATACACTGAAATTGTCTAAGCCCAAATACCGAAAATAAGTCGCATTATATGGAATGATACCTGCCATCTGAAAAGTCTGTGGGGTTTGATTCTTAAATAATTCAAAATAAGTATTCGTCGAATCTTTTGAGCTGGTAAAACCACTTAACAGAAATTCATCATTTTTAATAATTAAATCAAGTTCGGTCCAATCGGCAATTGATTTGAGTATGTTTTGAGTGGATTGGCTCAGGCTATCTTTGTTCGATAGAATCTTCATGAAATTAGGAAACTCAGCATAATTTATAAATAGATTTGCGTCCACTTTTTTGCCAGCCAGTTCTTTTACTTTTTTGTAGGATTCATCATGCTTAAGACTTTGATCTGATTTTAATTGCTCGACAGATTCTAGCAATAAACTTTCGCTCCAGCTTCCGATAAATAATCCACCTCTTAAAGTATAATTAAAAGATTTTGAATTTTTATTAAAAACAACTTTACTGAAAGATTCACCATCTTTTGCAGTTTTCAATATTGTGAACGTATTACCAAAGACTTCATTAAAAATGGATTTGAAAAATCGATGATTCAGCTTCTTCTTTAATTTAAACACCATCAGTGCTTCACTTTGTGCATAGTTATGATGCAAAGAGATGATGCCATTTTGATGGTTGATTAGAGCATTGTTTCTGTTATTGGCATGAAGAACTGAATCGAATTGAGCTATTTGTTCCGAAAAGTTATTTAGTTCCGGGAGGGTCATCAGATTTTTCCAAATGTTGTTCTTTTTTAAATCTTGATGCAATTCATCCATTGAATTAAACTGGATGAAAAGAGAAGTTGATTTAGGGATGGCATCAATGGTTTCATATTTATTTCTTCCCAATTTTTGAAAGACCACAAATAAAAAACCGAAAATGAGGATTATTAATCCAATTAGTAAAGTATTAGAAAGAAGATTTCTGTTGACATTCATCGGGAGCAGTAAGGATTTTAATCAAAATTAATACAATTTAAAGCATTGTATTTCAAGCTGACTGATTATAATGAACAATGAGATGTTAATTAAAATCTAAACTGAGTGGGTCGAATAGCCTGAAGCTTTTGCGATGAAATTTGCAAATTCCATACTCCCGAATGGCTGCTTTGTGTTTTTTTGTAGGATAGGCTTTGTTTTGATCCCAGCCGTATTGTGGATAATCGTTTGCCAAATTTTTCATATAGTCATCACGGTAGGTTTTGGCAAGGATGGAGGCGGCTGCAATAGAGGCATATTTCCCATCACCTTTAATGATGCATTGATGATTTATATTCTGATAGCTTTTGAATCGATTGCCATCAATTAAGAGAAATTCAGGTGAAATTTTAAGTTGTTTGATGGCTCTGTGCATGGCTTCAATAGAGGCATTTAAGATGTTAATTTTATCAATTTCTTCATTATCAACAATACCTACAGCCCAAGCCAATGAATCTCTTTCTATGATTTTTCTTAACAAATAACGATCTGATTCTTTTAGCTTTTTTGAATCGTTTAAGAGTGGATTTTTAAAGTTTTTAGGTAGAATTACGGCAGCTGCAAAAACGGGTCCAGCCAAACACCCTCTTCCTGCTTCATCACATCCAGCCTCAATTTGATTTTTTGAATAATAACTTCTCAGCATACTAAAATTGAAAATGATCAAAAATGATGAATAAAACGGTAAACGAAAAAAGTAGATCAGCCCAAAATGTTTTTCTCATATCGGAGAAGTAAATGGCTATAAAAGTTGAAATTGGGATGTATATAATACTCGCATGGATAATTAAATCATTGTTTAAAAATAAAATAAGTACACCGATAAAAAACAAACCTAAGATGATACTTATTTTCTTGCGAACGATCATCTTTTTGTCATTTATTCGACCTAGAACCCTTGTAAATGAAATTGTAGAAAAAAAGGCAAGGATGGTCATGATGATTCTGATATAGCCATCGTTACTTGCAAATATAAGTTTTGTTTTTGTAAAATAATTTTGATAATGGAGAATAAATTCATTGGCGCTATCCATCCAGAAGTAATAGGTAAAAAGAAACAAATAGGGTGTAAATAAACCTATAATTGGTATGAATGATGGCCTCCAACTTACAATTCGATAAATAAATAAAGTAATCCAGATTAATAACAGAAGAGCAGCGGTTGGTAAATAAAATAAGGAAGCTACACCGATAAGGAAACCTGTTTTATAACTCAAGCGGTAATACTCATTTTCTTCATCTATGTCGAGTAATGAATCGATGGCAGCAAGAACAAAAAGTCCGCTTATTAAAGCAGGATATAAATGTTGTAATTGCAGTGAATGACTCATTAAAACCAGATAAACAAAAGCAGGTAAGGTGGAACTTCTGTGAACCAGCTCATGTTTGATTAAAATATGATTTAAGTATAATGATTGAATCATCAAAGTGATGAAAGCCAATATAATTAATATCAGCAAATTGTTTGTTAGCGAAGAAACCAAATTGAAAAGAGGGCTGGTAAATGAATTCCCGACAAAAGGTGGTGGTGTTATAAATACGTTTACCCAAAGCAATATTCCAAGGACCAAAAGTCCGATAAGTTGGATGAATGAATTATTTCTGAAGAAACGTATTAACATGATGGTTTGAGTCTTTCTATTTAATGAATTGTAGTAAATCTTTCCCCAGATCTTGCCTGAAGTTTTTACCTGCAAATTTTATTGTTTTTGCATTTTTATATGATTTGCCCAATGCTTCTTCCATAGAATCTCCAAATGAAGTAATGGCCAAAACCCGACCTCCATTTGTTTGTACCTCTCCATTGTCGTTAGTTTTAGTTCCGGCATGAAAGATGATGCTTTCAGAAACCTGATCCAAACCTTCTATTTTGTCTCCTTTTTGGTAAGCTTCGGGATAACCTCCCGCAACCAGCATGATGGCTGATGCATGTTTGGATTCAATCTCAAAATCTTTTTTGTCCAGGTTTTTTTCAGTAATGCCAATAAATAATTCCAATAAATCACTTTTGATTCGTGGAATAACAGACTCCGCTTCAGGGTCGCCCATTCTAACATTATATTCAATTACCATGGGTTCCTCCTTTACTTTTATCAATCCAAAAAAGATGAAACCATTGTATTCAAGATTTTCTGATTTAAGACCATTGATGGTGGGTATGATGATTTGATCTTCAATTTTTTTCATGAAATCTTTATCTGCAAAAGGAACGGGTGAGATTGATCCCATACCTCCGGTGTTTAAGCCGGTATCTCCATCTCCAATTCTTTTGTAATCTTTGGCTTCAGGTAAAATTTTATAAGACTTACCATCCGTTAAAACAAAAACTGATAACTCAACGCCATCTAAAAATTCTTCGATTACTACCTGGGCCGAAGCTTCACCAAATTTGGCATCATCCAACATGGCCGTTAACTCTGCTTTGGCTTCATTTAAATCATCCGATATGATAACTCCTTTACCGGCTGCCAAACCATCAGCTTTCAAAACATAAGGAGGTGTCAAAGTTTCTAAAAACTTAAGGCCTTCTTTTAAATTGTTTTGGTTAAAGGTTTGATAGGCAGCTGTTGGGATGTGATATTTTTGCATGAATTTTTTTGCAAAATCTTTGCTTCCTTCCAGCATGGCTGCTTCTTTTTTAGGGCCAATAACAGCAATGTTTTTTAATTCAGAATCTTCTGCAAAATAATCACTTATTCCTTCAACCAGCGGAACTTCAGGTCCGACAATGACCATGTCGATTTGGTGTTTCAGTACTGCTGCTTTAATGTCATCAAAAGCACCCAGATTGAGGGGAAGGTTTGTGCCTAGTTCGGCGGTGCCTGCGTTTCCGGGCGCAACAAATAATTTTGTAAGTTTTGGACTTTGATTTATTTTCCATGCCAGCGCGTGTTCGCGGCCTCCTGATCCTAATATTAATATTTTCATCTTTCTTTATTTTGAATTGGAAAAATTATACAAAAATTTTGAAATTCCTTCATGAATTTACATTTACTTTTTCAATGCTTTTCCACAATAAATCGGCTGTTTTTTGCCAACTGTATTTTTCTCTCTGAATTCGGCCTTGTTTGATTAACTCCATACGGGTTTCTTTATCATTATTTAATAAAATCATGGCATTAGAAATGGATTCAACAGATTCGGGATTTACTAATAAAGCTCCTTCTCCTGCAACTTCAGGCATTGAAGTTACATTTGAGGCGATGACCGGAACATCACACTGAAAAGCTTCAATAATAGGTATTCCAAAACCTTCAAGTTTTGAAATTAATAACAGCGACTTTGCTGATGCAATCAGTCGACTCAATTTTGAGGTTGCTACACGACCCATAAATTGAATGTCATCTTTATAAGGTGAATTTTTAAAGGCACTTTTTAAATCTTTTGAAGTCCACTTTGCTGCCCCTGCCAATAATAATCTGTCTGCAGAGGAGGTGGATTTTTTATATAAATTGAAAGCCTGAATGAGCCTTGGAATGTTTTTTCGGGCCTGGATGGATCCCACATAAATAAAGAAATCGGCTCCATCGCTAAATTCTTCCCTGGTTTTTTGAATTTCTTTTAAAGGAAGTGATTGATAAGCTGAACTTATCCCACAATTCACAACATCAATCTTTGCTTTATTTATTTTATATTTTTCGATAATATCGTTGCGTGAAAAATCGGAGACTGTTACAATTCTGTTAGCTTTAGTTGCAAATTTTGGAAAAAAGTAACGATAATAAAAACGTTCCAGAAATGGGTAATCTTTGGGATGATGTTCAAAATTGATGTCATGAAATACTGCTATGGAAGGGGTCTTAGATCTCAACGAAAGATAACCGTCGGGAGAAAGAAATAGATCAATGTCTAGTTTTTTTAAAATAGATGTAACCGAGAACTCAAACCACAAATAGTATAAAATGGGATGTCGTGCCTGAGGTTTTAAAATGATGGGGGTAATGTTGTCTGAAAAAATAAATTCATCGTCGTAATTTCGATCAAACAAAAAGTAGAATTCATGTTCGGGATGATTTTGGGTAATGATTTTTAAATTTTCATAAATAAAATAGCCAATGCCTTCCAGTTTGTTTTTGATTAGTAATCTGGTATTTACGGCTATTTTCAATGTTTTTGTAATTTGTCTGTTTATAATATTAAACCCGGGCGAACGTAATATTTTACTACTTTAGTTTGTAGTACAAAAATATGGTTTTTTCAGATCAATAGTTTAATATTTTGTAAAGCTTGCTTAAACCTTCAATTCCCCCAAAATAACAGATTGGATGCAGCGTAAATTTGTAACAAATCTTATTTTTTTATTGGCTCTCAATTTCTTGATTAAGCCTTTTTGGATACTTGGAATTGATCGAAGTATTCAAAATATTGTGGGTGCTGAAGATTATGGATTTTATTTTTCTGTGTTTAATTTGTCACTGCTTTTTAACATCCTTCTGGATTTTGGAATAAGTACATTTAATAACCGCAATATTGCCCAAAATAAGCAATTGCTTACGAAGCATTTTTCAGGAATCGTCATCCTTAGAGTTTTGTTAATGTTGGTTTATGGGGTTGTTCTGTTTGCTGTTGCTGCTTCTATAGGATACGATTCCAAGCAATTTTACTTCCTGTTGTGGGTGGGCATAAATCAGGCTTTGTTGTCATTTATTCTTTATCTGCGCTCAAATATTTCAGGTTTGCTTTTATTTAAAACGGATAGCATCATTTCTGTTTTAGATCGTTTTTTGATGATTGTTATTTGCGGATTACTACTTTGGGGAAATATTTTTAGCATTCCGTTTCAGATTGAATGGTTGTTGTATTCGCAAACGCTGGCTTATGCCATAACCCTGTTCATTGCCCTGATTATTGTGATGAAGAAGTCCGGTTTTAGAAAACTAAACTGGAACGGTCCCTTTTTATTAATGATCATCAAAAAGAGTTTACCCTATGCTTTGCTCATGTTTTTGATGGGAATTTATACCCGGGTAGATTCGGTTCTGATCGAGCGTCTTTTACCCGGAAATGTCGGAGAATATCAATCCGGGGTTTATGCACAGGCGTTTCGCTTGTTTGATGCAGGAAACAATATTGCACTGCTTTTCGGGGTTCTGCTCTTACCCATCTTTTCGCGTATGATTAAAACAGGTGATTCGGTAGAAAAACTGGTGAAGTTGGCTTTTACACTCATTTTTACAATTGCGGTTGCGGTTGCGGTAGGGTCTTTTTATTTCCGGGAAGAAATTATGAGAATGCTTTATGTTCAAAATACGAATGAATCATTGAGTGTATTTAATCAAAGAATTTTGGAATCGGGAAACATACTGGCGGTGATGATGTTTGCTTTTGTGGCTGTTTGTACCAGTTATATTTTTGGAACCTTATTAACGGCTTCCGGAGATTTAAGAACAATGATTAAAATTGCTTCAGTGGGGGTGGTCATTAATTTGTTGATCAATGTTTTGCTTATTCCCAGGATGCAGGCATTGGGTGCTGCTTATGCAAATCTTTGTGCCCATTCTGTTACGGCTTTAGCCATGATTATTGGTGTATGTATACAGTTTAAATTTCAACTTAATTTTCAATATATAGGTCGTTTGGGAGCTTATGTATTGGCGGTTTTTGGAATTGGTTCCCTGGCAAATTCTTGGGAAATCCGTCCTCTTTTCAGTATTCTTATCATCCTTTTAGTTTCAGTGATATCAGCGTATACCCTGAGGTTATGGAATGTCCGGTCATTTTTTTCAATGCTCAATACGGATTCAGAAGAAGCTTGAGGTTATAATCAGGTATTTATTGGGTCGATTTTACTAAATTTGAACATAAATTAAATGTGATCATATGAGCCATCCTAATTCATCTTTGTTAAATTCAGCAGATCTATTTCTTCGGCTGTTTAAAAAAAGAAAGCTGTTATTCATTATTCTGATTGTTTCTGTTCTGGCTTCTGTGCTCTTTACATCTCCCATTTTTATTATTCCATTATATAAGTCTTCAGCCATTGTTTATCCGGTCAATACCGGATCAATTTCCGAGGCTTTGCTGGGTGATAAAGAAGGTAAAGATCTGCTGAGTTTTGGCGATGAAGAAGAATCAGAGCAATTATTACAATTGCTAAATTCAAGTTTAATCAGGGATCATATGATTGATGAGTTTGATTTACTGAATCATTATCAAATTAAGGCAGATGACAAATTTGTAAAAACCAAACTGTATAAAGAATATAAACAGAAATTTAAATTTTCCAGAACGGAATACATGGCCGTTAATATTCAGGTGATGGATCATGATCCGATGATGGCGGCAAAGATGGCTAAAGAAGTCATAAGTTTTGTTGATGAAGTTAAGACGGAAATTCAACAGAAGAGGGCCAAAGCAGGATTGAGAATCATTGAGGAAGAATATGAAGCTTTGCGTTTTGAGGTTGAATCCATGGAAGATTCTTTAACTTTTTTGAGGGAGAAAGGCGTACATGATTATGAATCTCAGGCGGAAATGATCAATCAGCAATTGGCCATCGAAATTGGTGCAGGAAATCAATCTGCTGTTAAACGCCTGGAAAAGAAATTGGAAATTCTAGCTGAATATGGTGGCCCTTATGTCTCTTTGCGAAATTCATTGGAATATGAGCGTTTGCGTTTGAGTGGTTTAAAAGCCAGGTATCAGGAAGCTAAAGTTGATGCCATGAAATCTTTACCTCAATCATTTGTAGTGAGCGAACCCATTGTAGCTGAGCGAAAATCATATCCTCCACGTACCTTATTTGTTTTAGGCATTACCGCATCAGCACTTCTGTTTTCAATCCTGCTTCTCTTTTTGATAGAGAATATTGCAAAATTCAGAGAAAAACTATCCTAGGTGAAATTGATATTTAAATATCAAAATCTTTTGGTTCTTATAATGAGTGTGGTTTTCATTGGAGCTAATATTTATTTCATAATTGAAGATATTTATTGGTTGTTATTGTTGCCTGTGCTGATTCTTTTAATTGCTCTATTTTTAGTTTCACTAGATCATGTTTTACTTCTGATTGCATTTTTAACTCCCTTGTCTTATAATGTGATCCTGGGAAATGGAAGTTTTGGCTTGTCCATTTTAACCGAACCATTATTGATTGGTGTGAGTGTTCTGTTTTTTCTAAGACTTGTATCCAGGTATACTTACGATTTGCGTTTGATTAAGCATCCGCTTTCGGTACTCATTTTATGCTATCTGATGTGGATGTTTGTCACTTCAATAAGCAGTGAAATACCGTTGGTTTCGTTTAAATATTGGATTTCAAAAGTATGGTTCATCATTCCTTTCTATTTTGTTTCAATGCAAATATTTAAGCAGATGAATAACATTCGCTTATTCAGTCAACTTTATATTCTTTCCTTTCTTGCCATTATTGCATACACCATATTCAGACATTCTCAATATGGATTTTCAGAAGAAGCCGGACATTGGGTAATGTCTCCTTTTTATAATGATCATACTGCTTATGGTGCGATGCTGGCATTTTTTATACCAGTTTTATTTGGTTTTTTTCGTTATCAGAAGTATTCTAAAATCCTCAGAATTATTTCATTTGCGGTTGGAGCGATTTTTTTATTGGCCCTCTTCCTGTCTTTTAGCAGAGCTGCCTGGTTAAGTATGATGGTTGCTGTTGGAAGTGGATTACTTATTGTTTTCAGAATTAAGTTTAAATGGATTGCATCCATTGCAATTATCGGGGTCGGGAGTTTCTTTGTGTTTCAAAATGAAATTGTTCATCAACTGGAGAAAAACACCAACGAATCCTCAGAGAATTATATTGAACATCTGCGTTCCATTTATAACATCTCTTCTGATGCATCTAATCTTGAAAGAATCAACCGGTGGCAGTCGGCCCTTCGTTTATTTAAAGAACGACCTGTTGTTGGTTGGGGACCGGGAACTTATCAGTTTGTTTATGCACCAAAGCAAAACAGTCGCGAAAAAACGATTATAAGTACCAACGCCGGCGATATGGGAAATGCACACAGTGAATATTTGGGGCCACTGGCAGAAACGGGAATTTTAGGATTTATATTGATTGTGCTCATTTTTATCCTTGCTCTGTATAAAGGAATAAAAGTTTATCGCCAAACAGATATTTCCGAGATTAGGATGTTGAGTTTGTCAACTGTTTTGGCCCTGATTACTTACTTCACGCATGGATTGATCAATAACTTCTTAGATTCTGATAAAGCAGCCATCCCTGTATGGGCATTTATGGCAATGATTGTAGCCATGGAAGTTTATCATTTAAAGGATAAAACCTCTAAGGGTGCAAAAAATTAAATAGCGAAAGGAAAAAAAAGATTGCCTAAAAGGGTAAATTATTCTAAGTTTCGTCATTCAGGACTTGTTCCGGAATCTTAAAGTCAGCTGTTTAGAGATTCTGAAATAAATTCAGAATGACGCATCAGATACTTTTCAGACAGTTTCTTTTATTGGGTTGAAATTTCTATTCCGATTATAAGTTTTCCAATATCTCGGGTAATTTTCTGAGGGCAGCCATTTCTTTCCAGGCTTGTCGTGATTCAATGGCAGGTGATCCGTAATAGGTTTTTCCACCTTCTAAAGATTTTCCAACGGCAGAAGTTGCCAAAACGATGGCGCCTTTGCCAATCACCAAATCTTTGTTTACAGCCACTTTTCCCCATAAGATTACATCGTCTTCAATCCGTGTTACACCAGCAATGGCAGCTTGTGCACCAATTAAACAATGACGACCAATATAGGTGTCGTGTCCTACCTGACAATGATTGTCCATTTTGGTTCCTTCAGAGATGATGGTGTCGCCAGAAACTCCTTTGTCGATGGAGCAAAGTGCTCCAATTTCAACATTGTTTTCAATAACTACTTTACCGCAGGATTCCATTTTATGATACCCGTCTGATCTTCTTTGAAAATAGTAAGCATCGGCACCAATTACTGCACTTGAATGGATGATTACATTATCCCCGATTTCGCTATAATCATAGATGCTTACATTGGAATGGATGATGCAATTTTTGCCAATCTTTACATTGTTTCCGATAAAAGCATTTGGCTGAATTTGTGTTCCTTCTCCAATCTGAGCACTCTCACTGATGTTATTTGAACTGGCAATAAATGGTCTGAATTTTTTCGCCAACCCCACATAATCTTTAAAAGGATCTTCTGAAATTAGCAATGCTTTTCCTTCAGGACAATCGACTTTTTTATTGATTAAAATGGTGGTAGCCTTGGAATTTAAGGCTTTGGAATAATATTTTGGGTGATCAACAAAAGTGAGATCCCCGGCTTCAACCATATGAATTTCATTCAATCCGGTAATAGCAAAATCTGGATCACCGATGTATTCGGCATCAATCATGGAGGCTAACTCTTTTAAAGTTAGCGGTGCATCAAGTTTCATAAGGGTAAATTTCTTTTATTTAACGCGCTCAGAATATTCTCCTGATCGGGTATCAACTTTTATTTTCTCTCCGGTATTGATAAAAAGCGGAACTTTTACAACAGCACCTGTTTCAACCGTAGCATCTTTAAAAGTATTGGTTGCCGTATTACCACGTTCTCCAGGCTCGGTATAAGTAACTTCAAGCTCAACGTAGGCAGGCATATCGCAAGCAATTGGAGTTTCTGTTTCAGCATGATAAAGCACTTCAACTCCATCTCCTTCTTTTAAGAAATCAGGTGCACTGATGATATCTGCATTGAAAAAAGTTTGGTCAAAAGTTTCAGAATTCATAAAATGAAAAGTATCACCTTCTTTATAAAGAAATTGATAATTTCTTCTTTCAACCCTTTGGATGTCGATTTTTACACCGGCTGTAAAAGTGTTAGGAATCACTTTACCTGTTTTTAAATTCTTTAATTTGGTTCGGACAAAGGCAGGGCCCTTTCCCGGTTTTACGTGTTGAAATTCGACAATGGTGTATAAATCACCATTGTAAGTAATACATAAACCGTTTTTAAAATCTGCTGTTGAAGCCATATCTTTTGTTTTATTGATCGTTTTTGGGTTGTCTTGTGTATCCTTTCATAATTCCTCTTGTCGATTTGGCTATGAAGGATAATATTTCATCTCTCTCGGAAGTTACCGGAACATCGGCTTCGATGATAGAAACTGCCTGAGTTACATTTAGCCCTCTTAAATATATGATTCTGTATATTTCCTGAATGGCATTAATTTGATCGTTGGTGAATCCTCTGCGTCGTAAACCTATTGAATTTACACCAACATAAGAAAGGGGTTCACGTGCCCCTTTGGTGAATGGAGGAACATCTTTTCGAGCCATGCCACCGCCTGAAATCATGGAGTGGGCACCGACCTGAACAAATTGATGTACAGCCGCCAAACCGCCAATTATGGCCCAATCATCAATTCGGATGTGACCTGCAAGAGTCGCTGCATTTGCAAGTATCACATTGTTTCCAATGATACAATCATGTGCAACATGTACATAAGCCATCAGTAAACAATTGTTTCCTACGACGGTTTCAAAATTGGCTTTGGTTCCTCTGTTGATGGTCACAAATTCTCGGATGATACAATTATCTCCAATTTTTACAAGGGTTTCTTCTCCCCGATATTTTAAATCTTGAGGGATGGCTGAAATAACGGCACCCGGAAAAATCTTACAATTTTTTCCTATCCGTGCACCTTCCATGATGGTGACATTTGAACCAATCCAGGTTCCTTCTTCAATTTCAACATTTTTCTCAATATTCACAAAGGGCTCGATGACCACATTCTTTGCAATTTTCGCTTGGGGGTGAACGTATGCTAGGGGCTGATTCATTTTATGAGGATTTTTGTTGCTCTTCTTTTTTTGATAATAATGCCATCATTTCGGCTTCCATAACTGCCTTATCTCCAACATAGGCAATTCCTTTCATATGACAAATTCCTCTACGAATAGGTGAAACGAGCTCTAGTGAAAAGACCATTGTATCGCCAGGGATAACTTTATTTCTATATTTTACTTTATCAATCTTCATAAAGTAAGTCAAGTAATTTTTAGGATCGTCCACCTGACTTAATGCAAGAATCCCGCCTGTTTGTGCCATGGCTTCTATCTGGATTACCCCAGGGAAAAGAGGTTCGCCAGGGAAATGTCCAACAAAAAAAGATTCATTCATTGTCACATTTTTTACGCCAATGATTCTTGATTTGTCCATATCCATTATTTTATCAACGAATAAGAATGGGGGGCGGTGAGGTAGTATTTCCTGAATCTGAATTACATCATAGACCGGCTTTTTATTCAGATCAAATGGAGGTTTAGTGTTCATGGTTGTGTACTTATTAATCTTTTCTTTGATGAGTCTTGCAAATTGAACATTGGAATAATGTCCGGGTCTTTTGGCAAGAATTTTTCCTTTTATTGGTTTCCCCAATAAACTAAGGTCGCCAACAATATCAAGTAATTTATGACGAGCAGGTTCGTTTTCAAAATGAAGATTAAGATTGTTTAAAATTCCTTCTTCCTTCACTTTTACTTTTGGTTTTTTGAATAATCCTGCCAGTCGGTCGAGTTCTTCCTGAGCAACCAATCTGTTTACAAAAACAATGGCATTGCTGAGATCTCCACCTTTAATCAAGTTATTGTTTAATAAATATTCTAATTCATGCAGAAAGACAAAGGTTCTGCAAGGTGCAAATTCTGCCTGAAATTCTGTAATATCGTTTAATTGGGCCAACTGTTTGCCTAAAACTTTTGTCTCATAATCAATTTCAACCTCAATATTGTAATGATCGTCGGGCAGGGCAACCATTTCAATTTTGTCTTTCTCATTGGTGAAGGTAATCTCATGAGGAATGCTTATATATTCACGTTCTGCATTTTGAACAACGATTCCTGATTCGAGCAAAGCTTCCATAAAGAATTTTGAACTCCCGTCCATAATGGGCGTTTCATCCTTGTCCATTTCAATTAAAACATTGTCGAGACCGAGTCCGGTTAGGGCTGCTAAAACATGTTCAATGGTATAAATTCTTGCATTGTTTGCTTCAATGGTCGTGCCTCTGGAGGTATCTACAACATTATCAATGTTTGCCTGAATAATTGGAGATCCAGGTAAGTCAATACGTTGAAATTGGAATCCAAAATTTTCCGGCGCAGGCTTGAAAGTAAGATTTACGTCTAGTCCTGTGTGTAAGCCAGTTCCAGAAACTGTAACAGCGCTTTTGATTGTTCTTTGATTTTCCGGCATAGAAAGATGTGAGTATGTTATTATAATTCAACCGCAAAAGTAACAAATTTTATAAAAATGCAATACAAGCTTTTACAATTAGATTGGGATCAGGAATTTTCGATCTTTCGTTCTAACTCATTCAGCCTTTCTATGATTTTAGGTAGATTCCGGAAATGAACGTAAGACTTGCGATAGGTACTGATATCGTATGCCGGTGAGCCCTGAACAATGGCCCCGACTTTCTTAATGTTTCCTCCAATTCCTGATTGTGCGGCAATTTTTACTTCATCGGCAATGGTGATGTGTCCAATAATTCCAACCTGCCCACCTATCATGCAGTTTTTGCCAATTTTGGTTGAGCCAGAAACTCCTGTTTGGGAGGCAATTACAGTGTTTTCTCCGATTTCAACATTATGGGCAATTTGGATTAAATTGTCAAGTTTAACACCTTTTCTGATAATGGTGCTTCCTAAAGTGGCACGATCGATGGTCGTATTTGATCCGATTTCAACATGATCTTCAATGATCACATTACCGATTTGTGCAACTTTTTTATAATTATTATCTGATTGAGGTGCGAAACCAAATCCATCACTCCCAATAATAACACCGGCATGAAGGGTACAAGCTTTACCTATATCATTGTCAGAATAAATTTTGACTCCTGGAAATATGGTTGTATGATCTCCAATTGTAACATTGTTTCCAATAAAAGTTTGCGGGTAGATTTTAACATTCTTTCCGATCTTTACATTATCTTCAATGTTAACAAAATCTCCAATGTAACAGTCTTCACCATATGTGGCAGATTTGGCGATAGAAGCGCGCTCTGAAATTCCTGATTTGTTCAACTGTATTTGATTGTAAGCCTCTAACAACTGGGCAAAGGCTGCGTATGCATCTTCGACCCTGATTAAGGTGGCCGAAATATCTTTTTCTGCTTTAAAGTCTTTGCTTACAATTACGATGGATGCTTTTGTCTCGTAAATATAGTGAGTGTATTTAGGATTGGCCAAAAAACTAATTGAGCCTTGTTCACCCTCTTCTATTTTCGATAATTTATTGACCACAATTTCTTCATTCCCATCTACCTCACCATTAAGTATTTCCGCTATCTGCTTTGCTGTAAATTCCATCTAATTATAATTTTATTACAAAAGTAAGATTTCAGTTCGAATTCAAGATGATATTTTTCGGATAGCACAAGAAAAATTTTGTGACTGCTTTTGAGAGCATGGAAATATTTAATTGATCGGAGGCCGAAACAATGTCTTTTACTTCTCCGTTTTTATATACAATATTAATTTGCCCTCCGGCCGGATTATAGGCCGAATTACTGGTGCTTTCATTGATTAAAAAATAATCAGAATCTTCTTCAGATAAATTATATTGATCCTTGATTTTTTGCTTAATCTGTGCAACTTTATCTAAGTTAAAAGGATGATCCTGTAATTCAATCCTAAATAATTTACGATTGATGATACATTGGCTGAGGTAAGAAAGGATGGGATCTTTATGCTTGGTCCATTCTTTGATGGAGGTCATAATATCAAAGTCATCCAGTTGTGCATAAGCCGAAATTGCAGAACTGTCGTTTTCAAAGCTTTGCTTCTCAAAATTGTTGTTCAGAAAAAGGTGAAAGGCTGATGTTGAAAACAAAGAAACCCCATTTTGAGCCAAGAACTTTGCCCTTTTTAAAATTCTCATGAGCATGTATTCGGCAGCAAGAACCGTTTTATGTAAATAAACCTGCCAATACATCAAACGCCGGGCGATGATAAATTTTTCAACGGAATAAATCCCCTTGGCTTCGATCACCAATTCATTATCCGATAATTGTAACATCTTTAAAATCCGATCGGCATTGATGTTTCCTTCTGCAACACCGGTAAAAAAACTATCCCGTTTCAAATAATCCATACGGTCCATGTCTAATTGGCTGGAAACGAGCTGGTGGAGGAATTTTTTAGGGTGTTCATTTTTGAAGATTTTAAGGCCAAGTTCCAATTCTCCTTTAAATTCTTTATTCAGAAGATTCATGTAGATTTCTGAAATTTCCTCATGATGAAGTTTTTCAACGATCGAATGTTCGAGGGTGTGAGAATATGGAGCATGACCAATGTCGTGAAGTAGAATGGCGATTTCAACTCCCAGCTCTTCTTCTTTACTGATTTCATAGCCTTTATCGCGAAGTACAGAAATGGCAATTTCGGTAATATGCATGGCCCCAATTGAATGATGAAAACGGGTGTGAAGTGCGCCCGGATAAATGAGGTGAGTTAGTCCTAACTGACGGATTCGCCTCAGTCGTTGAAAATAGGGATGTTCAATTAAATCAAAAATCAGGTTGTGAGGAATGCTTATAAAACCATAAACCGGATCATTGAATATTTTTCTTTTATTCGGAATGTGTAAATTCACTTTTATCTTTAAATTTGGGTTACATTTGTGTTGAATGCTTTTTTTGTAATCCTTATTCAATATTACAATTTTTTTTACAACCCTCACTCAGTTTGGGTTCTGAATTAATAATGAGATCGAAAGTTTATGAGTAAAGTGAAGATTCTTTGGGTAGATGATGAAATTGATCTGTTGAGATCTCAGATCTTGTTTTTGGAACAAAAAGGATATACAGTTTTTACCTCCAATAATGGAGATGAGGCCCTGGATATGATTCATGAACAGGCTTTTGATATCATCTTTTTAGATGAGAATATGCCGGGAATCTCCGGACTTGAAACCTTGAGTATCATTAAAACTGACTATCCAAACCTTCCGGTTGTGATGATTACTAAAAGTGAAGAAGAAGCCATTATGGATGATGCCATAGGTTCACAAATCTCTGATTATTTGATTAAGCCGGTTAACCCCAATCAAATTTTGCTCTCGCTCAAAAAAAATCTTGATAACCGAAAATTAATCAGCGAAAAATCGATGCATTCCTATCAAATGGAATTTCGGAATATTGGGATGATCATCAATGATAACTTGAATTTTGATGAGTGGCCCGAGGTATATAAAAAACTTACCAGGTGGGAGTTGGAGCTGGAAGCTTCAAAAGATGAGGGGATTATGGAGGTTCTTAAAATGCAAAAAGATGAAGCGAGTCAGGTCTTTGCACGTTATATTGAACAAAATTATTTAAATTGGATTCAGGCTAAATCTCCTGATCGTCCTTTACTTTCGCATACTTTGATGAAAGATAAGGTTTTACCCTTGTTAAATGGAAATGAGCCGGTCTTCTTTTTGTTAATTGACAACCTGCGTTACGATCAATGGAAGGCTATACAGCCTCTGATTGAAGATTTTTTCAGGGTTGAAAAAGATGAAATTTATTACAGTATTCTTCCCTCAACCACACAGTATGCCCGAAACTCAATTTTTGCCGGATTGATGCCTTCCGAAATCGAAAAAAAATATCCCAAATATTGGGTAAGAGAGGATGAAGAGGGTACTAAAAATCAGTTTGAAAATGAGTTGCTTGGCGAGCTGTTAAAGAGGTATGGTAAAGAAGTGAAATATTCATATCATAAGATTCTGAATTTAAATGCCGGTCGTAAGTTGGTTGAGAATATGCCCAATTTGATGAACAATAAATTTAATGCCATTGTTTATAATTTTGTGGATATGCTTTCACATGCCCGCACCGATATGGAGATTATCAAGGAGTTGGCCGATGATGAACCGGCTTATCGTTCGTTGATGGTTTCATGGTTTAAATACTCCTCATTATTTGATATCATAAAGTATTTATCCAAGCAAAAAGTGAAGCTGGTAATTACTACCGATCATGGTTCAGTAAAAGTGAACAATCCGGTAAAAATTATTGGAGACAGAGAAACCAATAAAAACCTACGTTATAAAAATGGCCGGAATTTAAATTATGATTCAAAAGATAT
Organism: Bacteroidales bacterium; assembly: GCA_963678785.1. GTDB lineage: Bacteria > Bacteroidota > Bacteroidia > Bacteroidales. The sequence goes on along the minus strand of OY787449.1, from coordinate 847,168 downwards.
ATTTGAAATTAAGAATCCTGGCGAAGGATTCTTACCAAAATTGAATGTGAGTACTTCTTTTGCGTTTTGTAAAAAAAATGATTTCTTTGCTTATCCAAATAAGTATAATTATTATGCCAATTTTTATAAGAATACTTTTCAGCATGGTGGCCTTTCTATAGAAGAATTATTGATCCCATTTATAACCTTAAAACCAAAATAAAGTGAAACATCATTTTGTTTGTCAATCATTATCTGATCTTCCTAAAATAGCCGATGAACTGCTTGCCCTATATCCTGATGATCGCGTTTTTGCCTTTGAAGGAGCCATGGGAGCCGGAAAGACAACTTTTATTAAAGTTTTATGTAAGAAATTAAAGGTGGAAAATGAAGTAGTAAGTCCTACTTTTGCCATCATTAATGAGTATTTTTCTGAAGATCATGGAGCCGTTTATCATTTCGATTTCTATCGAATCAACAAACTTGAAGAGGTAATGGATATCGGCTATGAGGATTATTTATACAGCGGAAATTATTGCCTGATGGAATGGCCGGAAAAGATCGAAAAACTTTTACCTGAGAATATCGTATACGTTACCATTGAAAATCTGGATGATGAATCCAGAAATATCCACATTAATAAAAAGTAAAATGAGTACCGACCAAAATGGATTCTATAAGTTTTCACATTCTGAAAATTTGATGCCTCAAGAAGAAAAACTTGAGATTCAGAATAAAAATAAGAGTTATTCTATTGGAGTACCTAAAGAAATTTCTCAATCGGAAAATAGAATTTGTTTAGCACCTGAGGCTGTTAAAATGATTGTTGAGAATGGTCATCGGGTCATCATTGAAAAAGATGCCGGAATCTCTGCCCGATTCAGTAATCATAATTATGCAGAAGCAGGAGCCGAAATCGTTGAAAGTGACACGGAAGTCTTTCAGGCTGATGTTATTTTAAAAGTAGCACCTTTAACGCTTCAGGAAACCAAACTTGTAAAAGAACATCAGATTATTATTTCATCATTAAGTATTAACAATCAGAGCAAAGCATATTTTAAAAACCTTATTCATAAAAAAGTTACAGCAGTAGCATTCGAAAGCATTAAAGATCGGTCAGGGGCTTATCCCGTGATTCGATCGATGAGTGAAATTGTTGGCAATGCATCCATATTGCTGGCTGCAGATTATTTGTGTAACCCGGAATATGGCAAAGGTGAAATGTTTGGTGGATTTCCTGGAATACGACCTACAGAAATAGTAATTGTTGGAGCAGGAACAGTAGCTGAAAATGCAGTTAGAACAGCCAAAGGAATGGGTGCTTTTATTAAAATATTTGACCGCTCTATTTATAAACTTGAGCGAATTCAAAAAAACCTGAATGAACGATTGTTTACATCTGTTTTACAACCAAAACTTTTAAGTGCGGCCCTAAAAACTGCCGATGTGGTAATTACCGCAATGCATTCCGCAAGCGGAAGGGCACCCTTTATAATTACAGAAGAGATGGTGAAACAAATGAAAACAGGATCCATAATTATTGATGTGAGTATTGATCAGGGTGGATGTGTGGAAACCTCCGAAACAACCGATCACCTAAATCCGGTCTTTAAAAAGCATGAGGTAACCCATTATTGTGTGCCCAATATCGCATCTTTGGTGCCACATACTGCTACCTTTGCATTGAGTAATTTCTTTACTCCCATCATCTTGAAAATTGCTGAAGCAGGAGGTTTAGAGGCTTATTTAATGCAGGATTATGGTTTTAGTAAAGGTGTTTATTTACTAAACGGGATCGTTACCAGCAAGCACGTTGGAAAAAACTTCGATCTTCCTTATCAGGATTTGAATCTATTAATGGCAGCTTTTGGTTAAAAATTAAAAGCACTTCACATTCTTAAGCTTTTTTATTCATACTTTTGTATATTCATAAAAAACATCAGTGAGTCAATTAGTTTTAAATTCTATCTATATAGAGAATTCTGATTTTTTCCATTTGCGAGAAACTCTGAAATCCTATAAAAATCAAAAGATTTTTCTTTTGGTTGATGAAAATACCCGTAGATTTTGTTTTCCAATCCTTAAACCTGCCCTTCAGGATTTTGACATTTATTTGATTGAAATTCAAAGTGGAGAAATCAATAAGGTTATAAAAACTTGCGAATTTATTTGGGAAACTTTGTTGAGCCAGCAGGCCAATCGAAATTCGATAATGTTGAATTTGGGTGGAGGTGTATTAACTGATATTGGAGGTTTTGTTGCTGCAACTTTTAAAAGAGGAATGAAATTTATCAATATTCCAACCACCGTTTTAGGTGCATCTGATGCAGCTATTGGGGGCAAAACAGGTGTTGATTTGAATATGTTAAAGAATCAAATTGGGGTTTTTGCAAAATCTGAAGCTGTATTCATAAATCCGGTATTTTTTAAAACTTTGTCCATTCGCCAGGTGAATTCAGGTTTGGCTGAAATCATAAAGAGTGCCTTAATTGCAAATAAAAATTTATGGCAAACATTATTGGATGCCCATTTATTGCAAATTATGAACTGGGAACAGATCGTGAATGAATCTGTAAAAGTAAAAGCTGAAATTGTCGAACGAGATCCATTGGAAAACGGCGATCGAAAATTGTTAAATTTTGGTCATACCATAGGACATGCCATTGAAACTTATTCTCTTAAAAATGATGAAGATCCTTTGTTTCATGGCGAAGCCATAGCCATCGGAATGATTTGTGAGTCATACATATCAATGAAAAAACTTTCGTTGGATAAAGCCGAATTCGGACAAATAGTTAAATACCTCATTAATCAGTATCATGTGTATGTAATTGCCCCCGATAGTGTTAATGAATTAATTGAGTTGATGCTTCAGGACAAAAAGAATACAGACGACCAAATTAACTTCACCTTAATTGATAAAATTGGTGAAGGGAAAATAGATCAATATATTGATGCTGAACTTATTCGAGAATCAATAAGCTTTTATACAGATTATGTTAATACGATAGAGAAATGAATCAAATAGCTTTATCTAAAGATCAAAAAAAATTAATTGGTAATATTGAATTACCATCTTCAAAAAGTGAAAGTAACCGTGCCTTAATGGTCAAAGCTCTCAGCAGAGAAAGCGTTTTTATTCAAAATCTGTCGAATGCAGAAGACACCCAAATTTTGAACAAATGTGTTCGCTTTATCGAAACTTGTGGTGTATCAGGCATTCCCATGATTATTGATGCCAAAAATGCAGGTACGGTTTATCGTTTTGTTACGGCTTATCTTGCCATTCGCCCGGGTAAATGGCTGTTAACCGGAAGTGAGCGTATGCAGCAACGACCCATTAAAGAGTTGGTTGATGCTTTAGATCAGTTGGAAGCTGATGTTAAATATGTTGGAGAAAACGGATTCCCTCCTTTACTTATACAGGGCAAAAAATTAAGAGGAGGTAAGATTAATGTAAATTCGAGTATCAGCTCACAATATATCACCGCATTATTGTTGATTGCTCCTCTTCTTAAAAACGGATTGGAATTAAATTTGGAGGGCAAACTAATCTCACAGCCCTATGTGAAGATGACCCTTGAAATTATGCGTCACTTTGGAATTAAAGTTGATTATTCCGACCGCATTATTAAAGTGAATCATCAGGAGTATTTAAGCAATGAATTTATGGTAAGTCCGGATTGGTCGGCTGCTTCATATTGGTATCAAATGGCCGCTTTATGTGATGAAGTTGATTTGTTTATTCCTGAATTGAGAAAGGAAAGTATGCAGGGTGATCGGGTATTACCCGAAATTTTCGACCTGCTTGGAGTATCGAGTGAGTTTACTGAGGAAGGTTTGAAACTGAGCAAGCAAAGCCTTAAAACAGACTTCCTTGAGTATGATTTTATCAATTGCCCTGATTTGGCACAGGCGGTTATAGCTAGTTGTGTAGGTTTGGGAATTGAAGGATCTTTTAAAGGGCTACAAAGTTTGAGGATTAAGGAAACAGACCGAGTTGAAAAGCTAAATGATGAATTTCAGGTATTTGGTTTTTCATTAAAAGAGGTAAGTTCTGATTTGTGGAAGCTAATGAAGAACGTAGAGGAGATAGAGTTTGATAAACATCATGTTTTTCAAACCTATGACGACCATCGGATGGCTATGTCACTTGCACCTTTATGTTTGCTTTCAGAAAAAATTATTATTGAAGACCCGGAAGTTGTAAAGAAATCATATCCAAAATTTTGGGACGATCTTGAGTTGGTTGGATTCAAAATTGAAAAATTATAAATCACTATTTTTAATACTTTTGTAAAAAAAGATTCCCAATAAATGATGATTGTTGATGCTTTTATTTCATGTTTAATTGATCAGGTATATCCCGAAACGGGATTTAACATGATTAAAATTCTTGAAAAACAAGGTGTTGAAGTAGTTTACAATCCTGAACAAACCTGTTGTGGCCAATTGGCCTTTAAATCCGGATTTTGGGATGAAGCAAAAACCATAGGCGAGAAATTCATTCAGGATTTTTCGAACAATAGAATTATTGTGGGGCCGAGTGCTTCATGCGTTGGTATGGTGCGTAAGCATTATGGAGAATTGTTTCACAACACAGCTGTGCATAACGAATATCGACAAATTCAGAAGAATATTTATGAGTTTACAGAGTTTATGGTAAACGTTTTAAAGGTGACTGATGTAGGGGCAACATTCAATGCAAAGGTAACCTATCATGATTCGTGTGCTTCGTTAAGAGAGCTGGGATCGCGTGATGAAGCCCGTCAGCTACTTCAGAATGTGAAGGGTTTGGAACTGGTTGAAATGAAGGATAGAGAGGTGTGTTGTGGATTTGGTGGCACCTTTTCTGTGAAGCATGAGTCAATTTCGGCTGCCATGGCTGAGCAAAAAGTTTTAAATGCTTTGGATACAGGTGCTGAATACATTGTGTCTAATGATTTATCCTGCCTCATGCATCAAAATAGCTATGCCAAAAAGAAGAAACTTCCGATTAAAATCATTCACATCATCGATGTTTTGGCTTCGGGATGGTAAATCAAATGGAGGTTTTACGCTTTATTTTAATTTCTTTTTAAGCTCTCTTATGGTGTCAATATTTGCGATTATTTTCTTGTTCTTATCCAATAAAAACAGAGTAGGAGTAGCGTGTATTCCATAATCTATAGCCGCTTTTCCATCCCAGCCATTGAGATCAACCAGTGTTTTCCAGGGCGGATTAAAGGTCTGCTCAAAGTTTATGAGCTCAGTTTTTGAAGTGTCGATTGAGATGCTGACAACTTCGAGTGGAGTTTCGTGCGTTGCTAAAAAGTCATTGAGTTCAGGCATCATTTCGGTACAGTGCGGGCACCAACTGGCCCAAAAAATGAGTAGGGTAAATTTGGAGTTAACGTCTTGCAGATTGAATAATTTTCCATTCACATCAAGCCCGATAATATTGGGTGCCTGATTACCGGGTACCAATTTTTTTATGGTGTTCAATCGATCCTCCAGAGAGGACGAACCTTTTGGTAAATCACAATTTTCGGGGTTCGACAACCAATCTGCCATATGGGAGATTACATTGTTAAAACCAAAGTTCTCAAATCCATTGATGAGGTATTCAATCACAAAATTGTGAATTTCAATATTGGCCTGAGTATGCGTTAAGATTTCATCAACAGCTCTCATAAATTCTTTTTCAAGTTGTTCCTTGTTTAAATTCTGATTTTGATACAATGAGAGGTATGAAAGTATAGAAGAAGTGATGGCATTGCTTTGCAGGAGCGATGGTTCGTCAAATTTAATATGATCAAAATAGTGTTCACGTAAATACAATTGTTGCTGAGCTGGATTGAGGGTAGCTAACAAAAGTGGTTTCTGATTCATGCCAATGATTAAGGATGCATAAGTGTCCTTGTTTTTAAATTGCAAATCTTTGGTGAACTCAACCAGGCCTGTTTGAATCGAATTAAATTCTTCGGAAATGGTATTGAAAAAAGCATCAGTTTTCGGGTAATACATTAAAACAGGTTGGAGTAATTCGAGTCGATATTGGTCGTAATTTCGGCGTAGCAAATATTCATAATAAATCTTATTTTCGATTGATTCTTTAATTTGAATTTGATTAACAGGATCAGTAACATTACTCTCGAAAACAATGTTTTCAGAATTAAACAAAAGGTCGATTTTTTGGTCTTTTGCAAAAAATAATCGATACATTCCTTTAGGTAATTTCTCATTTAGTGTCAATTCAAAACGACCATCTCTATCTGTAAATGTGGAATCCAGAATACTCAGCTTATCTCCATAAACACTGCTTAAAAAAACCTGAGCGCTATTGTAATTTTTGATAGTACCATTGATTTGATAAGCTTTGGCTGAAAACTGAAATGATAGGAAAAGAAGAAATATAATTGTAATTTTTTTCATTGTATGACCTTTATTTTATTGTCTGTTAAAGCTGTGAACCGGAAGAATGTTTTGGGTTTTTTATAAACCATCAAGTGTTTCCATTTCTTTTGCTAATTTATCAAATAATTTTTCCAATTCAGCTTTCCTGATCCTAATGTTTAGTTGTAAGGTGCTGTTTGTTGTTGATATTTGATTGTAAAGATGAAGTGATTGATTTGCGCTCTGAACAGACTCTTTCAAATACTTTTGGAGCTCAGATTTTATTCGACTGAGGTTTGATCTGTTTTTATTGTAAGTGTCCACATATTGATTAAATAACTCAATGGCTTGCAATTGAATTTCAAGTGATTTGTTGTATTTTTCACCTTCTTTATTGTCCAGAACAATCTGTAAATTCCGTTCCAGGTTTTTTAAGTTTTTATGGGTTATTCGATTCCCTTTACCCATGCTTTTTATTCGCTCTATTGAATTTTTAAATTTTTGTTTTTCTGTTAAATAAGGGAGATGATCAATGATTTTCTGATAGTCAATTTGAACTGCAGCTTTACGATTGAATTTTTTCTGATCAAAATCTTTGTAATTTATAATGTTGTTTGTTAATTGCCACAAGGGATCGAAGGGCATATGGTTTTTAATAAATTCACGGGGTACTACTTTAAAATATTTAGGCGAAAAGCTTTTAATATATCTTGTTCTGTTTTGAGATGAAGCACTGATTAAGAAATGACCAGCAGCCCAGGTTGGATCAAATAAAAACCATTCATTATCAATTTTAATGGTATTCCACGCATGACCGGTGTTTGGAAAAGTTTGTTCTTCTTGACTGGTGTAACCAGCAATTACATATGATTCGAAACCCAGTTGAGTGCAAATTTCATTAAATACTTCTGAATATCCCTGACAAACAGCTTGTTTACTTTTCATAGTTGCCGAAATCAATTGTTCTCTAGAGCTATAGTTTGGCGCTTTTCTGTATTGTTCATTTGAATAACTAATATGATGTGAAGTCCAAAAAAAAGCGGCCTTTAATTGTTTTTCAGGGCTTTTAAATTTTTGTTTTATATGGTTGGAAACAGCATGTGTTGAATGCTGAACAGCATTGGGAAATGATTTAACTTCGTTTATAACATCCATGAAATCAAAAGACTGAGAAAAAGTTGAGGTGAGTATGAGTAATAGAATAGCGGTAAGAGTTGATTTCATAGTTTTAATCTCATATTTCATGATGAAAACATCATTTTTTACATTAAATTGAACGCAAAAAACAGGCTAAAATTGTAATGCTTATTTTTGGAATTGATAAGCCAGAGTTGAAAAGTTTATTATATTTTTAGCCTATCATAATATTTTTATTTGATCAAATGAATATAGATTATACTCGACAAATATCCAGAGAGTTATCACTTTCTGAGAAACAAGTTTCAAGTACGCTTTCCCTCTTAGGTGAAGGTGCCACAGTGCCATTTATTGCCAGGTACCGAAAAGAAAGAACAGGTTCATTAGATGAGGTCCAGATTACAAGTATTCGCGATCGAGCACAACAATTAGGTGAGTTGGATAAGCGAAGGGCAGCAATCATGTCATCAATAAATGAGCAGGGTAAATTAACAAATGAATTGAAATTGCAAATTGAGTCTGCATCAAGTTTAGCAGAGCTGGAGGATTTGTATCTTCCCTATAAACAGAAGAGAAAAACCCGGGCAAGTATTGCAATTGAAAAGGGATTAGAACCTTTGGCAAAGTTAATTTTAAAACAAGATTACGTTGATTTAATTGGGGAGGCAGAAAAGTATTTGGATGATGATGAAAAAGTTGAAAATGTTGATGAGGCATTATTGGGTGCACGAGATATCATCGCCGAATGGATGAATGAGCATCAATTATCGCGTAAGAAAATTAGGTATTTATATAAAAGAAGTGCACTGATTAAATCTGTTGTGGCCAAAGAAAAAGAGGAAGAAGCCGCAAAGTACAAGAATTATTTTGATTGGGAAGAGCATTTTTTAAAAGCACCATCCCATCGTATATTGGCAATGTTTAGAGGTGAAAATGAAAAATTACTTAAAATAAAGATCATCCCTGACGAGGAAGAAGCCATTCAGATGTTGAGTCAGATTTTTGTCAAGAATAATTCTGAATCTGCTGAACAAGTGAAACTTGCCATCAATGATTGTTTTAAGAGATTGCTCAAACCTTCAATGGAAACAGAAATCAGGAATGAGGTGAAAGCTCAGGCTGATGAAGGTGCGATAAAGGTATTTGCTGAAAATTTAAGGCAATTGCTTTTGGCTCCGCCCATGGGTCAAAAAAATGTATTGGCGATTGATCCGGGTTTCAGAACGGGTTGTAAAGTTGTATGCCTGGATCGATTGGGGAATTTATTACATAATGAAACCATCTATCCACATCCACCTCAGAATGAGCGGAAGCAAGCGGCTAATAAGATTAGCAGTTTGGTAAACGCTTATAAAATTGAAGCCATTGCCATTGGAAATGGAACGGCCGGCAGAGAAACAGAAGAATTAATTCGAAAAATACGCTTCGATCGAAAATTGGTAGCTGTAATGGTTAATGAAAGCGGGGCTTCTGTTTATTCAGCTTCTGCTGTTGCCCGAAAAGAGTTTCCTGAATATGATGTGACTGTCAGAGGAGCAGTTTCTATTGGAAGAAGATTGACTGACCCACTGGCTGAGTTGGTAAAAATTGATCCTAAATCGATTGGAGTGGGACAGTACCAACATGATGTAAATCAAACCGAGCTTAATAAGTCATTAGAAGATGTTGTGGTAAGTTGTGTAAATTCGGTAGGCGTAGAATTAAACACTGCCAGTGAAGAACTGCTTTCTCATGTTTCGGGATTAGGCCCGGCTTTAGCTAAGAATATCATTGATTATCGTAAGAAAAATGGTGCGTTTAAATCGCGTAAAGAGCTACTAAAAGTTGGTCGCTTTGGCCAAAAAGCTTTCGTACAGGCTGCCGGTTTTTTAAGGATAGGAGATGCAGAAAATCCTTTGGATAAAAGTGCTGTACATCCTGAAAGCTACGGGATTGTGAAAGCCATGACTCAGAAAATGGGATGTAGTTTAGAATCATTGATGGAAAATGAGGAAATTCGCAAAAGGATAAATTTACAGGATTTTGTGAATAATGAGGTTGGAATTCCAACTTTAGAAGACATCATGAGTGAATTAGGCAAACCGGGTAGAGATCCTCGTTTAAAATTTAACCTTTTTGAATTTGCCGAAGGAGTACATTCAATAGAAGATTTACATACCGGAATGAAACTTCCCGGAATTATTACAAATATCACTGCTTTTGGGGCTTTTGTTGATATTGGAGTGCATCAGGACGGTTTGGTTCATATCAGTAAACTTGCCAATCAATTTGTGAAAGATCCCAATGAAATTGTAAGATTAAATCAAAAAGTTGAAGTTAAAGTGATGGAAGTAGATATCGCCCGAAAACGAATTCAACTTTCAATGATTGATTGACCCGGAATATAATTTCTCTTATAGTTTTAGAATTGACTGTTACCTACCTAGTGTTTTTACCTAGTTGAAATTAGGTAGAATGCCTAAATTATTCTGTTTTATGTGTTATACATTTGAATATTACTGGAGTGTAAAGGTTTAAGTTTAGTTTTAGTTAGCTTAATAAAATTATTTTGAATTAGTATATATGACATTTGAAGAAAAATTCGGACCCAAATTTGAAATTGATTCCATTGTTGAAGAAAATGAAATAAAGGAATTGAAAATGAGACCTCTTAACAGCCATGGAATGAATTATGAACTTTTTAGTAAAGGTTTCTATGTGTATTATTTTAAGAGGATTAATAAGAATGCTTTACAATTATTTTGTTGCACAAGTAAAGAATCTTATTATTTTTCGGATGATAAGGGGCCTCAGATTGATAATGATCGAATAGGCTTTTTTAAGTGGTTGTTTGTCTAGAATGCTAAAATTAAAACAATTATAGCCAATTGTAAAGTTAAATGTGGACATGTAAGTTGCAATGAGCCAATCATTAATTTCAATTAATGATTGGCTATTTTTATTTGTTTTTTATCTGGTAGAACAGTCCTCGATCCTGCCTTACTGTTTTTATCTTTTGTTCACCTTCCAAAACATCTAAATATTTATTGAGTTCGTTGATATGGATGCCCAATATGTTGTTTAAATCTTCCAAAGTGCAAGGTCTTCTGAAAATGGTTTCGAGTATGGTGGATTCAATATCTTCTCTATAAGAATCTACCTCTTTTCTTTGAGCCGAGGAAGCAATAATTTCAGCATTTAGAGGCTTCAAGAATTCAACTATTTTAGTTAACTCTTTATGGGTAGCTGATCTGATATCTGATATTACACCAGGCCGATCTAAAGTATTTAATTGAATACGATCAGCCTTGATTTTTAAAAAAGCTTCTTTTAAGACTGCTAAATCTTCCTCTTGATCGTTAATGCCTGGGATGATTAATGATTCAAGCCAGATCTGACCTTTAAATTCAGACCTGAAATCTATCAAGCCCTGAATGTATGTGTCCAGATTTAAGTCCGGGCTTGGGCGATTAATTTTGGTAAAAGCTTTAGTGGTTCCTGCATCCAGTGATGGCAGTATGAGATCAGCCTTTAAAATTTCTGTTCTGACCTGCTTTTGTGAAAAGAGGGTACCATTGGTTAGAACAGCTACAGGTACATCAGGCCGTTTTGTTTTTATGAAGTCCAATACTTCACCAATGCGTGAATTCAAGGTTGGTTCTCCTGAACCGGAGAAAGTGATGTAATCAGGATCAGGATTGTTCGAAAAATAATGTTCAAGTTCACCTACAACTTTGTTGTAGAGAATATATTCTTTTCGTTCAATGGTAAGTTTTGTGGTAGCTCCACATTCGCAATAAACGCAATCTAGTGAGCATACCTTATGCGGAACAAGATCCACTCCAAGCGACATTCCCAGTCGCCTGGAAGGAACAGGTCCAAAGAGATATTTGTACATGATTTTGTTACTAATTATAGGCCAATCTGGTTTCCCGATCAGATAAGGTAGGCTTGATAAGTTCTTGCCATCCTGCCGATTTCCAGGTTCCTAATTTCTCGTGCGTCAGATAATATTTTTCTGGGATTGGATGCGTTCCAACCACAACTTTTACTCCGTATTTTTCTTCGATGAAATTTTTAAAATGATTGATGTTTTTGCAAGGAGGATATCCTACAACCATTCCTGTTGCAAGATGTATCACGTCTACACCATTTTTAATCATTTCATCAGGAGTGTATTCAATATTTCCACCCGGGCATCCGCCACAGGTAGTATATCCAACAATTTCAACATCCTCATCTTTACCGTAGATGCTGAATGCTCCTTCTCTGTTCTTCATTGATTTAAAGCACTTTCCTCCAGCGCATGTATGATATCGATTGCAAATGATGATACCAATTTTAGTCGTTTTTGACATTTTATAATTAATTAGAGTTAACAATATGATATAAATATCGTGATTTTTTTAATATGATATTTTGTGAGAATCAAAATTTATAAGCACAGGCAATGAAATTTGAAAGCCGGGTGAATCCTCAATTCTCTACCAATCGGGATAAATGAGTTTAAAATTTCATTACCTGCGACGATTGATCAATTAAATTTTATCCAAAGCATGCTTCAAATCTGCGATTAAATCTTCCACATCTTCGATGCCTACAGAATATCTAACCAAGCCATCAGTAATATTAGCAGCCAATTTGTCTTCTTTAGAAACTCCGGCATGGGTCATTGAGGCGGGATGTTGAATCAATGTTTCAACGCCTCCCAACGAAACGGCTAAAGTGGCAAGATGTACATTATCCATTAAAATGGTTCCTGCTTCGTAGCCTCCTTTTAGTCCAAAGCTAATCATGCTTCCAAATCCATGCATTTGTTCTTTTGCAAGTTCATGTTGTGCAAATGATTTAAGTCCGGGATATTTTATCCATTCAATTTTTGGATGATTTTCTAAGAATTCTGCAACTTTCATTGCATTTTCCTGAGCTTTCTCAATTCTTAATGATAAAGTTTTTACCCCTCTAATGACCAAATAGGCCTGATGAGGATCCATATTACCGCCCATATAAACCATGGCCTTTCTGATGGTATTATAAAGTGCTTCTTCTTTAGCAACAATAACTCCGCCTACGATATCGGCATGACCATTGATGAATTTTGTTAAAGAATGTAAAACGATGTCAGCACCTAAATCCAGAGGATTTTGAAGGTAAGGACTGCAAAATGTATTATCTACACATACTGTAATATTGTGCTTGTGAGCAAGCGCTGAAACTTTTTTGATATCAGTAAGCTGGATGGTTGGATTTGCAGGAGTTTCTAAATAGATAAGTTTGGTGTTAGGCTTGATTGATTTTTCAACCAATTCTATATCAGAGGTGTCAATATATGATGACTCAACTCCGAATTTTGCAAAGTGAGTTTCCATAACACAACGACTTGGTCCATAAACTGCTCCGGTGCTGATCATGTGATCGCCCTGAGCCAGAGTAGCCATATAAACTGTTGAGACAGCTGCCATACCTGATGCTAAGGCAATTCCTCTGTAGCCATTTTCAAGCTCTGCGATTTTATCTTCAAGTACACCTATGGTTGGATTTCCAATTCGAGTATAAATGTATCCTTTTCCTTTTCCTGCAAATAAATCTGCACCGTGTTGGGCATTTTTAAATGAGAATGTTGAGGTTTGATAAATTGGTGTTACTGCACTTCCAAATTCATCTTGAAAATCTCCCGCATGGATCAATTTTGAATTGAATCCCATATTCTTTGTTTCCATAATTTAATTTATTGTTTTTTAATTAGTTAATTGATTTTAATATAATATCGTTTTCTTTAACGTTTAATTCATTTGCTATGACTCTGCATTTAGCTTTTAAAAGGAAAAATATAGGTCGATTGCTACCCGAAAGTCCTTCAAAATTTCCTTGGCCTTTGCTTATGATAAAATCAGATTTGTTGAATCTGTTTTTGAAGTCTTCATTACAAAGTTTGAGAACCGTGGCAGGTGCTGTTGATCCTGATGAGATTACTTCAGCTACTTCATGTAGTCCCGAAGAATAAGCCTCTATAATTGTTACATCGTTGATGATTGGAATTTCACGTACGGCATAGGTGACCGGCTTTTTCAATTCTTCAATTAAAATCTTGTCAAAAACAGATTCACCTGCATTATCTCCCAAATAAAGCACAGATTCGGTTTTTTTAAGCCTGTCTTTAAATTTTTGATAATCAAAAATGGCAAAATCTTGTTTGATAATTTTTTTCAAGTCTTCAAGGATATTGAAATCCTTGTTAACTCCGAGGTCAATTACATTTCCGGCAATAGCAACTCTGATGGCCATTAGTAAAGGATCATCCGAACTCTTTACCCAGTTTTTAAGTTCAGGATATAAATTCTTGGCTTCCTCAATATGGGCTTTCTTGATTTCATTATAGGGGTCTTCAACCCCTGTTATGTTTTTTACTTCCCGATAAATTACATTTGCCATCTCCGGAGGGATCTGATCCAATGAAAAACCCTGAATGGCGCATCCCACCCTGTCGAGAATCTCCTTGATCTGACTTTCGTCTTTCGTAGCAAATCTTCCGGCTCTTAGTGCCTGAAACATAAAACAAGGTATGCAGTCGAGATAAGTTTTCATTCCTATTCTTAGTTATAGTTAGTGGGTGATGTTTTCAAAAATTCTCTTGTTTTCATATTTAAGGAAATCTCTTGTTCCCCCGTTATTTTTGATGGAATCCAAAATTCGATGATCATAATCTGTAAAAGTGGCGCCAAAAATTTTGTGAACATTTTTATATAGATGCATTTCTTCAGACATGTTTGAAGAAGGACCAAGTAAGAATATTTCACAGCTGGGTTTTACAATTTCAATAATGCCACAAAAAGTTTGATTAAATATTGAAGTGGAAGTTAAAATTACAGCATCAGCCTTCGCCAGGAAAAAATTTTGTTCAGCCATCGAAATAACCGATTCATCCTCCCTCCTCAGATCAAAAATGCTCAATGGGATTTCCTCTTCTTTAAAATATTTTACCAATGATTTAAAATATCCAATCATTACCAATTTTTCGTATTTTCTAAAATCTATATCTTCAGCGATGTCCTTACTTTCCGTTGTAAATTTTGAATAATTAAGCAAGGCATTATAATAAGATGTTAGTATGATGCGATGAGAAAGGCTCTGGAGGTCTATTTTTTGATATTCTTTTTTATCAGAACTAACCTTATTGTTCAAGTTTGCACAAACCCCAATTTGCCCATTTGTGAGCATAATGCCTGTATATTTTTGGCCCGTGGCAATTTCTTTAATGATAGATAAATCAAAGGAATGCTTTGATAATAGCAATTTCAGAGGGTCAATATTTTTGGAATAATTTATCTTCAATTTAGTATGATTTCAAAATATTAATTATGGGTTTTTATGCTGATTCCCCAAAATTTAAATGCATTCCTGATTTTAGTTGCTTGATGTTAAAAGCTTCATAAAAAGCAGATAAGGCAGGTAAATCAGTGCAATGTGATGGATAAATGTGTTTTATTTTTTGCTTTTTAAAGTATGCAATGGTTTTTTTGGTTTGTTCATTAATTTCTTTCAAATGAAATCCTCCGATGACAGCCAACACCTTTTTTATTCCGCTTACTTTTTTTGCATGTTCGATAATGTTACAAATGCCGGCATGCGCACAACCCGAAACAACAATCAACTCATCATCTTGTATTACAGCTAAAGCCGAATCATCCGGAACATAATCATCGATCAGGTGCTCATCAACAAAAGGTGTTGATTGAGCTTCAAATCTGTTTATCCGTGGAATTTCACCTAAAAATATCATGTTTTCGTGAATGTAATAGGGCCTTCGTGTATTGATGAGCCGAAACCTTTTATTTAGTTCATAATAATTTAATTTCAGCCCGATGTAGTGATGATCAATTTTTCTGTACCGTTTGATGAAAGCATAGGGATGACAAATAAGGTTTTTATTTTTCAAATATTTTAGGCCATCCCCATGATCCCAATGCCCATGACTTAGTACAATGTTTTCAATATCATCAAGTTCTATTCCTAACCTTTCAGCATTCTTTAAAAATACATCCGAATGACCAGTGTCAAAAAGGATGTTGGTGTCTTGTTCAATATAATAAGACAATCCATGTTCGGCAGTATAATTGCCTGAGGCTGTGTTTTCTGTTAATACTGTAAGTTTCATAACGCTTATTTGTTTGTTATTTCAACAGAACCTGATTGTTTTGTGTCTAAACGCCGTTTTTTATTTCAAAAACATTCCCACTATGATCTTTAATAAATATCAAATCAGAGTTTTCACGTTCAATTTGTATGCATTCATAATTTCCTTCTCTGGCTTTGTCAATTAATGAATCCCGATCATTGGTTTTAAAACAAATGTGGTTAAAACCCAAATCAGCTTGATTTGGGTTTATAAAAATTTCAAAAGTCAAATCTCCCTTTTTCAACAGATGAACATTGGTTTCGGTGGCGATGCCGAAAATTTTTCCTGAAAGTGTTTTATTCAGTGTAAAATTTCTAACTTCCTGCATCCCCAAGATCTGTTTATAAAACAGATTGATATCATGTTCATCTTTAATGCTTAAAGCGATGTGCTCGAGTTTCATTTTGCGTTTCTTTTGGCGATTTCTTTAATAATTCCTTCAGCGGCTTTAATTAATATTGTTTTTGTTGGAGCTGCTGTTAATAAAGGATGCGAGCCGATTTGGAATGAAATCAATTCATACACTGTAACGCCTTTTTGTATGGCTAAACTAATGGTATTAATAATTTCACCGGATGAATCTCCACCCCAAACTTCACCACCAATGATGGAACCATCATAAGGTGAGGCATAGAGTTTCATCGTTAAAGCTGAGGTATCTACGAAAGAACCCGGATGCCTGTCAAAATCACTAAACTTGGCGCTAATAAACTCGATGTTTCCTTCTTCTGCATTACAATCATTTACTCCGGCTGCTGCCATGGCAATTCCATTTATTTTGGTTGAGAAAACGGCGATGGTTCCAGAAAAAGGTTTTCTTATCTTGATGCCAAATAAATTATGTCCAAGCACTCGAGCTTCGGCTGTTGCGGTTGATGCCAACATCACATGATCGATTCTGCCTGTCAGAAAACCAATGGTTTGAGAGCAGTCTCCAACAGCACAAATTCCTTCATATTTGGTGCGCTCATAATTATCTACAATAATGGCTCCGGTTTCGTTAAGCTCCAGTCCTGCTTTTTTTGCAAGATCTGTATTGGGTTTGTATCCAATGGCCATTACCACTGCATCACATTTGATTTCTTCTCCATTATCCAGAACAACAGCAGATGCAGCTCCATTCATGCCTGTAATTTTTTGAACGCGTGTATTTGTGAGTACATTGGTTTTTGTACCATTTAAGGCTTCAGTTGCAATTTGGCTTAATTCCTTCGAAAAAGCTTTTGAGAAGCAAAGAGGTTCACTTTCGATAAGTGTAACTTCTGTATTATCATTCATTGAGAGCTGTTCAGCTACCTCTGCACCGATAAAACCTCCTCCAATAACCACTACTTTCTTTTTGGTTTTTAAGTGATCAAAAATCTGTTTGATGTAGTTATAACTTTTCTTTATATAGTATACACCTTCTAGCTCATTTCCAGGAATAAAATTTGGGACTACTACTTGTGAACCCGTTGCAAAAACCAATTTTTCAAATTTATATTCCTCACCAGATATTGTTTTTAAGGTCTTATTTTTTGCATCAACCTCAGTCACCTTCTCCTTTAATACTTCACCTCCCATGTCGATGAATGGTTTAGGCCCCATAACATCTTTATCTACATCATTTAACTGATGAAAAATGTAAGGAATTCCACAAGGAACCAATCCTTTGTCTTCTTCCTTAAACATCAGCATTGATTTTTCTGGAAATTGTGATTTTGCTGTTACTCCCGTAATGATGCCTGCAGGACCTGCTCCAATTATGATAACATCATATGATTTCATTCTTATAATTCTTTTAATGATTTATTATTGTAAGCTTCATAAGCTTGTTTAACTGTCATTTCTCCTGCACCAATGAAAACTTTAGTGCCTGCCTTTTCTAGAACTGCGGCTGCATTTCCGCCGGGACCATTTCCTGTAATCAATACATTGGCTCCCAGTTCAAATAGTTTTTGAGATGTCTTTGGACCTGCACCATGGGCTTCATTCTCGATGGCGCGGTTGTCAAAATGAGTCATCTCTTCTTTTTCATTATCATAAATCAAAATGAATTCAGTTCTTCCAAATCGAGGATCCATTTTTGAATCCCATTCATTTCCTTTTGCTGTAAATGCTATTTTCATTTTTTTGTTTTTTATGTTTGCAGCTATGATATTATCAAAGCTTAAGTTTTTTGTATTTATTGAAGAGCTTGTTCTTTAACCTTTTCCCAACTGTCTGTTAAAAGTGTTTTTAACTCATCATGATCAAATTCAACAATGGTTTTTCCTTCGGTCATTGCTTTGGTGAAGTTTTCATCATAAGGCAGATTGGTGAGGTGAATGATGTTTTCCTGACATAAAAATGCGGCAATTTCAAGACTAATCTTGGGATTGATGTCACACTTATTGATGATACAACCTGCTTTTATTTTGAATTTCTTAACCAACTCATAAACACGTTTTAAGTCATGCAAGCCTGAAACGGTTGGCTCGGTAACCATCACCACAAAATTGGCACCCGATAGAGATGAAACAACGGGACATCCTAGTCCTGGAGAACCATCGATAAGTACAAAATCTTTTTGGGTATCGGTGGCAATTTTTTTGGCATCATTTTTAACTTTTGCAACCAGTTTGCCGGAATTATCTGCACCTATTCCTAAATGGGCATGAACCATGGTACTGCCAAAACGGGTTTTGGAAATATAGCTTTGACCAACTTTTAATTGTTGGTTGCTTATTGCTTCAGAAGGGCAAACCCTTGCACAGTAACCACAACCTTCGCAGTTTAATGGATCAATTACATATTGTTTCTTCACAATGGAAACGGCATTAAACCTACAAACTTCTTGGCATAAACCACAGTTGATACATTCATCCGGGTTAATGATGGCTAGTTCCCCACTGTAAAAATCTTCCCTCATGTCGAAGTCGGGTTCTAATAATAGATGCATGTCGGCAGCATCTACATCACAGTCAGCTACTACCAAATCTTCTCCTCCTAAGCAGCTGTATGAAGCTGTAATGGAGGTTTTTCCTGTTCCACCTTTGCCCGAAATAATTACAATTTCTTTCATTGTTCACCTCCGTTTTTTATTTTTAATAAGGCTTGATTGATGTGTTTTAGCTCTTCTTTAAAGGCTGGGTGTTTTTTATAGATCAATTCTCCACGGGAATAAAGTTTTGCAATTTCTTTATCGTTTGGAATTCTTGCTAATACCTGAATTTTTTGATCCTCACAATAATTAATAACATCATCATTTCCAATTCCATCACGATTAACAACCACTCCAAAATCTTTTTTAAGTTCACGCATGGTTTCAATCGCGAGCTTTAAGTCATGAAAGCCAAAGGGAGTTGGTTCGGTAACCAGAATAATGTAATCAACATCTTTTGTTGCTTCAATCACAGGGCAGGATGTGCCGGGTGGAGAATCAAAGAGAATGAATTCTGAATTCTTAATGTTTTTGTCTACATATTCCTGTGTTTGAGCTATTAAAGGAACAGCTTGTTCTTGTCCAATATCCAATCTGCTTTCGATAAAGGTAAGGTTGTTATTCTGGAAATGCCTCAATTCACCCATTTTTTGCTGTTTCATAGGTAAAGCACTGCTTGGACATAATTCTGAACAGGCGTGGCAACTATGACATAGTTCGGGGAAAACCATTATTTGATTACCCAGCTGTATGACTGCGTGAAAATTACATACTTTCTGGCAGTTTCCACATAGGGTGCATTGGTCTTCTTTCCACTCGGGATGCATTTTATATTTATGTTCCTGATTTACCAATTTCGCATCGATGAACAATCCAGAATTGGGTTCTTCAACATCTAAATCAACCAAAACTGCTTTTTGATCCTCGGCCAGAAAATTGGCAAAGTTGACGGCCAGGGTTGTTTTTCCTGTTCCACCTTTTCCGCTGGCAATGGCTATTTTCATTTTTTCTTAAGTATTACTTGTGAAGGAATTTCTCCATCAATAAAGTGCTTATCAATCCAACCGGCTTTTGTGTTTGGTCTGGAATCGAAATGTGCCACATAGGGCTTTATATCAAGCAGGGGTGTGCCATCAAGCATATCGACTTCTGTAAAATTTAAGATATTATGATTGATGTTTTTTATTTTGACAATGGAAAATCCAATCTTATTGGGTCGGTATGGACTTCTAATTGCAAAAACTCCGTGCTCTTTGTTTTCAAGATATGGTTTGGCAATGAGCTTTTCATCTTTGCATTTATGAAAATGATAGATTAGAATGGCATGACTAAAGCCATCAAGGTCTTTCAATCCATCAGTATATTTATCAAATAGCTCACAATGCGCTTCAATACCATTCCCGAAGGATGCCTGAATAGGGATGTTCTGTGCTTCCTTATAAGGTGTATGAATCACCCCTATCGGGCTAAGTTCAATTTTTTTCATTTATTAATGATCGCAAAGGTTATCACCTGTTTTTAATTGGTTGTTTAAAAGGTTTTCAACCAGTTGTTTAGGTGTGCCATTTACGACTCCCATATGAACTTCAATGTTGTTCTGTGCAAATAAATTTTGTGCATGCTGACCCATTCCTCCTGCAATAATTACATTGACACCCTGGTCTGCTAAAAACTTAGGATAAACCCCAGGTTGATGAACTGGAGGTGTTAAAGTTTCCTCGTTTATTACGGCATTATTTTCCACTTCTACAACTGCAAATTTTTCGCAGTGCCCAAAATGTGCTGTTAGCTCTCCATTTAAGGTTGGTATGGCAAATTTTATTTTCATAATTGTTTTTTAATAGATTTATTTTTGATTTAATAATTCTTCTCTAATCATTGTTTTTCCACAATTTGGGCATTTCAGGTTTGTGCATTTAACACCCTGTTGGTGAGGAACCTTGGTTCCGCATTTTGCACAAATGCAATAACCTCCTACTCCAAAACTTCCACCTTTATTGCGACCTCTACCACCACCTTTTCCTAACCCACGACCCTGGCCTGCGTTTCCTCCTGCTGATGAATTTTTCATTTTCTTATTTAATTTTTATAAGGCAGGTTTGTTTACAAACCTGCCTTAAGATTTAGTTGTTTTTTTCAAGTTGAGATAGCCGATTCTCGTAGTTCCCAAGTTTTTCTTTTAAAGTCTTGATTTCATTTTCAAGCAGACTTTTTTCCGAATCACTTGAGCTGTTAAATCCACGATTAAACCATCTGTTTCCAGATTGAAACCGGTTTCCAAAACTTCTTCCGTTTCCCATTCCTCTTCCAAGTCGCCGGCCTAAACCCAACCCGAATGTTGAAGAATTTAAATTAGTAGAATTTTCGCCTGCACAGGAGCCAAGTCCTCTGCCGGTCATAGAGCCTCTACCTTCTGGCCCTGTTTTGTCACCTCTTGGCATAATTACCTCCTTTATTAAAATTTTTATTTGAACAGCAATGTCCATGACCAAACCCACCTGCAAGATTTAGCAGGTTTTTAGATTTACATGATGGACACTCATTAAATGAGTCATTAAAATTTATATTGAACATATGGCCACAATCCTGACAGCGGATTAGATTTTTCCTGAAGTGGATGTTTCCACCTTCAATGACCAACATCTTTCCTTGTATCAGAAAATCGGCAATTTTTTTTCTTGCTTGTTCAATAAGTCGGGTAAAAGTAGATCGTGAGATTTCCATCTCGTCAGAAGCTTCAGCATGCGATAAACCTTGTTGATCAGCCAGTCTAATGGCTTCAAATTCGTCCAAGCTTAATGAAATTTGCTCTGAACCCACACCTCTTACTCCAACCGGTTTAAAGGCTGAAAAACGAGGAGGCTCGTGAACGATTCGATTATTTTTTGGTCTTGGCATTGTAAAAATTAGTTTGATTTATGCAGCAAAGATAATGAACATATGTGCATAATAGCAAACTTTTTTAATTTTTTTTAGCCCAATTGAAAGTATTGACGACTTCATCAAGGTTTAAAATTGCTTACAATCAACACTGAAGTTCCGGTAACTGACAGGAATATAGGTAGATATGGGGTCGCTATCTGTTTGAAAGTAAAAAAACGGATATATGTAAAATTTAAAGCCCTTAAGAAGAAATTAAATTTCTATCATTTAATTCTTTATCAGGATCAAAAGCTGAATGTAAATCCAGGTAGCAAGAGATGATTATTCCTTAATAAAGGAAATATTTGTAAATGCTGAGATCAAATAAAAATTATGACTAATTAATCGAGATTTTTCTCTTGATAGCGACGTGCTTCATGAAGCAGTAATTCCAGTAAATCTACTGCAAGTGGATTATCGTACATATCACGTTCAGGGTGCCATTGTACACCCATCAGAAATGATTTTCCTTCGGGGTCTTTCCATTCAACACCTTCAATAACCCCATCTTTTGGAGATCTGGCAATAATCTTCAATTCTTTACCTAGTTCATCTACGGCCTGATGGTGATTGGTGGTTACCATGCCATGGGTTACGTTCGTTGCCCAGGCCAATTTGGTTCCGGGTTCCAAGGTGACTTTGTGGAAACCTTTTCTTAATTGATGTTTGACAATCGTATCGACATCTGTCGGAATATCAATGATTAAACTACCACCAAAGGATACGTTTATCATTTGCGAACCTCGACAAATTCCCAATATAGGTATACCCAGTTCTAAAGCTTTATCAATCAAAGCAAGTTCAAGGGTGTCTTGTCTGAAATCGATGCGCCCACATCTTGCTGTATCTGATTCCTTTCCATACAATGCAGGATTAATGTCTGATCCACCGGTGATGATCAAGGCATCACAACTTTGAAATGTTGCCAGGGCCTCATCCAATGATGAGGTATAGAGCTCAATAACTTGTGCTGTGGAGTCAGCAGATGCAATCCATGTACGACAATTTTTGCTGTTTTTGGATAATGCTATTGTTAATGTTTTCTCGGCAGGGCCTGAACAAGAAATGATTAGAAATGAAAAAAGTAGATAGGTGATGAATTTAAAATGAGATCTCATAACAAAGATTTTTTGTTAATTTATGAAGTTTATTTTAAATAAGACATTTGAGAAGCAAAAAAGCACTATAAATTCAGATAGTAATTTTTGCATAAAGACTTATATGCTTCTGAATATTCATTGTTTTCTTCTCTCAGGTAAATCTCTTTTTCTTCAAGCTTTGATTTTTGAAAACTAAATTCCATCAAAATCCGATTGAATTTTCTTGAGGCTTTTGGTTTAATTATGAGCTGTTTATTCAGGTAAATATTTTCAATTAAAGCCAGATCGATAAAGAATTTACTCTCTGTGTACGGAAGTATTAAACATGCCCTTCCATCAGATGCCATGAAGTTTGCAATGCCATGAGCTAATTCTTGGTATGATAATTCGTCGGTATGTTTTGAGCGGGTTTTATTTTTAAAAGGCGACTTTAATGCGTTTATAAAGAAAGGAGGATTGCTTACAATCAGATCAAATTTTTTATTTTCTGATTTAGTAAAATCTTTGAGAGAAGAATGTATTGCTGTCAATTGATTGCCCCAGTCTGAGTTTTGAAAATTCTGTTTGCCTTGGTTGACAGAGTTTTCATCAATGTCGATGGCTGATATCAAGGCTTCAGTGCGTTGAGCCAGCATCAAAGAAATAAGTCCAGATCCTGAACCAATATCCAAAATTGATTTAGCATTTCTGATATCACACCATGCTCCTAGTAAAACACCGTCGGTTCCAACTTTCATGGTAGATTGGTCATCGTTTATGCTAAACTGTTTAAATTGAAATGCCATTGTTTAATTGATGATTAGCATTCTTGAAATTGTTAATCAAAACTTTATTTAGAGATAGATTTCGACTAGTCCTTCAGGGGCTTCAATTTCAATGATCTTGTTTTTTCTGTCAACATTTTTGACGATTTCATCCGTTATGGGAATCAGAATTTCTCGACCTTCAAAATCAATTTGAATGATGGCCTGACTGGTTTGATCAATAATGGTTTCAACTTTTCCAATCATCCCGTGTTTGTGATCACTAACCTGAAACCCAGTTACCTCATGAAAATAAAATTGATTTCCTTTTAATTTAGGCAAGCTTGATAGTGGAAGATAGAGAGAACAACCTTGTAGTAATTTAGCAATAACCGGATTGTCTATGTTTTTAAAGGAGATGTTGGCTTTATCTTCAATGATTTTTATCTCTTCAATGGGGTAATTAATCAATTGATCTTTAATGACCACTTTCAGTTCTTTCAGTCCGGCATAATCGAATGGATTATCAACATCCATTTGAACCCTTAACACACCATCGTTTCCAATTGTTTTTACAACATATCCAAAATAAAAATAATTGCTTGTGTCCATATTTTTTTTGCTCAAATGTAAAAAAAAAGGCTGAATGAATCATTCAGCCTTTAAGGTGTTTTAGCAGCAATTTATTCTGCTTTTTTTTCTTCAGTTTCTTCTGCTTTAGGTGCTTCCTTGGCTTCTTCAGCTTTTGGTTCTGCCTTAGCTTCTTCTGCAGGAGCTTCTTCCGAAGTTTCTTCTGCTACCGGAGCTTCTTCTTCAGCTTGCTCTGGTTGAGCTGCTGCGATTTCAGCTGCGCGTTTTTTAGCTAATTCGGCTGCTCTGTCTTCTTTAATCTTAACTTCAGCATCGTAACGCTTTTTGCTTTCTTCTTTGGTTGAAGACTCAACTTCCTGAATCTTACCTTGGATCTTAGCATCCTTCTCTTTTTGCCAAATTTGGAATTTAGCTTCTGCTTGCTCTTCTGTTAAAGCTCCTTTAAGAACACCTTTTCTGAGGTGGTTCTTATAAAGAACTCCTGAGTAAGATAAAATTGCTCGTACCGTATCTGTAGGTTGAGCTCCTTTGTTTAACCAATCAACGGCTTTATCAACGTCTAATTTGATATCAGCTGGTTTGGTTAGTGGATTGTAAGTGCCAATTCTTTCAATGTATTTTCCGTCCCGTGGTGCACGACCATCCGCAATAACGATATGGTAAAAAGGCATGCCTTTTTTACCTTTACGTTGTAATCTAATCTTTGCTGGCATAAAACTTTAGTTTTAAATTGTTTAATGTTTTTTTGAAAATGGCTGCAAATATCCGACTATTTTTTGAAAAATAAAAGCAATTTTAGATTTACTTTCTTATCAATCAAAAAGATCAGCCAGATTTGGTTTTTCTTTTGCAAGCATGTCAAAGAATCCCGAAATGTTTAATTGGTTTTCAGAGTCAGATTTGATCAGGTTTTGTTTGATGTTTTCTAACTTAACTTCTTCCTGATCCATTTGCATTTTCCAGATGTCGGGGAACTTTATACACATTTCTTTATCCATCTTAAAAAACCTTAACTGCTGCTCCGAGTTCTTATAATCAATGATGAGCTGCGCTTGCTCGGGGAAATCTACAGCTAACTTCTCGGTATAATAGGTAAACAAATCTTTTGTATCTATTTTGTCTTGCTTAGCTTCAATTTGTTGGTAGGCCCATTGGGCTAATTTTGTACTTATTGTTTTCATTCTTGCAAAAATAGTCTTTCTTTTAATTAAGGACCAATGAGTTCTGAAAAGCTTATTTTAATCTATACACAACTTATCAACATTGGGTTTATTCACATAGTTTTTAGCTAATTTTACAAGACCTAAATTAACATTTTTTCATTCGATTAATTGTTGCAATTTTATGCCTGACTTTACTCATTTACATGTACATACGCAATATTCTATTCTGGACGGCGCCGCTAAAATAAACGAGCTGATTTCAAAAGTTAAGTCCAATGGGATGGATTCTATTGCCATTACCGATCATGGCAATATGTTTGGGGTGCTTAAGTTTATGAAGGAGGCCAGAAAGCAGGGCATAAAACCCATTATTGGTTGTGAGGTTTATGTAGCTAAAGAAAGCCGACATGATAAAAGGGGTAAGCACGATCGATCTGGTCACCATCTTATATTGTTGGCAAAAAACCTGGATGGATACAGAAATTTATCAAAATTGGTTTCGCTGGGTTTTATTGAAGGTTTTTATTATACGCCAAGAATTGATAAAGAAATACTTTCCAAATATTCTGAAGGCATTATTGCTTCAACGGCATGCCTGGGTGGAGAATTACCTCAAACAATCATGAATCAGGATGAGGAGCATGTGGATGCAGTAGTCCAGGAATTTATCGATATTTTTGGCGATGATTTTTATCTAGAATTACAGGATCATGGGCATGAAGAGCAAAAACCTGTTAACAAGAAAATAATTGAACTTGCCAAAAAATTTAATCGGAAGGTAATTGCCACCAATGATGTACATTTTGTAAATAAAGAGGATTTTGAAGCACATCGAATTTTAATTTGCTTAAATACAGGGAAAGATTTAGATGATGTTACGGGGATGCATTATACGGGCAATGAGTATTTGAAAAGCCCGAATGAAATGGCTGAGCTGTTTAAAGATGTTCCGGAGGCCTTGTCAAATACCCGTGAGATCGTTGATAAGATTGATGATTACGATATTACCACCAAGGAAATTTTATTGCCTCACTTTCCTCTACCTGAAGGATTTGAAACCGAAGATGATTATTTAAGACACCTGACTTATGAAGGTGCAAAGACCTTATATCCTGAATTAAGTAAAGAGGTTACTGATCGATTGGATTATGAGTTGAAAGTTATCAAAGATATGGGGTTTCCCGGATATTTTTTAATTGTTCAGGATTTTATAACCAAAGCCCGTGAAATAGGCGTTCTGGTTGGCCCCGGACGAGGTTCAGCAGCTGGATCGGCAGTAGCATATTGTACCGGAATAACCAATGTTGATCCCATCAAATACAACTTACTTTTCGAACGGTTTTTAAATCCCGAACGAATCTCAATGCCTGATATTGACATCGACTTTGATGATGAAGGGCGAGAAGCAGTTTTAAATTATGTGGTTGAAAAATATGGAAGTAGTCATGTAGCGCAGATTATTACTTTTGGAACCATGGCAGCCAAATTGGCCATCCGTGATGTTGCAAGGGTTTTAAAATTGCCTTTATCAGAAGCCGACAGAATTGCCAAATTGGTTCCCGAGCGACCCGGAATTACCTTAGATAAAGCCTTCAAAGAAGTAAAAGAATTGGCTGATATCAAATTGAATGGGGATGAATTATCGCGCAAAACTTTAAACTTTGCTCAAACGCTTGAGGGCTCAGCCCGCCATACAGGAACGCATGCCTGCGGAGTAATTATTGGTCCGGATGACCTGATTGATCATGTGCCCCTCAGTATTGCAAAAGATTCTAGTTTGGCTGTTACACAGTACGATGGGAAATTTGTGGAGTCTGTTGGAATGCTCAAAATGGACTTTTTGGGATTGAAGACTTTATCCATCATTAAAGATGCATTAAAAAATATTGAACAGGGAAGAGGTATTCATATTGATATAGACACCATTCCCATTGATGATCAAAAAACATTTGAGCTTTATCAACGAGGAGATACTGTTGGAACTTTTCAGTTTGAATCTGAAGGAATGCGTACTTATTTAAAGGATCTGAAACCGACCAATATCGAAGATCTTATTGCGATGAATGCTTTGTATCGACCGGGGCCAATGAGTTATATTCCGGTTTATATTCAGCGAAAGCAGGGCAAGGAAACGGTTGAATATCCGCATCCATGGCTCGAAAAAATATTGAAACCGACCCATGGAATTATGGTTTATCAGGAGCAGATTATGCAAACTGCTCAAATCATGGGAGGATTTACTTTGGGTGGAGCGGATTTACTTCGCCGAGCTATGGGTAAAAAGCAGATGGAGATTATGGATCAGCAAAAGCTGGTTTTCATAAAAGGTGCCGAAGAAAAGGGGGTTGAAACAGAAACTGCTGCAGAAGTTTTTAAAACAATGGCTCGATTTGCCGAATATGGATTTAACCGTTCTCATTCAGCTGCTTACTCTATTATCGCTTATCAAACGGCCTATCTAAAAGCACATTTCCCTGCAGAATATATGGCTGCTGTGCTTACCCATAATTTAAATGACATTAAAAAAATTACATTCTTTATTGATGAATGTAAACGGCAGGGAATACCCGTTGTTGGTCCGGATGTGAACGAAAGTAGATTGAGTTTCAATGTGAACAAAAAGGATGAAATTCGATTTGGAATGGCGGCTGTTAAAGGAGTTGGTGAGGCAGCTGTTCATTCACTGATTGATGAAAGAACTGAAAATGGACCGTATCAGGATATTGTTGACTTTGCAACGCGCGTAAACCTGAGGGCTGTAAACAAACGAAGTTTTGAAGCTCTTGCAAAAGCTGGTGCTTTTGATTGTTTTAATAATTCACACCGTGCGCAGTATTTTTATCGCCAAAATACGGACGACAGTATTTTCCTCGAAAAGATCATTAAACATTGCGGTGCCATTCAGGAACGTCAAAACTCTGCTCAGGCATCACTTTTTGGAGAGTCTGATGAAATCGAAATCCCGGCCATTGAATTACCTGCTTGTGAGCCCTGGAGCAAGCTTCAGCAATTAAAGTTTGAAAGAGAAGTTACAGGTTTTTATATGTCGGGGCATCCTTTGGATGACTATAAAATTGAAATGAAGCACTTTTGCGATGTTCAGATTGGTGATTTGTTGGAAAATCTGAAGGCTCATAAAAATCGAAATGTCACCTTTGCAGGAATGATTACCAATGCGGCATCCCGATTGACCAAAGGAGGTTCACCTTTTGGTACTTTTCAACTTGAAGATTTTGATGACAGTATTCAGCTGGCAATGTTTTCAGAAGATTATTTGCGAATGCGACATTTTCTGGTAGAAGGAAATTATATCCTGATCAAAGCCAGAATTCAGAGTCGTTACAATATGGAGAATAACCTTGAGATTAAGATTACGAAGATTAGCCTTTTGGCCGAAGCCATTCAAAATAACACCAGAGAAATTAGTGTTTTAATCGACAGCGCAAAAGTAAATAGCGAAACTACGCAAACACTTAAAACCATTATAAGTGAAAATAAAGGAAATGTCCCTTTAAAAATAAAACTGTTTGATCGCTCTGAAAACAAGGCTATTGAACTTAAATCTAGAACTAATAGAGTTGATGCTTCCGGCATTATTAAGGCTTTAGAAGCGGAGGAAGCTTTTAATTATAAAATAAACTAAAAAAGCAGGTTCTATTTAAATAAATAGTAATTTTGCAATTCATTAAACTAAAAAAAGTAAAATTATGGCATTAGAAATTACAGATGCGAATTTTGAAGAGATTGTTTTAAAAGCAGATAAACCTGTGATAATTGATTTTTGGGCAGTTTGGTGCGGTCCATGTAGAATGGTTGGTCCACTTGTTGAAGAAATTGGAAACGAGTATGAGGGCAAAGCAATTGTTGGTAAGGTTGATGTAGACAGCAATCCAGGTGTTTCTGGAAAATTTGGAATTAGAAACATCCCTACCATTTTATTCTTCAAAAATGGCGAAATTGTTGACAAACAAGTTGGAGCTGTTCCAAAACAAGTGCTTGTAAATAAATTAGAAGCCATTCTCTAATTCCTCATTTAAAAGAGACTTAAATCAAACCCGGATCAGTTTCTGATTCGGGATTTGGTGTTTTAAAAGCAGCCTAAAATTGAATCCTCATTTGGAGTTTTAATTCTGATTTCCCCGATCCATTTATTTTTTCAGTTCCTGATCCAATCGTTTCCTTATTCGCGTAAAAAGTGTGAGCCAGTTTCATCCAACAGCTTATTGAAGAATTAATCGTGTATTTTAAGAGTAAGTAAGCATGATTCCCTTGATCGTAAAAAGCAGGGATACTGAAAGAATACAAAAGGTCATTTTCATAAGTGTAAATTCTGGTATCATAAGTATCCGTATTAAAATTGGTAAATCTGATATGTAATTTGGCTCTTTGATTTGTGCTAGAATAAGTTACTTGTTGAAAGATTAAAAACCCATGTTTGTTTTGTGAAATATCATTGCTGAAATTTACCCATTCAGCCCTGCTCCTTAATCTTATGCGGGGATTCAGATCGTAGCTTAAATCCATTCGAATGTTTTCTCTGACTTCATTAACCAGATTGCTGGTCCAGGCCGGAACTGACGAATTAAGTTCTTTGTTCTTTCGTTTGTATTTTAAATATACATGAAAACTGTCGCTGGGTTTATGGTTTATTTGAAGAAAAAAATCCAGTCCTTTTGATGGGCCATCCGAGCTGCTTTTTAACCACGGAAATTTAAAAATATCGAGATAGGCTTGAATTTGCCAACCTGGAAAAATCCAACTGTCAAAACCTAAATATAGGCCCTTTTCATTTTTTGAATATGAGTTTTCTGCGAAAGCATTTGCATACAAGTTTTGATATTGAGCCTCATAATCCCGTTTCATGAGACTCAACTTTGAATAAGAATCCAGATAAAAATTCAATCCCATCAAATAGGCATAACCCTTATTTTTACTCATCGAATATTCTCCGAATAAATTCAGTGAACCTATATTCCATTGATAATCAAATCCCATGCAGACATTACGGGTACCTGTGAAATCAAATTTTTTATAAGCCTGATTGGAAGGAAGAAACATGGCGTTGTATTCTGAAACGTATAGTGTATTTCCCAGTTTTATTGACATTAAATTAAGAGTGAGTCTTGAACCATAAACTTGCTCTCTCAGCTTATTTCTGTCCTTAAGTTCGTTAATGGTTCTGTGTAAACCGCTATTTTGCAATGAGCTAAATGAAAT
The DNA here is from genome assembly GCA_963678785.1 of Bacteroidales bacterium. Classification (GTDB taxonomy): domain Bacteria; phylum Bacteroidota; class Bacteroidia; order Bacteroidales. Next base: position 816,884 of record OY787449.1, on the reverse strand, counting down.
GATTTCACCTTTTGAGTTTTGTTCAATTACATTGGCATCACGATTTTTAAGTGAATAGAAAAGGATGGCTGATACGGAGCCCTTCGATAGTGAAAGGGCAGCTCCTCTGAAGAAATTATTTTCAATGCTTGAAGTACTTGCAATAATATTTTTGGGTGCTCTGTTTACCGAAGTTGTATTTGAAGATTTGTTGAAGGCAAAATTCGACCACATAGTTAAGCCTTGTGCAAATTGCAGATGGTAGTCGCCCATGACAAATTTTTGTATAATTCCGGTATTTGATAAGCTGAAATGAAAACTACTAAAGTCGATTGATGGGATTTTTAAATCCAGCTGATTCGAGATGTTTTTATACTTTTTTGTGAAGAAGGGTTCCCCCGCATCTTTTTCAATAACAAATCCGGCAGTGAACTTATTTCCACTGTTAAATTTATACCTGCTATAAAATTTTGAGGGTGAACCAAAATAGTACTTCGATGGATGATCGAGTATATCTGCTTCTTCTAATGTTGAATAGCCATCTTTTTTTTGTAGAATTTGCTGATGGCGAAGATAAAGTTGATGCCGTCCGTATTTGATCAAGTCTCCCAAATTTTGTTTGCTTTTCTTTGTTTCTCCGGCATAAATGAATGGCTCTAAGGAATTAAGAACCTCCCGACTGAATCCTTCAAGAAACTGTAATTCCTGAGTCGACTGAATCCTTCCGACCACTCTCTTATATTCCATTAGTGAACGATATTGCCAATCATTGATTAAGTAATTTTCAACTAAAAGTGAAACCCGGGATTCGTTGATGTTGATAGGGTTGTGTGTTAATTCTAGCAATTGTTCATAAAGCTCTGTCAATTCTATGTTGTCGTCTGTATTTTCGGCAATCGACTCTAGTTTTTTCTCGATGGTTTCTTCGATTTGCTCTTGTGCACTAATTCTAGCGAAACTGAAAATTAACAAAGTGACGAAAATGAAATGGCGGCTTTTCATAATTAAAATTCATATGTCAATGAGATTTGTGGGCTGTATCCGAGCACATCATGTATGGATGAAGCAAAGTTGATGAGCAGTTTTTGAAGTCGAAAACCTGCACCAAAGGTTAGTTTATGATGAATTGTAGAATAGCCAATTCTGAAGGCCAGATTATTTTGACCCAAATATTCCAATCCGGAATTTATGCCACTTTTATAAATTGAATGGTTGTGGAATTCGAGGTAACTGTTTAGGTTTTCTGAAATTTGGTAAAGTAGTCCTAGTTTGACAATCTCAGCTAATTGGGGCTGGTTGTTGTTTTTTACAATGAATTGTGGATTGAAAATGTGAAATGCAATTTTTAATTCATTATTGTATTTAAAGATAAAACCGCCCTGAAAGCTAAAAACACCTGCATGACCCAATTCCTGAGTTTGATTTATGGCATAATGAAACAGCTGTATGCCCACTGAAAATTTTGGCGATAAGGTCATTCCATAAGATAAACCAATACTGGTTTCATTATATTCCGATTCGCCAAATTGTATGAATGAAGCACCAAAGGTTCCGGATGAGGCTGGAATTGCAAAGGCAAGAGATTTGGTGTTGAGCGACTGAATGAGGAATTTGTTTTCGATGTAAATTCCTGCCGTAATTTTTTTTAGTGATGCCAAACCAGCCTGATTATTCATGGTCGACCAAACATTGTTTAAGCAAATTCCGGTGTATCCCAATGCGGCCGATTGGCTACCTTTGCTGTTATTGAAAAGGTCAGTGCCAGAAGCGGAGCTGGTTTTTAGAAGTAGTAAAATATAGAGAGCTATTACTTTGATGATTCTCATGTAAATATCACTTTTGCTTTTAATACCCGAATTGAGATTTTGTCTCAGTAAGTTTTGAATTGATGTTGAATATTTGAAGGTTTGAGTTTTATTTTTTTATTTTTACATTGAATCAAAATGAAGAGGTGATGATTAAGAAAAATGTATTTGATTTTTTGGAGCATCTGGCTCAGAACAATAATCGGGAATGGTTCACTGAAAACAAGCCTTTGTTTATTGCGGCTCAAAAAGACATGCTTGAAGTTTTGGAAAATTTAATCCCTAAAGTTGGAGAAATAGATGAAGATGTAAAGAATTTAGAAGCTAAAAAATGTATGTTCCGAATTTATCGTGATGTTCGTTTTTCTAAGGATAAATCGCCTTATAAATTAAACTTTGGCGGCTTTATGGTGAAGGGCGGAAAAAGTACAGGAAATGCTGGGTATTACCTACATATTGAAAATCATAATTCGTTTATTGTGGGTGGAGTTTATATGCCACCAGGTCCCATGCTTAAAAAAGTGCGACAGGAAATTTATTACAATATTGATGAATTTAAAGGCATCATTAATGATCCGAAAAACATTAAATATTTTAAAGAAATTAGTGGTGATAAACTGATTCGTCCCCCCAAAGATTTCCCAGCTGATTTTCCGGACATCGAATTGCTAAAATTTAAGTCTTACGGTTTTATTCATCATGTTTCGAATGCACAATGCATGAAAGCAGATTTTGAATCTTATGTTTTGAAATTGTTTAAACAAATGAGTCCGATGGTTAAATTTATCAATCGGGGGTTGTCAATGTAGTATAATAAAAAGGAGCTGTCTAGAAAGTGTCTAATCCGTCATTCTGAATTTACTTCAGAATCTGTAAATGACTGAATTTTAGATTCCGGAACAAGTCCGGAATGACGCAACATAGAATAATTTAATCTTTTCAGACAGCTACATTATATTTTAGGTGTCGATGTTGGCGTATTTAGCGTTGTTCTCGATAAATTCTCTCCTTGGTGGCACTTCATCACCCATTAACATAGAAAATACACGATCAGCTTCCGTACCGCTTGTAATGGATACCTGGCGAAGGGTTCTGTGTTCTGGATCCATGGTTGTGCTCCAAAGTTGTTCAGCATTCATCTCTCCCAAACCTTTATATCGTTGAATGTGTACTCCAGTATCTTTTCCGTTTGGAGATACTCTTTGAATAAATGCATCTCTTTCTTCATCCGACCAGCAATAAACCTGCTCTTTTCCTTTTTTGAGTAAATAGAGGGGAGGAGTCGCGATATAGACATAACCTTTTTCAATCAATTCAGTCATGTATCTGAAGAAGAAGGTTAACAATAAAGTGGCAATGTGACTACCATCTACATCCGCATCCGTCATGATGATCACTTTATGATAACGAAGCTTTGAAAGATTTAATGCTTTGCTGTCTTCTTCGGTGCCAATCGTAATTCCTAAAGCCGTGAACATGGTTTTGATCTCCTCATTTTCAAATATTTTATGAGGCATGGCTTTTTCAACATTTAAAATTTTCCCCCTCAATGGAAGAATGGCCTGGAATTTTCGATCACGACCTTGTTTTGCAGTTCCTCCCGCAGAGTCACCCTCCACTAAGTAGATCTCACACATTTCAGGATCTCTTTCAGAACAGTCGGATAATTTTCCGGGTAAGCCTGAGCCGGATAATACATTTTTTCGTTGTACAAGTTCTCTTGCTTTACGTGCCGCATGACGAGCGGTAGCTGCAAGAATTACTTTGTTGACAATGATTTTTGCTTCTTTCGGATTTTCCTCTAAATAATTAGAAAGCGATTCGCTCACCATTTGATCAACGCTACCCATTACCTCGGAGTTACCAAGTTTGGTTTTTGTTTGACCTTCAAATTGTGGTTCGCTAACCTTCACCGAAATAATGGCTGTTAATCCTTCTCTAAAATCATCACCACTGATGTCGAATTTTAGTTTTGCCAGCAAGCCTGATTTATCAGCATAGCTTTTTAGGGTTCTTGTTAGTCCTCTTCTAAAACCGGATAGGTGGGTACCACCCTCAATGGTGTTGATGTTGTTTACATATGAATGCAGGTTTTCAGCAAAGGATGTATTGTACTGCATTGCTATTTCTACCGGTACACCATTTTTCTCTCCTTCAATGTTAATTGGATCCGGCATTAATTTTTCGCGGGTTTCATCTAAATAATTGATGAAATCTACCAAGCCTTTTTCAGAAAAGAATGAAGATTCCATCTGTTCACCTTCTTCATTAACTGCCCTCTCATCTTTAATTGAAAGTTTGATGCCTTTGTTCAGAAAAGCCAACTCACGCAATCGTGTGCTAAGAATGTCAAACTCATAAACAAGTTCAGTGAAGACTGTATCATCGGGCTTAAACCAAATGGTGGTACCGTTTTTTTCGGTTTCGCCAATAACCTTTACATCAGCCTGAGGTTTACCAATCTGGTATTCCTGAAAAAATATTTTATTTTCTCGATAAATGGTAGCTGTTAATTTGCTGGATAAGGCATTCACACATGAAACACCCACACCGTGCAATCCACCGGAAACTTTATAAGAGCCCTTATCAAATTTACCACCGGCATGCAAAACAGTCATTACAACTTCTAAGGCTGAACGATTTTCTTTTTCATGGATTCCTGTAGGAATTCCACGTCCATTATCTGAAACAGATATCGAATTATCTTTATGGATAATAACTTCAATTTCGTCACAATATCCTGCTAAGGCTTCATCAATTGAATTATCAACAACTTCATATACTAAATGATGCAATCCACGCTTACTAATATCACCAATATACATGGCAGGTCTCTTGCGAACTGCCTCAAGACCTTCAAGGACTTGAATGTTATCTGCATTATAGTTTTGGTTTGCACTATCTCTTTTTTCTTCTTCGGTCATAATCAAGCAGTTATGTAGTTTTGTACAAAGAAACAAATATACTAATAATTTACGTACAAAAGCCCATTAAATGGAGCGAAAATGCTTGTTTTTTTTAACAAGAATTCGTTGAAAAAAGTGGTCCTGTATTTAGCTGAAAAAGCGTTGAAGTAAAAGGTGTTATATCTTGCCTAAAATGAGTAGCTTAAACCGCCAATAATGCTAAATTTCTGCACCGGATAATTATACCATCGCATATAAGAAGTGTTGCCAAGATTGTAGAAATCAGCAAATATTGAAAGATTTTTAGTGTATCGGTACTCAATCCCTAAATTTATGTCTGTCCAACTGTCCATAGGTTCAGATTTTATGGATAGTCCGGAGGTGGAATAAGTCTTGGCAAAACTCTTACCATAATTGGTAATTTCTCCTCGGATAAAAATGATATCGCGTATGGCAAATTTTGCAGAAAGACTAAGGTCGTACTCCGGCTTATGCCATGGCCTGAATTCTGTGGTCATGGTGTAATCATAGTAGTTAGCTTTAAAAAGTACTTTGATGGACTCCTTAGATTGATAACTGAAGGTGAATCGAGCATGCAAAAGGGTTACATCATCAAAAACTACCTCAAAAGTATTGGCATATTTTGTGGAGCTATCGTTCACGAAAAATGGCATATTGCTAATGGTTGAATTAGACAAAGTGACATCAAAGTCGAATCCTTGTATTATTTTACCTTTCAGTTGCCCATAGACCTCAAATTTATTATTCTGGTAAGTTTGCGGAATCACCGAATTCATGTATGGATTTTCATTCCTTAGTTTGTTAAAACTGTTTTTTGTGAAACCTCCGGTAATTCCAACACTTGCAATAAAAGACTTTGGCACAATTTCTACTCCGGCCTTAACTTCCGGATAGATGTGAAAGGTTGAGCTGGTGTCAATTTCGGCCATGGCATTGATGCCTGCATAAAACTGATACTGTTCAAGCTCTGTTTGAATGTAGGGTTTTACGCTTATTAAAACCTTGTTCTCATTGTTCAGTGTGTCAGAATAATTATAATAATCTGCACTCACAACCAAGCCTAGTTTTTGTTCCTCTGTGAGGTTTGAAAAATTAAAAGTATTATCGAAACGACTGATAAAATTCACATTGTGTTCAGCGGTCTGGTTGATGTCTTTTAAGAAATAATAATTCAATCCGAATGAATGATTTACTTTTCCTGTTTCAATGAAATTACTATTGTATAAAACATTGGCTCCTGCCATTTGATATTGCTGTTTTATGGCTTCATCCGGCAGTGGATCAGTCACAAAAAGTATGGGATCATATCCGTAACGATGCAGGATTTGGTGATCATAAACAACTCTTCCGCTCAAGGTGTGATTTTTATAAAATTTCTTTCCGAAGACCTCTGCTAAATTCTTGCTATAGGCGCTTTTAGGATAGTACTTGATTTTGCCAGCTGAGGATTGGTGTTTAACATGAACACCCAAAGCAAAGTCATCTGAACGTAAATTTGAGGCGAAAAATTCGAGGTATGGTGTGGTGAAATTTCCATATCCTGCCTTGATGAAATTTTTGTAAAGCTGAGAAAGCTGCTCTCCTCTAATATTTGCTGGTTTAATTGGATCAAGGTCAAACCAGGTGGAGAGTTGAATGGGATTCAGAAAATAACTTAATGCAGGCAAGCCAATTTGATCATCCTTAACTTTTGGGTTTAGATTAATTTTAAAGGCATTGGATATTTTGGGATCGAAGGCCCCAACAATGGTAATCTCTTCAGTGTGTTTGGTTGTTTGTGCCTGCAATTGTACTGATGAAATGGCGATGAACTGGAGACAAATAAAGATGAATCCTAGTTTTTTGATCAATGGGGTTGATGGCATTGTTTAAATATTTTCCTGTTCGTTAATGTTCTTTAATTTTTGTTGAGCAATTTCTACCAGATCCTGGCCCTCATAATTCTCAATAATACTCATTAGGGTTTGCTTTGCTTGAAAAGTATTGTCCAAGGCAATATAAACATCTGATAGTAAAATAAATCCTTTGGCTACCCAGAAATCGTAATAAGCATAATTATTGGATAACTCCATGATCACTTTTTCAGACTCCTGATAATTTTTCTGCTGGTAGTTAATCTGGGCAATCATAAATTTTGATTCGGCCCCAATTTCGTTTTCGGCCAATTGCTCAGATATTTTGAATTGCTCTAAAGCTTTTCCCAGTTGCTCATAAGCATAATAAGATTGAGCAAGTAAAAAATGGGCTTCATTGATTTGATCGCTGCTTACCTTGTCACTTTTTAAAACGCCGTTTGCAGCATTGATGCTCAGAGGGTAGTTCTTTAATAAAAAATTGCAGCGCATCTGGCCTTCCAGTGCTTCTAGTCGACTTTCTTTGCTTTCGGCTAACTCTGCCAATAAATCATAGTTTTTTAGTGCCTGGGCGTAATTTTTTAAATTGTAATTGATGCGGGAAGCTTTCCGTAAAGCATCTTCTGTAAACCTCATGGCAGGTCGTTCAATGATGAACTCATAGCCTTTTAAAGCTTCTGAAAAATTTTCGTTCCGAAATTCACATTCGGCCAAATAATAATTGGCATTTACTAAATAGTTGCCCTGAGGATAATTGTTCAGATATCTTTTGAACAGCCTGCTTGCTTCAGCGTAATTTGCTTCCATGTATTGATTTTCTGCAATGGAATAGGAGAGTGAATCTTGTTCGGATGGTTGTACAGATGTAATTCCCATACTGTTTGAAAATCTGAAATATTCATCCACATTATTCATGTCGATGTAAATGTTTTTTAAACTGGCCAAAGCTTCAATTGATTCGGCTGTACCCGAATAATCTGAGATTACTTTTTTAAGTGCTGTGATGGCCGCCGAATTTTTATTGTCATTATAATAGATAAGACCACTTCGAAGCAAGGCTTTTTTCGAAAAACTGCTTCTGGGTTTTTCCTGAACCAACTTATTAAAATATTGAAGCGCACCCTTGTTATCATTGCGGATCAGAAAAGTGGTACCCAGCTCATAAAGTGCATCATCATAATATGAAGAGTTTCGGTTGATGCTGATTAAATGACTTAAGGTTGAAATTTTTTCGCTATATCTACTCATGGCGCCGTAAGCTAAAGCTTTATGAAAAATGGCATAATCGCTCGACGCTTGTTTGAGTTTGGATGCTGCATCATAACTTTTAACAGCATCTCTGTATCTTTTTGTGATATAATAGCAATCCCCGATTCGGAGGTTGGCATCGTTGATAAAACGGATGTCGTAATTTCTGTTTGAAACTAAAAAATCTTTAAAGTAATTGATGGCCTGATCATATTCTTTTTTATTAAAATGGATGTAAGCAAGATTGTATTTTGTAACACCATAATATTCCGATTCACGCGCATCTTTGTCTCTTAAAAATTCATTATAATATTTATTGGCACCCCAAAAGTTTTGAAGCCGGTAAAAGGCTTCACCTATCCAATAATTCGAAACACTTGCAATATTTTTATTGAAAGGATTCTCAATGGTTTTTTTAAATAAATCAATAGACTCATCATATTTTTTATCATTAAAGAGCTGAATTGCACTGTAATAATAAATCTTTTGATAGGACTCCATAAAAGTTGGATCTTTCGATTTTAATTGATCCATTGAACTTAATGCTGCTTTATAATTTTTGGTGGATACATATAATTGTACCAAATAATTATTAGCCTCATCTTTTCTGTCTGAATTCGGATAAGTTATTAAATATTGCTCTAATGAATTGATGGCATTGTTATAGGGGTCGTGAGAAAGTTCAATGCTTAATTTGGCATAACTAAAAAGAGCTTCCTCTTTAATCTCTAAGTTATAATCCATTTTTGAAGCAGACAAAAGTGCATTGCTTGCAAACTTCTTCTGGTCGGTTTCAAGATAGCATAACCCCAGGTTGTAATAGGCATTTTGAGCCAGTTCATCTCTTTGTAAAATGGCATCTTGAAAATACCTGATGGCATCTTTATATCTTTTTACTTTTAAATAACTGAAGGCCATCTGGTAGGCGGTTTGCCGCTCAAGCTTCTTTCGTGAAAATCGTTCATAGTTTTCAAAATAGGTAAGGGCAGAAGCAAAATCAGCAGTTTGATAATATACCCCTCCAAGTAGTTTGGCCATATCAGCTTTTAAATTGTTTTTTGCCGTTTTGTATAATTCGGGTCCATCAGCTAATATTTTGTCAAATTTCTTTTGATAATAATAGATTTGCAATAGATAAAAAGGTACAATGTTTTTATAGGAGCGATCTTTTTTCAGGCTTTCGAAAATGGGCAATGCTGTTAAATAATCTTTTTCAAGATAAGTTAAATGAGCTACATAATATTTTGAAGGGGGCGTATAAATTGAATTTGAACTGATCACTTTATCAAATGCAAAGCGTGCATTTTTTTCATCCTTTAGCTTTAGATAACAATACCCGATTTTGAAATTGTATTCGTCCAATTCATTTCTGGTTAGATCATTGCGGTCAACTTTTTGGAAAGACTGAAGCGATTTTCGGTAAGTTTTTTTATTGAATTGATATTTTCCAAGTTGAAAATATATTCTTTTAATTTTTGAACTGGTGGGATATTTGTTGATGAAGTTTTTTAATTTAAATTCGGTGTTTTTGTGCTTAAGTTCAAGGGCGCAAATGGCATCATAATAAGTAGCATCTACCACCATTGATTGATCTTTATCTGAACTCTCATTAATGATTTTCTCAAAAATAGCCTGAGCAGCCCCATATTTTTCTTTTTGAAAGAGGTCAACTGCAGTTTTGTATGATGATTCAATATCCTGATTAAGTCCCGATTTTTGGGCGGATAATGGGCTTAGATTAATCAGAAAAATGAAAATTATTAAGAATTTCCAAACGTTGTTCATGATAAAAAATTTTGTACCAAATAAAGGTAAATAATATGATTCTTGCTGCTTCGACTACAAAACTAATTTATTAACATACAAGTTTTAACAATTAACGGCGAAATTATTGTAATATTTTGGAGCATTTGTGAATTATTATCTTCATACTTATTCTCCAGTTCGCAGAAATAGAATTATTTAGGTAATTTACCTATATTAATTAAGGATCAATTGTTTAAATTTCAGATTCATACAAAAATGGAGTTTTGCTGACAATGATCTTTCGCATTTTTTTAGTGGAAAGTGTTGAGATAAAGAGGGCAAGCGTTTGATATTGGGTGCAATAGACTCAAATAGTCATATTGTTTATGGAGTATGCGATGTGACGATTTTATTGTAGATGATAGAAATTGTCCTAAAATGAGATATAATAAAACAAAGGGTTTTTTCAATAAAAGGCGGAATTTGTTTTTATTCATGATTGTTGTGGTGATTGGTCTGATGGCCATTATTTCATTTAATCAAAGTTTATACAAACATGCTTTTAGAATTATAAAAGTTGAAGATAAGGTAAAGGATACCAAGCAACCCATTATCCTGGCTGTACACTCTTATAATTCCCCAATAGAACTGGCACGCAATTACCAGCCCCTAATCGATTATTTAACCGAAAAAGTTGGAAGACCATTCGCACTAAGCATATCTAAGACATATGAGGAACATATTGAACAGATAGGAAGTGATCGAGTAGATTTGGCTTATATGGGGCCTGCGGCCTATGTAATTATGGTAGAAAGGTTTGGTGCAAAAAGATTACTTAGTAACATCAGCACCAATGAAAAGCATGAGTTTGGTGGGTATATCATAACGCGATCTGATAATCCTGCAGAATGTATTGCTGACTTAAAGGATAAAAGTTTTGCTTCAAGCAGTTTAATTTCAACCATGAGCTATATAATACCTCGTTATATGTTTATTGAGGCTGGAGTAAGGTTTCCTAAGGAGCATTTAAAAGTTGTAGGAAGTAACAGCAATGTATGCCTTAATATTTTATCAGGTAATATAAATGCTGGCGCAGTTTGCGAAAATACTTATGCTGTTTATAAAGATAAAGGTTTAAAAGTGATTGCTGTATCACCACCTTCACCAGAACATTTATTCGTTTCAGCAAATAGTCTTGATGATGAATTGAATAACCGAATTCAAGAAGCATTATTAAATATTACAAAAACAGAAGTTGTAAATAAAATCCTGAAACCAATTCATGCTAAAATCATAAAAATGGTATCAGCAAATGATATTGACTACAATAGTTTAAGAAGCATAATAGTAAAAGTAAGAGCGGATGAAATGAATTTTAAAGAAGAGAAGGAGGAAATGTTATGAAAAAAGCATTTTGGGCCTTAAGTTTCTTTATCATTATCTCATTTATGTTGATTGGCACCATTTTAAACAAGGTGGTGAACAATAATTTGATCAAAAATATCGAAGATAAGGTATATTGGGATTAAAATATCCTCGAAGCAATTTCTCAAGGATCGTTGATCACAAATGATTATGAGAAAATTGAAGAGCAAATGATGTTGTGGAGCGAAAAAGATTCAAACATTTTGCTTCTGAACATGAGTCTCAATGATGATAAACCATTGATTGAATTTTTAAAGGACAGGGAGGTCGTTTATTATTATGATCTTAAACATTCATTTAAATCACCGATTGGGCAAATCGTAAAATTTGAAATAAGGTATGATATGTCTGATGCAAGAAGAGGCCAGTTTAAGTTGATGGGGCTTTTTGTTGCAATAACAGGGATTATTGTAATAATTTTTATAGGATCTCTATGGTTGATCTTAAAAAGGCTTGCAATTGAACCACTTCAAAATGAGATTGCAATCCGGAAGGAAACAGAGATGGCTTTAAGTAAAAGTGAAACCAAATTCAGACTTCTGGCTGATCATACCCACGATTGGGAATATTGGATAAATCCTCATTCAAGTTACCTTTATGTTTCACCTTCATGCAAGAATATTAGCGGTTATAATCCTGAGGAATTTATGGCGAATTCAAGCTTATTGTTTGAGATGGTACATCCTGATGATCTTGATCAAGTCAGGGACCATTACGAAAGTGAGTGCCTCAATGAATTAGATGAGTTTTCTATGGAGTTCCGAATCATTTCAAAAAGTGGTGAAGAAAAGTGGCTTGAGCATACTTGTATCCCAATATTTGATCAAGATGGAAATCTTAAAGGACGAAGAGGTAATAACCGAGACATTAGCCGCCGTAAGTATGCTGATAAAGTTAAGGAGGTGTTGTTTGATATCACACAAGCTACCATTACTTCTAAAAATCTCAAAGAGTTAGTAAATAAAATCAGAGAATCTTTATCAAAGTTCATTGATACTGGTAACTTTTACATTGCCCTTTATGATCATGAAACCAATTCTTTCTCATCACCCAATGTTAAGGATGAAAAAGATGAATTTGGCAGTTGGCCTGCTGATAATTCCATTAGCGGTTATGTGTTAAAAACGGCTAAGCCACTGCTGGTAGACAAACAGAAGGCTCTGAAGATGCAAGAAGATGGGGAAATTGAAATTTATGGTACACTTTCAGAAGTATGGTTGGGCGTGCCTTTAATCAGGAAAGGTGAGGTCATTGGCTTGTTCAGTGTACAGAATTATGAACGATCAGATGCATATACTCAAAAAGATCTTGATTTAATGGAGTTTGTTGCTGGTCAGATTTCTACAGCTGTTGAAATGAAAAAAGCGGAGCAAACCATAAATGAAAGCACATCACGATTCAAAAAACTATCTGGAATTACTTTTGAAGGAATCGTTATCCATCAGAATGGAATTGCTATTGATGCAAATGATTCAGCAGCGAAGATGTTTGGATATAAATATGATGAATTGGTTGGGAAAAATATCATTCAACAATTAATTCATAAAGATTCACACATTCTGATTTCAAAAAAAGTTAAACAGAAACATGCAAAACCATATGAAGCTATTGGGATAAAAAAAGATGGCTCTTTATTCCCGATTGAGATTGAAGGGAAGGACATGAGTGTTAATGGTGAGAATAAAAATCTGCGTGTTGTTGCTGTGCGCGATATTTCAGATCGGAAGAAAGCTGAGCAGGAATTAAACAAGATTAAAGATCAGTATAAAGACCTTGTTGAGAAAGGAAACATCGGTGTAGGAATTGATGATGTTAAAGGTAACTTGATTTATTGCAACAATCAATTTTTGGAATTATTTGGTTACACCAAAGAAGAATTAAAGGGCTTATCTCATAAGTCTTTGGTTCATCCCGATGATTATGAATTTGTTCGAGATCTTCATTTAAAAAGGGTTAAAGGTGAAGAAGTACCATCCAGATATGAATTTAGGGCCATCAGAAAAGACGGTACAACCATACATATTGAAATTGACATCAGTGAAGTTTACAATGAGAATAAAAAATGTAAAGGGACACAATCGTATTTGTGGGATATTACAAAAAGAAAAAAAACCGAAGAGGAAATTTTAATGTTAGCTCATTCATTAAAAAGTGTAAATGAATGTGTGAGTATTACAGATACTGACGATAAAATTTTATTTGTGAATGAAACTTTCTTAACCACTTATGGGTTTGAAAAAGATGAAATTATAGGAAAACCTATGAGTATAGTTCGTTCAGAAAAGAATTCTCTTGAAGTAGTCAGTAAAATCCTGCCTGACACGATAAAGGATTCATGGAGGGGAGAGTTGATGAATAAAAGAAAAGATGGAAGCGAATTTCCCATCTCTCTCTCCACAACAAGCATAAAAGATAAAGAAGGAAACACTCTTGGACTTATTGGGGTTGCCTCTGATATTACTGAACGAAAAAACAAGGAAAGAGAATTGATACTCTCAAAAGAAAAAGCTGAAGAAAGCGATCGTTTAAAATCTGTTTTCCTGGCAACCATGTCTCATGAACTCAGAACACCTTTAAATTCGATCATTGGTTTTTCCGATCTCATGAGTGAAGAAATGACAAAAAAGGATTTGGTTGTTTTTGCAAATACGATAAATGTTAGTGGTAATCATTTACTCGGAATTGTGGAGGGCCTATTTGATTTTACCCTCATCGAATCAGGGGAAATGAAGGTGCAAAAAGCGAAAGTAAACCTTTCGTCATTCTTCAACGAAGTTCAGGAAATAATAATTAAAGAACAGCAAACCAAAAACAAGCAACAAATTAAACTGAGTTTTGTTATCCCCAAAAACATCCAAAAATTGGAAATAGTTACGGATGCTGTGAAGCTTCGACAGATTTTGATCAACCTATTGAAAAATGCACTTAAGTTTACCCATCAGGGCATCGTTGAATGCGGATGTAGTATTGATAAATCAGCTGTTCCTTCTGTGTTGAAGTTTTATGTTAAGGATACAGGAATTGGTATTCCAAAAGAAAATTATGACATTATTTTTCAGGTTTTCAGACAGGTAGATGATACACATGTACGCGGATATGGAGGTACTGGGATTGGTTTAGCTATCTCTAAAAGGCTTACAGAGTTGTTGGGAGGAAGTATGGGTGTTGATTCAATTGTAGGCCAAGGGAGTACATTTTACTTTACCCTTCCCTATAAGGAGGTTGAAATAGGAAGTCAAGAGAAGACTCCCAAATTAGATAATAAAGCATTGAAATTTAAAGGTAAAAAAATACTATTTGTTGAAGATGATGAAACCAGTGTTGAACTGATTAACGTTTTTCTCCAAAATGAAGAAGTTGATTTGATTTGGGCAAGTAACGGAAAATTGGCAGTTCAGAAATGTAAAGAAAATCCTGACATTGATTTGGTATTAATGGATATAAATATGCCTATCATGGATGGATTGGAGGCAACCAGGAAAATAAGAGAATTTAGAAGCGATCTGCCCATTATTGCTCAAACGGCTTATGCCATAGCCGGCGATAGTGAAAAATGTCTGGCAGCGGGTTGCAATGATTACATTTCCAAACCCATTGATAAAACCCGACTCTTCAAACTCCTAACAAGATATGTTTGAACAACCCATACATTATTAGTAGTTTGGCTTAAATAAAGCTTATATATCAAAGTATAATTATTGGGGAAGAAAAAAGTTTAATTTAATTAATAAGGCTGTTTTAAATCTTTAAACAGCCTTATTAATAATTTTCAAACTGATAAGCGGGATCCTGTAATCCGAAACCGGACTTTCTATCATTTATCTAAACTTAATGTTACCATTAAGCTTTAGCAGCCTACCCGCTCCGGTTTATGCGTACATAATTTAGTGAGCAACTTCTATCCCGCCTAAGCGGGGCCGGAGTATATTTGGCTTTTCAACCCATAAGGTTTACCCGATTACTAAGTCACCTTAGCAACCCGTGAGCTTTTACCTCACATTTTCACCCTTGCCCTTCGACTTGCTCAGGGCGGTTATTTTCTGCGGCACTTGCTGTATTCAATCAATGATTGAAGCCTTCCTGTTAGGAAGTATGGTGCTCGATGTTGTCCCGACTTTCCTCTCTCTCGCCAGAGGCGAAACAGCGATAGAATCGTTTGAAAATCATTGCAAAATTACATTATTTATACAAATGAAAGATATTCTGGAATCAGAAGAAATTTGAATTGTTAAAGTTTTCTGTTTTGAACTTTTATTCGTTTTAAACATTTTGCATTTGTTTTAGTACTTTTGTCACAAATAAAATGAATATGTCAATGTGTTTTGTACTTCTTGGATTAATGGGTGGACCCGAAATCATTATTATCGTTTTGGTTTTGGTGATTTTGTTCGGAAGCAAACGGATACCTGAATTGATGAGAGGTTTGGGGTCGGGAATTAAGGATGTTAAGAAAATGACCGAAGAAAATGAACTGGCCAAAGATATTAAGGATATTTCATCAGAGATAAATAACGTTAGTTCTGGTTTAAAGGATATGACTTCACCTTCACGGATATTGAAAAAGAAAAAGTAAGGTAAAAACGACTAAGATTAACTAAAATCATACATAATCTCGAAATTATAAATATTTGAAAGATTTAAGCATAGGGAAAGAAGGCCCCCTCATTTTTAAGTTTGCGATGCCCATGTTATTGGGTAATATTTTTCAACAACTTTATAATGTTATTGATAGCGCCATTGTGGGTAATTATATTGGTAAAGAAGCACTGGCAGCCGTTGGAGCTTCCTTCCCAATCATTTTTACACTTATTTCATTAATCATTGGTATTGCCACCGGATCAACCATTGTGATTGCCCAGTTTTTTGGGGCCAAGGATATGAAAAAAGTACTTCGGGCCATCGATACTTTATACATCTTTTTATTTTTTGCTTCCATCCTTGTTAGCCTTTTAGGCATTACCTTTGCTGAACAAATATTCCGTTTAACCAAATTGCCGGAAGAGGTAATTCCTGGTGCCGTGACCTATCTTCGGATTTATTTATCGGGTTTGGTGTTGTTTTTTGGCTTTAATGGTACAAGTGCCATATTAAGGGGTTTGGGTGATTCAAAAACGCCACTCTATTTTATGATCTTGTCAACCATCGCCAATATTATTTTTGATTTGATTTTTGTACTTTGGTTTAAGTGGGGAATAGCCGGAGTTGCTTTGGCAACCCTTATTGCTCAGGGTGGGGCTTTTATTACGGCCATTATCTATTTAAACAATACCCACGAGGTTATTAATCTTTCGTGGAGACGGCTGGTTTTTGACAGGTTTATTTTTAAGCAAAGTTCTCGTATTGGATTTCCCATCGGATTTCAACAGGTTTTTGTTGCCTTAAGTATGATGGTGATGTATTGGCTGGTTAATCCGTTTGGTACGGATACAACTGCGGCATATTCTGTGGTTTTCAGGGTGGATGCTTTTGCTTCGATGCCGGCCATGATGTTTGCCGCTGCGCTTTCAACATTTGTTGGGCAAAACATCGGAGCCAATAAACCCGAAAGAGTAAAAAGAGGTTTGGTTTCTACTTTATATATGACGATGGCCATTGCGTTAACTGTGGCAGCTATTGCTTTCACTTTTAGCAGACCTCTAATGCAGCTTTTTACTTCTGATGAAAATGTGATTGCTATTGGGGTTGAATATTTGCGGATCGTAAGTTTCTTCTATATTAGCTTTACAACCATGTTTACCATCGGCGCTGTGATGCGTGGAGCCGGAGATACATTAATTCCAATGTTTATTACCTTTATTGCACTTTGGGTGGTGCGTATTCCGGTTTGTTATTATTTGTCGCAAAGATTTGGAGTTGTAGGTATTTGGTGGGGTATCCCTATCGCTTGGATTGTTGGAATGTCACTTTCTTATCTGTATTATCTGACCGGTCGATGGAAAACCAAAGCCGTGGTTTCCAGAACGGTATAACTTTAGCTTTTGATTAATCTAGTCTCAGAATTCATATTTATGCACTTCTTTGAAATGTAGATTCACTCCCTGACCTTGTGTATTTACAAAAGTTAAACTTTCAAGCAATCGTTGCCCATCATCAAAGTTGCGCTCAATCCGATGATTCAGCTCCCCATCAATGCTAAATTGCTCCTGAAGTATGATGTTGTCATATTCATTGTATGTGAGTTTGGTTATGTTGTTTTTATAGCGATCTTCCTCTCGGAATTCTATTACATATTGCCCTTTGTATTTTAAGAATTCGGTTTTCTTGATGAGTTGGTTCTTTGGATTGTAATTCAATTCTTTCGCAATATTTCCATCCGCATCATAACGAAATTCTTTTCTGGTTTCATCACCTTCTATGGCATCCAAATGGGTTTCAGAAATCAACTTGTCATTTTCAAAAACAAAGGTTTTTTTCTCAATAAGTTCATCTTCTCCTTCAAAAAGCATGTGCTCATTAAGTCGCTTACCATCATAGTTAAATAACTCCTTATTCTCTATTTCATCTTCGTCGTCTTTACACATTTTTTCGGTGAGCTGACCATTTGTATTGTACGTAAAAGTAGTGGTGTCAATGGACCCGTCCAGATAATGTTTTTCCTCTTTTATTTTTTTGTCATTATCCCAATAAAAAATGGTTTTCTCCAATAATTCATCTTCTTCATCAAAGCAAGATTCTTCAATCAACCGGTTTTTTTCGTCGTATTGGCTTTCAATCGTTTGATCAACAATTCCAGGAGGATTGTAGCTAACTTCCTTTGTGGTATTTCCTTGCTCATCAAAAAGCCGCTCTTTGGTAAGGGTACTGTTATCTGCTTCACTTTTTCCGCTGTTTAAATCAATTTGGAAAATTCTTTCAACTGAAATCTGCTTCTTCATGGTAAAATTTTTTATTCACTTTGGATTGGTTAAATTTACGTTTTTAATTCAGTGAGACTAAAATTTTGTTTAATAAAATTATTCAGTCGAACTGATCCCGAGCTAAGCATTGAGAAAAGTCGAAATGCAGTCGAGGGACAAAATGAGTTTAATTCTAATCTTGAAACTAAACCCTATGAAAAAATCATTTTTTAGCTTATCTGCCATCCTCATTATTGCTTTCCTAAGTTTTGATGCTGAAGCTCAGATTTTCAATTTAAAATCACCTAATAACTCAATAGAAGTTAGCATCATTATTGAAAATGACATTCATTATGCCGTGAAGTTCAAGGATAAATTGGTGCTTGATTATTCCCGTATCTCTCTCAGCCTCGATCAGGATGTGGTGCTGGGGAGTATGCCCGAGGTAAAAAAAGTGATAAAAGATCATCATGAAGGTGTTTTATATCCGGTGGTTTCGGTAAAAAGTTCAAGCATCTCCGAAAATTTTAATTCTCTGGAAATTGTTTTTAAAAAGAAATTTAGTATTGAATTCAGGGCTTTTAATGAAGGAGTAGCTTATCGATTTAAAACCCGTATGAAAGGTGAAATTGTCGTTAAAAACGAAGAAGCTGATTTTGGTTTTCCCAATGATTTTATGACCTATTTCCCCGAAGAAACCAGCTTTCATTCGCACAATGAACGCTATTATAAAAATTATAAAATTTCAGAAATAAAAGACGAGCAATTTTGCAGTTTGCCCATGCTGGTTGAGGCCGAGGGTGGTGTGAAAATGGTGATTACTGAAACAGATTTAGAAGATTATCCTGGGATGTGGCTAAAACCTTCGAGCGGATATTTTGAATTTACCGGAATCTTCCCGGCTTACCCTTCAAAAGAAGTACAGGAAAATGATCGAAGTGTGAGGGTTACTGAAAGAGAGGATTATTTGGCGAAAACCAAAGGTGAAAGATCTTTTCCGTGGAGAATAATTGCCATTGCCGAAAACGATGCCGATTTAATTACAAATCAGCTTTCGTATATTCTTGCAAAACCAAATCAAATTAAAGATGCTTCCTGGATAAAACCCGGTAAAGTTGCCTGGGATTGGTGGAATTATAACAATATTTATGGCGTAGATTTTGAGGCCGGTGTCAATACAAAAACCTATAAATATTACATCGATTTTGCGGCTAAATACGGAATTGAATACATCATCATGGATGAAGGCTGGTATGAATTGGGCGATTTGTCAAAAATAGTTCCTGAGATTGATATGGAAGAAATTACCACTTATGCAAAATCAAAAGGAGTGGGAGTCATTTTGTGGGTCGTATGGAAAACCCTGGATGATCAGTTGGATGAAAGTTTAGCGCAATTTGAGAAATGGGGAGTGAAAGGAATCAAGGTTGATTTTATGCAGCGCGACGATCAATGGATGGTAAATTATTATCACAAAATTGCACGCAAAGCGGCCGACCATCATTTATTGGTTGATTTTCACGGGAATTATAAACCCTCAGGACTCCGACGTGCTTATCCAAACGTTATCACCCGCGAAGGCCTTCGGGGCTTGGAGCACAATAAGTGGGCAGATACCCAAACCCCAACCCATAATGTAACCATTCCGTTTATTCGAATGCTGGCTGGTCCAATGGATTATACTCCGGGTGCCATGATTAACGCCCAGCAGAAAAACTTTAGAATATCCTGGAACCGCCCCATGAGCATGGGAACCCGCTGTCATCAATTGGCCATGTATGTGGTTTTTGAAAGCCCGCTTCAAATGATGGCTGATAATCCTTCCAATTATATGAAAGAAGAGGAATGCACCCGGTTTATCGCAAAAATACCAACGGTTTGGGATGAAACCAAAGTGCTGAAAGCCAAGATTGGAGAGGTGATAGCCATCGCCAGAAGAAAAGGAGAAAAATGGTATGTGGGTGCGATGACCAATTTGGATGCCAGGAACCTTGAAATTGATTTATCCTTTTTAGAGAAAGGAAGCTACAAAGCTGAAATTTTTAAAGATGGCAAAAATGCACATCGCTATGGTAGTGATTATATAATGGAAATGACCAATGTGAATCGAGATCAAAAATTTAAACTAGAACTTGCTCCGGGTGGGGGATGGGCTGCGATTTTAAGCCCATCTCAAAAATAACCATAGGGACGACGTCCCTATATCTGCTGAAATTGATTTAAATATTGTACTTTTGCGGCCAATTAAAATTGAATGATTAAAGTTTATAAAAATGGGATTAAAAGTAGGAGATAAGGTTAAATTTTTGAACGAAGCAGGTGGCGGAGTTGTGAGTAAGGTTATTAGTTCGAAAATGGTAAATGTTGCGGTTGAAGATGGTTTCGATATCCCAACCATGGTTACTGATTTGGTTTTGGTTGAGCCTGTTGTAACACATGCCGAAAGTATGTTTAAGGAAGATTTTAAGGTCGATTTGCCCTCCAGTATTGCCGTGTCGGAAAGTGAAGATTCGGATGCACAAATTCTGAAAGTTGATTACGCCAAAAATGAGGCCAATGGTATTTATCTGGCTTTGGTTCCTCAGGATCAAAAATGGATGATTACCGGAATACTGGATATCTATCTTGTAAATCATACCCCTTACGACATCCTTTTTAATTTGATGTTAAAAGATGATCAGGGCGCTTATTATGGATATGATTATAATTCCATTGAATCGGAAAATGCTTTGTTGATCAACAGCCTCGACCGGGAAGAAATTGAAGCATGGCGAGAAGGAATTGTTCAGGTGCTTTATCATAATAATGAAGCCGGTACGGCAATCATGCCGGCCAATACGGTCTTCAAAATAAAAAGCAATAAATTAAACAATGAGAATAGTTATAAATATTCTCCTTTGGTAAATCAAAAAGCTTTGGTTTATTCTTTAAATGAGATTCTGAATCAGGATAAAATAGGAAACGTTCCAATTAAAGATGAAGAACCCGAAAGAGTGATCAAAAAAGCAACTGAAAAGAAAAAATCCCCTTTAATTGATAAACATCAAACTTTGCCTCGAATGGCTGAAGTTGATTTGCACATTGCAGAATTAATCGATAATATTTCAGGTATGGAAAGCCGCGATATGTTTGCTTTGCAGAAGAAATATTTTACCGATTGTTTGGAAAGTGCCATTACAAATAATTATAAAAAGGTCACTTTTATTCATGGAGTAGGCAACGGAATTTTAAAGAATGCGATTATTAAAATTCTGAAGGATTATGATAATGTTGAGAATCAAACAGCTTCTATTTCAAAATTCGGCTTGGGTGCCATTGATGTTTTAATTAAACCCTGGGAGTAAATTTATTTGGCAAGTATGCTTGTAATAATAATAATCAAGCCCGTTAAAACATTTACATAAATAACTAATTTCCGGAATTGTTCCTGTTGTATTTTCTGAGCAATTTTATTTCCCCATCCCGATCCTAAAATAAGCAATGGTATTGCCAAAGCGGCAAATTTTATAGATTCGGGAGTAAGGAATCCTTTTACATAAAAGGCTACAGAAGCAAAAGTTGAACTAAAAACGGTAAACCAGGAAAAAACAGCTCTGAAAAATTCTTTATGATAGCCTTTACGACTCATGGCAATGACCAGTGGTGGCCCACCAATAGAAACGCTGCTTGTAAGTATTCCGCTTAAAAAGCCTGCAAAAAATAAAGGCATTTTTTTAAATCGCTTGGCTAGATTAACCCCTTTTAATAGTTTTAGAGAAAAGATAATCACCATGATTCCCACAATGAGTCTTAGGGTATCTTCGTTTAAATATTCTAAAGCGTAGATTCCAAGCGGAATTCCACCCAGACTGGCAACAAACATTGGAACGATATAATACCATTTAACTTTTTCTTTCAACCCAAATAAAATATAGGTGCTGGTTACCACATTGAACAAAGCAATGGCCGGAACCAACATACTCATCGGGAAAATAAATGAGAGAAGTGGTACTGAAAAAAGTGCAAATCCAAAGCCGGTAATTCCCTTAAGTGTAGAGGCCGCAAAAATGATTGCGATGGTTAATAAGATGGGGAAAAAGGCCAATTCAATCATGATAAAAGTAAGTATTTTTTAGTTGCTTTTATCTTACAAAGTTAATACATTATGGAGCCTTAATTACAAATAAAACGGGCAATATATAAGTCTTTGCTTTATAATGTTATGTAAATATTCAAATATGGACATTTGTTCTACAAAAGTAGATAACAAATGGACGAAATTTGTTGAAGTTTTTAGAATTTCTATTCTTTGATGGAATCTGGTTGATTTTTAACCTCAAAATTGAAGATGTCGTTGCGCGTATAATGACCATTTACATCAAAATCGAGTTTGTATTTGTAAAGCGCTTCTAAATCCAATTCGGCCGTTAAAATTCCTTCGCTTCCGAACAAAGGGCCAGCAATAACTTCACCGCTTGGTGCTACAATAACACTTCCTCCGGCAGATAAAACTTCTGCTTCGTTACTGGCCAGTTTTTGGTATTCAGGAGCATAATCCTTCTTTTCGAAATATTGGTTGCATCCCAGCACGTAGCATCGACCTTCCAATGCGATGTGTTTCATGCTGTCTGTCCAGGCTGGTCGGGCATCTGCCGTTGGAGCTAGATAAATCTCAACTCCTTTTTGATACATGCTCATACGGGCCGGAGGCATGTAATTTTCCCAGCAAATCAATCCACCCATTTTGCCAATTTTGGTGTCAAAGCTGACCAATGATTTTCCATCACCTTCGCCCCAAATTAAGCGTTCAACGCCGGTAGGTTTAATTTTTTGATGACGACCCAGATATCCTGCCGTTGGCGAAAAATAAAACATTGAGCAATATAAACTGCCATTGTTGGCTTCTCTTTCAGTAGCGCCGATAACCAAGTAAATTTTATTCTTCTTGCTAATTTCTTCTAATCTTAAAAATTCCTTGCTTCCAATTTCAAGGCTGTTATCGCGGTATGTTTTATAAACTTCCCGGCCTGCTTCAGTTCTTTTCCCCACATTTGATCCAAAATCAAAACCTCTGGGATAACCCGGAATGAAAGATTCAGGAAATAAAATGAGTTGGCTACCTTTGGCAGCATATTCTTTTACAATTTTCTCTACCTTATCAATGGTTTTGTCGATGTTAAAAAACACCGGACTTGCCTGAACAACAGCAGCTTGAATTTTCATCTTAAATATTATTTATGGCTTCTTTTAACTGATTCATGGCTTGGATTACCGTTGATTTTGGACAACCAACATTCATTCGTTGAAAACCTGAACCTCCCGATCCAAACATTGAACCATTATTAAAACCTAATTTTGCTTTATCGGTCATGAACTTCTTTAATTCTTCTTCCTCCATCCCAAGTGCTCTAAAATCCAACCACATCAAATAGGTTGCTTCTGGTTTGATCAGCTTTATTTGCGGGAGGTTTTCTTTTAAAAACTCATCAATGTATTTGGCATTTTCTGCAATATAAGCATTTAGCTCATCAATCCAGCCTTCCCCATTATTATAGGCTGCTTCCAAAGCGATGGCTCCAAATAAATTTCCCATTCCTAAATGTAAAATATTTATCTGATTTTGAAGACCGTTAATCAGGTCTTCATTTTTTGAAATGGCAAATGAAGTTGCCAAACCTGCCAAATTGAATGTTTTACTTGGCGCCATATAAGTAAGGGTTTGTTGTGCAATTTCTTCCGAAACTGAAGCCATTGGGATGTGTTTGTAACCGGGTAAAATTAAATCGGAATGAATTTCATCTGATAAAATAATGACCTCATGCTTGATACATAAGTCACCAATCTTCTGTAATTCTTCCATCGTCCAAACCCTTCCGACAGGATTGTGAGGGTTACAAAAGATAAATAATTTGGCTTCTTTTAATTTTGTTTCCAGATCGATAAAGTCAATTTCGTATGAGCCTTCTTCATTTTGTTTTAATTCATTATACAGAAGTACCCGCTTATGATCAGTCACCGCAGGGAAGAAAGGATGATACACAGGTGGCTGGATCAGGATTTTGTCGCCAGGTTCACTTAATGCAATAACACTCATGTTAACTGCAGGCACAATACCCGGAGTGTATTTTATCCATTCCTTTTCTACTTTCCAAGCATGCCTTTTATCCATCCAATTAATGATGGCATCATCGAAGGTGTCTGTTCTTAAAGTATATCCTAAAACTTCATGATTTAATCTTTTTTTTAAGGCTTCAATCACAAATGGAGGTGTTGCAACGTCCATGTCTGCAACCCACATT
This sequence comes from Bacteroidales bacterium, assembly GCA_963678785.1. Taxonomy (GTDB): domain Bacteria; phylum Bacteroidota; class Bacteroidia; order Bacteroidales. Next base: position 792,787 of record OY787449.1, on the reverse strand, counting down.
GAGAGTAAATCTGAGGTTCCGAAAATGTTTTTGGTGATGTCGTGTTTTAAAGAATTGGTGTTCTTTCTGTCGATGATTAGATCAAAATTGTAGGCCATGCGTTTTTAGCGGTAAATGTATGAAAACTTTATAAAAAAATCCGTTCAATTTGAACGGATTTTTTTGATTATATTTAATTGCCGACTTTTATGGTTTAATCCAGATTTAATATGAATTTTTTGTCTCCCGATAATTTATCTCCGCGGGTGTCACTTAATAATTTGCTGTATTTTCGGAATAGTTTTTTTGACTGCGCCTTTCCATTAACGTTTAGCTTTTTGCCGCTTAATACCACTTCTGTTTGTCCGTTTGAGTTTAATAATCCATCTACGGCTAATTGCTCTGAAAAAGCTTCGATTACCTTTTTATAGGTCATCTCTTTCTTAATCATTTCTTTATCTTTTAATCTGGCCATTTCCAGATCTTCACTCATTTCGCGTTCCATTTCTACTTCCTCTGGCATTTCAGCTTCAGCAACCATTTCTTCTTTTTCAGCCATCTCAATTTCTTTGGTCATATTCTCCTTTTCCATCATTTCTGCTTCACTTTCCACTTCTAAAACTTCAGTCATCTCAATTTCCGCTACTTCTTCAATTTCTTGCAGGTCAGCAATTCGATCCTTCATTTTCGATTTCAAATCTTTTAATTTGCGTTCATGTTCTTTTTGCCTGGTCTTTAGCTCCATCTCCTGGATTTGCAGCTTTTTCTGCATTTTTTTTATGCTTTCTTTATCCATGTTTTGTTTTTGAGCCTGTTCAAGCTTTTGTTGCGATTGTCTTAAAAACTCCATTTTTTTCTGCATCTCTTTCATAGAGACTTCCTCCATCTTTTGCATCTTATATTGCATTTCATTCATCAACTGAGCTTGCTTTTCTTCTTTCTGCTTCAGCTTTTCTTTCATTATGATGTCTTTTGACTTTGCTGACATCTTTTTTTGTTTGATTTTGAAAGATTGGGTCAGGTATTCCGATTTATCCATGGCTTTAACCAGCATCTCTTTATTTTTCTTCAACATTGATTGGAGCTGCTTAGCTTTAACTTTATCCAGTTGAGGAGATATTTCTTTAAGTTTCTCTGAAATCAAAACGAAGTTCTTTTTCTGGAGATCAAGATCTTTCAGAATGGCTTTTGTTTGAGCCATCGATTTTTTCTGAAATTGCTCAAACAAAGCTTCGTCTGTATTGCCCGATTTCGCATCTTTTTGCTTCATTTTCTCCAAATTCGACATGAATGATTTTTGTGCACTACTTAATTTCTTTGTAGTGGTTTCAATCATCTTTTGATTTTCGAGTAACTTAATTTCAACTTTCTTTGCATTATCAATAGCCTCATTTTTTTGCTGTTTAACTTTCTTTTGTTGATCAACATCCATCTGAAGTATTGAACTTGATTCAATCAGCGAAATTTCTTCCCCGATATTACTTATGTTGTTTTCAGCAAAAACAGGACCTGCATGGGTCGTGAAGAGAATAATGCTTACGATTAATAAGAGAGAGGAAATCAATCCTTCCATGAGGTTGTTATTAATTTGGGGTAAACCCAATAGTCTTCTGATTCTGTTCATAAAGCGATATTTTTTGTTTGAAAATGCCAGCACGATGTCTGGTGTTTGATTGTTTAATTCCTGAAGGCTTGTTAAAGCTTTGGCATAATTTATCGCATTACCTGTGTGTTTAATGGCAATATCGTCGCAAATGTTTTCGCGTTCGGCGCGAATATGTGCAGACAACCACCAAACCACAGGATGATAAAATAGTACAACTTCAACAATAGATTGAATTAAATTTACGAGGTAATCAAACCTGTAAATGTGGGCAATTTCATGAAAAAGTATGGCTTCGACCTGGTGCAAGGAAAGCCCGTTAGCCATGCCCAATGGGAGTAAAATAATTGGTTTGATGAAACCAATGACCATGGGGCTGCTGATGATGGATGATTCTCGAAGTTGAACTCTTGATCGAAGTCCAATCTTTTTACTTACCTGATGAATGATTGCATTGAAATCTTTATTCTCAGCCTTCTTTGATCGAGATCGTAAGCGATAGGTATAAATTAATCCCCCAAGAAACCTGAAACTGAAAAACAATAATCCGAGTAACCAAATTACAACCATCAATGGGATGTTTTGGTTTACATAGTTTTCGATGCCTGATAACGAAAACTTATCTGTGAACTTAGAGAGATTGCTGGCATCGAGTAAGTTATTTGAAATGAGGATAAAGTTTTCGCCTATCGGAATATTTAAATTGTATTGAATGGATTGCAGTGAATAGATTTTAAAAAATGCAATAATCACGGCAAGCAGAAAGGTGAGTAAAGAGCCAACAGCAATTGTATAGCGGTAGTTGGCTTTGCTATTTCTGAGCAAATATAGAAGAACCCAAGCAAACATGAATATGATTCCTCCAATCCAGATGGAATGAAGGATGGTCCAACCAAAAGAGGTTAATAAGTCGGATGAGAAAATGCTTTGCGTAAAATTCATTTTTCACCTCCTTCCAAATCATTGATTAATTTTTTTATTTCTTCCAGTTCGGTTTGAGTCGATTTGTGATTTCCCAAAGCTTGAATGACCAGCTTTTTAGCTGAGCCACCAAAAACGGTTTTTAGCAGTTTATCAAGCATTTGTTGCTGGGCATCATCCTGACTGATGTTGGATGAATATATGTGAGTCCGGCTCTCAGTATTTCGACTCAAAATTCCTTTTTCGGCCATGATCTGCATGATCTTTAAGGTGGTTGTATAGCCAACTTTTTTGCTGAGGTTGAGGCGATCATTAATAAATCTTACGGTACTTGGTCCTGATTCCCAGAGTATTTGAAGAATTTCCAGTTCCGATTCGGTGGGTTTTATGGCTGATTTTTTCATTGCTCTTTTATTCTACGAATGTTTTCGTAAACAAAAGTAATGGCGTAATTTACAGAAGTCAAGAAATAAGTACGAAAAATTTCGTAAAAAATGTTAAAAATTGAGTTTTGTATAGATAATCAGTTATTTATGAGCAAAAATATTTTCTGTTTTCATAAACTATGAATTGATTATCTATATTCTACTTCACTTTATAAGTGGCTTTACCCATGATTGGAATTCCTGATCTTGTTAAACCTTCGGCACAGATCTGGATGGTACCGCTACCATCTGAATTATAAAAACTAATTTGGGCTTCATCATTTTCATCACTATAAATAAAAGGCTCCCAATGGATGGTGTTTCTGTAGTCAGGTGCTTTATTTTCAGTTTGGGTATGGTCGTATTTCGGAGCATAGAACTTTCTTTGCTTGAAATAGTCATACTTACCTAATGCTTTTTGTTTGTCCTGATTTTCAAATGTATCCAGCCCGTATCTGGCTTGTTTACTCAGAACACTTATAACCCCGTTTTTACCTCTTACTCCAAATATACCTGCACCAGCACCCTTCAATATTTCAATTTTATCTACTTCTTCAACTTCAAAATCAAGAATGCGATCTCTTTCAACCGGCATTCCATCAAGCAACCACAGCGGCTCAGAACCTTGGGTTAGACTTCCTGGGCCTCTAATCTGAATAATGATGTTTGGCTCCTGTCCGAGTATTTCAAGTCCGGCAAACCGGCCCCTTAAAAATTCAATGATATTTTTGTAGCCCAATTCATAACCATCCATTTCATGAGTGTCACTTTTTTTGAGGGGTTCATATATTCGTAGGTGTTCATCTTTCTTTTCTGCTTCAATTCTACTTGCTATTTTTTCGAATTCATTCAAAACCACCGTGTCGTTTAATCCATATCTGGTTTTGATCATTTTTTTATAAAATGCATCTTCTCGAATATCATCAATCACTCCCTTACTAATCTTAGTTTTTATATAAGACATTGGATTTATATCGGGCGGTGGATTGACGGTAGAATCTATATAAATTCTTAAACGCTCAATTATACTAAATTCATTTTCAACGGCATAAACTAAATTTGAAATTGAATCGGTTTGATATTTCCATTTGAAATCGCGCCAAGCTTGCGTCATTAGCAATAGATCCAGATTTTCTAGTCGATCTTCATTTTCAGCATCAAAATAATATCCCGGTTGTTCAATAAAACCTTTTACTTCCGATTCAATCAAATAATAAGATGAGATGTTTGAAGCATATACATCGTTTGGGTTTATTGAAGTTTGATTAACTGCTGCAAGTGAAAAATTTGCTTCGGCATTGTCATCAAAATCCCCTTCAATCTTCAAATCTAAATTCACTTTTGATCGGGTATGATAAATTTGACTATCAGCTTGAATTTGAATTTTTGCATCCTGATTTTTTGGAATAAAGACAAGTCGCTCTGCAATAGGAATTTCCTCTTCAGTCATTAAGCTCAATTTAGAAACCCCGGCAGGAAATGAAAAAACAGGAAGGATGATGGTGTCTGAAAGTGAGTTTAAATTTAATCGGGTTTGTGATAAAAGTTTATTGCAGCTGTTTTGAATGATTAAGTTTTTGTTTTTTAAATCTGCTAAACATTCAGAGTTGGTATTAACACTAAGTATAATTTGGTTCTCATATACGTATAGAATTTTTATGTTTATACCTGTAAACTGAATCTTGGGCAATTCTTTCTTGAAAATAAATCCATCTTTTGTTGATCCAATGGCGAAGTATTCAAGATTGATATTTGGTGCAAAATCAAATTTTCCCATACCCAGATGACTACTTGCAAAATCTGTGATCGTGTCTCCCAATGAATTGGTAATAAACCCTTGGACATCAATACCTAATCCAAGTGGATTGATAGCTTTATAGGCGATCGTAGAATTTACTTCATGGGTTAAAGATCCTCCTTCAGGAAAAAACTGTAAGTCAACATCCGCTTTGTAATGAATAGCTTCATTTAACTCTTTATTATTCTTAACACTCACAATGTGGATGGGTTTGTAATAAAGTGTTTCTTTGAAATTTCGCATCCAGTTTGTATAAGCTCGTAAATGATAAGTTCCTGTTGATAAATCCTCACTTAATTTAAAATCTCCATTTCCACCACCCTGGTAAACATGAATATTTTGTCGCTGGATAATCTTGTTTTCAGGTGAAATAAGTTCAACATACAAATTGTTGCTGTGTGAAGTGAGTTGGTTGTTTTCGGCGTCTGCTAAATAAGCTTTGTACCAAATATCCTCACCGGCAACATAACTCAATCGGTCGGTGTGCAAATATAACTTTTCAAGCACAAAATGTCTGATGTCATTTTCATTCGATTGAGCAAAAGTATTCTTTGACTCCTGACAGTAAACTACATTGTTTATGAATAGAAGTAAGAAAATGAGAAAGTGGAATTTCATAATTAGGTTGATTAGGTTTTGAAATTCATCATGAATTTGACAAACTTACTTATAAGGATGAAGATTGAGGGAAATACCCTAATTCTGATGATTCATTTTTAAAACTTTAAGCAAATTTATGAGTTTTAGATTCGAAGAATTATTTTGTTTACGTAGTTTTAAAAATCGCTGTTATCAGGAGTATTCAAGAGCTAGAAGGTTGAATGAGATTAAAAATGAAAACCAATTTTGTCTAATTAAGAATAGCTTCATATTAGGCTTTCTAGGATCATCCATGATTCTTTTTTTATACTTTTATACAATTCTATCGTTGTCAATAAATCAATACTTGATTGTGGAAAGAAGAAAGTTTCTAAAAATGAGTGCTTTGGGCACTGGGAGTTTACTTGCAGGTAAGTCTTTATTAGCTAAATTAATGACTACTGCAGAGATCAAAGATTTAGCTTCAACTTTTTCGGGAGATGAAAAAATGGTAAGGGTAGGTTGTCCATCGCATAATTGTGGTGGCCGATGCCTTTTAAAAGTTTATGTTAAAGAGGGTGTAATTACCCGAATTGAAACCGACGATCGCCCCAACGATTCCATTGAGGATCCACAACTGAGGGCATGTATTCGAGGCAGGGGCTACCGTCCACGACAAGATCATGTAGACCGTTTGAAATACCCTATGAAAAGGGTTGGTAAAAGAGGCGAAGCAAAATTTGAACGCATTAGCTGGGATGAGGCCACCAATTTAATGGCTGAAAACATCAATCGCATTAAGGAAGCTTATGGCAATGAAGCCTTATACATTCCTTACGGAACGGGAGGATATAATCAGGTATGTGGTAAATGGCCGGCCGATCGATTAATGCATATGTATGGTGGTGCCTTGGGCTATTATAATTCATACAGTTGGGCTTGCATCAATCAGGCAACACCAACGGTTTATGGAACAAGGGTTACCGGAAATCAGCGTCAAGATTGGTTGAATTGCAAATACATTTTGATGTGGGGATGGAATCCCGCTGAATTAAGGGATGGTACCAATACTGAATATTTTTTAAGGAAAGCACGAGAGAATGGAGCCAAACTTGTTTGCATCGATCCCCGCATGACCATGAGTGCTGTTTCTTTGGCCGATGAATGGATTCCGATCAGGCCGGGTACCGATGTAGCCATGATGAGTGCTATGGCTTATGTCATGATTAATGAGAAATTGTACGATCAGGGTTTTGTGTCGTCTCACTGCATGGGATTTGATGAAAATCAAATGCCTGAAGGACTTGAAAAAGAAGAAAATTATAAAGAATATATACTGGGAGCGAAAGACGGAATTCCTAAAACTCCGGCTTGGGCTGAAGAAATTACCGGGATTCCGGAAGAAACCATTGCCCGGATTGCCCGGGAATATGCAAATGCAAAACCTGCCATGCTTTATCAGGGTTATGGAATGCAACGCCGGGCTTATGGCGAGCAAGTAGTTAGAGGTGGTTGTGTTTTGGCGGCGATTACCGGAAATGTTGGAATTTCAGGTGGTTGGGCCAGTGGAATTGCCTTGCAAGCCGATGATGGAGGCCCGTTTTGGAATGTATTTCCAACCTTAAAAAATCCGGTGAAAGCAAAAATCCCATCCTTTTTATGGACGGAAGCTGTGCTACGTGGAAAAAATATGGGTGCTGAAGATGGTGTGACCGGTGTTGAAAAATTGGGCACCGATATAAAAATGATTTGGGCGGTAGCATCTAATGCGATCATTAACCAGCATGGAAACATCAATCGGGCCATTGAAATTATCAAAGATGAAAGTAAGGTTGAGTTTTTTGTGGTTCAGGATAACTTTCTGACACCAACGGCTCAATTTGCTGACTTGATTCTTCCTGCTTGTACCCAATTCGAAACCTGGGGGATGGAGGATGGATGGAAATATGGAGATGAATTAATTCTTCAACCACAGATCCTGGAAACGCCTTGGGAAACAAAGAGTGATTATGCCATTTGTGCTGCCATAGCCGAAAAACTTGGAATTGCTGAAGCATACACCGAAGGGAGAAATGAAAAGCAATGGATTGAACATTTAATCGGTCGATATCGGGAAACGCGTTTCCCGGATATTCCATCACTGGCTGAGATGGAAGAAAGCAATGTGGGTGTTTACTCATTGCCTGTAACTGAACCCAAAATTGCTTTTAGGGATTTTAGAAAAGATCCTGAAAAATATCCTTTACAGACTGAATCAGGGAAAATTGAATTTTTTTCGAAACAATATTTTGAGAAGAATAACCCTGTTGAAATTCCTGCAGTACCCAAATACATTCAGGAGTGGGAAAGCCCATTTGGTTCGGAAGCTGAACAGTTTCCGCTTCAGGTCATTGGTCCTCATTATATGCCAAGGGTGCACTCTACTCACGACAATAACAGTTGGTTGAGTGAGGCTTTTCCGCAACGAATTTTTATCAACGAAATAGATGCCAAAACACGGAAGATTAAAAATGGTGATTTGGTAAAAGTATATAATGAAAGAGGGGCACTGATATTAAAAAGCAGATTAACAAAAAGAATCATGCCCGGTGTCATTGCCATTCCGCAAGGTGCCTGGTGGAAGCCTGATAAAAACGGAAACGATGTGGGAGGTTCAGTAAATACTTTAACGTCTGAGCGTTGGACTCCGATGGCATTTGGAAATGCACAACATACGATTATGGCGGAAGCTGTAAAATATAAAGCATAAAATGAAAGATTCATGTTCTTTTTAATAAAAGAAATATGGAAATGATTAAATGTAAGTGATAAATATTTAAGGGATTATATTAAAATTTATGAAACGCTTAGCCTTTTATTTTGATTCTCGAAATTGTTCAGGATGTAAAACCTGTCAGGTGGCCTGTAAAGACAAGAATAATCTTTTAGTTGGAAGCTTGTGGAGACGTGTTTATGAAGTGAGTGGGGGAGACTGGGTGCAGAAAGGTAAAGCATGGGAACCTCATATTTATGCTTATAATATTTCACTTTCGTGCAATCATTGCGAAGATCCGATATGTATGAAAAATTGCCCGACCGGAGCCATTCAAAAACGTGAAGATGGAATTGTTACCATTGATCAGGATGTCTGTATTGGGTGTAAATATTGTTCGTGGGTTTGCCCTTACGGAGCTCCTCAATATGATGATGAAAGAGGGGTGATGGGCAAATGCGATTTGTGTGCCGATTATGTGGATCAGGGGAAAAACCCGGTATGTGTAGATTCATGTCCTACACGAAGTTTGGATTTTGGCGATTATGATGACTTGGTAGCAAAGTATGGCGAAAAGGAACACATCTATCCTTTGCCAAATCCCAATATTACAAAACCATCTTTGGTTATTGAACCTCATAAAGATGCTCATATGGCAAAAGAAATGAATCCGGAGGTGGTAAATATGGAGGAAGTAAAACATGCATAATGGAGAATGGTCGTTGATTTCATTTACCTTGCTGAGTCAGCTCAGTGTTGGTTTGGTGCTTGCTTTGGGATTTATCTTTTTAATGCATCAATCTGTCTTTGCGAACCTGAATTCAGGTTTTAGTCTTAAATCCCCCGAAATAATTATTTTGATTCTTATTTTGGTTGCCACTCTTTTATCGCTTTTGCATTTAGGAAGTCCAGCGCATTCTTATCATTCATTAAATAATATAGGTGGTTCATGGATCAGTCGTGAAATATTAACACTGTCGGTTTTTGGATTTTTCGTACTCTTATATTTTTTGAGTAGGTTGTTAAATTGGCCTCCTGTGCTAAGTCAAATATTGCTTGCTTTAAGCGCGATCAGTGGCATTATTTTTATCTTTGCTATGGTTGGGATTTATATGATTTCAGTTGTCCCCGTTTGGAATAGCTTTAATACGCCGCTTAGCTTTTGGGGTTCTGTATTCTTGCTCGGATTCGCAGGGATGCTCCTGTTTTTGGGAACCTCAAATCCTTCACAAATCAGTCATTCAATGATGATTCAAATGATCCGAATAATGATGATCGTTTCGACTTTAATGATCCTGACCTCCGTTTTTCATCAATATCAAATTTCAAAATTAAGCAATACCGGAATTGAGCAAATTCAATTCGGCAGTGGGGTGTTTCTGAGCTTGTTTTTGGTTAGAATTGTTTTGCTGATTGTGGTGTTTCTGGGCCTGTTTTATGTAATGCTTCAAATCTCAAAACATTCTCAAACCTACGCGGATATTCAAGCTTACCTTTTAGTCATCTCAATTCTAATCCTCATCGAAGAAGTGGTGGGCAGGTATTTGTTTTACGGCAGTTATTTCCGGCTTGGAGTCTAATCTTTTTATTAGAACTTAAAAAGGACGGAGTCCTCAAAAGGGGACAACGTCCTTAAATCCTACTTATAAGGCTGTCTATGCGTGCACACGTCATTCTGAATTTATTTCAGAATCCCCTTAATCAATTTTTTAGATACTGAAACAAGTTCAGTATGACGATTAGAAAATAAAAAAAAGTGTGGTATCCGTAAACGGATTAATCCTCAAAATCAATGATGGATTGTCGTTTTCTGTTCACCACCAATCTGGTTACATCCGGACGTGAATAATGCCCCACAGGGTCAAAATTCTGTCGTTCTTCCCGAACTTTCTGATGATCAATGATGGCTGTGAATAGACCTTCTTTTTCAAGTTGAGGTTCAATTACCCATTCTCCATCCGGGCCGGAAATGCAACTTCCGCCATTGGCCAGAAAATTATTGCTGTTTTTTCTGATTTGTTCAGCATGAGGCACCTCATCTGTGATATCTGATTTTCGCATAATTCCGGAAACAGAAATCACAAATGAACGGCCTTCTTTGGCGATAAACTTTGTCAAATCGTGGGTGTTGTGCAACCCACCGGGCCAAATGGCCACATGCAAATCTTCACCTTGTGCATACAGCGCAGTTCTTGATAAAGGCATCCAGTTTTCCCAGCAATTGAGTCCGCCAACTGTGAAATTCCCCAATTTATGGGTTTGCAATCCATGACCATCACCGGGGGCCCAGCATAATCTTTCTTCGTAAGTAGGCATCATTTTGCGGTGAACACTTTTTATTTCACCTTGTTGATCAATATAAACCAAAGAAGCATAAACGCTGTGCCCTCCACGATTTTCAGCCCTTTCCATAATTCCTACAATAACCGCAATTTGATGGTCTTTGGCTGCTTCACAAATCGGGTTTAAGTCACCCGACTCAATTTGTACGGCTTGATCGAGGTAATTTGCGTAGAGTTCTTTTTGGGTTTTTGAATTAAATTCAGCGCCATTGGTTCGCTCAATCCAGAAAGGATAACCCGGAAGTATGGCTTCGCTAAAAGTGACAAGCTCACATTTTTCTGCCGCTGCTTTTTTAATGTATTCAATAACTTTTTCAGTAGTTTTTTCCCGATTGAGCCAAACGGGTGCGATTTGTGCCAATCCAATTTTTAATAAATCTTTATTCATTTTATTTTTTTAGATAAGTTTCTACATCAGTAACTTTTGCATAACTTTTTAAGGTTGAAAGTGTGGAATAATGAACATCCATGGCTTTTATAATATGATCTCCAAATTTCAAATCTTTGGTGGTGCAGGCATCTTCAATGACCGTGCATCTAAATCCAAAATCGGCTCCAGCCCGGGTTGCTGCCTCTAAACACATATGCGTTTGCATTCCAACCAAAACCAAATCTGTGATTTTATGCTTTTGCAAATATTCAAGTAAGTCGGTATCGCGAAAACTATTTACCTGGTTTTTGCTAATCACTTTCTCTCCCGACAATGGTGCTACATCTTTATGAATGTCTGCACCCTCTTTGGCATTGTGGCGTATATGAACGACCAGATCATTGTTTTTCCTGAATTGATGCAACACTTTTTGTGCATTTTTTCCTGCTGCTTCAGGTTGATATAATTCGGAGAATCCTCCGGGATAGTAAAATTCCTGGATGTCGATGATGATGAGTGCTGTTTTAGCCTCTTGCTCCTGTGCAAAAATTTGGCTGCTTATAAGTATTGTTAGTATCAGAAATAACTTTTTCATAGTGAGTAAGGGTTTAGTTTGGAGCTTAAAGTTAATAAAAAAAGGACGGCATCCCCGAAAGGGAACAACGTCCTTTTTTTATTTTAGGGGTGACAGCCTGAAGGGTGTCAATCCTAAATACGATTACCAGATAACTGGTCTTTGTTCAATGGTTCTGTATAGTTCGTCTTTAGGATTGATATCAAAAGTTTCGTAAAATTCAGGAACATTAAAAGGTGCCCCGTTTACACGATATTCTCCCCATGGGTGAACATCTTCTTTCACTTTTCGAATCAATGCTTTCTCTCTGATTTTTCCTCTCCAAATTTGTCCGTAGCTGATAAAAAAGCGCTGCATATGGTTAAAACCATCAATATCTGCAGGTGTGTTTTTGCCTTCCATACTGTTATGGTAAGCTTCCAAAGAAATGGTTAAACCTCCAAAGTCGGCTATGTTTTCACCCAAACTCAGATGCCCGTCAATATTTACTTCTTCATTCACTTTAAATGCTCCGTATTGGTCAATTAGTAATTGAGCACGTTCGGTAAATTCCTTCGAGTCTTCCTCGGTCCACCAATTGGTCATTACCCCATCTTTATTGAAATTACGTCCTTGATCATCGAAACCATGGGTCATTTCATGTCCGATAACAACACCGATTGCGCCATAATTAACAGCATCATCAGCATCCGGATTAAAATAAGGTGGCTGCAAAATTCCAGCCGGGAAAGTGATGTCATTCTTCAGTGGACTATAACCTGCATTTACGGTTTGAGGCGTCATTGGCCATTCATCAGGGTCAATGGGTTCGTTGAATTTCTTCAGGTTCTTTTGGGTTTCAAAATAACTTACCCGTCTTACATTTTCTAAATATGAATCTCGTTCAATAACCAATGCAGTATAGTCGTCCCATTTATCGGGATAACCAATTTTAACGCGCATGTTTGCTAATTTTTCCAATGCAGAAGCTCTGGTTTCTTCACTCATCCAGGTTAAGGTTTCCAAACGATGTTTTAGTGCAACTTTTAGGTTCGCTACCAAAGCCGACATTTTTTCTTTGGATGATGGAGGAAAATGTTTTTCAACATACAATTGACCCAATTGTTCGCCCATCATGGCATTGGTCATTTGAGTAACCCTTTTCCATCGATCCTGAATTTGTTTGCTTCCAGATAAAAAGGCTGCATAAAACTGAAATCTTTGATTAACAATGGCATCACTTAAGAAGTTAGCCGAACGATTCAATAAATTCCATTTCAAATAGATTTTTAAATCTTCAAGTTTGTTTTGGGCCATTAAGTTTCCAAGAGCACTGAAGTATTTTGGATCTGTAACCACTAAATCTCCAAAATCCTGATCGCTTATTTTTGAAAAATAACGCTCCATGTCAAAGTCAGGGATGAGGGTTTGTACAGAGTCTATGCTCATCAGGTTATAGAGGCCAGGAATGTTTCTCATTTCCAAACGGGTTTTGGCATTCTTGGCCATAAAAGTCTCAATTCTCATGATGGTTTTTGCCCATTTTGAAGCCTGAGGTCCGTCTTCGCCAGTAAAACCAAGCATTTTTGAAATGTATTTCACATATTCGGTTCTGATTTCTTTGGATCGATCATCTTCTTTATAATAATACTCAACATCAGGTAATCCTGTTCCTGATTGTCCCAGGTAATATTTGAGTTTGGTATTATCGGCCAAATCCTGCATTACACTGCCACCAAAAAATGGATCCAATCCGTTAAGATGCATATAAGCGACCATGTCCTGAAACTGACCTAAAGTTTCAATGTCATCAATCATTTTAAACTCTTTATCCAGGGCTTTGATGCCAACTTTATTGATCTCTTCAATGTTCATTCCGGTATAATAGAAGTCGCTGATTTGCTGAGCAGCACTTCCTTTTTCGGCACCTTCAATGTTTGAAACTTCTTTCAGAATATTATTGATGTCCCGATCGGCATTTTCTCTTAAAATATTGAAAACATTATAACTGGTTTTGTCGTCAGGAATTTCCAATGTTTTTAGGTAATTACCATTCACGTAACGGAAAAAGTCGTCACCTGGTTTTACACTTAAATCCATGTTGTTAACATCGATGGCTGTGTTTGTTTTTTTGGGAGCACAGCCTCCCAATATTACTGCCAATATGCTAAACGACAGCAGGTAAATTTTATATTTTTTCATACTGTTGATAATTTATTATTAGATGCGAAAGTAATATTTTTGATTGTAAATAACAGATATTCTGTCGATAAGCTATTCTAAAACTTTCAAATGAGGAAGAGAAAAAGAATAGCTATATGTTTATGATTCGTCTAGAAGTTTGCTGCTTCTATTTCAAAATAAGCTTGGGGGTGTAAACAAGCAGGGCATGTTTTTAAGGCTTTTTTACTTTCATGTAAGAAACCGCAATTTCGGCATTTCCATACATAAACTTCTTCTCTTTCAAAAACTTTTCCTTCTTCCAAATTGTTATAAAGTTGACGATATCTGGCTTCGTGGGCTTTTTCCACTTTTGCAATCATTTTGAAAGCGGTAGCTACTTCTTTAAATCCTTCTTCTTCAGCAGTTTTAGCGAAAGCTGGGTATAATTCAGTCCATTCTTCATTTTCACCATCAGCTGCATCTTTTAAATTTTCCATGGTGGTTCCAATAACCCCGGCTGGGTAGGCTGCAGTAATTTCTACCATGCCTCCCTCTAGAAACCTAAAAAAGCGCTTGGCGTGAGCTGTTTCATTGATTGCGGTTTCTTCAAAAATGGCTGAAATTTGAACTAATCCTTCTTTCTTTGCCTGTTTGGCAAAATAGTTATAGCGCATATGGGCTTGAGATTCTCCTGCAAAAGCTTTCAATAAATTTTGCTCGGTTTGGGTTCCTTTGATACTTTTCATGGTTTTTTATTTAAATTTTAATCGGTTAATGTATTCTTATAAATAATGATGATGAATATTAAAAATATGGAATTTATAATTAATTCAGTTTGTAATTCTAATTATTTATGTTGGTGTTTTTTCTGAATTATGAACAAAGTGGCGATAAAAGCCATTAGTATCCAGCTTTTTGTAAATTTATAATTCTAAAAATACAAAAAAATTTTAGTTAAATCCTGAATTTTACTTACAAAAAATCTTGTAATAACACATTCAAAAAAAAATTATGAAAAAAAGAACTTTATTCTTGTTGAGTTGGATTATTCTTGTTTTTAATGGTGTTTATGCCGCGAATGATGGTCCATTCTTTATTTCAAATCCAACCATCTCTCCTGATGCATCCAATATCGTTTTTGTATATGAAAACGATTTATGGAAAATCAATGCTACAGGAGGTACGGCTTACCGCTTAACTGCCTTTGAAGGAGTTGAATCAAATCCCAGGTTTTCTCCAGATGGAAAATGGTTGGCTTTTTCTTCAACCCAAAACGGAAATGCCGATGTATATGTGATGCCCTGGGAGGGAGGAGACATTAAACAACTTACGGTGCATGATGGAAACGACATTGTTGAAAGCTGGTCGTGGGACTCAAAATCCATCTATTTTACCTCCAACCGATACAACACTTTTACTTCTTTTGAAGTAGCTGTGGATGGCGGAACACCTACCAGAATGTTCGGAGATAACTATTTTAATATGCCTCATCATTTGGTGAAAGACCCAGTTTCAAATGGATTTTATTTTACCGAATCGTGGGAGAGTTTTATGTTCCCAAATCGTAAAAGATATAAAGGTGATCACAATCCGGATATAAAATATTTTGACCCTAAAGCAGGCGATTTCAAAATGCTTACCGAATATATTGGTAAGGATTTTTGGCCAACTGTCGACAGAAACGGCAAATTGTATTTCGTTTCGGATGATTACAATGAACAATATAATTTATACACTTTTGTAAACGGAACAAAAAAGCAATTGACTCGATTTAAATCTTCGATGAATCGCCCTCAGGTGAGTGCAAATGGTGATAAAATTGTTTTCTCAAAAGATTACCAGCTTTTTGTTTACGATGTAAAAAGCAATAAAACCATTCAACCACAAATTAATCTGTTTGAAGCAGATGTTTTAAATACGGTGAAAAATTATGAGGTGAAAGGGAAAATCTCCTTTTTTGACATTTCATCCGACAATAAAAAAATTGCCTTTGTTTCGCGAGGTAGATTGTTTGTTTCTGATATCAAAGGAAAGTTTATAAAGGAAATGAATACGAATCCTGCCGAAAGGGTTCGTGAAGTAAAATGGATGAAAGATAATCAATCTCTAATCTATACACGAACGCAAGAAGGTTGGGCTAATTTATACACCATTGATGCCAGTTCTACTGCAGGTGCAGAGAAAAAGTTAAGCTCTGGAAATGCAACCATACGCGAGCTTGAACTCAACCACGCAAAAACCCAGGCGGTTTATATCAGTGGAACCAGGCACATAAAAATGATCGATTTAAAAACTTTCAAAATTGAAAATTGGATCGATGATGAATTTTGGTTTAGAGGCGAAGGCCCAAGATTTTCTCCAAATGATGAGTATTTAAGTTATACGGCTTATCGAAATTTTGAGCGTGACATTTTTGTGTTTAACATCAAAGCCAAGAAAAGTATTAACCTTACCAATAATGGTGTAGCAGAAGATGACCCTTCTTGGTCACCCGATGGTAAATATCTATACTTTACAGCCGACAGATTTAGTACTGGTTTCCCAAGAGGAACTGAAAACAATTGGATGTACAGAATCCCCTTATATCGTTTTGCAAAAGATTTTAAACTGGATAAATACGATGATTTATTCAAAGCTGAAAATAAAAAAGATTCTTTAAAGCCTGAAATAATTATTGATACTAAAAACATCACCCAAAGATGGGAAAGGTTGTTTGTTAGAGGAGGAGAACAATATGCGCCTTTCGTATTAGACCAAAAAGGCAAGACCATTGTTTTATTCCAGTCAAATCATGATAAAGGGGTTAATGGATTATGGAAGATGACCATTGATCCATTCGATCGACCAAAAACAGATAAAATTGTAAATGGCAGAATTGCTCATATTGTAAAGGCGAAAGATAAAGTTTATGCCTTGGTTTCAGGAAGCATACATGCCTTAAATCTGGTTCAAAATAAATCATCTAAAATTGATGTTTCCCATCAGTTTAGCAAAATGCTAAACCAGGAATTTGTGCAGATGTATTATGAAAACTGGGCGGCCTTAGATGAGAACTTCTATGATGGTGATTTCCATGGTGCCGATTGGGCCAATGTTTTAAAGAGAAACGAAAAGTTTTTTCCACATATAAAAAGTAGAAGTGATTTGAGGTTGTTGTTGAATGATATGTTGGGCGAATTGAATGGTTCGCATTTATCGTTCCGTTCAAATGGAGAAGAAGAGAAAACATTTTACCGGGTGGCCAATGCTGAAACAGGAATTGTTTTTGATGAAAATAATCCTTTTGTGGTGTCCCGTATTCTGGATAAATCTCCACTTGATCTTACCGAAACTTTGGTAAAGAAAGGAGATAAACTGCTTAAAGTGAATGGAGTTGAGGTTAATGAAAAGTTGAATCGATCATCTTATTTCAGTTTTGCAAAATTGCCTACGGAATTAAGTTTGACCTTTGTTAGAAATAAGCAGGAATTTGTGGTTAATATTCACCCAATCAGTTCAAGAGCCATGAATACCTTGCTTTATGATGAGTGGATTGCCAATAATCAAAAGAGGGTTGACAGCAAGACCAGCAATAAAGTAGCTTATGCTTATATGAAAGATATGGGCACAGGAAGTCTCTCAGATTTTATGATTGATATGACCACCGAATCCGTCCATCGGGATGCACTTATTCTTGATCTGAGGTATAACCGAGGTGGTAATGTGCATGATGCTGTGCTGCAATTTTTATCACAATCTCCTTATTTGATGTGGAAACAGCGTCATGGTAAAATGAGTCCTCAACCTAATTTTGCGCCTTCAGGTAAACCCATTGTTTTACTTATTAACGAACATAGTTTAAGCGATGCCGAAATGACAGCTGCTGGTTTTAGGAATTTGAATCTAGGAACCATCATTGGTACCGAGACCTATCGATGGATTATCTTTACTTCGGCATGGCCTTTGGTTGATGGTTCTTATACCCGATTGCCAACCTGGGGATGTTTCAACTTAAATGGCGAAGACTTGGAAAAAACAGGTGTAAAACCTGATATTTATATCGAAAATACTTTTAAAGATCGAATTAATGGAGATGATCCTCAATTGGATAAAGCCATCAATTTTATTTTAGAAAAATTAAAATAATTTTGCTTTAAATATAATATAAAGGGACTTGATGATTATCAAGTCTCTTTATTTAAAACTTTTCTTTGAATTGTTTTTAATGATTTTGAAAATATAAATTATATTATTACCTTCATCACTAGTAACCGAAAATATGATGCAATTTATCTTTCCTGTTTAAGCCTAGATTGACTGAATTTAACTGTCCCCACTAAAATTGTTTAATATTAGAAGCGAATAAACTGTATATCAGTGAGAATCATTGGTGTATTGTCAGTTAAATTTAAGTCTATGAAACCTGTTTCTATCATTATTGTTTTATTTTTATTGGGTATTAATTTAAGGGCGCAACAACTTGAAGTTGTAAATTCCGGGGGTGGCTGTCATGAAAACAATGAAGGATCTATCACTTTTTCAATTGGAGAAATTGTGATTGAAACCCTGACGCATGGCGATTGTTGCTTGACCCAAGGATTCTGCCAGGCCAATATAACGGTTACTGCCATCAATAAAATTCAAGACCTTGATTACGAATTATCAGTTTATCCCAATCCAACCAAAGATTTTGTGATCTTAAAAGTTAATAAAGATCATTTGAACGATTTTAAATATTTGCTTTTTGACATGAATGGACGATTGATTAAAATGGAACAAATTGTTGATAAAGAGACAGTGATCCCATTTAATTTTCTGATTCCATCTATCTACTATCTGAAAATTATAAATCAACAAAGCGAGCAAAAGACTTTTAAAATTGTTAAGTCAAATTGATGATCATAAATTAAGTATTAACATACAACCTTATAAAAATAAATCAATAATGAAAAAGTTAGCTTTATTAATTCTGGCATTAATTGTTTGTTCTATGCTTTTTTCACAGAATGTTCAAGGCTTTAAATATCAAGCCATCATTCGTGATGCTGCTGGAAATGTAAATGCCAATGCCAGTGTAAATATGGAGATTTCCATTTTGGAAGGCACAGCAGAAGGAACTTTAGCTTTCTCAGAGACTCATTCCGTAGTTTCCAATAGCTTCGGATTGGTGAACCTCACAATAGGATCGCAAAACCCTTCAGATTTTAATATGATTGATTGGGCCAATGGACCTTATTTTATTAAAATAGTAGTGGATGGAATTGAGTTTGGAACTAGCCAGCTCTTAAGTGTGCCTTATGCCTTGCACGCACAAACGGCTGAAAACATTTCAGGAGGAATTAATGAAACTGATCCAGTTTTTTCAGCTTCATCGGCCTCAGGAATAACCCAAACTCAAATAGAAAACTGGACGAATAAATTAAGTGAGTTTGCTGAAACGGATCCAAGTTTTAGTGCTTCAGTTGCGGCTGGCATTACTCAGACCCAAATTGAAAGTTGGACCAATAAATTAGACGAGTATTTAGAAACTGATCCGGAGTTTGCTGCTTCTTTAGCTAAAGGAATTACTGTAACTGACACAGCCTATTGGAACAGTAAGCTTGATGATTTCGTGGAAAGTGATCCAACATTTATGGCTCATCCAAGTGCAGGAATTACCGCTGATGATATCACCAAATGGAAAGCGCTATGGGTTTGGTATACCACTAATGAAAGAGGTTATTTGACAACTGAAACCGATCCTGTTTTTAATGCTTCGGTTGCTGCCGGAATTACACAAAGCCAAATTGAAGAATGGACCAATAAATTGGACTCGTTTTTAGAAACCGATCCTGTTTTTAATGCTTCTATTGCCAAAGGAATAACAGCCGCTGATACCACCAATTGGAATAAAACAAATTATTCTAAATTAACGAACGCTCCTGATCTTGCAAATACAACCAATTCGAAAGTTATTAAGCTAAACACTAACGATCAAACGAGTAGCATTGAGATTCAGAAAAGCAATGGATCTAATGTTTTTAAAGTAAATGGTGCCGGGCAAATGATGGGAGATGGGAGTGGCTTAAAGAATGTAAAATCATTAATTAATTATGTAGGCGGAAATCAAAGATTTCAGGTTCAATCTAATTATGCATCCTATGATAATGTCAGATCGGTTGTATTAACGGTGCCTGCAAATGGGGTTTGTTTTGTTATGGCCAGTGGATTTATTAGGTGGGAAAGCACGGGTTGGGATTTATACTTAGGTGGCCTATTAATGGATAAAGATCCAAACTCTTCTTGGGCTGCTGAAAATGAATGGTATAGCTATTTGAATCTCATTACCGATTATAATTGTACAGATTCTTCAGATCAATATACTTCTTTTGCACAGCATCGATGTTTTCCTGTAACGGAAGGTGCTCATACTTTTACTCTTTGGGTGAATAAATATAATTCATCATCTATTACAGAACTTCAAGATGTAAATTTGACTGTAATTTATATCCCAACAGGTGGATCTGGCCTTGCGCCGCAGGCATTAATGGTAACAAAGGAAATGCTTGCCCAAAAGAGTGAAACTGTTAGAAAGAGGATCGAAAGATCCATTGATGGATCATCTGAGCCTCCGGATCAAAAATTGTCAGGCGAGGATTTTGAGACGCAAAGAAGTATTCTTGAAGACCTTCAAAAAAAGTATGGGATGCTGGAAGATAAACTAAATCAGCTACTTCTGGAAGAAAACAAATAGTGAAAAAATATTTGGCAACTTGTGTGGTCTTTTATTTTTATTCTTGAAAGAATATTTTAAAAAATAATAGGATAGGGACGACGTCCCTGTGATGATTATTTCACCCAAACCGTTTTAATATTTAAAAACTCTTTGATTCCGTAAGAACCCAGTTCCCGGCCAAAACCTGATTGTTTTATTCCGCCGAATGGGATTCTCGGATCGGATTTTACCATCCCATTGATGAATACAGCGCCTGCTTCAATCTGCCTCGCTATTTCTTCGGCTAAATCAAGATTTTGGGTCCAGATACTGGCACCTAAACCCATGCTTGAATCATTGGCAATTTTTATGGTATCATCTTCATCTTCTGCTTTGATAATTGTTGCAACCGGACCAAAGGTTTCTTCCTTAAAAACAGGCATTTTGTTGGTGACTTCTGATAGAAGAGTTGGTTCATAAAAGTAGCTGTTTTGATCAAAACGTTTTCCTCCAGAAAGAAGTTTAGCTCCCATCTCCACTGATTTTTTAACTTGATCTTCAATGTTAAATAACAAGTCTTCGCGAGCCATTGGCCCTATATCTGTTGTTCCTAACAGCGGGTCGCCTAATTGTAATTTTTCTATTAGGCTTTTGTATTTATTAATGAATTGTTCATGAACCTCTTTTGCCACGATAAATCGTTTTGCAGCAATACATACCTGACCGGCATTTAACATCCGGGATGCAATTGCTGCACTACAGGCCTGATCTAAATCAGCATCTTTTAAAACAATAAAAGGATCGGAACCGCCCAATTCCATGACCGACTTTTTCAGATGTTTACCTGCTTGAGCTGCTACAGTACTCCCAGCTTGCACACTCCCTGTAAGTGTTACTCCACAGACAGATGGATGTGCTACAACCTGCTCAGAAAGCTCAACCGGAATGATTAGGTTGGTAAAAGCATTTTCAGGAAAACCCGATTCAAGGAATAAATCCTGAATGGTCTCGGCACAGCCCATTACATTTGGAGCATGTTTTAAAAGCATGGTGTTCCCGGCCATCATGGTGGGGACGGCTGCCCTGAGTACTTGCCAAAACGGAAAATTCCAGGGCATGATGGCATAAACAACTCCCATAGGTTCAAATAGAATGTAGGATTTTATGGCATCGCTTTCTGTTTTTTCTTCGCTTAAAAGTTTCTCCGTATTATTAGCATAATATTCACAAAGCCAGGCACATTTTTCGATTTCAGCCTTTGATTCTTTCATGATTTTACCCATTTCAGCCGTAATTAAACGGGCATATTTTTCTTGATTCTCTCTGAGTAATTTGGCCATTTCTAGAAAGAGGATGGATCTTTCCTGAAAGCTACATTGTTTCCATTTGTGAAAACTTTTGGCTGTCTTCTGAATTTTATCATGAAGCTCTTCAGAATTTAATGGACAATACTCTGCTATGATTTTTTGTGTATAAGGGTTGATGCTTTGAAACATGGTTTAAGGTTTTGAGCAAAAATAGTGAATATTGAAAAGGCTTCTTATGGAATTCTTAATCTTTAATGAATAAATATTTTATTCAAAACATCATTCTTTTTAAGATCACATTAATCGTACTTTTACAAAAAGAAATTATTGATTTTAAAGGATGAGTAAAGGAGTGGATTCTGCAAATGATTTAAAAAAAGTAGAGTCATATACCGTACCCGAATTGGATGCGATTGTGAGACTTTCTGACTTCTATCAAGCGGGCATTTTTATAACCATCAATTCTCGCGCGGCCATGAAAAAAGCCATAAAAAATGGCTTAATCAAGATCAATGGCAAGACGGGATTTACAGGTGATCACCTAAGAGGTGGGGAATGCATAGAAATCTATCAGAACATTAAACAAACGGTTAAACCTGATATTCCATTAAAAATTGAGGTGCTTTATGAGGATGATGACCTGGCAGTTGTGAATAAACCTTGCGGAATTGTTGTAAGCGGAAATAAAAGGTGGACGCTGGAAAATGCCCTGTCAGGGAATCTGAAAAAAAGTTCAAGAGATGATGCTTTATTGCGCCCCGAACCCGTGCATCGTCTGGATTACCCGACTAGTGGCGTAGTATTGATCGCCAAAACTTCACAATCTGTTTTATTACTGAACAAACTATTTGAAGATCGAAAAATTGACAAAGTGTATCATGCTGTTATTATCGGTTCGCTTAAAGAGGCTGGAATCATTCAATCAAAAATTGAAAATAAAGATGCCAGATCTGAATATAAAGTTATGAGCAGTATTGAATCTCCAAAATTTAAATTTTTAAATCTGACAGAATTAAAACCTCACACAGGTCGTCGTCATCAATTAAGAATTCATATGTCGGGAATAGGAAACCCTATTTTCGGAGATTTGAAATATGGAAAAGAGGGGCTGATCTTAAAAGGAAAAGGCCTCTATTTGCATGCTTCTTCTTTATCTTTTGTTCATCCTTTTACGAAAAAAAAGATGTTTATTCAGGCTGCTTTGCCTAAGAAGTTTACTAAGTTATTTCCTGAATTTGATACTGTATCCAAGGAATAAGAAATAGGCTGTTCAAAAAGGGTAAATGTTTTTTAGTCCCGTCATTCCGGACTTCCTGCCCGTCCGATCAGGCGGGGTTCCGGAATCCCAAAGTCAAATATTTAGAGATTCTGAAATAAATTCAGAATGACGATTTAAGTAAATTTTAGATATCCCTTAACTCATTATTTATTCGCTAATTCGATCACTCCCAATAAAACGATTTGAGCTAAATCTTCCATAATTTCAGGAGTGATTCGGTCAATGTCGTCGCCAGGTGTGTGATAAACAGAGGGTCCTGGGTAATTAATCCCATAAGTTGAATAACTAATGATTGGAACTCCTGCTGTCATAAAACGTGCAGCATCCAAACGAGGGCGCGCTAAATTTTCAAATTCGCTGGATCGCATCACCCGATGTACATATTTGTTGTTGGCATCGGCAAAAGGTTGGAATAACTCTGGAAATGTTTTGCCTGCAAGGGCCGAAATTTTATTTCCGACACCTACACCATCCATATTGATAAGGCCAACTGTTTTATCCAAGGGAAAAACAGGATTTTCAACATAGGCCTTAGAACCAGCAACTCCGGCTTCTTCAGCACCAAAACCTAAGAATAAGATGGAGCGCTTTAATTGAATGTCGTATTTTTTAAGGGCACGACCAACTTCCATCATGACTGCAACAGCAGAAGCATTATCGTTGGCTCCGGGCATCATTTCATAACAATAACCCAAATGATCGAGATGACCACCAATGATGATGACTTCGTTTTTTAATACAGGGTCATTGCCTTCTATATATCCAACTACATTGCTACCCATTCCATCGGCATGATGTTTGGTAGTATTCTTAATCGTGATCGTTTTTTTGCTGTAAAAAGATTGGGGCTTTAATTTGTCCTTTATTTTCTGAACAGTTTGTGCATGAGTTTTCCCTGTTCCTTCAAAAATATCAGCAACTACCGAATCTCCAACATGGGTATAAACAAAATCTTCAACAAAATCATTGTTGGGATTTGAGATCGGCCCATAATTGTAGATCATTCCGATGGCACCATGTTTTACAGCATTGTGTAGTTTGTATTGATGATAAGAATATGGGGCCCATTTGATAAATGCTTCACGATCTTCACGAGCACTTATAGGGATTTCTCTTTCGATTAAAATAATCTTACCTTTTACATCCACATTTTTATAATCGTCATATCCAAATTCTGGAGCAGTTATTCCATAGCCCGCATAAACAACTTCAGCGCTTACTGTTCCCGATGCAGAGGTGGCTCCGGGTATAAATTCAGAAACGTATTTATAATGCTTTTTTAGTTCACCGTTTTTTATGGGAATGCTTAAAGTTAAACTACAATCTTTGAATACTTCGGTATAAGGATGTTTAAATTTTTGCAGATAAGTCCCATGATCACCTTTGGGCATAATACCATTTTCTTTAAAGAATTTTGATAGATATTCTGTAGCAAGGTCATAGGTTGGAGCTCCCGTTAATCGACCGCCATATTTTTCGGAGGCCAATTCGACGACGATTTTATTTAAATCATGACTGGAAATAGAGTGCATCGCTTCCATTACCGTTTCCTGTTTGTTAATTTGTGAAATGGCAAGCGTACTTATTAAACTGAAAATGGTAAGTAGACTCAAGTTTAGTTTTTTCATCGTTAAAATATTTGGAGATTTATAATTTGCGTTTACAATTTACAAAAAAAATGGACCTTAGCTGATGAATGTATGTCAATTATATCATTGAACTGATCGATATTTTTATTCATATTATTTCATTACTTTTGATTTAAACCAAATTGATTCACCCATGAAAAACCGTCTGTCACAAAACGTTTTATTTCTAATCGGAATTATCATCATTTTTATTGTTTCTCTATTGAGTTTTCGCGGGCCAAAACCTGTCGAGCTAAAAGATTCAGAGAATGAGTTTTCGGCTTATCATGCGCTGGAACACTTGCAAGTTATTGCTAATAAACCACATTCGATGGGAACCCAAGCTCAGGCAGAGGTTAGAGAATATATCGTAAAATATATGGAAATCATGGGTTTGGAAACCTATGTTCAAGAGGCTACTGCCATTGACGATAGTAGGAATTTACGGGCAGGATCAGTTAAGAATATCATTGGTGTTTTAAGAGGTACGAACAATTCGAAGGCCATTATGATTGTAGCTCATTATGATTCAACGCCTCACACCTTGGGTGCTGCTGATGATGGGGCAGGGGTGTCATCGATGCTCGAAACCATTAGGGTTGTTCAATCCTGGGGACCGCTTAAAAATGATGTCATTTTTTTATTTACCGATGGTGAAGAATCGGGTTTGTTTGGTGCGCGTGCTTTTGTAAAAGAAAATGCAATGGCAAATGAAGTTGGATTGTTGCTGAATCTTGAGGCCAGGGGGTCTTCAGGACCTGCCTACACTTATGAGGTAAGTCCTGACAATGGATGGGTCATGAAAGAGTACTTCAAAGCCATGCGTTATCCTATCGCATCATCTTTGGCTTATGAAGTTTATAGACTGATGCCAAATAGTTCCGATTTTACGGTTTTTAAAGAAGCAGGAATATCGGGCTTTAATGTTGCTTTTTTAGAAGATTTTGTGAATTATCACAGCATGAACGATTCTCCTGAAAATATCAGTCTGACTAGTTTGCAACATATTGGGAGTTATGCAGTTGATTTTGTTAAGCACTTTGGAAACATTGAGTTGAAGGAAGTGAAATCACCAGATTTACTTTATTTTAATTTCATGGGACACCAGTCTGTTAATTTTCCTCAAAGCATGAGTTCACTTTTGGTCATCATAGCCACTTTGTTATTCTTCCTTGTTTTAGTTTTGGGTATCAATAAAAGGCAAATTGGTTTGACCAAGATTTCCTTGGGAATCCTGGTTTTTATCGGAGGCCTTGCGATTTCTTTAGGGGCGGTTTATCTATTAAACAAGGCAGTACTGGCTTATTATCCTGTATATGGTTCGTATTACAGTTCTAACTTCTATAATTCCACTTTTTATTTGGTGGCTTATTTGTCAGTTTCCCTGGCGGTATTTTCATTTGTTTATGCCCTTTTTTACAAGAAATTGGGAAGCATGAATCTCCTTTTCGGAATTTTATTCATAAATCTGTTGGTTATGTTCGTTCTGTTCTTTAAAATACCAACAGCCATTTATGTAAGCATGGTACCTTTGCTGCTTATTTCAGTAGCCATACTTTTGTCATTTTTGTTTAATTTAAGCTTAAAAAAATATCGCGTTTTATTTTTAATCATTCATTTGTTAGTACTAATTCCGGTAATAGGATTTTATATGCCCATGATTAAAGTCTTGTTCGTGACTTTTAGCCTAGAATTCCCGATTGCGAGTGTTGGTTTGTGGTTGGTTCTTCTTGGTTTATTGCTTGTTCCATTAAGGGTGTTTATTGACATTAAGAGATACTTGCTAAGTATCTTGGCATTAGTCATTGGAATTATCGCCCTTGGTTTTGCGCATCAGGATTCAAAAACAAGTGAAGATCAGCCTTTGCAATCAAGTATTTTTTATGCACTAAATCATGAAGATGGGAATGCACTTTGGGTTTCAAATGTAGAAAGCCCGGATCACTGGAATCAGCAGTTTTTTGACAAGCCGGATCGAAGCCCTTTGAATGAAATCTATCCTTATGCTGGAAAGATGCGCTTAAAAAGTAAAGCAAAAGCTGTGACCTTTGATATGCCTGAAGTTGAAACTTACTCAGATACAATTTGGGATGGAGGAAGAATTTTTTCTTTTAGATTGAAAACAGCTGAAGGTGCCGAAAATTTGCAACTTTATATTTCAGCTAAAGCTGGCTTAAAATTTTTAGCCATCGATGGCCATGAAGTAAATAATAACTTATTTTATACGGAGCCCTTCCGCGACTATTATATGCTCAACTACTTTGGTTGGCCTGAGGAGGGAATAGAGTTTACCCTTGAATGTATGTCGACTGAACCCATCGAAATACTGGTTTTTGAGAAAAAATTGGGCTTGCCATCCAAGCTTGAATATACACCAATGCCGGCATCAGTTATTCCTCAAACGGGTTATGAAAGTTATTTGACTCTTTTGAGATCTAGATTTATGATATAAGTGAAAAGAGGGGTGACACCCTGCAGGGTGTCACCCCTCTTGATTTCTTAATTTTTATCTATCGCCAAAATCGTTTTAAAAAACACATTTGCCCCATTGGTAATATCTTTAATGCTTGAAAACTCTATAGGTGAATGACTTATTCCGTCTTTACTGGGGATAAAAATCATGCCTGTTGGGGTAATTTTAGCCATATCCTGAGCATCATGTCCGGCACCGCTGGGCATGTATTTAAAACTTAATCCCAATTCTTTAGCTGAATTTGCAATGTGGGCTTGTATATCTTTATCAAGTATTGCTGGAATATTGGTGTGCTCATGTTTAAACTCAATTTTGGTTCCGGTTTCTTTTTCAATTTCAAGCATTTTGGGCTTAATCTTTTCAAATACACTTAAAGTTTTTTCTCTGGACAGATCCCTCAATTCAATACTCATTTGAACATGACCGGGCACAACATTTGAAGCTCCGGGCTCAGCCTTAATTTCTCCTACCGTACCCACCTGACGCCCTTCAATACTTCTAACAGTCTCGTTTACTGCGATAACTAATTTCGAAGCTGCCAACAGAGCGTCTTGTCTGATGTTCATGGGCGTGGTACCGGCATGATTGGCTTTGCCATAAATGTGAACTTGCCATTCTTCAATACCCACAATGCCTTCAACAACTCCAATCTGAATGCCTTCATTATCCAAAAAGGCACCTTGCTCAATATGCAATTCTAAAAAGGCTTTAAAGTCCTTAGGATCACGCTTGGCATTTTTAATTTTATCAGGATTCCCACCCAGGAATTTAATCCCATCTTTAATGATTTTACCGCTATTACTGGTGCGTGCTAAATCCCTTTCTGTTATAGTTCCAATGATGGATTTGCTTCCAATCAAACCTCCTTCTTCATCTGTAAACACAATTACTTCTAAAGGATGATTGGTTACAATGTTATTGGCGTTTAACAATTCAATGGTTTCAAGGGCTGATAACACACCAGCTACTCCGTCAAATTTGCCTCCCGAAGGTACGGTGTCGATATGTGATCCAAAGCAGATGATGGGCAATTTATTGTTTTTTCCGGCTCTTCGGCCACTGATGTTTCCCGCTTCATCCATGCTAACTTTTAATCCCACTTCTTTCATGAGCAAAATTACATACTCCCGGGCTTTTAAATCTGCTTCACTATAAGCATGGCGATTCATTCCTCCATCTGGGTTGGCCCCAAAGCTGGCAATGGCCATAATTCTTGATTCCAGTCTGTTGGTATTTGCAAGAATTAATTTTTGGGCAGATGATATATTTAGAATTAGTGTGAGCATAATTAGAATTGAGAAGGTTTTTTTCATTTTAGATAAATTAATTAAGTTTGGTGAATGCTTGACTAAGAATCTTTAAGTTGACAAAGACTATTTTAGCATCCAATTTATGACTAATTGTGTAGATTAGTAAAACTTAAAGAAATAATTATACGAATACTCCAATAATTGGGATGAATGTAAAGCGCTTCTTAGAAATTTATTTTATGGATTTTTTTTACATTTGATTTAGCAAGTTTGATGAAAAACCCAAGTCTAAATGATTAAACAAAAATCATTTATTGACTTAAAAGACCAATCATGAAAAAAATACTTTTTATTTTAACAATCACAATTTTATGTCCACATTCTTCTATCCTTCAAGCTCAAAAACTGGATGAGATTCTGCGAGAACACTCGAAGGTTATGGGTTATGATAAACTGAAAGAAGTTAAAACCATTACAATTGTAGGCGAAAATTATTTTGGAGATCGAAGCATGCCCTTCAAAACCATATTTAAATTTCCATCTAAATATTATAATGAGCGTGATTTTATGGGAAGAAAAATGTTGCAGGTTATGGATGGTGATAAGGCTTGGTCTTTAAACCCGCGAAATGGGATGGGTGATATAAAAGGGAGTCGCTTAGAGATGCTAAAAAAGAATGCTGTTTTTGGAGGGTTACTATATAATTGGGAGGAAAAAGGTTTGAAAATCAGCCTTGAAGGAACCGAAGATTTTGAAGGGACAGAGGTGCTAAAGTTGATTGTTGAAAATACCGAGGGTGAGATTTCAGAAATCTATCTGGATGCAGATTCTTACGTTACTCTTAAGCAAACCAGTATTCGTGTTTTTGAAGAAAATGAAATTAGAGCTACAAAATCATTTAGTAATTATCAAATGATTGATGGCATAGCCGTTGCCTTTAATTCTGTTACCACTTCGGATGGCCAAGCCAACAGTGGCGGAGGAGGTAGAAGAATGGGGGGGGGTACCAGTATTATCAAATCTATCTCTTTTGATAATAAGGTAAATGATATTATATTTACTAAACCAGAGTCAATAAAATAAAAACTTAACAAATTTCATATGAAGTATTTTAAAGGATTAAAATTGTTTTCATTTCTTTTAGTGAGTTCACTTTTATTGCTCTCACCAAATGAGGTACAAAGTCAAAAAAAAACCAGCCTGAGTGGAAAAACTTTTGGAGCCATCGAAGCCCGTCATATTGGGCCTGCCCGCATGAGTGGGCGAATTAGTGCCATCGATGCAGTATTCGACGATTATCGAATTATTTACGTCGGTTCTGCAGGTGGTGGCGTGTGGAAGAGTATAAATGCCGGAGTAACCTTCGAACCGGTTTTTGATAAGTATACACAATCCATTGGTGCGGTCAGAATTGATCAGAATCATCCGGATACAGTCTGGATAGGATCGGGCGAACCCTGGACACGAAATTCTGTATCGGTAGGAGATGGCATTTATAAAACAACCAATGCCGGAAAATCATGGAAAAAGTTAGGCCTTGAAAATACCGAGCGGATCACGCGTATTGAAATTAACCCTCAAGATCCAAACATCGTTTATGTTGCTGCTTTGGGCCATTTATGGAATGCCAATGAAGAAAGAGGTGTTTACAGAACCAAAGACGGTGGCAAGAATTGGGAAAAAGTACTTTATATTGATAAAAATACAGGTTGCTCAGATCTTTCGATCGATCCTGAAAACCCTTCAATTATTTATGCCGGAATGTGGGATCATCGCCGTTCACCTCATTCATTCAGATCGGGTGGCCCGGGAAGTGGATTCTATAAATCAGAAGACGGTGGCGATCATTGGACAAAAATGACCAAGGGTTTACCCTCTGATACCATCGGACGTATTGCCGTTGATGTATCTCCGGCCAATTCAAATGTAGTTTATGCATTTGTAGAATCAGATTCAAGTGCCATTTATCGATCTGCAGATAAAGGTATGAGTTGGGAAAGAAAGAGTAAATCAAGCAATATTGCCTATCGTCCCTTTTATTTTGCATACATTGTTGCCGATCCGGTCAATGAGAATAAGGTCTATAAACCCGGCCTTGCATTGAGTATTAGTAAAGATGGGGGTGAAACATTTGAAGGTGGTGGAAGAAGCATGGGTGGAGGTTTCCATTCAGATGTACATGCACTTTGGATTAGTAAAAAAGACACCAATTTTATTTATAATGGTACTGATGGAGGTTTGTATATTTCAAATGATGCGGCTAAGAAATGGAGAATCATACGCAATTTGCCCATCTCTCAGTTCTACCATGTGAGTGCAGATGATGAAACCCCTTATAATGTTTATGGAGGGCTTCAGGATAACGGAAGCTGGATGGGACCTGCCAACAGCCCGGGAGGTATTGAAAACGGAGATTGGGATAATTTAGGCGGAGGAGATGGCTTTTATGTATTTCCTGATAAGCTGGATAACAACATCGTTTACTGGCAATCGCAAGGCGGAAATGTAAATCGCATGTATAAAAATACCCAGGAGGCAAAAAGCATTAAGCCTGCTAAAACAGATGATACAGACAAGCTTCGCTTTAATTGGGATACACCGGTTGCTTTTGGTAGTGGTGGTAAAACCATGTACATCGGAACCCAGTATTTATTTAAGTCATACAATCGGGGAGATGATTGGGAGTTGATTTCTCCTGATTTAAGTACCAACGATCCTGATCGACAACAACAGAGCAAATCGGGAGGTGTAACCATCGATAATACAGGAGCCGAAAACCATTGTACCATAAAAACAATCAATGAATCTCCTAAAAGTGACCAGATTATTTGGGTTGGGACTGATGATGGAAACCTTCAAGTAACCACAGATGGTGGCACAAATTGGACCAATGTTGTGGCCAATATTCCGGATTTACCGGAAAAAACATGGTGTTCTTATGTTTATGCCAGTAATTTTGATGCGAATACAGCTTATGTCACCTTCGATGGACATCGGGATGGAGATATGAAAGCCTACGTATATAAAACCACAGATTTAGGAACAACCTGGATTTCTTTGGCTGATGAAAATATTTCATCCTATTGCCACGTAATTATGGAGGATTTTGAGAATCCAAACCTATTGTTCATGGGAACAGAATTTGGCTTATATATTAGTATTGATGGGGGCAAAGTTTGGTCACACTTTACCGGAAATCTACCAAAAGTTGGGGTTCGCGATATTTATATTCACCCCAGAGATAATGATTTAATTCTGGCCACTCACGGTCGTGGAATCGTTATTTTGGATGACATCACCCCACTCAGGTATTTTAAGGAAGAAATGTTGGATGAAAAAGTAGCCTTTTTACCATCCCGACCTTATGTATTAAAGAACCTTGGCTTCCAGCAAACTTTTGGAGGGGATGATGAATTTATCGGGAAAAACCCAATCCAGGCTTGTATGATAACGTATTATATGAACAAACGTCACATTTTTGGTGATATGTTTATTGAAATTTACGATAAAGACAATAAGTTGGTAAATACCTTACCGGCAGGAAAAAGAAAAGGGATTAACAGGGTTGCTGTTAATGTGCGCCAAAAACCACCGAAAATGCCTCCTTCTGATCAATTTAATTTTGGAGCGGCATTTGGTCCTGCTTTATTACCAGGTGTTTATAGCGTTAAAATTATTAAAGATGGAGTAACAACAAAAGGTTCGTTTGAAATATTAAAGGATCCTTTATCTCCACATTCTGATGAGGATATTTTGATGCAAAATACCATCTCAATGAAAGCTTATCGCATGATTGAAGAAGTGGCCTTCCTGGATCGAAAAGCCAAAAAGTTAATTGAGGATGGTAAAAAGATTACTGAAGCAAAACCTTCAAAATCAATTAAGAAAAAAATTGAGAAGTTAAGTGAAGCATTGCTGGAGATTCATGCCGGATTGGTGGCAGAAAAAGCTAAAAAAGGAGAAGCTCTGAATAAAAAAGTGAGAGAAAAGGTAGTGGATGTTTATAGTCGTGTAAACGGATATTCCGGACGTCCAAGCAATGCTCAAATTAAAAGCATGGACGAACTCGAACTTGAAATGAAATCTTTAAATGCAAAATTTAATGAGATTGTTGGTGAAGATTTAGTAAAAGTAAATTCTGCGCTGGTAAAAGCTGAGCTGAAGCCTCTGGAGGTTATCAGTTATGAAGCTTTTTTGAAGGAATATAAGTAGAGAAGATAGTACTTAAAGTCTCTTGAGTGCCTAAAGTTTGGAGTGTTTATAACTCTAGATTTTAGGCATTTTTTTATCAAGTTATGATCCGTATTATTTAGTGACTACATTCTTTTAATATGAGATGCTGAAACGAGTTCAGCATGACGATTAAGAAAATTATTTGATTTGAATAGAAGATCGTCACCCTGAACTTGTTTCAGGGTCTCTGCCAAGAACTAAATAGAATAAATCTTCCAATTCGGGATTGTTAGCTTTTATAAGGTTCAGCTTCCATTCCCGATGCCAATTCTTTAATTGTTTTTCTCGTGCAATGGCCAGTCTAATATCAGTAAACTCTTCAAATAGTATAAGTTTAGTAGTCTTATACTTTCGTGAAAAAATTGAACCTTTTCCTTCTTTGTGGTTTGAAATTCGTTTTATTAGATTTGACGTAACTCCGATGTATAAAACCGAATTAGAATTGTTGGATAAAACATAGACATATGATTTTCTGATGACCATAATGAAATGTAAATTGATCTATTGTTTATTCCAAATTAAATCAAATGTCCTTTGACTGGTTGTCAGAGAGATGCTGAAACGAGTTCAGCATGACGGTGATAACTAAGTAAAAGAAACGGCGTCACCCTGAACTTGTTTCAGGGTCTTGGACGAGTTTCCAAGGTGAAGATGAGATGCTGAAATACCTGCCCGTCCGTTCAGGCGGGAATTTAGCATGACGATTAGGGTAATTATTTGATTTGAATAAAAGGTCGTCACCCTGAACTTGTTTCAGGGTCTCGGACGAGTTTCTAAAGTAAAAATGAGATTCTGAAATACCTGCCCGTCCGTTCAGGCGGGAATTCAGCATGACGGCTATGTTTAGGTGTTACAAACAACGTCACCCTGAACTTGTTTCAGGGTCTCAGGAAATCCTTGATTCCTTCAAAATCACCTCCATCTTATCACAAACCTCATTTACATTCTTTTTGTTAAAACAGAGTGGAGGTTTGGTTTTAATAATACTATCGAATGGTCCGTCGGTGCTGGTTAGAACAAAAGATTCTTTTAGTTTTTCCTTAACCAAATGAGCCAATTCTGTATTTGGTGATAAGTTTTCAGTTTTTACAAATTCAATGCCTAGAAATAAACCTTCACCTCTTACATCTCCGATCTCCGGGAACTGATTTTTTAAATCAAGCAAACGTTTTTTATAATGGTTACCTGTATCCAGTGCATGTTTTTGAAGGCCTTCTTCTTCAACGGCTTCAAGAACAGCTTTTGCAGCTTTCATGCTTACCGGATTACCTCCGAAGGAACTAAAAAATTCCATACCATTGGCAAATTTATCAGCAATCTCTGAGGTAGTTACAACTGCTCCAATGGGGTGACCATTGGCCATGGGTTTACCTAAAACAACAATATCCGGGACAATTCCATGAAATTCAAATCCCCAAAAATGACTCCCCAATCTTCCAAATCCGGTTTGAACTTCATCGGTAACCATCAATATTCCTTTTGATTGGAGAAAGGGTTTCATAGCTTGAAGATAGCCCGGTGCCAGCGGGACCTGACCGCCACATCCGGAGATGGGTTCAGCAATAAAATAGGCGGGTTTTTGTTCCTGGTCAATCAACTCTTCGATTTGTTGCTTGGCATCGTTTACATAGGCCTCAGTATTGTCAAATTTCGAGTTAAATAAGTTGGGTAGAGGAAGTTTGTGTACGAATTGATTGCTTCCCTTTCCGCCCGGGCCATCAAATTTATAGGAGCTATTTTCAATCGCCGATCGGGTATGTCCGTGATAACCGTGTTCCAGAACCAAAGATTGAACCCTGTTTGTGGCCGTTTGAGCCAATCGTATGGCCAGATCAGAAGCTGCACTTCCCGAGTTTACAAAAAATACTTTATTTAACTTGTCAGGGAAATATGAAAGCAAATGATCAGAATAATCAACAATTGCATCATACAAATAACGGGTATTTGTGTTTAAATTGCGTTGTTGTCGTGCAATGGCTTCAGCCACTTTCGGATGACTGTGACCCACCAGTGGAATGTTGTTATAAGCATCCAGATATGAATTGCCTGAAGCATCGTACATGTATTGAAAGGCTGCTTTTTTAAAATAGATGGGTTGGGTATAACTCATCGATAGAGATTTTCCCAGATTCTTTTTTCGCCTGCTCAACAAATCTTTTTCATGTTCAGAAGCATCAGAAACATTAAAACCGCAGACCTCCAGGAATTTGTTTTCCAGATAAATCGGATTTAATTCAACCCATTTTTCTAATAAGTCGAGGGCAGGCTTTTCGCTGATTAGGATGTAAGATGTATCCTTGGCTTTTGATTTGGCAACGGCCGAATGACACAGACTGGTGGCCAAGCGGGCAGGAATTAAATAAGGAAGTAGTTTAATTTCTTCTTCTAATAAAGGAAGCGTTTCGTGATAAGCTTTAATAACTGGAATTGCTGATTCTAGAGGCTCCTTTTTGTTAAACATCACGTAGGTGAGTGCAATAGCCAATTCGAAAATTAAAGCCGAATGTGCCATGTCGCCCATATCAATAAAGCCGGAAATGTCTTCATTTTTTATCAATACATTCCAGTCGTTTAAGTCGTTATGAATAATTTGAGATCTTAGGTTTGCCATTTTGGACTCTACTTCATCCCGAAACTGTTGAAAATAATATTCAACCCATTTTCGGTGTTTCGGGTTATCGATGAGTTCAGCCTTATGCCAGTTTCTTAAAAAATATTGTAAATCCCAATCCAATTTCCGAACGGCAATGGTATCGCTTTTAAAATTGGATAAGGCCTGATCCATTTCAGCCATTCTTTTTCCGAAGTTAAAGAGTGTGTTTTCTGTTGCATCACATTCAGCCAAAAATTCACCTTCTACAAAATGCAATAATCGTGAAAATGAACCATCGGGATATTGTGTAATCAGCTCTCCATTCAGGTTGGGTAAGGGTAAGGATATCTCGAAATCCAGTTGTTTTTTTATATGGAGCAACAAACGATTTTCTTCAGCAATAAAGTTTAACTCTTCTGAATCACTATAATATTTGAAAATTCGTTTTTCGCCATTTGCCAAATCAATTCTGTAATTGGTGCTGATATAGCCATCAAGTTTTTTATGGCTAAAATCTTTTATTCCATAAGGATTAAGCAATTTGTTTAGGTCTAATGCATTCATATGATTCATAATTAAAGGGAGGAATAAAAAATTGATTTTTTCTGTCTCAAAAATATCTTCGAAATTACATTTTTTTCCAACAAAGTACATCAGTTGTTGAGCTGTATCTTATAAAAAATATTGTAACTTTCATCCTTAAAAAACGAACTAAACTATGAAAACCTTAAATCTAAAAATTTTAATTTCGATGCTGGCCATCCTGATGGTTGTTCCCGTCAGTCAGGCACAGCGGACTAAAAAAGTAAAAAGGCAGCCTAAAGAGCAAAGCGATGTTTTGAAAGATTTTTCATTGAATACTTTTAAATTCAGAAGTATTGGTCCTGCACTTACCTCCGGGCGGATTGCTGATTTGGCTGTTAACCCAAACAATAACAGTGAATTTTATGTGGCAGCAGCTGCCGGTGGTGTGTGGAAAACCGCGAATCGGGGAGTTACTTTTAAGTCCATTTTTGATGATCAGGGATCTTATTCAATTGGTTGTCTGGCTATGGATCCAAATAATAGCAATGTGATTTGGGTTGGAACCGGTGAAAACAACAATCAAAGATCGGTTTCATATGGTGATGGTTTATATAAGTCCTGTGATGGAGGTGACAGCTGGAAGAAAGTCGGACTTGAGAAGTCTGAGCACATCGGGATGATAGCCATTGATCCCCGAAATTCAGAGGTGGTTTATGTTGCTGCCTATGGTCCGGTGTGGAGCGCTGGAGGCGATCGGGGTATCTACAAAACCATCGATGGTGGAGAAAACTGGGATAGGGTTTTAAACGTAAGCGAACATACCGGATTCAATGAAATTCATATGGATCCAAGAGATCCGGATGTGCTGTATGCAACGGCTCATCAGCGTCGTCGAAGGCAATGGACATACCTGGGTGGTGGACCAGAATCTGGCATTTATAAATCAACTGATGCCGGGCAAAACTGGATAAAAATAAATAAAGGTTTACCCGGGGGAGATAAAGGAAGAATTGGAATGGACATTTCTCCTGCAAATCCTGAAATTTTATATGCCGTTGTTGAGGCCAAAGGAGGTCAGGCAGGTTTCTTTAAAAGTACCAATAGAGGTGCGTCATGGGAAAAAATGAGTGATGCCGTTACCAGCGGAAACTATTATCAGGAGGTGATTGCTGATCCGATAAATCCCGATCGCGTTTACATCATGAATACTTTTACTTTAATTTCTGATGATGGTGGAAAAAAATTCAGAACCCGTGGAGAGAAAAGTAAACATTGGGATAATCATGCTTTATGGATTGATCCCAAAGATCCAAAACATACCCTTGAAGGTGGAGATGGAGGTTTGTACGAATCATATGATGATGGTGTAAACTGGAGGTTTTTTACCAATTTACCAATCACTCAGTTTTATAAAGTTCATGTTGATAATGCAAAACCATTTTACAATGTGATGGGTGGAACCCAGGATAATTACAGTTTATTGGGACCTTCTCAAACCATCAGTACGCATGGCATTGTGACCTCTGATTGGATTGTAACTTCAACTGGTGATGGTTTCGAATCGGGTGCTGATCCTATAGACCCAAACATTGTTTATTCCCAATCTCAACATGGAAATTTAAAACGTTTTGACAAAAAAAGTGGGGAGTCAGTGCGAATTCAACCTAAACCTCTCAAAGGAGAAAAGGAGTATAATTGGAATTGGGATGCACCTTTATTGGTGAGCCCACATGGACATACCATTTATTTTGCGGCCAATAAACTTTTTAAAAGTACGGATCGGGGCGATTCCTGGGAAGTAATTAGTGGTGAACTGGATCAAAATATTGATCGAAATGAATGGCCCATTATGGGTAAAATGTGGCCTATGGATGCCATTGCGAAAAATGGATCGACCTCCAGATACGGAGCTTGTGTTTCTTTGGATGAATCAAGAATTAAGCAAGGTTTAATATACGCTGGAACTGATGATGGTCAGATTAATATTACAACGGATGATGGAGAAAACTGGACTCAGATCAACCAATTCCCGGGTGTTCCTGAGTATACTTATGTTTACGATTTGCTCGCATCAAAGCATGATGTAAATACGGTTTATGCGGCTTTCAATAATCATAAGTCTGGTGATTTTACTCCTTATATTTATAAGAGCGTGGATCAAGGTAAAAACTGGGTAAATATTAGTTCAAACTTGCCGGAGAAAGGCGCTGTTTATGCATTGGAGCAGGATCATGTAAATGCGAATATTTTATTTGCAGGAACTGAATACGGAGTGTTTGTTACACTCGATGGAGGTAAAAACTGGAAGGCTTTAAAAGCTGGTTTACCAACAGCCAATGTTCGTGATATGATGATACAGGAGAGAGAAAATGATCTGGTAATTGCAACTTTTGGTCGTGGATTTTATATCCTGGATAATTATGCAGCCATGCGTGAAATCAGTGAAGGGCTAGCCAAAAAAGATGGACATTTATTTGCCGTTGAAGATGTACTTATGTATAATACCTGGCGACCGATGGGTGGATTGGGTAGTCGTGAAAAAGGATTCCAGGGAGAAGATTATTATGTTTCTCCAAATCCTGAAACAGGAGCCAGATTTACCTATTGGGTTAAAGATGGTGTGACAAGTTTGAAATCTGAAAGAACAAAAAAAGAAGCCAAAGCTTTTAAAGCAGGTGAGCATATTCCTTACCCAAGTCTCGAGGAATTTAAAGCTGAAAGTAATGAATTGCCCTCCTATTTAATTTTTACGATAAAAGATGAACAAGGAAATTTTGTAAGAGAATTAAGAAGCCCGGTTAAAAAGGGATTGAATAAAATGGTTTGGGATATGGAATATCCGGCCAATACTTCAGTTAATGGAAAAGATGCTTCACCAAGCAAAGGTTTACCTTCTTCAGGGATTTTTGTTTTGCCTGGAAAATATCAGGTGAGCTTGTCCAAAAATGTTAAAGGTGAAATTGCCGAATTAGCAGGCCCTGTTTCTTTCGAGATTAAAGATTTGGATAATAAAACGATGGCATCTGATGAACGTGAGGAGTTGATTACATTTAAATTAAAAGCCATTAAATTACTTGAAGCCATGGATGCAGTGGAGGTGGTTGTTGATGAGTTGAAAGATAAAATTGCCCCATATAAAGCTGCAACCAAAGCATTCCCGGGAGCAGATGGAATTAAATCTCTAAAACAAATTCTGGCTCTGGAGGCTAAAGTTAAGGAAGTAGAAATTATGCTGGGTGGAGACCGGGATTATGGTCGATTAGATCTAGATGCACCTTATGCTTTAAATAGAAGAGCGGGAAGTGCTTTGTTCGATGTTTTTGGCTACTCAGGAAATTTGCCGGGCTCATCAAAACATAATTATGAAGTTGCAGCAGATGAGTTTGCTCCACTACTTGAAAAAGTAAAAGAGTTGCAAAACAATTTTAAAGAAGTTGAAGATGCTATGGGTAAAATGAATGCTCCAATAACCAAAGGTAGATTACCAAATTGGAAGAAATAAATTATTGAACAATTTGCTTTAATGAAAAAGGGATGTCATCCTCATGAGGATGACATCCCTTTTTCTATATTTTTCAAATAGATTTAATTCATTTGTGCTTCAACAATCATCTCTAATAATTTCTGATAGTCGTCACCATTTGTTCGACGGCCATAATCAGCTTTTGTTTTATGGGAAACAACCATATCCAACTCAGGAAAAACGGTAATGTATTGACCCATGGCTCCTCTGGCGGAATAAGCTCCTTCAAATCCTTTAGGCGTTTTTGGTCCTTGATACAACCACCACATATAGCCATAACCGAAATAACCATCCCGATAACGAAGTGGATGCATTTCTTCCAAAGGAGTCACTTCTGTAATTATTTTAATGGCCCAATCACGATCGATGATTTGCTTTCCATTCCATTCACCTTGCTGTAACATTAGTTGACCAATCTTGGCCATATCGCGTGTGGATAACCAAATGTGATAAGCTTGGTTTACAGAACGTTCAGTGTTCCCGCTTTTTCTTTGAGCACTTCGATCCCAATCTTCAAAACCCAGAGGAATGGCCAATTGAGCTTCAATTTCATCATAAATGTTTTTTCCGGTGAGCTTTTCAAAAATGGCTCCGGCTGCATTAAAATCCCAATTATTGTATAGGAAATATTCTCCGGGAGTTTGAGAACCACGCTCGGGTGCATCGGCCAAATTATCTCCTCCATTTGAAGC
The DNA here is from genome assembly GCA_963678785.1 of Bacteroidales bacterium. Lineage (GTDB taxonomy): Bacteria > Bacteroidota > Bacteroidia > Bacteroidales. Next base: position 753,126 of record OY787449.1, on the reverse strand, counting down.
GGGGTGATAGACTCCCGATCGGGCGGTAATTAAATGATGAATGGTTGCTTTTTTCTCAATCGGAAGCAATCCTCCTACATCATCAATTCCTAATTCTTCCATTGTTTTTTCTAGATCGATGGTTCCGTCAAGTACATATTTGCCATACATCATGGCTAGGATGCTTTTACGACAAGATGCCAGATAACTGAGTTCTTCTATGTCGCCATAGGAGCCAATAATTTTTCCGTGACGAACAACTACCAATCCGGTTGTATTCATTTCGTTAACTACAAAATTTCTTATTTGTCCGAATTCTTCCCGATTGAAACCGGTTTCTGATTGTTCAACATATTCCCAGGCGAGGGTTTTTGGAGTTTCAACTGTAGTTGTTTGAGGAGAGGTATTGCATGCGGCTATAAGCATGCCAAATAAAAATAAGCTGCTGAAAAATAATATTCGTTTTTTCATGAGGAATAAAGATTAAGTTAAAAGATGTTTATATAGATGTAAAACAAATATAATAAAATCAGAGAATCATTATTTTGAAAATTTTTATTTGAACATGATTTTCAAGTCTTTTAATTTACCTTTTACCCACCAATCATGTGGTATTATTTCCCAATTTTCTAAAGCTTTTGGCGTAACGATTTTTTCGTTCTCAATCCATTTCATTAAATAATAGCGAAGATCTTTTGGTGTAGAGCTTATAATCCTATTTTGAATTTCATTTTTAGGAATCTTTGCACCTTCGGTTAAATGTCCACCTCCTCCATTGCCACGGTATGAATTTAAGGCAACTTTGTAGCTCTTTTTTAAATTAAAAGCTTGATCATTTGCCATTGAAACAATGGTTATTTTATTCCCTGCAGGTTTTGAAACATCAACAATATATTTGATGCCCGCTGCCGAGGAAAAATTATAAGAACTTGAAGCCAGCTGAGGAAATCCATGCGAAGAAACCACCATTCCATTTTCATCTTTTTTGAATTTTAGCAAATGATCGTCAGGGCTTTTCATTTGGTTGAACCAGTTTCCATAAGAATATTCTAGGTAATCTTTAATTTCCTGTCCGCTCATTTCCATCGTATACAAAAGGTTTTCAAACTTGTATAAGTTGAACATATCACGTACAAATATTTGGCCTTTTTTAATCTTTGTGTTGAAAGAAAGAGGTGCTGCAAATGAAACATCAGCTTTGGTTAAATCAAGTTGTATCCGGTGAATAAGATCAACAAAAGGTGAATCTCCGAACATGGATTCTTGGGTTGAAATTGTTTTAGTAAACCGACCGATGGGTTTTGATACATAGTTTTTTACTTCTTCTATGTCTGCATTAAAATGATTCATGAAATCCTCATCAGCAATAAAATCCTTAATCTGAATTATATTTCCTGAAATCTCTTTATCCCACTGATCGCTTTTCTTGTTTTTATTCATGATTATGCTAACTTCTGTAACGGTGCGAGCTGAGCTTAAAGGACCCATAATAAGAACTTTATCGCCATTTGTATTTACAACTGATTTGTTCCAGCTTTTATGATCATGACCTGCAAAAACAACATCAAAACCAGGGACTTGTTCAGCAACAAGTTGAGTGGCATTTTCGTTGAGTGGCATATCAGCATTTTGGCCATTATAATTTGGATCTACACCCGAGTGAAATAGGCCAATAAGTAAATCCGGCTTTTCCTGCTTTTTGATGATTTTAACCCATTTTCTGGCACTTTCAATCATGTCGGTAAAGTGCATCCCACTCCAAATATCCTCCGGAAGCCATTTTGGAATACTGGGTGTTATGAGACCGAGAATTGCAATTTTAACTCCTTGGCGATTAAGAATTGTATAAGGTTTGAAGTAGGGCTCACCAGTTTTGTTTTCAACCGCATTGGCTGCTAAATAAGGGAAATTAAATTCCTGTTCAACCTTGTCATAGACTGCGTGACCCGTTTCAATGTCATGGTTTCCAACCGTTGCGGCATCATATTTCATGTAATTTAATACACGGGCAGAAATATTAATTTGATCTACTTTTTCAAAGTTTGAATAATAAACCATGGGCTGACCCTGCATAAGATCACCATTATCCAATAAAATTACACTTTGGTTTTTATCTGCTCTTTCTTGCTGAACATAAGTATAAACCTGTGCAAGGGAGGTATTTTTAGGCACATTGTTTATAAAATCCCATGGGAAAAGTGCTCCGTGGATATCGCTGGTTTCAATAAACTTAAGTTTAACATTTTGACCCAATAAGGGAAATTGTAAGACAAATATTAATAAAAAGTAGATAATAGAATGTCTGAGGATTAAGGTTTGATTTCTCATTGGTATTTTAAACTTAATTTCTATTCAAATAATTATTAATGAATTTCTACTGAAATCATTCCTGATACTGGAACGCTGATTTCCTGGATGCCTTTTTTCAACTTGGTGTCTTTTTCAATAAGAACCTTACCAGTGCAATCACTTATTATTAAATGTGCAGAAACTGATTGGTCGAGGGTAAGCCCAATACTTGAACTGGCTTTTGCATTGATAATGTCTAAATGCTTTAAGCCAGATTCGGCTTTCACAATGATATCTTCATAAACCGTTGTAATTTGATGACCCTCATTCACGGCTGTTAATATAGGATAATTGGCTACAGGATTTGATGGAATAAAATCTCCATCCAGTAAAATATGTCTGTTTTTGTTCCAATAGTCAAACCAGTATCGGATCATGTTTAGATGTGTTTCTGGTATTTCTTCTAATTTTACGGAGAGTTGAGGTACGCTGTATAAAATATTTAAGATTTGCAGTGCTGCCATTTCAACGGGTTCTTCAATTCGCCATATAAACATATCGCTATGAACGGCTGTATTTTGCGCCATGATTCGCAAATTGGTGGTTTCAATTCTGTTGGCTACCGCATTGTTTGGTGCATCCACACCTCTAAACATATTCCCGTATTTTCGCATTAAAGGCCCGATATAAGGCTGACGGAATTCGATTAAAATATTGGGATTCAGTTCGGTTAGTTTATTGGTGATTTCAGTCATGAGTGCATCTGTTGCTTCGTTTACGCTGGCATAATCCCGACCATTTTCTTTGGTTAATTTGGTATCCTCTACGGCGGTAAAGCGACCGATAAAATCCAGTTTAAAACCATCCACATTCCATTCGTTCATGGCTGTGATGTAAGTGTTGATGATAAAATCCCTGACTTCAGGATAACGAGGATCCAAAACATAAGTTCCTTGTCCATCCCAATAACGGAGATATTTGCCCTTGTATTTTGGATAGTTCTTGGCATTTTCTCCGATAAATGGAAGCGAATACCAAAGGATAAATTGCATTCCTTCTGCATGAACTGCATCCACAAAGGCTTTCATGTCACCAATACGATCGGGTTGCCAATCACCGGTGTATGCATAACCCCGGTTACCATCTTTGGTTTGCCAGCCATCGTCTACAATTACGGCTTCGCAGCCCAATGATTTGGCAATTTTACATTCGGCCACAATTTCTTCCGTGCTGATGTTTTGATGATAACTGTACCAGGTTGAATACATGGGCTTTTTGGCGTTGCCCGGAACATGCATGGGTGGGTAATCTTTGGCCCACCAGCTGGCAACTTCATCAATGGCTTTGTGATAAGGAAGGTTTCGGGTGTCGATGCGAAGCGTAATCTCATAAGAGGTTGTTTTTGGCATTCGCTCTTTAAACAGCCTGATTTGGGGATGAAATTTTACATCTTCTTCTTTTAAATAACTGATAATTTCAGATTGATTGAGGGCATCGGACAAAGCAATGGTTATTCGGTTTTGTAAAGCATTATTATAAAAACTCAAAATTGGAGCATAGCGGGATGCCTTAGAAGTTATTCCGCTGGAGTAATAATTCACTTTATCAACTGAAATAGCCGGGTTCCAAAATCCATTGATATCAAATGATGGGAAATCAAATTTTATACTCACCGGAGGTAATTCAGCAGCTTCTTTGGCTGTAAAAGAAAAGGTTAACAATTGAAGGCCTTCTTCTTCCTTTTTTAAAGACCGTTTCACAGAAAACGACTTTAAATCGCCAACAATTTTAATACTATCGGCAATAATTTGAATGGGTTCAGAGGGTTCTGATGCCGGAAGCTTTTCGTTTAAACCTGATTCCTGCCCACAAGAAACTAAAAGGAATGTGGCCATAAAAAGCACTAAAATATTTTTCATTCTGATAACTTTCATGTCTACTGATTTTTAATTTTGAGCAGGAGGTAATTGTTCTCTGCGGTTCCCATTAACATATTTTCAACCAGCATATTCCAGCCTACAAAGCCTGTAAAAATACCGTCTTTAGATTGTTCAGCAGTAGGAGCGAGGCTAGCCCCGGTTTCTGCATCATAGTTTTCGTGCATCGATCCGCAACTGGCAATGTCTTTTAAAACTAAGGTTCCGATGGTTGAAGCCAGTTGCTTGCATTCTTCTTCAAAGCCATAATTTTTTAAACCTATAAAATAGAGGTAATTGGCAACGGGCCAAACCGGACCTTGCCAGTTGGAGTAAGGAACAATGATATTTTCGTTGTTGTAGTCGGGATCCTGCTTGGATAAGGTTCGGATTCCAAAAGGAGAAAGCATGTGCTCTTCATTCCATAAGTAACGTTTGATCATTTTCTGTCCATCTTCCTGGCTGGCCAGATCTGTTTGCAACAGGCCGATAAAATTGGAATAACTCACCCGCTTAATGCTTCTCCCATCGCGCCTTCTAACATTCCAAAAACTCTTGGCCACATCATCCCAGTGGTATTTCATGATATTTGCCTTCATGTCTAAGGCCTTCTTTTGATATGTTTCGGCATCGGTTTGATGTCCCAATTTGTTTGCAATGATTTCCATGGCCAGATATTCGCGGTACATAAACGTATTTAAATCAACTGCTAGAATAGCACCCGGTTCATTTTTGTCATTGGTAAGAACCACCGTATTATCAGCACCGCTCGACATGGCATCATCCCAATAAAACAATCCGTATTTCTCGTCCAGACTTATTTTTTCGCGATAAGCAATTATGCTTTTTATCTGATCGTATACCTTTTCATCTATCCAGCTGTAATCATTCATCTTTTCGGATGCCAAATAGGTTCCCTGTCCAATAAAGGGCTTCATGGCAAATTTTCCGAACAGAGGTCTGGGGCCAATGGTCGTAACACATCCGGGAACATAACCTTCATCATCTGCAGCTACGGCAAAATTGAGCACCCAATATTTCAGATACTCCGGTTTTCCGATACTTGATAGATGAGCACCGATGAAAAAACCATCCCAATCCCACATTTGTTTGTAAAATCCTGCCGGGATAAGATAATCATATTTGATGTAGCCTTCGGCAGGTCTGATGGACTGAGGACGAAGTTTTGCAAATTCAGTTTTTACTTCCCGGTACAAGGAATCTAAATATTTGTCGGATACCTGAGTGGATTTTTGAGTGTTGTTTTGATGGTTGCATGAACCCAAACAAAGGATAATCATGATAAACATTAGATGTTTTATAGATTTCATACGATTCAAATTTAGATGGCCGTACGAAGCTATAAAAATGTTTCGGATATTTAAAAAAAGCTGAATTATTTTTGAATCCTAACATTTATAGAATTTGCGAAACTGAAAAAAATGCTGTTATTTTATCGACTTAGAAAGCCTCCTGAAAAGATGAATTAGGAGATTTGTTCCCCTTCTTTAATTCTGTTATAATGGCAGAAAAGCAATTCGCCATTTTCATCATTGCGCAAATGCATTCCATTTCCATCGCAATATTTGAAATAATCACAGTGTTCACATTCTCCTTTTTTAGTCCAGGAGCGATCTCTGAATTTTTGATACCTGTTTTGCCAAACTTCTTTAAAACTGTCTTTATAAATATTGCCTTGAGTAAAATTAGCCCTTAAGTTGGGGCAAGCAGAAATAGAACCATCTATTAGTACAGAGCCTATATTAATACCAGCTCTGCAAAAGAAAAATTCATCCCGAACTTCGGTTTCATAGCCGCCCAAAAAACCTTCACACCCATAACTGATTTTGAGGTCTCCTTTCTTTCTTTCTTCTGCGATGTAATCAAAAAGTTGCTTAAACTGCTGAGGTTGCAATTGCAATTCTTCGAATTGTTTGGCTCGGCCAATGGGGAAAATAGTAAACAATCGCCATTCTTTTAAACCTTTGGAAATGAGTAAGTTTTTTAATGAATTCAGTTCTCCAAAGTTTTTTTGATTGATGCAGCTAACCACATCAAATCTTAAATCAGGAACCCGGGCCAGCATTTCAACGGCTTTTAAAGCTTTGGTAAAACTTTGTGGATGTCCCCTTAACCAATTGTGCGATTCTTGAAGCCCGTCCAGGCTGATGGTAACTGCTCTTAAACCAGCTCTTACCAAAGAGTTTATTCGAACAGGTGTGAAGTTGAGTCCGTTAGAAACCATGCCCCACGGAAAACCTCTGTCATATAATTGCTTTCCGCATTCTTCTAAATCTTTCCTCATTAAAGGTTCTCCGCCTGTAAAAACAATCATGGTGTTGTTGGGCTCAACAATATCGATGATGTCATCAATGGCACCTATAAAATCTTTGATGGGCATATCTTTAACCTTAGCGTCTTTGGTACATTCACTGCCACAATGCAGGCAGTTTAAATTACAACGCAGGGTGCATTCCCAAAAAATGTAGGTGAGTTGATGAACCTTTTTCGCATTTTTACGGTATTTGCTGTAAAGTTCAAGGGCTATTTTTTTTCGCAGGGAGAGTTTCAGGCTCATTTTTCTTCTTTCAGTTGAATGTTAAGCTCTTTAGAAGTTTCACCTGCATACCAGCTTTCACCTCCTTCGTATTCAGCATCCTTAAATACGGCTATCGTGTCCTTGGATTGGTATAATCCATTGGCCTGATCATCGATATCTGTAAATTCCATCTCAAAATGATGATCTGTTGGAAAGTCTGAAACTTTTACTTCATAATTTCCATAAAAGTCTGAAATAACAGTGTCGGAGTGTACCCAAAAAGTTTCGGATTTCATCACTACCCTGATGGCAGGAATTTTTGTTCTGCTTTCTGAAGTTATTTTACCAAAAACCTTGAAAGTTGCATGGGGCGTTCCATATTCAATTCCCATGGAATTATTGTTTTTAGAACAGGCCGTTGTGAACCCCAATAAGGATAATAAAAAGGCGATGAGTAGATTCTGTGTTTTGATTAATTGGTGTAACATTTAAACATCTTTTTAATATAGATACAAAAACTTACCAAATGGTTGCGTCCTTAAATTTGGGGGAGTCATTAAATATGTAAAATTAATGAATATTTATTCGTGAAACTAAATTTTTGTAAGCGTAAGTGCAATAAAAATTCTAAGTAGAACGAATCCCGATTTGCTTTCAATCGGGATTAATGAAACAAGTCATCCATCACTTGTGTCGAAAATATTAAATAATATGCCAATTGAAAGCTCACTTCTTGCAGCGTAGTAATTCATTTTTTATTTTTCATCTTATGATTAAATTTTACCTTTGAATATTCATAGTTCATTCATATCATTCGTCACATTAATTAGTAAATTTTACCTATGATGAAGCTCTTATGTTTTTTGTTAAAAGACTCATGAATTTTTAGGTAGAATATAGGCAACAGAATATTAACCTTATTCAAAATTATAAACAAATGAAAAAATTTAGTATTATTTTGATTTTGGCCATCGTTTGTCAAATTTCGTGGGCACAAAATAAAGTTGAAATTAAGAATTGGTTGGTCTCAAATCCTCAAAAAATGAGTATGCCAGCCTTCTCATCGGTAAAAAGTGTTGATGGAAAAATCTTTAAAGCCTCAGATCTGCTTTCAAAAACGCATACTGATTTTAATCATGAAACCATAGCCTGGAAAAGTATTAAAATTGCTGAAGATAGTTTGGTGTTAAGTTCGGTTAATGAAAATAATTTGGTGTTTTTAAAATCATTTGTATCTGTGGGGCGTTGGACAGAAGCTAGCTTGAATATTAGCTCAAATGCCATGTTCGAATTGTATGTAGATGGGAAACTGAAAAAAACAAAAAGCAGCAATACTTTGAATAATACCAAAGTGAGTTTGAAACTGGATTTGGGAAATCACGAATTCATCCTTAAAGCACTAACTTCTGAAGAAAATTTGAAATTAGTTGCCAATTTTGAGTATTCAAATGATTATGCTAGTTGCGATGCCAAAGCAAATTTAAGTCCGGAACGTTATTTAAACATCAATGATGTGCTTGAATATAAAACGGTTTCTTCGGCTCAAATTTCACCTTCCGGCAAATATGTGATTATCAATTATTCAGAAGCAGTTAATGGCAGCGGAAAGACCAAAAGAAACTCTGAAATTTATAATCTTGAGACCAAGAAGAAAGTAAATTTCTTAAGAAATAGAGAGCTGTCAAGTTTGAGCTGGTTGCCACGTACCGATCGACTGAGTTATGTTGTGAGCTTTGATGGAAAATCAGAACTGTTTGTTTATGATTTTGAAAATGCAAGAGAAAAGTCAATTGTTAAAAATGTAAAAGGGCTGTCGGGAATTAACTGGTCGCCTACCGAAGATTTTATCATCTATTCAGAATATGTGAGTGCAAAAGAACCGGGTGATTTGAAAAGAATTCATGGCTCCGATGATCGTTTACCTTATTTCAGAGGGCGTTCATTTTTACATAAAATAGAAGTTGAAACAGGAAATATTATTCAACTGACCGCCGGAAATTTATCCGCCAATTTGCACGACATTAAATTTGATGGATCAAAAATTTTATTCTCAACCTCTCGTATGGATTATTCTGAAGTCCCTTTCAGTAAGCAAAATCTTTATGAAATGGACATGACCACCTATGAATTATATGAAGTTTGGAAGGATAAAATCTATGCCGGTTATGCTACTTATTCTCCAGATGGAAAAACTTTATTGGTTCAGGGCGGACCTGAGTGTTTTGGTGAATTGGGTGTAAATGTGAGCAAAGGCAGAATCCCCAATAGCTACGACTCGCAATTGTATTTGTTCGATTTGGCCAGTAAAAAAGTTCAGGCCATTACCAAAAAATTTGACCCAGCTGTGAACTCAACTTCATGGAATCATTCAAATGAAATTTACTTAACCGTTGGTGAAAAAGAATACAGAAATCTTTATAAATACAACCTGAAATCCAATTCTTTTAAAAAGTTAAAAGTTGCGGTTGAGGTATTGGGACGTGTTGATTATGCGTATGACAAACCCATCGCAGTTTATACAGGAACAAGTATTTCCACTCCCAATAAATTGTATGTTAAAGATTTAAAGAGTAATGGTGATGAATTGTTGTCATTTCCTGCTAAACAACGTTTTGCGAATATAAAGTTTGGTAAAACAGAAGCCTGGAATTTCAAAAATGAAAGTGGAACCACCATTTATGGCCGGGTTTATTATCCTCCATTTTATGATGAAAATAAAACCTATCCTGTGATTGTAAACTATTATGGAGGAACCTCTCCAATCGAGCGTTCATTTGGAGGTCGTTACCCCATCAATAACTGGGCAGCCAACGGATATATCGTTTATGTTTTACAACCCAGTGGAGCCACCGGATTTGGTCAGGATTTTTCGGCTTTACATGTTAATGGTTGGGGTTTTGATGCCATTGATGACATCATCCTGGGAACCAAAAAGTTTTTAAAGGCACATCCAACAGCTGATGCGGCTAATGTAGGTTGTATTGGAGCTTCGTATGGCGGATATACCACCATGTTGCTACAAACCCGCACCGATCTTTTTAAAACCGCCATCTCTCATGCAGGTATCAGTTCGATTACCAGCTATTGGGGCGAAGGATATTGGGGCTATTCATACAGCACAGGCGCTACAAAAAACAGTTATCCATGGAATCGTAAGGATATTTATGTTGAAAACAGCCCGATTTATAATGCTGATAAATTCCAAAACTCAATTCTATTGTTGCACGGATCAAGTGATACAAATGTGCCGGTAGGAGAAAGCTGGCAGTATTACGCCGCTTTAAATATTTTAGGTAAAGATGTTGAAATGGTTTTGGTTGACGGACAAGATCACCATATTTTGGATTACGGAAAACGCATCAAATGGCATCATACCATCGTTTCATGGTTCGATAATAAATTGAAAGATCAACCACAACAGTGGAATGATTTATATCCTGAAAAGAATCTATAGCCAATTAAAAGTTGAAAATATTAAAGGCTGCAAACATCCTGTTTTTGGATAGATTGCAGCCTTTTTTTATGAAGTTTAAATAAACTGTTTTATAAATCGATTTCAATTTCTCGGTGATGCTGATCCAGAAAATCAACCGATAATTCGGCTTTGCAATGTTCTATTAAAAGATGAGCCAATTCATCCCTGGCCTCTTCAATTTGCGATTTTGAAACATCTCCCACACCATCAATATTGATCACTATTTTTTTTGTGTCAAGGGTGATTTTAGTAAAATCTCCATTTCGCCAATTCCATCTTCTGCACATCACACTAAGTGCTTGATCATCATAATAAATAACTTCTCCTTTTTCAGGGCTTTCCTCTTCCTCACTCCCCAATGGGATAAACTTTTCATTGCCGTTTGAGTATCCCAAATGAAGGTTTCCCTGGATGGTATCAATGTCATCTCCTCCGCACGGAATCAGGTATTTTATGGAAATGTAATTAAACAAGGCAACCACAGAGTTGATGTAGGGAAAGCCGCCTCCTTTTTGAATTCTTTTAAGGAGAGATTTGATAGAAGGAGGATATTTATTGGGGTTGGATCCGAAAGCTTTATGAACCTCATCCCATTTTGTCACCATTTCTGATTCAACAGAATTTGATTGGGCTCTCTTTTCAATCTCTTTGTTTAGTGGTTTTTTTATTCTTTTGTTTCCAGAAGCATTCTCCAGATTACTCACAATAATTACCCCCCTTTTAAAAGTGGGGAATTGATCAAATAAGGCTTGATCGATGATAATTTTTCTCATAATAATTAGGTTAATATAATGCCATTCGATTATTTTCGAATGATGTGATTTTTAAGATGATTTATGTTTTTTGTAATCTTTTTCGTTACAAAACATAACGTTTAAAAAGATCTTCCAACTCTTTTTCCGGATGGATGCATAAGCCCGGATGGGTTGGCGAACACTGAAGAATGGTACTTTTTGCGGCGGTTAACCACCTGAACCGATCGGCCAAATCAAAAGCACCGATTGCTCCTGCATCAGCTGAACCTTTGCAAATTAATTCCCAGGCCGATAAATATTCCTGAATGATTTTCAGGTCACAGGTTTTGGATATTGCCATTAGCTTTTCGTTGGGAATGGCATACTTCATTTCCAGATACTTTTTACGTTTCGAAAAAACGAGCACACCCACATTGATGAACTCTTCCCGTTCAACTTTTGGGACCACCCTGATGATCGCAAACTCATATGTGACTCTATCTTGCATTTTCGGCTTCTTCAACTAAGGTATCAATTTTATTGAATCTGGACATGATAAATTCAAGATATGCAGCTCTCATCTCGTCGGTGCTGATTGAATAAGAATCATCCTCCAGCCAGTCTTCCGGTATTGCAGACACAATTTCCTTGATCTGTTCTTCTTTGAACAATTCTTTAATTTCTGTTGCAGCTTCTTTGAGTTTCTTGGCCATTCTGAGGAGCACATGATCTTTTACAAAGGGAAAAGTCCGGTTCAAATGATCTCGCCAGGTGTCCCAATTGTGATGAAAATAAAAAGCAGCTCCATGATCGATCAACCACAGGCGCTTATCCCAAATCAATAAATTGGTGTTTTTGGCCGTCCGGTCAATATTACTCATCATGCCATCCAGCAAAACAACTTTTGAAGCCGTAAGGTAATCTACCCTGGGTACCAATGGATCGTAGGTGATGGCCGACGACAAATAATGCATTCCTAAATTCAGGCCAACACTAAAATCAAGTAAGTCCTGGATTTCCTCATCAGGTTCTGTTTTGCTGAAAGAATCATCGAGATTCATCAACACGATTTCTGGTACATTCAATCCGATGGATCTTCCCAATTCAGCGCCTATTAGTTCGGCGATTAATGCTTTTTTCCCTTGTCCTGCTCCTCTGAATTTTAATACATAATTAAAATCATCATCTGCTTTTACAATGGCCGGCAATGAACCACCTTCTCTTAATGCTTGCTTATATCGAACAACATTTACCGTCCGGATTTCAATTTTTTTCATTGCCATAAAAATACTAAATATGTTTGTTGCTTTGTTCCTTCTTTTTTCCAGTATTTTTGTTCGATCAAAATAGAGGGTAAATTTTAGAATGAGGAAAATTATTCACATCGATATGGATTCTTTTTTTGCTTCGGTTGAGCAAAGGGATTTTCCGGAGAATAGGGGCAAAGCCCTGGTTGTTGGCGGTCGTGGCCCTCGTTCTGTTGTTGCGGCGGCCAGTTACGAGGCCCGGGAGTTTGGGGTTCGTTCGGCCATGCCCATGTCGAGAGCCCTGCAAAAATGCCCTCAATTAATTGTTGCTCCTCCGCGCTTTGAGGTTTATCGGGAAGTTTCAAACACGATTCAAAACATCTTTCATGAATATACCGAGCTGGTTGAACCTTTGTCTCTGGATGAAGCTTTTTTGGATGTTACAGAGGCTAAGAAAGGTCCGGCATCCGCTTCATTAATTGCCAAAAGGATTAAAAAGGAAATCAAAAAAGCAACTGATTTGGTTGCTTCAGCCGGGGTGTCTTACAATAAGTTCCTTGCAAAAATTGCTTCTGATATGGATAAACCCGATGGATTTTATCTGATAAAACCCGAAGATGCAGAAACATTTTTAGAAGATCTGGATGTCGCTTTATTTTTTGGAGTGGGTAAGAAAACGGAGGAAAAGATGCATAAAATGAACATCTTTAAAGGGAGGGATTTAAAAAAACTTTCTAAAGCAGAATTGCATCGACATTTTGGTAAGGCCGGAAGATATTTTTATGATGCAGTGCGCGGTAAGGATGAGCGTCTGGTGGTTCCATTCAGAGAACGAAAATCGATAGGTGCCGAACGAACTTATGAGACCGACCTTTATGAGATTGTTGAAGTGAAAGAAAAATTAACGGAGGTTGTAAAAATTATGTGTAAGCGCTGTGAAGCCAAACATATGAACGGCAAGACCATCACCCTAAAACTTCGTTTTGCCGATTTTACAACCATTACCAGAAGCAACTCGCACAAGCAGGTTTTTAGCAAAGATGAAATGTTAAGCACCTTACTGAATTTATTGCCGGAAGAAGAAATTAATGAAAAAGGGGTGCGATTACTGGATGCCACCATGTCCAATTTTCCATCTGAGAAAGAACAATTCTTAACACAATTGGAAATCGATTTTAAACAGAAAAATTTTTAAGGATTTCCACCAAAAAGTTTCATTCCGATGATGGCGCATGCATAGGCATCGTCCAGAGCTTCGTGGTGTCGGTGCATATCGTATCCGCAATAAGCTGAGACCGTATGCAGCTTGTAATTTGGGAGTCCTTTAACTTTTTTTCTGGAGGCTTTTAAAGTACAATGAAAATCATAATCGGGATAATCCATTTGATAAACCCGAAAAACGGCCTTTAAACAACCCTCATCAAAAGGACTGTTGTGAGCCATCAAAGGCAATCCTTCAATAAAGGGTTCGATTTTTTTCCACACTTTTGAGAAAACCGGGGCCTCATCGGTATCTTCCGCCGTCAGACCGTGAACATGTGTATTAAAATAGGAATAATAATTAGGCTCAGGTTGAATTAAATGATAAAGTTTATCGGTGATTTCGCCATTTCTGACGATTACAATTCCAACAGAACAAACACTGCTTCTTTCGTGATTTGCGGTTTCAAAATCAATGGCTGCGAAATCGTTCATAATTTATTCTTGGTTCATTATTTTGATGCCAATATTACAATAAAATTTGATGAAATGTAGATAAATAATCAGAACATAAAATGTCATTTCATCCAGAGGGAGAAACCCCCATAGATAGAACCAACTGGTTGAAAAATTTCTCAGTCATCCTTTTTCTAGTCGAATTCTATTCGAATGCCAATTGTGCAAAAATGAAGTATCTAATATTGGATATTCCAAGTTCTTTTGTTCTTTCGAAATTGTAATTGATTTTTTGAGATTTCTCGTCGCTGTGCTTCCCTCGAAATGACAATAAGGGATACGGTCATTTCGACCAAAGGGAGAAATCTACCAAAATTTATATCGTAATGAGCTTTTCGTCGCCTTTGATCAAGCCGGTAAGTTTGCTCATATATTTGACTTCAATGCCCAATTCCGTTAAGATTGAAGATGTTTTCATCCTATCAGCACAAGCTTTACAAGCTTCTACACTTACTCCATATTTGATTAGTTGCTTAATTCCTTCCTGAACTTCAGGGTCTTCGGACGCAAGGCGGGTAGAGCCTCCCCAAATGATGATGTTTACCTCTTCCCACCAACCGTTTTTTAATGAGTTTAATGCATACATTGAAACCATATGCTTAAAAGTGTCCTTGTCGTTGCTTGTCCACAGAATGTTTAGTCGTTCCATAATTGTATTCTTCTTTTAATGTTAAATTGAAAAGTCTTCTTAAAGTTAGTGATTATTTGGTGGGGGCTAAAACAAACTCTTTCCCATATTTTTTAAGCCGTTCTTCATCCATTTTGCTTACCGACGGCCCCTTATAAAGACTCATGAGAACACCTGCTTTAATGACCGGCGCTGGGTTGAAGTTTAGACCTCCTTTTTGTGCCATCAATTTTTCCATATGCTTTAGCGTTGCTTCTCCTCCATATTTTGCATGAATGGCAACACCACCAATTTTCTTGGCCTTTAAACTATCATCAGGTATTTTCTTTAGAATATCAATTAAGGGCCTTGCTAATCCAAAAACTCCGATGCTGCCAGCCCAACATGGTGATGCTATAATTAATGATTCGCAATCTGAAATCATGTGTGTTTCGAAGTCTTTTGCCAAAACTACTTTTGCTTCAGCCCCGGCATTTTTAATAGCTGCAACGATTGGTTTTACTGCTTCCAGGGTATGCCCCGTTTTGGTGTGATACACGATTAATGTTTTCATAATATTTCTTATTTGATACTGAATTAATTTCTATTCTTTTTTTATCGATGATTTTGAATCAATTTTTAAGGACTGCTATTTTTTACGTGAATACAATTTTAACGCGATCCAGGCACCAATCATCATTTCGAGCCATGCAACCGGGAAAACAATAAATGCAGTACTCCATTCTCCCAAACCTGTATTTACGGTTGCGATCCAGAAGATTCCAATGGTAGCTGTGCTAGTAAGGGTTGCAGAAATTAAAACCGACTTAAAGTTTTTTCCAAAGGTATCGGCGGTAAGCCAAAAAATGAAAACCAAAACAGCTGTTAAAATGGTATCCCATAATCCCCAAATCAATGCATTACTTAATTCCATTTCTCCGATGATCATTTTGTTGGCAAAAAAGGCCTTCATTCGTGGAAAGGCAATTACTACAGCCCGGAATATTTCTGCTGCGTTTATCCAGATGCTGGTGATCAGTGTGATAATTACAAATTGTTTTAGGTTAAATTTTTTATCATCTTTCATATGTGTGATGTTTTTATGCGATTAGATTTAGAGTTTTTTAGTGCCAATAGCTATTGTGATGGACTCTTGAAAATTTTTGAACGGACGATTCAACCCAATTCATTCCATTTATTAATGATGCTGTGATGCCTAAAACCAGAAAAATTCTGGCCAACAAAATGACATAATAATTTGTAAAAAATAATCCGATAATTCCGATCATAAGTAAAATGATCCAAGAGTTTTTAAGCATATTTTTTTTAAATGTTTTCATAGGTGTGTTTATTTAGTAAACTAAGCAGATGCTTAGATAAGGTGTAAAAAAATTATAAATACTCAAAAGTAGAATCTATAAAGTCATCGAGTTGTTGTTTGTTTAGAACCTTCGAACTTACTGCCAGTCCTGCCAAAGCAATCGACAAAAAGTTCACTTGTTTGTTTACAGTCTCAGCATCCTTATTTGAGCCTTGATTTAATTTCTGGATAAAAACTTTATCTCTCCGTTCCACAATTTTTTGTATTTCTGCCATAATTGCGGCTCCTGCCTGATTGCCCATTTCAGCAACGGTATTTACGATGAGGCAACCCCGGTTTATATTGCTTTTTTGGGTGAACTGGATAAAATCGTAAAAATATTGCTTAATTCCGGTAATGCCTTCAGCACTGGCTGCTAACTTATCAATGAGTTCATCAACTTTTTGAGTGTATCGTTTAAGGCTTTGGATAAAAACGCCTTCTTTACTACCAAAACTTGAATAAATTGAAAATTGATTGATGCCCATTTCCTTCTCCAGCATACGAACAGAAGTACTTTCATAGCCATTTCTCCAAAAAAGTTCCATTGCTTTTTCAATCACTTCATCTTCTACATATTCCTTTTTCCTTGCCATTATTTTGAATTCTGTTAGCAAAACTAAGCAAGTGCTTTGAAATAAAAAAGTATTTTTGAAAAAAGATTTTAGTACATCTTATTCGGGTTTGCTGCATTTGCAGGAATTTGTTGAATAGAATCCCAGTGTTCACAGATCTTTCCCTGATAATCAAAACGGAAGAAATCCATGGTTATATATTCATCATTTCCAGGCCAGATTTGATGGGTGTGCAGGGCTACCAAATCTCCTTCGGCGATACATCTTACAAACTCAATGGATTTTTCGGGATACTCTTTTTGCATTCTTTCAAAATATTCAATAAAGCCCTGAATGCCATCAGCAACATGGGGATTGTGCTGTATGTATTCATGTCCAGCATAAAGTTCTACCGCTTTTTTAGGATTTCCTTCATAGGCTGTTTTATAAAATGAAATGGCATTTTGCTTGTTTTTATCTAAATTCATCACTTTTATTTTTGGGTGAGAAAAAGTAAAAATATAAAAAAGCACAACATTCTATTGCTGTGCTTAAATTAGTCGTTAAGTGATCGTTATTAAAGAATAGATCAGGTTCCTTTTTAAATAGAATGTCGTTCGCTCACACAGTTCAAAAACTCGTCATTACGCTTTTCAATGCTGTCGTTTATTCGTTGAATGGATTTGGCTTTATCTTTGGGTAAAACAGCATCAAAAGCTACGGTATTCAGAGCGTGTATTCCTAAGTAATAAACCTCTTCAAGTTCAATCAATTCGATCAGTTTTTTCTGTTCTTCCAATACTTCCAGTTCGGTGGCTGGCTCAAAGATGCCCTTTTCAACATCTTTGGCCAGTTCACTGTTGCCAAAGGCTCCCAGGCTCGTGGGGACAATTCCCATGGGTTTGGTGGCATTGATGATTTTAGCGGTGGCCATGGCATTTTCAAGGCCTTTGCCTTTACCGGCCACGCCATACATAAATCCGAATAGAAATTTGATTCCAGTCCTGTTTAGCCTTTCCAATTGTTCGTATGAATCAGCCAAATTAAAACCTTTATTCATGTATTTGAGGGTTTCATCATGACCTGTTTCGGCACCCACCCAAAGTTGATCTATCCTTAATTTGCGCAATTCCAGCAATTCTTCATCTGTTTTTCCTTTTATGTTATTGATGGAGGCATACATGGTGATGACTTCGATGGTAGGAAAATATTTAATGATCATTTCTGCAATGGGTTTCAGACGCCTGGCTGATAAAACAAAGGCATCTCCATTAACCAGAAAAATTCTTTTGAGTTCGCCATATTGTTTTTTTGCTTCCTGCAGGTCTTTCTCGATTTGCTCAAGCTTCTCCATCGAAAATTTAACATCACGATACATGCTGCAAAATGTACATTTATTATGGGCGCACCCCACGGTTACCTGAAGCAATAAAGTATTTCCTTCGTAAGGTGGACGGTACACAGGTTGGGTATATTTCATCTTAGTTTCCTTTGATTATGTTGTTGGTAATCTCGTTCAGGTTTTGAATAAGGGTTTCATTGTAAGCATCCGGATGTGCCTGACTATAGGAGCCTGCATCATTGTCGAAGTATTGGCCTGTCATCTCCTTATGTTTTTCGGAGATGGCCAGCTCATATAAAATATTGGCTCCTTTGTCGGCCGACGACCAATGGGTTCCGTAAGCCTCTTTCGCCATCTTGGTATTAAGCAAAGAGCCGGGGTTAACGGCAATGATGACCATATCCTTTTGTTTTTCCGAAAGCCAGAAACTCCACATGCTTAAAGCCAGCTTACTCTGGGCATAGGATTCGTTTACTGAAATTTGTTGCTTGCCGGTCAGGGCTAAATGAGATACCGGAGACTGAGCTGCTGAACTGAGATTGATGATGCGAGCCTCATTTCCTTTTTTAAGTAAGGGCATCAATTCGTCTGTTAGTAAGCATGGAGCCAGATAATTTACCACAAACCTCACATCCAAACCATCTTTATTCTGTGATCTGTTGCTCTTGAAAACCCCTGCATTGTTAATGAGAATATCGATGTGTGACTGTTCGTTGTTCATTTGCCGGGCCATTTCTTTTATCGAATCAAGATCGGTAAAATCGGCCAGATATCCCTTGATGTTTTCGTTTTGGCTTTGAGCTTTTACTTCAGAAATAGCAAGTTTCAGCTTATCCTGATTTCTTCCGTGCAGAAAAATTTCATGCCCCTCTTTTGCCAGTTTAATCGCGGCTAATTTTCCGATGCCATCGGTACTCCCTGTGATAAATATGGTCTTTTTCATGTGATGTATTTTTGTTTAATCCTTTAAATGGGGCTGTTTGAAGAGCATTTATTTCGTCATTCTGAATTCCCGCCTGAACGGACGGGCAGGTATTTCAGAATCTCTAAACAAGTAATTTTTAGATTCCGGAACAAGTCCGGAATGACGAGACTTAAAGAATGTATCCGTTTTAAACCGCCCCAATCAAAATTTCCAATATGGCTTTTATAAGATGCTGAAGATCTCGCTTTCAGGCAATCTTGATTTTGGAGTTTTATCCGGCGTATTAAAGTCAGTGTCGGTTCGATAACCCAGAGAAATGGCTGTAATCGCGGTAAATCCTTTTTCACGTAAGCCAAACTCTTCATCAATTTGTTTGAAATCCAGGCCTTCCATGGGTAAGGCATCGATGCCCATCATGGCTGTTCCAAGCAAGAAGTTTCCAATGTTCAGGTATACTTGTTTTTCCATCCAGTGTTGTAAATCTTTCAGGTCGTAACGATGAATATCGGCAAATATATTACGTGCTCCGAAAACCATTTGTTTAATTTCATCATTGGGATAACGTCCATCTTTTTCTTCCTGATCGAGCAAGTGTTGCATATAGTTTTTGTCGGCATCAGTTCGGGCACAAAATACCACCACATGTGATGCGTCTTTTACCTTGGGTTCATTGAACTGGAAAAAACCCTGGGTGCCTTTGGTAATTCTTTGTTTACCTTCTTCGGTGCTGGCAATGATGAAATGCCAGGGCTGGATGTTGGTGCTTGACGGGCTCATTCTTAAAAGCGCTTTTAACTGCTCAAAATCTTGGTCTGATATTTTTCTTGTGGGGTCAAATTCTTTGGCAGAATAGCGCCAGTTTAAAATTTCTGTTAAGTTCATACTGTTGTTTTTCTTAGTAATAATTATGATTTTTTAGTAACTATAAAAAATATAGTTGCAAAACTAAATATAGTTTTGTTAATTTGCAATAACTATCAAAATGGATAGTCTGAAATTAATTTGAAAAACACAGGATAAAATGCATGAATTTAATGGGAAAACCTACCCTTGTTGCACCAGTTTAACCATGGGAATTATTGGTGGCAAATGGAAAACAGTGATCATTTATTATTTAATTGAAAAACCACTTCGATATAATGAACTCCGAAAAAAATTAGCCGGAGTAACTGAACGTACCCTTAGTATGCAATTGAAAAAGCTGGAGGAAGATGGGGTGGTTGAACGAAAAGTTTATACCAGTAAACCGCCTTTAAAGGTCGAATATTCGTTGACGGAATTTGGGAAAACGCTGATTCCTGTAATTCACGCCATTGGCGAATGGGGAGACCAAGTAGTCGAAAGTCGGTTGAAAAAAAATAATTTTTAGAAATAAATTCTCACAATTTTTGGCGAAGCTGTTTACAATCTGTTTTTTTATAAAATTTAGCCAAATTATAAACATTGCAGTCAAACTTTATAGTTCAACCGATAAGTCTATCATGGTATAACTTAGTTGATATTCATTTAATAAAACTGAACAAATATCAAGGATGATTGCAATTATATTTGCTGAAGCGATAATAAGTAATCCCAAATGGTATGATGTGTGTTTTCGTGCGATTAATACATAAATGATTGAATAATGGAATATGGCACCTCCTGATCCACGAAGCATGGCAATTATTGTTGGATTTACATCAACACCGGCTACCCCTTAATTAAAATAACCAGGGAATATAACAAGGCAGATACCTATATCTGCACTAAAATCTTCTTTTAGTACTATTTATCAAAACGAAGATAATTGTAATGCAAAATAAAAGGATCAAATTGTAAATAAAGATGAGTAACTGATCTTTATTTAACTTATCTGAAATCGTTAAGGTTGCATAAATGATCTGATCATAAAAATAATTAATAACCTGGGTTTAAAGTTTTGTTACTTCGAAATAAACATCTTGAGAATTAAAAGCACTGAATATACCCAATCCACCAGTTATGTTTGTTGGCGGTTCATTTAAATCGCGTGAATCCTGACTCAGATTCTCGTATAAATCGGCATATTCTTGGTTAACACGAAAAACCTTTACAATATATTTTCCCCAATATTCAATTTCACTCATGTTTATTTCTTGTGAGCTTTCACGGGTGGGTCTTTTTACCAGTCTAAAAGAACCTCTTCCTCTTGCCATTCCAAAATTACCATTTATAGTAGGCATAATGGATTCTTGATTCTCCTCGGCATTTTCAATAACCACGAAATGTAATTTATTATCAGAATTATCCCATATGACCTCAATGCTGATTGCATTCATTGAGTCTCTTAGTACCCGCATCATTTCAAAATTAGAACCCTCGTTTAAATCTATTTCCGGGAGTTCAATAATTTCCTGCGACATCATCACTCCTTCAGGATTTTCAGGCACAGATGTCTCTCCACTGGCTATTTTCCCATCAACTTCAGCTTCTATGTAAAAATTATCATCGGTTTCTATACTTAAATCATTTCCCGGATACGAATAAGTTCCTGTGTCGCTGCTCGTAACAAGTGAATAAGCAATATTGTTCTTGAATAAAGTCACAATGGCATCGTTTATGGGCTCTCCAATTGAATCGGCAACAGTTAACGGAACTGCGTTTTTTATGGTGATGTCCCAAACTGGTTCGTTTGCATATAAATATGCTTGCAAAACAAATCTTTCGTCGGGTGTATAAACGGCCTTGTCTTCACAGGATGTAAAACTTGCCATAAGTACTGTGATAAAAATGAATTGAATGTATATTTTGCTTATCATCCCGGATTTTAATCTATGATTATTCATCGCTAAAAATCTTTTTTTGTTAAAAATTAAAGTTAAATGAGATATTAGGTGTAACCCCCAAATAGGTAACGTCATTAACCAACATGGGCAATTCAGATAAATCGAATTCGCGATACCAGATATTGGTTCGGTTATATAAATTAAAAATTGAAAAGGCGGCATCCATATTTACCTTCCCAAGTTTGATTAAGTAGTGAGCTGCAACGTCCATTCGATGATATGCAGGGAGTCGTTCACCATTTTTTTCACCCACACTGATGTATGAAAATTGTCGTCCGTCGAGCAAATCAATTTGGTATTGTGATTCAGGTGAGGTATAAGGCTTCCCGGATCCATAAACCCATGTAGCCGAAAATCTCCATTTAGGATGAGGTTCCCAGTTTGCAACTATCTTGAATTCATGGGTTTGATCATGTAGGGCAGGAAAGGAATTTCCTTCATTCAAACCATCAAATTCATGTTCAACTTTCGAAAGGGTATAACTTAGCCAACCGGTAAACTCCCCTTGTTTTTTCTGAAGTAAAAACTCAATTCCTTTTGAATAACCTTCACCGGCAAAGAAGAGCTGATCTAGTGCGATATTATTTCGTTGATAACGCAGTGAGAACTCTGAAAGGCCCGACAGGGTTTTATAATAGGCCTCAACATCGAGCAAGTACATATTGTTTTCAATACTACCACCAATTATGTAGTGCCAGGAGGATTGTACCTGTACCAGATCATTATCGGCAATTAACCAGAAATCACGCGAACCTTCTGTTACGTTCTCATTGATAATCCGGTTTACAAATTGGTTGTACTTGCCGCTTGCTCCTTTAATGGTTATGTTTTCAGAGAGTTTGTATTTTAATGACAGACGAGGTTCAATATATATTTTATCAGAAACATCGTAGTAATTTGTTCGTAGACCAACATTGATATCAAGTTTTGGAGATATTTTCCACTTGTCCTGGGCATAAATTGTTGAAAGCAAACTATTATCGTTACGATTTAATATGGATAAGGTATCGTCGCGGATAAAGTCATAAGTGATATTGGTTTGTGTAATATTCAGTCCAAATCCAATATGATGATTGTTAGAAACCTGCCATTCGTTATCCAGTCGGAGCGTAAAATCATTGACATTGTTATCTTCCAGAGAGCTTGTTATGCTGCTGTTCATTAAGGTGTCGGATTCAGTATTATAGGTTTCAGAATTACCTGTTTGCAAATAATTGCTGAAATAGTGCGAATAAGCTCCCATTAAATTAGAGTAAAATCTGGGGTTCCATTGTCTCGACCATTTAAAACTGGTTCCCAGGTTCCCCCAATCGGTATCTTCGGTTTGAGCATTAATAATGGTACGTCCTGCAATGACATTGTTTCCTGTAGTTCGACCTTCTATTTCACGGGTGTTTTCAGCGTCTTCAAATAAATTGTCCTTTCCGCTGTAAAAACTGATAACCAGGTTATCTTTTTCGCTTGGCCGATAGGTTATTTTACCGTTGAAATCGTAAAAATAGAAGCTTGGTCGTGTGGTTGTGGTTTGAGGCTGTTGAAAGTTTCCAAATCTGCCTCCCATTCCTGCACCAGGGAATCCGGTAGATGTTGTTTGAGTCTCTTCTGTTGATTCCTGATTGTTGGAAAGCATATCATAAATATTGTTATACAAACTACTCTCAATAAAATCGGTATATGACCGACGGCCTGTTAGCAGAACGGATCCTTTTCCCCATAAAGGGATTTCAACACAACTGTGTGCTTCCAGCAAATTTATCCCACCGCTCAGATGGAAATTATTTGGATCACCCGTTTTCCCGGTTAAGTCAACCACACTCGAAATGCGACCTCCATATCGTGCCGGATATCCGCCTTTAAACATTTGTATGTCTTTAATAGCATCGGCATTAAAAGCACTAAAAAAACCAAAAAAGTGGTCAACGTTGTAAACGGTCATTCCATCCAGTAGAACCAGGTTTTGATCCGGAGTTCCACCCCGAACATATAAACCTGAAGAGCTTTCGTTGGTTCCACTAATTCCGGGTAAGAGCTGTAATGATCGAAAGACATCTACCTGCCCGAAACTTGGTAAAGTTTTTAAATCCAATGGTGAAACCCTTGTGGCACTAACCCCTTCCGTTGCCCTGATCATTTTGTATGATTTTGCTGATACAACAATCTCATCAATTTCAATTATTGAAGGTTGCATATTGATTTCTAATCTACCCTTAACTTTGTCGAGGTCGACTTCCATTTCAAGTGGATGATAGCCCACATAAAAAACATTTAAGATGAATTTTTTGCGGTTTAGGTTTAGTAGTGTAAAGTATCCGTCAACATTTGATGTTGTTCCGGTAGCACTGCCTTTTATGAGGATGCTTGCATAGGGTAAAGTTTCTTCGGTTTGTGCATTTTTTACGATACCCGTTAAGATTAAATTTTGAGAAGGGCTATAAATTGAAAATGTGATAAGAAAGGATAAAATAATCAGGATTCTTTTCATAATACTGTAAACTTGTTTGAATATGAGGTTCGGTAATTATCTTTTTCTATAGATTAATACAGGCAAAAATATTTTTACCCTACCAGGTTCTGGAAATTTATTTAATCCATTAGATTTTATTGGTGTGTATAAAATGAATAAGAACCAGATACGAACTTAAGTTAGAATCTGAAATTTATAAAGAAATTCAGGGTCAGTTCCTGAGCTTTAATCAAAGATGTTTCCTGAAATAAATTATTTTCGAAACCGAAATTACGTACATAAACATCAAGATAGTTTTCGCTGTTCATCATGTTTAAAATTGAAAGCCCTGGTTTAATGTTTATATTTTTGAAGTGGAAGTTGTAGTTCATTGAAAAATCAATTCTGAAGTAATTTGGCATGCGATTGTAAGTTCTGATCGTATTGAAGTCTTCATCCTTACTTGTAGTTTCTATGTATGGGTGACCCGTTGTAAAAAGGGTTAAGGTTGAGAAATTCCATTTTTTATATGAGAAGATATTTGTCCATTTTATTTCGTGTGTTTGATCATATTTTGCCGGTATATTTTCACCTAAATTTATTTCGTCAAAATTTCTTCTTGATTTGCTCAATGAATAAGATAACCAACTGGTGATGTTGGTGTTTTCGTATTTGGCCAGAAAATCAATTCCAAGCGCCTTGCCTGTGCCTGAAATAAATTTGCTTAGATCTTTATCTTTGATTTGGGGTGCTGGTTCATTAAAGATTCGGTCTTCAGGATTTGTATAAAACAAATATTCCTGTATTCCTTTCATTGATTTATAATAAGCTTCAATATTAAAGAATAAGTATTTTGTTTCATAACTAGCACCCAAAATAAAATGATTTGATGAGAGCACCGGGTGTTTTTTGCCATCAGAAAGAACCCAGAAATCGCGACTGTAACCAAAATTTTGTTCGCTCGCCATTTTATTTAAGTATTGATAATACTTGCCGCAAGCCAATTTAAGAATCAGCTTATTCCCTATTTTATAGCTCATCGAAAAGCGAGGTTCCAGATATAATTTTCCTGAACCATCATAAAAATTCAAGCGGATTCCCGTTTTAATGGATAAATTTTTGGTGACATTGATTTTATCCTGGAAATACAGATTGTATAATAGGGCCGAACTTTCTATATCATCATAAATGAAATTTGTAGTGGCATCTTTGTAATAGGTGAATTTGTTAAATTTTACAGATGCCCCAAACGCGATCTGATTTTTGTGATTGAAATTGTATTTGTTTTTAATGGAAAGAAAATAATCTGTCAGCTTATTTTCTTCATTCACAACATTGCCCTTTGTAAAGATTGGATACATGCTTAAATCTTTATTGTCAGGGAAATTGGTATTGTCATAATAATTGTTAAAATAACCTGAGTGTCCGAGTTGCATATCGGTAAAATAATTTGCATTTACTTGTTTCTTCCACGAAATACCAAAACCATAATTACCCCATTGGTTGTTTTCTTCAGATTTGATGTCCAAGGGATAGTCATTATATATGGTCGAACTATTTAAATCATCTTTGGATCCATAAATACTAAAAGATATATTTTCTTTTGGATTTGGACTGTAAGTTGTTTTTATGTTATAATCTGAGAAATAGAACTTAGGTTTAATAATATTCTGGTTCGATTGAAATGGTCGTGTCAGATTTACCTTATCAGCCAGTATGTCATCTGCTAGCCAGGATGAAAACAGGTCTGAATAGGCTCGCCTCCCTGCTGCCAGGATGGTGAGTTTTTTATTAAGTGGAATTTCTGCAGTTAAGTTGGCACTGATTAAATTTAGTCCTCCATAAAAAGATGCTTTCTGATTGTTTCCCGATTTTCCTGTGATGTCTATAATACCTGAGATGCGTTCACCATAGCGAGAATCGAACCCTCCCAAATAAGCTTGTATGTTTTTAACAATGTTTGGGTTTATTGCAGAAAAAACCCCAAAAAAATGATCGAGGTTATAAAGGGTAAAACCATCTAATAAAACCAGGTTTTGATCTGCTGAACTTCCACGGATGTTTAAGTGTGATGAGTTTTCCATGGTACTTATACCAGGTAATAGCTGCAATGATCTGAATATATCTGTTTCGCCATAATTGGGCAAATCAATAAAGCGCATCGGGTTAAAGGAAAAGTGGCCTGCATCATTATTCACATCAATCATGTCAATCTTATTACCTTTAACTTCTACCTCCTTAATGGTTTGGGTTTTTTGGGAAAGTCCCATACTTAAAAACTGAATTTGACTATTTACGTCAATGACTGTATCAAGGATAAAGTATCCAAGATATCTAATCTGAATGTAGGCCGTTGAACAATTACTGAAAGTTAAGCTGAAATTTCCATTTACATTGGTTGAGGTAGCCATATTTTTATTCAATACATATAAGGTCGCATAAGGTAAACGTTCGCCTGTTACTTGGTCAAATACAATACCACTCACTATTTTGTTGGGAGTATTTTTACTTTTGTTTGCTTTTTTTCGAACAATCAGATAGGTCTTATGTTTGTATTCGGAAGTGTAAGGGGTGTTTTCCAATAAGGATAAAATAACTTCATCAATGGTTTTCTCTGAAATATTTTTTGAGAGCTTTATTTTTTCAAGCTCATCGGCATCGAAAGCAATCCGGATGTTTGTTTTTGCCGAAACTTCAAGTAAGGCTATGGAAATTGGAGTATTATTGAATTTAAAATTAAATTTCTGACAGTTTCCGCTAAATGGTAAAAATACTAGAATTAGGATAATGAATGTAAAGTGAAGCTGCTTATTCTCTTTTAAAAATAGTAATTTTTCTTTTTCCTTGAATTTCATAGCTTAACTCCATAGGGATACAGATAATATCCAGTGCTTTGTTTAAACTTTCGTTTGAAAATACGATGGTTGCCTTTCGTTTGCCATCTCCATTAAATTGGATTGAAATGTCGAATTGACGTTCCAATTCATCAAAAATAGTGAAGAGTTCTGTGTCCTCAAAATGAAATAAGCCATTTCTCCATGAGGCGGTTTTATCAATGTTTCCAGGATTTGATTTAATGAGTCCATTGGTTGTTAAGCTAACCATTTCCCCAGGTTCAATAATTTGATGCTGCTGATTTGCTGAAACCCTTACTTTACCCGAAATGCAACTTACCCAAAAGTTATGTTTACGGGAATAAACATTGAGTTTTGTGCCTAATACTTCTATTATACCGTTATCTGTGTTTATGGTAAATTCGTTTCCTTTCTTAACATCAAAAAAGGCTTCACCTTTTAAAGTTACTGTTCGTTTTTGAGCGTATTTTTTATGATTCCATTTAAGTTTTGAAGTTGCATTTAATGTTACCTGAGTGCTATCTGGGAGTATAATTTCTGTATGTTGCCCAAAGCTTGTTGCTTCTTTTTCGGGGCTTAAGATGCTTTTGAATGTATAAATTGAGATTGTAATAAATATTATTGCCGCTGCAGCCTGTAAATACTTTTTAAAATAAAATATTTTGCTTGGAGCAGATTCGTCTATTTTATTGATGAGTGACTCCAAAGACTCATTCTTTGGTTTCCCCGAAGGTGGTACCAGGCTTGCACTCACTTTTAGGATTTTCTCTTCCGAATCCATTTTCCTGAATTCGTCAGTAGTAATTTTTTTATGTTCGAAATTATGGGTGCTCATCTATTTATAGTTTGTACGCTATTGTTTTTTTAAGCTCCTGCAGCACACACTTCATGCGCTTTTCAATTGTTTTTTCACTCAGA
Organism: Bacteroidales bacterium; assembly: GCA_963678785.1. Lineage (GTDB taxonomy): Bacteria > Bacteroidota > Bacteroidia > Bacteroidales. The sequence goes on along the minus strand of OY787449.1, from coordinate 725,423 downwards.
CCTAAATTTGCAGCAATTTCTTTATACGTTAATTTGTCAATTCTATTCATCAGAAAAACAGTTCTCTTTTTTTTATCTAATTGACCTATTGCATTTTTTAATTTTTTATCGAATTCTTTTAATTCCAGTTCAAATTCAGGAGTGACAGCAAATTCAGAATTTGTATAATTGCTAGCGAATTCGAAAACTACCCTTTGATGGTCAAAACGATTTTTACACAAATTGCCAGCAATGGCATATAAAAGTGATTTAATGGTTTTTTGCCTTATTTTGTTTTTCTTTTCCCAAATTTTAAGGAAAGTTTCCTGGGCTATATCATCGGCTAAATCAATATCGCCAGATTTGTAATAAACATAGTTTTTTACAGGCTGATACATTTGATTAAACAATTCAATAAATTCAATATTCGATATCCCGGGCATTTATTATTCTTCAGAAAAAGCTTATTTTTTTATCTGTCTTTAAATATAATACAGCTGATTGGAATTTTACCCTACTTGTATTTTTATCATTATGATATTATTCTAGTTAGTGAGCTATTCAATCTAATAATTAAAATCTTTGTAGCAGATATAAAAGGGAGCTTTAACTTTTTACTTAACCATGAAAAATTAATTTTAATTATCATCACTGTGTTTAATTAATCCTTTGTTCTAGTCATGCATTTTATCTTCCAATTTTTTTAGACTGTTATGATTTGCTAACTCATCACTGTTACATATTCGATAAGTGTATCAGCTACTTTTTTATTTCCGATGCATTTGATTATTGATTTATACTTCTGTTTATCTCTGATCGTATTTGTAAATAGTTGCCAGGCAATTTCATCCGCAATTTCAATTGAGGATTTTATATTATTAGAATTATCGTCAACAAATACCCATCTTTCATCTTGCTGTTCAATAACCCAGCTTTTGTTTAAGGTACCTGTTATGCTAAATTTAATTCTATCGCCTGTTTCGTAATTCGTAAAATTTTTATACAAATGTGGTAGGCCTTGCATAAAGGTGTCAAAAAGAGGTTCTGTAAACTTGACATCCATTAAAACGGGCTTGTTTAAAGCCAATCTGATTTGCATTTGATGATGCCATTTCTCGGTATACTCTCGAGCTATATCAAACCAGTTTTCTGATTCCATTTCTCCGGCCCATGCAACTCCATATAATGCTTTATCTCTAGGGTTTAAGGTTTTTATGAATTCATTGAATTGTGTTTCAGAGTATTCCAATAAATCAATTAATATTTCAGGACTTAATCTGCGCAAAATATTCATCCAATCGCTATTTAAAATCTGAATATGTTGAACCAAATCATCGTATGAGTTAATATTTGGCGAAATCGATTTGTCTTCAAATCCATCCCTTTGAATTGATAATTTCCTTAAAGAACCATCAATTAAATGTGAAACCAAATCCTTAACAGTCCTGTTTTTTATAGGTGATGGTTTTAACCATTCTTTATGATTCAAACTTCTTAATAGTTTTAAGAGTTCCTCAGTTAGTTGAGGAAATAAATGAATGCATTCTATCTGTTTCATTTAATCTAAATTTTTTGTGCCCTGATGGAGTACATATATGGAATTCTGCTTCCATGTTTTTTAGAAACCCACTTTCCTTTTTCAATTTCGATCAAGTTAGGAAAACAATTGTAAACCTGATAAGGAAATTCATTCAGAAATTCAATTTTAAGTCCATTCGAAATTAAAGCATTGATTACTTCGCTTAAGCTGTGATGCCATTCGATGTGTTTTAGATTCTTTTTTGAAATTTCTGAATTGTCAGTATATGAGTTTTCAACAATGGACTCAATTGGTTCGGACTTAAAATAGCTCTCCTCAATTTCTGAGTTTTCATTAAGCGAATAAATGAATGGATGAAATTCCACCATATAAAAAGTGCCATTGTGTTTTAAGAATTGATTTATAATATTGGCCCATTTCCCTAGATCATCTAACCAGTTAATGGCTCCATACGAAGTATAAACTATATCAAAAGTTTCGTCAAGATGATGTCCGATATCATAGATGTTTGAACGAATAAATCTGGCTGGGATTTTCAACTCATTGGCCAGTTCTGTGGCTTTTTGTATCGAGGCATCCGAAATATCGACACCTACCACATTTGCTCCTTGTCGGGCTAATGATAAAGTATCCATACCAAAATGGCATTGAAGATGAAGTAGCTTCTTTCCTTTTATATTCCCCAGCTCCTCTATTTCAATGTGGTTTAATGAAGATTCCCCTTTTTTAAAATCTTCAACATTATAAAAACTGGATTCTGCATGTAATGAGGTCAATTCATTCCAACTTTGTCTGTTGTATTCAAAATGATCCATTCGTTATTTCTTAAGATATTTCGACATTTTCAGATTTCTGATCTTATTTTATCCATTCCATGAGAAATTCATATTCGCCGGTTGCCTCTTCTTTGGCCTCAGATAAAATACTAAAACCCTGTTTTTTATAAAATTCGACTGTTTTAGTGTTTTTTTTATAAACCTTAAGTTGAATTGTGCCTCTCTTGGCTTTAATAAAGTTCAGTAGTTTTTTCCCAATCCCGAGGCCTTGCATTTTATCATCGACAAATATTGCTGCTAGAAAATTTTCTCTCATTGCAATAAATCCAGCAATCTTATCATCTTTAATGGTCAAATAAGTTTCGGACTTTGGCAGATATTGAGTTGCCATGGCTTCTTTGTTTTTTTCCCAGTAGCTGGCCGGGATGAAATCATGTGCAATTACTGAAGTTTTATACCAAAGTTCAACAACTTCGCTAATGTCTTCATCAACCAATTTTCTAATTATCATATTTTTGGATTAAGCTTTTTCAAGTGCTTATTTTTAATTTCATCCAAAAGTTTTTTAACCTGCACATCGCCATACCCATAGATGCTTTCCCGCTTATTAAATTCAATAAATACAGGTCCAAACTCTTCAGTTTTGAGTTCTTTCATTATTTGTATCAACGATTCAGTAGGTTGGCCTAAATTTCCATCTACTGGTATTCGATTAATATGTGCTTTAACCGCTGCAAGTATAAATGGGTATTTAGGTTCAAGTATTCCGGCAATTTTTAGCAATTGTTTTAAATCATTTTTTTGATAAAATTCCCAGAGTTTATCAAGTTTATTAAGCTCGGTCAGTAATAATTTATTTTCATAAATTGAAAGCAATTCTGATTTATTTAAAGCACCAAAAGCGTATTGACTATGTTTTTTTGGTCTTACTAAAAAGATGGGATTGTTCTTTTTTTCTTGATTTAAGAGATGAAGGATAAACCAAAAATTTACCTGACAAAATAAGTCATCTTCAAACCAAAGATTCACATCCGCATCATTTTTTATGTTTTGAATTTTATTGAATTCAGGAACTGATTTTTTAAAATAATCCTGTTCGTTAAAGCCTTCATAATTTTGGCTAATAAACTGAGCCCTGTTTTTAAATAATTCATCCAAGCTGTTACCATTCACATTTCCATCCACCAAATATTCACGCGCCACAATAATTTCACCCTTAATGCTTTCAGGAAATTGTTGTTTTAATGAATCGCCATTTAAAATGTGGTATTGAGTTTTCATTTTTTGATAAATTCTAATTCTAAATTGCGCGAGTATTGATCCACCAGGGGCGAGACGTAGTAAATTCACTCATCGCCTAATCATAGCTTCATCGGATCGAAGTCAACTGTTAACGAGCTTATTTGATAATGTTTTTGATTTAAATTCAGATTTTACCCTGAATCTTTAAATATAAATATTTAAGGGTTTTTTATAAGAAATTAGTCATTGGTACTTTGTTACCTAATTACCCCAATCCCCGATTCATTGAGTAATTTGTTGTATGCAGGTACATCAACCTCCATCATTTCCAGTGCTCTTGATTTAAGAATTTCCCATTGCTTGTTTAATTCTATAAGCCTATTTTTAGAAGCCTCATTCACCCGAGGAAGACTGCTTTGAGTTGAATTCATAAGGAAAATATATTCAGCGGTAAACTTATTCGGGAAGTTTTCCACATCATCGTATGCCTTTGATTTACGTTGAATCATCTCTTCATCCCATGCTTTCATTTTAGCCATTAATTCTTTCCCTTTTTTCCTAATTTCAGTCATTTCCTCCTTTTCAGAAATATCCTTCAGAACTTCATCAATTTTCTTACGCATTTTTAAAATGGCATTTACTTTAGTGTGCATATCATTAAAGTTAGCTGCCGTTGATTTCATGAATTTGTCAAATTTGGCATAGTCTTCTTTGGAGGTTTCATAAAGTGGATTTGGCAGAACAGAAAATTCACTTTTGGCTTCTTTATTTCCAGCTTTAAGAGTGACGGTATAATTGCCCGGTGAAACTTTATGTCCATTAAATCTGCCTTCGATGTAAGCGGTTGGAGCTCCAGTCAATGTTGAATGTCTTAAGTCCCAAACAAAACGATTGATGCCCTTCTTGGTTGTTAGTGTTGGTTCTGGGGAAGGGCCGCCTGCATATTTTTTAAATGACTTGTTCTTTTTTGAACTGATTCTTCGAATAAGATCACCATTAAGATCTTTGATTTCTAAGATTACTTCAGTTTCTTTAGGTAATTTAGGAAGCACATAATAGGTAACCACTCCGTTGGCTGGATTAACGCCTACAAAGGGATTGGTCCCTTTGCTCGAATTTCCGTTCAATGGACTAGACCAGTTTCCTAAAATTGCATCTGCAGGTTTGTAAAGATGCAGCGAATTATTTTCTTTTTTGTATTGTCGAAGTAGCTCTAGATCATCTAAAACCCAGAAGGATCTTCCAGCGGTAGCAACGACCAGATCATTGTGTCGTATCATTAAATCAGTGACGGGTGTTACCGGAAAATTGAGCATGAATGATTCCCAGTTTTCTCCACCATCCCACGAAATATAGATGCCAGTTTCCGTGCCTGCAAATAACAGATCTTTCCTTACTTCATCTTCACGTACAACTCTGGTATAGGCTCCATTTGGAATTCCATTTGTAATGTTTTTCCATGATTTACCATAATTGGTGGTTTTATAGAGTGCCGGGGTATGATCATTAAATTTATATCGTGTAGTGGCAATGTATATTGTAGCCGGATCATGAGGAGAAATATCTATCGCATTGATCAAACATTCTTCAAGATTTTTTGGTGTGATATTTTTCCAGTTTGTACCTCCATCTCGGGTGATGTGTACAAAACCATCATCACTACCTGTAATAATTACACCTTTTTCGTGAGGCGACTCAATCACATAACTCAGGGTGCCATAATTTTCGGCACCTACTGCCTCATTTGTATACGGGATACCTGCTTTTCCTTGTTTTTCTTTTTCGTTACGGGTGAGGTCGGGTGAAACTTCTTCCCATGAAATACCCATGTCTCTGGTTCGTAGTAAATATTGTGCTCCATGATAAAAAGTGTTAGGTTCATACTTCGACCAAATAATGGGCGCATTCCAATTAAACCTGTATTTCATGTCCTTGGCATCGCGACCCAAATATTGAATTGGAGATGGGTTGATGTTGGTACTCGCCATAGATTTATAGTCAAGTGCTTCAATAAATCCTAAATAACTACCGCCTAGTACGTATCTAGGATCATCCGGATTAAATGCCAAGAAGGCACTTTCTCCACCTGCTGATTTTGTCCAATTAGTTCTGTCAATACTCCCTTGACTGATGGCCATATTTTCTATTCTTACACTTGAATTGTCCTGCTGACCTCCATAAATTCGGTATGGAAAGGCGTTGTCAACATTAACTCTATAAAACTGAGCAGTTGGCATATTGGCTTGAGTGGACCAGCTTTTTGCAAAATTAAAACTGATTGCAGCACCTCCATCATTGGCAATGACCATGTTTTTACCATTTGTAGGATTGATCCATAAGTCATGATAATCTCCATGGGTTCCTGTGATCTTTTTCCAGGTCTTTCCACCATCAATGGATTGATGTGCGCCTGCATTTAAAACATATACAATGTTTTCGTTTGAGGGATCTGAAAAAACTTCGGTGTAATACCAAGAGCGTTGAATAAGTTTATGTTCACTACTGACTTTCGACCAATTTTTTCCAGCATCCTGAGAAACAAATAATCCACCCTTTTCTTCTTCCCAATCGCTTTCGATGAGTGCATAAACTTTATTTGAGTTCGATCTCGAAACTGCGATGGCCATTTTCCCCATTTCTTTAGGTAGGCCTTTGTGAATTTTCTTCCAGGTTTTTCCAGCGTCGGATGTTTTATACAAACCACTTCCTTCTCCACCACTAATTACTTGCCATGGTTTACGCTGATGCTCCCACATGGCTGCATAAATTACCTGGGGATTATTCATGTCCATTGATAATTCAGAAGCTCCGGTTAGGTTATTTACAAATAGCACTTTTGTCCAGGTGGCACCTCCATCTATCGATTTATAAATTCCTCTGTCGGCAGTTGGGCCATTTATCGCACCTTGAGCAGCAACATAAAGAATGTCCGGATCTTCAGGGTGAATTACGATTCTTGAAATTTGTTGTGTCTTTTCTAATCCCAGCTTGACCCAGGTTTTTCCTGCATCGTATGATTTGTAAACACCATCCCCATAAGTGGTCATTACAGCACGGGGAGCATGCTCGCCCATGCCAACATAAACAATATTCGGATTACTTTCTGATACTGCGATTGCACCTACCGAACTGGTTGTGAAATACCCATCAGAAATATTAAACCATCTCTGACCCGCATCTTCTGTTTTCCATAATCCGCCGCCGGTTGTTCCCATATAATAGGTGAGGGGATCGTTTACGACTCCGCTTGCTGCTACAGAACGACCGCCACGAAAGGGGCCAATATTTCTGTATTTTACGGTTTTAAAAATGCTATCAAGCGATTGTGCATTAACACTAAAAAATAAAATTGATGTGAGGGCTAAAGTAAGGATTGTCTTCATAATGTCGAGGTAATTTTAAATTCGAAGTTAAGAATAAATTAACAAAAACTAATGTGTAAATTATTCTCTTTCAATGACCCATTATTTTTTTATTGGATTCATTTTTATGGGCTGATTTTTCAATAATAAGATTGTTATAAGATTTTTTCTATTTGAATTTCAGATCGAATCAGATACTTGTACTGATTTAGAATTCTATATTTATTCGGGTAATTACGTAGTTTTGGGGATGATCCAATAGCCCAGCTCAGTTTGTTTTTATAGAGTATGAAGCAATTTGCTTCTTTATAAGGATTTGCTTGTTTTCAAATTTCAGGCATTGAAAAAGATAAGGTTCTGGATTTTTAAGCTTGAAGATTTTATTGTTTTCCCACAGGGCTATAAATACAGACTGAACGACATCTTTTGCCGCATCTCTGTCCTTAAACATTTCGAAAGTAAAGTTGTATGGTTTGGCAGTAGTTTTTTTATTTTACCAGGTCTGTTAAAAGACCAATCCCTAAAGCTACAAGGAAAAAAGTAATTAATCCGAAGAAATATGAAATGGGAGCTTTAAGATAATTCAGCATTTTTCTTTTGTCAAAAAATTGAGCGGTTGCCCACAAAGCATAAATTAAAACAAAGTAAGTTCCAAAACTTAAAACCCTTGTTTTTGTTAAGCTTTCCAATGCACCAAGGAGTGAAAACATGAGCATTTGCATTCCACTTACGAACAGCAACAGAATAAAAATCTCATAAAAGTTATAGTCATATTTACGGTAGAGTATTTTAATCCATACCGCCACAAAAACTGACATTAAAATATTTGAATAACCATAATTTTGAGTTATCCATTGAAATATAAAGCTTATTGCTGAATCTGAACCATCAAATTGTAAATCGATATACCCATCCTTAAATTCAAAAATCTGCTCAAATATGGTATAAGTCAATGAGCAAATCAATATAAACATGATTGGTTTTACAAGTCGGTTTCTATCTTCCGATATAAATGTTCTTATATTTTGACCAGGTCTTAAAAGTAATTCCTTGATGGTGAAAAAAATTCCTTTTTGAAAGTTTAATACACCTGCGATTTCCGACAGGATGTAACGACCATTTATTCTTTCAGTTTCTAGTGGATGTCAGCAGTTAGAACAATAATTCCCTTGAAATTCACTTTTACATTTTTTGCAGATATTCATTTGCTTAGTTCTTTGTTACCTTTTGGGCTTTGTCTTCAGTCATTGTATTTTCAATTTTAGCACTTTCCTAATTTTGTCTTTTGGGGTCGGTAAAAAGCGTTGGTGGACAGACAAGCTCTTTTGCAAATTTTGGCTTTTGCGAATTGCATATGTGTATGGTTTTTGGTCTGACATCTTAGTCTTTGTTTTCAATTAACTGTTTCAATTCTTCTTTGCTCGGTAAAATTGTTTGATATTTACTTGTAAATATCTGTTGATTGTCTTTTGGCAAAGTAATCTGTACTAAAGTTTCATTCTTATGCTTGCAAAGAACAATTCCTATTGATTGGTTTTCTTCTTCTGTTTTTACAAACTCATCGTAATAGTTAACGTACATCTGCATTTGCCCTAAATCCTGATGTTTTAGCTTGCCGATTTTTAAATCAATAATTACAAAACATTGTAACAATCGATTATAAAAGACCAAATCAACATAAAAATGTTCGTCTTCAATAGTAATCCTTTGCTGTCTGCCGACAAACAAGAAGCCTTTCCCTAATTCCATAAGGAAATGCTCTAATTTATTGATAATTGCGGATTCTAAATCTGATTCACTGTATTTTTCGTGTTCTTCAAGACCCAGGAAGTCGAGAACATAAGGTTCTTTAATTGTATCGATAGGTTTTGTAATAAGTTGACCTTTTTCGCTTAATTCTTTTACACCCTTTTTGTCTCGACTTAAAACCAAACGTTCGTAAAGCGATGAATCATACTGTCTTTCCAGTTCACGGACTGACCAATTGTTATTTACTGCTTCAATTTCATAAAAGCGTCTTTCTTTTGGATTCTCAATTTTAATCAGTTGTAGATAATGTGTCCAACTTAATTTAAAGTGAGACTCCAATTTCCGCATCAGTGATGCAGATTTTTGATATTCTGATTTCTGCACTTCTGATGCGGATTTTTCAAGTTCTTGTAATTTGGAGTTGTAGGTGAGGTAAAATTTCCTCATTCTTTCAGGTTATAAACAGAATATCCTTTGCCAAATTTTTCAGTTAACTTGTGTGAGAGTTCTTTTAAAACAGCTTTCCCGTACTCTGCACGTTTTTTACCCTGCTGTTCATCTTCAACAATTAATCGCCCAACTTCAAAATAGGTAAGTACAATCGTTTGATTCACGTTTTTTGCAATAAATTTTCGGGTTTCGCTTAACAGCTCTGATACTTTACCGAAAAGCTGACTGTTTGACTTTGACAATTCCATTTTATCCACAATGCTAAATTAGGGAATATCCTATTTCTTTTTTCTCTTTAAATCGTATTCTGCTTTTTTCTTGTAAATTTCAGAATCAGGATTATTTATCTCGTCTCTACTTATTAAATAGTGTTTTTGAATGAAATCCTTGATTTTAGTATTGCAATCCAAGCTTTCGATATTTAGAATATCATTCTTTTCAATTATCGATTTTGCAGATATTCATTTGCTTAGTTCTTCCTAAGTTTATAAATTCTTAACTTTTGCATTATAACAAAAGAACGAAAGTGTGGAGTAAGGTTATTATACATATAAGGCATAAAGCCTGTTTTTAGGTTGGAGTATTGAGGTAGTGTCGTTCTCTTCTTAAACACTTTAACTATGTATAAAAATACTGAATTTATTGGAATAGAGTCTTGCTCCAATCTCTCAAACTTCAAATCAAGCAAATGCAAAAAGAAATAATCTATCTCGAAGCCCAGGTTGAGCTACTTATAAAAGCAAATGAGCCAGAGATGTTATCAAATATTATTTCTATTTCAGGTATTGGAAAGAAGACTTCGATAATGTTGATAGCAAGTACTTATGCCTATAAATCCTTTAGTGATTATAAACAACTATCAGCTTTTTTTGGCTTATCACCCATTGAGCGGAGTTCAGGAAGCAGTATCCGGGGAAGATCACGCATTAGTAAGAAAAGGAAATCCGATGGTAAGAAATTATTTGTTTATGTGCAGCTTTACGGCATGTAATCATAACGCACAATGTAAATCTTTATATGAACGTATCGTGAACAAAGGAAAATCAAAAAAACTGGCACTGATTGCAGTAAGTAATAAGCTTTTAAAACAATCTTTAGCAATTGCTAAATCGGGAGTTTGTTATGATCCAAATTTTAGATCAGTATTGGTATCCTGATCAGTTATATTTTATGACTGTCTTAGATCAAACAATTCAAGCTGTTTAATGAAAAATTATATCAGGAATTTTTAGGTTTTTACCTTAGTTCTTTGTTGGCAACAGTATTTTATTTAAATATTAAAAAATATTTTTCAAATCTTGTCTTCCAATTATTGCCATAATTTCTACTGTGTCGTAATTTATTTTATAGTAGATACTGTCTACCCCACAGGCACATCGTCTATACCCTTTTTTGATATAGTCGACTGACTCAAAAGAAAATGGTTGTTTTGCAATAATCTCAAAATATTCAAAGAATGTTTCAAAATATTTGTCAGCTTGATTCATTCCAAATTTTTCAACTCCATAATGATGGATTCGTATGAGGTCTTCTTTAGCAGTATTACTCAGTCTAAATTTAGCCATTAAGCAAAGATTTAGATTGTCCTAATATTTCTTCTTTACTGTCATTTGTAAATCCACCATTTTCTGCTTTGTCTAGTTTTGCCTTAATCCAATCAATTTGAATTTGTTGATTTCTAGCTTGTCTAATTAGATCATTAACAAGCTCACTTTTGCTAGAATATTCTTTACTGTCAATCTGACTCTTTAGCCATTCATCGTTTGGCCTTGTGAATGAAATACTTTGTCTTGCCATAATTTTAATGTATTAATGTGAGGTGTAAATATACACCAAATACGAATCAAATGCAAGTATTCTAAATATTGTTATCAACGGTCGTGTGTATGAAGCGTTGGGCATTTCAAAGCACTTTCCTGTCAGACCGCTACAATTTTTATTAAGTGTAACAGCCTTAAAATTAGCACTGTCCGCCAAATGTTTTATATGTTTTGTTAGCTGCTGGTATTCATTCATTATCAGTTAGTTATCAATCTTTCACAGACATTAAACTGCTCAATCGTAGCTCTGCTGTTCCCGAAAAAATTAGTTTTTAGGGTCGGCAAAAAAAGCGTTGGTAGGCAGACAAGCTCTTTAGCAATTTTTGGTCGTGTGGTAGCTATTGCGAATTGCTGTTGTGTATGGATGCGAAGTGTGAGCATATTATTTTATTTTTGTTTTCATTAATTCAGTCAATGTTACTGAAAATGGTAATGCAGAACCTCTACCTTGTCGGTATTTATCAAGCAAGGTTATATCCCATTCCAGACTCATTAATTCTGTATCTGTTATCTCTCGTATTTTATATACCAGATAATAGTTTTGAGAGGGTTCCGTCGGATAACCTTTACGAATCAATGTTTGTTTTGAAAACACTCTTGGTCCGGTTTCTATAATTTTTACTAATCTGCCTGTTTTTGTCTCACCAGACGTATGTAATAACAAATATTTTGCTCCTGATTCTCCTGGACCTAATCTTAATGAACCTTTATCACTCTCAGTTCGTGCATTATATAAACCACTTTTAATAATCCAATCGAGATTATTTCTTTTATAAAATCCTACAAGTACATAGGTTTCATCAGGAATAAGGTTTCTATTTTCACCATATGTTTCTGGTAACTTTTCGTTTACTTCATCTTCTTTTTGTGGCTTATTCTTATAAACATCATACGTACGATAAGCAATTTTCTCACGTTGCGAAGCTCTGTTCACAAAGTGGTGAATGACTTCGAGTATAAACTCTTTAAGCTCACTTATTCCGTCATCTGTTTTCGAAGGGTGTACAGGGAAAGCACCCAAGCCCGGAATTATTTCATGAAAACCCTTTTTTTTAACCGAAGTATCTCCAGGGTATAATACATATGCTCCGCCAGTTCTACGAATAGCATCTTTATACGCGTGCATTTTTAATAAATCTGCATTTTTGTATATTCCTTTTTTGTTTTCTTCTTTTTCAGAATCAATGTCTTCTGTTGATTCTCTATTTAACAAATCAGTCAGGTTTGCTATTTTATACTTTGCATCAAAATGAATATGTACAATAAGTTCCTGATTTTCTGCTTTTTTTTCTGAGATTCCAAATGGCCAGAAAGATAGTGTGTAATCTGGGCGCATGGTTGTTGTCCAGCTACCAGATAGCGGATAATCTTTTTGTCCGCTAAATAACCGGTTATAATTGAAACGAACATTTAATTTTCGGGTGCCTGTATTAAAAACTCCGCTTAATGCTGTATGTGTACCTTGTTTAAGCTGAAGATTCAGCCCATCAGAAGTTTCCTTTATTAATTCCGAAATGTCTTTGGGTTCGATTTCGAAAATGAATTCAAATAATTCGAGTAATTTAAAAAACAGCCAATATTCATAAAGTGTTGCTATATCTTTCTTTCCTCCGCTATATACATCTTTACCACCTTTCCATACCAGTTTTGCTGCAAGGTCGAACATCAACCAGACACGAAGTATCTCCCGATATCCTTCTTTACGTTGCAAAACCGGACTATTTAACCTTAGTGTTTCAGGATGTGATATTTGTTTAAAAACAGAATGATGTAAAAAAGATTCAAGTTCCGTTTCTAATAAACCTGATTCATCCCTTAATCTGGTTTGCGGCGTTGCTATTTTATTAATGTCAGAACAAAATTTTAAAAAACTTTCTAAAGCAAATTTTACAAATCTATTTTCGGGAGTATCAACGGTATCCGATTTACGCACCGAAGATATTTTGCCAGGTAAACTCTGCAACCCATACTGTTGTAGGTAATGATTTTCGGGTAAGCCAGTACGATTACTTCCTGTAATAAGTTCTTTAATATTCGAATTTTTGAAGCGCCGTATATTTCTGATGTCTTTTTGTTCAAGCGTTTCTTTCCATTGCGTTACAGGTGACGAGACAATTCTGTGGACAGATTCAGCAAATTCATCTGTTGCAATTATTGATTTAATAAATGCAAATTTCTGATACAGGGTTTCATTATCTTTTTCAAAGTCGGTTTCAAAATTGTGCGTTACGGGTGAATTGGCCTGCATCAACAAGTCCGTACATTTTTCTGTTATCAGCTCAAGCATATCGCGATAATCGTCACGGTAACCCGACTTTAACGATTGTACTTCCAATTCAACCTTACCGACTTCCTTGTCGTTTTTAAAAACAGGTAAAACTAAAGTACCAACATAAATATTAGGAGAGATTGTCCCTAAATGCTTATTGCGCGAATGAGGTTGTACAATAAGGTCTTTTCTAAATTCAAAGTCCGATTGCTTAAACTCATAATCATACGTAAACCCTTCTATAAGCTGATAAACAGCCTCTCCATTTTTTAATGCATCATCTGCAATAAACAAAGTATCATCAACTTTATTATCGATGATAAGTTGCAGACCTTGCTCAATATGGTCAAGATTTATATTTACAAATGGTTTCGACTCCATAATTAAGCCTCGGCGTAACTAGCAAATCCATTTTCAATGGCACCCTTATACATTCGTGTGATTTTTTCAAGCGATATGGGAAAAATCACACCATCAGATTCAAAATCAAAATCCTCAGCTAAAAACACTCCTTTTTCGATATTTTCAACTTTTGCATTATCGACACAAAAGCCACCCAACGTAATTAATACGGGGCAAATTTTGCGACGAGAACCATGAAGCTTTGGTAACAGTTTTTGCATAATTGCAATATCCAACTTTGCATTAGCTTGTAAATCTGTATCAATAACTGTGAGCTGGTTTATTAAGCGAATTATTTCGCTTGCACTCCGGTAACCAAATTCAGCTCCTGTTTTCTTTAATTGTTCAAAAAAACTAACCAGTGTTTTATGCGTTTCGGCTAAGTCCTGTTCAACGAACTCTCTTCTTTCAGCCATTTTCATAAAACTTTGTGCCATTGATGCTCCCTGAGTTTTAAGTTTATCCATATTGACTTCTTTCCGGTTGGCAAAAAAGGTTTCTATCTCATTTTTTGTAACCCTGAATTCAATTGCGTTAGCCCGGTCGAGCACCTTAGGACTAAACATATAGGTAGTTTCATCGATATTTACCGTGCCTATTATAAATAAGTTTGACGGCAATACCAGTTTTGCGGGAACGCCATTATTTACAGTACCTTCAGCAAAAAGTGAAATTTCACCTTTTGATTCCATGACGCTTAAAAAATCGGCAAAGTACCGTTCCACATGGCTAAGGTTCATTTCATCAAGAATTAAAAAGTAAGGTAATTCAGGATGCTTATTTGCCTGCATAATTACGTCAAGTGACCCATTATCAGGTTTTATATATTCATCAGGCTTTAAAGCATTCGGATAACCCAATAAAGGTTCGCGGTTGGTCCAATCGGCTCCAACAGGTACCATACAATACTGACTATCATCCTGGCAAATCCACTGAGCAAAAGCCTGTGCCAGTTTTGTTTTACCGGAACCGGAAAGGCCGGAAAGTATTACAAAAGGTTTAGTTAATAGGGAAGATATGAAACGTGTTATAAGCTTTTCTTGAAATAGTAGGCCAGCATTAAATAAACTATGTTTGAAATTATTTGATTTAAAATCTTCAGGTATGTTCAATTCAATTTTTTCTAAATCAATATTTTCAATATGTGGTAAAACTTCATTCGATTTTGAGAGATAAATCTGATTGATTAGTGATGCCAATTTTACTGGACAAGGCGTTAAATAGGCACCTTGTCTTAATTTCAATTTGTTGTTATAAAAAACCTCTGAATTTGCAGAAATACTATCAAGAATAGTTTTATTGGTAATATTAAGTAAATCGTTTCTATCAATTTTTGGATTTAGTTCAATATATTCAGTCAGTTCAATCAAATATGACTCACCCTCCCAATCTGTGCCAGATACTCCTGATGTTTCTATTGCTCCTTTATTTACAACAGATACTCCCGAAAAATCCTTATTATCAATCAAATGCAGAACAATATCACCCTTTTTAACAAGCCTCATATTTTTGTAAATATCTGCTCCTCTTTTATCTTTTTGAGGAGACCAAAGAGTTTTTCCTAAGGCTCTATCACCAGATTCTCTATCGGGTCTTCCTTTAACAATAGTTTTTTCAATCCAAAAATTCATGGCTTATTTTTTAGTTGAAACAATTAATTCTTTAATATCCACATCTAATATTTTAGCAATCTCTGTAAAAACTTCTAATCGGGGTTGTTGTCGGTTTTGCACATAAGCATTAACCATATTATAGCTTTTACCCAGCTTGTCAGCTAACCAGGTTTGCTTTATTCCTTTCTCCTCCAGTACTTCTTTAATTCTGTTCATTTGTCAGAAATTATTTAAGTCGAAAATAAGACTTTACAATAAACATCTCAAAAAATAAGATAGTATTATATCAAAAAGTTGTTAGCAAGATACTTTCTGTATGCGTCGGCAAAAATTGCACTCATCCCGATATCTAATCGGGATGTGTGCAATTTGGGTTGGCTTTCTATTTTCTCTTTTGGCAAACATTTATTCTTGTCGTTTCTGTCTTGCAGCTAACTATCTTATATCTGCAATTTCCTTGCACCATAACAACCAAATAGGTGTGTATTGTACCGCTTTTATTGCTTTATATATTTAATCGATTTATTAAAAACCGATGGTTATTATTAATTGTTGGGGGAGTATTTTCTTTTTCGGCAAATTCTTCAATGAAAAGAAATCGGGATTAAAGTTACAAAAAGGAATGGATTTGCTTTTGCTTTTTAGGTAATTATCTTATTCTTTGGTAATGGCTTTGCACCACCTCATTTAAAAACACCTGGGTGTGGAGGTGCTTAAATTTTAGGGATGCAGCTAAATCGCCAAACAAAGGAATGCCGCCACCCAATAAAATGGGAATGGTGGTGAGGGTCATTTCATCAATTAAATCCTCTTGCAAGAATGTTTGTACCGTTTTGCCACCATCTATGTAAAGATGGTGATGGCCTTTTTGATGCACGATGTTTAACACTTCGTTTGGACTTCCCGAAATGATTTCTACCTTTTCAGTCAGTTCCTGTGGAAGCTCTTTTAAACTTTGACTCAAAACAAAAACAGGTAAATCATAAGGCCAGTCGATGCCAAAGCTGAACACCTTTTCAAAAGTAGAACGCCCCATAATGAGGGCATCCATTTTTTTAATAAAATTTACATAACCCATGTCTGATTGATCCGGATTCGGAACGGTTTCCAAATAATCAATATTCCCGTTTTTATCAGCAATAAACCCATCTAAACTTCTTGCTATAAATACATGATTTTTATGATCCATCCTATGCTTTGTTTTTATGGGTTTAATTCTTCTGTAAATAGAAGTTGATTCTTAATATTTATTGTTTCTTCTTTGTTTCTGGAAATTTTTGATGACTTTACCCAAATCTTTATCCTTCTTTTTCCGTTCCATGGCATCCGATTCAAAATGCATTTTTTCTTTTTCCATTTTCCGAAAATTGAGGTAGGCTTCTTCATCAATCTCTCCACTTTCAAGGGCTTCTAAAACGGCACAGCCCGATTCGTTGATGTGGGTACAATCTTTAAATTTACAATTTTCGGCATAATCCATGATGCTTTCGAAGGTGGTTTCGAGCCCTACCCGGGAGTCAGCTATACCCACCTCACGCATGCCCGGATTGTCGATTAAGATGCCGCCCTCTTTTAAAACAATGAGTTCACGATGGCTGGTGATGTGTTTGCCTTTGCCCACGGCCGTACTGATTTCGCCCGTTTCCATGAGGGCCTCTCCCGAAACATGGTTAAGTAAGGTAGATTTGCCCACGCCCGAAGAACCCAGCAAGCAATAGGTTTTTCCTTTTTGGATGAAGGGTTTAAGGGCCTCATAACCATCAGATGTTTGATTGCTGACTGCAATGACAGCCACCTCGCTCATTCGCTGATTAATTTGCCCGACTATCCGTTCCAGATCTGCTGCATCCAGCAAATCGGTTTTGCTTAAAACAATGAGTGGCTCAACCTTTGAAGTATAACAAATGGTTAGATAGCGTTCGAGTCGGTTTAAATTAAAATCCCGATCAACGGCCTGAACAATCAGTCCGAAATCAATATTGGTGGCAATGATTTGGATCTGGCCTTTTTTACCAACAGCCTGCCTTTTGATAATGGAATGCCGCGGATAAATGGCATGAATGAGTGCTTTACCTTCGTCGTATTCCGAGAAAGCCACCCAATCGCCCACCGCCGGAAAATCATATCGGCTTTCGGCGGTAAACCTTAAGTTGCCCATCAATTCGGCATCAAACTCATGGGTAGGGGTTTTTACCACATAGCGTTCTTTGTGTTCCAGACTAATGCGCCCGACTTCAAAATCATTTAAATCTTGTTCGATTCTGTATTTTTCAAGCTGTTCGCTGTATCCCAAATCCTGGTTGGTCATTGTGCTTTTGTTTAAATGATGGTTTTCAAAATTAGAGCTTCTTTTAATATTTGCCTGCTAAAATTCCGGTAAATATAACTACTTCAAGCTTTGCTTTTGTATTGAAGTGTGAACAAGTTTAATATGAGGGTTAAGATGATTAAAGTGAGAGAAACCACCGCAAGCGATAAACCAATCCCAAAATGATCGGCTATGACTCCAAAAGTAAGCGCTAAGAGTGCAGTTAAAATGGTTCTTAAAAGTGATTGAGCCGAAATGACCGAGGTCAGTATTTCGTTGGGTACACTATCTGCTATAAAGCCTGTTAATATGGGTTTTCTGATGTTTTCAATGATGTAAATTCCGATAAAAGCCAGGATGGATAAAACCCATAAATCATATAAAAATAAAATGCCACTCAGAATACCTAAAATAAAGCCTGAAATTAAAGTGATGTGTGAAATGTTTGATTTGTTTTTTGCTGCAATTTTTGATGATTTTTTTGAAGCATAGGAGGTGAGTAAAAAGATTACAAAGTAGATCAGCCCGATGAATAAACCTTCTTTCTTTTTATGATCAAGCGACATCATGATGGGAATGATCAGTGCGATGTTAAGCATCAAAGGTTGGATGTAATCTTTAATGGCACGCAAATAGGCGGTATGCAATGCAGAAGTATTTACAATTTTAAGAACCTTAGGCTGTTTCATCATTTTGAAGAAGGAATGAATGGTGATATTTAAGGCACGGTTTCGGTCTGCTTTTTTTTGTGAAGAAGAATGGTTGAGTTCTCCCGGGTAAGAAAGGATGAGCAAAAAATTTAAGAGGTAGGGAATGACGGAATACAAAAAAATGTTTTGATAGCTTCCGCTATAAAAAACAATGATACCAGCGATGAGGGAGGATATGGCTGAACCTTTCTGAGACCACGAACGGGTGTAACCGTAATATTTTATTTTGTAATCCTGCAGCTGATTCAATTTCAGATAATCCATGATCATGCCTTTGTGGGTGCCGGTTCTGAAAGCATCGCCCAGCCCATATAAAATAAAAGCCAGCATGAAAAACCAAAAATTGCCGGAAAGGTAGAAAACACAAAATGAGAGGATGTAGGCAAAGAGTGATCCGATCAATGAACTTTTTCGGCCGTAGGTATCCGCAATAATACCTGAAGGGATTTCAAAAATATTAATGAAAATTTCACGGGAAGCATAAAGAATTCCGATTTCAGTAAAAGACAATCCTTTTTCAATCAGAAATAAAATAAAGAATGCATCAAAAAAGCGAAGATTTTTGAGGAATCCGTAAGCACAGAATTTAAAGTATTGTCGGTCCTTAATCATCGAATCCATTCTTTATGATCTTATTGATATGAAATACAAAACTATGAAAATGATAGAATCCGGAATACATAAAAAAGCGGCTTGTTGGAGCCGCTTTTTGAAATTGTCTTTTTATCCTGATTAGAGGTGTTGTATGATTTATTGATAGGATTTAGGTGATTTTCTCATTTTTGTTGCCTGCTCAAAAGCGAAGCCCATTTTTAAAAGTTTATCTTCCTCAAAAGGTCGGGCAATAAAAGTGAGGCCGCAAGGATATCCATCTTCTTCATATCCCATAGGGATGGTCAGGCAAGGATATTTTGCTGCGGCTGCGAAACCGGCACCCCGGTTATTGATGGATAAAATGGCATCCAGCTGATGGGTTTTCATTGGTACTTCAAAGTATTTGATGCCTTCTGCATTCAAGCGATCCCGCAATTGACTGTGTTCTTCTGTTGTGAGTTCTACCTTCGAAGCAGCTTCAAATCGACCTTGTCCATATGGAATGCGAATTGAAGTATCTTCATTATTATAAATTACAATTTCGGGCATGGTTCGGGAAGTAATTTCTTCCGAAGCAAATTCATTTAAATAATTGGGTAAATCAATTTTCATATCAGCACTTAAAAGATCTCCAAAACCGTCAAAATTAACTTGCTCAGGCTCAAATTCAATAATGATTGCACCCATTTCGCTCAGGATATCGAGGGTGGCTTTATAAACCGGATGTTCCATATATCTTTTGATGGCTCCGAATCTTAAACCTACAAGTGTTCCTGATTTTGACACTTCTAAATAATTGATGCCTTTTGGATTGTTTTTGGTTGCCGGATCGGCAGCATCTTCACCAGTCATTGCGGAAAGGAAAATGGCATTATCGATAATGTTGCGGGTCATGGGGCCGGGGGTATCCAGGGTACTTGACAAGGGAACAATTCCTGCACGACTTAAGAGTCCAACCGTTGGTTTTAGTCCAACCAATGAGTTTTGACTGGAAGGTGAAAGTATCGATCCTGAAGTTTCAGTTCCTACTGCTGCAACTGCATAATTGGCGGCAATGGCTGCACCACTTCCGGAGCTTGATCCTCCGGTGTCAAATATTTTACGTCCGTAAGGATTTAAGGTTTGACCTCCCACAGCGCTATAGCCATTGGGGCCTCCAACGGTTAAGAAATTTGCCCATTCACTGAGGTTGGTTTTTCCTAAAATGATGGCGCCTTTTTCTTTCAGCCTTTCAACAATAAAAGCATCTCTTGCAATATTGTTTCTGAGTAAGTAAGTTCCGGCGGTGGTCGGCATTCCTTCTGCATTTACATTGTCTTTCAAAAGTACAGGCATGCCATAAAGCAGATGATCATTTACTGATTTATTTTGATCCAATAATTTTGCTTCGGCAACGGCATGGGCATTAATCGCCACCATGGCGTTGAGCATTTTATCTTTGTTGTTTTCAAATTTTACAATTCGATAAAGATACCATTGGGTAAGCTTTTCATAGCTTAGATTTCCTGCTTTGATGTGAGCCTGAAGGGTAGGAATGTCTTGATCAAAAATCAGAGGTTTTAAGGCTTCATAGTCTTCTTCCGAAAAATATTTTATTTGTTCAGCAACATCTTTCCAAAGATCATTTTTATCCAGAGCCAAAGA
The DNA here is from genome assembly GCA_963678785.1 of Bacteroidales bacterium. Lineage (GTDB taxonomy): Bacteria > Bacteroidota > Bacteroidia > Bacteroidales. The sequence continues at coordinate 704,965 of OY787449.1, read as the reverse complement.
TTGAATGTGCTTGAATCGCATTCTCCTCGATTCATGATCCGCATTTGCAGCAATTTCTTCAGATTCGTCATAGGGTGTCCATTCAGAAATTTCTGTTGTGGGTTTCTGAGTGCAGGAGGCAAATGTAAAAGCCAGGAGGAGTAAAAGAAAAATTTTAGATTTCATAAGGCATGAATTTTTTGATTGATGTGTTTAGTTCTGTTAAAGGTAAGGAGATTTTAAGCTCCTTCAAAACAGCCTTATGGGTTTGTCTATCAAATGCCCATAATTTTCGACACACAAAAATCATAGCGACTGAGTGCTTAAAATTTATGGGCTAAGTAAATGTTTAATGAATTTTAAGCAGACAATCTTAATCTTCGACTTCTACAATCATTTCAATTTCTACCGACTGAGCACGAGGTAGAGAAGCCATTCCAACAGCAGCACGGGCATGTTTTCCTCTTTCACCAAATACCTCTACAATTAAGTCTGAAAATCCATTGATGACTTTGGGTTGTTCGATAAATGATGGATCGGAATTGACCATGCCTAATACTTTTACGACCCGCTTTACTTTACTCAAATCGCCCAGCATGCTTTTCAAAACCGCCATTTGATTGATGGCTGTTAATCGGGCACCTTCATATCCTTCTTCTATGCTCACATCAGCTCCTAATTTTCCGGTGAGTTCAGTGCCGTCGGCTCTTTTGGGGCCTTTTCCTGCAAGGAAAATTAGATTTCCGGTTCGTACACCGTTTACATAATTGGCAACGGGTTGAGGTGGGTCGGGTAAAACAATGCCCAATTCAAGCAGTCGTGCTTCGGGGTTATATGTATCTTGATCAGCGGCTTGTGCTGAGCTTGGAGCGTTTGTACAACCGATGGAAAAGAGTAATAAGAATGAAATTGCGGATAAATAAAATTTGTTCATGTTTTGAATATTTGGGTGTTAAAATGTAAATTTATCATTTATATAGAATTAATTATAGGAATCTTTCAGAAAAATATAAAATACTTTTGTTTGAGGTGTTGGTTCAGGCAATAATTTAAAAAATGGAATAATGAAATCAATAGTCAAAGCTGTAGTTCTTTTTATCATGATTTTTAGTTTAGGAGTTCATGTTTCGTGCCGGCGAGCAAATCAGGAAGTCTACGATATTTTAATTCAAAATGGAAATATAATTGATGGATCCGGGAGCAAGGCTTTTCAGGCAGACCTTTTAATTCGGGGTGAAAAAATTGTTCAGGTTGGGAATGTTGATGTTTCCAAAGTTGAGGTTAAGAAGATTATTAATGCCCATGGTAAAATTGTAAGCCCTGGTTTTATCGACAGTCATGCACATGGTGATCCGATGAGTACTCCTGACTTTGAAAACTTTTTAGCCATGGGTGTTACCACCATTTTCTTAGGGCAAGATGGGTCAAGTGATCAAAATATTTCGGAGTGGATGAAGAAAGTGGAGACTGTAAAACCAGCCATTAACATCGGTACTTTGGTCGGACATGGGAGTGTAAGAAATCAGGCAGGTGTCAAGATAAATCCGGAACCATCAAATGAAGACATCAATCAGATGCAGAAACTTGTGGAAGATGCTTTGATACAAGGTTGCTTTGGACTATCTACAGGTTTGGAATACCAACCGGGTTCTTTTTCCAAAATGAACGAGCTTATTGAGATTGCTAAACCAGTGGGGAAGCACAAAGGTGTCATTCATAGCCATATGCGAAATGAAGATGATCAAACCATTGATGAATCCATTGCAGAGCTGATTAATCAAGGTGAAATGAGTGGGAGTGCAGTTCAGATTTCACATATTAAGGTGGTTTATGGCCATGGAGAGAAAAGGGCGGAAGAAATTTTGGAACAACTGGAAGAAGCAAGAAAGAGAGGCGTTTCTGTAACTGCAGATATCTATCCTTACAATGCAAGCTTTTCAGGAATCGGTTTGGTTTTTCCGGAATGGGCAAAGCCACCCTACGATTATCAGGAAGTGGTAAAACAAAGAAGGGCTGATTTGGTTGATTATTTGAACAAGCGTGTAAAATTAAGAAACGGACCAGAAGCCACCCTTTTTGGCACAGCTCCATGGGCTGGTAAAACTTTGGCACAGGTTGCTAAAGAAATGAACAAGCCCTTTGCTGATGTCTTGATTGATGACATTGGTCCGAAAGGTGCCAGTGCAGCTTATTTCGTGATGGACGAAGAGCTGCAGAACCGACTTTTAGTGGATCCTCATGTGATGATTTGTACGGATGGAAGTCCAACGATGAGACATCCACGTGCTTATGGAAGTTTTGCCAAAATCATCCGCTATTATGTTAGAGAAAAAAATCTGTTAAGCCTTGAAGAGGCTATTCATAAGATGACCGGATTACCTGCAAAAACAATTGGCTTATTAGATCAAAAAAGAGGTTTGTTAAAAGAAGGATTTGCTGCGGATGTTTTGATCTTTAACCCTGAACAGGTTCATGATAAAGCCACTTACGAAAACCCACAACAATTGGCTGAAGGTTTTGATTGGGTGATCGTAAATGGCAAAATGGTTCGCTCTAACGGAGAATTTGCAAAAAAGTATGCGGGTAAAATGTTGAGAAAATAATTCGATAGGAGCTTAAATTTCATGAATTTTATTTGTAGAAAACCCATAATAAAAAACCATGAGTAAGTTTACTTAGTCCATGGTTTTGATTATGCTTAATTGGTTTTATAAAGAAAAAAGAATTCAATGCATATTATTTTTTTCTCGATTTCCAGTTAGATACGTAAAGATTTATCACTGTGTCTGATTTTATCTCAACTGTTATTTCCCGAATTCGAATTCCATTTTTATCTATTGGATAATAATCGCGATTTATTGAACTGAATGAATAGTCCATTAAAGCACCTTTTTTCAATTGGATTTCTGTTGAAAACTTATTGGGTTGCTCCTGAGTTAGTGTAAGTCCTGTTTGGTTCCAACGACTTAATTCAGCTGAACTTCCTCTAATGATTAGACTGTCAAATGGAGTTTGGACTTCAGAAATGAGGTTGAAGGTTACATTTCTATACGGAATAGAACCAATGCCACTAATGCAGTCATTGCGCATGCGAAATGATTGCTCGGCAAAGCTCGGATTAAAATAAGATCGAATCATGTTTAGTTGTTCTCCTTTTTCAAATTCTGCCTTTAAATCAAAAGTGTGACTGTTTGAAAAATCATGGAAATTATAGAGGTAAACCTTTTTTTCTTTTAAATCGCAAATTGTTGAATAGACTGTACAGTAATTACCTTCCTGATGAGCTAAAGAAAGTGCCTTCTCATAGTTTTCAACAGATGGTTCTTCCCCTGATAGAATTTCTTTAGCAATATCATACCGATAACATTGGCCATTAATTGTGGATGCTTCTGTAGTGTTGAAATTAGTAGCAATCAAATAATTTTCATCACCTTTTCGAAGAAAATTTAGTTGATTATTACCCCATTCGATCAGGGCTGCATCTCCGGTTGCATCCGCTAAAAGTATGTGGCAATATTTTAAATAAGGCATTTTGTATTCTTTTATAAAATTTAAAGCCTCTTCAACAGTTTTACAATTTTCTAGAGCTCCTTGCAAAACATAATCTCCATCGTATGCAGGTAAGTTCCATTCTTTAGTCATTTCAACAGGAGGGGTTCCCGCTCCATCAAAAAAGAGTCCATGTTCGTTCATGCCGCCCTGGTAGTTTTCATCGTTCTCAAAGCCCCATAAAATTCGACCAAAATGACCATCTTTTGGAGGAATTATGTGAATGACGGTACTTGTTGTGCACATGTCCTCATTATTTCCGGCAAAGACATTTTTTGAAGAAGATGAAGTGAAAATGGTACAGGCGGATAAGTCGGTAATTTGGGCAAGCAGCATTGCCGCCAAAATTAAAATTTGGATTTTTTTCATAAGATTTATTTAATTAAGGTCAGTTAATTTTTGTTTAGTTGTGATTTAAGGGATAAATCCAAACCAAACCATAGCAAGAGGGATAATAAATAAATAATCAAACCATAGATTAAGGGGATCATTGAGGTTTTTAAAGCATTTAATACGATGTTCATGTTGATGTCGGCAGCTTCTTCAATCGCCGAATAAATGGAGTACAAACTCGTGAGTTGATGTAAAACACCCATGATTAAAGCGAATAATCCAATTGATTTTAAATGTCTAATCTTGAACTTCGCCTTGGAGAGTAAGTCTGTTTGTTTTCTCAGTACCGGAAGACCGTTATATATTGCCCATACAAACAGGGTAATCAAGGCAAGTGTCAGGATACTTAAAAATAAGAGACCATTGTTTTCATACAAAGGTACACCGTCCATAAATAGTGATTTCATAATTGATAAATTTAGTGAATATTAATGCTTCAAATTAAGGTTGAATCGAAATATTTATCAAGGTCGAAACCATACTTAATGAGGTTATCTGTCGACATTGTTTTGCATTTTATGTGAAATGTGTAATATTTGCACTAAGGAATTTGTAAAAAAGATGAAAAGCCTGGAAATAAATAAGCCAATTTATCACCTCATGTATTGGATACTCATGGTGTGTGTTTTGGTACTTGTTTTTGGGCGATCGTGGGAAGATAATGTGGTGGCCTTTTATTTCATCAGCCTGTTGCTTCCAGTCATCATCGCAACCTCTTATTTCTTTAACTATTTTTTAGTGCCTCGATATCTCCTGCGTAAGCGGTATTTTTTATTTGGATTATACTTTTTTTATTTAATCATCGTTTCCTTATTTCTGGAAATGCTGGTCATTACCTTCACTTTTACCATACTGGTTCAGTTTCATTACGATAAGATTAGCCCTGTTGCCTCGGATGCCTTGACACTCGGAACGGTAATGTACCTAATGGTATTTCTTGGTTCATTTATTTTGATGGTCGCTCAGTTGAGGTTTCAACTTACTGAAATTGATCATTTAAAGGAGCGCAATAAAAAGTTTCAAAAGTCTTTTTTACAAGTGACTTCACAGCGTAAATCTGTAAAAATTCCCTACGAAGAGATCAACTATATTGAAAGTTTATCAGATTACATAAAAATTTGCTCAAGCACGAATCAGCCCATTAGTAGCAAAAGCAAAATCTCTCAAATTGAAAAAGAACTGCCCGAAAATTTTCTTCGGATACACCGGTCGTTTATCATTAATATTGAAAAAATATCAAGTTTCGATTATCATGCTGTTGAAATAGATCAAACTTTCTTGAACATCGGAAGAACTTATAAAAAAGAGGTGCTTCGGAGGTTGAAAGCAAAGGATTAAGGCTGGTTGGGGCATGCCGAGATGTTTTTTACTCAGATGGGATGATGGATTCCGGAATTCCGCTTCACTTCATCCGGAATGACCTTCTTCTTCAAATTGCCGAATTTTCAAATTTTCACATTATTCTTTGTGTCTTCCTTTCAAAATTGCTTCAATGTCTTTTAGTTTGAAGTTCTTGGCTTTGAGTAAAATTAAAAAGTGATACAACAAATCTGCGGCTTCATTTTTAAATAAATTGTCATCATCATCTTTGGCTTCAATGATGAGCTCAACGGCTTCTTCTCCTACTTTCTGAGCAACCTTGTTGATGCCTTTTTTATACAGACGATTGGTGTAAGATTCGTCAGAATTTGATTCAATCCGTTCGTTGATAATTTGCTCCAATTTGTATACAAAACGATCGGGTTGCTGTTGGTGGAAACAGGAAATATGGCCGGTATGACAGGTTGGTCCATCGGGTTTAGCTTTGATTAAAAGGGTATCCTTATCGCAATCCTCTTGAATGCTTTTTACCCATAAAAAGTTGCCTGAGGTTTCTCCTTTCACCCAAAGCCGTTGCTTGCTTCGGCTGTAAAAACAAACTTTGCTGCTTTGTTTGGTTTGAACAAAGGCTTCTTTATTCATATAACCCAACATTAAAACTTCTAACGTTGTATCGTCCTGAATGATGACCGGAACCAGCCCCTTGTTTTTATTGAAATCGATTTTGTTTTCCATTTTTATTTATTTAATTGGTGATTAGTGATCCGTGATTCGTGAGAACTATTTAAAATTTACATCACCGTTCACGTATCATCGATCACGATTAATTTTTTACTGATTTTATATTAGAGAATTCAGGAGTCAGAATCCAGTAGACAGAAAATATGTTTTAAATTTTTACCACTGCATTCTGCATTCTGTATTCTGACTTCAGACTTCTGTCTGCTAAATTCTAACTTCTATCTCCTGATCTTTTAACTCTGCTTTCAATCCCGGAACCGGAATTTCGCCAAAGTGAAAGATGCTTGCTGCAAGTCCGGCACTGGCTTTTGTTTGTTGAAATAAATCGGTGAAATGTTGTTTGTTCCCGGCGCCACCGGAAGCAATGACCGGAATATTTACTGCTTCACAGATTTTGTTTGTAATATCAATGGCGAAACCTTCTTTACATCCATCGTGGTTCATGGAGGTTAATAAAATTTCACCGGCTCCTCTTTTTTCGGCTTCTTTGGCCCATTCAATGGTATTTAGTTTTGTAGGTGTTCTGCCTCCGTGCACAAAAACAATATCTTTTCCATCGATGTTTTTGGTGTCGATGGCCAAAACCACGCACTGACTTCCAAATTGATTGGCAATTTCTCCGATTAATTCGGGACGTTTCACCGCTGAGGAGTTGATGCTTACTTTATCGGCTCCGGCTTTAATTAAGGCCGAAACATCTGCAACGGAATTGATCCCTCCACCTACGGTAAATGGGATGTTAATTTCGGCAGCGATTTTCTCGACCAATTGTATTAAAGTTTTGCGATTTTCGATGGTGGCGGTGATGTCTAAAAATACCAATTCATCCACCCCTTGCTTAACATAAGCTTTTGCCAATTCAACCGGATCGCCTGCATCAATTATGTCAATAAAATTGATGCCTTTTACCGTTCTTCCATCCCGAATATCCAGGCAGGATATGATTCTCTTTTTTAACATAGTTTTGCGAGTTCTTTAAGATTGATTTTGTTTTCGTAAATGGCTTTACCGATAATGACTCCATCACAGCCCATTCGATCCAATTCCTTCACTTCGGCAATGCTTGAACAACCCCCGCTGGCAATCAACTTTACATCGGTTTTTTTAATGATTTCCTGATAAAGATCGATGGATGAACCCTGCAACATTCCATCTTTGGAAATGTCGGTGCTGATCACATATTTAAGGCCTTTTTGTTCATAAGCTTTGATGAAATCGACCACATCAACATCCGAATAATCTTTCCATCCACTTACTGCAATTTTTCGGTTCAGGGCATCGGCACCCAGAATAATCTTTTCGGTTCCGTATTTTTCCAAGATTGAAAGAAACATTTGTTCATCATTGGCAGCCATACTTCCTGCCGTAATTTGATTGGCTCCACAATTAAAAGCCAAATTAACATCTGAGGTGGTTTTAATGCCTCCTCCAAAATCAACGATTAGTTGTGTGTTGTTACAGATGTTTTCTAATACTTTATGGTTAATTATTTTTTTTGATTTGGCTCCCTCCAAATCAACCAGGTGTAAATATTTGAAACCAGAATCTTCAAATGTTTTGGCCATTCTGAGGGGGTCCTCATTGTAAATTTTCTTAGTGCTATAATCGCCTTTTGTCAGGCGAACGCACTTTCCTTCGATGATATCGATGGCGGGTATAATCCTCATAATGCTAAAAAGTTTTTAAGTATTTGCTCACCTACGTCTGCCGATTTTTCGGGGTGAAATTGGGTTGCATAAAAATTATTTTTGTTCATGGCTGAGCTGAAAGGAAGAATGTAATGGCTTTCAGCAATGGTGTGCTCTGAGAGCGATGCATAATAGGTGTGCACAAAATATACATCATCCTTCAGTTCAATTCCTTTAAATATTTTGTTGTTGAGTTTGGTGAAATTGTTCCAGCCCATATGAGGAACGATGTCCTCAGGAGGAAAAGCCCTGACCGTTGAATTGAAGATACCCAGGCATTCAGTGTTTCCTTCATCCGAATATTTGCACAAAAGTTGTAATCCTAAACAAATGGCCAATACTGGCTGTGTTAGCGATTTTATGCAGCGGTCGAGACCAGCTTCTTTTAAGTATTTCATGGCCGAGCTGGCTTCACCTACCCCCGGAAAAATCACTTTTTCTGCAGCCCGTATTTCATCAAGATTATCGGTTACCATACTATCGGAACCCAATCTGTTTAGCGCATTTTGCACCGAACGGATATTGCCTGCATTGTATTTTATAATGGCGATCATAAGCTTCCTTTCGTACTTGGGATTTGAAAATTATTGGTTTTGGCACAAGCCATTTTTAAGGCTTTCGCAAAAGCTTTAAAGATGGATTCGATTTTGTGGTGCTCATTTTTTCCCTCCGATTTGATGTTCAGGTTACATTTGGCATTCTGACAAAAGGATTGGAAAAAGTGTTCGAACATTTCGGTGGGTACATCACCAATTTTCTCTCGTTTAAAACTGGCATCCCAGATAAGCCATGATCTGCCACCAAAATCAAGTGCAACCTGAGAGAGTGCGTCATCCATGGGAAGTAAAAATCCATAACGTGCAATTCCTTTTTTCATCCCTAGAGCTTGATTGAATGCTTCACCCAGACTGAGTGCCACATCTTCGATGCTGTGGTGCTCATCCAACTTTAAATCTCCATCACATTTTAGGTCTAAATCAAATTCGCCGTGTCGCGATAATTGATCCAACATGTGATCAAAGAACTTCAGACCAGTTTCAATTTTGCTTTTTCCCGATCCATCCAAATTGAGTTTTATTTCGACTTTTGTTTCAGAGGTTTTACGCAATATTTCAGCTGTACGCGGTTTTTGTTTCAGAAATTCATAGATCTCTTTCCAGCTTTCGGTGGTGAATGAAGCTTCAGCTTTGTCATCTTTGCTTATGAAAATGGCTTTACAAGCTAAGTTTTTGGCCAGCTGAACATCTGTTGGACGATCTCCAATAACATATGAGTTTTTTAAATCATAATTCCCTTTAAGGTAATGTGTGAGCATCGCTGTTCCAGGCTTTCGTGTGGGAGCATTATCTTGAGGTAAGCTTCGATCAATTAAAATTTCATCAAAAATTACCCCTTCATTTTTAAAAGCCTGAATGATTTTATTTTGTGCAGGCCAAAAGGTTTCCTCCGGAAAAGAATCTGTTCCCAAGCCATCCTGATTGCTCACCATTACCAATTCATACTCTAATTCATTGGCAATTCGAGCTAAATATTGAAAAACACCCGGATAAAACTCCAACTTTTCCAAACTGTCGAGTTGTAAATCGATGGGAGGTTCAATGACCAGGGTTCCATCTCTATCGATGAATAATACTTTTTTCATTTATAATTTTTTGAGTTCATTAATTAATTTCGTGTTTTCAGTAGGAGCGCCGACGGTGATTCTCAGGCAACCTTCTAAAACGCTGTTTCTGTTTCTAACAATAATTTTTTGATCAAGTAATTGCTTGTAAACAGTATTTGCATCTTTTACTTTAATTAGTACAAAATTTGCATCGGAAGGATACACTTTCTCTACATCAGGAATAAGCGCCAGCTCATCCATCAATCGATTCCTTTCTTTTATTAAAATCTGAATGCTTTGAGATGATTTTATCGTATTTGTTAAACCTTTCAGAATTAGCTCTTGATTGGCAGAACTGATGTTGTAGGGTGGCTTAACTTTATTTAAATATGAAATGATTTCTTCGTTTGCAAAAGCCATGCCTACCCGGGCTCCAGCCATTCCCCATGCTTTGCTGAAAGTTTGAGTAATGATTAGGTTTGGGAATTCAGAGAGTTGCTCGATCCATGAATTTGATTCCGAAAAATCAATATAAGCTTCATCAATAATGACAAGCCCATCAAAGGATTTTAGAATTTTTTCAATGACCTGAGCGTTGATGATATTACCCGTTGGATTGTTGGGCGAACAAATAAAAATCATCTTTAAATCAGCATCGCTTAAGTAAACTGATAATTGATCAAAATCAATTTGAAAATCTGAATTTAGTTTCAGACTTATCATCTCAATATTATTAATGGCTGCTGAAACTTCATACATTCCATAGGTTGGGTTAAAGCTTAATACTTTGCTAACCCCTGGCTCACAAAAAACCCTAAAACATAAATCAATTACTTCATCACTGCCATTGCCTAAAAATATTTGATTTTGATCGATGTTTTTTAGCTGACTGATTTTTGATTTTAAATCCTTTTGATGTGGGTCGGGATACCGATTGTATTGACCGTAGGGGTTTTCATTGGCATCCAAAAAAATTCCCTGGCTTCCACTGAACTCATCCCGAGCACTTGCATAAGGTTTCAATGATTTAATATTGGGTCTTATTATTTTTTCTAATTCGAACATTTTTAAGAGTTTAATCTGATGCTTACTGCATTTTTGTGAGCCATTAATTGTTCGGCTTCTGCCATGATTTCTATGGCCGGGCCTATCTGTTCAATCCCTCCTTTACTTAACTTTTGGAAGGTGATTTTTTTTGTGAAACTTTCTACAGAAACCCCACTGTAATTTCTGGCTGCACCATTGGTGGGTAAAGTGTGATTGGTTCCACTGGCATAATCGCCGGCACTTTCACAACTGTAATTGCCAATAAATACCGATCCTGCATTTTCGATAGATTTAACAGAGCTTTCAGGATCATTGATGGCTAAAATGAGGTGTTCGGGGGCATACTTATTACTTAGCTCAACGCATTCAGAAATATTATTTAGAAGGATGGCCTGACTGTTTTTTAAGGCTTCAGAAGCGATTTCTTTACGTGGTAGAACTTTGAGCTGCTTCTCAACTTCTGCCAGGCTTCTTTTTATCATGTCTTCATTGTCTGAGAGCAATACCACCTGACTATCGGTTCCGTGTTCTGCCTGAGAAAGCAAATCTGCAGCAACAAATTCAGGTACTGCTGAATCATCTGCAATGACCAAAACTTCACTCGGGCCTGCCGGCATATCAATGGCTATTCCATAATTTAAAGCTTCTTGTTTAGCGGCAGTAACAAATTGATTTCCCGGACCGAATATTTTGTCCACTTTGGGAATACTTTCTGTTCCAAAAGTTAGCGCTGCAATCGCCTGGATACCGCCAACTCGATAAATTGACTTTATTCCGATCAGCTCAGCTGCATATAAAATGGCCGGATTGATTTTTCCATTTTTATCAGGAGGTGTGCAGAGAATGATTTCTTTACATCCTGCGATTTTGGCTGGAATCCCTAACATTAAAACCGTTGAAAGTAGAGGTGCTGTTCCTCCCGGAATATAAATCCCAACTCTTTCAATGGGTCGATCTTCACGCCAGCATTTCACTCCTTTGCTGGTTTCAACGATCTGACTTGCTTGTAACTGGACTTTATGAAATTTTTCAATATTGCTTTTAGCCAGTTTCATGGCATTTTTTAAATCCGAAGAAGTATTTTGAGCTTCATTTTTCCCTTCTTGGTCCACTGATGTTTTGTCAATATTAACCTTGTCGAACATCGAGGTATAATACCTGAGGGATTCATCACCTTCTTTTTTGATGTCGAAAAATATTTTCTTTACCAAATTGCTGAGGTTCTCAGTGCTGCTATAAGGCCTTTTTATTAATTCTTCTAGATCTGAAGAACTCAAATTTAGCTGAGTGTTATTTGTAAAATTCATGATTAAATACTTAGAGGATTAATTTTTCGATGGGAGAAACTAAAATTCCCTGGGCACCTAGTTTTTTAAGCTGATCGATGATGTCCCAGAAGTCATCTTCACGAACGACAGAGTGCAGGCTGCTCCATCCTTCATCGGCCAATGGCAAAATTGTCGGGCTTTTCATTCCCGGTAAAATTTCACTGATTTTATCGATGGAGGTATTGGGGGCATTCAGTAGAATATATTTATGAGCCGATGCTTCTTTTACAGCCCTGATTCTGAATAGCAATTGATCCAGAATTTGTTGTTTGCTGCTGCTCAGGTTTAAACTTTTTATGATAACAGCTTGGCTGGTTAAAATGGTTTCAACTTCTTCCAAACCATTCGTTATAAGAGTGCTTCCGGTGCTAACAATGTCGCAAATCGCATCTGCTAATCCAATGCTGGGAGCAATTTCAACACTACCGCCAATTTCCTCAACGCTTGCCTTTAATTGGTTCTTAATTAAAAAATTTGATAAGATGTTGGGATAACTTGAAGCAATTTTTTTATTGTTGAAAAAATCTATACCCGAATAGTCGGATCCCTTTTTAATGGCCAGACTCAATCTGCATTTAGCGAAGCCTAATTTTTCAACAACTTCAACTTTTTTATTCTTCTCATAAACTTCATTTTCTCCTAAAATGCCAATGTCGGCTACATTTTGCTCAACATATTGAGGAATGTCATCATCTCTTAAAAAGAGAATTTCGATGGGGAAATTGCTTGAAGTCGTTTTAAGTTTGCTGGTTCCGTTTGGGATTTTAATTCCGCAAGTTTTTAAAAAGTCGAGTGATTTTTCACTCAGCCGTCCCGATTTTTGAACGGCAATTTTTAGTTTACTCATTCTTAGTTTTAAATTGTGCCTGAGTAAACCTTGAAGGAATAAAAAAAACCCGTTTGATTTACTCAAACGGGTTTTGGAATATTTTTAAACTACATATATCATTTCCTGCTCGCTTGAGTGCCAGTATGAAAATGATGATGATGTAATTTGTTTAGAATCATTTTTTATTTGTTTTGCGCTGCAAATATATAAAATTTTATTTAGCGGCAATCATTTTTAAACTTCTACAGGTAATTGTCGTGAAAATCCTTCTTCTAATGATAAGAAAGTTTCGGTGCTACTTACCTCTGGAATCGATTGTATGTTTTGTACTATGATTTGTTTTAAGTGCTCATTATCTCTGGAATAAATCTTAATCAATAAAGAATACTGACCAGTAACATGATGGCACTCAACAATTTCCTGTATTTTTCTGATTCTGTCAAAAACTTCCTCATGGGTGGTTGAAGATGATAATTGCACGGTTAATCCAATGTATGCACAAGTGTTGTATCCAACGCCCTGCGGACTAATATTAAATTGCGAGCCGGTAATTACATTTGCTTCAATCAATCGCTGTATCCGCTGATGAATTGCTGCTCCAGAAACATTACATGCTCGGGCTATTTCCAGAAAAGGAGTTCTGGCATTCTTAGTTAGTAGACTAAGAATTCTGCGGTCTAAACTGTCGATGTGAAATTTTGTGTCCATGATTTACGCAATTGCTTATAAAACTTACAAATCTAAGAATTAATGCTTATAAATTTCAGAAAAATAGAACAAAATTTACGGTTTTTATAAGTGATTTTACAAAAACTGCTTTAGTTCTATTACATTTGAATGGTTTTAATAAGCTGGAATCTTTAAATCAAAACAATATGTGACTCTTTTATTGATAACGTTTGTAATTTAAAGTATATCAGTTATATAGAGTTGAAAAAAGAGAGGTTGGATTTAAGGAAAAAGTCGTCGTATCTTTGTTGCCGCAAAATTTCCAACTTGGATTTATGTGTTTTAAATACAATCTAGTTAGAATGATTATAAAAAGCATCTTCATTTGAGATGATCTCATTTTGAAGTTTAAATGAACCTAATTAACTTATATATAAACATAACCATTAAATGAAACACAAAATTGCGCTGATAGGATTTGGCACAGTTGCCAAAGGACTATGCGAAATTCTAAAACAGAAACAAACCTATTTAAAACAAAAGTATCAATTTGAATATTCCATCGTTGCTGTTGCTGATTTGTCTTTGGGAAATGTCTATAACCCTCAGGGATTAGATATTGATCGAATGCTTGAAGAAGTAGATGCTAAAATGAAATTCAGCAATGATCGTACGGAACTTGAAACCATTGACTTAATAAAGAAATGTAATGCTGATATTGTTTGTGAATTAACTTATACTGATTTAAATACAGGCGGCCCGGCTGTTGATTATTGTGAGGCTGCACTTAAAAGTGCCAAGCATGTTGTGACCAGTAATAAAGGTCCTGCCGCACTTTTTTATCCCCAAATGAAAAAGTTAGCAGATGAGAATGCTGTAAAATTTATGATTGAAGGAACCGTTGTTGCAGGAACTCCTATCATTAACTTATCTGATGGCCCACTGGCCGGATGTAAAATTTCAAAAATTAGAGGGATACTGAACGGAACCACCAATTATATGCTTTCCGAAATGGAAAAAGGCATGGAATATTCAGAAGTTTTGAAAGTAGCTCAGGATTTAGGGTATGCAGAAGCAGATCCGACCGGTGATGTTGAAGGAATTGATGCCAGAGGAAAAGTAACCATTTTGGCAAATGTGGTGATGGATGCTTCCATAAAAATTTCGGAAGTGAGTTGTGAAGGAATTACAAAAATTACCCAATCGGATATTGCTAAAGCAAAAACAAAGAATGCCCGATGGAAGCTAATAGGAAGCGTTGAAAATAAAGACGGTAAAGTGACCGCCTCGGTTGCTCCGGAAATGATTGATTTATCACATCCTCTAGCCGGTGTAATGGGGGCCACAAACGCTTTAACTTTTTCCACAGATTTATTAGGAGATGTTACCATCGTTGGGGCTGGTGCAGGGAGAATTGAAACTGGTTTTTCCATTTTAACGGATTTGCTCGCCATTCATCGTTCATAGATTCACGACCTTTTTGATCCTGGATCAGAATATTTATTCAAAATAATCATCAATTTTGACTTGAATTTATTGGATTTTAATGCGTTTGTAAAATCGATTGCTCGTGTCAATATGGAATGCAATTTTATCTATTTAAAGATAATTTTAACGACCTTTGTATTGCTAAAAATATAAGGGATGAAAAAAGGTGCATATACATTATTAGTTACTCCATTTAAAGAGGATTTGAGCTTAGATGAAGAAGGTTTAAGATTATTGGTAAAAAGGCAGGTGGATGCTAAAATTCATGGAATAGCTCCATTGGGGGTTACTGGCGAGAATACCTTATTGACAGATGCTGAAGTTTATAGGGTAGTCGAAATTATTGTAGAAGAGGCAAAAGGTAAAACGCTTGTAATTCCAGATACTTGTTCTGAAAACTATAATACGGCTAAAGCCAGGGTAAAAAAATATTCAGAACTTGGAGCAGACTATGTTTCTGTATTTGCTCCCTATTTTGTGTTGCCTAAAGCTGATGGCATCATTAAGTTTTATTCTGATTTGGCTGATTATTCTGAAATTCCAATTATTCTTCACGGTGCAAAAACCCGAACGGGTATTGAACTTACTCCGGAAATTTCAGCAACTTTAGCCAAGCACCCTAACATTATAGGGATCAAGGATGGTAATAAAGATCTTGGACACCTGTCAAAAGTTATACACCTGACCCGAAATGATGATTTTGAGGTGTATACAGGAAAAGATACAACTGCTTTTGCTACTGCATTAATGGGGGGAGCCGGCACTTTTACAGTGGCTGGGAATATTATTCCAGAAGTGATGGCTAAAATGGTAGATTTAATCAATGAAGGCAACATTCAGGAAGCAAAAGAAATTCATCATCATTATTTTGAGGTGTTTGATGCACTTCGATTTGAAACCAATCCAATGGCCGCTAAAGCAGCCTTAAAATTAATGGGGCTTCCCGCCGGTGGATTACGTCCGCCACTCACACCATTGAGCGATAAATATGTGACTGAGATAGAAAATATTCTGAAGGAAAGAAAAGTAATATGAAGAGGATTTTAATTAAATCTCCGGCTACAACAGGAAATGTTGGTCCCGGATATGATATTTTTGCATTGGCTTTAAGTCATCCTTTTGATGAGGTTGAAATTATTTTGGATGAAAGCAAATTGGTGAAGATTGAAGTAGTGAATGATAGCCAGAATATCCCCACGACTTTAAATGACAATACAGCGGGTTTGGCAATACTGGAATTGCTTAGAAGAAATAAACTGGAACAGGGAATGACCATTCGTATCATTAAAAAAATGAAATCAGGTGGTGGAATGGGTACAACGGGTGCAAGTGCTGCAGCTGCTGTTTATGGTGTGAATGAATTGCTGAAGCTAAACCTTTCGATGAATGAAATGATTGACATTGCACGCAGAGGTGAAGTGGCATCGGGTGGATCGCCTCATGCTGATAATGTTGCAGCCTCACTATTAGGTGGATTTATATTGGTTAAAAGTTACAACCCCATTGATGTTTTAAAAATTGAAATGCCTGAATTTCCGGTTGTTTTTGCAGCCATTAAAAAGAGCCAGCGAACCACTCGGGGATTCATTACTTACGAAATAGGTCAGGAGAAGTTAAAAGATCAAATGGCCAGATGTTCCAGAATTATTCATGCCCTTCATACAAAGGATATCCAGGAATTTGGCGCTGCTTTTAGTACCGATCATATTGCTGAACCAGTCAGAGCAGCAAGCATACCTGAGTATTATGCAGTGAAAAATCAGGCTCTTGATGCAGGTGCTTTTGGATTTCAAATTAGTGGAGGTGGTTCGTCTGTTATTTCGATCTGTAGTGAAGATAAAATGGATGAAGTTGTGGAGATCATGGAAAAGGGATTCGCAAATAATCCGTATTTTGTTCAAGTGTATAAAACGAGCACCAGCAATCAGGGTGTTCATATAATTGGATAAAAATTTAAAAATATTCGATCATGGAAATTAGATTTGATAACTTAAACGTTTTAGTAACAGGTTCTTCAAGAGGAATTGGGAAAGCAATTGCAACAGCTTTCGCTGCATCTGGTGCGAGAGTGATTGCCCATTATCATAAAAATAAACTAAAAGCTCAGGAATTAATTTCTGAACTCGAAGGTAAAGGGCACCTGATTAGCCAGGCTGATATTGCCAATCCGAATTCAGTTAAAGAAATGGTTGACCATTTGGTGAGTGATTTGGGGCATGTTGATATTTTGGTGAATAATGCAGGTATTTATGAAGAGTTGGATTATATGACCATGAACTATGATGAATGGCTGGAATCGTGGGCACGTACAATGGATACCAATTTAAATGGAGTTGCGAATTTGTGTTTTTTACTCTCAAAACACATGGTGAAAATAGGAGGTGGTAAAATCGTAAATATTACTTCACGAGGTGCATTTAGAGGCGAACCAACATCTCCTGCTTATGGTGCGAGTAAAGCCGGGCTGAATGCTTTTGGCCAATCTTTAGCGAAAGCGCTGGCGCCACAAAAAGTATTGGTTTATGCAGTTGCCCCAGGCTGGGTTGATACGGATATGGCTGTTGAAGGAATGGAAGGGCCCAATGCTCAGGAGATTAAAGATCAGAGCCCTTTGCGCCGAATTGCCCGCCCCGAAGAAATTGCCCATTCTGTTTTGATGTTGGCTTCTGGAGTCGAATATATGACTGGTTGTATTTTGGATGTTAACGGCGCATCTTATCTCAGAACCTAAAAAGTTATATAAGCTTTTTCCTTTTAAATCCCAAGCATAAAGTTTACTTATAATCTATAAGTAAAACTTTATTTTGATCTCCCATTACTTATAAAAAATTCTAAAAAGCTTGTTTTGACTTACAAATTTTGAGAAATATGCCAAAAGTGGTTAATTTATTTCTTGAAATTCGATTTTTCAGCTCTGATTTAGTAGTTTTGCAATTCTTATAAAAACAATGAAATCATGACAACAGACAAAAAATTCAATCCTGCCAATCAAATTCAGGATTTAGAGCAATTTGGTGAATTTGGTGGAGTTAATCCAGCCATTACTGATTCTGCTACCTATACCTTCATGCAAGCCAAAACAATGCTTGATACATTTCATGGCGAAGCTGAAGGCTGTTTTTTATATTCAAGACATTGGAATCCCAGTAACAAATTTTTAGCTGATGCTTTGGCTGCTATGGAGGGTACAGAATCTGGTTGGGTAACCGCTTCAGGTATGGGTGCCATCACATGTGCTATTCTTCAGCTATGTAACAGTGGAGATCATATTGTTGCCAGTAGAACTACTTATGGAGGTACTTACGCTTTCTTGAAGAACTACCTTCCTAAGTTTAACATCACCGTATCATTCGTTGATATCACCAACCTTGATCAGGTCAAAAGCGAGATCAATGAAAATACAAAAATCATTTATACCGAAAGTGTGACCAATCCGCTATTGCAGATATCTGATATCCCCAAATTGGCAGATATTGCAAACGAGGCTGGAATTCAATTGATGGTTGATAATACTTTTACACCGATGATCGTTTCTCCTGCAAAATTAGGGGCTCATATCGTGGTTTATAGTATGACCAAATTCATTAACGGGAAAAATGATTGTGTGGCAGGTGCCATCTGTGGTAGTGCTGAATACATTAATTCATTAATTGACGTGAACGATGGAACTGCTATGTTGTTAGGTCCTGTGCTTGATCCATTGCGTTCATCTTCTGTTTTAAAGAATTTACATACTTTGCATATCAGAATGATACAGCACAGTGCCAATGCTGCTTATTTGGCTGATTTCTTAAGTGAAACAGGCTTTAAGGTTGTTTATCCTGGTATGGAAGATCATCCACAGTATGAATTATTCAAAAGCCTGATTAATGAGAAATATGGCTTTGGAGGTTTGATTACCATAGATGTTAAGACTGCAGAAAAAGCTGCAGAACTCATGGAAATGATGGAAGAAAAAGGTGTTGGATATTTAGCTGTTAGTTTGGGTTATTTTAAAACCTTGTTCAGTAATTCAGGAAAGAGTACATCTTCGGAAGTACCGGTTGAGGAGCAAAAAGAAATGGGTATGTCTGAAGGATTAATTCGTTTCTCTGTAGGTTTAGATGATGATATTGAGAGAACAGCACTAAAAATTAAAGAATGTTTAAAAGCATTAAAATTGATATAAGGATTAAATTATAGATTGTAAATTGTACTGAGCTGTGGTGAATATTTACCACAGCTTTTTTATATTTATATTTTATCTGGAATGAATTTAAATTGAATAAGAATGAATTTTTATGCATTTTGGTGTCTAAAAAGATGTATATTTGCATGCATATACACAAAGTAGTGCATAAAATTACAATTTAGAAATATGATCGCATTTAATGAATTTTTAATCTCAGAGACCAATGAAAAACACATTCATTTTGCAAGAGAGATTGAATTATTGTTTGAACAAGCAACCAGTGAAAAGAGTATTGGACTCACTTTAAAGAGTGGTCAATACATTGGTGAAAAAATTATTCAAGGTGAGGCTGTTATAGCGACCAAACAAGGGCGCTTAGCAGGTTTTTGTTATCTCAGGCATCGCGATGAAGATCATTTTATTTCAATTTCAGGTGTAGTTGTTGTACCACAATTCAGGAAAATGGGTCTTGCAAAAAAGATGATAAATGAAATTTTTGAGATGGCCAGGAAAAAATATCCAATGGCAAAAATCTTTAGCTTAACAACCAGTCCTGAGGTAATGCGAATCAATAGTTTGCGAGGTTATAGATCTGTTAATTATAGCAGACTAA
Organism: Bacteroidales bacterium; assembly: GCA_963678785.1. Lineage (GTDB taxonomy): Bacteria > Bacteroidota > Bacteroidia > Bacteroidales. The sequence continues at coordinate 685,547 of OY787449.1, read as the reverse complement.
GTACATCTGATAATTTTTGGAATGGATGTAAAGATTGCCCTAATTTTCATTTCCTTAAAAAGAATAATAATACCAGATGTCTTTGTTCAGCCATGTTATTTAATCCTTTTAGCTTTAATATTGAGGATGAATATCAATTGAACGATCAGGCCATTTGTGAAAATTATGCATCCTAGATTATTGTATCTTTATTCGCAAGAAACTTAAAAGAAAAATGAACAATAAGCAATTACGTAAAGTAAGAATTAAGGAAATTATTCGTGATAAAGTGATTAGTTGTCAGGATGATTTACTTAAAGACCTGAGAGATGAGGGTTTTGAGGTGACCCAAGCAACTTTATCTCGCGATTTAAAGAAAATGAAAATTACTAAAATTGCTGATACGGACAATACCTATCGATATATAATCCCCGAAGAGACCCATGCTCAACAAAGTCATGATGGGCATGGGTATCTAGGCCTCACCTTTTCGGGACATATGGCGGTAATTCAAACTGTAGCAGGTTATGCAAGTCCATTGGCTGTTTTAATGGACAACAACCCATCTGAAGTATTTGTGGGGACGATTGCAGGGCGAGATACAATTTTTGTAGTCTTAAACGAAAATGATAATGATCGTGAAAAGTTTAAGGTGTATTTAGATGAGCTCCTATACGGAAATTAAATGTTAAAATAATTGTTTTGGTAAAAAAGCATCCCGTGTTCCTGGGATGCTTTTTTTATGCCCTACGATTTTGAAATGTATATCTCATAAATTAAAATTTCTTCTTCGCATAGATATTTGTCGTGTTCAACCTAAATGGGGCGGAATCTCAAATTATCATTTTTAGATTTGGATAAATTTAATTTGAGAACAAACAGTTAATTGTTGTTAGAGTTGCTTCCAAACAACCTTATAAAATGCTTTTAATATATGAAATCATTCCTAGCCCTCACCCTGTTAATTTTATGTCAATTTAGTTTTGCTCAAAAATATCCCTGTAATACTAAGGAGATTGAACCGCTTGAAATAGCGGAAAAGATTTCACCATTTAACCTACACAACGATATCGATGAATTCGTTAAAATCTTGGAAGAAGTTCATGTCAATCCCTATATGAAAATTTCGAAAGAGGAGTTTTATAATGCAGTAGATGAACTTAAAAATTCAATAAATGATTCATTAACCAGACAACAGTTTTATCAAGTTTTTACTCCATTGGTTGACAGATTAAATGATTCGCATACTGGAGTTAAGTTTCCTCGAGGGATTTGGAAACATTATCAATATGAATCAAACGGATTGTTTTTTCCCATGGAAATTGCAGTTACACAGGATAAACGAATTTTCATTAAGCATGATTTTTCTGAACATAACATACCCAAGGAAACTGAAATATTGAGTATTAATTCTGTAGGTGCTCGACAAATCATAAATACTTTTTTGAAATATGAGCATAGCCCATTAGAAAAATCAAGTATAAAAAGACTTGAAAGAAAATTTATTGATTTTATATGGTGGGTTTTTGATTTTAGAGGCCCTTATACTTTGGAAACCAGAGCTGGAACTTTTATCGTGCAAGGGCAAACATGGAAAGAATATCAGAGTAACAAGGACGAATTTACTCAAGATCAAAAGTTACCCAAAGAAAAAATCTCCCTTAAAGAAATTGACTATCAAACCTGCATTTTAAAAATTGGGTCATTTTCTATTTCGATGGATGACTTCAAACTTAAGATTGAAGAACAATTTAAGGAGATACAAAAAAAGGGATATAAAAACTTGATTATTGATGTTAGGAATAATGGTGGAGGAATTGATGATAATGGTAAGGCAGTTGTTGATTATATTACTGATAAACCGTATTCAATTGGATTGAATTCCAGATTTATGATGAAAAGAAGTAAAAGATACGATAATAGTCTCAAATGTGAATTTCCTTGGGCATTCCGCTGGATGGTTAATTTAAAAACATTCGCTTGGATCAACAAGAAATATCGGCTGGTATTTAATCGTTTAAGGAGGATTCCATACGGAGAGAACTTGGATGTAGAGGTCCCTCTTGAAGAACTTAATGAAAACCCGCATCGTTTTAAGGGTAATGTTTATGTTTTAATCAATCACAATTCATATTCGGCAACAACAAATTTTGCTGGAGGTATAAAAGATTATAAGATTGGAACTATTATAGGAACAGAAACGGGTGATTGTCCAACAGGATTTGGAAATAATTTTTATTTTCAACTTCAAAATTCGAATTTACGTTGTCACTCATCAACAACATTTATTGTAAGACCAAATGGAAACATGGACATGTCCCACGGAGTAATACCTGACTTTATTGTAGAACAAACAATTGAGGATACTGCAGAAAATAAAGATACGGTTATGGATTTTACCCTCGATTTAATCAAAAGATATTCATCTGTCAAGTAGAAGAATACATAATAAATAGATATGGATTTTAAGTGTTGATTATTTTCATTCCATCCATTTTGGTTTAACTTTGAGAAGATTTAACATGAGACCAAATGACTTTTAATACAATCATGAAGGAGATTTTAAAAAGGATTCTGGTCGCATCTATTTTTGGCATCGCTCTGGTACTGGTAGTTTCCTACATTTTTGCGCTTTATTATCAGCATCCTATCCGGTTTAGCAATCCAACCATTTTAACTACCATTTTTTTATTTGGTCTCATTGTAGAGGGCATTCAACTTATCAACCAAAAGATTGACAAAAAATATAATTGGGCCATTAATCCTGTCAAACGATTTTGGGTGCAGTTGATTGCAAACCTTAGCTTTGCCATTGTCATGCTTAGTATCTTTGGAACCATCATTATTCTTTTTGTTGCTCGAGATCCAATGATTAATATCTTTGATTTAATCATCGTTAATTCTGTGGGGATAATTTGTATTTCTATCTACGTTTTTATTACACTCAATGTTTTTCTACTCAACAATTGGCGAGGATCTTTGGTCGAAATTGAGAAATTCAAAAAGAAAGATGCTGAGGCCAAATTCGATGGCCTTAAAAATCAACTAAGTCCTCATTTTTTGTTCAATAATTTAAATACGCTTTATGGTCTTATTCCCGATGATGCACCACAAGCATCGGAATATTTATTGAAACTGTCAGAAATTTATCGTTATGTTTTAAAACTTAAAGATCAGGAAATTGTTAGCTTGGCTGAAGAAGTTAAATTTATTAAGGACTATGTTTTTTTACTATCCACCAGATATGGGGCGGGTTTTAAAGTGGAGTTTAATTTGGATGAAAAGTTGCTTTATGAAAAGTTTCTGCCACCGTTCACGTTGCAATTATTGATCGAGAACGCAGAAAAGCATAATGTATTTGATGAAGATAATGAAATGAATATTCGTGTTTATTCAGAAGACAATGAATCTGTTGTAGTTGAAAACAGTCTTTTAAGTAAGCCTGAAATTAAAACCTCGACCAAGGTTGGACTTGAAAATCTTAAAAGTCGTTATCGGTTTTTAACCGAAAAGAAAGTTAGTGTTGAAAAAAGATTGAAATATTTTGTAGTAAAAGTGCCCTTGCTCGACGTTAAACAGATAGAACTGATGTAAATTAGCTATCCTTATGAATGTATTAATTATCGAAGACGAAGAAGTTGCTTATGAAAATTTGTGTAAGATGCTCAAAAAATACGACCCCAGCATTAAGGTTGAGGGGTGGTTTAAGAGTATTCAAGCTGTAGTTTCCTGGTTCGAAAAAAATCGAAACCCTGATCTAATTTTTTTAGATATCAAATTGGCTGATGGATTATCGTTTGAGATTTTTAAGCAAGTTAAGATTGAAGTGCCAGTAATTTTTACCACTGCCTACCATGAATATGCCTTAAAGGCGTTTGAGTTGAATAGTGTTGATTATTTATTGAAACCTTTTAGTGCTGAAAGTCTTGCCAGAAGCATTGAAAAATTAAAACGTTTTCATCTGAAGGATAATCAGTTATTGGTTGAAAAAATTAAAGCTGTGGTTGATACCATGAGTTTAAATCCCGATCAATTTAAAGATCGGTTTTTGGTTAAAATAGGTGCTAAGTTACAATCAATTCCGGCTGCAAACATTGCTTATTTTTATCGGGATGAGGTAGTTATGCTTGTAAGTAAGCAGGATGAAAAATTTCCGGTTAACTATTCTTTGGATGAACTTGAAGATATTCTTTCTCCTAAGCTTTTCTTTAGATTGAATAGGCAATTTCTTGTAAACATTGAGGCGGTTCATTTGGTTCACAGCTATTTCAGTGGGAAACTGAAAGCCGAATTAACCCCTAAGCTTGAATTTGACATCCTCATTAGTAAAGAAAAAGCCAGCACTTTCAAAAATTGGTTGGATGGAAAATAATTCAATTTTGATTTAAAATGAAAGCATCCCGTGTTCCTGGGATGCTTTTTTTAATTAGTAGCTCTGATAATATGTAATTATTCATCCTTTAATTGCAAGTGAAAGTTGCCTTTTCTCGATTCGTCGCTAATATCAAAAATACCCTTCATCTCATCATGCAAGACACTCGCTGATATTTTAAAAACATATCCATAAGAATAGACCGTGAATCGGAAAATGCCATTATCATAAGCTATGTTTTGCATCTCTGTATCAGCTAACATGCCGGCAGAATCTGTGATTTTTCCCTTTAACGTTCCATCAATATTTTCAATTTTAATGTTCCAATCCACTTTTGCAGGAGCTCCTGTGGTTGGATATTCTGCATATCCAATCCAGTTTCCTTTTAGATTTGTTGAGGGCTTTATGTCTTTTATCAGATAGGTGTTTGCCAAACGGTTAATTAACGAATCTGGATTAATTTCGTCCTCATCTTCGTTTGCAAATAATTTCTGGGTGACTTCATTAATTAGTTTTAAGTGATCATCTTGATTAAAGTTTTTGAGATGTGCAGTAACCTCGTCTTTCAATGTAGAATCCTGAATGTTTAATATCTGAACTGGACTGTTTGATGAGAAATCAATTGCACTCATATTTATTTGCTTGATATTTTGATATAAATTGGTTTTAAAATAAACCTGCATATTTGTTACATCAAAAACAACTGACCATTTAGGTTTTGAACTTAGTTTGCCTAAAATATCAAATCCGTAATCAACATGATTGCTTGAATTATTATCTGATTTTAACATTTTTGCAGCTTTAACAAAACCCGGAAGATTGGGGTCATCTACGTCAATGTTTATACTCCCACCGAACCCCTCAAATTCTTTCAAAAATGACAAATCTTCTGAATATCTTCCATTTCCCATTAAAGAAACTGGCATATTATTTCCAGTGTTGATATAAGCCGTTCCGTTTACAAATTCAATACTCGCCGATTTACCCTCTTTGTCGGCAACAAAATAGTGCCAATTCCAGCCATCAACACCCAGAGTTGAAATGTTTTGAAGTACTTCATCTATACTTTTAAAGTTATCCAATTGATATTGCATCCATTGCGACATGAATAAACGTGGGCGATTTGCCGTGGTTTCGTAAGTTGCATTTCCTGTCATTTCCCAGATAAATAAGCCTTTTTCGTTCATTCCCCCATCTGGAAATTCGCGGCCAAACGCATTAAAACTTAACGATCCATATTTTGAAGTCCATAATAATCTTGGATTTGAAAGCTGTTTGTTTGAGATGAGTTGTGCCCAACTGTATCCGCTTTTGAGTGTTGCGCTTTTGTTGATGAAAATCATGCCCGGCATTGTGCCACCAATATTCAAATTGTGTCCGTAAATTTGCCCTGATTTTGTTTTAAGCATGAATGAAGAGCAAGCATGACTGTTTAAATCAATTTGGATGAAAACAAAAATAGCAAGCCCAAATAAAATTGTTTTTTTCATTTTAATTAGGTTAAATTGATGATTAAATGAATCTCATTGTTTCTAAAAAAAAGAAACGCATTGCTAAATTTGGTGCTTTATTGATTATAAGACAGATTTGTAACAGAAAAGGTTACAATTGGGATTTAGATGTTAAAAAAAAAGTCCGGATCAGTTAACTGATCCGGACTTTTTTTATGGAAGCTAAAGCTTACATATATTCTTCGATTGGCTGGCAGGTACAAACCAAATTACGGTCACCTGAGGCATCATCAATTTTTGTTACCGTTGGCCAGTATTTATCATTGGTTGACCATGGTTTTGGATAAACTGCTTTTTGACGGCTGTAAGGAAATTTCCATTCGTCTGCTGTTGCCATTTCCGCGGTATGAGGAGCATTACAAACAATATTGTTTCCTTGCTCAGCTTTTCCTTCTTCAATCTCTCTGATTTCTTCGCGAATGGCAATCATTGCATCCACAAAGCGATCAAGTTCATATAAAGGCTCACTTTCAGTTGGCTCAACCATTAAAGTACCATGAACAGGAAATGCAACGGTTGGAGCATGGAAACCATAATCCATCAAGCGTTTGGCAATATCAATTACAGGGATATTTGCAGTTTTATGGAAAATATCACAATCTAAAATCATTTCGTGTGCAACACGGTCATTTTTACCAGTATATAAAATCTTATAATGATCTTCAAGTTCAGATTTTAAATAGTTTGCATTTAAGATCGCATATTTAGTTGCTTCGGTGAGTCCGTCGGCACCCAATAATTTAATGTAACCATAGGTGATTGGCAATACCAATGCACTTCCGTGAGGAGCTGCAGAAACCGCATGAATTCCTTTTTCTTCCTGATTGCCATAAATGTGGTTAGGTAAAAAATCAACCAAATGTTTTGCAACACCAATTGGGCCAACTCCAGGACCTCCACCACCATGAGGAATGGCAAATGTTTTGTGTAGGTTTAAGTGACAAACATCAGCACCAATGGTTCCAGGATTGGTTAAGCCAACCTGTGCATTCATATTTGCACCATCCATATAAACTTGTCCGCCATGACTGTGAATGATGTCCATAATTTCAAGAATACCTTCTTCAAAAACTCCGTGGGTTGATGGATAAGTTACCATCAAGGCAGCCAAATCATCTTTATGCTCTTCAGCTTTTGCACGAAGATCAACCAGATCAATGTTACCCATTTCATCACATTTTGTAACCACCACTTTAAATCCGGCCATTACAGCAGATGCTGGATTGGTTCCGTGTGCAGAAGATGGAATCAAACAAATGTTTCTGTCTCCTTGCCCGATGCTTTTTAAATAAGCATGGATAACGGCAAGTCCTGCATATTCGCCATAAGCACCAGAATTTGGCATGAAAGTCATGGCAGCAAAACCAGTGATTTCACATAAATCTTTTTCTAAATTACAGATCAGCTCCTGATATCCTTCGGCCTGGTTGGCTGGAACGAATGGATGAATGGCACCCAATTCAGGCCAGCTGATAGGAAGCATTTCTGCTGCTGCATTCAGTTTCATGGTACATGATCCCAATGGGATCATCGCACGGTTTAAAGACAAATCTTTAACTTCTAATTTTTTGATGTATCTCATCATTTCAGTTTCCGAATGATAAGAATTGAAAACCTCATTTGTCATGAATTCACTGGATCGAATGAGTGAATCCTGGATTTTAACCTCCTGACAAGTTTTGCAAATGGGTGTATCAGGGCAGCTTTTTCCTTGAGATTTAGCGAATACTTCAAGTATGGCTTTGATGTCTGAACGACCTGTGGTTTCATCGATGCTGATTCCGATGTGTTTATCGTCAAAGTACATGAAATTAATTTCACTTTCTTCGGCCAATTGTTTTAAATCTTCAATTTTTACGTTATCCGGAATTTGAACTTTTAGGGTGTCGAAGAAGAATTCATTTTCTTGTTTGTAACCATAAGCTTCCATTTCTTTACTCAAACAAACTGCTAAACAGTGAATGTCTTCCGCAATTTCTTTGATCCCTTTGGGACCATGATAAACGGCATACATTCCTGCCATGGTTGCAAGTAATGCCTGCGCGGTACAAATATTTGAGGTTGCACGTTCGCGTTTGATGTGTTGTTCGCGGGTTTGCAGTGCCATTCTTAAAGCCCGGTTTCCATTGGCATCTTTCGAAATTCCGATGATACGACCGGGGATGTTTCTTTTGAAGGATTCTTTAACCGCAAAATATGCAGCATGTGGGCCACCATATCCCATGGGAATACCAAATCGTTGTGTTGAACCTAAAACGACATCAGCGCCCCATTCACCCGGAGGAGTTAACATGCTTAAGCTTAAAAGATCTGCAGCAGCAATTAAACTGATTTCGGCTGCATGTGCTTTTTCGGCAAATTCACGATAATCGTGGATGGCGCCATGTTGGTCAGGATATTGAACGATGGCTCCGAAAAAGCTTTCGTCAAATTCAAAATTGGTATGACTTCCAAAAACCAGGTCTATGCCTAAAGAAATGGCTCTGTTTTTGAGTACGTCGATGCTTTGTGGATAAAGGGTATCGGATACAAAGAATTTAACTGCTCCGCTTTTAACTTTTGCTCTTTTACGACTGTTGTAAAGCATAATCATGGCTTCGGCCGCAGCAGTGGCTTCATCAAGTAATGAAGCATTTGCAATAGGTAAAGCGGTTAAATCAGAAACCATGGTTTGAAAGTTCAGCAAAGCTTCCAATCGGCCTTGCGAAATTTCTGCCTGGTATGGAGTATAAGAAGTATACCAACCCGGATTTTCTAAAATATTTCGTGTAATTACAGCTGGCGTAATGGTATTGTAGTATCCCTGACCGATATAAGTCCGGAAAATTTTATTCTTTGATGCTATATTTTTTATGTGGTTTAAATATTCGAATTCATTCATTCCTTCAGGTAAATCCAAAGGTTTTTTTAATCGGATGCTTGAAGGAACAGTTTCTTCAATTAAGGCATCTAATGAAGCAACCTTAATCTTTTGAAGCATTTGATCTGTTTCGGTTTCTCTTGGGCCATTGTGGCGACTAACAAAATTCTTAATCATGTTATTAAAATGTTATGTAATTTAAGAATATAGTGAACTAAATTAATGTGTACAAAGATAATTAATCTTTGGCGATTTCAAGGTGATTTTTAAAGATATGTGAATAGTTTCACAGTACCTGTTTTTATTGCTAATCTAGTTTCTTTTATGATTTTTTAATCGGAAACTGACAATCTGTAATTTCTTGTGTACTCCTAATATTCCGTGATGTCACGGAGTGGCCTGTGTGAAGGTTTGGATTGAAATCTTTTGACTTTTTAGTTCTTTTGTGTCAAAACAAAAGAATAAAGAATTCGAATAATCACATAAAGGATATCATGTTCATTTTCTTTGCTCAGCCAAAGAAAACGAACCAATAGAAAGGATGCTTTTTCAAAGGTGTTTTTTAAAGTTAAAAACCCGAATTGTTTTTCTGAATTTTAATTTTTAAAATATCGAATCGGAAAATAATTCTTACACTGCGAAAAAGAATTAAGGACAAAGTCGTATTAAATTCTAACCAAAACCCATTAATAACAGCACTGCTTTACATCATGTAATTTATTTCATTTTCAAATCAACTCATTTTTAAATGATCAAATTAAATTTTACCTTTAACACAAATTCTTCCTGGAAAAGATATTACCTCTTGATGAAGAATTTTACTCCCTCAAAATTGATTTGACTTGATCGGTTTTTGTAAATCGATGAAATATATAAAACAATAAAAACTGCACAATACAGGCTTAATTGGATGTTATTGTGCAATAAAGGTGGATATATATAATAGTTGGGCACAATTATAAAAAAGCCATTTTTATTAGACAAGAAAAACAAAAATTGACACATGAGTAAAGACCAAATTATTGAGATCACAATTGAACTAATTCTTTTTCTAATTGCTTCATATTTTATTTTTTACAAATCTTGGCTTAAATCATTAGGGCGAGAAACTGCAAAACTGTCTACTAGGAAAGACTTGACTCGTATAGAACAAGAGGTCAAAAAAGAATTTAATGAAAAAATTGAGGCTTTAAGGGCTAGCTTAGCTAAAGAAAATATAGGTTATCAAATTCAGTTTGAATTCCTTCATAAAAAAAGGGCTATTGTAATAATCAACTTATATCAGAAACTACAAGAATTAAATTCTGCAATGCTTGAATGGACTTCAAGACTACAAATAGTGCACTCAGATGCTGAAAAAGAGGAAAAAGAAAGAGGTGAACGAGCTAATAACGCAATCAACAATTTTAGAAATTACTTTTATATGAACAAGCTTCTTTTATCACCTGAATTTTGCAAGCAGATTGAACAAATCTTCCAAGAATACTGGAATAAAGCTTGGGACTTTTCATTTGCAAAAGAAAGAGTTAAAAGAAAAAATGTTCCTTCTGATTACATCGAAAGGTATTATGAAAGCTTAACAAAACTTTCTGATGATATAAAAAACAAACTTCCTCAAATGCTTAATGAAATTGAGAATGAAAGCAGAAATATTTTATCAGTCAAAGAAAGTGAATAAAAAAAATAACAGTGCCCAACAACAGCTATAGTTCATGGCGCTCAGACAGGTAGCGAAACTTTAGGGTTTTCGTATTGTTTCCTGTCCCTCGGGGGACAGGAAAGCCTGCCAAAAAATGGCAGGCAGGCTGCCGTAAAGTGCGCCACGTAACCATAGCAAAACCGTTATCATTTATTTATAAATATGTATAAAATAGCAAGTTAATTAAGCAGAAAAAATCAAACTTGCAAAGTGGAAAAATTAATTTAGGTTCAACTTTAACAGAAAATCGGCCAATTTCTGATTCCCCATTTTCGGACTCAGAAATCGAAATTGAAAAAATATTTTAATAAAAAAACAAATAACTGTTGCTCGTGGAAAAAGTGGTACACGCCAATTTTTACTCGGGTTTAACAAAAACATAGGTAAACAAATGCTAACAACAGCTATAGTTCATGGCGTTCATGTAGTCGGGATTTTAACGATCAACTAAACGCGCCATTTTCTGTCCTCACGGACAGAAAAGTGGGAACGCAACAACGCCACGAAACCATAGCTCAACCGTTATCATTTATTTATAAATATGTATAAAATAGCAAGTTAATTAAGCAGAAAAAATCAAACTTGCAAAGTGGAAAAATTAATTTAGGTTCAACTTTAACAGAAAATCGGCCAATTTCTGATTCCCCATTTTCGGACTCAGAAATCGAAATTGAAAAAATATTTTAATAAAAAAACAAATAACTGTTGCTCGTGGAAAAAGTGGTACACGCCAATTTTTACTCGGGTTTAACAAAAACATAGGTAAACAAATGCTAACAACAGCTATAGTTCATGGCGTTCATGTAGTCGGGATTTTAACGATCAACTAAACGCGCCATTTTCTGTCCTCACGGACAGAAAAGTGGGAACGCAACAACGCCACGAAACCATAGCTCAACCGTTATCATTTATTTATAAATATGTATAAAATAGCAAGTTAATTAAGCAGAAAAAATCAAACTTGCAAAGTGGAAAAATTAATTTAGGTTCAACTTTAACAGAAAATCGGCCAATTTCTGATTCCCCATTTTCGGACTCAGAAATCGAAATTGAAAAAATATTTTAATAAAAAAACAAATAACTGTTGCTCGTGGAAAAAGTGGTACACGCCAATTTTTACTCGGGTTTAACAAAAACATAGGTAAACAAATGCTAACAACAGCTATAGTTCATGGCGTTCATGTAGTCGGGATTTTAACGATCAACTAAACGCGCCATTTTCTGTCCTCACGGACAGAAAAGTGGGAACGCAACAACGCCACGAAACCATAGCTCAACCGTTAGCAGCTATAAAATAAAAACATCATGACAGTTAGTGATTTAAAAAAATACAAAGACAACTTATACTCATCCTTATCAAGAGATTTATCTGAATTTGAAAAAAATTTCTTATTAATTTCTGGAGGAATTCTAGCATTTTCGATAACATTCATAAAAGAAATTGTCAGCATAGATGAAGCAAGCTGTTTAATTCTTCTTTACATAAGCTGGGGTTTAATTATTGTTGCAATTGGACTTATGATGATTACATTTCTAAAATCTTCTGTTGCTAGTGACAAACTTTGGTCTGCTGTAGACAATTTTATAATCACTAATAAACTTTACAAGGATGAAGATGTTTTAGAAACTGAGCAAGTAGACACAGTTAAAAAAGATATTAATAGTATTTTCTATAAGAGCAAAAATCAATTAAAAAGAATTCGCTTTATATCTGTTGCATCATTTATAGTAGGGGTGACATTTCTATCAGTTTATGTTTCTATAAACCTGACAAATGAAAATAAGAAACCTGAAAAAAAGATTGAAAATATAAATACTACCAATTCTATAGAATCATCTTTTAATTTAAAATAACTAAAAACCTTTAAACATGACTGAAACAATAAAATTCTCGGAACCTAGAAAAGTACCACCTAGACCGACACCTAAGCCATCACCAAGACCGACACCGAAACCACCACCTCCAAAACCTTCTCCTCAAAGAAGAGAAACTCCGCCACCAAAACCAGCAATTCAGCCCAATCGGAAAGGAGATCCTCCAGGATTATAAAAGTTACAGCTGCTAACAAAGAACTAAGGTAAAAACCTAAAAATTCCTGATATAATTTTTATTAGACAGGCTGAATTGTTTGATATAAGACAGTCATAAAATATAACTGATCAGGATACCAATACTGATCTAAAATTTGGATCATAACAAACTCCCGATTTAGCAATTGCTAAAGATTGTTTTAAAAGCTTATTGCTTACTGCAATCAATGCCAGTTTTTTTGATTTTCCTTTGTTCACGATACGTTCATATAAAGATTTACATTGTGCGTTATGATTACATGCCGTAAAGCTGCACATAAACAAGTAGTTCCGCATTAAGGGATGTCCTCTTTTCGATATCCTGGTACGACCACGAACACTCGAACCGGAAACATGCTCAACTGGAGATAAACCAAAAAAAGCCGATAACTGCCTGGCGTTTTCAAAGGTACGAAACCCATTGGTGCAAACGATTAGCAGTATAGCTGTTTTCTTACCGATTCCTGGTATAGATAATAAATTTGTGAGCAGTTCCTGTTCATGATTTCTTACACGATCTTCCATCTCCTGTTCCAAAATAGTTATTTCTGATTGTATTTGACGCAATTGCCGTTTGAGTGAAATTATAATCCTACCTTTTACTCCTTTGTCTATCAAACTATGAAGCTTGTTTTTTAAGGCTGTACTTTGCTTGAAGTAAAGACTTATTGTTGTATGAAGATCTTTACATTCATCAATGTAGACCGGATTAGGATGCCACTTAAACACCCTTTGTTCACGTGCATATTGAACAATCATTCTGGAATCACTCTTATCCGTCTTGTTATGCTGAAGCTTCATCTGGATAAACCGCTTGATAATTAACGGATTTATTACAGAAACTGAAACCTGATTCTCATATAAAAACCTGGCCAGCTTTAGATAATAACTTCCTGTATATTCCATTACACACCAACTGCTTCTGGTCAATAATAACAGAAAGGATGAAAAGCCTTCATCATTGTTCTTAAATTGTTTATAACCAAATCCTTCTCCCCATACATCAAATACCCTTTTGGAGATGTCAATCCCAATAAATTCTGTACTTTTATTCATAGCTAATTTTTTTAAGAACGATGCTACTTGAATATAACAACCTAAAAACAGGCTCGCAGGCCCAAAGAACTAATCGTATTTAAGTAGCGAAAGAGTGGGGATCATCAATGTTGACAGGCTTTATGCCTTATATGTATAATAACCTTACTCCACTCTTTCGTTCTTTTGTTATAATGCAAAAGTTAAGAATTTATAAACTTAGGATATGTATAATTCATAAGGGTTTCAGAGGTTTTCGAGCGGTATCACCCGCATCAAATTCGGGCGGTAACTTGATAGGGGTGAAGTCCGCAATCCCTTACGAAATCATACACTCACCGTTACCCCCCATTTAAGCCATTCGTAAAAAACCATTCAACAATTTGGAATATTCATTCCATGAGCATATATTTGTAATGTGAACAAAAAAGATAAAATATTAAATGCGGCACTTGAACTTCTTACAGTAAAAGGAGTTCATAACACTCCTATGTCTTTAATAGCAAAAGCTGCAGGGACTGGAATGGGAACTATTTATAATTATTTTCCAAATAAAGACCTTTTAATTAATGAGATTTATTTAAGAATTAAGAATAGTGAAAAATCTGTTTTTTCAGAATTTAATACAGGTAAACCTATAAAGACTCAATTTGAAAATCATTTTGCTTCCATCATAGATTTTTTTATTAAAAATCCTTCGTATTTTAAATTTATGGAGCAGCTAGAAGCTTCTCCAATTATCACGCAAGAAAGCAGAGAAGAGGGTGAAAAATCTATTGAACCAGTGGCTATTCTCTTGAAACAAGGGCAAAAAGATAGAATTATTAAAGACATTAATGTTACAGAAATGCTGATGTTTATTGGAGGAGCTGTTTTATCATATTTAAGATTGTATTTTAACCAAACGGGAACGACAAAATCATTGCTTAAAAACCAAATTCAAATGGTTTGGGACGCGATTAAAGAATAAAATTTTTTACAAACACGTTGGAATGAATGTTCAGTCCAGCTATAAAAATAATAAAAATGAATAAAAATGTTTTAATAACAGGGACCTCTACTGGTGTCGGATTTGAAAGTGCTATACTCTTTGCACAAAATGGCTTTAAGGTTTATGCATCTATGCGTAATACAGCAAAAGCAGATTTATTAAAAGAAAAAATTGAAAAAGAAAACTTGAATATTGAAGTCCTTCAACTTGATGTCACCGATATTAAGTCTATTCAATCGGCTCTGCATACAATAATTGAAAAAGATGGAAAGATTGATGTTTTAGTTAATAATGCAGGTGCGGGGTTCGCAAAGGCAACTGAACAATCATCAGAGGAAGAAATAAGATGGGTGACCGATGTGAACTATCATGGTGTGGTGTTTTGTACACAAGCCGTTTTACCCTTTATGAGAAAACAAAAATTTGGTCAAATAATTAGTATTACCTCAGTTGGCGGTTTGGTTGGACAACCATTTAACGAATTATATTGCGGCGCTAAGTTTGCTGTAGAAGGATTTATGGAAGGACTTACAGCCTATGTTAGTGACGCTTTCAATATCAAAATTTCTTGTGTTGAGCCTGGAGGCATAGCTACAGAGTTTATGACCTCTGCCATTGAAAAAACAGCTGTGGACGGAAAATTTGCGACAGGGCAATATGAACCTATCTTTGAACGATACATGGCAGGAAATCAAAAAAGAGCTAGCGAAAGTAAAGAGCAAGTTTATCAAACAGGTGCTGAAGTAGCTGAAGTCGTTTTAAATGTTGCACAAAATGAAAAGCCACCATTACGAATACGTACCTCGAAATGGGCAGAAGATTTTTGCAAACTGAAGACGCAAGCTGACCCTGATGGAACAAAATTAGTTAAACAAATTAAGGATAGTTTTTTATAGAAAAATGAAGACAATATATTGGATAACCACCGCGCTAACTGCTCTATATCTATTATGGAGCAGTTATTCATATTTGTTCAGCAAAACAATGATTGAGGGAATTGAAAAATTAGGCTTACCTGATTTTTTTCGTATTGAACTTGCTATTTTAAAATTTATAGCTGCAGTCCTTTTATTGACTCCACAAATATCAATACAGTATAAAGAATGGGCTTCTGTAGGAGTAGGTCTATTTTATCTGACAGCTATAACAGCTCACGTAGTACATAAAGACCCTGTTATTATTAATATAGTAAACATCATTATGTTTGGATTATTAATAATTTCAAATATTTATTTAAGAAAGCTAGTTGGAGAAGTTTAAGTTGATTAACTTAAAATAAACGAGGGGTAACAATGTGTCATAAGCAATGCGGGGAACGTAGTATTTATGAGGGTTTGTGCGGTATTTGAGCCCCGCCAAATCTACGATTTGACGAGCTAATTAAAATTTGAAAGTTACCTGTAAAATCGTAGTTTTGGCTACTTAGTTATTTGAAACAGTTGTGGGGTTAAATCCCGCACTGCTCATACACAAGTACGTTAAATGCAATTTTAACAAGAGAATGCACAACATAGAACAAATACCCGAAAATCAAAGAGACAAGCTTGTAGCTACCGGACAAATCGTATCAGGCATAAAAACCGGACTTATAAGTACTACACCTTTGGGCTCGTGTGTGGCAGTTATTGCTTATGAAAAAAATGCGAAAATTGGAGGAATTGCGCATATTATGCTTCCCGGAAAATCACCTAATGAAAACAAGTTGGAAGAGAATAAATATGCCGAAAACGCCATCGAGAACTTACTATTGGAACTAAACCATAAAGGCGCTTCAAAAATAAAAACAGAAATATGCCTGGTTGGTGGAGCAAATGTTTTAAAAAGAGAAAATGATACGATAGCCGATAGCTTAATAATTAGTATCTTAGAAATTGTTAAACAGAAAGAATTAAATATAAAAAAAACATCATTGGGAGGGTATGAAAGACGCACAGCAAAACTGAATTTAAACACAGGAACTGTAACTTATACCATTGGGGATAAAACGGAAGAGGAATTGTTTAATTTTTTATAGCAGATAATACAAGGAGGACTATTCATGGATAACGATATGTTAAAAACCAAAGAGCAGTTACTTGCCGAATTAGAAGATTTACATAAAAAAAGTAAAGAGAAAGAAGCAGAACTTATTGCTGCCAACCAGCAACTGCAAGCAAGTGAACAGCAACTACGCGCCAGCGAAACTTCTGTCCGCCGAAAACTTACAGCGATAACCGAACCTGATGGCGATTTATCGAAGCTTGAATTATCTGACATACTCGACGCTGCGACTTTGCAATCGCTTATGGAAAACTTATCCGGACTTACAGGAATGTGTTCGGGTATAGCCGATTTAAAAGGCAATGTGCTGGCAAGTGTTGGCTGGCGCGATGTATGCAAAAATTTTCATAGATCGCACCCCGAAGCGAAAAAAAACTGCATCGAAAGCGATACTATTTTATCCAGTGGTATTGCTCCCGGAGAATTTAAGCTATACCGTTGCAAAAACCACATGTGGGAGGCGGCTTCGCCCATTACCATTGCCGGACAGCATATGGGTAATGTATTTTTTGGGCAATTCTTTTACGATGATGAAGAATTGGATGAAGTCGTTTTCAGCAAGCAGGCTAAGCGTTTTAATTTCGATAAACAAGAATACTTAACAGCCCTGAATGCGGTTCCCCGCTATAGCCGGAAGGAAGCGGAGCATGCCATACGTTTCTTTGCTGAGTTTTCTAGAATGATATCCGCTCAAAGCTATAGCAATCTGGTGCTTTCAAGGTCGCTAAGCGAGCGAAAAATGGCAGAAGAAACATTGCAGGCTACCAATCAGCAAATGCAAGCAAGCGAGCAGCAACTTCGTGCTGCCAACCAACAGCTCGAAGCTACTAATCAGCAATTAAAAGCCAGTGAAGCAGAACTACATCAAAAACAATATCATCTCGAAAATGCACAAGAACTGGGCAAAATTGGCTCGTGGGATTTAGATATTGCTAAAAACGAATTGGTTTGGACCGATGAAAACTACCGCATTTTTGGAATTCCCATCGGAACACCAATGACCTATGATTTATTTTTAGACCGTGTGCATCCCGAAGACAGGGAATATGTTCATAAAAAGTGGAGTGCAGCCATGCAGGGCGAAGAAGCCTACGATATTACTCATCGTTTAAAAATGGATAATGGAGAAGTAAAATGGCTACGCGAAAAAGCTGACCTTGTTTTTGACGATGCAGGAAAATGTGTAAGAGGTACTGGTTTTGCTCAGGATATTACAGTATCAAAACTATCCGAACAAAATTTAAGAAACAGCGAAAGAAGACTTAAAGAATCCCAAACAATTGCTGCTTTAGGTAATTTTGAACAAAACATTGAAACCGGGCAACTGTGGTGGTCTGATGAAGTATATAATATCTTAGAATTTGATAGGGACAAGCAGCCACCAACAGCTCAAGAGTTTTCAGAAAGACTTGATGATGAAAATGCAGATAAGCTGAATGGTTTTATGCAGAAAGTGATTGCAACGGATAAAGCAGATTCACTTACCTATAAATTTTATACTCCAAGCTCTAAATCTTACAAATACATAAGTACAAAAACCGAGACCTATACCGATGAGCAAAGTAACGCCAGATTTGTAAAAGGAACCATCCAGGATGTTACTGAACGTAAGGAGGCTGAAGAGAGGATTAAACAAAGTGAAGAAAAATTCCGCGAACTCTACAACCAATCCCCTATCGCCATTCAACACTACGATACAGGAGGCAATTTACTCGATGTGAACAAAAAAACGCTTGAGTTATATGGAATTAGCAATGCAAAAGAAATTGCATCCTTTAACTTTTTGGAAAGCCCAAAACTCAGCAACGAACAGAAAGCAGAACTTCAAAAAGGGAATTCGGTTTTTATTTCCGACATCCTTGATTTTAATGTTATAAAAGAGCATAAATATTTCGAAACCGAAAAAACCGGAAAGCGTTATGTTGAGCTACTGGTTGCTCCTCTAGTTAGCAATAAGAAAATTATTGCCTACCTGGTGCACATGCTTGATGTAACTGAACGTTTGCAAGCTGAAGAAAAAATCAAACTCAGAGATTTGCATCTTCGTTCTCTGGTGGAAAATCCGGTTGGCTACATCATTTATCGAACCCGTTTTAATCGCGAAACCGGACAAATAGAGGTTGTGCAGGTAAGTCCTTCATGCACCGAAATATTAAGCATATCCGAAGAGGGTCGGAATGATTTCCAACAATGGTTCCAATATGTTCATCCCGAAGACCTGCCAAAATTAATGGAAGCAAGTAATGCCGGAATGAGCCCACCTTTTATCTTGAACATCGAAGTACGTTATAATCACCCGCTAGAAGGTTTGAAATGGTTAGAGATACGTGCAAATGGCATTCCTTATGGGGATGACCCTAATATGATTGAATACGCCAATGGTATAATTCTGGATATCACCGAGCAAAAACATGCAGAAGAGGAACTGAGAAAAAGCGAAGCAAAGTTCCGTAGCGTTTTCGAAGATACCAATGTCGGTATCGCCTTAGGTTCTGCCGAAGGAACAGTTATAGAAGTTAACGAAGAATACCTGAAAATTACAGGCTATACCCGCGATGAATTCATTAATCTGAATTATGCCGAAATTACGCACCCCGAAGACCTGGCAAAAGAAATACCATTGCTTGAGAAATTGCAAAAAGGCGAAATTGACCACTATCGCCTTGAGAAAAGACTGTTGGCTAAAAATGGTGAATACCGTTGGTTAGATGTTGCTGTTTCTTGCCAAAGAAATACCGATGGATATATAAACCTTACCATTGCTTTAGTTGTAGATATTCACGAAAGTAAAAGAGCCAACGAAACCATCAATGTTTTTTTCGAACAACCAATGAACATTCACCTGATTGGCTCTATTCAGGGTGAAATAACAAAAGTAAACGAAGGATGGCTGCAAACGCTGGGCTACTCAAGGGAAGATACCCTTGGTAAAAACATTATGGACTTTATACATCCTGACGATGTAGAATCCACCATCAATGAGTTAAAGGAATTGGAAAATGGTAAAACCACCTTCTATTTTGAAAACCGCTATAAACATAAAAACGGCTCCTATATCACCCTTGCGTGGTCGGCCATATACAATACTTCTGGCAAGATGTTGCACGGGGTTGCCAAAGATATTACCAAACAAAAAGCTTATCAAGATGAATTACGAAAATCTGAAGAACGCTACAAAGCACTATCCGAAAATGCCAAACATATTATTTTAACACATACCCTTCAAGGTGAAATTACTTATGCTAATAAATTTGCTGTCGATTTTATCAATCTACCCAAAGAACAAATTATTGGCTTAAGCATTGAAGATCTTGTTAAAGATGAACAAGGTAAAGAAGAGATGCGCCAACGCGTTGAAGGCTTTGTTCAATGTAGTCAGAATATTCATCAATATGAGTTACAAATTACATTACCATCAGGGAAAGAACACCTATTAGAAATCGTCGGAAGCCAGATTAATCCACAAGACCCCAATAGTCAGGTTTTAATTACAGCTTACGATATTACAGAACGAAAAAGGGCTGAAAACATAATCCGTGAGAGCGAAGAAAAACTGAAACTGATAATCGAAAATTCTCCATTGGGAATTTGCATAAGTGATATGGAAGGAAACTTTACCCTATCAAACCCTGCCTATGAAAAAATGCTGGGTTATACAAAAGATGAAATGGAAAAGTTATCATTTTTCGATATTACACATCCCGATTATCATACAGAAAACCGTTCAAAATTCCAGAATATGACAACTGGTAATAAAGATGGTTTTGAAATAGAGAAAAAATACATAAAAAAAGATGGTACTATCATAGACGTACTTGTTCATGCCGGAGCAATACACGATGATAAAGGTGAAGCTACATTTGGCCTTGCTTTAATTGAAGATATTACCGAAAAGAAAAAAACACAACAACAACTGCTTGAAAGCGAAGCCAAATTCCGCTCTTATGTTGATAATGGCCCCGAGGGTATTTTTATAGTAGATGAAACAGGAAAACATCAGGAAGTAAACAAGGCTGCTTCTATCATTACTGGCTATTCCGAAGAAGAGTTGCTCAATATGCATATCCTGGATTTATTACAAAAATCCGAATTAGAAAAGGGAGAACAACATTTTAAAGAAGTGCAAGAAAAAGGGAACGCTAGTAGAGAATTAGGTTTTGTAACCAAAAAAGGTGAACATCGTTATTGGAATGTTTCTGCCGTAAAGTTGTCTGAAACACGCCTTATGGGCTTTGCAAAAGACATTACCCAAAGAAAAATAGCAGAGCAAGATTTAATTAAAGCCAAAGAAAAGGCAGAAGAAAGCGACCGTCTCAAAAGTGCTTTCCTTTCAAACATGAGCCACGAAATACGCACACCTATGAATGGTATTCTCGGATTTACCGGCTTGTTAAAAGAACCTCAGTTAAGTGGAGATAAAAAAGACCAATACATTAAGATTATTGAAAAAAGTGGTCAAAGAATGTTAAACACCATAAATGATATTGTAGATATCTCCAAAATAGAAGCAGGACAGGTTGAAGTCTCAAAAAAGGAACTATCTATAAATAAAATTTTGAATGAACAATTTAACTTTTTTGCACAAGAAGCCAACATCAAAGGACTCGAAATCAACTATCAACCGTTAATTCCTAACAGTGAATCATGTATTGTGTCTGATCAATTTAAATTAGAAAGTATATTAACTAATTTGATTAAAAATGCCATTAAATTTACCGAATCAGGCAGTATAAATTTTGGCTGTACAATAAAATCTTTGAAAGGTAAGGGTGTTTGTGAGTTTTATGTAAAAGACACTGGCATAGGAATTCCGGCAAACAGGATTGATGCAATTTTTAACCGTTTTGAGCAAGCAGACATTGAGGACACAAGGGTTTTTGAAGGTTCGGGGCTTGGCTTGGCCATTTCAAAATCGTATGTTGAAATGCTGGGTGGAAGCATTGGTGTTAGTTCGATAGAAGGTAAGGGTACCACCTTCACGTTTCACATTCCATTCACTAAACCGTGTCATATAGAATCGGTTTCGAATCAAAGCAGCCAACAAGAACCAGAGTTTTCATTAAATAATTTATCGATAATTGTTGCCGAAGATGATGATGTAAGTAAGCTCTTATTAACGGCAATCTTAGAAAATAAGTTTGGAGAAATATCCTACACATCAACCGGGAAAGAGACTATAGAAAAATGTCGAAAAAATCCGGATTCAGATATTATTCTAATGGATATAAAAATGCCTGACATGAATGGTTTTGAAGCCACTAGAAAGATAAGAGAATTTAATAAGGATGTGATTATAATAGCCCAAACCGCTTATGGTTTAACAGGAGATAAAGAAAAAGCTATTGAAGCCGGTTGTAACGATTATATTGCAAAACCAATAAACAAAAAAAGGCTTTTTGAAATGATATGGAATTGCCTAAATAAAAAAAGCATTTAACAAAGTATATAAAACATTTGGCGGATAGGGTTAATATTGAGGCTGTTACATTTAATGAATATTGTAGCGGTTTGACAGGTTTGCTCTCCGAAATGCCAAACGTTTCATATACGTGGCCGTTACCAATAATACAAGAATAGATGGAGCAGTCCAGTATCAATATATTCAAACAATGTTTTAAAGCGCTATCTGTTGAGGATTTAAATAATCGAATCAATGAATATCGAGATCTGGTTCAACGCGAATCAATAACTGAAAAAACACTTCGAGATAGTTTGAGAATGTTGACTTCTGTTAAAATAGATGGCAAATTATTTTCATTTTTCATAAATGAAGACACCATTACTGAACCTAACCAGATACAGCATTTCTATCGTATAAGGAAATTTGAGAAAGACGATTATTTAAATATTGAGTCTAAATTATTTCCATCGATGAGAGTTGAACAAGATGCTTGGTGTAAGCCCCATAATTTAGTATTAAATTATGGGAGATTAAACAGACCCGGAGAAACTGTGCTGTATTCTTCGAGTGAAACTCTTAATGCAATCTATGAAACAAATTGCCTTGTTAATCAGTTTTTCTTTTTGATAGTCTATGAGAAAAAGCAACCATTAAGGGTCTCTCAGATTCATCAAATTAAATATTTAGATAGTTTATCAGAATTGGACAATGCGAAAAGGTTATTAATACATAATTTTTTATTGTCAGAATTTACAAAACATGTGCCTGTTGGTCAAGAACACATTTATAAAAGCTCATTGCTGATTTATGAGGAATTCTTCAAAAACTCTGACAATTCAGGTTTTGTTTATCCCTCAATAGCCACTCCCCAGAATAGAGGTTTTAATATTTGCTTCGAATCAAGTAAGGCTAAGGAGAATTTAGAATTAAAAGTCGTGATGATATGCAAATTAGCAAAACCGAAAAATGAACAAAGTGAATTTACAACTGAAATATTTTATGATGGATTCCTCAATGAGAGTGATCAATTTGAATTTCATCCTGTAAACTCACATGAATCTAGAGAAAGACTTGGCAACTTTTTCATTAAAAGAAGCATGGGATTATGACAAATGTACTATTGGTAACAACGGCTCATAGTGCATGTCGCTTAGTCGGTGAAAAAATAGCACGGTTTTCGTGTTGTTTCCTGTCCCTCGGGGGACAGGAAAGCGCGCCGCAAAATGCGCCACGCACCATAGGTACTGTGTTAAAAAGCAAGTAAATTTGCATAAAAATTTAAGGAAGTTGCAATATTCGTATTGCTTCTATCCTGCGCGACTAGGGGTTTCTAATCCCTGCCGCTTTTTTGTTTCATAATCTGGGTCATAATACATCTCGTTTTTCCATAAACTAAACATGAGTAGCAATAATTTGCGTTGAACTGCAACCAAGGCAATTAAGGGTTTTTGTTTCTTTGGTTTTAGTCTTTCATAAAAGGGTTTTAAACTTGGATTAACCCGAATGGCTGTCATTGAAGGCATGTGCAACACGGCTCGGATGTGATTATTCCCTTTCTTGCTGATGCGTGTTTTTCCTTGATAATTGCCCGATTCTCGTAATACCACATCATAACCGGCATAACTGGTCAATTGTTTTGCATTTTCGAACTGTGCAAAGCCTAAGGTCTCTGCAATTACAGTTGCTGCGCTGATAAATGAAACTCCAGGAATACTTTGCAGGTATGCTATCTTCTCTTTCATTTTTGCATCTGCTTTTATTGCTAATTGCATCTCTAATTCTATTTCCTGAATTTGATCATTTAATAATTTCATGCGGGTATGATGTCTCTTTGCTGCTTTAACATCTCTATAAACTGAACGGGTTAAGGCATGATTACGGTTTAGCTCAATACTGCGTTCTTTGATTAAACTACTGCGTTCACGACTTAGACCACGCAGTTGTTGCATCTGATCACTGGGTGGTTTCCAGGCCGTTAATTCTCGCTCACAGCCCAACATCGATAGCATTCGACTATCCAAGGCATCGGTCTTGGAGCGTTTATCCAAACTTTGAGCATAGCGCTTTACGCGACCACTTTGCAGTACACTTACAGCATATCCCTGATCATAAAGATATTGAGCGATGGATTCATGATAGACTCCCGTAGACTCCATCACCACAACTGGAAGACCTTGCAGGCTCTTGTGTTTTCTTATCCATCGATTTAGCTGTTTAAAGCCATGCTCAGTATTCTCGACATCTGAACTAACTTTAAATCGCTTACTTAAATCTGATTGTAAAATTCCAAGGCAAAAAGATAAACTGTCTTTGGATACATCAATTCCTAAGGATTCTTTTAATACTTCTAAGTTCATATAATTAATTTAGAAAACCTGCTTTTCATAATCACTTTTGCTCGCTTCTGATTCGATCTCCCTTATACTTTTTTGGGACCTAGGTACTGTTCAAGTTCAATGAAAGCTATAGAAGGGTGGAATCTCTATGATACGGCATCAACTCAGTGTGCCTAGCCAAACCTCCCTATCCCTTCTATTTGGTTTGGTTCATATTGCTTTATTGTATAAATTTATCAAACTTAAATATGTTTATAGCAAACATACGAGCCAAACCGTTAGCAAACATAAATATTGTGAAATTTAGAAATCTCATTTCATGAAAACAATTAGCAATTTTATTATAGTTATCATTACTACAATAAGTTTTATGAGCTGTGATCATCAAGATATTATCTTAGATCAGCAACTCAGCAAACTAATATCTAAACAATTAGATATTACAGACCGAGCTTTAAATAAATCAGATCTTTTACTTTTAACTGAATTAGAAATTAAGGATATCGAAATACGATCATTAAAAGGAATGAAAGAATGTATTAATCTGAATAAGCTGATTTTACAAAATTGTAGTCTTTCAAACATCTCAGATATCAAATACTTAACGTCTCTAAAATATTTGAATATCGCGCTGAATCCGCAGATTAATGATATTACACCAATAGGCTATCTTTCCAATCTAGAAGTGTTTCTTGCAAGCGGGAATAATATTGACAATATAAAACCTTTGGAAAACAATTATAATTTAAGACGACTGTACTTAAATAACACAAAAAAAATAATGGATATTTCACCATTATCTAAGTTAACAGAGTTAAGGGTACTTGAGTTTTACGATAATCAAATCTCTGATATAGCACCAGTCTCAAATCTTATAAATCTTGAAAGGTTTTGGTGTAATCAGAATAAAATCTCTGACATTTCCCCAATTCACTCTTTAACCAATTTGAAATACTTATTATTAAGCAATAATACAATAACAGACTTAGAACCTTTATCAGAGCTTAAGAAGCTTACAATTCTTGACTTTAGTTATAATAATGTGTCAAACATTTCTGTTATTTATGACTTAATTCAATATGGAGCTTTTACAGATACTTCTTACAAAATATGGTGGGAAAAGGATATTGACAATAGTCCATTAATCAACATAAAAAGTAATTCGATAAATCTAACTGATGACAAAATTAATATTGAAACAGTAGAATTAATAAAAACTAAAGAAATAGCATTAATATACAATTAAATTTTAATATTTAATTTGAAGAAATTAAAATTACGTTTGCTAACAACAGCTATAGTTCATGGCGCTTAGGTCGATAAAAAAAACTTAGGGTTTTCATGCCTGCGGCAGGCAGGCGTGTTGTTTGCTTTTCTCTAACGGCCATGATGAATTTAAAGCAAAATGATGAATTATGAATAAAAACACCGTGCAATTTTATTTATCCCCCAATTTAAATAGCAATATATAATGGTTAAATCTCATGGAATACCAGAAAGTAATTCGATTTACTGTCAAGAGATCAGCACTTTAAAACAAATCTGCGAAAAGTATAACAATGATGATGATACTGTCAGCTACTCAATTGAGTTCAATAGCACATTAGAAAAAGCAAATGGCCTTAACATAGCTGATCAGCCCGGCTTAGCTGAAGATCTGGCTTATATCAATAAGACGCTGGGGAATATGTGCTATGATGAAAAGGATTTCGAACAAGCCCTCATTCATTATTCTGACGCTGCCAATTACTACGCAAAACTAGACCTGAAATCTGACTTGGCTGAAACGATTCAAGGGGTTTCTGACGCCCACTTTATGTTGGATCAGTATGCAAAAGTGTTGGAGTATAACCCCATTGTTTTAAAATATTATAAGGAAAATGATGAGGAATCGAAGGCGGCAGATTCAAATTATTATATAGCCGAATCGCATTATCAATTAGACGATTATGAGCGTGCAGCTGAGTATGCTCTTCAGGCATTGAGCTATTACGAAAAAGTCAAGGATACCTCAAGCATGGCGGATACCTATCGCCAATTAGCCAGAATATATTTTTATGATGACAATTATACTGATGCGATTATCTTTTTTAAAAAATCGGCCAGTATGCATCAAGCCTTAGATCAGATGAAAGATCTGACAAGCGATTATTTAGAATTGGGCGATGCCTTTTATTTCGATGATCAAGATGAAAATGCAAAGTCCGCTTATCTCGTAGCACTTACCATTCTTGAGGAAAATTATGATCTGGATCATCTAAGAACAGCCTATAATAATTTATTAAAAACCTGCTTTCAGCTTGATGAATACGAAGATGCAATAGAATTTGGTAGCAAGGCGCTTAATCTATACGGAGAGGAAGAAGCGCAACACGACCTCATCAATATCTATGCTAAGCTTGGCGATAGCTATTATTATCAGGAGGATTACAGTAAAGCAATTTCCTCCTATTCGGAAGCCGAATGGCGCTGTTCAATTTATTTTGAAGATGTAGAAGATATCCGAAAAAAGGGGGAGCTCAACGAAAATATGTTCTGGTGTTGTTACAAAATGGGAGAATTTGACGAGGCCATAAAATTTCTAAATGAAGCCATTGAAATTAATAAGGAAAATAAATTCCTAATTGAATTGGCTGTAAATTTTCGAGACCTTGCACTTTGTATTTTTCGTGGCAAAAATGATCCGAAAGCCGCCTATGAAAAATGTAATAGGGCACTTGAAATATTAAATAGAGAAGATGATCTGGAAACCAGAGGGAAAGTGTATGAATTAATGGGAGATATCCAGTTCGATTTTAAGTTTCATCATGGAACAGACTATTACCCAGAACCAGGAAAATTTGATGAAGTTCTAAGGAAACTAAAGACCCTTCAGGGGGGTGAAAATGTGGATATGAAAGTTATTGCACTAAAAAGCAGGATTCGGTCACAATCAATTAGTGCATACTCAAAGGCTCTTCAATGCTACCAGGAGGCAGGTGAAGAAGAAAAAGAAGAGATCGTCATGCAGAAAATAAATTTAGTGAAGGAAAAACTTTAAGAGACAGAATCGCAGGAATACGGAAGCCTTATTTAACTAAAGTTAAACCATCGTATAAATTATTTAATCAAAAAGTAAAGTATGATGATTGCTAAGGCAAAATACATTCCATTGTTGGTTATTGACATTGCATCTATACTTTCGGGATTGGGATTTGTGATATTAGGTATTGCAGTGAAAAGCTATAAATAATTTCATTAAGCTAAACCTTAGCAAAATCATCTAAATTCATAAAGAAAAAAATCCCTTCCGTTTTGCGGAAGGGATTTTTAATAATGTTTTTTAAACTTATTGTTTAATTCTCATTTTGTAGAATGAACGGTAAACAAAATATAATGCTACCAATAAGAAAGCAACTCCGAAATAAGGAGCTACAGCTCTAAATTGAGGAGCAATGGCAATTTCCATGGCCAATAAACCAAATAAAGTAGTAAACTTAATGATAGGGTTTAAAGCCACTGATGAAGTGTCTTTGTAAGGGTCACCAACGGTATCACCAACAACAACTGCATCATGCAATGCGGTTCCTTTTTCCTGCATGTCCACTTCAACAATTTTCTTGGCATTGTCCCAAGATCCACCGGCATTCGCCATGAAGATTGCCTGATACAATCCGAAGAATGCAATTGAAATCAGGTAACTTACAAACAATGAAACAGGTAAATTAGATCCTGCAGGTGCAGATAAGAAAGCAAATGCCATGGCAAATGAGAAAATAGCAATAAAGATGTTCCACATTCCTTTTTGAGCATATTGAGTACAAATCTTAACAACGGCTCTTGATTTCTCAACATCTGCTTTTTTAGGTGCGTTAGGATCAAGGTTGATGTTCTTTTTAATATAGGCTACTGCTCTACTGGCACCTGTAGAAACTGCTTGAATACTAGCACCTGAGAACCAGAAAATAACAGCACCACCCAGTAGGAATCCTAGAATTGTATAAGGATTTAAGAGGTTTAGAATTTCTTCAGGTTGAACATGTAAAGTATGTTGTATAACCAAAATCAGGGAGAAAATCATGGTGGTTGCACCAACAACCGCAGTACCAATCAATACTGGTTTTGCAGTTGCTTTGAAAGTGTTACCTGCACCATCATTAGCTTCCAAGAAATATTTTGATTTTTCAAAATCAGGTTTAAAACCAAAGTCTTTTTCAATTTCCTCTGAAATACCTTCAGTTTCTTCAATCAATGATAACTCATAAATTGATTGGGCATTGTCAGTTACGGGGCCATAAGAGTCAACTGCAATGGTTACAGGACCCATGCCTAACATACCGAATGCAACCAATCCAAAGGCAAAAATAGATGGATAAATCATCACATCGCCTAAACCAAAGGTACTGGCGATATAAGCAACAAACATGAGGAAGAAGAATACCATTCCTAACCAGAATGCTGAGAAGTTACCAGAAACCAAACCAGAAAGAATGTTCAAGGATGCACCACCTTCTTGAGATGCGCTCACAACTTCTTTTACGTGGGTTGAGTTTGGAGAAGTAAACAGTTTGGTAAATTCAGGAATAAGAGCTGCTCCTAAAGTACCCGCACTAATAATAACTGAAAGGGTAATCCAAAGCTGGTTTGGAAGATCTCCAATGGTGAAATAACTTACTGCAAAAGTAACGATGATTGAAAGAATAGAAGTAATCCAAACCAATGAAGTCAATGGTTTTTCAAAATCCATATCATCTGCATTTTTGTATTTATTATTTGCGAGTAAACCATTAATCCAATAAGATACGATGGAAGTAATAATCATTAAGATACGCATTACAAAAATCCAAACCAATAAGTCAGTTTGTAATGAAACATCTGTAATGGCTAAAAGAATAAATGAAACTAGTGCAACACCTGTTACACCATAAGTTTCAAATCCATCAGCAGTTGGTCCAACTGAATCACCAGCATTATCACCAACACAGTCGGCAATGGTACCAGGATTTCTTGGGTCATCTTCACCAATTTTGAAAATAACTTTCATTAAGTCAGATCCGATATCAGCAATTTTGGTAAAAATACCACCGGCAATTCTAAGTACAGATGCACCTAAAGATTCACCAATGGCGAAACCGATAAAACTTGCTCCGGCATATTCACCAGGAACAAACATCAAAATGATCAACATCATGATAAGCTCGAGTGAGATTAACACAACACCGATACTCATTCCTGCAGTCAAAGGAATGTTTAACAATTTAATAGGCTTACGTTCCAAAGAAGCGAAGGCCATTCTTGAGTTGGCCAGTGTATTCATTCGAATACCAAACCATGCAACACTGTATGATCCAAGGATTCCTAAAACGGTCCATCCTAAAATCATCGCTACACCTCCAAAACCAAAATTGGCGTCAGAAAGGTAACCGAAATAGAATGCAACTGCTGTTCCTATAAATATGAAAAGGATCGCTAAAAATTTCCCTTGTTGCAATAAGTATGTTTTCCCGGTTTCATAAATAACCTCAGCTACATCAAGCATGGATTTATGCGCACCGATTTTTTTAACTTTTAGAAATTGGAATAAACCAAATAGGAAACCTGCAAAGGTTATTAAGAAACCCCAATAAAGAATGGTTTCTGAATGCACTTCATCAGGAATTACCAAGTCAGCTTCACTCGCGAACGATAAGATTGGCAGCAATGAAACAGTTAATAATGCTAGAATTTTTTTCATTTTTTAAGATTTTGATAGGTTTTATTTTTAGAGCCAAAAATATGAAAGTTTTTATTACTTAAGAAATAATTAGGCGTGCAAATTAAGGCTTTCCTCATATTTAATGATTGACATGTGTCGTAACACATACTGCCATAGCAATCGCCCATTTTTACTGTTGATAAAATGTTCATAACGATTTTGAAATTATTAATACTTTTATGCTTTGAACCATTGTGAGAAAACTTAAGTTTGCCTAATTTTACGCTATGCAGAATATTCGTTTGGAAATCATCGGGATGTCATACAGCCAATCACAAAGTGGGGCCTATGCATTGATATTGGGTGAAGTTGGAGGAGAGAGAAGATTGCCCATTATAATTGGTGGATTTGAAGCACAGTCCATCGCCATTGAATTGGAGAAGATGAAACCTTCCAGACCTCTCACCCATGATTTATTCAAAAATTTTGCGGATCATTATCAAGTGACCATCAAACATGTCATTATCGATAAATTTGAGCAAGGTGTTTTCTTTGCAAAACTGATTTGTGTTAGTGATCAAATTGAAACTGAGATTGATGCACGAACTTCTGATGCAGTGGCGCTTGCCATTCGCTTTAAATGCCCCATCTTTACCAACGAGAAATTAATCAATGAGGCAGGAGTTTTACTTGATGAAATCAATACCACCGGCATTAAAGAACAAAAGAAAAAAAAGGAATCTCAGAAATCTGATTATGTTGATTTTTCTCTAGCTGAATTAAATAATTTATTAAAGGAAGCCATTGATGATGAAGATTATGAAAAGGCTTCTGTTATTCGGGATGAAATTCAGAGAAAGAAAAACAGATAATCAAAAATGTATAAATGCAATATCCCAAATACCATTTAGTTAAACCACTCCTAACAGAGCTTATAAAATAAGGCCTATGAATTTTAAATTCTTAAAAAGTAAAATTTTTCTGATCTTAAGCGGTTTTTCAATAATCTTGCTACTCACAGGAGTTATTGTAGGTCAGGATACCAGTATTGAAGCATCAAATCTTGTCGATAGCCTTCATGCTGATTCAGTTGCTGTTGCAGACTCATTAACCCTGATACCATCAGCAACAGATGTTTCAGAACAGGAGCAAGTTAAAAGTATGGGCTTTAGTTTTATGTCATTAGTACGTGGTTTTATTGGAATATTGTCTTTGCTTATCATTGGATATTTTTTGAGCTCAAATAGAAAAAAAGTTTCCTTGCGTACTGTTCTTGGCGGTTTAGGGATCCAAATAGTTATAGCCATTCTTGTTTTGAAAGTTCCGGCCGTTCAATCATTGATTGAATTTGTGGGTAAAATGTTTATTAAGGTATTGACCTTTACCGAAGATGGGAGTGTTTTTCTTTTTGGTGACCTCATTGATCAAGATAAGGTTGGATTTATGTTTGCTTTCCAAATTTTGCCAACCATCGTTTTCTTTTCTGCG
Organism: Bacteroidales bacterium; assembly: GCA_963678785.1. Classification (GTDB taxonomy): domain Bacteria; phylum Bacteroidota; class Bacteroidia; order Bacteroidales. The sequence continues at coordinate 654,091 of OY787449.1, read as the reverse complement.
CTTTCATCAGTATTATATTATTATGGAATTGTACAGGCCGTGGTAAAGATTTTTGCCTGGATTATGACCCGCTTGTTAAAACTTTCAGGAGCTGAAAGTCTTTCTGCCACCGGAAACATATTTTTAGGACAAACAGAATCTCCCTTGCTTATTAAAGCCTATCTCGAGAAAATGACCAAATCAGAACTGATGCTCGTTATGGTTGGTGGAATGGCAACAATTGCAGGAGGAGTGCTTGCAATTTATATCAAGTTTTTAGGAGGATCAAATCCTGCCGATCAGATTTTGTTTGCAAAACATTTAATTACTGCATCGGTAATGGCAGCTCCGGGAGCTGTAGTCATGGCTAAATTATTGGTGCCACAAACCGAGGAAGTTTCTACCAAAGTTGAGGTTTCAAAAGAAAAAATTGGTACCAATATTTTGGAAGCCATTACAAATGGAACCACAGATGGTGTTAAATTGGCTGTTAATGTAGGAGCTATGCTTTTGGCGTTTTTGGCGTTTATATCCATGTTAAATTTTATCTTTTTCAAGATAGGTGCATGGACAGAAATTAATGAATGGGTTGCTACATTTTCAAACGGACGATTTGATTCCTTTAGTTTGCAGTTTATCATCGGATATACAATGGCACCACTCATGTGGTTGATGGGCGTGCCTACGGCAGATGTTACACTGGTTGGCCAGTTGTTAGGAGAAAAAATAATTTTGAACGAATTTATTGCCTACACCAGCTTGCGAGATTTTATGGCGAGTGGTGTGTTTGCCAATGAAAAATCAGTAATTATTGCTACTTATATTTTATGTGGATTCGCTAATTTCAGCTCAATCGGAATTCAATTGGGAGGAATTGGAGCCTTGGCACCCGGTAAGAGAACTACGCTTTCACAATTGGGTTTTAGAGCCTTACTTGGAGGCGCAATGGCGTCCTTGTTATCAGCCACCATTATAGGGATGATTCTTGGTTAATTGCAATATTAGATTTTAAATGTAAAATGTAGAACTCTGAATGTAGAAGGTGATCTTTTAAAATTGAATATTCTAAATTTGTTATTCTACATTCTAAATTATTTTATTAAATATAATTGAAGAAAGCTAAATATTGAATGTAAAATTCTGAATAATGAAGGTGATCTTTTGAAATTGGAAATTCTGAATTTATTTTTCTACATTCTAAATTGAAATTATGAAACAATATCACGACTTACTGAATCACGTACTAGATAAAGGAGCCCGGAAATCAGATCGAACAGGTACGGGAACCATTAGCGTTTTTGGTTACCAAATGCGTTTTGATTTGTCTGAAGGTTTCCCAATGATGACTACAAAAAAATTGCATTTACGATCAATCATTCATGAGTTGTTATGGTTTTTGAAGGGAGATACCAATATTAAATATTTGAAGGATCATAAAGTTAATATTTGGAACGATTGGGCTGATGAAAATGGTGATTTAGGACCTGTTTATGGTCACCAATGGAGAAACTGGAACAGCGAAGGAATTGATCAGGTGAGTGAGTTGATTGAACAAATAAAAACCAATCCTGACAGTCGTCGACACATTATTGCGGCATGGAACCCAAGCGTATTGCCCGATACTTCAAAATCATTCTCTGAAAATGTTGCTAATGGAAAAGCTGCGTTACCTCCATGTCATGCCTGGTTTCAGTTTTATGTGGCGGACGGTAAATTAAGCTGTCAATTATATCAACGAAGTGCTGACATTTTTTTGGGAGTACCTTTTAATATTGCATCATATGCTTTATTTACCATGATGATTGCACAGGTATGCGATTTGGAGGCTGGTGAATTTGTGCATACTTTTGGTGACGCACATATTTACTTGAATCATTTGGATCAGGTAAAATTGCAATTGAGCCGAAAATTCTATAAACTTCCTCAAATGAAGATCAATCCTGATGTTAAAAGTATATTTGATTTTAGATACGAGGATTTTGAGTTGGTAAATTATGAGGCGCATCCAACGATTAAGGGCGCAATTTCTGTTTAATATGCCTTCTCGTCATTCTGAACTTGTTTCAGAATCTGTTTTTTGTTAACGTTGTGATGCTGAACTAAATTCAGCATTACGGCAAGTCTTCTCACTTTAATCTTGACGTTTTTATGCAAATTTAATATGAGTCAAATAGCTACTAATCAATAATTACTAATGACAAAAAAAATTTCTATCATCGTGGCCATCGCACAAAACCATGCCATTGGAAAAGACAATGATCTTTTATGGCACATTTCAAATGATTTTAAATGGTTTAAAGATAAAACCAGAGGCCATCAGGTAATTATGGGTAAGCGTACCCTTGAATCCCTACCAAATGGACCATTACCAAAACGCACAAATATTGTAATTACTGATCAAAAAGGTGAAACTTTTGAAGGCTGTAAAACCGTATATTCTATTGAAGAGGCCATTGATTTATGTAGTGATACGGAGGAAAGTTTTATCATTGGTGGAGGTTCAATCTATAAACAATTTCTTCCTCATGCCAATAAATTTTACCTGACAAGGGTGCATCAGGATTTTGAAGCTGATACCTTTTTTGAAGTGGATTTTAAAGAGTGGAACATCCTCGAGCAAATTGATGTCAATGATGACCCTCAAAATGACTTTAATTATTCATTTATCGTGTATGAAAGAAATTAATTCTTAAAACATAATCGGGATAATGAATAAAAATTGGGGCATTTTTTTAAATTTGCAAAATATATAATTTAATAAGTTAGTACAGTATGAAAACAACAGCATTTACAGGAATACATGAATCAATGGGTGCAAAAATGGTGCCTTTTGCAGGCTATAATATGCCCGTTACTTTTGAAGGAATTAATATCGAGCACGAAACGGTGCGGAAAAGTGTGGGAATGTTTGACGTATCGCATATGGGCGAATTTTGGGTAAAAGGACCAAAAGCTTTTGAATTTGTTCAAAAAGTATCCACCAATGATGTTGCTAAACTAACTGATGGTAAAATTCAATACACCTGTTTCCCTAATGGCAAAGGTGGTATTGTTGACGATTTCTTAACTTATCGCATTGATGAAGAAACTTATTTGTTGGTTGTAAATGCAGCCAATATTGATAAAGATTGGGCTTGGTGTAATGAACAAAATACCATGGGAGCAGAATTGTATAATGCTTCTGATGAAATTGCGCAATTAGCCATTCAAGGTCCTAACGCCTTAAAATTAATGCAAAAACTAACTTCAGCCAATGTGGTTGATATGGAATATTATACCTTCCAAAAATTGAATTTAGCAGGCGTTGAAGATATTATTTTCTCAACAACCGGGTATACCGGATCAGGAGGTTGTGAAATTTACATGGAGCAAAATGATGGCCCAAGAATTTACAATGCCATCATGGAAGCTGGTGAGGAATTTGGAATTAAACCCATCGGATTAGCTGCGCGCGACACCTTACGTTTAGAAATGGGATTCTGCTTATATGGTAATGATATCAATGATGAAACTTCACCCATTGAAGCTGGTTTAGGCTGGATTACCAAATTTGTTGATGGAAATGATTTTATTGATAGAGAATATCTTGCCAAACAAAAAGCAGAAGGTGTAAAACAAAGATTAACAGCTTTTGAAATGGTTGATAAAGGAGTTCCTCGTCAACATTATGAAATTTGTAATGCCGAAGGAGAAGTGATTGGTGAAGTAACTTCGGGAACAATGAGCCCAATGCTTAAAAAAGGTATTGGAATGGGTTATATTAAAACCGGACTCAATAAAGTTGATATGGAAGTTTATATCAAAGTTCGTAAGAAGTTATTAAAAGCCAAAGTTGTAAGATTACCATTCTATAAGGCATAGTTCTAAAGAAGCCATGTGTATGAAAATAAAAACTTTATTCATCTTACTTTTTATTTCCTTTTCTTTAGTAGGACTGGGACAGGATTTAAAGAGTCAACTGTTTGTTAATGAAGGTATCATCCAGATGCAAACGGGTAACTTGCAAAAAGCAGATACTTTATTCAATAAAGCACTTGATTTTTATCCCAATGTTGATGCATATTTTAATAAGGCATTAACGAGATTAAACATGAAAGATGAATGTGGTTTTTGTGAGAATATGTATATGGCATCATTCTATGATGATTTAGAAGCAGATTCTTTGTATCGAAAATATTGTGTTTCAACAACCAAAATGTTGGTTAGTAAATATGATAGTTTGGTACCCCTCATTTTAAATAAACAATACGAAATCATAGAAATTGATAAATGCGGACAAAGGGAAAAAATTGACTTTTATAATAAAAGCGATTCTTTGTTGGCTAGTTTGCAAATCATTCATGGTAGATATTACTATTCTAAATTGTCATATAAGGCAAGATATCCGGGTGGTCAGGAGATGTTGGATAAATTTATTTCCAATAATTTGGTTTATCCTGAAGAAGCAATCCGTGATAGCATACAGGGAACTGTATATGCCTCATTTGTAATTAATGAAAATGGAAGAGTATTGGATGCACGTATCGTAAATGGCGTGCATCCACTTTTGGATGCAGCTGCTTTGGAGGTTATCCGATCCATCCCAAAATTTTACCCTGCCACAGATAAGGGAACCCCACAAAGAGAAATAGTGACTCTAAGCGTCAATTTTGGCCTCTAATATCATAGATGTTTAGGCCCTTTTCGTATCACCCATTATATTTAAGATTAAGCTGCTGCTTTATTCAACATCTTATTGTTGAAAAGTAAAGTTCTATTTCTTCCCTAAAGTAGCATGTTCATTATATTTTTATAGGGTTATTTCATTAAACCCAAATAATTATGAAAATCTGCCAAAAACTTAGCATGTGTTTTGCTGTAATTTTGATTTGTTCTTCGATCTCTTCATTGGCTCAATCAAGCATGAATTATCGGGATTTTAAACCTCAATGGGAGATTAATTTAAATGGAGGACTTACTCAATTCTATGGTGATTTATGGAATGGCAAAATCTTGCCCAATCAAAATGAGGTTAATAGCTGGCGTTATGGAAAGGGATTGATTTTAGGTAGACAGATCAGCCCGATATTTGGAATCAGGCTTCAGGCTTTTATGGGTGAGATTGACGGTGAGAAAAAGGAGTTAAGCGCCAACTTTATTACTGATATATATGAATTTAACCTACATTCAAGCATCAATCTTTCGAACTTATTTGATGAAAGAAAAGTAAATCGAACCTTTAATTTTTATGCTGTTTTGGGCTATGGTTTGGTTAATTATAAAACTTCCAAGTATTTATATGATACTGATATTTTGTTCAACCAAAAAGGTATTGGAGAAGGTAAAGGTATCGATGGAATGGTGTTAGAAAGTGCTGTCGTTGCAGGCCTTGGTTTGAATGTGAAGATGGGAGATCATTGGGGTTTCAATCTGGAATCTTCCAATAGATTGATGTTGTCTGATATGATTGATTTGACTGATAATAGTAAAAATATGGATGTGTATAATTATACATCCATTGGCTTACAATATCGTTTTGGTAATTCAAATGGGAAAAGAAAAAAAATAAAAGAGGAGCCTTTTGTCCAAAAAAAGGCTGTGGAAAAATCTGAGCTAAAGAAGGAGGTTGTCAAAGCAGATGAAATGCCCCAAAAAGATACAGAAATTGAAAGAAAAGAAACCATTGATGAGGTTGCTCAGGAGGCAAAGATTAAGAAAGAAAATCAAACACCTGTAAAAGTAAAAGAAGAAGCGGTACCAGCGATTAAAGCTGAGCCAAAACCAAAAACCAAAACCTTTTCTGAATTAGAGTATAGGGTCCAAATTCGCGCCTGTCACAACTGTAAAATACCACTCCAGATTTTAAGCTCAACGTATGGTTTAGATGCTAATTTGATTAAGGAAGATAAATATGGTGCTTATCACATTTACACTGTAGGTTCATATCCTGACTATCAAAAAGCAAATGAAGCAAAAATGATTCTTAAACAGAAAAATGGTGTGCTTGATGCTTTTATCGTTGCATTTAGAAATGGTCAACGCCTTCGAAAATTGCCTGAATAGCTGAATTACACCCTGAATATATTTGTAACTAAGAATAGTCTGGATTTATAATTAGTAAGGTATTAAGCTGGGCAAGAAATTAATTCCTTATTTTTGCGATCGTTAAAATATTTGTTAAAATTGATTCTTATACTTCCATGCGTAAGCTTTTTATTCTCTCAATTTGCCTGATTCAGTTTCTTAGCCTATCTGCTAAAAAGAAATACCCCACAGACTATTTTAGATCGCCTGTAGATTTTGAAATTACCCTTTCAGGTACATTTGGCGAGCTGCGCTCCAACCATTTTCATTCAGGAATTGATATTAGAACCGGAGGTGTTACAGGAAAGAAAATTCATGCTGTAGCCGATGGTTATATTTCACGTATTAATGTTTCAGGAACGGGCTTTGGCAAGGCCATCTATATTCGTCATCCCAACGGATATACTTCTGTATATGGGCATTTGAAGCAGTTTTCGAAAGCAATTGATAAATATGTGAGAGCTCAACAATATAAGAAAGAACGGTTTAAGGTAACCCTTTATCCTGCAAAAGATCAATTCGTGGTGAAGAAGGGCGAAGTGATTGCGCTGTCAGGAAATTCAGGAGGCTCGGGTGGTCCACATTTGCATTTCGAACTGAGGGATAGTCGCACAGAGTTTCCCATAAACCCTCTGCTTTTTGGTTATAAAGTCAAGGATTTTATCCGACCTAAGATTATAGGTTTAAGATTGTATCCTGTTGGTGATGAAAGTTTGATTGAAGGTGAGAATGAGGTTTATGAAGCAAAAGTTGCGGGTTGGGGAATGGGCAATCATATAAGTAAAAATGACACCATTGAAGTTAGCGGAGATATTGGTTTCGGTATTGAAACCTATGATCTTTTAAATGGCTCGTATAATAAGAATGGGGTTTACTCAATCTCTTTAAAAATTGATTCAACTACGATTTACTCACATCGACTTGAAAAATTCTCTTTTAGCGAAACAAGGTACATCAATAGCTTAATTGAGTATGACGAGTTGATTGACAATAAAAACCGATTTCAGCGCAGCATTATTGACCAGGGAAATAAGTTAAGCATTTATGATGAAGTGAAAGAGAATGGAATTTTTACTTTCAAAGATTCAACCTATCATCAATTTCAATATCTGGTTAAAGATATGAATGGGAATAGTTCTCAAATAACAGGTGTTTTACATTCAGTTCCTCAGTTGGATAGCTTAAAGAAAGATGCGAAGAAGCATGATCATTGGTTTGCTTTTAATCAACAAAATAGTTTTAATACAGATCAAATAGAGTTGTCTTTCAGAAAAGGAAGCTTTTATAAATCTTTTGATTTCAATTATCAGGAAGCTAAAGCTCCTGAAGAGGCATATTCAAAAATCCATCAAGTGCATTTCAAAACGGTTCCGGTGCATAAAGCTTTTGAGATAAAAATCTTAGCGGATGAACTGCCTGATCATTTGAGATCAAAAGCATTAATTGCAAAGATTGAAAATAATGAGAATGAAGCCGTTGGCGGAAGTTTTAAAGAAGGGTTTGTGATCGCAAGATCTGCGGCTTTTGGCGATTTTATGATAGTAGTCGATACCATCGCACCCGAAATTAAAGCCTTGAATATACATAATGGGAAAAAAGTCTCAGGTTATAAATATTTTAGCTTTGAGATTAAAGACGAATTTTCAGGAATTGGGAAGATCCGCGCAACCCTTAATGGAAAGTGGATTCTCATGGATTTTGACCCAAAGAATGATAAATTGGTGTACAAGGTTGATGAACGGATTAGAAAAGGGAAAAACCAGTTTCGTTTAGAAGTAAAAGACATGAAAGATAATTTGGCCACTTTTGCTGCAGAAATTGAATATTAAACCTTAAACCAACCTTCCGAAAAGTGTTTTTTTCGAGCATTACATTTATCATTTATAACTTTTAAGTCCAATGCTTTTCTAATGATTTTGAAGTTATATACTCCTGAAATGTCTAGGCATGAATTAACGTCTTCATTATAAGTAAAACTGATCTGACTGTCAACAATGGTATAAGTCCCCTGATAAAATTTCTTGGTGTCAACCGATGGAAAATCCAGGGTGAAAGTTCCATCTGACTTGAGTTGTAATAAGGCCCCATCTGTTTTATTTACCCATGTAATTCCAACTAATTCCACATTTGATCGGTTAGCTGATCCATCTTTTTGTTTCTTATCTGTTTTGATAAAATCAAGAATTTTGGAATGAATCATACTTCGGTCATTACCCATCCAAAATGCATGACCAAGTCCATCGTAAGAATACAATTGGGCTTTTGGAAAAATTCTTTTTGTTTGCTCAGCATGATTAAAATTGATGATTTGATTTTTCTTGCTGTGAATAATTAAGACGGGGATTCGTATTTTTTTTGAACCTATTTGATAGTCGCTTAAGTTTTTTAGATCGTTTTTAAAGCCTGATATTCGATTTCTTTTAGGGGAGATAACTTTTAGATAGTTCAGCAGTTCTTCTTTGGTCTTGGAACGAGAGACAAGTTGATCAATTTGTGTGTTTCTCTCTTGCTCAGTGGCATTCATACATTTGTTTAAAATTGGTTTTACAATCTGCTTCACGCTAATTTTAGCTAAATTAAAGGTAAACCAGGAGTTCAAATCAGATGATTTATTTATGTACGGAATGGAATGAATGTTCATTAGGCTTTTTAAAGCTGTTTCCGACTTAAGTTTTGAACTGGGTGAATTAATGAGAATGAGTGAGGCGCATTTGTCAGTATATTTTTTTGCGAATTCGATGGCAGCTGGTCCACCCGCCGATAATCCAAGAACAATGATTTTTTGATTGATGTTCAGGTGATCCAATAATTCAGCAAACAAATCGGCTTGATAAGCATAATTTGCATCATTGTTCAAAGGGGTTCCGAAATATCCAGGACGGGATGGACTAATTATTTTATAACCGGCTTTGGTAAATTCATCAAACATCTTTAGATTGTCTGAACCTGAGCCCTCCATGTGAGATAATAAAATAATTGGGCCTTCTCCCTTGCTGATGTATTCTATAGAACCCATTGAGGTGTTTACAACAGATAATTCTGTATTTTGAGAATTATTTAGTTTGGAGTTCCAACCCTTAAAACTTAGGTAGGCTAAAACAGTGGCTAGTATCAATAAAAGAAGGATAAATCTAAATAATTTCCCCAAGACTGAAATACTTTTCTTCTTTGTTTTCTTTTGATGATATTTTCTCTTTGCCATGCTGCTATAATTATCACACTAAATTACAATATAATTTATAATGAAAGGCTTTTTAAGGTGTTCTTAATTATTCAATTTCTGTGGAATTCATCGCTTCTATAATAGGAAAATTTAAATATCTTTGCAGCATGGAAGAAACCATTATAATATTAGATTTTGGATCGCAATATACACAGCTTATTGCACGTAGAGTCAGAGAATTGAATGTGTATTGTGAAATCCATCCATTCAACAAAATACCTGAAATAACAGAGGAAGTAAAGGGAGTTATTTTATCCGGTAGTCCCTATTCAGTGATGGATGAAGATGCCCCAAATCCTGATTTATCGAAGATTAGAGGTGCTAATCCATTACTAGGAGTTTGTTATGGAGCGCAATATTTAGCCAAATCTGATGGTGGAAAGCTGATGAGATCGGAAGTGCGGGAATATGGCCGGGCCAACTTAGGCTTTATTGATGAAGGCAATACTTTGATGAGAAATATGAGTGTGGGAAGCCAGGTGTGGATGTCGCATGGAGATACCATCCTTTCTATTCCTGATAATTTCAAAATTATTACAAGCACTAATGATGTTGAGGTTGCAGGATATAAAATTGAAGGTGAAGAAACCTATGGAATTCAATTTCATCCTGAAGTTTATCATTCGGAGCAAGGAAAAGAGTTGTTGAAAAATTACATCATCGATATTTGTGGTTGTAAAGGCTCATGGACGCCCGATTCCTTTATTGAAACCACAATTCATGACTTAAGATTGAAACTAAAAGATGATAAAGTCGTTCTGGGCTTATCAGGAGGAGTTGATTCTTCAGTTGCAGCAGTACTTTTACATAAAGCAATCGGTAAAAAATTACACTGCATTTTTGTTGATAATGGCTTACTTCGAAAGAATGAATTCGAAGAAGTTTTGGATCAATATAAACATATGGGTTTAAACATTAAAGGTGTTGATGCCAAAGATAAATTTATAAGTAAACTCGCTGGTGTGAGTGATCCTGAAACCAAGCGAAAAATAATTGGTGGCACTTTTATTGAAGTGTTTGATGAAGAGGCGCATAAAATTGAGGATGTAAAATGGCTGGGACAAGGCACCATTTATCCTGATGTGATTGAATCGGTTTCTGTTAACGGACCATCTGCCACCATCAAATCTCACCACAATGTGGGGGGATTGCCCGACTTTATGAAATTAAAAATTGTTGAGCCTCTGAATACTTTGTTTAAAGATGAGGTGAGAAGAATAGGAAAAGCATTGGGGATGGAATCGCAGATTCTGAGCCGACATCCGTTTCCTGGTCCTGGCCTTGGTATCAGGATTTTAGGTGATATCACTGCCGAAAAAGTGCGGGTATTGCAGGAGGTTGATCATATTTACATTAACGGATTGAAAGAATATAATTTATACGATGGAATTTGGCAGGCCGGAGCTATTTTACTTTCAGAGCAATCAGTAGGGGTGATGGGTGATGAAAGAACTTACGAAAACGTTGTTGCCCTCCGGGCAGTGGGTTCTACAGATGGAATGACGGCTGATTGGTCGCATTTACCCTATGAATTTCTTGCGAAAGTCTCGAACGAAATCATCAATAAAGTTAAAGGAGTCAATCGTGTAGTTTATGACATCAGCTCGAAACCTCCAGCAACGATTGAATGGGAATAAGCAATTTATAAATGATAATGACGTTAGTAAATCATTTGAGCAAATTTAATCTTCAAAACCAATAAAGTGATCAAACAAATTCTTGCATATTTATTTTTCTTCATCTTGATGACTGCCCCTGTTTTAGGGCAAGAAATTCCACCTATTCAAAAATCAGAAGAGATCAGAATTATTAATGCCAAGGAGTATTATATTCACACTGTTGAGCAAGGGCATACCTTATATTCTATATCGAAAATTTATGATGTCTCGATGGATGAAATCGTTTTTGAGAATCCTAATTCAAAATACGGTTTAAGTATTGGGCAAGAACTTCGAATACCTGTAAAAAGCCGTGATGACATTGTTAGAGAATCCTATGCAAACAACAATTTCGATTTCTTTTATCACATTGCTAAATCTGGGGAGAATTTTAAAAGAATCTCTGACTTATATGCGATTTCGGAAAGGAAATTAAGACGGGCAAATACAAAACTGAATGAACCCTTGAAAGCCGGTCAATATTTAAAAATTCCTGTTGAAGAGAAAACGGTGCAGGAAAGGGTTCAAGAAAAGAAAGCAGTTGTAGTATCCAAAGAACCTGAAAAAGTAACGAAACCCGAAGAAAAGTTCATCTTTTACACGACCAGAGCAGGAGATAATTTATATCGCATTGCATTGAAATATGGTGTGAGCATTGATGAAATAAAGCAATTAAACAGGGGCGTTGGCGAAAAACTTCCTACAGGGAAATCCCTCAGAATCCCTAAGCAGAAGGGTAAAGTTAGCTATATTAATCACAGGGTTAAGAAACGAGAGAAAATAACCAAGATTGCAAAAAATTACAACGTAAGTTTGGTGAATATTTTCGAACTCAACCCCAGGCTGGGAAGAAGATTGCAAACAGGACAGATTGTTAAAATCCCGTCATCTTATGAAGAAGTTATTGAGGAAGTAACTGAGGTTGCAGTAACCGAGGAAATGATTGTTGAAATTCCTATGAACAGGGATAGCTTAAATTGCTATGCCGATCCCACTAATTCACTAAAAACTTATCATGTTGCACTTTTAATTCCTCTTTATCTTGAGGAGGCAGATAGTTTGAAGTTTGATATTGAAAATCCCAATGAGGAAATATTAGAGGAAAGTTCGTTTCGGTTTCTGCAGTTTTATTATGGAAGTTTAATTGCCGTTGATTCGCTTAAGAAGCAAGGTTTAAATATTGAGCTTCATGTTTACGATGTGGATAATGATATGGCTAAAGCCATGAAAGTGATTAATCTGGATGAAATGAGGAGCATGGATTTAATCATCGGACCATTCTTCTCCCGAATTTTTCCGCTGGCTTCAAATTTTGCCCGAATTTTTGGGATTCCCATTGTCAATCCCTTATCTCAACGTTCAGATATCATAAGTAATAATTCACGGGTTTATAAGTATCAACCCACGGATCGTTTTCAGATTGAAGATGTAAAGAATATCATCTCACAGGATTTTAAAGATTCAAAAATCTTCTTGCTGGATAAAGAAGAAGGAAGTTATAATGACCCTTTTAATAAGTATGCAAACATCCTTAAAGAGGTAAGCATCGATTCATTTAAGGTTTCCAATCTTGATTTATACAATCTGGCCTTAGAAAAAGCAGAGGCAGATACTGCACTTATGGGTGTCTTAACGAGAAAAGCTGTGGAAGAAGAGCTGCCGTTCGAAATGGATTCGGTTCATCCTTATCTAACTGTTGAGGGAATGAATTTGGCAACTGAAGAGCTTGAATTATTTATTGACGATACAACAAGTTTTGGTAATGAAATTGTTAAGATTCATTTTGCCAGTGATAGTCTGAGGCCTTTTGCAAAGTATGCTTCAGTGTTTCGAAATAATGTGGTGATTTTAAATACCGAGGATAATGTATTTGCGCTTGATATTTTAACCCGTTTTAACATTGTTCACGATACCATGCCTATAACGATTATTGGAGTGCCTAATTGGGAAGATTTTGAAAACATGAACAATGAAATGTATCAAAATTTGAATACCCATTATTTAAGTTCAACCTTTGTTGATTATAAAGATAGAGGGGTGATCTCTTTTATTAAAAGATACCGTGCTGAATATTTGTCTGAACCAGTAGAATATGCCTTTATAGGGTTTGACCTTAGTTGGTATTTTATGAATGCCCTCTTAAAATTTGGAAACAATTTTAACGATTGTCTTCAATTTTATGATCCAGACCTGATTCGTCCACAGGTTAAATTTGAAACCAATGGAAAGGGAGAAGGATATGAAAATGTGTACTGGGATGCCATTAAATTTCGAAATTATCAGCTCCAGAAGATAGATTTACGACCTACACTAAATCAACCAAAATAAAGACTAACATTACGAATTTATAGCTCAAATAAATGCAAGACTAAAAATGGAGTTTGAATTTTAATCATCCGTGAAAAATAAGTTTGAATCCATTGATATTAAGTGCTTAAACTTGAAATATCGGAAAGGGTAATTGAGCTTAAAGCATGCTGAAAATGAGGATAGAATTGACTTCTGGAATCAATCACAAAATAATTTAAAAAAATACATAAATAGTTTGTTTTGTTTAAATAATTAAGTGTAACTTTGCCCTGTTAATTAATTAACAATGTTAATAACTAACATTAATTTTAATACCATATAAAAAACAATTTAAAAAATAATTGAGATGGATCTTGAAAAGATAATGAATGGTTTAGAGCAGAAGCATCCTGGTGAAAAGGAATATTTGCAAGCTGTTCGCGAAGTATTGGAATCAATAGAAGATGTTGTAAATGATAACCCACAGTTTGAGTCTGCCGGAATCATTGAACGAATTATTGAGCCAGACCGTATTTTTACTTTTAGAGTGCCATGGCTAGATGATAATGGTAAAGTTCAGGTTAATCTTGCTTACCGTGTACAATTTAACAATGCCATTGGACCTTACAAAGGTGGTTTAAGATTTCACCCAAGTGTGAATCTTAGTATTCTTAAATTCTTAGGTTTCGAGCAAATTTTCAAAAACAGTCTTACCACATTACCTATGGGTGGTGGTAAAGGTGGTTCTGATTTTGATCCTAAAGGAAAATCAGACAATGAAATTATGCGATTTTGCCAAGCTTTCATGCTAGAGTTGGTGAATGTGATCGGTCCTGATACCGATGTTCCTGCAGGAGATATTGGTGTTGGTGGAAGAGAGATTGGTTTCTTATATGGTATGTATAAAAAATTAGCTCGTGAGCATACTGGTGTTTTAACTGGTAAAGGAATTAACTGGGGTGGTAGCCTTGTTCGACCAGAAGCTACTGGATTTGGTACCGTTTATTTTGCAAAAGAAATGCTTGCAACTAAAAATGAAACTTTCGAAGGCAAAACAGTTGCGATTTCTGGTTTCGGAAACGTAGCTTGGGGTGCTGTAACTAAAGTTACTGAATTAGGTGGTAAAGTAGTAACCATTTCTGGTCCTGATGGATACATCTATGATAAAGATGGTATCTCAGGAGAAAAAATTGATTACTTATTAGAACTTAGAGCTTCTAATCAAGATATTGTTAAACCTTATTCTTATGAGTTCCCAGAAGCTGAATTCCATCAAGGAAAACGTCCTTGGGAAGTTAAAGTTGATGTAGCATTACCTTGTGCAACTCAAAATGAATTAGGTAAAGAAGATGCTGAACATTTGATTAATAATGGTGTTATCTGTGTAGCTGAAGGTGCAAATATGCCTTCTACTCCAGAAGCTGTTGAACTTTTCCACGACAATAAAGTATTGTTTGGACCTGGCAAAGCGGTTAATGCTGGTGGTGTTGCTACATCTGGACTTGAGATGTCACAAAACTCTATGAAAATTAGCTGGTCTGCTAAAGAGGTTGATGAGAGATTACATGATATCATGGTTAATATTCATACTGCATGTGTTGATAATGGAACCGAAGAAGACGGTTACATCAATTATGTAAAAGGAGCGAATATTGCAGGTTTCCTTAAAGTAGCCAACGCAATGTTGGACGAAGGAATCGTTTAATATAGATTAGTTAGGTTAGTTAAAAACTCCCACCCATTAGGGGATGGGAGTTTTTTTATGCCCTAATTTTCGTGAAATACAAGCGAAATGGGATAATGATCACTGTAACCATTCGGATTGTATTCTGATTTTTTTGAGGGCCGGCTAAAACGTACCGGCTTTTTGTATCTGCCTGAAGCCATGCCATTAAAGATCTCTATTTTTGTATTTGTCTTAGGTAGGCTAAATCCGCTGTTTCTTTTAAGTAAACCCTTGGAAACCAAAAACTGATCGAGCATTTGGGGCTCCGAGTCAAAAATGTATGTTCCTTTTCGTTGGCCCATTAATTCCCACATTAAATTGTATAAATATGGATTACGACCATAAATTACTCTGTTTTTACTATGCGTGCTTAAAGCATATTCCCGAAGAGATCGATCAAATGGGGTATCATTAAAATCACCCATTACGATCACTGGTGTGTCTGCACCTTTTATTTCCTGTATCCTTTTTAACCAATAACTTAAAGTTTCACCGGCCATCATTCTGTAAGGCTCTGATGCATACTGACCGGCACTTCTGGCTGGCCAATGATTCCCGATTAAAATCAGGTTGCGACCATTTTGTGTTTGTAATTCAAATTGAAAAATATCTCGGGTGGACGATCGCTTGAGTACTTCATAAGAATAAGTTTTATTCAAATGTTTGTACTTATTTTTATCGTAGATAAAGGCAAGATCAATCCCCCTCTGATCGCTCATATCTTCGTGTACAATGCCATAATTTCTACCTTTGATATTTAGCTTTTTAATTAATTTTTGAACAACCTCTTTGTTTTCTATTTCGCACATTCCCAGTACATCCGGGCCTGAAAAATTGTTAAAACTCTGAATGATTTTTGTAAGCTGGTTTAACTTTGATTCTAAAACAGATGAATTCCATCCTTTAAGTTCACGTTTTAAATTTCTTTGCAGCCACTGCGGTCGTTTATTGGAACTCTCAATGTCGAATAAATTTTCAACATTCCACCAACTAATGTAATGTGTATCCATTTTATGAGGTCTTTAGATTAGGGTTTTAATTCTGTTTTTCTGATGTTATTTTATCACCAGTTAAATGCTGTTCTGCAATGTACTTGGTATGTAAAAACATCTATGCTTATAGATGTTAATTCCGTTTTTGTGAAAAAGTACCCTCTGAATACCCAGTCACTTTTAAACAGAATTTTGTTAATATCATTTAAGCTTTCGTGCAGGATAAAACAATGATTTACTATATTAATTTTTATATTTGTAACTAATAAAAGTATATCTGATTAAGAACGATTCGATGGAAGAATTTAAATCAATAGACGACATCCTGGAATTTGCCATAGCTTCTGAACAAGAGGCTGTAGTATTTTATTCTGGTCTGGCTGAGCAAGCAAAAAATGCGGATATGAAAGCAGTATTTGAGCAGTTCGCTAAAGAAGAAATGGGTCATAAATCCCGATTAATAAAGATTAAGGATGAAGGCACATTTGAGGTCAAAAATGAAAAGATTAGCGACTTGCATATTGCCGATTATTTGGTTGATGTTGAAGTAAAACCCAATATGTCATACGAAGAGGCTTTAGTGGTTGCAATGAAAAAAGAGAAATCGGCCTTTAAGCTTTATACCCACATGGCGGCTAAAGCACCAAATAGCGATTTGAAGAATATTTTCCTTTCTTTGGCTCAGGAAGAATCAAAACATAAATTACGGTTTGAAATTGAATATGACGATTTCATTCTGAGAGAAAATTAAACGATAGTTTGACCTCCGTAATTTTCCTTTCGAATTAAGATAGGTTGGTATTTCTATCTCTTTATCTTTGCTGAGACGAATCAGCTTTAATTGTAAATATGCTTTTAATAAAATATCTAAACATAACTTACTTTATACAATAATATGGTTAACCCTCTTGATGGAATGGATGGTACAGCAAATGAGAATGAAATAACTGAAACCGGAGAAAATACTTCTTCTGGAGAGGTGCATAAAACCTTGCATCTCTCAGGAATGTATGAAAACTGGTTCCTGGATTACGCTTCATACGTAATTCTTGAAAGAGCTGTGCCTGATATTGATGATGGGTTAAAACCTGTACAGCGCAGGATTTTACATGCCATGAAAGATCTGGATGATGGTCGCTACAATAAAGTGGCAAACATCATTGGGCATACCATGAAGTATCACCCTCATGGAGATGCTTCTATTGGGGATGCTTTGGTACAGCTTGGACAAAAAGATTTGTTGATTGACACTCAGGGAAATTGGGGAAATATTTTAACGGGTGACAGTTCAGCGGCTCCTCGATACATAGAAGCGCGTTTGTCGAAGTTTGCTCTGGAGGTTTTATTCAATCCAAAAACTACAAAATGGAAGCTTTCCTATGATGGACGAAATAAGGAACCCAATTGCCTTCCTGTAAAATTTCCATTATTGCTTGCGCAAGGTGTTGAGGGTATTGCTGTGGGATTGGCATCCAAAATACTCCCTCATAATTTTGTCGAACTCATCGATGCATCGATTGCTTATTTGCAAAATAAGGACTTCGATATAGTTCCGGATTTTATTACCGGAGGAATGGCTGATTTTTCAAAATACAATGATGGTCTTCGAGGAGGAAAGGTTAGGGTCAGAGCTAAAATTGTTCAACGGGATAAAAAAACGCTAACCATTACCGAAATTCCTTTCTCAACCACAACTACCAGTCTGATTGATAGTATTGTTACGGCCAATGATAAGGGCAAAATAAAGGTTAAGAAAATTGATGATAATACTGCTGAAAATGTTGAGATATTAATTCATCTGGCCAGTGGTGTTTCTCCCGATCAAACCATAGATGCTTTGTATGCCTTTACCAATTGTGAAATTTCTATTTCGCCCAATGCCTGTATCATTAATGATGGAAAGCCTGAGTTTAGAGGAGTAAAAAGCATGCTGAAAGCAACAGCTGATAATACAGTTCAGTTGTTGGAAAAAGAATTGCAAATCAGATTGGCTGAATTGGAAGAAAACTGGCATTTTTCATCCCTTGAAAAAGTTTTTATTCAAGAACGAATTTATATTCTCATCGAGAAATGTAAAACCTGGGATGCTGTTTTAAAAGCCATTGACGGTGGATTAGAACCCTTCAAAAAGAATTTTAAAAGAGAAATTACAAAAGAAGATATCATTCGTTTAACAGAAATTAAAATTAAGCGAATCTCCAAGTTTAGCTCGTTTAAAGCAGATGAGTTAATTAAAGGAATTGAAGAAGAAATTGAAGAGGTGAAAAATCATTTGGAAAACCTCATTAATTTCGCCATCAACTATTATCGTCAAATAAAGAAAAAATACGCAAAAGGAAAAGAGCGAAAAACGGAGATCAGAAGTTTTGATACCATTCAGGCTACGATGGTAGCAGCAGCTACCCAACGTTTATATTTTAACAAAGAAGAGGGCTTTGCAGGAACCAGTTTGCGTAAAGATGATTTTGTTTGCGATTGTTCAGATATTGATGATATTATTGCTTTTAGAGCCGATGGAACTTTTATAGTGACCAAGGTTGCCCCTAAGGTTTTTCTGGGTAAAAATGTAATTCACCTCGACATTTTTAGAAAGAATGACGATCGTACGATTTACAATATGTTATACCGCGATGGTAGAAAAGGAAATGTTTATGTAAAACGTTTTGCTGTTTTAGGTGTTACGCGAGATAAAGAATATCGCTTAACCAAAGGGAATGATGGATCTAAAGTACTGTATTTTTCAGCCAACCCCAATGGTGAAGCAGAAACCATTAAAGTATATTTGCGTCCAAAACCCCGACTTAAAAAACTCTCATTCGATTATGATTTCTCTGAACTGGCCATCAAAGGACGTGGTTCGCAGGGAAATACCTTAACCAAACATTCAATTAAGTCGATTGTTAAAAGAGATGAGGGGGTATCTACACTTGGAGCCAGAGATATCTGGTATGATGATACTGTTAAAAGATTAAATTCAGAAGAAAGAGGTAATTACCTGGGAGCTTTTAAAGGTGAAGATAAAATCTTGGTTATCATGCAGTCAGGTTATTTCAGGTTGATGAATTACGACTTATCCAATCACTTTGATGAGGATATGATTTTGATTGAGAAGTTTGATGAACGTAAGATTATTTCTGCAGTGTATTACGATGCTGAACAGGCAAAAACATACGTTAAAAGGTTTCATATTGATGGTTCATTAAATGGTAACAGAAAAATTGAGTTTATCCCGGAGCATCCGGATAACGAATTAATCAGTATTAGTTTGGATTATTTACCAAATGCTGAAATTATCTTTGACCAAAAGAAAAATGATAAAGATCTTCCAAATGAAGTAATACATCTGGATGAATTTATAGGAGTGAAAAGTTATAAAGCAAAAGGTAAAAGACTTTCTAATTATGCCATTAAAACCATTAATTGGTTAGAACCTGATCCCTATGAAGTGCCAAAAATTGAGGAGCCTGACAAAGAGGAAAATGAATCGCAAGAGGAAGACCAAAAAGGCGAAGAATTAAATAAACCAGTCATCGACGAGAAAATGGATGAAGCTTCAGATAAAACTGAGTCTAAAAACGAAATGCTGGACGATGACAATCAAATGACCTTAGAATTATAAAACTAGAATGGAAATGGAAGATAAGAAAATACTTAGTGTTAGTGAGGATGTGAAGTGGATTGGAGTATTAGATTACGACATTGTTACTTTTGATGTGGTGATGGAAACAAAATATGGAACAACCTATAATTCATACTTTATTGATGCCGAAAAGAAAGCAATTATTGAAACAGCCAAAGAAAAATTTTGGGATGTCTATCTTGCTAAAATAAAAGCGGTTGTTGATCCTGCCGAAATTGAATACATCATTGTAGATCATACAGAACCTGATCATTCAGGTAATTTGAAAAATTTACTCGAAATTGCCCCAAAAGCTAAGGTTGTAGGAAGTGGAAATGCCATCCGTTATTTAAAGGATTTAATGGGAATGGAATTCCCTCACATAATTGTTAAAGATGGACATACCTTGGACTTAGGTAATAAAACCCTCAAATTTATTGGAGCTCCAAACCTTCATTGGCCCGATTCAATTTATAGTTATTTGGTTGAAGATAAATTGCTATTTACCTGCGATTCTTTTGGTTCTCATTTTTGCCATGCAGAAATGTTTGATGACAAAGTTGGAGATTTTGATGAGGCCTTCAGATATTATTTCGATGTTATTCTGAAACCATTCAGTAAATTTATGCTTAAGGCCATCGATAAAATCAGGCCCCTTGAAATCAATGCCATTTGTACTGGTCACGGTCCCATCCTAAGATCTCATTGGAAGAAATATGTTGATTTATCTGAGGAGATTGCAAAAGTTGCCGTTCAAAAACCAGACGCAGTACGTGTTTTTATTCCTTATGTTTCGGCTTATCATAAAACGGGATTGTTAGCACAAAGTATTGCCAAAGGGCTTGAAAAAGCGGGAGATATCATAGTTGAGGTGATGGATGTTGAAACGACCCCAATCGGTGAATTGGATGCGAAGATTGCTAACAGCAGTGGGATTATTGTGGGTTGCCCAACCATCAATCAAAATATTCTACTTCCTATTTATAAAATGTTTGCAGTAATCAGCCCCATCAGAGATAAAGCCAAGTTGGCAGGGGGCTTTGGAAGCTATGGATGGAGTGGAGAAGGAAAAAATCACATTAAATCAAATCTTCAAAATCTGAAACTTAATTATTTTGAAGATGGTGTGTTTGTAAAATTTTCACCATCACAAGATGAACTCCAACAGGCGGAAGATTATGGCATGGCATTTGGTAAGAAATTACTAAACAATTAATAATTGTTTTCAGAAATCTTATTTAGTTTTCTGAATTTTTGCTTAGCAATAATACAATGAAAGTCAAATCTGTTTTTATATTAGTAATTTTAAGTTTTGTCCTGGTTTCGTGTAGCTTGGAGAGAAAAATTGCACAAAGTTTTGTGAAAGACGAAAGTGTTAAGCCATTGCTTGTCTTCTTTCCTTCGCAATTATACAAAACAAGTCTTAAAAACAAAGAACTTTCCACTTCCGATAGCTTAAACAGCTATACCATTGATTCCGCTTTGTATGCAAAAAGTCTGTATTTGCAAAATATAGACGATTCAGTATTTATGATTAAATGCAAACAAAGTATGTTGGAAGAGTTAAAAGCAAGAGGCTTTAAGATTTATGAAGCCCATCAACTCAATGAGTTTATGAGCCTAGAGGATAGTTCTTATGTCCTCAATTTATCTCAGTTGCAAATTGAAGAATACCTTTATACTTCAACTGTTGAGAATATAATTGATGAACAATATTATTTCGCCGGCATTGATTTAAACGCAGTTAATTTGAATTCTTGGTTTGAGCTTAAAAGGAACAATGTACCTCAGGAAAAATACCCCGTTTTATATTCAAGTTATTTTATTTATGATGATTTGGATGGTAGTTTTTTTAGATCTAATAAAGATGGAAAGATAAGCTATCGTTATAAGATTGACTCATTAGAGGTTAAAGATATTTACAATTTGGCCGAACTTGCAGGTAAAAAATATGCCACCAACTTTTACGATTATATGTTAAATATTTATGTTCAGGATAGGTTGCCTTCGGGTAAAGCACCTGCATTTTATTATCATTATAATCGTAAATCCAAAGCTTTACAAATATATTATAATGATGCTTTTGTGGAAATGGATCCTGCTAAATAGGATCTTA
The DNA here is from genome assembly GCA_963678785.1 of Bacteroidales bacterium. Classification (GTDB taxonomy): domain Bacteria; phylum Bacteroidota; class Bacteroidia; order Bacteroidales. The sequence continues at coordinate 632,426 of OY787449.1, read as the reverse complement.
ATCCTGTTTAAATAAACCCCTGTTTAAAGCAAGAGTAAAAGTTATTGTGGCACAATAATTGGCGTTGGTTCCCTAATAAAATTTGTTATTCATTTGATTCACAAATTGGAAAATGAGCGTAAGATTTCTAACAATTTTACTTTTTTCGTTACTCTTAATTTTTTTAACATCATGCAGCCTTGAAAGGAGATTGGCTAGTGATTTCATCAAGGAAGCCAATAATCAATCAATTGTTCTGCAATTTCCTGATTATGTTGTTAAAACAAGCCTTAAAACAGATACTGTCCGAGATTTAAAGATCAAGGATTCGTTTGTGTTGGATTCTCTGCGTTTTCAGGAGAGTTTGGTTTTAAAGTATGTGAATGACTCGAAGTTTTTAGCTGGTTGTAAGCAGAGTATGATAAAGGAATTAAATGCCTATGGAATTAATGTAATTGAGCATGACCAATTTGATGGGAATTCAGTTCATGGTTTATATTTTTTAAACCTGGCTCAGATTCAATTAGAGGAGTATCAGGATTCGGCTACCATTGATAAGTTTTGCTATGGACAGCTCCATTTTTTTGATTTGACTTTGAATGCGCTCAATATTAATTCCTGGTTTGAATTATCTAAGTTAGATGAGGACAGTGTAAAATTTCCAGTTCTCTATTCAAGCTATTATCAGTTTGATGAAGTGAAAGGAAGCTGCCTGAAAGTCTTTGCCAAATATGGGAAAAAGGTGATGTACAATTATAAAGTCGATACCATCGATGCACAAACAAGCTATAAATTGGCATCAGAGGCTGGAAAACGATATGCATCCAATTTTTTCGACTATCTCCTGAATATTTATGTCCAGGATCATTTGCCTGAAGGCAAAACTCCTTATTTCTATCATCATTATGATCATAGAAAAAATGTGGTTCGAAACCTATGTGAAGATGCTTTTGTAGAGATGGATCCTTAATCTTCTTTCCCTTTTCGGGCGTAAGGTGTAATTTTTTGATCTGTAAACTCCTTCTTTAAAAATTTGAGATATCCTGTAACCGCTATCATTGCAGCATTATCAGTGGTATAGGCAAATTTGGGTATGAATACATTCCATCCTAATTTTTCCTGATTGTCAAGCAAGGTTTGTCGAAGTTCAGAATTTGCAGAAACTCCACCGGCAATGGCAATTTCTTTAATTCCCAGGTCTTTTGCAGCAAGCTCCAATTTGTTTAATAATACATTAACAATTGTATTTTGAATAGAAGCACATAAATCATCCCGGTTTTCCTGAATAAAGTTTTCGTTGAGTTTAAGTTCATCCCTGATTTTATATAAGAACGAAGTTTTCAATCCACTAAAACTATAGTCATATTTCCCAATTTTAGGTTTAGGAAAATTGAATTTATTGGGATCTCCAAGTTTAGCATATTTATCAACCAAGGGTCCACCGGGGTAGGGTAAACCCATTATTTTTGCTGCTTTGTCGAATGCTTCTCCGGCAGCATCATCAATGGTTTGTCCAATAATGCTCATGTCGAAATGATCCTTAACCAACACAATTTGCGTGTGACCACCAGATACAGTGAGACATAAGAACGGGAACTTGGGTGTTTTGTCTTCAGGTTGATCCTGAATAAAATGGGCCAGGATATGCGCCTGTAAATGATCTACCTCTATTAAAGGAATATCCAGTCCCATGGCAAAAGATTTTGCAAAAGAGGTACCTACCAAAAGTGAACCTAATAATCCCGGACCCCTTGTAAAAGCAACCGCATGAAGCTGATTTTTCGTTATATTTGCCTCTAGTAAAGCACTTTCAATGACGGGAATTATATTTTGTTGATGTGCGCGAGAAGCCAGTTCAGGAACGACTCCTCCATATTTTTTGTGAACTTCCTGGTTGGCAACCACATTCGAAACAATTTGTGTGTTTTTAATGACAGCTGCAGAAGTATCGTCACATGATGATTCAATTCCTAAAATAAAGGTGCTCATATTTACGTATATATTATGGTCAATTAATTGAGGCAAAGTTATCAAAAAAAGAATATTTAAAATAATTGGAAATTTTTTAGTAGTCGTATTATCGCTGCTGTTAACATTCTTTGTTTTGTTGCGCGATCCTTTTTCCCAAACTGTTTTGGCCAGAATGTTCACCACCCGTTTGTCGGCAGGCCTAAATACCAAAATTAAAATTGATGAAATAACCATTACACCTTCAATGAATCTTTTAATTAAGGATATTGAAGTGAATGATTTACGATTAAATAACATTTTTTCGGCTAAGCGCATTGAAGTTGATATTGAGAAATTTAATGCACGAACAAAACTCCTTAAAGTCAAAAATGTTAAACTTTATCTGGCAGATATTGCTTTGAAGGTTTATGAGGGTGACACTCTAAGTAACTTTCAATTTCTAATCGACCACTTTAGCCCATCACCTACCCATGATACTGCATTGAATCAATCAATTGAAAATGTTACATGGGATATTAGTTGTGATGCGATTCAATTGAAATCTTCTGATTTTAGTATCATTAACCAGAATAAAAGAATTAATGAGCTTGGAATGGATTATAATCGGATTGTGGTAAAAGACATCGATCTTGATCTAAGTCAATTGGCCTACAATAACGATACTGTCAATTTTAAAATTAACCGTTTGAATTGTGCCGAAAAAAGTGGTTTTGTCATCAAAGAATTTGCTGGTGATTTCGAACTGTCAGAGACTTATTTGGATGCTCAAAATCTCAAGTTCAAAACCAATCAATCTGAACTTGATCTTGATTTTAGATTTTCGTATCAGGATTTTAATGCCTATAACTCATTTATTGAGGATGTTATGATTGATGCTAACATCCGAAATTCAAACTTAAATTTGGCCGACATTGGATATTTCGCTCCGGAGATGTTTTTAATGCAGGATGAAATTTTTCTGAATACAAAAGTGAAGGGAACAGTTAAAGATTTTAGTTCTGAATCGATGGACTTTGAATTTGGAAACTCAACGCGCTTTCATGGCAAAATTGCCATGAAGGGATTGCCGTACATTGAGGAAACCTTCTTCAATTTGGAAATCAAAGATTTTTATACTTCAGCAATGGATATTGCCAACTTTGCATTGCCAATAGATAGCGTTTTCTTACCTCTTACGCAAGAGTTTTATGCTTTGGGTGAATGCTCAATGATTGGGCATATGAAGGGGGTGTATCGCGATTTTAATTCGAATTTTGTACTAAAATCGGAGATCGGGAATTTGTTGGCTGAGTTAAATGTGAACACTGCTGATAGCTCTGATTTAGCTTATTATAACGGGCGTATACAATCCTTGAAATTTGATTTGGGTAAAATGCTGAATGCTCCAGAATTAATTGGAAGTATGAACCTGAATCTTGGGTTTGATGGTAGTGGATTGAGCATGGATAATGCCGTTATGCAATTGGACGGAATCATCAGTTCACTGGAGCTTAAGCAAAACAATTATAATCAGGTTAAAGTTAATGCAGAATTGGCAGATAATAAATTCGATGGTCATTTAGAAATAGCAGACGAAAATATTGATTTTGTATTTGATGGGAGTGTTGATTTTAATAAAGATATTCCTGAATTTAATTTTTATTCCAACATACAAAATGCTCATTTGTATAATATTAATTTTTTGAAACACGATTCTACTGCCCTGCTTTCTACTCAACTTAATATTAACTATGCGGGTATAAAACTGGATGATATGGAAGGTGTTATTCAAATTGATAGTACCACTTATCTACAGAATGGAAAATCATATGTACTTGATCATTTACAAATTGATGCTTATTACGATAGCATTAACCATAAAGTAATTGAATTGAAATCAGATTATATTGACGGCGATATTAAAGGTGAATTCCTTTTTAAAGATTTGTATAATTCTATAACCAATTTAATTGGTCAGTATGCCCCGCATTTGTTTAGCGACAGTCTTTTGAACGATGAACCCAATTCGGTTCAAAAGCTTAATTTTCAAATTGATTTAAAAAACACAGATGCGATTACTGATCTTTTATATCCTCAACTTAAAGTAGCTCCAAATAGTAAAGTCAAGGGCTATTATTTTACCGATCAGAACTCGGTTTATGTACAGGCAAATTCTTCTGAGGTTGAGTTTAACGGAATAAAATTCTATGATTGGTATTTAAAAACCGACAACAATGAGGATGCTTTTTTAATTCATACCGGAAGCAAGGATTTAACATTTAAAGATGTTAGCGAGGAAGACAGCACGGCCATCGGACTTGAGAACTTCAATGTATTGGCATCTATACAAAACGACAGCATTGATTATCGTTTGGCTTGGGATGATTTTATTGAGGCTGATGAAAACAAGGGTTATTTATCGGGTTACCTAAAGTTCAATAGCCAGAAAAAATCAGAAATAAAGATTAAGCGCGCAGATTTTACCATCAATCAAGCTAAATGGAATATTGATTTAAACAGTCATTTACAATTTGATGAGAAATATATATCGATTGAGGGTTTAAGAATTTTTAGTGAAGATCAGAGTTTTTCAATAGGTGGTAAACTGTCGACTCACTCAAATGATATGATGGCTATGAGTTTTAATAATTGGAGTCTTTCTAATTTTGATCTGATCATAAATAACCCCAATCTCGACGTCAACGGAGTGCTAAATGGCAACGTAAAACTCATTGATATGTACCGATCTCCCAAATTGAGTGCACAGCTTGAGTTTGATGATCTGACATTAAATAAACAGAACCTGGGAAGGGGAGAGCTACGTTCATTTTGGAATAATTCAGGAAATTATCTGGATGCATCATTCGATATAATCAATATTGGGAATGCAGGTGAAAGCAGGGTTTTTGGTATTACAGGAACTTATTTTCCAAATTCACCCGATCGAAATTTAAATTTCGATATCAATGTTCGGAATTTCAATCTTGAAGCATTTTCTCCATTTGTTTCAGATTTTATGACAGATCTGGAAGGTTACGCTTCCGGAAAATTGAAGCTGGATGGCCCCATCAACAAACCCCGACTAGTTGGGAATTTGAACCTTATGCGCACTTCGGTTAAGGTAGATTATACCAACGTAAAATATTCACTGGCCAATGAAGTTAAATTCAATGAAAATGAGATTGCATTTGATGAGATTGTGCTTTATGATACGCTTGGAAATCAGGCCTTTTGTGAAGGTAAAATCCAGCATGATTATTTTAACAATTTCAGATTTGATGTCAATATCAAGCCGGATAACATATTGGGTTTAAATACCAATAAATATCAAAACAGTTTGTTTTATGGTACGGCGATGGCATCTGGTAATGTGCATATTCATGGACCTGTTGATGAATTGGCCATCGATATAACGGCCCGCTCGGAAGCAGGCACAGAAATAAACATTCCCATCAGTTACGATAGTGAAATTGCCGACACCGATTATATCATTTTTGTGAACTCATCAGACACGGTGCGCAATGAAACCGATTATAAGGTTGATTTAACGGGGGTGAATTTAAACCTGAATTTAAGTGTAACGCCCGATGCCGACATCGAACTTTTCCTCCCTTATAAAATGGGAAATATTAAAGCCGATGGAAATGGAGACATCAATATTGCCGTTAATTCAAGAGGTGATTTTGAAATTTTGGGAGATTATTTTATCAATGAAGGAACTTTTTTGTTTACCCTGCAAAACCTTGTAAATAAACGATTTAGTATTTTAGAAGGAGGTAAAATTTCCTGGACGGGAAGCCCTTACGATGCACAAATAGACCTTAAAACTTTATACAGAACCAAAGCTTCGCTTGCTGGTTTTGGAATCAGCAGCGATCGTCGTTACAATGTGGATTGCCTGTTGGATCTAGATCAGGATCTTTTCGATCCGGCCATACATTTCAGTATCGCAATCCCAAATATCGATAGTGATGATGAACAAATGGTATTTGCCCAACTAGATGTGAACAATGAAGCCCAAATGAACCAACAAATGATTTCGTTATTGGTGCTGGGAAGTTTTAGTGCAACTTCAAGCACGACTCCAACTGCAGGAGCCATTGGAGCCTCCTCAATTAATGTTATTTCGAATCAGGTGAGTAATTGGCTTTCACAGATCAGCAAGGATTTTGATGTGGGTATTAATTACCGACCCAGTGGTGAGTATACCCAGGAAGAATTGGAGGTGGCCTTGTCAACGCAACTATTCAATAACCGTGTATTAATTGATGGAAACCTAGGGGTGCTTGGAAATCAGCAATCGAGTAATACCACCAACATTGTGGGTGATGTAAATGTCGAGGTTAAACTAACCGATGATGGAAGATTTAGAATAAAGGCTTTTAACCGATCCAATGTGAATTCATTTGAAAGTAATTTCTATGACGATCGCTCTCCAAATACTCAGGGTGTTGGTGTTTTTTATCGTAAAGAATTTGACAATTTTGGAGACCTTTTCAAAAGCAGAAAGAAAGTGAAGCAAAAGAATATTGTTTCAGAAGATGGATAAAATCTAATTTTAGACAATCCCCAATATTTTAAGCTAATTCTTCTTACTTTTATATTTCTAATCATTTTTATGAGTTTTACAGTTTACAAATCTTCTGCAGGATCGGGTAAAACTTTCACTTTGGTGAAAGAATATTTGTGTATGGTTTTACAACGACCGTACTCCTTCAGAACCATCCTGGCCATCACCTTTACCAATAAAGCTGCGAACGAACTAAAAGAACGGGTATTGTTGTATTTACGTGAATTGTCATCAGATGCCTCTTCTGAAAATTCTTCTGTGAAAAAATTCATGCTGCCCATTCTTATAAAAGAAACCGGATTAGACGAAGCTCAGATTAAGGGAAAAGCAGCCATTACTTTAAGTCTGATTCTTCATAACTATTCAGATTTTGCCATCGGAACCATCGATAGTTTTGTACATCGAATCATCAAATCTTTTGCCTACGATTTAAAATTGCCTTTAACTTTTGAGGTTGAAATGGATGATGAGGAACACCTCAATCGAGCCATCGATATTTTAATTAATAAAATCGGTTTGGATGAAGATTTAACTTCCATACTCGTAAATTTTACCCAACTGAAAATAAGCGAAGAGTCTGATTGGAACATCGAAAAAGATTTACTTAAATTCTCAAAAACTTTAATCAATGAAGATGGAAGAAAAGGAGTTGAGAAGATTAAAGACTTAAGCAGCGATGATTTTAAAGAAATTGCAAGAAAGACTTCCAGGTTTAATACGGAATTTAAAAAGAAAATTGTAGCCATTGCGAAACAGGCCACTGATTTAATCCATGGTAATAATATCTCTGAAAAATCGTTTTATTACGGGACTAAAGGAATTGGGGCATATTTTAAGAAATTGGCAAAATACTTGAATGAAGACTTCTCTCCAAATACATATGTTGTTAAAACCATAGATGAGGATATTTGGTGGGCGAAAAAAGCGGATGATTCTGAAATCAATTTGATTGACTCCATTAAGGATGAATTGAGAAGTTATTACTTGCAGATCGCAGAAATCCTAAATGAGGATTTAGAAAAGTTTCACCTTTATAAAATCATTCATAAGCAGATTTATGCGGTGGCAGTTTTAAACGAAATTGGAAAGATTCTGGAGGAACTGAAACACCAAAATAACCTCATTCATATTTCGGAATTTAATAAACGAGTGGCTGAAATTGTTTTTAATGAGCCGGTTCCTTTTATTTATGAAAGGTTGGGCGAACGCTATAAAAATTTCCTGATTGATGAGTTTCAGGATACTTCAGTTTTGCAGTGGCAGAATTTTATTCCTTTGATTGACAATTCATTGGCCGAAGGTCATTTTAATATGATTGTGGGTGATGGAAAACAAGCCATTTATCGTTTCAGAAGTGGAGAAGTGGAGCAATTTGCCTGCCTCCCGGAATTTTATAAAGCTGAGAATTTACCTCTTTATAAAGAACGGGAAGAAAATATTAAACGTAATTTTCGGGAAGAATTTTTGGATCAGAATTATCGGTCGAAAAAAGAAATCATCAAATTTAACAATGCCTTTTTTAAAGTAATTTCGAGTAAGTTAGAGCCTGAATATCAAAATATTTACAAAGATCTGGAACAGAAATACGACCAGGATAAATCGGGTGGTTACGTACAAATTGAGATGATTGCTGATGCCAAAGGGGAGGAATGGACAAATCAGAATTTGCAAAAAATACGAGAAACAATTGATGAGATTCTTTCTGACGAATTTACTCATAAAGATATCACGGTTTTATGTCGGAGTAATGATGAAATTACTAGCATTGCAAATTTTTTGCTTGAGCATAATTATCCCATCATAACCAGCGAATCTTTGGTTTTAAGTCGATCTGCCGAGGTAAATTTGATGGTCTCATTTTTTAGATATCTGGTAAACCCAAACGAAAAGATATTTAAAGCCAATATTTTAAAGTTTCTGGTAGAAACCGAAAGCGTAAAAGAATCTCTGGAAGAAGTTTTGGAATTTGTTCACCCAAACAATGCGAATGATGAAAACCGGTTGCCTGAAGAAGATGTGTTTTTAGATTACTTAAAATCTTATGATTATCAGATTAATCAGGCGCAACTTTTAAGTTTGTCGGTGTATGATTTGGCTGAAGAGCTGATTCGACTATTCGGATTTAATGCTAAACCTGATCCTTTCATTCAATTCTTTTTGGATGCCATCATGAAAAGTAGTGCCAATGAGCATGCCGATATATTTTCTTTCATTGAATGGTGGGATAGAAACCAGGGCAAAGAATCGGTAATCATACCGGAAGGAATGGATGCCATACAAATTTTAAGTATTCATAAATCAAAGGGATTGGAATTTCCGGTGGTTATTTATCCATTCGCCAATAACAATGTACGCACTACCATCTCTAATTCGTGGATAGATTTGGAGGATGATAACCTTCCTCAACTACACTCTTTCTATCTTCCTCTTTCTAAGAAAGAAACGCTGAAGACAGCTTACTCAGAGGTTTTTATTCAGGAGTCTAATAAATCTTTACTTGATTTGTTGAATGTGTTATATGTGGTTTGCACCAGACCTACTGAAAGATTATACATCATAACTGAACATCCAGGGACGAAAAAAAGTGAAAATGAAAGTGTGACCAAACTGATCCAATATTTTCTGCAACAATCATCCATGTATGATGAAGGATTGCTGAAATATTCATTTGGTTCTCGAGGAGAAAGAAAAAAGAGAGAAATGGAGGTTCAAGATCAGAAACTCGAATTGGAAATAATGATCTCCGAAAATTGGAGAAATAAAATTTTAATGAGTACAAATGCCCCTGATGTTTGGGATCTTGAAAATCCAGAGAAAAACAAGGAATGGGGAAATTTAATCCATCTCATCCTTTCTAAGATTAATATTAAACATGATGCCGAGATGGTTATTTCTCATTTTCTGGAATCGGGTATAATCCGGAAAGATGATGAAAATGAAGTTTCAGCAGTTATACACAAACTTCTAAATCATGAAGTGGCCGGATCTTTTTTTAAAGAAGGAATTAAGGCCAAAAATGAAGCAGAAATATTATTACCCGATGGTCATTTGTTTCGACCTGACCGGATTATATTTGAGGAAAACGACCTCATTATAATCGATTATAAAACCGGGAAATTGGAGAATAAGCATAAACATCAAATCAGTGGGTATGCGAAAAGCTTAGCGGATATGGGATATGAAAATATTCGTAAAGTCTTGATTTATATCAACGAAGATGTTCAGGTGATGGAGTTGACTTAATTTTTTTATCTTTAAGCGCCAAATAATAAGTGCCTAAAGTTTGAAATGCCTAAATTTAGTAGGATGGAGAATAAGAAATTTGGCAAGCAATTAGAAGCGAGAACCAAAAAGTTTGCAATTAGCATCATTAAGCTTTCAATTTCACTACCTCGGACAACTGAGAGTTTGGTAATTAAAAATCAGATCACAAAATCAGGCACAAGTATTGGAGATAATTATCGAGAGGCAAATAGATCAAGAAGTAAAGCAGATTTTTCAAATAAGATAAAAATTTGTGAAAGCGAAGCGAGTGAGACAGTCTATTGGTAAAAACTTAAAACCCTAAATACTCTAGTTACTTTAAGTACTCTGGTCACTTTAAGTACTCTAAGTACTTCAAAACATAATGCACCGCATTGTTAAACAGTAATCTAAATTTAAAATTATGAAGAAAACTTTATTGCTCATTATTTTAACAACTTTTATACTGGGAACCTATGCCCAGGAAGAAGCTCGTTTACTCCGGTTTCCGGCCATTCATGGAAATCAGGTGGTATTTTCTTATGCCGGTGATTTGTATACCGTTGCTAAATCAGGAGGTTTGGCTACAAAACTAACCAATGATGAAGGGTACGAAATGTTTGCCCGATTTTCTCCCGATGGAAAAACTTTGGCTTTTACTGCTCAATATGACGGAAATACAGAGGTTTACATCATGCCTGCTTATGGCGGGGAGCCCAAAAGATTAACCTATACAGCAACCTTAGGACGTGATGACCTTTCGGATCGAATGGGTCCAAATAACATCGTAATGGGTTGGAAAAATGATAAAGAGATTATTTACCGATCACGTAAAAAAACCTTTAACTCATTTACCGGCCAGCTATTTTTAGCAAATGTAAATGGTGGATTATCTGAGGAGCTACCACTGCCAACAGGAGGCTTTAATTGTTATTCTCCGGATGGAAAAAAGCTTGCTTACAATCGAGTGTTCAGAGAATTCAGAACCTGGAAATATTATAAAGGTGGTATGGCCGACGATGTTTGGATTTATGATTTCAATTCTAAAAAAATCGAAAACATCACCAACGATGTGAATCAGGATATTTTCCCGATGTGGCACGGAAATAAGGTCTATTTCTTATCGGATAGAGATCGAACCATGAATATGTTCTGCTACGATTTGGTGAGCAAAGAGACCAAAAAAATTACCAATTATAGCAAGTATGACATCAAATTTCCTTCTTTAGGTGATGAAGCCATTATTTATGAAAATGGCGGATATTTATATACTTATGATTTATCCTCAGGAGATATTGCTAAAATTGAAGTGAAAATAGCCAGTGATTTTTTGCACAGCCGTTCGGTGATGAAAAATGCAAGTAGAAACATCAGCTCATTTGCCATTTCACCCGATGGAAAACGATTGACTTTTGGTGCCAGAGGAGATGTGTTTACAGTTCCAGTTAAATCAGGAATCACAAAAAATTTAACCCAGACATCAAGTGTTCACGATCGAAATGTTGAATGGTCGCCTGATGGAAAGTACATTTCATTTATATCGGATGTTACTGGTGAGGATGAAATTTATATCATGCGTCAGGATGGATCAGCTAAGGCTGTTCGGATGACTTCAAACGGAGATACCTATAAGTACAACCCCATTTGGTCGCCCGATAGTAAAAAGCTATTATGGTCAGATAAAAAGCTACGCTTACAATATCTTGATATTGAAAGTAAGGAGATTACCCTGGTCAAAAAATCTGTAGCTCAGGAAATGAGGGATTATAATTGGGCACCTGATAGCCGATGGATCACCTATACTTTACCAAAAACAGGTAGTGTTTCTGAAATTCATATCTACAACTTAAGCGATAAATCAGATCATCGGGTAACGGGAGAATGGTATGAAGTGGGTGGACCTAGTTTTAGTGATGATGGTAAATATTTATTCTTTAGCTCTCAGCGAAATTTTAATCCTATTTATAGTCGGGTAGAATGGAATTATGCCTATGCAGATATGGGTAAAGTTTATTTTGTGACACTTCAAAAAGATACTCCATCTCCATTTTTACCTGAAAATGATCAAGTGAAAGTTGCTGCCGCAAAGAAGCCTGCTGCTGAATCAAAAGCAAAAGATTCAAAAAAGAAAGCAGAAAAACCAACGAAAAAAGCGGATGATAAAAACATCAAAGTTGATTTTGATGGAATTATTGATCGTACCATGGCATTGCCTGTGGAGGTTGCCAATTATTTTAACATCAAGGTGATAGGTAATAGCGTTTATTACGGCAAATTTAAGTCGGGCGAACGAACAGCCTCAATGATGATGTACGATTTAAAAGCAAAGAAGGAAACCAAGATTGGAAGCTTTGGTAACTTTATTTTCTCGGCGGATAAGAAAAAGATGTTTGTTAGCAATCGCGGAAGGTATTACGTCGTGAATACTCCAAAATCTCCGGTGAAATTGGGTAAAGCAGTTGATGTGAGTAATATGAAAGTTTGGGTGAATCCACATAAAGAATGGAAGCAAATCTTTACCGAATCGTGGCGACAAATGCGTGATTTCTTCTATGCTCCTAATATGCACGGATTGGATTGGCCAGCCATACATGATAAGTATGAACCGTTGGTAGCCCATGTAAATGATCGTCATGACCTGACTTACATTATTGGTGAAATGATTGGAGAACTGAGTACCGGACACACATATGTGAGCGGAGGTGATAAAATCACTGCTCCTCGCGTACAATTAGGACTTTTGGGTGCTGAAATTTCAAAACATCAATCAGGTGTTTATCAAATTGATAAGATTTTGAAAGGCGAAAACTGGGTCAGAAATACCAAATCTCCATTAACCCAGGTAGGGGTAAATGTGAAAGAAGGAGATTATATTTTGGCTGTAAATGGAATGTCAACCACAAAAATGAAAGATATTTATCAATCATTGGTTGGTACGGTTGGCGATCAGGTTGAGCTGACCATTGCAAGTGATCCAAACGGAAAAGACAAACACAATGAAATCGTGATTCCAATTGCCGATGAAAGCGGCTTGTATTATTTAAACTGGGTTCGTGATAACATCGAAAAAGTTAATAAGGCCACCAAAGGACAGGTTGGTTACATCCATATTCCTGATATGAGCGCTGCAGGGCTGAACGAATTTGTGAAGTATTTCTATCCGCAATTAGGAAAGAAAGCCTTAATTATTGACGATCGTGGAAATGGTGGTGGTAACGTATCTCCAATGATTATCGAACGATTGAGTCGTGAACTTACCATGATGGGCATGAGCAGAAATGTAGGCGTAAATACCAAACCTGCACAGATGATGGTCGGACCGAAAGTTGTTTTGTTTAATAATTATTCTGCCTCCGATGGAGATTTCTTTGCCTATCAGTTTAAAAAATTAGGTCTTGGAAAAACCATAGGTGTAAGATCCTGGGGCGGGGTAGTTGGTATTCGTGGAACCTTACCCTTCATAGATGGTGGATCTTTACAGAAGCCAGAATTTGGACCATTTGATCATGAAACAGGTGATTGGATTGTTGAAGGTTGGGGTGTTGAACCAGATATTGTTTTAGATAACGATCCTGCTAAGGAATATGCAGGAGAAGATCAGCAATTAAACAAAGCCATTGAAGTGATTTTGGAAGAAATGAAAAAGGTAGAGCCATTACCTAAAATTCCTCCATATAAAAATCATATTAAGTAAAAAAATGAAGATAAAAAGGGGTTTCACCTTAAGGTGAAACCCCTTTTTTGTTTTAACTGAAAAAAGGATGTTGTTTTTTTCGATTTATGGGAAGGTTTCTCTGTTTAGGGAAGAAATCTTAAGCAAAAAGGACGACGTCCCCAAAAGGGGACTGCGTCCTTTTATTTTGACTATCACTTCGTGAAGTTTCTGAACTTCAGGACTGATGTTGGGCTATTTTTCCGATCTTTACATTTCATTACAATTTAACATGTACCCAGTCAGCATAAAAGCCGGAATTCATATCAACTACCTGAAACAAAAAGGGCGGTTTACAATTGATTGTAACAGCAGTATTTTTTCAACTGAAGAGATTGAAATTGTGCAGCGATACGGACATTGGTTTAAAGCGATATGCGATGGAGATTTAGAAATCATAACAGAGCGACAAAGAAGATTTGTACAAGCCATGAAAGGTGAACGCGAGCCTTTTAGCCCGGAGGAGGTGGCCTGGCATAAGTTTTTGGGAAGGAAAAAGGTGGAAGCCAAGTATGGGGATAAGGACGAATACGACTATATGCCCGAAGAGGAAGGTTACTATAGCAATGATTTATATAAAAATCAGCAGTTGTCGATGTTTCGGATTGTGAATGAGAAGCAAAAAGAGTAAGTTCGGACATTGGATTTATATAAGTTCCAAGTCTTTTCCAAATGGTTTTTTTCTAAATTAGTTAACAAATTCTATCCCATGAGAAAATTAGAAAAATTATTCGTAATCATCTGTTTTGCAGCCATTGCAGCTTGTAGTCCAAAACAAAAACAATTGGATGTTGAGAACTATATCAGTGCCGAGCAGTTTCTTCCGGTAAATTCTGCAAAGCTGGTGTTTAACAACAACGTTCAGGCAAATTGGATAAAGAATTCAGATCACTTTTGGTATGCAATCAACACCCGAATAGGAAAGGAATTTTTTGTTGTAGATACAGATGCTAAAACAAAATCAGCAGCCTTTAATCATGAGGTTTTAGCCAATAAATTGTCTGAATTAGCAGATTCGGTTTACAAAGCTTACAAACTGCCTTTTAACAGAATTGAGTTTGTTGATGAGTTCAATATTAAGTTCTCTGTTGAAGGAAAAGATTATCAATTCGATACTAAAAACGAAAAACTTACAGAACTTCGGAAAGAAATGACTGTTAAAGGCATAAAGTCGCCTGATGGAAAATATACCGCTTATGTGAAGAAACATAATCTGTTTATTCAAGATTTAAGAACTAAAAGAGAAATTCAACTCAGTTGGGATGGCGAAGAAAAATATGAATATGCCAATTCTTATTCCTGGTATAACTTGATTGATGTTGATAAGCCTGCTGAGGCCAAATCAGAATTAAATATTAAGTGGTCACCCGACTCAAAGAAAATCGCTACCATCCGAATCGATTACCGAAAAGCCAAGCATCTGTTTCTATTACAAAACGTTCCTGATGAAGGCATGCGTGCTAAGCCCTGGTCCTATGAAAGACCTCTCCCCGGAGAAACCGATCTGGCCATGGTTGAATTTGTTTTGTTCGATGTAAATAGCCGAAAACAAAGCAGGATTGATATTGAGCCTTATCCTTCATTTTTGTATTGGGGTAGTATGGATTGGGTGAATAATAATGAGCTTAAAATGGATAGAAGGCATCGGGGATTTAAGCAAATAGACATTTTGAAAATTGATGCGAAAAACGGGAAAACCAAAGTCATCGCGAATGATAAAATGGATTCTTATGTAGATGTAAATATATTTTATCATAAGGTTTTGGATCAGAGTAAAGAGCTTTTAATGACGTCCGAAAAGGATGGATGGAATCATTTATATCTTTATGACTGGGAAAGCGGTAAACTCAAAAGTCAGGTTACCAAAGGAGAATTTGTATTTAAAAGTGTGAAGTTTATCAACGAGACCGAACGAAAGATTTATTTCACAGCCGGAGGAAAAGAAGCTGGACGAAACCCATATCTAAATCATTTATACGTTGTAAATTTTGATGGAACTGACTTGCAATTGCTAACTCCTGAAGATGCACATCATGAGATTAATTTTAATGAAAAAGGGGATTGTTTTGTAGATAATTATTCGAGGGTTGATGTGCCAACGGTCTCGGTTTTAAGAGAGGCTCAAACAGGAGCAATTATTATGGAGCTTGAGAAAGCTGATGTTGCTGATTTATTGGCAACGGGTTGGATTTATCCTGAAGTTTATAGTGTGAAAGCCAGAGATGACGAGACTGATGTATGGGGTGTAATACGCAAACCATCGCATTTTGATGCTTCTAAAAAGTATGGAATTATTGATGGTACTTATTCAGGGCCACAAGCGGTTCGTATGCCCATAAGTTTTACCAATGCTTATCGAAGTTGGGATCAGTCTTTTGCCGAACTTGGGTTTATTGTAGTAACGGTGGATGGTTTAGGTACGGCACAACGATCGAAAAAATTCCATGATTTTTCATATAAAAACTTAGGAGATATTGGAGCTGAAGATCACGAAAAAGCCATTCGTGAATTGGCAGAAAAATATGATTTTATGGACATTGATCGGGTAGGGATTTTTGGACATTCGGCTGGAGGTTATGATGCGGCACGGGCCTTATTAATTAAGCCTGATTTTTATAAAGTAGGAGTAGCTTCGGCAGGAAATCACGATCATCGATTGGCGAAAGCCTGGTGGCCTGAATTGTATATGGGATTTCCGGAAGGGCCCGAATATGCTGAACAATCAAATATGAAAATCGCTGCGAATTTAAAGGGGAAATTGCTTTTGGTTCATGGCGATATGGATAATAATGTAAATCCGGTGGAAACCATCCAAATGGCCAATGCCCTGATGGAGGCCAATCGCGATTTTGAAATGTTAATCGTTCCCAACGAAACCCATTATTTGTATAATCATAAGTTTTTTACCCGCAAAAGGTGGGATTTCTTTGTCAGGCATTTAATGGGTGTTGAACCCCCGCTCAATTATGAATTGGGTTTGAGATTTAAAGATGAGTGATTTGTTAAAATGGCTTTTTAATAACTTTGTGTTTTAATATAAAAAGGAATTATGCTAATTGAAAATATAAAGAAACTGGTTCAGGTTGAAAAAAATCCTGTGAAGTTTGTGGCTGGTAAAGAGATGTCGAAGGTAGAAAGCATTGATGATGCCTGGTTGTTGATTGAGGATGATAAAATAGCAGCATTTGGGAAAATGTATGATGAAGATAGACCCCTACATGATGATCAAACCATTAATGCAAAAGCGAAGATGGTTTTTCCGGCTTTCTGCGATTCTCATACCCATTTGGTTTACCCTGCCAGCAGAGAGATTGAATATGTAGATAAGATCAAAGGCTTATCATATGAAGAAATTGCAAAACGAGGTGGTGGGATTTTAAATTCGGCCAAAATGATCCAAAAGGTTTCGGAAAACGAGCTTTATTATTCGGCCATGAAACGCCTGGATGAGATTATGCATATGGGAACCGGAGCGGTTGAAATTAAAAGTGGATATGGCTTGAGTACCGAGGCAGAAATGAAAATGTTGAGGGTCATTAAACGCCTTAAAGAAAACCATCCTTTAACCATTAAATCAAACTTTTTAGGTGCTCATGCGGTCCCCGCTGAATTTAAAGAAAATCAAACGGCTTATGTCGATTTAATTATCAATGAAATGATTCCTCAGGTAGCCGGTGAAGGCTTGGCTGACTTTATCGATGTGTTCTGTGATCGTGGCTTTTTTACCGTTGAAGATACCGATCGCATTTTAAATGCCGGAATGAAATATGGATTGAGGCCTAAGATCCATGCCAATGAACTGGATTATTCAGGAGGTATTCAGGTTGGAGTGAAATACAATGCTCTTTCAGTCGATCATCTTGAATTTACTGGTGATGAAGAAATAAAAGCTCTATTAAATTCGAATACCATGCCTACGGTTTTACCCGGAGCTGCATTCTTTCTGGGGATGGTTTATGCACCGGTTCGTAAAATGATTGATGCAGGTTTACCCGTAGCCCTTGCCAGTGATTTTAATCCTGGCTCGTCTCCATCTGGGAATATGCAATTAATTGTGTCCATGGCTAGTATTTTATATAAAATGCTGCCCGAAGAAGCCATTCATGCAACCACCATCAATACGGCCTATGCCATGGGAGTTGAAGAGGAACTGGGAAGTATTGCAGTGGGTAAAAAAGCCAATCTGTTCATAACTAAAGAAATACCTTCAGTTGAGTATATGCCCTATTCCTATGGTGACAATAAGGTTGAAAAAGTAATAATTAATGGCCATCTTAGGTAAATATGTTATATTTATACTAAAATGTGACCTATGAAAGGAATTATTTTTACTGAATTTATTGAAATGGTTGAGGAGAAATTCGGCTTTGAAATGGCCGATAAGCTCCTGACCCAACCTGGTTTAAAATCAGATGGTATTTATACTTCTGTTGGCACCTATGATATTGAAGAAATGCTTATCATGCTGGGGAAACTCAGTGATGAGTCTAAAATTTCTATCCCGGACTTGCTTCAGACTTTTGGTTTTCATTTGTTTGATAAATTAAAAGATCTCTATCCCCATTTTACAAGTGGTGCCAAAAATAGTTTTGAGTTCCTGTCGAACATCGAGGAATATATTCATGTTGAGGTCTTAAAATTGTATCATGATGCTGAGTTGCCATCCATTAAACATGAAATAGATGAAGAAAAAGGAGAAATGTTGATGATTTATAAATCACAACGTAAGCTGAGTGATTTAGCCATTGGATTGATCAAAGGATGTATTGCTTTCTATAAAGAAGATATTGAAGTTAAGGTGGTTGAATTTTTAAATGAAGGAAAAAATGTAAAGTTTTTGTTGAGTAAAAAATAATGATGTCGACAAATCTTGATGCCATAAAAAGAGCAATGGTGAGGGAGCGCAAAGCGCGTAAACAAGCCGAAGCCATTATTGAGGAAAAATCAAGGGAAATTTACAATGTAAACCAGGCCCTTTTGCGGCTTAATGTTTCCCTCGAAGAACGGATATTGGAGCGCACAAAAGAATTGGTGAAAGCCAAAGAGATTGCCGAGGAATCCACTCAGGCCAAATCTTTGTTTTTATCCAATATGAGCCATGAAATAAGAACGCCCCTCAATGGGATTCTGGGTATTTCAGAATTGATGTTAAGAGAAAGTGGGGAAAGCCATATTCGGGAAATGCTTAAAACGGTAAAGTATTCAGCAGATAATTTAATGGGAATTATCAATGATATACTCGATTTTTCTAAAATCGAAGCAGGTAAAATTACTTTTGAAAACATCGAGTTTAGCCTGGTTGATTTGTTGAATAATTTGAAAGCGGTATTAAAAACCAGGGTTGCCGAAAAAAAATTAAAATTAAAAGTTAAAATTGAAAATTCCATCCCGGATAAAATAATTGGAGATCGGGTTAAGTTAAATCAAATTCTGATGAATTTGGTGGGAAATGCCATTAAGTTCACTGACAATGGTTTTGTTCAGATTCATGCCAATTTTGAAAAAGCAGGTAAACAGTCCGGAAAATTGATCATTAAAGTTGAGGATAGTGGAATTGGTATACCGGCCGATAAAATTGATGACGTATTTGATAGTTTTACCCAGTCAAATACATCCATTACCAGAAAATTTGGTGGTACAGGATTGGGCTTGACCATAACAAAACGATTGATTGAACTTCAGAAAGGTAGCATTAAGGTTGAAAGTCAGGAGCAAAAAGGGAGTGTATTTGAGTTTACATTGCCGGTTAAAATTGCCCTCACCAAAGCAAAAGAAAAGATAAAGAAACCCGAAGAGGTAAAAACCTCGGTATTGAAAGGAATTAAGGCCTTGGTTGTTGAGGATAATACCATCAACCAATTTGTTGTAACATCATTCCTCAGACATTGGGGAATGGAGGCAGATATTGCCAATAATGGTCAGGAAGCCATTGCTTTCCTGGAGAAAAAAGAAGTGGATTTGGTATTGCTGGATTTGCAAATGCCCGTTATGGGAGGTATTGAGGCCTGTAAGCTTATTCGCGGAGGCAAAACCCAAATAAAGAACATTAATATTCCCATTATTGCTTTATCTGCAGATGCATTTGAAGAAAGTAAAAATAAGGTGCTGGAATGTGGAATGAATGATTTTGCAACCAAACCTATTGTTCAAAAAGATTTATTGGAGAAGTTGATTAAATATTGCCCGAAAAGATAAATTGAATATGAAACAAGATAAAAGTTTAAAGGATCGTGAATTTTTAATGGAGATTATCAATCATTTTCCAGATGCCATTGTTTTGTTGGATCAAGAGATGACAATTAAGTTTTGTAATAAATCTTTTATAAGCTTATTTCAGTTGACAGATGAAAATAGTTTGAATGAGGTTTTGGGTCACAGTATTGGCTGTAAAGATTTTCATGAGGGAGCGGTAGATGAGGCAATGAAAATCAATTGCTCAAATTGCAAAATTAAAAATTCAGTTAAAGAAACTTTTTCTTCAAAAAAAGAACAAGAGCCTGATACCATTGTTTTACAAACCATAAACGATGAAAATAAGCCCTTGAAATTGATACAATTTCAGAGTGTGTATTTAAGCTTTAAGGGTGAGGATTTCGCATTGCTTAAAATTAGCGATTTAACCGAATTGGGTGAAAAAACCTTAGGCTTGGTTTCAAGCATTTAAATTAAGGTTATTTTTTTGAATTCACTATTCGTTGATTTCAGCTTCTTCAGAGCTTTCTCCAAATTCTTCTTCAAGCATATCCTTGAGTTTGGCAGGTTGAACCGTAATTCGTTTTCCTTCTTTGCAATAAGAAATCTTACCATTTTGTTCAGAAACAATGATGGCAACGGCATCTGATTGTTCGGTAATGCCAATGGCAGCCCGGTGTCGGAGTCCCATTCGGGGAGGTAATTCTGAATTGTCGGAAACCGGAAGAATACACCCGGCAGCAACAATTTTATTGTTAGAAATAATGACCGCACCATCGTGTAATGGGCTATTCTTATAAAAAATGTTTTCAATGAGGTGAGGAGAAATCATGGCGTCAATTTGAACGCCGGTCTCCACAAACTGCTGCAATTCATTTAATTCAGTGATGACAATCAATGCACCTTGTTTGGCATCAGCCATGCGTTGGCTAGCTACAATAATTTTGTCGATATCCAATTCTGCTTTATATTGCATGTCGAAATTCCAGAATAAGAATTTCCCTTTCCTTTTTTTTAGAAAAGTTGGCGTTCCAAGGGCCAATAAAAATCTTCTGATTTCTTGCTGGAAAATAACAATCAGGGCGATAAATCCCACACTCATAAATGCACCCAGAATCTCACTGAGTAATTCCATTTTTAAAGCATCTACCATTCTCCAGATTAAAAAGATGGCAATGATTCCTGCAAATATATTTATGGCAACCGTTCCTCTTAGTAATCGATAAAGAATGAATAATAAATAGGCTACTAAAAAGACATCAATGATGTCGAGCAATCGAATATCTATAAAACCTGTAATGATTGAATTTAGCATGAATGTGAGCTTGTTCAACAAATTTAACAAAAAAGACGGAAGCTACAGTTTGCCTGTTAATTTTATCGCTTCTTTGGCGGCCTTAACATCATGTACACGCAAAATATGAGCACCATTCATCAAAGCAATTGTATTCAAAACAGTGGTTCCGTTAAGGGCTTCTGTTGGAGTAATGTTAAGAACTTTATTAATCATTGATTTGCGTGATAAGCCTGCAAGGATTGGGAACCCAAGGGATTTAAATTCTTGTAGGTTTTTTAAAATCTCATAATTATGTTCAACGGTTTTTCCAAAACCAAAACCGGGATCAAGGATGAGGCGATCAAATCCCAATTTATTAAAATGTGCTATTCTGGATTCAAAAAAATCAAAAATTTCCTGTACTACATTTTCGTAATGTGGATTAATTTGCATGCTTTTAGGATCCCCTTTGGTATGCATCATCACAAATGGCTTTTGAAATTTTGCCATAACCACTGCCATATTCTCGTCAAAACATCCTCCGGAAATGTCATTTATTATATCAACACCCATATCCATTACTTTTTTTGCCACTTCCGATCGCCAGGTATCTACCGATAAAAATGTATCTGGAAATTTTTTGATCAAAAGCTCTAACATAGGTAACAGTCGCCTGAGTTCTTCTTCCTTACTCACTTCCTTTGCAAATGGCCTGGTGGAAACTGCTCCAATGTCAATGATATCAACACCTTCAGTCAACATTATTTGAGCTTGTTCTAAAAGATGATTTGCGTTTGGAAATCTGCTTCCTTCATAAAATGAATCTGGGCTAATATTTAAAATTCCCATTACCAAAGGTTTATCAAATGATATCGATTTGCCTTCGGATTTGAGTGCGCTAATTGGTGAGAATTCTTTATTTTTACTTCTGGAAATTTCGGACATCTAAATAATTGATTCTGTTTGATGCAAAAGTAAAGATTCTTGTATTAAGTTTTAAGATCAAGGAAAAGAAAAGAGTAATTTCAAAAACAATAAATTATTTCGAATGGTAGACATTACATCGCAGCAGTTTGATTCGGTCATAGATGATTGTAAGGACATCTTTATTAATAAGATGAAAGATTATGGAACGGCCTGGAGGATTCTGAGGACCACATCTTTAACCGATCAAATATACATCAAGGCAAACCGCATTAGAAGCATTGATGATAAAGGAGCTCAAAAGGTTGATGAAGGTGTTAAACCGGAGTTTATCGGTATCATCAATTATTCTGTAATGGCATTAATTCAACTTGAGTTGGGTGTAGATGAAAAGAATACCGAATTGCCCATTGATCAAGCTGAAACACTTTATGATAAATATGTTGGTGAGGCCAAAAGCCTGATGCAAGATAAAAATCATGATTACGGAGAGGCCTGGCGGAATATGCGAATCAGTTCATTAACTGATATCATTTTAATGAAATTGTTGCGCGTGAAGCAAATTGAAGATCATGATGGTAAAACTTATATTTCGGAAGGATTGGATGCCAATTATTATGACATCTTGAATTACTCCATTTTTGCAATGATTAAACTAAAAGAGGGTGAAAATTAATAGAATGAAATTAGCGCGTAGCATCAGTCGGATTTTTGTAGGAATTGTTTTTGTTTTCTCAGGATTTGTTAAAGGAGTTGACCCACTTGGGACGGCTTATCGTATTGAAGATTATTTTATTGCCTATGGAATGGAATGGGCCATGCCTTTGGCTTTGTTTTTCTCCATCTCACTTTGTGCTTTGGAGTTTATGTTGGGGGTAGCACTGATTCTGAACCTGCGATTAAAACAGCTTTCATGGATTTTACTCTTGTTAATGTCATTTTTTACGCTGGTCACATTCTATGATGCATTGTATAGCCCGGTGCCCGATTGCGGTTGCTTTGGCGATGCCATCATCCTTACCAATTGGCAAACATTCTATAAGAATTTAGTGTTGATGGTCTTCGTTTTTATCATCTTTCGGTCCAGAAATCATTTTAAATCACTCCTTGAAAGTAAAGGACAAAATACTTTTATCATAACGGCCATCGTGGTTTTTAGCTGGTTTTCGATTTATCAATTAGAGCATTTACCCATGATCGATTATCGAGAATGGAAAGTGGGAATGGACATCACTCCTGATGAAGATATAAAGGAGGAGATTTATCTTATTTATCGAAATCTTGAAACGGGTGGAACTCAGGAGTATTTATCTCCCAATTATCCCTGGAACGACTCTGTTTGGATGTCAAAATGGGAGTTTGTTGATCAACGCATCGTTGAAGTAGGAGGAGATCAGCTTCATAATTTACGTTTTGAAAATCTTAACGGAGATGATTTCACTGAAAGAATTCTTTCAAATCCGACTTATCAATTTTTAGTGGTTAGTTGGAATATTGATAAATTTCCTGCTAAAGCAGTATTGCCAATACAAAATTTGGTTAGGGAAGTGAATGAGAATGCCTATCAAATTCAGGCCTTGACGAGTAGTGGACGAGATGAAATTAATCAGTTCAGAAACGAAAATCAAATTAGAATTCCGTTTTATAATTGCGACGACATCGTTTTGAAAACAATGATCAGGGCGAATCCTGGAATTATCTTGATAAAGGATGGATTAATACTTGGGAAATGGCATTATAATGATTGTCCTAGCATAGCCGAAATTAAAGCGATTTATTCTGACTTCTAGTTTAGAACTGCTATCTTTACCTCATGGTTCAATACGTTCTTAAGCGAATATTTTATGGCTTTCTGGTGCTGTTTGGTGTAATTACAGTCATTTTTTTGCTTTTCAATGTGTTGCCCGGTGATCCGGCACGCATGATGCTGGGACAAAGGGCTGATATCGCTTCAGTCGAAGCCATTAACCATGATTTGGGACTGGATCAACCACTTCATAAACAGTATTTAGGTTTTCTAAATGATTTATCCCCTGTTTCCATTCATAATTATAAAAACAAACCAAGCTTTTGGTACCTCGATCCTGATAAATATTCATATCTGGTTTTGATGAAAGTAAATGATCAAAAACTGGTGATTAAAAAACCATATTTACGCAGATCCTATCAAAGCAAGCGAAAAGTAGCTGATATCTTGGCTGAAGCTTTTCCAAATACCATGATTTTAGCAACGGTGTCTATTTTATTTGCAGTGCTTGTGGGTGTGTTTATCGGCATTATTGTGGCTGTTAAAAACAATGTTTTTGTAGAAAAACTAGCCATGGTTTTCTCGGTTTTGGGGATGTCATTGCCTTCATTTTTTGTGGCCATTATTTTTGCCTGGGTATTTGCGTTTTTATTGGCAGATCTAACGGGTTTAAATATGTTTGGAAGCTTGAGAACCGTTGATGACTTTGGAAATGGATCTTATATTGATTTGAAAAATTTAATACTTCCGGCAATCACTTTGGGTATTCGACCGTTAGCTATTGTAGTTGAATTGACAAAAAGTTCTTTGCAGGATGTGATGTCACAAGATTATATTAGAACGGCCAAAGCCAAAGGATTATCACCCAGATCAGTGATACGAAAACATGCGCTTAAAAATGCCATGAATCCTGTAGTTACTGCGGTTTCAGGTTGGTTTGCTTCATTGATGGCTGGCGCTGTATTCGTCGAATATGTTTTCGATTGGAAAGGGGTAGGAGTCGTGATTGTTGATGCACTCGAAAAATATGATTTTCCTGTTATTATGGGTTCTGTATTAATAATCTCCATACTTTTGGTGATGATAAATATTCTGGTTGATATCATTTATGCCTTGCTTGATCCTCGCATTAAATATAATTAATGGCTAAAAAATTTGAACAATAGATATTGATTCATAAATTTGAAAATGAGAAAAAAAATAGTGGCTGGAAATTGGAAGATGAACTTAAGCTTCCAGGAAGCCGAAGATTTATTCGATTCCATCATTGATTTATATGGTGATGAAGATTCAGAAAACCCTCAAATGATTATTTGCCCACCTGCTCCATATCTTGAGGTAGGAACAGATTTAACCGATGAAATGAGCATTGCCATCGGAGCACAAAATGTGAGCAATCAAGCTGGAGGTGCTTTTACCGGCGAAATTTCTGCTTCAATGTTGAGATCGATGGATGTTGCTTATTGTATTGTTGGGCATTCTGAAAGGCGGAAGTATTTTAAAGAGGATGCAGTCTTAATCAAAGAGAAAATAGATCAGTTATTGGAGCAGGAAATTACACCCATTTTTTGCTGTGGCGAGCAATTAGAAGAACGTGAAAGCGGAAAGGAATTTGGAATTGTTGAGACTCAAATCAAAGAGAGTTTATTCCATTTATCAGAAAGCGAAATTGCCAATGTGATCATTGCTTATGAACCTGTTTGGGCTATTGGTACCGGCTTGACGGCAAGTCCTGACCAAGCAGAAGAAATGCATTTATTCATTCGTGGCATTTTGAATAAGAAATATGGACAAGCAATTTCTGAGAATATGTCGATACTATATGGAGGTAGTTGTAATGCAAAAAATGCGCGTGAGTTATTTTCAAAACCTAATGTTGACGGAGGATTGATAG
This sequence comes from Bacteroidales bacterium, assembly GCA_963678785.1. GTDB lineage: Bacteria > Bacteroidota > Bacteroidia > Bacteroidales. The sequence goes on along the minus strand of OY787449.1, from coordinate 606,939 downwards.
GAGGTGCAGCATTGAAAGCCAAAGATTTTTACCATATTTATAAAAGTTTTTAAGAAATGATGGATTACGTTGGAGTTACTTTTAGTAGTAAAAGCAAGGATCTTGATCGTGAGGTTTTAGCGGCCTATCTTTCAGAAATGGATTATGATACTTTTGAAGAGTTGGAAAACGGGGATTTGCTCGCTTATGTGCCAGAGCCTCAGTTTAAATCAGGTAAGGTTGAAGAATTGCTAAGTGAAAGATTCCAAGGCATTGAAATAGAATATAATTATGAAACCATTCAGGATAGAAATTGGAATGAAGTATGGGAAAGTAATTATGATTCGGTAATTGTAGCCGATCGTTGTTTGATTCGAGCACCTTTTCATCCGGAAAATAATTCCATAGAGTTTCAAATATTGATTGAGCCACAAATGTCATTTGGAACAGCTCATCACGAAACTACAGCCATGATGATTGAGTATGCTTTGGATGCAGATTTGGAGGGAAAGGAAATTCTTGATATGGGCTCTGGTACAGGGGTTTTGGCCATTTTAGCTTCAATGCGCGGAGCAAAGCAAATTGACGCAATCGACAATGATGAATGGGCTTATAATAATTGTATTGACAATGTAGCCAAAAACAATATCCATAATGTTGAGGTAATTATGGGAGACGCATCATTTGTTGATAAGTCATATGATGTTATCTTTGCAAACATTAACTTAAATATTTTAGTCAAAGATGTGGAGGTTTATTCCAAAGCATTGAATACTGGAGGGCTCATTTATTTTAGTGGATTTTATAACAGTGATTTAAAAAAACTTGAAGAAAAGGCAAATCAATTTCATTTATACTTGGTTGATACCAAGGAAAAAAATAAATGGATGGCTGCCTGTTTTAAAAAGGGATAATAAAATAGAATGGATACGATGTTGATTTTTATTTCTGCCATTGTTCTGGCATACTTGGTTGGTTCAATTCCTACTGCGGTTTGGGTTGGCCGAATGTTTTATAAGGTTGATGTACGGACAAAAGGGAGTGGAAATGCGGGAGCTACAAACACCATTAGGGTTCTGGGTTTGAAAGCAGGAATTCCTGTGATCATTATTGATGTTTTGAAAGGCTGGCTGGCAGTATATCTAGGTGCACAAATTGCAACACCTGGATTTTCACAGTATCAGATTTTATACCTTCAAATAGCCATGGCAACAGCTGCGGTTTTGGGTCATATTTTTCCAATCTATGTTGGTTTTAGAGGAGGGAAAGGTGTTGCCACCTTATTTGGCGTTGGACTGGCTTTATTTCCCAATGCTGTTTTAGCAGTATTAGGAGTGTTTTTATTGGTGTTCTTTATTACACGAATGGTTTCTTTATCCTCAGTTTTAGCCTCTATCTCTTTTCCTTTTATGGTGATCTTTTTGTTTCATATTCCATATTTACCTTTAGTTTTATTGGCCATTGCAGTTGGGCTTTTTGTTCCGGTGATGCATCATAATAATATTAAACGACTTTTAAGGGGAGAAGAATCAAAAATTTCCTTCAAAAGAAAAAGCAAATAAAGTCAGTTGTTTGTGTAAAAGATTGTTGAGAAAGAATCATTTTAATCGTCAAAATCATAATTATATTTAATATATTTACTGTTAAATAAACAGTTCAATTTTAAACCTTTCTAAAATGAAATTTATAGTTTCTAGCTCTTTATTGTTAAAAAATGTTCAGGCTTTAAGCGGGGTTCTAAACTCAAGCAACACCTTACCCATACTCGATGATTTTTTATTTGAGCTTAAAGAGGATAAATTATTTATCACGGCATCAGACTTGGAAACAACCATGACTGTTTCGCTTGAGCCAACCAAAGCAGAAGAGCCTGGAATGGTAGCAATTCCTGCAAAAATTCTACTCGAAACCCTTAAAACATTTTCTGATATACCTGTTACTCTTTCAGTAAATAAAGATACTTTAGGCATAGAGATTTCTGCCGGAGATGGTAAATATAAATTGCCAGGTCACAGAAGTGATGAATATCCTCAAGCTCCTGCATTGGAAGATACTACTTCTGTAGAAATGAAACCTTCAATTTTGGTGAATGCCATAAACAAGACTATTTTTGCAACAGGAAATGACGAATTACGACCTGTAATGTCCGGTGTTTTTTGTGAGCTTACTCCAGATGATGTAACCTTTGTTGCCACCGATGCGCATAAGCTTGTAAGATATAAAAGAACTGATGCTTCAGGTGAGATATCTGCCTCATTTATTTTACCTAAAAAGCCTTTGAATCAGTTAAAGCATTTAATGACTACCAACGATGAAGATGTTGTAAAGATTGAATACAATCAAATTAATGCCTTTTTTACATTTGATAATGTAAGCATGGTTTGTCGGTTGATAGATGGAAGGTACCCAAATTATGATGCGGTCATTCCTACCAATAATCCGAATGTGCTTACGATTGATCGAATGTCGTTGTTGAACTCAATTAAGCGTGTAGCTATCTTTGCAAATCAATCAACACATCAGGTTCGGTTTAAAATTTCAGGTAAAGAATTAACCCTTTCTGCTGAGGATGTTGATTATTCCAATGAAGCTAAGGAACGATTGACTTGTAATTATGAAGGTGAAGATATTGAGATTGGATTTAACTCAAAATTTTTACAGGAGATGTTGGCTAATTTGGATGTAGATGAAGTAAAGATTGAAATGTCGGCTCCAAATCGAGCAGGGTTAATCCTTCCATTGGAAGCTGAAAACGAAAATGAAGATATTCTAATGCTTGTTATGCCAGTAATGCTTAATCAGTAGGAATTATAATAATATTTCAAGAGGAGCAAGGTTGAAATAACCTTGCTTTTTTTTATTCCAATAACTGTATTCCATAAAAAAACCCTCTTTGATCAAAGAGGGTTTTTGTTTTTCAATGTTTTGATAAAATGCTTTATTCAGCCCGTTTTACATTGACTGCTTTTTTTCCGCGATTATCTTCGGTAATTTCGAAATCGACTTTGTCGTCTTGAGAAATACGATCGATTAATCCAGTTGCGTGAACAAAGATGTCTTGTTTTGATTCGTCATCAACGATGAATCCGAATCCTTTTCTTTCATTGAAAAATTTAACAATTCCGGTTGACATGGTAATAATAAGTTAAGTTAATAATTCTACAAATATACATTTATTTTCTACCAGAGCAATAAATTCATATATTTTCTAAAAAATCAACTTAACCTAAATTGTTAAAAATTAGTCTGAAATGATTGATTAAACAACCAATTTGGAAAGTTGTGGTCCTGCCTCAACTAATTTTTTACCTTGTTCGTTGTCTGTATATTTCTCGAAGTTTTTAATAAATCGATCAGCCAAATCTCCAGCTTTTTTATTCCATTCGGTCACATCAGTATATGTATCACGAGGGTCAAGAATATTGGTATCAACACCTGCTAATGTGGTTGGAACTTCAAGATTAAAAATCGGAATGTTTTTGGTTTCAGCGTTCTCGATTGAGCCATCAAGTATTGCATTGATAATTCCTCGGGTATCCTGAATTGAGATTCTTTTTCCTGTACCGTTCCAGCCTGTATTCACTAAATATGCTTCAGCTCCGTGCTCTTCCATTTTTTTTACCAATTCCTGACCATATTTAGTTGGGTGTAATGAGAGGAAGGCTGCACCAAAACAGGCAGAGAAAGTAGGCTGTGGAGAAGTAACACCAAGCTCGGTTCCTGCTAGTTTGGCTGTAAAACCTGATAAGAAATGATATTGAGTTTGTTCAGGTGTTAATTTGGAAACCGGAGGCATTACCCCAAAAGCATCCGCAGTTAAAAAAATCACTTTTTTGGCATGTCCTGCTTTAGAAATGGGTTTAACAATGTTATCGATGTGATTGATTGGGTAAGAAACCCTTGTGTTTTCAGTTACCGATCCATCTTCAAAATCGATTTTTCCATTCGCATCAACAGTTACATTCTCTAAAAGTGCATCGCGACGGATGGCAGCATAAATTTCTGGCTCAGCTTCTTTATCTAAATGAATGGTTTTTGCATAGCAACCACCTTCAAAGTTGAATACACCATCATCATCCCAGCCATGCTCATCATCACCAATTAGTTCACGGTTTGGATCAGTTGAAAGCGTTGTTTTACCGGTACCTGAAAGACCAAAGAAAATAGCCACATCACCTTTTTTACCCACATTTGCAGAGCAGTGCATTGCTGCTATTCCGTTAAGTGGTAAATAATAGTTCATCATGGCGAATAAGCCTTTTTTCATTTCTCCACCATACCAGCTCCCACCAACAACGTGCATTCTTTCTGTTAGGTTAAAAACGGTATAAACTTCTGAATTTAAGCCATGTTCTTTCCATTTTGGATTCACTGTTTTGGATGCGTTTAAGGAAACAAAATCAGGCTCACCATAATTGGCTAATTCTTCTTTGTTTGGACGTATGAACATGTTTTTTACAAAATGAGCTTGCCATGCAACTTCCATGATGAAACGTACTTTTAAACGAGAATCAGGGTTGGCACCACAAAAGGTATCCATTACATATAATTCTTTTCCTGATAGTTGTTTAACAGTGTTTTCTTTTAGATCATTCCAAACTTCAGTCGATACTGGTTTATTGTCGTTTGGAGATTCAGCTGTATTCCACCACATGGTGTCTTTAGTGGTGTCGTCTTCTACTATGTATTTATCTTTAGGAGAACGTCCGGTAAAAATACCAGTCATTACGTTCACAGCATTAAGTTCAGTAAGTTGGCCTTTTTCAAATCCTTGAAGGCTTGGGTTTGTTTCATTCTCAAATAACTCTTCGTAAGTTGGATTGTGATGAATCTTTTCTACGTCTTCTAATCCATAGCTTTTTAGACTTTTTTTGAGGTTTTCTAAATCGTTCATTTTAAAATAATAATAATTAATATATAGGTTAGTGATAGTTGGATCTAGTATTAGTTGCAGATACAGGGAGCAACTTTTAGGCATATAATTATAGGGAAGCAACATAAGGTTACTTCCCCTAAATTATTTAAATTAATTTAAGCTTATTTAACTCTGTTTAATTGCAGCTTGTGCAGCAGCTAAACGTGCAATTGGAACTCTAAATGGAGAGCAACTTACATAGTTCATACCAACGCTATGGCAGAATTCTACTGAACTTGGCTCACCACCATGCTCACCACAAATACCTACTTTAAGGTTGGCGTTAGTTGAGCGTCCTTTTGAAGTTCCCATTTCAACCAATTGCCCAATTCCTTCTTGGTCTAATACCTGGAATGGATCAGCTTTTAAGATACCTTTCTCGATGTAAATAGGTAAGAATTTACCTGCATCATCTCGTGAATATCCAAAGCCCATTTGAGTAAGGTCATTGGTTCCGAATGAGAAAAATTCAGCGTGCTCTGCAATTTTATCAGCAGTTAAAGCAGCACGTGGAATTTCAATCATGGTACCAACCAAATATTCTATTTTGTCGCCTTTTTCAACAAATACTTCTTCGGCAACTTTTCTAACTATATTTTCCTGTAATTTAAATTCTGCCATCGTTCCGATGAGAGGAATCATAATTTCAGGTAGGGTCTTAATTCCTTCAGCTTTTAATTCCATGGCAGCTTCAAGAATTGCTCTGGCTTGCATCTCAGTAATTTCAGGATAGGTATTTCCTAAACGACAACCTCTGTGTCCTAACATAGGGTTGAATTCATGCAAATCAGCAACTTTTTGTTTAATGTCTTCAACTGAAATACTCATTTCAGCAGCCATTTCTTTTTGGTTCTCTTCTTCGTGAGGAACAAATTCATGCAAAGGTGGATCTAGTAAACGAACAGTAACTGGCAATCCTGCCATTGCTGCGAATACATCTTTAAAATCTTTACGTTGAATTGGTAATAATTTATCCAAAGCTTCTCTTCTTCCTGCTTCGTCTTCAGCTAATATCATTTCTCGCATTCGAACCAATCGTTCTCCTTCGAAGAACATATGTTCTGTACGACAAAGCCCAATTCCTTCAGCACCAAAACCAACAGCTACTTTACATTCTCTCTCTGTTTCTGCGTTTGTTCTAACTTTCATGGTTCGGTGCTTGTCGGCAAGTTTCATCATTTCGCCAAAGTCTCCGCTTAATTCAGCATCTTCAGTTGCAATCTGACCTTCATATACTTCACCAGTTGATCCATTTAAAGAAATCCAGTCACCTTCTCTGAATTCATTTCCATCAATGGTCATTATTCTGGTTTTGTAGTTGATTTGAACAGATCCAGCACCCGAAACACAACATTTACCCATTCCACGAGCAACAACTGCTGCATGAGAAGTCATACCACCACGTGCAGTGAGAATACCTTTGGCAATGTTCATCCCTTCTAAATCTTCAGGAGAAGTTTCAACTCTTACCAAAATAGAAACAGGATATTTTTCAGCCTCATCTGCAAAGAATACCACTTGGCCAGTTGCTGCACCCGGAGATGCAGGTAATCCTTTTGCTAAAACTTTTGCAGCTTTGATGGCATCAGCATCAAAAACAGGGTGTAACAGTTCATCCAATTTGTCTGGCTCTTGTCTTAAGAGGGCTGTTTTTTCATCAATTCTACCTTCTTTAAGTAATTCCATGGCAACTCTAACCATCGCAGCAGCAGTACGTTTTCCGCTACGGGTTTGTAACATCCAAAGTTTTCCATCCTGAATGGTGAACTCTAAATCCTGCATGTCATCATAATGCCTTTCAAGAATTTCCTGAGTTTCATTTAATTCTTTATAAGCTTCTGGCATTAATTCTTCCAGTGAAGGGAAGTTTTTGGCTCTATTTTCTTCGTTTACACCGGCTAAAACAGACCATCTTTTTGAACCTTCTAAAGTAATTTGCTGGGGTGTTCTTACACCTGCAACTACATCCTCACCTTGGGCATTGATTAAATACTCTCCGTTAAAAATGTTTTCGCCGGTAGCAGCATCTCTTGTAAAACAAACACCTGTACCTGAATTATTACCCATGTTTCCGTAAACCATTGCTTGTACGTTTACAGCAGTTCCCCATTCTTCCGGGTAACCATGCATGTTTCTGTAATAAGCAGCTCTTGGATTCATCCAACTGTCAAATACTGCCGTTACTCCTGCCCAAAGCTGTTCCCATGGATCTTCAGGGAATGCCTCACCAGTTTGTGCAGTACAGGCAGCTTTAAAACGTGCTACCATTTCTATTAAGTCTTCGGTATCTAATTCAGTATCATCCTCAACTCCTTTGGCGTCTTTCATCTCATAGATGATTTCTTCGAATGGGTCATGATCTTCTTTTGATTTTGCTTCAACACCCAAAACTACACCTCCAAACATCTGAACAAATCGTCTGTATGAATCCCAGGCAAACCTGGCATTACCAGTTTTTGCAATTAATCCTTCAACAGAGTTATCATTCATCCCTAAGTTTAAAACGGTATCCATCATTCCTGGCATCGAAACTCTTGCTCCGGAACGTACAGAAAGTAGACATGGGTTTTCGTTGCTACCGAATTTTGTACCCATTATATTTTCAACATTAGCAACAGCAGCCTCTACTTCTTCTTTCAAAAGGGCCACAACAGCGTCTTTTCCCAATTTATTGTATTCGGTACATGTTTCAGTTGTTATAGTAAATCCTGGAGGGACGGGTACACCAATTTTGCACATTTCTGCAAGATTAGCACCTTTACCACCCAAAAGATTTTTCATATTGCTATCTCCATCTGCAGTTTTACCACCAAATAAATAAACACGTTTTTGCTTTGTCATTTTAGTTTTTTTACGATTCGTTAAAAATTTATTCTAATTTTTTACTCTTCATTCATTTTCGGAAATGAATCAGCAAAAATACAAAAAAAGACGTTTGAAATTTAGGCAGCTTATGAATAATTGAAAAGTGTAATGTTCTTTAATCTGGGGCTTAATAATTGATTAAAAATGGAATTGAAAAATGATAGTTTAATACAAAAATAAGAGATTTGATAATTCTGGTCTTCGCTTATTTTTGGAGGTTTTTAAAAATTTTGACGAAAAGTAAATAATATCAGACATTTAGGTCTTGGTTAGAAATAGAAATAAAAGCAGCTTCCTTCGTTTAATTTACTTTCGGCCCATATTTTTCCATTGTGTCGTTGAATGATTCTGTGAACAGTTGCTAAGCCTATACCCGTTCCTTCAAATTCTTCATCTGTATGCAAGCGTTGAAATACTCCAAATAGTTTGTGTGCATATTTCATGTTAAAACCTGCGCCATTATCTTTTACAAAATAGGTGGTGTTCTCTTCATTTTTATCATGAATTCCTATTTCAATGAAAGTTTTGGAATTGTTTTTCGAGAACTTGATGGCATTACCTATCAGATTCATAAAAACAATCTTAATCAAGTTTCTGTCTGATTCAATTTCAGGTAAATTGTCAATTTTGAATATTACATTTCTGTCTGTAATTTCATGATTTAACTCCTGAATTATTTCCTGAACCAGTTCGTTTAATTCAAATTTATCGCGGAGTTCTTTGGTGCGACCAATTCTTGAAAATTTAAGTAAACCATCAATCAATTCACTCATCTTATGTGATGAGGCAGAAATGATGTCAAGATATTCGTTGATTTTCTCCGGATTTTGATTGTTTTCAGGAAGTTTTAATAAATCAATAAAGCCTCTGATATGCCTTAATGGAGCCCTGAGATCGTGGGAAATGGAAAAAGCAAATGCTTTCAGTTCCTCGTTGATGTTTTCGAGTTGCTGATTCACATCCTTAAGTTCTTCGCGGGATTCATTTACATCTTCCATCAAAAGAGCAAGCGCTTTTCTCGAATCCAGAATGTTCTTATTTTTCTTCTCGAGTTCAAAAGTTCTTTTGGTTATCTCCAACATCAATTGCTCATTTTGATCTAAAACTTTTGCGTGTTGTGATAATTCTAAAATCTGAGCCTTTAAATCTATATTTTCGGCTTCTAATTTTTTATTTGAGGCTTCTAGTTTTTCAATTATGCGTTCTTTTGCCTTCTGCTCTTCCATCAATAGCTTATGTATGGTTTTTTAGGATTCTCAAAGATAGTCAATCTCATAGAAATTCTAATTAATTTAAAACGTACAGTATGATATTTCTGCCTAAGAATAATCAAAAATAAATGCAGTTTTAGTCAATGTTTAGGCAAGAAAAATGGACGATATTTTGTAAATTTGTGAAGAGAATCAACTTTAAAAGCATAAAATATGAATAAAAAAATTGGAATTCGTCATGAAGATAAATACCTCATGGAACGAAGGGTTGCAATAACACCTGAACATGCTAAAAAATTAATAAAAAATGGTGGTTTAGAAATTATTGTTGAACCTTCGGATAAGAGAATTTTTACTGAAAATGAATTTCAAAATGCAGGAGCAGAAATTAACACGGATTTAAGTCAAGCTCCTGTAATTTTTGGTGTTAAGGAAATGCCAAATGCCTTTTTTGAAGATCATAAAACTTATGTTTTTTTCTCTCATGTTATTAAGGGTCAGGCCTATAACATGCCAATGTTGAAGGCTATGATGGACAAAAAATGTACTTTAATTGAATATGAAAAAGTTGAAGATGATCAGGGCAGAAGATTGATTTTCTTTGGTCGCTTTGCGGGATTAGCAGGAATGATCAATTCATTATGGTCGCTTGGTCAGCGTTTGGATGCTAAAGGAATCAGAAACCCTTTCTCCGGCTTAAAACAATCTCATAAATATTCTTCTTTAGATGAAGCTAAAGCTGAGATCATGAGCGTTGGAAAAGAGATTAAAGAGAACGGATTGCCCGAAGACCTAAGCCCGCTTACCATTGGGTTTACCGGTTATGGAAATGTTTCTAAAGGAGCTCAGGAAATATCTGATCTCTTACCATCAATCGAGATTTCTCCGGCTGAATTGTTGAAATTGAAAGGTTTAAAAAACGGAAGCAGTAAAAACCATATTTATAAAGTTGTATTTAAAGAATCAGATATTTCAGAACCTATTAATGAGGAATCTGAATTTGAACTTAATCATTACTACAATCATCCTGAAGCTTACAAAAATGCCTTCGAAAAATATGTGCCTCATTTAAGTGTTTTGATGAATTGTATGTATTGGGATGATAAATATCCTCGAATAGTCACCAAAGATTTTTTATCAGAGTTAAATCAAAAAGGAGAAATAAAGTTGACGGTAATTGGTGATATTACCTGTGACCCTGATGGATCCATTGAATGCACTCATATCGGCACGGCCATTGAAGATCCGGTATTTGTTTATGATCCCAATACACGGAAACCTAAAATGGGTTTTAAAGGAGAGGGTATTTTGGTGATGGCTGTTGATATTTTACCCAGTGAATTGCCAAAAGATGCATCTGAGGCATTTGGTGATGCTTTGTTTGAATATGTTAAACCCATTGCAGAAGCCGATTATAGTCAAGCTTTTGAATCGCTTAATTTACCGGCTCCCATCAAAAGGGCTACTATTCTGCATCAGGGCAAATTAACCCTGATTATCAGTACATAAAAAAGTTTCTTTAGAATTTATTATTTAGAGTATTTATAGATTACCCGGAACGTAAAAAAAACATTAACCTTAAATCATTTGTTCTGGATAATCTTATAATTTAGCACGCTTATGTTTTACGAATTATTCAATTAAGGAAGATGAAAAGAATTTTAATTTTAGGTGCGGGCTTAAGTTCTTCAAGCTTGATAAAGTATCTACTTGATCATTCGGATACTTATGATTGGAAAGTAGTAATTTGCGATTCCTCTGTAGAATTGGCCAAAAAGAAAGCTGGAAATCACCCACGAAGTGAAGTAATTTACTTTGATGTTTACGATGAACAGCAAAGAGTTTCAGAAATCTCAAAATCAGATATTGTGATTTCGATGTTACCGGCGCGAATGCACCATTTGGTGGCCGTCGATTGTGTTAAGAATGGGATAGACATGGTTACGGCTTCTTATGTTTCTCCCGAGGTGAAAGCTTTGGATAAAGAAGCACAAGAAAAAGGTGTGATCTTATTAAATGAAATAGGAGTAGATCCTGGAATTGATCATATGTCGGCCATGCAAATCATTGACCGGGTTAAAAATCAGGGTGGAAAGATCATTAATTTCGAGTCTTCAACAGGTGGTTTGGTTGCTCCTGAATATGATAACAATCCCTGGAATTATAAGTTTACCTGGAATCCACGAAATGTGATTCTGGCAGGCCAGGGTGTTTCACAGTTTTTACATGATGGGAAATTTAAATACATTCCTTATAGAAAATTATTCTCTAGAACTGAAGATGTTGAAATTCTTGACTTAGGTAGTTTTGAGATTTACCCTAACAGAGACTCTTTAAAATATCGTGAGGTTTACGGACTGGATAAAATTCAAACCATGTTCAGAGGTACCATTCGACGAAAAGGTTTCTCGGAAGCTTGGAATGTTTTTGTACAATTGGGTTTGACAGATGATACTTTTATTATTGAAGATTCGGCAACGATTACTTATCGTGAGTATATCGATCGTTTTTTACCAAACAACAGCAGGCTAAGTACTGAGTCCATTTTGGCTAAAGTTGCTAAAATTGATGTGGAGTCAGACATCATGGAAAAAATTATTTGGACCGGTATTTTTGATGATCGGGTGATTGGACTTGAGAAAGCTACTCCTGCGCAGGTTCTGCAACAATTACTCGAAGAAAAATGGGTGCTTGATCCGGAAGATAAGGACATGATAGTTATGCATCACTTGTTCGATTATGAATTGGATGGAGTACATCATAGTCTGTCATCAACCATGGTTGCCAAGGGCGAAGATCAGGTACATACAGCCATGTCAATTACCGTTGGGGTGCCTGTAGCCATTGCCACAAAGTTGATCTTAACCGGAGAAATCAAGCGTAAAGGAGTTCAGGTTCCAATCGTTAAAGACATTTATGAACCGGTATTAAAAGAACTGGATGAATTTGGAATAAAATTTATTGAGCAAAAAATTAAATAACATTAAATGTATTCTTTAGGGAAGCCTTCCACGAAAAGGGGAAGGCTTCCCTTTTATAAAACTGAAGAGATGGCTTCCTTGAATGGGAAGCCATCTCTGATTTTTTTGGAGAGGACTCACTCAGGAATTTTTGATGTTAGCAAAAACATCCTTAAATTTACAATTATGCCTACCTAAACGCCTAATAATATCTTATTTAACCTAAAGCCAATTATATGAAAAACGTTTTAATTCTTGGTGCAGGAATGGTTGTTAAACCTATTGTTGAATATTTATTACAAAAGGGATATGCACTTACTTTGGCCTCTCGAACCCAATCGAAGGCAGATAAATTAATCAACGGTCACCCGAGAGGGAAATCAATTGAATGGACAATTGATGATGAAATTACACTTGACGCATTAATTAAATCACATGATTTAACGGTAAGTTTACTCCCATATTCTTACCATGTTAGCGTTGCAAAATTGTGTGTCAAGCACAAAAAAAATATGTTGACCACTTCCTATATTCAGCCTGCAATGAAGGCCTTGAATGAGGAAGCAATGAAAGCTGGGATTTTAATTTTAAATGAAATTGGACTTGATCCGGGCATCGATCATATGTCGGCCATGAGAATCATTGATAGGGTTCATGCTGATGGGGGAGAAGTAGAGGAATTTTATTCTTTCTGTGGCGCATTGGTAGCTCCTGAGGTTGAGAAAAATCCGTTTAATTATAAGTTTTCCTGGGCTCCAAAAGGAGTGGTGATGGCAGGTAATAATGATGGAAATTATCTGAGAAATGGAGAGATTATTTATGTGCCTACGGCAGATTTATTTAAAAACCCCATTCAATTGTCATTTCCTGAAGTTGGAGATTTAGAGGTTTATCCCAATAGAGATTCATTGCCTTATAAAGAGTTGTATGGAATTCCTGAAACCAAAACCATTTTCCGTGGAACTTTCCGATATGATAAATGGTGCGAAGTGCTGGATGCCATGAAAGCATTGAATTTAATTGCTTATGAAAAAATAAATCTTGAAGGACTGTCATATGCAGGTTTTATGGCCAAAATGATAGTTTCAGATTCTTCAGAAAATATAAAACAAAAAATTGCTGACAAGCTCAATGTCAAAACCAATTCAAATGCAATTGAAGCGATGCAATGGCTTGGATTGTTTTCAGAAGAAAAGATGAACCGAGTTCTGGATTCTCCATTCGAAATCATTTCTGATTTGATGATTGAAAAGATGATGATTAAAGAAAATGAGAGAGATATGGTAATTCTCCAGCATACTTTTGTTGCAAAATATGATGGAAGGAAAGAAGTAATCAAATCACGAATGTTAGATTTCGGATCCTTAAAAACAAATACTTCAATTGCCCGGACGGTAGCTTTGCCAGCAGCATGCGGAGTTGAAATGATGTTGGAAGGAAAAATAAAAACCACGGGTGTTCACATTCCTGTAATTCCTGAAATTTATAATCCGGTTCTTGATCAGCTTGAGACCATGGATATAAAGATGATCGAAGAATTTGGCTTGCCGATGAGTGAGAATATTTCATGATGAATGTAAAAGAAGATGAGGTTTTTTTTAAGTTTCATTAACATTGATTGGTGAATTTTCTCAAAAAACATTTTTACTTTTGTATACAAATACAAATGAATAAAGATGGGTAAAAAATCTTACGGAAAATGGATTGGTGGTGGCCTTGGGTGGGCTTTTGGTGGTCCTATTGGTGGTATATTAGGATTCGCATTCGGATCTATGTTTGACGGACTTCAAAAAGGTGAGCATGCTTACGATCCATACGGCGGAACTCAAACCAGATCAACACAAACTCAGGAAGGTGATTTTAGTGTGAGTTTATTAATCCTTTCAGCTGCCGTGATGAAAGCTGATTCCAAAGTTTTAAAATCAGAACTTGATTATGTAAGGAAATTTTTTGTGCAGCAATTTGGGGCAGAAAATGCCAATCGAAACATCATGATGCTGAAAGAAATTCTGAAACAAAACATCAATTTAATTGAAGTATGTCGGCAGATTAAACAGTATATGGATTATGCGGCCAAGCTTCAATTATTACATTTCCTTTTTGGGATTTCAAAAGCTGATGGCCAGCTTCATATTCGCGAAATTGAAATTATTGAGCAGATTTCACGATACCTCGAAATTGATAGGGGAGATTTCTTATCCATAAAAGCCATGTTTGTAAAAGAGGTTGATGGCAATTATCAAATGCTAGAAGTTAAGTCAACCGCTACGGATGCAGAGGTAAAAAAGGCCTATTATGCCATGGCAACAAAGTATCATCCTGATAAGGTTGCTCATTTAGGTGATGAGATTAAAAAAGCTGCCGAAGAAAAACTTCAGAAGTTAAATGCAGCTTATGATGAAATTAAAAAGCAAAGAGGGATGAAGTAAATCGAGGCCTAATTTATTAATCAGGTATCTGGTAAATGGAGCCTTCGTTCCTATAATCACTTTTGTTTTTATACCAGTCGGTAAACTGGGTTCCTCCACTTTCTGCCCAATTCCCAAACTTTAGGTATCCGCTGGTAATTTGGTTTTTCTCAATGGTATAGTGATAGCTCTCTGGGATGTTAATGGCCCATGGTAAATTATTAACTGTTTTATAATACCTATTGATACCTGGAATTGAATTGTCGTTTAGACTTCCAAAATATTCAGTGTTTACAAGATTTGTTGGAGAAAAATTTGGAAGGTGAATTTCTTTTCCACGCTCACCATCAACAATTAAAAACGGATTAAATTCCTGAATGTTTAAGTCAGCTATGGTGTATGTTTTTGTGCTAAAATTTATATTGATTCTTGTTGTATCTGGAATAACGTATGCTTCGTTAGAAGATACATTTACCCCAAATCCGGAAGATGCTTGAAGGATTTTCTTGGCATTATCAAATACGATGATGGTTATTTTATCTTGACCTGACTCAGTGCCATTTTCATTCAGATTTATGTAGTTCTCTTGCAGATTATAACCACTTACATTTAAATATTCGGATTCAATGTCGGGATTTTGTAGCTGAAACCCAAAGCCGTTACTAAATCCTGCGCCTATAGCTTTTACTATAAATACTGCCCTAATGTCGCTAACTTTATTAGACGCATCAGTAATAAGAGTAAATCGATAATCAAGAACCAGATCGTTGAAGTCGTAATCTCCTTTACCAGGCCATAAATCTTCAAAGGCAAGACTTCCATATCCTGTAACCGGATAATAATTGTTAAATGCCCGAGCCGGATCATTGGGATAATCATCATTCTCATCCGGAATCCAATCACCATCTCCATCAGTAGCTACATCTTGATTTTTAAAAATAGCTTGAACTTCAGTATGACTTAAAGCTTTATTATAAAACTTAACTTCATCAATTAATCCATTAAAGAATTTCTGTGCTCCATTATCGGAACCAATGGAAGCATTCCTGTTGTTGATCTTTAATTGTCCGGAAACACTTTTAGTTGCACTTAATTGCCCGTTTATATAAAGTTTTAGTATTGATCCATTATATGTTAAGGCAATATGATACCACTCATTCAGAATGGGCCTTCCATCCTCGCTTTCAATCGATGTTGATTGGTTATTTGTCAGGCGGATGTGGCCTTTCCATCCTCCCCATTTCGTACCACCGATTCCATGTCCATCCCAATCTCCTTTTTGAGCAATCTTAGCTTCTTTATATTCTCTTGTTTTTGCCCAGGCTGAAATAGTTAGCTCATTGTCAAAATCTAAGTTTGAACTATTCGAAATTTCAACATAATCGCTCTCACCGTTAAAACTTAAACAGCTTCCTTGAACACCACTTACCCAGCTCGCACCATGCACTTCCCCATTGATGTTACTTATAGGATCAGATACTGTGCTTCCACTTCCTTCATTTAAATTCCAGTCGGCGATGAGATTGTTAGATCCATTGGATGGGTCTTGTGTAGTTGTATTAATTTGACTTATTTCATCTTCATTAAGCGCTCTTTCATAAATAATTACTTCATCTATAATCCCTTCATAATAGTTTCTGGAAGTTTGACTCCCAATTAAAATATTCGAGTTAGATGATCTAAGATTACCTTCGGTTTCTTTTTGAATCATTAATTTTTTATCAACATACAACTTCATTTTCTCCCCATCATATGTTGCGACAATGTGATGCCAGTCTGTATCTATGATTCGTTCTTTCCAATCAACTGTAATGGCAGACCAATCAGGATTATAAACTGCAAAAGTGATTTTACCCCATTTGTCAATTCTAAGAATATATTTCATATTTTGAAAAAGAAAGGAGCCGTCATCATTCATATGATCGCGCTTAAACCATAAGGAGATACTTAGTTTGTTGGAGATAATATTAAGCTTTTCACTCATGGGAATGCTTACATTTCCTTTTTCTCCATCGAAATTTAAAGCAAAACCATTGATGCCTGAGACCCAGCTTGCTCCCTCAATGCTTCCTTTATATGTATTTTGTTCATCTACAGTGGTATTTCCAGTATTTTCATTTAAATGCCAGATGGCAATACTACCCATAGGTTCATTTGCAACCATTGATTTTGTAAAACTCTTTAAACTTGGGATGTTTAGATTTACATAAATTGTTGAATTATCCAACGGAGTCACAATATTATTTACCATCACTTCAGTAAAGTAGGAGGGAATGCTGACTTTTACATCATAAGTTTCGGTCAGGGTATTATAAAATCCTTTATGAAATAAAGAACTTCCATCTCGTGATGTTATTTCAATAACTCTTGAATCATCAGCTGTTAGAATAAAATTTACCAAGTTGTTTGTATTCCAATTGAAATCATCTGGAATGTCTAGATTTTCTATGGATACCGCAATGCTAGGCTCATAGTTGTCAAATTTCTTACAACTACTATAGGTCATTATCAAAATAGAAGTCATTAAAAATAAGGTTAAATTTTGAAGTCTAAATTTAGCCCTGATGTGATTCCTACTCAGAAAAGAAGGTTTAAGCATATGACCGTGGTTTAAAAATAAGCCATAAAATTAATGAATATTAGCTCATTTTTTATAGGTGATTTACCTAATATTCTGGAAGTTGGTTAGCATTAGGTTATCATCTGGGTATTTAGCTAAAACATTTTTTCTTTCTGTTAGAAACTTATTTCCAATTGATTTTAAGTTTTGCCAAATCATCCTTGGTAATTGTTGGTGAGTTTTTGTGTTGGAGTTTAAGCAACACAAGCTCCCCAACTTTTTTAGCGTCATTTTCTGTGGAGAATAAATGGTTCCCTGCAATTGCCGGAACATTTTGCTGTGAAATAAATACCTTTTCACCCAGGAGTATTTCATAGCCCCAACCGTTCTCAATCTTGATAGTTTGAAGATTGTATCCTGCATTGGTTGTTGAATCATTTTTTGAACTAAATTTAATAGCAGTAATAATCATTACGATTACTACTGCTAATCCAAATATGAACCAAATTTTCTTAATCATATTCGTCGTATTCTTCATCTGGTCTAAGTTCCCAAATATCATCAAAAAAGTAGGTGGCATTCCGACCTGTTGCAACAAATCCACGGCCTGCTGCTGTGAACGCAACTGCTTCTGTTCTTGCTACTCCTTCAAATTCTGTTTTCAGCTCCCATAAATCAGTGCTTGGGTCCCATTCCCATACGATCACACTTGTAGATGTTCCTCCAGTTGCCAGATATGCTTTTCCATTAATTACCATTGCAGTTTTATAAATCCCAATGATGTTATCATAATCATTATCAAAGCTTTCATCAGTAACGTCTGCAATTGAATTTTTTTCTGTCCATGAGTCTGATAATGGATCATATTCCCAAAAATCGGTTTCATAATTCCCATTGTCTATTCCGGTACAAATGTATCCTTTGCCATCTATGGTGAAACCGACTGCATTACGACGCTTACCACCACCTATGCTGACTTTCTGTTCCCAGCTATCTGTTAATGGATCATACTCCCAAAAATCTTTCAAATAATTCCCATCATATCCCGATCCTATATAACCTTTGTTTGAAATAGCAAATCCAACAGCTCCATATCGTGCCGAACCAGGGAAGTCTGATTTTTGAACCCAAGTGTTTAAATCAGGATCAAATTCCCATAAGTCGTCTAATTTTATATCATCTCCATAACCAGTACAAACATAGCCTTTTTGATTAGCGGCAAAGGCAACGGCCGAAATCCTTGCAGTCCCTGGCAAATCTGCTTTCTGAATCCATGTGTTTCTACTAACATCGTACTCCCAGAAATCATTTAACCAATTGTCTCCATCATATCCAGTCCCTATATAACCATTGTCACCAATTGAAAACGAGACTGCTCCACTTCTTGGTACGCCTTCAAAATCTGATTGTTCAACCCAGTTACCGTCATAATCACCAACAGAATCTGATTTTGAGCAAGCAGTAAAAAGTATTGAAGTAACGACTAGTACTATTAAAAATGTTGATTTATTCATATGTATTGTTAATTTATATTTCACCATCGATCTTTAATTAATTGTATGGCAAACTTATTTACAAGAAGTACTATTTAAAAATTAAGTAGATGTATAAAAATAATTCGTAGACATAAGGCCTTTTGTTAGCGACACAAAACCCGAATCCCCTCAAAAATACCTTTCTTGAGGTTTAATCAACTGTAAAGTAAATTGTGTCTACTCTTTTAGTGTTATGGTAGACTTCGTTTTCTTTTAAGTATAAATCTGATGTTATTTGTAAGCCCTTAATAATGATTGAACAGATATTTATGCTTATGAAAATTCCGCTTAATAAGATTGTTTTTTTTATCCTTATCATTCCTTTGGTGTCTGGGTGTAATAAAAATGATGTTGAATTAACCTTTGGCGAAAAATATATCAACACCACATCTAGTTTAACCCTTGTTGATACTTTATCGGTTGAACTATCAACCATAAAGTTTGATTCTATTGTGACATCAAATACCAGTTCTATTTTAGTGGGTCATATGAATGATCCGTATTTTGGGGAGCTTGGATGTACAAGCTACTTCGAACTAGCTTCCCCTGATTCATACACCATAAATGATCGTACCTTATTTGATTCAATAGAATTAATTCTTAGCTTTTCAAGTTATTTCGGTGATACTACACAGTTATTTAAAATAGCTGTACATCAATTAACAGAAAGCATAGAAGCTGAAAGCGGAGAAGTTGATTTGTATAATACTTCATCTTTTGGTTATAATCACCATGAATTGGGTAGTAAATGTTTCTTTCCAAAACCATCCTCTAAAGATTCATTATTATATGTTAGATTAAGTGATGAGATTGGAAATTATCTTTTTGAAGGGTTGAAAGAGAATAATACTGATTTTACACAAACTGAAACCTTTATAGATGTGTTTAAGGGATTGGCCATTGTTGGCAACTATTACGACAATGAAGCGGTTTTAGAGTTTTTGGCAGAAAATGCATTGATGCGGGTATATACACATGAGTATAATTCTAATGAAGATAATCAAACGATTGATTTTCCCATCAATATGTTAGACAATCAGTTTAATCAGATTGAACATAACTTCGATGGAACAGCTTTAAGCGGATTGATGAGTCAATCAGATGAAGTTGTTTCAGATAATTCGGAAGGACTGTCATTTATTCAGGGAGGAATTGCCTTGGCAACGAAAGTGCGTTTTCCTACGGTAGACGAATTGTTATTGTATGAGGATTTGATAGCGAAAGCAGAGCTGGTTTTTAAACCCAAAAAGAAAAGCTATTTAAGTGGAGACTTACCATCAGACTTAGTGGTTTATCAAACCGGTAAATACAATGTTATTAAAACACAATTGTATGTTGACGAAGAAACACCCGTTTACCCATATGTGGTAGAGGATGATTTATATCAGGAAAATTCATACTACTCTTTTGATATTACAGGATATATAAGAAGTGGGATAGATGATCATTATTTTGATCCGGATGATGCATTACTTATCAGTTTTAATTCGTCAGATATACAAATAGACTTTAGAAGGGTGGTGATCGATACTCAGCTATATACACCCGTATTAAAACTGTATTTACTAAAATATTAATCAGTATATGAAAATTAAAATTGTATTTATTCTTTTGATAAGTAATTTTATTCTGAATCAAGGGATGGCCCAGGTTGTTTATTCTCCATATTCTGTATTTGGAGTAGGAAGGATTGAAAATAGTGGCTTTGGAGTGAACAGAGCTTTAGGTGGAACTGGTATAGCATTGAAATCGGAAGGTTATTTAAATACGATGAATCCAGCTTCCTATCAAGCCATTGATAGTTTAAGATATTTATCAGAAGTTGGGTTTTATTTTAATTCATCGAGCTTTACTTCAAAGGATGAAGTTCAACGCAGAAATGATGGTAACATCGAATACTTAGCTCTTGGGTTCAGGATAACTCCTAAGTGGGCTATGAGTTTTGGTTTAACACCATTTAGCAGAATCGATTATGTTATAAATTCAGAAGCCTATCTAACTGGTGAGTCATCGGTTTATGATATGACATATACCGGATCGGGAGGTATAAATAAATTTTATGTCGGGAATTCGTATCAATTGTTTAAAAATTTTGTAGTTGGAATGAATGCATCAGGTATTTTTGGAAATGTTACACTTCTTGAAGCTTCATCGATTGGAGATGAAAACCTGGATTATTCGGTTGAAAAGTTACAAACAATGAATAGCTTTTATTTTGATTTTGGTTTACAATATTCTTTTATGATGAAGCAAGATCGGCTTACCATAGGGGCAATTTATGGACAAAAGAAAGAACTCAATACTTCTGTGGATATCAACATCCTGTGGCAGGGAGATGAACTTAATTTAGAAGATTATGAAGATGTTGAGCCTTATGAAATCCCTCAAAAATTTGGTTTTGGATTGGCCTATAAACGAATGGATAATTGGGAGATAGGAGTGGACTATGAACAACATGGGTGGGGGAGTTATGATTTTAGTAATCCTCTTACTAATTCAAGAAATAGCGAAAGGTTCTCAGTTGGTATGCAAATTTTCCCTCAAAAAAAAGTCGATAAGCGGGGATTACAGAATTGGGCTTATAGGTTTGGTGCCAATTACAAAAAATCCAGCCTTATCGTGAGTACAGAACCAATAAATTCATATGCTTTGGTTGCAGGATTTGGAATTCCATTAAAAAATAGCTTGAGTACCCTGAATTTATCTTTTGAATATGGACAAAATGGAACCACTCAACATAACTTGATAAAAGAGTCTTATTTCCAGCTTAATGTAAGTCTTGGTTTTCAGGATATATGGTTTAAAAGAAGAAAATATTAGTCCTCATATGCGGATTAATGGCTTCGGGGAAAACCACAATAATCCTCCTGTTGAATATATCTTTTTACTTGCAAAAAATTATAATCGATGCTCATTAATCAGGTGCTGAAAAGTCTTCTTATATTGTTCTCCTACTGGAATTCTTTGATCTCCAAACAAAATACGGTTGTTTTCAATTTTGGAAATTTTAGTTACTGAAACGATAAATGACTTGTGAACCCGAATGAAAAGATTATCAGGGAGTTTGCTTTCAATATTTTTCATGGTACTCTTTGTTAACAGCATCTTTTCTGTCGTAAAAATCTTGATATAATCTTTTAATCCTTCGATATAGAGTATGCTCTCAAAATCTACTTTAACCGTACTATATTCGCATTTAATCATTATATAATCCGGTTGAGCAATATTGATGTTATTCGGAATTATTAAATGATCTTTCTTTTTTCTTAATTCAACAAGTTCATAGGCTTTGTTTGCCGCTTTAAAAAACCTTTCAAAAGGTATCGGTTTTACTAAATAATCCAGGACATTTAGTTCAAACCCTTCTAAGGCGTGATCAGAATAAGCGGTGGTAAATATGATTAATGGAGCATTAATATTCGAAAGCATTTTGCAAAATTCTACACCGGTTATATACGGCATTTGAATATCAAGAAAAACCAAATCAATGTCGTGTTTATTGATCAATTTTGCAGCATCCATGGCATTTGTGCAGGTATCCACAAGATTTATGAATGGGACCTTTGAGCAAAAATCTTTAATTACATCTAAGGCTAGTATTTCGTCATCAACTGCTAAACAATTCATCTCTTTAATTTTAATTCTAAGTGTACGGAAAATATTCCATCGGATTCTTTAATATCAAAAATATATTTTCCTGGATACAATAGCTCTAATCGTCGTTTAATGTTTTTAATTCCAATTCCTGAATTATGATCCTTTGATTGAGGCTTGTATACAATTTTGTTTTTTATCCGTAGCCCTAATTTATTATGCATTACTATTATGGCAAAATCGATGAAGGAACTGTTAATATTGTCACTCCCATATTTGAAAGAATTTTCGATGAGTGGCAAAATGATAAAAGGTTCAATTTTGTAATTGCTAAAATCTCCAATGGCATTGTATGACAAGGTTACAGTATCATTTATTCGTAATTTCTGTAATTCAATATAATCGTTAATCACACTAATTTCATCCTTTAAATAAATCATGGTGTCCACATTTTCATAAAGAAAATACCTAAGTATGGATGATAACTTTAATATAGATGATGTTACTTTATCTGATTTACTTATGGATAAAGAATAGATGTTATTTAAAGAGTTAAATAAAAAATGTGGATGTAATTGTTGTTTGAGTAGTTTGAGCTCTATGAGTATTTTTTCTTTTTCAAGTTCAGCTTTGTATTTTTCGTGATTATTCCATTTCTGAAGTAATTTTAATAAAAGACTTATGATGTAGAAAAAAATAATTCCAGTTAAAGTAAAAATTATAGGTTTATAATTTCGAATGTTAAAAAAACCTTCCGGATTGGGTCTCTGAAATGGCATTTTATTCGCCAAAATTTCAGGTGGTGGTGGGCCATTTATATTCCTAAAGTTTGGTAACTCTTCAAAATTCATTCTAATTAGTGAATCTTTTAAAAAATAAGATACTGCCAGCAGTATAATTGAGAAACCTATGTAGGCTAAAATCTTTTTATTAAAAAGTAAATATGGAATTAAAATAAAATAGTTGGTATAAAAGATTGTTAAATAAATTACCCATATAAGTAGTGAGTGAACAATATTGAATCTAAAAAAGAAATTCCCAGTGATAAGATAGGTAAGGTTAATGATTAATAACCAGACTAACAGGTGCAGTATTAGAGACTTGAGGTTAAAAGATTTTGCCATTTAGCTTATTTCGTTAAGCAATTATTTTGAACTAAAATATACCAGTTGTAAGTTTTTAACAAATATAGTAGATGAATATTAGATTTGTGTAGATAAATTGATATATAATGAGGGAAATAAATTCTTAATCAAGGAATCTCCATATGAGACCAAATCTAATGGCATAATCATGCATAGGGTAATGTGGAACCAAGTAATAGTTGAAGCCAGTAAGAGCTGCATTGAAATGCTGGTATTTAAAGTAAAATGTGGTGTTCTTAATGATGAAGTTTAAATAGAGATCAGCATAAACAGCATTTCCAATTTTATCTGAATTTTGTAAATAGAAACTCCTTGTTGCCGGCATATAGGCGTCTGCAAAATAGGAGGTATTGTAAAAGATTTCTATTCCGGGCTGTATAGTAGTCGCATTTTCGAACAGTGATTTTGTATAATTAACGGATAGGTGTCCAATAAACTCAGGAACTCGAAGCAAACTATCACTTTTGGCTTTTTGATAGATCAGATGCGCATCTATGTTAAAATCTTTGATCTTTTTTGTGTAGTCCAAAGTAGCTGTATAGATAGTTTGGGTTAAATCCGTTTGATCAGGATGAGCCGTCTTATCCATAAAAATGTAATTGTCAATTTTTTGATAATTAATTCCGGCAGTGATTCCCTTAAATGAATATTTGACTTCAAAATTTAAGTAATTTTCGGCCTTAAAATCTTCTTCCCATCGAAAATGATTTCCATGATAAAGATTATAAAACCAGGATGGACTTTGTTTTGCAATTTCAGCACGTAAATTAATGATCCCTAAATTCTTTTTATCTGTTCCCAATACCTGGCTAAGTCGGGCATTCAACGAATAATCACCATCATTATGATCTCCTATTACATAATATCCATTGACTTTAAGTCTAAAACTCTTAAATAAGAATGTTGAAAGTCCTGCTTTTGGAATCAAGTGGTTAAAAACTTGTTTTGAGAGCGTGTCAACAACCTCAATGTGTTGATGTTTTACTCCAAAGTACATATAAATTGGTTTGTCTTCAATCTGAATATCATAACCTAAATTTGTCCACTTAAATTCATTTTCAAATTTGGTAATACTTGTTGAGTCAAAGGTGCTTGTCGTATTGAGGATCTCATCATATCCTTCATAAAATTCATCATCAGCCGATACACCTTCATAAATATACTGTCTGCGTTCATATTGCATACTATGAGTTATTCGTCCTAAAGGTAGGCCATGATGAATTTTCTTCTTGCCAAGACTATCCCTTTCTATGTAAGGAGCCTTGCCAATATTGAAATATTGATTTAAGAAAAATCCACCTTTCTTTAAGGTGTTTTGTGCATCGGATAGGTTTATATCAATTAATGCCCTGTTCACTTCCAAGCTATATTTAAACGCACTGTCACTTTTATTTCCTCCATTTTCCTCAACAATTAACTTGTCATGAATGTAGTTGGCAATAAAACCATACCTCCCATTTCTGGTGGAATAACGTGTTGTTACATATAGGTTTTTATTGTCGGAAAACTGTTGTTGATAGCTGCCAGGGGCATTAATAAATTTAAAATTTAAACCGATATTTAACCCTCTACTTAAATTCTGTGTATGAATCAGCCTTAATGTATTCTCCTTTTTAGGGCCCATTGCATAAAGTATATCGGTAAATGGACGGAATACCCGATAATATTTTACATCCTTATTGTTATAAGTGTAAAGTTCGAGCGAGCTGTTAACGTAGTTAAATCCCTCACTTGTTTTTGATCTAAAAATCAAATCCTTAGCAGGGAGGCCAATATTACCAAGACTCGCATAATATTTCCCAACCCCAAAAGATGGATCAATATTATGCCTATTATATAAGGATGTATCAATGTTATGAATCCTTCCAAGTGCAAAACTATCAATATTTGCAATAAAGTACTGAACCAGAGAAGAATCTTGTATGCCAGGAATACTATCTTCCATCATGGGCAAATGTGCCAAATTTGTATCAACTAAATTTGATAATAAAGAATCTTGTACGGGTTTGGTTTTCGCTATGCTGTCTTGTGCAATTGGTATTTGGAGTCTATTATCTTTTTTTAGTGCCTTTTTTTTGGTTGTATCTTGATTAATACTCAGAATTGAAGGACTTTCCAACATAAACTCATTAGCAAAGCTAGGTTTAAGTAGGGTAGAGGCTAAGATAACTACAGTAATGATATATTTAAAGCGGGCTAGCATAGATAAAACCGGATGTGTTTTTTATGAGTATTAAAATCTATGTCAAAAGTACGGATAAAAGTAGATTTGAATAACAAATAGGTAAAAAAAAAGCCTTCAATAAATTGTAGGTTTTAAGGTATTTTAGAGCGATCTATTGCATGCGATGTAGTAATTATAGATTTTATACAGCTGCGAGGAACCTCGACAAGAGGGTAGCTCTTAGTCGGGGCTTTTCCATATTCTTTAGTATCAAAAAAAAAGCCCCTCCAATAAATTGGAGAGGCTCTATAGTAGTTGGCAACGACCTACTTTCCCACCTGGAATGGCAGTATCATCGGCGCTGGTGGGCTTAACTTCTCTGTTCGGAATGGGAAGAGGTGAACACCACCGCGATAGTCACCAAAAAATCTTAAATTTCATAATAAACGACATATATATGAAAGAAAATACAATAGCACATGATATAAAAAGAACATCATAGTAGAAAGCTTACGGGTAATTAGTACTGCTCGACTTTGTCATTACTGACTTTACATCTGCAGCCTATCAACGTCATCGTCTATAACGACCCTTAAAGGAAATCTCATCTTGGGCTAAGTTTCGTGCTTAGATGCTTTCAGCACTTATCTCATCCGAACATAGCTACCCTGCGATGCCACTGGCGTGACAACAGGTACACTAGAGGTTCGTCCAACCCGGTCCTCTCGTACTAGAGTCAGGTGCCCTCAAATTTCCAACGCCCACAACAGATAGGGACCGAACTGTCTCGCGACGTTCTGAACCCAGCTCGCGTGCCACTTTAATGGGCGAACAGCCCAACCCTTGGGACCTTCTCCAGCCCCAGGATGTGACGAGCCGACATCGAGGTGCCAAACCACTCCGTCGATGTGAGCTCTTGGGAGTGATCAGCCTGTTATCCCCGGAGTACCTTTTATCCTTTGAGCGATGGCCCTTCCATGCGGAACCACCGGATCACTATATCCTACTTTCGTACCTGGTCGACTTGTTGGTCTCACAGTCAAGCACCCTTATGCTATTGCACTCTACGCATGGTTACCAACCATACTGAGGGTACCTTTGAAAGCCTCCGTTACTCTTTTGGAGGCGACCACCCCAGTCAAACTACCCACCAAACACTGTCTCCCGTTAGGGATTAGGTATCAGATAAATAAAGGGTCGTATTTCAAGGTTGACTAACCTACTCCTAGCGAAGCAGGATCGAAGTCTCCGACCTATCCTACACATCATTTATCCAATATCAATGTTAAGTTGTAGTGAAGGTTCACGGGGTCTTTCCGTCCCGTTGCGGGTATCCGGCATCTTCACCGGAACTACAATTTCACCGAGCTCATGGCTGAGACAGTGCCCAGATCGTTACACCATTCGTGCAGGTCGGAACTTACCCGACAAGGAATTTCGCTACCTTAGGACCGTTATAGTTACGGCCGCCGTTTACCGGGGCTTCAATTCAATGCTTCTCCAGATAAATCTGAATAACATCTCCTCTTAACCTTCCGGCACCGGGCAGGTGTCAGGCCTTATACATCATCTTTCGATTTCGCAAAGCCATGTGTTTTTGATAAACAGTCGCCTGGGCCATTTCACTGCGGCCATCCGAAGATGGCGCCCCTTCTCCCGAAGTTACGGGGCTATTTTGCCTAGTTCCTTAGCCATGAATCACTCGAGCGCCTTAGAATTCTCATCTCGACTACCTGTGTCGGTTTATGGTACGGGTAGCAATTATCTGAAGCTTAGAAGTTTTTCTTGGAAGTCTGATTAGGGTCACTATCCGCTTGTCCGAAGACTCACGGTACTATCCACCTTTAGCAAAATGTGCGGATTTGCCTACACATCTTATACCTACAGTGTTCAACGTACTATTCCGTCAGTACGCGGACCTTTCACTACTCCGTCCCTCCATCGCAATAATTGCTAGTACAGGAATATTAACCTGTTATCCATCGACTACCCCATTTGGGTTTGCCTTAGGACCCGACTAACCCTGATCCGATTAGCGTTGATCAGGAAACCTTAGTCTTTCGGCGTGCGGGTTTCTCACCCGCATTATCGTTACTTATGCCTACATTTGCTTTTCTAGCCGCTCCAGCAAGCCTTACGACTCACATTCAACGCAACTAGAATGCTCCCCTACCTCCCGACAATAAATTGTCGGGACCATAGCTTCGGTAATATACTTATGCCCGATTATCATCCATGCCCGATCGCTCGACTAGTGAGCTGTTACGCACTCGTTAAATGAATGGCTGCTTCCAAGCCAACATCCTAGCTGTCAATGCAATTGGACCTCGTTAGAACAACTTAGTATATATTTTGGGACCTTAGCTGATGGTCTGGGTTCTTTCCCTCTCGGGCACGGACCTTAGCACCCATGCCCTCACTCCTGGATATATGTCATAGCATTCGGAGTTTGTCAGGATTTGGTAGGCGGTGAAGCCCCCTAGTCCAATCAGTAGCTCTACCTCTATGACACTCTACTCCAAGGCTGCTCCTAAAAGCATTTCGGGGAGTACGAGCTATCTCTTGGTTTGATTAGCCTTTCACCCCTACCCACAAGTCATCCAAACACTTTTCAACGTGTACTGGTTCGGTCCTCCATTCCGTGTTACCGGAACTTCAACCTGCTCATGGGTAGATCACCAAGTTTCGCGTCTACCCCCTCTAACTTTAACGCCCTATTCAGACTTGCTTTCGCTTCAGCTACTCTCGTTTTCAAGATTAACTTTGCTAGAGAGGAGTAACTCGTAGGCTCATTATGCAAAAGGCACGCCGTCACCCTAATGGGCTCCGACCGCTTGTAAGCGCACGGTTTCAGGTTCTATTTCACTCTTCTGTTCGAAGTACTTTTCACCTTTCCCTCACGGTACTTGTACACTATCGGTCTCTCAGGAGTATTTAGCCTTACCAGATGGTGCTGGCAGATTCACACAAGATTTCTCCGGTCTCGCGCTACTCAGGATCCTACTAGGTATTAAATCTATTTCGTTTACGGGACTTTCACCCTCTACGGTCTAACTTTCCAGAAATGTTCTACTATAAATTTAAAGTCCATATTGTAGTCCTACAACCCTGGCATTGCCGTAACAATACCAGTTTGGGCTAATCCCTGTTCGCTCGCCACTACTTAGGGAATCACTATTGTTTTCTCTTCCTCCGGTTACTTAGATGTTTCAGTTCACCGGGTTAGCTTCCTTAATAAAGGATAACATACCTTCAGTATGCTGGGTTGCCCCATTCGGAAATCTCCGGATAAAAGGTTATTTGCACCTACCCGAAGCTTATCGCAGCTTATCACGTCCTTCATCGCCTCTGAGAGCCAAGGCATCCGCCGTACGCTCTTAATTACTTTCTTACTAAAATATTATGTTATCTGATAAATCAAATAACAATTATATGTCTTGTGATGTAAATTATACATCACGCTCTGTTGTATTTTCTTTCAATATGTCAAAGAACTTTATTCCTTTAAAATTTAGGAACCAGTGGAGAATATCGGAGTCGAACCGATGACCTTCCCGACTTGCCAGTCGGGACGCTCTATCCATTGAGCTAGTAATCCAAGTTTTATTTCAAAAAAATATCCTTCGTTCAGGATATGTGTGGAGAATATCGGAGTCGAACCGATGACCTCTTGCGTGCAAGGCAAGCGCTCTAGCCAGCTGAGCTAATCCCCCTTAACGATTTTTAGATGTAGTCCCGCGCAGATTTGAACTGCGGACCCCTACATTATCAGTGTAGTGCTCTAACCAACTGAGCTACGGGACTGTATAGTTTGCATTTTCGTGCAAATTCTACTTCCTTATAGCTTAGTAAAGGAAGAAGCAGCTTTCCTGCTCGTTTTGGGATTATAATTTAATATGAAGCAAACCTAAGTAGCAAATATCATCCCGATCAAGATCGGGAAATAATAAACCTCTCTAGAAAGGAGGTATTCCAGCCACACCTTCCGGTACGGCTACCTTGTTACGACTTAGCCCCAGTTACTAGTTTTACCCTAGGTCGCTCCTTGCGGTGACGAACTTCAGGTACCCCCAGCTTCCATGGCTTGACGGGCGGTGTGTACAAGGCCCGGGAACGTATTCACCGCATCATGGCTGATATGCGATTACTAGCGAATCCAACTTCACGAAGTCGAGTTGCAGACTTCGATCCGAACTGAGACCGATTTTCGAGATTTGCATCCTGTCACCAGGTAGCTGCCCTCTGTATCGGCCATTGTAGCACGTGTGTAGCCCTGGACGTAAGGGCCGTGCTGATTTGACGTCATCCCCACCTTCCTCACTACTTGCGTAGGCAGTTTTCTTAGAGTCCCCAGCATTACCTGATGGCAACTAAGAATAGGGGTTGCGCTCGTTATGGGACTTAACCCGACACCTCACGGCACGAGCTGACGACAACCATGCAGCACCTTGTAAAATGTTCCGAAGAAAAGTTCCCTTTCGGGAATTGTCATAATACATTTGAGCCCAGGTAAGGTTCCTCGCGTATCATCGAATTAAACCACATGCTCCTCCGCTTGTGCGGGCCCCCGTCAATTCCTTTGAGTTTCAATCTTGCGATCGTACTCCCCAGGTGGATTACTTAACGCTTTCGCTTGGACGCTGACGGTGTATTGCCAACATCGAGTAATCATCGTTTACGGCGTGGACTACCAGGGTATCTAATCCTGTTTGCTCCCCACGCTTTCGTGCCTGAGCGTCAGTTATAGTTTAGTGAGCTGCCTTCGCGATCGGTGTTCTATAGCATATCTAAGCATTTCACCGCTACATGCTATATTCCGCCCACTACAACTATACTCAAGAATAACAGTATCAATGGCAGTTTCCCGGTTGAGCCGAGAGATTTCACCACTGACTTATTATTCCGCCTGCGCACCCTTTAAACCCAATAAATCCGGATAACGCTCGGACCCTCCGTATTACCGCGGCTGCTGGCACGGAGTTAGCCGGTCCTTATTCGTACGATACCGTCAGCCCCCGACACGTCGGGAGGTTTCTTCTCGTATAAAAGCAGTTTACAACCCATAGGGCTGTCATCCTGCACGCGGCATGGCTGGTTCAGACTTGCGTCCATTGACCAATATTCCTTACTGCTGCCTCCCGTAGGAGTCTGGTCCGTGTCTCAGTACCAGTGTGGGGGAAAATCCTCTCAGAACCCCTAGACATCGCTGTCTTGGTGAGCCGTTACCTCACCAACTAACTAATGTCACGCATGCCCATCTTTAACCGCCGGAGCTTTAAACAAGAAAAGATGCCAGATCTTGTTATTATGAAGTATTAATCCCGATTTCTCGGGGCTATTCTCCAGTTAAAGGTAGGTTGCATACGCGTTACTCACCCGTGCGCCACTCGTGTTCCCTGCAAGCAGGGACTTACCGTTCGACTTGCATGTATTAGGCCTGCCGCTAGCGTTCATCCTGAGCCAGGATCAAACTCTTCATTGTAAAAAATTTGTTAAATGTCTCAGATTTATTATTCCTTAAAGAATTCACTTTATGGGATATTTGCTACTATTTTTAGGCTTTTATTGCTTCAATATTTTCAAAGAACTTTTTGTCTTTTTTAGTGCTTACTTTCGTTGTGATCGTAAGCGGCTGCAAAATTACTCTCTTTTTTCTAATCTGCAAACTTTTTTGTTATTTTTTTTGAAAAAAAATATTTTTAAAATTTGCGCCTCAATTTTCCTTCTAACTTGTTGAGATTGTATGTTTTGCGTGTTTTAAAAGAACGTGTTGCTGAATGCGAATGCAAAAGTAATACTTTTTTTTAACCTGCAAACTTTTTTGGTAGTTTTATTTCAAAAAATATGCATTTATTTGCTTGAATCTTTTTTGAGTTTTATAATTCCTAGATATTGAGGGTGTTGACTAATGATTTGATTTTACTAAATCTGTTTATTTATATTTTATAAGCTTGTTTAAAGTCTCAAAATGTTGCATTTCTGCCCATATTGTTAACAAACAAGAAAGGTTCTTCTTTAAATTTTCAGATGGATTTTGAGTCATTTAGGTTGTTTCAAATTCTCCTATATGTAAAGTCTTTAGAATATCATCTGAATGGGGTGACTGTTCTTGTGGTATTAGGTGATAAGTAATATAATGTCTAATCTTCATACTTATCAGAGCAAATAATGAGTAGAGTAGGGTAGAAGTAAAAAAAAGGATAGGGAGTATGTATTTAGACCTGGATTGAATAGAATAAGACTAGTCTTTTTTAGACAATTAATAAAATTTATGTCAAAAGTACGGATAAAAGTAGATTTGAATAACAAATAGGTAAAAAAAAAGCCTTCAATAAATTGTAGGTTTTAAGGTATTTTAGAGCGATCTATTGCATGCGATGTAGTAATTATAGATTTTATACAGCTGCGAGGAACCTCGACAAGAGGGTAGCTCTTAGTCGGGGCTTTTCCATATTCTTTAGTATCAAAAAAAAAGCCCCGATAAAATCGGGGCTTTTATAGTAGTTGGCAACGACCTACTTTCCCACCTGGAATGGCAGTATCATCGGCGCTGGTGGGCTTAACTTCTCTGTTCGGAATGGGAAGAGGTGAACACCACCGCGATAGTCACCAAAAAATCTTAAATTTCATAATAAAGACATATATATGAAAGAAAATACAATAGCACATGATATAAAAAGAACATCATAGTAGAAAGCTTACGGGTAATTAGTACTGCTCGACTTTGTCATTACTGACTTTACATCTGCAGCCTATCAACGTCATCGTCTATAACGACCCTTAAAGGAAATCTCATCTTGGGCTAAGTTTCGTGCTTAGATGCTTTCAGCACTTATCTCATCCGAACATAGCTACCCTGCGATGCCACTGGCGTGACAACAGGTACACTAGAGGTTCGTCCAACCCGGTCCTCTCGTACTAGAGTCAGGTGCCCTCAAATTTCCAACGCCCACAACAGATAGGGACCGAACTGTCTCGCGACGTTCTGAACCCAGCTCGCGTGCCACTTTAATGGGCGAACAGCCCAACCCTTGGGACCTTCTCCAGCCCCAGGATGTGACGAGCCGACATCGAGGTGCCAAACCACTCCGTCGATGTGAGCTCTTGGGAGTGATCAGCCTGTTATCCCCGGAGTACCTTTTATCCTTTGAGCGATGGCCCTTCCATGCGGAACCACCGGATCACTATATCCTACTTTCGTACCTGGTCGACTTGTTGGTCTCACAGTCAAGCACCCTTATGCTATTGCACTCTACGCATGGTTACCAACCATACTGAGGGTACCTTTGAAAGCCTCCGTTACTCTTTTGGAGGCGACCACCCCAGTCAAACTACCCACCAAACACTGTCTCCCGTTAGGGATTAGGTATCAGATAAATAAAGGGTCGTATTTCAAGGTTGACTAACCTACTCCTAGCGAAGCAGGATCGAAGTCTCCGACCTATCCTACACATCATTTATCCAATATCAATGTTAAGTTGTAGTGAAGGTTCACGGGGTCTTTCCGTCCCGTTGCGGGTATCCGGCATCTTCACCGGAACTACAATTTCACCGAGCTCATGGCTGAGACAGTGCCCAGATCGTTACACCATTCGTGCAGGTCGGAACTTACCCGACAAGGAATTTCGCTACCTTAGGACCGTTATAGTTACGGCCGCCGTTTACCGGGGCTTCAATTCAATGCTTCTCCAGATAAATCTGAATAACATCTCCTCTTAACCTTCCGGCACCGGGCAGGTGTCAGGCCTTATACATCATCTTTCGATTTCGCAAAGCCATGTGTTTTTGATAAACAGTCGCCTGGGCCATTTCACTGCGGCCATCCGAAGATGGCGCCCCTTCTCCCGAAGTTACGGGGCTATTTTGCCTAGTTCCTTAGCCATGAATCACTCGAGCGCCTTAGAATTCTCATCTCGACTACCTGTGTCGGTTTATGGTACGGGTAGCAATTATCTGAAGCTTAGAAGTTTTTCTTGGAAGTCTGATTAGGGTCACTATCCGCTTGTCCGAAGACTCACGGTACTATCCACCTTTAGCAAAATGTGCGGATTTGCCTACACATCTTATACCTACAGTGTTCAACGTACTATTCCGTCAGTACGCGGACCTTTCACTACTCCGTCCCTCCATCGCAATAATTGCTAGTACAGGAATATTAACCTGTTATCCATCGACTACCCCATTTGGGTTTGCCTTAGGACCCGACTAACCCTGATCCGATTAGCGTTGATCAGGAAACCTTAGTCTTTCGGCGTGCGGGTTTCTCACCCGCATTATCGTTACTTATGCCTACATTTGCTTTTCTAGCCGCTCCAGCAAGCCTTACGACTCACATTCAACGCAACTAGAATGCTCCCCTACCTCCCGACAATAAATTGTCGGGACCATAGCTTCGGTAATATACTTATGCCCGATTATCATCCATGCCCGATCGCTCGACTAGTGAGCTGTTACGCACTCGTTAAATGAATGGCTGCTTCCAAGCCAACATCCTAGCTGTCAATGCAATTGGACCTCGTTAGAACAACTTAGTATATATTTTGGGACCTTAGCTGATGGTCTGGGTTCTTTCCCTCTCGGGCACGGACCTTAGCACCCATGCCCTCACTCCTGGATATATGTCATAGCATTCGGAGTTTGTCAGGATTTGGTAGGCGGTGAAGCCCCCTAGTCCAATCAGTAGCTCTACCTCTATGACACTCTACTCCAAGGCTGCTCCTAAAAGCATTTCGGGGAGTACGAGCTATCTCTTGGTTTGATTAGCCTTTCACCCCTACCCACAAGTCATCCAAACACTTTTCAACGTGTACTGGTTCGGTCCTCCATTCCGTGTTACCGGAACTTCAACCTGCTCATGGGTAGATCACCAAGTTTCGCGTCTACCCCCTCTAACTTTAACGCCCTATTCAGACTTGCTTTCGCTTCAGCTACTCTCGTTTTCAAGATTAACTTTGCTAGAGAGGAGTAACTCGTAGGCTCATTATGCAAAAGGCACGCCGTCACCCTAATGGGCTCCGACCGCTTGTAAGCGCACGGTTTCAGGTTCTATTTCACTCTTCTGTTCGAAGTACTTTTCACCTTTCCCTCACGGTACTTGTACACTATCGGTCTCTCAGGAGTATTTAGCCTTACCAGATGGTGCTGGCAGATTCACACAAGATTTCTCCGGTCTCGCGCTACTCAGGATCCTACTAGGTATTAAATCTATTTCGTTTACGGGACTTTCACCCTCTACGGTCTAACTTTCCAGAAATGTTCTACTATAAATTTAAAGTCCATATTGTAGTCCTACAACCCTGGCATTGCCGTAACAATACCAGTTTGGGCTAATCCCTGTTCGCTCGCCACTACTTAGGGAATCACTATTGTTTTCTCTTCCTCCGGTTACTTAGATGTTTCAGTTCACCGGGTTAGCTTCCTTAATAAAGGATAACATACCTTCAGTATGCTGGGTTGCCCCATTCGGAAATCTCCGGATAAAAGGTTATTTGCACCTACCCGAAGCTTATCGCAGCTTATCACGTCCTTCATCGCCTCTGAGAGCCAAGGCATCCGCCGTACGCTCTTAATTACTTTCTTACTAAAATATTATGTTATCTGATAAATCAAATAACAATTATATGTCTTGTGATGTAAATTATACATCACGCTCTGTTGTATTTTCTTTCAATATGTCAAAGAACTTTATTCCTTTAAAATTTAGGAACCAGTGGAGAATATCGGAGTCGAACCGATGACCTTCCCGACTTGCCAGTCGGGACGCTCTATCCATTGAGCTAGTAATCCAAGTTTTATTTCAAAAAAATATCCTTCGTTCAGGATATGTGTGGAGAATATCGGAGTCGAACCGATGACCTCTTGCGTGCAAGGCAAGCGCTCTAGCCAGCTGAGCTAATCCCCCTTAACGATTTTTAGATGTAGTCCCGCGCAGATTTGAACTGCGGACCCCTACATTATCAGTGTAGTGCTCTAACCAACTGAGCTACGGGACTGTATAGTTTGCATTTTCGTGCAAATTCTACTTCCTTATAGCTTAGTAAAGGAAGAAGCAGCTTTCCTGCTCGTTTTGGGATTATAATTTAATATGAAGCAAACCTAAGTAGCAAATATCATCCCGATCAAGATCGGGAAATAATAAACCTCTCTAGAAAGGAGGTATTCCAGCCACACCTTCCGGTACGGCTACCTTGTTACGACTTAGCCCCAGTTACTAGTTTTACCCTAGGTCGCTCCTTGCGGTGACGAACTTCAGGTACCCCCAGCTTCCATGGCTTGACGGGCGGTGTGTACAAGGCCCGGGAACGTATTCACCGCATCATGGCTGATATGCGATTACTAGCGAATCCAACTTCACGAAGTCGAGTTGCAGACTTCGATCCGAACTGAGACCGATTTTCGAGATTTGCATCCTGTCACCAGGTAGCTGCCCTCTGTATCGGCCATTGTAGCACGTGTGTAGCCCTGGACGTAAGGGCCGTGCTGATTTGACGTCATCCCCACCTTCCTCACTACTTGCGTAGGCAGTTTTCTTAGAGTCCCCAGCATTACCTGATGGCAACTAAGAATAGGGGTTGCGCTCGTTATGGGACTTAACCCGACACCTCACGGCACGAGCTGACGACAACCATGCAGCACCTTGTAAAATGTTCCGAAGAAAAGTTCCCTTTCGGGAATTGT
Organism: Bacteroidales bacterium; assembly: GCA_963678785.1. GTDB lineage: Bacteria > Bacteroidota > Bacteroidia > Bacteroidales. The sequence goes on along the minus strand of OY787449.1, from coordinate 570,926 downwards.
CATAATACATTTGAGCCCAGGTAAGGTTCCTCGCGTATCATCGAATTAAACCACATGCTCCTCCGCTTGTGCGGGCCCCCGTCAATTCCTTTGAGTTTCAATCTTGCGATCGTACTCCCCAGGTGGATTACTTAACGCTTTCGCTTGGACGCTGACGGTGTATTGCCAACATCGAGTAATCATCGTTTACGGCGTGGACTACCAGGGTATCTAATCCTGTTTGCTCCCCACGCTTTCGTGCCTGAGCGTCAGTTATAGTTTAGTGAGCTGCCTTCGCGATCGGTGTTCTATAGCATATCTAAGCATTTCACCGCTACATGCTATATTCCGCCCACTACAACTATACTCAAGAATAACAGTATCAATGGCAGTTTCCCGGTTGAGCCGAGAGATTTCACCACTGACTTATTATTCCGCCTGCGCACCCTTTAAACCCAATAAATCCGGATAACGCTCGGACCCTCCGTATTACCGCGGCTGCTGGCACGGAGTTAGCCGGTCCTTATTCGTACGATACCGTCAGCCCCCGACACGTCGGGAGGTTTCTTCTCGTATAAAAGCAGTTTACAACCCATAGGGCTGTCATCCTGCACGCGGCATGGCTGGTTCAGACTTGCGTCCATTGACCAATATTCCTTACTGCTGCCTCCCGTAGGAGTCTGGTCCGTGTCTCAGTACCAGTGTGGGGGAAAATCCTCTCAGAACCCCTAGACATCGCTGTCTTGGTGAGCCGTTACCTCACCAACTAACTAATGTCACGCATGCCCATCTTTAACCGCCGGAGCTTTAAACAAGAAAAGATGCCAGATCTTGTTATTATGAAGTATTAATCCCGATTTCTCGGGGCTATTCTCCAGTTAAAGGTAGGTTGCATACGCGTTACTCACCCGTGCGCCACTCGTGTTCCCTGCAAGCAGGGACTTACCGTTCGACTTGCATGTATTAGGCCTGCCGCTAGCGTTCATCCTGAGCCAGGATCAAACTCTTCATTGTAAAAAATTTGTTAAATGTCTCAGATTTATTATTCCTTAAAGAATTCACTTTATGGGATATTTGCTACTATTTTTAGGCTTTTATTGCTTCAATATTTTCAAAGAACTTTTTGTCTTTTTTAGTGCTTACTTTCGTTGTGATCGTAAGCGGCTGCAAAATTACTCTCTTTTTTCTAATCTGCAAACTTTTTTGTTATTTTTTTTGAAAAAAATATTTTTAAAATTTGCGCCTCAATTTTCCTTCTAACTTGTTGAGATTGTATGTTTTGCGTGTTTTAAAAGAACGTGTTGCTGAATGCGAATGCAAAAGTAATACTTTTTTTTAACCTGCAAAGCTTTTTGTCAATTTTTTTAATCATTATTATTGATAGTTAAACTTGATTTTTGCTTTCCAATTAAGAACTAAATACAACTTTTAAATGAACATCTTCGCAAAAGCGGGGTGCAAAGATAGTAATAATCAATTAGAATTTGCAAAAAAAACATGCTTTTTGTGCCTTTTTTTGTGATTAAATAGTAAGTAACACCAATGTAATTTGTTAGCTCTTCAATTATCTTAATTTTTTTCAATAGTTCTTTTGTTTTGATCTCTGAATTCGAAATTGTAAACCTATTTAGCTTAATAAAAACAGCTAAAAGTGAAGGTCGTTTTAAAATTGGGGAGGCAGATTGTTAAATTAAGCAAAGTTTTTTGCTGTAAAATTCGAAAATTTGTCTGGGGGTAAATGAATGATGTGGTTTATTTTCTGAGTTTATATCGTGTTTGTTTCTCGCTTAATTCGATATCAATTAGTTTGAGAAGCATGAAATCTACCATAATATTTTGAGCTGTATAATATGGTATAGTTGCAAGTCGACAAAATTTTGCAATGGTTACATATTCTTCATCTCTTAAATAATTCAAAAGAAGCTTTTCGGCTTCTTTGTATTGGATTTTCACCGCTATCTTTTTATCCTTTTTCTTCCAATATTTATACAATACTTTGTTTGCCTTTAGATTTTGATCGGCAACTCTGACATAAGCAGTCCATTTATTATCCGGGCAGGGAGCTTTAACAATATCTCCTGTTCTCCTTGGAATTTTTATTTCCAAAATCATTTTGCCATCAATATTCCATTCTTTAGCAGTAAAAGGGATTTCTGGCTTGCAATAAAGCTGTGCTGCGGCCTCAAGCATAAAGAATTCTTCATTGGATCGGATACCTGCGATGGCTCCATTGTCTTTCACACCTATTAATAAGGTGCCACCATCTGTATTTGAAAAAGCTGCCAGTGTGCGTGCTATTTTCTTTGAATCTGAAATCTCGAATTTAAAGTCAAGTTGTTGATGCTCCCCTTCAGAGATTAAGTGTTCGATGTGTTTGTGATTCAATTTCATTTTACAGTATCCAAAAAGAGCTTCCTTTTGGGGAAGCTCCATGTGTAATTGGTGTTTACTTTTAAATAAATATCATATTGTCTTTTAGTGTAAACTTTTCGCAGTACTTGCATAGAAGTTTGGCCTGATCATTTTCATCCAGATGTACATCAAATTTAGTATCGATGTTTTCATGATTGGTGATACAGTTAGGGTTTACACATTTAACAAATTGCTTGATGCTTTTAGGGAGCTCTACATTTTTTTTATATACAACTGTAAAATCTTTTATTACAATTAAAGTGGCTGAAGGTGCAACAAGTGCAATTTTGTTTAGTTCCTGAGCTTCAAAAAACTTACCATTAACTTTAATGATGCCTTTATTTCCAAACTTTTTACTCTGTAAATTGTTTCCAATCAGCACTTGATTGGAAATTGAATCGAGCTTTAATATTTTCACTACCTTAAAGAGGTTGTCAGCAGGTATGTGATCGATAACGGTACCATTCTCTATGGCCGATACTTTTAATTCTCTTCTTTTTTCACTCATTTTATACCAAGGATTGAGGTTAATAATGCTTGACGTACATAAACTCCGTTTTGAGCTTGTTGAAAATAATATGCCATTGGGTTTTTATCGACATCTTCAGTAATTTCATTCACTCGTGGCAAAGGATGCAAAACTTTCATGTTTTCTTTTGCATCTTCAAGCATGCTGTTTCTTAGGATGTAAGCATTCTTTACTTTTTCAAATTCAATGGGATCAGAAAAACGTTCTCTTTGAATACGAGTCATATAAAGAATGTCTGATTTTGGAATGGCTTCTGTAAGCTCTGTATATTGATAATATTTAAGTTTTGCTTCTTTAATATGGCGTTTTACATAACTAGGTAACTTTAATTCGGTAGGCGATACCAGATGAAAAGTTGCATTAAAATTGCAAAGTGCCATTACCAATGAGTGTACGGTTCTTCCATATTTTAAATCACCAACGAATGTAACATGTAATTTGTCGAGTTTACCTTGTGTTTTACGAATAGAATAAAGGTCGAGAAGGGTTTGGGTTGGGTGTTGGTTTGCTCCATCTCCTGCATTAATAATTGGAACTGGTGAAGCTTCACTTGCATATCGGGCACTTCCTTCTCGAGGGTGTCGCATTACGATAATGTCCGAATAATTGCTAACGGTTAATATGGTATCATTTAATGACTCACCTTTTTTAACACTACTTGATGATGCATCTGAGAATCCTATCACTTTTGCACCTAAATAAGATGCTGCACTTTCAAAACTCAATCGGGTGCGTGTTGATGGCTCAAAAAACAGGGTAGCCACAACATTCCCTTCCAATATTCGCTGTTTTGGGTTCTTTTCAAATTCCTCAGCAAGATCCAGAATTTTAAGCCATTCTGCTTTGCTAAAATCGTCTATTGATACTAAACTTCTGTTTTTCATGTGTTAATTGTATGTTTGATGTTGATCACATGAAACTCGCTTGACTTTGATAAGAATGTTGAAAAAATACAAGTCAGTACTCGTTTCATTCGTTAGGTTTAAGTTTTGTCAAAAATAGGAAAATTTCTACTTCAATTGAATTGAAAAATTGAATTCTCTGAATTTTTTGTAGTATTTATTTAAGTATAGATTTATAAGGTAGTATTAGTCCTCGTTCTTTACTTCTGAAAGTATTAAATAGGTGGATGTATTTCCATAATTCATAAGGCGATCCAAGAGTTTTTGGAGATGTAGCTGATCCTTTAAAATTACCTTAAGTTGCACATTCTGATTTCCTGTAATACGGTAGCATTCTTGCACTTCCTCAATTTTATTAACAATGGATAAAAAAGGCTTCAGTTTACCGGTAAATATTTTGATTAGGATAAATGCTTCAATCTGATATCCCAGTTTTGATTTGTCTATTTTTAAGGTATACTTTTCTATTAGACCTATATCTTCCATTCTCAGAACTCTTTCCCTGACAGAAGAAGGTGATAAATTTATTTGTCGGCCAATATCTGCAAATGATAATCTGGAGTTAATGGATAATAATTGAATTATCTTGTTGTCTAAATTGTCAACCATTGATAAAATGTAAAAAATGTAAATATACTGTTGATTGATGTAAAAATACTAAAAATATACATTGAAACAATTTTTAGCTTATTCGGGTTAGATATAATTTTGCTGAAGTTAAATACAGAAACATATTTATGATAATCTAATATTTATTTATGATGTTAAAATTAAATGGCATTTTTCCTCCTTTACCAACCTCATTTCATAAAAATGAGAAGCTTGCATGTGGTAAAATGCAAGACAATATTCGCAAATTAAGCCAATATGATTTGGCAGGATTTCTTGTTTTGGGTTCAAATGGTGAATTGGTAAATCTTTCAGAAAATGAAAGGCAAAAAGTTTATTCGTTGGCACGAGATGTGGTTGCTAAAGATAAAATTCTACTTATTGGAACTGGCGGACAAACAACAAGAGAAACCATTAGTAATAATACAGTGGCAGCCATTTCAGGTGCAGATGCAGTTTTAGTGCTAAATCCTTTTTATTATAAAGGTTTGATGTCAAAAAAAGCCTTGGTTGAGCATTATTGGGCAGTTGCAGATGTTTCAAAAGTTCCGGTAATAATATACAATATGCCAGCCAGTACCGGCTTAGACATGGATGCTGAGACCATTGTTAGAATATCTGCTCATCAAAATATTATTGGTGTGAAAGATTCGGGAGGTAACATTGTAAAAATGGGTGATATAAGAAGAATGGCGGAGCCGGAATTTCAGATACTGGCAGGTTCAGGAGGATTCTTATTACCAGCCCTTTCAGTTGGAGCTGTTGGAGGTATCCTTGCATTGGCAAATATTGCACCTAATCAATGCTTAAGTATTTATAATGATTTTTTTAAAGGGGATATTGAAAAGGCGCGTAAAATGCAGTTGGATATGATACCCGTTAATACAGCGATTACAAGTCGTTGGGGAATACCTGCTCTGAAAAGAGCAATGGATTATTTGGGTTATTATGGTGGTTCTGCCAGAAAGCCTATTCAGGCGTTGAGCCCTGAAACAGAAAAAGAATTAATTAAAATAATTGATAAACACCTCTAAAATTTAAATACTATGAAAGGACGTAAATTATTAATGATCCCCGGACCCATTGAATTTGAAAATGATGTATTGCAGGCAATGGCTATTCCGACACCTAGTCATGTTGATCCTGATTTTATTGAAATTTTTGGGCACTCCTTGGAACTTATGAAAGAGGTTTGGCAATGTCCCTCAGGTCAGGCATTTATTATTGCAGGAACCGGTACATTGGCGATGGATATTGCCGGATCTAATTTAATTGAAGAAGGTGACAATGTTTTGGTAATATCAACTGGCTATTTTGGAGAAAGATATGCAGATCTACTTCAGCGATATGGAGCCAAAGTTGATGTGCTAAAGGCTTCTTTAGGAGATATTGTACCGATGGAGGAAATTGAAAATCAGCTTAAAAAGAAGAACTATAAGTTGATGACTTTTACACATGTTGATACTTCAACTGCTGTGCTGAATGATGCAAAATCAATTGGTGCCTTAGGTGAAAAATATAATGTGCTTACTATTTTGGACGGAGTATGTTCTGTTGCTGGAGAAGAAATTAAACAAGAAGAGTGGGGGATTGATGTCGTTTTGACTGCTTCACAAAAGGCAATTGGGGTACCTCCCGGTCTTGCTTTAATAGTAGTTTCACCAAAAGCATTAAAATCTTTCGAAGATCGAAAAACCCCAGTATTAAATTATTATGCCGATTGGACCAATTGGTTACCCATCATGAAAGCCTATGAAAGCAGGAAACCTTCATATTTTGGTACTCCTGCTGTTAATTTAATTATGGCGTTAGAAGTAAGTTTAAAACTCATTCTAAAAGAAGGTTTAGACAATAGATTTAATAAGCATTTACAAGCAGGCAAAGCTTTCCGCGCTGCGATTAAGAATTTAGGCTTAGAAATGATTCCCGTTTCTGAAAGTGTGTGTGCAAATACACTATCTGCACCTTGTTTTCCTGAAGGGGTAATAGGAAATGTTTTTTTAGGAGCGATTTCCAAAGAAGGGGTTATTGCAGCAGGTGGATTACTCGCTGATATCAAAAGTAGTTATTTTCGAATTGGGCATATGGGTTCTATAAGTCGCAATGATTTATTGGCAACAGTAGGAGCCATAGAAATTGGACTTAAAAATAGCAATTATAACTTTGAATCAGGAACTGGATTAAAAGCTATCCAAGATACCTACTAATAGAAGATTTTATAAAAAGAAAATTAAAATATGAAATTATCAACTCAAATTAGAAGTTTGCTAGTTTTTCTGCTTACTGGTTTAATGTGCTTCACTTTTAACTTAAATTTAATTGCACAACAAACGGTTTCAAGAGAACTTGTTTCAACAATTAAAGGTAAGTTAATGCTGGTAGGATCTGGAGAAATGTCAGCAAGTGTAGGGGCTACCTTTGCTAAATTGGCGAAGGAGGAAACTGGGAAACTGGTAATCTTGACTAAAAGAGGTAAAATTAAGAGCAAGAATCTGCAACCATGGCAAAAGCGAATTGGAACTGTAAAGATGGTTCATTTGACAAAATCTAAAACGAAACTCACTTTATCTGATCTTGCAGGACTTAGAGCTTCAACAGCAGTATGGCTTGAATATGATTTTTCAAAGTATTTAATCAGTTCTGAACTAAAAAGTGAGCTATTAGCAGTGCTTCAACGTGGTGGAATTGTGGGAGGACAAGGAATTGCAGCCGAGAGTATTGCAACATCTATTGATGATGCTACTGGAATTCGAGATGGATTTAATCTGCTACCCAATTCTTATATCGAAGCGACTGATGATGGAAACAATCACCTCATCAAAACCCTGGAGAAACTTCCTGGAAAAGTTGGTTGGCATATACCGACTTCAGCTTCGGTTGTTGTCCATAATGGTCGTCAAATTTCTGTGATTGGCTATCCTGAGATAACCCTTCGAGTTGCAAAGAATGGAGAATGGCCTGAACGAGTAGCTTCCTTTGGACCTCCTGTAAATTATCTTCCATTCACAACAGACTTAATCTCATGGAATCGATCTGGAATAGCTCGCTTAGGTGAGCTCTTTCCGCCAAGAGTGGCTCCAGTACCAGAAGTACCTAATGGCGCTTTGTTAATAATTGGTGGTGGAGGATCAACCCAAGATATGTGGGATAAAATGATTGAATTTGCCGGTGGAAAGGAAGCAAAATATGTATGTATTTCTCAAACCAAAAGAAGTGTTGGAGCAGAAAAATTAAGAGGATTTGGCTGTGATGATGTGAGTGTTTATGTTATTGGCAAAGGCATGGCAGTTGATGGTTACGATAAAATGCTTCTCCAAGATTTAGAAAAGGCTAACGCGGTTTACCTTGGGGGAGGACGAACTTATAAATATATGGATTCTTACCTTGATACTCCAGTTCATCAAGAGATGAATAAGTTGTTAGAAAGAGGTGGAATTATTGTGGGTACCTCTGCGGGAGCTCAGATAGTTGGTGGTTTTTTAGTGCGTGGTGATCCAAGAACAAACAATAGTTTGTATATGGAAGGCAATGATATGGGCTTAAGTTTTATCCGGGGAGTAATTATTGATGCCCATTTTCGCCAGCGAGGCCGCGAAAAAACTTTACCGCCGTTATTGCTTAAGTATCCCCAAATGCTCGGTATTGGTTTAGACGAAGCAACGGCTATTTTTATTCAAGGAAACATTGCCGAAGTGATGGGGAAACATGAAGTAACATTTTATGATCTCACAAACACTAGTGCTAATGATACGCCATTGTTGGAAGTGGGTAATCCTTTGATTTTGAGCTCTGGTGAGAAGTATGATATGAAAGATCGCAAAAAGATTTATTAGGGTTAGGTTGTTAATAAATGTGGAGGAGAATGATCATATCATGGGTGAAATAAATTCTTGATCGTTCTCCTCTTTTTATGTTTAAATCAGATTATAATCTACTAAAGCTATAAACTAGTTTAATATTTTCTAAATCTGATTCGCTAATTATTATCAATAGATAACAACTAAAAGAGCTATATAAATACCAACAATATTTAGAAAATCTGTGAAATACAAAAGATGAAAATGAATATAAATTTTAAGAGTATAGTCATCGCTATATTCACCTCGGTTATTCTTATTTTCAGTTCATGTAGAAAAAGTGAAGAAGTAACTCATTCAGTTGAGTCTGATGAGCCTAGTATTAAGATTTCGTGGACACACGGTAAACTCATGTTAATTGGTACTGGAGAAATAACATCTAATGATGCAGCAACTTTTGCTTATTTATCTGGTGAGAAAAATGGAAAACTGATTGTTCTGACTGATGGAAGCAATCAAAATATTTCATCCTTGTGGCAGGATTTATTTGGAGAGGTTGTAATTATTGAGTTAGATGAATCCAAGTCAGAATTGGGTTCAGCCGATTTAGCAGTATTTAAAACGGCGACTGCATTATGGTTAGAGAATGATCTTTCAAAAAGATTTGCTGGAACCAAACTAAATGATGAAATCAAAATGTTATTTAGGAAATGCAGAACCGTTGGTGGTCAGGGGAAAGCAGCCGAAGGATTGGCTAGTTTTGTTAAAGATGGCCATGAGATTAGAGAAGGATTTGGATTGTTATCAAATTCATATGTTCATGCAACTGATAATGATCAATTTAATGAGATAATTGATCATTTACCTGGGCGAATTGGTTGGGAAATCCCCTCAGGCGGATCTGTTGTCATATATAAAGGACGCCAAATATCTGTTGTAGGTGATAATGAGATTACAATAAAAGTAGCGGCAAATGGAGAATGGAATGAACGAGTTGCTACATTTAAACAAGTAAACAATCGTTCTTACGACAATCTTCCTTACAGCACAGATCTAGTTTCTTGGAATCGGTCTGCAATTGCGCGACTTGGTGATCTATTTCCTCCAACAGTTGCTCCTGTTCCGGAAGTTGCCAAGGGAGCTTTAATGATTATCGGAGGCAGTGGTTATCCGGAAAATATGTGGGAAGATGTTGTAGCATTTTCAGGAGGAGTAGATGCAAAATATGTATGTTTAACACAAACAGAAAGTTCTACAGGTGCAGAAAAATTGAAAGATTTAGGATGTACCAATGTATCTGTTTATGTTGTTAGCGAAAATAGCAATGGGGTACAAAATGTTAATGATCCTGCTCTTCTTGAAGCCATTGAAAATGCAGATATGCTATATTTTGGTGGTGGCCGTACTTATAAATATATGGATTCCTATGTTGGTACTCAGGCTCAAGTGAAAATGAATGGATTGCTGGAGCGTGGGGGAATTATTGTGGGTTCATCCGCTGGAGCGCAGATTCTTGGAGACTTCTTAGTTCGTGGTGATCCTAGGACAAATGATACATTATGGATGGAAGGTAATGACTTAGGTTTAAGTTTTATACGTGGTGTTATAATTGATGCTCATTTCCGTCAGCGCGGACGCGAATATACTTTACCAACACTTTTGATGAAACATCCTCAAATGTTAGGTATTGGTATAGATGAGGCAACTGCTCTTTTTGTGCAAGGAACAGATGCTAAGGTGCTGGGAAAAAACGCGGTAACATTTTATGATTTAAAAAATCAAAAGGTATGGAATACTCCGTTTTTGGAAATAGGCGATCCAATTGTTTTATATTCAGGTGAAGTATATAATTTAAAAGAGCGCAAAAGAAATTAATTTAGGTTTGTTAATAAATTTGGCGGAGGGCGTACTTATAAATTTATGGATTCCTATGTTGGTACTCAGGCTCAAGTGAAAATGAATGAATTGCTGGAGCGAGGGGGAATTATTGTGGGCTCATCAGCTGGAACACAGATTCTTGGAGGTTTTTTAGTTCGTGGTGATCCTGGACAAATGATACATTATGGATGGAAGGTAATGACTTAGGTTTGAGTTTCATACGTGGTGTAATAATTGATGCTCATTTCCGTCAGCGTGGACGCGAATATACTTTACCAACACTTTTGATGAAACATCCTCAAATGTTAGGTATTGGTATAGATGAGGCAACTGCTCTTTTTGTGCAAGGAACAGATGCTAAGGTGCTGGGAAAAAACGCGGTAACATTTTATGATTTAAAAAATCAAAAGGTATGGAATACTCCGTTTCTGGAAATAGGCAATCCAATTATTTTGAGTTCAGGTGAAAAATATGATTTAAGGTTACGTAAACTTATCAACTTAGGGAATAAGAACTGAATTAATAGAGATATTGAATGACTATGATCTTAGAGGATCAGTCTAAGATTAACGGGTTAAATTGAATTAATAAATTAATAATCTATATTATGAAATGGTGGTTTAAGCAGCAACTTCACACTCAGATTTTTATCTGTATTATTATTGGAATTGGCCTTGGGTTTCTCTTGGGTCCTAAAGCAACAGTTATTGAGCCTGTAGGTGATATGTTTATAAGGTTGCTTAAAATGCTTATTGTTCCACTAACTTTTTTTACATTAATAAGCGGTATAACTAAAATGGAAAGTTTGCGTTCACTACGATCAGTTGGTGGAATGACTCTTTTGTATTATGCTGTCTCTTCACTTATTGCTGCTGTTATAGGAACGGGTATCGCACTCATTTTTATGCCAGGTAAAGGTGCACAAGGTCTCTTAAGTTCTGGAGTTGAAATTGAAGCAACACAATATAATTTTATAGAAAGTATAGTGGAATGGATTCCTATTAATCCTATTGAAGCTATGGCAACCACTAACATGTTGCAGATTATCTTTTTTTCAATAATAGTAGGTGTTAGCTTACTGGCTCTTGGTAAAAGGGTTACAAACATGGTAAAGCTTATTGATGAGGGTGCGGATATAATGATTAAGATTACAGAGTTCGTTATGAAAACCGCACCTTATGGTATTCTTGCACTTATTGCAAATATGGTGGGAACGATGGGTACAGATATTTTATCCGAAGTTGGACGCTTTATTATAGCTGATACTGTTGCGATCATTATAATTTTGGTTGTAGTTTATCCCATTGCAATAAAAAAATTGGGTAAGCTGAGCATCTTTCGATTTTACAAGAATATAACACCAGCAATGCTTGTCGCGGCAAGCACCACATCAAGTAGTGCTACTCTACCAGAAGCTATGAGAATTGCACATAAAAAATTAGGAACATCTGAGAAAATATATGGCTTTACACTGCCTTTGGGTGCAACAATAAACATGAATGGTATGGCTGCAGTTATCGGCATTATAGCTGTCTTTGCTGCTAATCTTTATAATATGCCGATTACAACATCTCTTATTCTTCAATTTGTTTTTCTCGGGTTGGTTCTATCTATTGGCACTGCAGGAGTTAAAGGCGCTGGGATTGTTATGGCAACCATTTTGCTCCAGACAATAAACCTGCCATTAACATTAGTTCCTATTTTAGCAGCCTTATGGCCTTTGGTAGATATTGCACACACAGCTTGCAATGTAACCGGTGATTTAGTTGGAACAGCAATAATCAGTTCACACCTTAATGATATAGACAAGGATGTTTTTTCTGGTGCTAAAGAATATTCCGAGGAGTAAAAGGAGCCGTAATTAGTATCAATAATATATAACAACAACTTATAGTGTTCACAATAAGCTTCTAATTTGTATTTTGAATATTTATCGTTGAAGAAAAACGAAGCTTAAAAATAATTAATAATTAACATTTGAAGAATGTTTTTCATAGTTTGGGTATGAAGTTAAATATTTAGGTTATAGTAAATTTATAGATTCATATGTTGGTACTGAGGCTCAAAAGCGCAAAAGAAATTAATTAAGGTTAGGTTTGTTAATAAATTTGGTGGAGGGCGTTCTTGTAGTTTTGAACGTCTTCTTTTTTTATGACCATAATTAAACGATAATAATTTCATGGGATGGCTTCCCTCTTTTGTGGAAGCCATCCCTTCTTTTGCTTAATTTATTTTGTACTCATCCCAGCTTTTAATGGTAATATCATCCATGCTGTATTTGCAAAATGAGATGATGAAAGCACTCGCCAATCGTGCATTTGTAATAAGAGGTACATTATGATCAACAGCAGCACGACGAATGTGATAATCATTATACAATTCATCCTGGCTTAAATTTTTAGGAATGTTGATGATTAAATCAATTTTGTGCTCCTTAATATAATCCAAAGTGTTTGGTTTTTGCTTGGAATCCGGCCAATATAAGACAGTTGACTCAATTTCATTATCAGCTAAAAACTGCGATGTACCTTTGGTTGCAAATAAATTATATCCTTTTTCTTTAAGCAGATGAGCACTGTTAATTAATTCTGTTTTTGAACGTGCAGGTCCGGTTGAGAGTAAGATGTTCTTTTTAGGAATTTCATATCCAACAGAAAGCATAGATTTTAGGATGGCTTCGTAATAATCTTCTCCTATACAGCCTACTTCACCTGTTGATGACATATCTACACCCAAAACAGGATCCGCCTTTGCCAGCCTTGAAAATGAAAACTGAGGTGCTTTAACTCCGATGTATTCCAAATCAAATAAGGATTTATGTGGCTTTTCTACTTTTACATCCAGCATAATTTTAGTTGCCAGATCGACAAAGTTTGTTTTCAAAACTTTGGACACAAAAGGAAGACTTCGTGAGGCACGCAAATTACATTCAATGACCTTGATGTCGTTGTCTTTGGCCAGATATTGAATGTTGAAAGGGCCGGAAATTTTAAGTTCTGCGGCGATTCGATTGGTTATTTTTTTAATCCTTCTCACCGTTTCAACATAAACTTTTTGAGGAGGGAACATCATGGTGGCATCTCCTGAGTGAACACCTGCAAATTCGATGTGCTCGGAAATGGCGTAAGCCAAAACTTTACCGTTTTCAGCAACAGCATCCATTTCAATTTCTTTGGTGTGTTCCATAAATTTAGAAACGACTACCGGATATTTTTTAGAAACATTGGCTGCCATATTCAGAAAGTGTTCCAATTCTTCTTTATTCGAAACCACGTTCATGGCTGCTCCTGATAAAACATAGGAAGGACGAACCATCACCGGAAACCCAACCTTGTCAGTAAAATCAAATACATCTGAAATACTGCTTAATTCTTTCCATTCAGGTTGATCTACCTTTAGATCATCCAACATTTGAGAAAATTTATATCGATTTTCTGCCCGGTCGATGGATTCAGGTGCAGTTCCTAAAATGGGTACTTTTTGATCATGAAGACGAATGGCCAGATTATTAGGTATTTGCCCACCAACCGAAACAATTACACCTTTAGGGGTTTCAAGATCGATAATATCCATGGTTCTTTCATACGAAAGTTCATCAAAATAAAGGCGATCACAAATGTCATAATCTGTACTTACTGTTTCAGGGTTATAATTAATCATAACCGAACGGTACTTTTGAGCCTTGACCGTTTCCAGTGCATTTACGCTGCACCAGTCAAATTCAACACTGCTGCCAATTCTGTATGCTCCTGAGCCCAGAACAATCACCGAACGGCCATCGTTTTCATATTGTATATCATTATAATCTCCGTTATAAGTTAGGTACAAATAATTGGTCTGGGCAGGATATTCTGCAGCCAGCGTATCAATTTGTTTTACGACTGGGATGATGTTGTTTTGTTTTCGATAATTTCTGATTTCCAGTATTTGAGCATCTGAACCATCAAACACCTCCTTATATATGGAGCGTCCTAATTGAAAATCTGAAAAGCCGGATTGTTTTGCTCTCTTTAATAGGTCCAGAGGAATTTCGTTCAATCCATTGTATTCAGAAATTTGATCATCGATATTGATGATGTTTTGGAGCTTTTCCAGAAACCATCGATCAATCTTTGTGGCCTGATAGATGTCTTCAACCGACCAACCTTTTTTCATGGCAGTGGCAATCACAAATATTCGCATATCTGTCGGACGGCTTAATTCTTTCTCTATGTCTTTAATCTCAAACTCTTTATTGTCAACAAAACCATGCATTGCTTGACCAATCATTCGTAATCCTTTTTGAATGGCTTCTTCAAAGTTTCGACCAATGGCCATTACTTCTCCCACACTTTTCATGCTGCTTCCGATTTCTTTAGAAACACCCAGAAATTTACCTAAATCCCAACGTGGAATTTTGCATACAATATAATCTAAGGAAGGCTCGAAAAAGGCTGACGTATTTCTGGTTACCGAATTTTTAATGTCGGGAAGGGCAAAACCAAGAGCTAATTTTGCTGCAACAAAGGCTAATGGGTAGCCGGTGGCTTTTGATGCAAGTGCACTGGATCGTGATAATCTGGCATTTACTTCGATCACCCGATAATCTTCAGAGTTTGGATCGAGTGCATATTGAACATTGCATTCACCAACGATGCCAATGTGTCTGATGATTTTTATTGAGAGTTGGCGAAGTTTATGATATTCAGAATTTGTAAGGGTTTGAGAAGGTGCAACTACAATACTTTCACCTGTATGAATTCCGAGAGGATCGAAATTTTCCATATTACAAACGGTGATGCAATTGTCATAATCATCCCGCACTACTTCATATTCTACTTCTTTCCAACCTTTTAAAGATTCTTCGATGAGTAGCTGGTTTGAATAAGCAAAAGCCTTTTCAGACATGGCTCTCAGTTCTTCTTCATTGTTGCAAAAACCGCTGCCCTGGCCACCTAGGGTATATGCTGCGCGAATAATTACAGGAAATCCTATTTTTTTAACAACCTGAAGTGCTTCCTCGGTGCTGCTAACTGCCGTACTTCTTGCAGAGATTACATCAATTTCATCCAATTTATTTACGAAGTTTTCCCGATCTTCAGTATTCATAATTGATTGGATGGGGGTTCCAAGTACTTCAACATTGTTCTTCCTGAAAATATCTTGTTGAAAAAGTTTAATTCCACAGTTGAGCGCTGTTTGTCCTCCAAATGATAAAAGTACGCCTTGAGGCTTTTCTTTCTTTATCACTTTTTCAACAAAAAATGGAGTGACAGGCAGGAAGTAAATTTTATCAGCAATTTTTTCAGAAGTCTGGACGGTAGCAATATTAGGATTAATTAAAATGGTTTCTATCCCTTCCTCTTTTAAGGCTTTTAATGCTTGTGATCCTGAATAATCAAATTCTCCGGCTTCACCTATTTTTAGGGCTCCTGATCCAAGTACCAGAACTTTCTGAATGTTGTTTTTCATTTATGTATTTATTTTATGATTTTTCTTCTTTGTCATACCGGATTTATTCCGGAATCTTGATGTTTTTAGTATTACTTAGTGCCTAAAGTGACTAAAGTACTTCATGTGCCTAAAGTGTTTATAATTTTAAATTCTTGCTTATTGATGTAAAAAGTGCAAGTAACTCATTTGCTTCAGATGAGATTTTGCTAATGGAATTTACGTCGGCCATTTTTAGTTCAGAAATTAATTCAAGCCAATAAGCGGTTTCACTAGCTTCACCTTCGCAAATTTTAATTTTGTTTCTGAAATCGGCCTTGCTTCTGGAGCGATTTGCCTCTCTGTAGTTAACTCCGATACTGGTTCCCGACTTGGTAATTTGATTTTTAATAACATTTCCTTCTGCAGTTTTGGGAAGAGAAGCGGATAACTTAATGATAGAAATTGCAAATTTCTTTGTTCTTTCTTCTAATTGTTTTCCAAATTCTTTATTTTCCATTTTTTAAACTTTAGATCACTCTAAATTTTAGTCACTTTAAGTATTCAAATTTTAGCTTCGATCAATTTTCGGTCGCCAAAACCTGGCTAAGCCCCCTAAACTGGTTTCTTTGTAGGCATCCTGCAAATCTTTACCGGTTTGCATCATGGTGTCAACCACTTCGTCAAAACTAACTTTATGTACTCCATCTGATAATAAAGAATAAACGGCACATTCCCAGGCCTTCATAGCTGCAAAGGCATTTCTTTCGATGCAGGGAATCTGAACGTATCCTTCCAATGGGTCACAGGTTAAACCCAGATTATGTTCGAATCCCATTTCTGCTGCATATTCAATTTGATTTGGGCTTCCTCCACGCAATTGAGCGGTTGCTCCTGCGGCCATGGCACAAGCGGTTCCGACCTCTCCCTGGCATCCTACCTCGGCTCCTGAAATTGAGGCATTGGTTTTTACAAAATTCCCGATAATACCTGCTGTGGCCAATGCACGCAAAATTCTAATGTCAGAGATGTTATCGTGCTCTTTTAAAAAAAATAAAATGCCTGGAAGAGTCCCGCATGATCCGCATGTTGGAGCAGTAACCATTTCATTACCAGCTGCATTTTCTTCAGAGACCGCTAAAGCATAAGCAAATATCTTTCCTATATTTTTCTGAGAGCCTATTACATTTTGAGATTTTGTTAAATAAGAGGAAGCTTTCCGCTGAAGTTTTAAAGTTCCGGGCAGTACCCCTTCATTGTCAATTCCCCGCTCAATAGATTCTTGCATGACTTTCCATACTTCAGCCAGATAATCCCATATTTCCTTGCCTTCAACTTCTTCAACAAATTCCCAAATGGATTTGCCTTCATCTTTACACCATTGTAAGAGATCATCCATACGGGTGATTTGGTAAATGTTTTTACCAATGATTTCTCCAGTTTCTGATAAATCACCACCACCAACACTATAAACTTCATAGGTGTCAACTTCTTTATCGTTTATATAGGCCTTAAAAATCAATCCATTTGGATGTTTGGGTAAAAAAGTTTCGGGTTCCCAAATGACTTCAATTTCTTGATCCCTAAATACTTTTTGAATGCTTTCATCGGTTTGGTGACCTTTTCCGGTGGCAGCCAGACTTCCATAAAGCCAAACTTTGTATTGGTCGGCATCCGGATTTTTGTCCAGAAAAATTTGAGCTGCCTTACGAGGAGCCATGCTATGACTCGAAGAAGGACCGTATCCTATTTTGTATATTTCTTTTATGCTAAGCATAGAGTCGATTTTAGATTAAAGATGTTAGACATTAGATTTATCGAGATGATGCCTAAATCCTCTTATCATTTTTTGTAATTCTTGCAATTGAAGGGCCATTTTTGTTGATACATTTTCTGGAAGATAACCTAATTCATTCGAAATAATTAGTTGAGATTCTAATTCAAATGCAGAACCAATTGCGATATCAAGAAATCTTTGGAAATCTTTTGTGCTATTTCTTCCAGACCCTTCGGCAATATTTGAACTAATAGAGATCACACTTTTATTCATTTGAGAGATTAGAACATATTTTTCTTGGTCGGGAAATTTTGCTGTGATAGCGTAAACTTCGATTACAAGATCTTTGGATTTTTCCCATATTTTTAACTCTCTAAAATTGTGCATGCTTTGCTGTTTTTTTTTGAACACTTTGTTTTTTTTCTTTTATCTAGCTTCTTTTATCCAAGAGCGAAATAAAATCATCAAATAAAAAATCTGTGTCTGTTGGTCCGCTCGATGCTTCAGGATGAAATTGAACCGTAAAGATATCCTTAGATTTATGTTTCAGGCCTTCATTAGTGTCGTCGTTGATATTGGTGAAAAGTGTTTCCCATTCTTTACCTAGACTTGAATGATCAACAGCAAAACCATGATTTTGCGAAGTGATGTAAGCTTTTTTTGATCCTTTTAAAATCACAGGTTGATTGTGACTTCGGTGACCGTATTTTAATTTGTAGGTTTTTGCTCCGGAGGCAAGCGCAATTAATTGATGTCCTAAACAAATTCCAAATATTGGGATTTCTTCTTTGATTGACTCCTTCAAATGCGAAATGGTCACATCACACATTTCAGGATTTCCGGGGCCATTTGAGATAAAGAGCCCGTTATATTCTTCATTTTTATAATCATAATCCCAGGGCACCCTGATGACAGTAGCATCTTTTTGTAGAAAATAGCGAATGATGTTGTTTTTTACACCGCAATCAATCAGCAGAATGCGATGTTTTCCGTTTCCGTAAACCTTCTTTTCTTTGATGCTTACATCGGCTACCAAATTGTCAAGATTAGGATCATAATATTCACAATCCTGATCGTCGATAATGATTTTTCCAAGCATACTTCCTTTCTCTCTGATCAGCTTGGTCAATTCACGGGTATCGATGCCATAAATCCCCGGAATTTTATGTTCAATAAGCCAATCTCCCAGGCTTTTGTTTGCATTCCAGTGATTAAATTTAAATGAGTAATCTGAAATAATGAGGGCAGAAACCTGAATTTTCTCTGATTCAAAAAACTTTAACATTTCATTTTCTTCATCAAAACCCGGAACCCCGTAATTTCCAATCAAGGGATAAGTTAAAACAAGAAGTTGTCCTTTATAAGATGGGTCGGTTAAACTTTCAGGGTATCCTGTCATGGCTGTATTAAACACAACTTCACCGGCTATTGAGCCTTCATATCCGAATGAGTAACCGGGAAAAATGCTTCCATCTTCCAATATTAATTTTGCGTTGTAGGTTTTATTCATGTTTTAATTTTAAATAGATGATTTTATTTTTAGTTTGTGAATATACAAGCTCCGGTATTCCTTTTACAAATTATTTCTTCTAAATTTATTTTTATAAGGGGTGTCAACTTGTAGGTTGACACCCCTTATTAATGATCGGTACTTTTAAGTTCGTTTTTTTTAGGGTTTTTAAACTTCAAACCCACGTTTTTAAGTGCCGATTTATAACAATTATTTCAAAAAAAAAGCGGCTAAAAGCCGCTTTAAAAAATTATTTTTTCAAATTGTATTTAACAATGAAGTCGTCAACAATTTGCTCAAGGTTAGGATCGCCAATTTCTTGTAGATCATAATAAACCCTTGTGCTAGGCTTGTTTATTTTAATGATACGGTTTAGGTCAATTGGAGTTCCAATGACAACTGCATCACATTCTGTATTATTAATGGTAGTTTCTAAATCTTTTAATTGCTGCTCACCGTAACCCATTGCTGGAAGTAAAGTACCAATGTTAGGATAGATTTTAAAAGTTTCAGAAAGTTTACCAACGGTGTAAGGTCGTGGGTCAACCAATTCGCCAGCACCAAATTTATTAGCTGCAACAGTACCTGCACCTAATTTCATTTCGCCGTGAGTTAGGGTTGGGCCATCCTCAACAACCAATACTTTTTTACCTTTAATTAATTCAGGATTATCAACTTTAATTGGAGAAGCACCATCAACAACAATTGCATTTGGAGCAACTTTAGCAATGCTCTCTCGAACCGTTTGAATGGCGTCTGCATCAGCAGTATCCATTTTGTTGATCACAGCTACATCAGACATTCTTAAAGTAACTTCACCAGGATAATAAGACAATTCGTGACCAGGACGATGTGGATCAACCACGGTAATGTTCAAGTCTGGAGTATAGAATGGGAAGTCATTGTTTCCACCATCCCAAAGTACCACATCACATCCGTCAGGATCAACCTCGGCAGCTCTTAAAATGGCTTCATAATCAACACCTGCGTAAATTACGTTTCCGCGGACCACATGTGGTTCATATTCTTCCATTTCTTCAACGGTACATTTATGTTTGTCAAGATCAGAAACTTCTGCAAAACGCTGAACTTTTTGTGCATTTAAATCACCATAAGGCATGGGGTGACGAACAGCAACAACTTTAAGTCCTTTGGCCATTAATAATTCGATAATTCTTCTAGAAGTTTGGCTTTTACCACAGCCGGTTCTAACTGCACCTACAGCAATTAAAGGTTTGGTTGATTTAACCATAGTGTCGGCAGGGCCTAATAAAACGAAGTTAGCTCCGGCAGCATTAACACGTGCACTCATTGCCATTACTCTTTGGTAAGGTACGTCAGAGTATGAAAATACACAATCGTCAACTTTTAGATCTTTAATTAATTTTTCAAGATCATCTTCTGCATAAATTGGAATTCCTTCAGGATATAAATCTCCTGCGAGTTCTTTTGGATACTTCCTGCCATCAATGTCAGGAATTTGAGCAGCAGTATAAGCTACTACGTTGTAAGCTTCATTGCCCCGGTAATAAGTGTTGAAATTGTGAAAATCTCTTCCGGCAGCTCCAATGATTAGTACGTTTTTTTTCATCTGTTTTTAATTTTTGAAGTTAAAAATGGCAGATTTCAAATCCCGCAATGCGAGAGAACCTCATGCAAAATACGAACATCCTGCATGATTCTTTCATTAAAAAAATTTATCTTAGCAAAGATAAAATTTTAAGTCTTATCTCAAAGATGCCAGATGTTAATTTTATTTAATTTTTCCCACAATATTTTGGAGTGTCAGGAAGATTAAATTCGCTGCTCCTTATCTTTTTACGATAAACATATTCGAAGATGCCTGCGCCAGAAGTTTTTGCCTGGCATTGAAAGCATCGGCACGGATAAAAAGAGTTGTGGGGCTATGAGTAATTATTTTGGTGTGTATAAATATATCCTGCTCGAGTGGCACTGCTCTGATGTATTGAATATTGATATCAATGGACATTACGAGGTTTCGGGCAGTTACCATTCCTAAAGGCCCAAAAGTTTCATCGAAACAAGCAGCAATCATTCCTCCTTGAACTGTTCCTTGTGGATTGCTAAATTTTTTGTTAACCCAAAATCTTGTAAAGAGCTCTTTGCGTTCAATATAATTTAAAAATGCACCATTTAATTCATTAAAGGTTGGCGGAGGAACCTGATGTTGATAGTTATTTGGGAATTCAACCATTTGCATGGCGATTGCAAGATTTTTACAATTCTCATCGTTGAATGTAAACATGACGGTAGTTTTATGCAAAGGTGGGAAAAATTAATGGTATGCTGCCATAGACTTATACAGAAAATACATGCAATTTATATTTTTTAAATCGTAGAAAGTAGGTAGGTATTTTACCTATTATATTTTATAAATTTCACCTTATCTTTATAAGTTAATTAAAAAGTATTTTCTTGAGCTATCGATTAAAAAAGACTTAACCTCCTAATTGAATAATGGGTAAAACAGATAAAAGGGATACAGAAATGAATATCCAACAACTTGCTGAGAGCGAAAGGATGTTAAATGATTTGATGGGTAATCTTCCAGGCATGGTGTATCGTTGTTATAATGATAAGGCGTGGACTATGATTTTCTTAAATGAAAATTGCTTTGAGTTAACGGGCTATCCTATTGATGATCTCTTAAATAATAAAGTCCTTTCATATCTGGATCTTATTCATCCCGAAGATTCGGAAATGGTATGGGATGAAATACAGAAAGCAATAAATAATAATGCACGATTTGATATTACATATAGGATTTTTAGCGCAGGTTCGCGGCTAAAATGGGTTAGAGAAAAAGGGAAAGGTATTCTTGATGAATCGGGTAAACTACTCTTTATTGAAGGTTTTATTTTTGATGTAACTGAAATTAAAAAATCTGAAGTTAGATACCGCGAAACTATTGAATCTGCAGTTGATGGAATTTTAATTGGCGATTTAGGTGGATACATTCTTAATGCTAATACGTGTATTCAGAAAATTGCTGGTTTGAGTTTAGAGCAGATGAAAGGGAAGCATATCAGTGAATTTTTCAGTAGAGAAGAATTAGAATCTAACCCTTTAAGATTTGATATTATTAAAAGTGGTGAAACGGTAATTAATGAACTTAACATTTTGCGTTCTGATGGGGACTTGGTTCCAGTAGAAATGCATAGTAAATTGATGCCAAATAATACCTTACAAGCTATTGTAAGAGATATTAGTGAACGAAAAAAATCAGATCAGTTAATCGTTGAAAGCGAAGAGAAGTTTAGACGTTTGGCAGAGACCAGTGCGGTGTCTATAATGATTTTTCAGCATGATAAATGGGTTTATTCAAATCCTGCTGGTGAAATGATGTCGGGTTATTCATTGAATGAATTGGTGAAAATGACATTCTGGGATTTTGTACATCCTGATGACTTAAGGCTTGTGAAATTACTAGGATTTAAGGTACAGCAAGGTAAAGGTAGATATACATCTTTCAATTTCAGAATAATTAATAAAAAAGGAGATGTGAGATGGGTATACTTGCAAGGTAATGCGATAATTTATCGCGGTAAGCCAGCCGGTATTCTTTCAATCCTTGATATGACTGAACAAAAGAGAGCAGAAATATCATTAAAGGAAAATGTAAATAAATACAGAAACCTATTTAATAAATCAAAGGATCCGACATTAGTTATCGACGAAAATAAATTCATTGATTGTAATAAAGCTGCAGTTGAAATTTTAGGATTTAGTACGAAGAAAGATATATTTAATACACACCCATCTAAATTATCACCCAAATACCAACCCGACGGTAAGCTTTCATTTGATAAAGCCAATGAGATGATGAAAAAAGCTTTATCAAATGGCTATCATCGATTTGAATGGGAACATGTTACACAAGGTGGGGAGGTGTTTCCTGTAGATGTAGCACTTACCAAAATTCCTGTGAATGGCAAAGACATGCTTTATACGGTTTGGCGTGATATTAGAGAAAGAAAATTATCAGAAAAAAGGCAGCGGGCATTGTATAATATTTCCAATGCCGTTATTTCATCTGAAAACTTAAAAGAGGTATATGAGATAATTGTAAGCGAGTTGGCCAAATTAATAAATATTAAAAACTTTTTTATCGCTCTATATGACGAGTCAAAAGACTTGATCACCGTCCCGTTTATGGTGGATAAAAAGGACGAGTTTAAGAACCTCCCTAAAGAAACACTTACAGCTCATGTTCTGAAAACACGGAAATCCTTGCTTGTTACTCGGACCCAGATGGATGAAATGGCTCGACAGAAAATAATTAAGCAAATTGGAGCAAAAGCAAAAGTATGGTTAGGAGTACCCTTAATGAGTAAGGGGAAAACTATTGGTGTAATTGTTATTCAGGATTATGAAAATGTAAATGCCATTCAAAAATCAGATCAAGAATTATTGGAGTTTGTATCCAATCAAATTGGGATGACCATCGAAAGAAAACTCTTTGAAGATGAACTGAAAAGGGCATTTTTAAAAGCTTCTGAATCTGATCGATTAAAATCCGCTTTTCTTGCCACCATGTCGCATGAATTGCGAACGCCTTTAAATGCCATCATCGGTTTTTCTGATTTGATTGATGATGGAATAGAGATGAGTGAAGCCGTTTCTTTTGCTCAAACCATTAATAATAGTGGAAATCATTTACTTGAAATTGTTGAAGATATTTTTGATATAACCCTTATTGAGACAGGTGAATCAAAAATCCTTAAAACAGAGTTTAATCTTCATCAGGCCATGCATGATATTCATAAAATCTTATTGGCTGAGCAGGTTCGCATGGAAGAAAATGAGGCAGAGCTTAAACTAATATTACCACCTCAAGACAATAAGCTATCAGTTTATACCGATCGCCAAAAGTTTAATCAGATTTTTTTAAACCTTATAAAGAATGCCTTAAAATTTACACCCAAAGGGAGTATTGAGTTTGGATATATTAGAAAACTGGAGAATAAAAAACCAATGCTTGAATTCTTTGTTAAAGATACAGGAATAGGAATACATAAAAATATGCAGGGAGTAATCTTTAATATGTTCAGACAGGTGGATGATTCATATACCAGAGAATATGGAGGGGTTGGAATTGGTTTATCCCTAACTAAAAAGCTGACCGAATTGCTGGGTGGTGAAATTTGGCTTGAGTCTGAGCTGGGTGAAGGGTCAACTTTTTATTTTACCTTGGTTGATTGCTTTAAACCTGAGGTTGTTGTGAGGGAAAAGCTTGATAAAGCCATTGATCTTGAGAGGTTAAAAGGAAAAGTAATTTTGATTGTTGAAGATGTTGAGTCCAGCTATTCTCTGCTTGAGGCTATGTTGATAAAATATAAGGTTAAACTGTTGTGGGCAAAAAATGGAATTGAGGCCATTAAAATGGCCATGGAGAATCCGTTGATCGAATTGGTTTTAATGGATGTTAATATGCCGATAATGAATGGATTTGAAGCGACCACCGAAATTAAAAAATTAGAACCTGATTTGCCCATCATTGCCCAAACAGCTTATGCAAATTCCGAAGATCGTGAAATGGCTGTTTCTGCAGGCTGCGATGATTATCTGGAAAAGCCCATTCAAAAAAAATTACTTTATAAAATCCTGGATAAATTTTTATAAAAAAAGCGCTCAGAATTCTGAACGCTTTTAGGATTATTTAATTTTATTTTGGTAATTTCTCATCCGGCCATTCCTTGGAGAAATCTTTCCAATATGTTTTTACAGTTGTTTTCATGTCTTTTCGGAGTAGTAAAATACCTATTAAGTTAGGTAGTGTCATAACTACGATGGTGATGTATGAAATTTTCCAAACAAGGGTTGTGTCAATAAATGATGCGAAGAAAAATGCAACCACATAAACAATTCGATAGTATTTCACACCTTTACTTCCAACCAAATAAGTGATGGCTCGATCGCCGTAATATGACCAGGAAATTACGGTTGAAAATGCAAACAATAAAAGTCCGATTGATACAATGAACTTTCCGTTTTCACCCATAAAACTTTTAGTGAAAGCGATGGTGGTTAACGGTGCGGAGTGAACGAGAGATTTTCCAATCATTACCATGCCCTCATCTTCAAAATTTGGTTTCCCATTTACAACATCAATTTTCCCATTGAAAGGATCTCCATGAGTGTAAACCACAACATCTTCAGCAATTGATCTGGCATGAATGATAGATAAATCATTTTGAATCTTACCTTCAACAACTTCCAAATCTCCACTAAATACAGGCAAAGTTGTCGATCCTAAAATATGAGTTCTGAGGTCAGCAACGTTTTGTTCATTTTGTTCTGTATAAGTATTGGCCAGTATTTCTAAATCAGCCATCTCAAATTGGTTTTCATATTTTTGATTCCAAACACCTGATGACAAGAGTACAAGCCCTGTTAAAGTACAGATGATGATGGTATCGATAAATGGTTCTAATAATGCAACCAAACCTTCAGAAACGGGCTCATGAGCACGTGCAGCAGCATGTGCAATGGGGGCAGAACCTTGTCCTGCTTCGTTTGAAAACAAACCTCTGTTTACCCCTCTGTTAAAGAGATAGGCAAAACTGGCACCTAAAAATCCACCTGCAGCGGCAGATCCTGTAAATATTTGTCCGAAAATGGCTTCTAGTGAAGGAAGAATATTTTGGTAATTAGAAATAATAACCGCAAATGCTCCTAAGAAATAGATGATGGCCATTGTTGGTACCAGTCGTTCGGTTACCTTTGCAATTCTTGAAATACCTCCAATAATTACCATGGCTAAAAGTACGGCTAATACTGCACCTACTATCCATTGCTGAACTCCAAAAGTAGCATTTAACGAGCTTGAAATACTGTTAATCTGGGGCATGTTTCCGGTACCGAAAGATGAAAATAAAGTTGCCACTGCAAATAATACAGCCAGCCACTTCATATTCAATTTGTTTTTCATGTAATACATTGGGCCTCCGGCAATTTTCCCTTCAGCGTCTGTTTCTCTGTATTTATGTGATAAGGTAACTTCCACAAATTTTGTCGTCATACCTAAGGCCGCTGTCACCAACATCCAGAATAAAGCTGCAGGTCCGCCTTGATGAATGGCCAATGCAACACCGGCAATGTTTCCGGTTCCTACGGTACCTGATAATGCAGTTGTTAATGCTTGAAAGTGCGAAGTGTCTCCTTTGTCTTCAGCTTTATCGTACTTTCCTCTTACAATTCGTAAAGCGTATTTGAAGTAGCGAATTTGAGGAAATTTGAGATAAATGGTGAAAAATAAGCCGACTCCTAATAGGAAATAAGCGAACCAAGCCGCACTGCCTAAAAATCCATCAAGCATGTCAAGAAAATTACCAAGTTGTTGCATAAAATGTGGGTTTTAAAATTAGTAGCCCAAATTTAGAAACTTATCCTTAGCATAAAAAATAAAATGGATGTTTCGTGATTTGTTATCTATCAATGGCGGATTAATAATATTGAATCGATTAATAATGGCTGCAAAATGATCATCATTTAAGTTTTTTAGGAATCTCAACAGAATAAGTAATTTACCTATAAATCATGGAAGCGAATAATCTATTTTTGTTTAAGGTTTAATTTCTGGAGATCATTAAACCTCTTCTCTTAATATGTGTTTTAAATGATAAACGTTTAATGGATTATGATGAAACGAAGTGATTCTTTTGAGGTTCTTATTCTGATGCAGGCCTGCATATTGATTGGCATCTCTGGATTATTAGGCGCGATAGCGAATTTAGTCCTCGGTATTGACCATACTAGTACGGCATTAACAGCTGGAATAGCAATTGTCAGTTTAGTTAATTTGTGGATGCTTAAAAAGCTAAAAGCTTATAAATTTGTACGAGGCCTTATGAGTGTTATTATCTTATTTATCATTAATGCAGCTTGGTACTATAATTTTAACTCACACGGATCGATATTAGCCTTATTTCTTTTACTGGCAATGCTTATCATATTTATTTGGCCACAAAAATATGCACTTATCTTTAGTGCTTTTATTTTAGTAAATATTGGTGCGCTTTACATATTTGATTTAAGATTTCATAAAAATTTCATTCAGTATGATTCAGAATTTATTCGAATATCTGATGTTTATTTTGGCATTTTCATTGGTGTTTTAATGGCACTTTTTTTTAGCTATACTGCCAAAAATAATTACTTAAAAAAGTATGAAGAAGCCAAGAAATCGGATGAATTGAAAACTATTTTCTTGCAGAATATGTCACATGAGCTTCGAACCCCTTTGAATGCGATCATAGGTTTTTCAGATATTATTGATGAAGATTCAAGTGTGTCTCAAATATTGAGGTACAATAAAATTATAAATTCTAGTGGAATTCATTTATTAGCTTTAGTAAATGATTTAATGGATATTACCTTAATTGAACCTGGAGAAACTCGAATGGTTCAGGAAGAAATAAATTTAAATATAGTCCTTGATGAGATTTTTAAACTCATGGAATATGAAAGACAGTATTTTAAAAAAGATCAATTGGATTTAAATCTAAAAATCCCAATTGATAATAATGAGATAATTATTTATTCAGATCATGCTAAGCTAAAACAACTCCTGATTAATCTTATAAAAAACGCTTTTAAATTTACAAATGTTGGGCATGTGGTTTTCGGGTATAATGTCAAATCCGATAAAACAAAACCTATTTTGGAGTTTTTTGTAGCAGATACGGGAATAGGTATAAAAGAGGAAAGTCTTGATAAAATCTTTGACGTTTTTTGGCAGGCTGACCTTTCTCAAACTCGTTCACATCGTGGTGCTGGTATTGGTTTGTCAATATCAAAAAAATTGGCAAAATTACTAGGTGGTGAGTTAAGGGTTGAGTCAGAAGTCGGCCAAGGGAGTGCATTCTATTTTGAAATACCTTATGATTGTGATAAAAATAGTCATTTTAAACTTAGGAATAGAGTTGCACTTTTTTAGCAAATATTCTTAAAAAAGAAATCAAATTATGAGAAAATGGTTTTATTGGGGGAGATGCTAGAAGTAAAAATTATTTTTCAAAACTCATTCAATAATAGATTAGTATTTAAGTGGGTTTATTAATTTGCTGAAAATTCAAAAATCTCTGCATCAATAATTTTACGATAATCTTCCATTTTCATGATGATTGAATCGGTTAGTGAACCTGCATTAAAGGCAATTTTAGAATTGTTCGTAATAGATTGATCTATATATAGATCCATGTCAATGATAGGTCTACCAAAAGGCGGAACAGAGCCAGGAACTAAACCTGTCAGTTCCTTCAATTCATTACCATTTGCAAATCTAAGTTTTTTAACTCCAAAATGTTTTTTAATGACATTTGAATCCGCTTTTTTGGACGCACTTAATACAAAGATCTTAAATTCTTTTCCAACTTTCATAACTAAAGCTTTACCTCCAGTTGATAAATCTTCGCCTCTGGCTTTGGCCGATTCTTCTGAAGTTTTTGTTACTCCATGACTTACTGTTTTAAATTCAATTTTTTGGGCTTCAAGCCATTTTCTTATCTGTTCAAACATGCCGACAAAGATACAAATTTTGAATCTTTTTTAAGAACCAGAAAAATATATTTGGTTGTTTGAACCCCGAATTCTAGAATAATTATAATTTTTTTAAAAATTTTTAAGATGCAGAAAGTCAGGTAATAACAGGGGATTATTTTTTTCTGGTTTACAAGAAATTTTTTTTTGGTCTGCTTTTTGGAATTAATACAAGCATAACCTTTAAAACTATACGTTATGAAAAAACTAGCTATCCTACTCAGTATACTTCTTATAGCCGGACTTAATGTTGAGGCACAAAGAAGAACCTCCAGATCATCTGAACCCAAATCATATAAGAAAAGTAATTCTGGAGACAAAAAATCTTCAAAGAAAACAAAATCTGTTGCCAAAATAAATACTCGAAAATCTTCCAGTTCAAAGGCGAGAGCTGTTGCACCAAGAACTAAACGATCAAGCTCAAGAGCAACTTCAGCAAGATCTTCAAATAGATCCAGTTCTCGTGCTACTGTAAACAGAAATAGTAGCAGATCTAGTGCAAGGTCGGCAGCCAGCAGAAATGTTAACAAATCAGGTTCCAGAAGTGTAGCAGTTAGACCAGATCGACGAAATAATGTTTCAAGCAGCCGTAGGGTGAATGGTCGAATTGCGAATACAAAAAACGCTGTTCGCGTTGATCGAAGAAATATTCGCACCAAGCGACGTCCATTAAGTGTGGTAAGAGCACCTCGAATTAGAAACGTTAGAATTCGTCATGGTTATGTTGATTATTCTTATCGCAGGTATGGTTATTCTTCTCACCACATCATGACTTTCCCCTTAAGAGTAAGTTACCCTTTCTATCAAAATCAACATTTGGTTTTAATGCACCGTTATCGACCACAAGTTGAGTATCCTTGGGCTATATATGAATCTGAAGGGGATGACAATACTGCATCAATTGAAGGTAAAGTGATGGATATCGATTATAACAGACGGACTAACCAGTATGAAATTCATTTTGGAAGAAAGTCGCCTTATCAAAGTGCTACTGTGATTATCCCAGATTATTTATCACAATATATTGATCACAGGAGTTTGCGGAAATTAAAAAGAGATTATGTTTCAGTGTATGGAATGTTTACCAATTATAGCAATGTTCCAACAATCATAATAAATAGTTTAGATGAGTTTTTTGTAGATGAAGTGTCATTAAAAGATTTCTTATACTATAACTAGAAATTAAAATGACAAAAAAAAGCCCCGATCGTTTCAGTCGGGGCTTTTTTTATGAATTTTATCAAACCTTTATTCGAATAAACTTATTGTTAGTCGATTAAAAGTTAAGCAGACCGTTTTGTGTAAATTGATTTTTATAAATTAACACTTTTTTTAATGAAAATTTACACAATGAAAATTACACTACGCTTGAGATTTATTTCCATTATGCTCATTTCTTTTGTATTGGCAAGCCTTGTCGTGAGGTCCCAAGAAGATGTTCTTCAGAAATTAGAGGAAATTGCCATTATAGATCAAAAAATAATGATACCTATGCGTGATGGCATTCGTTTAGCTACGGATGTTTATCGTCCAAAAACAGATAAAAAGGTACCCATTATTTTTTCAAGAACTCCTTATAATTTTAACTCATGGGGAAATGGCGAGCAACGAACCGGAACCGCTCGTCGTGCCTATGAAGCCGTAAAACGTGGATATGCTTATGTGGTGCAAAATGAACGGGGACGATATTTCTCAGAAGGTGAATGGGATATCCTAGGTGTTCCTTTAACTGATGGTTATGATGCCTTTACATGGATGAAAAATCAATCATGGTCTAATGGGAAAATTGGAGCCTATGGATGTTCATCGACTGCTGAATGGCAAATGGCTGTAGCTGCTTTGGATCATCCTTCATTGGCCACTATCGTACCACAAGGCTATGGAGCTGGTGTTGGCAGAGTAGGAGAGTTCTATGAACAAGGAAATTGGTATAGAGGTGGTGCTGAACAAATGTTGTTTTTCTCGTGGTTATATGGTGTTGAACAAGATAAATTTAAACCCAGAATTCCAGCAGGTGCCACTCAGGAAGATCTAATTCGAATATCCAGATTTTATGATTTGGCTCCTGAGAATCCCAGAGTAGATATGGCAGAGGCTATGGAACACTTACCTATTCAGGATATACTAAAGAATATTAATGGTAAGTACGAGGTTTTTGATAAAATGATTCGTCGAACCCCAAATCATGAGGATTGGTATAAAGGCGGCTTGTATCACGATGATATGGAAATTAATATCCCGGCTTTTTGGTTTACTTCCTGGTATGATGTTTCAATCAGTCCGAATATTACTTTGTTTAATCATATCAGAAATAATGCAAAAGATGCTAAAACCAGAGATAATCAGTATTTGGTGATTGCCCCATTTACACATTGTGGGTTCAGCCGAAGTCCCAATAAAAATACTATAATTGGTGAGCGCTACATCGGAGATACTAGTTTTGATAACGATGCACAAGTTTATGCATGGTTTGATTTATGGTTAAAAGGAGAAAAGAACAATTTTAAAGAGAAAACACCAAGAGTACAATATTATACGATGGGTAGCAATAAGTGGCAAGCTTCTGAAACCTGGCCTCCTGAGAATACCGAAATGACTTCCTTCTTTTTAAATAGTAATGGACGAGCAAATAGCCTTTATGGAGATGGAGAATTAATTACTTCAAAACCAGGTAAAAAAGATCATTATGATTCATTTACCTATGATCCGATGAACCCAGTTAGGTCTTATGGAGGAAATGTTTGTTGTACAGGCGGAGCTATTGACGCAGGATCTTATGACCAGCAGGAAATGGAAAAACAAAATGATATCTTGGTTTATACTACCGAAGTTTTGGAAGAAGGGGTAGAAGTTTCTGGTTTTATTGAAACAACACTCTATGTTTCTTCAGATGTGAAGGACACAGATTTTACAATTAAATTGATTGATGTTTATCCTGATGGAAGAGCCTATAATTTAGACGAGACAATTCAAAGAATTCGTTATAGAGAGGGATATGATAAGGAAGTTTTTATGGAAAAGGGTGAGATTTATAAAGTTAATTTAAGTCCGATGTCGACCAGTAATTATTTTAAAAAGGGACATAAAATCCGAATTGAGATTTCAAGTAGTAATTTTCCTCGATTTGCCAGAAACTTAAATACAGGTGGTAAAAATTATGATGAAAAAGATGGAATTGTTGCCCATAATAATCTTCATCATTCTTCACGTTATCCATCACATATAAAATTGCCAATCGTAATTAAATAACCAACTTATAAAAAAAAGCCCCCGAATTATCGGGGGCTTTTTTTTATTTAGTAGCGATATCTTCGCTGTCTTTCGTTTTTCTTATTGATGGAGTTGGCATCAAGTACCCAAATCCCGCGTCCATGGGTCGCAATGATTATGAAATTATCTCTGGTATGAATGGCTAAATCATGAACATAAGCAAAAGGCAGGTCTCCTAAAACCTCCCATTTTTCTCCACCATTTTTACTGATATAAACACCTGCATCGGTACCTAGGTAAAGAATTGTTTTATCCACAGGATCCTCTCTAATTACATTCACCGGGCCTACCGGAATGTTTCCTGAAATATCTTTCCAGGTATCACCAAAATCTGTTGATTTCCAAACATAAACCTGAAACTCATCATCACGTCTTCCGGTTTGGGTCATATATACAGTCCCTAAATCATATTTGGAAGCTACCATTCTGGAAACCCATTTTTCCGGAACTTTTCCATTTCTTATTTCTTTCCAGTTTTTGCCGCTGTCTTTACTTCTCCAAATCCGACCGTCATCAGTACCCGCATAAAGCAAACCATATTTTAAAGGAGATTCATCTAATGCCGAAACTGTTTGATAATTGATATCTCCTAACTTATTGAGATCGTTATAACTCAAATGAGGGCTGATGATTTCCCAGGTATCCCCACGATCTAATGATCTCATCACATATTGCATCCCATGATAAATGATGTCTTGATTATGTGTTGAAATAAAACTTGGAGCCACCCACTGACCTCTTAATCTCTGTTCGTCTGGAAGTGAAGGTGGTAATAATTGCTTTCTGACTTTTGGATAAGTATCAATTTCAGCACGGGCTAAAGCACCATAGAAGGTGCTGGCATAAACCGTATTATTATCTCTTGGGTCGACAGCATGTGAACTGCCTTCAGCTCCTAATGTGTTTTTGAAATCTACTTGTTGAACCCGATCTCTGCCCCAGCTAAAATCAACTTCTCCATAAAAACTATGATGATCCTGTATGCTTCCATATACCCTGAACGGAGTCGCAAAATCATAGGCGATATTGTAAAATTGTGCCAAGGGTAACTCTTTGATGGGATGCTTCCAACTTTCTCCCTGATCGTAAGAAATGGTTAAACCGCCATCCTGAACATTGAGCAAATAGTTTGGGTTGTTTGGATCAATCCAAAATCCGTGATGATCGGCATGAGGCTCTCTGATGGCTTTAAAAGTTTTACCACCATCCGTTGATTTATTGAGCCAGATTCCCATGGTGTAAAGGGTGTTCTCATCCTGAGGATCAACTCTTATTTGTCCGAAAACCCAACCATAAGTACCTGAATGTCGTTCCATGAATTTTTTCTGATCAGGTGTTAAACCACTTACTTGTACCCAGTTTTCTCCGGCATCATCCGTTCTGTAAACTGTTGATCCTTTAATCACATCTTTTTTTTGCCTTCTGTAAGCATCCAATTCTCCAGGTTTTGCTTCATAGGCAATCTCATAATTATCAACATAAGCATAAAGTACTTCAGGATTTGAGATTGCGATATCGATTCCTATCCGGCCTCTGTGATTGGCAGCTGGTAATCCTTTATTGATCTTTTTCCAGTTCTTACCTCCATCAACAGATTTCCAAATTCCATTGTTTTTGTGATCGTCATAAGTTCTGGGATCATTCCATTTCAGCCTTTTTCGTTCCCAACTTGTACAGTAAAGAATATTAGGATTTGTTGGATGCATCACTAAATCAAAAACACCCGTTTTCTTATCTATATAAAGAATATTTTTCCATGTTTTACCTCCGTCGGTTGTCATAAAAAGTCCACGTTCTTTGTTTTCAGTCCATTCATGTCCTGTAGCTGCCACATAAACAATGTCGGAGTTTTTAGGGTTGACTCTGATTCTTCCAATGGTAAAGGTATTCTCCAAGCCCATCACTTCCCATGTTTTACCGCCATTAGTGGTTTTGTAAATGCCACAACCCGCATTTGAGCTTCGGAAAATATTGGCTTCACCGGTTCCAACCCAAACTACATCCGAATTATTTGGGTCAATGGCTATATCTCCTATTGAAGCCGTAGGCATTTCATCAAACATTGACTCAAAGGTTGTTCCTTCATTGGTAGATTTCCACAGGCCTCCAGTAGCAGAACCAACCCAAATGGTGTATTGATCGCCTCTTGGAGAGATGGCTTCTACATCCGTACATCGGCCGCTAATATTGGTGGGACCCACATATTGCCAGTGTAAATCTTTATAGCTTGAAGATTTTCTCATAGCAGTCTGCTTTTTAAACATCTCAATTTTATCTTTTCCATAGGGAATAGGTTTCTTAACCTGAGAGATTAAACTGATTGGAATTAAGATCGCAAGAAGAATTGTTATCTGTTTAAAGTGGAGTAAGGCTTTCATAATTTCAGTGTTAATTTGGGTAAATTCAAAAATTATTGTTATCCAAATGTAAGAGAAAATTATGAAAATTCAATAAATTAAAACTAAGTTAAAAGCGATAACTGATGCCTGTTTTGTATTCTATTAACCTGGTTTTGTAATTATTAGAAGTTTCTTTATTAATTGGAGTTAACTGATATTTAAACATGGGCGAAAGATTAAAATAGAAATGCTTATTGATGGGATATTCAATGCTGACACCTAAAGCACTTTTATAAACCATTGAATTTAAATTATTGGTGTGACCCACTGACTGCTTATTATTTGAGCCAATAAAAACATCATTTCTGATCAGGATATTTGCATTGAATCCACCTAAAAGAAATACATCAATTTTATTACTAATAAGTTTATACTTCAGAAGAAAGGGGATTTCAAGAAAACCAAAGCGTTGAATCAGGTTATCATCAAATTGAGAAACTTTATTGTTCATGTCAATATCAATTTCATAAACCGGACTGTTCTCGGTGATGGCTTCTTGAGCAGTAATTTCTATGGTTCCGGAATTTGAATTGGCCGTGGCAAAATTATCAAGAGAAGCACGATTTGATAATACTGCAAAGTTCTGGATTTCCTGACCTTGCTTAAAATAGTAGAGTCCCGACTGAACACTTAATTTATCAGAGATCTCATAATTTACAGCAAGTCCTCCTGAATAAACGCTCATATTTTCATCAACAATATTTGAATTGGCCAGATCATAAACATAGCGATCGCTGGCAGCATAAACTTCATTGCTGCCCCCTTGATTCAGATTTTGATAGGATGGTGAAAATTCTCCTCCCAAGGTCCATCTGTTTTTAGGCTTATCATCAGTAGCTTCGGCAATTAAATCCTTATTGAGCAGTAAATCATCAACGCTACCTTCAATAATAAAAGGCAATTGTTCTTTTGCTTGTTTTCTTAGCATTAATTCAGGCCAATCAAAAACATATTCAATGCGGTTTGAGACCATGCGATGGGCGGCGATTAAATTTATTTTCTCATTACGATCCGACGGCTGTGTAAATGCTTGTTGTGCATAAATCTTTTCAGGAATGACTTTTATGGTGTTGGTTTTTGTCGCTTCTGGCTGCGCTTTGTCTTCGGCCAGATGTTCCTGTACGGGCTGATTTTTAATGAATACATTTGAATCAACAACCAAAAACTGTGTTGAATCTATGGGTAGCGTGGTTAGCTTTTGAGGTTGATGGTTTTGTTGTTTAAATAAAAAGCCAATTCCTACGCTCAATAAAATAATAATGACGGCAGCTGCCGCAACCAGTCTTCGGTATAAGATGATACGTCGGCTTTTTGCCTGATTATCGAGGGCAGAGGAAATCTGATCCCAGGCCTTTGGTGGTGGGATGACTTCAGCATCTATAAGGCGATCCCGATAAATGTTGTCGATATGTTTTTCAGGTTTACTCATTTCTGTTTTCTCCCTGAGGATTTAAATTGTTTAATTACTTTTTTTTGTAAAATAGCTCTTGCCCGTGCATAATTTGATTTTGACGTTCCTTCGGCTATACCCATCATGTTAGCTATTTCTTTGTGGGTGTATCCTTCAATGGCGTATAAGTTAAAAACCATCTGATAGGCTGGTGTTAATTCTTGTATCAATTTGATGATTTCAACACTTGATAATTGACTGATGATGTCTGCTTCTTCTGTATACTCGTGGTATTCGATTTCATCATTGATGGCATAAAGGACATTTTTTTTACGAAACAATTCAAGGGCTGTATTCATGAAAACCCTTCTGATCCATGCTTCGAATGGGCCATCTCCCTTATATTGGTTTATCTTCTGAAAGACTTTTATAAAGCCGTTGTGGAGCAAATCTTCAGCATCATCTTTATTGCGCGAGTAATAAAGGCACACAGCATACATCTTGCCTGAGAAAGCCTCATAAAGTTGCCCCTGAGCCTTCCTTTTCCCCTTTTTGCAGGCCTTTATTATATCAGCTAAATTTGTTGTATTCACTCAATTAATTTTCATCGATGCCAAAGAACTTCAAAGATAATCATATGCTTTGTTTTCTAAAACCGTTGTTCATACTTCATGACTTGAATCAATTTATTCGTCGTTACAAAGTTAAGGTGCTTGAATTTCTATCTTACTCAAAAATTCAATGTTCTGATCTGTATAAGTGTATTGATAAAACCCATCGTCTCCAATTAATAAAAGATTTCCATTTAAAGGGATGACATCGTATGCAAAAATTTCAGGGAAATGTGCAATCAAATTTTGATCAATGTTAAGTGGATCGGTCACCTCATAAACTTTTAAACCGGCTGAACCATCACAAATGAATAGTAAATTACCATCAACCCCGAGCCCATATGGACCGACCATTGGATAAGCTTTTAGTAAATAGGGCTCCGAAAGATTACTGATTGATAAAACATCCAATTCGTTAACATTGTTGTTCCAGCAGGTGCTTCCACCTCTGAGGGTAACATAGGCAATGGTATCCTGAACCACAACCGGATCGCAACTTGTTAAATGCCAAAACTGACTTAAATACATGGGTGATACCGGTACCGAAATATCGTAAATTAACATTCCATTTCGGGTTCCAAAAAAAAGATTATCACCCAAAATAAACATGGTTTCAATGCCCCAGCCAATTCCATTTGATTTTATCAGATTGGGCGAATTGGAATTTGAAATGTCAAAAATATGAAGGTCGGATTGATCAACGATGTATAAAGTATTATCAGCAATGCCAAAGCGAGCCATTGATCCGCCTACTCCAATCCCGTTACTTTTTACGCCGGCACTTGCATAATTGGCCATATCCATTTCAAAAAGCACGGGATAGTAATAATAAGTAGGGCTTTGTTTTACCTTTTTTATTTCCCAATCAATCACAACGCCTTGTTCTTCATCAATATTCGCCAATGGATATTCTTCATCATAGGGTGGAAGTATGTAAGGCAATAATTCTTCACTTCTGAATATTTCTGTAATGTTCGTAAGATCTGATAAATCCAAACCAACCAAATCAACATAACTGTCGGCGAATAAAGTTTGACCTTTAATCGCGATATCAACAACTCCGGGGAGCTCAATATAACTGATGTTTTGTGGATTAGAAGGATTTGCATTGTTAATGATGTGAATGCCCTTCATTTGCTCCACTACAAAAATGTAATCATCTTTAAAATACATCTTTCCGGGTTTTTGAAGTGCCTGAGGATCGGTTTGTTTTACCGCACTTCTGAGCTCTTTGTAACTCATGTAAACAGGACTATTGGCCACGAAAAATTCTGATATCTTATCTGTGCAAGCATTCAAAATCAAAGCAGAAATGAGGATGAGAATATGTATTGATTTCTTCATTTTATTTAAATTAAGAGGTTATTTGAAAAGGATCCCAATTTTAATTTCCAGACGATTCATTTTTATTTCCATGGCTTCGTCTTTATCTCCGGTGGTTCTATCAAAACTTAAACCTTGGAAATGATAAGCCAAGGTAAAAGTCATTCCGAGCTTGTCGTTTAACATACTTTTTAAGCCAACTCCCGGACTAAACAAGTATCCTCCCTGAGGTTTTAATGAGTTATATTCACTTGGCCAGATGGAAGATAGACTGAAGTAAGGATTGGAGAGGTAGTAATTATTGGTTTCATTATCCAGTGGAACTGAATATCCGGCTTGAACAAAAGCAAAAGGGGTAAATTTTTGCTGACGGAAAAAATATCGGACATCCATCACGATAGGCATATAACTCTCTGATAAGAAGTCAACTCCAACTCCAAGTCCTAAAGCAATTTGATCGGTAATTCCATAAGCATTGACCATCATAAATGAGAAGGGTGCCGAATTTGTATTGTCTTTTGCCCCAACCAAAACACCAAAACTTGTTGCATTAAAATACCCCTGATGTGAATAGGGAGTTTCTTCTTTTTCATCCTGTGCCTGAACCAGGTTTGCGAAAAACAGAAGAACGATAAAGATTTTTATTTTTTTCATATTGAAGGATTAAGTTTGCCTTTACACTACATTGATGCAAAAGGATTAAATTGGTTGCGTGACCTCAACTTTTTTTTGAATTGAAACTTAATTGGATTTGACGTACTTTTGCATCGCAAATAAATCAAACTGATGATCGAACAAATAATTGAAGTAAGTGTTGCCAAGGCCTGCGTTGAATGTTTTGGAGTTGAGCCTGATAAAAAATTAATCCAAATTCAAAAAACCAAGAAAGAATTTGAGGGGGATTTAACGGTAGTTGTTTTTCCTCTTCTAAGAATCTCTAAAAAATCACCTGTTGATACTGCTCAGGTTTTGGGTGAATATTTGGTGAGAGAAGTTGATCAATTGGTTCGGTTTAATGTGGTAAAAGGATTTCTGAATTTTGTAATTGCCGATTCGTATTGGTTCGGCTTTTTAAATTCAAATTTCAATAGCAATCGATTTGGAAGAACTGAAGCAAAGGCTGAAGAGCCTGTTGTTATTGAGTTTTCATCCCCTAATACCAATAAGCCTTTACATTTAGGTCATGTTCGAAATAATTTGTTGGGCCATTCTGTGGCTGCTATTGTTGAAGCTGCAGGGCAGAAGGTGAAAAGGGTAAACCTGGTGAACGACCGGGGAATTCATATTTGCAAATCGATGATCGCCTGGCAAAAGTGGGGTGATGAAATTACTCCCGAAAAAGCTGAGAAAAAAGGGGATAAACTGGTCGGTGATTTTTATGTGCTTTTTGATCAAAAGAATAAAATTGAAGTTAAGAAATTGATTGATGGTGGGATGGATCCTAAAAAGGCAGAGAAAGAATCTCCGCTTTTGATTGAAGCACAGCACATGCTTCAAAAGTGGGAGCAAGGCGATCCTGAAGTTAAATCCCTTTGGGAGAAAATGAACAATTGGGTTTATGCAGGTTTCGATCTGACCTACGAGCGCATGGGTATTCATTTTGATAAAACTTATCATGAATCAGAGACTTATCTTTTGGGAAAAAGTTTGGTTGAGGAAGGATTATCGAAAGGTATTTTGTTTAAAAAAGACGATGGCTCCATTTGGGCAGATTTAAGTGAAGATGGTTTAGATGAAAAACTACTTTTACGTGCCGACGGAACATCCGTTTATATGACCCAGGATTTAGGTACAGCCAAGCTTCGTTATGATGATTTTAATGCCGAGAAGCTGATTTATGTAGTTGGGAATGAACAAAATTATCATTTTGAAGTTTTACAAATTATACTCAAGAAAATTGGTTTTGACTGGGCTGAGAAAATCAAACACCTCTCTTACGGAATGGTTGAATTACCCCACGGTAAAATGAAGAGTAGGGAAGGAACGGTAGTTGATGCTGATGAGTTGATGGAAGAAATGTTTCAAACGGCTAAGAAACTTACCACCGAATTGGGTAAAGTTGATGAATTTAGCGAAGCAGAATCAAATGAACTTTTTGAAATGGTAGGATTGGGTGCTTTGAAATATTTTATTTTAAAAGTTGATCCTAAAAAGAATATGATGTTTGATCCTGCTGAATCTGTTGATTTTACAGGAAACACAGGACCATTCATTCAATATACCCATGCCCGAATTAGTTCACTCTTACGACGTGCCAAAGAGCAGGGTCTTGATTTTAGTGAAACAAGTGAGTCTGAATTTGAACTTCACCCGAAGGAAATAAAAATACTGCATCATTTACATCAATATCCAACAACTATTTCATTATCTGCAACTAATTTAAGCCCGGCTATGCTTTCAAATTATATTTACGAATTGGTTAAAGACTATAATCAGTTTTACCAGGAAGTAAGCATTTTTAAAGAAAGTGATCCTCAGAAGGTGATTTTTAGATTGCAATTGTCAAATTTCACTGCTCAAGTAATTAAGTCGGGAATGGAATTATTGGGAATTCAGGTTCCGGATAGAATGTAAAAATGTTATATTTGTATACATGTCATGTTATTAGATGTGATAATATATTGATATAGTATTATGCGAAAATATTTGGAGGGTAATTCAAGGCTCTTTCTATTTGTGGTATTAATTACAGCTTCATGTTCCTCTGAGTTTCTTGAAATAGAGCCACAACAAGCTATATCTTCTAACATGGCTTTTAAAAATATTATTGATTTTGAGAAAGCTATAATTGGAGTTTATGATGAGTTATCTAGCTCAAATTATTACGGAAAGTGGTTTATTCTTATAGGAGATGTTTTAAGTGATGATGTGAAGCTGAATCCAAGCTCAAGTCGATCCGATCAATGGTATGAATATCAAGGAAACTCAAATGGTCAATACCAATTGGCCAATAATATTTGGTTCTCGTGTTATCAGGTTATCCATCAATGTAACAGAATCATTAGTGCCGAAATTGAATTGCCTGACTCTCAGGAAAATAAATATAATGATATTGTTGGACAGGCCTATGCTTTGCGTGCTCTGGCTCATTTCGATCTTTGTAAAACCTATTCACAGCACTATACATTTACAAATGATGCTTCGCATTTGGGAATACCAATTGTTACAAATCTAAACGTACTTTCAAAACCTGCCCGCAATACAGTAAAAGAAGTTTATGAGCAAGTCATACTAGATTTTAATACAGCTTTGGATTTAATTGGAGATGGAAGTAATTCTTTTTACTTCAATAAAAATGTTGTGAATGCATTCTTATCAAGAGTGTATTTATATAAAGAGGATTGGACAAAAGTGGTGACTTTTTCCACAGAACTTATTAATAGTGTTGATTATTCATTGGTGGAAAATGAAGATTATTCAACAATTTTTTCAGTGGATCATAGCGCTGAAACTATATTTGAAATTAATATGAGTCAGTTTGATAATAATGGTGACGATGCACTTGGGAAAATGTACTGTAATCACGGCTATGGACTTTATTTACCAACAAATGATTTAATAAATCTTATTTCTGAAGGAGATGCACGACTTTCTACTTTTATTGAAGATGAATATTTGCCTGGCGGAATTTATGGGTCGAGAAGGGTTAATAAATATAGTAGTCTTATGGGAGATGATAATACGCCTGTTATTCGATTGTCAGAAGTTATTCTTAACCGAGCTGAAGCGAATGCTCATTTGAATAATACTACCGATGCTCAAGCCGATTTAAACTTAATCCATCAACGTGGTTTGCTCTCAGCCAATGAAGTAACTACATCTGGGGCCTCACTAATTAATGAGATATTGAATGAAAGAAGAATTGAATTATGTTATGAAGGTCATAGACTATTCGATTTGACTAGAAATAAAATGGGCGTGTACAGAAACGACTGTACTGCTGTTCCGAATGCCTGCACTATTGAGTATCCAAACAATTTCTTTATCCTACCCATCGGAAAGTTAGAAATGGATGTAAATCCTAATATGATTCAAAACCCGGGATATTAGTAATATTTAAAGCTCTGTTATTATTTAGTTCAAGAATCAGCAAAGATTTCAGGTGTTTTTTATTTAATTCCTTCTTTAACTCTCAAAACTAACTGCCTAGCTAATCAAATCCGGAATGGAATTATTAGGAATTCAGGTTTCGGATATAATGTAAACTAGAAAAAATTGTAAACTTAAATAAGCAAACCTTTTTTGGTGCTTTAAGCTGGAAACTAAATTTAATGTGAGTCTAAAACGGATATTGTTTGCATTAGTTTCTTTTCACTTCTGGTGGAGTTATTAAGCTTCTTTACTTATGCATGCAAATGCCAATACTTTTGATAAATTTCATAATAAATAGATCATTGATACCACCCAAAACCAGATAGGGATTTTTATAGCTCTGTTTTTATCTTAATCGTTTACAAAAAGAGAATTCCTAAGAAATAAGAATAGCCTTAGTATTTAGTCGATGAATAACAGTTTAAGAACGGGATATGACCTTGTTCCATACTTCGCTGAAGGCTAATTTTGAGATATCTAAATAAACTTAAATAGTACTTAATTATAAAAGTATAGATAAGTTAAAAGGTCGTTTTTTTAAAAATTTAATGAAATAGTTCATGAAAAAGGTAGTAGTTATTTATAGATCATTCAAAAGGAATTCTAAAATCACTTTAATTAATGTCCTAGGCATGGCCTTAGGATTAGTTTCTGCGGGAATTATATTGGGATATGTTTATCAGGAGTTTAATTATGATCAAGGGCAATTAAATTCTGACAGAATTTACAGAGTTATTCAAAAAGATGGAGAAAATCAGCAGATCTATACTTTTGGACCACTGGCAGAATCCTTAAAATCAAATTTTCCCAAAATTGATGATGCGGTCAGAATAAGCTTTTTTTATGGCTATTTAGCCTGTTCAACGAATGAAAATAAATTTAATGAGAATTCGGTGATTTTCACTGATCCCGGATTTTTTGAAATGTTTTCTTTTCCTCTTATAAAAGGAGACAGCAAAGATTGCCTTAATTCTCCAAATTCAATTGTGATATCAGAGAAGGCTGCTGAAAAGTATTTTGGGAAGAAGAATCCAATGGGTGAAAATATTCGTATTGGGAAGGATAGAGTATTTATTGTTACTGGAGTTTACAAAGATTTTAAGGCGAACTCGAATTTTAAAGGCGACTTGATATTGCCTTTAAAAGTGGTTTCAAAGCTAACACAAATCTGGATTGAGCCAAGCTGGAGACACGAAAGTGATATAAACACATTTGTCTTGGTTTCAGATAATAATTTTATAAGTGATCTTTCAGAAAAGGCACGAAATTTAATTTCAAAATTTATCACAGATAGCAAAATCGAACTTGTATTCCAACCTTTAAGCAATATTCATATAAATAAGCAATTGGGTTGGGAATCCACAGCCCAGATTAATGTGAGATATTTGTATGTTTTACTTGTTGTTGCTTTTTTAACGCTCGGGATCTCCATCGTTAATTTTTTATTTCTTTACATAGGAACGGCTGGGCAACGAAGAACTGAGATTGGTATTAAGAAAGTGTGTGGTGCTCCTAGAACCATTTTGTTTTTTGAACATTTTAAGGAAGTGATGATCTTGATGATTTTCAGTATTGCAATTGCAATTCTTTTTTATGGGGTTTATCAATCTGTACTTACATCCGGAAATTCATTTCTGCCGAGAATTGAGCTATTTGATTTTAAGCTTGCATTCATATTAACAGGGATTACTGTTTTAGTGGCATTTTTAGCAGGGGTTTATCCTTCAATCGTTTTATCTTCTCAAAAACCCATAAGTTTATTTAATCGAAGCATAAATACCAACAATAAAGGTAAATTTATGCTGGTGAATTTGTTGATAATAATACAGTTCACTTTAAGTATTGCTCTAATGATAACGACACTCATGGTTCACAAGCAAGCAAACTATATGGCAAAGCGTGATCCAGGTTTTGCAAAAAATGAAATTATAACAATACCCTTAAACATGCATGTAGGAAATGGGATTTATAATGAAAAATTTGAATTATTTGCCAATGATTTGAAGAAATACCCTGGAGTTAAAAATGTAAGCCTGTCATCATCAGCACCATCTTTAGTAGGTTCTGATGTTGATGATATCAACTGGGAAGGAAAACAGGAAGGGCTAAAGATGTATATGAATTTTGAATCTGTTTCGTATAATTATTTTGAAACCATTGGGGTGGAAGTAGTAGAAGGTAGAAGCTTTAGTCGTGATTTTGGGACTGACGAATTAAATTGGGGCAGCAGAACTTGCGCTTTTCTTCTGAACGAAAATGCAGTTAAGAAAATGGGTATCACTGAGCCTATAGGTCAGAAGATTGATTTATGGGGGCTTAAGGGGCAAGTTATTGGGATTGTAAAAGACTATAATTTCAAATCTATGCATTCTTCTATTGGCCCAATATTTTACATAAATGATCCTTTTTATTTAAATGAAATTGTAGTACGAATCAATCCAAAATCAATGCCTGCAACCCTAAAAAATATTGAGACTGTTTGGAATAAATTTGCAGGAGATTATCCGTTGGAGATAAAGAATACAAATGATCAAATAAGCGATTTGTATGAAAATGATCAAAATCTTGCCAAGATACTTTCTGTCTTTTCTTTACTCAGCATACTAATTGCTGGAATTGGTCTTTTTACCTTAACCGTATTATCGATAAGTAAAAGAACAAAAGAAATAGGTATTCGTAAAGTCAATGGGGCTAAAGTTTCTGAAATAATAACCATGCTTATTAAAAATCATCTCAAATTAGTGATGATTGCTTTTGTGTTTGCAACACCCATTGCATGGTTTACAATTAAAAAGTGGTTTGAGGTCTACGCATATCAAGCTTCAATAAGTTGGTGGATTTTCGCACTAACCGGATTCATCACTCTAATTATTGTTCTAATAACAGTAAGTTGGAAGAGCTGGGAAGCGGCAACGACAAACCCAGTAGAGGCCTTGAGGTATGAATAAGTCTTCTAATTTTTCTTTATGTAAAATGGTAAAATAAAACCAAATGAGATGTAATTTTCGTAGAGTTTTAAAGGTAGAGATGTTTAGTTTCATAAAAAGTAAGAATTAATTAAGTCATTAAAGATTTTAATAAATT
Source organism: Bacteroidales bacterium (assembly GCA_963678785.1). GTDB lineage: Bacteria > Bacteroidota > Bacteroidia > Bacteroidales. The sequence continues at coordinate 526,394 of OY787449.1, read as the reverse complement.
AATAATTCAGTTAATCTCGTCTGATTGTTTCTCCTTGTTTTGGCTTGCCTATTAGAGCTTAAATATCTTAGGTAAATTAGTTGCCCAAAGATTGTAATTGATAAAATAAAGTAGAGGCTGCCTAATAAGATTTAATATATCAGACTTTCGTCATTCCGGACTTGATCCGGAATCTCAAAGTAAAAAATTTAGAGATTCTGAAATAAATTCAGAATGACGGTTTAAATAGTTCTCAAGCAGCCCCAAGTAAATTTATTGAGCTGATAAACGTAATAATTCAACGACCATTTTTAAGGCTTTTTCCATGTCTTCAACATAAATGTGCTCATCCAGTGCGTGCTCATTTCTAGCACCAATACCTACAACGGCCATTTCAATTCCATGGTTGTTATAGATGGAAGCATCTGTAAATCCGGTCATGAAAGTTGCTTTGGCATCAATCCCAACGGTTTTAAGTGCTTTTTTTGATAAATCAACGGTGAAAGAACTTTCAGGAATATCAACCGCCTTGCATAAATTGTTCTCGTCGATTTCAATTTGGGCTCCGGCGGCTTCAACTTCACGAATCATGATGGCCTTCATCTCATTGGCCAGTTTTTCGGCTTTATCGTGTTTTAAACTTCTGCATTCAGCCTTAAAAACTACCTTGTCAGGTACCCCATTTCTAACAATTCCACCTTCAATTATGCCTACATTGGCAGTAGTTTCGTGATCGATTCTTCCTAAGTTTAGGGCAACAATTGCTTTTGAAGCAGCGAATATCGCATTGATTCCTTTTTCGGGTTCCATTCCTGCATGAGCAGATTTTCCTTTTACGGTTACATCAAACGTGAAATAGGAGGGACCTCCAATGATGATGGTGTCCAAAGTATCGTTATCCAGTAAAAAACCTCTCTTGGCTGTTAACAATGAGTAATCAAGATTTTTAACTCCGAACAGTCCAATTTCCTCTTCGCGTGAAATCGCAACCTCGATGGGAGGATGTATTTCTGCAATTCTCAATGCTTCCAGCATCTCAGCAATTCCGGCTTTATCATCAGCTGCTAAAATGGTGTCACCTTTCGATCTGATTACTCCATCTTTTAAAACAGGTTCAATTCCAATGCCCGGTTTTACCGTATCTGCATGACATGATAATAAAATGGGATCTTTTCCTTCACAGCCTTTGGCCGGGATCTTGGCAACCAAATTGCCATAAGCGTCCTGGGTAGTTTCGGCTCCTAATTTTTGGTATTCTTTTTCAAGATAATTTATGAAATTAGCTTCATTGCCTGATTCACTATCAATTTGAACCATCTCCATAAATTGTTTAATCATTCTTTCTGACATATCTAATTTTTTTTTGATTTGTATCATTTATTGGAAAAGCAGAATTATGCTTAAAAGTTTCAGAAAAACAAAGTTAAAATTAAAGATTGATAAAGTGGAGAAATCAGCAGAATATCCAAAGGAGATTTTGATTTAAGCCATTTTTATTTCCAGCAATTTCTTCAAATCTGTGATCTTTTGACCTTTATATTCTGAATGCTTGTTGTTGGGATCATAAAGAATGGCTTCTATTCCATATTTTTGAGCTCCTTTAACATCATTTTCCAGGTCATCCCCAATCATGATTAAGTCGGTTTTGTTTACCTTTAAAGCTTCGATGATGACATTAAAATAGGCTGTGGATGGTTTTAAAAAGCCCAGTTCCTGATAACAGAAAATATCTTTAAAATAAACATCCAGACTTACCTTTTGGAGGGCTTTTACAATGTCTTCTTTCTCTGAATCTCTGGCGTTGGTGGCGATGTAGCAATCGGTTTGTTTAGATAAAATAGCTAAGACCTGAACCGCATTGGGCATGGCTTCAACTTTGTTCCATTCGTGCATTTTTCCGTGTTCATCCTTAAAATCTTTCATCAGGGTGTTTCCCCAATCAAACAAAAAAGTTTTACTTTTCATGCGATTATTTCCGGTTTTGTTTTACTTTTTTCTTTCTGGGTTTAGGTTCTGGAAGTTCCTTTAAACTGATACGAACCAGTTCACTCAACCATTCCCGGTCCTCAATTTTATCTTCAATTAAGAAACTATTTTTTGCGCCCGGATAGGGTGGGGCCTCAACAACCTTTTTGATAAAAGCCCTGCCGGCTTCGGTGGGTTTGATGAATAATTTATTATCGCAAATGAGTCCGAAAATTTTCTTGTTTGAAAAGATTCCATATTCTCCAAACATTTTTTTTGCAGTAATTTCACCTGCATTTTCTATCTGATCAACGATAAAGTCCACAAAACTTTGGTCTGATGCCATCTATTTTTGAATTTGATTTACAATGCTAATCATTTCCTGTGAAATAACCGCATCAATAATCCGAAAAATGAGGAAGCTAAATCTAAACCAAGTCTCAAATTAAGAGCTTATTTTATTTTACTCAAAAACCAATCAACCAATTCTTCATTATCGACAATGGTCCAGGAATGGGGAGAAGAACCCTTTGCATAACCTTTTCTTTTATGATGTGTTGTGATGAGTTCTGCCTGCTTATTGCCGGCTTGTCTTAAGTAATTGTAAAACCCGGCCAAATCAATGCTGTTGAAGGTGTTATAATCTTTGGCTCTGTTTTCAATCCACCAATCTATATCGGGCTCGTGATACATCCTGATGGGTGTATTTTTAAATAGCCCGATTTTGCTTCTTTCCTCATCTTTATAAACAAAGGGAGAATAATTAATATAAGCTTTCATTGATTCGTCAGGTGACCCGCCTAAATGCTTTTTTAGAAAATGTGAAACCCATCGTGCTTCACCTACAGCATTTGGATGGTAATTATTTTTGATGGCTTGCTGCTGTTCATGCCACATTCTCACCATGTCCAAAGGAGCATCACAAATGGCAATGGCATCAGCATTAAAGCCAATTTTAGATTTATTTAGTAAACTATATTCACTGTACCTTAAAGCCATGGTTCCACCCAGCGACATACCAACAAGGAATTTTGGTTTATCAGATAGTTTGTGTTTTTTCAAAGCCTTGCCAACCAGTTCATCAATGGTATGAATGTCATCATCTGTAAATAAAAATTCGATGACTTTACCAGTGCTTACAAAAAGAACCGCCATGTTTTTTTCGAGGGCTGGTTTTATCAAGGCAAACTCATCAATCTGTCTGCTTGTGTCTAAAGCTGATCCACTTAACATGATAATCGTTGCAACGGGATTTGAATTTGGAAGATGCAAAGTATATCCTTGTTTGGAATAGGGTATTTTTATATTACTTTTCTCATCTAAGATCTGATCCCCAGTTAATTGGGTGTAATCTTCAATAATTGTATGATGCTCTTCTTTTTTTTCTTCTTTAGGAATGGGATGGAATATCTTACTTACAATCTTCCAGCCATCTTCAAACTTCATTAAGGACAGATAATCAATGTAATTCATTTCATCCCCTTCATAAAACTCGATTTTTGCCACAGCGACTTTGCTTGCAATATCAATCGACAAAAATTTCACCGTTGTATAATCATTTTGAAATGAATATTTATAGCCTTTTTCTTTTCCTGTTTTTGCAATTTCTATCCATCGATTGATTGGAAGCTTCCAAATAGTATTATCCTTTCTTGCGCCCATTAAATTAAAATCTAGATGAAATCCTTTTCTGATGGCATCTTCATCGGCATTATTGCAAAGCCCATCAATATAAGCTTCTTGGATTACATTTTTTATAAGTTCTTCATCCTTTTTATCTTGAGCAAAAAGAGCATTGAACATGAGGGTAATGAATAGAAATAATAAGATTGATTTGTTCATTCTAATTGTCTTTTAATTGTGTTCTAATATTTTCGATAATTTTTGTTGAAACCCAAAAAATATCTTGCCCAGGTGTATGCCGCATAAAAAACATATATTTCCCATCGGGTGAAACTACCGGAAAACGCTCCGTTTTTTCAGTATTAATTTTATCACCCATATTTATAGGAGTTCCCCAAGTGCCTTCAGCCGTTTTAAAACAAACATAAATATCTAAGCTGCCAAAAGTTGTTTTACGATCTCTATCAATTCCTGAAAATAAAAGATAATCTTCTTCTGGTGAAACATAGAAAGCCCAAACTGGACTATAATCAGGATGAATAATAACAGTATCTGGTTCTGAAAATTTACCATCTTGATATTTAAACTTCAAAGGTTTTTCATTCCTGTTATAGTAATAATTACCCATGTGGTAGGCATAGCCATTTCGATTAAATGAGGGGGTCCAATCGCCGTCTTTGGTATTTAAAGGTTCACCTGCATTAATGGGTTTGCTCCAGCCATGATCTGTTCGCTCAACATACCAAACATCTTTTTTCCCATAACCTCCTGGAATACCAGTAGAATAAAAATAGAGCCGGTTCCCGTCAACAGTAAAACTGGGCCCGCCATTGAGACAAGTAAGATGATCTTTGATAAAATCGGCAATGGCAGGTTTAGTCCATTCTCCATTTTTAAATTCCGAGAAATAGATTTGTTCAGAATTTTTCATTGAAGTGTCTGCAGGTGGGTATTTAGATGACCAGGCCGACCAGTATATTTCTTTTCCATCGGGAGAAATTGCCACCTGGCAATGTTCAGCCCAAGTGCTATCAGAAACAATGTTGGGTGCAAATACTTCTGGGATTAAGTCTGGAGGTGTAAGACCGAAATAAGCATTTTCAGTTTCAAGAAAATTTTGGTTTGATTGACTGCAACTTGTGCAAATAATTACTGTTAGTATGCAAAAAATTAGCCTTTTCATTTATTTTTCTTCTAATAAATACTCAATTGATGTGTTTAGGTAATATTCCCAATCTTTAGGGAAGTTGTGTCCTTCTTCTGGGAAAACGACAAAACGATTTTCTATACCGTACTGATCAAACCAATAGCCGAGCTTTTTTTGTACTTGAATGGCCCAGTCATTTTCACCGCACAGCAGGGTTACTTTTAGTCCTCTCTTTGCAGACTTGATATATAAAGTACTGTCCCAAACCCTTGGATTTACGGCAAAAGAAAGAAGCAGTCCTTTGGCTGGGATTTCATTGTTTAATCCAAGTTCAATGGAACGATAACCACCAGCCGAAGGACCGGCCAATATGACTCTTGAAGTATCAACACTATAGTTTGAAGAAATCTGTTGATAGATGTTTTTGATATTGTTTCGCCAGTTTTCGTGATTGTAGGCTCTGGAGAATGATCCAAAAAATCTTGATCCCTGGGTATAAACAACGATGAACTCTTTGCTAAGTTTTTCAGATTGGTAATTATATTGTAAGTCAGGAATATTTCCAATGCCGCCATGCATGATCAGCAACAGAGGGTAGTTGGTGTTTTGATCATAATGCTCTGGCAGCTGAATCATATATTCTGTATTACCAGTTTTATTGGCGCTTGCTTTCAGTTTTTCATTTTTTGTGCGAAATTTTTCATATCCTTCAAGTTTCTCTATTTCTTTACGATAGGGAGGGAAAACTCTTTCTTTAGTTCCTAAGTAATAAAACAATCCTTTATCCTGACCTTTTTTAAGAATTTCCAAACATTTATCATATTGTTTCAAGCTTGCGTAATGATATGATAATTTCCAAAAAATTAAATTATATCTGTTTGGTGCTTCTTTGTGTTTTTTTAAACCTTCTAAAGCCATTTTAATCGATTCAGTATCTTTTGATTGTACTAGAGCCATTTTTTTCGTGAGCTCAATAAATTCTTTTTCTAATGGTTTGTATGTTAATTTGTTGATGTCCTGACTAAAAGTAATATTGCTGCTCAATGTGATAAGAATTATAATTATAATAAATATTAGGTTTTTCATGGCTTTTATTTTAAATGATTTTTTCTTAGTTCTTTAATGATCTCAGAGGTCACCCACATTATGTCTTCATTTCCGCGTCCAACCCAGCGGGTAAAGAAAAGATATTTGCCATCCGGAGATACATAAGGAAATCGTTCTTGTCTGGCAGAATTGATACCACTGCCTAAATTAATAGCTTCTGTCCAACTTCCATCAAACTTACGGAAACTTATATAAATGTCGCCCCAGTCTTTATCTGGATTCAGACGATTTGAAGAAAACAAGAGGTAACTCTCATCAGGTGCAATAAAAGGCGTCCAATTAAAGGTTCCTCCTGTTAAATTAATTGATGAAGGGAGTAGTTCTGGTTTTGTGTACTCCCCATCAATTAATTCTGATCGATAAATCCCAAAGTTATTATGAGTATCCAGACCTTCGGCGTGAGCAAAGAAATAAAGTACTTCTTTGTCTGTAACTGAGGGGCCATATAAATATTTAAGTTCTGGAAAGCGATTAAGCAGATCCAAACTTTTTGGCTCACTCCATCCTATATCTTGTTTAGTAGCCATATATAGTCCTTTATCATTTTCTGTGTCAAAAGGTATAAAATATATCTGTTTACCATCAGGTGAAAATGCCGGCATGCCTCCAAAAGTAGAGGTTTCGGTTTTTGTCCATTGACCTTCAATACAGTGCATTGTATTAAGAAAGATTTCTGTTTCTTTATCTTTTTGTCGATAATTTGACTGCCAAAATACCTGTTTCCCATCAGGTGAAAAAGTAGGTGATCCATGCTCGATGGTGGTGTCGGTTGAGATAATACCAGGAGCAAAAATTTCAGGTACATTGCCAGGTGGTGTTTGACCTAAATATTTTCCTTCTAGAACTGGAAACTCGTTAGTGTTTTGTGCTTGCAATAATGTTGTGCATAGCAACATTAATAAAGCCACATTAAATCTTAAAATATTGTAAACCATTTTTATTTTTTGTTTAAAGTATTTGTAATGGTACCCTCATAAACTGTATTATAACTGGTCCATTTTGGGACATCACCCAGTGTACCACCGATCACATAAATTTTATTACCGATGGTGGCACAACCAAAAAATACATTTTTTGCAGGTAGGGGAGTCGTTTCTATCCATTGTTCTGTATTGGTTTTGTAAATAAAAATCTTATCAGAACAAATATCTTTCTTGTTTTCTTGTGAGAATCCTCCTAAAACCATAATCTGATTGTTGACCACAACTGCTGCCGGTTTAAATAAAAGTTGAGGTAAATCTTTTTTTTGTGTCCATTCATCGGTGCTGATATTGTATTTCTCAACCCTCCAAACATCTCCCCAAATGTTTTCTTTTGTACCGGCACCACCGATCACATAAATTTGTGAACCAGAAGTCAGAACAGCAGCATTATGCACCAAGTATGGAATTTCCGCTTTTTCCTCCCATTTTCCTTTGCTAACATCATAAACCTCATGTTTTTTTGTTATGTCTTTCCATGAAGTAAGTCCTCCGGTAATGTAAATTTTATTGTCATAAACCCCACAATCAATATGTTGACGAGCGGTAGGCATTGGTTCTAATAGTTTCCAGTTATTGGTTTTAGGATCGTATTCACGGTTCGCGTTTTGAAATCGATCTCCGCCAATGGCATAAATTTTTCCATCGACAGCAGCTAAAGCCAAATTGATTGCAGGTTTGGGTATGTTAGCCAGTTTAGTCCACTGATTGGATTCTGGATTAAATTTGAAGAATGATGCTACTACTGATTTGTCATTCCTGCCGGCTACAAAATAAATTTCATTGTTTAGGTTAACTGCTTCTCCACTATAAAACCCTTCGGGTAGAGCGGCCACCTTTTTCCAGGTAATGGTTTGAGAAAATGAAGTGGTGAAAATGAAAATGCAAGGTATGATTAGTGTAACTATACGTTTCATCTGTTTTTAATTAGGTTAATAATGACACAAAAAAAATACCTTTTGCCGGTTTGACAAAAGGTAAAATGATGAATGGTTAATTAAAAGGATAAGCTGCAAAAATAGCTACGAGTTTTTTGTCCTAACCCAGCTATAACATCCATTATTTTTGTGTGCCAATCAAGTTTATCTGTTAGACTCATATTTAGGATTACTTGCAAATAAGTTGTTTACAAGTTGCCACTTATTATTCAGTTTTGCAATATGAAGATATTCGATGCATTCATTAAAAACAATTTTTACGCTAGCTATGGTAGGCAACGCATCTAAAATGAACACTTCCGTATTTAATTTATATTCTCGATCGCGGTGGTATAAAGTAATAACATCCATACGAGATTTATTTATGGTTCCTAAATAGTCTTTCCCGTCAAGAGTGTGAATACTTCTTTTTACATATTCGAAATGAACTGCTTTATCAATTCTCGAAGCATCTTTATAATACCAACCCTCAATATAATCCAAGGCAGCTTGTTTTATTTGTATGCTATCATTTTTTGTTTGACTTTTTGCAGCTATTGTTATAAAAACCAGGATTATCACAGCTACACTTTTTAGTGTTTTCATAGGATTTTATTAGTATATTTTAGAATTACTGGATATAAATCCGATAATTATTAAAGGTAAAATTGTTGCAATAAGTTTATTTCTTGTACTTATAAGTGTTTAATCTTCTTTTATCTTGCAAATGATGTCACTTCCTCCATTCGGATGTACGGTCATACTAACTACTTTACCCACCTCATTTACATTAAATGTAAATTCAACTGGCGATACATTTAAATAAAATGAATTTTGGGATTTTGGGTAGATTGGACCTTCGCCTTGCCCGGTGGCCTGTATTTTTAGTTGATTGTCATATCTTCGCACGCTTAGAATGAAATTCGGTCTCATCTCATATTCACCCACATAGGTTTCCAAAATTTCATCTTCAACTGTAACATCTTTATACAATTCTGCTTTTGTTGGTTCTGGTGGAACATTTAACAATAATCGCCCTACCATTGCATGAGAGGGAGGTTCAACGGCATCTTTAGTGACTGGAAATCCTGTAATCCCAGCCTGTGATTTTTGGCCTGCCTCTGCTACAAAACTAAGGTTTCCGTTATCATCAGGATATAAGTTAAAAAGATGACTTATTCCAAAATAGGTTGAGTATAGGAGTTTGCTGTTTTTTAGATCGATTACAGAAATAAACGATTTTTTAAGACCAAGAAACGAATTATTAAAGCTACTCTCACAATCGGGATAATCTGAGTATAAGGCGTTTTCAGAAAGTGGGAAATCTGAAGAATTTGTTAATCCTCCTAACACAATCGTATCCTTATTAAGAAAATAGACTGAAGTAAGACGTTCGTAATCACTACCACCAAACAAACTGGCGTATTCTAAGTCCATGGTTTCTGCATTAAAAACAGAAACAAAACCATCTAAATTGCCCTTTCCTTTTTTGCTAATTGCGTCTTCTGTTACCGGAAAACCTTCGCCCGTTGTGCTTCCACAAACGATTAATCTGTTTGGTTTTGTCCACTTGATATAGGTGCTCGGAAATCCATCAGTTGCGAAATAGCTGAAGTATGAAATTTTGTGATTTACATTATCAATTCTGACTATATAATGATCCATTAACATTCCAGATTTAGGCATTATAATATCTTTTCGAAAAGCATTGGCTGTCACTGGTAAGTCTGCAGTATATGTACCGCCTGTTAAATAGATATTATCTTTGTCATCAATAGTAAATCTGCCAATCCCTTCCCGTTGGCTGTTTCCAAAGAAGGTTGAAAATAGAAGCTCCTTCCCGTCAGGACTAAATTTAGAAATGAAGGCATGTAAATTATCATTATTGTCAATGACACCTTTTGTTAATGGAAAGTTATGTGAGGAGGTAGTTCCTGCAATGATAATATTTCCTTTGGAATCAAGCTTAATACCACCTGTTCCTACCGTTTCTTGAACTTCACCTCCAATAAATGTAGAAAAAATAATTTCCGTTCCTGTTGGATTTAGTTTACTGACGAAGACATCGCCGCCCCATGATTTTGCTCCGTTAAAACTACTGTCATAGCATCCCTCAGTAACAGGAAAATCGGAAGATTCTGTTCCTCCAGCTATATATACATAGCCTTCATTATCAACCGTTATTCCCGAATGATGCTCTCTTTTGCTACCACCAATTAATGTCGCAAAAACAATTTCGCCTTTGGGTGAATATTTTACAACAAAAACATCTGCTGTACCTTCGCCTTTTAATTCCGTTTGATAGGCACCTTCTGTAGCTGGAAAATTCTTGTCTTTAGTATTTCCTGAAATATAAGTATAGCCTTCGCTATCGGTGTAAATATCAAATCCTGATGCGTATTTATCAGTATGTGAAAGATAGGTTGAGTATCCTAGGGTGTAAACGGTAGTATCCGTCATTTGTTCGTGCTGAGCTTTTAAAACTTCATGGCAAAATAAAATTACCAAAACGGTTGCTATTAGGTGTCTTTTCATTTTTTTAAAGGTTAATTTAAACGCAAAATAAACACCTTTTATCGAGTCAAAAGGAAGGAAAATGACGAATGGTAATATAAAATGACGAACTGTAAATGACTATCCTTTGAATGCCAATTTAAGTTCCTTAAAGCAGTTACGACTTACTTCAAAGGGTTCCTTTATGTTTTTCAGGAATACCTGGTTTCGGTTTTTTGTAGAGGTGTCGATTTTAAGAATAGCTTTAAGGTTAACAATGGTTGAACGATGAATGCGAATAAAAAAATCTTTTGGTAATTCGGCTTCCCATTGTTTTAAAGTTTTTAGGATGATATAGCTGGTACCATCCTGGGTTTGAATTTTTGAATGATTGCCAACAGAAGTAATGGTACAGATTGTTTTTATCTCCACAAATCGTGCGGTACAATTATTTTGTTTAAGGAAAATAGAATCATTATAAGTGAATCTTTTTTCTCTTGTTTCATTATCATAAGGTTCTTCAAAAATTCGAGTTAAAGCCAGTTTTAGTCTTTTTGGATCAACAGGTTTTAAAAGGTAATCACTTGCGTTTACATCAAAGGCTTTGATGGCAAACTCATCATAAGCCGTTACAAAAATGATTTTAAAATCGACACAAACTTTATGCAGCAATTCAAATCCATTTTCACCAGAAAGTTGGATGTCTAAAAAAACTAGTTCAGGTTTTTTGGATTGAATCAGAGCTATCGCATCCGTTAGGTTGTCAGCTTCACCAACAGTTTTAATCTCAGGATGATCTTTTAATAAAAAAAGTAATTCTTTTCGGGCGGGGCGTTCATCATCAATAATGATGGCGTTTAATGTTTCCATCTTTATTCAGCTATTAATTTTTTATAATCGTTAATAATAATTTTTGAAATTACCCAACCATCTTCTTCTGATAACTCAAATGAATAATTATCAGGGAAAAATAGTGAAAGTCTTTTTTTTGTATTCTTAATTCCGGTCTTAGTACCTTCATTGCTTTTCTCACATTTAACAATATGACCACTATTGTAAACTCCGATCTCCAGCTTTGAGTTGGCTTTGGCAACAATTTTTATACTCAAGTGAGAAGGACTCGATTGCAAACCAAATTTAATTGCGTTTTCAACCAAAGGTAGAATAATATAAAACGGTATTTTTAAATGATATAGCTCCTCATCAATATCATATTCAATATTTAATTTTTCCTCAAATCTGATTTTCTGAATTTCCAAATAATTTTTAATGGCATTAATTTCATTTTCCAAAGTGTCTGTATTTCCATCCTGAGTTAATGAATAGCGGAAAAAGCTTGATAACTCTGTAATCATATTACGGGCAACCGTTTTATCTTCCTCTACCATTGATCGTATGGTGTTCAATGCATTGAACAAGAAGTGAGGATTAATTTGATAACGTAACATTTGCAGTTGTGCCTCATTGGCCAGGTTGGTTGCCTGCAGGGTCATTTCTTTTTGCTTTTTCAAATTAATCCAATGATTAACCAGGTAATACAAACCTGCAAATGCGATTATTATATATATATAACCAAAAGATTTAATGAAGAAAAATGAATTTAAAAACAAACTTTTTGAGAGTAACAATCTGCTTAAATTTTGTAAAATAGTAAACCACAAAAAAGCAGAAATATAACAACTTGGTATAAGTAGTATTGAAAAAACTTTTTTTGAGAAAATGTTCCTCTTGAATTGAAGGCTGAAGAAGAGATATAATAAACTAATACTTAGATAAGCTGCTACTGATGATGCAAAATAAGAAATCAGAACCATTCTGATTTCCCGTTCTTCCATCGGGTTGATTGCCCATGCAAGGATGCCAATAAAAGCATATAGAAAGATTCCTCCAACTTTAGCAATCTCATAAATATGCGAATCTTTTAGTTTTATCCTCATCATCCCGAGGGCAAATATAGCATTTTATCAGATTTGTGTTCCTAGAGCTGATCTACGTTAACTTGTCTGCCTTCCTTCTTCGCTTTTTTATCTTTCTCAGATCCAATGGCTAAACCAATTGGAAGTCCAATGGGTAATCCAATGGCAATAAATGCAGCATCTTGGGTGAAGGCAAAAATGACTACTCCAATGGGTAATCCAAAAGCACTCATTCCGATCGCCATCCAAATGTTTTGGTAATGATTTTTTGCAACGACATTCAATTCTTTTTCAAGCGTTTTTAAAATTGCGCGATATTCTGTAAGAATCAACTTTGAAAGTTTTGAATCACTGTCCTGAAATTGATTTATTCTTAAAATGCTTTGATTAAATTCTTCTATAAGTGCATCAGGAACTTCTTTTTTATTGATTTCGACAAGCAGTTTCTCAAAATTTTCATAAGCATCAAGAAGTCTTTTACGGTCCGTTTGTCTTTTATTTAATTTTACAATCATCTTTCAAACAATTTAAGGTTCAACTAATTTACACTATTTATTTGAAGCTGATTCATCATCCTTTTCAAAATTGAAATATACTTAATAGGAAAAATAAGATGATGGTTTCCGAGGCTTTTATTTTTTAGTAAGTTCAATTGTTCTTTAGTGGTTTTAAATTCAATTTGCGTGCGACAAGCAAAGCTGTGTTTCGGATTATCAACAATTTCTCCTTCCAGCAACATATAATGATCGAGTTTGCTGTTGACCCGAAATACTCCAACTTTTTCTTTGATCATCTGCCCCTGAATGGCGGTCCCACAGTTGCTCTCGAAATGGGTTGTAATATCGAAGGAGGTAAGACTGCTTATGGGGGCCGTACAATGTGCAAATAAAATGCTTCCTTCCCCGATTTCTGCAACATTTGCCTGCCATGGAACATGGCCGCTGATAGCCCGAATAATCATTTTACCAATCATACTACACACATCACCTTCACAAGCTGCCACAATATTTTTGGTGTTTAGAACTGATAGTGGCAAACAGGCAGTTACCCGATCTCTCCTTACCATTGAAAAGCACTCCACACTAATGGCCGAAAGTGAATGCTGTTTAATTACCTCATTGAGCAATTGATAAACCTTGGCCGTTTCAATTAATTGTGATGGATCATGTTTGGGGAAATAAGTCAGAAATTCTTTGGATGCTTTTTTTTGACGATAATCATCAAGTTTATTCCAAGGTAGGCGTAGCATTTCAATACCTAACTTTTCTTTAACAGTATTTTCTTTAATGTCAGAATTAATCAACCAATCAGAAACTTCTCCAATTACAGCCGCCTTTTGATTGGCCAAGGAATGTATGGCCTGGTTTACTTTATGCATCTCGGTAAGTTCGGTTAATGCATTGGCCTGCATTACATCGATGATACTAACAGCGATTTCCCGGTCTCTTAAATAGGAAGCAATTTCCATACTGGCGGCATAAGAATTATTCTCGCGATGACATAGGATGATACAATTGCTGGCACCCTTGGTTATTTTTAAAGCCTCCTGTTCCGAACCACCTCTTGCAACATAAATAATCCCATCGAACTCATTTTGAAATTCGTATTCCGCATTTTTAAAGAAATCATTCAATATTGAAATGGATTGATTCTTTGATTCTTGATCATCTATATTGTAAGTTATATGCGCTATTTTATAAATCATTTTTTTGTTTTAAAAAATATGAAATTGTATAGGTGCAATTTACAATGTTTTATCAGCCTGATTATTTAATTTTCGACTCTTTTTAGATAGATTTTCTAAAAAAGAAATGTTTTAAATAAATCCAGTTTTCCTGGAAAATTGGTTGAAAATACCGTTGCTTCCATCCAATGATTAAAATTTTATTTGATCAATCTTCCGATTCGGTACTGTTATTTTATTAACAATGAATGCTTATAGAAAACAGGGAGTTGTAAGTTAATTCCACTCGCAATGTTTATAAAACACACCCACTGAAAGCCAATAATAATGTGGATTCTGGATATATTTACATGTTAAATAAATCTAAGTTGATTAAAAGTTTTGTTAACCAAAAGCTAATAAGTCTTTACGATAATTGCTGTATTTGCTATCGATACTAAAATCAAACTGAGTCAATCATCCAAATCAATATTAATAATTAATATCAATTAAAATTAAACCATGATGAATTTTAAAAACAGCCTATTTGTTTTTGTAAGTTTATGCTTATTGGCAGGCTTTGGGAATGAAGTTTCTGCCCAGAAATACGAGAAGGCGAAACAAGTAGAATATTTCCAGCTTCCGGCCTTTAGTAGCAATTATAAAACGGCCAAAATTTTTGTAATGTATGATGATGCGCTTAGCCATGGAGGTGCCATTGGTGGTGGAGAAGCTCAAAAGAAAGGACTTGGTGTAAACCTTGGCAAACTGGCTGGTAAGTTAGGCGATAAAATTGGAGGTAAAAAGCCTGAATCAGAGAGAAAGACTAAAACGGGAAAGGCCATTGCCCGGATGAAATTGGGCGAGGCCATGAAAAAGGCAGTAACTGAAGCCATGAAACCAAAAGCGGTACCTCACGATACCTGGGATTTATTCCCTCCTCATTTTAGTAATGGTAAAGGAGCCCTAAAAGTGGTTGTTACCTATTGCCCCTACCAGAATGCCCGCCCTATGAGTCCACATAAAAGTAGCAAAGGCGTTTATACTGTTCCTTATAAAGTATTTGCACATGTAAAAGTGTTTAATGCCAGCAATAAACTCATTACCGATCGCAATTTTGGTATCATCTCAGGTGTTGGACACAGCAATGAATGGCCCGAAGGCGGAGGTAAAATGTTTGAGGTTAAGGTTACCGAAGAAGGCGAAAATGCACATCCTTATGATGATGTTTGCCGTGATGGTGCTTTAGAACAAGCTCAACGCGTTGTTTACGGTATGTATGGTATTAAAAAAATTGAAGAAACCCTGGGCGTATATTCTTTTAAGGAAATCAAAGATTCAAAAGATTATGCCAAAAAATATGAAAAGCTGATTGAAGGTAAAAAAGAAGCCTTATTGAACAAAAGCGAAATCAAGGAAATGAAAGAGCTGGTTTCGTATTGGAATGGTTTAAAAACCAGTGTTCCTGCTGATCAGCAATGGGCAGTTCATCACAATTTAGCCATGGGTTATGCCTGGTTATTAAATGCCGAAAAAGCGAAGGAGCATGTTACTGCTCTTAAAAAACTGCACAACCCCACCCTTGATAAAATGCAAAAATTCTTTTCGGGTGTGATGGAAAAAGGAACTTTCATCGGAAATAAAGACTTGAACAGATTAGAGGCTTACAATGCCTGTTATCCTTTTATGGAGTTTTATGCCAAAGGGGTTAATAAAAATCCAAACTGGCCTGCAATTCTGGACCAGACTTACGGTGAAATTCTGTATGCTTTTATGGCAAATAACCTGGTTTCCGGTACTGCCAAACTTCCATTCCCGATTCCAATCATTCCTTCCTTCCAGCTGGAAACCAAAGCTAAAAGTGTGAGTGGAAGTGTTTATAAAAAGGATGAGTTAATGATGGAGTATACCTACAAAATGAAAAAAGGTAAAATTGAGTCGGTTACCATTACCACACCCAAAGGAAAAGGAAAATATAAAAGTACTTTCAATTTTGGAAATGTCATCAGGGACCGATCTTATACCCGACATCTTGGAAATTCTACATTTGCCCTAAGAGAACTTCGCTTTAACAAAGCCATGGGAGTTACGCCTAAAGGATATTATATTTTGGGTAAATTCAAAAATGCTGTTACTGATATGCCTATCGAACGCAAAGGACTAGAATATTGGTATTTAGATGGGGATGTGGATGTTACTTTCCTACCTAATTCTGATGTTTTTAAAAATTACTCTTTATCGGGCTTGTACCATGTTCAGTATGATAGTTGGGATGCTTGTGGTGCAAAAGTGAATATGACAAGCACTGATTCAGATAAAGATAACTTTCCTAATACAATTAAGATCGCTTGGTCTTTTTGGGGCTGGGGAAAAGGTAAAAATCAGTCAGGAAACCAATTTCTAAAAAGCATTAAAGGTTCAAAATGGAATGCTAAAAAAGGTATTTATACTTATGGAATTTCTAAATCATATGAGTTAAATTGGGAGGTCAATGATAATGGCGATTGGACTGAAGTTAGTTTTAAGGACTTCAAAGTTACCCGTTTAATTAAATAATGATCATTTAATCATAAAAGTAAGAACCGTCCTTTTTTTGAGGGCGGTTTTTTTGTTTATTCCTAGAATTTAGATTCAAAAACTTTAACAATTCTATGAGCTTTTTTAAAATCTATATTTGAAACGATGACTTTAACAGGGTTGACACCTCCGGGTGAGGAGTGCCAAGGGGTTGATCTGCCTTTCTATTCTCATGGATCTATTCATCTGCCTTACAAGTCTAGGGCTTCTTGAAGCTGCCTATAGAGATCATTACCACTACTTGGCCTTAGAGCTTTATTGTTAATTATTTTACCATCTTTTCCTACAATCATATATTGAGGGATCATTGGGATGAAGATACCCTTATCGATCAAATCTGCTTTTAAAACACTATTCAGTCTTAAATGCTTGCCCTCCAGTTGATTTTCGTTGATGAAATCAAGCCATTTCTCTTCCTCAAGTTCGGTATCCGAATTTAGGTAAACCATCTCAATTTCATGATCCTTCAAAAAATCGTGTAAATCCTCACTGTGTTTAAATTCTTCAATGCAAGGATTACACCAACTTGCCCATCTGTCGATATAAATGGCTTTGCCCGGCATTTGTTTTATTAATTCGTCAATTGATTGGATGGGCGCCTCTTTGTCCAAAGTATAAATGCCTGAACCCGATTCAGGATTTTTGTTAGATGAACAACTTGAAAAAACTATTATAAAACCAAGGAGAAGAAAGGCGTTTTTCATTTTTTGAAATTTTAAGGTTTATGGGTTTTTGATTCAATTATTGTCCAACTTTATCAGTCTTTTCTTTCATTCAGAAGATGTTTGTAAAGCATTAATCCTGTGGCCATCGAGCATATTACCAATATTAAAAATCCATAAATCAGCAGTTTCTTGGCATTCATATTAAACTCCGGAAATTCAAACAATTCAGACCCAATGGCTAAGACCAAAAATAGATTAATAAAGACAAATAAGCTTCCAATCATAAGACCGGAGATTCTGTTTTTAAAGATAATCTGAAGAATTAAGATGAAAAATAAGCCGATGGCGATGGGATTTATTAAAAGTGTTGAAGCCCAATAAAAACTCACCAGTGCTATTAAAATATATTCCGGATAATCCGCGATTAATTGGCCTGTTTTTTTTATCACCTGGATGTTTTTAAAGTTCCTCAACTTTAATGTTTCTCCAGCTTACCCTCACATCTCCACCGCTGTGAATTTGCAAAACAATTCCACCAACGCCTTCACCAATTTTTTCATCTTCGATATATATCATTTGGGTGTCATTTAACCATGAAGTCAATTTTTTACCTTTAACCTTTATTTTCATTTTATTCCATTCACCCTCTTTTAAAACCTTTTCTTTTTCAGGATCCGGTTTAATCAACCAGCCGCGTCCGTATGATTCATAAACTCCGCCTGTATGCAGGCCCATGGGCGCAACTTCCACCTGCCAGCCACTAACCCTTGTGCCATTAACGGTTGAACGAATAAATACCCCGCTGTTGCCATTTTTATCTTGTTTAAATTCTAGGGTGAGTATAAAATCTTTGTAGTTTTTTTCGGTGCCCAGATATCCATATTCTTTATCATCACCGCTTTCACAAACAAGCAAACCATCTTCCACATACCACTTTTCAGTCCCATATATTTTCCAGCCATCTAAATTTTTTCCGTTGAATAGATTGCTCTGCGCATTGATGCTGCCCGAAATCAGAATACAAGCAAATATTGTTTTCAAAAGTTTTTTCATCTTATTTTTTTGTTTCTTTATTCATTGATTTTACTAAATTAATCATTCAATGTTATTAAGCAAAACTGAATGAAGCATCTGCCTAAATTAGATGATTGTAATTTTTTATTTATTTTTTTCTTCCTTTATTTTTCCCATACATTTTGATTGGTTTTTTTCAATTCTTCCAGGGCTTTTTCAAGGATCTCGTCTTTATTTTTCTTTAGTCCTTCTATCGTTCGTTCTACCTTAATGTCCGGAACGATTCCAATACCTTGGAATTTATTGCCATTTCCAAATTTTACAATCTGTCCTGTAAATGATGTTTCTCCTCCTCCCGGTAGGTGTATCTTCGTCATTTCTCCATCTGTTCCCTGGGTTTGTTCTCCTACAAAACGAACATTAGGAAAAGATTTTAAAGCGATGGCAATATCTTCCGGACGACTAATCATGGTTTTGTCAATTAAGACTGCAATGGGTTTGTTGTATGAAAATGAAGGGTCAGGACTTATGCTGTTTTCTTCATACTGCCAAACCTTAGCTTTTGATGCAGAAATGATGGGAACTTCACTTTTTCTTGTTGTAACTTCTGTTTGGCAAAGCATTTGCAAAAACTTTTGATAATCGGCAGTTGGATAAGAACTGCGTAAATCAATGATCAAGGCGCGGGTGTTTTCCATTTTAAGCAATTCGTTTTCTAAATCCTTGGTCTGGGTCAGGGTTGACAAATTGAGGTAGCCAATTTTGTTTTCAAGAATTGTGCTCGATGATCGCTTATCACCAAATCCCATAAATTGAAAAACGTACATCGATCTTGGTATTTCAACTATTTTCTGTTGGCCCCTGCTTTTAACATCAAACTTAATATTGCTGCCGGATGCTCCGATGAAATATCCCGGATTAATTACGGTTGATAAAAGCCCCTGACGATTACTCGAAGAAATCTTTTTAGCATTTTTATCCAATAGCTCATCAATCATTAAATCATCGATTGCTGTGATTTCATCACCAACTTTAATATTTGCAGTTACCGAGCTGTCAATTGCGGTAATAATAACTTTGTTTTCAATCCAGTCAAATTGAACAGGTGCAACAAATATCTTGGAAAAATCGAGAATTGAGGAGTGGAAAGTCGATACGTGTGAATCATTCAGCTTTGCCATTATTTCCTGAATGTTGGTGTAGTATTCTTTATCAGAAGAGGAGTTTTGTGCAAGTTGCAGGAATTTGCCTAAAGAATTTTCCCAATCCATTGAGATGAGTTCGGGATGTGGATAAAAATATTTAACAATGGTCCAGATTTTAATCACGCCAAGTATCTTTTCTTCCTCTGACAATGATTTATTTTGAGATTGATATTTTTTAGGAGAAATATTGAATGAAAAGTCTTTTGGTGTAATTTGATTGGATTGATTTGAATTGATCAATTCAACGACTTTATTTAAATTTAAGGAAGTTGTATTGACTGCAAATTTTAAATCACTGTGCCCATGATTGAGATTAAAAGCGGTGTTTAAAACAAATTCGAAATCCTTAAAATGATATTTTTTTAGATTTGATTGGTTGGAATAAATTTTCCCGGAATCCTCATTGATCAGAAAGGTATTTGCTCGATTCGTTTGCAAAGAAAGGAGTTCTGAATTATAATACGAACGAAAGCTGTTATTTGTTATGAAAAAGATGGGGCGCTCAATGGCTTTAAAATTGTTGAAATTATTTTGGGGTAAATAAGAAGACAGTTCCTGTGAATAGGATTTTAGTGGCATCAATTTTCCACTGTTCTTCATTTGTTTGTCAGGGGTCGCCAGCTTCCATCTTTGCTCATAAAACCACCAATCATTGTATTCATCCCAACCATAATGTTCTCTCATTATTGATGTACTCACGGGGATTTCATCATGAATGAGCATGGAAGCAAAATATTCAAATAAGGTGTTTGAATGCCGGTCGATTTCAAGTTCTTTGTTTATTCTGAGATCTACCAGCAGTGCTTTATTCGGGTTTCTATCAGTAATGATTGAACTCAGATCATTTAAGCTTCCAATATCTGAGAGTTGTTCTTCGGTGATTCTTATATAATCAAAAGCATCTGAAGACTTCAAATCGACTGATTTTGTTTGCCTTTCTTCGCAACTCTGCACCAAAGTAAAGGGATCTTCCAATGTTGATAATAAATCAGAATTGATAAGTTCAACAAAGTCACCATGATTTAAGTTACCCTTCATCTTGGGCAGGAAATCAACCAATTGCTTTTCCCATTCAATGTTTTTATCAGATCGAATGATGGAGGGATGAAATAAATAGGTCTCTCCCCATATTTTTGAAATGATTTTGAGTTGATCTAATTTATAATCGTGTGCTATGACCACCACAGAGAAGGCCAAAATTAATACGGTCAATATTGTTTTTTTCATATGCTAGTAAGGCTTGAAGTTAAGATTAATGGTTGGTGAATAAAACTTTGGGTATTTAAAATACTTTTTATCATTTTGCTGCACACTTTAAGAAATAGCCCTTAAAAAAAGCTGAAGTTCTTTTTCGCATGCATAGTCACTTTAGCTTTTATAATTTAATTTTTATTAAAATAGGCATCTATTCGATCCGCAATATTTTGCTGTAAATTTCTATAAAAGAAAATTTGATCATAGTCGTGATAGCCACCATAAGGTTGCCTGTCTTCGTCGTAATATTCATCCGGATTTGGAATGGTCACAGCCAGTGCACCATCAGCTCGGATATAACAATCTGTAAAATTCAGTATTTCTTTACTGATGTTGCCTTCATTATCTGTCCAAACAGCACCAAGATTTTTCGATTTTGGGGCATAGGTCGTATCTGTTGTCCACAAAATGGGATTGACACATAAGGTGCCGGCTTGGAAAGAAGATGATTGATCGTGTTCAGAATCTAAAGTATTATATGTAATAACAACCCCAAGGTCTGTTGACGATTTTGCGATTTTTATCCAGGGATAATCAATGGTATCTTGGGGCATAATAGAAACTCCGGTTGTATAGGCCGCAATCATTTTATTTTTATAGGAATCATTGTCAAATTCTTTACGAAGAAGATCGATCATTATTCCTGCACCCTGACTGTGTCCCATAAGTATAAACGGTCGTCCATTATTCAGATTGTCCATATAATATTTGAAAGCATTGGCTATATCTTCATAAGCTGTATTTAATAAAAGAATGGCCTCGTCAACGGGCAAATCATTAAAACCATCGCGATACATTTGTCGGTAAAATGGCGTGTAAATATTTGCATAAGGAGCATATAATCCCATTTGAGAATTCATCTTGTCAATCACAGCTTGACGGTTTTGCTCTTCATTGATATCCATGTTTTGTGGGTCTGAATCAAAGTAAATAGTAGGATAAGCATAAAAAACATCCACCGTTTTATCAATGGAAGTTGGCAGCGATGCCCAATTCGAAGCTAGACTATAATCAATTGTTTTTGAAGGGTTTTCATTCTTTTCTTTACTACATGCAGTCAAAAAAAGCATAGCCATGAACACAATTGACCCTATTAAAGAATTCAATAATTTTCCTCTCTTAATTTCCATATTTCTATAACGATTTATTAGCTTAAAATGATGTTTCAAGCTTTTACAATCAGGTGAAAGCTTCTAACTATATTCTCACACAAAAACACATAAATGATAGTGCATTTAACGACTCTTAATTGTTTAAATGTCAAGTCGATTGTATAAATCGAATCTATCTTAAATGTGGTTGGGAGTATGAAATTCTTCAATAACAACTTCAGGCAGACGGCATGAATTTCATATGCTAATATACAATAAAATCAGATATGTTATTTGCTTTATGGCCGTAAATAACTTTGCTAGCAGGTTCACAACAATTATTTATATTTCATCCCAATGCCATGATGAATCGAATCACAAGCTCTGTTACAGGTTTTGGTTGTGCAATCGGCTTTTATCCTTTTTTCAATGTTTGTAATCAACCCAATTTTTTGCCCGGTCGATGCTTTATTTCATTCAATCTTAGTCTGTGAGATCTTTGTAACATCAATGGATAAAAATTAAAAATTATATTGACGATTAAAATCATGATAGCGATGATGTAATTGGTCCTTATTCCGATAAATATTGTTAAAGTCATCACGATGCAGAACCCGGCAAAATGACCAAATTCACTTTTCATCGTCGCAATTTCAAGATGATCAAATCCGTTTCTGGAGCCCGTGAAGAAATACTTTTTATTTTGATTCTTCTTCCAAATGGTAGCGGTTAATAGTTTTTTGAATAAATCAATACGAATGGTTTTTAAAATGGATTTTAGTCTTTCTGATTTTTTAATTTGATAGTAAGCTGTTGGTAATATTTTATATACCGGAAAGGAATAAACAATGGTAAAAATACCTGTTACGAATAAATTCACGAACACAGCTTCTTGTAAGCTGCTTAAAAATTCCGTTGGTGGGTTATTTATCAGTCTTTCAATCAACATAATTGTTTGCCAGACTAAGAAAGATGAAAAAACAATATGGAGTAATTTTTGAATCACCTTCATGTGCTTTAAGGGGTTTAATGAGGTTTTAAGCTTTCCAGGCTCATTTTAATTGTTTTGCTGGCTTTATTAAGCTGCCGCACAACGATAAATTGTAAGTGGCGTAGCGCATTTGCGTGGCACTTTCCTGTCAAATTACAAGAAAGTTGAAGCGGGCTACAACACTTGAACTTACTACTATCTCGGCTATTATTTTTATACTTTGTTACCCACTGGCATTCTCTGTTTTCAGTCATTTTATGTTTCAAATTCACTTCGACTTTCATTGCTTCTTTTTTGTCATTCGGGTATGCTTACAATTAAGTCATCCTCAAATTAGTTCTCAGGGTTTAAGTCGATAGGTTCCATAAATTGTCTTCCTATATTGTAGGGAATATGACCATCATATTGCAATCGTCCTATTATCATAGCAGGGTGTGTATTGAATTTTTCAGCATATTCAATAATATCCTGTTCGGTTATAATTTCGTTTTCCAGTACTTCTTTCTCTTGTTCTTGTGTAAATGTATGCTTAATGGCAAATTGGTGGGCTTCTTCTTCTTTTACAGGATCTGCAGCCTCAAAGTCAACATTTTCAAGAGAAATATATTTTTTACCGTGTAATAATATATGTCCGAGTTCATGAAAAAAAGTAAACCAAAAACTATCATTCTTTTTATAGCGTGCAGTAAGTTGAATTAATGGTTTGTTGTTTAACCAACGGGTTGAACCACTTAATGGCACCTTAGGTAATTTGGGGGTGAATAACAGAACTATTCCTGTCTCAAGACACAAGTTTTGAAGTTGCTCGAAAAAATCAACAGGTTGCTCAACCATTAATTTTCGCATATTCGGAATATTACGTTTTAGTTTTTTAGCATCATATTCGGGGGCATCAATTTGTTTGGCTTGCAATTCGCCTTGTCGTAGCCATGCAGAAATGGCATGTGGCTCATGCGTTTGTTTAAGAGAAGTATAAGCCGCCACTTTTAAATCGGTTTCTACATAAAGACCTTCCCAAGAATGATGCGAAGCAACACCAAAATAGTTAAGCATATTTATGGTTTTCTCTTCAATTCTTCGGGTAGGCGGCACCCAATTGTATTTTGCCATTTGTGGATAAGGAAACTCCTTTGCCCATTCAATGGCTTCATTAATTGCTTCTCCCTGCTTTTTTCGTGCTACGTATTCGTTATACCTTGCTTGTTTGTTAATCCAGAATTTTGCAGGAATTTGAGTAACGTTTTCAAATAGAATAGCCATTTCAGGTGTTAACGACCTTTCCTCTTTTAGTACAGCAATAATGGTTTGTTCCGGTTTTCCAGTTCTAAGAGCAAACTCTTTTATGCTCATTCCCATCTCGCCTAGCTTCTCGTTTAAGGTAGTAGCAGGGTGGAAAACAACGTCTGGTTTATATTGATTTGCAAGCATAATAAAAGTGTTTTAATGGTAGTCAACTATTTCAATTATATCAACTACTTTCATTTCAGACAAAATAGGTGTTCCATGCTCATTGCAAGGAACTGGTTTAATAGCAGGTTCAAAAACAAGTCTGTAAGGCTGGTCTAAGTCACAAGCCCATTGACCATTTCTGTTGGCAGTCAAAGGATGAAAGTTACCAGGTAAGGCTTCTAATTCGGCAAAACTGTCAATGTCTCTCATATCGCCCAATCTTTGATGATACTTTGTTGCTCTATCATTGCCAAGTTTCCTTTGTGCAAGGGTAAAATTATTACCGTACTTTTCTAACTTTCTATTTGCAAAAGTAATATCCATTTGTTAAATCACCAAATTTAATTCACACTTTCTGTTAATTAAAATAATCTCACTTAAATAATGTCTCCTTATTTTCTTGTACCAACTTTTTCATTCTGTCTCATTTTTTTGCTTGTGGGTAACTCGTTTATATGTACACCATTCTTGCACCATAACCTCCATATCAGGAATAGGGCGCAGGTTTTTATGGATTCTATCTTTTATCAATCTTTTAAAATTGAATTGATTCTTAACAAAAGGGGGAACTAAAATTCTTTAATCAACAACTGCGGGCAGGCGGCACAAATTTCAATTGCTAATATACAAGAAAATTAGATGTGTTGTTTGCTTTATGGCCTTAGATAAAGCACACTTGCAGGTTTGTAATAAACATTTATATTTGCACTCGCTATTAAGAATTAATTTAAATAAGATGCAATTATACAATAAGGTAAATCGGGAGGAGCTGAAAAAGAAGTTGATGAAAGAAGATTTTAAACGAAAAACGATTTCGTTTTACCGCTACTTCTATTTAAACGAACCTCAGGTTTTTCGGGATGAAATTTACAAAGCATGGTTTAAATTAAATTGTTTTGGGCGCATATATGTGGCCCGCGAAGGCATCAATGCCCAAATGAGTGTGCCTGAGCACGAGTTCGATAAGTTTCTTGACAGCCTCCAACAATTTGAAATTTTAAAAGACATCCCGATTAAGTTTGCCGTGGAAGATGATGGAAAATCATTTTATAAACTCACCATTAAAGTCCGCCCCAAATTGGTAGCCGATGGTTTGGACGAAGGAGCTTTTGATGTGACCAATGTAGGCAATCACCTGAGCGGACTGGAGTTTCACCGTCAGATGCAAAAAGACGATACGGTAGTGGTAGATATGCGCAATTTATACGAAAGTGAAATTGGCCGTTTTGAGGGCGCCATTTGTCCACAGGCCGATACCTTCAGGGATGAGCTGGAGATGGTGGTTGATTTGTTGAAAGACAAAAAAGATGAAAAGGTTTTGCTTTATTGCACGGGCGGTATTCGTTGCGAAAAAGCCAGCGCTTATTTAAAGCATCATGGTTTTGAGGATGTGAATCAATTGCATGGCGGCGTACTCGAATATGCCCGTCAAATAAAAGTAGCAGGTTTGGATTCTAAATTTATCGGTAAAAATTTTGTGTTTGATGCCCGAATGGGCGAAAGCATCGATGGACAAATTATTTCGAGCTGTCATCAATGTGGAACGCCTTTCGATACCCATAAAAATTGTGCCAACGACAGTTGCCATCTACTCTTTTTGCAATGCCCCGAATGTGCCAAGAAATATGAGGATTGCTGCTCGGTTGATTGTAAAACTGAGCTGAAAATGTTTAAGGAAAATCCTTCGGCTAAAGCCAAAACCCATCTAAGACGAGCTAAAAAATATCGCAAAAGTCTGGTCATGAAATTGTCAGAACAACAAACCGTAGCGGGTTAGTTTGAATCTGGGTTTTTAATTTTTGGGAGGGTGAAGCTAAAAGTGGATCCTTTGCCTTCGATACTGTCGACCCAGATTTTACCCTCATGAAGTTTGATAAAATTTTGACAAAGCAGCAGCCCTAAACCCGTGCCTTTTTCGTTATTGGTGCCCAGTTTGGAAATGCTATCGCTGATTTTAAAAAGTTTTTTTTTGTCTTCGTCCGGAATGCCTAATCCGGTATCGCTCACACTTATTTTTAGTTCACGGTTGTAGTTGGCTATCTTAATTTCTATGACATCTCCCTTGCTCGAATATTTTATTGCATTGGAGATCAGGTTTCTCAAAACAGTTTGAATCATAGTCAGATCGGCCCAAATGTTTATCGTTACAAAAGTTTCGGCTTGCAGTAGTATTCCTTTTTGTTTTGCAAAATCATACATGTATTCCACCATCTCATCTACCAAATCCTTGATGTTTATTTCCTGTGGATTGAGGGTGATTTTGTTGGTTTGTATTTTTGACCAGTCCAGGAGGTTGTTTAAAAGATCGAAGGTATTGGTGGAGGTGTCGCGGATGATTCGGCTGAATCTTTTTACGGCTTTTTGATCATTGTTCTCACAACTTTCCAACAAAAGGTCAGAAAACCCGATGATTGAATTGAAGGGGTTTTTTAAGTCGTGCGCAATTATCGAAAATAATTTGTTTTTGGTTTGATATATCTCGGCCACTTCCTGACTCTGAATTCTAATCTGCTCGTTCTGTTTTTTTATTTGTTCGGTTTTTTCCTGAATCAGGTATTTTTCTTTAATGAGTTGCTTGCGGTGCCAGAAATTGAAACGGGTATATATTTCTAACATGTATACTGCAATTCCGATGGCCAGGGCTACTGAGAATAAAAAATAGATGTTATTAATCAGAATGGCCTGGAAATTTGGGTTTTCATGTGGAAGGTGCATTTTTTGCTTAAAAACAGCAATGATTAAATAGGAAAAGATGACTGAAAAAAGAATCCATATTCCGGCTTTGTATCTGATTCTTAGCATGATCATGGTTGATAGAGTCACAGTTAATCCCGCATAATATTTGGTGAAGCCAATTTCTGATTTTTCGGTCATTAAAATCATGATCAGTACGCCATAACATAAAGTAAGATTTGCAATGATTGCTATCCGTTGAAGGTGCTTAATCATTAAAGGCTTAAATGATAAATAAAGTGAAATTAAAATAACAGGAGTCCAAATACCGAAACGGATGAACCATGCAATTCTGAAAGTTTCGGGGATGATAATTTTATCGAGTGCCGCATAAGGGATGATCCCAATGAAAAGGATCAGCCCGAGCGTTAACTGGACTGCAGTCACAGATTTTTTATTGTAATCGCTATTGAATTCTTTTTCGGTTTGCGCATCGAATTTACGGATGCGAAGTTTCTTCAGGAAATTTTTGTCATTCAACATATTTCAATATTAAAAACCAATTGTTTTGATATAGAATGTAATCCTTGCTATAAACTTATTAGAATAGAATTGGTTGGTTGAATGGGAATGAAAAAGAGATAGAAATAAAAACTTAAAAGCTGATTGATAAACTTTTATACGCTCATAACTTAATAGGGTTACCTTTTGAGGTGACATAAAATTTAAATCAGGCCAATAAGCCTGCTTCTATTGAACAGGTTTTAAAATTAATCCTTCATCGATGGTGGTTTCTTTAATGGCTGCAACTTCTTTAATGCTAACCATTTTTTCAGATTGATTGCCCCAGCTGTTCAGGATGTAATTCATCACATCTGCCACTTCCTGGTCATCCAACCCTTGCGGAGCCATCAATCCATTGTAAGTTACCCCATTTACGATGACTTCGCCTTTTTGTCCGTATTTAACGGCCCGGATACTGGCTGCTCTTTTATTCAGTAAAAAATCGGATTGCGCCAGGGGAGGGTTAACTCCTTTGATGCCCCTGCCATCTGCCCGGTGGCAGGTAATGCAGAAATCCATATAAATCATTTCGCCCTCTTCCATGCTTTTGGCCAGCTGTGCTTGCTGTTGTTCTTTATCCTGCTTGCTATTTGTTGTTGCTGAAAATCCATAAATACTAAGGATGGCAGGCAGGACGATTACGATGACCATGGTGTGCTTTTTCATGTGTTATTTTTTAGGAATGATTTTAACAATGCCGATGCCTTCAACGCCCATATAAAGGTAACCATCAGGTCCCTGACGGACATTGCGCATGCGCCCGATGTCCTGAAATAAACGTTCGCGTTTGACCACTTTATTCTTTTTAATTTCAAGGCGTTCAAGGTACTGAAATACAAGTGAACCAACCAATAAATTTCCTTTCCACTCAGGATAATTATCTGAAGTAATGAAACACATTCCACTGGGGGCAATGGATGGAATCCAATAGAAGAGAGGATTTGTCACGCCTTTCATTTTTTTGGTTTCGGTGATGATGCTTCCATTATAGTTAATTCCGTAAGTGGCAATTGGCCATCCATAATTTTCTCCTTTTTCGATGATGTTGATTTCGTCACCTCCTTTTGGACCGTGCTCAGTGATCCATATTTTGCCTGTTTCGGGATGCCTAACCATGCTTTGTGGATTTCGATGACCATAACTAAAGATGGCTTTTTTTGCTCCTTCTGTATGGATGAATGGATTGTCGGTAGGGATGCGGCCATCGTCATGAATGCGGTAAATTTTACCTCCATCCAGTTTGATGTTTTGTGGATTTACATCCCGATTGTAGCGATCCCCAATCGAAAAATAAAGATATCCTTCATTGTCGAATTCCAGGCGCGAACCCCAATGTGCGCCTCTTTTGGTGTTGGGAACTGCTTTGTAAAGCAATTGTTTTTCAGTTAGTTCATTGCTTTTTAGCTTCGCACGCATGATGGCGGTATTTCCTCCATCACCCTCACCTTCGGCCGACCCGTATGAGAAATAAATCCATCCGTTGTTTTCATAATCAGGATGAAGTTCGACATCCAATAATCCACCCTGACCACGTACATAGATTTCAGGCAATCCTTCAATATTTATTTTTTGATTGTTTTTAAAATGGATGAGTGTACCTGATTTTTCAGTTATAAGCATGCTTCCATCAGGTAAAAAAGCCATTCCCCATGGAATTTGAAGGCCGGGTACTACAATTTCTGTGGTGTATTTTGAAGTTTCGGATTGATAAGATTTCATACTTTCCTGGGCATGAGTGGCCTGTAAATTAAAGACGAATAAAATGATGGGTAAAATCCATTTTAAGGCGGTAGTGGCTCTGAGTTTACACATGGCTTATCTGGTTTTATTTTAACTATTTTACTTTTTCGGGTTCTCATCATTCTTAACACATCTTACAGAACACCCGATGCTTTTTCGGATGGGTTGATAACCAAATGATTTTCCCCATTTAGTGAATATAAATACTTTCGCTTTTAGTTTTTTAAACATTCCTTTTTGTATGTCATCATCTGCCGACCAATACCGGCCGATGGTGCCAAGCCCCGAGTAATAACTCCTCATGGTTGACAAACTCACGCCCTGAAAAGTATTCGGGTCACGTGAACCTCCATAGGAAACATTAAAGCCGGAACTTCCATCGATTTGAAGTGCCTGAAAAATTTCTTTATAGAGGGCTTTTCTTCTTTTAACTTCTGCTTTTGATGACTGCTTTTTTGTTGGGATGCGATGATTTTCATCGAATAAATTACCAAAACTATTGATCATGCCAATCCATTCTTCGATGCTTGGCAAATGCCAGCCCTCAGGGCAGGCTTTTATCGCAACCTCCCAGGGGTAAAGTCGCCCGTGTAGAGTGTAGTTTTGATTTGAACCATCGTAAAAATGTGATACACCCACATAATAGGGAGAGTCTTTTTCGACCCAGAATTTTAGGTTTTCTGCCATCCAAATCTGATTTCCGAGTTGAATGGTTTTGTAGGTTTTACCATCTCTATCATCAAAGAGTTCCGAAAAATCCTGACCATAGGAATGAAATGTTACAAGCATCAGAAATGCAAAGGCTAGTTTTGAAAGTTCCTTCATGATATTTAGAATTTGGATTTTTAATCATAGCATATGAGTTATGAATCCGCTCCTAAATTCTCAGGTAGTATGAGGCGAGGCTTGAGAATTGTTCTTCACGCCTTGCTAAGTTATAAAATAAAAGTATAAATTGATGAACTTCAGTTTATTTTGGATAAATAAAGTTGTTTGGAATTCCTTCGATGGATTTAACTTCTGCAATGGTAAAACCATTGCTTTTCTTCAGCTCGGTAGCTTTGGTCTTGTTACTGATGAGTGTCCATATTTTACAATCATCTCCACCTCCGGGATTAAATTCTTTGATAAATGATGATTTTTCGAGTATGGGTTTTAATTGATCAATAGATGAATCAGTAAAAAATAATTTAAACTGGACGCCATAAGTAATATGTCGTTTCATTTTAAATCTCATGATAAGTCTTCTGCCAGATTTATCATAAATTGTTTCAACTTTATAAATCTTATTTCTTAAGCGGCTAGCTAAAATATCCTGTTTGCTTCTTACGCTTAGCTGAATAACCTCATCACGTCCATAGCGTATCAGTAAAAAGTTGGGTGTTAAAGTATTAGCCATTTGCGGCGAAACATCTTCAAGTGTCAGGTCGAATTTAATTATACGTAGATTAAGCATTAAATGAATTTGCTCTAAAACCCATTCGAAAACTTTCGCCAATGAACTGCCAATGAAAGCCCCTAAAATACTTCCGGTTACCACCCCGATTAAAAAACCTTGCCAACTGTTTAAAATGGCACCTACGCTTCCACCGGTTAAAATTCCTTTTATTGATTCTACCAATCCTTCAGAGATGAAGTCTCTGAAGACTTTTCAGTATCTTTTGAAAACTTTTATTCATCTAGCTTTCCGGCAATAAATCCTGTGGTCCAGGCGGCTTGCAAATTATAACCTCCTGTGATGGCGTCTATGTCTAAAACTTCACCTGCAAAATATAAGTTTTTACAAATTTTACTTTGCATACTTGAAAAGTCAATGTCTTGCAGGCTCACTCCGCCGCAAGTCACAAACTCTTCTCTGAAAGTTGTTTTTCCTTGTGCTGAATAAATGTCGTTTGTGAGAATATTACTTAATTTATTCCATCCTTTTTTTCCTAGTTCTCCCCACTTTTTATGAGGAGATAAATCACACTTTTTCAATAAAAATAGCCACAAGCGTTCTGATAAACTATAAGGGCGGAAGTTTGATAATAATTTATGTGGATGCTTTTGTGAAATGTTTTGAAGGGCGTCATAAACTTCCATATTATTGGCTTCATTGGCCCAATTAACCTGAATTTTAAAATCGTAATTCATTTCACTCAAGGTCCTTGCTCCGAAGGATGAAAGTTTTAAAATGGCTGGTCCGCTCATTCCCCAATGGGTGATGAGCAAAGGCCCCTCACTTTTTAGTTTACTTCCCTGTATACTCACCATTGCATTTTCAACAACAATTCCCATTAATTTTGTTATATCTTCATTGGGCATATTAAAAGTGAATAAAGAAGGGACCGGATCTACAATTTTATGACCCAATTCTTCCAGCCAAATCAGACCGCTTCTTTGGGGAGAACCACCGGTGGTAACAATTACTTTATCAAAAATTTGTGAGCTTTGATTCTCATCTTTAAAATGCAATTGAAGTTGGTTGTGCAAAGGTTCAATTTGCTTGATTTCCGAAGCTGTTTTAATTTTTACCGATAATCTTTTGGCTTCCCTTAAAAAACAGTCGATGATACTCTGTGAATCCTGAGATTGAGGAAATACGCAATTATCATCCTGAATGACCAGCGGAACTCCTCTTGATTCGAACCATTCAAAAGCATGCTTTGTATTAAAGGTTTGAAAGGCTTTTTTAAGCTTTTTACCGCCACGGGGGTAAGCTTTGCTCAATTCACTAATTGAGGTGCATCCATTGGTGAGGTTGCATCTACCACCACCTGAAATCTTAACCTTTGAAAGTAAGTTTTTGGATTTCTCGAAAATAACGAGCTGGGCCTTTGGGTGGTTTTCTTTGGCACTGATGGCTGCAAAAAAGCCGGCTGCGCCTCCTCCAATAATGGCTATATTCATCTTTATCTGGCGCAATTTACACAGTAAACACTTTCTGGTCTGAATAAGATGCGACCCAATGGAATGGGTTTTCCGCACCTGATACATTTACCAAATTCTTTGGTGTCGAGCTGAGAATATACATGCTTTAATCCCCTTAATTTGTCTTCAGCCTTTCGCAGCGAAGCCTCAGTTACACTCTTATTGTTGATGGCATTCATGCGCGAAATACGACCGATAGAATCGTCGGGAGCAACAGGTTTGCTCAGCTCTTTATACTCTTCAATGATTTTTTCGGTTTTTAAAATCTCGCTTACAATCTTTTGTTCTATCTCTTTTTTATCCATTGATGCCATTTTTAATCATAGATGCAAATTCAATCATTGGTAAAAGTAAGGATTCTTACATAAAAAAACCGAAGCTAAAAAACAGTTGCAGTTTTTGAGTAAATTTTATATCAATTTAAGGTTTTGGTTTATAGGTAAAGCCCAATAAAAATTTGGATTTGCTTTTTATTCTGATCGAATTTAACTTCAGCAAAACAGCACTCAATTCTGATTCCGGCACCAAATTCAAAACCATATTTTGATTCGCTTGGGTTTTTTATAACTTCCCCATTTTCTGTGTATTTTGAGCTTTTTAAATCCAGGTTAGCTCCTCCTAAACCATAGAGAATTATTTCTCCATTATCTAAAAGATTATAATTGAGGTCGGCATTGAAACCCACATTATTAAAAGTGTTATTTCGTCTTTGATAATTGTATTTATAGGGTAGGTAATATGAAAATCCGCTGCTTATAAATATTTGATCAGTCAGATCAAGCAAGACTCTGGAATGAAATCCACCATTTACACTTCTGGCTTGTTTATAGTCCACTTTTGATTTGGTTCCTGCCATGATTCCCAAACCTAGTTGAACTTTAGAAAATGCGGTATTAGCTATAAACATTAATACCACAAATAAAAATAATGATTTCTTCATGCTTAATTTCTTAATTAGGTTTGCTCTTTTCGTTTTTCAATTTTTGCGATTAGTTAGGTTCTCTTTTAATTGTCGATTTATTTTTGATTCTTATTCTTAAGTAATATTTGTTGGCTATAAAAGCCAAAAAGTATGCGTAGACATAGCCTATGTTTAAAGTGTTAGTGAGAATTTTTGGTGCGGATTGCTCTGGGAAATAGTATTTTATATAACTATAACAACGATAACAATTGTAAGTAAAAATATGTTAATATTTTTTTTTAACAAAATTTAGATTGAAATTTTGTTAAAAATCCTTATAAATATGGATCAAAAAAAAGTGATTGTATAAAAAGGAATGTTTAAAAAGAGAATAAGTGATCAATTTTACATACTAAGAGGGGAAGGCTTCCCTTTACTGGGAAGCCTTCCCCTCTCACAAACCTTAATTAATTATAAATAGACACCAATGGTGAAAAGAAGATTTTCATGAGCATTATTATATTTAATTTCTCCGAATAAACTTTCTATCCGGATGCCGGCTCCCAACTCAAAATCAAAATGTCCTTCGGTATCTTTAATGTCGGGTAATCCGCTTTGCTTTATTTTTATGCGGGTCATTCCGTAATTTAAACCTCCCATCCCATAAATCAGAAAATCAATTTCATCCAGAAAATAATAGTTTAAATCGGCATTGATTAAGGCATAGTTGTAATTATGCTCGATGGTATAATTGCCTATATTGTTATCAAAGCTATAGGTAAGGAAGAAGGTATATCCTCCGCTTAAAAAGAACTGGTCGCTGAGTTCAAAAAGCCCCCTGCCATTGATTCCGATATTCATTTGGGTTTCACCCTTGTCGTTTAGCTTTAATTTTGTTCCTGCAGTGGTACCAATCCCAAATTCAATTTGAGAGAATGCAGTACTTACGGCCATGATACTTATAGCCATCATCAATAAAATTTTTTTCATAGTTGGTTTTTTTAGGGCCTACTCTGTGCGCTTTTCGGCTTTCGCGTTCTTAATTTGTTTTGAGTACCCCCCCTTATCTTAAGGAATCACAGCTCATGGTTGTTTTTATAAAGGTTATGATTGTTA
The DNA here is from genome assembly GCA_963678785.1 of Bacteroidales bacterium. GTDB lineage: Bacteria > Bacteroidota > Bacteroidia > Bacteroidales. The sequence continues at coordinate 492,454 of OY787449.1, read as the reverse complement.
ACCTGATGGAAATCATCTCAAAGATGCCATTCTTTTGCGATGTAAATTTATAAGAAATTGCTTTTTTATCAAATCAGGTCAGATTTTTTTAATAGGTTTTTTGTTTGACAGACTATTGGAACCTAAAAATTTCTGTTCTCTTTGAGGTATTTTAATACACCCTATTATAAATCAACAATTATTCATTACAAATTGTTAATTTTGTAGCCTTAAAAAAAATAGAGAATATGTTTGAAGGTTTATCGGAAAGACTGGATCGCTCGTTTAAGTTATTAAAAGGGCAGGGTTATATTACAGAAATTAATGTTGCTGAAACATTGAAAGATGTGCGTAAAGCACTATTAGATGCGGATGTTAGCTATAAAATTGCCAAAAAATTTACCGAGGAGGTAAAAGCTAAAGCTTTAGGTCAGGATGTGTTGACAGCGGTTTCACCAGGTCAATTAATGGTGAAGGTGGTTCATGATGAACTTGCCCGATTGATGGGATCTGAAAAAGTTGACATCAATGAAAAAGGAAGTCCTGCCATCGTTTTGGTTGCAGGTTTGCAAGGTTCTGGTAAAACAACTTTTTCGGCCAAGCTGGCCAATTACCTGAAAACCAAAAAAGGAAAGAAACCTTTATTGGTTGCAGGTGACGTTTACCGTCCTGCGGCAATCAAACAGTTGCAGGTATTGGGTGAACAAATAGGCGTTGAGGTTTATACTGAAGAAGAAAGTAAAAATCCGGTTAAAATTGCCAAACATGCCATCAGTCATGCCAAAGACAAAGGCCTGAATATGGTTATTGTGGATACGGCCGGACGATTGGCCATTGATGATGAGATGATGAATGAGATATCATCCATCAAAAAAACCATCAATCCTCAGGAAACTTTATTTGTGGTTGACTCAATGACGGGTCAGGATGCTGTAAATACTGCGAAAGCCTTTAATGAGCGTTTGGATTATGACGGTGTTGTTTTAACAAAGCTGGATGGTGATACACGTGGTGGAGCTGCCTTGACAGTGCGTTCTGTAGTTAATAAGCCAATTAAGTTTGTTGGTATTGGTGAGAAAATGGATGCCCTGGATGTATTTCATCCAAGCCGAATGGCTGATCGTATTTTGGGGATGGGTGATATTGTTTCCCTGGTAGAGAAAGCACAGGAACAATACGATGTTGAAGAAGCCAAAAAGCTTCAAAGAAAAATTGCCAAAAATCAGTTTAATTTCAACGATTTTCTTTCACAAATCAAACAGATTAAAAAGATGGGTAATGTGAAAGACCTCATGGGAATGATTCCTGGAATGAGCAAAGCAATAAAAGATACCGAAATTGATGATGATGCTTTTAAGGGTATTGAAGCCATTATACATTCGATGACCCCCGACGAACGTGAAAACCCAAAATTATTGAATGGAAGTCGGCGAAAAAGAATTGCCCAGGGAAGTGGATCAAATATTCAGGAGGTCAACAGATTGATTAAACAATTTGGGGAAACCAGTAAAATGATGAAAATGATGACGGGTGGAAAAGGCAAGAATATGATGAATATGATGCGCAATGTAGGGAGAAGATAACTGGCTGTAAGCTCTTCGCTATTGGATATTATCTAATTAGAATATATTGGTGTTAAACCTAATTTGAAATTAGAAAGTCGATTATTTACTAATAGAATGGTCTAATAGAAATTTATTATGAGGGATTTTAAAACCTTATTAATATGGCAGGAGAGTATGGGCATCGTAAAGAAAGTTTATGAGATCCTCGAAAGAATACCTGAACATGAGAGATATGGCCTTAGAAGTCAGGTTTCAAGAGCAGTAGTTTCAATTCCTTCAAATATTGCTGAGGGATGCAGTAGAAATAGTCAAAAGGATTTTTATTGATTCCTTGAAATTGCTTTAGGATCTGCATTTGAAGTTGAAACACAAATCTTAATTTTGGTAGAAATTGGGATCAGTAAAGATGATGAACATAAGATTTTATTGAACAGTTTGAACAAGCTTCAAAAACAAATAAATAGTTTAATGCAAAAGCTCAAAGTTAAGAGCTAATAGCAAAAAGCAAATAGCTAATTATGAAATTAATTGACGGAAAAAAGATTGCCGAAAAAATAAAAGCAGACATTGCCAAAGAAGTTGCAGCCATGATCGACAAGGATGATCGCAGTCCCCATCTAGCAGCGGTTTTGGTTGGGGATGATCCTGCAAGCCAAACTTATGTTGCTTCCAAGGAGAAAGCATGCGCATCAGTCGGGATGATTTCATCGCTCTATAAATATCCGGCAAATGTTACAGAAAAAGAAATTTTGGAAATCGTTGATTTTTTAAATCAGGATGATGAAATTGATGGATTTATTGTTCAGCTGCCTCTGCCTGATCATATCGATGAGAATAAAGTAATCGAACGCATCGATCCACGAAAAGATGTGGATGGATTTCATCCGGTGAATGTGGGTAAAATGGCCTTGGGAATTCCTTCACATGTTTCTGCAACACCCAAAGGAATCATGACTTTGTTGGAGCACTCAAAAATTGAAACCAGTGGAAAAAATGTGGTTGTTGTGGGTAGAAGCAATATCGTTGGCACTCCAATTAGCATCCTCTTATCTCGTAAAGCTAAAAATGCGAATGCAACGGTTACCCTCTGTCATAGTCGTACCAGTAATCTAAAAGAGATTTGCAGTAAAGCAGATATTATCGTTGCCGCCATTGGTGTTTGTGAATTCATTAAAGCAGATATGGTGAAAGAAGGTGCTGTTGTTATTGATGTTGGAGTACATCGTGTTAAATCTGATAAAACAAAATCGGGCTTTAAGCTTAAAGGAGATGTGGCCTTTGATGAAGTTGCAAAAAAATGTAGCTATATTACTCCCGTGCCCGGCGGAGTAGGACCCATGACCATCGTTTCTTTGCTACAGAATACCTTAAATGCCCATAAAAAAGCCAAATAAGTGCTTCAAAGTAAAAATCTAATTGTATGAGTAATTCAGTGGATGAAGGATTGAAGAATGGAAAATTGCTTCCATTAATGGAAGAGTTTTATACCATTCAGGGAGAAGGGTTTCATACGGGCAAACCTGCTTATTTTGTGCGTATTGGAGGTTGTGATGTTGGATGTAGCTGGTGCGATACCAAGCGTTCGTGGAATGCTGAAATTCATCCGGCCGTTGCCACCGACGAAATTGTGGAACGGGCCAAAGCCACAGAAGGACAAGCTGTTGTGGTTACCGGAGGTGAACCATCCATGTATCAGTTGGGATATTTTACCAAGGAATTACACAAATACAAGATCCAAACATTTATTGAAACCTCAGGTGCTCATACTTTGACAGGGGAGTGGGATTGGATTTGTTTGTCTCCAAAACGACAAATTCCTCCAAAAGAGGAAATCTTTCCAAAGGCTCATGAACTTAAAATGATTGTTCAGGAAGAAAAAGATTTGGAGTGGGCAGAATTGAATGCCGAAAAAGTTGGTAATCAATGTGAACTTTATTTACAGCCAGAATGGAGTGTAGCTCCAAAGATTTTACCCGTCATTATTGAATACGCCAAGCACAATCCCAAATGGAAAATTTCGTTACAAAGTCATAAGTACATGAAAATTCCATAAATTAGGCTATGCTTTTTAAAAAGATGAAATATCAATTTTTGTTCCTAACCTTCATCTTTACTGTTTTTTCAAATTCCCTTTTTAGTCAACATCAAATTCATAAAAAAGCAATCAGGTTTCAGGAGTTGTCAGTGGTTCATTTTCGCCAGGGTGATACAACCAATGCATTTGAATTTGCATGTGAAGCCATCAAAAAAGATAGTTTGTATGCTACACCCTGGGTGATGCTGGGAAATATTTACGAAGCAAGAGCAAAAATTGGTCAAGCCATCAGCGCATATTCTCAAGCTTTACATCTTAATCCGGATGAATTCCCTGATTTGTTTTTTGTTGTAGCGAAGCTGGAAATGAAGCAAAAAGATTTTAATATTGCCAGGGATCATGTAAAAAAGTATTTGTCTCTGGATCGGGCAAAAGGCAAAAAGAAAGAGCTGGCATTGGATCTATTACAGAAAATTAATTTCCGAATTTTGGCGTATAACAGTCCCGTGGGATTTAGACCGGAGAATTTAGGAAATGAGGTTAACTCTGTTCATGATGAATATGTGAACTCATTGAGTACAGATGAAAATTCAATGTACATTACCGTGAAGAAAAACATGGGAGCCGATATATATGGTAGAATTAATTTTGCCGAAAATATTTATCAAATTGATTTTAATGATTCAACTTGGTCAGTTCCAGACATATTGGAATTTAACAATGAATTGGTTCATGCCATTGGTGGAGCCTCGATTTCACCAAACAACCGTTATCTGTTTTTTACCAGTTGTAATCAGAATGAAGGTCAGGGGAGTTGTGATTTATATTATGCTGCGATCGATAGTGGGAAATTAAGTAGTCCCCAAAATCTGGGACCGATTGTTAATTCTAGTAGTTGGGATTCGCAACCCAGTTTTTCATCCGACGGGAAAAAATTGTTTTTCGCGAGTAAACGTTCAGGTGGATACGGAGGCTCAGATATTTGGATTTCGGAATTAAATGAAAATGGACGTTTTGAAAAACCTTTTAATGCAGGAGAAAAAATTAATACCGTTGGAGATGAAATGGCGCCACTCATTCATTATGATGCAAAATCTTTGTATTTCTCTTCAAATGGGTTGATGGGAATGGGCGGCTTTGATTTATTTCAGAGTACTTGGTTGGAAAATAATCATTGGTCTGTTCCTAAGAATTTGGGTTATCCGATTAATACTGAAAATGATGAGATCAATTTAATTATTGCCCCAAATGGAACGACGGCCTATCTTTCATCTGATATGAAAGGTGGTTTTGGCGGTTATGATATTTATAAATTTGAATTGGATGAAGGGCTTCGACCAGATCCTGTTACTTATATAAAAGGACTCGTTTCAGATTCCGAAACGGGGGGAAGTTTGGTGGCAAAAGTAGAACTGGGGCTTTTGCCCGAAGGAAGGTTGTTTACACGCTCAGAGTCTGATGTTGAAAATGGATCATTCTTACTCGCCTTGCCTTTGAATCGTTCTGTTGCATTGAGTGTCGAAAAAGCCGGTTATTTGATGTACACAGCGCATTTTAATACCGATGTTCAGGGAAGTAAGATGTCGCCTGTTAAAATGGATATTCCTTTACAAAAAATCAGTTTAGGTGCCACTCAGGTTTTAAGCAATATCTTTTTTGAAACAAATGAATATAAATTGATGGAAGCTTCTTTTCCTGAATTGAAAAAAATAGTTGAATTAATGAATGATAATCCAGGCATTATTGTTGAGATTTCTGGTCATACCGATGATATTGGCAGTAAAGAATACAATCAGCAATTGTCCGAAAAAAGGGCGAAATCCGTAGTAGATTTCCTGATAGAAAACAACATCTCCAGAAATCGTTTAAGGTTTAAAGGTTATGGTTTTACAAAACCAATCGCCGAAAATAGTAGCGCAGCAAATCGGGCCAAAAACCGACGGACAGAATTTAAGATTCTAAATTTCTAAAAATAGCTTTTGCTTTCCTTTTTGATGTTTTGAATTTTCCAATAAGTTAGATTTCTCCACATCCATTCAAGGGGGCCATAGCGAAATTTCCTTAGCCAGGCTGGTGACAGAATGAGGAGGACCATCCAGATTCCAAAGACGATCAAAATTTGATGTTGACGATCTACCTGACCATAAAAGCCCAATCCATTACCGTAAAATATAAATATCCCTAAAACCGACATCAAAATGTAATTTGTAAAAGCCATCTTTCCTACTGAGGAAAATGTTTTTTTGAAGTTTAGAAAGCGATTGGATTTGGATATTAACATGACCAAAGCAATGTAGGCCAATGCAATACCCAAACTTCCGATATAATTAAATTGATTTCCAAAAAACATGGAATACTCCATCGACCATTGATGGTCAAAGTTCTGATAAACACCCAATGCTATGATTGCAAAACCAAAGATGAAACCTATGGTGAGCATTCTAAGGTAAAACTTATTTGATTTTTCAGAAGAAAGAATCTTTAGTTTCATCAGGGCCATTCCTAGTAGCATCATGGAAGTTACCCGCCAAAAAGTTAACCAAACGAAATAGAACGTTTGCATAAAAATGGCCGAAGGTATCCTCGATTCCATTTGTTGAGAATAACTTCCACTCATATTAGAAACTTCCGTGTTAATCAAATCAACTGAGGGTAACCAGCTTTGCATATTTTGCTCATAGGATTCTTCAGGCCAATACTCAATACTGGAACCAGAAAATAAATTCAATAATATCGGGATCATAAAAAAGGCAGCACTTAAAATGATCAGTGTTTTGGCTTTCATATTTCTGAAAAAATAAATGAACATTCCACACAGGGCATAAGCAACCAATATGTCGCCCGACCAAATTAAGTGTGCATGCATTAATCCAAAAATTAAAAGCCAAAACATTCTACGAAAATGTAAATTTCCGGCTTTATTATCTTTTGCTTTGGCCCTTTCAGTAAAGAGAAGCATTCCTGCTCCGAATAGAATGGAAAAAATACTCATGAATTTTCCACTGGCTAAAACATGACTCAGTATCCAAACCCATTTATTGATACCTGAAAGGTCTCCATAGGCCGTTGGATTAATGTAGGCTGAACCAGGCATCGAAAAGTTTTGAATGTTCATAATGAGAATTCCTAAAACGGCAATTCCTCGCAATAGATCGATTGAATGGATGCGCTCTGATAGAATGGTTGGGCTAATCTTATCTTTGGTGATCATTTGATTTTGGACTTGATGGGAGGATAAAGATAAAAAAAACTCTTTTTAAATTGATTTCGATGTGGTTAACAAGTTCGTATCTTTATTCAGTTAAAATTTACCACTTTATATTTAATGATCTGAAGTAAGATGGATAATCAGTTTGCAAGTATTTTTAATCATGTTTTAGGACCCGTGATGAGGGGGCCATCAAGTTCTCATTGTGCAGCGGCACATCGAATTGGTAGATTGTGCTACGATCTGATGAAAGGTGAGATTAGCGATGTTGAGATTACTTACGATAAAAATGGATCGTTGGCAACGACCCATAAAAACCAAGGCTCAAATATGGGATTGTTTGCCGGACTTTTGGGTTGGGATATTACGGATGATCGATTGGCTAATTCAGAAAGTGCATTGAAATCAGCAGGGATTGATTTAGAACTGAAAATTGAAGAAACCCAGGCAGCGCATCCAAATACTTACGAACTGGTATTGAATAATGAAAACGGTTTAAAGACCATTAAATCCATTTCGACAGGCGGTGGTGCTATAGAAATCATTGAAATGGATGGATACCCTATTTCCATAAAGGGTGATTTTTATGAATTGCTTATCATGGTTAAGAAAACTGAAAATTGTGATTTTAAGCAACTGATAGAAGAGTTCAAAGGCGATACTTTTTTTATCAATAACCATTTTGTTCAATTGAAAAGTTCAACTGAATTTACTCCGAGTTTGATCAAGGAAATTGAAGCAGTATGCGGGATTGAAGAAATCATTGAACTGAAACCCGTATTGCCAATTATTTCAACTAAAAGTATATCGGTTCCTTTTACGAATTGTGCAGAAATGTTAAATTTTGCAAAGAAAGAGAGAATTGAAAATTTATCGGAACTTGCCTTAATTTATGAATCACGAAGAGCTTATTTAGAGAATGATGAATTGGTGAAGATGATGAAGGAAATCATCTCATTTATGAAAGCATCTATTCATACTGGATTAGCCGGAACAAATTACGAGGATAGAATTTTGGGGGCACAATCATTGGAATTTAGAAGAAAGCTAAATGAATCGGCCCTTTTAGATGGGGGAGTACTAAATCGAATGATAATGTACACAAGTGCTGTAATGGAATGCAAAAGCTCGATGGGGATTATTGTTGCTGCGCCTACAGCAGGATCTTGTGGAACCATTCCCGGAAGTTTAATTGCAGCAGCAGAAAATTTAAATTCAAGTGAAGAAGAGTTGATCAATGCATTATTTGTTGCCGGAATCATCGGTGTTTTTATCAGTCAACAAGCAACATTTTCAGCTGAAATTGCTGGTTGTCAGGCTGAATGTGGTGCTGCATCTGCAATGTCAGCAGCAGGCTTGGTTTCCTTAATGAATGGTAGTTTAGACCAATCCATTGGTGCTGCTTCTCTGGCCATGCAAAACTCATTGGGTATGATTTGTGATCCCATCGCCAATAGGGTAGAGGCCCCATGTTTAGGGAAAAATATAATGGCAGCATCTAATGCATTAAGTTGTGCAAATATGGCCTTAGCAAATTATGATCCACTCATTTCTTTCGATGAAGTTGTTAAAACAATGTTGGAAGTTGGGATGAGTTTGCCTCACGAATTGAGATGCACTGCCAAAGGTGGTCTTTCTACAACCAAATCTTCAAAAAATATTGAGAGTCGGTTAAAAAGTAGCTGATAAATACCACTGTTAAATATTCGTTAAATAATGCTATCTGTTTGACAACCATATTCGTATTATTATTTTTGTATTCATTAATTATATTTACGCAATGAAATACCTATTTATTATTTTAATCAGTGCCTTTGTTTTACATTCATGTGCTCCCGGGCAAGGGGAAACTAAAAAAGCTGAGGTGGCTGTTTTAAATTTTGATCAGTTAGAGCCCCGGCTCCTGAAAGAAAACGATACTACTTACATTGTTAATTTTTGGGCAACCTGGTGTAAGCCTTGTGTGCATGAGCTGCCGGATTTTGAAAAATTAGCTGAAGAATATAAGAATGACAAAATCAAGTTTTTATTGGTAAGCATGGATTTTCCGCAGCATCTGGAAACTCAGGTAATTCCTTTTATTGCAGAACATCAGCTAAAATCTGAAGTCGTTTTGCTTTTTGATCCCAATGCCAATGTGTGGATTAATAAGGTTTCCAGCGATTGGACGGGATCGATCCCTGCTACCGTAGTCTACAATAAAAAATCAAGAAATTTTCATGAGGGAAGTTATACTTATGAAGAGTTGAAAGCAGTAATTGAATCACATAAAATGTAAATTATGAAAAAAACGATAATATTTATTTTTACACTCATGCTTAGTACCGTAGTGCTGGCAGATGGACTAAAAATTGGCGATAAAGCCACAAATTTTATACTTAAGGATGTAGAAGGTAAAATGATCTCCTTAAGTGACTATAAGGATGCCAAAGGAGTTATTCTAACTTTTACATGCAATACTTGTCCGTATGCAATTGCTTACCAAGATCGTCTTATTGAGATCGATAAAAAGTATAAAGAGCTTGGATACCCAGTAATTGCCATAAACCCAAATGATCCGGAGGTGAAACCTGGAGATTCCTATGAAGCCATGCATGAACGTGCTCATGAAAAAGGATTTACCTTTCCCTATTTATTTGACGACGGACAGAAGGTTTATCCTAAATATGGAGCTACACGAACTCCGCATATTTATGTTTTGGAGAATATGAAAGGTGAATTTGTAGTTAGATATATTGGTGCCATCGATGATAATTATGCTGATGCAAGTGCAGTTACTGAATCTTATTTAGAAGATGCTGTTGATGCTCTATTGGCTGGTAAAATGGTTGAAACAGCCGAGACAAAAGCCATTGGTTGTAGCATAAAAACCAAGTAAAAAACTTATTATACTAAAGCCCATCATGCTTGTTGGGCTTTAGTTTTGATGTTATGGGCTTTATGTTTTTAAAATGGCGCTCGCTGGTTTTTGTAATATGATTTATATCATAAAGTTTTGGCTTAATTATTTTAATATATTTGCAAAAAATTAATACATGCCATACAAGATAGAGTGGGAAGATTCTGGTTTGATGATCAAGTGGAACGGGAAAGTTACAGCCAGCGATAATATCCGTTCAAATGGAGAAATGTATGGTGACAAAAGATTTGATACCTTAACTTATCAAATATGTGATTTCTTAGACGCTGAATTTACCCATTATACAGATAAGGAAATCAGAATCATTTCAGAGCTTGAACTGCAAGCCAGTAATTGGAATAAGAACCTAAAGGTGGTTCATTTAACCAAAAACCCTGTATTAGTTAAGGTAATCAAAAAATATGAAAAACGAATGGAATCCTCCGGCTGGAAATTTTTTATAAGTGATAGCTTAGAAGAGGCCCGTAAATGGGTTGGAACCCAAGATAGATAGGTAATTCACTTGCTAAAAAATTAAGAATTCAAAACACAATGCGAGCTGCTTTTTCAGGTAGCTTTTTTTCAATGAACAAGATTTCCTGAATTATACTTAATCATCCACAAAAAGATTAGCAGGCTCTTTTATTTTATACTTGTTGATTACTCACTAAAAGAATTGATGTTTAAGATTTTTTTAAATTAGGATCTAATATGAGTCACTAACTTGGAGTGGTCAAGTCATTATAATTAATGTGAGAAATTCTCTGAAAATGTATAAGATAAAAGCTTCTAAAATCGTATATTTATTGCGAATTAGTAATCCTTAAAATTTCTTAGAATGAATCCAAATCATAAGCATGCACAAGATTTAATTGACTTTATTTACGAAAGCCCAAGCCCTTATCACGCAGTTGATAATGTGAGAAATAAATTGAATAAAGAGGGATATGTTGAATTATCACTTAGCGATAAATGGAGTCTGGAAAAAGGAGGTAAATATTTTGTTTGCCAGAATAATACTTCTCTTTTTGCTTTTGCCATTGGTTCAGATGAAATAGAGGATTCAGGATTTAAAATTGTAGCCGCTCATTCTGATGCTCCAACTTTTAAAATTAAACCTTCCCCCGAAATTTCTGTGGAAAACAAATACCTAAAGCTGAATACCGAAACTTATGGTGGAGCCATTTTAAGTACCTGGATGGATCGACCATTATCCATGGCCGGAAGGGTAAGTTTAAAAAGTAAAAACATCCTCAATCCCAAAACCCGATTGCTGAATTTTAAACAGCCAATGCTCATTATCCCCAATTTGCCATATCACTTTAACAGAGCAGTTAATGAAGGTGTCGCTTTAAACAAACAAGTAGATTTGTTACCGGTTTTATCTGTGTTGAATGAAGAAGTGAATAAGGATCAGTTTTTAGCCAAAAAAATTGCAAAAGAATTAAAGGTTGAAGTTGAGGATATTCTGGATGTGGATCTCAACTTATATGAATTTGATAAAGGAAGTATTATCGGAGCAAATGATGAGTTTGTGTCAAGTGGGAAATTAGATGATTTGGCCATGGTTCATGCCGGACTTTCTGCATTGATCGATGCTACTGATACAAAATCAACCAACGTACTTGCGATTTTTGATAATGAAGAGGTTGGAAGCAGAACCAAACAAGGAGCAGGCTCACCAATTTTTAAAGATATTTTGAAAAGAATTATGCATGTTTTGGGGAAGAATGAAGAAGATTTTCAACGGGCACTTCATCATTCCTTTATGGTGAGTGCTGATATGGCTCATGCCTTGCATCCCAATCATCCTGAAAAACAAGATCCAACTACCCGACCTACGATCAATGGCGGGCCGGTTATTAAAATAGAATCCAACCAAAAATATACGACCGATAGTGATTCATCAGCCGTGTTTGAGATGGTTTGCCATGAAGCACAGATTCCTTACCAAAAATATGTGAATCGTTCTGATATGGCTAGTGGTGGAACTTTAGGAAATGTGTCTTCAGGTCAATTGGCCATTCGCTCAGTAGATATAGGAAACCCCATGTGGGCCATGCACTCAGTTCGTGAAACCGGAGGTGTTGATGATCATACTTATATGACGAAGGCTTTATGTACTTTCTATAATGTTGACTAATCCAAATTATTGATAAAGTCTACCATTTTAATCAGATCAGCTTCTTTTCGCAAAGACAATTTCTCTTTTTTTAAATAAGAAAGGATTGAATCACATCTTTTGCCGAAAATATTTTTTAAGTCTCTTTTTTTTGAAATCATTGTTGGAAGTTGATCCTGGGTTTTGATAAAATAAGTATTGGCCTGCTCTTGAAAGCTTGGTGGTTTCGCTTCCTCAAAAGGAGCTTCAGGAACTTCATCTTCAAACACAACATTGTATTTGGAGAGTAGTTCTACATCTCCGGAAAGCTTTTGTATGAAATAGCCAGGCTTTCCTTTATTGGTCAGATAATAGATGAAGGTTTCACCGCATAATTCGATTTTACGAATAATTTCCGGGTTAGAAATGGCATAGATTGATTGGTCGGGTAATCTATACTCAATCACATCATTGAAGATATTATATCTAAGTGGAATACCGGTATAATGGATGTTCTTTTTTGTATAAACCGTACCTTCAATAAATGTATTGTTTAAATAGGGAGATCCAATGATGTCTGTCTCATTCAACCTTCCCATGGTAGGTTTATTGTTGATGTAATTAGCGAAATCGCTGGCAAACTTATCATAAGTGGCTTCAAAGGATGAGAAGCCTGTATGATGTGCATCTTGTTGGCTGAAAGCAATGTTAGCGGCAGCGATAAATGAAATCAGAAAGAGAACTTTTAGGGAATTTGAGCTGTTGTTTTTCATCTTATAGGTTTTAAAAGTCTATAAATAAGAAAAGCGGAAAAAGGTGAATTTGTTAGTTGGTATCTAAGGTAGTAAAAAAATAGTTTGGTTCTAATTTACTTCATGCCAAAACTTTATCTGTTTTTTCATTTTGAGGCCATAAGATGATTGGTATTTAGGTTTTAGGAAAAAATCTTCTAAGGTCTTTCGTCCATCGTCTTGATCTTTATAGGGCAAATGGTATTTAGTATCCTACAGTAGAGGCATGGTCAAAAATCCAAATGCCATCACCCCATGTTTTTGAAATTCTGATCCATCCATAAAGATTGATGTCATTAACAACCGTCTTTACACCCACATATTCATTTCTTTGATCTGGCATTAAAAATAATCCTTCTTTGATGGTATCGGTTTGAGAATAATGGATTTTATGAATCATGCATTTCTGAGTAGTCCAATGATTACTCGCATTGATGGTGACTCGTTTCGTGAGCGGCATGAGCAGACTTGGATTAGTGCTTTCAGATACCAAGCCATTGTTGTTCAGTGGTTCTAAAGTTATTGTAATGTTTTCTGAGCTAGTGGTTATATCATGTTTTAGCTCGAACTTATAATCTTTAATCTTGTCATTGTTAATATCCAGCAGATATTCATCTTTATAAGGAGGTATGTAGGCTTGATTTTCAAGTAAAATCCATCCCGGGGCCGTTTCTCGATAAAAAATCCCTTCATAATGATGGATGTAAATTTCCCCGGCCAAAATATAATCTGGATACATTAATTGTGGATCCTCACTTTTATCACATGAACTAAAAATTCCTAGCAGCATGATACAGATGATGAACTTTTTCATAGGTTAATATTTAGCTTAAGATTTTGGTAACCTATCCTGGAGCCATGAACGATAGCTGTTATTAGCATCAAGTATTTATAATTTTTTCTTTAAATAAACCATATCTACAAGTTGTATTCCGTCTTCAAACATTGGGTGCTTATAATGATCGGTAAAGAAATTTTTGATATAATGAGATTTTTTAAATCCGCAATTTTCATAAAATGATAATATTGTTGGAGTCTCGCCAGTTCCGACAAACATTGTTTCATAGCTCTTTTTGTAATAATCTGAGACAAACTTTATTAATGCCTTAGCATATCCTTTGTCTTGATATTTTTTATAGGTTGCTATGTTTTTTATTTCGCAGCTTTCCTTATCTATCGCTAAAACAACACAAACAGTCTTTAAGTCATCATCGAATAGTGCAAACATATCGCCACCTTCCAAATATTTGTCAATCATATCCTCTTGCTCGTCTGCTAATAGCAATAAATCAAGATATTGTTTCTTGTTATGTGAGATTTTTTCAATTCTCATTTCTAAAAAGTGTAAACGATGTATCTATAACTTTGTAAACGATGTTTATATAACGTACCAAGTTGCACATAACGGCCACGTATAAGAATAGTAGCGGATTTGATGTGTTTCCCTTTTAATTTATCACTAAACCCGCTATTATTTTTATACAGTGTTACCTACTGGTTTTTCTTATCATTACGTCTATAATAAACAGTATTAAAAATCCTAAACAAAGATAAATAAACAAATCTCCAATTATTGAATATATCGTATTAATTCCTTTTGCTTGTATATTGGCTATCATTACTTTATTGTTGTCGTCAAAACTGCTCGATTGACTGATCATTTCTCCATATGGCGAAATGATTGCAGAAAGTCCAAATCGGGTTGAGCGGATTATTGAGTGTCCTTGCTCTATGGCTCTAAAAGCTGACATTCTTGTATGTAATGGGTCTATTCCACGCCAATCTGATGATGGAACGGCAACAATATCTGCTTTTAATTTTCCAAATTCTTGTGCGATATACGGAAAATCATAATCGTAGCAAATTGCTCCGCCAATTCTACTTTCAGATATCTGAACTGTCTGAAAAGGTTCTGTTCCTTGAATGGCAGGTTCTCCAGGAACAGGTTGATGTTTTAGATACGAATATACGATTTCTCCTTTTCCGTTGATAAATACATACTTATTTTCATATTTAAAAGGATTTTCAGAGATAGGTACTACATAAGATGCAACGATTGAAGTGTTTTTCTTTTTTGCAATTGTCTTTATTGAGTCTTGGATATCTTTTTCATTACTTGGAAGTGTATAAAATGAAGCTTCATTCCAAACGATTATTTTAGCACCAAAATCACCAGCTTTTTCAGTTTTTTTGAGTAATTTAGATATTACTTTATCGTTACTTTCTTTTGTTGGTAAAGGCAAACCGCCAACTGTTGAATTTGTTCCTACTGTTGCAACAGTCATTGTTTTAACTCCTTTTGATTTTTCTATGTTAATACGCAGTGAGCCAAAAATAATTACAATAATTAGAATTGAAAGGGGTATATACAATGATAACAAATTTGCTTTTTTCCTTGTAATTAATTGAGCAATTGAAACATTTACCCAATAGATTAGGAAACTTAATCCTGCCATTCCAAATACAGAAACAAATTGCATAATATTTATACTATTCAATTGTGAATAGGCCATAACTCCCCAACTTGCAAAAGGTGTAAAGGTATATTGTACCCATTCCATTATTATCAGGATTGTCGGAAATAGGAGTATTGACCATTTATGGTTTTTAAATTTATCCCAAATCAAATAAGCTGGTAAATGGAACAGACTTATTGGAATAGAAAAAAGGAAAATCATTAAATATGGTATTGGTGGTGTAACAATTTTCAGAACGACAATTGACCACGCAATAATTAAAGCAATAGTAAAAAGTAATCTTGATTTCCAACCTTTTGTATTATTTAGATATAACAAAAATGGAACGATAGAAAACCACGCAAAGAAGTCAACACCGAATGACATATGGGTCATAGAAGTAGTTGCTATTCCAATCAGTAAAAACCAAAATGGTTTCAAATTATTAATAGATATATTCATTTCTTTCATTTTTAATCGTTTAAATTCTTTACAAAATTAGAGCGATTAAAAATGTTCTCCATTAACATTTGATAAAAAGCAATTAACTCATCAAATCTTTTCGTAATCTACTTAATGAAATATTTGTAATACCTAAATATGAAGCAATATCTGTGTGTGGGATAAGGTTTTCTAAAATTTTATATTTATTTCGAAATTCAATCAATCTTTCCTTTGCCGTAAGAGATGCTAATCCTATTTCTTTTTCAACTTTTAACATAAGTTCATTTTGTAGAACTGTATTTGCAAAATTTCTTATTTCGATATTCTCAATCATTAAATTTTCAAATTCTTTGGCATTCATTGAAGCTAATTCTAAATTGGTTAATGCCTTGAAATTTAGATTTGAAATATTGTTAGGGGTTCTTGTTTGATGAGGTGATAAGATGCTGTTTTCTGTGAATAGTGATATAGTAATTTCATCTCCATCTGGATTTACTAAATAGCTTTTACAAACCCCACTTAGGATAAAATATTCCTTTTCGTTTCGTTTGTTTCTTTCTATAAATGTTTCTCCGTTTTCGAAAGTTTCATATTCCAGCAAACTGTCTATTTCCTGAAATGATTTTTCAGATACTGGAAAAACTTCGTCTATAATATTTCTTACTTTCTTATTCATCGTATTTATTTTGTTTGCTTGCAGGTAACGGAACGTGTATGAAATGTTGGGCTGAATGGAACATATTCCGTATCTATATTTTTAAATTGGGGGATGAAATTTTTAATCAACAGCTGCGCATCTTTTTTAGATCTACTTAATTTAATTGAAGTAGCTGAATGTAATTGCCGTTATCATCATCAAAAATGGCTTCAAAACCATAATCGGTTTTCTCAACCTCCTTCTTAAATTTAACCCCTTTACTTTTTAACTCAGCTGCTGTTTTATGAATGTCATCTGAACTAAATGAAATCACAGGAAACCCCATTGAATAAAGCTGTTTTTTGTATTCTTTCGCAATTTCAATACCGTCGGGTTCTGTGGGTTCTAAAAGTAAATAGGTGCCTTCACCAGAGAGCGTAGATTTTACGATGGCAATATAATTTTCAGGAGAATACATGACTTCTTCAAATCCCAATATTTCGGTATAAAATTTAAAGGCTTTAACCGGATCTTCAACAAAAACGCTCACCATAGCAATTTTCATTGGATGTTTATTTTGTCCCATAGCATTGAATGAAATTAAAATGATTGTGATTAATGTATAAAAGGTTTTCATGCTGTAATTGTACTTTAATCAGTTTGTTGAGTAATAAATCTCTTAGAAATGAGATCAAATAAAATAGTTTTATCTTAGTCTGCTGAAATTCGAGAATATTGTTAAAGATATAATTATTATCATGATAATAATTAAAAGATTTGGAAGTTTGTTTAAAATGATGCTGAAGGGTTTGGCTGTTTTTATGATATTATTGCTTGCTTGTGAGTCGCTTGATCTGGCATCTGCCAATAAAGTCACCACATCAAAAATGAGCTATATAAGTGAAACCAAGGCATATGGTGGTGGAAGTATTGTTAATGGAGGGAAAACTTCTGTAAGCTCTCGGGGAATTTGTTGGGATATCCAGCCCATGCCAACCATCGAAAATAACAAAACCTTAGATGGCGTAGGTGATGGAAATTTTATCAGTGTGATTACCGATTTAATTCCGAATACCACTTATTATGTTCGGGCTTATGCAGGTAATTCACACGGAGTATCTTATGGTAATGAAGTGGTTTTTAAAACCAATGGTTCAAAGATTCCCATCCTTGAAACTTCTGCCATCTCAAATAGATCAGCTACACAGTGCATCAGTGGAGGTAACATCAGTTTTGAAGGATTTGATAAGGTTAGCTCAAGAGGTGTTTGTTGGAGTGTGAATAATCCACCCACAATTTCTGATTTTAAGACCATTGATGGGAATGGAGTAGGAGACTTTGTGAGTGAAATTTCAGGCTTAAATCCAACTGATTCCTACTATATTAGGGCCTATGCCACCAACAGTAAAGGTACTGCCTACGGAAATTTATTGTATTTAAAAGCATTTCAAAATACCGTGAGTGATATTGATGGAAATATTTACAATACGGTATCGATTGGAACACAGGTTTGGACGCTTGAGAATTTGAAAGTGACCAGATATCAAAATGGGGAACCCATTGAAAATATTAAAGACAATGCCTTATGGAATCATACAGAATCAGGCGCTTATTGTGATTATGACAATGAACCCGAAAATTCAGATTCTTATGGACGATTGTATAATTGGTTTGCAGCCAGTGACATCAGGAACATTGCTCCGGATGGATGGCGTGTTGCCACCTATGAAGATTACCAAATTTTAGTTGATTATTTGGGTGGTCCCTGGAAAGCCGATGAAAATATGAAGAATGGTTCATTCAATGCACTAAAGGGAGGTAAACGAAACAGAGACGGCCTTTTTCAGGAAAAAGGTGTAAATCCATATTTCTGGAGTTCAACCGAATATCATGAAGGCAGCAAATGGGCCAGATTTTTAGTGCTGGATGGAGGCGTACTTGATATCAATAATCTGAGTAAAAACTATGGCTTCTCGATCCGCTGTGTAAGAGATTAACCCAAGGTTCAGGTTTGTATCTCAATTCTTTAGCTTATCTTGGTTCCGGCTTTATTATAAAGTATAGGCATTTGACCAATCCATTGATTCCATATCTTTGAGTCAGTTATGAGTTTAGCCATGAAATGACCAACATTGATTCGGCTGATTTTACCTGCATTAAATACAGCACTTCTAACAGGTGATGGATGAGAAGTGTATTCGCTAACACAATCATCGTTTACCAAAGCATCAGGTCGCACAGCTACCCATTGAACCAAAGGATCGTTCTGACCAATTTTGCTTCGCAGATATTCTGCAGCCTGCTCATTATCAGAATGTGGAGGGATCAGTAACCTAACGATTCCGATCACCATTTTTTCAGCCATGGTAAAAGCTTCATTTAAGTCTCGGTTTCGATTGGCCGAAGTATTCATTAATACAAATTTGACGGCTTTTTCAGGTTCATTTTTCTTAATGGCATTACAGAGGAGTTGAACAGCATCAGTCACCAGCCTTCTGGGTTTTCCATATAAACCTTTAAAATTCAAATTGTGGCCTAAACATGAAGCAACTGCATCACAATCTTTAAGGTGGTATGCCATTTCATCTTCATCAATATCCAGGATACTGGCTTGAATGATCGATAGTTGATTGTTTGTTTTCCAGTTATCCGGTAAGGCTTCCACCGATCGAACAATAATTTTCACCTTTTGCTCCGAAATTAAAAGTTGGTTAACCAAATGTTTTCCGGTTGCACCACTGGCACCTACTACTAATGTTGTCATAATCAGTTTGATTTTGTTTAAAAAATTGATTGTTGAGATAAAGTGGTGAATTCTTCTAAAAATTTCATCCCTTTATATGAGTTTCCTTTTGCATTTAATTTAGGACTCCAAATTGCGATGCTGTACTGATTGGGGTATATTGCGATGATACCTCCGCCAACTCCACTTTTTCCGGGTAGACCAACCTTAAAAGCAAATTCTCCCGATTCATCATAAAAACCACAGGTTTGCATGAGTGCATTTATCCTTTTCGATTGGCTCAGTGTCAGTATTTGATTACCCGAATGAGTTGCTTTTCCATTGTTTGCAAGAAATAAAAACATTTCTGAGAGATCCTGGCAATTGGTTTCCAAAGAACATAAATCAAAATAAAAATCAAGTACTTCTTCAGGATGGTTTTCAATATTACCAAAGGATTTAATAAAATTGCATAAAGCAATATTGCGAAATCCAACCGATTTTTCAGAGCTTGATATTTTTTTCGAATAAGTGATGTTTTGGTTGTCAGAGAGGCTTCTGATAAAAGACAATAAATCTTCCTTAGGATGATCTAATTGACTTAAAAGAATGTCGGAAATTACGATTGCACCTGCATTTATAAATGGGTTTCTGGGAATTCCATGATCACTCTCAAGTTGTACAAGTGAATTAAATCCACTTCCTGAAGGTTCTACACCCAGTCGGTTCCAAATGTTTTCTCCAAGCATTTTATAGGCAAAGCACAGTGAAAATACCTTTGCAATACTTTGAATAGAAAAGTTTTCTTGAAAATCCCCCAAACCATAATTCATTTGAGAGCTTGTTGAAAGATGAACTCCAAATTTCATTGGGTCAACCTTTGCCAGTTCCGGAATATAAGATGCTAATTTGCCTTTGCTTTCGGCCTTATTCACCTTCTGAAATACTTCTTCAATTACTTCTTTATAAATCATTCTGCAAATTTTTGTTCATGAACCTCAGTTAGTTACTTGTCATTTTTTGGTAAGGGCTTAATATTCTCATTAACTTCAATCTGATTTGATGAACAATGGTTTTTGAGTACTGCAGCTTTCACATTTTCCATCTTGCTTTTCATTATGCCAATTAAATAAAAGGATAAAAGTGTTAGATAATTGAGAGATATTGTAGTTTTGATTTCAGTTTTATTTTTTTAAATCACTCAGAATAAAATCTACTCCTGCTTCTGCATGAATTTCGGTTGTATTAAAAATAGGAATTTGCAGGTCATTCTCTTTTATCATCAATGGAAATTCCGTACACCCCAGAATGACAGCCTCTGCACCGTCGTCAACAAATGAATGTATGATGCTAATTACATAATCTTTAGATTGAGGAATTATCTTTCCGTATGTTAACTCTTCTTGTATAATTCGATGTAATTCATCAATTATATTTTCCTCTTTGGGTTTTAATACTTCAATGTCATTATTTGATATTCTTTTGGTTACGAAGTTTTCAGTCATTGAATACTTTGTGCCCAAAAAACAAACCTTTTTAAGTTTCGCTAATTTGATTGCTTTTGCCGTTGCATCTGCAATATGTAGAATTGGGATATCAATTTTCGATTCCACAATGTCGTATACCTTGTGAGGTGTATTGGCACAGAACATGACCATGTCAGCTCCTGCTTTCTCCAGTTTTCTTGCGGCCTCTATCAGTAATTCAGCAATTTCTCCCCAGTCGGACTCTTTTTGAAACCTATGAATTAATGATTGATTTAAAGTATATACCATTAATGGAGGATTGGTGTTATCTCCAAAATGATCGTTTACTTTTTGGTTAATATATCTGTAATAATCTATGGTTGAATGCCATGATGTTCCTCCTATCAGTCCGAGAGTTCTCATATAATTTATGTTTAATGGTCTAAATTAGTTTAAATGTAAATTTAACAGACTGCCTTAAAATACAAGCTTATCAAACCTATAAAATTATTATTTATTTCTACCAAAAATCAAATATAAAACGATTTGATAAATGATCCACATTTTTTGGAATGTTGGGCTGTTATACATTTACTTATATGAATCAATCTGATCAGTTTTTTTTGATGCTTGATTTTTTTCAGGGATGAATCAAAAATGTTTGCTTTAATTTACTTCGAATGCCTGAATGTTTTTTTGTGAGATAAGCATTAATGAAAGCAGCTACTTTAATTAGATAAGTGTGATTTATATCATTAATTATGACCTCTTTCTGGTCATCAGAATGGTTAGTAAAAATTGAGAAAATGTTAAATAAAGGAGCTTCAGCTCACTTTTGTTTTTGTAATTTTACCTCACTATACCAACAATTTACAAGGGTTTGTAAATGAACCCTTAAAACACAATTATTATGAATACGATTATGAGTAGAATTTGCTTTTTTATGATCAGTTTTTTTTTCTGTAACCACTCTTTTTGCTGAGGGAGTATGGATCTCACCTTCCTTAAAAGGTGAAGTTAAAAATAAAACCGTTGTTGTTTGGTTTAAACCGCAGTTTCTGCCTGCAGCCGACAGTTATATAAAGTTTCAGAAAAATTATGAGGGGATGGGGAGAACTGCCATCCGAAAATCGGTAGTAAACGAACTAAAACAACTTAGTAACAAGAGTTTTCAGGCGGTGCAATCACAGCTGCAATCTCTCGAAAAAGATTTGATGATTGGCAATGTTGAAAAACATTGGATTATCAATGGGTTCTCATGCCGCTTACTTCGTGAGGAAAGTCTGGCTAATCTAGCAAAACTTCCGGGAGTTGAAAGAATATTTCAAAAAAGAGATAATGACAGACCAAGAGGTAAGAGTGAATCAACGAAAAGTTCGATTGTATATGATTTCAAACCTATTGATCCAACCGGTTATTATGCCAGATGGAATTTGCAAGGAATCGGTGCTGTTAAGGTCTGGAAAAAGTTTAATATTAGTGGAGAAGGAGTGCTGAATATTATTCAGGATAATGGATTTAGAATGGATGATCCGGCATTGATGAGCAACATTTATCAAAACACAAAAGAGATACCCGATAACGGGTTTGATGATGATCAGAATGGATGTGTTGATGACTACAACGGTTATAACTTTAGAACCCAAAGCTCAAATATTTCAATTACAGAACCAAATACCAAACCCAAAATTCATGGAAACATCGTTGGAGGTGCAATTTGTGGCAGAACGATTGGGGATGATATTCTGGGAATTGCACCCAATTCGCAGTGGTGTGGATTGGTTGCATCACCTGACCAAATTGAAGACGTCATAGAATGGGCCATCGAACATCAAGCGGATACTTATAATATGAGTTTTTCGATACCCAATCTTGGGGAATACCGAACACATTTAAGAAAAGTATTAGAACAAGGGGCATATTGTGGAGTGTTCTTTGTTTCAGGAGCCGGTAATTTTGCAGCAAAAGATAAAGGGAAGTTTGCACCTGTGCCTGTTCAAATGAGGTTCCCTGAAGATATTCCGGATGCAGTTTTTGGCGTGTCGGGTGTTGATCAGCATATGATACGGCCTAAGTTTTCAAGCCAGGGACCGGTTGATTGGAGTACCGGATATTACAAAGAAGGAAAAGTAAACAAACCGGATTTTTGTACCTATAATTCCAAAATCCCTTATGTAAGTGCGGTTGATAATTCAATAGGGAACGATGCAAATGGCAATTCACATGCCGGTCCGCATTTTGTTGGTGTTCTTGCCTTAATGTTAAGTGCCAATCCCGAATTAACCGTTTGGCAGGTGAAAGAAATTTTGAAAAAAACAGCAAAGGATATTTTTGATAAGGGATTTGATTATCAGTCGGGTTATGGGTTTGTAAATGCTTATGATGCCGTTAAATTGGCCATCGAATGTAAGTAAAATCATTCTGGTATATACAGGATGTTTCGATTAGAAATATTCAAGGGCGGGCCTTTATTGCAGCCAACTGATTATTTAAGAGTATAGTAGTCAGTTGGCTGTTAATTTACTCATGCATTACAAGAAGATTAAAGTGTTCATTAAGAGGTTTATATAGCATATCAAATAACTCCTTATTACATATTTTTATTGTTAGTGATGGCTTCATTGTTTTATCTTACATCAAAAATAAGGTTGATTCTTATTTTCTATTATTCCGGATTTGCATTTTAGCTTTTACAAAATAACCTTAAAGATTTTATGTAATTCAAATAAAATCGAATAAGTTAATGCCCACCGCCAGAACTTGTATATACCTCGTTATTTACGTAAACATCTGAATCACTATCTATAGTAATTGTGCCATTAGCATCCAGAGCTGAAGACGGTCCTGTTGTAGGGATGTACATGTTAATTATACCTCCATTTATGATAATGTTACCATTTGAATCCATTGCATCAACATCATAACCCGACATGTTTACGGTAATATCACCACCGTTTACTGTCAACTGGCTTCCATCATTACTATGCACTTCCAAACCCTGTGTGGCATTAAATCCGTCATCGGTTGCTGTCACTATAATTACACCACTGTTTACAGTAATGTAACCAGCTTCAATTCCTTCCAATGAATTATTAACAGTAATTGTTGATTTTTCAATTTCAATGTTGTTTTCAGCATGTATACCATCATCGCCAGACTCAATATAAAAAGTTCCTCCATAAAGTTCAATGTCACCATCGGAGTGAATACCATCATCTGCTGCATCAATGCTTATAGTGCCTCCGTAAAACTGAATTACAATTCCAGATTTGAATGCTTTGGCCGATACATCACTACTTAAATTAGCATTGTTTCCACCACCTGATTTTAAGCTAATTTCGCCATTAAGAACTAAAATATCTTTCCCACCATAAATGGCATCGCCACCTGATGTAATATCAATATTGCCGTTGTTAATCGTAATGTAACCACGTCCTTCGTCTTCGATATTGTCTGATTTTAGTCCATCACCGCCGCAATTAACAGTTATTTCTCCACTATTAATAAGCATGTAGTCCTTGCCGCGAATACCATCATCTAAAGCATCAACAGTAATATTTCCACTGGCTATTATCAAACCATCTTTACTTGTAAGTCCGTCATTATAATTGCCTGTAACAGTAAGTGAACCATTGCCAAAGATGGTGAGGTTTTCCTTGCTAAAGATAGCCGCATTTGCATCTTCTTCTTCACTACTGTATGAAATACCGTCATTAACTTTATTTGAGGTTCCATCTGCTAAAACCAGCATTACCTTTTTAGCATTGTTCACATAAATTGCAGCATTGTTAGAGCACGTTAAATCTGCATTGTTTAAAATGAGCCGAACAATTGTTTCGTCTTCCGTATCAACATAAATTTGCCCATCGTCTAAAGTCCCACTAAAGCTATAGTTTCCTGCAGTGGTAATAGTTATTTTACTACCGTTTATTGTTAAACCCGACCCATTTGAACTTGCAGAGCTACCATTAAGATTTACCTCAATTACATCGGAACTGTTCCATATATAATCGGTCGCATCATCATGGTCGATAATGTTATCAATACCTGAGTCATCAATTAATTCTTGCTGTTCGTCATCTGTTTCCGCTTTAAATTCCGTTAAGCTCTCATCCTTGTTGCATGCCCAAAACATAAGCATTGAGAGCATACAAGAAATTAATAATCCATTCTTTCTCATAAACTTCTTACATTGAAATATGCAGCAATATTATGATTATATTAAATTTTAAAAGAAAGCAATCAACAAGTTTGAGTATTCTATCATCAGAATAGATAAATCTATCTATAAAGATTTAATTCTTTTTGAAGTGGATTGGTTGCGCCAGGTTATTGAATTCTTTGCATTCTTTAATGCTTGCTTCTATCGTTTTGGATAAATAATGAAGCGTGTTTTTGTGGCGTTTTCCTGTTTGTAGATGTGGAAGATTACAATATTGTGTTGGTTTTATTTTTGGTCGAAGCCGCTTTGTTTTTTAGTTTTTGTTGACGTTGGTTTTTATTTCAATTGCCATGCAAAACTAATACTAAAGCCATTCCCATCATAACCAGGGTTTGATTCAAGCCAGCCATTGTTAGATTGATGAAAGTTACCATAGCTAAATCTAATTTTATTATCACATTTTAAGGTATATTCTAATCCCAGCTGGGAGGAGTGACTGAATGTAAAGTTTGTCCCATTGTATGGGAATTTTTCGAAACCCCAAAATACACCTGTTCCATACTCGAGATATGGACTGAGCCTTTTTTTACCAAAAAAATACCAACGGTAGTAAGTCATGATACCACTTCCCATTCCAAACTTACTTTTATTTTCTATTCCTGGTGTTTTGTCTTGCCATTGCTGTATTAGAAATTCGGCAGATAAAGAAAACCAGCTGGCTACCCTGTGTTCCACACCAAAGTTTTGATACCCGCATTATATTTACATTTTGTTATAGCCATGTACTTTATGCTCCAAAATACTTTTGTATCATCGCCTGCAATTCCATTTTGTTAATCGGTTTAGTTATATAGTTATTACACCCTGCTTCTATTACTTTTTCCATATCTCCTGCGAGAGCAAAAGCTGTTTGAGCAATTATAATTACTTCTTTATTAAATTCACGGATTTTTCGAGTTGCTTCATATCCGTTTAAATTAGGCATTTGAATGTCCATTAGCACTAAATCAATGTCTGGAAACTTTTGGCAGGTTTCAACAGCTTCAATTCCCGTGCTTACAGAAAGTATTTCCTTGCTGAACTTTTCAAGCTCAATTGAAATTAAGGTTTCAGAAACTTCATCGTCTTCAGCAATTAATACTTTTAACTCAGAAACTTCCGGGATTATTTGTTTGACTTCGTTTTTAGATTTTTCAGGTATTGTAATTTTTCTTTCAGTATCAATTTTAGATGGGAGGGTAAAATAGAAAGTTGAACCTTTAGTTTCTTCGCTTTCTACCCAGATTTTACCTCCCAGCATTTCCACATAAGCTCTCGAAATGCTCAACCCCAAGCCTGCACCTTGACGAGCCATATTATCAACTATATCTGCTTGAATAAACCGTTCAAATATGGCATCAAGTCTTTCTTTTGGAATTCCTATTCCATTGTCTCTGACATAAAATTCAAGTTCTTCTTCTTTTCTAATATATCCAAATTCGATTTTTCCTTTATTAGTATATTTAATGGCATTTTTTACCAGGTTTAAAAGTATTCCATTTAATTTTTCACAATCTGTATGAATGTTTGCTTTTTCTTTCGGCAAGGAACAATCAAAAGATAGATTGAGTTTTTTATTTTCCGCATCCAGTTTAAGCGTGTCGTAAACAAGTTGAAGTTGATTGTTAATATTTGTTTCAGATATATTGATATCGGATGTGCCAGATTCTATTTTCGAAATACTCACAATATTATTGATGATATTAAGCATTCGGGCGCCACTTTTTTCAATGATTTGAATGTACTTTTGTTGTTCTTGTCCTGATAATTCCGCATTTTTAAGCAGTTCTGCAAAACCCAAAATTCCATTCATTGGAGTTCGTATTTCGTGGCTCATATTAGCTAAAAATGCAGATTTAAGCATGTCGCTCTCTTCGGCTTTTTCTTTTTCTTTTTTTAAGAGATTAATGTTATCAATAAGATGTGCATTTGTTTTTTTCAGTTCGTACGTTTTTTGCCTAACCTCGGATTTTAGCAATGCATTAAATTTTTTCTTTTGAATATAGTTATACACAAGTACCACAATAAGTATTAGTGCGATTAAAAAGAGAAATAACAGTACATTCTTTTTTTGCTCTGCTTTTGAAAGGTTTAAGTTGGCAAGTTGTTTTTCTTTAATTGCTTTTTCTGTTTCATAAAGTGTTTGCATTTCTCCAACCTGTTTGCTTAACTCCTTACTAAATAATTCATCGCTTAACAAAAATGATTTTTTTAGGTATTCTTGTGCCTTCTCCGGGCTGTTGCTTTTAACGTAGTATTCGGTTAAAAACTTTAAATTATCGAGCTTTAATTCTTTGTCTTGTAATTTTTCAGAAAGTGCCAGCGATTCCTCAATATATGGTAGAGCACTTTCGGTTTTATTTACGGCAAGGTAATATTCTGCCAGATTATATGTTTTAAACGATATTTGTCGCTCATTTTTAGCCATACGGTCTAATTCTAAGGCCTTTAAGCGATAAGGAAGAACTTTGTTCATTTCTTCTTTGGCAAAATATATATTTGCAATATTATTGTATACTTTCGATATGTTCTCCATTCTTTGCAGGTCTTCAAGAATAGCTTCTGCCTTTAAAAACAATTCAAGCGCTTTGTCTAAATTACCCATCATTGCATGCACGTTTCCAAGGCCTATATTCGACAATCCTATTTCGTATTTATTGCCTAATTCGGTTTTAATGGCGTGTGCTTCTTCCATCATTTCCAGACTTTTATTTGGCTGCTTTAAATAGAAATAAGTTCTTCCAAGTGTTTCCAAAGGTTTGGCCATCTGTTTTTTATCTTCCAATAAATTATAAATCTGTATTGAAGTCTGTAAATGATGTACCGCTTTATCGTATTCGCCTGCGTCGGTATAGGCTGCACCGACTAGAAAATACGAATTAGCTTCTGCATTTTTATCTTGTAACTCTTTTGCCAAATCTAAACTGTTCAATGAATAGTTTATTCTCTCATCAGATGGTAAATTTCTATTTTCTGCAAGAGATGAAAAAGTGTTAAGTCTAACTTGTTTATCGTCAGATTGGGTCAATACTAAAAGGCTATCAATGTTCTCGCCATAAATGGTTATAAAAGAAATTAACAAAGTAGTTACGATTATAATATGCCTATTAAATAAAAAATATCTTTTCATCTCTTATCACTTCAAAATAATTTCATATAAATTTAATAGATTTAATTTATCTACCAACAGATTTTCTTTTTTGAGCATGTTCATTAAGATACATTCTTTACAAATTTATAGATTAGACTTTACACTAAATTAGTTTCTAACCTTACTGATTTTTCTTTTAATTTATCTGGGTTTTTGCCAATTTTTTTTACAATTATGTATTGACTTTGGGTAATACAATCAGGTTGATAGAAACTTTAGCAGATGTAAACTTCAATAAAGGTATTTGTAGTTTATCTTCTTATTTCCTGATAGATAAATACGGATTTCATTTAAATTATGTAGCTAATGTTGCTATCAATTTATTATAAATTTCAGCCTTTTATGATTTTGGATTTAAAGACATCCTTTATGCTTTATTTGAATGCAAAGTGGGTTTCGCATCATGTAGATCAATGACTTCAATGTCATGCTCCAGAGTATCGATAATCATTAAACGATTGCGCAAACACCTCCCTTTGCCGCTAAGAATTTTAACTATTTCTGAAACTTGAATAGAGGCTATGAGGCCAGATATAAATGAAGGGTTTCCCAATTTTTGTTCAGCACTATTATTGATATTTGTCCTAAAAAGACTTCCTGGAATATTAAATCCGGGAAATAGGGTAGTGACTTGTCCATACCAGCCGGCAATTGCACCATGTACAAGGGGTATTTGTAGCAGCGAAGCAGATTCTTGTAATAATATCCGTGTATTTAAGTTATCTAGGGCATCGCAGATGACATCATGATTCTGAAGAAAATCTAATGCGTTTTCTTCATTCAGAAATAAATTGTGGATAACAACTTTTATATCCGGATTTACTTTTTCTATTCGCTCTTGTGCTGCAAGAACTTTTGCTCGTCCAATATTTTCAACTGTTGAAAGCAATTGTCTGTTTAGATTTGATTCGTCAAACACGTCTCCATCAATCACTGTTATGTGGCCGATGCCAAGCCGGGCAATTTGCTCTATGATGTATCCTCCCAAACCTCCACAGCCTAATACTGCAACACGCTTTTCTCGCAACGATAGATTCTCCTCTCGGCTAAGAGTATTCTCATTTTTTAAATATCGCTTTTCCATTTTATTAATATTAAGTTCTAATGTCAAAAGATGATTTTAGCACGAAGAAATCCAATCGGAATTAGAGTATCTCAGCCTCCTCCCACTGGTGGAAATATGGAAACCACATCACCATCTTGTATTCCAATCTCTAATGGACGATCCATGCCATTAACAAGTAAGATGGCTATATCTTGAGCATTAATGTCCAAACGATTAGTAATATCCAAAACAGTTTCAGATTTATTTAATGTCATCAAATATTCCTTTTCTCTTCCCTCACGTAAAGTTGCGAATAGTCTCACCTTAATCTGCATAGTTTTCAATTTGTTAATTTTAGGTTATATATTTAATTATTGCATAAGAGATAAATGTGATATTTTTATATCAGAGGCCTAATAAATATTATAAAAAGCTGGCACTTCCCAATTTAAAAAAGGAAGCGACAGCATTTTTTTATCAGCATATTTAGGCAGTAACACCCAATGATTTTAGCTTTTCTGGAGTAGGAAATCCTTTTTCATCCCAACCTCTTTCTTTATAATAAAGAGGAAGCATTTCTGTAAGACGGCTCTTATGGCCTTTTGAAGGTCCAGAAGGAATAGCATCTTCCATCAATCGTTTCGGTAATTTATCCTGTGAAGGATCAATACCTGCTTTCAGGTTCCAGACTCTCTCAAGATTCCAAATGCGATCGCCGAGTTCAAGAATCTGTTCTCCAGTATATAATTTACCCGTTATTGCAGAATACATCTCTGCATAATCATCTAGATTAAGAGCAAAAGAGGTAAACAGGCACATTCCGCAGGAGTCGATAAATGCAGTAAGATTCTGAAAAATTTTCACCCATTTTGGTTTTCCTTCAACTTCAAGACGGTCAAGTTTTTCTGGAAGACCGAGAATTTCAGGTGAAATAAGGTAACCACGTACATGACAACCGCCTCTATTTGAAGTTGCGTATTGTAATCCTTGTCCTTGAATCCCGCGTGGATCATATGCAGGAATTTCCTGCTTTTTAATTGACATTGATAGTTCGGGATGACCGTATGATTCGGCAAAGCGATATGAACCTTCTGCCATTTTCTTGCCTAATATTCCTTCTCGTCGGCCTATTTTTTTTACCCATTCTACAATGCTGCTGCTATCACCGAATTTTAAGCTTAGACCATTTAGTTCCTCATCTTTTATAATTCCTTTTTCATATAGTTCCATTGCTGTTGCTATGGTAGCTCCGGTAGAAATAGTATCAAGTCCCAGTTCATTACACCAATAATTAGCTTTTAAAGCTACCTCCAAATCTGATGCACCGCAATCGGCGGTAAAAGCCCATACAGTTTCAAATTCAGGACCTCCCGTTTCTAGATCATCGACTTTTATTTGACGGCCACATGCAATAGGGCAAGCAAAACAAGCTTTTTTTCTAAGTAGATATTTTTCAGTCATGGCTTCACCACTAAACTCTTCTGCTTCAGCATGATAAGCTTCCTGAAAATTTCTGGTTGGTAAAGTACCCGATTCATTAATAATATTTACCAGAACATTACTACCATATGTTGGTAGCCCAGCACCAGTAACACCATTTTCTTTTAATTTTGATCTACCTTTTTTCCTTGCATTTTTCAAGTCATCAGCTTTAGCA
This sequence comes from Bacteroidales bacterium, assembly GCA_963678785.1. Taxonomy (GTDB): domain Bacteria; phylum Bacteroidota; class Bacteroidia; order Bacteroidales. The sequence continues at coordinate 462,097 of OY787449.1, read as the reverse complement.
ATTTCAGGTTTAGTACTTCCTTTAACTACAATAGCTTTTAAGTTCTTACTGCCAACAACAGCACCTACACCTGATCTGCCGGCAGTTCTGTCAAGATCGTTCATTACACCTGCAATACGTGATAAATTTTCTCCAGCAGGGCCAATACAAAGTACTTTTGATTTTTCCGGAACCTCTTTTAATAATGAATTAGTAGTTTCAATAGTTGTTTTACCCCAAACATGAGTAGCATCTCTAAACTCAATTTTATCATCTTCAATACAGATATATACCGGATTGTCTGATTTTCCTTCGAGGATTAGTACATCATAACCAGCAAATTTTAGTTCAGCTCCCCAGAAACCACCGGAATTAGAACTTGCAATTGTTCCTGTAAGTGGTGATTTGGTAATTACCATATACCGGCCTCCAGCAGGTGTTGGGGTGCCAGTTATGGGACCTGTTGCAATAATAACTTTGTTGGCTGGGTCGAATGGACTGATGAGTGGATCCACTTCATCATACATGATTTTAGTGCCTAATCCTCTTCCACCAACGTACATCATGGCTTCCTCTTCGTTTAACTGTTGTAGATTAAATGTTTTTTTAGATAGATTAATTCTTAAGATTTTTCCTCTGTATCCGTACATAGTCTTTTAAATTAGGTTTAAACTCGTTTATATTAGAATATAAGTCTAGTATCTGTTTAGCAAGAATAAAGCCAGGTAGTATAAATCGCAGACAGTCAGTCTTTTGGAGTGGTGTTAAAGTTGTGTTGGAGCTAAGGCGATAATTTATCGTAAAGTTTATGAACATATTTGTGTTAATTTTGTGTTCTGTTTCTGAACACTGTTAAATATTTGAACACTATTTTTCGTAAATTTGATTTATTTCGATGGTTGTTACTATTTGGAATGTTTATAAATTTCTTGGGAAACAAAAAATAAACCAATACCTCATTAGCTATGAACACTAAAAGCAATACTAAACAAGAGATTATTAAAAAATCACATCAGAGAAGTGAAGAATATGGGATAAATAAAAATCAGGTTTTTCCGGGTAAGATTTTGAAAGGTAAGGAAGTATCTTCAAATCTGCTTCTCAATGAATATTTGCTGAGAATCGCAAACCCTTTCATAGATATTCTTTATAAAATAGTTGCTGATTCGGGCTTTTTTATTCTCTTAACAGATGATGAAGGTTGTATCATAAATTCAGTTGGTGACCCTGAAATCATTACTGAATCTGAAAAGCTTAATATGGTTGTTGGTGCATATATGGCAGAGAAGTCTATTGGAACCAATGCTATGGGAACTGCCATTAGCGAAGATCAATCTATTCAGGTAACCGCATCAGAACACTTTCTTTCTGCATATCATCGTTGGACCTGCTCGGCAGCACCAATTCATGATGATGAAGGTAAAATTATAGGAACCCTTAATCTAACAGGTGAGAGTCATTTGGTACATACACATACGCTTGGGTTGGTAATAGCAGCTGTAAAGGCCATCGAAAACCAAATTAAAGAGGAGAAAACACAACACAAACTAAATGAAGCCTTATTACATATGAAATCAATTATTGAGGCAGTACCTTCTGGAATTTTGGCACTTGATATCGATGGTAGGATTAAAACTCTTAACAATTTGGCTAGTTCAATGCTTAATCTTGAAAAAGAAAAATGCATGGATATCTCTATTGATAAATACATCATAGAATGGCGAGATATAATAGAACGCTTTAAAAATGGCGAAACCTATATAGATATGGAAACGACTCTATCGCTTAATGATAACAAAAAGTCCTACAATCTAAATGTTTATCCAATAATGGATAATAGTGATTCCATCATTGGTATTGTTTTGGCTTTAAAAGGAATACAAAAGATATTTAATTTAGTAAACAAATATGCTGGAATGAATGCCCTATATTCTTTTGATGATATCATTGGCAATAGCACGAAATTTATACAAGTAATTAAATATGCAGAGAATGTATCAAATTCGCCTTCTACGGTGCTACTTTTAGGCGAAAGTGGGACTGGAAAAGAACTTATTGCGCAGAGCATTCACAATGCAAGTTATAGAAGAAACTCTGTTTTTATAGCTGTAAATTGCGGAGCATTGCCCAAAAATCTTATCGAAAGCGAACTTTTTGGTTACGAAGAAGGAGCCTTTACAGGTTCCAAAAAAGGAGGTCATGTTGGTAAATTTGAACTTGCAAACGGAGGTACAATTTTATTAGACGAAATAGGTGAAATGCCTCTAGATTTACAAGTTGCTTTATTAAGAGTTCTTCAGGAAGGCTATGTAACACGAATTGGCGGCAATAAGAACATCCATGTTGATATAAGAGTAATTGCAGCTACAAAAAAAAATCTTTTCGAAGAAGTAAAAAAAGGCACTTTTCGTGAAGATCTTTTTTACAGACTCAGTGTAATACCCATAGTTATTCCTCCATTAAGAGAAAGAGGAGATGACCGTATCAGTCTTTTTAACCATTTTTTGAAGACAAAAGCCCAAAAATTAGAAAAACCGATTCCCACAATTTCACAGGATATTATCAATAACGTAAACGATTATAATTGGCCGGGAAATGTACGTGAACTTGAAAATTTTGTTGAAAATATAGTTAACTTTAATGGTAAAAGTAGTTTTAATATTACCAACCCAAATACAGATGTTGAATATTTTCAGAATCAAGATTCTTGCCTGCAAGAAAAACAAACAAATTGTATTGACAATGAGGATATATTCTATATGACACTTGAGGAAAATGAAAAACAAACCATTAAAACATGTCTCAAGCATTTTGATGGAAATATAACAAAAGCAAGTAATAAATTAGGTATTAGCAGAACGACTTTGTATTCAAAGATGAAAAGGCATAATCTCTCATTGTAATATGTAAAGTGCTGGAAAATTGAGTTTACAGTTAATCTTATGGAAAAGATCAAAAGGATCCTTAGATAGAAATTCTAGTGGATTCCATATGTTTTTCTAGACTATTAAGCCTAAAGGGGGTTGTGGTTCCGGTCCATTAATTGCATTGAAAATTATTTGATGGACTTTCAATGTAATTTGGGCAGCTCAATTTGAATAGGATCAATTCCTTAAAAATTGAGTATATAAGTTGTGATGAAAAGTTTTCTTTTTTTTAACTTTCAATATATTCAATAAATCCCTTATAATAATCATCAATAGTTTTTTTCTTGATGCTTGCAAACCATCTTTGGGTTTACTTAATTGACGGAATCTAAACAATGGTTTCTAACCGAATATCACCAATGCTTAACTACTATTTCTCTAGCTTATAGGTTGGTATAAAAAATTGCAAAAGAATTAAACCATTCCGTTTGTGCAATTAAGTCTGTTGTTAGTAACATGAGTACGAAATAAGCCATCAAGGCTGCATGCAAATGGCCAGCGTGACCTTTTCTACCTTCGTTCCATTCTAATCAATACCGTCATGAGCACAAAGAGTGTGATAATAGATGCATAAAGGGCGACATCGAATTGGGGACAAGGCTAGGAGTCCCATAAATATACGGTCAACAATATTATAAAGCACATTTACTAAAAGTCCCAAAACTGCCGGGCAGGCATAAACTAATAATAATTTAAATTTCGGTCTGTCTTTTAGGAATATTGTGTGGCGTTCAAAATCGATTAATTCAAATGCTTATTCTTCACGCCCACCACCTAAAGCCTGATACAAATTGATGATCGCCTGGATCTGATCATACCAATCGTTCGTTTCAGATAATTGTGCATCCAGCAAAGTTTCTTGAGCTGTTAATACTTCCAAATAAGTTGATGATGCTAATTGAAATAACTCACGTGTATAGAGCACCGAACGTTCGAGAGCCTCCAGTTGTTTGCTACGATTTTTTTGTTTCTGTATCGCCGTAGAATATTGAAACAGAGCATTACTCACTTCGCTGCCAGCATTCAATAGGCTCTGTTTAAAATTAAGTAAAGCTTCCTCCTGAAGAGACTTTGCTATTTTTAAATTTGCCTTATTTACCCCGCGATTGAGAATTGGAGCCGTTAACAAACCGATAGCACTGGATATAAGTTCCCCGGGATTGGTAATGATTCCGCCATTATTATTGGTCCACCCCACTGAAGCACTTATCGTAATATTGGGGTAAAAAGCTGATCGCGCTACGTTGGTATTATAGAAAGCTGTGGCTAAGGCCATTTCGTACTGTTTTATATCAGGGCGATTGGCTAACATTTGTAAAGGAACACCCACCGATATCTGTTCTGGAAGCTTAATGGTTTGCCACTCACCCCGCTTTATTGCCTGAGGTGCTTGCCCTAAGGTAATGGAAAGCGCATTCTCCGTTTCACGTATCGACTGTTGTAAGTCGGAATAATAGGATTTTAAGGCATAATAACTTGCTTCACTCTGCGTAATGGAAGCTTCATTGGTCATGCCTACTTCTTTTAAAGCGCGCATGCTTTCAATTCTGTCTTCCCAGCTTAAGATTGTTTTATCGGTAATATCCAGCTGCCTGTCGAGCATCAATAAATAATAGTAACTCTCAGCTACGCTTGCAATCAACTGTGTCTGTATCGCTTGTTTGTAAGCCTGGCTTTGTTCCAAAGTAGTTTCAGCTCCTTTTTTGGTATTGCGCAAACCGCCAAATAAGGGAATTTGCCAACTTGATGAAAGCGGTGATTCATAGGATTTTGTTGTGGACCCACCCTGATTAGATAGTGTTCCAGTTGACGAAAACGATAAGTCGGGTGTATAAGCTAAACGAGCCGATGAAAGTGATGCCTCAGCCTGTTCTATCCGAAGCAATGCGGTTTGTAAATCAAGATTTGCTTCCAGGCCCTGTTCAATAAGCGCTTGTAATTGAGGGTCAGTAAATAATTCGCGCCAGGGTAGATTCCCTAAATTCACACTATCCTCAGGCATTACAGCATCAACGGAACTTATGTCGCGATAGAGATTCTCTGTTGATACTTCTGGTGTTTCGAAGGTTTTATATACCGAACAACTGCTGAGCAGTACTATGCCGATAAAAAATATAATTATCTTTTTCATTTTGAGTCTTTTTATTGTGTGATACTTGCGTTCTCGCTGGCTGTTTGGTTAAAATCCTCAGTCATGGGTTTAAATTTTTCCTGAACTTTTTGGAAGATGACAAACAAAGCAGGTGTAATAAATATCTGACTGATCATCCCCACAAGCATACCCCCAATAACTCCAGTACCTAAAGAGCTATTTCCGTTGGCGCCAACTCCACTTGCAAACATCATGGGTAATAATCCAACAATCAGTGTAAGCGAAGTCATCATAATAGGACGAAGACGTGCTGCCGCAGCTTCAATAGCAGCTTCCAAAATCGATAATCCCTGTTGACGGCGTTCAATGGCATATTCCACAATTAGAATGGAGTTTTTAGCAATTAATCCAATCAACATAATGAGTGCTACTTGCAGATAAATGTTATTATCGACTCCCATTATATTGGCAAACAATAAACTTCCTGCCAATCCCATTGGAATGGAAAGTATAATGATGATGGGAAGTATATAACTTTCGTATTGCATACTCAATAATAGATAGATAAACAGAAATACCAGACCCAAAACGTAAGCAGTAGAATTGGCACCTGTACTACTTTCTTCACGTGTCATCCCTGAAAATTCATAGCTGTAACCAGTGGGTAATTCTTTTGCAAGCTCCTTGATAGCACTTATGGCTTCACCAGAGCTGTAATCACCGTCAGGCGAACCTGTTATGCCTATTGAGGTATACATATTAAAGCGGTTAATGTTGTCAGGACCATAAGCTTTTCGAAGCGTTACAAATTGCGATATAGGCGCCATTTCTGTTCCATTACGCACCATTATTTTATTCAAACTTTCGGTATTGGTTCGATAATCCGGACTTGCCTGTATCATCACACGGTATAGTTTACCAAAGCGGTTGAAATTAGAAGCGTAAATACCGCCATAATAACCTTCCAATGTAGATAGAATGACATCGGGACTAATTCCGGCGATTTTACATTTTTCCACATCCACATCGACCATGTATTGAGGTGTCGATGCACTAAAAGAAGTACGGGCACTCTCTATTTCAGGACGTTGGTTAAGCTTCTGTATGAAATCCTTAGCAACCGTTTCGAAATCAGTTAAATCACCACCTGTTTTATCTTGCAACTTCAATTCAAAGCCATTGGTTACACTATATCCTGCTACCATAGGAGGTGATAAATATATCATATTCCCATTTTTAATCACTTTGGCTGTTTCTCTGTTTAGCAGAGCAATAATTTCATCTACACTTTCTCCGTCGCCTCGTAAGTCCCAGTCTTTTAGTTTACACATTAGATTTCCATAGGTATTACCTGAACCATCAAGAAGGCTATAACCATTACTTAGGGAATAGGTTTCGATGGCAGGAATGCCTTGTACGATCTCCAATATCTTGTCCATTTCTTTAGTTGTCTCTTCCAATGAAGTTCCCACAGGCATAGCAAGAGCACCAAAAATAGTTCCCTGATCTTCATTAGGAATTAAGCCGGTGGGAGTGGTGCGTAATAAAAACACAAAAGCAATGATTACGATGCCAACAAGCGATCCACTCATCAGTTTATGAGCCGTAAAAAAGCTTACTCCTTTTTTATATTTGTTGGTTAAGCGCTTAAAATTATCGTTAAAAGCGGTGTGAAAGCGTTGTGTAAAAGAAGTTTTCTTTTCCCCATTTTTAATCGAAGGTTTTAGCAATAATGCACACAATGCAGGACTTAAGGTTAGTGCATTTATCCCCGAAATACCAATAGCAAAAGCCATGGTTAAGCCCATTTGTTTAAAGAATATACCTGTTGTTCCGCCCGTAAAGCTAACAGGGATAAAAATAGCCATCATCACTAAAGTAGATGTAACAACAGCACCGGATATCTCACCTATTGCATCTATAGAAGCCTGACGCGCCGAGGTGTAACCGGCATCTATTTTCGCCTGAACAGCTTCAACCACAATAATGGCATCATCAACCACCGTACCAATAGCAAGTACCATGGCGCAAAGTGTAAGCAGGTTAACACTAAAGCCGAATATCCACATCAGGAAAAACGACCCCACTAAGGCAACCGGAATAGCAATGGTAGGAATAAGTGTGGAACGGGTATTTTGCAGAAAGATATAAGTAACCAGGATAACCAATAGAAAAGCTTCGAGCAATGTTTTTACCACTTCCCAAATCGAAGCGTATAAAAAATCGTTGGTATTCAACATGATAGCCGATTTTACACCATCGGGGAAATCTGCTTCTGCTTCTTCCAAGAAACTTTCGATACTATTGTTAATATCCATCGCATTGGAACCCGATGTTTGGAAAACCATACCGGAGACACCAGGATGACCGTTTATACTAGCCGTAACACTACTTGATAAACGTCCCAGTTCTATATCTGCAATATCTTTCAGGTGTAGAACCTCGCCATTGCTGGTGGCTGAAATAACAATGTTTTCGAAATCTACTTCATTTTGCAAACGACCTTTGTACTTTAGTACATACTGAAATGTTTGATTGCCCTGCTCACCCAATTGTCCGGGAGCTGCTTCAATATTTTGTTCGTCGAGCGCTGTTGTGATGTCGCTGGGCATAAGGTGATATTGTGCCATTACATCGGGTTTCAACCAGATACGCATGGAGTAGTTTGATCCTGTAATAAAAACATCGCTAACGCCACTAATTCGTTTGATTTGTGGAATTAAATTGATATCGGCATAGTTCTCCAAAAACGAATAATCATATTGATCATTTTCGCTATAAAGACCAAACCCCATCAACATACTCGATTGACGTTTGCTGGTAGTCACCCCAATTTTGGTGACTTCAGAAGGTAATGATCCTTCTGCCTGGCTTACCTTATTTTGCACATTTATAGCGGCCATGTCCGGATCGGTGCCCAGCTCAAAATAGACCAATATTGAGGCAGTTCCAGTATTGGTTGCCGTAGAGGTCATATAAGACATATTCTCGACACCATTGATTTCCTCCTCTAATGGCGCAACCACACTGTTGAGAACGGTTTGGGCATTAGCTCCAGTATAAGTGGCTGATACCTGTATCGTTGGTGGTGCAATACTGGGATATTGCGTGATGGGTAGGGAAACTAAACCCAGCAACCCTAAAATGACAATGAAAATGGATATTGCTGAAGATAAAACAGGCCGCGTTATGAATTTATCAAACTTCATGATTTATAATGTTTTAGATTTTACTTTAATCGTTAAACCATCGCTTAAGGAATTGATTCCCTCAGTTACGATTTTATCTCCTTCTGTTAATCCTTTTGTTACAGCATATTGAGTGCCGTTGTTTAGTGGATAAATTTCAATTTCGGTACTTGATACTGTCGAGTTTTCATCTACGGTGTACACGAATTTTTTGTCTTGAATCTCATACGTGGCATTTTGTGGAACTAACAAACAGTTTTCGAGAGAATAAGGCAGAATAACAGAAGCTGTTCCACCACTACGTAAGATTCCATCTTCGTTGGGAAAGGCTGCTCTAATACTGGCAGCACCTGTGGTCTCATCAATGGTTCCACTAATGGTTTCTATCGTACCTAAATACCTGCAGATATCTCCATTGCTCATCTTCAATTGTACTTTAGGAAGATTTTTGACGATGTCTACTGTTAAGTTATTGTCTTTTGCCAAAGAAAGAAGTTTCTTCTCTGTAAGAGAAAAATTAGCGTACATGGTTGTGAATTCTGAAACTGTAGTGATAGCATCAGACATTGTAGGACTTACCAACGCTCCAACACGATACGATATTTTACCTATAACACCATCTGTAGGGCTTGTTATACGGGTGTAGGATAAATCTTTTTGAGCACTCACTAATTCTGCCTTTACCACGGCAAGTTGAGCATTACAACTAGCCAATTCGTTTTCTGAAAGCTCAAGTTCGTAAGCGCTAATAATATTTCTATCTGCTAACGATTTTTTGTTTTTAGCGGTTAGCTTAACTGTTGCAACATCAGCTTCCGCAACAGCAACATTGGCTTTCGCTACATTTACAGCCTCTTGGTATTGCACTTGATCGATTTGAAACAACACCTGACCTTTTTTTACAACTGATCCTTCATCAACATTTACTTTAGTGATAAACCCCGTTATTTGCGGGCGAATATCAATATCTTGCTTCCCTTTTATGGTAGCCGAATAGGATTCGTAAAACTCTTGTGTACTCGGTTTAACTTCCATTACCGATAGTTCAGGAGTCTGCGTCTTTCTATCATCTTGCTTTTGGTTGCACGAAACAAGTACAATTATGCCTAAACACAGCGAGATGATACCTATTAAACTTCTAATTTGAATCTTCATATCTATTATTTTACTCATCCATATTACCAAGCCTGAGATAGCCTGACCTATTTATTTCTTAGAGACAAAAGTAGTCTGTTTTAATAGTTAATTATGAATTGTTATTTAGGCAAAACAGATTGCTATTTAGGTTTTTTAGTATTTTTGATGCGATTCTAGGACACCATAAAAGAAAAGGTATAACACTATGAAGATATACACCGACATAAAAGGCTACTTTCTAAACAAGGATAAGGACACAAACGATTATTCGAATCAGTTTTATATCAGGTCGATAAAAATAGACCGTGCAGAAAACAAGACCCCCGATGCCGAATACTTGGCACCCCATAAAAGAGATTTTTTTGAAGTAGGCATTTTACTTCATAATACGGTAAAAATAAAAATCGGGGATCAAACCTTACAAAAAAAAGACAATAGTTTGGCTATTGTTTCTCCTTATCAAACGATTAACTATGGAAAGAAACCACAAAAAGATGATAACGAAGGATATATTATCTATTTTAAAGCTTCATTATTTGAAACATTAAATAATTCGTACGATGTGCAAAACGAATTCCCTTTTTTCAAACTTCATACTCTGCCCTTATACCAAATTGAAGATGATGATTTTGCTGAAATTGTAAGCATTGTCAAAGAGATTTACCACGAATCAAGAGTTGATAAAATGCATCAACTTGAAATAATTCGATCTCAGCTGCTGATTCTATTGTATAAAATAAAACGTATCACTCAAAACGATGAGGGCATCATTAGTATGAACCGCTATGATGCAATTATGGCTAAATTCGAACAACTCATTCATACTAATGGCAACACATTTCTGGAGGTAAATGAATATGCCTCACAAATGAATATTAGTCCAGTTTATTTGAGCGAATGTGTAAAAAAAGCGTCGGGCAAGAGTGCGCAAAAAGTAATTATTGATTACAAAACCTTGTCGGCCAAAGCATTGTTGCACAAAAAAAACAAATCAATAGCAGAAATAGCTGATATTTTAGCTTTTAATGAAGTTGCCAATTTCAATCAGTTCTTTAAACGCAATACCGGAATAACCGCCACACAATTTCGTAAGAAACAAAAAGTTGAATAGTAGCGGTTTGTCTTTTTGCTATTTATACCGATTGTTATTTAGACTGAGCCTTAAAATTGTTGCACATTTTAAGACTACTAAATATACATCGGCATTATACCAAATATCATAAGGCTCACTTTGTGATTAAAATGGTATTAAAAGCATGAAGAGGATATTTTATAGAATAGATGAGTGAAAAATCAATGAACTAAAAATTCTGTCATATATATGTTATAGGAACCTGATATTCTGAAAAAACACACTCCAATTCTCTTTCTTTCTCAAAAGACAATGACCTAAAAGAGGATAAATATCTGTTTTCGATTATTTTTACCGACGAAACCGTTGTGTGTAGTTTTTATTTGTTAATCTTATTTTCTACATCCATTTCTTGATGAAGAATCCTAATTATTTCCACTACATTGTCCTGTCCCATTCGATAAAAGATCAAATGAGATTTTACAATTGAAGATCTGTATCCTTTCCTGATATGATCCATTGCTTTACCAGTATTAAAATTATTAGCTATGAATTCAATTTCATTAGTTATTAAATTGTAATATCTGTCAGCTTGTTCAGAAGACCATTTTTCAAGAGTGTAAACCCAAATATTTTCTAAATCCTCAACTGCTTTCTCACTAATGCAATAATTTTGTTTTCTCATAAATGTTTCTTACGCAGTTCGTTTAAATGTTTATTTGGGTCAAAGTTATCAACAAGATTACTGTTTTCACCGAGATCAAGTGCCTTTCGTAGTTCTATTGATTTCTGTTCTTCGGTTTCAAGCAATCTTAAAGCAGTTCTGATGACCTCACTTGTAGAACTATATCTGCCAGTTGAAATAATATTGTTTATGAATTTTTCAAAATGGTTTCCCAATAATATTGATGTGTTTTTTCCCATAGCTTTATCGTTTCTTACAAATATACCAATTATTGGTATATTCTCAAAATTACCCCCAACGGTTAGTATAAGAATAGTAGCCGAATGCGTGGCACTTTCCTGTCAAGTTGCATAAAAGTTGAAGCGAGCTACAACCCTTGAATTTACTACTATATCGGCTATTATTTTTATACATTGTTACAGGGCGTTTTTCCTTATTTTTCTACTTTTCGCATTTTGTAAATATTACATTATCGCCATTCCATAAATCACTTTCAGGCAAAATATCTTCTCGAAAATCAATGTTTTTAAAATTATTGTGCTTTAACAATTTCATTACATCCTTTTGTGAGAAGAAATGAGTCCAAAATCGGTAAGTTTCAATATTTTCTCCATCGTCTATAATTGTATTTTGAAACAATATCACTTTCTCCTGCTCATAAATAAACGATTCCGACAATGCTAAATAAGGTGTTTCTTTCCAGAATCCGACTTTACTTGCCTCCCAAGTTTTAGGCGTTAATTTGTCATTTAGGTCTTTGTCTTTTAAAACGTCAAAAATAAAAATCCCACCTTTTTTTAATGCCTTAAAGATATTCTTTAAAAGCTTATCTCTCTCGTTTGGAAGCAGTGCACCCAAATCTGTATAGATAAGTACAATTAAATCATATTTTTCCTTCTCAAAATTAATGTCCAAATAACTTTCATTTTGATAGACAATGCTTAACTCTTTTTCTTTTGCAGATTTAATTGCATAATCAATTGAGTTTTTAGAAATATCAATTCCTGTTACATTATGTCCTCTTTGAGCAAAAATTTCGGTGTATAAACCAGGACCACAACCTAAGTCCAAAATGTTTAATTTATGATTTTCGTTTTGAGTATTTAAAATCCAACTTGCCGTTTTTTCAATCGTTAATTTCTTACGACTACCAAGGTCAATGTTTGGATTTAGGTGAACCTGTAATAATTGCTTTGAAATATGTGGGTCTGTCCACATAAAGGAAGTGCCTTTTTCGTAAAGGTTTGGTTTCTCTATTATATTTACTATTTCTTTTATTTTCATTTTAATCTCTCTTTTACAAGGTCAAAGAACTCTTTTTTATTTGAGAGCATTGCAGGGTGATTTCCCCTCTCAAACAAATGAATGTCTAATTTTGTATTTTTCGCTTTGAGCTTTCCGAAAATAATATCAAGATGATTACAATACTCATCTTTCATACTTCCTGTCAGTAAGGTATTGGGCTTTAATTCTGATATTGATTTATGGAAAAAAGATTTTCCTGTTTCAAAGAATTCAATGTTGACATCTGTATCTAAGTCAACTACTTTTCGCCAGTCTTTGCCGTGACTGAACCACCAAAATAGTTTAGCAAGAAGTTTATTTTTGTCATTTTCTCGGTCAGCTCTAATTGTCTCAATATATGATGGTAAAGGAAACTCTCCTTCAAAACTGTCAGCAATTATGGTTTTTATTTTTTCAGGGTGCTCCAAACCTAAATTTATAGCAACCAAGGCTCCTCCGCTTGTTCCAATTACATTTACATCACTTAAATTTAGCACTTCAATTAGAGCATAACACGCCTGAGAATTATAAAACCAAAAGTCTGTTGGAAACTTCTCCAACCTGTCTGATTTACCGTGTCCGGGAAAATCAATCATAATTGTTTGAAACTCTTTCGAATATTTTGATATCAGAAACGCAAACATTTTCGATGAAACCGAATTGCCATGCAAGAATAACAAAGGCTTTCCTTGTCCCTTTATTTTGTAGTAAACTTTTCTATTTTCAAATTCAAAATATGCCATTTGTACTCGTCTGTTTAAATGCCCTGTAACGGTTTGGCTCGTATGTTTGCTATAAACATATTTAAGTTTGATAAATTTATACAATAAAGCAATATGAACCAAACCAAATAGAAGGGATAGGGAGGTTTGGCTAGGCACACTGAGTTGATGCCGTATCATAGAGATTCCACCCTTCTATAGCTTTCATTGAACTTGAACAGTACCTAGGTCCCAAAAAAGTATAAGGGAGATCGAATCAGAAGCGAGCAAAAGTGATTATGAAAAGCAGGTTTTCTAAATTAATTATATGAACTTAGAAGTATTAAAAGAATCCTTAGGAATTGATGTATCCAAAGACAGTTTATCTTTTTGCCTTGGAATTTTACAATCAGATTTAAGTAAGCGATTTAAAGTTAGTTCAGATGTTGAGAATACTGAGCATGGCTTTAAGCAACTTGATCGATGGATTGAAAAACACAAAAGCCTGGAGAGTTTGCCAAGTGTTGTGATGGAGTCTACGGGAGTCTATCATGAATCCATCGCTCAATATCTTTATGATCAGGGATATGCTGTAAGTGTACTGCAAAGTGGTCGCGTAAAGCGCTATGCTCAAAGTTTGGATCAACGCTCCAAGACCGATGCCTTGGATAGTCGAATGCTATCGATGTTGGGCTGTGAGCGAGAATTAACGGCCTGGAAACCACCCAGTGATCAGATGCAACAACTGCGTGGTCTAAGTCGTGAACGCAGTAGTTTAATCAAAGAACGCAGTATTGAGCTAAACCGTAATCATGCCTTAACCCGTTCAGTTTATAGAGATGTTAAAGCAGCAAAGAGACATCATACTCGCATGAAATTATTAAATGATCAAATTCAGGAAATAGAATTGGAGATGCAATCAGAAATAAAAAAAGATGCAAAAATGAAAGAGAAGATAGCATACCTGCAAAGTATTCCTGGAGTTTCATTTATCAGTGCTGCAACGGTCATTGCAGAGACCTTAGGCTTTGCACAGTTCGAAAATGCAAAACAATTGACCAGTTATGCCGGTTATGATGTGGTATTAAGAGAATCGGGCAACTATCAAGGTAAAACACGCATCAGCAAGAAAGGGAATAATCACATCCGAGCCGTATTGCATATGCCTTCAATGGCAGCCATTCGGGTTAATCCAAGTTTAAAACCATTTTATGAAAGACTAAAACCAAAGAAACAAAAACCCTTAATTGCCTTGGTCGCAGTTCAACGCAAATTATTGCTACTCATGTTTAGCTTATGGAAAAATGAAACAATTTATGATCCGATGTATGAAACAAAAAAGCGGCAGGGATTAGAAACCCCTAGCCGCGCAGGATAGAAGCAATACGAATATTGCAACTTCCTTAAATTTTTATGCAAATTTACTTGCTTTTTAACACAGTACCTATGGTGCGTGGCGCATTTTGCGGCGCGCTTTCCTGTCCCCCGAGGGACAGGAAACAGCACGAAAACCGTGATGTTTTTTTACCGACCTAAGCGCCATGCACTATGAGCCGTTGTTGTAGTGTGTTTATTTTAATTTTTTTAATTTATTAAAAAGTTTAATTATGCCATATAAAGAGTAACCAAAGAAAAAAGTAATTCCCAAATGAATAACTATGAATATTGTTGGAAATATTTCAAAATTCCATAATTCAAGACTACTACTATTAATAATTTTTATTGATGTTGGTAGTAGAAGGTAAGTTGAAAATAGAAATACAATTGAAACTCCAGCAGCTGTCCAAAGCATCCACTTAATATCTTTTTTTGCTTTCTCATGTTCGTTGAGTCTGAAGGAGCTATGAAGTACTTTCCGATAAGACTGGCGCAAATATTCAAATAATAACGCAAGAAATATAAGCAATACACTTATTGAAGATATTATGTCTTTCAAATCATTTAATAACAACTTCATAATATTCAGCTAAAAGGTTAAAAGTTTTATCTGTGCATTCATATCTTGAAGCAGAGTTTGGTACTCTCCTTAGTTGAGTCAAATCTGGCCCGCGATTATTAATTGTGGTGATAAATTCCTCATAAAATACTTTTGATTGTATAATAAGTTCATACTTTTTAGTGTCTTCGTTGAAAATCGCTGATTCTAAAATACTTTGAAGACTATTTTTTAAATAAGACATAATTAGTGTTCTAAATCTAGAATTCGTATTTCTAAGTAAAGTCCGACTTTGAGCAAGTGTAATTTGGAAAATTGTGCTTATTTCACTTTCTTGAGGCATATGATCCTGAAAATAATGAACCAATAATTGAAATAACCTTTCCTGTTTAACTTCATCGGCTCGGTTTGGTAACCCCCTTTCTTTAAACATTTTTATGTATTCCATGAATGCAGATTTACATAGTTTCTCAAGAGCAATATCGAGCTCCTTATCGGAATCTATTTCTAGACAATCTTTAATGATATTCTTAGTAATTTCATCAAATTCAAAGTCTGTTACTTCAATTGTTATTTGCATAATTACATAATTTGGTTAGTACTTTCAATAAATACACTACAACGGCTACGTATATGAAACGTTTGGCATTTCGGAGAGCAAACCTGTCAAAAAGCTACAATTTTTATTAAGTGTAACAGTCTTAAAATTAGCACTATCCGCCAAATGTTTTATATACTTTGTTAGCAACTGGCATTCTATTTTTCAGTCAACTATCAACAAAATTAATAAAACATTTCATATTGAGAACGACCATGTCAATGGTAAGATAGGCGAATCTATACTTTTATAGAAACTGGCAAATATGCAGATTAGCTAAGAGACAAGAGGTTTAATTATTCCAATATGCGAATAGCTATGAAAAAGACAGAAAGACGCAAATATTGTCGTACCTTTAATAAAATATAAAATTATGTCAAAAGGAAAAGATTCAAAAGGTAAAAGCGACAAAAAAGCACCTGCAAAATCGCTAAAAGAAAAAAGAGCTAATAAAGCTGCAAAACGCAAAGAAAAAAGATCAGAATAGCAATGAAAAGTTAACAAAATATGTGTCCGTGATTTGCAAATGATAATGAAAAAAATCAATATCACGGACTTTTTTTACTATCAACATAGGACTAATACTTATGAAATATACTTTTCTTGCTTCTTACCCACCTAGAGAATGTGGTATTGGCACCTTTACCAATAATTTATTTAAATCAATTTTAAATAGTGATAATAAAGAGAATGAGGGTTTTATTGTGGCTTTAAGTGATCATGATATAATATATAAGTATCCCGAAGAGGTGAAATTTGTTATTCGACAAAATCATCAAATAGATTATTTAGAAGCGGTAGAATACATAAACTTTAGTGGATCTGATGTTTGTATACTTGAGCACGAATTTGGCATTTTTGGCGGGCGAGATGGTGATTACATACTTCCCTTACTGCATAAATTGCAGATACCTCTTATTGTTACCTTGCATACCATACTTGAAACGCCATCGCATAGCCAAAAAACAACATTATCTAAAATCTGTCAAATAGCTGATAAAGTAGTGGTTATGAGCCTAAAGGCAATAGACTTTTTAGTTGATATTTATAATGTCCCAAAAGAAAAAATTGCGCTGATTGAACATGGCGTTCCCGATATTTATTTTAAACCAGAAAATTGCCGTAAGGAGTTTAAATTTGGAAAAAATAAGGTATTATTCACTTTTGGTTTTCTGGGTCGGAGCAAAGGCATAGAAACAGTAATTAGAGCATTACCTAAGATTGTTGAAAAACATCCTAATGTAATTTATATTGTGTTGGGGAAAACCCACCCAAATGTATTGCGCGAATCGGGTGAGGAATACCGTATTTCTCTTATGCGTATGGCAAAAAGCCTCAATGTGGAAAAGAATGTGGTGTTTCTTAACAAATTTCTTGACGAACAAGAATTGTTTAAATATCTGTATGCTTGCGATATATATATAACACCCTATCCGCATGAAGCGCAAATTACCAGTGGAACTCTTTCGTATGCAGTAGGTATAGGTGCCGGGGTTGTATCAACACCTTATTGGCATGCAGAGGAATTATTAGCAAATGGACGAGGAAAAATATTTAACTTCAACGATCCTGCTAATCTTTCGTCCACATTATTAGAGCTTTTTGATCATCCAGAAGAATTACAGGCTATAAAGCAGAAAGCCTATGATTACGGATTAAGTATTACCTGGCCAAAAACAGGAGATAAATACTGCAAAGTTGCACAAGAAATTGTGAAAATTGCTGCGAAAGAGATAGAAACAGTTCATAAAGAAATCGATCTTTTAGTTATGCCAACATTTTCGCTCAAACATATCAATAGAATGACTGATGATACGGGTATAATCCAACATGCAAAGTTTGGTATTCCAAATTTAAAGGAAGGATATTGTATGGATGATAATGCCAGAGCGTTACTTATGGCAACGATGAATTACAAACAAACAAAAGACCAGCGTTCCCTTGAATTATCTACAGTTTATTTGAGCTACATTCATTACATGCAGAACCCCAATGGAACGTTTCGGAATTTTCTAAGTTTTAATAGGAATTTTCTTGATGAACTGGGCTCCGAAGATTCGTTTGGTCGTACTATTTGGGCGCTTGGTTTTTTATTGGGCAATTCACCTAATGATAACTTCTACCAATCGGCAAAACAGATATTTTTTAATGCCACACCAAATTTTGAAAAACTACAATCAATACGTAGTGTTGCTAATACGATCATTGGCATAAGTTATTATCTTAAAAGTGCTCCTTCCGATGAGAACATGATTGAGAAGTTGCGACTGCTTGTAAAGAAACTAATTAAGCATTACGATGAAAATAGTACACCCGATTGGCAATGGTTTGAACAAATAATTGCGTACGATAATGGTCTTTTACCTTTGGCTCTTTTACATGCTGCAGAAATACTAAAGGACGATAAGGTTGCAAGTACTGCTTTTGAATCTATGAATTTTCTATCAGCGGTAACGTTAAAGGATAATTGCTTATCTGTTGTAGGTAATGAAAATTGGTATAAAAAAGGTGGTATTCGCTCAATATACTCGCAACAACCTGTCGATGCTATGGCAATGGTTCTAATGTTTCATCAAGCATTTCACCTTACAAAGGACAAAGAATACATAAGCAAGATTTACACCTGTTTCTTGTGGTTTATTGGCGAGAATGATTTGCAATTAAACTTATACGATTTTGAAACTCATGGTTGTAATGATGGTTTTGATAAAAATGGTGTTAACCAAAACCAAGGAGCAGAAAGCACATTGGCTTATATGATATCATATTTAACGGTTTTACAGGCGTATGAAGAATATAACAAAATTGACTAAGTCTTAGACTTTTGTAATTCATCCAAGAGTTCATTTAGTTTAATAGTGGCATAGGTTGATGCGTAATCTGACATAGCATACGGTAGAATAAGATTTTCATTATGAATCATGGAACCGCAGGAATAAACGACATTTGGTACGTAGCCTTCTCGTTCTTCTTCATTGGGCGATAATAGCGGACTCTTCAATCTTCCAATTTCAATTTCAGGATTATCAAGATCAAACAACGATGCCCCTATAGCATATTCGCGCATAGGGCCAACACCGTGTGTTAACACCAGCCAACCTATGTCGGTTTCTATAGGAGAACCACAATTGCCAATTTGAATCATTTCCCATGGAAACTTAGGCTTCTGTATTAACTTGGCTTCTCGCCAAATATTTATTGTATCTGAAAAGGCTATGTAATTATTGAATCCGTCCAAACGGCAAAGCATTGCATATTTACCATTTATTTTTCTGGGAAACAATGCCATTCCCTTATTTTGTGCAATCTCACCATGAATTGGCAAACTATTAAAATGATAAAAATCTTTGGTGTAAAGTAATTTGGGTAAAATAGTACTGCCATTATATGCAGTGTAAGTTGCATAATACATTATTTCACCATTATCATCTGTAAACTTGACGAAACGGGCATCTTCGATACCATTTTTTTCATTAATGGAAACCGGAAAAATTACCCTTTCAGAAATGTTGGTATCTAAGGAAAATTGAAGTTCATAATGTGAAGAGGCCAGCCATACTATTTGACTAATCAATAACTCTTTATCGGCAGCCAGATGAAGACTGGCTCTTGCTTCTTGAGCACTTTTTCTGAGCTCTCCATATGTAAATGTATCACCGAGTTTGTCAAGTATCAATGCCGGGGGAACGATAGAATGAAAGTCCATTTCTTTCAGTTTGTTGGTAAACGATTTTTTATCGTAGATATGCCGTTTTATATGTTGAGCCTCTTCCAACATACTCCCCATGGGCTCTAAGGTAAGATTACCATTTTTGTCAAGAATTCCAGTTCTAAACACAATAGACGAAATGTGTCCTTCGCCTGTGGCTCTTAAACTTAATATAACCCTTTTTTCGTTGAGACTTAGCTCTGCCTGGTAGGGATGTTCAACAATAGAAGGATTGAAAAGGGCAGCAGAATCAACGGAATACTCCATGGTAAAGTATGAACCAATTAGTATTCGCAACTTATTATCAAGCGAATTAGCATCCATATTTAGTTGCACAAATAAATGTGCAATTTTGTTAAAATGTTTTTCAAAGATAGCACTAATATTACGGTGTCGTAGTGAATAATCTCTCAGTACAGAACTTAAACTTAAACGTACTTCATTTTCCGTCATAGCTAGTACCGATTGTATGGTGGCAATTGCTCTTTCTTCGGTTGTAAATAAAAAGCGTGCGATAACTCTGGATGAGTCTGGAAGAAACTTTGTATTCTTTCTATTTACGGCAACTTGCATAGTTCTAATTTTTTTCTAAAGGTAGTGGCTTATAAATGATAATCTGCTTTTTATTAAATTATCTCACGAAACTTACTATTTTATTTTTAGAAAGATTTTCAATGTTGCATTTTGAGGTGATGTCTTCGCATGAGCATTGGCATTTCTGTCTATTTATTTTCAATTCATGCAGTGAGTTGTAATCGGAGCTGATGCTTGTTGCTAACGGTTTGGCTCGTATGTTTGCTATAAACATATTTAAGTTTGATAAATTTATACAATAAAGCAATATTAAACAAACCAAATAGAAGGGATAGGGAGGTTTGGCTAGGCACACTGAGTTGATGCCGTATCATAGAGATTCCACCCTTCTATTGCTTTCATAGAACTTGAACAGTACCTAGGTCCCAAAGAAGTATAACGGAGATCGAATCAGAAGCGAGCAAAAGTGATTATGAAAAGCAGGTTTTCTAAATTAATTATATGAACTTAGAAGTATTAAAAGAATCCTTAGGAATTGATGTATCCAAAGACAGTTTATCTTTTTGCCTTGGAATTTTACAATCAGATTTAAGTAAGCGATTTAAAGTTAGTTCAGATGTCGAGAATACTGAGCATGGCTTTAAACAGCTAAATCGATGGATAAGAAAACACAAGAGCCTGCAAGGTCTTCCAGTTGTGGTGATGGAGTCTACGGGAGTCTATCATGAATCCATCGCTCAATATCTTTATGATCAGGGATATGCTGTAAGTGTACTGCAAAGTGGTCGCGTAAAGCGCTATGCTCAAAGTTTGGATAAACGCTCCAAGACCGATGCCTTGGATAGTCGAATGCTATCGATGTTGGGCTGTGAGCGAGAATTAACGGCCTGGAAACCACCCAGTGATCAGATGCAACAACTGCGTGGTCTAAGTCGTGAACGCAGTAGTTTAATCAAAGAACGCAGTATTGAGCTAAACCGTAATCATGCCTTAACCCGTTCAGTTTATAGAGATGTTAAAGCAGCAAAGAGACATCATACCCGCATGAAATTATTAAATGATCAAATTCAGGAAATAGAATTAGAGATGCAATTAGCAATAAAAGCAGATGCAAAAATGAAAGAGAAGATAGCATACCTGCAAAGTATTCCTGGAGTTTCATTTATCAGCGCAGCAACTGTAATTGCAGAGACCTTAGGCTTTGCACAGTTCGAAAATGCAAAACAATTGACCAGTTATGCCGGTTATGATGTGGTATTACGAGAATCGGGCAATTATCAAGGAAAAACACGCATCAGCAAGAAAGGGAATAATCACATCCGAGCCGTGTTGCACATGCCTTCAATGACAGCCATTCGGGTTAATCCAAGTTTAAAACCCTTTTATGAAAGACTAAAACCAAAGAAACAAAAACCCTTAATTGCCTTGGTTGCAGTTCAACGCAAATTATTGCTACTCATGTTTAGTTTATGGAAAAACGAGATGTATTATGACCCAGATTATGAAACAAAAAAGCGGCAGGGATTAGAAACCCCTAGCCGCGCAGGATAGAAGCAATACGAATATTGCAACTTCCTTAAATTTTTATGCAAATTTACTTGCTTTTTAACGGTTGGCGGTATGAAACGTTGCGCATTTTGAAGTACAAACCTATCAAGCCGCAAAGCTGTTTATTAATTGTTATTTCGTTCAAATATAGCACTATCCCCGCAATGTTTTATGACCGCGTGTTAGCAACTTGGCTTTTTTAATGTTTTATTTTATGAATTGCAAACTCGTGACACTGTTTCATGCATTTTCCGCAAGCCATGCATAAATTTTGATTAATATGCGCTTTGTCTCTTCCTTTAATCTTTACTTTTAACCTTCCTTTAAATGACAGCTTTTTAACTTGCTCCTCACTTAAGGTAATTATTTCGATTGCAGAATGCGGACAAGTTTCGACACAGCTACCACAAGCATCGCATGAAGCTTCGTCAATAGTCACAACTCCATGTTTTATACTGAACTCTTGTTCAAGTTGTTTAGATATTATTCTCTGTTTTAAATTCATTTGTTTATGTTTATTTTTTAGTTGTTAGATGGAACTCTCAATGAATTTTATTCATACGCTTTGATGAATTTAGTACGAAAAAATTCATGTTGGTTTCTTCATGATATATGATTGGCTAACTTTTCTTAAATGCTGTTTTAGTCATATTAACTAGCCACTTGAAATAACTGAGAATATGAATTACGAAGAAAATAATTAACAGTAATCCCAATTTATTATGAATACCAAGCATCATAGTCGCCGTATTCGATTCACTAAGAAATAGCAAGGGAATAAATGACGTTAGTGTCGTAAATAAAAACAGAAATACCAATATCAGATTTCTTATCCAATATTTATTTTTTAGTTTGCCTGAAAATAATTTTTTGAACCAATTTAAATGTAAGCTTAGGTGTAGTATTGTCATTACAAGTGAAATAACCGCAAATTCGATGTGGATATTGAGCCATAAATTGCCATTTATATCAAAAGTAGTTTCTGAATATGGTTTGCCTGTATGGTATATCAGCAGCACAATACCCGTAAACAACAGTATTAGAAATGGAAATAAGACTAGTATGTCAACCAAGTATTTTTTTCTTGATTCGGATAGTTTGACTTGTTGTTTCATTTGTTTATAATTAGCCTTCCCCAAGCCCCTCCAAAGGAGGGGATGTGAAGCTAGTTAGTATTGATAAACATCCCTTTGTGTGTTATCCCGAGATAGTTATCGGGATATAATAACATGGACGTTTCATTTATTTTTAATTTGATTTTTATTTGTCAGATGAAACCTTTGATGTTTAATGTGACAATTCCTGTTTGTAATTAATTTTTGTGACATCGAATTTATTGCACAATACCATTGTATTCCACTTTTGACCACGCGGCAAAATATCCCAAAACATTGCTTCCAAAATTTGAAGTTGGAGTATAAGGTGTTGATGATCCTCCCTTCAAACCACCACTGGCATTGTTCATTTCGGAGTAATAATTGTAGGTGTTTTTATCAATGGAATACAATTCAATTTTCACTTCTTCACCAAGATTGAAATTTAGTCTTAAAGGTGAATATGTTATTTCGCCTTTATTTTTATAAGAATAATCATCAATCAAGTAATAGCTACCAGCATCTTCATCAAGCTCTCCACTTGTTTGATATTTAATTAAATAATAATTCCTTGTTAAGGCATCATCTTTAAAATTTATAGTAATGGCATAGGTCGTTTCAGTTTGGCCAGGTCTAAGATTTTCGTTTTCTTCAAAGCTTACCGAAAGGATTTCACTTGGTGGTAAAAGCATAGTGCTGGCCTGATATTCCACTCCATCCTTAATAATCGAAAGGGTATACTGGTTGTTTGGATTACCAATAAAACTGCTGGCTTGATACAAGCCATCAGAAACATATTTCAGTGTCTCGGTATTCCCTGTATTATCTGAAATTATAACAGTTGCCCCAGGCTCAACCTTTGCTTGTTCTGCATCAAAATAATCAGAAGTATAGGTTAATCGTACCCAGGCTGGTGATTCATTATCAACAACCCCTTCTGCCACTAAAACAGGATTGGCTGAATTCAGGTCAATGTCAATTACCTCTTCGCAAGAGGTGCACAATACTATGGTAAGAAATGCTATTGTGGTTTTTAAACTAGTAAATTTCATGAATGTATTTTTAAAATTAAAATTTAAAATTCCAGGTAACAGAAGGAACTATTCCAAACAAGCTTAGCTTAACCGCTTCTGTTTGACCAGGATTTGCTTCACTTTCTTCAAAACTGATGGAATAAGCATTGTATCGGTTGTATGCGTTGTATAAAGAGAAATCCCAGCTAGATTGAAATCTTTTAGTTTCTTTACCTTTCAGGTGGAGGTTTAAATCGAGACGATGATAGTTGGGCATTCGGTAGCTATTTCTGTCGGTATAATAGGACCAAATCTGATTGTCATACTCATATTTTCCACTGGGAAACGTAACGGCATTGCCGGTATAGTATACCCATGCAGCCGAAACAGACAATCTTTTGTTAATGTCGAAGTTGCCTACTATGGAGATGTCGTGGGTTTTATCAATTTTTGAAGGATACCATTCGCTGTTATTGATACCATCAATCTTATTTTCGGTTCGTGCCAAGGTGTAACTTACCCAACCATTGAAACGGCCATATTTCTTCTTTAAATAAAATTCAAGACCATAACTCCTACCTTTACCTTGCAGAATATAGGCTTCGATATTTTCGTTGAGCATGATGTCGGTACCATCTTCATAATCCGTTACATTATTCATGTCTTTATAATAGGATTCTACAGAAAACTCATATTCATTATCTGCAAAATTCTTGAAATACCCTAAGGCATATTGTGAAGCGCTTTGCGGAGCAATATTGGTAGAACTAGGGACCCATGTATCTGTAGGTTGGCCCGAAGTACTATTTGACAATAGGTGAAGGTATTGTGCCATTCGGTTGTAAGATAGTTTTATGGCACTGGATTTATTGAGTTGGTAATTGAACGAAAGGCGGGGTTCAAAATCCCAGTAGGTTTTCATAACTTCACCGCTACCATAGAATACTGAATCTACTTTTTCATTGTTCTCATTATAAGTATTACTCCAGCCTTCACCCATTTGGTTAAACATAGATAATCGAAGACCATATTCTGCTGAAAGTTTTTCTGTTATTTTTTGATTATTTGAAATATAGGCAGCACTTTCGTAGGCGGAGGTTTTATCCAGCACAATCTCTGTAATTTCGGAGTCTGTATAAAGCAATTCCCCAGGATTAAAAGTGTGTTGCTTCACATCGAAGCCAAATTTTACTGTGTTTAGAGGATTAAGGTACCAAGTAAGATCTTCTTTAAATCCGAGATCTTCAATTCCGGAGCTCATACTTGCATTACTTCCCATATTAAAACCGTAATCGAACTTACTATAGATAAGACTTGTGTTGGAGAACAGTTTATTACTAAATAAGTGATTCCATCTTAAGGTTCCGGTAGTATTACCCCAATTCATGCCCATATTTTCAAATCCAAAATCGTCTTTACCAAAATAACCCGAAAGGAAAATTCTGTTTTTGTCATTGATTTTGTAATTCACTTTGGCATTCAGGTCATAAAAATACATATTCATATCATCATCAAAAAAGCCAGCGCTTTTGGCAACAAGATCGGCATAACTTCGTCTTCCTGAAATTATAAAAGACATTTTGTCTTTTATAATGGGACCTTCCAGAGTTAATCGGGATGAAATAAGTCCAATTCCGCCGGAAGCTTCAAATTTCTGGTTGTTTCCATCTTTCATACTTATATCCAATACAGAGGATGCTCGTCCACCGTAATTTGCTGGTATACCACCCTTATACACCGAGATATTTTTAAGGGCATCGGAATTAAAGACCGAGAAGAAACCCATTAGGTGAGAGGCGCTATATACTGGTGCTTCATCCAATAAAATCAGGTTTTGGTCTATGGAACCCCCTCTCACGCTAAAGCCACTACCTCCCTCAGAAATTGAACTTATTCCGGGCAGAAGTTGGATGGTTTTTAAAATATCTTTTTCGCCCATAAACACTGGGATTTTTTCAATTTGTTTCATATTGATTTTTTCTACGCTCATTTGGGTCGAAGTGATGTTCTGGTCTTTTCTTTCTGCTGTTACTTCCACTTCTTCCAATTCAGTGCTTGCGGAAAACAGTCTGATATCGATTGTTTTATTTCTATCAAATGCTAGTTCTAAGGTCTGAGTTACGAAACCAATATAGGAATAGGTAATGCTATGTTTTCCCTCTGGAAGTGTAATTGAATAGAATCCATAAACATTGGTGGTTGTTCCTATTGAAGTGCCATTTTCCCAAACAGTTACACCTATCAGGTCTTCTCCATTTGCGGCATCTGTTATTCTGCCACTAATGGTAAATTGTTGCGCGAAAACGGATGGTCCCGTCATTAATATAAAAAGGAGGTATACTAACTTAGTATTCAAACTCCATTTAAAACATTTTTTATCTTTAGCCATTCTTAACGTTGATTTAATTCTTAAATTTTCAATCTATTGAAATACTTTGTCTTCTTATAGCAAGTTTGTTCATCTACTCAACCAGCTTTCCGTTCAGATAGCATTTGGTATTCATCTCTGTTGCATTTTTTAGTCCCTCGCCGGCAAAGCACAACGATAAAGATCTTTTGTAGAAGGCATTTAGCCTTTCTTGAGATTCATCTGATTTAATCAAAATAAAGGAATGAACGATATCGGTATTTCCAACCATCTCGGTAGAATTTACAGCTTCCTGTCTGTAGTCTATCTGGTTCTCCACACGATAATCTGTGTATTTTAAATCCATCATGGCGCTTACCAATGTGGTTTGCGAGGTTAAGCATAAGGCTGTTCCTGCTGTAAAGTATTCCAACGAAGTGGGCGCTAAAGGCTTATCGTTAACTCCCATAAACTCATCTGCATATATCTCCCAAGTTTCTGGAGTAGGCGTCGAGATGGTCACTTTTTTCAAATAAGGTCTGTTACTATTATTTGCCGACTCCGATATGGCAATATTTCGAACTCAATATTTGAAAACTTCAAAAACTCAAGAATCCCTTCTTCTTTAACCACAGGTTTCAGATACGTTGGTTTTTGGGGTACATCGGTAACAGCACTTGTTTTAAGTCCATCAACAAAAGATTCAGCAGAAAAACTGGTTCCGGGGGTAGCCCGATAATTTTTCCAGTTATCACCATTTACAACAAAAGAAGGTTCAATTACGGTTTCGTTTCTTAATGCTTCTCCCGCTGTCCATGAATGAAGAGCCATCTCTTTTATTTCCTGAATAACTTTTTCAGAAACTGTGCTTTCTATTATAATATTTGTATTTGTTTCATCTAAAAATCCTGCTCCTTCAGCTGACATCATGTTCTTCCAACGAAACTTATTTAAAACTTCAACTTTTACACTACCTAATGTAACTCCTTTAACTTCGGCTGCCTTAAGAATTTGTGTGTGTAAATTTGTTGCCACACCGGCAGTATAATAACTAAGTGGTGAAGGACCATAAGGATTTGAACCTTTTGCCGCTCCTTCAGCCGCAATGAGACGCCAGCCGGTATAATCATCAATACCTATGGTTTGTATTCGACCAATTTTTAACATTTTGGTACTTTCATTTTTTACCATTTCGGTGATTGCCATTATATTACAATTATGACTACCCTCAGTTGTGTCGGCAACAGTTGGTTTAAAAGACGTTGGAGCTAATGATTCACCATTACGGTCAATTACTTGATATTCTTGATAGTTATCATAATTTTCGCCTTTCCCCATCATAAACGCAATCATATTTCTCTGCTCGCTTGGCATAGAAAACCAAATTACAGCAGCTACACTGGTTATGATAACGATAACAGCTGCAATGGTTGCGATAATCTTTGATCTCTTCTTCATTTTCATATTTTTTAATTTAATATTTAGTTTTTCTTTCTTTTCTTATATAATTTTTCAACTCCAACCTGAATGGCTGCAATAGGAAGCATTACAATAATTCCTAGAGAAATACCTAGCTCATTACCTAGTTTGCTGCCTTTCATCTTTTCTCCTTTTAGCCTGCTAAGCAAGGTGTCTACAGCAATGCCATGAATATTAGCAGCCATAATCACTCTTATATTGGCCAAAATATCTTTTGACTTTTGCGCTCCATAATGCTGCACAAAGTTTTCGTAGGTTTCTTTATCCGGATTGCCGTCGGTATCCGCATAATGCTGGGCAAACATCAAAGCAAGTGATTCATCATTTCCTATTTCACCAAACTCTCCATTCAACATGGCGTTTAACTCAAGCTCGGAGGTTCCTGCATCGATGGCATTTTTAGTGTGTAAGTAATTGCAATACCTACAACCATTTACCTGAGTAACCGCCAACATAATTTTTTCGCTGAAGGCTTTGTTCACATTTCCTGTTTTTCTTGATTTTCGTAAGTCCGAAAAGTTTGAAAGTGAAATTTTCAGATGTTTATAGAAAGTTGATGTTGTAAATATTCTAGCTTTTAATTTTTTTGATTCCATAATCTAATTTGTTTTATGTGATAGCGTATCATTTATTTTGTACCTACTATTGGCGCTTTTTTTAGCCACGTATTATTTTTAATTTCAGCAAGCATAAAATCGGTTAACTGATTTAAATCGACAGTTTCCCCTAAGTATTTATTATCATGAGCCACAAAATCACCTACTACTCCTTTTTTAATCATTGGAGGACAAATACTTGTCCAATCCAAATTGCTTTGCTCAAGCAGTTGAAGTTCTCTATCTTTAATAGTAATGATTGATTTCGATTCTGCTTTTAGTTTAACGCGCAAAAGCTTGCGAGCTAAAGGAAGGTTTTCGTGTAACCGTTTTACTCCGGCACATGAAATATTTATCCAACGTGTCTGCTTGTTTATTTGCATCTGTTTGATGATGAAGGTCAGGGAGTTTATATAACGATCTTCCTCATCGGATGATAGCTCTCCAACCATTGGTGGCCCAATGGTTGAAAGTATCGCATCAGAACCTTCCAACACTTTTTGTAGTTTAACTGTATCGAAGTAATTTCCTTCAATCACTTCAATTGCTTGAGAAAAATCCTGAAGTTTTTCTATGTTTCGGGCTAATACTTTAACCCTAATTCTTTTATCAATAGCTTTTTGCAGGAGGTTTTTTCCTACCATCCCGGTTGCGCCTAAAATTGTTATCTGTTCCATCTTTATAACAGTTGAAATATCACACTGCAAAGATGTGGTGAAAACAGCACATGCAAAAGGTTAATAAAGGCGAGTGTATGGTAAATGTCTAACCTAAGCTAAAGTCTTTCGGAATTCTACGGGGGTTAAGCTGGTATGCTTCTTAAAATATTTGAGAAAATTGGTAGGTTCGTCGAAGCCCACTTCAAAAGCAATTTCTTTAACAGAAAGCGAAGTGGAAACCAACATTCTTTTAGATTCAAGCACTACGTAATTGTCAATAAATGATTTAGCAGTAATTTTTACTACATGCTTACACACCTCATTTAAATGCTTGTATGAAATAGATAAATTGGATGCATATACTTTGGCGTCTCGTGTTTTTGAAAAGTTTTGCTCAAGGGCTAGTTTGAAATGGTTAAAATAGTCCAAGTACTTGTTATCAACTGAAACATTTGAAAAACGAATATTCTCCTCGTTTAATTTAAGAAGGTAGATACTTAATAAGGAACCTACAATATTTGGCAATGAAGATAAACTGCTTGTCAATTCTTTTTTGAGTACACTTATTAGGGTTTGATTGCGGTCGGGATTATTAATTTTTTCTTGATTTAGAAAATAATTATACAAATGGTTAATCTGTGCGATGGTTGACTGAGCCATGTATTTCTGCATAAAAGCTTCGGAAAAAACTATCAAATATCCCTTGTATTTCGACAATTCATCAAATGCATGTGTCTGTCCTTTTGAAATAACCATCACATCATGCTTTCGTAGTGTGTGAATCTTAAAATCAACAATATGATTAACTTCTCCATCCGTAATTATCAGTATGGCATAAAAATTTAATCGGTGAGGTTGGTAAGGACTATGATCTGTCGGGTTCAGATCATCAGTAATGAACTCCTCTAGTATGAAGAACTGAAATCCTTTTATTTGTAGTACTCTGTCTGTCCAAAAGCTTATTTCCGGGATATTTTTCATTGTGCTTAATAGTTCTTACTTATATTACAAATGTCTGCTGATCAATAAATTCTATTTTAGAGAACCTTTAACTATAATAAACAAATATCGGTAAACGTTTTCATTTTCAACCAACATCTCATTTTTTGTTGTGTTAATTGGTTTGAAAAAACTCACAAAATCAGAGATTTCATTTTCGGCACACGTATATTTATCTGCTAAAAATTGTTCTAAACTTTCTGTCTTGTTAGTATAGCCAAGTTTCGTGCGGCCTTGTTGCTAACGGTAAATTGTATGAGTAGTGGCAGATAGCGTGGTAGTTTCCTGTCAAACCGCTACGCAGCTTGAGCGGGCTACAAACCTTGATATTTAGCACTTTCCCTGCCATTACTTATACAAAACCTAAGTTTATAAATTCTTAACTTTTGCATTATAACAAAAGAACGAAAGAGTGGAGTAAGGTTATTATACATATAAGGCATAAAGCCTGTCAACATTGATGATCCCCACTCTTTCGCTACTTAAATACGATTAGTTCTTTGGGCCTGCGAGCCTGTTTTTAGGTTGTTATATTCAAGTAGCATCGTTCTTAAAAAAATTAGCTATGAATAAAAGTACAGAATTTATTGGGATTGACATCTCCAAAAGGGTATTTGATGTATGGGGAGAAGGATTTGGTTATAAACAATTTAAGAACAATGATGAAGGCTTTTCATCCTTTCTGTTATTATTGACCAGAAGCAGTTGGTGTGTAATGGAATATACAGGAAGTTATTATCTAAAGCTGGCCAGGTTTTTATATGAGAATCAGGTTTCAGTTTCTGTAATAAATCCGTTAATTATCAAGCGGTTTATCCAGATGAAGCTTCAGCATAACAAGACGGATAAGAGTGATTCCAGAATGATTGTTCAATATGCACGTGAACAAAGGGTGTTTAAGTGGCATCCTAATCCGGTCTACATTGATGAATGTAAAGATCTTCATACAACAATAAGTCTTTACTTCAAGCAAAGTACAGCCTTAAAAAACAAGCTTCATAGTTTGATAGACAAAGGAGTAAAAGGTAGGATTATAATTTCACTCAAACGGCAATTGCGTCAAATACAATCAGAAATAACTATTTTGGAACAGGAGATGGAAGATCGTGTAAGAAATCATGAACAGGAACTGCTCACAAATTTATTATCTATACCAGGAATCGGTAAGAAAACAGCTATACTGCTAATCGTTTGCACCAATGGGTTTCGTACCTTTGAAAACGCCAGGCAGTTATCGGCTTTTTTTGGTTTATCTCCAGTTGAGCATGTTTCCGGTTCGAGTGTTCGTGGTCGTACCAGGATATCGAAAAGAGGACATCCCTTAATGCGGAACTACTTGTTTATGTGCAGCTTTACGGCATGTAATCATAACGCACAATGTAAATCTTTATATGAACGTATCGTGAACAAAGGAAAATCAAAAAAACTGGCATTGATTGCAGTAAGCAATAAGCTTTTAAAACAATCTTTAGCAATTGCTAAATCGGGAGTTTGTTATGATCCAAATTTTAGATCAGTATTGGTATCCTGATCAGTTATATTTTATGACTGTCTTATATCAAACAATTCAGCCTGTCTAATAAAAATTATATCAGGAATTTTTAGGTTTTTACCTTAGTTCTTTGTTGTGCGCAGTATTTTCATTCTTTATTTATCAATCCTCCTAAAATTACTGAAATCATTCCAATCACATATACTAATTGAAATGGTTCCTTGAAAAACAAAATCAACAATATTGTCGAAATCACTGGAGTCAAAAAAACAAACGGTGCAATAAATGAGGCTTTTCCAATTTTTAAAGCTCCAATCCAGAAAATATATGAGATTCCGTTTACAAATATTCCGTTTATTAAAATCGGCAAAATAGTATCTTGTGTCGGCAATTTAAATTCCGAAAGAGAAATCATTGAAATAAATGAGATTACAGTCGCTGTTAAGAAGTAAATTGTCACAAGGGATAATGAATCAATTTTAACCTTTTTACTTAGCACCGAAAAAAGTCCAAATACAAACGCTGCTAATAATACAATACTGTCAACAAATAAATTATCAAGGTGAATATCTGTCAATTTACCTTTAGTCAAAACCATAAAAACTCCAAAGAATCCAAGAATTATTGAAATCACTTTTCTTAAATTCAGTCTTTCTTTTAAAATCAGGATTGATAGAACAATCACAAAAATCGGCCAACAGTATTGAATTATAAGAACCTCAATCCCTTTTGCATTTGCATATCCAAAATACAGCAATATGTAATACAAGTAAGTTCCAAGTAATCCTAAGGCAATTGAATGAATCCAATCTTTAGCTGAAAGTTTTAAAATCACTTTTGCTTTTTTCTTTGTCAGGACTATCACTAAAAAAGTCAAGAATGAAATCACGCTTGACCAAAAAAGAAATTGGTGATTATCAAGATTTGATTGTCCTAATTTTGAAACAACAGGAATCAGTGCCCACAATAGGACACAAATCAGAACATATATTATTGATTTTGTTTTTGTATTCATTTTATCCTTGTCTATCTCTACCGCTCGGTCTATTTATATTGCGCACAACGGTGGCGGTATGAAATCGTTGGGGATTGCGGGCTACTTTCTTGTCAAGTTACACTGAACTTGATGAGTGGCAGAAAGTTTGATTAACCACCTAAACCCCAATGTTTTATACCGCGTGTTGTAGCCTGTTTGTTATTCTACTCTAAATAATTTATCAGCCTGAGATAAAGATAAAATCTCAAAAGGTGTTATATCTATATTTCTTGGTAATTTATCTCTAAGAACAGGTAGAACATACTGACAGTTTACCTCGTCAACAATTTCTGTTAATAGATTTGATATTTGATTTGAGTGTACATTTTCAATTTGGTCTTGGAGAATAAAATGTAAACAAGGAATATCAATAGCATCAGCAAACTTAATATAGGCTAAATCAAAAGATGCCATCTGACTTTTTTTACTGCCAGTTCCAGGATTCCCCTCAATATTATCTATTTTGAATTTATAAATACCACTTTCATTATCGGCACTTAATAAAGAATGAACACCATCTAAACGACTTGATATGTCAGAAAAATATGAATTAAACTCTTCTATCCTTTTGTTTATTAATTCATCTTTTGACAATATATTTTTGTTTATTTTGTCAAGCTTGGTGTTTATACTTTCCAAATTTTCATTCGATTTCTCCCAAAGACGCTTTTGTTCTTCAAAATTACCTTTCTTCTCATGATAAGAATTCAAGTCTTTGATTATTATTTGTAAGTCTTCAATTGCACCCGATTTACTTAGTGACTCTGAAATTGATTTCTCTTGAGTAATAAAAGACCCAAGGTTTCTTTTTATTTGTTTGATTTCTTGTTCAAGAGAGGGCAATTCCTCTGTAATATAATCGACTTTTTGCTGAATCATTTCATTGTGAAAAGATACAGTCTCTTCAAATGTCCTTTGAATATTAGGAATGAATGATTTAGCTTTTTCATACATTCTTTTTATTTGGTCAATGTTGATATTTGTTACGTCTTGTTCAAAATCAACCTTGCTTTCGAGTATTAATTCTTTTCTTAATTCAAGGCGAGACAAGTTAGTAGATGCCCTATTAATACTAGATTTAATAGCATTTAACTTTTGTAACTCCTCTTCGTATTTTTCATTTAAATTAAATAACTCTTTTCTCTTATTAAGAGATTCAATCTCCTTATTTATAATTATTAATGATTGATTAATTTGAGATAAGTTACTTTCTTTTCTTAATCTAGTTTGTAATTTTTCTTCAATATTTTTATCTCTAACCAACTTATCTTTAGAGCTATCCGTGTCAATTCCAAGCCAAAATAAGAAAAGCAATTCATATTCAACATCTGTGGTAAAAGCATTCAGAACCTTAATTGTGTGAATTAACTTGTTTTTTTCGTCCCTAATGTTTTTTGATTTCAATTGTTTAAGAGTTGGCTTTTCAAATGTAGAATGAAAAATCAAATCCTTTAAAACTTGAGAGAATTCAGAATTAGTTAAAGCCTCTCCATTAATCTTTTGAATCTTTGATTTGCGACTTAAAAAATTACGCTCAATTGTTATTATTTTTGATGTGTCATCATCAATATCTTCGATTAAAGTAAGAGTAATTATTATATTATTACCTTTTAAAAACTCTTCAATTTTCTTGTTTGTGTTTTTAAATTCTGGGTCTTTATAAATATTACTTCCATCTCCATCTAAACAAAAGTCGATAAGTCTTAAAACGGTTGTCTTTCCCACACTATTTCCTGATTCCGTTTTGCTTTTCGATTTAGTTTCATCAACAATCAAATTAATCCCTTTATGAAAAAGAATTTCTCTAATCAAGCTATTATCATTATGTATGGTAAGACTTTTTAAAAACATTTGACTATATATCCTTTATTTGATTTATCAATTGCACCTATAATAAACAACCAGTCCAAGGTAAGAGTAAATAAGTTAAGAGAAATATCTTCTGACGTTTTTAAGGCTTCAAAAACTGTGAAGAAATCCATTTTCTTATCATCAGATGACGATAAAACCTCTATGGTTTTACCTCCTAAATAATAAAAATCCCTTTCTGGGTTTATGTCCTTACTTACTATCATTCTATTTAGGTTCTTCTAATATTTTACACCGGATAAAGGCATCAACTAATATTAGTCTAATACCTAATATAATATCTTCTTCAAAGAAATTAGAATCTTCTAATTTACTGTACAATTCATCAAATACATCATCAATAATCAAATCTGAATTTAATCTAATGATTTCAATAGGATTTTCAGAATCAAGAACATAATTCCCTTTAATCTTTGTGTAAATTTGATTTATGTTACTTAGTAATTTCTCCTTTTTAATTGAGCCTTGCCTTTCTAACTCATTGTATAACATATTTATTTTGCCCTGATAATTCATGTACTCTTGAATTAAGGCATAATTTGTCTTAACAGAGTTATAGCTAAGTTTTAGTTTGGGATTATAAATATTCAAATCAACAGGTTCTGTAATGCCTTCTAATGAAATATTGGAAATGGCATTTATTGCATTTTTAAGCATTGAAGGATTATTCTTTATCCTTTGATTTAGATATAAACTCTCATGCTTTTGTTTCATTTCTTTTAAAATATCTACGGTATATTTTAAAACATCATCTGTTTCTTCATGATGTTGTCGACAAAGCAAGATTAAGTTTGAATAATCAGCTCTTTCTTCATCTGTCATAGATGAGTTATATCTTTCGCCACCTTCGTTTGCTGCTTCAATATGACATATATTAGAGTCTAACGCATTTTTCTCATTCACCAGTAATGCATTACAATCAGGGAAAGCACAAATATTGCCAGAAAGACCAAACAGTCTTTTTAATGTCTTGTCTGTATATTTTCTAGCTCCTTTTCCCATTTCACAAAGATATTATTTTAATCAAACAATCAAGATACAATTATTGCACAATGCTTTTATCAAATTGGCTACAACGGTTAGTGTATGAGTAGTGGCGGACTGCGGACGTAGTCCGTGTCCGCCGAGAAAAGCCTTTATGCGGGTTACCGCTGTTTAAATTTCGATTTCTCCCGACATAACTTATACACATCCTAAGTTTATAAATTCTTAACTTTTGCATTATAACAAAAGAACGAAAGAGTGGAGTAAGGTTATTATACATATAAGGCATAAAGCCTGTCAACATTGATGATCCCCACTCTTTCGCTACTTAAATACGATTAGTTCTTTGGGCCTGCGAGCCTGTTTTTAGGTTGTTATATTCAAGTAGCATCGTTCTTAAAAAAATTAGCTATGAATAAAAGTACAGAATTTATTGGGATTGACATCTCCAAAAGGGTATTTGATGTATGGGGAGAAGGATTTGGTTATAAACAATTTAAGAACAATGATGAAGGCTTTTCATCCTTTCTGTTATTATTGACCAGAAGCAGTTGGTGTGTAATGGAATATACAGGAAGTTATTATCTAAAGCTGGCCAGGTTTTTATATGAGAATCAGGTTTCAGTTTCTGTAATAAATCCGTTAATTATCAAGCGGTTTATCCAGATGAAGCTTCAGCATAACAAGACGGATAAGAGTGATTCCAGAATGATTGTTCAATATGCACGTGAACAAAGGGTGTTTAAGTGGCATCCTAATCCGGTCTACATTGATGAATGTAAAGATCTTCATACAACAATAAGTCTTTACTTCAAGCAAAGTACAGCCTTAAAAAACAAGCTTCATAGTTTGATAGACAAAGGAGTAAAAGGTAGGATTATAATTTCACTCAAACGGCAATTGCGTCAAATACAATCAGAAATAACTATTTTGGAACAGGAGATGGAAGATCGTGTAAGAAATCATGAACAGGAACTGCTCACAAATTTATTATCTATACCAGGAATCGGTAAGAAAACAGCTATACTGCTAATCGTTTGCACCAATGGGTTTCGTACCTTTGAAAACGCCAGGCAGTTATCGGCTTTTTTTGGTTTATCTCCAGTTGAGCATGTTTCCGGTTCGAGTGTTCGTGGTCGTACCAGGATATCGAAAAGAGGACATCCCTTAATGCGGAACTACTTGTTTATGTGCAGCTTTACGGCATGTAATCATAACGCACAATGTAAATCTTTATATGAACGTATCGTGAACAAAGGAAAATCAAAAAAACTGGCATTGATTGCAGTAAGCAATAAGCTTTTAAAACAATCTTTAGCAATTGCTAAATCGGGAGTTTGTTATGATCCAAATTTTAGATCAGTATTGGTATCCTGATCAGTTATATTTTATGACTGTCTTATATCAAACAATTCAGCCTGTCTAATAAAAATTATATCAGGAATTTTTAGGTTTTTACCTTAGTTCTTTGTTACCAGCAGTATTTTATTTTTTAAAATTAATGTTCAGTATATCATTAGGGTTGATTTTTTCGTTAATACCGATTTTTAAATAAGTAGAATTCATGACTATTCTATCTTTCAAAATCACTCCATTTTTTAGGGTAATATTGACAATTTGATATCCCATTCCACTTTCCGGAAGTTCTTCTAAAATCCTTATTTGTTCATCCGATAATTTAACTGATTTCTCCATATGGTTTTGTCATAAAATAAGTATTCTCAGATGTACCGCTTTCAAAATATGCCTCTATTCCACCTCCCTCGTGTTCAAATGCTGGTTGAACAATTCCTCTTTGAAGACTGTCATTTGATTTCGGTTTAATATAAAATGACCATTTTATCGTTTCATCATTTGGTAAAGCATACCTATCAACAGGATCATCTTTAGTTCTTACACATGAAAGATAATCGTGCAGTGTTGTAGTAAATGAACCTTCTTTAAGTCTATTTTTAACGAAGTCAATTCTTTTATCATTTTGATATGCTGATATGCGGACAAAAAACTCTTTTCCATCTGCTTTTTCTTTTGGACTGTCTATCGCTCCGTTACCACCAGATTGTCTTTTGTTTACGTTTATTTTTGTCTGAGATAAACTTTTGCTTTCATATAATGACCTTTTGGTAATTAATTTTATGGATTCAGTCTTTATATTCAGAAGGTTGGCAGCATTTGAGATTAAGGTATATCCTCGAACAATTATTAGTTGTCTATTTCTCTGGAAATCATTATCTAAGTCAACTATTAAGTCCGCGTTGTAAACAACATATCTTTTTGTTGTTGTACTGCCAGTCAATTGCCCATCGATAATTTGATATCCCATTCCTGTTTCTGGAAGCGAAGTCAATTTATTAGTGTCAGAAGAATAAGCTTTGTAAATCATATTTTTTGGTTTTTAATATTGCTGGTAACGGTTAGTGTATGTTTTTGCTTGCCATAAAGCTGTACAAAGACATCACACTGTTAAGAACTAATTAAATAAACTATAAACAACTAAAACGGTTAACTGGCAAGTGAAATATACACATCCTAAGTTTATAAATTCTTAACTTTTGCATTATAACAAAAGAACGAAAGAGTGGAGTAAGGTTATTATACATATAAGGCATAAAGCCTGTCAACATTGATGATCCCCACTCTTTCGCTACTTAAATACGATTAGTTCTTTGGGCCTGCGAGCCTGTTTTTAGGTTGTTATATTCAAGTAGCATCGTTCTTAAAAAAATTAGCTATGAATAAAAGTACAGAATTTATTGGGATTGACATCTCCAAAAGGGTATTTGATGTATGGGGAGAAGGATTTGGTTATAAACAATTTAAGAACAATGATGAAGGCTTTTCATCCTTTCTGTTATTATTGACCAGAAGCAGTTGGTGTGTAATGGAATATACAGGAAGTTATTATCTAAAGCTGGCCAGGTTTTTATATGAGAATCAGGTTTCAGTTTCTGTAATAAATCCGTTAATTATCAAGCGGTTTATCCAGATGAAGCTTCAGCATAACAAGACGGATAAGAGTGATTCCAGAATGATTGTTCAATATGCACGTGAACAAAGGGTGTTTAAGTGGCATCCTAATCCGGTCTACATTGATGAATGTAAAGATCTTCATACAACAATAAGTCTTTACTTCAAGCAAAGTACAGCCTTAAAAAACAAGCTTCATAGTTTGATAGACAAAGGAGTAAAAGGTAGGATTATAATTTCACTCAAACGGCAATTGCGTCAAATACAATCAGAAATAACTATTTTGGAACAGGAGATGGAAGATCGTGTAAGAAATCATGAACAGGAACTGCTCACAAATTTATTATCTATACCAGGAATCGGTAAGAAAACAGCTATACTGCTAATCGTTTGCACCAATGGGTTTCGTACCTTTGAAAACGCCAGGCAGTTATCGGCTTTTTTTGGTTTATCTCCAGTTGAGCATGTTTCCGGTTCGAGTGTTCGTGGTCGTACCAGGATATCGAAAAGAGGACATCCCTTAATGCGGAACTACTTGTTTATGTGCAGCTTTACGGCATGTAATCATAACGCACAATGTAAATCTTTATATGAACGTATCGTGAACAAAGGAAAATC
Source organism: Bacteroidales bacterium (assembly GCA_963678785.1). Classification (GTDB taxonomy): domain Bacteria; phylum Bacteroidota; class Bacteroidia; order Bacteroidales. The sequence goes on along the minus strand of OY787449.1, from coordinate 423,554 downwards.
AAAAAAACTGGCATTGATTGCAGTAAGCAATAAGCTTTTAAAACAATCTTTAGCAATTGCTAAATCGGGAGTTTGTTATGATCCAAATTTTAGATCAGTATTGGTATCCTGATCAGTTATATTTTATGACTGTCTTATATCAAACAATTCAGCCTGTCTAATAAAAATTATATCAGGAATTTTTAGGTTTTTACCTTAGTTCTTTGTTACCGTTTGGTTTAAATCTTTTTTCTTATGCTAGGCAAAACATTATCACTAATAAACCTCATATTAGATAGTAGTAAAAATGAAAACACCAAAATAGAATCTATAAGTAGGTGTATCAGAGAATACCGACTTGAAAAACTACGGGCATCAAAAGCAGACGCAGATGCATTATTGAATGATGTTAAAAACGCCCTTGACTCCTAATACTGTTTAACAGGTTTAGAATTTGTGATATTTTACCGTCAATTTCAGACTCTAATAATTTTTCAATTTTTTCTAGTCTGTCTTCTATTTCTGTTAATCTTAAATCTAGTTCCTCGTTCATAATTTTAAAATTTAGTTAATGAATACAACACTTAGCATAATTATAATCATAGGTTTTATATTTACTGTGATTGCTATTTGGTCATTTCTATATGTGACTGTTTTTGGCTTTGTACATCTTTCCGAGAATAAACGCCATAAAATATTAGAGAAACAAAAGAAACGATCAGTAAAAAGAAAAAACTTTTTCTTAAAAATGAGAAGATTTTATGTGGGGCGGTCTCTACTCTTATATCTTGACCGATCGAGGAGCGACGTAATTGTTCTTCATACCGATGAAGAAGTTCTCTGTCCGCATAAACATCCACATATATATAGGCTAGTCCGAAAAGGACGCAGAGTGCGGTTGAGATCATTAGAATCACAAACAGAACAAATTCTATTTTATTGCTAGTTTGTTTATTACCCATTGACAATATCAGCCCAATAATAATAGATATAAACGAAAGACACAGTTTTACAAATCCGTATTCCTTATCATTAACCCTGTTGGCTAGACCATATAGTGTTTTTATTTTTTCTTCCATGACTGTCTTGTTTATTCTATTGTCTTTTTCTGTCATTTTTCACGATTTTCCCAAACAAACTTAACGGTAACGGTTGGTACATGTTGTCGGGGCGGATTTCGGAGAGCGTTCCTGTCCGAAGGACAAGGAAGTGCGAAACGAGAATCCGCAGTTGGCGTACCACCGAACCCGCCCTGCAATATGTACTGTGTTGTGCACCGTTTTTTTTTATTCTCTAAGGTTGATGAAGTAGGAAAAGGTATTTATTTTTTTCTTGTACCGATTCCTCAATATATATTCTGATAAATTCGATGTGACACCTCCAACAGTTGCAGATATGCCACTCAAATACGCAACTCCCATTGGAGAAAGATTTTGTTGAATTCCTATCATTGCTCCTGTAACACTACCTGCAAATGTTAAACTATATTTTAAGAATGAATTTAACTTTTCTATAAATGAACTGTAGTACGCTTGAACCAATGGTTCAAGTTCCATTTGAATATATTTATTCACTTCGTCAATGAATTCATCATCAAATTCGGTTTCGTTCAAAAAGGATATGGTTCTAATAAGTTTTCTTCTAAGTTTTATACATTCCTGAAAAGTGTTATTTCTTGCATAAGTCAGTTCTTTTACAGTTATCTGATTTAGAATTTCATCTGGCAAAATAACCTCAGATATTTTATGCAAAAGGAATTGTAGGTTAATCAACTTCTTTTGATGTTGTTTAAAAAATAACGTGTTAAGTTCTTCATCCTTATTGATTTTTGCGAGCTCAATTTTGTATGAATATGCTCTTGCTAAATTCTCATTTATAAAAATTGGAATTAAATCATAGTCTTGGCAGACAGCCAATGTTCTATCTAATCTTCCTGCAATTGACATTAATTGATGGTCTAAGTCAAATTGCTTATTTTCTTCAGTGCTAAAAAACGAAGCCTGTTCTGGTATGTCTGGATAAATTTTAACGTTTGCTGGGCTTATAAATCCTCCTCTTAAAATTCCATTCTGTGCATTAATTTCTTTGCTTCTTATTGTCAATGGAAGAAAGTTGTTTAATAACTGTTCATTTCCGGTGTCAAAGTCGTAGGCAAGACGAAGAGGCAACCAATTGCTTTCATAAAATTTTCTTGCTTTAAGATTTAGAATATTAACTATCCCTTTGTTTTGTGCATAGTCAAATTTGTCAAGTAACTCATTTTCTTGGATACGATAATTTTCTCCATTATACATGACAGCATAACCAGCCATCTGAAATATTCTATTCCCATAATTCATTTTTGCAACATTGTCGGGAATTAGAAAATTATTCTCGGAAGGATGTAGGAAATACAATTTGTCAAAAATCAAAAGAAGCCTTTTAAAACTCGTTACCGATATTGGTTTATGACTAATAACTATTCCATTCAATTCTTCTTTCATATCATGATTGTTAGGTTGCTCTTTTCAAAATGGTGCACAACGGTTTAGCTATGGTTGCGTGGCGCATTTTGCGGCAGCCTGCCTGCCATTTTTTGGCAGGCTTTCCTGTCCCCCGAGGGACAGGAAACAATACGAAAACCCTAAGGTTTTTTTACCTGTCTTAGCGCCATGAACTATAGCTTTTGTTAGGGGTAGGCATTTTTTTTACTTGTCATTTTTTTAAGAGTTCTGGATGGTTATAAACCCAATCCACTTTAAATACAAAAATATACTCATTGATAATTTCCTTGACTTGAATAGGAAGCATTAATCTAATTTCGCCAGGGGATGTTGCAAGTGCGCTTGGATACATTGATTCTGTAACCCATTTTTTTAATATATCACTGTATCTAATGTTTTTTGTTGGAACTGCGACGTCATCAATATGAGCTCCTTTAATTATAGTTGAAGCAGGTTGATCTGCATCTTTTTGTGAATATTTTGTTCCAAGATGCATTACTTTAGACGTATTTCCAATAAAGTCAACAAAAACTGTTTCATTCCATATTAGTTTAAGGGTATTCTGTGATATGTTTTTCAATAAGAAACTAAATTGTTCGCTACCACCAAAAATTAGAATATCTATAAAATCATCTATGTATCTGTATTTTGTTACTCCTTCAATCTCAACTGTATTCGTTTCCCCATATCTAACAGATTCATCAGCTGGTTTTTCTACTTTTTTAAGCGTTGATATATATTTCCCACTTAAGTCTTCTGTGAAACATTCCGTTTCCACATTTTTAGCAGGAAATGCTGCTTCATCATTTGTTATTGAATTTTTTAAAATAAAATGGAGTGTTGGATAAGGATCGTCAAGAAAAGCATATTTATTTTTTTTAGCTTTCATTATAACATCTACGCATTCATATTCAGTTACAACTTTATCATTGGAGTACTTTTTACCAATATATTTGTTTTTGTCGTTGTTGAATTTGTCAATAAGTAGGAGAGGTACTGAATATGAATCCGTTATGCAATAAGTAAATTTGCCATAACTATAAAGTTCATCTTTATTATTAATAACCATTTTTACTTTTCGTTTACCCCCTTTTTCTTGTAGAAGGAAGTTCATGCGCGTGTCGGTTCCTGTTATCTTTGTAATTATGTACTCTTTATTGAATTCACCTTTGAAATTTTTTTCATCTACGTAAGAAGGTTTCTCGTTCGGTAAATAAATTACGGTTTCTCCAATATATTTTTGATATTCTGATAAAGTATTACATCGTTGAATACCATAAATACCAAACTTAGCTTCTGGGTGTCCTGTTGCATAACTCAGTAGTGAAATTGAGCTAAAGATCAATAGAATAAATAATTTTAATTTGTTTTTCATAATATGACTTTTTTAATAAAATATTATATATAATTCAAATTGATTTTATCAGCTTGAGTACATGCCTTAAAATTCTTGTAATGCTTACCCCTAACGGTTGGTACATGTTGCGGAGCGGATTTCGGAGCTTCGTTCCTGTCCGGCAGGACGGAACGATGATGCGAGAGCCGCAGTTACAAACCGCACCAACCCCGCTCTGAAATATGTACTTTGTTATGGGCTGGCTTTTATTCATTTGTCAATTCACTTAGCTTATTTTTACTTAAATCTCTGATACTTGAAATTACTCCTGGTTTATAATTCCCATCTGAACCGATGAAAACATAGCTTGGAAAACCATTTATTGAAAATGCTTTCATTAAACCATCAACTTTTTCTTTGTCGAGAAATAAGTGTATCCCGGACAATCTTAGGTCAGTTATTTTAGATATCCAGTCTTGCTTTGTTGAATTTTGCGAAGTGCATATGTAAATAAACTCAACCGGTAAGTATTCTGTTTCCTTATGTAACTTTTGACTATAAGGCATTTGACTAATACAAGGTCCGCACCATGTTGCCCAAAAGTCAATAATCAAAGCTTTGTTTGGGAATTTATTTTTAATACACTTAAGTAAAGCTCCCGCTCCTTTATTATTCCCTACGTATAACTTCGCACCGCTAGGAGTTTCTGAAAGAAATTCTCCAATCTCGTCGACTTTTTCTTTTTCCTGTGAATTTTCTAAAAGGTTATTTGCATTATTCAGTTTAACCTGATTATGCTGATATTCCATTTTAACGACCGTCCTACACCAATCTGTTTCAAGATTAGTAAGCAGGGCATCAAGTATAAATTTGTTTTCAGAAGGATTACTTTGGATAAAGTTGAGCTTTAAAAAGTCTGCCTTTGGAGTATCATAAATGTTGTCAATATTCTTTAGTAAGCTTACATATTGTGCAACTTTAATTGTATCTCTAAAAATTGAGTTGATAACTTCTTCGTTCTCTTCATAATTAGCTGTATCAAGAAGTAATAATTGTTCTTGGGTAAGTTTGGAATAAGCTCTTAAATCACCAATATTAATCTGATACTCTGAAATGTCAGAAAACTTCATTTGATAATGAAACAACTTGCTGTAAAAGCTCATGCTGCTCTTTGAGAATATTAATGGCTTATGCTGTTGCACCTTGTGCAGAAGCTTTTCGTCCATTCTCTCGTTTCTATTGTGAAAATTCACTATTAAGTTGGAGTAGTAGTTTGAAAGTCGTTCATTTTCAATTATCCAAGAATATTTTGAAGGATTTTGTTCTATAAAAACATTATCAATATTGTTTAAGTTGTTGAACATTCTGTCATATTGTACGATAAATTCTTCAGCATTGAGATTTGTTCTGTTTTTGAAATAATGAATCTGGGTTTCCAAGTCAATTTGCTTTTTGCTTTGGAATTTTTTATGCTTGTTTATAAATGTATTTAGTTCTCCATCAACGCCGAGATATTTAATGCCTGAGCCATAATAATCAACTCCTTTATTTTGCTTTAAAATTTGAACATCTAATTCTATGAATAACTCTTTATTAGCATATAAGTAGGCATGATATAATCTGCCAACACTTATCCATATTTCTTGATAAGGAATTGCATAATCCAATTCCAATTTAAAAGTACCATCATTATTAAGTTTGCAGGTTTTACTAATTTGCCTATTTCCAATTGGCGAAGGAAATGAATAACGTATTGTTGCTTTTTCAATATCTCTTTCTGTCACATTTAGAAACCGACCTTTTACAATTGGTATATTCTCCTTATTATTAAAGAATTCATTAAACTGTTTATCCTCGATGGATATTATATCCTTAGGAGATTGCGCACAAAGAGATGTGCTTAGAATAATTAGAAAAAGTGTAATATTTAATATCTTCATTTTTAGTTAGAATTTAACCTTGATGTTGTCGGTTTTTCAAGCTTGCCCATAACGGTGGCAATATGCGGAGGCCGGGATTTCGAAGCTCCAACTTATCAAGCCGTTACAATTTTGAGTAGATGTACAAAAGTTTAAATTACCCACATCCCCCGGCTTACGTATATTGCGTGTTATGCGCTTTGGTTTTTTATCTTATTCTCTATAAGTTTCACAAATCCGTATATAAATCTATTTACTGGAGTATCCATTCCAAGTTCCTCGCCAAATCGAACTACTGTCCCATTTTGATATTCAATCTCCGATTGTTTGCCACTCAAAACGTCTCTTGATAAAGATGACATCGCTTCTGGTGGATAAGTATCTACATAAGCGATTGATTTTTCGACAATATCATTTTCAAGTTTAATGTTTTTTGCTTTGGCAATCTTACTCACCTCAGTCAATGAATCAATTAACATTTGTCTGGTTTCTGGGGTTTCTCTTATTAATCCATATCCAGTACTTGAAATTGTCCCAAAACCACTTAAGCAAATCAATATGAACTTTTTCCACAACGCAGCTTCGATATCATCTGTCAATTTGCAGGTAATATCTGCATTCTCAAATACGGTTTTTATCTTTAATGTCCGTTCTTTTATTATATTATCTATCTCACCGAATGTAATTGATGGTTCAAGACCCATATGATTTATTACTCCTGGTGATTCAATATTACTGAAAATCACACATAATCCACCGAGTATTTGGTTTTTATCAAAATACTCTTTCAGTTCTTCGGTTGCCAACACTCCATTTTGAAGAGGCAAAATCAGGGCATTTTTATTTAAGTTGGTCGCTAAATTTTTCGCAATCTCTTTAACATGATAAGCTTTTGTACCTAAAATTATCAATTCGCAATCTGCTAAATCACTTAATTTATCAGATGCTTTGGCTGAATTAATAGTTATGTCGCCCTTAATACTTTTAACAATCAGTCCATTTTTTTTAATCGCATCAAGGTGTTCTCCTCTTGCAATAAAAGTAACATCATTCCCTGATGAAGCTAATCTTGCTCCGAAGTATCCACCAACTCCACCAGTTCCTATTATTCCAATTTTCATTTTTTAATTATTTTGTTTCAGGTATATCGTATCGTCTCGAACCATTGCGCATAACGGTGAGTATAAGAATAGTAGCCGATTGCGTGGCATTTTCCTGTCAAATTACACGGAAGTTGAAGCGGGCTACAACCGTTGAATTTACTACTGATTCGGCTATTATTTTTATACATTGTTACCAGCTTTTTTTATTCTATTCGTAAATCTTTCTTCTGTTTCTTTACTCTTGCTTGATATGCTCTACCTGAGTTTTTACTTTTTCTTACAATTCTAAGGTTCGCTTTCTCCTTGTGATATTCTCTAAATTTCTGAGAAATATTATCGTCTTTGAATCTGTAAACACCATCAAGTACTTCAACGTATTCAATTGTTGTTATGTCAATTTGATTTACTTCAATGAATCTATCAACGATTACAGAGAATGTGTTTGGTTGTCTATGGTCGATTACCAAATCTTCCCATTTGCATAAGTCTCCTGTTTCTTGGCATTTTACTTCTCCTTTTTTTGAATTGGCTTTGAAGTATTGAAGTTTTACATTGTTAATATCGTCTTGAATAATATCTCTACAAGTGCCACTAAATCTTGTCAATGGCGGTTTATTTCCGTTTATACATTTTATGTAAGAAAAAGCTTCTAATTCAGAATTATTGTCAAGTATATGAAATGCTTTTGAGTTATATTTTGGAATTTTATCAACGATTATCTCTTTAATTCCATTATCAAATTTTCTTTTACAGTCTGGATGAATGCTCAATAACTCAATAATCTCAGCTTTATCTTTTTCGCTTAAAGTCTCACCAAACTTATACGAATTGAGAATCTCCTTATAATAACTCAGAGCATCCTTTTTGTATTTAAAATCTTTATTTCCTATTCGCATCTTCGGTTTCTTTAAATTGCTGGTAACGGATGGCGGTATGAAACGTTGCGCAATTCGCAGCACAAACTTATCAACCTGCTAAGCCGTTGATTAAATGTTATATTGTTCAAATTTAGCACTATCCGCGCAATGTTTTATGACCGCGTGTTATGCGCTTTTCTTTATTTTTTACATAAATCAATTTATACCTTCCTTTTTGACTTTCTCGCTGCTCAATTTCAAATTTCCCAGTCGACTTGATCAATGGAGTCAACTTTTGAAAACCATAGTTTCTAGGATCAAAATTAGGTCGCTTTTTTTGCATTAAACCGCCAACGTCTCCTAAAAACGCCCAACCTTCATCATCAGATAAGTCTGTAATCGTTGTTGAAATTAATTTTATCTCTTTTTGACTAATCTTGTCGAATGTTTCCTTTTCCAATTCTTTCTCATCTTCAGATACTTTTTCTTTTGATTTAGTCTTCAGAATTTCTATGTAAATAAATTTATCACAGGCTACAATAAACGGATTAGGTGTCTTTTTTTCTCCAATTCCAATGACTTGCATGCCCGCCTCTCTTAACCGTGTTGCTAATCTTGTGAAATCACTGTCACTTGATACTATGCAAAATCCATTTACTTTATTTGAATACAAAATATCCATAGCATCAATAATCATAGCTGAGTCTGTTGCATTCTTACCTGTGGTATAACCATATTGTTGGATTGGAGTAATAGCATGTTCTAAAAGCATATTTTTCCATTTGGATAAATTTGGTTTAGTCCAATCTCCATAGATTCTTTTAATGGTTGGATTACCATATTTAGCTATCTCTTCCATCATTTCTTTCACAAAAGCCGATGGTATATTATCACCATCAATCAGTACTGCTAAATTTATATTCATTGTCTTTTATTTATATTCAAATTTTTTTATTCGTCTAAACTTCTAGAATTGCGCATAACGGTAAGTATAAGAATAGTAGCCGAATGCGTGGCACTTTCCTGTCAAGTTACAGGAAAATTGAAGCGGGCTAAAACCCTTGAATTTACTACTGTTTCGGCTATTATTTTTATACATTGTTATGGCAAGTATTTTATTGATTATCAGCCCAATATCTTTCATTTAAATAAGAAACAAAGTCTTTATATTTCTCTGAATCTAAGTTAGATAAAAAGTCCTTTGGTGAAATGATAATGTATTTATCTTTGTCTTTCAAATGATTTGTCCAAGTCGATTTCATATTTTCTCCGCTGCACTTATAATTCTTTTCAAGTAAGTCGGCATTGTCTGATGGAATAACGTGTATGTGCAAAAAGTTGTCAGCTTTAATTGTCTCTTTTTCTTTATTTGCAACCATTTGCTCTGCCCATAATGTCTGTCTCATTAATTGGTAAAATGGCTCAAAGTAATAACAGTAATGGTTTTCACTAATCAACTGGTTTGAGTTATTAATCAAATCAGTATAGCGTTCTTGTCGCACTTTGCCCTTGCATTTATCGGGGTTTGTTTTACACCCTTCTTTTGCTTTATCCAAGTTTTTATAAAACTCGGTAAATTTCCATTCTATCGGAATGAGCCAATTTGTTCCGTCTTTATGTTTTGCGTAAATCAAAGCGTCAACTGAAGTGCAGTTACTTCCACGTGTCGATTGTCCTTCATTTAAGTAATCATAGTCACTTACTGACTCGAATTGAATAAATGCACTTAAATATTTGTCTGTCTTAATTTCTAAAACGTCTACGAAGTCTGCCGAAATGCTTTTTAAAAGTCCGAGCACTGCATTTTTGTCGTTACGAATCGCATACAAATGATTTATGCAAGCAATCTGAGAAGACAATACGTGTCCAGTCGGATTTTTTCCGCCCCACCAAGCAACATTGTTTTTTGAAAAATATTCAATTGCTTCGTCTTTTATGTCCTGATAAAAATTTTTGTTGAAATCAGTCAAAACAAAATCTCTATTTGCTCGCATAAACATTTTCCCACCAACTCCTCCATAAAAAACTGGATTCTTGTCCTGAATTAGTTTTACTGCTCTTGTTCTTTGATTTTCTTGATATTCTGATTTCATATTCTAATCATTGTTTGGTTTGTAGGCTGTTTTAATATTTGCCATAACGGTTTTGCTATGGTTACGTGGCGCATTTTGCGGCAGCCTGCCTGCCATTTTTTGGCAGGCTTTCCTGTCCCCCGAGGGACAGGAAACAACACGAAAACCCTAAGGTTTTTTTGCCTGTCTGAGCGCCATGAACTATAGCTTTTGTTAGCAGCTGTTTATTTTAATTCATATAATCTGTTATAAAAGTCTTCAAGTAAGAATACTTTTTCAAATTTGCTTTCAATTTCAAGTTCAAATTTATTTTCAAATAAGTACGAGCTTTCTCCAACCCCGCCAATAACTAATAATAGCCATTGAGGTAAATTTGTTTTTGAAATGTATGACTCTATTTTTGCTTCTTTTTTGTTTATTGCTTTCTTAATAATTTCCTCGGTAATTTCCTTTTGCCACCATGCACCAAGATTAGCATTTACATTGATTTGTGAATGATCCATTGAATGGACACTTGCAATGATTTCACTTTCTAATTCAATGTCATGTAGGACATTATGTTTAACTACTCTACAGACCTCTTCAATGTATTTCTTTTTATCACTAATTTTTCTACTGAGGTACGACTCAAAATAAACATTAGCCAAGAAATTTGGTAAATCTTTATCTTTCCTTAGCTTTCTTTCTGCATGAGTGCAAATATTTTCAAAGAACCCTTCTTTTGCTTTTGAATCTTGGTCAATTATTATTTGATGCTCTATTCCAATTCTATTTTGATTGCATTTCAAAATAAAGTCTGGACCTTCGCCTAGTTTCTCAATTTTATAATCTTTTTCTAATAACATTATAAGTTTTCCAACATGGCACAATTCTAATATTTTCTGTTCATTTTTTTTAGAATCGTTTCTTAGTTGAGCAAGAAAATCATCAATCAATAAACCAAGATGTTTTTGGTTTCTATCAATGGACTTATTGTTTATAATTTCCCTCATTTTTTTTAATAGCTGCTAACTAGTTTATATGTACACCTTTCTTACACAATAACAACCAAATAGGTGTGTATTGTATAGGTTTTCTTGTATTTTATATCTCAAAGTCATCCAACGGACTCTTAATATTCTTTAAACTATTAATGCTTACGTAGGTGTAGATTTCTGTGGTTCTGCTGGATTTATGGCCTAATAATTCCTGAATGTATCTTAAATCAGTCCCAGCTTCTAGTAAATGGGTAGCATAACTATGTCGCAAGCAATGCAATGTAAATGTATGATTTTTATTGATTTGTTGAAGCGACTTTTTAAAGATATTTTGTAAACTGCTGGGCGAATATCTTTGCCCGGGCATTGGGCCTTCAATTAAATAGTAACTCGGCTTATACTGCAAATAGTAACGCCTGATTAAATCCAAAAGCTTCTGGGGTAAGGGCAAACTTCGATCACGCTTTCCCTTCGCATTTAAAATATAAACCAACATCCGCTTCGAATCAACATCCACAATTCGCAAATTTAAGAGTTCACTTCTCCTTAAACCCAGTCCGTAAATTAAACTTAATGCCGTTTTATGCTTGATGTTTTTAATTGATTCCAGCATTTTTTTAAGGTCTTCTTTTGGTATTATTTTGGGCAAACTGCTCGCCTTTCGCGGACGCTCTACTTTTTCTATGTCAAATTCAACTTCAAGCATTTTAAAGAAAAATAGCTTGATGGCATTAACCATCTGATTTTGAAATGATGATGAATAACTTCTTTTAATGATGAAGTCGTAATTAAAGCTATTAATGTCATCCAGGTTTATGGCTTCAATTTCCTTTTCTGAATAAAACCCTAAAAAAGTCTCAATCATATTTACATAAGTTCTGATGGTGTTTTCGCTATATCGATTTTGAACCAGCCACTTTTTAAATGCCTCGATATACTCAATTTTATTTGGATTAAGTCGCTTTTTTACGTTTGATATAGAGTTTCTGTTGAGCTTTTTTTTGTCTTCAAAGAGAATTCTTGAAGGGTGAATAAAAAAACGGCTGTCGTATTTCAAGTGCTTTTTGTCAAACTGATAAAGCAACATTTTGTAATTGGTGATGGTATAGGGGAGGTAATAGCATCGGTTTGACTGACTCCATATGACGCCGGAAATTAGCGATACAAACGACCGTAAACCTGGATTGTAAGGAAAGGTAATGGCAATACAATCTTTATCTCGATGATGCAGATTTCTTAATACAATGGTGGGTTCCATAAAAGTTCTGTTGCTAAAACTTAAAATATGGGGAGAAATGTAAAGATAATATTTTATGTAGGGTTGTAAAAGATTGTCAATAAAAAATACTTAGGAAGCTGTCTGAAAAGCATCTAATCCGTCATTCTGAATTTATTTGGCTTTGCCGAACTTCGTTTCAGAATCTATAAATAACTAACTTTGAGATTCCGGAACAAGTCCGGAATGACGGAACTTAGAATAGTATAATCTTTTTAGACAGCCTCCTAAATTCTTATAAATAAATGAAAGAACTGAAATGATTTATTTCAGCAATTCTTTAACCGCAGCTTCAATTTGTTGGTCGCGGCCAATGGCCATCATGCCCGGTTCATTTTTAACCATAATGTCCGGTTCCAGTTGATCGTTCTCGCAGAAAGGTTGACCCAGTGGTCGCCATCCGCCCATGGGTATTCCAAAACGAATGCTTGGGTCGATTTGGTTTTCCCACCAAACAAAGGTGCCTGTTCCCGGAACGGGCATTCCCAGGGTTTTACCTCCCTTTTTTATTTTATAAGCCACCGGAAATAAATGAGCATCTGAATAATTACTTTCGCCCATCACCACAATCGAAGGCTTAATCCAAGAACTTCGGGGTTGGTAGCCAATATTCTGACCATGTGGGATGATGTCCATATATTTTTTTCCTACCAGGAAGTCCGACAATTGATCGTGCAGATTTCCACCACCATTAAATCGGGTGTCGACAATTAAGGCGTCGGCTGCCAGGTGTTTACCCAACGCATCTTCAATTACCACACGCATGCTGGCATCATTCATGCCTCTAACATGAACATAGCCAAGCTTACCATCCGAAAGTCGCAAAACTTCGGCACGTCGGGTTTTTACCCATCGATTATACAACAGCTGTCCTTCGGCTCTTAAGGAAATGGGTTTCATCACTTCTTCCCAACGTTGATTGGTGACCGGATTAAAAACAGAGAGCAAGGTATTTTTACCTGCTTTTCGGTTTAACAATTGATAGAAATCGATGGATTCATCTAGTACAACACCGTCAATTTTTTCAATGATATCCTGAGCTTTAATCTTCGATTTGGCTTTATCTACCGGTCCGCCCTGTATCACTTCACCTACTTTAAGCCCGTTGCCTGTATGGGCATAATCAAATAAAATCCCCAGCGATGCAGTTTGGTCAGGGTTTTCTGGAGAATGTCGATAACTGCCTCCGGTATGAGAAGCATTCAGTTCACCCAACATTTCACTCAGTAATTCGGCAAAATCGTAATTGTTATTTACGTAAGGCAAAAACTTTTTATAGGCATCATAATAAAAATCCCAGTCAACACCCTGAAGATCTTCTACATAAAATTTTTCACGAACCTGTCGCCAGCTGTGATCAAAAATATAAGCCCTTTCATCTGCTTGCTTCAAAAGCATTTCTCCATTGGTGCGAATGGGTTTGCTCTTGCCATTTGATAAGGTAACTTTTGAAGGACGACCATCAGCCAGGATAAATAAAAATTTACCATCTTTTGATAATTCCATGGTGGCTCGTCTGGCACCAAGTTTCGTAAGCATCTTGGTCTCTTTTGATTTCAAATCGGTACTCCACAAATTGTTGGTTCCCTCAAAACGTGTGATGTAGTAAAGTTTGTCTCCCTTTTTTGAAAGAACTGCGCTGCTAATGTTAGAGGTGTGTACAGTTAATCTGGCCTTACGATCAAGCATATCTTCCCAATCGAATTTTAAGTCCTCTGTCTTTTTAGTTTCAGGCTCAGTTTTATTCGACTTTTTCTCTTTCTTTTTGGGCTCTTCCTTTTTTTCTTTTTTTGCTTTTTCTTCGGCTTGCTTTAACAAATCCAATTCTTCTTTGGATAAATTAAACCGGTCAAAAGCTTCCTGAGTGAAAAACAATCCAAAGATGTCGCTGTCTCCAATGCGATCGTTTTCCGATTTATTACCTTGTCGCGCTGAAGCCCAGATCATCATCTTACCATCCATGGCCCACATGGGAGCGTAATCGCCGTAACCGCTCTGACTGAGGTTTCGGATTTTTCCACTTCCTGCAGCGTCAACAAGTCCGGCTTCACTCACCAAAATTCGGTTCTGTTGTCCGAATTTAACCAAAAACCATTTGCTGTCGGGCGACCATTGATACCACTGATCTCCGTCGGCGTAAGAGTAATTGTGTTCAGGACCCATGATCATACGGGTGAGTTTGCTTGCCAAATTGATTACCATCAGGGTTTTACGATCCTGAAGATATGCGATCTCTTTCCCATTGGGCGAATAGGCAGGTTGAAATTCTTCAGCATCGGTAGCAATAATCGTTTCTTCTTTCAACAAAGTTGAAGCAAAAAAATAAGGTTCTTCATCACGGATGATGGAAGAAGTATAGATGTTCCAACTGTTTTCTACTTCGGCTGCATATACCAATGATCTGCCGTCGGGACTGAAGCTCACACTGCGTTCTTGCCAGGGAGTATTGGTAATTCTTTTAGTAGTGCCGTGTTCAACGCTGCTTACAAAAATTTCACCCCTGAAAATGTAGGCAAATTCTTTGCCGTTGGGCGATAGGCTGGATTCGGTAAAATTTCGGTTTACCGGAACCACTTTGTCGAGGTTTTTACGACCGTCGTAGGCGATGTTAATGTTTACCTTTTGTGGTTCGGAGCCCGGCTGCATGGTGTAAATTTCGCCATGAAAGCTGAAACAAAGGGTGCTGTTATCTGCTTTTGTTAAAAAACGTACCGGATGTTTTTCGAAATGGGTAAGGGCGGTATTTGTGTTTGGATTACTCAACGAACTTTTGTGAACATTGAAAGATCCGTTTTCTTCAGAAAGATAAAAGAAATCATCATTGTTTTGATCGAAAACCGGATTTCGGTCTTCACCGGCAAAATTCGTTAGTTTTTTGAATGCTTTAGAATCTAAATCATAGGTCCAGATGTCGCGGGTAATGGCAGAGGTGTGATGTTTCCGCCAAATGTTTTCATAACCTTTCTGATCGTGGAAAATCAATTTTTTTCCGTCCGAACTTAGGGTTGCATCTATGGCAGGGGAGGTGATGATCTGATCAACTTTTCCTCCATCGATTCCCACGCTGTACAATTCGGATAAAATGCTCATCGGAAACTGCACATTGGTGTACTTATCCTGACGGGCTCCCGAGAAAATAACCTGCTGATTGTCGTTGGTGAAACAACTTGGTATTTCAGGATTAGAATGGAAGGTTAACCTTTTGGCTTCGGCACCAGAGGTTGGCATTACAAAAACATCAAAGTTTCCATAACGATTAGAAGCAAAGGCAATGTTTTGCCCGTCGTGGCTCCAAACGGCTCCATATTCATAGCTGTCGCTAAGACTGAGCGGAATGGCAGTTCCACCAGCGGTTGGAACCTTATAAAGGTCTCCCTGATAATTAAAAACTATATTTTTTGCATCCGGAGAAATGGCCGGATACCTTAACCAAAGTGGGTGGTTCTGTGCCATTGATTGCATTGAAATCATCAAAAGCAAAAGGCTGAATAAAATTGTAATGTTTCGTTTCATAATAAGAATTTAGAGATTGAATAATGGATGACAAAGTAATGAAATCTACCCAGATATCCTATATCACAAATAATGAATTGATTTCAAGTTTAAGCCAGACAGTATGAAAATATGAAGATGACACCTTTTTTAAGGTAGTTCCTCAAAACAAAAAACCACCTCTAAAATCAGAGGTGGCTTTTTTCAATTTTGATTAGATAATAATTTATAATGATTCGTATGCGGCTTTAATTTCCTGCAATTGTTTTTTTAACTTTTCGTAACGCGGGTAGGTGTTTTTTGCCGGTTTTTGATCGGCTCCGCTTACAGCGCGTGAAAGATAATTGATTTGATCGATCAACATGGGTTGCTGATAAATTCCTTCCTTCATATTCAGTTTGTTTTCTAAAATCAGGAGCTGAGCATCTTCTTTTTGAATTTTACGTTTGGCTTTTTTCAGCTTAGCAATTTCTTTTCTGCGTTTGCTGATTTGATCGGAAAGCTTTTTGGCTTCGGAGGTGAAATCGACCAACTTAAGGGCAAATTCTTCCTGCTCTTTCAGTGCAGCAACATCAACTCCCACAGCTTTTAATCTGGGGTCAGCAAATATTTCAAATTCCTGAACATATTCTTTACCATCAATCTCAAGTTGTGCAAAATATTTTCCCGGTGCTACATATGGGCCATTCTGATAACTTCTTCGGGGATTACTATCCCACGAACCCTGATGGCGCATATCCCATTTTATTCGGTGCAAACCAGCTTCTTTGTTTAAGTTAACACGTTGACTGGGTTGGAAATAATAGCTCATGGCCATGTTTTCTCTTCCTTCTTCCTGTTTTACTTTTTTGGGTTTGCTTTGATAAGATTGAATGATGTTTTTGTCGGCATCCAAAATCTTCAAACCAATTTCAGTTTCAGTTTCAGCATGAATAAAGTAATCAATATTTACTGCTGAAGCAGGGTAGGATGGAGTTGCATTTCCACGACTTTGTCGATAGCGTAATCTGAACGTATTTTCGGGTTTAATTAAAAAATTGGTGTTGGCCGACTTTACTTCAGCTTCATGATATAAAGGTGTAATGTTATCCATTACCCAAAATGAACGACCCATGGTTGAAATCGCCAAATCAGTTTTTACAATTTTTAAATCAGTAATGGGCGTGATGGGTAAGTTTTGCTGGAAGGATTCCCAAGTCTTTCCATCATTATAAGAAATGAACAAACCGAATTCTGTTCCGGCATAAAGCAAGCCTTCTTTATTGGGATCTTCACGAACCACTCTGGTTGGATAATCACCCGGAATTCCATTGGTTCCGGTGGTGAGTAAAGTCCAGCTTTTACCGTAATTTTCAGTTTTGTAAATATAAGGTTTCCAGTCGCCCAACTGATATCGCAAAATGGCTGCATAGGCTTTCCCGGCTTTGTGTGGAGATGGCTCTAAACAATCAACCCGGCCACCAGGAGGCAGGGTAGAAGGTGTTACATTCTCCCAGTTTTTACCGCCATCTTTTGTTAAATGAATAGGGCCATCATTGGCTCCTACCCAAATTAAATCTTTTACAACCGACGACTCTCTGATGGAATAAATCACGCTATAATATTCTTCTCCGGTAATATCGCGGGTAATCGGAGCTCCGGAATTGACTTGTTTGTCAGCTTCAAAAGCCGTTAAATCCGGCGAAATAATTTCCCAACTATAACCATCATCATTGGTTTTATGCAAATATTGAGAGCCCATATAAACCTGATCGGCATTGTGCGGGCTTACATGAATAGGAGCCACCCTTTGAAATCTGAATTCTAAGTCTTTAGGGTTGTGACCATAAATGTTGGATGGATTGGCCGTATACTTTCTTTCCTGTCCGGTAATTTTGTTATAAACCCCAAAATGACCTTTACAATTTGAATAAACAATATTGTGATTTCCCGGCTTTGGAACGGCAGGTCCGGTTTCGCAACCTCCAACTGAAATCCAGTAAGCGCTTGGGCCTGCTGGCGCTGAATAAGGAGGCAATGTTGGAACTGCAATGGTACTGTTGTCTTGCTGTCCGGCGTATAACCAATAAGGATCTTGATCATCAACTTCTACCTGGTATAATTCGGCAGTCGGTTGGTTGTATTGAGTTGACCAACTTTTGCCATCATTCAGGGTTACATTTACCCCACCGTCATTGGCCTGAATGTATATGTTGGTGTCGTTTTCATTGATCCAAATGTCGTGATTGTCGCCATGAGGCGTGCTTCTGCGTTCCCAACTTACACCCGCATCTATCGAATGATAATATCCTCCGGTATTGATGAAGAGCGCATCAGGATTTACCGGATTGGCCTCAATATTACAATAATAGAAGGGGCGGTTAAGCAATCGCATTTCTTTATTAACCCTTACGAAATTCTCACCTCTATCATCTGAACGGAATACTCCGCCTTCTCCGTCAATAGCTTCAACCAAAGCGTATAAACGTTTAGGATCAGCTTTAGAAACGGCTAAATCAATTTTGCCAATGATTCCTGTGGGTAAACCATTTTCTTTTTTGGTCCAGGTATTGCCACCATCAGTCGACTTGTAAATTCCGCCATTTTCGCCTCCGCTAATAATGGTCCATGGTTTACGCTCAGTTCTCCAAGCTGCTGCATAAACTGTGTTTGGATTGTCGGGTGCAAATTCAATATCAGCAATTCCAACAGTATCAGCAATAAACAAAACATGATCCCAGCTTTTTCCTCCATCAGTGGTTTTAAATACACCTCTTTCTTTATTGGGTTGAAAAGGCTGACCAATGGCGGCCACCAAAACCACATCCGGGTTTTCTGGATGAATCTCAACAGCTCCAATTAAACCTGCTTTATTTAGACCGATGTGTTCCCAGCTTTTTCCGGCATTTGTAGATTTATACATCCCTTTTCCAACGATGACGTTAGAGCGGATGCCATCAGAACCGGTACCTACATAAACAATGTTAGGATTGTTTTGGTAAACATTAATGGCACCGATGGAAGGAGAGGCAAAGAATCCATCCGAAACATTTTTCCAATTGATGCCGTAGTCTTCAGTTTTCCAAACTCCACCTCCGGTAGCCCCCATATAAAAAGTTCCGGGTTGAGTGCTGATTCCGGCCACCGTAGTTGCCCTGCCACCACGGGTAGGACCTACGTTCCTGAATTTAAGATCTTTATAATAAGCTCGTTCGTTGGTTTCTTTTTTTCCCTGAGCATAAGAAACGGATGTGATGAATAAAAACATACATCCCAATAAAATGGCTCGACTGATTGTTGTGTTCATTTTTAATAGATTGGGGTTTGATAAATTCAATAGTAAAATGTGCTATTAACTGCAAGATATTTAAAAAAATGAAAATTTCCTTTCGAAAAAATAGAAAGTCGATGTACCGTTGAAGTATTTCGATAAACAGCTAAAAAACAGGCAAAAGCTAATTTTAAGATTTGAATATGACCATTCAATCAATCATCCCTTAAATTAGATGACTGATTAGCTTTTTTGGAGTCTATTTCTCCAATATTACTTTTCGTTTTTTTAAATCGTACTTATCTCCACTGCGTAAAAAATAAAATTCTTTGGAATTGGGTTTTAGCTTATAAATGGTGTCTCTTTCACGCGAATAGCGGCTTCCATCATAAAGGGCCACAAAGCTGTTTCCGATTACCTCAAACTCATTCTTTTTTACGACTATACCCGTGTTCTCATCCAAACCAATCCCTAATAATTCCGGGCGGTTTTGCAAAATTTCGAACATATCGAACTGACGATTTCGAACCAATAAGTGTTGATCTATGGCGGTATTTTTTATAAAACCCAATCCAACCTCATGATCTCCCATCATTACCGTATTACCTTGAGAATCTCCACGAGCCAAATAAGAACCCTGAATCGAAGCTCCGGCAGATGAACCCGCAATTACGCCACCACGATCCAGTAAATTCATAAATTCATCATGGGCTTTGGTGTTTAAAAATCCGTCTGCAATTCGCCATTGCCTGCCTCCCATAAAATAAACGCCACTTGCATTTTTAATGGGAGCAATAAAATCTTCCTGATTTGCTATTTCAGGATTTCGTGTATGTCGCACTTTAATGTTTTTAAATCCGGCTTTTTCAAAACGGCCTAAAAGGTTTACAAAGCCACTGTCACGTTCAACCTGTCGATCGTCCCAGGCTGTGGGCACAACAATAATATTTGCATCCTCACCACCTGCTAGCTCTTTAAATTTTTGTAAAAATAGTGGATCACGGGCGTTTCCACCAATGATAATCAAACTTCCATTTTCAGGGCCGATAAATTCCGGAGTTTTTTCATGAAGCGGAGTAGTTTCTGTTTGTTGGCAGGAGTAAAACCCAATGATTCCGAAAAGTATGATTAAACTAATAGTAATAAATTTTGAAGGAGAGGTTAGACGTTTCATATAATTGATTTTTTTAGATTTTTAATGTTTTTATCCGATTGATTCTAGAAAACTCTGTGCGATGTAATCTGGGGTTTCCCTATTAAAAGAGGGATTGATTTTTATCATAAAACCATCTTTAACAGGATTGGGTAATTCGATGTTTTTTTTGAATAGTTTCGATTTGAATTGATTCAAATTAGGATGATTTACCACGAGTTTAAAAATATGGGTTCCGTTTTCAAAACGTTCAATTCTAAACCGATCATCCATACCAATCTTTTCAAAAACCTTTTCTGCATAAGTAAAAGCTGTTTTGTATTCATCGATAAAACCATCGGCATAATGTAGAGCTATGGCTGCAAATGGCCAGGCAAAAGGAAGCCCTCCACCAAACATTCTTCGAACATGAAACAAGTCATTTGTGAAGTCCTTTGTACCAGTCAAAATAGCCCCCGAGGCTGCATTAAAACACTTCCAAAGCGAGGTGTAAACAGTATCAAATAATTTGCCATATTTGGCAGGACTATCTCCAGTGTGTGCTGACTGAACAAATAATCTGGCCCCATCTAAATGCATTTTAATACCTTCACCCTTGGCGTAATCAGAAATACTTTTTAGGTTTTCATAAGTTAAAATTCGATCGCTTTGCCTTCTTACGGGGCTTTCAATCGAAATGGCTCCAATACCGGTTTTCACTCGTCCACCTCTTGTTTGGGCAACCGTTCTTTTTACTTCATCCAAAGTAAATTTAACTTTGCCTTTACCCAATGGGATTAAATTTAAAGAACTTAAGTTTTGGGCACAATCCCCGGTATCATTATAAAAATGGCTTTGTTCCTGAACGATTACTCTTTTCGAATTTCCTGCCAATTGACGAGCTGCTATATGATTGGCCAGGGTTCCGGTAGGCATAAAAATTGCAGATTCTTTACCCAATAATTGTGAAAATTTGTGTTCTAATTCTTCAACTACACCTCCGTTAGAATAGTAATCAGCTTTAATTTTACCTTCATCGGCTAATTTCATTAATAAGGTGCTGTACTCCTCTGGAGTAAGGGATAATCCATCCCCTCTTAACCTTACCACCCCTTTTAGTTTGTCCAATGTATTTATTTTCTTTGTACCTGAAAAAGCACTTATTGGGGCTGCAGAGGCAGCCAGAACGGTTCCCAGTTTTACAAAATCTCTTCTGTCCATTTGGTTCTTAATTTTTGAATAAGGTGAAATTAAGGAAAAATAATCGGCTTATAAAATCTGTTGCTCAAATTTCTACGCATAAGTGCAAAAGCTTGATAAACAGACATAAATTGCGTATATTTATTAGCAGTATTTTCAGGTTTCAAGCGAAAGGAGTCTCTATGAATAATTTGTTCTTTAAATATTTAGATGAACGACTACATAGCAACCGTTATCAATCGGTAGGCGAAAAATTTAGTCCGGATCATTACGGACCCATTACTACCATTTCACGTCAGGCAGGATGTTCTGCCAAAGTTCTGGCTGAATACTTTAATCAAAGCATTAATAAAAACATGAAACATCCTGAGGACAAATGGAGATGTATTGATAAGGATATGATGCTGGATTCAGCAAAAAAGCTAAATCTTCCGTTACGGAAAATTAAATACATTTACCATGGACAGAAAAAAACCAATATGGATGAGATTTTTGAATCCATGGCTTCACGTTATTATAAAAGTGATAAAAAGATCAGAAGAACCATTGTAGAAGTGATGAGGGAATATGCCGAACAAGGTAATATCATTGTAATTGGGAGGGCAGGAGTGGCACTTTCAAAATATGTGCCCCGATCTTTTAATATTCGCTTGGTGGCTCCACTTCAGTGGCGAATTAAACAAATTAGCACGAAACATGAAATTTCTGAAGCAGATGCCCAAAAATACATTCAGGAGATCGATAGAAGAAGATCCACCCTGATTGAAGAGTTTGCAGGGCAGAAAATGGAGGAAAGCATGTTTGATGTTACCTTCAATTGTGAGCATATTTCGCATGAGGAAATTGTGAGTACCAGCATGAATCTTATGAAGAAAAGAGGAATTATTATTTAATAACAAAGTAGCAGGCAAAAAGTATCAAGTATCAAGAATGAAGAATGAAGAATGAAGAATAAAGAATAAAGAATAAAGTATTATATATCAGGAACTTAATTCTAGTTTCTAAAACCTATAATCTTATATCTCCAGTCTTGTATCTTGAATCTTGTGCCTTGCTTCTATTATCTTGTGTCTCGCATCTAATATCTTGAGTCTAATGTTTTTTATCTCTAACCTCAAATCTCCATTTTATTCATAAGAGATGTTAAATAATTGGGCTTAAACGCGCAAACATCTTAAATTTGACCATAATTTATTTACAAAGTGAAAGTTCGAAAAATACCTCTTTACAGCATCTTACTCGTCACCCTCATCGTGATGAGCAGTGAAGTGTCCGCTAGTCAGCAGATCAAGATAAAGGGTTCGGTGATAAATGCGAAAACAGGTATACCCATTTCTTATGCTCATATCTACATCCCACAAAAAAATGTTGGAACTGCAAGTAATATGCAAGGCGAATTTGGTTTTGAGCTTTTGCCATTCGACAGTTTGCTGGTTTCTGCCATAGGATTTGATCCAAAAGTGGTATACCTGAATGATACTACATTCGATCAAAAACTTGAATTGAAAATTAATCTCATCCCGAAGGTTTATGATTTAACAGAAGTACAAATTAGACCTTTTCCTACTTATCAGGAATTAAAACGCAAAATTTTAGATTACGAAATGACGGATGAGGAAATCCGTATGCTTGAATTACAGAAGGCATTTAAGAGGAACCTGGCAATGATATCGAAAGGAGCTAACAAACTCGATGGTATAGATGATGCTGGAGGAATAAGAATAGGAGGACCCATTACAGCCCTCTATAATTTATTTAGCAAACAAGCTAAAAATCAAAAGAAATATTACAAGCTGGTTCAAGCAGATAAAACCAAAGAAGCAGTGAACAAACGAGTAAATTTTGAAGTCGTGAGTCGCTTAACCGGTTTGAAGGATAAAGAAGAAGTAGATAAATTTTTGGCCTATTGTAATCTGGAAGATACCTTTGTTATTGCCGCCACTGACATCCAATTATTTACCCGAATATCCGATTGCTTCGAAGCTTATGCTTCTTTGAATTAGAAATTCAATCTTTTCTAAACCATTTCAATTCCATACCCGGCGAAAGTTCAGGCCTGAGTGTAAATCCTGATTTTTTGTAGAAATCTGCTTTGTTTTTTGCCGAGAACAATTGAATGTCGCGAACCCGATGTTTTTTGCATTGATTAACCAGCCTTGTGAGTATTGTTTTTCCGATTCCTTGTCCTTGATATTCAGGGATAATGATGAGGTCGAGGATGAGGGCATGAACGATTCCATCACAAATGATTCTTCCAAAACCAATCAGTTTTTTCTCATCGTAAACAGAATAGGTGTACCAGCTGTTTTCGAGTGCTTTCTTCATCTCAGCTTTGTTCAATTGGTAAGAATCATTCCAGCCGGTCGTCAAAAAAAGTCCCATAAACTTTTCAGTTTGCGGGACTTTTTCGGAATATGTTAAATCTTGCACTTTCATTTTATCTTCTTCTTGCGGGAGCTGGGAAAACAGCCATACTTTCGTGCCCTGCTTCATCAACCGATTGAATGGCAAAGAAATAATTATCTTTTGAATAAGGAATGGTGATGCTGTTTCCTTCCACATAAATTTTACGATCCCAAAGTGGTTGGTAAGTCTCACGCATCAGCAAATAATAGCCGGTGGGTTTTATACCCTTTTCAGGCGTTTCCCAGCTGAGGGTGCTTGAGTTGCTCATGCCCGACAATTTAATTTCAACATTTACAGGTGCATAAGGCGCTGAAGCCAGGTTTGCCAATGAAGCCAGGTTGATTCCGGCATTTTTACGTACGTATTCGTAGTCCACAAATTCGGGCATGTCGCCATACTTAATGCCATTTTTTTCTTCCACTATCTTGTGCGTGCGATCATAGTTTTCATTAAACTCTGTGATGCGAACGGCCGTAAATCCTTTTTTGCAAAATGGGGTATGATCCCCACCACGTCCAAAACGATCGTTTCTGAAAATTAAGCTTACTTCCAATTGATCGACATAGCGTTCTCCAACTTCTTTAATGTATCGGGCAAGTTGTCGGGCTTTGCCATCATTTTCGGCAGAAGTATAGGCCCTCAATTTAGCCATTTCCGGAGTCTCGAGTTGAGGTACTCCTTCACTAAAAACACGAACTTTCATATTATCATTCAACAAAGTTTCGCTCGAACCACTGTTACCAATCATGTCATTGTTAAGCATGGCTACCAAATTCCAGTTTTCTTTTTCTGCCAAAGATGCCATATGTCCGGCTCCGTATAATCCGTGCTCTTCGCCCGAAACGGCGGTAAAAATAATGGTTCCTGAAAAAGCTTTTTTCGACATGATTCTAATCATTTCCATGATGGCAGCTACCCCAGAGGCATCATCATTGGCGCCGGGAGCAAATACTTTTCCATCACTGTTGTCTGCAGCACGAGAGTCGAGATGTGCGCTGACCAAGAAGATTCGATCGTCATTTGGGTTATTTCCCTTTAAGGTGGCAACCACATTTTTAAGCGTAATTTCTTCTTTTATTCGCTGCTTTTCGCCGCCTACTTTATAGCTAACCAATTCAACACTTAATCGTCCATCAGATGTGGGAATTGATTTTTCCATTTCTGATTTAACCCAATTCCAGGCAGCAGCAATGCCTTCATTAGGGTTGTTTTGGTCACTTAAATTATGACGCGTTTTAAAACTGACAAGTTTACGAACGGTTTTTTCTATGCGATCTCTGGAGATCTCATCAACCATTTTTTTGATGTCAGTATCTCTTTTGATAATGGGTTGAGCGGAACTTAATTGAGTTAGGAATAAACTGATGATTCCGATAAGTAGTAATCTTTTCATTAGGTTGTAGTTTAGGTTATTTTTTTAAAAATCTTTTGGATGAATTTGGTTTAAGCTTCGTTTAAATGAGCTACGGCCCTAACCGGAGAGCCATCGATGTCTTTAAACTTTATGGGCATGCACTGAAAATTAAAACTTCGATCTTTTAAGGTTTCCAGCTTTGTCAGGTTTTCAATAATTAAAACTTCTTTCGAGAGTAAAATCTTATGAATGGTCATGGTTTGGCTGTCGATGTGATCAATGGAAATGGCATCAATTCCAATTCCTTTTAAGCCAAAACGACTTAACCAGGAAGCAGCTTCTTCCGATAAAACCGGAAAATTTTTAAAATATTCAGGCGTATTCCATTTCTGATCCCATCCGGTATGAAGAATGATAAATTCAACTTCAGCAATGCGATTTTCGAATTGCTTTAAATATTCGAGGGGAATTTCCTGATGTGCAAATTTCTGGCAAGGAATCATCAATCCTTTTCCATAAAATTTTGAAACTGGAAATGAAGTAAGTGATTTGGCATTCTCAAGCATGTGAGCAGGAGCATCAATATGGGTTCCGGTATGCGAATGAATTGAAATAAAGGTTACCGCATAACCTTTTGAGGGAATGGTGCTTATTTGTTCAAGCTGAGGTTTTTGTTCTCCATCTAAAACCAGATCACCTGAAATTAGATCGTGGGTTAAATCTATCAAATACATATTTTAATCATTTGGTGTGTCAATATTCAAAAGCGAATTTAGAGAATAAAGTGGTAAAAAAATAAATATCAGTATATTTACTCATCATATAAAACCCATATAAATATGAAGGTGTTATTTGTTTGTTTAGGAAATATATGCCGATCGCCCAGTGCAGAGGCTGTATTTAAAGCTAAATTAATTAAGTATAAAATGGATACAGAGGTGGAAGTGGATAGTGCGGGTACTTCCGACTATCATGAAGGGGATTCTGCTGATGCAAGAATGATTACGCATGCGGTAAAAAGGGGATATGATTTAACCAGCATCTCTCGTCAAATTCGTCCTGCCGATTTCGAGTATTTTGATATGATTATTGCCATGGATGCCAGCAATTATCATAATTTAATGGGCATGGCCAAAAACCCTACTCAGAAGAATAAAATAGCGCTGATGACTGATTTTAGCGAAAATTATGATGGAGATGTCCCTGATCCTTATTACGGTGGAGCTATGGGCTTTGAAAAAGTCTTGGATATCCTGGAAGAAAGTTCTGAGGGGTTAATTGAGGAAATTAAAGATTCTTAAACTTCATAAATCAAAAATAAAAGGGACGACATCCTGCTTTTATGAGGATGTCGTCCCTTTTTTGTTTTTTGCGATTGTGGCTTATTGCATCTTATAAACGATACAGTTTACGTTCATACCTGCACCTACCGATACAAATACCACGTGATCACCGGTATTGATGCTGTGACCAGGCTTTTCGCCTCTCATTACCATATCATAAAGTACAGGTACCGTTGCTACAGAAGTATTTCCCAATTCTGTTATGGTCATTGGCATGATGTCTTCAGGAATGTCTTCGGCTTTTAAACCATAAAGTTTAAACAATCGTAGCAACATGGCATCATCCATTTTTGCGTTGGCTTGATGAATCAGTACTTTCTTGATGGCACTCAATGGAAGATCAATCTTGTCGAGGGTATCTTTAACCAATTGAGGAACATGCATCAATGCGTAAGTGTATAATTTACGACCATTCATCTTGATATAGATGCGATCGTCATCGATGTCTTTATTATAGGTATGACCCATATTCAATAAGTTTGCGTATTGAAGGGTATCGGAACGGGTTTTATGAGCCAAAATTCCAACCGGACTTGTACTCTCTTTTGCTTCAACAATAGCGGCACCGGCACCATCAGAATAAATCATGGAGTCAATGTCATGAGGGTCTGAAATTCTGGATAAGGTCTCAGCTCCGATTACCATCACTCTTTTGGCATCGCCAGATTTCAGATAATAATTGGCTTGAATCATTCCCTGAACCCATCCCGGGCATCCGAACGGAAGGTCATAAGCAACACAATATGGATTTTTAATTTTTAGTTTTGATTTAACCCTGGCTGCCAAACTTGGAACAATATCTACTTTGTGAATGGTACTTTTAACGTCTCCAAAATTATGAGCAACAATGATGTAATCCAGTGTTTCTTTGTCAATGCCGGCATTTTCAATGGCTCTTTCAGCTGCCATGAAACCCATATCTGATGCAACCAGATTGTCATCTACATATCTTCTTTCTTCTATTTCTGTAATTTCAACAAATTTTTGGACGATTTCAGCCGTGGGCTTCTCAATTTTCTCTCCATCAACATTGTAAAATTCATTCTGAAGAAAATCAGAATTTTTAACGACGTTTTCCGGGGTGAAACTCCCGCTTCCTATAATTGTTGAATATGTATTTAAACTCATGGTGCTAAATTGATTTTATGGTATAATTAAAAGTAAATGACGTAAAATAATTAATTTAAAACATAAATTTTTTTGTAAAAAAGATTACGAAGTCGCCCGCTCAACAGCCTTCTTGGCATGAATGGTCGTAGTATCAAATATGGGGATGGAAACATCCTCTTGCTTGATTAATAATGGAATTTCCGTACAACCTAGAATCACTCCTTCGGCTCCCTTTTGCTGAAGATTGTGAATGATTTCCTGATATGCTTTTTTCGAATCGTTCTTGATGTGTCCCATGCAGAGTTCATCATAAATGATTTGATGAACAATTTCTCGCTCTTTATCGCTGGGTATTAGTACCTCAAGTTGATGTTTTTCGGCCAGTCGTTTAGAATAGAAATCCTGCTCCATGGTAAATTTGGTACCCAGCAAACCTATTTTATTTAATTTTTGAGATTTGATGGATTCAGCGGCGGCATCAGCAATATGAACCAATGGTAAGCTGATGTTTTTCTCAACGTCTTCTGCCATTTTGTGCATGGTGTTTGTACATATCACCACAAAATCTGCTCCACCTTTTTCAAGCCTTTTAGCTGCTTCAATCATCATATCGGTGAGTTTGTCCCACTCATCTTTATGCTGAAGTTTTTGGATTGGATCGAAGTCAACCGAATACATTAGGCTTTGTGCAGAATGCATACCACCTAACTTTTCTTTCACAAATTGGTTGATCAGTCGATAGTATTCTAAAGACGATTCCCAGCTCATTCCCCCAATCAGGCCAATCGTTTGCATGTTAAAAATTTAACGGTTTATAAAAATAATCGCGCTAAATTAAGGATAAAAAATCACATAAGTGCTTCATTTGCTTATTTAGAATTCCCAAATTTTTCAATTTTTCAAGTCAGAAAGAAACTCATCCAGTTTTGAAAGGGCTTCTGCAAAGTTTTTTCGTCCCAAGCCGAAGCGAACTTTTTGATGATCACAATCAAAAACCGAGGCAGGTAAAAGCATCACCCCTTTTTCCTCAACAAGATTTTTACAAAAGGACTCAATTTTGTTTTCTGACAAAAGTTCCAGAAAACTAACCGGGCCTGCCTTTGGTTTTCTCCAGCGAAATGTTTGCGGATGTTTTTGTACCAGAGCTTGCAGTAATTCCAGATTTTGTTTAATTGTTTTGATGTTTTCTGAAACAATTTTGTCTTTATTTTTAAGCGCAATCAGGGCCAGAATTTCACTGGGCGCCGGAGGACAAATGGTTGTATAATCTTTAAATTCTAAAACTTTTTGAATGAATATCGGGTCTTTTGAACTGAGCCATCCCAATCTTAACCCGGGCAATGAAAATGATTTTGAGACCCCTGATAATGAAATTCCCTGATCATAAATATCGGCGACTGATGGTAAGCGATCGTCTTTTTCATACTCCAATAGACGATACATTTCATCAGAAAAAATGATGATGTTTTTTTGTTTTGCAAATTCAATAATATCATCCAGTTGCTTCCTGCTAATGGTTTCCCCGGTTGGGTTGTGAGGAAAATTGATAATGATGAGTTTGGTTTGTTCATTTATAAGTTCAAATAAATCATCAGGATTAAAACTTCCATCCTTTGCTGGTTCCCATTTTGAAAGGTCAGCATTTAAACTATTGGCAATTTCATAAAGTGATTGGTAGGCCGGAAAGGTCGTAACCACATGATCGCCTTTTTTAATAAGCACATTCATGGCAATAAAAATGGCTTCTTCAGGTGCAGCTATAACCAAATCTTGTTCAGTAATATTTGAATATAGTTTTGTTATTTCTGAACGTAAAAGTGGCAAACCTTGTGAATGGGTATAAGCCAAAGTCAATTCATCCCACAGTTTTCTTGATTCCTTGTTAGCCATTGAAATAAGCTCACTTTGCTTTAAGGGTTCACAATCTGAGCAGCTCAATAAATAGGGCGCTGAGAATTCATATTTCGCAAAATATCTTTCTAATTTAAATGGACGTATTTTCATTTTTGAGTGGGTCTATTAATAAAATCAAAAGTAAGAAATCTTGTGAATCTTGTTTTCTAATTTAAATGATCTGTTTAAGAAGATTCAACCATTTTAAGTCCCGTCATTCCGGACTTGTTCCGGAATCTCAGAGTCAGCTATTTTATAGATTCTGAAACGAAGTTCGGCAAAGCCAAATAAATTCAGAATGACGGATTAGATGTTTTTTAGATAGCCTCGTGAACTTAGATTCTTATTTTTTGATTAGACCCTACGATTTCTATGGTTTAAGCAAATTTATTTTGATAATTCTTTTCATAAAGTTTGTCTTCCTTAATACAAGCAAAAGCCCTGAGAACTATTTTGTTCCTCAGGGCATTCAGTACACTCATTTTGTTTTTTCCTTCAGCTACTTTTCTTCTGTAGTAAACTCCCAATTCCCCCTTGCTATTACAAAGTGTCAATGCGCATAAGTGCAAGACGGTCTTCATGTCTTTGTTCGCAAAATGGGACAATTTGGTTTTCCCACGTATGCTTTTTCCTGATGAATGCTCAAAAGGGACTACACCTGCGTAACAAGCATACTTTTTAGCTTCCTTGAATGAGGTAAAGGCATTAGTGGTTGTCAAAAACATAATAGCAGTGATTTTACCTATGCCATCAATTGAAACCAAAATGTCAAACATTCTCCCTAGATTATTATCAGAACGGACTATCCCTAGTATCCTTTCCTCTATCGCCATAATGTCCCGCTCAAGCGCACGAATTGACCTACAGCAGCTTTTTTCCAATTCCTTTGCCATATACCTATCAATGAACTTCCCTGTTTCTTTAATTGGTACAAGTAATTTTTTTTTAGCATTGACAAGCCCTTTGCGCATGGTCATTAATTGCTTTAACCTTTTAATATTGCTTTTAGGGGCTTTCCATTCTTGCAAAAAGTCTTTGTTCCTCCAGGCATATAAAGCAATCCTCTCCGCATCCACACGATCATTTTTGCCCCTTTGCAAACCATTGGAGTGTTTGATGCGATAAGCATTTTCAAGGCACACTTTACACGGCGTTTGTTGCAAAAAAACGAGCAAAGGCCAACAATAAATTCCCGTATGTTCCATACATACCAAGGTTTGTCCCAGATCGAGACCAAACTCCTTTTCCCAGTCTGAAAAGATTTTTTTAATCTCTTTTGTGTTATTCCCAATAGATACCCCAGACACAAATTGCCCTTCTTCAGTTAATGCAATGTCCAATGTTTCTTTTGAAACATCTATCCCAATGTAATACTTTTGTAATTGCATGTTCTATAATTTTAGTGAATATAACAGGTTGACATATTGAACAATTTCAAAACCTTGCTAATAAGCCTTAAGCTTAAATTTCTATTTGAAGCTTGTTCAAAAACTGACAGGGGATTAAATCGCAGGATAGGTCTAAAACCTTGAGGGTTGCTAATGTGTCTCTGTCAGTGTCAACTTTATCGCCCTACAAATCTAATTTTAAATATCACTTTTGTGGGCTCTTAAAAACAATGGTGTAAATCTAAAGGAGGGTTATAAACCCTCGTAGGGTTAATGCTTAAAGATTTATGATTTCCATCTCGTATCTTTCCACTCTTTTTGTTCTGCTTTGTTGAGGTAGGTCCATACAATTAATCGGCTGGTTTTGTTTCCTTGTCCCATGGGGATGGTATGGGTTTCAGTGGCCTCAGTTTCTGATAAGATTTTATAGGCACTTTTTAGGGTGGATTGTTTCGAAATGAGGCTGGAAAAAAGGAAACAGGATTTGAAAAATTTCTTACTTTGCCTAATCATATTTCTTACGAAACGTTCTTCACCGCCGTCATACCAAAGCTCGTTGGACTGGCCTCCAAAATTAAGCTTGGGCTTGCTTACTTCTTGCTTATTTAAATTTTTCAACTTTCTAAGTGTTCCGGCCTGAGCTTCCTTTTGAGAAGCATGAAAAGGTGGATTACAAATGGAAAAATCAATTTGCTCTTCTTTTTTTATGATTCCATAAAAGAAGTCTTTTTGATCCTTTTGCAACCTGAGTTCAATCTTATCTTTTAAATCAGAATTAGCACGGATAATTTTTGAAGCTGAATCGATGGCAATTTGGTCAATATCTGAGCCGATAAACGACCAGCCATATTCTTTTTGCCCAATAATTGGATAAATACAATTGGCACCTACACCAATATCTAAACATCTGATGTTTGATCCTGTAGGGATTTTTCCATAATTATATCCGCCCAATAAATCGGCTAGGTGATGAATGTAATCAGCACGACCAGGAATTGGAGGGCAAAGATAGTTTTCGGGAATGTCCCAGTATTCCAGATCATAATGCTGAATTAACAAAGCTTTGTTGAGCATTTTAACCGCCTCAGGATTGGCAAAATCGATGGATTGATCACCGTATTTATTCAGGTTTACAAAGTCTTTCAACTCAGGGCAACAAAGTATTAAAGCTTCAAAGTCATAACGATTTCTATGCTTATTACGGGGGTGTAATCTTGCCTTAACTTTGGGGTGCTTTTTCTTCTTTGGATGCATCATCGAATTTCTATTCAAGCCTATTTCTTTTTCTTGCGCTGATTGTAAATTTTATCTCCGCGGGTTTTAGGTTTCTTGTATTTTTTTCCTTTTCGGAGGTAAGAACCGCCCTGATTTGTTTTTAAATTCTTCTCTTTCTTCTCATGAAAAGCGCCTCCTCCTTCATCCAGTTTTGGTTTCTTGAAGCTGATTTCTTTATGCTTTGGTCGTTCCTCAGGAAGCAGCTGTTTTGAAATTTGGACATTTTCAGGAAATTCATTCTCAGGAATTGAGTAATTCATCAACTCCTCAATGGCAAGTTTTAAGGGTTTTTCTTTTTCGGTATAAAATAAAATAGAATGCCCTTCCTCTTCAGCCCTCCCGGTTCGACCAATGCGGTGCATGTAATTCTCAGGGTAGACAGGGGTGTCGAAATTAATTACATGTGTAATTTTATCCAGATCCAACCCCCGGGCCATTACATCTGTAGCAATGAGGATTCTGTTTTTTCCCGCATCGAAATCTTCAATGGATCTAATTCGGTAATTTTGTGACTTATTCGAATGAATGATGCACATTTCAGAACCATAATTGTCTTCAAGCGTTTCAAATACTTTATCCGCATTTTTTTTGCTGGAAACAAAAACCAAAACCTTGGTGAACTCATTTCTGTTCCATAAAATGTCATCCAACAGATTGATTTTGGTATAGAAGTTCTCAACCGGATAACATTCTTGCGATATATTATCCAGTGGTGTTCCGCTTACCGCGATTGAAATTTTGTTAGGCGCAGTAAAAAAATCGTTAATCAGGGCGTCCACTTCCTCAGTCATGGTGGCCGAAAACATGATGTTTTGCCTTTTTTCAGGAAGCAGTTCAAAGATGTTTGTCAACTGATAAAGAAAGCCCAGGTCAAGCATCACATCAACTTCATCGATGACCAGCTTTTTAACTGATTTTAATTGTAGGGTTCCACTGACAGCCAGATCATACAAACGGCCGGGAGTTGCTGCTAAAATATCAACACCTTCGGCCACTGCTTGTTTTTGGGTGTTGATGTTGGTTCCGCCATAAACTCCAACTATTCGGGTGTTGATGTATTCGGTTAAACTGTTTAATTGCTCAACAACCTGCAATACCAATTCGCGGGTGGGTACCAAAATTAGAATTCGGGGATTCTGTTGATTCGAAAATTTCAAATCCTGCAATAACGGAAGCATATAAGCCAGTGATTTCCCGGTTCCTGTTTGTGCTATGCCTACCAAATCTTTCCCTGAACGCACCACATTATAAGACTCGGATTGAATGGGAGTAGGTACAGTGAATCCCAAATCATCAATGGCATTTTTTAATGGATTCGATAGATTTAAATTTTCGAAAGAATTCATAAATTGTCTTTTTGCAAAGTTAAGGCATAAATTTTTTATGCAAATTGAGTGCTTAAACAGCTTTTTTTATACATGTTAAGTGTCAAGTATCAAGATAGACAATTGGGATCTTGATTTTTCTTAATCGATTTCAGATAAAATTTTTCAACTTTTTCGCGAGCCCAGGGTGTTCTTCTTAGAAACTTTAGACTCGATTTTACCGTTGGATTATTCTTAAAACAATTGATATTGATTTGTTCGCCTAATTCTTTCCATCCATATTCAGCCTTTAGATACTCAACAATATCAACCAATTTAATCCCGTGTAATGGATTGTTGGGCTGTTCCTGATTCGGTTTCTGATTGCGCTCCATGATTGTTAAATTTAAATTGAGTTGTTTTAGATAGGTCAATTTATCTAAATGATGGAAATTCTCACCTTTTTCTTTTTTAGCTTTCGGTTGTTGACGAGTTTTATTACTTTATCAACCTTGGCTTTGTTAACCGCAACAAATGCACAATCTTGCTTAAGCTCAATGGTACCTAATTCATCAGATTTGAGTTGACCCTGCTTAAAAAACAAACCAGCGATATCTCCTTTCGAAATCTTATCTTTTCGGCCTCCCGAAATAAATAATGTTTTCCATTCAGAACCTGCAGGAATCGGTGCTGATTTGATCTCTTCAATTTCGGGGTTACCAATAAAATCGGGTAATTTTTCATCTTCCCACTTTAAGATATAAGCCGTTCCTTTGCCGTGCATTCTGGCAGTTCTTCCATTGCGATGAATAAATTCATGCTCTTTTACGGGAAGATGGTAATGAATGATAAATTTCAGTTCGGGGATGTCAAGACCTCGTGCCGCAAGATCGGTGGCAACGATTAATTGATGCGATTTGTTTCTGAATTTGATCAACGACCTTTCACGATCAATCTGTTCCATTCCACCATGAAAACAGGCATGACTGATGTTCTGATTGCTCAAATGTTCACTTACCCTCTGGATGGAATCCTTAAAGTTGCAAAAGATAATTCCTGGTTGGTTCCCCAAATGACTTAAGGCATCAACCAAAGTATCAAGTTTATCTTTTGATGGTGAAATGATGGTTTTTATTTTTAGCTGAGGAACCCCTTCTTTAAGATAATTAATGTATTTGGGGTCATTGAGTCCAACAAATTTTGGGATTTCAACATGTTGCGATGCCGATGTAAGAATCTTTTTTGTCAAATTTGGTAAGGCTTCAATGATCTCTCTCATTTCTGATTCAAAACCAACTTCCAATGATTTGTCAAATTCATCCAAAACCAGGGTTTCAATATATTCTGTTGAAAATCTTTCTCTCCTGAAATGGTCTGCAATTCGGCCCGGAGTCCCAATTAAGATGGCAGGGCGATGCTTTAATTCTAATTTGTCTTTCGATCCGGATCGACCACCATAAACTGCATTGGCTTTGTAGCCTGTTCCCATTTCACGAATAACTTGTTCAATCTGAATGGCAAGCTCTCTGGAGGGAACCAAAATGAGTGCTTGAATTTCTGCTTCCTCAGGATTTAATTCTTCAATAACTGGCAATGAAAAAGCCAGCGTTTTACCTGTACCTGTTGGTGAAAGTA
Source organism: Bacteroidales bacterium (assembly GCA_963678785.1). Classification (GTDB taxonomy): domain Bacteria; phylum Bacteroidota; class Bacteroidia; order Bacteroidales. The sequence continues at coordinate 388,770 of OY787449.1, read as the reverse complement.
GAACAACTTCTGCATTTGAATGGATGGCAAAATTAGCTTCTTCTTGCATGGGATTGAGTTTCTCAATTCCCAATTTGCTCAAAATATGCTTTTGGTTTTTAATGGCGTTCGACATATTGCTAATTTACGATCATTTCCGTTAAATGATTATTGACTAATGAGTAATGAATAATAAGTAGTGATGATGCCTTATTGGTACATTTTTTCTCTTAAAACCTGAACCTTCTCATCTGTGATATAATCGTCATAATTCATGAGCTTGTCAATCATTCCATTAGGAGTAAGTTCAATAACCCGATTGCTGACTGATTGGATAAATTCATGGTCATGCGAAGACATAAAAATATTACCAGGATAATTTGTTAGATTGTTATTGAAGGCTTGAATGGATTCCAGATCGAGATGGTTGGTGGGCGTATCCAAAACCAAGGCATTGGCTTCCAGCAACATCATCTTTGAAATCATACAGCGCATTTTTTCTCCTCCTGACAAGACATTTACTTTTTTATGAATATCTTCTCCGGCAAACAACATTTTTCCCAATTGTCCACGAATATAAAGTTCGGTGGTATCTGTAGTGTATTGGCATAACCAATCAAAGAGGGTCATCTCACTTCTGAAAAATTCGGAATTGTTTAAAGGCAGGTAGGCAGAAGTGATGGTCTGTCCCCATTGATAGGTTCCCGCATCAGCAGGTGTTTTTCCGTTAATGATTTCGAAAAGCGTGGTCATCGCTCGTGGATCTTTGGACAAGAAAATGATTTTATCCCCTTTATTTGCATAAAAATCAACATTTTTAAACAAAACTTTTCCATCAATACTGGCACGTAAGCCACTCACTTCTAAAATCCTGTCTCCAACCTCACGCTCAGGTTTGAAGATGATACCCGGATATCTTCTGGTTGAGGGTTTAATGTCTTCAATGTTCAGCTTCTCAAGCATTTTTTTACGAGAAGTCGTTTGTTTCGATTTCGAGGCATTTGCACTAAAGCGTGAAATGAATTCCTGTAGTTCTTTTCGCTTGTCTTCAGCTTTTTTATTTTGCTTATTTAATTGACGTAAGGCCAATTGACTGCTTTCATACCAATAGCTGTAATTGCCCGGAAACATTTGTACCTGCCCAAAATCAATATCTACCGTATGGGTGCTGATGGCATCCAAAAAGTGACGGTCGTGAGAAACCACCAAGACTGTATTTTCATAATTGGCCAAATAATTTTCCAACCATCGAACGGTTTCCAGGTCAAGGTCGTTGGTAGGCTCATCAAGCAATAAATTGTCGGGCTTGCCAAAAAGTGCCTGAGCCAACAATACCCTCACCTTTTGCTTGGCGCTCATGTCCTTCATCAAGGAATAATGAAATTCCTCTTTGATGCCTAAATCACTCAATAAATTTGCCGCATCACTTTCAGCATTCCAACCATCCATGTCCGCAAATTGCGATTCCAGCTCTGCTGTTTTTATCCCGTCTTCATCCGAAAAATCCGGTTTGGCGTAAAGGGCATCTTTTTCCTGCATGATGGCCCATAATTTTGAATGGCCCTTCATCACAGCATTTAAGACGGTGTATTCATCAAATGCAAAGTGATCCTGACTTAAAACTGAAAGTCGTTCGCCGGGTTCCATGAAAATATTTCCGGCGGTATAATCAATATCTCCTGAAATGGCTCTTAAGAAGGTGGATTTACCGGCACCATTGGCGCCAATAACCCCATAGCAGTTTCCTGCCGTAAATTTTAGGTTTACATCCTGAAACAGGATTCTTTTCCCAAATTGAATTTTTAAATCTGCAACTGTAATCATCTGAATATATATGCTTTAGGTAGTTGTTGTGAAAACGGGTGCAAAGGTAGGCATAATTATTTGACGAAATTAAAAAGTTTAAAGGCAAATTGTTGAATTTGACCAATTTTATCATAAAATGAAAGAAAACAGCATGGATTTCTGATTTTTTTAAATGCCCATCAAGTCCATTTTGTTGCTATCCACCAAATTGACCCATTGACCCATTTTCTTCTGAATGACCCTAAAATGAGCTTCATCATCAGGTGAGATAAATGAAATGGCTTCTCCCGGAACTTCGGCACGTCCTGTTCTTCCAATTCGATGGATATAATCTTTGGGCGAGCGAGGTAGTTCATAATTAATGACATAAGGCAGAAATTCAATGTCGATGCCACGAGATAAAAGATCGGTGGTTACCAAAACCCGAATGTGACCTGTTTTAAATTTTCTCAGGTTTTCGGTTCTGGCATTCTGGCTTTTCTTGCTGTGAATGGCAATGGCATCAATTCCATTTTTACGCAGCTTTTGGGCAACCGTATCAGCTTTGTGAATGGAAGAGGTAAAGACCAAAACCTGCTCCAGTCCATGATACCTGATTAAGTAACGAAGCAAAGGTCCTTTCTTTTCGTCGGTGACCAAATAGGCAACTTGCTTGATCAAGTCAATATTTTCTTTTTTTTCTTCAATCTTAATTACCATCGGTTTTTTCAATAATAACTGATGGAATTGATTGAGGTCATCGCTTAAAGTGGCAGAGAACAGCAAGTTTTGTCTCTTTTTAGGTAGAAGTTTAAAGATTCGATTCATTTCATCTTTAAATCCAAGATTCAACATTTTATCAGCCTCGTCCAACACCAAAGTTTTAACCTCATCCAAATGCACGGCATTTGATTCAATCAAGTCGAGTAATCTGCCGGGTGTAGCTACCAAAATATCGACTTTATTCATGGCCATCATTTGCGGGTTAATGGAGGCTCCACCAAATACGGCCAATGTTTTTGGAGGCTTTGGGATTTCAGTTATAAAACTTTGGAAAACTTCATTTACTTGCAAGGCAAGCTCGCGGGTAGGCACCATGATCAGTACCTTAATGTGCCGATTTTTACTTGAAGTTTTAAGCTCAAAACTTTTTAAAATGGGCAAAACATAACTTGCTGTTTTACCTGAACCTGTTTGAGCAATCCCGAGTAAATCTTTTCCATTGATGATGGCTGGTATGGCTTTTAACTGAATGGGGTAGGCCTGGGTATATTCTTGCTTGGCGATTGCTTTTAAGAGTGCAGGTGATAATCCAAGGGCGTTAAAAGACATATTTCTTGTGCTTAATTAAAATTTTTTTGAGTTAGCAAAGATACAGGAATTTATAAGCACCAACAGCGAAAGTAAATTTTGCAGTTGGTGCTCAGTATAAGGTTTCAGAAATTGGAAGAAGGTATTCCTTATAAATTTGGGTTCCTGAGATTAGCTATTTTCGGTAATCTAAAGGCGGTTCCCGATCACCAAGCAATGCTTCATATTTAAAATCAGGACCTTTTCTTTCATTAAATTCTATTTTGATGGCTTTCAATGCTGATGGATTGTGCATTAAATCGATGGCGGTAAGCGCCATGGTTTTTGCTGCAACCATCATTCCTTTATTTCCGATAGATGTACCTCCGGCAGCAACGGCTTGCCAACTGTGGGCCGGGGTTCCGGGTACCCAGGTAGCTGCGACCATTGAGGCTGTTGGAGCAATCCAACTTACATCTCCAACATCTGAAGATGCTTTTCCATGACTAAAAGCCATGGGTTGCACTTCGGCAGCAGTTTCAGGTTTTTTTGTTGTACCCAGTGTTTTCTGAAGAGCTGTGGCAAATTCTTTTTCCTTTTCATCATAATTTACACCTCCCACAATTTCTAAATTAGAGTTCATTATTTTTGAAAAAGCTTCGTTTGGAAGAATGTTATAAGTGCCACCCACAACTTCAAAAGTCATTTCTGTTTCGGTACCCATGGCTGCACCTTCGGCAGCTTTGATGATACGATTCCAAACGGCTTTTAATTCGTCTCTGTTTTCATGCCTTGCCACATAATAAACTTCAGCTTCAGCAGGAACAATGTTTGGAGCCATTCCTCCGTCGGTAATCACATAATGAATCCGGGTGGGTTCTGTAGTATGTTCTCTTAACATATTCACCATATTGTTCATGGCTTCAACTCCATCCAGGGCTGATCTTCCATGTTCGGGCGACATGGCCGCATGTGAAGAAATTCCTTTGAACCTGAACCTTCCGGAAATGGTTGCCAAATTGGTGTGTGGACTTGCATTGTTCTGACCTGCCGGATGCCAGGTGATGATGGCATCTAAATCGTTAAATGCGCCTGCACGGCCCATATAAACTTTTCCTGAACCACCCTCTTCGGCCGGGGTTCCGTAAAAAATAACGGTACCGCTTTGCCCTGATTTCTTGAGCCAATCTTTAACTGAGATGGCTGCTGCCAGGGCGGCTGTTCCCAAAAGGTGATGTCCGCATCCGTGCCCGGGTGCACCTTCTACAATGGCTTCCTTATTTGTCGAAGCTTTTTGTGACATGCCAGGCAGGGCATCGTATTCGCCCAAAATACCGATCATGGGATGGCCAGAACCATAGCTAGCCATAAAAGCAGTTGGAATATCTGCCACTCCAGCATCGATTTTAAAACCTTCATTTTTTAGTTCTTTGATCAAGAGTGCCACACTTTGCTTTTCTAAATAACCCAGTTCGGGATTGTTCCACATTTTTTGAGCAATTTTAGAATAATGTTCATACTTTAAGTCTAGATCCTTTATGATTTCTTGTTTATTATTCTGGGCGAATAATAGATTGGGAGCAATAATTAGAATTATTAGAAATCGTTTTAGATAATCGATTGGAATCTGAAAATTGTAGGCTGCATTCATTTTTTAAAGCTTATTAATTTAAATATTGGTGTTGGTTTTATTATTTATTTAAGCATGAGTTCCATCATTTTTAAGGCCATAAGTTCTGCCTTAAGTTTGATTAAATCTCTGGGTGTGTCATCGCTAACCTCATAAGTGAGGGCTTCAGCTCCAAGCTCATAAAAGAAATAATTTAATGAACTTATTTTTGGACTGTCGTCTTCATTGGGTCGAATATTGGGTTCGTAATTAGGAATTTCTGCTCCCATGGCATTAATCATGTCTGGAACCAATCCAGGCATATTTCCTTTAAAGTCAGGATTAATGGTGTAATAAATGTCGTGAGAGGTAGAATGAAAATCTAAGCCCAAATAGAATTTGCCCCCAGTTTCACTTATTTTGTTTTGCGTAAAATCGCGGATGGCTGCAGTTTCCGGTTGATTAAAATCAGCCCAGTCTCTGTTGAGGTCGATTCCTCCGATATTGTGTCTCCAATGTCCATTATCTACTCCATCCGGGTTTACCAAAGGGATGAGATAAAGGTTATATTTACTCCTAAATTTTTTGGTGAGTTCAGTGTCTTCACAGAGCTTTTCAATGAAAGCTTTCATGGCTAAATATCCTGTAATTTCCGGTGGATGCTGACGCGAAAGTACCATGATCATTTTCTGATCATCGCTATTTCCGATTTTTAGCATTTTTAGTGGTCGACCTTCTTTGCTTTTGCCAACTTCAGAAATTGAAATATCGGGTTTTTGGGCTAAGTCGTTTGCCCAGGCATAAATGTGTTTTGAGGTGATGAGCTCCTGGGCTGAAACCCAAAGGGTATCAGGGCCAATCGATAATTTCATTGAGATGTGCTCTTTTAATTTATTTTCACCATTAAAAGTGCTATCAACAAAATAATTCAAAGAATCGAGTGCATTCCAATTTAATCCATCTTTACTCAATTTGGGATAATACCGATGATCGTAACCATCCAAATAAGATAGTTTTAAATAAATGTCTTTTTCTTTCTCAGACCAAATTTTAAAAGCATACCACGGGCTGTAATTAATGGGGGTGTTTTCAGGGGTTACTAGTGCTGTTAAGGTGTCTGACTCACAAATAATTCCATTGAGTCGTGCACCTTGAAATTCATTAGAAACATAAATTCCATCATCCAAATGATAAGTCATTTTAATTTGTTTTTGGATGGGGCGGGTTTTGGTACTTACTTTAACTAAGGGGCCCTGACCTTTCCACTGACCATCACGATTACATCCATAGAAGATAATGGTCAAAAAAGGAATTAAAAGAAGTGAGGATTTATTAATATTCTTCATGAAAGTAGATTTTTAGTTAGATGCCAATGATATTTATAAGAATTTACTTTTTTAGCTTAAATGCCATAAATTTAGTAATTAGAAAGGAATAATGCTTGCTGCAATCTGAAAATATGGAAAAATAAAAAAGGCTCATGTTTTAGTTGAGCCTTATCTTTTTTTATAATGCCTTCGAAGCTTCTCGAAAACTCACCAATTTATGCCGATGCTCATCCCATAAATGATAACGAATGGACTTAAAACTTGCCCAAAAAGTTAACGCGTCTTTCTGGAAAATTTCATTTTCGCGAATGCATTTCTCTAAATTATAATTTGGTATTTTAGGTCCTAGGTGGTGGATGTGATGAAAACCAATGTTTCCGGAAAACCATTGTAGGATTCTTGGAAGTTTAAGGAAAGAACTTCCATTCATTGCCACCTCTGTATAATTCCAGTTTTCTGTACGTTCCCATATCACTTCCTTAAATTGATGCTGAACATAAAACAGCCAAACTCCTGCTATGGATGCGAAAAGTAAGACAGGAATTTGAATAAGGATGAAAGTTTTAAATCCGATCACGAGTGATACTAGCCAAATGATGACAACAAGTGCCAGGGTTGTTAGGTGAGTATACAATTTGATTTTTGCAGGTTTTTGGCCCGGTATCCGAAAGGCAATGGTAAAGAGGAAAAACGGGGCTATGATAAAAATGATTATCGGGTTACGATACAATCGATAATACAATCGCTTAAATGGAGATAAATTTTTATATTCTTCAACGGTAATGGTTTTGACATCACCCACGCCACGCTTGTCTAAATTACCCACTGTTTGATGATGAATTTGATGCTCGTAATGCCATTTATGGTAAGGCGTGAAAACCAATAAGCCGGCAAAGATTCCAACCATTCGGCTAAGCAATGGAGATTTAAAGAATGAGCCGTGTCCGCAATCATGAAAAATGATAAAGATGCGGACTAGAAAACCAGCTGCCAGAATTGACAATCCAAGAGTGATCCAATAAGAAATTTCGAGACTGTAAACCATGGCAACCCATAAACCAAAATAGGGTACGAACGAATTGATAATTTGCCACCAACTTTTGGCCCGATCGGCTTTATTGTATTTCCTAATTATTTTTCTCCAATTCGACCAATTACTTTCTTGCGAATTGTTTGTTTTCATATGATAAAGTTCTTTTTGTAAAACAAATTCAGAGTTTCTAAGTGTTAAATAACTCTGTAAAGGAATGATAAAGTTAATATAATCTGAGCGGAAATCGAGCCAAGAAATGTTAAAATAATAAGAAATGTACTTAAAATCAGATTCTTCAATGCTTATACGGCAATGGGAATGCTAAAGTAGAATTTTGATCCGCTTCCGGGTTTTGAGCTTACCCATATTTTTCCGCCCAGCATTTCAACGTAGGCTTTTGATATGGATAAGCCTAAACCAGCACCTTCATATTTGCGATTTGTCGATTCGTTCTCTTGTCTAAATCTTTCAAATATTACTTTAGCCTTGTCTTTATTAAATCCTATTCCTGTATCAATTACATAAAATTCTAAGCTTTTATGCTTCTTTTTATAACCAAAAGATATGGAGCCTGTATGGGTAAATTTTATAGCATTTTTAATGAGGTTGGTTAGAATGGCCAATAACTTTTCTTTATCGCTTTTGACTATGGCTTCTTCAAGTGAAAGTTCGTTATGATAAGATAATTCAATTCCTTTTTTGTCCGCTTCAGGTTTGAAAAAATTATAAAGAAATTCTGTTTGATTGTTGATCATAATTTCTGATAATGAAATTTCCATTTGACCCGATTCAACCTTTGAAATACTAATGATGTCATTGATTATATTTAACATCCTGGCTCCACCCTTGTTAATAATATCAATGTATCTTTTTTGATCATCGCCGGTTAACATAGGTTCTTTTAATAGATCGGCAAAACCTAAAATGGCATTCATCGGAGTTCTGATTTCATGACTCATGTTAGCCAGGAAGGCCGATTTTAGACGATCACTGTCTTCAGCCTTAAGTTTGGCATCACGTAATTCCTGTTCATATAATTTTATTTCAGTAATATCAGTAATGGCTCCTACATAGCCTATAACCTCATTGTCACTATCTAAATCTGGAACTACTTGCCCCAGCACCCATTTAATTTTTCCATTTTTATGAAGAAAGCGGTATTCTGAATATGAAATTTCTTTTTTTGTTACAGAAACTTCCCATTCCTGAGTGATTCTTTTTCTATCCTTTGGATGCACCGAAAAGATCCAGTTTCCACTCATGGCATCATCAGCTGTTTGTCCGCTAATTTTACACCATTTGTTGTTGACGTATATGGTTTTGCCCTCAATATTTGTCATAAAGATTCCTACAGGAGAAGTGTCCGCAAGGGTTTTGTAGCGAATTTCACCTAAATGAATTGCCTTTTTGGCTTGAATGGCAATTTGTTCTTTTTCTTTAGCCGTGATCTCGAATTTTTGACGATAGGAAAGGGAATAAAAAAAATCTTTGAAAGTTGGTTGGAATTCCTGGTCTATATTTTTATCGATGTGTTTTAGGTATAAGGTAAAGATAATAGAGTAAAACAATGCAATCACATTTTTTGAAATCAATCCCGAAAAGAGGATGGGGTATAGTTGATCCGTTCCCCAAAATGAACCCAGTGCAAAAACAAGGTTGTCGATGCTTAGAACCAACATCATGGTTAAAATCATTCTGAAAAACAAAGGTTTACTCCATTTTGAAATCCATTCATAAAGCAAAATTATTAATAAGGCATCCAAAAAAAGCGTTAAGGTGCCAATAAAAAGAATTTTTGCGTTGATGATGAAAAGTTCGGGTGAAACATTGTATGGATTGTAAATGTGTGAGCCCGAAATATTCCAGCTCAAGGTGTGAAGAAGCAAGGATGTAATGATATTTGCTGCTAATAGCGCATAAATTATTTTTCGTGTTTCAAGTGCACCTTCCTTGATGTAAATGATTAAAATGGCGAAGAGGCTTACCGGAAATAAAATGGCTGAACCTGGTGAAACCGAAATCTGAGGTGCAATTTCTATATAAATGGTACTTGCTAGAAAAACTTGCATGAATTGAAATAGCCCGACAGCCGTAAATAGCAAACCCAGTCCCATAACTTTGCGCAGCCGGAATAAGAATAGAATTAATGAAGATATAAGGAAGCCCTCAAAAAGCAGGATGAGAATCTGCGAGGTATTTATATTTTCCATTCACTCAGATTAATTAGGTTGATTGGTGTTTAGGCTAAATCGCAAGAATCATGGCTGAAAACGCAATAAATTAAGTTTAACAATATATAAACCATGGCTTCCTATGTAAATATATAGATTTTTTATCATTTTTCACAATGATAAGCGGGTGAAAAAATCTGGGTTTTGCTGCTGATTTTAAACTGATGGTGTTAGATTAAGCCCTAAATTTACCTGCGATTTAATAATAAATTTGAAATTTTTCTTAATAGAACGAAGATTTGAAAAAGAGTATTTTAATCCTCGATTATTCTGTCAATCGGGAGGAAACAGGAGTCATTAAAAAGAGTTTACCAATAGGAATAGAGGCGAAATCATTGTTTATCGATACGGTTGAATCTTTTCCTGATGATTTAATTGAAAAGGACTTTACCCATGTGATTCACACAGGATCCATATTGTCGGCCAATGAAGAAGCACCTTTTACAAATAAGGCTGTTAAATATATTAAAAGCTTAAGAGAAAAGGGAGTGTGGCAGATGGGAATTTGTTACGGGCATCAATTGCTCTGCAGAGCATTGATGGGCAAAGAAGCTGTTCGGCCTTCGCCCAATGGATTTGAAGTAGGATGGAAGGATGTTAACTTTAACCTTAAAGCCCAACAAATCCTAGAGGTGAAAAATACTGAAAAAGTTTGGCAACATCATTTTGACGAAGTGGTTCAAATACCTGAAGGTTCTGAACTTTTAGCGACCAGCTCACATAGTGAAATACAGGCCTATGTCAATTTTGAACAACACATCTTAGGAACCCAATTTCATCCCGAATTTGATAAAATATCCGGAGATAAGTATTTTCAAGATGATCAATTATTTATAGAAAAGCAAGGTTTTAAAGTTGATGAAATTGTGAAACAAAGCCCTTCTTTTGATACCAGGAAAGTATTTTTTGAATTTTTTCTAAGCCAATAAACGTTCTGATTTTACTGAAAACTAAAGATTGGTGAAGCATGAATGATATTTCATTAAGGACATTAGTTAATTTTTAGGATTGAACTTTACCATTGGAGGTTGCCAATTTACGGTATCACTAAAAATATTACGTGGTGGACTGCTAATTTCCATCCAAATGGGGGACACCTTAATTAATAAATAATCTTCAGCTTTGTTCTGATAAAAGTCTTCCCATTCAACTTTCCAACGTTTTTCTTTTTCTTTGGGATCATTCACCAACTCTGCAGTTCCATAAATCATTACATAACCTGTTGCATCACCATCCAAATAATACAAACTTACTCTGGAATCATTTTTAATTTGAGTTACCTTTCTGCTGTTTGCATTTGTTCCGAACCATATGGTTAAGTCATTTTCAGGTTCGAATGCATCCATGGCCCTTACCCTGGGACGCCCTTCTTTATCTAAGGTAATTAATGCACAGATTCCTCCGTCAATTATAATTTCTTTAGCTGCCTTTATTAATTTTTTATCTCGTGAATTATTTGCATCAGTATTTTGATTAAAGGTGATGATTGGAGTTAATACGAATATTAAAATGATGATGTAGCTAATCTTTTGAATGATTTTCATGTCTAGGTTTAAAAAGATGATTGAGTGATTTTATTATGAGAATAAAGTTAGAAAAATAATGTCAAAGACGCATAGGATAAGAGAGATTTAAAGACCTTACTGAAACAAAAAAATGACATCCTCTGCGAAGAGAATGCCATCTTAAAAAATAATCCGAATTAATAATTTTTAGACTTTAGATAATAGACACAAGACACAAGACAAATAACACTAAGCCCGGAATCTTATCTCAGTCGTCTTGGATCTGGTATCTAATTTCTACTTTGAAGCGATCTCAAATCTTTTTTTATCCTTACCTCCTGCTTTCGAAATTGTTGAAAATTCAACCCAGCCTTTGGCACCATTTGTTTTTACCAAATATCGAATGCGGAGTTTATCTTTCCCTCCCAATAAAAATTCTGTTTCAACCTTGCCTGAACTTTTGCTTTTTGCGGCACTGTTATAGGTTTCAAGGGTTGTGTTTTCACTAGGGATTTCTATCAATTCAAAATTGTTCGACGATTTAAAGAAAATTCTATCCTTAACAGCCCTTTTTAGTTTTAAAGAACGGTCGGAAACTGTAGGGTAGGTGCGATCGTTTTTAACCACTACATCAACCCATATCAGGTTTTTAGCACTTGGTGTAACCTCAATCTTATCAATCTCAACTTTTGGAAACTGACTGGCACAGTACAATACAAACATGGCATTTTTTTCAGCCTCTTGCCTTATATAACGTGCAGGTGGAGTACGACGAATGTGCTTCTTAGGTGAACCTCCCATCCATATTTCACCCAAATCCGGATGATTAAATTTATAAGGATCGATCCATCCTTCACCATTCAATTCAATGTCAATCCATTTAACGGTTTCTTCTTCAGTAACCTGCCCATCTCCATTTTGATCCGCAAAATCGGTAGGAGAGCCCCAGAGTTCAATTAAATAAGCATAGGCTCCAAGCATATCATACGATGCTGCATTGGCTTGTCCTTGCCCGCCTGCAGGAACAGGTCGGTAATTTTTAAGTATGCGAGCACCCATGTCAACAATTTTATTCTGGGTTGCCATATCATGTTCATAACCTTTTTGAACTTGGAAATCAAAATATTGAGCATACTTATTCTCTTTTTTTCGTGCCTCATATTCTGCTTTGCTGCGTGCTTTCTCCCAAGAACTACGGGTGTCTTTTTTGGCCCGGGGAGGGTTAACAAACATAATCAAACGCCCTGTATTGTGATAATGGAAGGCCGCAAAAATATTTGGATGTGCCAATTGAAATTCAAACACATTTCTGGTTTCAGGTTCCGACATGGTGTAAGGATTTCCCTGAGCCATATTCCATCCGGCAGGATAGTTACGGTTTGGATCTGGTCCGCCAATGTCATCCTCATTGATTCTACCATCTCCATCATTATCAAATCCTTCAGCGCCTATTCGATGAAATCGCATGACTTTCTCATCAGGATCAGTAACGGGCTCAAACCGCCGTCCATCAATTGAAAGTTTATAAAATCCCAAGGGATCTTCTTTAAACATATTGGTGAGTTCTCCATCACCATCTACATCTTCTGTTTGGTCTTCATCATATAGTCCATCACCATCATTATCCTCAGGTCGGTATGGTTCGCGGGGATTATTTGGAGTATTAGGATGCTCAACAAAAGAATCATTGGCATCTACGTTTAAGCCAGGCAGAATGTAAAAAGTTGTAGTGTTCACCAAATCGTAAACATATGGATCGTAATCGTATCGAGTAAGTAAATACCACATCGTATACATCGAGCACATAATTCCATTTACTTCATTTCCATGAACCGCACCGTCAACCCACATGGCAGGTTTGTCATTATGATCTCCGGTTTTCTTGGCCGTTATGGTGATCAAATACTGATCACGCCCCATTCTTGACTTTCCAATGCTTTCAATGCTCGAAAGATTCGGGTATTTTTTTTGAATATCGTGCATGATTTTTGTCCATTCGGCATAAGAATAGTATCGATTCCAACTGATGGGAAAGTCTAATTCACCGTGGTAGCCTCCGGGGCTGTTTTGTAATTTGTTTTGTGCGTTAACTCCAATTGTTAGAGAGATCGCGATGCAAATTATTACTATAATTTTTTTTGTAAACATGATTTATCCCTCCTTATTTGATGCTTAATTTTTTAACTTGAGTTCCTCCTTTTTGAGAAGTTACAACCACCTTAAGCGGGCTATTTCCTTCCACAGAAATCAGCCATTTTACTTCTCGACTTGACCCCATTTGAGGTTTTTTCGCAGTTTCTCCACGGGGTGCTTTTTCAACAGGTCCTCTAAAACGTCTAAAACGGGTTTGATTTTCTGCTCTTGGAGGAATTGCTTTATAACCAGGAACTTTAAGCTTTCCTTCAAGAGTACCTAATTTTTGATAGGCATTTCCCTGGAGGAAACTTACTTTATCACGATCTCCAATTAACCAAACTACATCTTCTCTGTTCATAGGAAGGTTTGCTCCATTGGCACGATGTGTGGCTAATTGTCCTATGTTTTCAATGGTTGCAGTAACTTCAATGATTTTAAAATTGTCTTTACCGTCGTGTATTACTTTAGCTTCAGCATCTTTGATGATAACTTTAGGCATCAGCTTGGTTCTAAACAGTTCGAATTGCCAATGTTCTTCGCAAATTTTTTCTAAAGCCTCTCCAGGGAATGCATTGTTGCTACCATACATGGGGATCCAACCGCCAATTTCACCTTCGCCCAATTCAGGATGTTTGTACTTTTTCCATGGAATAAATAGTTTACCATCAAACTTTTCGTCCTGGTATTTTAGTGCTGCACGAGCCGCTTTTAAATAAGCATCTTTACCTTTAAATTCTGGAATTCCGGGTATGTCTTTGTTTCGGTTCCATAGCTCAGTCGTGGTTGAAAATACACCCCACTGCATAAATGCCCAATCTGCCTGAAATCCAAATTTTACATTTTTATCCAGTATTTCATCAAAACTGGTTGTCCAGCCGTGGGTAAATTCATATCCACGGTCAATGGCATATTTGTTCTTAGAGGTTTTTTTCAATTCCTCTTTATAAAACTTAATAGAATCAGGATATAAATATGCTTTAGGAATTTCTTCTCCAATAATTTCTAAATATTTCTTACCCATCACCATATCATAAACTGCCACGTCGTTTTTATGCATGCTTGCAGGAGATTGAGTGCCGCAGGGACGAATTGTAAATCCTCCCGAAGTATGATAAAACTGGGCCATGTAGATATTGGTGTGATTGGTGAAAAATTCTGCCAATGCGCGGGTTTCTGGTTCTGAAACCGGATAATCGCCCTGGCCACCTTGCATGCCATCATCTTTAAACCATTTTTCTGGAAAGTTTCGATTCAGATCTATTCCGGTCTCTCCATCTTCACCACGTTTTCCATCTTTATCATTGTCGAAATCTTCTCTTATAACCGTCCATTTTTCTTTGTCAGATTTTTGTCCTCTTCGAAGTCTGATCATCAATCGGGGATCTACTTCATCCATGATGTAATTTCCCTTTGGGTTTTTATACCTAAATTGAGTGTAGTAACCGTCACCATTGAGGTCATCGGGCCCATCTTCATTCACTTTTCCGTCTTTATCATCATCCTTTAAGGCCGAATTATAACGTTGAGGTATTCCCTTTTCAACACTATTATAAACCCCATCAGGATTCACAATTGGGCAGATATAAAAAACATTATCATCAATCAGTTGAGTTATTTCATCATTATTTCCGTATGCTGAAACCAATTTATCGATGATGTACAAACTGACTTCAGTGCCAGTATATTCATTTCCATGGGTTGCTGCCCCAATCCACTGTGCTGGTTTGCCCAGATGAGCTGGCATTTTTGGAACATTATTCACCCCTTCTTTTCGCATGTTTTTAAGTTCAACATGCCGGTCGATGGTTGTACCCGTTTTCCGGTTTGTGATAATGAGAAGATTGATGGGGCGATCGCCAAGATTTGATCGGCCAATTTCAATGAGCTCAGTAATGTTTGGATATTTTTTAGCTACTTCTTTGAGATAAGCCTGGGTTTTGGTGTATCCATGAAAACTGTCAAAATTGATGGCAACTTTCTGTGAATAAGCGTTAACCCATAAGCCAGAGACAAATAAAAGACTGATTGCAAGGCAAAGAACCTTTTTTCGGGCTGTTGGAAATTTCATAATAGGATGTGTTTAGGTTATAATGAAATATAAACCTAATCAAAAACCAGAGCTTCTCTAAATAAAATAGACGTAAAGTTCAGATTAATCGATAAATAAGATGAACCCAAACCCAGATGGATACAGGGTCTATCTATAAACTCTAAAAGGAATTTCAACCACTTTTGGTGAAGATTGAGCAGGAATTTCTTTCATGTCTTTGGGTTTTTTAATCTTTCCTTTTTTATTCATTGTAGTGGATTGGCCTGCTTTTACAGTATCTTCATCGTTTTCACTTTTCAGTTTTAGGTAACCTTCAAACACAATGATGGTCGTTAAATCTGGTTCAAGTTTGATATTGAACTTTTCGCTGTTAGGACTAAATTGCGCCAACGAAGTTTTAAAATTTAAAGCAGATTTAAAGTTAAAATTACCCGCTATGAGTTTTAGATCATATTTTTCACCTATTTGAACTTTACAGTTGGGCTCCAGTTCAATTAACTTGATAGAATCTTTATGTATGACCAACAAATTAAATTTTCCATTTTCAATGCTCACCATCGAATTAGGCTGAATGGAAACTGAAGGAATTTGCTGGAAATCTGAAACCAAGTTTCCGTTGATATCGACCGTAGCAGTTCTGTGATCACCCATGGGTAGAAGGCTAACTTTGTAATCTTCATTGACTAGATCTAAAAGACCGGCTGCTTCAAAAGGATTGCTTTCTCCGTCTAAGTATTCAATTGCAAATGATTTTCGTTTGGCCAAGAGCCATTCGTTGATGGTTGAGGCCGGGTCTCCACCCATTGAATACTTAGAAAATAAGCTTTGATTGAGCAAGAAATCGGAATAAACCCGGCTAGGGTTAGTTTCACAATTTCGACCGTAATAGTTAATCAAAAAAGTCGTTTGAGGTCCTGATACTGAATAAGTAGGGTATTTCTTTTTGACTTCCATGGCTTTATCTGAATTTGAAAACTGAGAAAGATAGCCAGGATGAAAATAAATTGATTGATGGGCAAAATCACGATCATTCTGTTCAATAAATTTAAACATCAGATAGGTGAAAAAATCGGCACCAGCTTCACTGAATGAAATGTATTCTGATTTGTCGAACATATATTTTAGCAGGTCACGTTGATGGGTCCAGATTTTTTCATCCCCATAGCAATTCTTTGCTAAGAAATTGTAAAACCTATTTTCTGGCAATACAATGGCGTGATGCAAAAAATGTCCCATAGCATGCATCATGAGTGTAAAAGAGGAATTGTTTGGTCCAATTAGAAATTCATTTTTCCAATAAAGTTCTCTTGAAAAAGGTGCTTCAATTACATTGCTGAAAGTTAGCTTATCAGTAAAAGTAGGATTGATGGCAGACGCACTGTATCTGAAGATTAATTGATCGAGCTTACTCAGGACAAAGGATTTTTTTTCAGGTTTAAGTGGCATTCGCTCAATGAATTGAATAACTTTTTGTTTGAGGCGTTGCTCATGTTCTTCCGGACTTAGTAAATCAATGAGCCCGTTTTTTCCAACCTTTACTTTATTGGCAACCGTGAGTTGACTTTTAATGCTGTCGGGGAGCATGTATCTGAAAGGTAAGGAGCAGTTTGCTGACCATTCAAGTGCGAATTCAAATCTATTCATGTTAAAAACTTCCTGGGTTCTTTCTGCAAGTTTCTTATATTTTTCAATGTCTTTTTCGTACAAGGTTGTATTGAAAAGAATATAGAAATTACCATTCTCATCCGCCTGATTCGCGATTTGATAACTGGTAAAATAGAATTCCGGAGGAGAAGGTTCTTGCCTTGGTTTGTAATTGGGGCCAATGGTTTTTCCCTGAATTAAAGTCATCCCTAAAGGCATTTTAATCTTCTTTTCAAAATCAATACTTTGAGTTTGTGGATGAATGATTTGTACCACAAATGTCGCTTCGAGTGGTATTTCATTTAAAGACCTAAAGTTTTCAAGTTGAGGCTCACTGATGGTGATGTCATATTTGTAATTTCCGGTATTGTCGATAAATCCTTTAGGGTTAGTGATTGCAATGAAAGGCAATAATTCCGGATTCTCAAGTTTTATATTGACTTCGTAAGGACTTTCGAGCGCACTGCCTAAATCGTTTTTTGCATTCACTTCCAGATGGGTGAAGCCGGAAATGGGTAAGTATTTATCCTTTGTTATTATATCCACATCTCCCAGATTTTGAATTAGGATGACTTCCTGAACCGTATCCGATTTATCAAAAGTAAGGTCTTCAGAAAATGGCGTTACTGATACCTTATCGATAGCAGCCCCGTAGTTGCTTGGGCTTGCTCCTGCTAATGCCTCGAAACTTAAGGTTGTTTTATCTTCTTCGGCCATAAAAATCCAGGTGGATTCTTGCCAGCCCATTTCCTGAATGGTTTTTCCAGTAACATCAAATTCAAACAGACTACTTTGAGAACCAGCAGATACTTTCATTTTCTTAACGGGTGGTCCACCAACCGGGTTACCCGCCAGGTCAAATTTGACTTGATACCTTTCTCCAATTTTTGTTTCAAAGGTTTGCTCAATGGCACCCAAACCTGGGGTTCCTACTAAATCAATGCTTCTTTCTCCATCAGATGCTTTAAAATAAGTTCCTGTGAGATCAACCGTTTCCTTAGTTATCTTCCATCCCGGTATGGTCGTTCCTGCTCGCATGGTTAGATAGGCATTCAAGTTAGGCCCGTCTTCAAAACTAGCATTCACCAATAAGTTTTCTTGAGTCGTTTTCGTACTAGCAAGATCTTCACTTGTAACTTTGTACACTTTTAAATTGTCGATCGCGAGTTTCGTTTTATGACTATGGAAAACCAGGGTTCCTTCTCCTTCAAAACTTTTGTCAATCTTTTTGGATCCGATTAGTTTTTCATCTATATAGACTTCAATTATCTCATTCGTTACAATAAATTTATAATGTTGCCAAGTGTTAAGTTTTAGGGATGTGCCTGGGATTTTAGTTATATCAAAAGAGTCTGGATATGTGTCTTTATCTTTGATTATAATTTCAGATCTTGTATTAAATCCTGCTCCAATTATTATCATATACCCTTTACTGTCCGCATTGTACCACCCGACACCCATTCCATTTTTATCAGCCCAGCCATCAAATTCTATGATGATATTTTGAAGGGGAATCGAAGTATTATGCATTAGTGGATTATATTCACCAACTTCCCAAAAAAGTTTCTTTTCATATAAAATGGGTTTAATTTCGGAGGTGTCCCAGTTTGAAAGATTGCCTGAAAAATCCTCCTGGATAATCATGCCTTTAGATAATTCCGGAGCTTCATCGGGTAAGTAAGATGTGTCAATTTGCGACCACCAGCCAGAATCGGGTAGGGGGCTGTCAAGCAGTTCATTGGTTGGGCTTAGTTCAATGCCACCATTTCTTTCGATCTTTTTTCCACGCAAGTTTGTGTCATTCGCGATAGAAAAACCAACCGATACGCCACCATTAATTGAGTTTACTTTTATAGACTCATTCTTATCAACGATAAAATCAGTATTAATATCGAGAACCACAGCCTTAGGATTAAAGTTGTACCATTTCTCGGTTTCATCACCCATGGCAATTTCAAATCCACCTCCTTCTTGTTTTCTTGAAGTAAAACGTGCTTTTCCTTGCTGTAAATAAACTTCTACCAATTCCGGAGAGGCGTTCTCAATTCTTAAAATGGTATTTGGTTCGATGTGAATGGAAGCCCAATGGTAATTGTTTTGGAAAAATGCAATCCTTGTATGACCATCGCCCGTTTTAAACTGACACCAATAATTTTCAAGTTTTTTACTTGTACCGCTAGCCATTGGTTTCCACGATTCTGTTGTGTAATATCTCATGTTTACATCACCTTCGGTACCATAAACTTTCGCAAATGAATTTTTGAGGGGCATGCGCGGAATATCTTCCAGCAATAGCTCATTTAGTTTCTTAAAAATTTCCGAGTCGGTGGTAATTGATTTATCTCCAGAGAATGGAAAACTTAATGAAGGTGAATGGATAAATCCGAATGGGTTGTCTCTATTTTCAGGGAAAGCAAAGTCAATTACCCCATTTAATTTAGCGGATGAAACCTTAACCACACCATCATCTTCTGTAACAAAGTTTCGCATCAAGGCTTCTGGATCGGCATATCGATACTTCAGATAATCAGGAGGGTAAAAGGATCTGAGCCTTCTTCTTCCATACAATAGTGCGTATTGAACATTCGGGGCCAGGTGTCTACCTTGATTTTCTCCGGCATTTAAATTCGCCAGGAACTGGCTATTCGATCTCAACTGCGAATTAGCAACCTCATGAACATTTCCTAAATAAGCTCCTAAATGCCCTATCCTTCCATCAATCCAGGTTGCACCGTGATTAGGCGTTCCAACCATGATTAGTTTACGAATATCATTAAGCTTAACTGGTGATTTAAAACGTTGCGCTTGCAGTTCTTCCCTAGAAAGCTTTACGTTATATGGGATAACAATTCCTGCCTTTTCGCCATATTTGGCCATGTTACTGATGTAGTGCCGGCTGATGAGTCCGCCCATGCTATGCGCTACAATATCAATCCTGGTTTGTAGAATCCCATTTTCTCTGTAGGCTTTCTGGGTGTTTTGAATGTACTGCCCAAGCTTTTGCGATTGTCTTTGGATGGTCGATTCATCGGCAGGACCCTTGTAGTATTCGCGCAGAATAAAATTATATTTCTGTTCGCGGAGGAAGTTTGCTAAATGTGCCCAGGTTGATAAGTCTCCGGTAAAGCCATGGATCGGAAAAACAGGAGGCCGGGTTATGAAAATATTTACGGTATAAGTTCCGGGGTTTCCTTCTTCATCTTCAAAGTTAAATTGAATAGGAACTTCTGTAACCCAGAGGAAAGGTAAACTTAGTTGACCCAGACCAGGCACTTCAAGCTTTTTGTTAAGCATTTCATTGGTGAGGTAGGCAGGTGGGACATATTCCAATTCTCCTTCTCCATTGCTATCTAAAACCAGTGGAACTTTTAGTACCGATTGTTCCACAAAATCTCCAATTTGTGGTTGTGCAGCACTTACGGTATTCGGGCGAATCCCTTTGGCTTTTACCTTTAGTTTTAAGGTTGTAAATCCATCTGACACCAATCCATAAGGTTTGTCTGCCTTGTATACTCCCAATTCTTCATGACTGATTTCGAAACCTATTTTTTTAAGTTTGATATCCATCACTTCTGAGTGCGATTCCTCTCCCTGAGCTTTGGCTGTCAAATTATAAATTCCTGCCTCATCGGTTTCAGCAACGCCATCAATGTTTCTAAGTTTAACTTTTGCCCCTTCTATTTCGACACCATCTGTATCGGTAATATGACCACTTAATAAGATGTTCTTGACTTCCAGCATATTTTTTTGCAATGCTCGGGTTTCAGTGATATATCCCTCTGCAGAGAATTCAATAACAATTTCATCCCCTTTTAATTCATCCACATCAGGTTCTACTTCTCCACAATAGAGTGCATTATAGTCTGTTTTGATTCCGGATGCATCAACTGTAAAACGATAATTTTCAGGACAAACTGATATGATACTGGTTTCAACACATCTGTATTTGCCATAATGTTTAATGGGCTTTTCACAATGTTTCTTTGCTTCTTCAAGGTTTTGATATTGACCTAGAGTTCTTGATGCACGATATCTTAATTCAGGGTAAGGACCTTCATATTTATTGATGGGGCCATCTAACTGATAATCTTTTTTAGATAGATCAAAACTGGACCCTTGCCATTCTTCATAATCTTCACCCAAACCTAAACTTACCGATGCGTTTTTCCGGGCTGATTCCATGGCTGCTTTTCTTTCATCTTCATCATCATAGGCGTAAAAAATACCTTTGAAAATTGATGGGTCGATATGAGAATAAGAGATTGGGTCGCTTCTATCCACAGAAATAAAACATTCCTTTAAATCCATTTTGTGAATTTTGCTTTCAGGATCGAGGCCATAAGGGTAATAATTTCGATCAGGATCGGTTTCTTTGTAAGAGTTATAGTCTCCATCCATTTTCCAAAGATTGGGTTCACCCGGATCAAACTTTACCTCAAAGTGTTCTTGGGAAGTAATTTCACCCTCACGACTAAATACGGATGGTTTTGGCTCACTCTTGATCAATGCAGCATATTCTTTCTGAAGCGCAGCTGCTTGTTTAGCGGTTCTTTTAGTGCCGGGTTCCGGGTGATAGATTTTATCTAGAAGCTTATCCTTTTTAGTCCCCCATTCTAGATGTGCAGGATTTGCATCATTCCATTTGCCATTGCAAGTTATTTCGAAAATGTGACTGCCTTCTTTTAGAGGTATATTTAAAAATTTGGGAGCAAGCCAGAACCTTCCTTTAACAAAAATATTATTGAATTGATAAATGGGGTCGATGTATAGATTGTCTTCCTTGCTTAAGGCTCCATCAGTATTTAAATAAT
Organism: Bacteroidales bacterium; assembly: GCA_963678785.1. Classification (GTDB taxonomy): domain Bacteria; phylum Bacteroidota; class Bacteroidia; order Bacteroidales. The sequence goes on along the minus strand of OY787449.1, from coordinate 367,369 downwards.
AAGATTGCTTATTGGTGAAAAAAACCAAATTACCCTTGAAATCTAAAGCAATATTCCCGCCGTTTTGGCTTGAGCCATTGGGTAAGTTTACTTTGTGAAGACTCGCTTTTTTACTTTGCGTATTATAACTTTCCAGAATTAGTATCTTATTTTTATTCAAGAGCGTCAGATTTTTTAGTCTATAGAAAGTGTTGTGTGGAATTTGATGAATAAGGTCTCTTCCGGCAACGAGATTTTTAGACTTTACTTTATTGATATAAAGCTTGCGATTATTGAATCTGCCAAGATTAGATTTGCTGGGTTTTTTAAAAGTTGAAAGGCTAGGAAATCCTTCACCAGCTAATGTTGTGAAGAATTTATCTGAGAAGTAACTTTCAGTTTCTTTCAAAGGGATGTATCCATTATTATCAGCTTTTAACTTTTTGATTAAATTGGCATTATCGTCGTAAATGCTAACTTCCAGCTTGGGTTTGCTTATGATAAAATAATTGAAAGGAAGGCTTAATTTGGTAGATAAGTTAGTTGTTAGTTTACCATTAACAGCTGAAACATTAAATTTTGTTATTTCCTGACCCATAAATTCCATGACATACTCACCTGCAAATACCAGATCGATACTCAAAGCTCCTTTTGTGAGTTTTTTAACCTGAGTATAGCTCGTCCCACTTTTTATGTGAAGTATGTTAAAATTATCGATATCTGAGCTTGACATATCAACGGGCGTCCATCCAGATAGTTTAAAACTCCCTGATATTCAAACTTCTCGGCAGTATTTTGTGTTTTTGCTGAAGATTGAAAATGGAAAGTAATGATGAATAGTAAAGACAAGCAAATTCCAAGGAGGCCAGGTTGAGATTTCATAGTTAATTAGGTTTTAGGAACTTAAATATAGTAATGATTATTTGAATGGCAATGATTGATTTAGGGTTTGAATTGATATTCATGTTATTATTGAATATATTTGAGTAAGAAAAACAATGTAAAAACATGAAAAAGCAAAATGTAATTATTTTATTGATCGTATTGAGCCAACTTTTTGTAGGGTGTAAAACCATGAATAATACCCAAAAGGGTGCGGCAATAGGTGTTGCCGGAGGAACAGCCTTAGGTGCACTGGTGGGTAAATGGGCCAATAATACCGCTGCAGGTGCTATCATCGGAGCAGCCGTTGGTGGAACAGCCGGAGTACTCATTGGGAAATATATGGATAAACAAGTAGCTGAATTGCAAGCAGATTTGCAAAATGCTAAAGTTGAAAGGGTAGGAGAAGGGATAAAAATTACCTTTAATTCGGGAATTTTGTTTGACGTAAACTCCAGCACTCTAGGAGGTGTTGCTAAGGAGAATATTGGGAAACTTGCGACGGTATTAAACAAATATGCCGATACCGATGTACTGATTGAAGGTCATACAGATAGTACCGGCCCAGCGGAGTTTAACCAATCCTTATCTGAGAAACGGGCAGCTAGTGTTTCGACTTTTTTGAATTCAAATGCCGTTAATCCCGTGAGACTGACAACCGTTGGATATGGTCCGAATCAGCCATTGGTTGATAATTCTACCGCAGAAAACAGAAGTTTAAACAGAAGGGTTGAAATAGCAATTTATGCCAATGATAAATTGAAAAAGGCTGCTGAAAGGGGGCAGATATAATAAAACTTGTACTGTTTTATAACAACAAAGCTGACCGAAAAGGTCAGCCTTTGTTGTATGTGGAGCTGGAGGGAGTCGAACCCTCGTCCAAACAAGCAGCCAAAATGCTTTCTACATGCTTATCCTTCGATTGATTTTCGAGATATAACCGCTGAAAGGAGCAGCTATTAAATCCTTAGCCTCTTTATTTCGCTCATACACCGAGACCTTGTATTTGCTAGCTTAACATTTGCGATGTTTCGATCGGGACACCGTTAAGCGAGGTTTCCCGGGAAACAGTTAGGGACTTAATCTCTAGACTAAGCTGCTAACGCGTAATTGTTTTCGCCAGTTATATGGCTGTGAGAATTAGGTTTTACGAGGCATATTCACAACCCTCGGCATGCTTACATTCCCACTTCCTTGCTGTCAAAACCGGTCAGCCCCGAAGTTGCAATGTCTTTCTTAATGCAAAATTCTGCATTGGCGACAAAATTACAAAATTTATTTAAGTAGGATTAGGCCTTTAATCTATTTCTTTGCACCTAAAGGTTAGTTTGAAAAAGCCATAATTGGTTAATGAATTCATGATTAAAAGGGCAATCTGAATTGTAAGAAAATACTGTTGAGTGGTTGGTAAAGTAAAGATCATCCGGATTTTATGATTTTTATTTGAAATAAATAAAAACATCTTTGTAAGTGACTCTAAAATAATGTTTAGCGGTAGTTGTAATTTTTGAATAAATAATAATAAAGATTTTGATCATTTGTTTGGTGTTTTTTCAAATGTTTATTTATTGAAATTTGATACTTGTATTATGTTTAATTGTTTTTTCTTAAATTGCTTGCCTTAAAATAAGTATGTTTAGGATTAATCTGGCTTTTATCTAAATTTTAAATAATTGTGGGTTCTCCATTGTTGAATTTTTGCTTAAATGAAGATTAAATTATTAGTTACCGACGATCATCAACTAATTCGCGAAGGTTTGGTAAAATTATTATCGGATCAAGAGGAGATTAGAATTGTTGGAGAAGCCAGTGATGGATATGATGCCATAAAAAAATGTTCATTGCTAAAACCAGATATAGTTTTAATGGACATCTCGATGCCTAAGATGAATGGGATTGATGCGACCCGTGCTATTCAGAAAAAGCAACCTCAGGTTAAAGTTATTGCATTATCAATGTTTCATGAAGGGCCTTATATCCGAAATATGCTTCAGGCAGGGGCAAAAGGATATGTTCTTAAATGTTCAAGCTTGAAACAATTGCTTGAAGCCATTCAGAAGGTTTATTTGGGCAATACATTTTTTTGTAATGAAATAACACAAAAACTTGTTGAGCACTATTTAAGCAATGAGGATTCTCATAATTGTAATATATGTTTAAGTAAACATGAGCTAAGTGTTATGAAGCTTTTAGTTGAGGGCAAGAGTACGAAAGATATTGCAAGTGAATTGTTTGTGAGTGTTAAAACCATAGGTACACACAAGCAAAATATCCTGAAAAAATTGAATCTGAAAAACATACCCGATTTGGTGAAATATGCCATTAAAGAAGGTGTCATTATTTTGGATTAGTATTCTTCTCTTCTCTTTTCTTGTATTCAGTATTTTTGGACTTAAGCACCTTGCTATTCAGTTTTTTAAGTGAAAGCCCTCAGTTTTTTTGAAGTAAAATATTCAGCATTTTAAACTTTTCTATTAATGCAAATACCTATCTTTTTTCTAGAGGAATCAAATAATTTTATCACAATTAAAATATTAGATCTCACATATGAAAAAGACCTTACTCACCATTTATATCCTGTTTTGTTTTATTTATTTGCCTAGGTTTCTTTACTGTCAGGAAGCTGTTGTTCCCTCAGGTGGAATGGCAACTGGAACAAACGGTAGCATTAGTTATACCATAGGACAGGTGTTTTATGCTGCATATAATGACGAAGGTGGAATTATTATACAAGGTGTTCAGCAACCTTATGTTGTAAGTGTAGTTACTGCAATTGAAGATGATTTGGATATTACATTGGAATGTGAAGTTTATCCCAACCCAGTGGTTAATTATTTAACGCTTACTGTCGATCGGCAAGTGAATAAGGATCTGTTTTATCAATTATTTGATTTAAGTGGAAGGCTTATTGAGGTAAAAGATATTTCGGAAAGCAGAACGATTATCAGTATGGCAACCAAACAAAAGACCATTTATATTTTAAAAGTCTTTAATTCGAATAAAGAAATAAGAACCTTTAAGATAATAAAACAATAAATTTTAACTCAAAAAAATGACCCGAATGAAATCAGGCAAAATCAAAATCACACTATTTTTAGCAGTACTAATTGTGAATTTAATCACTGGCTTATCTTTATTTGCTCAGATTCCGGAGAAAATGAGTTACCAGGCCATCATTAGAGGTGCAGATAACAATTTAAAAACGAGTTCAACCATTGGGATGCAAATTAGTATTCTTAGAGGGGCTCCAACCGGATTCGAAATTTATGTTGAAACCCATAATTGCTCAAGCAACGAATCGGGTTTAATATGTATTGAAATTGGGGATGGCTTACCATTAATTGGAAGTTTTACTGAAATTGATTGGTCAAGTGGTCCTTATTTTCTTAAAATAGAAACGGATCCCGAAGGAGGAACCAATTATACCATCAGCGGAACAAGTCAATTGTTGAGTGTGCCCTATGCATTGCATGCAAAAACGGCTGATCAGTACCATGAATCTGATCCTGTGTTTACAGAATCTCCTTTATTTGATATTACCCAGGCAAATATTGATAGCTGGAATGCCAAACTAGGAGCATTGATAGAAAGTGACCCGCTATTCATGTCTCACCCGGTATCTCAATTAAGTTTGGTTGATCTGGGGAATATTGAAGCCGCATTTTCATGGGGAAATCACGCGGATGCAGGATATTTAACAAGCTTTACTGAAGAAGACCCAGTATTTAAATCGCATATTGCATTTAGTCTTACAGAAGATTATTTGTCAAAAATTGATTCATCCTTTTCATGGGGAAATCATGCCATGGAGGGTTATCTAAAAAGTTATACCGAAACCGATCCAATTTTTAATAACCATCCTAGTTTTTTAATAACTGAGGATGATATAACAGAGTGGAGAGCAAATTTTATATGGTATACTACAAATGCATATTCTTATCTAACCACCACTCAATTTGAGGAAGGCATGGCATCAGAAGTTTCGATACGAACAGCTGCCGATAATGCTTTGCAAACTGAATTAGATGCTTCTCAAATTGGTGCAGGACTAAATGCCAATGGATCATATGCTGCAAATAATTCAGCAAATTATGTTTCTTCGGCTTCGAGTTTGAAAGATGCTGATAATAAAATAGATGCTCAAGTGAAGGTTAATGAAACTAATATAGCGTCTGAGATTTTAAACAGAGGAACGGCAGTTACAGCAGAAGCCACCGCTCGAACCAATGCCGATAATGCTTTGCAAAATGAAATGGATGTGACTCAAACCGGTGCAGGGTTAAATGCAAATGGAACTTATACTGCCGATGCAGCAACAAATTACTTAACTGCGGCTTCTACTTTAAAAGATGCCAATAAAAAATTAGATACACAAGTTAAAACCAATGAGGATAATTTGGCTGCTGAAATCGCAAATAGGAAAACATCTGATACAACAGAGATTGATGCACGCACAGTTGCCGATCAAGCTTTGCAAAGCGAATTGGATGCTTCTAAAAATGGTGCCGGATTAAATGCAAATGGTACTTATACTGCGGATGCAAGTACAAATTATCTGACCGCTGCTTCAGGATTAAAAGATGCCGATAAAAAATTAGATGCACAAATAAAAATAAATGCGGATAATATAGCAGCAGAGCTTACAAATCGAGGAACAGCCGTTAGTGCTGAATCTACAGCCCGCTCCAATGCCGATAATGCTTTACAAACTGAATTAGATGCATCACAAAATGGTGCAGGATTAAATGCAAATGGAACGTATACCGCAAATGCTTCTGCCAATTATATTTCTGCAGCTAGCAGCCTAAAAGATGCTGATAACAAATTGGATGCTCAACTTAAATCAAACAGTAATCTATTATCGACAAGTGCAGGATCGGTAACTGCAAGTAAAGCTTTAATTGCTGATGCCTCAAAAAATATTGAAGGAGTAAACAATTTAACCACAACAGGTTATACCAGTAGCTCAGTTATTTATCTGGGAAACCCTGGAGTTGACGGAACATGGAGGATTGTCCCTGATGCTACGGGTTTAAAATTTGAATGTAGAGAAAGTAGTAACTGGGTTTTTAAGATGAGAATAAACAAATAATTAGACAGATCAGTATGAGAAAATTCGGAAAAAGACATTTCATGAGAAAGTTTTCTTTATGTATCATAGTTGTAATCTTATCAGCTATAAATATTCAAGCACAAACATTAAATGATCAATCTCAAGTTTTACAAATCTGTATCGACCTTCCGGGATTAAAAGAGTTTTATCATGGGAATGAAATTTATGTGATGCAACATGAGGTTAGTTTTAATAATGATTTGAATGTTGTAATAGATGGTTACTCAGTTGTATTGCTTGAAAAAGATGAAGTAAACAATAGAGGAGTAAAGGATTTCTTCGTCTTTAGAAAATTTGAAGTAATAAACTCTGTAGCCTTATTAGAAGGACAATATGTATTAAATTATAAAGGGGCTGAACAGTATATTTCTGTTGACCTTGAGCTAATCAAGGCAGAGGGTAGTTGGACGATTAAAAACTCTAAAATTGAAAGGAAATAGATGGTGAAAGATATCTATAGTTTATTCAAAAGATTAACTGCTATATTCGTTTTTTTGATTCTTTTTATTGATAATAGTCAGGCTCAAACGGTTATCAATAATAATTATTTAAGGTTCGGAACAGGTAATGAAAATTCAATTAATACTAAAGGTGGTTTGCAACAACCTTTTTATTATAATGCCTCAACTTCTTCATGGCGTAAACTTACTTTCTCAAGCTATTCTTTAGATAATACTTTTGCTGTAGGAGGAGATGGTAGCAATGAATGGACTCCATACTCAACTGGCTCATCTGTAACAAACCCAAATTTATCTGGTCAGGTGATTGATAAATCAGCTTTCCACCAAAGTGGGTTGATCGGTTATGGAACGATTAAATCTACTGGTACTTTTGCTGTAGGAGGAATCACTTTTAGACTGGAAAATACTTATACCATTCCTTCAAATAAAGCATATATTGAAGTAAAAGTAAAGCTTACGAATTTGAGTAGTGCTATTGCAACCAATGTGAGGATGTGGAATGGAACGGGTGATGATTATATAGGTAGTTCTGATCGCAATACTAAACAAAAAGGAAATTTGGTTGATGGCTCTTTTGTTCAGATTTCTAATACTTCGCAACGTGCTGCAGCTATTAAGGTTTTTTCAGGAACAGAATCCATTCTTTTTTATACAACCTCCAGTAAAGGAAATACAATAATTGGAACAAGGTATGGTTGGAGTAATTATATATTACCAACAGATCCATACAATTCAATTACCTCCATCGATAATGATGACGGTTCTTATGGGTTTTATGTTAGATTTCGGGATTTGAATCCTGGGCAATCGGATGAGTTTGTATGGTATTATGCCGCAGGTGCATTAGCCGATATTGACGATATTATTAACGATGTGGCTACCGTTAGTGGTGCTGTTAATAATATTACTTATACAACAGCTGATTTTCGTGCCACTGCAAGTGCTGATGCTACTGGATATTGGATGGTCGTTCCGAGAAATGCAAGTGCACCTTCGGCAGCACAAATAAAAGCAGGTTCAAATTATGGATCTGTATCGGTTGTTGCTCATGGTTCAAGTGCAATGACAGCTGATGTTGAGAAAATATTTAACATAAGCAATTTAAGTGTTGGTACAAACTATGATCTATATTTTGTCTCAGAAGATGCTGTCCCGCAATACTCAGATGTTTTAAAAGTCCAATTTGCAACAACAGCTTGTACGCTGGCTACTCTTACAACAAATTCGGTTACTTCAATTACAAATAATAGTGCTTCTTCGGGAGGAAATGTAACTGCAGATGGTGGTGCTTCTATTTCAGCGCGGGGAATATGCTGGAACACGACAGGTACACCAACCCTTGCTAACTCAAAAACAACAGACGGAACAGGCACAGGATCGTTCAGTAGTAGTATGAGTAGCTTAACGATGGGGACAACTTATTATGTACGCGCTTATGCATCCAATTCAGCGGGTACAGCCTATGGAAATCAGCTTACATTCTCAACCTTGAGTTGCACCAACCCCACATCAGGAGGAACCATTAGTGCAAACCAGGAAAGTTGTACTGCCTTTGACCCTGCCATTCTTACAAACTCTACTTTGCCAAGCGGACATAACGGAACCTTGGAGTATAAATGGCAGGTGTCAACCACTAGCAACTCCGCTGGATTTTCCGATATTTCGTCAAGCAATTCAGCAAATTATGATCCCCCTCTCACTTCTACTACAAGCTGGTATAGAAGACTGGCTAGGGTTAGCTGTAAAGATGATTGGACCGGATCTGCAATATCCAACGTGATTCAAATAACGATTTATCCAAACTTTGAAGTGGGTTCTATTTCAGGTGATCAAACTATTTGCTATAATGTGGTTCCTTCTGAATTAACTGGTGTCGCCCCTACAGGTGGTAGCACACCTTATACGTATCAGTGGCAACATTCAATAAATAACATCACTTTTTCAGATATTGCCGGTGCTAGTGGTCTTAATTATCAACCCAACGCACTAACTACAACAACTTATTACAGACAAATTCAAACTTCAGCATCGGGATGCGGAAGTGAAACCACAAACGTTGTTACCGTTACAGGCGATATTGTTGATCCTGTTATAACAGCTCCCGAAGATATTGTATTGGTTACAACAGTTGCCAGTCCGTCGCAGGTTGTTCATTATGACTTACCTTCAGTAACTGACAATTGCTTGACTTGCAATGCCCCAACATCCATTCCTGGTTATACTTTTTTAGGGGTTATTAACGGACATACTTATTTTCGGTCAAATGCTGCAACCAGCTGGACTACAGCTAATACCAATGCCAATAATTTAGGTGCTCACTTAGTGACAATCACCAGTGCTGAGGAAAATACCTTGGTTGTGGGTAATGGGGGTATGGCATGGATCGGATTTACCGATGCATCTTCGGAAGGCAATTTCCAATGGGTTACAGGGGAAGCTGTAGCTTATACAAGTTGGGCTTCAGGAGAACCAAATGATGGCTACCCCGGTGGCGAAGATTGTACCGTAACAAACTGGAGTGGAAATAGTGGAAAATGGAATGATCTAAATGCTAATTATGCAAATATTCCTTATATCATTGAATTTGACTGTGCAGCAGCAGTACCTACTTTAACTGCGGGGTTAGCCAGTGGTTCAGTTTTTCCCTTTGGAGAAACTACGGTAAGCTACAGCTATACCGACCCCAGTGGAAATACATCAACTAGTAGCTTTAAAATAACAGTTATTCCACCATTTATAGTTGGATCAATTTCCGATAATCAAACAATCTGTTATAATACAATACCCAGCCAATTAAGCGGAAATGCGCCCAGTGGAGGAGCTACTCCTTATTCGTATCAATGGCAGCGTTCAAGCGATGGAGTTAGTTTTAGCAATATTGAAGGGGCAACAAATATTAATTACCAACCCCCTGCATTAATTCAAACAACATATTACCGACAAATACAGCGTTCGGCAAATGGCTATGGTGAGGAAATAACGGGCCTAAAAACCATAACAGTACATCCTGATTTCTCAGCCGGTTCAATTTTAAACACCGGGGAAACCATTGAATATAATGGCAATCCAACATCAATTGGAAATTCAGTGGCTGCTAGTGGAGGAAATTCATCCTTTACCTATCAGTGGAAATTATCAACAGATGATTTTGCAACAAGTCAGGTTATTGCAGGTGCCAGTGATACTTCATATGATCCTCCTTCAGGCTTAAAAACTTCAACCTCTTATCGTAGGTATGCACATGATGGACGTTGCAATACAAGCTTTGAAGCATCAACAGCTACCTGGAAAGTTATTGTGCGTCCATTGGCAAATGATGATGGAACCTATACAGTAAATTGCAATTCATCCATAAGCGGAAATCTGATCAGTAATGATATTTGTGCCAATGGCGATGATTTAGATGTTAGCAGTACTCCTGTGTTGGCGCACGGAAGTTTTACCTCTTTTAATACCGAAACAGGGGCATTTACTTATGCAGCACCAAATGATTGGGAAGGAAGTTTTACCTTTAGCTATACCATATCTGATGGAGTTGCTTTTGATCAGGCCATTGCAACAATATTAGTTGTTAACAGATCGCCTGTTCCAACGGCAGATAATTGGAAAATTTATCCGGGCGAAAGCCTTACCCAAAATGTGTTGGCAAATGATACAGACCCGGATACGCAATCATTTACTGTTACAAACTGGGGTGTGCTTTCTTCGGCTACAGCAAGTCGTTCAGCAACAACTAATACAGGAAGTTTTACCTTTAGTGTACCTGCTTCTTTAACAATGAATTATACTGAAAATGTAACTTTTGATTATACTGTTTCGGATGTTCTTAATGCAACGGCAAATGCAGGAGTTAGCATGTCAATTGTAATTCCTAGCTTTAGCGGAATTCATAATTTCTCAAATGCAGCTTCATGGAATGCTGGACGGCTTCCTTTAAGCACAAATGATATCGTCGTAGAAAACGGAGCAATATTAACTGTAAATTCTACTGTTACCATACGGAATTTAACGGTTAAAAGTGGAGGTGAAATTATTGTTGCAGATGGCCAAACACTCACGGTTACTGAGAGTATTTATGATGAAAACAATATCGGAGGGAAAGTTCAGATAAATAACGGAGGAGCCATTGTTTTAAATGAGAACTATTATGTGTTAGGTGTCGAAAAGTTGCGTAGTGGAGGCAATTCAATACGGTTGAGCAAGACCATACAGTTTAAGGAATAGAACAGCTTTGATATAAAGAAAATTTGAGAGTGTTAGTGTGATTGTAAAAGAATGGCTTAAAAGAGTTTTATTTGAATTGTTTAATTCCTTCTAATACTCTTCTTATGCTCTTAGTTTAGCAAGGTTTCAGTGAATTGTGTTGAAGCCTGATACTGGTTTACTATTTTAGTAAGCAACTCCCAATCTATTTCTTTGAGCCTAAAGGATGGGCAAAAGCTTTTACGTCCTGTGCCGTAATATTTTTTTCGCACAGAATTGATAAACGTTCAAGAACATTCCTGAACTCTCGAATGTTTCCGGTCCATTGCATTTTTTGAAGTTCCTGAATTGCTTCATCAGCAATATTCATTTGAGCTTTTCCGGCCTGATAGCTGATTTCTGTAAGGAAATGATTGGCTAGAATTGGAATATCCTCTAATCGATCACGCAATGGCGGAACCTCAATTAAAATAACACTCAACCGATGGTAAAGATCTTCTCTGAATCTTTTATTTGCAATTTCTTCGTTTAAATCTTTATTGGTTGCTGCGATGATACGAACATCCACCGAAATGTCTTTTTCACCTCCTACACGCATAATTTTATTCTCTTGCAATGCACGAAGAACTTTTGCCTGCGCAGACAGGCTCATGTCGCCTATTTCATCCAAGAATAAGGTTCCTCCATGGGCAAGTTCAAAATTTCCTTTACGTTGTTTTACGGCAGAGGTGAAGGATCCTTTTTCATGGCCAAATAAATTACTTTCGATGAGTTCGCTGGGAATGGCAGCACAATTAACCTCTATAAATGGTGATTTTTTACGGATGCTTTGTTCGTGTAGCCATCGGGCAACCAGCTCTTTCCCTGTTCCGTTTTCTCCGGTTATTAATACCCGGGCATGCGTTGGAGCAACCTTTTCAATCATCGACTTTACATCGACTATTGCTTGCGACTCTCCAATCATATCCCACTTTTTATTGACCTGTTTTTTTAAAACCTTGGTCTCAGTGATTAGTTTTGATTTATCCATTGCATTGCGAATGGTAACCAACAATCTGTTTAAGTCCGGGGGCTTTGAAATATAATCGTAGGCTCCTTTTTTAATGGCCTCTACTGCCGTGTCGATGGTTCCATGCCCGGAAATCATAATGATTGGAGTATCAGTGATTTCAAGGGTTTTAGTCAATACTTCCATGCCATCCATGCGAGGCATTTTGATATCGCAAAGGATCACATCATATTCATTCTCATTAATTTTCTCAAGAGCGATTATTCCATCTTCTGCATCATCTATTTTATACTTTTCGCTTTCTAAAATATCTCTTAAAGTATTTCTAATACTTCTCTCGTCATCAACGATTAAAATCTTGGCCATCATTAAAATTTTTGAAAGATAAAGGTAGCAATTATTATGCCTTTTTTATCGATAATATAACTTCAGGGTTTTGTTTTGGTAATAAATTACAGCTTTATATTTTGAGAGCAAGTCTCCGCCAATAACTCCATGAATGAGAGGAAGACCCAACTTAGAATAGGATTCGTTTATATTGTTTAAATCCAGAATGATAGCCATATAATCTTTGATAATTAAATCTCCTATCTTTAATGATTTTAATGAAAAGGCATGACTTTGCATGGTGTTGGTTCCTAAACCTGTCGATAGCTTCTCATTTTTTTCGAATTTATCATATTCTTTTGGTAAAAACTTTTTTATGAGGGTTTCATCAAAAACGGTTCGTGAAGCTCCAGTGTCGATGATGAGATTTGCCTTTTTTTCATTGATTTTGACAGTGGTCATCAAATGAAAGCCATCATCTTCGATGGGTAATATTTTTATAGGGACTTTTGTAATCATAAATAAATTAAGTACTAGAAGTTTGGTTTTAGAGCGTATTTAGCGTAAAAATCGTCGATAATACTTACAGCCTCTTCGGCCGTATCAACCAGGTGGAATATTTCTAAATCACCGGGACTGATGTTTTTTTCTGTGATGAGTTGATCTTTAACCCAATCAATCAACCCACTCCAATAGTTAACCGATACGAGGATGATTGGAAAATGGACCAATTTCTGCGTCTGAATCAGGGTGATGGCTTCAAAAAGCTCATCTAAAGTTCCGAAGCCTCCTGGCAGAACAATATAACCCTGGGCATATTTCATAAACATGACTTTTCTTACAAAGAAAAAGTCAAATTCAATGAGTTTGTCATGGTCGATGTATATATTGGGAGTTTGTTCAAAGGGAAGTCGAATGTTTAAACCAACTGATTTACCATCTGCAAGTTTGGCCCCCTTATTGGCTGCTTCCATAATTCCTGGCCCACCACCAGTGATCACACCCAATCCTTTTTTGATTAGAAGTGATGCTATCTCTTCAGCTGTTTGGTAGTATGGATGTTCAGGTTTTGTTCGTGCCGATCCAAAGATTGAAACACAAGGACCTATCCGTGCCATTTTTTCAAAACCTTCTACAAATTCTGACATGACTTTAAAAATCTGCCAAGAATCATAGGTTTTAATTTCGTTCCAGCTCTTAGATTTTAGAGCTTTTCTGATTTTTTCTTCGTCTTTTTTATTCATCTATTTTCGAGATTGGAAATGTAAAAGTAAAAATACTTCCTTTTCCAAGCTCACTAACAACAGATATTTCTCCACCATTCTTTTTAACGAATTCTTGAGATATTATCAATCCTAGTCCTGTACCACTCTCATTATTGGTGCCTAAAGTTGAATTACTTTTGCCGTCATTGAATAGATTGAATGCCGTTTCTTCACTCATTCCAATACCTGTATCTTTGATGTTTATGCTTATGTTTTTATGATCCTTCTCTGCGTATATGGCTATTAATCCACCTTCTTGTGTAAACTTTATTGCATTGCTTAATAGGTTTCCTATGGCCGTTGAAATGGTAAACCTGTCAACGTAAAGTTTATAATCAATGGGAATCTCAATCGAAATCTTTATGTTCTTATTGGTAGCATTTAGTTTACATACTTCACAACTTTGCTCAACCAAATGTTTTAAATTGTATAATTCTTTGTTGATTTGTATTTTCCCTTGTTGTGAACGCGACCAGGTTAGTAAGTTGTCCAGTAAATTATAGGTGATTTTAGAAGATTTGTCAATTTCATTGATCATTCTTTTTAATTCAGCTTCATCGAAATTATCAAAGTCTGTATTTAGAATATCTGCGTATCCTAAAATAATGTTGAAAGGGTTTTTAAGGTCATGTGCTATGATAGAAAAAAACTTGTCTTTGGTAACATTTAACTGCTCCAGCTCTTTTTCCCGTTCTTCGAGATGTTCAACAGAGATTTTTAATTCTTCCGCTTGATGTTCAATAATCTCATTTTGCCGTTTGAGTAATTTATTAGCCTTCGTTTTGTTACGATAGTATATTATAAAAATAAGCACTAAAGCAACCAATAAAATGATGACAATAATGGCCGATTGTGCTAACAATTGCAAACGTAATGCTTTCTTTTCATATTCACTTTTATGGATTTGTTGTTCCAATCTAAATTCAGTCTGAATTTTAGCCAATTCAATTTGTTTTTCAAAGTCTACCAACCTTAAGCTAACTTCATCAGCATGAAGAGAATCTCTTTTTAATTGAGATGTTTTCTTATTGAGATAAGCATTTTTATAATCTCCTAATTTATAGTAAGCATCAGAAATATACTGATAGAATTCACTATTTCTTTCTGTAACATGTAAGGATTCAGAAATCTGAATGGCTTTTAAAATTCGCTTGATAGAAGCAGAATAGTTCTTCTTTAGAGAAAAATACTTACCGAGCAAAAAATAATTGTTTGCCAAACTTCTTTTTCTGTTCGATCTGTAGGCTTCATCAATGGCCATCCCAATGTATTTGTATGCAGAGTCTGATTGTTTAATTTCCAGGTAATATTCTCCAAAATTTGATAAAACTTCTATTTTTAAATCTGCATCATTGATGTGCTGATAACGTTGATATGCTTCATTTAAATTCTTAAAAGCATCTTCAAATTTTCTTTGTTTTATAAAGAGTAAACCAAGGTTTGAATAAGAGTTGGCAATATTCTGAATGTCAGATGCCTTTAAATCAATCTCTAAAGTTCGATGGAGATAAGTAATGGCTTTTTCGTAGTTTTTTAATTCTTTGTATATGAGCCCAATGTTGTTTAGATTATTGGCCATTCCGGCACTGTCATTTGATAAAGTACTTAAGTTTAATGCTTTAATATAATAATCAAGGGTTGCTTGTTTGTCGTAGCTATAGGCATAAAGATTTCCAATATTTGTGTAAGTTCCAATGATGTAGTTTGTATCGTTTTCTGCAATATATATGGATAATGCTGATAAGTATTCCTTCAAAGAATTATCAAATTCTTCACAATTGTAATACAGAACCCCTAAATTAAAATATCCATCTGCTTGACCTAATACGTTGTTCGATTTTGTCGCAATTTGAATTGATTTATTAAAATGATGAATGGCAGAATCTTTTTCAATGTCCCTGTATAGCCTTCCAATTCTTCTATGGCATTTAACAAGGGTCGAATCACCTGGTTTTGATAATATAACTTTTTTGATGCTGTCAATACGTTGCTGATAGTCAGAAGCAATGACGGAACTGTTAATCAATCCCAGTAAAAATAAAATTGATCCAATGATATATTGTTTTGAAATACTCATAACTCACTTGTGCATCACAAAAGTAAGCATAAGACTGCACGCTTTTTATAGGCGTATTACCTATTTTATGGATCATCTATAAGATGTAAATCTGGAATTTATATATTAGATTTTTGAAATAGGGATTGTTAAAGTAAAAATACTCCCTTTTCCAAGCTCACTTATAACAGATATTTCTCCACCATTTTTCTTAGCAAAATCTTGGCAGAGAAATAATCCCAAACCTGTACCACTTTCATTATTAGTTCCTAAGGTTGTGTCGCTTCTTTCTTTACTGAAAAGTTTATGTGTGGTTTCTGCACTCATGCCAATTCCATTATCTTTAAAATTTAAGCGAATATTGTTATTGTCTGATTCTGCATAAATCTTGATTAATCCACCTTCTGGAGTGAATTTTATGGCATTACTTAGTAAATTTCCAATAATTGTTGATATGGTGAATTTATCCACAAAAAGTTTATAATCAAGAGGAATTTTTGTTGTAATCTTAATGTTTTTGTTGTTTGCATTCAATTTATAAGGCTCACAGCTTCGATCGACCAAATGTTTTAAATTGTATAATTCTTTATTGATTTCAATCTTACCTTGCTGTGAACGCGACCAAGTGAGTAAATTATCTAATAAATTATAGGTGATTTTAGATGATTTATCAATTTCATTGATCATCCTTTTTACCTCTGTTTCATTAAAATCCTCATATTCTGTATTCAAAATATCAGCATAACCTAAAATGATGTTAAATGGATTTTTTAGGTCGTGAGCAATAATAGAAAACAATTTATCTTTTGAGTTATTGGATTGCTCAAGCTCGACTTCTCTTTCTTCCAAATGGCCTATGGATATTTTAAGCTCTTTAGCTTGGTGTTCTATGATCTCGTTTTGTTGTTTGAGTAGTTTATTGGCTTTTGTTTTGTTTCTGAAGAAGATGATTAAAATAAGTATCAGTGCAGACAATAAAATGATCACAATGATTGTAGATTGGGCAAGCAATTTTAATCGGAGCTCTTTCATTTCAAACTCACTTTTGTTAATATGTTGTTCGAACTGAAACTCTGCTTGAATTCGAAGTAATTCTGCCTGTTTCTCAAAATGAGTTAATCGCTTAGTTACAGTTTCATGATGGCGTGACTCTTTAATCGAATTTGATATTTGCAAGTTTAAGTGAGCATTTTTGTAATCCTGTGTTTTAAGGTATGCTTGTGAAATGGCTTCATAATATTCAAATAACTCATCTTTGACATTAATGGATTTAGAGATTTTTATGGCTTTTTCAATATTGCTGATGGCCACTGAGTATTTTTCAATCAACATATTGTAACGTCCAAGTAAAAAATAATTGTAGGCTTGCCTTCTTTTCCTATTAAATGAATTTCCTTCACGAATGGCTTTCTGTATGAATATCTTTGCAGAGTCAGCTTGTTGTATTTCAATATAATAGGCGCCAAAATTTGCCAAAATATCAATCCTGGAATCTGCACTTTTAACGTGCTGAAATAGTTGATAAGCTTCATTTAAATACTGATAGGCTTCGTCAATATTATTCTTTTTAAGACTGAGTTTCCCAAGGTTTGAGTAAGCTTGAGCAATTCCTTCTTTTTTTACTAATTTGAGCTCAATTTCCAGAGATTTTTTTAAATGCCAGCTTGCTTTTTCATAATTTCCAAGTTCTTTGTAAATGAGACCAATATTATTATAATTGACAGACATCCCCATTGAATCTTTCAATTGTTCGCTTATCTTTAATGCTTTGATGTAATACTTGATGGCTGTTTCTTGATTTATAGCCAAGTCATATAAAAGGCCAATGTTATTGTAGGTTGCAGCTATATTTATTGAATCATTATTTTCTTCGAATATTTCATAGGCTTTGAGATAAGCTGCTAAAGACTCTTCAAATTGTTCTTCTTCATAATATGAAAGTCCTAAAATAAAATAGGCAGAGCCGAGTCTTATTCGATTATTTGTTTTCTCAGATAAATTAATTGATTTTTGGCAATAAAAAATAGTTGAATCAAGGTGATCTTGATCAACCTGACTAAAATACCAAGCTAAGACCCGATAATGTCGTACCAGCTCAGCATCAGATTGAGTTTTGGGAATTAAGTTCCGAAGGCTATCGATAGCTTGTTGGGCATCAATTGCGATGGTTCTTATACTCAAGATACTCAAAATGAAAACAAAAAGAATCCGACTTTTAATGTTTAATATGTTCATTATATCGCGTGTAATATGCAATAATAGTGAAAATAACATCGATTTTTATAGGTAGAATACCTAAATCTTAAAATTATTTATGATTTTAATGAGGTGATTATAATTCATCTTTCAGGTATTGTCCGGTATAACTTTTACGTTTTTTTGCGAGTTTTTCGGGTGTTCCTTCGGCAAGGATATAACCACCTCGTTCTCCGCCATCAGGTCCTAGATCAACCACGTAATCTGCAACTTTTATAACTTCCATATTGTGTTCGATAACCAAAACCGAATTTCCTCTATCTACCAGTTTATTTAGTACTTCAAGCAAAACTTTAACATCTTCGAAATGTAAGCCGGTGGTGGGTTCATCTAATATATAAAGGGTTTTTCCTGTATCGCGCTTCGAAAGTTCTGAGGCCAGTTTTACCCTTTGTGCTTCACCTCCTGAAAGGGTGGTTGATCGCTGCCCCAAGGTAATATAACCCAAGCCAACTTCCTTTAAAGTTCTTATTTTTTGAATGATGGATGGATGATTATCAAAAAAGTCTACCGCCTGATTGATGGTCATATTTAAAACATCATTGATGGATTTTCCTTTATATCTGACTTCCAGTGTTTCACGGTTGTATCGGTTTCCATTACAGGCATCGCAAGGCACATGAACATCGGGTAAGAAATTCATTTCAATAATCTTTACACCTGCTCCTTTGCAAACTTCACACCTTCCGCCTTTAACATTAAATGAAAATCTACCGGGTTTATAACCTCTTATTTGAGCTTCCGGAATTTGAACATATAATTTCCGAATTTCATCAAATACCTTAGTATAAGTAGCCGGATTTGATCGGGGAGTTCTACCAATCGGGGATTGATCGATTTCAATCACCTTGTCGATATGTTCTAAACCTTTTATTGATTTATAGGGCAGAGGGCTTTTTACTGATCTGAAAAAATGTTGGCTTAAGATGGGGAATAAGGTTTCATTAATCAGGGTTGATTTTCCGCTCCCAGACACCCCCGTAACACAAACAAAGCATGAGAGCGGAAGTTTGAGGTCAACACTTTTAAGATTGTTACCAGAGGCACCTTTCAATTCGATAAATTGTTTACTTCCGTTTCTTCTTTGCTTCGGAACCTTAATTTCTTTTCTGCCACTAATGTAATCACAGGTTAGAGTATCGCATTGATTCAAATCTTTTGGATCACCCTGAGCAACAATTTTTCCACCCAAACGGCCTGCACCGGGGCCAATATCAATCACATGATCAGCAGCCAAAATGGTTTCTTTGTCGTGTTCAACCACAATGACTGAATTTCCAACATCCCTTAAATCCTGAAGGGCTTTGATCAACCTTAGATTATCTCTGTGATGAAGCCCAATGCTGGGTTCATCGAGGATGTATAGCACTCCAACCAGCTGAGATCCAATTTGAGTAGCCAAGCGAATTCGCTGAGCTTCTCCACCTGATAAAGTTTTAGAAGATCGATTTAAGGTTAAATAATCAACCCCAACATCTAATAAGAAATGAATCCGGGTTCGAATTTCCCGTATGATTTCGTGGGCAATCACTTGATGCCTTTTAGCCATCCTTTTTTCAATTCCTTCAAACCAATGATATAGATTGATTACGTCCATATTGGCCAAGTCTGAGATACTTTTCCCATCTATTTTAAAATACAAAGATTCTTGTTTCAATCGTTGGCCTTTACATACGGGGCATTCAATTTTATTCATGAAACTATTGGCCCAGCGCCTAATTCCGTTTGATGCATTATCGTTAAACTGATTGGTGATGAAATTGATGATTCCTTCAAAATTCAATGTATAGGTAGAAGTAATGCCCAAATACTCTTTTTTTACCTGAAAAGATTCGTTGGATCCGTATAAAATGGTTGAAATGGCTTCTTCCGAAAGTTCTTTAATGGGGGTAGTCAGCGTGAAATCATATTTAATTCCAATGGATTCTAATTGATTAAAAATCCAATTGTTTTTGTATTCACCCAGTGGCACAATGGCTCCTTTTTTGATACTTAAATCTTTATTGGGAATAATTTTGTCCAGATCAATCTCTGAAACTTTTCCCAATCCATTGCAGTTCGGACATGCACCGTAAGGTGAGTTGAATGAAAATGAATTGGGCTCTGGATCATGGTAGGCAATTCCTGTACTTGGACACATCAAATGCTTACTAAAATGCCTGACTTCATCCGTATCCATTTTTTGAATCATCAAAATGCCTTTGCCATTCCTGAGTGCAGTTTGCAATGATTGATGAATGCGTTTCTCGTATTCAGGCTTGATCAGGATGGTGTCAATAACGATCTCAATGTCGTGAACCTTGTATCGATCGAGTTGCATCCCAAAAGTGAGCTCTTTGATTTCACCATCAACCCTTACCTTTAGGAATCCTTGCTTACGAATCTGCTCAAAATTTTCCCGGTAATGGCCTTTTCTACCCTTAACTACAGGAGCCAGTATGATGATTTTTTGATTCAGATATTCATCGATAATTAATCGGCTGATTTGTTGCTCGGTATAGCGAATCATCTTTTCCCCTGTATTGTAAGAATAGGCTTCCCCAACGCGGGCATACAACAATCGTAAAAAGTCATAAATTTCGGTGATGGTACCTACGGTCGAACGGGGATTTCGATTAATGGTTTTTTGCTCGATTGAAATAACAGGGCTCAATCCACTAATCTTATCCACATCAGGCCGTTCCAAATTACCAATAAAATGACGTGCATAGGCCGAAAAGGTTTCCATATATCGACGCTGACCTTCGGCATAAATGGTGTCGAAAGCCAAAGATGATTTCCCGCTTCCACTTAATCCGGTAATTACAACCAACTGATCTCGCGGAATTGAAATGTCAATATTGCGCAAATTATGAACCCTTGCTCCTTGAATTTCCAGCTGGGTTTCATCTGAAAAATTCATTTTATTATCTCCTGAGTTTTCTTTCTTCTGATGCATGGGTAGATTCACAATATTGATGGTTTAAAGCTTAGGAATCTTAATTTGATAAGACTTCTTTTTTTTGTTTTTTAAATCAGGTTGACGCAACCATGGGTTGAATTCTTTAATGAGTCGATAATTCAGCTGACGATCTTTTGCAAAGGTTGCCCAGCTTTTAATCGTTGTTTTTATGGTTTCAATTTCGAAAGGAATGGGTTGATAGTAATCCGTTGCTGTCAAGTCGAAATTATAAGCCTGTGGGTTATTTACGATGGTTTTTAGGGCCAGGATTCTGAAAACATAACGTTCGGTTTCTTCATTCAATAATAAAGCATAGTAATCATTTTCTTTTTGTCGTTCTATTTGACGGTCTATTCCTCTGTTACCTGCATTGTAGGCAGCGGCCACCATCGTCCAGCTTTGATATTTTTTATAAGCTTTGTTTAAATATTTGCAGGCAGCCTCTGTTGATTTCTCAACATGGTAGCGTTCGTCAACTTCTGAGTTAACCTCTAATCCATATTCTCGGGCGGTTCCTTTTAAGAATTGCCAAAAACCAATGGCGCCTTTGGGGGAAGTTACATTTTGAAATCCACTCTCAATCAGCGATAAATATTTAAAGTCATCAGGGATGTTGTTCTTCTTTAGAATGGGTTCAATGACCGGAAACCATCTTGTAGTGCGCTTTAAATTTAAGAGGGTAGAGGAGTGCCAATAAGTATTTACGGTTAATTCCCATTCCAGATGTTCCCTCACATAGTAAAGTTCCAGAGGTGCTCTTTCTCCTGCAAATTCTATGTTGTCAGGAAGTTTAACCGGTTTAACCTCCATGCTTGGTTCAGGATGCTTGTAATTTATATCATTTATTTGATCGCTGCTTTTCGGATTAAAAAAAATAACGAGTATTAAGGTGCTGATTGTTACACTGAGTACAATAATAGTTAAAGGCTGTAGTTTATTTAAATTCATCCATTCATTCTCCTTTTATTAAAACCACTGATCATGATCGTCGGCTTTTGTTTGATAAGTTTTAGCTTCAACCAATGATTCTTTCATGGCTTGAATTCTGCTTTCGTGTGAAGGATGAGTAGATAAAAATTCTGGTTGAGATTTACCGCCAGACAGCTTGCTCATTCGTGTCCAGAAAACAATGGCTTCTTCAGGATTATAACCTGCCATAGCCATAAAAATCAATCCGATTTTATCAGCTTCGTATTCATGCTTTCGACTAAACGGGAGCATAACCCCCAGCTGACTACCAACTCCATATGCCCCCAAAAATAAATTACGGGTTTTCTGAGGTTCTTCTTTAAGTGCAATGTTTAAACCAATACCTCCAAGTTGTGTTAGCAGGCCTTGGCTCATTCGCTCGTTGCCATGCTTAGCAATGATGTGGGCAATTTCATGACTCATTACAACAGCAATACCGGCTTCATTTTTACATACATCCATGATTCCGGTATAGAAAACAATTTTACCTCCCGGCATGGCCCAAGCATTAATTGCCGGATTTTGAACTAAGTTAAATTCCCAATTAAAGCCTTCAATGATTTTTTGTTGTTCCTGATCTCTCAAATATTTTTCAACTGCATTTTTCAATTTGTAACCGACTTTTTTTACCAAGGCTGTTTGGGTTTTGTTCTCAGACAACTTATTGACTTTTAGAAAACTTCCATAGTTTTCCAGAGCCATTGCATTCATTTGAGAGGCAGGCAGGAGCCTTAATTGTTTTCGTCCGGTAAAAGGAACGGTTGAGCAGGCACTCAATAAAATAATCGAAACCAGTAAAAAAATATTTTTTTTCATTTTGTTCAATTGTTTATGGTTGAATAGCTAACTATTGATACACAAATTGATTGTCGAGCTCTTTTAAAAATGGGGTGGTTTTATCTTTTTCTGAAAGAATAGGCTTGAGAGTTCCCCAGGCAATGTTTAAATCAGGATCATCCCAGCGAATGCTTCCTTCAGCATTTTTATTGTATAAATTTGTGCATTTATAGGAGAAAATAGTGTCGTTTTCGAGGGTTAAAAAACCATGAGCCATTCCTTCGGGCAGCCAATACAATAATTTATTATCCTCTGATAGCACAACAGAATCCCATTGGCCATAGGTTGGTGAGCCTACCCTCAAATCAACAGCAACATCAAGCACAGCTCCTTTTACAACCCTGACAAGTTTTCCCTGGCTGTAGGGTGGGTTTTGAAAGTGTAAACCTCTTAAAACACCTTTTTGAGACTTTGATTCATTGTCCTGAATGAATTCAGTGGAAATGCCTGCATCTATATATTTTTGCTTATTGTAGGACTCAAAAAAGTAACCTCTTTCATCCTTAAAAACCTGGGGCTTGATAACCAGCAATCCAGGAATTTTCGTTTCGGTAATTTGCATGATGTAATATTAGTAAAACCTTATAAAATAGACAAAAATATCTCTCTTAAATACAGGGACGCCATCCCTTTTTTGGGGATGGCGTCCCTGAAACTCCTTTGATTTAAATGTGAATCACTTCATCGTAAGCATCTGCAACGGCTTCCATCACCGCTTCCGACATGGTTGGGTGAGGATGTACGGCATGAATAATTTCTTTGCCTGTGGTTTCAAGTTTTCTGGCAACAACTGCTTCAGCAATCATCTCAGTAACATTGTCACCAACCATATGGCAGCCTAACCATTCACCGTATTTTGCATCAAAAACAACTTTTACAAATCCATCCTTTGATCCTCCGGCACTGGCTTTACCTGAAGCTGTAAATGGGAATTTACCCACCTTGACTTCATATCCGGCTTCTTTGGCCGCTTCTTCAGTCATCCCAACAGAGGCAACTTCCGGGCTGGTATAAGTACAGGCCGGAATGTTTCCATAATCCATGGGTTCAACATTTTTTCCTGCAATTTTTTCAACACATATAATTCCTTCATGAGATGCTACATGGGCAAGTGCTGGGCCATGAACAATGTCTCCAATGGCGTAAACTCCGGGAACATTGGTTTGGTAGAAATCATCCACCAAAACTTTTCCTTTTTCAGTTTTAATACCCAATTCTTCAAGTCCGATTCCACTTAGGTTGGTTTCTATTCCAACTGCGGAAAGAACGATCTCAGCTTCAACAACTTCTTCCCCTTTTTTGGTTTTGATGGTAACCTTACAAAGATCGCCGGAAGTATCCACAGATTCGACTGAAGATCCAACCATTACCTTCATTTTGGCTTTCTTAAACGAACGACCCAATTGCTTTGATACATCAATGTCTTCGAGTGGTACAATATTGGGCAAATATTCTACCAGAGTAACTTTGGTTCCGATGGAATTATAGAAATAAGCAAATTCAGAACCAATGGCTCCTGAACCCACTACAACCATCGACTCTGGTTTCTTTGGCAAGGTCATCGCTTCACGATAGCCAATGATCTTTTGTCCATCTTGCTTAAGGTTTGGAAGTTGGCGTGAGCGAGCTCCGGTTGCCAATATGATTTGTTCGGCCGTATAATCTTTTTTGTTTCCTTCAGCATCTGTAACTTCTACTGTTTTTCCAGCTTTCAGTTTCCCAAATCCCTGAATGTGATCCACTTTGTTTTTTTTGAAGAGGAACTGAATTCCTTTACTCATGCCTTCAGCAACTCCTCGACTGCGTTTTACAATGGCTTCAAAATCCGGTTTTACAGCTCCCTCAACACTAACACCATAATCTGCAGCATGACTGAGATAATTAAATACCTGTGCGCTTTTTAATAATGCTTTGGTTGGGATACATCCCCAGTTAAGGCAAATTCCACCCAACTCTGCTTTTTCAACAACAGCAACTTTTTTCCCTAATTGTGAAGCACGAATGGCAGCTACATAACCGCCAGGTCCGCTTCCTATAACGATGATATCGTAATTCATTATGATGTTTTTTTAGATTGATTATAAATTGCAAAAATAGTAAATAATGTGCTAATGTGCTAATGGGTCGAGGTGTTTATCTGATAACTGGTTTTGTTGCTTGTTTAATGTAGTTTGAGTTTTACTTACAGATGAAAGTAAAGATTATTTTGCGAAAAAATATGAACGCTTTTGAACAATTTGTTGCGATTTTGTACAGACTATTTTCAATCTAAATTAAAAAAATACGAATAAGAATATTGCTATCAGATGCTTATGCGTTTTGGCATGAAATAGGTATTGGTATTTATCGTCTAAAAATATAAATAGAAATGAGACATAAATTGATGGTGCTGGTTATCTTTAACCTGTTTGTTTTTGCAGCCTACCAAAGCAACGCACAAATTGTAATTAATGAAATTCTGGCATCAAATGCTTCAAGCAATCTGAACGATGAAACTAAAAATTTTGTGGATTGGATTGAACTTTATAATACAAGCGATAAAGAGATCTTGATTGGTTTTTGGTATTTAACTGATGATATAGATGAGCCAACAAAATGGAGAATTCCATTTAATTGTAAAATGAGCCCTAAAGGCTATAAAATTTTTTGGTTTGATAAATCTGGGAGTAAGAATTATAAGAATTTCATGCTGCATGCAGAAGGGGAAACAATTTACCTTTTTAATAAAGATTTGGTTTTGATAGATTCAGTTGCTTATACTGAACAAACTTCTGATATTTCTTACGGACGATCTCCAAATTCTTTAAATCAATGGATGTATTTTGATGAGGTTAGTCCAATGAAGGAAAATTCTGACTCTGGTAATGAAACCTTGGATTTTGCAAGTGAAGCTTCATTTTCAAATAAAGCAGGTTTTTATGATAAATCGATTGAGTTAATTATCAGGACTTCTGAGGCCAATGAAAAGATACACTATACCCTGGATGGATCAGATCCCAATCAAACATCCTTGATTTATACAGAACCTCTTGATATTAAAGAAAATACTGTTGTAAAAGCCCGAACTTATGCTCCTCATAAATTGCTAGGGAAGCTGGTTACACAAACTTATTTAATCAAACAATCTTTAAAATTACCTGTCATCTCTTTGAGCCTTAATCCCGAATTCCTGTGGGATGAAAACATTGGAATTTATACCGAAGGTGCGAATTATGTTAAGGATGTGTGGGAAACAGCCAACTATTTTCAGTCGTGGGAGAGGCCGCTGCATATCGAATATTTTGATGAAAGTGGAGAAGCAGGATTTAATATGAATGCCGGAGTAAAGATTCATGGAAGATCAACCCGAAACAATGCCCAAAAAACCTTAGCCATTTATGCCAGAGGTAAATACGGAAATTCATTGGTTCCTTATGATTTATTTGGTGAAAAATCTCCGGGTAAAATCAAGAGTTTTCTGCTGCGATCAGGAGGTAACGATTGGGGTGTCACCATGCTTATGGATGGTTTTATCCATTCCCTGGTTAATGATAAAATAGATATTGATGCCCAATTGTATCAACCGGCCATTGTTTTCTTAAATGGACAGTATTGGGGTATTCATAACATTCGCCAAAAAATAAATACAAATTATATTCGAAATAAGCATTTAAATGATACGGCTCAGCTGGATATTATTGAGGCCAATGGAATCTTTTCCGGAAAGATGGAAGCCTGTCGAGGCAATATGGATGAGTACAATCATATTATTAAATTCATTGAAAATAACAATCTCTCGCTTAAAGAAAATTACGATCAGGTTAAAGAGTGGATAGATGTTGATGAATTTATTAATTACGTAGCAACTCAGATTTATATTCGAAATATTGATTGGCCGAATAGCAATCAGAAATTTTGGAAATACCGCGGAGATGCAGGCAAATTGCGTTGGGTTTTGTTTGATACAGAACTGTCATTTAAAGAGAGCCATGAATACTTGAAATTTGATATTTTGGAAAGTATGTTGGCCGAAGATTCTGATTATTATTTAACCTTTCCATGGTCGAATTTTATCATTCGTAAATTGTTTGAAAAGGAGGAAGTTAAAAATGAATTTATTCAAAGGATGTCGGTTTATCTGAGTACAATTTTTGAACCTACACAGGTTTTACATGTGTTTGATAGTATCAAAAGTAATATCGAACCTGATATTGAAAAACATTTGAAAAGATGGGGAGGGATGAAACAAAAAGTAATTCCATTTTTTGAAACCTCCAGTACCAAAGAAGCGTGGGAGGTTAATCTGGAGTATTTTAGGGGTTTTGCTAAAAGTCGACCCACTTTGCTTAAACAAAGTATGATGCGGTTTTTTAATTTGTCAGACACCTTAAATCTTAAGGTCAGAACAAATAACTCCAAAGCGGGCAGTATTTCACTCATGGGATATTATCTTAAAGACGCCAGCTTTGAGGGTCCTGTGTTTTCTGATGTTCCGATTCGATTGGAAGCCATCCCAAATGAGGGATATGAGTTCGTGAAGTGGAAAGGTGGAGACTACGATAGAAAATGTGTGATTCAGCTCCAATCCAGTAAAAAATTGACAGCCATCTTTAAAAAGAAAGAATGAAGCCCTTATAAATGATAAATTTGGGGAGCCTTGCCGATCTCTGAAATGGAAGCGCTAACTTCATCTAAATACATTACCTCAAAGGCAGGATTATCAGCCGTTTTGTAGATTCCTTTAACCAAAGGACTTATTTTAAGCACCTTTTCTTTAATGCTTAAATCATCGGAGAAAACAACTTTGGCTTCCAGCCGTAACCATGAACTATTTTTACCTGAGGCGCAAAGCTCCACATAAGGCTGTTTTTGCAACTCTCTGTAAACTTCTTTTTGATTTGAGGAACAAAACCAGAGTTTATTGTCTTGTTCAAACATAAACTGAAAGGGTCTGACTTTGGGTTTTCCGTCCAGACCCAGGGTTGCCAAATATTGTAATCCGCTTTTTTCTAAATAAGTAGTTATTTTGCCTATCATAATAAATTTGCGATGCTTATTGAATTTTTTTGTTTGCAAAAGTACAATATGAGATCAATTAAGTTGTGTTAAGAGGGAAAATATTCAAAGATTATTCCTTGTTAATTTCGGCAAATCTGATGGCCTTTATTTGTGAATTTTAATCCATTCAATGCCATCATCTTCCCTCAGTTTAATGACCATGGTTTTGGTATGCAAGGTCAACAGCTCAAAACGTGTTCGGGTGATGGTGTAGTAAAGATGCCCGTCGTTGATTTTATTGGGTTCTCCAAGCAGTTCCAAAATTTCACCTTTGTTAAGCGATCGGATGGTGTCATTATAAACCACATCATTCAGCATTTTTTCACGGTACGGATAATTCGTCCCTTCCTGAATTAGCCATTTTGATTTGTCAAAAGTCATTTCAGCTTTTGGTTTTTCTTCAATTGATGATTCTGATTTTTCTTCAGATGATCTATTGCAGGCTATACATAGAAAGGGGAGAAGTAAGAGTAGAAATTTTATCTTCATCATATACTGTTATTTTAAATATATTTTTTTTCTCATAAGGAAGATTGCGTAAATTAAACAAGGCAGTACAAGCATGATAATCAGCAGGCTATTCCCAAATGATATTGGATCAATTGTTTTTTCCGTAACCGGAAGTCCCATTAAATCTATTTTAGCTGCAAAGTCGATTATTGCATGTATGATGATGAGGGGGTATATTCTTTGCGTAATCACCAGTATGGTCCCAAACATTATACCGATAAAAGTTGCATAAAAAATTTGCGAGAGTTCTCCGTAAAGGCCTTTGTCATATTTAAATAAATGCAATAACCCAAAAAATACAGAAGCAGCCAATATGGATAAAACAATGTTCTTTTTTGAATGACCATAAAATTTAATTAAATGCGATTGGATAAATCCACGAATGCTTAATTCCTCGGCAAAGCCTACCGATAAAACATATAAGAGCAAAATCAGCAGGTTTTGAAATATTGAATTAGTATTGATTTTATCTGTAAATATTGCGTTTAATAGCACCAGATATACTAGTGGGAAAATGAGCAGGAGCCACTTATTAAAAAAGTTTCCGTGCAATCCTCCTATTTCCAAAAGCTTGTTTTTTCTGATAAAAATATAGGATAGAAGGATCATAAACATATTTGCTGAAATTCCTAAATAGCTGTGAGTTTGATAAGAATTTATTCCATTTTTTATGAGTTGTTGTGAAATATAAGTTCTTATAATAAGGATAAGTATTAGAAGTAATACAAATAATAAAAGCTGAATTCGGAATTGTGATTTACTCATTTTCTAGTTTATGTTTTACAACATAAATTTAAACTTAATTTAGAACTTTAACCCCCTGTTTTCTAAAACATATATTTAATTCAAATTGGGCGATATCAGCACCAATTGCTGGGTTGATTAAGCACAGTTTTAAATTTTGTAAATTTTTGAAAATCCGGAAACAGAAATTAGTTTGTTATTTAGAATAGAAGATAAACATCTCTATTGCAGTTGCATATTATGTATTTAAAATAAATATTTAGCTCAGAACTTGAGCTTGCAAGCATATACCATTGTTTTGGTCTGCTTTTTGATTAATGGGTTGTCAGTTATCAGAATACTTTCCTTTTTAAATTCAGAAGATGAAAAACCGATATTTTTTTACCCTTGTTATTCTAAGTTTATTATTCATCGTTAATATGGCTTTTGGTCAGTCTCCTTATCAGCCTGAGATGGGAACCAAAAATTATGTGGAATACCTGGAAGGCAATATGCCTTTTGTGATTTCCATACCTCATGATGGCATGCTTAAACCCGAAGATATTCCCGACAGAAGCTGCACCCGTTGTGCCAAAAACCAGGACATCCATACCATGGAAATGGGAAGAGCCATGAGAGAACATATTTTTAAACTTACAGGTTTATATCCTTATATGATCATTAGTCATTTGCATCGTACAAAATTAGATCCCAACCGAAATGTAGCGGAAGCAGCTACCGGTCATAAACAGGCTGAGGTTGCCTGGGCCGAATTTCATCATTACATAGATCGAGCCGTTACAGAGGTTGAACAAAAATTTGGGAAAGGGCTTTATATGGATTTGCACGGACACCGTCATAAAGTGGAAAGAATTGAGCTGGGCTATTTGGTTTCGGGCGAAGAGTTGAGGTTTGATGATGAATTTTTAAGTGATGAAACTTTTTATGAATTCAGTAGCTTAAGACACTTAATCAGCGATAACCTCCAATCAGCTTCTTATCTTGAGCTTTTAAGAGGACCTGAGAGTTTTGGTGCCATGATTGAAAACCGGGGGTATACAACGGTTCCCAGCTATAAAATTCCCTTCCCAAAAGAAGACGAACCCCTCTTTAGCGGCGGATATAATACTAAAAGACACAGTGCGGTTGTTGGAAATAAGGTGGATGGAATTCAGGTAGAAGTTGGCATAAAATTGAGGGAGAATCCGGTTCGCAGAATTGAATTTGCCGAAACCTTATCTGAGTTGGTGCTTAAATATCTTAAGACTTATTATTTCGAAGAGATTCCCAGTAAGTAAATGAAGGCTTTATACGACGGGATAAGTGCGAAGTCATTAAACTATGTTATTAAAACCGTATCTATGATACGTGAGAAACTGCGGCCTGCTTTTTGTCACTGAAAAAAAAACTTTGATCGGAAAGTCTGCGTATTGAATCCCCCCAAAAAAAGTTTTCCATTTCCATGAGAATTCAGAATGTGAAATTGGAAATGTAAAATGTACAATGTTCGGTATGGAATTTGAAATTAGAATCAGGCTTGATTTTGAACCCATTATTCGGTTTAAAACTTAGTGGAATTCACTCACTTTTACTTCCAAATTAATCCTATATTTGAGTGTAATTTTATATTTAAAGTCTAACGATATGAGTAAAGATGTAATATCCAAAATCGAAATTATCAAACTCAATATTCCGTATAAAGAGCCTTTCGTAATTTCACTCGGTATCATTCCCGAAGCAACAAATGTGGTTGTGAAAATTCACACAAAAAATGGTTTAATTGGCACCGGAGAATGTGCTCCCTTTGTTTTTATCGTCGGCGAAACCCAGGAAACGGTATTTTCAATGTCGAAGCAACTGGCTAAAATTTTGATTGGTAAAGATCCTTTTGAAATAGAAGATCGCTTGAAAGAACTTGATCGAGCCATCAAAGGCAATTATACCATGAAGAGTGGTTTTGATATGGCACTTTACGATTTGTTGGCCCTCAAGGCTAATTTGCCACTCTACAAAGTGCTTGGTGGGAATAATAATAAAGAGATTCATACAGACATGACCATCAGTATTGGTGCTCCCGAAAAAGTTTCGGCAGATGCCGTGGCCTTTAAAAATGCAGGCTTTCCGGCTATTAAGATAAAACTTGGAACCAATAAAAAAGATGATGTGGCCCGAATCAAAGCGATTCGCGAAAAGGTTGGCCCCGATTATCCAATCCGCATCGATGCCAATCAAGGTTGGGATACCATCACGGCTATCGAAACTTTGAAAGCCTTAGAACCTTTCAATATTGAACATTGTGAGGAACCCATTCCAAGTTGGAATTATATGGATTTGCCGAAGGTTAGAGAGAACAGCCCGATCCCGATCATGGCGGATGAATCCCTCTTTGATCATCATGACGCTTTTCGCCTTGCACGCATGGGTGCTTGTGATTATTTCAATATTAAGTTTTCTAAATCGGGAGGAATCAACAATGCCCTGAAAATTATCGCTGTGGCTGAATCTGCCGGAATTAAATGCCAGGTTGGATGCATGTCAGAATCCCGCTTTGCCTTAACGGCTCTGATGCACCTTGTATTGGCCAGAGATGCCGTTGTTCATTATGATATGGATTCTTCATTGATGCTGGATGCCGATCCTGTGGTGGGCGGAATTCAATATAAAGCAGGTGGGAGATGGGAACTTGAAGATAAGCCGGGAATTGGTGCAAGTTTCGACGAGAATTACCTCGCATCTATGGAAAAAGAAATTGTTGAATAAAAGCCTTTCTTAAAAAATGTCAAACAGCCTGAAAAAATACGAAATGAATAGCATGCCGGGCCCGGTAGTTACTCTGGACGGAAAGCAATATCTTTATTTTGCCGGAACCAGCTATTTTCAAATGCACTCAAATCCAGAACTATTAGAAGCTTCTAAAAAAGCCATTGACCTTTATGGAACGGGTAGTGCCACAACAAGAACCCTTACAGGAACCACTCCTTTGCTTAAAAATATTGAAAAAAAACTGGCAGAATATTTCAATACGGAGGATGCTGTTTATTTGCCTTCAGGATATCTGAGTAGTTTGGCAGGTCTTAAGGCCCTGGATTCTCAATATCATTACGATGCCATTTTTATTGACGAAGGCTCTCATTACAGCTTGTTGGAGAATGCGCTTGCCACAGGCAAAAAAGTGATAGCTTTCAAACATCTGGATGCTTCTGATTTAAGGGAAAAAATTGAACAAAATCGTAGAGAATATAAAACACCTCTGATTGCAAGCGATGGCTTGTTTCCAATTTGTGCCAAATTAGCTCCAATTGATCTTTACCTCGAATTGGCCGATGAATTTGATGGCCTGATATTTATTGATGATGCACACGGAGTCGGGATTCTTGGAAAAAACGGAAGAGGAAGCTGCGAAGCCCTAGGAGTAAATTCTGAACGGGTTTATGTTGGAGCAACCTTGTCTAAAGCTTTTGGTGCTTATGGAGGTATTCTTTGTGGTTCATCAATATTTACAGAAGAAGTGAGACGAGGTAGTGTTATGACAGGATCCAGTTCGCCCATGAGTGCTACTGTAGCTGCTGGACTCAAGGGACTTGAATTGGTTCACGCCCAGCCCAAACTTCGTGAAAAACTTTGGGCAAACAGCAAACTTTTGAAAGACGGTCTGGCTTCATTGGGCATTTCTGTTGATGCCAATGAAATTCCCATTGTTTCATTTGCTCATGGCAATGCCGAAGAAATGCAGGATATACAACAAAAATTATTGAATAAGGGAATTTATATTCAGTACACCGATTACAAAGGAGCCGGAGCAGAAGGTATTCTTCGCATCGTTGTTAGTTCTGAGCACTCCAGAGCACAGATTAATCAACTCCTTGATGCCCTCGGTGAAAGCCTTTAGTAGATTCGGTGGTTGATACCACAACTAAATTGGTTTCTTTTGCTATTTGAGAACAGAAAGATAAAAGTTTGAACAAAAGGCGAAGTGCTCAAAAATAGTCTGTTTCCCAAGTAAATATTTAATTTTTGTTTTATTCGTATTTCAAACTAAGTACTGTATTTGTATTTATGGCTTTATGTATTCTGTAAGCCATACTAAGCATGGCAAAAATAATGGTGATAGAAATGGCAATTGCATAAGGTATTATTGTAAAGCCAATTCTGTAAGGAAATGTATTTAACCATCCTTCAATGATGTAATAGCTGATGGGCCAGGCAATAATATTTGCAATTAATATTAAAGAAAGAAATTCTTTAGCAAATAAAAAGTATATAGAGAATGAATTTGAACCCAGTACTTTTCGGATGCCGATTTCTTTGGTTCGGGAGTTTGTAGTAAAACTGATCAGACCGTATATTCCTAAACAAGCTATAATAATAGCCAATACGGCTAAATACAATACTATATTTGAAAGATTTTTTTCTTCTTGATAAAAATCAGAAATTCGTTCTTTAATAAATTCATACTGAAATAGTTTGTTTGGAAATACCTCTTTGTATTTGGTTTCAACGAAGGTAAGTGTTTCATTTATATTTTTTTCTGAAATTAAAATGGATAGTCCCCAGGCGTCTAAGCCTTCACGATATAAAATCATGACCATGGGCGTGATTTTAGTATGTGCCGATTGAAAATGAAAGTCTTTAACTACACCGCTAATCGTGATCCTTTGACCTTCAATATTTCCACTATAGTCTTCATTATATATTATTTTCTTTCCAATAGGATCTGATAAATTCATCAATTTTATGGCAGCCTCATTGAGTATGCAACGATTGCCTTCAACGGTATTTCCGATCTGTGGACCAGCAAAGTTTTCGCCTGCAATAAATTCTAATCCATAGAGGTCGGTAAAATACTGGTCGACATGATTGTTACTGATGCGATGAAAGCTATTTTCTTCAGCTCCTTCCCAAGAGAAATCAGTCCAACTGGAGGAATTTTCAATAGGATAGTCATGTGCTGAAACTTTTAGGACGGAAGGATTTTTAAGTATTTGTTCGCGGAAAAAACTCATGTCATTCATATGCAAAGGATACATATTAATATTGATGATTTGATCAGCCTTATATCCCAAATCTTTATTATTCATGTAATTAACTTGCATGTATATGCTTGTTGCACCAATAATAAAACAGGCAGAGATGATGAATTGCAAGCCTACAAGTGTTTGGCGAAGAAGTGATTTTCCGCTTTTTGTTTTTTTTCCAGATTTTAATGCGTTCAAAGGCTCGGTACGTGCAATGATTAAAGCTGGGTAGATTCCTGAAATGAAGCCAAGAATGATGGTAATGCCAATAATTGATAGCAGAAATTTGAAATTTTCAAAATATTTTAAATCGAGCTCACGATTTACGATGATATTAAACCAAGGAAGAAAAATTTCGAATAAGATAAATGCGATCAGCAGGCTAAATAAGGCAATCAAAATGGATTCACTCAAAAGTTGCTTTAGCAATAAACGACGATCGGCTCCGATAATTTTACGCATGGCCACTTCTTTTGTCCTTCGGGTAGAATAGGCGATTGATAAATTTGTGAAATTTACACCTGCCATGATTAAAATAAATAGTGAAAGGGCAGACAATATGTAGACGGTCGTTATTGATCCTCGGTTGGCATAATCTCCAGAAATATTGGAATATAAATGGATGTCTTGCGCTTTTCTTAATAATAACTGGTTTTCACATTCTGGCTTATACCACTTCTTTAATATGGTGTCTATCTTAGCATTAAACGCCGCTAAGTTGTGATTGGGTTTTAGTAATACGTAAGTAGTAAGCCAGTTATTCCACCAAAGTGTGAATTGATCACTCCCATAAGTAAACTCTATAGTGGAAATTGATATGAAGGCATTGATATTTAAATGCGAATTTTTTGGAGGATCGGCTATAATGGCCGTTACCTTATAGTTCTCTTCCTCTATTTCTATGGTTTGTCCAAGAGCTCTTTCTTCTCCAAAAAATTTATTAGCCAATGACTCTGGCAGGATCACACAATTAGGTTCTAAAAGAGGGTTTTCTGAGTCACCGGCAATGATCTCATAACTAAACATTTTTATAAAGTCATTATCCACAAAAGCAGTTTTTAACTTGAATGGATGGGCATTTTTATTTACAAAAGTTTGTTCGATTTGATAATACCGACTGGAGTATTCTACTTCCGGAAATTCTTTTTTAATGTATTTCCAAACAGGGGTTGGTGCACTTTCCATACGCTCACTCCGATCATTCGAATTCATGATTTGTTCAACCCTATACAGCCGATCTTTATGTTCCTGAAAATCATCGAAACTTAGCTCGTACTGAATGTATAAAACCAAAGCGATAAATACGGCCAAGCCAATCGAAAGCCCAATGATGTTGACAAGGGTATAAGATAGGTTTTTACTTAAGCTTCTTAAAGAAGTTTTAATGAAATTCGACCACATATTTTTTTTATTAGATCCACCAAATTTATTGCAGCTGATCTTATATTTAAGTTTAGAATAATAGTGAAAATTTGATAGAAATAAAAGCAAGAAATCAATCAATGCAGTCGTTTGAATTTCAGAATTCTAAAGCTAAAATTGTGAGAAACCTCCATTGAGTTTGTCGAGAGGCAAATTGTTTTTTTAGTTTTTACTGAATTGAAAATTGGAGAAGTAAGGCAAAGGACAGTTTACAACAAGCCTGCCCGACCGAAGGGCGGAAAAACCCTAAAGATTTCGTTACCTGTCTTAGCGCCATGAACTATAGCTGTCCTAAGTTAGCCAAATCTTATATTTATACAATAAACAAGAAAGATCGAAAGAGCGGAATAAGCTTATCATGAGCCGAGAACCCTTAGCGTTTGACCATAAGGAGAATTCCTCTCTTTTACTATTGAATTGCGATCAGTTCTTTGGGCATTTATGTTAGCGAATCCAAATAAAAATGTTTTTGTTTTACATGGGTGTTTTTTGTCTTACATGGGCATTTTTTTCCCTTACAGAGACTGTTTTTTGCTTTATAATGCCATTTTTTTGCTTTGCGGAGTGATTTTTTAGGTTTACAAGGGTGTTTTTTTGCTTTGCAGAGCAGCTTTTCTGCTTAACAAGGATGGTTTTAAGGTCAATTCCTAGCTAATCGAGTATGTGGCATTCCTTAGGATCCTAATTATCGAAGTGATTTAAAAAGTGTTGCAAAATAGAAAGAGAAAACGATTTGGATTTTAGCCCAGTTCTTTGTTGTGTTGCGTTATTTTAATTTCTTTGGATTTTTTAAGTTTTTCTTTTCATCACTCTTTAAGCGTCTGTCAATTTTGCTAATGTCCTCTTCATGTTTTAAGTTTTCTGGCTTAATTCCACGAGATATTAGAGTCTTTCTTACAGTTTTATTATTCGTAATATGTTCTTTAGAGATTTGACTCTCTGTCTTCATATTGTTCTCTTTAGCATTGAAGATTGTAATTTCTGTAGCAAAATCTTTTGCTTTTAGAAGTATTGTAGGCATAAAATCAGCTAAAGGCTTATTTTTTATTCCCCACTTATTCTTCATTTGCTGGGTGTTTCGTCCGAATAATGCAGTATCTCCTTTACTTCTTATTAATGCAAAATTTTGATTTCCTCCAGTTTGCTCAAATATTACATGAGAAAGTTCTTTTTCTGTGGTCTTTAGTTTTTCTCTTGCTTGAACTCTTTCATGCTCTAGTATTTTCTTTTCAATAAGTTCAGCTTTTCTTGTCTGTACAGCGAAATATCGTTGAGCAAATGCTATTGACTCTTTTCTTGGATCTCCATTTTGAGTAATCAGGTAGCAAGCATATCTAGTAAGCATTATATCTGTTATTTCTTTGCTTGCTCCTTTTGGCATTTGTATCGTTTTCCCGACATCGGCAAAATGATCTTCAATGTTCTCTCCAGAAATTTCACAGGCTGTTTTAGCTTTTGATATAACACTCTGGAAATTATCCCATTTTGTATAGGTTAACAGATGTTGCAAGTCTCTTGCCATCCAAAATTCAACACCGTCAGAAGTTTTGTTTGCATGAGATTCAAAATTGTCGGTAAGGCTATATATTATGGATGTTTTCATATGCTAAATGTAGAAATATTTTTTTGTTTTTCTGCAATTTTGCATTCTAGTTTTGTTGCAACACAACGGTAAATTGTATGAGTAGTGGCAGATTGCGTGGCTCTTACCTGTCAAACCGCTAAGCAGTTTTGAGCGGGCTACAAACCTTGATATTTACCACATCACCTGCCATTACTTATACAAAATGTTAACAGCTTTTTTATTTCTTTTCTTCATTAATTGGTAAAATGACGCTAAATACGGAACCTTTTCCAATCTCACTTTCAACATCGATGTGTCCTTCATGTTTTTGGACAAAATCATTACAAAGTACTAAACCTAATCCCGTTCCCTTTTCATTATTTGTCCCTGGTGTGCTGAAAGATTCTTCAACCTTAAACAACTGTTGACAACTTTCTTTACTGATGCCAACTCCTTTGTCTTCAACAAATATCTTATCTTCTTTATTCGTGCGTTTGTTTGAAATAGTAATTTCAGAACCTACATTGCTATATTTGATTGCATTAGAAACCAAATTTGTAAGCACAATTTTTATCATATTTCTATCTGCAAATAATTCAACATTGTTTTGCAATGACAGCTTTATATGTATCTCCTTATTTTGAGTTTGTGCAATTA
Organism: Bacteroidales bacterium; assembly: GCA_963678785.1. Lineage (GTDB taxonomy): Bacteria > Bacteroidota > Bacteroidia > Bacteroidales. Next base: position 330,143 of record OY787449.1, on the reverse strand, counting down.
AAATTCCCTTGACTTCTTCAACTAAATCGGATATATAAAAGTTTGATGGTTTAAACTCAATTCTATTCGTTTGTAGCCTTGACCATTCCAGTAAATTATTTAAATAGTTGTAGGTTTTGTTTAATGATTCGTTAATAATGGCGGAGTATTTTTGTAACTCCTTATCTGTTGAATGTGATGTTTTTTCAATTAGCAAATCGCTAAAGCCAATTAGAGAATTAAATGGTGCTCTTAAATCATGTGCAATTATAGAAAATAATTTGTCCTTAGATTTATTAGAAGTCATTAATTCTTGTTCTGTTTTTTTCAATCTTGTAATATCATGGTGAGCTCCTAACATTCTAATCGGCTTACCTGTATTATTTCGAATTGCCATACCACGACATCGTATCCAAACAATTGAGTTATTTTTATGTCTGTACCTTACAATTTGGTCATATGGATGTTTGGGATTTTCACAATGTTTTGTGAAATTATCTAATGCAACTTCTAAATCCTTTTGATTTATAATACTTTGCCATGCACTTGATTTGTGTGGCATTTCTTCAGGATTATATCCCAAAGTAGTCCAAAAACTTGAATTCATCCATTCATTCTCAGGATTTTCCAAATCCCAATACCAAAGTCCGTCAAGAGAACTATATTGAATAAAATCAAAAATACTTTCATCGCTTTTGATTAATTCATAAAGCTCTTTTTTTAAATAGTTATTATCAGTTTTGATATTCATTTTTTATGTCGTTTAAAATTGCTGTTAACGGCCACGTATATGAAACGTTTGGCATTTCGGAGAGCAAACCTGTCAAACCGCTACAATATTCATTAAATGTAACAGCCTCAATATTAACCCTATCCGCCAAATGATTTATACACTTTGTTATAGCCATGTGCTTTATTTTCTGTCCTATAATTAAACAATCTAATTCCTTTCCTAAGCTCTTACTTTTTTTACATATCAACATTCTGCCTATTCTCTAGGTTTAATGGTAATGAAAAGTAAAATGTCGTCCCTATTCCAATCTCACTCTCAACCCAAATTTTCCCATTGTTTTTATTAATAAATTCTTTGCACAGAATTAATCCTAATCCTGTCCCTTTTTCTTTTTGCGTACCCGAAGTTGAATAATCGTTACTAATGTTGAATAACTTCTCGATTCTATCTTTTGATATTCCAACTCCAGTGTCGCTCACTGAAACGATTAATTCGTTTTGTTTGTCCACTGCTGAGATTGTAATCTTTCCTTCAGGCTGTGTAAATTTTATAGCATTTGTAATCAAATTTCTAATTACGGTGTTAATCATTTCCTTATCTGCATTAACCTGAATACTTGGTGGTAGTGTATTTGCAATGTGGATAGATTTTTGCTCGGCGATGTCATTTAATATAAGCATCACTTCGTCGATAAGTGTAATTATATCAAAATATTCTAGATTGAAGTCCATTCTGCCAGATTGCGATTGCGCCCATACCATAAGGTTCATCAGCAAATCCATTGCCCTGTTTGACGACTGAAGTATAATATTTGCAAATTCCCCAATTTTATCATAATTTTTTTCTTTTATCTGTTCCATGAGAAGTTCGCTAAAACCGATAATAGAATTGAACGGGCTTTTCAAATCGTGAGCAATGATGGAGAAGAACATGTTTTTGTCCTTATTTAATTGAATTAATTGCTGAAGTTCCTTATTGATAATAACAAGCTCTGCTGCCCGTTTTTCTTTCAATTCGTTTTGATAAGCAAGTTCTTTATTCGCAATGATTAATTCTGCTGTTCGCTTCTCTTTCTCCTTGTTTTGAAAGGCGAGTTCTTTGTTTGCTATGATTAACTCATCTGCCAACTTTTCTTTCTGTTTCTTGGCAATGACTAATTCATCTACACGTTTTCTTTTTAAAGTTTTTAATGAATTATTCTCTTGTTGTAATACCCTTAATTCGTTAATAAGCTCTTCCTTGGTTTTGTTCTGAATGTTCATGGCAAAGTTTTTTAACATGTAAATATCAGATCTTTAAAATGGTTACTAGCAAATATACATAAAACAAATCTCACATAATTTGAATTAAGATTCGATTTCTTAGCATTGGCTATAACGGTTGAGCTCGTATGTTTGCTATAAACATATTTAAGTTTGATAAATTTATACAATAAAGCAATATGAACCAAACCAAATAGAAGGGATAGGGAGGTTTGGCTAGGCACACTGAGTTGATGCCGTATCATAGAGATTCCACCCTTCTATAGCTTTCATTGAACTTGAACAGTACCTAGGTCCCAAAAAAGTATAAGGGAGATCGAATCAGAAGCGAGCAAAAGTGATTATGAAAAGCAGGTTTTCTAAATTAATTATATGAACTTAGAAGTATTAAAAGAATCCTTAGGAATTGATGTATCCAAAGACAGTTTATCTTTTTGCCTTGGAATTTTACAATCAGATTTAAGTAAGCGATTTAAAGTTAGTTCAGATGTCGAGAATACTGAGCATGGCTTTAAACAGCTAAATCGATGGATAAGAAAACACAAGAGCCTGCAAGGTCTTCCAGTTGTGGTGATGGAGTCTACGGGAGTCTATCATGAATCCATCGCTCAATATCTTTATGATCAGGGATATGCTGTAAGTGTACTGCAAAGTGGTCGCGTAAAGCGCTATGCTCAAAGTTTGGATAAACGCTCCAAGACCGATGCCTTGGATAGTCGAATGCTATCGATGTTGGGCTGTGAGCGAGAATTAACGGCCTGGAAACCACCCAGTGATCAGATGCAACAACTGCGTGGTCTAAGTCGTGAACGCAGTAGTTTAATCAAAGAACGCAGTATTGAGCTAAACCGTAATCATGCCTTAACCCGTTCAGTTTATAGAGATGTTAAAGCAGCAAAGAGACATCATACCCGCATGAAATTATTAAATGATCAAATTCAGGAAATAGAATTAGAGATGCAATTAGCAATAAAAGCAGATGCAAAAATGAAAGAGAAGATAGCATACCTGCAAAGTATTCCTGGAGTTTCATTTATCAGCGCAGCAACTGTAATTGCAGAGACCTTAGGCTTTGCACAGTTCGAAAATGCAAAACAATTGACCAGTTATGCCGGTTATGATGTGGTATTACGAGAATCGGGCAATTATCAAGGAAAAACACGCATCAGCAAGAAAGGGAATAATCACATCCGAGCCGTGTTGCACATGCCTTCAATGACAGCCATTCGGGTTAATCCAAGTTTAAAACCCTTTTATGAAAGACTAAAACCAAAGAAACAAAAACCCTTAATTGCCTTGGTTGCAGTTCAACGCAAATTATTGCTACTCATGTTTAGTTTATGGAAAAACGAGATGTATTATGACCCAGATTATGAAACAAAAAAGCGGCAGGGATTAGAAACCCCTAGCCGCGCAGGATAGAAGCAATACGAATATTGCAACTTCCTTAAATTTTTATGCAAATTTACTTGCTTTTTAACACAGTACCTATGGTGCGTGGCGCATTTTGCGGCACGCTTTCCTGTCCCCCGAGGGACAGGAAACAACACGAAAACCGTGATGTTTTTTTTACCGACCTAAGCGCCATGCACTATGAGCCGTTGTTAGCAGCAGTTAATATTTTTCTTTAATGAAATCATTTTCCAAAATTTTACCAGTTTTCTTAAAATGATAAAGACTTTGAATACATGATTCTTTGTTTCTGTAAATTTGTTTTAATTTACTAAATGAATACTTTTTAAAATACCAAAAGTCTGCAGCTTTGTTATGATAAATTTTGCCTTTGATTCCATCTTTATATTCAATCAAGTATTCCTCATTTTTTAATAAAACAGACTTAGATTTTTTACTTTCTATGAATGTACTCTCTATAAAACCTAGATTATTACCTGATTCTAGGAAGCTATTTGTACTTATTAAATCTCCGTATTTGTTTTCTAAAAATGATGAAACATCTTCGAGAGAATTAATTTCTTTTAAGTGCAAACTTTCATTTACAAAAATTGCAAAATCTTTTTTTCCATCTATTTTAAGAGCCAATAAAGTATCGTCAAAAAATCCATTTTTATATAGATAGGATTGAACCTTAGTCTCAATAAGTAAAGTTTCTTTATCTATGCAATCCCATTTTCCTTTCTCAACAAGTCCATTCTTGGATATTAATAAATCCTTGTTAGCTCTAAAAATGTATGTTAATTTAGAGTTGTCGTCTTTGTCAATTATGACCCATTTCTGATCTATTAAAAGAGTAGTGTTGTCAAGTTTTTGACTAAACTTTTGAAACTTCTTAATTGTTTTTAGAAAAAACTCTTTCATTATTATTTCTTTAATTGCTGCTAACGGTTGGTGTAAGTGGAGTGCGGGACATTGAAAAACTTCATTGTCAAGCTGCCACGGAGCCAATTCGTTTATTCATATTTTCTTTTTTTCCGTCAATCGTCAAAGACGAATTGGCGGTGTTGCAACGGAGAACTGCGGTTGAATTACCCGCTGAAACCCGCATTACATTTACACTTTGTTAGCGTTTCGTTATTTATTCTTCTTCAATTTGTTGTTGTTCTTTAGTATCAATTATCTCAATATTTATTCCTTCAAGATTTCCTTTCAATTCATCTAAAATTATATCAATCCTTTCTTCGATAAACTTATCCAGAGCGTCCGACGGCATTTCTGGCATACTTGACCATTCTAAAATCTGATTCGGTAAAAAATGAGTTTTAATCACATTTTTAAAATCAGGATTTTTGTCATAGTCTTTAATATAGTCAAGTGGATTTTTGTCGCTTATTTCCAAGTTTGTAATCTGAGTTATGTAAGCGATATTCATAAGACTATTATTGTCTAATGTGTTATTTTCTCTGTTATTAGATATGTAGTTTGTCGGGAAAATATGGTGTAAATTGGGTTTGTCGGTGGAGAAAAAGAAATTATCAGCAATTACATTTCTATCTGTAAACTTCCAGTCTTTAGGTTGTTTGCTTGAATAAAGTGAAAGAATTGCTCTTGAGATTCTACCTTTCGAACTGTAAGAAGCATTTCGTAAAGTAACCTTATTAATTAAAAATCTATCGAACTTAATTTCCTTATCAATTTTTTCACTATTCAATAAATTTATGTGAGTATTAATATCTCCTGTATTACTTAATAAGTCATCGTTGTGGAAACTATGAAACCAAAAATACTTTTTAAGGAAGTCGTAATTTGGATTGTCGTTTTTGTAAAAATAATTTGAGATTGTCAAATAGAAATATCTATATGGAATTAATTGAGGTCCTTTCAAATTGAGTGTGTTTTCAAAGAAATCGAATGTTTTTAAAACTGCATTTTTTGTGTCAGACCAGATGTTCTCAATTTGCTCTGTTTTAATATCATTCAAATATCTGGGAGTAATATTATGAACTCCTGAATTTTCAATATTTTCACGAATAAGAATAGCAATAATCTGTAAATAATCGAAGTCGTCAATTTGCAAAAATCGACTATTATTTATACTTCTAAACTCTTCAATTAAATCTCGAAGGTAAAATCCTTCGTCATTTTCCGTTTTTGGTCTAAATGTTTTTGCAACAACAATATCAAAAATATCAAGTGGTTTTCCTGCTTGATTAATTCGTTCAAATATTTGGCAGACTTCCGATACTTGAATTCCTTTTAATTCAATAAAAGATAATCTGTAATTATCAAGAACTTGTTTCATTCTTCCAAGTTCTTCAATATAAGCATGGTCAAAATTCAAGTTAATTTCAGGATGTTGGATTACTTTTCTTTGAATGTCATTGTAACTTTCTTTGATGTCGATTAGTTTTAAAATTAATCCTTCATCAAATTTCTTTTTTCGTCCTGAGTTTCTTCTAAAACTTCCGTCTTTGTCATCAATTTCATCCCAATACAAAAATCTTTTCTTGTAACTTTCGTCATCGGTATCATCCGTGTTTCCAATTGTAATATCAACAAAAAGTGATGGGTCAAAATTTTCTCTACCTACAATATTTCCGCCGTATAATGATGTTAATAAGGAAGTGGTTCTTTGTTGACCGTCCAAAAGATACAAGAACTCCGTTTTACCATTTGCATTTGCAATTTTGTGCCCACCAATTTCGCGATGGTTTTGAAGTTTAATTTTTGTTTTCCAAACAAGTATGCTTCCTAATGGATAAAATTTATAAATACTATCCCAAAGTTTCTTGACATTTTCTTTTTCCCAAACAACATCTCTCTGAAATGTTGGAATTTGATAATCATGATTTTTCAACTCGTCAAGATAAGTTGTGATTCCTTTGTCTGTTGGTTTAATTCTATCTGTAAAATTCATATTGTATTTCGGTTTTTTATAATGAACGCTAACTAGTTTATATGTACATATTTCTTGCACCATAAAACCCAATGAGGCCTGTATTGTACAAGTTTTATTGTCTTATATATTTTATCGATTCTTAAAATCGAATTTTTTTAAAAGTGTGGGGGAGTAAGAAATTCTTCATCAACAAAGGCTTCCGAAAAAAGGAAAGAATTTCGAAGAATTAAAGGTAGAAAAATTAATTTGATAATTTGGTAATTTGAAAATTCGATTATGCAATAAATAAGCTTAATTCTCCCTTGCTTAAATCGGGGGGCGTTGTTGAACATTTATTTTAGCAAGCCTGTTCATAAATTAATGCTAATTTTGAGTGGGTCAGAATCCTAAGGTTGTGGAATGAAATTCGCCCATCTTTTACGAATCACTTAATTATAAATAAAGAGAATGAGACAAAAATTGATCGTTTGGGTCATATTTCAAATAATGCTTTTTAATGCCTTCGAAAGCAAGGCACAAATTGTGATCAATGAAATTCTGGCATCAAATACCTCATACAATCTGAATCCGCAAAGTCAAAATTTTGTGGATTGGATTGAGCTTTATAATCATAGCAATGCAGGCGTTTTTATTGGCGATTGGTATTTAAGTGATGAAAAAGAAATACCGACAAAATGGAAAATTCCTTCCGATGCCTTTCTGGGTCCTAAAGGATTAAAGCTGTTTTGGTTTGGAAATACGGGAACTTCAAATTATAAAAATTTTAAGCTAAGTGCTGTAGGAGAATCCATTTATCTATTCAATCAAGCATTGGTTTTGGTCGACTCTATCAAATACCCGGTTCAATGGCCGGATGTTTCGTATGGGCGCAGCTCTGGGGCCTTGCAGGACTTGGTGTATTTTCAGGAAGTAACGCCCATGAAAGCAAATCCTGAATCAGGCCATAAAACAGTGCATTTTTCAGATGAACCCCTCTTTTCTGAAAAAGCCGGATTTTACGAAGAGCCCTTTAAACTTACACTTAATGCTGCTTCAAATCTTGAGAAAATCTATTATTCCCTCGATGGTTCAAAGCCAAATGCTACATCCGAAGTTTATTCAAAACCCATCGAAATTAAGAACAGTTGCGTAGTCAGGGCGATTGCTTATTCGCCAAATAAACTACCCAGTAAAATTATTGGCCACACATTTTTAATCAAGGAGGCCTTCACCTTGCCAGTAATATCACTTTCAATTGATCCTAAATATCTTTGGGATGAAAAAATGGGGATTTATGTCGAAGGCGAAAAATACATCAAGGATAAATGGGAAACGGCCAATTATTTTCAAGATTGGGAACGACCCGTTCATGTGGAATATTTTGATGCGGAGGGCACAGCAGGTTTTAAAATGGAGGCTGGGTTAAAAATACATGGTCGCTCTACCCGGAACAATGCGCAAAAAACAATGGCCATTTTTGCAAAAAAAAAGTATGGAAGCGATACCATTCCTTATCCCATGTTTGGAGCGGATTCGCCCAGAGCCATGAACAGCTTTTTATTGAGATCGGGAGGCAATGATTGGGGCATAACTTGTTTTATGGATGGCCTGATTAATACTTTGGTGAACGGCCAAATTGACATCGATGCCCAATTATACCAACCGGCCATCGTTTACTTAAATGGCGAATATTGGGGAATTCACAACATTCGTGAGAAGATCAATGCAGATTATATCAAAAACAGATATCCAAATGATACTTCAGAAATAGATATCATTGAGGCGAATGGACATTTTTCAGGGAAACTGGAAGCAACTCATGGCCTTATGGATGAATACCACAAACTGATGAAGTTTATAGAAAATAATGAGCTTTCAATCTTGGAGAATTACAATGAGGTCAAAAAATGGATTGATATTAATGAATTCATAAATTATGTAGCCATTCAAGCATATATTTTAAATGAGGATTGGCCCAATAGCAATCATAAGTTTTGGAAATTCAGGTCAGCATCCGGCAAATGGCGCTGGGCATTGTACGATACTGAATTGTCGTTTAAGGAAAAGCACGGAGCCAGTTTCAATATTTTTGAAAATATGTTTAATGAGGACAGCGAACCCTATTTGACATTTTCATGGTCCAATCATTTAATCCGAAAGTTATTTGAAAGTGAAGACTTAAGGTTTGAATTTATTCAAAGGCTGGCTGTTTACCTAAACACTATTTTTGAACAGGAGCGCGTATTAAATGTTTTTGACCGTATTCAGGGAAATTTAGAGCCTGAGATGGCTAGGAATCTCAAAAAATGGGGTGGCATAAAACAAAAGGTCATGCCATACATTGAAACCGCAAAAACGCTGGACGAATGGAATGAAAACATTGAGTTTTTCAGGAGTTTTGCCAAGAACCGACCCCATGAGTTAAGGAAAAGCATGATGGCGTATTTTGATTTGGATGAGACGGTAAAACTCAAACTAAGGGTAGAGGACGAGCTTGGAGGCAGCATCTCTTTGATGGGTTATATGCTTGAGGATGGAAATTTTGATGCGGATGTATTTCCCAATATTCCAATTCGTTTAGAAGCCATCCCAAATGAAGGCTACGAATTTGTAAAATGGAAAGGTCATAAATTTGAAAGAAAGGCTGTGATTACTATCAAGAAAAGCACCAGAATGACGGCCATCTTTAAAAGAATTGAGTAATCTTTTTTAATGGCATTACAAGCTGCGATAAATTTGAATTAGCGAAGCTTAAAAAGCAGAAAGGCTCTCAGAATATTTCTAAGAACCTTTCTGCTTTTATAATGATTAAATCAGCCTACTTGGCTTTGTTATAAAGTTTCTCAGTTTGAGGAATTCCATGCTGCATCCAGGCAGGTGCATCCTTTTCTTTTAAATAATGGTCGAAATATTGTTTCATGCGAATTTGAAAATCAATTTGGTTGTTTTTATTGGCCAAATGGTGGTTTTCGCCCGGATAGGAGAGGAGGATGACATTCTTACCCAAACGTCGGGCCGCATTGTAAAATTCCAGTCCCTGATTCCAATCAACGGCCCCATCCACGGTTCCGTGTAAAATCATAAACGGACTGGTAATACCTGCAGCATTTTGCACCGGCGATTGATCATAATAATTCTGAAAATCATCAAACATGCCTTTGCCCATACGTACTTGTCCCAACTCAAAAATTCCCTGATTGTTGGTGCCACTGTTTTTATATAAAATATTGTACATACTGGTTAAATTTGTTACAGGTGCTCCGGTAACCGTGCAGGCAAATAAATCGCTTTGGGTGATGATGAATGATGACTGATATCCACCCCAGCTGTGACCTTGCATTCCAATGTGATCGGGATCGGCATAGCCCATTTCAATCACTTTTTTGGTGGCTGAAGTCACACAATCCAAAGCACTCCACCCCGGTTTTCCTTCATAATATTTGATGTCGGGCATCAATACCAAATAGCCGTCGCTGGCATAAGCCGAAAAATGCGGACGATCGTCGTATGTGGGCATTGAATAGCGGTTGTGACGGTTGGATACCTTTTCGTAAAAGTAAACCAACATCGGATATTTTTTACCTGCTTCATAATTGGCTGGAAGCGTTAAGGTTGCATGAAGTTTTACGCCTTGCTTGTTGGTGAATTCGATCAATTTTCGGCTTCCCCATTTATAATCGGCCTGTTGGGGGTTGGCATCGGTTTGTTTGGTCAGTTTTTTAAACTTTGCATCGGTGCTGTAATAGTCCGGAAAATCGACAAAAGTTTCGCGACTGAAAATCAGGTCTTCGGCTTTGGTTGCCTTTTGTATGCGTCCAAAACTGTGATCACTAAAAGCCAACTCCTGAGGTGCCTTTCCATCTTTCAATTTAAAATAGCCCGATTTTTTGGTCCATTCGCCATAGGCCGAAAGGTAATTGTTGGCTTTTAAATTAATGGACGGTTCATCATGTGTGCGAGCCAAACGCAGTCGGACTTCATTTTCTGTTCCATAATTCCCGGTTAGGTTATAACCTCCGCTGCCATCCAGGGCCACCGACCATAAATCATATTCGTGGTTGAGGTAAACTGACTTTCCGTCTTTCGACCAGGCGGCCATTCCGTAAGATGGGTTTTCGAATGGATGATCTTCATTGATGTTAAAGAAACTTACATCCACGGCCTTCGAAATATTACTCAACTTTTTATTCAATAAATCGTAAGCATAAAATTCTCCTTTTTTGAAATACAGAAAATGAGACCCTGAGGGTGATAAACCCATGCTTCGGCCTACTTTATGGTCGATTATTTTTTTTGCTCCTGTTTTGGTGTCGAGAAAATAATAATCGCTAAATCCACCTCCCCAGCTGATGTCTGAAATATAAGGTTTTGGATTTCCCCCTATGGCCTGATCCAGATTTCGGCTGTAACGCACATTGCGCATTTCATCTGATGAAAGTTGTACAAAATTCATTTGATCAAGATGAAGGATTCCTGTATAGGTTTGATTTTTAATTCTTCGCGATCTGCGCATTTGCACCGATTGAAGGTTTTCATCATCCCAATGCCACACATCCACATTGGCGATGGTATCACGACTCAACTTTTCTTTCTTTGCCTGCTCTTTTATAGCAATCAACATTCGGTTGTTATCCAAACTAAAACTTAATCGCCCGAGTTCACTCAAAACATATCCTTCCGGAAAATTTTTGTCATTGGCTGGAGTATAAGTTTTTTGTTGAATTTGCGCTGAGTTGAGATTGCTGAAAACCAATAGTGAATTGATTCGGTGCTGAACTTTTTTAGGCGTATTTCCTTTCAGTACGGCAATGGCATTTCCTTTGTTTCCCCACTCACTTCGATAAAGCATTTCATCATCCCAGGTGAGTGAACTGTAACTTGCCGAATCGGTATCCAAAGCCTTAATACTTCCATTGATGAGATTCATTAAATAGATGCCATTACCGGCTTTTCCATCGGCATCAATTAAATAAGCCAGGTGGCTGCCTTGTTTATTGAATTGATATTCGTTCACATTTCCCAAATTCATTAAAGTGCTTTTTTCCAAATCTTTAATTAAAAGATCAGAGCCTTTGAAGCCTTTGGTTTCGCTTTCTTTTTTAAGGGTGAAGAAATCTCCGGCAGGAGAAAAAGCAAAGCTTTTAATTTTATCCCACTCCATTTTCTTACCAGTTCCCAGGTTCAGTAAAACACCTTTGCTGTATATTTTCTTTTTGCTTTTCTTGAGTTTCTTTTCTTCTTTTTGGGTAAGATTTCTGGCATAAGCCACCCATTTTGAATCACTGGAGAACATGGCTTTGCTGCAATAAGGATCGGAATAGATTTCTCCGGTTTTTATATTTTTAACGTATAAAGTATCGTCTCCGCCATTTGGATGATAGCTGTATGTCATCCAGTTTCCGTCGTCAGAAATTGAAGTTGAAACAATTCGCTTCCATTTTGGATAATCTTCAATACTAAGTGTTTTCTTTGATTCTTGGGCCATTGCACCCAAACTAATTGACAATAAGAAGAGTGCCAAAAATGAATGTTTTACTAAAGATCGCATATGAATTTGGTTTAAATTATGGTTGCTTAAAAATAATTATAGATTCTGAGAACTAAGTCAATCGATTGAAATTTAAATCGTATTAAATGCCGAATTGGTCGATTTTTATTTGAAGAAAGAAGTCGGAATTCAGAGTATAGAATTCAGAAAACAGAAAACAGAATGTAGGATTAAAAATGTAGAATAAAGAAAGCTCTGAGCTTTAGTTTATGATCATGAAAAAGAAGCAGTTTGAAAGATATTTATTTCGTTATCATGAGTATATTTGGATTTGTTAAACTTTGCCTCAGAATTTCGATTGGTTAATTTTGAGGTATCAGAACAAGATCTGAATGACGAAGTAAGTGGTATTTGTGATATGATTAGATCAAATTATATTGATACCGTTTAGAGATATGTGAGATTCACTTTCTTTAAAAATTTATTTTCCAGAAGATGAGCTATTTTTTTTATGACATTTCTTCGGATTTCAAGCTCAATCGGGAGGCTGGGATCCTGATGAGCTTCATTGATTTTTGTTCCCACCATAAAATCAATAACATCCGATTCCAAGAGTTTTCGTGCAACTTCTTCAGCTGGACCATCCCCTTGTAAATCATGATCTTCTAAATGATTCAGTATTTCCGATACTTTTCCCAAGGTTAAAATACCTTCGGTAAGCATGTCAACCCCCTGCATGTGAGAAATCGGTGGCAGGCCCTTAATATCTGCCTCTATATTGACCTCAATAGATCGTTTAAGTTCACGCGAAATAATCATCGAAGTGGTGCCTCCACAAATAATTATTTTTCCGTGATAAGCCTTCACTATTTCTGACAAATATCGGTCTTTTATAGCTTTAAAGGGTGGGCCTGAGCAGAGTAGTAATTTTCGAGGTTCACGCAAATAGATGGCGACACAGCTAATATCATCTTTTGGACGATAGAGATCGTTTTTCTCGGCCTTTAGTACCAACGATTTCGAAATCTCATAAGCACTTATTCTAGAATTGTTGTTTATGAGATGGGCCAATGATTTTTCGATTCTATCATCACCCCATCCAAAAGGCATTTCTGTAGATCCAATCCCTGATTGGCTTAAACCGTCAGAATACAGTAATAATCGATCTTCTTTTTGCAAACGAAAACGCGATACGTAAAAATGCCTTTTATTTTTATCCTGTTTGAGTTTTATACTTTTTCGTTGAATTTCCAGAACTGAATTATTTCGATATACGATGGCCTGTGGATTTCCGTACTCCACCAATTGACTCTCCCCATCAAAATCTATATCAATTATTGAAAAGGTTGAGTAGCTGATGTTTCTTTGTTTATCGGTGGGCAGGGTGTTCATGATGCTTAAAGCTGCTCGTTCCATGGGCTCGTGCTTGAGTCGGAAATTGAGAGCCATAGAAGCGGTCATGTTCGAAAGCACCTTGGCTTTAATTCCACTTCCCAGGCCATCTGATAAAACAGCAATAAATCTGTTTTCACTTTGTGCAAAACGTGACAAAAAAGTATCTCCACAAATTTGTTGATTTTGTTTGCATTTTTGGTAGTGACCAATTTCTACAAAAAATTGCTGCTTTTGAAGAGTTCCTAATTCCATTGAGTTTATGATTCTGTTTTTAGTTTATTATTTGCATGATGATTACTTTTTATCCTCGTGTGCATCCTGAATAGAATTAAGCATTGATTCTGTAAATGAGGCATTTTCGCCTAACAGATAAGCTATTTTTTGTACAATTTTCATGTTTTGCTTAATTACTTTTTGAGTTCTTTCTTTTACAATATCAGGACGAATATCCTGCTCTTTCATATTTCGGATTATTCCACAAACAATTTTATTACTTTGTATGGTGATAATTGAAAGACTGAAGAGTTGATTGTTTTGTCTGATGTCCTGCTCAATCATTTCCTCGCCACTCAGTAAGACGGATGAAAAGAGCTTGTGAAATGGAATTAATTTGCGTAAATCTGCTCCATGCAATCCAGGTTTGATGTCGAATAAAAATTTGTTCTCTTCATCCAAAACCAAATCACTAAACTTGCGGTTTGAATCAATAATGGATAGCTTATCATCGACCATTACTACACCGTATGGAATCTTTTGCAATAAAACCGTTGCTTTGTTTTGGGCTACATTTCTCATGTATGATACACACATGGTTCGTTCGGCTTTTCCTTCGAGCATGGCTTGCGCAAAATCACGACAACTGTCATATCCACATCCACCGCAGTTTAATTCATCCTCCATGCTAAATTTGCCAAATTCTTTAAGTGTCTGGTTTAGTTTGTCTTCCGCGAATCTTAATTTTTCAACTGCTTTTATTTGATCAAAATCTGTTTTAAAAATTAAATTTGAGTTGAGATGAGCGGTGTTCTCTTTGGTTTTATGATTATTTAAAATTTGATGACGCTTTAAAGCCAGTGAATTTTTTTTAATTTTTCCAGGTCCATTAATACAACCACCATCACAAGCCATTAATTCTAAAAATAGTTTTCCGTGACTTTTTAATGAATCACTCTTTTCCAGTATTTCTCTTAGATTGTTGATTTCAGAAAAAGACATAAAGCTGCAATTGGTGACTGAAATGTCATTTTTTATACCTGAAAGCATGCCACCTTCAACCGGATAATTGGCTCCTTCTGAGGCTGGAAATGGGATAAATGTTTGATTTTCTTTCGTCTCGTTTGTAGGCAAATAAGCTTTATCTTCATTTAACCACTGTTCTAAATCCTGATAGGTTAAAACCACATCAGTTAAACCGGGATTTTGTTCTAATTCTGTTTTCTTTGCAAAGCAGGGACCGAAAAAGATGACCACAGTTGATGAACCATAGTAGGATTTTAAAAACTTACTATGTGACTGCATGGGCGATAATACAGGAGCCAGATTGCTTTTTTCGTTTGGATGGTATTTCCCGATCAGTTCAACCACTGTTGGACAACAGGATGAATAGTAAACTCCATCCGGCTGATTGTCCAGCCATATTTTGGTTTGTTGTGATACAATTTCGGCACCCAAGGCTGTTTCAGATACCCCGTAAAATCCGATATTTTTTAATGCTTTTATGAGCCCTTTCGTACCTATTTCTGGGAATTCACTTAAATAGGAGGGAGCCAAAGCTGCAATAACTTTTTTTCTGGTTTTGATTAATTGCTTGGCTTTTGAAAGATCGTTCCTTACTTTTTTAGCATCTGCCGGGCAAACGGCTACACAATTTCCGCAATAAATACATTTATCTGAAATGATAGAAGCATTGGCATCTTCAATTTTTATGGCTTTCATTGGGCAATGCCTAATGCATTTATAACAATCCTGACAATTGTTTTTTTCGGTATAGATGATGCCTTCGGTTTTCATTCTTTGATGTTAAAATAACTGTTAAGAATTTCAATAATGGATTCTTGGTTCAGATTTTTATGCATTTCTCCATTGATTTTTACCACTGGTCCGTTTTTACATTCCTCCATGCAAAGATGGCCTTTGAAATCAACCTCCTTTTTGAGAGAATGAAGCTGGATATATTGTTTGATTATTTCAAGTATTTTATCGTTACCACGAGAAAAGCAAGAGCTTCCCAAACAAATAATAATTTCTGTTTTTTTCATATGGTCAAAGAATGAAATCTGTTTTTGGGGCAAGTCCCTTAAAGTTTTATTTCGTCATGATTAGAAATGATCTTATTGATGTATTCCTGAGGGATGCCTTGTCCCGAAATTTTCTCCAACTCCTTTATTAATTCTTTTGTTTTATACACTCTGAGTGGAGTGGGATGAATATTGAGTGAATTTAAATCAGTTAAAATCATTTTCGGCTTGAGCTTTAATAAATCTGCCAACGTTTCTAATGAAACAAAATCGTGACCTTTTAGTTTTAATTTGTTTAAAAGCTGGAGCATTTCAGGGATTCGATTGATGGTATGCACAGATACTGATGTCATCTTTTACTGATTTAAATTGAGCTAACGGGAATGGGGTTTAGCCATTCCCGCTGTAGTTTAATGCTGAGTTTATTTAGTAGTCTACTTTTGTTCCATAATATGCGGATGTAAAAAGTTTCTCAAATTCTTTGACACCGGTTTTTCTTGGATTGGATCCAGTGCAAGCGTCTTCAACTGCATTCATAGAGATTCGTTTTACATTGGCTTTGAAATCTTCTTCAGAAATTCCGTATTCCTGAAGTGTAGATGGAATGTCCAATTTTTTGTTTAATTCATTCACCATTTCGCGGTAAGCATCCACCAATTCATCATTGGTTTCGCCTTTGAGCCCAATAAATCTGGCAATCTCGGCGAAACGATCAGCAACTTCAGTCTTATTATAATCAATAACATAAGGAAGATAAATGGCGTTGGCGCATCCGTGAGGCACGTGAAATACAGCTCCTGATTTATGAGCCATACTATGAACAATTCCTAATAAGGCATTTGAAAATGCCATGCCGGCCAAGCATTGGGCAATGTGCATATTGTCACGTGCTTTTTTATCTCCATTATACGAAGCCAATATATTTTCCTTAACCATCATAATGGCTTTTAAAGCTAAAGGATCTGAAAAATCACTTCGGTTGCAGGCAATATAAGCTTCAGTAGCGTGGGTTAGTGCATCCATTCCGGTATGTGCTGTAAGCGTTTTCGGCATGGTATAAGCCAATTGAGGATCAACAATTGCAATATCCGGGGTGATCTCAAAATCGGCCAGTGGGTATTTGTTTTGTGTTTTATAATCGGTAATTACCGAGAAAGCTGTAACCTCAGTAGCTGTTCCGCTGGTGGAAGGAATGGCCACAAAGCGAGCTTTGTTTCTTAGTTGGGGAATGTTGAAAGGTTTTGCGACTTCTTCGAATTGAGCTTCAGGATGTTCATAAAAAATCCACATGGCTTTAGCTGCATCAATAGGCGAACCACCTCCAATTGCAACGATCCAGTCGGGTTCAAATTCGCGCATGATGGATGCACCTTTCATAACCGTTTCAACAGATGGATCAGGTTCGACACCTTCAATTAATTTTACTTCAATTTTTGCTTCTTTCAAATACTCTTCTACTTTTTGAAGAAATCCAAATCGTTTCATGGAGCCTCCTCCAACAACGACTATCGCTTTTTTACCTTTTAAATTTTTTAATTCTGCTAAAGAATTTTCTCCAAAATAAAGATCCCTGGGTAATGTAAAACGTGCCATTTTTTTATGTTTTAAGATTAAAGTTTGTTTTTATATTAACCCGTTACTCAATTGTAATGCCACGATTTATAAGAGTCAGTCATTCTGTTGTTTAAGAGGGTAAGTGAGAAAAACAAAAACTTAGTATTGTCATAATTAATGACAATCTTTTGTTGCGAGAATGTAATCATTCATTACACTGTCATGAAAAATGACAGTGAGCGGCGGTATGTTGCCAGTGTTTTTATTAATTGATTAGGTAAATTGGGTTTGAAATAGAATTTTATATTTTATTTATTCCATGTTTCTTGATTTTTTGATAAAGCGCATTCCGGCTTATTCCAAGGGTTTTGGCTGTTTGAGTCATGTTATTTCCTGTTTGACTCAAGGTAAAAATAATGGCTTCTTTTTCAATTTCTCCCAATGATTTCAATTTGATATTTTCTGTTACATCAAAGTTTGACTGACTTTTGGGCTTTGATTTATCAGGTGTTTTTTGTGGAGTAAAAGAATCTGTATT
This sequence comes from Bacteroidales bacterium, assembly GCA_963678785.1. GTDB lineage: Bacteria > Bacteroidota > Bacteroidia > Bacteroidales. The sequence goes on along the minus strand of OY787449.1, from coordinate 312,684 downwards.
ATCGGTGATAATTTCTCCATCAAAAATCACCAGTTTTTCAATAAAATTTTCCAACTCACGCACATTTCCAGGCCAGTCGTAAGTGTTCATTTTATTCATGACTTCTTCATTCAAATCAGGTATGTTCTTTTTTAATTTTTGTGCTTTATGTTTCAAAAAATCCTTCATTAAGGGAAGAATATCTTCACGCCGTTTTCGCAAGGGTGGGATATGCAAGTTAATAACATTGAGTCTATAATAAAGATCGAGGCGAAAACGACCTTCATTGACTTCATCTTCAAGATTTTTGTTGGTTGCAGCAATGATCCGAACATCCACAGAAATTTCTTTTTCTCCACCAATTCGGGTGATCCGGCTCTCTTGTAATGCACGCAATAACCGAATTTGCATATCCAAAGGCATTTCACCGATTTCATCAAGAAAAAGTGTTCCTTTATGAGCCAATTCAAATTTGCCTGGCTTGCCTCCTTTTTGGGCTCCAGTAAAGGCACCATGATCATAACCAAATAATTCGCTTTCGATGAGGGTTGGTGAAATGGCTCCGCAATTGACAGCAACAAAACCGGCTTCTTTTCTCTCGCTGGCATTGTGAATGGCTTGAGCAAAAACTTCCTTTCCTGTTCCACTCTCACCACTTATTAGTATTGTTGTAGGGCTGTTGGCAACGGTTTTGGCATATCGAATTAAATTGCGGCTTGTCGACGATTTACAGTAAATGTCATCGAAAGTGAAATGGGCTTGCATTCCTGTATATTTATTCACCAATCGGATGGCTCTGCTTAGCGCCCGAAATGTCAGCAAAAAACCCAGAATTTCGTTTTCTTTGGTTTTAATTGTTAGAGCATTAAATAAGTATTTTTCATGATCCATTAAAAATTTTCCTTCCTCGTCAACAAAAGAAATATTGCTTAATATCCTTTTTTTTGCTTTTGGCCAATCACTAAAAATTTTATCAATGGGCCGGTCGAGTAAATGCATCCTTCGAATATTTAACGATCGACAAGCGGTATCGTTCACCCAGTGAATGTCATCATTCAGATCGATGGCAAAGACCCCGTAAGTTAGATTATTCATCATCGAAAAAGCATACATATTTGTATCGTACAATTGTTTTTGGATGTTGTGATTTTCGAGATGATTTTCGATGGCTTGAACAGCAGAAATAATCATTCCAAGTGTATGAGGATGCACCAGCTTACTGTTTCCGGTAAGGTTAACACAACCAATTATTTTGCCCGAAATATCGTGTATGGGTGAAGCCGAACAGGTCCAACGATGGTAGGCGGAAATAAAATGTTCTTTTGAGGTAATTTGTATGGGCATGTTTTCGCTAAGTGCTACGCTCATTGCGTTCGTTCCTATGCTTTTTTCGTCCATATAAGCACCACTCACCATATTCAATAATTCGGCCTCATGGATGGTTCTTTTGTCTCCCAGTACTTTAAGTATGCAGCCTTCATGATCAGTTAGTACAATAAAAAAACCAGAATCTACTAAAAATTCATTGAGTTCAATAAGTATGGGATTGGCAATGTCAATTAATACTTTATTAGAAAGAAGTCGTTTTTGAAGCTCTTTGTTATTTAATATCTTTCCTGGATACACACGATTCTTCTCAACACCATAATTTTCTGATCTTTCGTGTGATTCCTGTATGATTTTCTTAAGTGAGTTTTTACTTTTTTGCTCCATCTTTCACCTCTGTTCAATTGTTAGGTCAACTTAATGAATTTAAATCATTAATGAGCTGCAAAATTAGTGATTTATGTTACGAAATGCACCATAGAAGTTCCTGGCCTAAACATTCACCTCACACAAAATGTTGAAACAAATAAATTATGCCACACCAAATGAATTTTAGATTTTTTTATGATAAGTAGTAATATTCCGGGGACAAGCCCGGAATGAAAAGTCAGATCGTTAAAAAAATAAGTCATTTTCTTTAAATGGTTTTATCATTCATACTTAATCGCATCCACCGGATTTTTATTGGCTGCTCCATAAATTTTACCACTGATGGTGATTAAGGACACCAATAAAATGATGAGGGTAGGGATGATAAATGAGCTAATGCTAGCCCCTTTGTAGACTTCGTAAACACTAGCCAATAGCATTTCGGATAAATAATAACCCAGTACTGATCCTAAGATTGCTGAGATGAAAACGATGATCATAAATTCGCGGTTCAGCATCCGAATGATGGTAAAGACCGGTGAACCCAAAACCTTTCGAATTCCTATTTCTTTGGTTTTTTTTATCACCTTTAAGGAAACCAAAGTATAGAGCCCTACAAGGGATAATAAAACAGAAATAACTGCCAGGAATAGAAAAATATTGGTGATGTTTCTGTTCACTTCTTTAGATTCAGATAGCCTTTCTTCCTGTAGATATCCCGGGTAAACAGCATTGGGAATGAGTTCTTCCCATTTTAAGCGCATTTCATTATTTAGTTGTTCCAGATTTTGGGTTTCAGCTTGGATAACAAGTGTCCTCATACGTTCCCTTACTCCAAGTTTTAACATGCATGGTTCAATCTCGGCCCAAAAACCATAAGGATAGTAATCTTTAACAACACCTATCACCGTAAGTTCAGTAGTGTCATTTTCTCGCAGTTTTTGTCCGATGGCATTATTCCAGCCAAATGCTTCAACCATTTTCTCATTTACGATGATGGCACGCTCGCGTTCTGATTCCTGGAAACTTTGATCAAAGTAACGACCTTCCAAAAGTTCAAAACCCATGGCTTCAAAATAACCCCGACCAATATCAAATCCGGTGACTTCATGTTCTTCCTCAGCGCCCCATTTTAAGGTTCGACTGTAATTTGACCAGCTGATGTGTTCTTCCGACCAGCCATAGCTGTTAATCAATGGATTTTGAACGATTGAGTTTCTGAATAACTCAAGTGTAGGGTTGTCGCTAAAAGGAACGGCAATGATTTTATCCTTTTCATAACCCAGAGAAAGTTCATTCTGAAATTTTGCATTTTGTGAAAAAATAACGGTTGAAATGATTCCTGTAACGGCCAATAGAAATTGCACTACCAGTAATATTTTAGAGAGTAATCCGGCTCCACTGTGCTTGATGTCGCCTTTTAAAATATTGACTGCATTAAACTTGCTTACATAGAATGCAGGGTATGATCCGGCGGCCAAACCTGTAACGATGAGCAAACCAAAGAGGAAAACCCACAATTTCCCTCCATCTGCAAAATCAATATTAATTGTATACTCCCACATTTTACTCCATTCTGAAATCAAAAAAGTTCCAATCAGTAACGAAACCAATAAGGCAATAAAACAAAGGAAAATGTTTTCGCCTAAAAATTGAATGATGGTATCTTTGCGCAACCCTCCCATCACTTTTCTGAGACCGATTTCTTTTAAGCGCCGACTGGAAATCGCCAGTGCCGTATTGGTGAAGTTCAAACAAGCCAGTAGAAGCAGCAGTATGGCCATGACGGTTGGGGCGGTAAATGCTGCAGGGTGCAATCCTTGGTGGAACCAATAATTCCAGGTGTCGCGACCAGTATTTGGGATGTCTTTCATGGCTTCAATATGAAATCGCCCGATTTTAAAATCTTCACGTGCCTTGTTTTGAATATCGATAAAAGTTTCCAATTGCTTTTCGATTCCAGCTACTAAGCTTTCATCAGGAATTAAAAGAAAGGTTCCTCCAACCCATACCCTCCAATCGTTTTCCTGCAGATCAAACATCTCTATGAAATTGTCCATATGTGCCAAAATGCTGAATTGAAAAGTGGTGTTCTCGGGCATTTCTTCTACAATTGCGGCCACTTTAAAACTGCGCTCTTCGCCTCCTTGTGAAAAGATGCGGAGCATTTTACCCAAGGCTTCTTCTTCTCCAAAACACATTCTTGCAAATTCATCGGTAATCACCACACTTCGCTCATCATCCATGGCATTCACATCACCTTTCAGGATGGAATAATCGAAAATTTCAAATACATTTTCGTCCGCAAAAGCAACCGTTCTGTTAAATATTTTTTCACCATATCGGATGGCCATACCTGATCGATGAACCCTCGTCATTTCCTCAACACCTGCCAATGAATTTCCGATTGCAGGAGCTAAGGAGAGTGGGTTTATTCCATAAGCTTGTTGTCGTCCATTGATGTCGCGGGTAAATCCAATCTTGTAGATCTCACTTTTTTTTGATAATTGTTGATCGAAATCTGCATTCCACCGGAAATTATAATAGGCCACAATACAACTCGCCAATGCGATACCTAGACCAATTACATTGATGAAAACAAAAAATTTGTTGCGCAAATAGTTTCGGATGGTAATCTGAAAGAAATGTTTAAGCATAATTATTTGGGTTTAGTGAAATATTTTTTTCTTAGCTGTAGTTTAATGTGTTTTATTGCTAATGGTTAGTTTAAAATACATTTTAATGCATTTTTACATAGTGTTATGTGTACGCTTATTTTAATATATTAATTATTACATTTCCCCTTTTTCGTTCTTTATCAACATACTCATGAGCTTTTACTATTTCGCCTAGTTTAAAAATTTTGTCGATAGCAGGTTGGAGTTCTCCTTTTTCAGTCATCTCTTTTATCAAACTAAGATGTTCCTTTTTTTCTTTAGTTAGCATTTTAACTGAAACAAAAGTGCCTCCATTTTTAAGAACCTTTTTAGCCTTTGATTTTCTTGTTTTTCCAACAGCATCAAAAATTATGTCAAATTTTTCATTCCCTTCAGGATAATCTTCTTTTTTATAGTCTAACAAACTTTCAGCGCCCAATGACTTTACCATTTCAAAGTTCGAAGCGCTACAGACACCTTTTACTTTTGAACCTTTTTGATTTGCAATTTGTACGGCATAGCTTCCAACACTTCCGGAAGCACCATAAATCAGTACATTTTGTCCACTTTTTAAATTGGCTTTCTCTAGAAGGTAAACTGCAGTCATTGCTCCAATTGGTAAAGCAGCAGCTTCATTATAATTTACATTCTTTGGCTTTTGCTCAATCACTCCATGTTTCCATTTTTGAGGGATGCATATGTATTCTGCATATGCACCTGTATTAAGCATTGTGGTTGTTCCAAACACACTGTCTCCAATATTAAAATCAGTAACATCCTTACCAATTTCTTCAATTACTCCAGCTAATTCATGTCCTAAAATTTGCGTCCTTGGTTTGAAAAGTCCAAAAATTAATCTCGCAGGAAGCCAAAATAGAGTTGGAAAATCAGAACTTCTAAGTCTGGCATCTCCCGATGTAACAGTGGTAGCATATACTTTTACCAGAATCTCGTCAGCTTTAGGTTTCGGTTTTTCTATCTCCTTAAGTTGAAGAACTTCTGGGGAGCCATATTTTTCATAAACTACTGCTTTCATATTTATTCAAGTATTTTGGAAATGACACACAACATTATTATAGACGCATTTATAGCTTTAGAGTTACAATAAAGTAGAAGAAAGAATTTTGAAGACAGAATGTGAATAGACTTGTTAAATTGTGCCATTGCTATAATATTCTATTGTTAAGAAATACAAACAAATGATGACCGAATTGCCTTTGAATGATAGTGGAAGTTTCTCGATTGTAATTTTATTGAACCCGGCTTAGTAAAATGGCATTTTGAGCTTTCAGCAGAGATCAATTGAACGCTACTAGATAAAATTAAATGATTGATAGATAAATCAAATCTAAAAGAAATAGATCTAATAAAATGTGCTATATTTCGTTAAAAAACATAAAAATTAAACATGTTAAATTATGATTGCAAATTATCCCCTAAAAAAAATTGTTAGATCGTCTTTAGTATTATGGTTGTTAGTTGCTTTTTGTTCGGTTTACTCGCAAACCCCTGAAATTGAGTTTGGAAAAGAGACAGATAATTGTACTTCGGTATTGGTTGGTAAACTGGCTTCGGCTGATGGTTCCACCATAACATCGCATACTTGCGACAGCAGAACAGACCGAACCTGGGTAAACCTGGTTCCAAATAAGAAGCATAAAAAAGGCGTAATGGCTAAGGTTTACAAACGCTCAAAACGAACCACCGGGCCAAATCAGGCAGGGCGTGAAGTGAGCGTTGAAATACCACAGCTTAGAGAAACTTATGCCTATTTAAATGCAGCTTATCCGATCATGAATGAGCATCAGCTGGCCATTGGTGAATCTACCTTTGGTGGCAATCGAATCATGAGAAGTGAGGCTGGTAAAATAGATTGTCCTGAATTGTATCGATTGGCACTTGAGAGGGCTAAAACTGCCCGTGAGGCCATTCAGGTAATTGATGAACTTACCAAAAAATATGGTTATAACGATGGAGGAGAGTGTTTTACTTTTGCGGATCCAAACGAAGTTTGGTATTTTGAGATTGTAGGACCGGGAAAAGGGAAAGTTGGTGCCGTTTGGGCTGCAGTGAGAATTCCTGATGATCACATCAGTGTGGCCGCTAATGCCAGCAGAATCCGAACCCTTGATTTGAACGATACTGAAAATTATATGGCCAGCGATAATGTTTTCTCTGCAGCCGAGGAATTGGGCCTGTGGAGTGCCGAAAGTGGAAAGCCTTTCGAATTTTGCTATGCTTATGCGCATAGAAATAGTATGGGATGTCGCCGAAGAGAATGGCGGGTTCTCGACCTTGTTGCACCTTCATTAAATCTTGACCCCAATGCCGAAAATTATCCACTTTCTGTAAAACCTGAAAAAAAATATTCGGCCCAGGAAGTAGTAAATATTTTTAGAGATTACTATCAAGGTACTCCATACGATATGAGCAGAACAATGCTTACTGTTGATAAGGACGGTAAATCGGTTAAAAGCCCAATTGCAAACCCATTTATAAACAGTGATTTAAGAGGATTGTTAAACATTCAACGTGAAAGAACAATTGCTTGTGTTCGGGCAACCTATGTGCAAATTACCCAATCGAGAGCTTGGTTGCCAAACGAAATAGGTGGTGTGGTATGGTTTGGTTATGATAATCCGGCTGCTACTCCGCATACTCCATTCTATATTGGGAATACAAGTATGCCTGAATCGTATATGATTGATGCCCGGGCGAAGTTTAATAAGGAGTCGGCCTGGTGGGCTTATCGGGTTGTTGCTCAACTTGCTTTATTTAGATGGCAGGAAATGATTGTGGATATTAATCTTGTCTGGAATGAGATTGAGAACAAAGCCTTTTCTGAGCAGACAAAAATTGAAGAGGAGGCTTTGGCTCTTTATAAAAAAAATCCGAATGCAGCCAAGACATTTTTGACCAATTATTCAAATAAGATGGCTGAGGATGCAGTAGACAGATACTGGCATCTATACGAGGAGCTTTGGGCTAAATATACACAGCGATTTTAATCTATTGCTTAGGTTGATTTTTAGAGCGAATTTATAAAGCATACTCATTCTAAATCTCAATATAATAATATTGGAAGCCTGTCTATAATGGTAATATAATATAGTTTGATTGCTTTTTAGGACAGGCATCCAATTCATATACATACCCAATAGTATGTGATTTAAGAATGGTTAATTATAAATTTTGAATGCAGGGATAAAAATCTGTTGCCTGTTATTTTAACGGTCTTTTTTTAATCATACCTCCTTTTGCATCTTTTATACTGTGCATGATAATAAATGCATCTTTATCTATTTTATCTATTTCTGTTTGTAATTTTGCTAACTCTAATCTTGTAATTAATGTATAGATAATATCGGTTTGTTCCAATGAATGTCCTTTTTTGCCAGAATAAATGGTGCATCCTCTTCCTAGTTCTTCAATTATTGCTACTCTGATTTCTTTATTTCTTTCGGATATAATTGTTACTCCAAGATATTCTTCAACACCTGACACCACAAAATCGACCGTTTTTGATGCGGATAAATAGGTCAGCATTGCATATAATGAGATTTCAATTGTAAAAACATATGCTGCAACGCTAAATATAATTATGTTAAATAGCAGTATGACATCACCGATTGTCAATGAAGTTTTTCGACTTACAAAAACTGCTAAAACCTCTGTGCCATCAATAACAGAGCCACCGCGAATTGCTAGCCCTATTCCTAACCCTAAAAAGAATCCACCAAAAACAGCAATAAGTAATTTGTCATCGGTAATAATGGGAACGTGTATGAAATGTACCGAGATCGCAAGTAATATAATTGCAATAATGCTTTTCAATGCAAATTGTCTACTGATCGTAGAAAAACCCATTATTAAGAATGGAAGGTTTACTGCAACGATTAGAATTGATAGCGGTATTTTAGTCAATTCGGCAATGGTAAGAGAAATTCCCATGACACCACCATCTATAAACATATTGGGCAATAAAAAGCCATTTAATCCAAAACTAGCTGATAATACGCCTAACACAATGAATAAACTATCGTGAATCAGGTGTGTAAATTCAACTTTCGCATTTTTAACTTCCTTCTCAAATTGCTCTGAGGGAAGTTTTGCATTTCTCCTTCTAAGCGCGATAGCTTTAATGATTGTATTTTGATAAAACTGTTTCATAATGTTAAGGTTCAAAATTTAATTATCAATGCTCGGGATGTAAAGTTCAAATCTCTCGGTATTTTCCAATAAGTAGAATTTCCGGAATAAAGGTATATAATGTTTTTTTCTGAGATTAAGTATTATTCAATTATTGCATTGCTTCAAGGTTTATGCTTTTATCCTCAATTTAGTGTATTTTCAAATAACCTAAATTTAATTAAAAATTCATCATAAATCATTAAAAAAGCGCCCCCTTTCGGAAGCGCTTTCATATAATTTATAATCTAAAATTTATTACTTATTTACTGTTTTGAGCAGATCTTCAATGGCAGCTTCTAATTGCTGATCTCTGCCTTTGTCAATAATTCCCGGCATATTTTTAACCATGATTTCAGGATAGGTTTGGTTGTTTTCATTCCATTTACCATTTATGTCTTTAGAACTTAATGGGATAGAGCCCCATCTAACAGTTCCATTTTGTAAAGCTTCCCAGCCGGCCCAACTGCAAGTTCCGGGAACTGGCATGCCTAACAGTTTTCCGATTCCCAATTGCTGATAGCTACAGGCAAAACAACTGCCATCGCTATAGTTTGATTCGTTGACCATGGCCAATGATGGTTTGGTCCATCTCCAGCCTGGCTCGTAACCCATGGATCGGTATTCAGTAGTATAATCAAGGAATTTTTTTCCGGTAAAGAACATGGCTAAATCCGATACCAAGTCTCCACCACCGTTGTTACGGGTATCTACAATCAAGGCATCCCGATCGTGGTATTTTCCCATTACTTTTTCATAAGTATCGCGGTAAGGACCGTCACCCATTCCGGGAATGTGAACATAAGCTAATTTACCATTGCTCAATCGGTCAACTTCATCTGCATTCATTTTTATCCAACGGGTGTAGAGTAATCTTCCTTCCTGTCTCAATGTGATGGGTTTAACCGTTACATTTTGAGTGCTGTTGTTTTCCGGATTAAATACAGTTAAAGCTGTAAATTTTCCGGCAGTACGATTTAAAAGTTTGGCAAAATCAACATCCGCATTAATGTTTTCACCATTAATTTGCTTGATGATCATTCCTTTGTTAACCTTCAAATGCTTTTTGTCGAGTGGTCCACCTTTAATGATTTCAGTAATTTTTAAACCATCTCCCTCAAAATTATAATCGAAAAAGATTCCTAAAGCAGCCGTTTGATCAGCTAAAGGATCCATTTTCCCATATCTTGCACCAGAGTGAGAAACGTTGAGTTCTCCCAACATTTCCGATAGTAATTCAGCAAATTCAAAATCGTTGCTGATGGATGCAAGTTTTGGTTCATATTCTGTTCTTAACAAATCCCAGGGTGCTCCGTGATAATCGGAAATATAAAACATGGTTTTATTACGTTTCCAAACATGGTCAAACATATGCTGACGTTCAGCAGCTACATCCAGTGACAACTCACCTTTAATTGAAATAGGAGTTGCTTTTTTGGCCTTTAAATCAATTTTTGAAATTCTTCCATTGGAAAGTAAGAAAAGATTCTTCATTTCCTTATCCCAGGTTAAGCTCCCTCGACGTCCATTCAATTTAACCACCATTTTGGTTGCTTTGGTGCGTAAGTTTGTACTCCAAAGGTTGATGTCTTTTTCAAAGCTTGTTAAATAGTAAAGGGTTTCCGCATCTTTTGAAAGTACCGCATCACTTAAGTTTGAAGAATGAATGGTTAAGCGGGCTTTACGATCTCGTAATTGATCCCAATCGATGAGAACTTCTGTTGAATCTTTTTTAGGTTCAATCGTTTTCTTATTGTTCTTTTTCTTTTTTGATGTTTCTTCTTTCTCAGCCTTTGGCTTTTTATTCATCTCTTTCCATAGGCTGTAATCATCTTTGCTCATATTAAACTGATCCCAGGCCTCCTGAGTTAAAAACATGGAATAAACATCCTGTTGTCGGCCTCCGCTATTGGCCTGAGAACGTAAACCTTGGCGGTCGCTGAACCACAGCAATTGTTTTCCGCCATTCACCCATTTTGGAGATTGGTCGCCATAACCACTTTCAGTCAGGTTGATCATTTCTTTGGATCCATCAGCAGCCAAAAGTACCATTTCAACATTGGCTAAAACGGGGGTGTACTCGGCCAGCAACCATTTGCTGTCGGGGCTCCATTCAAAATACTGACCTCCATCGCGCATATAATAAAGCTCATCTTTGGTGAGCAGGGTGCGAATTTGTTTTGAAGCCAGATTGTAAATTTTTAAATAGGTTTTATTGGCGATATAAGCCACCTCTTTACCATCGGGCGAAAATTTGGGCTGATAATTATCTTCTTTATTGTCAATTAAAAGTTCTTCTTTTAAAAGCGTAGAAGCATAGAAATAAGGTTCCGCGCTGTTTACTTTTTTGGTGGTAAAAATGCTCCATAAGGCATTGCGCTCGCTGGCATAAATCAATGATTTACCATCGGGTGAAAAACTTACAAAGCGCTCTTGTGCCGGAGTATTGGTAATGCGTTTGGTGTATTTCCCTTCAACGGAAGAAACAAAAACTTCACCACGAACGGTATAAGCCACTTCTTTCCCGTTTGGTGAAACAGCCATTTCGCCTACATTTCCACTGATGGGGATGATGAGCTGATTATTGCTTTTTCGTTCAGTAAGTATTTTTACCTTTAGCTTTTTAGCTTCCCCATTTTTAGACTGGGTATATAAATCTCCATGATAAGTATAACACAATTTCCCATCATCTGAGCTGCTTAAAAAGCGTACTGGATGTAACTTAAATTTGGTAATTTGTTCTTTCTGTGTAGGATTTTCGATATTTAATTTATGAACATTGAAACTTCCACTTTCTTCACTTAAATAATAAATACTTTCTTCATCTACGCTATAAACCGGATTTCGATCTTCACCTTTAAAAGTACTGATCATTTGATGTTGATTTGATGCAACATCATATTTCCAAATATCTCGGGTAACAGATGAGGTATGATGCTTTCTGAATGCATTTTCTCCACCTGGTTTGTCGTGATAAATCATCTGATTTCCATTCCTGCTAAACTGGATGTCTTCACCAGGAATGGTCCATAGCTGATCAACCTGGCCACCCTTTACCGATACCTGATAAACTTCAGGTTGCGAACCTGTTGGGAATTGACGATGCTCGGCGATGTCCATTCGTTGTGCACCAAAAATTATTTGTTGATCGTCATTACTAAAAGTATATGGATATTCAGCATTTGAGTGATAGGTCAAACGTTGGGCTTCACCGCCTTTTGCATCCATCACAAAAATGTCGAAGTTACCAAAGCGATCGGAGGCAAAACCAATTTTTTTGCCGTCATTGCTCCATACAGGCATAAAATCCTGTGCTTCATGAAATGTTAAAGCCTGTGCTTCACCGCCCTCTGAATCTACTATATAAAGATCTCCTTTGAAGGTAAATGCAATTTGATCTCCGTTGGGGGAAATTGAGGCATAACGAATCCATTGCGAATTGTTTTGTGCCACGATTAATGAGTTCATTAGAAGCACAAAAAAAAGCATTAAATACTTTCTCATAATTACAAATTTTAATAGGTTGAGTGTTTTATATTAGCGTTGCTCTAAATAATTTTTTAAGGAGGGTAAATATAGGGTATTTATACAAATGATGATTCTGATGCGCTAAATATTCGACCAAATGGTTTAAATATACGAGCTTTCGGCCTTAAATTAAAAGAAAGCTAATCACCATAAATAGTGATGACAGTTAAATGACGATTGAATCAGAAGATTCAATTTTTGCTGTTAAGATGTTGATTAATATTCGATTCCTTTTCTGGCTTCTATACCATCAGAATAATAATGTTTTATTTCTTTCATCTCAGTGACCAAATCAGCGATCTCGATGATTTCCTGAGGGGCATAACGACCTGTAATAATAATTTCAGTTTCCTGAGGTTTAGATTGCAGTATTTCGATTAATGTTTCAACACTAAAGAGCTTATAAAAAAGGGCAATGTTGGCTTCATCTAAAACCACCAAATCATATTTTTGAAATTGGATTATTTCTGCTACTTCTTTTAAACCCGTTTGTGCGACATCAATATCTTTTTGGGTAGGCTCTTCATAAATAAAGCATCTTAAGCCATATTGTTTAACCACAATTTGGGGAAGGAATTTTTGAACGGCTTCTATTTCCGAATAGGTTTTTCCTTTCACAAATTGTGCGAAAAAAACTTTTTTACCGGCACCAATAGCACGCAGTGCAAGTCCAAATGCTGCAGTGGTTTTCCCTTTTCCGTTTCCTGTATAAACCTGAATGTATCCTTTCATGTTTTTGTTATTTATCAAATTCATCTAAAAAGAAATTCTCCTTTTGTTTTTTCTTCGCTTGATTTTTTCCATTGATGTTGTAAACAAAGTTAAGAATGAAATATCGGGATTCGTTTTTTCGTGAGTTTGCTTGGCTGTATCTGAAATTATTATCATCAATGGCATCCAGGTTCATTCCAAAGATATAGCTATTGAAAAGATCGGAAATTTTAAGGATCAATTGTGCTTTGTTTTTTAAAATTTTCTTATTGATGGCCAGATCCATATAATAGCGTTCTTTATAGGTTCCCATAATGGATGGCAATTTGGATCGATAATATCCGGTTAATTGTAAACCAAAATTATTGAGGAGCTTGAAGTTGTTTGTTAGGTTTGCAGTCCATCCGGTTTTGCTGGTATTAACCACATTGTTTCCATATTCGCCTGATAGATTGGTGTTAAAAATATTGCTGTTGGTGTTGATGCTCCACCATTTAAAAGGTTGATAGCTTAGAGAAATTTCTCCTCCTGTTGATTTCGCTTTACTCAGATTTAAATAAGATACGTAAAGGGCACTTTCGTTGGAGGCTGATTTAACACGTGTAATCGCCTGATTAATGTTACGGTAATAAAAGGCAATGATTCCTGAAAATTTTTCAAAGACAAATCGGTTTCCAAATTCAATGGAGTTTACGTACTCGGGCTTAAGATCGGGATTTCCTTTATGGCGGTTCAGCAAGTCTGCATATTCTGTTGAATACGGATTTAGCATTTGAATCGTAGGTCGATTAATTCTTCGGTTGTAGCCGGCAAAAATCGATACCTGATCATTCAGTTTTCGGGAAATATTTACCGAAGGGAATAAGTTGAAATAATCATCTTTTTGCGTATTATTTTGCGAATTGTCGGTGAATTCAGCCCTCAGTCCTGCTTCTAATTCAAAAGCATTCAATTGAGCCTTCAAACTAAAATAGGTTGCATGGATGAGCTGATTGTATTTAAAGCTGTTCACCATAGAAGTATCATTGATCCAGTTTTCGGCATTGAGATAACCTTCAGAATTGAATTCGTTTGTGAGGTCTTTTGCATCAAATTTATATCCGGTTTCTATTTGTATAGACTGATTTATGGGTTGCGAATAATTTAAAGAAAAATCGGTTTGTTTATTGATCTGTTTTGATAAAGTGTGTTGAAATTCTGGGCTAATATCCGATATGTCGAGGTAATAATCATGATCCATTTCCTGTGATTGATTAAAATAGGAATAATGAATTTTTGAAGCAAGCAAGGCTCCATTGTTGAAATTATACTTGTAGTTTACACTTCCGTTGATAACAGAATTGTCTAAATCAATATCAATATCCTTTAAAGATTCAGATTCGATTTGCCCTAATTTGTTTAGGGTTTTATAGTTGATGCGACGATCTGCTGAATTGAATTTTTTTGAAGCCATGATTGAAATTCCTATGCGTTGTTTTTTATTGATGGCATATTCAAAATTTGAATTTAAAAAAGCATTGTTCAGAACTTCATCCTGACGATCGTACTGTTGATAATTTAAAGCATTCGGGTTTTCATAGTTTTCACGTAAATGTTCTTTAATCTGATATTTGGTACTGTGGTTCATTCCTCCATTGATAAAGAAACGGGTTTTTCCGGCCGTTCCTGAATAGCCTGCATTTCCACCCAGGGTTTCCGGAAGTCCGCCATAAATCATTAAAGTTGTTTTGTTTTGGGCTGCTTTTCCTGATTTTAAAACGATGTTGATGATGCCTGAAGCACCTTCTGCATCATATTTTGCCGAAGGGTTGTTGATCAATTCAATTTTGTCAATCTGGTTAGAAGGGATTTGATCCAGTGAATTTACCAAAGCAGATTTCTCCCCATCCAGCAGAATAATCACTTTGTCGCTGCCGCGATAGTTTAAATTCCCGTCGATGTCAATATCAACAGAAGGTAAGGTTTGCAATACATCCGTTGCTGAACCTCCCGAAACTGTCATGTTTTTGGAGACGTTGATTATGGTTTTATCGATGCTTTTCTCCACCAAACTTCTTTCTGCCGTAATTGAAAATTCATTAAGAGCAATGCTTTTCTGAAGCATGGAAATATCATAATTTGCTTTTTTTGAATTAATTTTCAATTCTTTTTTATAAGGTACATAACCCATATAAGAACACATGATGAGGTAGTTTCCGGCAGGGATTTCCTTCAATTTGTATCTGCCATCGGTATCCGTCATGATGCCTTTTACAAAACTGGAGTCCTTGAGGGTAAGTAGTTGGATGGAGGCGAAGGGGAGCCCTTCATGGTTGATGCTGTCTTTTACCATTCCACTGATTTCATGTTTTTTTAGCAATGGTTCGGCGTAAATTTTTGCAGGAATGGCAGCCAGTGCCACCAATAAAAAAAATATTCTCAATTTCATTTTAATTCTATTCGATTAGGTTTTTTATGGTGGATCTTGCCTTTTCAGGTTCAAATGCTTTAATCCCGAAAAACTCAATCTTAATATTTTTCTGACTTAATTCACTTTGTAGCTTTTGGATAAAAACTCCCTGACCTTCAACTTCCTGATTGTTGATTGAGGTGCTGTTGACACCGCAACTTGGTGAGCGATCGACGCCAACAATCCCTTTAATCTCAAATCCATTTTTAAGATATTCGTCAACTTGATAAAGAATTAGATTTATTATTTTTTTAATCTTCTCCTGATTTTCACTTTGCATCAACATTTTTCGAATACGGCTGTTTTCTTCAACCACCGGTCTTGTGTTTCCGTTAACATCGCCTCTGTCTAAACCCAAGCAATGCAATTCAGGACAAGGCATTTGAATGATTCCCATTTTGCTGGCAATCAGTAAATCCATGATTTCTTTAATGCAGCCCGGATGGTCGGCGGTTCCATCTGAAATCGAATTTTGATTTAAGATGCAATGGGCAACAAAAATGACCGTTTTACTTCTTTGATCCTCAAACATAAAAAACTTATTCGTCCATTATTTTTGTAATGATGCTTTCAAACATTTGCATTCCGGTTTCAATGATTTCATCCTGGAAATCGTAATTTGCATGATGCAATGCAGCTGAATTTTCTCCGGTTCCCAGCCCGAACATGGCCGTTTTGTATTTTTTTGAGAACCATCCAAAATCTTCTCCAAACTTAAAAGGGTAGGGGCGCTCCACAATTTCAAATCCATTCATCCCCGCTGCTTCTCTCACCAATTTGTTACAATAAAGATCGTTTTTACTGGCCGGAAAATGCTCAAACCACTTCAGCTCACAGCCCAGTTTATGGTTATGACAAACACTTTTACAAATACTTTCGATTTCTGATTCTAAATAAGCCATTTTCTCTGTATTCCAACTTCTGAGTGTATAATGCAACTCTCCATTTGCCGGTGAAATTCCATAGGCTTTTGCTCCCATATTAAGATGAACGGCGGTTAATACTGAGAAGTCCGGATCCAGCGGATCTTCGACGTTTAAATTTGAAAGTTTGTTGATAATCTCAGAAATTGCCTTTGCGGGGTTAATACCATTTTCTGGTTCCGAAGCATGGGATTCCTTACCTTTTAAATGGATGGAAAAGCTCTGGACTTCAGCTGAAAAACCATGCTCCATGCTGATGATGTGGTGAAGCGGAAAACCCGGAATGTTATGAAGGGCGAAAATATAATTGATTCCCAGTTTTTCAAAGGCTTGATCCTGCAACATTTTTTGGGCTCCTTTTCCGGTTTCTTCGGCCGATTGGAATAGAAGTATAATTTTACCTTTCTTAAATTGCTGTTCCTTTAGCCAGAAGATCAAGCCCAAAACCGTGGCCATATGACCGTCGTGCCCGCATTTATGCGAAATCCCTTTATTCAATGATTTATGACTAAATTGATTTTTTTCCAGAATGGGGAGGGCATCCATTTCGCAACGGATGGCAACTACAGGGCCTGTGGCTGAATATTTATAAATGGCGGCAAGGCCTTGTCCGATTTTTTTTATGCTAGTGGCCGGATTATGTTTTTTGATGAAAAGACGTATGCGTTTTTGAGTCTCTGATTCTAAGCCTGATAATTCAGGATGCTGATGAAGCTTTTTTCTGAGTTTAATGATTTTTTCTATCATGGTTTTTAAGGTCATGGTAACATTTGCATGTTAGCCTAAATAAGGATCGTATATTTTAAGTTTGTAATTTTTATTGAATTCTTCAAGTCTGGATGCTGTAATCGGTTTCGGATAAGTCATGATGCATAGTTTGATCATTTTTCCGTTTTTTCGCATTGGAGGTTGCTGATAATGATGCGGATTCAGGATAAAACCCAATTCTTCGTAAAAAGCAAGTCTGGCTTTGCAAACCTCATTCATGGGCGGTTCTATTTCCAGGATCACTACATCTTCAATGGAGGAAATGAAATTTTTTAGAATGCTTTTTCCGAAGCCCTGTCTTCTCATTTTATGATGAATGGCAAAATGTTCAATGTACTTTAGTCTTTTAAACTGCCACCACAAAATAAACCCGACAAAGGTTTCGTGTTGCTCAACGATTTCAAAATGATAATCGGGATGGGCCATGATTTTCTTTTGAATATCAAGTGTTCTCCTCTCTTCTTCAGGAAATGAAAGTTCATACAATGCCCAGGCTAGCTCGAAGCTGGCCGATTTTGTATTCTTTAATCTGACTCGTGTCATGCTATTTCATATTCAATGTAAATACCCGAAGAAAAGGTATTCTTTAATTAGGTGTTTTATTTTCAAAAGTAAGCATTATATGCTTCAAACAGGAGGTTCCGTTTGTAGAAGTTGCTTGTGAATTATTCACCGTGTTTTGCTTTGTTTTTTTCGCCCAATAAGGACTTTAGCTTTTTTGCTTGGTCAGCCATAGAAGTATCCGTTAACCAGATACCAATTTTTTGTTTATTTAAATAAATCATGAGGCTGGCTTTTTTGTACTCATTTGCATTGGGAAAATACGGAACGCCATTTAATATCCACGTAATAATTCTTAAGTATTTGGCGAATCTTGGAAACCAAACTTTATTTAATACTACGGATTGTAAATCATGATAGGAGTAAAAGCCGCTATTTTGTTCACTCTGCCGATCAATCAATTTAAATCCATCAACAAGAAATTGAAATTCAATTTTTGGATTCTTTTTTAAGACCAGACTTTCACCCATGATTTGTTTTGTTTATCCTGCTGACTTCTGACAAATGAGTTTTAAAGATAGGAAAAACAAACTGGCGAAATGTCATTTATTGAATAAGCAAACTTATTCCTTCAATTAGCAATGCAAATACGAATGATCCGATGACGGCAAATCCGCTTCCTTTCAAAAACCCCTTCATATGGTATCCGTAATTCTGATAGCCCGGGTGTCCTTCGGTGCCCGGAATTACGATGAACTTTGGCGTAATGTAACAAAATATGAGCCAATCGAGTATCAATAAATCTACTACATTAAACGAAAAAAGAATGACCAGGATTGCCAAGAAATTTGTTATGAAACTGTAGTCAAAAATGAATTTTCCATACAGTCCAAATAATAGCGGGTACAATAAAAGAATTAATATAAAAGGCAATCCAAAGCGCAAATATTCTCTTTTTTCTTTGGCTGTTTTTGCTTCAATGTTTTTTGTTATTTCCTCGGGATAATCCTGCATCATGTATCTTGGATTTTTCTTTATCAACAACAACAAAGAAATTGAAGCCAATAAATTATAGATAATGCAGTTTAAAAGAATGCTATTCATAGGCGTATTTATTATTGGTATTTTTCCGAACGGTGAGTATAAGCGTAGTGCGGGATTTCGAGGCTCCTCACCATCAATCTACACAACCGTTTATTCATTGTTATATTGTTTATTTTTAGTACTTCACCCACATTGGGTTTATGCTTTGTATTTCTTCATTAGGTAAAAAAATGATCTAAAGTCTATTCATATTTGTTTGTTAATGCTGTAATTATTTCTGTTCAATGTTTTACTTTATTCTTTTCATCTTTTTTATTAGGCTCGAAGTATAATACTTCATTAAAATAATCGAAAGTAACATTAAATTGCTTCATCAACTCAATACCAAAGGTCCCAGATTCAACAATGCTTGTATCTGCATTTGTTTCCGCTTTTACGATCATTGTAGGATAATTTTTCACAACATAATCTCCGAATCTTAATTCTTTTAGGGTATCGTTGTAACCATAGAGGTTTCCTGAGGCACCCACACCCAAAAAAATTCTGTCCTGATTGGATGGAATTGGGATGTTGTTCGAATTATTAGAAATTAAGAAGAGAGGAAAAACTGTTCCAATGTCTATGTCTAACAAAACTTTATGAACAGAACCTGTTTTCATATATAATTCAAATGGTAAGCAATATGAACTATTTTCCCGTTTGTGCATTTTTATCGCATTTTGATGCCTGGACTTCTTAAACATTTCTGGCTCTGTTAGCTTGAGCATATTATTTTCAAAGTCGAACTTGACAATGAAATGCTTAAATAGCATTGAACTCACTTGTCCGTTAATTCCGGGAAAAAAATCTGCATATCCTGCATCAGATGGGGATATTAAAGTTGGTTGGTTCTTAAATTGAATTTGTGCAAAATCAACATTTATCTGGGTTCCTTCAAATATCAGGCTCGCACTGTTTTCACCAATCCCGATAAGAGAATCTGCATTTTGTGATTTAAAAAACAAAGCAATAGAATCAACTTCTCCATTATAAAACCATACCTCATCAAACAATTTTCCATTATCAATTAAGAATTTAACTTTTTTGCCGTTAACACGGCCTATAATCATAGGTTTGTTACCTGCATGCATTTCTAATGGTATTTCAACCTCTTTAGCATCATCTGTTAAAAGATATTCTCCCGGTGCATCTGCAAATTTTTTATCATTTCTTTCACTTCTATTATTATCAGTATTTCTGTTCAGGTTGCAAGCGCTTAGAAATCCGAGTATGATCAGCAATAAATATTTATACATATGAATTGTTTTTATGTTGATTTAAAAAGCATTACAAGCATATATCATCCATGAAATGAACTTTATATGTCCCCTTTGGGATATATTGTAAAGTTTTCCTGGAATTTATACTTAATCAATTTATATAATTCGATCTTAATCTCTGAAACGGGGCGTGAAATTTTAAATCAATCACACTTTTCTAAGGCATAAAATTTCAAAACAAATATATGCATTTATTAAATGTGTTAACTTTTTATGAGTTATGAGTGATGAGGTGCTTTTTAGATTTGAGAAGCCAGATTGATGATTTTGGGTGGTTCTTTTTGACTGTGGGGCATATTCCACATTTTATATATCAAATTTCATATTCTAAATTTAAAATTTCACATCTTGTATTCCTGATTGTTTATTTCCAAAAGACAGAATCATTTATACTAAATCCATTGCCATCATAGCCCGGATTTGGTTGTATCCATGCATTGTTTGATTGATGAAACTGACCATATCCAAGGCGCAATTTATTTTGGTTTTTCGAAATCTGTTTTTTGAGAAATTCCAGAATCTCATTTTTTACCTCTTCGGGAAGTTTGTGACCCAGTCCTTCAAACCTTTTATGGTGGTGTTTACTTTCTTGACCTGATACCATGATGCGGGTTACCTCTTTTTCAAATTTTTAATATGGATAACGGAATTTAAGAACTGCCATGTTTTATTGCCGTTCCTGAGTATATGATACGATCAATGGTTTATTTTTATTCCTTGAGTCGTAAAGGATATTCCTTGTTGTCCTGAAGTTGAAATCATTACACCTTCAAAAAACGGGTCATTTAGGCTTTGTTTTCTTTTCCATTCAAAAATAAAGTTACCTCCTGAGCCACCTTCTTTGTCAGTTTGATCAATCACAATTTCAACAGTTTCCATTGGGGCCATATAAATAGTTTTGTTGAAATAGGTTCTGATAAGCTCACCCTTGGTATTGTAGTATTCTGCTTTTTGAATAAAAACGGTATCAAACCTATTGGTGTTTCTCATGCTTATGGTTGCGGTTAAATCATGGGTTCTGTGCTCTGTTATGCTATAAATCTGAGAATATACGGATAGATAAGTTGTGCCCGATTCAAGAGTATCACTTAAGTTATTATGGATTGTTCTGGCCTTCCAGTTCTCAGGGTTAATGGAGCTGGCTTCTTTTTTTGTATCACAAGCACTGAGTAATAGTCCGATGATTAATATTGTGATTATATTTTTCATATTGCTTTAATTTTAATGCACACCAAGGTCTTGTATATGAAAAGTAGTAGATTTTCAAGTAATCACTTTTCGTATTTTTACCAACCTTAAATTTATGAAATTCATGATTGTTCAGTCAACTAAATAGCACTTTTTTATATGCGTCGTCAGATATCGGACTTTCTCTAATTTAGGCTTTGTCTAAATTCATTCGGACTCATCGTCGTTTTCTTCTTAAACATTTTACTAAAATATTGTGGGTATTCAAATCCCAAATCGTAGGCTATTTCGCTTACAGATAAGTTGGAACTCAATAGTTTATCTTTTGCCAACTCGATGATATGGTATTGAATGTGCTCTGTGCCGTTTTTACCCGTTTCCTTCTTTAATAAATCACTGAGGTAATTGGGGGAAAAATGCAACTTTTCCGCAAAATGTTTGATTGAAGGAATTCCTAATTCTGATAAATTCTCTGCATTAAAGTATTCATCAAGAAGGGTTTCAAATTTGCTAATTACATCTTTATTGGTTTCAGTACGGGTTATAAATTGTCGGTCAAAATAACGATTGCAGTAGTTTAACAACAATTCAATTGAAGAGACGATAAGTATTTTGCTGTGTTTGTCGATATTGTTTTCAAGCTCAAGTTCAATATCGGTAATGATTTCGCTTAGTTTTTGTTTTTCCAAATCTGATAAATGCAATGCCTCGTATAAATCGTATGAAAAGAAATTATAGTCTTTTATTTTTGGACCCAGCGAAGTACCACGAATTAAATCGGGATGAAAAATCAGTGACCAGCCGTAAACATCTTTTGTTTCGTCAGGGTCTTCCAGTTCAATAACCTGGTTTGGAGCTATAAAGGTTAAGGTGCCTTCCTGAAAGTCATAATAATTACGCCCATATCGTAAGGCACCCGGACAAAGATTTTTTAACATGATCTGATAAAATCCCATCGATACTTTAACGTTGCCATAGCTTTTGTGGTCAATCTTTGAGAAATCGAGAATACCTATCAATGGATGTTTTGGTTTCTTCTGTCCAATCATCTCGTATAGTGTTGAGATGTTATCTATTTTTATGATTTCGTCCATGTTTAATTTCCTTATTTCTGAACTTCCAGCCTTAATTCGTTGGTGTATTTACGAATAGATTTGTGCGAAAATCCTTCGATAAGCATTATACCTACAAATAAGATTGCGATTGCAAAAGACACCCCTTTTAATACAGGAGCGCTGATCAATAGAATAATGACCAATGCTGCGATTATAAATGCAGCAAATGTAAGTTGGTAGCTTAAAAATCCCTGATCTACTTTTTCCATTCGTTCATGTTCAAACTTTACAAATTCAGTTACATCCTTTTGATAAATTGTTTCTGAATGATTGTATGTTTTATGGCTAAAGTTGTAGTACGACAAACCACCTGCAATTATTAAAATCCCGCCAGCTAAAGCACCCCATTTCATTCCTGACGCCATGGGTGATTTTGCAACAAAAAATGCAAATACGCATGCCAGTATGAGCAAAACAGAACCAAGGATTATAAAGTTAATCCCGACCCATTTTTGAGCCGATGTATATGCTTCGAGTGATTGTAAAATGTTCATTTTTTTAGGATTTAATATATTCTTAATGTTGAAACTAAAACCTTTCTTAAAGATACAACTTTGACTTTATTAAAGAATAAGTATTCCATATTGCTACTTTTTTATTTATGATGATTGCCCACCGGAAAAAAGTAGCATTAAACAAATGCCGGCAGGCTTCATCATAAACATGTTTTTACATCATTGATTTAAGTACAAAATCCAATGTACGATCGCCAAACCATTTACGAATAAATATGGTGGGCTTAGCCATATAACCTTTTACATAGCGTGTTTTAGGTCGGCGCGCTGTAACTGCTTTTAATATTACTTTTCCAATGGCTTCAGGTTTTGTCAGTTTGTTGGAAGAATACATTTCAGCGGTTCCTTCTGCTGCCTTGTTTGCCGATTTGGCGTAAGCACCATGACCCGAAGTTTTCTTTAAATTGTCTGCTGCAATTTGTCCCCAGGGTGTTTTAATTCCTCCCGGCTCAACCACTACAACGTCTATACCAAAAGGTTTAACTTCAATGCGAAGGCAATCACTCCAGCCCTCTAAGGCGTGTTTGGTTGCATGATACCAAGCTCCATAAGGAGTGTATACTTTACCTCCCATAGAAGTGATGTTTACAATTTTACCAAATTTATTCTCACGCATTTTAGGTAAAACCAATTGCGTTAATCGGGCCAAACCAAACATATTAACATCAAACTGGCGGCGAGCTTCTTCCATGGGTACATCTTCAACAGCTCCATAAGAGCCATATCCTGCATTGTTTACCAATACATCAATGCGACCTTCTTTTTCTTGAATTGTATTTATGCAATTGAGGATCGATTTCTCATTGGTAATATCTAAAGCAATGGTTGAAATACCTTTTGCTTCAAGGCTTTTCATTTTTTCAACTCTACGGGCTGCTCCGTAAACTTTATATCCATACTCTTGTAATAAACCGGCTGCTGATGCTCCGATTCCTGACGATGCTCCTGTTATAAGTGCTACTTTCTTGTTCATGATGAATCATTATAAATGCCTGCCATACGGCAGACAGGTTATTATTAAATGTTTATGATGCAAAACTACAAGTATCAGCAGGGCAGCACTTAATACGATTTACTGATCGTTGTATACAATTTACAGAATTATCACTTTTTGTTAGAAATCATCGATTTTATAAAGGTGTGAAATTGCACTCTTTTATAGATTTGGGTATGTGAGTGGTTGACTGTATGAAATGCGGAATATTTACAATTACCCTTTAAGACTAAGGATGGGTGAGCCAAAATTAATTTTTTATGTACCAATTTTCAATTAAAGAGCGAATGTTTACGCGCTTATTCAAAATATTAATCAGGTTTCAAATTACTGCTCAAAAAGTGTAAACGATGTATCTATAACTATTGTAAAGGTTGTTTATATAACTTACCTTTTCTATGAAAATAGCTGAACAACAATAATTATTGAAATGATTGTAACCAGGCCTAAATACGCATTAATATTTCCAAAATTTAGTGTCCAGCCCATGGAAGGATACAACTTAGGAACAACTATTCTTGGATCTTTTTTGTTCACATAGAAAATACCTCTCCAATTGTTTGGATCTTTGCTCATTGTATCAAGCTTACCTTTTTCGAATTTACTTTTCATGATGTTAAATGTAGTTAAAATTGTAGCTGTTCTTGGTATGCATAAGGCTAATAAGTCACCGAAAGAACCGTTTAAAATATTTAATAAGCCTGGGTTTTCCTTTAATTTTTATAACATAGAATATGCTCAATATTATTCATGCTACAACTGTATTTCATGTTTTTGAATCTCTGGTTTTTTAAATCAGTATTTTGCTGTGAAAATTTAATGAGACTTCTTTCTGGCTATTTTAAACCATTTTATAATTGTTTCTAAATTGATTGCTAAAGCTATAAGAATTAAGCTTATGAAAATGGTCTTAAAATCATTAAATGACTTTTCATAAACCATATTGTATGCAGATCCAATAATTCCTAAAACGGCGATTCCTATTAAAATGTATTTCAATAATTTCATTTCTTAATTTTTGTTTTTATTGTTGAATAAGTTAAATCGTTTTTATTACTCTATTTTTTATGAATCATTTGATTTGTAGACCCATTTGTTTACCTTCTCAAATTTGTGCTGTCCTGCTTGCTTAAAACTTATCAAACCCTTACAGCTTTAAAGTGATTTACAGCCCTTGAATTTACTAATGTCTCGGCTATTATTTTTATACATTGTTACCGCTGGTGTTGAATTTTTCTGTCATTATTTTTGTCAATTAGCAACTGTTTCTCTGTCTGCCGTGCGTTGGGGTAGGCAAGCTCTTTGGCTGGTTTTTGTCGTGCGATGGCTTTTTTGCGTGACCAGCCAATGTGCTTGACTACGAAGCGTTGGCAATTATTCTTTCTTTTTGCTTTTAATCTCTTCTTCTAATTTTTTTAATTCTTCCAAATCTTCATTGTCAGCTTGTAATGCTTCAAATTCTTTTCTCCGTTTATCAAAGTTTGTGTAAATCTCAGCTACTTGCTTTTCCATTTGGGCTTTACTTATCGAACCTGCATTAGTCAATATTTTTTTGTCTTGAAAATCAAGAATCCTATCAACATTTTCTCTCCAAAAATCAATTGTGATGTCAAGTCGGTTTTTGGCTCTTAACTCGGCACTTTCAAGAAAGATGACAACTAATCTGTTTAGTGTATCAATCTCATCGTGGGCCAGGTAATTTTTTGCAATGAAAATATCTTGCTTCCTAACAATTGAACCTTTCCACGAGCTTAAGTTCATATTTGGTTTTTCAGCACTTGCTCTTGAAACAATCAATTCGGCAGCCGTTTGTCCAGTAACTGCATAATGAAGTTTATTTTGTGTTTCAGCAAAAAACATTTGAGTTGATTTATCACTTCCATCGTAATCGCTACTCAGTGCAAACAAGTCTTTGATTTTTTGGTAGAAACGTTTTTCCGATGCACGAATATCACGTATCCGTTCCAGTAATTCATCGAAATAGTCAGGTCTGCCGTCTGGATTTTTTAAACGTTCATCGTCCATTACAAACCCTTTTACCATATATTCTTTCAGGTTTTTGTTTGCCCAAATCCTAAATTGCGTGCCTCGTTTACTACGAACCCGAAAACCGATTGCCAAAATCATATCGAGCGAGTAAAATGTAACATTATATTCTTTGCCATCATCGGCAGTTGTAAAGTAATTCTTTACAACTGAATCTTGCTCTAATTCTCCTTCATTCAGAATATTAGATATGTGCTGTCCTATGTTTTGCTTAGAGGTGGCAAAAAGTTCTGCAAGCTGATTTTGGTTCATCCAAATGTTGCCGTCTTTGGCGTACAACGCAACCGATGCTCTGCCATCGGCAGTTTTATAAATAATTATATTTTGCTGGTTATTATTTGCCATTTTTAGTGTGTTGAATTTTCAATAATTGCAATTTCGTCTTCGGTCAAACAATAAAGCTCATAAACCATTTGGTCAATTTCTTTATCGGTTGCGGATATTTGGCTTTGCAGCTTGTTTATTTCTGCTTTGTAAGCGTTGAAATATTCTTCCCATTCGTCTTGCTGAACCAACGATAGTTTTACCTTTTGTTTTTTAAGTTCCTTGACAAAAGTTTTAAAATCAAAGTCATAAAACTTTTCAAGCTTTGTGCTAATTTTTTCGAATTCGAAATTGCTTTTTATGCGCTTTAGAAAGCGACTGGCTTTTTCTTGTAACTCTTTGGTTGATGTAATATTCCTAACGGTAAAACTCAACAAGCCTGCTTTCCCCTGATTCGATAAATCGGGTATTGGAATTTGTTCAAAATATTGAGGTTTAACTTCAATATAACCCCCACTTCGCACTACACAAATGTTAGTAAGGAAATACCATACTAGCTTTGAGTTTAAAATCGCAGTTAAGAATTCGTCTTCAGTTGGGAGTATTACAGCAGGTGCATTGATGTATGCTCCTGTTTTATCATAAGCAAACTTATTGCTGTTTTGAAGGTTTGGAAATACAATTTTGGGAACTTCAAATAAGCTGTAATAAGCACAATTACGTAATTCCCAATAAAACTCTCCTTTGTCGTATCGTTTTTTAGCTCTTTCTTCAAAGGTTAATATATGATTAATCAGATCGGGATAATCATTTTTTAATTTCATTAACGCTTCTTCCTCTTCAATATCTTTACCATACGTAAGTCTCGTCCATTTGCTCTGAAATAAGATAAGCTGTTGTTGGCATTCGGGAGCAGTCCATTTGTTTAATTCTTTCCCTTCAAAAATAGGTTTTATATGTTCATTTTGTTGATATGTTTTAGGAATGATAAATGCATCGTTTAATGCTGTTTTTACTCCATAATAACACTTTCCATATTTGTCTTTTACAGTTTTATTCTTTTTCAATTTCTTAATAAGCTGAACAGCTTTCTTGCTTTTGAAACTCCAACTTTGGCTGTCAAGTGAAGTTTGTTCTACTTCAACAATGGTATGCGAATCAATATCTATTGTTTTTGACTGGCTCGATTTTGGAATTTTGATATATTTAAAGCTTTCATCGTCAAGAGGTATGTTTTGTGCTGTGATAATTACGGGGTAAGTAGTTGCACCTCCAAATATCTGCACTTCTGTAAAGTCGATATATTTATGTATAACAACATTCGTTTTAATATAGTCTCGAAGAGTAACCCCTGCTGTTGTTTTGTCAAATGTATTTGAAATAAAACCAAAGAGACCTGTATTTTGCTTTAGGATATTGAATGATTTTTCATAGAAATAAGAGAATAAATCAGCCGAAGAATTAAATACTTCGTAATCTTTCTTTAAGTATTCAAGACTATCAGTCAATAGTTCTGCCCTCACATATGGAGGATTACCTATAACCACATCAAAACCCCGATTTGCAAATATTTCAGGAAACTCGTTTTGCCAGTTAAAGGCTTTTTTCCCTGCTACTTCGGGGTCGTCAATCAGCGAATTGCCACATTTAATATTATTGTTAAGTTTCGAGAGCTTTCTTCCTTTTTGTGCTGTGCGCAACCATAACGAGAGTTTGGCTATTTCAACACTTTCTTCGTTAATGTCAACGCCGTAAAGATTCTTTTCGAGAATGGTTTTGTCGGTGTCGAACAAGCGGAGTTTCTCTCCAGTCAACTCGGCAATAATATCATCAATTTGTTGGTGCTCGTTTATCAGAAAATTAAGTGCTTGGTTCAAAAATGCCCCTGAGCCACAGGCAGGGTCAACAATTTTTAAACTAAATAACCAGTCCTTGTATGATAGGAGTGTTTCAAACAACTTTTTACCTTTTGCCGAAATCTTTCCAGTTTTATTGATTATTGTTTCGTCAAACTCAATTTCAAGTATGTCAAGTTCTTGTCGTTTTTCGGTGCAAAGTTTACCAATGGTATTTTCAACAATGTATTGAGTAATGTATTTGGGCGTGTAAAAAACACCATCCTTTTTACGTTTTGTTTTGCTTTTGTCGGTAGCTGTTCCCTCAATTTCGGCAGTTATTTCTTCTATTTCGTTCAGCGAATGTTCAAAGATATGTCCCAGAATATTCACATCAACTTCGGTGCTGTAATCGTAAGCCGAAAGTAATAATGCATCGTCTTTCAGTACTTCATCATCAATGGTAATGTTGTCGAGAATTTCATCTGGTGCAAACAGTCCACCGTTGTATGCAGGCAAATCATAGGTTTTGTATTTATGACCTTTGTCGAGATGTATAAAAAACTTTACAAATCGACTGTAAAGTGGTTGGTAAGCTTCAAGTTCTTGTAATTGTTCCCATTGCTCAATAATTTTAGAAATAGCGTTTGGTGGAACAAGCCCGGTGTCTTCGGCAAAAAACACAAACAATAAACGGTCGAGAAATTTCTGCGACTTTTTAAAAAGAGTTAGTTTGTCGAATTGCGGATTGTTTTTTACAAGGTTGTTGTAAATTTTATACTTAAACGAAGAGTAGTCTTTGTATAGTTTGTCAGAAATTTTCTCTTCGTGGAACTTGGTTTCTGTTTTTAATTTTAACGGCAGGTCCGATAAAATACTGTCTTTTTGCAAAAGCAAATACAAAAGCTGAAAATCATCCTTTTGTAGGTTAAACAAGTCAAATTCTTCGTACTCGTTAGCATAGTCAATATAAAAACGAAGTTTTTGAAAGTTTGACGTAATTACATATTTACATTCGGGCTGATTGTTTTTATAATTGAAAGCTTGTTGTGTAACTTTTGTGAGGTCTTTTGTCTTGGTAGATTTTAGCTCGATTACGGCAATTGCATTTTTATTTTTCAGGATTGCTCCATCGGCTTTTTTACCATCAGTCTGATTCTTAAATTCTCGTGCTAAATCGTAACAGTCAGCAGGTTTTAAAGTGTAACCAAAAACGTCAACAAATATATCCCGAAGAAATCCGTCCTGATATTCTTCCTCTTTCATTTTTTGAATCTCAGCGATTTTTGAGAAAGAATAATTGTCGTTGAATTTTGCAAATGCTTTTTCAACCTGGTCTTTGTCAAGCTGCGATAAGTGATTGTTTATAACTGATTTTTGGAATATACTCATTTGTTTGTTTTAATATCAAGAAATAAAAATAATCATTTGCACCGTGCGAAGGAAAAGAAACAGCTCTTTTGCAATTTTTGATTGTGTGTCGGCTTATGCGAAATGTGAAACATTCACGAACACCAAAAATAAACATATCGTGAGTAATTGCAAATGTGCGGTTTGTGCATGGGCTATTTTCATTTTTTCAAGTTGCTATTTGTCTATGATGCTGTCTCTTTTTTTCACTTGGCGGTAACTATTATATATATGCACCCTTCTCACACAATAACATCCAAATGGGTATATAAAGTGCAGCTTTTATCGATTTATAAAAATCGAAGCCTTTTATATTTTAAGGGAGTTAATGGCTGTAAATTAAAGTTTATAACCACCCTTTAATGATCAAATATATAAAAAATATAGATGTGTATAGGAGTAAGCGGCAGCGGAAAATGATGATTTTTGATTTTAAAAGCTCAGATGTTCAGAGGCTCAAAAGCTAAGAACAATGAGTGAATGAATGATTGGATGATTGATTGTCGATTATCAATTTAAAATGTAGAATGTAGAATGTAGAATGTTCAATTTTAAAAGTTAAAAAGTTCAGAAGTCGAAGCCATTGAATGTCCGGTGAATGACCACCGAATTACAATTGAATGACCACTGTATTACTATTGTATTGCTACAGTATGTCCTGTTTGAATTGTTGATTTGAAATGTAAAATGTAAAATGTTCAATTTTCAATGTGAAATGTTTAAAGGTTAAGAAGTTTAAACGTTCAGACGTTCAGAAGCTTAGAAGTTCAGATATTCAGATGTTCAAATGTTGAAGCCATTAAATGTCCATTGAATAACAACTGTATTACCATTGTATCACAATTGTATTACTACTGAATGTCCATCGAATTACAATTGAATGACCACTGTATTACTATTGTATTGCTACAGTATGTCCTGTTTGAATTGTTGATTTGAAATGTAAAATGTTCAATTTTCAATGTAAAATGTTTAAAGGTTAAGAAGTTTAAACGTTTAGACGTTCAGAAGTTCAAAAGTTCAGATGTTCAGAAGTTCAAAAGTCGAAGCCATTGAATGTCCATTGGATGACAACTGTATTACCAATGTATCACAATTGTATCACTACCGAATGTCTATTGAATTACAATCGTATGTCCATCTTATAATTTGGCAAATACAAATTTACCCCTTAAGAAACCGTTGAGTGATAATCTGATAAATTGTGTTAACCGTGTTTTCTAATCCGAGTAAAGATGAGTTGATGCATAAATGATAAGAAGTGGCTTTACCCCATTCTTTTGAGGTGTAGTATTCATAATAAGCAATCCGCTGCTTGTCCTTTTTCTGAATTAAGGTTCGACTTTCCTGATTGCTTAACTGATGGCTTTTTGAAATTCTTTTCACCCTGTCATCCATATCTGCATAAATGAAAATATTTATACAGTTTAATTCGTCCTTTAAAATATAGTCGGAACATCGTCCGACAAATACAGCAGATTGTTTCCGGGAAATCTCTTTAATGACCTCACTCTGAATTTTAAAGAGTGTTTCATTACTCAGGTAATTGCTTAGATGGGCTTCATCAACGACCGAATTTCGCAAGCCTAACATTCCTCCCAGCAAACTGTGTGAGGCCTTTTCATCGGCCTTTTCAAAATATTCTTTTCCCAGCCCGCTTTTTTTTGAAGCCATATGAATCAACTCTTTGTCATAAAAAGCAATGTCCAGTTTGTTGGCCAACATTTTACCGATCTTATGTCCGTTGCTTCCAAACTGCCTGCCAATGGTTATGAAAATTTTTTTGTCCATCATTCGTTGATTTATAAATCATGAAGATTTTTTAAACTTCCTAAATTGAAATATAAGTAAAGTTAAGGCTAAAAGGCTGGAAAAAAAATCGGAAGCAGGCATCGAATACCAGACCCCTTTTAAACCCCAAAAATGTGGGAATATTAATAAAAATGGCAATAGAAAAATTACCTGTCGGGTTAAAGAGAGAAAAATTGCTTTCTTTGCCATTCCGATGCTTTGAAAGAAATTGGAGGTTACTACCTGAAAACCCACGATGGGGAATACGATACAAACAATTTGCGTTCCTTCAATAACCAATAAGGTTAAATCTTTATCAGAGGTAAACATTCTTGCAATGGCAGCCGGAAAAAACTCGCCAATAATAAATCCGATCGTAGTTACTATGGTGGCCAGGAAGATGGTGTAATGAAGAGATTTAACAACCCGATCATAAAGTTTGGCTCCGAAATTATAACCTGCAATGGGTTGCATCCCTTGATTAAGACCGATCACTACCATAATAAATAAGAAAAGTATTCGGTTGATGATGCCATAAGCTCCCACTGCTAAATCACCTCCATATTTTATCAGGCTTTGATTTAAAATCACAATGATGACGCTTGATGCAGCGTTCATTAAAAAAGGAGACATCCCGATGGCCAGAGAATCAATGACGATTTTTTTCTTCAGACGATAAATCCCTTTTTGCAAACGAATAAAGCTGCTTTTGTTACTGAATATTCTTATTTGCCAAATCAGCATGAGTAATTGTGAAGAAATCGTTGCAATTGCTGCCCCTTCAATTCCCCAATTAAAAACGAAAATAAATACGGGCGTCAGTATGGCATTAATGATCACTGTAAAAATGGTAGAATACATGGCAATGCGTGGTTTCCCAATCGATCGTAATAATGCATTCAAACCCATATAGATGTGCGTAATTACATTTCCAATGGAGATAATGAACATATAATTGCGTGCGTAGGGCAAGGTTTTTTCACTGGCTCCAAAAAAAAGCAATATGGGGTCAAGAAATACTAAAATGACAATTGTAAAAAGACTCCCGAGTAAAAGGTTAAGTACAAATACATTCCCCAGTATGTAATTGGCGCTTTTATAATCTTTTTGACCCAGCCTTAAAGACATTAAAGTGGATGCCCCAACGCCAACCAACATCCCAAAAGCAGCCGCAAGGTTCATCAGCGGAAAAGTGATTGCTAAACCGGCAATTGCCAAAGATCCTACACCATGTCCTATAAAAATACTATCCGTTATATTATAGAGTGAAGCAGCCGTCATCGCAATGACAGATGGAATGGCATACTTAATCAATAATTTCCAAACATTTTCTGTCCCTATTGCAAGAGTTGCGTCTTTCTTCATCACTCATTTATTAAAATCATTTGCTTCAATTTCATGCCTAAAATTGAATTTTGCGAAATTAGTATATTATTGGATGATTGTCGATTGTCGATTGTGAATTTAAAATGTAAAATGTTCAATTTTCAATGTAAAATGTTTAAAGGTTAAGAAGTTTAGACGTTCAGAAGTTTAGAAGTTAAAAAGTTCAGATGTTCAAATGTCCAAGCCATTGAATGTCCATTGAATGTCAATCGAATTACAATCGAATTACAATTGAATGACCACTGTATTACTATTGTATTACTATTGTATTGTTACAGTATGACCTGTTTGAATTGTCGATTGTTGATTTGAAATGTAAAATGTAAAATGTTCAATGTAAAATGTTTAAAGGTTAAGAAGTTTAAATGTTAAAAAGTTCAGAAGTTAAAAAGTTAAAAAGTTAAAAAGTTCAAATGTTCAGACGTTCAGAAGTTGAAGCCATTGAATGTCCATCGAATTACAATTGAATGACCACTGTATTACTATTGTATTGCTACAGTATGACCTGTTTGAATTGTCGATTGTTGATTTGAAATGTAAAATGTAAAATGCTCAATGTGAAATGTTTAAAGGTTAAGAAGTTTAAATGTTAAAAAGTTCAGATGTTCAGAAGTTCAAAAGCCGAAGCCATTGAATGTCCATTGAATTACCATTGAATGCCCAATCAATTATCGATCTGTTTTTTGAAGTTTAAGGGTTTTTTTAAGCATGCTTCCATCCCATAATTGAAGCAGGTATATTCCTGTTTTCCAATCGCTGGTGTTGATTTTAATTTTGTGATTCCCTTTGTTAAGCCGGATCTCATTTTCATAGATTTTCATTCCCCGAAGGTTGTATATTTTAAAAACCACCTTTTGGTTTTTTGTTGCTTCATAATTGATGGTGGTATGCTGCTGGAATGGATTGGGGAAATTTGACAGGTATTCTTTTTTGTCGGTTGTGAATAGATCCTGAACCCCGGTGATTAAATGGGTGCTAAAGTTCCATATTTCGGACCATGAACTTTGTCCGGCATCATTCTTGGCCTTTACCCGCCAAAAGTATTGGGTGTTTTGTTGAAGCCCGTTTATTGAAAAATGGCATTGCATGATCTGATTTGAATCGATGAGCAAAGTCCTGAATGCATCATCATTGGTGAGATGAAGATGGTAAGTCTTTGCAAAATCAATGCTGTCCCAGGAGAGTGTTAAACTGGTGTCGGTCTCCGGGAGGTTGTTTTCGGGACTGATTAAAACAGGTGTTGACGGTGCTGAAATTAAATTGAATGTTGCAGGTTCTGACCACGGACCCACGAAGGAGTTGTTTTTACCCCTGACCCTCCAGTAATAAGTGGTGTTAAATCCCATTTCTTCAAGAATCACAGAGGTGTCTGAAATGAGGCTGTCACGATGGATGATGTTTGTGAAATCCAGATCATTTGAAAGTTCGAGGATGTAAGAGACTGCATGATCTGATGATTCCCAAATCAAACCAAGGGGTAAAGTAACCAGATTTTCCTCATTTTCCGGATTGATCAGATTGGTTTGCTCGGGTATGTGATAAAGGGTCAGGCTCAGATCCCCGATATACAAATTGAATGCATTGTACAATTCGAATGAATTTGACCATGGATATAAGAGGGGGGAATGATTATGTTCAAGAACGGCCTGTCCCAGGCTTTTTCCGCCCAGCATTGAATTGGCAAGGTTTTTACCAAAAAATCCGGTCACACTGGTGCCCAAACCACCCACATTGGCACTTCCGCCTTTGGTAATTAAAGTTTGGGACAAAGCACTGTAGGTTATTTCGCTGGCAATGTTTTCTGTGTATTCAAAATTGGCGGTATTGCATCCGCCCAACCAAACAAAAATGGGCTTGATCTCACTTTCGCGTACGTCGGCAATGGACAAATGCCCGTTGGAAAAAGGGTTGCCATGGGCCAACAGGGCCGCAAAGGTATATTGATCGGAATGGAGCTCATGTTCGTAGGCATATTCTGCATCGGGTTGTCCGATGGTATTGTTGATGAACAGTCCAACATTTCCCCATTCGGTGAAAGGATCCCAGGAGTAGGTGCCCGATTTTAATTTCTGAATCATTTCATCATACTGTTCCTGACTTTCTGCATTTTTATGCTCATCGATCACCAAAAAACCTTCCTGAACGAAAAGCTCCCCGTTTCTGTAAGCATGGTTTTTGTTTAAATAGCTTCTGATTTTTTCAATGGTATTGCTGGTGCTTTGATAATAAGGGAGCAGGCTTACCCAAATTTCGGAAAGACTGTCACCCTGATGGGTCGCATAGGCATCCGGAAATTCGGGATTGTCTTTGTAAAAGATACCGTCCAGATCGGCATAAAATTGTGTGGAATATCCCAGATGATTGGTAGGCGATAAGTCGGGATTGGTATAGGTCATCTTGAAATATTGTTTGGCCAAAGGGATTTCGCCCATTAAAATGGCCCCGATCAGTGGAGTTGTGCTTGATGTATACAACTCCTGCAAATAGGTCCGCACATCTTCAGGGGTTTCATAAGTTGAGCTTTTGACCACCACCTGATAATTTTCTTTTTCCAAATCTGATTTTAACAGATTGATTTCATCATCCAGTCTCGAAGCAATTTCCGAATCGATAAGAATGACGATGCTTTGCTCCAGATATTGTGATTTTAAATTCAGGAATAAAAAAAACAATAAGAGAACCAATATGAGTTTTTTACGGCTTTTATTATGGGGGAGGTGGCTTTGATTTACCGACCTGCTGGAGGCATTTCTTAATTCGTGTTTTGTATGGGCTGAAGGGCTAGCATACAACTGAAAGGCATTCATTTTATATTGCATTGCTTAATCTTTAGGCACCACATTCGAGATGATTTGTTGAAACACTAAGGTACTAAAGATGTGCGATTTCATGAAATTTTTAATAGGTCAATTCAAATTTTGAGAAAATCATAAAATGATCTGAAGGAAACCCTGCTGCACAGTTTGAGATGACTTCAGTAGAAATATTTTTAAGTCCTTTTCCTTTATAATAAAGCTGATCGATTCGGCTACCCGATTGATGGCTAAAACCAGGATGCGTTTCAACATTGGGGTGCAAACTTCGGTAGGCATCGGTAAAACCATTTTCCAGCATTTTAACCGAAGCCGGGCTTTGGCCCCCATCGGTATGGGGTACTGCATTAAAATCGCCCCCAAACAAAATTGGAATCTCATCGGCCTTTTCAAACTTATCGGTATGAAAATCATAAACCAAAGGGAATGAACTCATACCATACCAATTTGACATGGCATAAATTTCCTGGCTTTCGCTCAGGGCCAATTTTACGCCTACATTCATAAATGAGGCCTCCTGTGGTACAAATATTTCTTTGATGGGGTAACGACTGATTACGGAGATATTCGAGCCCTGAAAGCAATAATCCCAATCAGAAGTGGTGGCAAAATAATACCCCAATTCTGCTGCAATCAAGTCGCCGGAAGAATAGGTCTCTTGCATTAAAATTACATCCAAATCTTTTTCCTTGATGAGTTCAACAATTCGCATGCGTGAGTCCCAGCCATGATCTTTCATCGACCAGTGTTTTCCTCCGTGCCAAATATTCCATACCCCCACATTCAATGATTTAATGTTTTTTGCAAGCGGGAAAGCTTCAGAGTTTTTAAACTTATTATAGTTCTCTAAAACTTTGTCGGCACAAAAAACATCTCCTGAAATTGTTAAATCATCGATCTTAAAATCGGAAGGAAACAATTGTGCTTGTTGCGTGAATGAACTGGCTGCTTCTTTGTTAATTTTAACTTTCCCGTTTTCTAAGTAATAGATTTTGCTAACGGGTTTTAACACGGTTAATTTCATGTTTTGAAAAACGGTGTATTGATTTTTTAATAATTCTTTTCTGATGCTTTTTACTTTTTCAAGATCAGAAGAATTTGATTTTTGCTGATTTCTTTTCTTGGCTAATAACTCATCAGGATTGGTAATTAAACTCAAAAACTCATCGTCTTCAAGTTTGTTTGTAAGCAGGCTGTTAAACTCGTCGACTAATTTTTGAAGCTGAGTTTCACCACTTATAATTTGAGGTAAAAAAATTGATTTGAAATTAAAATCATTTTTCAGGCTTCCAATCATCAGAGGATTATCATTCGAAAAATCAAAACCTACTTTGTAAATGGCTTTGTTGTGCCCGTCGTAATAAAGGCGAATTTCGGAAAGCTCTTTTTCATAAGTCATGGTTAACTGATGCCATTGCCCATCATTGATCGGCATTTTTTCCCCATTCTCTCTTTCGTAATTTAATCTTCTGTCACCCGATCCAATGCTCCATCCAAAAGTTCCGCCCGAAGAATAGAGTACCCAGCCTTTGTTTTTTTGAGACTTTATGCTTTTGTCGGGAAACTGCTTTTGAGAAAGCAGAACCATAGGTTTTGACGAGGATGTTTGTACCCAAAATTGAACCGTGAAATCTTTCGATCCATCTAATGGCAAGTTTTTTAGCGATAGATTGTTAAATTTTTTATTAGCCTTTAACGACAATGCTTGTCCGTTAACTCCTTTTACAAATTGATAGTTTGTGGCCTCAAATTTTAAATTATTGCTTTTTAAATTTCCTTCAAAATTGAATTCTACCCATTCGTTATTTTGAGCAAAACAAATACCTGACCATAATAGTAAAACAAAAATGGAATAAACTATTCTTTTCATGATGTGTTTTTTATTGAGGTTTTTTGGGGTTTGATTTCAAAGTTAAGCATTACTCATCATTCCAGATGAAGTTTGCAATTTGCGAATTTATTTGATTGGGCATGATGGTCCAGTTACCAGCTCCGTTGCTTAATAAAATGACGGTCAGGCTTTCCTTGCTATTTTTATTCCAATAGTGCTTGAAAGATGAAATTCCCGCTCCAACATGTCTGGTCATCCGGTATCCATCACCTAAAATATAAGCTTCCCATCCGAGTCCAAAACCTACATCAAAACCATTGTTGAGCTTGCCGGAGTCCAGATTGTGTGAAGTTCTTACCGGCGCACCTTTTTAAAGTCTTTCTTAACCAAAGTCAATGAATCCTCTTTCTGAAGCTCCTAGTTTTACAGAAAATTTAAAACTGAATCATCATGAAAAATATATTGAAAATATCGGGAATTGCTTATGTAATGATCTTTTTGGGTGGGTTTTATGCCAATTTTGCTGTACTGGAGGGACTGGTAGATTTTACCAATCCAGCAAAAACCATGCTGAACCTAAGTCAAAACCATGCACAATACGGTTATGGCCTGCTGGCTTTTGTGCTGATGTTGCTGTTTGATCTGTTGTTGGTCTGGACTCTTTTTGAATTTACAAAATCTGTGAGCCGGAAATACTCTTATCTGGCCTCTCTGTTCAGGTTGCTCCATGCTTCTTTGTTCAGCATTGCTTTGTTTAAGCTGTGGAAAATTTATTTTCTGAACCTGCCGTCAAGAAATTCCATACCCTCACAACAAGATGTTATGCAGCTATTATCAGAATTTGATTTTCTGTGGACCTTAGGTTTGTTGTTTTTTGGAATTCATCTGGCAATTTTGGCTTATCTGCTGATTAAATCCGATGGATTTCCCAGGCTCATTGCATCTTTTATTATGTTGGCTGCCTTGGGATATTTAATAGACACGACTGCAAAATTGGCTTATCCCAACTATTTTAAATATCAGCTCTTTTTCGAAAATTTGGTGGTGTTTGCAGGTGTTATCGGAGAACTGTCATTCACCATTTGGCTGTTGTATTCGGGATTTAATAAAAAGAAAATCAGGCTTACAGGCATGGTATAAAAAATCAGGATTGTTTTTTCCTGTTTGCGATGCGTTTGCGGATGCGACTCAAAGATTCGGGTTTGACTCCCAAATAACTTGCCAGATGGTATTGAGGAATGCGTTGAAGCAATTCGGGGCGATGTTCCAGCAAATCCAAATATCTCTGCTCGGGGCTCATCATCATAAAATGTGATAGTTTTTCTTGCTGGGCTCCCAGCTCATCCTCCACCGAAACCCGGCACAAGCTTTCAAAACCATCGATCCGCTTAAACAACTCCTGTTCTTTTTCGTAGCTTAATACCGCCAGTCGACTGTCTTCCACACATTGCAAATAATGCTTCGACGGAACTTTTTGGTGGTAAGATTGTAAGGAGGAAATGGCTTCTTCTTCCACATAAAATGCGGTTGTTTTTTATTCTCCGTCCATCAAATAATATTTCCTGACCAAGCCCTGAATTGAAAAATAGGATTCGCGTGAAATCTGACCTTCACGCAATAAGATGCTTCCTCTTTTAAAAGATTTTATGGGGATGCATTCAGCAATGGCCTTAGACTCCTCATTGTTCAGGGGTAAAAAACGGGAAATTAAATCAACAATTTCACTTTTCATTTTGATGCCATTTTGGTTTTGAGTCGCATCAAAAATAATCATTTATTTTTCCTGAGCGAATGAATGGAGAAATACTGTTTTATGAAACCTCCCTTTTTAGTTTTGTAGAGCAAGCCTGAAGATCAAGCATTTCTTACAACAGATAGAGGTTGTTAGATGATGGAAGTTTGGTTTTTTATCTTAAATTTGAATGTTAAGCAAGAAATCGGTGACCATGACGACTAAAGAAGACATCCCATTCCATCATTACTCTGAAACTTATAAATACGTAAACATCGCAGATGGTCATCCCGTCCTTTCCATTGATCCGTCCTTTCCCTTTGTGATGACTGAGTTTGACATCATGCACAATCGGGCTCAGGCAGATTCTCCTCATCGTCATGATTATTATGAACTGCTTTTTATTGAAGATGGTGCGGGAAAGCATATCATCGATTATGAATCTTATGAAATCAAGCCACCGGCTTTTTATTTCCTTTCAAAAGGACAAATCCATTTTTGGAGATTAAACAAAGCCTTAAGCGGAAAAGCCATTCTTTTTCCTCGTGAGTTTTTAATTCCTCCGGCAACGAGTTTTAACCATGAAGGTGATTTGGCTGTTTTTAACGGGTTAAGTAAAGCTCCCTATGTTTGTGTTGATAATGATAACCTACCCAAAATTCATGAATTGCTTAACAATATAAAAGAAGAGTTCTCGCGAAAATCTGATTGCAGTCTTTCAATGCTTCGGGCTTACGTACATATTTTACTTACAAATTTGTTTCGCATTTATGCAAAGGAGCAAAATGAGAATTTTATGGATAATTCCAATGCCATGGTTCGTGAATTCAGACAACTTGTTACAGAAAATTACCTTAGCTTGCGATCAGTTCAGGAGTATGCGGATATGATTGGAATCAGTGCAACCCACCTGAGAGACACCGTTAAAGATATAACCGGTTATTCACCCGGGCAGCTAATCAGGCAAGAAATTATTTTTGAAGCCAAGAGAAGATTAGCCAATACAGAAGCAACAACAGCTTTAATTGGTTACGCTCTTAACTTTGAAGATACTTCTTATTTTAGTAGGTTTTTTAAGCGTGAAACCGGAAAAACTCCATCCAATTACAGAGAAGAGGTCAGAAAGAAATACCAGATTAAGATCTGAGATCTTAGATTTTTGATAATTTTCGGTTTACAAGAATTACAAACTTGCCTTGATATTTCCATCATCGAAAAGTACCATACTTTCATGAGTTAGTCTCTTTATTCCCTTGTCTTATTCTGGTAATTTTGTGTGATAAATTATTGAACATTAATTAGTCAAACTGGAATAAGTTAAGTTAGACTTTGATTTAAGATGAATTCATTGACAGACAAATGAATTACAGTTTTTAAAATCAATTTAATTAAGAAAATTAGTAAATATGAAAAATAGATCTAAAATCATCATTGGCCTAACAACATTCGTAGTTGTAATCATTTTTGGAGCATCCATTTATTGGTTTTCCATGCCAAGTGGGCAGAGAAACTTAATTTCATTTATGATGATGAAAGGACCGAGTTATGAAAATTATCATGAGTATCAGACCATTGAAAGGAATGAATCTGCTCCAAAACCAACTTCATTCAAACCTGTTATAGCTGAAACAACTGAAGAAGACTATAATTGCAATATTACCGTAATAACAGAAGCGGTAAAAAATGAAAGATCGAAGATGATGAAAAAGGCAGTTGTACGTCCCAATACAAAAACCGATTATATGGGCTGGCAACTGATTGCTGATGAAGGTTTTGAAGAAGGTGTAAACACTTTTGGGCCTTCACCACTTAGTTATTTGACTACCGGTATTGCGGCGAATTTGCATACACAAATTCT
Source organism: Bacteroidales bacterium (assembly GCA_963678785.1). Taxonomy (GTDB): domain Bacteria; phylum Bacteroidota; class Bacteroidia; order Bacteroidales. Next base: position 272,144 of record OY787449.1, on the reverse strand, counting down.
ACGGGCGGCTGAAATTTTAAATGTTGAGCTGGACAAGGTGAAAGTTGAAGTGCTGAATAAATTTCATTGGGAGAACATGATGTCAGAACAGGGAGCCGGATTTTTGGGCGAAACCCATACAAATATCATTATTGATAGCGATGAATCAGAAGAAACCATCAATAACTTGAAAGAAATCGTTTTAAACGCATGGACTGCAGGAGAAGGCCTTAGTAATGCTACGACCATTAAACCTTTATTGGTTGTTAACGGGGAGCATTGGGAAAATTATCGTGCTGTTCCTGGAACAACTCTTACTCATGAAGCCTATGTAGATGGACTGAAAATAGGTCACATTATTAGCGCACCGAAAAAATCGGACTATATCGAACAGATAAATGAAGAAGACAGAAATATGTCAATGGATGCCATGTCAAATTTGAAGTTTGAAATTCTGGCTATTTCTGAGTCAGCAGAAAATCCTGATCATCCTTATTTGAAGAAAGTTACCGTTTCATTTAATACTTCTAGATCAGAAACCTGGGAATTATATTCCGATGAATTGTATGGGAATGAAGGAGTTCCGATAGCCCCCACCTCTTTGGAATATGTTACTGCGGGAACAGCTTTATGCCTGACCTCACAGCTTACCCTGGTTAGTGCTATGATGGGTTTGGATTATAAGGATTTTCGTGTTGAACAGCAAATTGATTATAGGGAAGAGAGTGTAAATTCTTCAAAAATGTTGGGTTATGCTGATGTTATTCACTCGAGTGTTATGATTGAATCGGACGAGACAGGAGAAAGATTAAACCAATTTTTTAATAAATCTCTGGCATTGTGTTTTGCAGGGGAAGCCTTTAAAGGGGCTACAGATATGTACACTCACTGCTACTTGAACGGAAAGCTTATTAAATAGTTAGTGCGATGAATACAACAAAAATATTAAAGAAAGCTGAAGTTGCATTATTGTGGATTTATGAGCTTGTCACGAATAAGTTCACCAGTGTTTTCAGTAAACTAAAAGAAAAGTTTCCGGTATTAAACAGATACCCGCTTTTAAAATACAGCCTGATTCCCTTGTTCATCGCTTTGTTTTTATTGATTCGGTATATCCTTAAGTATGCCATGAATGAATTGGCGGCAAAGGCTTCGGGTATCGTTGCCGAAACATCTGGTTATTTCATCTCAGAAAGAGTGATGGTTTTATCCATTGCAGTTGTGTTTATCATGTTGCGCATTGTTTTGCGCCTCAGGAGTCAGAAAAAAGAGAAAAACAATCGAAACAGCGTTGAAATATGAAAATATTAAATATTCCATCGAAATCAAGACGAAACTATTATGTTGATCTGGCTGCATTGCTGCCTTTTATCATGCTGTTATTTACGGGTATTGTTTTGTTGATGTACCACTCCGGGAAACCTATTGGTGAAAACACACTGGGCCATGATGGCAGTTTCTGGCTCAATATCCATATCGTATGTGCGGTGATCTCATTGGTGATGATTGGCGTACATTTGAGCTTGCACTTAAGCTGGTTTAAGAAATTGTTTACTGGCCAGTTAAAAAATAAATACAAGATCAGAAACCTGGTATTGGTGGTTTTGTTTTTGTTGACCACCATTACTGCAGTGGTTCCCATGTTCATTTCAGAGGAATCCAATGCTGCTGCTGTGATGCTGGGCTTACACAACAAAATAGGATTGCTGCTCATTATTTTCTTTGTTATTCATCTGCTTACTTATTTTCGCTGGCTGGTGGGTACAACAAAAAAAGTATTCGGCAAATACTCGATGTAAAAAGTAATTATCTATTATGAATAATTTGAAACAGAGAATGTTCGCCAAGAAAATAGAACACGAATTAAGCATTAAAGATGGCGTGATGTTGGTAGATGAAACTTCATGTGATGGTTGTGGGAGCTGTATATACGTTTGCCCCCAATCGGCCATTCATGTAAAAACACTTACAATCGAAGAGCTTAAAAAATTGTCGTTTAAAGGGTGGATTAAAGTAAAAATAAAGGGTAATAAAAAAGCATTTATTAATCGAGATTTATGCACGAATTGCGGACTGTGCATGAAGGAATGTCATGAATTTGCAATTCATAGGGTGAAACAAGAAATTGTATAAATAGGTTGCCCAAATTCATAATTAATGGAAAAACATTGGTCGGGTAACCCGAATCAATGAGAGTCCCTAAGAACAAGAGAAGAAAGTTTTGTTTACTTTTGAATAAGACCTGTCCCGAAATTTCGGGATGGGATTTTTTTGTTTATGGCATTTATGGCCATCCGTTGAAAAGTACCATAAAATCCGCACTTAGTATCTTACGATCACTGTTTCAGTCGCTTAGATTTGCAAAGAGAATTTTTCTTAAATAAAATAATTAGGTATTCAATAAAACAGTGTTAACATGGCAAAGTCAAATAAAAAACATCACTCAACAGTAGGCCGAAGAGATTTTATGAAAATGTTAGGCTTGGGAGCCGGTGCCTTGGGATTGGGTGCTGCCGGATTTAGTGCCGGTGGATTTAAAGATCTTGATGAAATGATGGCCTCTCCTTTGGCTGAACGGAAATTACCTTTCTGGGTTAAAGAAGTTGATGAACCAACGGTAAAAATTGATTGGGACAATATGGAAATCTTCCAGGGTCCTGAGAATACATTGTTTAATCCTGCCTCCTGGGAAAATCAACAGGATTATTTTGAAATTTACAACCGCAACATCGCATCCACCAAAAAAAATGTTCAGGAGAATGTTCCCGGTCTTTCATTAAAAGACAGGGCTTTGGCAGATGCCAATTGTTGGGGATGGGGAGGACGTTCAGGTGCTGATTTAGCGGCGCCATGGACCGGAGCTGATGTAAAAGCCAATCCACAATGGGAGCATCCTACCATGTTCTATACCCCTGAAGATTACGGAGTGCCTAAGTATAAGGGTACACCTGAAGAAAATTCCCGAATGCTCAGAACAGCCGGAAGAATTATGGGTGCTTCTGATATGGGCTTTGTTAAGCTGGATGATAAAACAAAAAAATTACTGTGGGGTAAGATTACTTTTGAGAATGTTGAGAAAGGATATGAAGACAAGGCAAAAAACAAATTCGTATTGCCCGATAAGGACCTTTGGGCGGTATGCTCTGTGATTCCACAATCTTTATGGATGCAGCAATATACAGAACGTATGAGCTGGGCTTCAAGTAATACCATGAGTTATTCAAGGGCTAATATTTTCGGGAACCGCCTGAGTGTATTTCTGCGTGGACTGGGATATCAGGCCTATGGTGGAGATACCGAATCAATCGGACGATTGGTAGGCTTTGGTGTGATGTCAGGAATGGGAGAATATGGTCGGGCCGGGATTCTTGTGAGTCCACAGTACGGAACCAACATCAGAACCGTCATGGTAACAATTACAGATTTACCACTGGCTGTAACCAAACCCATCGATGCCGGAATTACCAAATTCTGTAAGGTGTGTAAAAAATGTGGTGAAATGTGTCCATCAGGAGCCATTAGTATGGAAGACGAACCTTTCTGGGGTGGTGAGGCTGCCTGTCAGGCAAAAGGAATTAAAGGCTGGTATATGGATAGTAAAAAATGTTATTCCTATATGCTGGGCGGAGAACCCGACTGTAGCCGTTGTCAAACCGTATGTCCGTTCACCAAATTTGATGATGCCGTAATCCACGATTTGATTCGAATTTCTATCGGATCGGCACCCCAATTAAACTCGGCCATCCGAAAAATGGACGATGTATTTGGCTATGGTAAAGAACCCGACCTGAAGAAGTCGCCATGGGATATTGATCCATTGGATATTCCGCTTTATGGTTTGGATAAATCACGTTCTTAATAAGATATGAGATGTTAGATTTGAGACATAAGACTTTGTTATTATTACATCTCAAATCAATAATCCTAAATTTTGAACTTTCAAGTTTATAAAATAACATGAATTAAAGAAAAGTAAAGTTAGGCATAAGATGTATTGTCAGTGTTAGTTTGAAGAAACTTTCAAAAAGTGTCTACTATCAAATGTCTAACTTCTATTAATCTAAAAAAATAAAAAAATGAAATTAGTTAGTTGGTATTGGTTTTGGTATGTTTTGGTTGGCTTTTTAATGGGTGGCGGAGCTGTATTGATATGGCACCACTTAAAGAAAGTTTCTTTGAAATTAATTTGGTTTGAGTGGATTTTGCTGATTATTGGCAATTTTGTTTTTATGTTGATGGCTCAAACCTTTATTGCTTCTTTCCAGGAATATGAACCCCAGGCGGCATGGCTTTCAATAGCATTTATGGGCATCCCGATATTGATTATGGCGGTGGTTTTATACAGATCCCTCAACAAGCGATACCTCAAAAATAAAAACGTTAATTAGAGATTTATAAATTAAAGATAGCCGGTTGCTGATAGAGTAAGATGTTTAGTACAAGGAAAATAGAATCGTGGCTGGCTATCTTTGCCATGGTGGCCATTATCCTCGCTTGGCTTGTTGGCGGGCAAATGGAGGATGCTAATATCCTTGCTTCGATCAAGGAACAAATACCAGAGATTGAGAAACTCGAAGAAATAAATAAAGCATCTTATAAAATTTACAATCCTAAAGAGGAACTGATGGGTTACCTAACCTTAGAATCTTCGATGGGATATGGTGGTCCTTTACTCATGTGTGTTGCCGTCGATTTGGAAGGAGAAATATTTGATTTAGCAATCATTAACTCAAAAGAAACTCCTTCGTATTTAGAAAAAGTTTTAAAAGCAGATTTTTTTAATAAGATTATAGGTAAATCGTACGATGATGAGTATTTTCTTGGAGATGGAATCGATGGAGTTTCAAGTGCAACCTACTCGTCTCGTGCAATTTTAGAAGCCTCAAAAAAAGGTAATCGCTTTATTGCATCTAAAGTGCTGGGATTTGAGGTGCCGAAAGAAGTGTCACCAAAAATACAATTTGGTGTTGCCGAAATCATATTGTTGCTGCTTTTTGCCGTTGGATATTTTGCGCATAAAAAAACTTTCAGGTACACAAAAATTGCCAGGTGGGGAACCATGCTTGTTGGCTTATTTGTTATTGGTTTTTATTATAACAAACCCTTTACACTTTCAATGGTGAATCAATTGCTTTTGGGATATTTTCCTCCATTGTATTCTCATTTGTATTGGTACTTAATTTTAGGAGGTGTTTTTCTTGTATTTACCATCGAAAACAAAAACCCATACTGCATGTGGTTTTGCCCTTTTGGAGCCGCTCAAGAATGCATGGGTAGGGTTGGAGGTGCAAAATACCGATCACCCGGAAAATTCAAAAATGTATTTAAATGGACTTTAAGAGCCCTGACATTATTTGCTATTGTTACCGCATTATTGTTAAGAAATCCGGGTGTTACAAGTTACGAAGTGTTTGGAACGCTCTTTAAACTAACGGGTAGCAATGTTCAATTCGCCATATTGGGAATTGTTTTGGTAGCATCTATTTTTATCAAAAGACCCTGGTGCAATTACTTATGTCCAATGGGGCCGGTAACCGATCATCTAACTCATATAAGAAAACTCATCATAAAGAAATGGAAAATAAGAAAAGTAAACGCTTAACAGAATTTATTGTGATGACTATGGTGATGATTTGTTTAGCATTGGTCATACTCGAACTAAAAACTAATATATACAACATTTTGAATATTAGCTTGCTGTAATATTCTAATTTATTATTCTATAAAAACAAATAAACTAAGGGAAATTATTATGAAACGAAAACTACAATTGTCTTTTGTGTGTTTATTGCTGTTTATTTCAGCTACAACAAACTTGTACAGCCAGGAAACTGGACATTATGTGCCGGGCATTACCGGAATCAAAGGTGCAACACTTCCTCCTCCGGGCTTCTATTACATTATGCATAATGTTTACTATGCAGCAAATTCATTTTATGATGGTAATGGAAATAATGCAAATATAGATTTTGATTTAAATGTGTTTGTAAATGCGCACCGCTTCGTTTATGTGTGGGAAGATGTGATTTTTGGAGCAAATTATGCAGTTAATATGATTGTTCCTTTAACAAATACAAACATTAACATTGGAGCGTTTGGTGTGAGTGATAAGATGTTTGGAGTTGGTGATGTTATTATCGATCCTATGGTTTTATCATGGAATAGGGATAAATATGATCTGGCCTTCGGTTTAGGTGCAGTAGCGCCCCTTGGTAGTTATGATGTAATGGAAGCGGCATCACCAGGGAAAAGCTTTTGGACAGGAATGCTGACTTTAGGTGGAACCTACTATTTTGATGCTCATAAAAGCTGGCATGCTTCTGTTTTATCACGATATGAAATCCATAGTGAGAAAAAAGATTTTGATATTACTGCCGGAAACGATTTTACTTTTGAATGGGGCATCGGCAAAACAATACCCAAAAAACAAATATGGAGCCTGGGAGTTTCAGGATATGCCCATTGGCAGCTTTCTGAAGATTCAGGATCGGGTATAACTTATGATCCAAGTATTAAAGACCGGGTTTTTGCGGTTGGACCAGAAGTAACTTGCTTTATTCCTACATTGAAATTAAATGTTGAACTCAGAGGGCAGTTTGAGTTTGGAGCCATAGATCGCCCACAGGGCACAAAAATGTGTTTGTCATTATTTAAAACGATCTAGAACTGTTTAATCTGTAACGGTTTGAATGTTGTGTGTATGATCCCGCCTTATGGTGGGATCATCTTTTTTGTCCCCTAAGAAACTATAGACCAAGCGTTGTATTTGGCGGTGATTTACTTCTGATTTTAAATCAATTTAACGGTAAATTGTATGATTAGTGGCAGATTGTATGGTGCTTTCCTGTCAAACCGCTACACAGTTTGAGCACCTGTCCGGCGTAAGCTCTGTGAAGACGGAGGCTATAAAGCTTGATATTTATTACTTTTCCCTGCCATTACTTATAGAAATGTTATAGCCATGTGCTTTTTCAATATTTCTTAGAAACAATATTCTTATTATTTAAAATACCTATGAATTAATGTGTCAAGTTCTTTTTTATTAATTGGCTTTGAAATATAATCATTAAAACCATTATCTAAAGCTTTTTCTCTATCTCCAGATAAACCAAAAGCTGTCTGCGCAATAATAATTACATCAGTATTCAATTTTCGTATTTGCTTACAAGCTTCATATCCGTTTAAATTTGGCATTTGAATATCCATCAAAACTAAATCAATATCAGGATTCTTTTGGCAAGCCTTCACTGCTTCAATACCATTTATTGCATTTATCACTATCTTTCCATAGTTCTTAGCAAGAATAGTTAAATATTCATTTGAAGTTTCGTCATCTTCAGCAATCAAAATCTTTAAATTCATGTCAAGAGGCAGACTGTAACTGGCTAAAGGCTTGCTTTTAACATAATTTTCTAAATCCTTATTTTTGGGGAGTGTGAAATAAAAAGTTGAACCTTTCCCATTCTCGCTTTCTACCCATATTTTACCACCAAGCATGTTTACATAAGCTTTAGAAATAGACAAACCCAATCCTGCTCCCTGACGAGCTTGTTTATCTGTTATATCAGCTTGTATAAAACGTTCGAAAATATCTTCTTGTCTGTTTTTAGGGATGCCAATACCAGTGTCTTTTACAAAAAACTTCACATAATCACAATTAATATTATAACCAAACCTAACCGAACCAAAGTCAGTATATTTAATAGCATTTTTAATCAAATTATTAAGAACAGAATGAAGTTTAACATTATCAGTATTTATGTAAAAATCATTCCTAGTTGTACTTTCTGAAAGTATAAATTCCAAACCCTTTTTATCGGCTTCCGCTTTAAAAAACACAAAAATTGAATCTACAACATTTTTAAGGTTTATCTCCTTTTTGTTAATTTCTACTGCACCAGCTTCAATCTTTGAGATATCAATAATGTTGTTTATAATACTAAGCATTCTTTGCCCTGATTTTTGAATAATTTTGATGTATTTTTGCTGCTCGTTTCCAGTAAGTTTTGGGTTTTCTAATAAGTCTGAAAAGCCTAATATGCCATTCATGGGTGTTCGTATTTCGTGGCTCATATTAGCCAGAAATGCTGATTTAAGTTTGTCTGATTCTTCTGATTTTTCTTTTGCTTTTATTAAATTTTTACTTTCTTCTTGAAGTTGGTATAACAATTTTTGTTTCGATGAAACTAAATCATGCAAGTGATCAACAAAAAAAGCCAATATAAAAACGATAATTAAATTCAGGATTGAAAAGTTAAGGCTAGTAAAAAACCAGCGAGTTCTATTATATTCTTGAAAAAGAATTAATTCTTCTGTTTCGTATGAAAATCCAAATAAAAGCAAAAAAAGTGTTGCAGCAATAATTACTACCGATATCATTCCTGCTTTTTTATTTATTAATAAAGTACATAATATTGATACTGCTAGAAGTATAACAAGTCCCGGACCTTTGGCTCCAAGAAGAACAAGAAGAGAAAGAGCTAAAATATAAAAGTTAAAAAAGAATAATAATTTTCTTGTTGAAATACTTAGGTTTTTATAAAATAGAATAATTGCAAAAAACAGGACTGATATACTATCCATAATAACAGCAATATGTGTATTCATTTTAAGTAAAAAAAACATGCTGGGAATATAGATTAGAAGACTTAAAGGAAAGGCTGTGAAAATTATTGAAATAAAAAGCCTGTTTCTTAAGTAAGGCAAACTATCTTTTTCAGTATATTCAGAATTGTTTAAATATTTAAAAAAATAGTCCTTGTATTTTTGCCACATAATTTCTGCTTTTTGTGAAAAATAGATTCCTTTATTGATGTAATTAGTTACTGCTCAATATAATCGATTTTAATCGTTTTGCACTATTTGCATGTTCTTTAAGATACATCCTTTACAAATTTATAGATTAGACTTTACACTAAATTAGATTCTAATCTCATTGATTACTCTTTTGTTCTTAATTCATATTCAATATCCAAAGAAAAAATTTCTATAAAAGACTCTCCAAATTCCGTTACCCATGACAGTGAACCAACATATTTCCCTTGCAGGGAAACGGATAAATAGCCCTTTTATCAGCTCTCCATCTCATTGAACCATTATTGGTTACTTTCAATACTCTCATCTCTGGGTTATAATCAAAGTTAGAATTTTTTCTGAAACGTTTTGGCCGAAAAATGATGAACTGAAGCAAGTGTCTCCATTTATGATGCTTCGTGGGGCCTAACGTGATTATATTCTTTTGTAAATTGATTTAAATGCCTTTGTTGTTCTTTTAATTTAAGGATGGTGTTAACCATTTTGTGATTGGTTTGGTTGAGATGTGGTGACCTGGGGTTTCTTGAAAAATCAAGGGGTCCGTCATAGCCTTTTTCTTCAAAACGAGCAATGAGTTTATAGGTCGTTGGCCTGCTTATCACAAACTGTTTACAAAGTTCTGTGATGGTATATTTATCACTTCGCCATTCACAGATAAATTTAATTTTTTGTTCCATAATCGTTCTGTCTTTCCATGGCATCGCAATCTGATTTTTGATTCAAATTGCAATTTAAAAGTGTAAACGATGTTTATATAACGTTTTCACTTGCAGCTAACGATGGCAGTATGAAATCGTTGGGGATTGCGAGCTACTTTCCTGTTCAGTTACACAAAAATTGTAGCGGGTTACAAGCCTTATATTTAACGCTTTACCTGCCATTATTCATACAAAATGTTAAATGTTTTTTTAATTCTTTAAATGTTTATTTATCAATTCCACTAAGTGATTACTATTGATTGGTTTTGTAATATAATCATCACACCCGGCTTCAATAGCTTTCTCCTTGTCTCCTTCTAGCGCATAAGCAGTTTGTGCAATAATTATTATATCTTTATTAAATTCTCGAATTTTGGAAGTAGCTTCATATCCGTTCATTAATGGCATATTAACATCCATCAAAATCACATCAATATTTGTATTATTACGAACATAGTCAAGCACTTCCTTTCCATTTAGAACTCTGTTTATACTTTTTGCAAATTTATTTAGTACAATTTCAAGATGCATAAAACTGATATCATCGTCTTCAGCTACTAAGATGTTTAACAGATTATCATTATTTGTTTTGCTAAATGTTTCTGTTGTTGTTGAATGAGCATCTTTTTGATTATCTTTCCATGGTATATTGAAATAAAAAGTTGAACCCACCCCAAGCTCTGATTCCACACCAATATTCCCACCTAGCATTTCAATATAAGCATGTGTGATAGAGAGTCCTAGGCCTGAACCTTCCCGGATATGGGTGTCGGTAATATCTGCCTGTTCAAAGCGATTAAAAACGGCAGCAATACGTTTTTTAGAGATTCCTATTCCTGTATCATTAATTTTAAATTCAAAGTTTGAATCTTTTTTACCACAATGTATTTCTATACTTCCCTTATCAGTATATTTAATGGCATTTTTTATTAGGTTCGAAATAATTGAATTCAACTTATTTTTATCTGAAATGATTATGATTTTATGCTCAGGTAGGTTATTGAAAAGTTTTAATTCTAAGCCTTTGGCTTTTGCTTCTACATTAAAGAATTCAAAATGAGTTTTTATTTTTTCATTAATATCTACGGGGCCATTTGATATTTCCATTTGACCGGCATCTATTTTTGAAATATCAATGATATCGTTTACTGTTTCTAACATACGATTACCACTTTTTCTTATGATATCGATGTATTTTTCCTTTTCTTCACCACTTAAATTGGGTTCTTTTAATAAATCTGTAAATCCTAAGATTCCATTCATGGGAGTTCGTATTTCGTGACTCATATTGGCCAGGAATGCTGACTTTAGTTGCTCACTTTCTTCTGCCCTTTTTTTAGCATTTTTAAGTTCAATTTCATTTTGTTTTCGTTTGGTAATATCATTAAATATTCCTACAATTGAAACTGTGTTTCCATTCATTACAAGTGGTGCTTCGCGAGCTTCAATCAAGACTTTCCTACCATTTTTATGTATAAATTCAAGTTCATAAGGCGCTTGTTTTTTACCTGTTTTTATGGCCATCATTGTTTTTTTATACCCAATTTTATTTATTGGATTGTCAGATAGAAAATTTGTCCAATGAACTTTAGCCTCATCCTGGGTGAAGCCCAAAATTTCTTCAACCTGGGGGCTGACATAGTTTACTAAACCGTTGGTGTCATGAGAATAAATAATACTTGTACTGTTGTTGAAAATATTACGTAGCATCTCTTCGCTTTCTATAAGTTTGTTTTCAGCCTCTTTCTGCTCTGTAATATCTCTGAATTCAACGACTCTTGCATTTTTACCTTTATATGGGATTTGTTTGGCTTCCAGGCGGAGCGGGTATTTTTCTCCATTTTTACGTGCTCCGATGGCTTCATAGGGTTTTTCATAACCACTTGATATGTTTTGCATTACTTTATCCCGTGTTTCTTCTGCAATAAGCAGTAGCCCTTCCATCCCAATTAATTCATCTCTGCTATAACCTGATATTTTTGAAAGGCCATCATTGCATTCCAAAATAACTCCTTTGTCATGAATCGCAATTCCGCCAAATGAAGCATTATGCAAGGCTTTGAATCGTATTTCACTTTGAAGCAAGTCTGTTTCAGCCTGTTTTTTCTCTGTAATATCAATAGTAGAACCGTAAACACTTAGCTTTTTGTTTTCAAAAACAGTTTTACCTGATGATGAAAACCATGCGAGTTCTCCATTGGCTTTTTTAACTTTATAATCGAATGAGAACTGTTTATCAGGGCTCTGGGCACTTTCCTTAAACAGCTTATTAATTGTTGGTAAATACTCTGGTAGTATGTATGGAAAATACTTATCCCACGAATTTTTTATGCTTCCTTTAGGTAATGCAAGAAAGTCATCTGCTGCCCCTGAGATATATGTGTTTTTAAAATTACCTTTATTATCAATATCTGATTTCCATATAATATTAGGTGTGTTTGCAGTGATTACTGTAATTTGTTGCAAACTGGAATTTATTTTCTCTTTGGCTCGTTCTTCATAATCAATATTTTGAAGTGTTCCAATCATTCTAATTGCATTTCCATCAGCATCTCGTTGCACAACTTTTCCAAAGTCATGAAACCATAACCATTTTTCGTTTTTGGTTTTCAGCCGGTGTTTGTTCTCGTAAAATTTAGTCTTGCCGGCTAAATGCTTTTGTAAATCTATAGATACTTGTTTCGCATCATCGGGATGTATTTTATTTTTCCACCATTTTATGTGAGGCCTTATTTCACTTAATTTATAGCCAAGATTTTCAGTAAGAATATCATTGTAAATTTCATTTCCTGATGGGATATCCCAATCATACCAACCAAGATTTGCTCCTTTTATAATGGTTTCTAATTGCTCATTTTTTTCTTTTATTTTCTTTTCGGCTTCTTTACTGGCTGTAATATTTCTTAAAACATACACCATGCCTGTGGGTTGTGCATTTGCATCCCGCAAAACGTCTCCATTAATAGCGAAATCGTAAATATTCTCATCATCTATTTGCATCTGGTATTCCTGTATGCCTAATGGGTGCTCAAACATAAGTTTGGTATTTTCTAAAGTTCTGGGGATGTCTTTTTCAACAATGAAGTCCAACATATTTTTTCCAAGAATTTTTTCATCGCTTAGGGTGGGAAATTGTTTTTCTAATGCTTCATTTGCATATAGAATGTTGCCATCGGTGTCAGTACGAATAATGATATCAGGAACAGTGGATAAGGTTTTTCTTAACACCTCTTCATTTTTCTGGAATTTGGAAGTGAGGTTAAGGTTTTGTACAACAGATGCGAATTGAGCAATATAAGTCTCCAAAAAATTGCCATCTGCTATTTTGGTGTCATTCAAAGTAAATATATGCACAGCTCCCAACAATGTTTCATTTTTCTTTATGCCTATCGTATAAATACGGTGAATCTTCAATAATTTTTGTATGGCATTTGAAACTGCATTTGGTAACTCATTGTTAGAGAATTCTGCAAGGCCACCCTCATAGGTGTGAAAACACCCCTTGCGAAATATTTCCTCATGTTTCTTGCTTAATTTATATGGTTTGCCAATAAAGGTTCTGCCTGCAATTTTATGTACCTTACTCAAAATAGTCTTACTTAGCCCGGAGATGGATTCCAGTTTAGCATTTTTTTGTGCTTCATCTACGGATACATAAAGAATAATTGCATTGGGATATATAGAATGAATAGAAGTCGTAAAATGGTCAGATAATTGCTCTTTCTTATTAATAGTAATTAATTCGCTGATTGATTGATTTAAAAAGAGTAATTTATCTTCGGCTTGTTTTTGTTCTGTAATATCCTTAAATGTGCAATAGGTTTGCCTGAAGTTATTATCCTTATCATAGCCTATACAACCTTCAAAAGTTACATTTATAATTTCACCAGTTTTCTTTAGCATCTTAAGCTGAACATTGCTAATAGACCCCTGTTTTTTAAATATTGGGAAATTTTTCCGAAAATGAGCTGTATAATCAGGATGCAAAAAGTCTCCAAACCACTTACCTATCACTTCTTCTTCTTTTTTATATTGAAGTGTGTTTAACCAGGTAGGATTAACTTCAATAATGTACCCTTCTTCGTTGAGCGATTGATAGGCCAATGGTGCATTCTCAAACATGGCCTTATACTTTTCTTCATTCTTTACAGCGGATTCCTTTTCTAATTGCAGCTTTTCGTTTGCTTGTTTTAATCGTGTAATATCCTGGTGAATACCCAGCATACGTACTGGATTTCCTTGTTCGTCTCTTATGGCCATTCCCCTGCATCGTATCCATACAATGTGTCCATCTTTATGTGTATATCGTACCTCCTGGTCGTAAGGATGGTTTTGGTTAGCAAGATGTTTATTGAAATTATCAATGGCAACTTTTAAGTCGTCCTGATTTATAATATTTTGCCAGGCACTGGCTTTATGCGGCATTTCTTCAGGCTTGTAACCCAACACTTCCCAGAAACGTGCATTCATCCACTCATGTTCTGGTTTTTCCAAATCCCAGTACCAAAGCCCATCTAACGAACCTCCTTGAATAAAGTCAAAAATGTGTTCATCTTTTTTGATGAGTTCGTATAATTCACTTTTCAAATAATGTTTCATAAAACTATTAACCTTGTGATTAAAATGTTCGTTAAGATACTTCCTTTACAAATTTATAGATTAGACTTTACACTAAATTAGTTTCTAATCTCACTGATTTCTCTTTTGTTCTTAATTCATATTCATTAAGGTATTCAAAGAAACCATTTCTATAAAAGACTCTCCAAATTCCGTTACTCATTTCCAGTGCACCAACATATTTCCCTTGCAGAGAAGCGGATAAATAGCCCTTTTATCAGCTCCTCATCTTATTGAACCATTATTGGTTGCTTTCAATATTTTCACCTCCGGGTTATAATCAAAGTTAGGATTTTTTCTGAAATGGTTTGGCCGAAAAATGATGAGCTGAAGCAGGTGACTCCATTTCCGGTGCTTCATGAGGCCTTACGTGATTATACTCTTTTATAAATCGATTTTCTTTGTTGTTCTTTAATTTAAGGATGGCGTAAACCACTTTTTCATTGGTTTGATTGGGATGTGGTGCTCGGGGTTTTCTGGAAAACTCCCGGAGCCCGTCATGGTTTTTTTCTTCAAAACGAGCGATGATTTTGTAGGCCGTAGGCCGGCTATTTCAAATTATTTACAAAGTTCTATAATGGAATATTTATCACTTCGCCATTCACAGATAAATTGAATTTTTTGTTCCATTTTCGTTGTGTCTTTCCATGGCATCGCAATCTGGTTTTTGGTTCAAATTGCAATTTAAAAAGTGTAAACGATGTATCTTTAACTTTGTAAAGGATGTTTGTTTAACGTACCTAATGCCACACAACGGTTTGTGTATGAGTTGTGGCGGACTGCGGATGTAGTCCGTGTCCGCCAAGTAATATTTTTATGCGGGTTTCCGCAGTTTAAATTTGTGATTTCTACCGACATAACTTATACACATCCTAAGTTTATAAATTCTTAACTTTTGCATTATAACAAAAGAACGAAAGAGTGGAGTAAGGTTATTATACATATAAGGCATAAAGCCTGTCAACATTGATGATCCCCACTCTTTCGCTACTTAAATACGATTAGTTCTTTGGGCCTGCGAGCCTGTTTTTAGGTTGTTATATTCAAGTAGCATCGTTCTTAAAAAAATTAGCTATGAATAAAAGTACAGAATTTATTGGGATTGACATCTCCAAAAGGGTATTTGATGTATGGGGAGAAGGATTTGGTTATAAACAATTTAAGAACAATGATGAAGGCTTTTCATCCTTTCTGTTATTATTGACCAGAAGCAGTTGGTGTGTAATGGAATATACAGGAAGTTATTATCTAAAGCTGGCCAGGTTTTTATATGAGAATCAGGTTTCAGTTTCTGTAATAAATCCGTTAATTATCAAGCGGTTTATCCAGATGAAGCTTCAGCATAACAAGACGGATAAGAGTGATTCCAGAATGATTGTTCAATATGCACGTGAACAAAGGGTGTTTAAGTGGCATCCTAATCCGGTCTACATTGATGAATGTAAAGATCTTCATACAACAATAAGTCTTTACTTCAAGCAAAGTACAGCCTTAAAAAACAAGCTTCATAGTTTGATAGACAAAGGAGTAAAAGGTAGGATTATAATTTCACTCAAACGGCAATTGCGTCAAATACAATCAGAAATAACTATTTTGGAACAGGAGATGGAAGATCGTGTAAGAAATCATGAACAGGAACTGCTCACAAATTTATTATCTATACCAGGAATCGGTAAGAAAACAGCTATACTGCTAATCGTTTGCACCAATGGGTTTCGTACCTTTGAAAACGCCAGGCAGTTATCGGCTTTTTTTGGTTTATCTCCAGTTGAGCATGTTTCCGGTTCGAGTGTTCGTGGTCGTACCAGGATATCGAAAAGAGGACATCCCTTAATGCGGAACTACTTGTTTATGTGCAGCTTTACGGCATGTAATCATAACGCACAATGTAAATCTTTATATGAACGTATCGTGAACAAAGGAAAATCAAAAAAACTGGCATTGATTGCAGTAAGCAATAAGCTTTTAAAACAATCTTTAGCAATTGCTAAATCGGGAGTTTGTTATGATCCAAATTTTAGATCAGTATTGGTATCCTGATCAGTTATATTTTATGACTGTCTTATATCAAACAATTCAGCCTGTCTAATAAAAATTATATCAGGAATTTTTAGGTTTTTACCTTAGTTCTTTGTTAGGCTCTGTGCCGACTGTACTCTAATCATCCTGACAATTATTTAATGTTCTTAAAATATTGAATGTTTAAAAATTTAATGTCTATCGACTTAATCATGTTATTGATTAGATGTCGGAGACTCACGTTATGTTGTATTTAAAATACTAATGACATACCAAAGAAACTAAGAACTATATCTATAAATGTAAATAATAATACTAATATGCTTATACTAACAATAATTGGATTTTTGGCAAGCCTGTTTATTATTCTGTTAAATCTTGGTGTTTTTGACGATGATTGACTTTTTCGATTAAGGTAATTAGATAGTGACCTGTGTTTATCAATTATGAATTTATATTTTGATATTATTTTAACACAATCGTTACTTGGATGTACGTGTACAAAATACGTATGATTATAAACACTCATAAAAGCCTTTAACCATGTGTTATCATATTGAAATTTCTTATTTGTTTTTTTGTATTTGTGAGCTAGGTCGCTTAATGATAGTGGTTGATCATATACCTTACTTAATTTTGGTAATATGAAATCTAAAAATTCTAAATGTTTACTATCAATCCTTTCTGATAAGTTGTCTGGGATGGATAATTCTGGTGGTGAGAAGTCAACATTTAAATGCTCTGATATATTTTTTGGAAACTCTGGCATCTTGAATGATTTTAGATTTTCAATTGACTCTTTAGTCTCTTTTGATAAAAATATATTGTATAGTTTCTTAGCCATGAAAAAAACTTTAAGTTTCAAATACGCGTTAGCTGCGCATCTTTTTTTTGTTATTCTGACCGTTAGGCTCAATGAAAATACTGAGAGTCTCGAAGAGACGTAAGGATTTTAACGCGCATAGCGCGGCATTGAGCCTAACGGTTTGTGTATGTGGAGTGCGGGATTAAAAGTGATGAACTTTCAAACCTGCACGGAGCCAATTCGTTTATTCAATATTTCAAATTTTCCGTCAATCGTCAAAGACGAATTGGCGGTGTTGCAACAACGAGAAACAGTTGGATTACCCTCTGAAACCCGCATTACATTTACATTTTGTTATAGCCATGTGCTTTATGATTTTCATTCAATGCTCAATTCAAACCTCATTTATTGAATAAAATATTGTTGAATTAATGACATTAATTTTTTCTTTTCAATTGGTTTTGAAAGATGTGCATTGCAGCCAGTTTTAATTGCCTTTTCTACATCTCCTGCAAGTGCGTGTGCGGTTTGTGCAATAATTATTACTTTGTTATTAAATTGACGAATTTGTCGAGTTGCCTCATATCCATCCATTTCAGGCATTTTTATATCCATTAATATCAAATCAAAGTCAGGATTTTCTTTACATTTTTCTATTGCTTCAACTCCATTTCTTGCGTATGAGGTTGTACAATTTATTTTTTCAAGCATGATACTAATTAGCAAGCCTGATGTTTCATCATCCTCAACAATTAATACTGTTAAATTTTCTTTTAGATTTTCTTTGTTTTCAACCGTAATGGCATAATCGGCCCCTACTACTTTATTTATTTCTCTTATAAAAGGTAGTGTAAAATAAAAAATCGAACCTTTTCCCTTTTCACTTTCAACCCAAATTTTCCCACCCAACATTTCAACATAGGATTTTGATATTGCTAAACCTAATCCAGCTCCCTGTAATGCCATTTTGTCATCGATATCAGCTTGAATAAATCGTTCAAATATGCATTTCTGTTTGTCGGCTGGGATACCCTCTCCAGTATCCTTTACATAAAATTCAAGGTATTCTCCCTTTTTGTTACAAGCAAATTCGATAGAACCTTCGGATGTGAATTTTATAGCATTTTTTAACAGATTGGTAAGGATAGCATATACTTTTTCGCTGTCGGTGATGATTTTGACTTCTTTAGGGGGCAAATTGTTTATACAGGAAAACTTAATCCCTTTAGCTTCCACTTCGGGTTTGAAAAAAGTGTAAATGAATTCGATTTGCTTGTTGATATTCGATTCCCCGATTTTGACCTTCATCTGTCCAGCTTCAATTTTCGAAATATCAATTATATCGTTGATGATATTGAGCATTCTTTTTCCGCTTTTTTCAATAATTCTGATATATTTCTGCTGTTTCTCTCCTTCTAGTTTAGGGTCTTTCAACAATTCTGAAAACCCTAAAATCCCATTCATTGGGGTCCTTATTTCGTGGCTCATATTGGCAAGGAAGGCAGATTTAAGGTGGTCGCTTTCTTCAGCATGTTGTTTGGCGTTATTTAATTCAATTTCGGCAAGCCTGATTTTTGTAATGTCAACCATAGTCATAATACATAATTCATCATTCTGGCTAACAATACCTTCGATATTTACATATAATGGTAATTTGCTTTTGGTTGCTATTGTTACCTCGCAGGTTTGTTTTGTTTTACTAGTAAAAACCATATCCAAAAAAAGACTAAAAACAGAACGTGTATTATCCGATAAAAATAACTCAAACTTACTTTTAATTATTTGTGAACGCTCTTTCCCAAGCATTTTAGCCGCAGCAAAATTCAGTTCTGTAATCCTTCCTTCTTTAGTAAGTGAAAGATAACCCGAAGGTGCAAAATCATAAAGTTCGGTGTATTTTTCTTCGGCAATTATAGCTTTCTCCTTTGCTGCTAAAAGCTCCATGTTTTGCATTTCAAGTTCTATCTGGTGCACTTCTAGCTCGTGAATTAATTTCAGCAAATCGGTTTCTGATGATAACGACCTTGTTTTTGATTGCTGCTTTTTTAGCTGTTCTTCGGCTTTCTGGCGAAGTATTGCAGCATTAGATAAACCTTCGATTTGCTTTTTCATGGTATTTATAGATTATTTTTTCTTAAAATCTCATTGGCTTTTTTTAATTCGGCTTCTATTTTTTTTGCCTTAGTTATTTCAATAAATGTAATTACAATTCCGTCAATTCGGTCGTCGAAAGTGCGATAAGGCATAATGCGAACCGTAAACCATTGTTTGTCTTTTGTTTCTATTGATGTTTCTTTAAATACAAGTGTTCGTAATACTTCTTTGGCGTGGTCGGACATTCTGGGATATTGAAGATTAGTAACCATATCGGTATATGGTCTGCCAATATCAGATGTCCGCAATTTGAATAATTTTGTTAACTGGTCGGTAAAGCGGCGAATGTTTAAATCTCTGTCGAGAAACAAAGTAGCAATGTCGGTGCTGTTCAGTAGGTTCTTCATGTCGTTGTTTGCACTCTGTAAATCATTTATCTTGCTTTGTAGCTCAATATTTAAAGTTTGTAGTTCTTCGTTCAGGCTTTGCATTTCTTCCTTCGATGTGGTTAGTTCTTCGTTGGTTGACTGCAATTCTTCGTTGGTTGATTGCATTTCTTCGTTGGTCGATTTCAATTCTTCTTGCGTAGTTTGCATTTCTTCGCGAGTGCTTTGTATTTCTTCATTTGCACGTTGCAATTTAATTTCTAATTCCTGTTCACGAATGGTTGAACTTTGATTTCCTTTTGTTGATTTCCTGCTCTTAGTTTTTGGTGAGTCTGCTACATCACTAAAAACAATTATAATTGCACCTTTAATCGTTTCTGGCTTTTCAATCAATTGAAATGTGATGTCTACAATCTGTGTGCCTCCATTTGTTCCTATTTTAATGTTGTGCAATTTTACTGGTTCTACACTTTGTTTAGCTTTTCGTATAGCGCCCGGAAGTTCATTGCTCAACCCTTCACGACCCATAGCATAAATATTCCAATTTGCTTTTCCTGCAGCAGGTTCCAAATATTTTCCGGTTTTGCCAGTAATATATAAAATGTCGCCTTCGCCGTTAATTAACACACCTGCAGGTGCATAATGCTGAATTATTAATTGGTCAACTAGGGTTTGAATATTATCGCTAACAGTAGCAGGTTTTGCCTCTATTAATATTTGTTTCCTTGAATGTGTAAATGAAGTTGGAAAATCTAACAATTCAGTATTCACATGAGTTGCAGAACGTTTATATAGTTTCAATTTTGCATCAATAGATGTAAATTGATTGTTTTGTGAGTTTTCGTTTTCAGCGCTGCCAAGCAACATTACACCGCCTGTATTTAAACTGTAATGAAACAAATTCATTATTTTTTTTTGCAATTCAGGTTCAAGGTAAATTAATAAATTGCGGCAAAAAAGAAGTTCTAATTTAGTGAATGGTGGGTCTTTAATAACATTGTGTGGTGCAAACACAACCATTTCTCGTACAGTAGTATTTATTTGAAAACCATCTTCTTCTTTCGTGAAAAACTGGCTAAGCCTTTCTGGCGAAACATCGTTAACAATATTTTGATTGAAAAATCCTTTTCGAGCTTTTTCAATGGCGTCGCTATCAATATCAGTGGCAAAAATTTGTAGTGTCACATTTTTCTCATTTTTCACTTTTTCCAAGGCTTCTTTAAAGACAATTGCCAATGAATAGGCTTCTTCGCCCGTGGAACATCCAGTAATCCATGCACGTATAACATATCCGTTGGGCAAATTGCTAATCAAATCGGGGATTACAGTTTCTTTCAGTTTCTCCCACACCGCAACATCACGAAAAAAGTTTGTAACTCCAATCAATAGTTCTTTAAAAAGTATTTCCAATTCGTTGGGATTTTCCTGTAAAAACCTGACATAATTTGGAATTTTCTCAATTTTATGAACATTCATTCGCCGTTCAATTCGGCGGAACAAGGTGTTTTTCTTATACAACGAAAAATCGTGTCCGGTTTGGTTTCTGAGCAGAATAACGATTTTTTCAAGATTATTTTTGTTTTTATCATCAACGTCGGCTTTCTGCATTTTTACTGGACTATATTTCAGCAAGGCAATTAATTTTTCAGGAAGGTTGTTCGCTGCTGCCAAAATATCGACAACTACAGCATTTGCCGCACTTTGCGGCATTCCATCGAATTTTGCAGTTAAAGGGTCTTGTACCAGCACAATTCCGTTATTTTCTTTAATAGCTTTCAGTCCCAAACTGCCGTCGCTGCCCATACCCGAAAGAATTACACCAATACTTTTTTCTTGTTGGTCTTCGGCAAGCGAGCGAAAAAAATAATCAATAGGAAGCCGCAATCCTCGCAATTCAACTGGTTCAAATAAATACAAAACCCGGTTTAAAATAGACATTCTTTTGTTAGGAGGTATCACATACACATGATTTGGCAGTACTTGCAAATGGTCGGTTACCTGCAGCACTTTCATTTGGGTTGTTCGTTGCAAAAGTTCGGGCAGAATACCCACATGGTTGGGGTCGAGATGTTGAATTACAATAAAAGCCAAACCACAGTTTTTGGGAACATTCTGAAAAAACTGTTCCAATGCTTCCAATCCGCCAGCTGAAGCACCAATACCAACAATTGGAAAACTGGATTGCTTTGAAATTTTCGGTTCATTTGGTTTGGCAACTGAAATTATTTTTTTGGTAGTTGTTTTTTTCATGTTCTCCAATTATTCAAAATATCATATTTTTATTTCGAAGGTACGATTTTTTTCAGCATTGGCTATAACGGTAAGTGCATGTTGTCGTAGCGGATTTCGGATCGCGTTCGTGTCCGGAAGGACCGAATGCAGATGCGAGAATCCGCCGCTGCGTTATTGTTTTTCCCCGCAATGCAATATGCACATCCTAAGTTTATAAATTCTTAACTTTTGCATTATAACAAAAGAACGAAAGAGTGGAGTAAGGTTATTATACATATAAGGCATAAAGCCTGTCAACATTGATGATCCCCACTCTTTCGCTACTTAAATACGATTAGTTCTTTGGGCCTGCGAGCCTGTTTTTAGGTTGTTATATTCAAGTAGCATCGTTCTTAAAAAAATTAGCTATGAATAAAAGTACAGAATTTATTGGGATTGACATCTCCAAAAGGGTATTTGATGTATGGGGAGAAGGATTTGGTTATAAACAATTTAAGAACAATGATGAAGGCTTTTCATCCTTTCTGTTATTATTGACCAGAAGCAGTTGGTGTGTAATGGAATATACAGGAAGTTATTATCTAAAGCTGGCCAGGTTTTTATATGAGAATCAGGTTTCAGTTTCTGTAATAAATCCGTTAATTATCAAGCGGTTTATCCAGATGAAGCTTCAGCATAACAAGACGGATAAGAGTGATTCCAGAATGATTGTTCAATATGCACGTGAACAAAGGGTGTTTAAGTGGCATCCTAATCCGGTCTACATTGATGAATGTAAAGATCTTCATACAACAATAAGTCTTTACTTCAAGCAAAGTACAGCCTTAAAAAACAAGCTTCATAGTTTGATAGACAAAGGAGTAAAAGGTAGGATTATAATTTCACTCAAACGGCAATTGCGTCAAATACAATCAGAAATAACTATTTTGGAACAGGAGATGGAAGATCGTGTAAGAAATCATGAACAGGAACTGCTCACAAATTTATTATCTATACCAGGAATCGGTAAGAAAACAGCTATACTGCTAATCGTTTGCACCAATGGGTTTCGTACCTTTGAAAACGCCAGGCAGTTATCGGCTTTTTTTGGTTTATCTCCAGTTGAGCATGTTTCCGGTTCGAGTGTTCGTGGTCGTACCAGGATATCGAAAAGAGGACATCCCTTAATGCGGAACTACTTGTTTATGTGCAGCTTTACGGCATGTAATCATAACGCACAATGTAAATCTTTATATGAACGTATCGTGAACAAAGGAAAATCAAAAAAACTGGCATTGATTGCAGTAAGCAATAAGCTTTTAAAACAATCTTTAGCAATTGCTAAATCGGGAGTTTGTTATGATCCAAATTTTAGATCAGTATTGGTATCCTGATCAGTTATATTTTATGACTGTCTTATATCAAACAATTCAGCCTGTCTAATAAAAATTATATCAGGAATTTTTAGGTTTTTACCTTAGTTCTTTGTTAGCAGCTGTAACTTTTATAATCCTGGAGGATCTCCTTTCCGATTGGGCTGAATTGCTGGTTTTGGTGGCGGAGTTTCTCTTCTTTGAGGAGAAGGTTTTGGAGGTGGTGGTTTCGGTGTCGGTCTTGGTGATGGCTTAGGTGTCGGTCTAGGTGGTACTTTTCTAGGTTCCGAGAATTTTATTGTTTCAGTCATGTTTAAAGGTTTTTAGTTATTTTAAATTAAAAGATGATTCTATAGAATTGGTAGTATTTATATTTTCAATCTTTTTTTCAGGTTTCTTATTTTCATTTGTCAGGTTTATAGAAACATAAACTGATAGAAATGTCACCCCTACTATAAATGATGCAACAGATATAAAGCGAATTCTTTTTAATTGATTTTTGCTCTTATAGAAAATACTATTAATATCTTTTTTAACTGTGTCTACTTGCTCAGTTTCTAAAACATCTTCATCCTTGTAAAGTTTATTAGTGATTATAAAATTGTCTACAGCAGACCAAAGTTTGTCACTAGCAACAGAAGATTTTAGAAATGTAATCATCATAAGTCCAATTGCAACAATAATTAAACCCCAGCTTATGTAAAGAAGAATTAAACAGCTTGCTTCATCTATGCTGACAATTTCTTTTATGAATGTTATCGAAAATGCTAGAATTCCTCCAGAAATTAATAAGAAATTTTTTTCAAATTCAGATAAATCTCTTGATAAGGATGAGTATAAGTTGTCTTTGTATTTTTTTAAATCACTAACTGTCATGATGTTTTTATTTTATAGCTGCTAACTAGTTTATATGTGCACCTTTCTTGCACATTAATAATCTAATAGGGATATATGGTGCAAGTTTTCTTGCTGTATATATTTGATCGATTGTTTAAATCAAATCTTATCTAAGAAGTGGGGAGTGAAATTCTTTTTCGGTCGCTGCGTTCGGAATACCACGAATTTCTTTGTAAATATATAAAAATATTAGATGTGATTAAATGACGAAAGCTAAACATGTAAAATGTTCAATGTAAAATGTAGAATGTTCAATGTGAAATGTAGAATGTAGAATGTTCAATGTAAAATGTAGAATGTTCAATGTAAAATTTACAATCTGAGGATTGTTGGTCCATAATCACGCATCACGCATCACATATTATCCGTAATATTTTTAACTTTTAACCTTTAACTTTTAGCTTTTCAATTACTGTAATGTAAAATGTAGAATGTAGAATGTTCAATGTAGAATGTTCAATGTAGAATGTTCAATGTAGAATGTTCAATGTGAAATGTAAAATATGAAATGTGGAATTTACAATCTGAGGATCTTTGGTCTATAATCACGCATCACGAGTCACGAGTCACGTAACACAGATTCCTCGTAACTCATCACTCATCACCCATTCTCCACCCATCAAACACAGTAATGCTGTATTTTCAGAGTGTGAAAATCGGTAAATAGCTATGGGGTAAAAAGTTTAGCCCAGGCAGTTGCAGAATAGCAGCACAAGTCCGATGAGGCCGCTTAAAAAGCCAAGCGATAATAAACTTAATAGTAGCGCCATACAAAATGTTCCGCCTTTGTGTGCTATGTTTTCTGTGGTCATGATATTGTATTTTTAATTTTTTGTAAATTATTTTTTCTTTTCTTTTTTATTGATTTCTCTGGTGGCAATTACCAACTGATTGAAATAAATGGCAAAGGGCCGATAAGCCAGATGCGACCATTTGGAAAATGGAACTTCAATCATCAGCATGGGGAATAAAACCATCAAATGAAATACATACATATAATAAGTAGGGTAGACCATGCCGTAAATTCTGAATATATGAACCAAAATTCCGGTGAGAGTTGTGATAAATAGAAGTATTAAAAAAGTCCAATCGGTATAATGCGAATTTTTGCTTTTTTCGCTTTGCTTTTTATAACGGTGATAGGCAAAATAAATGATTCCGAATCCCAAACCAAAGGTGGCATAATATCCCAACAATCGCTGGGGATGCCACCATGGATAAATATTATCGGTTTGGAACCAACCCAAAAATCCTACGATCATTGCAAACAATAAGGCATAGCTGGACATCAGTAAAAAGTGAACCAGCCAGTAATTGTATTTCCCTTTTTTAACCCGCTGCCAAAATGTGAGTTCGTCGGTTTCGCATTTCGCAAATTTCCACTGGGTTGCAAAGTTGAAAATCAATGACCACAATTCTGTAAAAAACAATTTCAAGGGTATATTAACTTTGGCTTTTCGGGTAATCTTTAAAAACATGTTCAGCACATTGCTAAGCAGAAAAAATGACAATAAAGCTGCCATGGTCCAGTCGCCAATTTCAACGGCTTTCCAGGGGGCAAAAGTGTTTAATTGAACGCCTCCATCGGCTGTAAGCTCGGTGGTCATGGGTCCATGTAAAAATACAAACAGCAGCAATACCACCACGGATAAAATGATGATGGCTGCAATTTCCCAGATTTTTGAAGTATAGAATTTTTTGGATAAACCGGTCCAGTCGTATTGGGCGGTTAAATACCTTCGGATGCTCATCATCAATTCTCCGGGATCGGCTTCGCGCGGACAGGTGGCGCTGCAATCGCCGCAATAATAACAAAGCCAGGGATCGACACTGGTGATTAATTCATCGGTTAAGCCCAGCACTGAATTTCTGAGTACCTTTCGCGGAAAGGAGTTGTTTTGATCGGAGAGTGAACATACAGCGGTGCAATTGCCGCAATTGTAACAGGCACTAAAATCTTCTTTGCCGTACTTTTGTATTTCTTTTCTGAATTCTGTATTTATGGTAGCCATCCTTATTTTTTCAATTTGTAATAATAATATTCATCCATATCGTCGATTTCACCGGCCTCAATTTTGCCGTATTTTAATAAGGTCATTAAATGATAGGTGACCATCTGGGGTTCCAGTTTGGTTTCAGCTGCAATTTCCGGTATGGTTTTCTGGTTTTCCTTTAAGGCAGTTAAAATGATTCGGTTGATTCTGGCCATGGCTTTTACTCGCTCTTTTAATTCATTACTTACCGTTCGCTTTTCTTTGATCTGATCTATCGTTTTCATGGTCTATGATTTTAGAATTTCGGTTTCTATTTTGGCTTCACTAACAAGGGCATCAATCATCGATTCTATTTCATTTTCGGTATAACCGATCAAATCAATGGCATTTTCGGGACAAACCGGCAAACACATGCCACAGCCTTTGCATTTCGATTCGTCAATTTCGGCCACGATTCTTCCGTTCTCAGTGTTTTTAATGATGGCATCAATCGTACAGATGTCTGAACAATTGTCGCACCAAATGCAACTCTCGGCATTGATGCTGGCAATGGTGGGCTCCAGCTCAATTTTACCCCGACTGATGAGCGCATTGGCTTTGGAGGCGGCAGATAAAGCTGATTTAACCGATTCGGAAATGTTGAAAGGTGCCTGACAGGCTCCGCAAATAAAAATACCGTCGATGAGGGTTTCAACCGGTTTGAGTTTGGGGTGAATTTCGTTGAAAAATTTGTCTCTTCCGATGGGGATTTTTAAAATGTCGGCTATCGAATTGTCTTTTCGTGGAACCATTCCTGTTACCAGTACTACCAAATCAACGACCGCTTCGATTTCGTCAACCTGGGTTAGAATGTCATTTACCTTCACCAGGGTTTGACCATTTATTTGTTCTACAATGGGATCTTCATCTTCGGTAAACTGAAGAAAAATGTCGTGATTTTCGAGGGCCTGGTTGTAAATAAGCTCTTGTTTTCCATAAGTCCGGATTCCACGGGTGAAATGGAAATTGTTAATATCTTTAAACTTGTCTTTTGCATGTGTGGCTGCATGTATGGCAGAGGTGCAGCAGTAACGAGAGCAGTATTTATTTTCACCTTCTACCTGCCGGCTTCCAACACAATAAATATAGGCAATGTTTTTGATGGTTCTGTTTTGATATACCAGGGCATCTTCATCAAGTTCGAGCAAGCGCTTAAATTGAGGCAGGGTGATTACATTTTCGTTTTCGCCATAAGCAAATTCTCCTTTTTGAGGTTCGTATGGGTCAAAACCGGTTGCGACAATGATGGCTCCAACATTCAGCTCCAGGCTTTCTTCTTTTTGATCAAAGTCGATGTGCTCAAAATATTCTTTGCATTTGCCACAACGGGTACAATTTTTATCGTCGACGGCAGGGCAATGGGGAAATTCACTGTCGAAACTGTTGTAAAGGGCTTTTCGTTTGTTAATGTTGAAATTGAAGTCGTCATCAACTTCAACGGGGCAAGCATCGATTGCCCGTTTTAATTTCATTTGCAAAGTGATGCTTTCATCGGTTTTACAAGCCGGTGAAACATAGCGTGGGGTAATTTTTATTTTACCGCTAAAGTCACCAACTGTTCCCGTTAACGAAACCAGGTTGGCTCCGGTAAACAAGGTGATGTTGGGATCTTTGTCGACTTTCTCGTACACCCGTTTTACGACTTCTTCGCCACTTTCATTGCTGGTAAACAGGCGGCTCCATTGTGAGGTTCGGCCTCCGACAAAATGTTCGCGTTCAATCAGGTAAACTTTGGTGCCCATTTCTGATAATTCGATGGCTGCTCTCATTCCTGCCATTCCCGCTCCAATCACAAGGGCCGTATTTTCTGATGAAATATTGAGGGGTTCCAGGTTTTGAGAATGTTTAACGCGTGCAATACCCGACTTTACCATATTTATGGCTTTGATGGTGGCTTGATCAGGTTTGTCGGAATGAGCCCAGGAAGTTTGTTCGCGTATGTTTACCTGAACGTAATTATAAGGGTTAAGCCCTGCACGGATGGCAACATTTCTAAATGTATATAGGTGAAGTTTGGGAGAACAGGAGGCAACCACCATGGCATCCAACCCTTTCTCGTTTACATCATTCACCATTTCTTTTTGTGTCGAATCGGCACAGGCGAACATGGTCGTTTTTGCGAGTTCTACACCCTCAATCCTTTCCACTTCATCCCTCACCCGTTCCACATCTACATAGTCAGAAATGTTGGATCCACAATAACAAATATATACCCCAATTTTATTTTTCATCTGTATTAATTTTAATGCAAAATTTAGTTCTCTGCTTTACTTAAGGTTTCTTAGATAAGTTGCTGTTTCGGCTGAGGCCGCGCCTGCCGATAAAATAGAATCCGGAATGTCCATGGGCCCGGATGCAGCTCCTGCCACAAAAACCCCATCGATGGAAGTTTTTGCCGGATTGCTTAGTTCGTCAATCTGTTTTACATAATTGAAAGCATCCTTTTCCAGTTTTTGGGTTTTGAATAAGTGATCCGGAATTTGATCGGGTAAGATACCTACTGATAATACAACCATATCATGTTCAGCCTCTTTTACAACACCCTGTTCAATATCTTCATATCTTAAAATCAAATCGCCATTCTCTTTTTCATTGATCTGACCAACTTTCCCTTTAACAAACTCAATTCCCATTGATTTTCCTTGCTGATAAAATTCTTCAAAACCTTTACCAAACGCGCGAATGTGCAAATAATAAATGGTGACATCTGCCATGGGCAAAGCACCCATCAGTAGTTGTGCCTGTTTGGTTGAATACATGCAACATACTTGTGAGCAAATGGGATTGTTGACGGTTGCATCTCGCGATCCGGTACATAAAACATAGGCGATGTTGTCGGGCATTTTGCCGTCTTTGGGTCTCAATACATTATTATAAGGTCGGGTAGGAACCAGTTGTCGTTCCATTTGCATGGAGGTAACCACATTGTGAAATTTGCCAAAGCCATAGCGCTCAATGATGCTGGCATCAAATAATTCGAAACCCGTAGCCAGTAAAACTGATTTTACCTTAATTTGAAAGTTTTCGGGTTCTTGCGTGAAATCAATCGCATTAGCCGGACAGGCTTTTTCACAAGCACCACATAAAATACAATTTTCTATATCGATGGCCGCGATTCGCGGATTGGCAATGCTGAAAGGTACGTAAACTGCTTTTCGTCCAACCAAATTGTATTGATATTGATCTGCAACCGTAACCGGGCATTTTTCTTCACAAAGTTGGCATCCGGTGCATTTGTCTTCAATCACATAACGTGGATTTTTTACTACGAAAGCTTCAAAACCACTTCCATTCAGGTTGATAATTTGTTTTACTTCACTATGGGTAAAAATATGAATATTGGGATGTCGGGCTGTTTCCGAAACCTTAGGTGTGGTGATGCATGCACCACAATCAAGTGTGGGGAAAACTTTGCTCAAGTGAATCATTTTACCCCCTATAGAAAGGTCTTTCTCGACCATGAGAACGCTAAATCCCTGGTTGGCAAGGTTGAGGGCAGATTCTTCGCCGGCAATACCACCACCCAGTATCAGTACGTCGTAATTTGCTTTTGTAAAAGTTTCGTTTGTCATAAGTCTTAATTTTCCTTGACTGCGTTATTGGTTAAATCATTCATGAATACTTTCATGTGTTTTACAAATGCTTCGGCACAGACCGAGCAAATGGCAGCCATTTTTAATCGGGCCGGATCGATGTCCAGTTCCTTCATTTTTTGATGGGTGTTGGAAACAATTTTTGCTGTATTTTCTGAACAGCTTTCACCATAGGGGCAATCGGTTCCATCTGCAGCTATGAATACGCCATCAAAACCTTTTTCATATGCCCGTAAAATCCATCTGGGCTTTACAGCACTGGAACAGGGTAGGTTAATGGTGTAAACCGAAGGAGGGTAGTGCTTCTTAAGTAATCCTGCCATATCAATGGCAGGATCAGAGATTTTATCCGATGAAAACACCAGAATTTTAGGTTCTTTTGTCATCATCCCTTTTTCATATAAATTTTGAAATAACCTGATTCTTCGATGGTACCAAGGTATTCATGGCCTTTTTTTGAGGCCCACTTAGGGATATCTCTTTTGGTGGCCTCGTCAGCTGAGAGGACTTCCATAATTTCACCGGAGGCAATTTGTCCGATGGCTTTTTTTGCTGCCAATAAGGGACCGGGGCATGCCGTTCCTCTTGCATCAACAGACTTTGTCGCTTCAATTTTTAATAATTCTTCAGTACTCATGATTCGTAAATTTTAGGTTACTAGATAAATAAGTGAACATCTGCTTCCTGAGCAGATTCGATGTATTCTCCAATTCCAACGATATCGTCAGCCAAATCGATGAAATCTTCCATTTTTTCTCCACCCCATATTTTTCCGGCGAGGCCACAAATATGGATTTTAACATTGGTTAGTTCTTTTGCTTCTTTAAAGAAATCTACCCAGCTTTTAACTTTTAAGGTATCTAAGGCTGCCATAAATTCTTTTTTTAATTGAGGATATTCAGCCATTTCAAGCTTTGAACGATCATCCCCAATTTCTTTCTTAAAAGCACGAGCTCCTTGCAGTAAGACGAAGATGTCAACATCCATGTCATCGGCAGCAGCACCTCCTAAGATTACCCCTGCAGCAGTTAGTTTATCGAGACTGCCAGAGAATAAGGCCAAGGTCATTTTTTTGTTTTCCATATTATTATTAAGTTTGTTGTTAATTATATAACAAATAAACCGCCAATATTTATTCTGGCCAAAAATATTGGTGTGTGATTGGTTTAATAAGAATGTGAAAGATGTTCTTGGAAAAAGAGATTTATTTATCAGAGAGATAGTGGTTGGCATCACATTTATATGTAACTTAACAAGATATTTGGGAATCGATTGTATTATTTTTTATAGCATATTAAAATGAGTAATTCTATCAGGGACAATCAGTGTAGAGATTGTGCCGTAAAATCCAGCCCCGTTTATAACCTGAACCAGGAAGAATTAGACATCCTTTGTAAAAACAGTACGGAAATTGCTTTTCAAAAAGGTGAGCGCATCATTAAACAAGGAACTTTTACCCAAAACATTGTTTTTATTAAGTCGGGAATTGTGAAAATGCATATGACCGGACCTATTAATAAGGATGAAATCTTAAGAATTCAAAAAGGACCTGTTTTTGTGAGTGTGGCCGATGTTTTTGCCAATAAAATTCATACCTACTCGATTACTGCCTTAACAGATACACTTACATGTTTTATCGATTCGCCCGGTTATAAGTATTTAATTGAGCACAATGGGGTTTTTGCCCATGAGGTGATAAATAACCTGAGTGAGAACATCGTGGGTCACTATAAGTATTGTGTTTATAAAATTCAAAAACAATTAACTTCTATTTTGGCTGAAGCACTTTTGTACTTCGCGGACGATATTTTTGAAAGTGATAAATTTGAACTTCCTTTAACCCGTTCAGAATTTGGAGAGTACATTGGAACTACCCGTGAAACGGTAACCAAAATCATTCACGATTTTACAGCTGATAAAATAATATCGGTTGATGGCCGCAAGGTAAAATTGCTGAATAAATCCATCTTAGAGAAAATTAGCAAGGCCGGATAAACTTCGAACAAAGAAGGTGGCGGTTTCTGTTCATCAATCACGCATCACTCAACTTAATCAATCACTAAATTATAAACCCCGTTGGTAATTACCTTTTTGTAATCACCGCTAATTTCAATTTGAGTCAGGCCGTTTTGAGTCATTCCCGGCTTAACTTCTACTTTATGAAAATAGTAATTGTCATCATCTTCTTTGTTCAGGCTAAGCACATAAAATTTGTTTTCGGATTCAAGAAGTGCTTTTTGTGGTAGAGATTTTGCATCGAAGGAATGATGAATAATTTCAACCATCATAAACATACCACTTACAAATTGATCGGCATCCTTTTTATTTATTTTTGCAATACACTCGATGGATTTCGTTTCCGGATTGATGGATTTTCCAATTTGGAATAATTGAGCTTCAAAATACTTTTGATTGTTTTCAGGGCTGTAAAACCTGAGCTTTTGATTTTTTTCGAGTTTCTGAACATCTTTTTCAAATACGATAAACTGAAGATGGAGTTTGTCAAGATCTACAATTTCCATTAGTGGCTTGTCAGGGCTCACCGACTGCCCCAGACTGCAATTTTGAATAGAGATGAACCCACTGATGGGAGCCTTTATTTGAATGTCCGAAGTAATCTGACCTTCTTCAATTTTTGTCGCATCAAGTTTTAATAATTCCAAATTGGATTTCAATCCTTCGAAATTTGCCTGCGCTATTAAGTATTCACTCTCAGCTTTTATAAATTCTTTTTTAGAAGCAATGTTTTCTGAACTAAGTATTTTTAACCTTTGATATTCGGCAGTTAAAGCATTTAATCGTGCCAATCCTTCTTTATATTCTTGTTGTATTTTGATGACTTCGGGGCCTTCAATACTGCATAAAAACTGTCCCTTCTTTACATAGCATCCAACGGTTAAATCGATGGATTTAATGACACCCGAAATGTGTGTATTTACGATTGCTTTGCCTTCAGGAGGAGAGATCAGGCGACCATTGGTTTTAACGACCTCTTCAAAAATGTGTGGCTCAATTTCTCCAAATTTCATTTGTTCTTCGGCAAACTGAGCCTTGCTGATGGTGATTGTTTCTTCATCTGTTGTTATTTGTTCCCCTTCAATACTTGTTGATGAACATGCTGAAATGATTACTAATAAGCCAGATAGAAGTATGAATTGATAGATGGACTTTTTCATTTTACTCAATTAGTTGGATGTCGTTTTTATTTTAATTCATTATTTCTTTTAAATTTTAGCGGTCGTAATTGTATGCCCGTTACATTATTAAAAATGGCATAGAGCAATGGAAGTGCTAGCATGGTGAGTAGGGTTGAGGTGACCAAACCACCTATTACAACTGTTGCCAATGGCCTTTGAACCTCGGCACCCGCCGAAGTGGAAATGGCCATTGGTAAAAAACCTAGTGCTGCTGCTGCAGCGGTTAATAATACAGGGCGCAGGCGTTCGCGGGTCCCTTTTAAAATCAGCTCGCGCATGTCTTTCATGCCTTGTTTTTTTAACTCCTTGAGATGTTCAATTAATACTATTCCATTTAAAACAGCGACCCCAAAAAGAGCTATAAATCCGATTCCTGCTGAAACACTAAAAGGCATGTCGCGTAACCATAAAAAGAATACGCCTCCAACTGCAGAGAGCGGAACAGCTGTAAAAATCATACTTGCCTCTTTCAATGATTTAAATGCAAAATGGAGAAAAATGAAGATGAGCAGGAGTGAAATTGGGACGGCCAACATTAACCTTTTGGTTGCATTTTGAAGATTTTCGAATTGTCCGCCATACACAATATAATTACCCGGATCTAAATTTACATTTTGATCAATTTTGATCTGGATATCTTCAATCACTGATTGTAAATCACGATTTCTAACATTTACACTTACAACTACCCGACGATGGGTATTATCACGCGAAATCTTGGCAGGCCCGGTTGTATAATTGATTTCTGCTAATTCGCGCAAGGGAATTTGACTTCCGTTGGCCATGCTCACATTGAGTTGGTTGATGTTT
Source organism: Bacteroidales bacterium (assembly GCA_963678785.1). Lineage (GTDB taxonomy): Bacteria > Bacteroidota > Bacteroidia > Bacteroidales. The sequence continues at coordinate 238,618 of OY787449.1, read as the reverse complement.
TCAATATCGGTTCTGAAATCATTTTGAAGCCTCACTACCAGATCAAATTTCTTTTCTCCTTCAAATACATTTCCGGCTGCTTTCCCGCCAAATGCCATGGCCAGATAAGTGTTTAAATCATCCACATTTAATCCATAGTAAGCTATCTTGTCTCGCTTATAAGAAATACTCATTTGAGGAAGTCCTGCTGTTTTTTCAAGAATGATGTCGGCTGCACCCGGAATGTCGCTAATTAAGTCCTTAATACGATTGGCCTGTTGATTTAAATATTCTAAATCTTCACCAAAAATTTTAATGGCGATATCAGCCCGAACTCCTGTAATTAATTCATTAAAGCGCATTTCGATGGGTTGGGTAAATTCATATTCAACACCCGGAATGACTGATAATGACTCCTTAAACAGGTCTGCCAGTTCTTCTTTGTTTCTGGCTTTCACCCAATCTTTTTTTGGATTGAGCTTAATGATCATGTCAATTTCTTCCATCGACATGGGATCGGTTGGAACTTCTGCAGCTCCAATTCTGCAAACAATTTGATCAACTTCAGAATAATTATCAATTAAAATTTGCTCCATACGAGTCGTCATCTCAATGGTTTTTGAGAGTGAGGTTCCGGTTTTTAAAACAGGCTGAATGACGAAATCACCTTCATCCAGGGTTGGAACAAATTCTCCACCCATTCGAGTAAACAAATAGCCGGTGAATACCAAAGAGGCCAAGGCCATTCCCATGATGGCACCTTTATGATTATACGACCATTTAATGACTGGGCAATAAGATCGATAAGCCGTGTCCATGATCCAGCCAGCTAAGTTTTTCTTTTTTTCTTTCACTGGTTTTAGAAATAGGGCTGAGGCAACAGGCAGCCAGGTTAGACCGAATATCATGGCACCGATAATTGCAAAGCTGAAGGATAAGGCCATGGGTTGAAACATCTTGCCTTCAACACCACTTAAAGAAAGGATGGGGATGAGTACGATTAAAATGATAATCTGTCCAAAAATGGCTGAGTTCATCATTTTAGAAGCTCCCTCAAAAGTTATTTTATCAATGAGGTATTGTCGTTCTCTTTTCTTTGCGTTTTCGTATTCTGACTTGTTTACGGTGATACGTGTAGCGATAAATTCAACAATAATTACAGCACCATCAATGATGATCCCAAAGTCAAGTGCACCCAAGCTCATGAGGTTGGCGTCGATTCCAAAAATATACATCATCGAAAGTGTAAATAATAAGGCTAAAGGAATCATGGAAGCGATGACCAATGCAGAGCGTAAATTGCCTAAAAGGATGATTACGATTAATATAACAATTAAGCAACCTAAAATTAAGTTTTCAGCTATTGTAAAAGATGTTTTGGCAATGAGTTCACTTCTTTCTAAAACAGGATTGATGAAAATCCCTTCTGGCAAGCTTTCCTGGACTTCTGTCACCCGTTTCTTAACTTCTTCAATTACTTTTTTTGAGTTGGCATCTTTCAGCATCATGATTTGACCCAGAACTTTTTCGCCTTCGCCATTGGCTGTAATGGCACCAAATCGATTGGCAAAACCTTCATGAACCTTTGCTACATCTCTGATTAAAATTGGAATATCACCATCATTCTTAATAACGATTGAACCTATATCTTCCATGGATTTAACCATGCCGTCACCCCGAATAAAATAACTTTGATTTTGTTTTTCGATATAGGCTCCACCAGCCACATTGTTGTTTTTGTTCAGGGCTTCAAAAACTTCTAGCAGGCTGATATTGAAAGATCTTAAGCGATCGGGGTTGATGGCTACTTCGTACTGTTTTAAAAATCCCCCCCAGGTGTTAACTTCTACTACTCCCGGAATTCCGGAGAGCTGACGTTTTACAATCCAATCCTGGATGGTTCGCAATTGCATGGGCGAATAGCGATCTTCGTATCCGGGTTTTAAATCAAGTATGTATTGATAAATTTCTCCCAAGCCGGTGGTAATTGGTCCCATCTCAGGGGTTCCAAATCCTTCGGGAATATTTGCAGAAGCGGTTTTTATTTTCTCGGCTATTAATTGTCGGGGCAGAAAAGTTCCCATATCATCGTCAAAAACAATGGTTACGACCGACAAGCCAAATTTTGAAATAGACCTGATTTCCTGTACTCCTGGTAAATTGGCCATTTCCAATTCGATGGGGTAGGTGATAAATTGCTCAATGTCCTGGGTGGATAGGTTTCCCGAGGTTGTAATAACCTGAACCTGATTATTGGTAATATCAGGCACTGCTCCAACAGGAATTTGTGTGATCGAAAATATTCCAAAAGCAGCTATGGTCAGGGTGAAAAGTATGACAATGAACTTATGCTTTATACTAAAGTTGATGAAGTAATTTAACATGATCAATTAGATTGAGATTGTATGCTCCTTTATTTTCTGTCATCGAAAACTGAAATTATCCATTAAACTTACAAATAATATCTTAGAATTTTTAATCTAAATATCGAATGCCTAGATCTTAATTTTAGATATTAAATGCCTTAAGAGATTGATCAATATTTTATTTACATATTAAAGCTGATTATAAGAGTTTATTTGTGCTAAGGCTTCTTCTGAAATCACCGTTGGTTTTTTGCAGGCCTTATCCTTGCAAACATAAATGGTGGTCTGTCCCTGAATATGTTTATCCTTAAGTAGAGATAATGAACCTTCATTTGCTCCTCCCGATAGAAAAGCATGAGGCAAATAGTGCGAATCAAAGTTTTTTCTAAGCCTATTAAAATCTGGGCCAACAATGGCCACTTCGTAGGGCTTATTAATAAACCAAGCCATTAAAATATGCCAATTGGCGTAATAGGCTCCACCTTTAAGGGCACTTTCTTTCACATTATTCAACATCAATTCTGCTTTTCGGATGTATTCATCTTTATAAAGATAGTGTCCCAATATAAAGAGGTTCTTAGCCATTTCTGAATTTGAAGCAGGGATGACATTGTCACTTACTTCCATTTTTCGTGCAATTAGAGCCGGATCTAAATCAGAAGTATAATAGAACATTGCTGACTTTTTATCGTAAAAATGCCTGAGGGTATAATCCAATAAATGATGGGCTTCATTCAACCATTTTTCATCAAAGCTTGCCTGATATAATGAGATGAAGGCCTGAATGCTAAAAGCATAATCATCCAGAAATCCATTGATTGAAGCTATTCCGTTTTTATAATTCCGATTGAGTCGGTAATTGTCCGACTGAAGCTTACTCAGGATGAAATTTGCATTTTTTAATGCAATTTTTAAGTAATCCGGATCATCAAAAATTCGGTAAGCATCAACATAAGCTTTTAGCATAAGGGCATTCCAGGAGGTCAAAATTTTATCGTCTAAACCCGGTCGTATTCTTTTTGATCGTTTTTTTAGTAAAGTTTGCTTAGCCTCAGATATGATTTTATTTAGTTCGGTTTGGGTCAAATTGAATTGTGAACCGATGGTTTCGTCGTCTGACCATTTGAGTAATATATTGTTACCACTTTCCCAATTTCCATCTTCAAGGATGTTATAATATTTGCATATTAAATCTGCATTTTTACCCAGAGATTCGTGTAATTCAGCTTTTGTCCATACATAAAATTTCCCTTCTTTCCCCTCACTATCTGCATCCAAAGAAGAATAAAAACCACCTTCATCCGAGCTTAGTTCTCTTTTTATAAATTCAAGGGTTTCTCTAACAATAGTTTTGTATTTCGGGTTTTTACTTAGTTGGTAGGCTGATGAATAAAGACTTACAAGCTGAGCGTTGTCATAGAGCATTTTTTCAAAATGAGGAACTTTCCAAAGCTCATCGACGGAATAGCGGGCAAAACCGCCACCAATTTGATCATAAATTCCACCATTGGCCATTTTATTTAAAGTGAGGTGAACTGCTTTCAGTGCATCCTGGTTCTCGGTGAGATGATGGTATTGAAGCAAAAATTGATGGCCAATGGGCAATGGGAATTTCGGGGCTCCTTTTGAACCTCCATTTTTATAATCCAAACTCCTTTTCCATTTATTAAAAACCTGATCCAAATCATTCATCAAAAAATTTGGGGCTTCCTTATTAAGGTAAATCAATTCACTGCCTTGAACTCCTTCTGTAAGTGCTTTGGCTTGTTCTTCAGCTTTAACCGGGTTCTGTTTTACCCAATCAGCAATTTTGCTTAGCATGTCAATCCAGTTCTTTTTAGGGAAATAAGTACCCCCGTAAATTGGTCTGCCATCGGGGAGGGCAATACAATTTAAGGGCCAACCACCTTGCCCGGAAAGAAGCTGCACCGCATTCATATATACCTGATCAATATCTGGCCTTTCTTCACGATCAATTTTAATAGCGATAAAATGTTCGTTCATGAATTTGGCGACTTCTTCATCTTCAAAACTTTCATGTTCCATCACATGGCACCAATGACAAGCTGCATACCCGATGCTAATGATAATGAGTTTGTTTTCGACTTTGGCTTTATTTAAAGCAATGGTTCCCCAAGGATACCAGTTGACCGGGTTATGAGCATGCTGTAATAAATAAGGACTACTTTCGTGAATAAGCTGATTTGTATGTTGCTGTTTCATGGAATTGTTCTGTTTTTCTTTTGCTGGGTTTGCCCTTCTGAAATAAGTAATAAAAGTATAATACAGGCATATGAAAACAAGAGTTCCATAGCCATTGAGTTTTATGAGCTGTTTTTTTGTATTGAAAGTTAAGACATATCCTTATGAGTTAAATATTATAGCTCAATCAAAAATAGATATGATTCAATCCATTCAATAAAGATAGTTATTTACTGTAAAATTATAGTTTCAGATTTTGACAGAATTTTATGGTTATTTGCTGTTAATACGTTTTGTAACCTTATAGATTCCGACCAGATTTAGCGGGATGGATATTCCTGTAAACAGGCCTGATAAAAAATCAATTAATGGAAGATTGGAACCAATGAGGCCCAGGATAATTCCTGTCGCAATTGAGATGAGACCGAAAACCAGATAATAAATATCTTTCTTGAAAATTTGAATCATGTTAAAGGTTGTTTTTAAAGGATTGATGTATTTGTTCTAATTCTTCAATCATGGGCTGAAAGTCGTTTTTAAATCTTCTTTTTCTGAGTTTTAACCCCAATATGAGAATAACAACCATAAAAGAAGAAACCATAATGTGAATAAAGAAGCGATTTGTAAAACTTAATTCTGCGAGCATATCAACATATATCATGTTAATTCCGATGATTAAATTAAAAACCAGAATGGGAATTAAATGACTGATGACTTTTTTTTGTTGTTTCAGTTTTAAAATGGTTTGATGAATAAATTGCGTGCTTTGTTCGAGAAAATTAAGATCTGATTTTTTGAATTGCATTTTCCAATAATAAAGCATGAAAATAATCAGACTAATGACAATCCATGAAAGACCTACTTTTGTTGTAGTTGATATTTCGTTCAGGTTGAGAATGGTTAGAATTAAGAGGATTAAGTTGAAAAAAACCAATGCTGTTTTTATTAAATTGATTTTGAAATGCTTTTTCTCAAGCTTATTGAGTTTTGAAAATACGGTATCATCAAGCGTTTTCATCTCTATTTCCTTGTTAACAGATGGTTGATGCTTTTGCCAGATGACTCCCAATTCATTTAGATTATTATCCATTTTGCACCTCCTTTATTTTTTTAAGTAAAACGGGCTTAATTCTGTTGATTTTAACCCCAATGTGATTTGTTGTTAATCCTGTTATTTCAGCTATTTCATTGTATTTTAAGCCTTCCAGAACCAGCGAAATGATCACACGATCTTGTTGGTTCAGCGTTTTTATGCTCTGATGCAGATGGTGGATGATTTGATCTTCTTCCGTTTTGGTTTTTTCCTGATCCTGGGCTTCAGATCCTATATTTTCGGGCAGGTGATTTGAGAAAAGATCTTTGCTCTTTTTTGATTTTCGGTTATACATGAAGGCGGTGTTTACAGCAATTCTGTAAACCCAGGTACCAATTTGTGACTCTCCTCTAAATTTTTCCAGATTGTTCCACGCATTTACCATGATTTCCTGGAAAAGATCATCAACCTCAGATTTATCAATCAAATAAGCATAACAAAGCCTGTAAATTTTGGCCCTGTTTTCGTTAAACATGTCTGAAAAAAGTTTTTCTTTTTCGCGATTCATTGTATGCAAGCTTCACTATTTATATTCAAATTCTGATAGAACTTAGCTCTTATCTAAGGTATAAATAATTCCAGTTCTGATGAATTATAAGCTGAATGATTTAAACATGATTTTTTTTCTGTTTTTTGATGTTTATTATCCTTTAGAGTCATTATATAGGTTTTTATTACAGTAATATTTATTTAATGAAAATATTAATTCTAATGGGAATGAATGATGCACCTTAATTGATAATTATGGCATAAAAAACATGGAAAAAATATTGTGTGAAAAATATTTGCAAATCTTAATTAAACTATGTTTTTGCTATAACTGCGAATCCATGATTTAAAAGTTTGTAGATTGCTAGTTTTCTAACCTTAATTTTAAATATAAAATTTAAAAGCGACAATTTTATGAGTCATTAAGCGAAAAGATTATGTGAGTTGCAAATAACAAAGCATTAATCAATTCAATTTATGCAGATCAATATTTACGATCTCGTACGTTTTAATTTTGATTATCTAAGATAGATTTCTCTTTTTTTTGAAAGTAACTTGTTCTCGGTTTTTTTTATAACTTAGCTTTACAAGATTAATTATCAACCACATTAATCCCATGTCATCATGAAAAAGAGCGGCCTTTTTTTCTCGATACTCCTCCTTATATTAATCATCTCTTGTCAAAAATTCCCCGATTCAAATGGGGAGAAAGTTAATGATATTGATATAGGTGAAACTTTAATCACAGAGTTTTCCTATAACACAGCTCAGGTTAACACCAGCGTTGTAGATGTTGGAAATGTTGAAATTAGTGAGCATGGACACTGTTGGGGTGTAAATCAAACCCCAACAACGGCAAATGCAAAATCTACCAAAGGAGTTTTAAATCAAGTTGGGAATTTTAGCGATAATTTAACCAATCTGAGTCCCAATACCACCTATTACGTCAGGGCATATTTTACAAGGCTGTCGGCAAACACCTATGGGCCGCAAGTAAGCTTTAAAACCAATTCCGTTGGCAGACCAACGGTATCAACGAGTCAGATTACCAATGTGACTTTGGCAAGTGCCATTGGTGGAGGCACCGTTATCATGAATGGCGGATTGGCAGTTACGCAGAGAGGTATTGTTTGGAGTAATACTCAGAACCCAGGTTTAGATAGTAATTTGGGTTTCTCAATCAATGGTTCTGGAGTGGGTAGTTTTCAGAGCGAGATTACTGGTTTGAGCCCGGGCTTGACTTATTATGTTAAAGCTTATGCCGTTAATAATTTAGGAATTGGATATGGCGATGAGAAACAGTTTGCCACGGTTCAAATTTCTCCGCCAATTGTTAATACTGGTAACATTTCAAACATCACAACACATACTGCCCAAATTGAAGCTGAGGTCACAAGCGAAGGTGATGGAACCGTTTATGCCAAAGGGGTTTGTTGGGGCTTAAGCAATAATCCAACCCTAAATAATAGTATGGGGCACACCAATAATGGTAGTGGTTTGGGAAGTTTTACAGCCGATTTAACAGAACTTACTGAAAATACTGTTTATTATGTTGCAGCTTATGCATCTAACGAAAATGAAACCAGTTATGGAGAAACCAAGCAATTTACCACTTTGGCTGTTAATTTTCCGGTGGTTACAACCAATAACATTACAAATATTACGGTAAATTCTGCTGATGTGAGTGGAGAGGTGGTTGGTGATGGTAACGGAACCATTACGGCCAGAGGAGTTTGTTGGAGTAATGCAGCAAATCTTTCGCTACAAAATTGTTTGGGATCGACATCAGATGGTGCAGACTTAGGTGCCTTTGTTAGCAGCATCTCTGGCTTAAGTGATGGAACAACATATTATGTTGTAGCATATGCAACCAACGAAAGAGGCACTGCTTATGGTTCTGTAAAGAGTTTTTCAACAGTTCAAATTAATGCGCCAACTGTATTTACGACTGTGGCTTCTAATATAAATGCAGCTTCAGCAACCGCTGGGGGTAATGTTACAGATGATGGAAACATCGAGGTGATACAAAGAGGAATTTGTTGGGATATGATAGGAAATCCAACTTTAGAGAATAATGTTGGTTTTTCAATCGATGGAAGTGGAACAGGCATGTTCGTGAGTACCATGAATAATCTAAACCATCTGACCAGGTATTATTATCGGGCTTATGCCATCAACAGTAAAGGTGTGGCTTATGGCGAAATACTTCAATTTGAAACCATTGAAATATTTTTAGCAAACATTTCAACATCTGAAACTTCTCACATCACTCCTAATTATGCAACTTCCGGAGGATTGATTAATGATGATGGAAATGGCACTTTTAGTGCGGTTGGGGTTTGTTGGGATTTAACAGGTACTCCCAGTCTGGATTACAATATTGGATTTACAACAGATGAAATTGAGTCTGGTGCATTTACTTCTCAACTTAAGGATTTGAATGAGTCAACCACTTATTATGTGGTTGCCTATGCAACCAATGAAAAGGGAACAGCTTATGGAACGGTTAAGCAGTTCTCAACAGGCAAATTTCTTGAAATGGTTACAGTTGCCGGAGGAAGCATGCAAATGGGAAGCATCAGCGGTTTGAATGATCAGAAACCAATACATACTGTTACATTGAATGGCTTTCAGATGAGTAAGTATGAAATCACAAATAGTGATTATTGTAATTTTTTGAATAATTCAGGTGTGAACAGCGATGGCATTTTCAATATGACTGAATTTATTGATATGGATGATCCGGAATGTGAAATCGTTTATGAAAATGGTTCATTTAGTCCAAAGGATAGCAAAAGTGATCTCCCGGTGACTCAGGTAAGTTGGTATGGTGCAGATGCCTTTGCACAATGGGCAGGTGGTCGTTTACCTACCGAGGCCGAATGGGAATTTGCAGCCAGGGGAGGAAATAACAGCAATGGATTTACCTACAGTGGTGGAAATGTTGCCGGAAGTGTTTCATGGTATAATGTAAACAGCATTAGAAGTCAACCCATTGGAACGAAAGCACCCAACGAACTGGGATTGTATGATATGAGTGGAAATGTAATGGAGTGGTGTAATGATTGGTATTTATACTATTATTATGAAAGCAGCCCGCAGGATAATCCTCAAGGGCCAACATCTGGAAGTAATCGCGTAGTGAGAGGTGGCTCCTGGCTGGTCAATGCAGATTATAGCAAAGTTGCACATCGTCATCGTAGCAATTTAGATGCAACCAGTAATGATTTAGGGTTTAGAATCGTTAAATAATATTGGAAAATTATTATTTGTTCAGGGCCTCGAAATCTAGCACATCTTTTAATTTTCTTTTTAATGATGTGTTTTTCCTTGAACTGAAAATCAGGGCAACAGCCATGATCAGGCTCGTAGCGATAATTACAACAAACAAAACTCCATTTTCAATATTTACATTCTTTAATTCTTCGGGAATGGCAAAAAACAAGAGCACCGAAATGAGTCCGCGTGGTGCAATAAAAACCTGAGGTAAAATATTTTTTCTTTCAACAAGTGAAAAGACCAGAAATCTTAATAAATAGGAGATGATGAGGAAAAAGATACTTACAAACCAAACTTCCCAGCTAATAAGTTCACTCAAGGGAAGGGTCATCCCAAAAACGACAAAAAAGAAGGTGCGTACCAAAAAGGAAGTTTCGACAGTGATTAACTTAAATTCATCAAATACCGCATCAATTTTATCATCCTGAAGCCAATCCTCCAATCGCTTTAAAAGAAAAACCTTATGATTGCGTAACAATAATCCAAATAACAGAATCATGATTAAGGATGAGAGGTGGAACATCTTCCCAATGGAATACAATAAAACCAGTACAGCCAGGAACAGAAAAAATTTGGCATCACCTTTAATGTTTTGAATGATGTAAAGTAAAACATAGCTTAAAACAATGGATATACCAATGGTAAAGAGGATGTTTCCTCCAATGGTAAAGCTCAGATATCCCATGCCTTCGATGTGCATATTTTCGATGATCAGATAAAAAAGCATAATGCCCAGGATGTCTGAAAAAGTACTCTCGTAAATCATAAACTCACGCTTGTATTGTGATAAGTTGGCTACGCTGGGGATGATGATGGCACTGCTTAAAATAGATACGGGGATGGCATAAATGATTGATGAGAGAAAACTCATGTCGGTTACAATCGATCGAATGAGAAAGGCAAATGAGAGTGAGGTAAATGCAAGCAAAAGTGAAGCAACGGTAAACGATTTCCAGATGATTTCCCACTTCGACCAGCTTAATTCAAGATCAAGTGCGGCTTCGAGAACAATCATAATAAGTCCGACAATACCCAATATCTCGAGTATTTTGTATAATTCAAGGTTGATCTTAAAATGCTGAAGCAGTTGATGAATCCCAACTCCAATGATGATTAAAAGCAAGGTGCTGGGAATATTTGTTTTTTTTGCCAAAACATTCGCAAAAAAGGAAAGGATAATGACCAGGGATAATCCAATGAGAAATAGATATGAATTCACTTTTATTTAGTTTGTTTTACAATTATTTGAAGATGTTAATTTAACCAATTCTTTCTACTTCTTCTAATTTTGACTTATCAATAATTGAGATGTTTTTGTTTTTGAGCTCAATCATCTTTTCCCGTTCAAATTCTTTCAGAAATTTAATGGCACTTTCTGTTGATATGGAAGCAAAATCAGCAATATCCTGCCTGCTTAAATAATTAAATACCTTTTCATTGCTAAACTTTTCGGATGATAAATAAATCAAAGCTGATGCCAGTTTTCCTCGCATTTGTTTGTATGATATGTTTTTAATGATTTGATACAAATGATTTTCATTGTGGATGTTATTGGATGTAATTTGCATGGCAAAATCAGGCTGTTGCAGCAACAATTCATTTAAGGCCGTTTTATCGATCATGCAAATGGTCGAGTCCTTTAATGCAAGGGCTGAGTATTGGTAAATGTTTTCTCCAAAAACCGATGAAAATGCCAAAAAATCTCCCTTTTTTGCAATTCTTAAATTGATTTGTTTGTCGTAACCCGTTTGCAGATAAACTTTTACCAGCCCGTCGATGATATACATGACGTAAGGCGCAAAAGCTCCCTGTTTGAACAAATTCTCGCCTTGTAAATAAGTGAGTTGCTTTTTTTTGTCGCGAATTGATTCAAATTCATTTTCATATAATTCATGAAAACATTTGTTTTGCTCATCCATCTTTTATAAAATCACTGGTTTTTAAACTTCATCTGGCTTCAGTCATAAACTGATTTCCTTGCTTACAAAAATACAATTCGCAATTGAATTTTAAAGTTTAATTTTTAAGTAACTCATTTTTAGTGCTTTTTAAAGATGCCCTGAAATTTGACAGGAAAATTCCTGAATAATCATAGTTGATTTACTGAACTGCCAGAAGCCGGATTTCTTGTCAGAGTTTGGGGCGCTGCATAATTTTGCCGCATCAGAAAAACAGAACTCAAAATAATCAATCTTGAGATCTAAAAAACGAAGCGCATGAAAAAAATTGCAATTCCGGTTATCAACGAAAAACTAAGCGAATATTTTGGGCAATGCAGTCATTACGAAATATTTGAAGTTGAAGGCAAACAAATTAATCGTCACAAAATTGACTTAGCACCTAAAACGGAGCTAAAGAATATTCCGGACTGGACTACGTCTCGGGGTATAACCGATATGATTGTTCATAAGGTGGATAAAAGGATTATCAGCCAATTTCAGGATCATAAAATAAATTTATTTGTAGGTGTTAATGTTGATACACCGCAAAACCTGATTGAAGATTACTTACACGGAAAACTAATTTCAAACAACAAAATAATAAACGAGATTACTCAATAGAATTTAAACAATTAAACAGATAATTATGAAATTACTACAAACAAGCATACACGAAATCGAAACATCAAACGAATTAGAAAAAATCATCAACGAAAACGAAAATGTAATGGTATGTTGTGGCCGTATGGGCCCCATGTGTATCCCCGTTTATGATGCGATGGAAGAATTGGAAGAAGAGCGTACAGATGTGAAATTTTATTCAATGGCTTTTGATACTCCAGAGGCTGGAATTATCAGAAATGCGCCTGAGGCCAGAGGTTTTATGGGCCTTCCTTTCGTGATGTATTATAAAAACGGAAAAGTAGTTGAGGCAAAATCAAGCATTCAAAGCATGCAACAAATTACCAGTGTTTTGGATGAGAAGTTTGGAACTACTGTTGAAAAATAAATGAACAAATATTATAAATATTGAGAAACCAGACTTTAGACCTTAGATGTTAGATCTGAAAGTTTTTATTTATCTAACATCTAAAGTCTAACATCTAAAAATCTTAATTATGGAAACAACATACGATGTCATCATTTTAGGAGCAGGGGCAGCGGGATTAACTGCCGGAATTTATACCTCCAGAGCCAAACTCAATACCCTCATCTTAAATGAAGGTGCTGTTGGAGGACAAATGGTATTAACGCATGAAATTGCCAATTATCCAGGGGTAGAAACTACAAATGGATTTACATTGGCCAATACCATGAAAAAGCAGGCCAAAGAATTTGGGTGCAAAATTAAATCGAATGTAAAAATTTCCAATTATGATTTGGAAGGAGATATCAAAACCGTGAATCTTGAGGATGGTCGAAGCTTTCAGGGAAGGTCCGTAATTTTGACTCCTGGCGGACGACCACGGAATTTGAATATTCCAGGAGAGAACGATTATAAAGGCTTAGGAATTTCTTATTGCGCCACTTGCGATGGGGACTTCTTTACAGACAAAGAAGTGGTGGTTGTAGGTGGAGGTAATTCTGCTTTGGAAGAAGCCGTTTCACTAACCAAACATGCATCTAAAGTGACCATCGTTCATCAGTTTGATCAATTTCAGGCTTTTAAGCATGCAGTGGTTGAAGCCCAGGAAAATCCCAAAATAAATTTTATCATGGAGTCTGAACTTCAGGAGTTTAGTGGGAATGGAAAACTCGCAGAAGTAAAAATTAAGAATTTGCCCACCGGAAAAATCTCAGAAATGAAAACCGATGGAGCTTTTATCTTTATTGGTTATTTGCCCAATACTGAAGATTTAAAAGGACTGATAAAGCTGAATGAGCGAGGCGAAATTGTCGTCGATCATGATTTACAAACAGATGTTGATGGCGTTTTTGCAGCAGGAGATTGTATTGTGAAAAAATATCGTCAGGTTACAACGGCAGTGGCGGATGGAACCATCGCCGCATTAAGTGCAGCAGATTATCTTAGAAACAAAAATTAAGAATTGATGATTCAATATAAAAGGGCTGTCTTAAAAAGAAATCTATTTAAGTTCGGTCATTCCGGACTTGTTCCGGAATCTTAAAATCAGTCATTTATAAATCCTGAATCCCCGCCTGATCGGACGGGCAGGAAGTTCAGAATGACGAGTATTAGACTCTTCAGAAAAACCTCAAATCGATAATTAATCTAAAAAAATGATTCAAATAAAATCATATTCAGAGCTTGAAGCTCAATTGAAAATTAATGAAAAAACCTTCTTGCTGATACATAAATCAGGAAGTGAAACGAGTGATTGTGCTTTTAAACAAGTTAAAGAAGCCAGCGATGAGGTTGAAGATGTCAATGTTTTGTCCGCAGATGTTAATTTTGTTCGGGACATTCACCCTAAATATAAAATCACTTCTGCGCCTGCTTTATTAGAATTTGACAAAACACAATTTAAAAATATTGTGAAAGGCTGCAATCAGTCTGAACATTATAAAGCTTTGCTTGAAGATGCTGTTTTTTCGACTCAACCACAGGATGAGCAGAAACCTTCGAAAAGGGTTACAGTTTATTCAACACCAACATGTACTTGGTGCAATACCATTAAATCATATTTCAGACAACACAAAATTAGGTTTACTGATATTGATGTTTCGCGTGACCAACAAGCAGCACAGGAAATGGTCAGAAGAAGCGGACAACAAGGCGTGCCCCAAACGGATATTAACGGTGAGATGATTGTGGGTTTCAATAAAGCCCGTATTAACGAATTACTGGATATTAAAGGATAAAATATTTATAGTTAGTTTTCATAGTCTGAAAAGCTGTGTGTCATAAATATGAACTTCGTCATGCTGAATTAATTTCAGCATCTCAATTAAAGACCAGATTTTGAAACAAGTTCAGAATGACGACTAATCGAAGCTTTTTGAATACTCATCAAAAGTTTGAATTAGAATAATAATCATTTTAAACATTATAATCATGAAAGAATTACAACCTATAAATCAGAATGTCTTATTGGATCTTTCTGAGGATAAAAAAGAACAAAAAACGGCATCCGGTATTATCATTCCGGATACAGCCAGAGAAAAGCAAAGTTTTGCTAAAGTGATGGCCATGAGTAATATTGACAATGCAGAGATTGCTGTTGGTGATACTGTTTTGTACAAAGCATTTAGCGGAACTGAAACCGAATTAGAAGGAAACAAATATCTTTTGATTCAATATGCCGATATCATGGCAAAAATTGTTGAAACAGAAGAGATTTAGTTGTTTTAGCGTTTGATTAAGTTGGAATGAAAACAGGATTAAGAGTATCGTTCCATTTTAAACGGTGTCTGCTTCATTGAAGCAGGTGCCGTTTTTTTTAGCTAAATCCCGTTTATTAAACTTCTTCATTTCTGGTAAATGATCATAATGAACCAACCCTACGAGCGTTTAAAACGCTCGTAGGGTTACATTTACGGACGCCATCTCCTCATTTGAATTGGGAAGCCTTCCCGGAAATAAACATTTTTTTTGTAATTTTATAAAGCCTATTGTTCTTTTCCCCCCCCTAAAACCTAAAAAAATGAGAAATAAAAAAGGCCTTTATATTCTTATAAACATTGTTTTTTTAGTTGCGATATTTTTATTTACTCCATTTGAATTAGATGCAAAAGACCTTCAGGTAAGGCTTCCCGATTCCATTGATAGGGCTTCTCAAAAGGCTCAAAAACATGCTTTTGAAGAAACCAAAAAGTTGGGAAGGCTTCCCCTTTTAGGGGAAGGCTTCCCTCAAGACATCTCTAAATATTATGACCTTAAAGAAGATGGAAAGATTAGAACTTTTTCAAGCAAAGAAGAAGGAGAGAAGGCAATGAAAGAACAAGAAGATAGAATAAAGAATTTTCATTCAACTTTGAAAACTACTTCAACTGATTTGCCAACAAATATTGATCATCCTATGTATGGTTTGAATTATTTCGTTTCAGGAAAATCTCCTGAATATTATAGTGATTTTACATATGGATGTGGAAGAGATCCTAATGGGGGAGATTACCTTTTAACTCAAGCAGATTTGAATACTATGAGATCATTAGGAATTTCTGCTGATCCTTTAAGAGATGGTACTTGGTGGATGGACATAGACAGAGATGGTGTTTCAAATACCACATTGGATCAAGAAAGAGTTGTAAAATTTTTAGAAGGAGATTTAAGTCAGATTTCTATCCCTGGATTAGAAACAAGAGCTGAAGCATATGAGAATTTCTTAAAAGAATTGGAAATTGATTGGACTAGCGATATTAATGCTTATGCAGCAAATTGGCTTTGTCATGATTATGGAGCTCAAACATTTATTAATTTTAATGGAATTTATCAACCCGAGAATAGTATTTTTGCACAAGATAATGGAACAAATTTACAATATGATTTCTCTGTTAACGGAGTTTTTGGTAGGGCCATTAAAAGAGTTGCAACATACACTTCTTCAACAATTCCCCACGAAATTGTTGTTTGGTATAATGGTCCTGATAATGACCAAGATCCAAAAAATTTTGATTATAAAATTTATATTGAACCTCAAAACAAGTTGGTACAAAAAATTGGGGAGGGAGGTTTAAATCAAATTGCTAAAGAAGTTTGGCATGGTTATACAAATAATACAAATTCATATAGAAGCTTCTCTTTATGTGAATATGAACTTAATAATGGTGAATCTACACTTACGGATTATGATAATAGTTTAGTTCTATCCTGGAACCCATTTGACGACAACGGAGTTGAAGGCATGAAATTTGAATTTCCTTCTTCTCAAATAATTGAGTATTCTTCAAATATTTTGGTTGATGCAATCCTTGCAGCTGAAAATTCTGAAGCTACAGGAGTTCTTTATCCAAGCTACACACGAATAACAAAAACAATAACGAATGACCAGGGCCAGGATCCTACAAAACCAGCACATTATAATTTTGAAATCCTTGTTGATTATATGGCTGAGGCAGGAAAATACTCGGTTCAGGACACACAAATAATATATATCCAAGATAGTCAGCCACCGGTTTACGACACCTTAAATAATCAATGGAGTGATGTTTCAGCAGCTGAAATTAGTTTAAGTACTGACACTTCTATACTCGATAATCCCTGCCAACCCGATACCCTAATCACCCAAACAGCAAGGGATGTAACGGGGAATTCTGCCACTTATGTGCAAACAAAAGCTGCACCTATTTATACAGGTTTGCCTTATTTGCTTAACGACCCTTATGATGGCGATACCCTGGAATTGCAATTGGGTCAGGAAGAAACTCCTGAAAACCTGGGAAGCTACCCTGAGTTTGCAGATGAACGAACAGTGGTGCTCATCACTTATACAAGCGAAGAAATTGAATGGCGCGGAACTTATTGGCTAAAACGCCTGGTTTTTACCGCCGAAAATGAATGTGGCAATCCTTCGCCCGATACGGTTTTCAGATATTATAAAAAGCCTTCGGCTACCGGAATTGAAAATGAGGTAACAAAAGTTAATTTTGTGGTTTACCCCAACCCTGCCAATGAAGTCATTTGGGTAAAATGGGATGGCTTCCCAATGGAATCGGGACGACATCCCTTAAGCTTTGCGATTACAGATTTTACCGGCAGATTGGTTTATAGTCATACAATCGATCAGCAAAAAACAAGCATCAATGTTTCTGATTATCCGGCCGGGCTTTATTTGCTAAAAGTTTATAAGTCTGATCAAGTTGTGAATACTCAAAAAATAATTATCCGATAAATTAAGGGAAGCCTTCCCCAAAAAGGGGAAGGCTTCCCTTTTGATCATAAAAAATGGATGGCATTTCTAAGGCTTTTAAAAAGTAAAACCAACACTAAATGTTAATGGAATTTTTATTCCTGGGTTTTTGGTAGCAATATTTCCATTGGAATAGTGCCCGATTTTTAATTCAGCATTATAATTATGTTTCTTTCCGAAATACATTCCAAAACCCATATTATCCTGAAATGTAATATGTCCTCCAGTGTTAATTTTGTCAATAACTACATGCGAAATAAAAGTAGGACCCGCAACTGAGTAAAAAAGGTAAGCATCAAGAGCTTTGCTTCGTAAAAAGGTGAATCTCAAAAGCGGGAAGATTGATAAGGTCAAAAATTTCTCCTTTTCGATCTGACTCTCCCACAGGGAAAGATTAACACCCCAATCCAGTGAAAAAACTTTATGATTGTGAAAAATATTTTCCTGGTAATTGATGGATAATCCACGATCTACTTCTACTTTTCCTCCCCAAAATAAGTAAACTTTTTCAAGGAATTCATTGATTGAATATCCTGCCAACATGGACGAATAACCCACTTGAATTGTTCGTTTGGGATAATAATATTTTGAGTTAGACAATTGTTCTGATTTTTTTTTCGAATAGGGCTGAAGATGGTATGCAAAACCAGTTGAAATAAATGAGGTGTATGGTTGCTTCTCATTTTTATTGGCAGGTGAATAAACTGCACTTAACGATAAATTCCATTTTTCATCCAGTTTATAATTTAAACCACCACCTAATTGGACTGAGCTAAATTTTGCATTTTTTACTACCGTTCCAAACCAGCCTGTATAACCATTCCGGGTAACAATGGAGTAGCCTCCCTCAGCAAAAATTGATAAGCGATTATTGAAGTCATATTTATATTTAAACGATAAGCCTGCATAATTCATCCAAACCCTGAGGTCAAGTAAATGATCATAGGTGAGATGATCAACGGTATAGCTGTATTTCATCCAAACCACTGGTCGCATATAAGTAATTTGAGCTGATAATGATTTATTAAATTGATAGCCAAAAAGAACCAATCGAACTGCTGCCGGAGGTATTTCTGCAGAGTGAAAAGTAAAACCTTCTTCAAGATGAGATTGTGAAAAGGGATAATAGATGGCTCCAATATTTGCTTCGAAATATGTATTTTGAAGGAATTTTGGGAGTTGCGATTTTTCGTCCTGAGCCTCCGCACTAATGAAGACAAATAGGAGTATTGGAAGAAAAATAATCTTGTAAGCTCTAACAATATTCATTCTGATTCAGTGGTCGGATTTTAATAACACTAAGATAGAAAGAATCTGTATAAAAAAAGAGGCTGTTTAAAAAGTATCTTATTCGTCATTCTGAATTTATTTGGCTTCGCCGAACCTCGTTTCAGAGTCTCTAAATGGCTGAAATTGAGATCCCGGAGCAAGTCCGGAATGACGAAACTTAGAAAAGTTCACCCTTTTTAGGCAGTCCGAAATATTCTATAATGCTTTATTTTAATTAAAATAATTCCTCCAAAGCATTCTTAAGCAAATAAGGGATGCCGTCCTCTTGAGGACGGCATCCCTTATGATTGATTTTTGTTTGATTAAAACAAATCCTTCAATGCCTTTTTTACTTCTTCTTCATCTGGATTAATGTCAAAAATCAAGGTTGGTTTTAAATAGAAGAGCTCGTGCTCAGATTTAAAACGCTCCTCTCCTCCGCCGGTAATATTCAGCATGATGGTGGCATCTTTATCTAATCCATTTTTAGCTGCATTAATCAATGTTGCTGTGGCCATTGCAGCTGCAGGATGAATGTCGATACCTTCAAGTTTCTTAAAAAGATCTGCGGCTTTTCTGCCTTCTTCATTTTCTGCGAGTAATACATCCCCTCCGGCATCTTTCATGGCATCGTATAAACCACCAATAATGGGGTAGGGTGGTTTACGATTCGATAAAACCTTGGCATCAATTTCTTCAACTTGTTTTCGGGCAAGGTCGTCATCCAAAGCTAACATGGCTCGTGAGTCAGCCTTCCAGGCATCATGAATGGGAGTGAAGGGTGCATTTTGTGCAACCATGAGTTTCATTTTATGATTTCCGAAACGACCATCATTTATCAATCTTAGGTTAGCTTCCCAGGCGGCAATGGCTCCCGTTCCGCTACCAATGGCTTGAAAATAGTAATCTGGTATTTTGCCTATAAAAGTGGTGGCTGATAAAGTGGTTGTTCCCATTCCGTCACGTCGAGCAACATTTTTTGCTCCTCCTTCCGGATAATATTCATCCATGGTCGCTGCAATATTTGAGAGGTGAATAGCATCGAAATAATCACTTCCTGCTTTAGATGAAATTAATTTAACACAATCATTTAAAGGAGCATCAAACCAAAGCGCATCTAAATTATCTTCAGGAACACTCAGTAGCAATGGAATTTTATTGTCGGAACAAACTTGTGCAAAAGCTCTGGCTGTGTTTCCGGCAGAAGCCACCACCAATACTTTATCCTGATGGATGTTTTCACGCGCACAAACCGTATAAGCTTCAGTTTCTTTAAAGGAACAGGTTTTCATGCTGATCCCTTTCTCGGGCCAGTAACCGCTGAAGGTAATGTACAGATTTTTCAACCCCAGTTCCTGTGCCAGACCCTCACTTTTGTAAGTGACAGGCGCATACGAACCTTTCAGGGTTTTAACGATGGGCAACCAATCTGCAAATTTGTAAATACCTAATGAATCATCTTTTAAATGAAGTTGTTTGTTTTCATACTCTGCCCTGATTAAGCTGGGTTTTTCCTGATTTGGCGCATCAAGCAACCATCCGCTGTCTTCAAAAATCTCGTCGCTTAAAATTGATCTTAATTTATAATTTGTTTTTTCCATTCTACTAAGCTTCTTTTACAAAAAAACAAAAGTATAAAAATCCGTGTTCTTTTAGGCATTGATTAACTGATTGAGTGTAATTTTATTTTTTCTCTATAAGGATTAAATGATTAACTTTGCAGGCGTTTAAAAAGATAAATTACAAATGATAAAGATTACTTTACCCGATCAGTCGATTAAAGAAGTAGAAGCAGGATCAACTGCGATGGATGTTGCAAAAAGTATTAGCGAAGGCCTGGCCCGAAATGTACTTGCAGCTCAAGTAAATGATGAAATTTGGGATGCAACCCGACCCATAACAGAGGATGCCGAACTGAAACTTTTTACATGGAAAGATGCTGAAGGTAAAGCAGCCATGTGGCACTCATCGGCTCACTTAATGGCTGAAGCTGTTGAAATTCTTTATCCCGGAGCAAAATTTGGAATTGGTCCGGATATCGAACAAGGCTTTTATTATGATATTGATTTGGGCGATCAGGTGATCAGTGATGCTGATTTCAAGAAGATTGAAGATAAAATGAAAGAACTTGCTCGTCAGAAGCAGGTATTTACCCGTAAAGATGTGTCAAAAGATGAAGCCAATAAATATTTTGGTGACAAAGGGGATGAATATAAGCTGGAATTGATTGAAGGTTTGGAAGATGGAGAAATTACCTTTTATGAATCAGGGAGTTTTACCGATTTGTGCCGAGGGCCTCACATTCCCAATACCGGAGTGATTAAGGCTGTTAAGGTTTTAAAAGTAGCAGGAGCTTATTGGAGAGGAGATGAAAATCGTAAGCAATTGACCCGTTTGTATGGAATTACTTTCCCCAAGCAAAAAGAACTTACCGAATACCTGGAAATGCTTGAGGAAGCCAAAAAGAGAGATCATCGTAAATTGGGTAAAGAACTTGAATTGTTTGCTTTTTCGAGCAATGTGGGACAAGGATTGCCTTTGTGGTTGCCAAAAGGTGCCATGCTGCGTGAGCGTTTGGAGAAATTTTTAAAAGAAGTTCAGCATAAAGCAGGATACGAACCTGTGATTTGCCCCCACATCGGAAATGTTGATTTGTATAAAACTTCCGGGCACTATCAAAAATATGGTGAAGATTCATTTCGACCTATCAAAACGCCTAATGAAGGGGAGGAGTTTTTCCTAAAACCGATGAACTGCCCTCATCATTGCGAAGTTTATAAAGTAAAGCCAAAGTCTTATAAGGATTTACCTGTTCGCTATGCCGAGTTTGGAACCGTTTATCGATACGAACAAAGTGGTGAACTTCATGGTTTGACCCGGGTTAGAGGATTTACCCAGGATGATGCACACATTTTTTGTACTCCTGATCAGTTGAAAGATGAATTTAAGGCCGTGATCAGCATTGTAATGCACATCTTTAAGGCACTGGATTTTAAAAATTTTACAACCCAGATTTCTTTCAGAGATCCTGAAGATAAAGATAAATACATTGGTTCTGATGAAAATTGGGAAAAATCAGAACGGGCCATTTTAGAAGTGGCTCAGGAAGAAGGATTGGATTATGAAATTGAGCTTGGAGAAGCTGCATTTTATGGTCCTAAAATGGACTTTATGGTAAAAGATGCCATTGGAAGAAAATGGCAATTGGGAACCATTCAGGTAGATTATAATTTACCCGAACGCTTTGAACTTGAATATACTGGAAGTGATAATGAAAAGCATCGTCCGGTCATGATTCATCGTGCACCTTTTGGATCATTGGAAAGATTTGTGGCTGTATTGATTGAACACTGTGCAGGAAACTTCCCGCTATGGTTAACACCCGAACAGGCTATTCTCCTGCCAATCAGTGAAAAATATCATAATTATGCCAAAAAAGTTTTAAATTTGCTAAATAATTGCGATCTTCGCGCCCTCGTTGACGAAAGGAGTGAAAAAACAGGTAGGAAAATTCGGGATGCAGAGATGAGTAAAATTCCCTACATGTTGATTATCGGAGAGAAAGAAGAAGCGGAAGGAACGGTCTCCGTAAGAAAACACGGAGCCGGAGATATGGGAACAATGAGCATAGAAGCGTTTGCAGAACTTGTAAATAAAGAAGTAGCTGAAATGATCAAATAAAGGATCAATTCAACTACTTTATAGTATAAATTAAAAATAGGAGATTAAAACAATAGCTAAAAGTTTTTACAGAGGACCACGAAGAGGTTTTAAAAGGAAAGAAGATCCGCATCGCATCAATCAATATATTACGGCACCTGTTGTTAGGGTGGTGGGTGAAAATGTTGAAGTCGGAATATACCAGATTCGTGAAGCCCTGGAGATTGCAGATCACCAAGGGCTTGATTTAGTAGAGATTTCGCCAAGTGCGAATCCACCTGTTTGCAAGGTTATAGATTATAAAAAGTTTCTTTATGAGCAAAAAAAGAAACAAAAAGAAATCAAAGCCAAAACAGCAAAAGTTATTGTGAAAGAAATTCGTCTGGGACCCAATATTGATGAGCATGACTTTAATTTTAAATTGAAACATGCCATTAAGTTTTTGGAAGACGGAGCTAAGGTTAAGGTCGATGTGTTTTTTAAAGGCCGAACCATTGTTTATAAAGAGAAAGGTGAGATTGTATTGTTAAAGTTTGCCCAGGAGTTGGAAGACCATGGAAAGGTTGAACAGCTGCCAAAATTAGAAGGTAAACGAATGATCATGATCATCAGTCCAAAGAAATAAGCTGAAACGCTTATATATAAATTACTAATAATAAAAATAGAGAAGTAATGCCAAAAATGAAGACGAAATCCAGTGCCAAAAAACGGTTTACCGTTACTGGATCGGGAAAAATTAAGAGGAAGCATGCTTACAAAAGCCACATCTTAACGAAGAAAACCAAAAAACAGAAACGTAATTTAACCGGTTTCTCATTGGTTGACCCAACAGATGAAGCAAACGTAAGAAAAATGATTCTTAAGTAAAATTATTGTAAAACTTACTCTTAGCCTCAAAAGATCTCCGAAAGGAGGCGCTAAAGTAAAAAAATTAAAAAAATGCCAAGATCAGTAAATACCGTTGCCTCAAGGGCACGTAGAAAAAAAGTAATGAAGGAGACCAAAGGTCAATTTGGTCGCCGTAAAAATGTCTGGACAGTAGCAAAGAATGCTTACGAACGTGGACAACAGTACGCATTCCGCGACAGAAGAAACAATAAAAGAACTTTCCGAGCTTTATGGATTCAGAGAATTAACGCAGCTGCACGTGAGTATGGCATGAGTTATTCTGTGTTCATGGGGAAATTACACGCTAAAAATATAGAACTCAGCAGAAAGGTTCTGGCCGATTTGGCTATGAATCATCCGGCGGCTTTTAAAGCCATTGTCGATGCTGTTAAAAAATAAATAATGAAAACCACCTTCGGGTGGTTTTTTTGTTTAATGCCTTTTTCTATTCGCAATAATTATTTCTAAGTCAAGTAAGATAAGAGGTAAATCCGGTTTTATGTTTAAATTTGTTAAGCCGATTAAGAAATTTAAAGACCTTAGGAGATCTAATTGTTTTATCTTCCCTTAAAAGAAACACAAATGAAAAACTTGATTTTAAGTATTATTAGCCTGCTGTTTTTTACGACAATTTTCGCACAAAAAAGTGAAGTTGAATTGGAAAGAGATCGTTTGTATCAGGATTATGTTCAGTTTAAAGATACCATGACTTCGCGAACCTGGATTAATATGGTTAATCTTTCGAACAAACTTGAGGCGGTTGTATTGTTTGATAATTTGATGCTTGATTCAGTAAAAATGGTTTCTCCGGGGCATGCCAATTTTGAATCAAGAATATTGGAATTGTCAAAAATCAGGGATCAAATTATTCAGGATAATGCCAGATTGAATCAAGAGCTTTCAAAAGCCGAAAAATCCCGAAGTAATTTCTTAATCATAGCAGTAATCTCAGCTTTTCTTCTAATAGTTATTGCTACCATTTTAGTCGTGATTCGATTGCGTTACCAAAAAATGGTTTTAGAAACAGAAAATCATAATGAAAATATTTTAAAGCTAAAACATAATCATAAGGAAGAAATGGATCTCTTAAAAGATCAAATTGAAGAATTTGCTGGGGAGAAAGAACTTTTGGAAAACAATGCCGTTGAAATGAAAAAGTCATTTGATATTTTGAAATCTGAATTGGCATCAAAAAGTGTGAAGAAGGAAGAAGATGCTGAGATTGAACAGATTCGTAAAGAGATGGAAGAACTTGGCACCGAACTTTCCAAGCTTATGGAGGAGCGTGATGGATTTGAAGAGGCGCTTGGAATGGCAAATTTAAAACTTGCTCATCAAATGGATAAAAATGAAAAATTTGAAACTGACTTAGAAAAACTTTTGGGTCAGTTTAGGGGTAAAGTTCCGGAAGATCAAGAGGAATCTTAATCAGAAATTCCATATTTCTTAAGACGGCGATCTAATGATTGCCAGGAAATGTTTAGCAATGCCGCAGCTTTCGATTTATTATTGTCTGCGCGCTTCAATGCTTTTATAATCAAACGTTTTTCTGTAATTTCCATGTCGAGGATCTCATCATGATTGTGTTCATCTTTAGTCGTTTTTTTTCGATCGAACAAAAAATGCTTTAGGTTAAGTTGTTCCCCGTCGCACATAATAATGGCTCTTTCAACCATATTCTTCAATTCTCTCACATTTCCCGGGAATGGGTAAGCACTTAAATCATCAAATATGGCCTGATCAATGAATTGAATTGATTTTGCCATTCTTCGTGCATATTCTTTAATAAAATAGTTAAGCAATAATGGAATGTCTTCTATTCGTTCTCTCAAAGGAGGAATGTTGATCACAAAAGAACTTAAGCGATGGTAGAGGTCAAAGCGGAACTTGTTCTCCTCACTCATGTTTTCTAGATCACGGTTTGAGGCAGCGATTACTCTAACATCAACCGGAATGAGTTTGTGAGACCCGACTTTACTTACTTTCTTTTCTTCCAAAACCCTTAAAAGTTTAGCCTGTTGATTGATCGGCATGTCACTGATTTCATCCAGAAATAGGGTTCCTTTATCTGCAATCTCAAACCATCCTTCCTTGTCCTCTGTGGCACCGGTAAAAGATCCTTTTTTATGACCAAAAAATTCACTCTCAAACAAGCTTTCAGGAATG
The DNA here is from genome assembly GCA_963678785.1 of Bacteroidales bacterium. Taxonomy (GTDB): domain Bacteria; phylum Bacteroidota; class Bacteroidia; order Bacteroidales. The sequence continues at coordinate 213,477 of OY787449.1, read as the reverse complement.
GCTGAGCAGTTTACAGAATGAAATGATTTTTTATTCCGGCTGCCTAAATAATGAATTCCTCTGGCAATGAGTTCTTTTCCTGTTCCGCTTTCACCCGTAATAAGTACAGAAGTAGTGTCGCTTTTTGCAACCCTAGTCATCAGCTCAACCACATTTTTAATGGCCGGACTATTTCCCAACAATCTTTGCCCGATATTATCGTGCAACTCTTTTGATAAAATATCGTTACTTGCTTCAACTTCCTGAAGTTTTCTGTTTAAGTCGAGAAAGCGTTTGGTGCGTTCTATGGCATTGTTAATCTCCAGAAGTCTGAAGGGCTTGGGGAAATAATCGGCAGCTCCTAACCGCATGGCATCAATCACACTGTTCATATCACCATGACCCGAAATCATGATGATTTCGATTGTAGGATCCTGATCTTTGATTTTTTTCATCACCGTAATTCCATCCATCTCCGGCAATTTTATATCAATGATTCCGATGTCAATTTTGATGTTTTTAAGCACCGTGAATGCTTCGGAAGGGGCGGCTGCCTTATAAACGCTGTAGTTGTTTCCCGTCAGAAATTCTTCAATTTCTTCCCTTACTCTTTTTTCATCATCAAGTACTAATATTTTAAGTTCTTTCATTTTGCTTGGTCTTAAGCTGAAAAAATATGTTATTCCTCTTCTTTATATTTGGGCAAAGTTATCGTCATGATAGTAAATTTACCTTCTTCACTTTGAACGATAATATCGCCCTTCATCTCTTTAATTATTCCATATGAAATAGAAAGCCCTAATCCGGTTCCACTGTCAATTTCCTTGGTCGTATAAAAGGGGTCAAATATTTTATCCAGGTGATTTTCAGCAATTCCGATGCCATTGTCTTCGATTACAATAATTAAGTTTTTATCACGACTGGAGCTGTTTATACTGATTCTTTTATTGAAGGATTCTTCTGATTGCAGTTGAGCCTTTTTTTCATCAACTGCGTGTTTTGCATTGGAGAGCAGATTTAACAATACCTGTTCGAGTCGATATTGATTGCCGTGCACAAAATTATCAGTTTCTTTTAAGTCAAGAATAAAGTTGATCTGATGATTTGAATACAGATTGTTAATGATGGATAAAGCATTGTGAATGACTTTATTGATGTCGACTTTTGAGAATTCTGTTTGCTGTTGTCCTCTTGAGAAAGTTCGGATGTGATCAATAATGGTTTTAATTCGCTCAATATCTTCGAAAGATTGTCGGATTTTAGATTCCAAATATTCCTTTGAGGCTCCTTTGTCGTTCAGTTTAATAAGAATGTTATCCAGGGCCATAGAAATTCCACCCAAAGGTTGATTGATTTCGTGGGCAATGCCTGCTGCCAATTCGCCCAGCGATTCGAGTTTAGATTTCTGAATTAAGAGTTGTTGTTGATCTTCAGCCTTTTTTAATTCTTCTTTAACTCTTTTTTCAAGATTTAGGTTTAATTCGCGTAATTCATCAGCGGTCTTTCTCCTTTCGGTGATATCACTCACAAAAGTGAGTACAGCCGGTTGTTGTTCCCAGGTTAATAAGGCCGATTTAATCTCAAACCATTTTTCTTCTCCACTTTTCGTGTATGCCTTAATATCATATCTTTCAGGAACATCAAGGCCTTTCAATCTACCTACATGATTGTCGTATACAATTTGTCGGTAATCGGGATGAACAAAATTGGTAAAGGGGCGGTCAATTGATTCTTTGGGCAAAAATCCAGTAATTTCATAAAGCTTAGGATTAATGAATTTAACGATTCCATCAACCGTTAATAATATTCCATCATTCCCATTTTCAAATATCTGACGGTATTTTTCTTCACTTTCTCGAAGCAAGATTTCGGCTAATTTTCGATCGTTAACCTGTTTTTGTAATGCTTTAGTTCTTTTGTCAACACGGGTTTCAAGCTCATCATTTAATTTTAATAATTCTTGCTCAACCTGGTTGCGATGAATGGCAGCTCCAATGATGTCAGCAGTAATCGAAAATATTTTTAACTCTGTTTCACTCCAAATACGTTCTCTTGTACATTCATCAAAGCCAATGAACCCCCACCATTTATTATGAATGAAGATGGGCAGAACTGCCATCGATAAAATATTTTGTTTACTCAATAATTCTCTTTCCTTCCTTGGAAAATCTTTAACCAAACCATGAAGTGGTTTATCGTTTTTTAATACATCAATCCAGCGTTTAAATCCTGACTTTACAAATGCAAAGTTTTGTAAATTAGGGTTTTCAATCTGTGGGTCTATCCCCTTATTGGTCCATTCCAAGTTTTGACTTGTTACCAAAGATTTTTCAATGATCGAGTTTTCAAAAATATAGATTCGGCTTGCATTGGTTGCACGTCCTAAATTTTTCAGAACCTTTTTAAAAGTATCCTCGCTGAAATCGAATCTGAGAAATTCTTCGGTAGCAAAGTTTACTGCATCCTGAACAGACTTACTTTGACGAATCATCCCCTCCAACTTGGTTCGCCTGTATTCTTCATACTTCACATTGCGTTCAAGCATAATTCGCTCGGCAATTTCATCAATTGCGGCAAAAAGACGTTTGGTTTCAACCGGCTTGATTAAATAGCTTTGAACCCCAACTGAAATGGCATCCAGGAAATAATTGGATTTACTAAAGGCAGACATGATAATTGCTTTGGCCGATTTATCAATTTTCTTAATCTTAGCAATCATATCCAAGCCATTCATTTCTGGCATTTGAATATCTGTCAAGATTAAGTCCGGTTTATGTTCCTGATATAGTTCATAACCTTCTCGACCGTTTTCGGCCACCAGCAAAGTGTCAAACTTCTTCGAAAGAATTTTTTTAAACTTATTCCTCAGGTCAGGATCATCTTCTGCATATAAAACGGTGATATTTAGCTTCTTCATTCCGTAAGTTTTATCATCAATGCTTAATGTTCTTCATAGGTTTTTTCGCCCGCAAGAATTTTTACTCCCAGGTGATTTTCGTAGGGTGGAATCGGGCACGAATATTTGTGATTGTAGGCACACAATGGATTATAAGCCAAATTGAAATCAATTATAACTTTATCTTCACCATTGTATCTGAAATCAAGAAAGCGCCCGGCTCCATAGGTTTCTTCTCCACTACTTAAATCACGGAAGGGAATAAATAAATAGTTTTCATAACCCGGTCTTTTAACCAACTCAATATTTTGGTAAGCACTTAAAACACAATCTTTACCATCAATTTTAAAATGAATTTTTCCAAAAGTTGAATACAGCGGCAAGCGATCAGTGGATGTTTTCATTTCGAAAGTATGGGTTATGCTGTCTTTCACAAAAGTACCTTCAACTTTATAAGCCGGATTGGGATAAAAATATTTCAGTTTGACAAATGTTTTTAATTGTTCTTCTGTCATCGGACTGGATTCTGCTTTGGCGTAATCCAAATCTTTGGCATTTCGTTGATATTGAATCTCATCGATAAAATAACCTGCCTTTAAATCTTTAAGTGCCTGATCTCTATCCGGATAAAATAAAAATCTGGCATATACAAAAGCAAGGGTTTCATTTAAAACAGTGCGAAATCCTTTGCTTGAAGTCCACCATTTATCATGGTCATAACTTAAATCCTTACCTGCCATGATCCCAAATTCAAAATCATCACCCAGAGCCATTTCAAATAAAAGCCTGCTCCTTCTTGAATGAGATCCTAAGGTATATAAATTCACTCTTTTCGTATGGTAGTTATTCTCATTCATCCAATCCCAAAGCAATAATCCAGTTGAATATGTACGATCTCTAAAAACAGTTTCTGGAATCGAAATACTGACAATGTAGGAGCTGTCCAGCCCCATTTCCATCAAAGTAGACTTCATCAAATCTGCCGAAGTTTTATAGCCCGATAAATAATACCCCTGACCAATGGGTTTCCCAATAATGACCATCTTTTCATAATCCCCTTCATAAAACTCAGAAAGCATTTCTTTTAGGGTGTAATCAGGAAGAAATCCTTCTACGGCCAGAAGCTTGCTTTCGATGGAATCATTTTCACTCAAATAGGCATTTAACCCTCTAAAAAAGAAAGTGAGAGGGATGATAATTATCAGAAAAGTGATGAGCTTTCCAAACCATGTTAACCTCGTTCTTTTCTTGGTTGATGTGAGTCGTAGTTTGATCATATTTATTTTCTTAATTTTGAAAGCCAAGTTAATAAAATTATGGCATGCCTTTTGGCAAAAAAAAGGTTGAAATTGTTTAAATTGCATTAGAATTCGTAAAAATAGAACTTTAGTATACCTATGGAAGAGATTAATAGATTATACAATTTGCGTCGGGAGTTTGATCAGGGTCAGTTAAATGAAGAAAATCTGCATGAAAATCCCATGCAAACTTTTGATGAATGGCTCGATTATGCCATTGAGCATATTGAAGTTGATGCTACAGCCATGGTGCTTTCAACAGTTCTAAACAATCAGGTATCTTCGCGTGTTGTGCTTTTAAAAGAAACCAATAAAGGTGGATTGGTGTTTTTTAGCAACTATAACAGCAGGAAGGGTGTTGAACTTCAGGAAAACAATAAGGCAGCCCTTTTGTTTTTTTGGAAAGAACTTGACCGACAGGTTCGTATAGAGGGAGTTGTGAAAAAAACAACTGCCAAAGAATCAGATGATTATTTTAACCGTCGTCCCCTTGAAAGTCGTCTTTCGGCAGTTGTTTCCAATCAAAGCCAGGTGATTAAAAACCGAAAAGTATTGGATGAATCATTTAAAGAGCTCAGACATAAAGTCAAAGATGAGGATCTAAAAAGGCCTGAACATTGGGGAGGTTACATCTTAATTCCTGAGTATTTTGAGTTCTGGCAGGGAAGAAAAAATCGCTTACACGATCGTTTTTGTTATAAAAAGAACCAAAAAAGCTGGGATCGGTTTCGACTTGAACCCTAATTAACCCATTTTTAAATATGGACTACCAATCGCAATTATTATTGGTGATGGTCATTTATATGGCCTTACTCATCGCCTTCGGAATTTATCAGGGAAGAAAAGTTAAAACAGCTTCTGATTATGCCATCGCAGGTCGGAAATTGCCGGGTTGGGCTGCAGCGCTTTCTGAAAGAGCAACCGGAGAATCTTCATGGGCATTATTAGGACTTCCAGGAGCCGCTTATGCAACCGGATTAACCGAAATCTGGACGGCCATCGGATGTGTGGCCGGTATCATTACAGCCTGGGCTGTTATAGCCTGGCGTTTGCGCGAAGCTGCTGAAAAATATGAAGTAAATACCTTTACTGAATTTATTGCTAAAAAGCATGGTGCACAAAGCAAATGGCTCAGAATTGTTGGGAGTGCTACCATCGTCTTCTTTTTCTTCTTTTATGTAGGTGCCCAATTTTTAGGAGGAGGAAAAACCTTACATACCATGTTTGGGATTGATGCAAACTGGGGTGTTTTAATTACTGCTGCCATTATTATCCCTTATACCATTTACGGAGGTTTCAGAAGCGTGGTTTATACGGATGTGGTGCAGGCTTTCGTGATGATCATCACATTGATAGCTGGACCGATTGTTGGAATTTTGTATTTAAAATCAAGTCCTGATTTATTTGCGCAGTCCATCTCTGAAGGCTTGCGATTGGCCGGACCTTCTTATACTTCCTTAACCGGTGGGGCCGGAGGGTTTGTCGCAGGAATTGCGATTGCTGGTGGCTTCTCATGGTTCTTTGGATATTTAGGAGGACAGCCACAACTGAGTATGCGTTTCATGGCCATTAAAGATGCCAAGCAAGCCAAACAAGCGCGCAATATTGGAATTGTATGGACGGTAATAGCCTATATTGGAGCACTTAGTTTGGGTTGGGTTGGATTAGCCATTTTTGGGCCCACTGGACTTGAAGACCAGGAATTCGTAATGCCGGCTGTACTTTTAAGAATTTTTCCTCCTGCCATTGCAGCAGTATTAATTATGGGTGCTATTGCCGCCATGACTTCCACAGCCAATTCAATCATTATTTTATCCTCAACAGAACTTTCCGAGAATTTAATTAAACCGCTTTCTAATAATAGAATGAAGAAAGATACATCTTTATTTCAATCCAGGCTGATAACCAGTGTTTTGATTGTGGTTGCTTTGGGTTTATCCTACATCTCTCCATCGAAGCTGATTTTTACTTTGGTAAGTTATGTTTGGGCAGGAATAGGAGGGACCTTCTCGGTAGTTATATTATTAAGTTTATTTTGGAAGAAATATCATGGAAAAGCTGCTTTATTAACCATAATTATCGGTATGATTTTTACCATTGTTTGGATAAGTACAGGAATGGATGAAGTCATTACCGCCCGACTTACCACTTTCTTTGTGGCTCTATTAGTTGCTGTTTTGTCAACTTTCCTGATAAGCTCGGATCAAATTGCTGAATAGCTATTTAAAAAATAGTAGGAGTCAATAAAGCTTAAAATAATTTTATCAAGTGATCACATTAAATTAGTATTTTTGATTTTGTTTAAATTTAAATTAAATCGTGATGTTTAGATTTATCTAAATTCATATCTCGTTAAGTCATTGAATTAAAGCAATTTTAAGTTATGGAACAAAAAGGTCATACAAAACTTGCGGCCATTGTTTTTACAGATATCGTTGGTTATACCCAGAAAATGGATAATGATGAATTACAAACCATGCGTTATCTGGAACGCCAGCAGGAAATTGTATATCCAATTGTTCAACAGCATGATGGGAAAGTGCTTAAAGAAATTGGTGATGGATTATTGATGATGTTTGACAGTGCTGTTCAGGCAGTTCGATGCAGCATTGAAATACAGATGCAGCTCAAGGAAGAGGATTTTAAAATTAGAGCTGGGATTCATATGGGTGATGTCATTTTAAAGGATGGCGATGTTTTCGGTGCAGCAGTTAATATTGCAGCTCGAATTGAACCTCAGGCAAGGCCCGGTGGAGTATGTATTTCTGAAGGTGTTAGAAATCAGATTAGAAATAAAATTGATTTTCGTACAGTTTCCAAAGGCCAAAAAGAATTGAAAGGGGTAAGCGAACCCATCGAAGTTTATGATGTTTTATTTGGTGATGAAGAAGATCTGGTTATTGAGAAAACTTCATTGCTCAAACATCTTTGGCAAAGAAGAGTTCCGCATATAACCGGAATTTACAGTTTGCTGGTACTCTTTATTTATTTTGCTTTAGAATATGTTTCTTCTAAATATTTACTTTCACCTTATTTGGTGCAGTTTGGTGTGATACTTCTGGTTTCGTTATTGCCAAGCGTACTGTTGATCAGTTATTTTCATGGGAAAGCCGCATCAGGCGAATGGAAGACTATTGAGCGTTTTGGTTTACCGATTAATTTAGTGGTTTCTGCAGTAATTCTTTTTTCTGTGTTTAACGATAAGGATTTAGGTGCAACTACCAAATCAGTAAATGTGACTGATGAAAACGGGAAACTGATTGAACGCGAGATATTAAAAGGTGAGTTTAGAAAGAGTATGACGCTTTTCATATTTGAAAATGCAAGCAATGATACAGCTTTAAATTGGATGCAGGTTGGATTGCCTTTCATGATTGGCTACGATTTGATGCAAGATGTTTTTATTCGCACAGAATCAGTCATTCAACTCAAGCAGGAAATTTTAAATGAAGGTTATAAGCCAGATCAGGCATTGCCTCTTATCATTGAACAAAGAATTGCTCAACAACGACATTCTGATTATTTTATTGATGGTAAAATAAACACGAATCTTGATGGTGAATATACAATTGAGTTAATGGTTTATCAAACCAGCACAAGTAAATTGGTGGCAGAGAAATTATGGAGTGGTAAAAATATATTTGATTTAGTGGATGAGGTTGCAAAACAACTGAAGTATGAGGTTCAAATTCCTGAAAATCATATCAATGATGTTAGGGATTTGCCCATATCAGAATTGTTAACAACCAATGAAGGAGCAATGAAAGATTTTGTTTCATTGATGAATGCACGTTTTTTTAATAATGACTATATTACAGCTCAGTATTATGGTGAAAAGATAATAGCTGTTGATGATTCCTTCATTATGGCTCATGCTCAATTGATTGATATTTATTTGTCGACCAGCCAAAAGGAGCTTTCTGATCAAGCTTTTGAAAAGGTGATGCAAAACATTATCCGACTGCCCGAACAAGTACAGTTTAGGATGAAATACTCCTATTATTTACTTATTGAAGAAAATCCTGAAAAGGCTTTTGCCGTTGTAAAAATGTGGCAAGATTTATATCCTGAAGATATTCAAGCTTATGAATTGGCTGCCAATTTATACCAACTTAAGAATGAATTACTTCTTTCTATTGCTGAGCTTGAAAAAATCATTCAGTATGATCCGACACGTTTTGATATTTACCTGAAAATAGCAGGTTTATACGTAAGTTTAGCTAAGTATGAAGAGGCACTAAATTATAATGAAAAGTATGCTGCACAGTACCCTGAAAGCCCTGTTGCCTACCTTGCTATCGGAAATATTCATTTTAGGATAAGAGATTTTGAAAGTGCCAGAACCAGTTTTAACAAGGTGCTTATGATTGAACATGATAATATTTCGGCATCCATTGGTTTGGCAGATATTGAATTGATAGAAGGTAATTATGACAAGGCTGAAAACCTGTATGTCAGGATGTTGGACTTCTGTAAAACTCCACAAGATAAATACACAATTTATTTATCACTTTCACAATTATACGAGTTTAGGGGACAAATGGAAAAGTCGCTAGAGAGTATGGAATCTCAATTTGTTGAATATGAAAAATTTGTAGAACCCATAAATGTAATCATAAGTCGTGCTGCAAAATTACATTCTTATGTAAAAGCCGGTAAAAAAGAACTTGCCTTTCAAAAAGCTGAAGAATTTAAGAAAGAATTGACACCCCCCATTGATAAATTTGTTGCTCTTGGGTATATGGCAATTTATTTAGAATTAGAAGATGTGGCTCGAATCGAGGCAACTATTATTGACGTTGAAGATGCCATTCAATCCTTCAATTATGATATTCTAACACCATTTGTTACAATTTCTCAGGCAAAGGTTCATCAACTTAATGATGAATATGAGAAGGCCATTGAATTATATAAGAATTATTTGGACGCAAGTCCCTCAAATACAAGTATGAACTTAGAAATTGCATACTGTTATCGAAAGTTAAAAAACTACGATAAGGCGCTGGAGCATATGCAAAACCTAATGGAACGAAGCCCTTTTATTGGCAGCTATAATTATGAAATGGCCATGATTTATGCCGATCAGGGGGAAAATAGTAAGGCGATTGAATACTTAAAAGTAGCCCTTAAAACATGGGAAAATGCTGATGTTGACTATGAACCAGCAAAATTGGCACAAGAAAAATACCTTGAGTTAAATATTTAGTTTTTTTGATTCAAAATCCACATCTACTGATGTTGCTCTCTTAATAAATCGTTGATAATTTTTACCGGATTGAAGGTGATAATCGGACATTCTACAAAAATCGTGATCCAATGGGCCATAGCTCCATTCCATAAGCCTGGTAATTCCTGAGCCTTAAGATCTTTGCCATTTTGAGATTTTATTGAAATAAAACCGGTTTGGGGGTCAACAAACTGTTTGAGGTCGAATTTATCACCTTCAAAGTTTTGGAGTCCACATACCAAATCTACCGGGTTAAAATGAGTTGCCTCATTCACAATTCTTTTTTGATCCTGATTTTTTAAATCTATTTGCGAACTTTCAACAATTTGAAGTGATTTAGCATTGTTTTCGTCAAGTACCCAAAATGGTCCTCCCCCTGGCTCTCCTTCATTTTTTACCATGCCACAAACACGAATAGGGCGGTTCAATTGATTAAACAGAAAATCTGATCGATTGCCTGTTTGATTAGCATTGCTTAAATCTATGAACAAGTTTTCCCGGGCAAAGGTTTCAATTTCAGAAATAAGCTCCTGAGACACTTTACCGCTTTTTAATTCATGTAAATACTTAAAGGTTTGATCTTGAGTTTTTAGCAAATGGGCAGCGATTGCTTTTTTGTAAATATAAGTTGTATCACGAAGTTGATCAGGCACAATGTTGTCAATGTTTTTAATAAAAACGATGTCTCCATCAAGGTCATTCAAATTCTCAATCAGGGCTCCATGGCCTCCGGGCCTGAATACCAAATCTCCATCCTCATTTCTTAAAGGCTGATTTTCCAGATCTACAGCTATCATATCGGTTGAAGGCTTTTGTTCTGAGAACCCAATATTGAAACGAACTTTAAATTTTGATTCGTATTTGTCTTTGATTCTTGCTAAGGCATCTGTAAATTTCTCGCGATGCTCTGGCGAAAGGGTGAAATGGATGTTTACTTCACCTTTGTCATTCTTACTATAATGAGCTCCTTCAACCAAATGTTCCTCAAAAGCCATGCGAGCCCCATCTTCATATTTATGGAATTTAAGCAAAGCTTTGGGTAAGGAAGCATATTGAAGCCCTTTGCTGTCAAGCAAATGATTGATGATTGGTTTGTGATCATTGCCATTAAGACACTCTTTTATACTTAATCCATTCTCACTCATCAGGTGCATTAAATCCTGATAAAATGCAAACTCACCAAGGTGCTTGAAAAAAAAGGCAGCTGAATTAAAATCATTTTCTTCAGGATGATCTTTTAAGTTATTTTTATCCAATTCTCTATATTCAAACAAATGCTTAAACATACGACTGGCAGCCCCCGAAGCAGGGACAAACTTAAGAATATCATACTTGTTTGAGTGGTCGTCAAAAAAACTGATTAAATCATTAATCTCTTTTTCAGTAAATCGGATGATCCCATTTCCGATGGTTGCTGCAGAATCTAGTTTAGCAAATGGAAATCCTGATTTGAAATTTTTGAGATGGGTTTTAAATTGATTCAGTTCAATTCCTTTGATTTTAATCAAATCAATGTCTCTTGGTTTAAGCATAGAATCTAGGTTTTTTGAAAAAAATTTGTGGGTTAAAAATAAAACTAATTTTTTGATTTCATACTTGACGAATAAGAGATAAATATTTTATAGAATATAATGAAAGATTGCTAATTTGTGTTAAATTTGCAAATCTTAATGCCCAGGTGGCGGAACTGTGCCGAAAAACAATAAATCTAGGATTTATATAATTTTTCGAGCATCCTCGATAATTTGATTGAAGCAATAGCTTCAAGATTTCGGGAGTAGACAAGTCACAAATTTAATTATACTGGGTTGAGAATCTTTTAAATAATGATGCCCAGGTGGCGGAACTGGTAGACGCGCATGGTTGAGGGCCATGTGACCTTTAGGTCGTGCAAGTTCGATTCTTGTTCTGGGCACAACAGAAGTTTTAAGTTAAAAGTAAAAAGTTTAAAGTACGCTGATTCTTATGCTTTATGGTTTTTACTTTTTTATTTTTAGGCTTAAAATGCCCAGATGGCGAAATTGTGCCGAACAAACCACAAATCTTCGATTTGTAATGTTTTTCGAGCAAAACACGAAAATTAAAATGAAGCGAGCTTCATAATTTTCGGGAGTAGACGCGCTGGTTTCAGGGACCAGTGGATGCAAATCCGAGCAGGTTTATGAACGCTCATGGGTAATCCTTCAGAATTTTGTTGTAAAATGAATATGTAAACCATGAAAACTTCATGGTTTTTTTGATAGGAGTTGCACGCATCTTTGATTCTTGTTAGGGATTTTGTGTGAAAATTGAGTGGTGTAAGCATGATTGATTTTGATTCAGAATCAACTTTCTATTTTTCACATTTAAACAAAAATATTTCCACCATAAAACTTTCTTAAAGAAGATTTCGTTAATGAGTCTAATTTATTCTCAACTAACAAAAATCTTAGTATTAGATGATATATTAGTAATAACCTTATAATTTCTAAGAAAAATACTCACTATTTCTTTAGTTTAATAATCAACTGTTTTTATTAGATTTCGATGAAAGAAATTATTGATTAAGAATGTATCGAATTAAGTTAGAAGTGATATTTTTTAAGAAGTATTTTATAAGCAAATCTTCCCCCATTTATCTTTTTTAGAATATCCTTATAATCGTTTTGATATACGATTTTTAGAATCTTATACCTAATGAAAATTTTAAAATGAGAAGTTTTAGCTATTTCATTCGAAATGCAAAGATATTCGTGGTTATTTTATTTGTTGGCTTCATTTGTACTCATGCTTTCGCACAATCACCCGATTATATCAATCACTTCGTTCTCGACCCATACAACCCTGAATATGTTAAGAATGAAATTCTTGTAAAATTTAAGGACGAAATTAAAGTAAATGCCCGACTTAAAAGCGGCAAATTAAGAACCGGACAAGATCAGCTTGATCAGTGGCTCGAAGCTCATGAAGCTACTAAAATGGATAAAGTCTTTCCACACCGGAAAAAGCTCAAGTCGGCAAAAATGTTCCGTGACTGGAATGGGCAAATGAGAGAGGCTCCTCAACTTTTTAACATCTATCGAATTCAGTTAAAATCAACTCAGGATATAAAATTGCTGGCTGAAGAATTAAGCAAGGATGAAATGGTTGAATATGCCGAACCCAACTATTTGGTTTATAGTCAGGAAATTCTTGACGCTTTAACAACCAATCAATCAGCCAATCAAGTATTTCCCGATATAAAATCACTTAAGTCAACGGATGTTGAAGATCCTTTATACGCAAATCAAAGTTATCTAAATGCCATTCAGATACCTCAGGTCTGGGATTCCATAACTGGGGATAGCTCACAGGTAATTGCGATACTTGATACTGGTGTAGATTGGTTGCATCCTGATTTAGCTGAAAATATATGGATCAACTGGGGCGAAATTTCTGGTAATAGATCAGATGATGATAATAATGGATTCATTGATGATATTCGAGGATGGGATTTTATTAATAATGAAAACAATCCCATGGATGATAATCGTCACGGGACACATGTTGCCGGTATTGCAGCTGCAAGGGGAAATAATGGAATAGGAATAGCCGGAATTAACTGGTATGCCAAAATAATGCCTATAAAGGTTTTTATGAGTAATGGGATAGGAGATGCAGCCACCATTTCTCAGGGTATTAATTATGCAGCTCAAAATGGAGCAACAATTTTAAATATGAGTTTTGGCAGTTATGGTAGATCGTTTACCATGGAGAATGCTTTGATAAATGCATATATAACAGCCGATCTTGTTGCCAGTGCAGGTAATGATGGCGAAAGTATTTATTCAAGAGATCCTTTCAATCCAACTACCACTTATCCAGCAGCATTAAGTTATGTATTAGGAGTTGAGGCTAATGCAGGGTTCTCAAATTACGACCCGGATGGGCCAATAGTCTCAATTTTTCCCGAATCCTGCAACTATGAATTAAAGGCACCTGGAACAGCTTTAAGTACAACTCCAAATGGGTCTTATGCAGCTATGTCAGGAACTTCTATGTCTGCCCCAATGGTATCAGGTGCTATTTCCCTCTATCGTACACAGTTTCCTGAGTCATCTAAAGAAAAATTATGGGGAGATCTTATTCATACTTCTAATGGAATTATAGATGTATTTGACGCCTTTTATTCAAATCAGGTTCAGCCTGAATTTGATTTAGCTAATTATGCTGTGAATGATACACTTGAAGGAAACGATCAGGATGGTCAGGCAGATGCAGGTGAACTTATACAAATTTATGCGACCATCAGAAACACCTGGGGACAAGCAGATAGTGTTTATGCATTATTGTCACACAGTATTTATGGTGACACCAATGATATTCATTTGGTTAAAGATTCTGTCTTTTTTGGAAGCCTCGGAACCTATGGCTCTTTAACAAACTTAGATGAGCCTTTTTTGGTAAGAATAGACTCAAATTGTTTTAATAACTCTAATGTTACAATGAATGTCACCATGAAAAATATGGGTGATTCATTTTCTTCCACTCAAGAAATTGATTTTAATATTTATAATGGAGAAGAATTATCAGGGATTTTATTAAATGATATAACCTTTACCCCTGATAAACTTTGGATAATCACCAATAGTTTAAGAATCAGTACAGGTGTGACGCTCACAATTTTACCAGGTACTCATATTGAGATATTTGCCGGAATCGATAATCGAGGATTTATTGATGCGGAGGGAACAGCGGACAGTATGATTAATGTTAAAGGAGGGGGATTAAATGGAAATGGCACATTTAAATACATTGATTTTGATTTAAACCAGCAAGGAATAGAAACTAATGCCAGTTTAGATTATTGTAATTTTTCAAATGGCAATTACATAACTGCTAGAAAAGTAAGCTTTTGTAAGCTGAATAACTTTTATGCTTCAAGTCGTGATTTATTCTATGGTACAGATTCCATCGTTTTTACAAATGTTAAAAATAGTCGAGCTGACAAGCTTGGAGGAGGTCTATTTAGTCAATGCCTGTTTGATAATATTGTCATACATAATGGGTATTATATGGGTATTCTTAAAAATTGTGTTTTCAATGATTTAATTAATGTCTATGTATTTGTATATCCAAATAAACCACAATATTGGGTCCCTATACATTTTATACTATCAAATCATAATTACCATAAAAAAAATAGTTTTTTAAATAATGGAAATTCTGTTTTTTTTGTAAAATCTTCTGATCAAAACGATTATCAAAATTTCCAAAATCAATATTGGGGCACAACTGATCCTGCTAAAATTCGAAAAAAGTATTATGATTTTATGCATGATGCCACTTTGCCCTATTTAATAGTTGACCCCATACTTACAGCTCCATCCGATTCCTGCCCGGGGCATGTTTGGAAGGTGTTGGTTAATGGAAAAGATGCCCAAGATGAAGTTGTTGAACCAATTGGGGTGGGGCGTCAAAAATTTGAAGTATATTTTAACAGGGCAATGGATGTTAGTATTGAACCTTCTTTGTCTTTTGGTGTTCGTGCCCCCTTTCTTCAAAATATGGTAGAAGAATCCGCTTCATGGTCTGAAGATAAAAAGATTTGGACTGCCTATTATGATGTGAATTTATATACAGGAGATGGCATACAAAAGATTAGAGTAGCTGATGCAAAAGATGAGATTGGAAACCAAATTCCGGTGGAGGATGATCGGTTTTCATTTGTCATTCAGGCAGCCGGAGTTCAATCCATGAATTTTGTAGGTACACCAGGAATTGGTAAGGTTGCATTGGAATGGAACAATACTGGCTTAGAAGATTTTTTGGGATTCAATATGTACCGTTCAATGGAGTTAACGGATACAACTTTTTCAGATCCGATCATCATTAATACTTCATTGATTGTGGATACCGTTTATACTGACTTTTCAGTAGTTCCAGATTCCACTTATCATTATTATTATAAAATAGTAAACACTGATTTAAAGGAGTCCGATTCATCAAATATTGTTACTGCCACCCCATTTGATGCCGCAAATGGCGATGCCAATGGTGATTTATCTGTCAATATCCTGGATTTAACCACCATCGTTTCATATATCCTGGATCAGGATCCCAAACCGTTTTTGGTAGATGCTGCAGATGTTAATTACGATAGCGAAGTTAATGTGCTGGATATCATCAGCATTGTACAGCTCATTATGGGCACGAAATCCAGTATGTCGAAAGATGTTGGGGTGAATACCCAAACTGCTTATTTGTATCAACAAGACAGCATCATTCAAATTGAAAGCGATCATCAAATTGCTGTGATTCAATTTGAGTTGGAAGGTGAAAGTCTTGAAAATGTCAAGCTATTCTCCATGCTGGAAGGGTTTGAATTTTCCTACGCACACACCGAGGATAAGATTATTGGTCTGTTTTATAGTTTCAATGGAAATTTGATCCCTGAAGGAATACAAGATGTTTTAAGAGTTGAAGATGCGAAAGGTGAATTGAGTTGGGCTAAAGTATTCGGTGGGGATCCGTCAGGTAATTATGTTAATATTTTAATCGGAGAATTGCCCAAAGAGGGCGGATTAAGTGCAGCTAATGACTTAATGGCTTTTCCAAACCCTTTTAATCATTCCATGACCATTAAATATCAAATTGAAGAAGATGCACATGTTGATATTGAAATTTATAATATCAACGGACAGAAGGTCAGGACACTCTCGAATGAAATTCAAAATAGCGGGCTTCATGAAATAATTTGGGACGGGATAAATTATGATAATCAGAATGTTTCTCCCGGTGTTTATGTGTGCAAACTAATGATCAAATCCCTCATTGGGAATGAAATAAAAGTTAAGGAAGTTAAAATAATGAAAACGAATTAGAAAAAATTATAGAGTGGCATCCTTAATATAGGATGCCATCCCCAATAATTGATTAATTATGAAAAAAGAAGCAAAAACACTGGTCATTTTAATGCTACTGGGAGCTGTTTTTTCTACCTATGTACTGGGTCAAGAATCCAATTACATTAACCGATTCGTTCTTGATCCTTTTAATCCCGAATATGTCTCAAATGAAATACTTGTAAAATTTAAAGATGAAGTAAAAATCTCAAAAAGGCTTAAAAGTGGTAGACTCAAAACCGGACAAGATCAGCTTGATCAGTGGCTCGAAGCTCATGAAGCCACAAAAATGGATAAAGTTTTTCCACAGCGGAAAAAGCTCAAGTCGGCAAAAATGTTCCGTGACTGGAATGGTCAAATGCGTGAAGCCCCACAATTATTCAATATTTACCGTATTCATCTTAAATCAGAGCAGGATATAGAATTGCTGGCTGAAGAATTAAGCAAGGATGAAATGGTTGAATATGCCGAACCCAACTATTTGGTTTATAGTCAAGAAATCCTTGACAATTTTACAACCAATCAATCAATCAATCAATCAGCCAATCAAGTATTCCCCAACATAAAATCACTTAAGTCATCGGATATTGATGATCCATTATATATAGATGGCAATCAATCCTACCTCTCAGCCATCCATGCCCCTGAAGCCTGGGATTTAGCTACTGGTGAAGGGCAGGTCATTGCGATTATTGATACGGGTGTTGATACCGATCATCCTGATTTAGACGATAATATTTATACCAATGAAGCTGAGGTTGCTGATAATGGAATAGATGATGATGGCAATGGTTACATTGATGATGTGCATGGTTGGGACTGGATCAATAATGATAACAATCCTGATGATGATAATTCACATGGAACCCATGTGGCTGGTATTGTTGCAGCTGAAAGCAATTCCTCTGGTATTGTTGGGGTAGCATTTAACTCCAAAGTAATTCCATTAAAAGTATTACAAAGCTCTGGGCGTGGCAATACCTACGATTTAATCAAAGGAATTGAATATGCTATTGCTGAAGAAGTAGATGTGATTAATATGAGTTTAGGTACTTATGCTGAGTCCTTAACACTAAAAGATGTAATCATCGATTCTTATGCCGATAAAATTTTTGCGGTAGCAGCAGCTGGAAATGATGGGCTTCCGTTAATTCAGGAAGGTATCCCTGCAGGGTTTATGTATCCGGCTTGTTGGCCTTTTGTGATGGGAGTTCAAGCAAGAGCTGGGTTCTCTAATAATGACCCTTCAGGTCCCATTGAGTTTTGGAATAGTGACGGAAATAACTATGAATTCTATGCTCCAGGCGTAAATATTATGAGTACCATTCCCGGAGGCTTATACCGAAAGTATAATGGAACATCGATGGCTTGCCCTCAG
Source organism: Bacteroidales bacterium (assembly GCA_963678785.1). Lineage (GTDB taxonomy): Bacteria > Bacteroidota > Bacteroidia > Bacteroidales. The sequence continues at coordinate 195,836 of OY787449.1, read as the reverse complement.
GTAGCGGCTGCTTGTGCCATTTTTAAGGAGTATTGGAATTTTGGAGAATATATGGATCATGTTTGGGCAAAATTAATTTTTGGCTCCGATAATTATATAAACATCAAAAAATCCTTAACACTTAATTTAGATAGTATTGGTCCTCAGTTAAAATTTATTGATTTCACTTTAATTGACACTTTGCCTGGATGTGATCGTGATGGTAGAGCCGATGCCGGTGAAACCATTGAAATATGGGCGACATTACGTAATTGTGGGGGAATAGCGGATAGTGTATGGGGGAAAATTGATTTTGGGGAGTTTGAAGATTCTTCAGTAGCTGAAATACTGGATAGCTCCAATTATTACGGTAATATTTCTACCTGGGCATGGATGGATTCAGAATTAGAACCAATCAGAATAAAAATAGATGATAATGTAGCGCACAATAGAGATATTGTGTTTTCATATTCTTATGGGGATAGTACAGGAAATATTACTGGTACTAAAGAATATATAATAAATGCAGAGAAGGGTATTGAATTGTCAGGGGTTCTGCTGGAAGATGATACCTTACATAGTGAATACTTGTATTTAATCAATGAAAGTTATAGGGTTGGTTCTGGAGTCACTTTATTTATCGAACCTGGAACCGAAATTCAAATATATTCGGGCAAAGATATTGATGTTAGAGGAAAAGTAATGGCTCTAGGAAACAAAGATTCTTTAATCTGGATTCATCCAAAAGATGGTTGGGCATCTGGGTTTATTCATAATTATGGAGGAAGTAACTCTGAATTTAAATTCTGCAAATTTAGCTCCTTGGGAAAGCCACTAGATGGTGATGGAGGACAAGGTGGAGGAGGTATTGCCTTAATTGAGAACTGTTTGTTTGAGGAGTGTGGTTATCCAGACGATATAAATATTTTTAGACACAATATTGTTAGAAATTCTAGTGGAAGGATACTATATCGTGCTTCCGTTGTAGAATATAATAATTTTTATAATTGGAGTTCAGGAGGTTCTTGGTATTATTTACCTACTTCAACAATGAATTATAATAATTTTTTTGGGCCAAATATGACAGTTGGAATAACTTCAGGTAATTGGTCTAATTATGGAAATAGCTTTATTTCATTAAATGATGGAGCTATATCGTTATCAGGCTCCTCAGATGAGTTAAATATTCCAAATCAATTTTGGGGAGGGATTAATGAAGAAGAACGTAAACGTATAATAAATGATTTTTGGAACAGTAACAACCTCCCGATTGCAAATACAAATCCAATACTTTCTCAACCTTCACTATTAAATCATGGCCATGTCTGGAAAGTAGAGATTGACAGTATTAATCCTTTTGATGAGTTCTTAGAGCCATTAGGATCAGGTAAGTATAAGTTTGATATATACTTTAATCGTCCCATGGATATTGAGTACCCACCAACGGTTGGATTTGGAGTTACAGCCCCCTGGTTACAACGAATCATTACAGAGGATGCGCATTGGAGTGCTGATAGCACCGTTTGGACGGCTTATTACAATATTGGGCAGGAAACCGGGGATGGAATCAATACCATACATGTCAGAGATGCTCAAGATACAGAAGGATTCGAGATTCCACCTGAATATTCACGTTTTAAATTTAAAGTTCAAGCTGCAGCAGCAGCCTCTATTGATTTTTTTGCAATTGCAGGAATTGGAAAAGTGGAATTAGAATGGCCTACATCTGAAACAGAAGATGTGTTGGGTTATAATATGTATCGCTATTACAATATAACTGATTCAACCTATAGTGATCCAATACTCATAAACGAATCCCTTATTATTGATTCCTTATATACTGATTTTGATGTCATACCAGACACAACCTATCATTATCAATATAAAACAGTAGGTACGGATTTACAGGAAACCGATTTTTCAAAATCAATGGCAGCTACTCCTTTCGATGCGGCCAATGGTGATGCCAATGGTGATTTATTTGTCAATATTCTGGATTTAACCACCATTGTTTCCCACATACTCGATCATAATCCTCGGCCTTTCCTAAATGATGCTGCGGATGTTAATTATGATGGAGAAATCAATGTGTTAGATATTATTAGCATTGTTCAGCTCATTATGGGCACGAAATCCAGTGTGTCGAAAAATGTTGGAGTGAATAACCACCTTGCATATTTGTGGCAGCAGGACAGCATCATTCAAATTGAAAGCGATCGGCAAATTGCGGTTATTCAATTTGAACTGGAAGGTGAGAATTTAGAAGAGGTCAAATTGTATTCGATGTTGGAAGGATTTGAATTTTCCTATGCCAATTCAGAAGATAAAATCATTGGTTTGTTTTATAGTTTCAATGGAAAGTTGATCCCTGAAGGAATACAAGATGTTTTAAGAATAGAAAATGCAAGTGGAGATTTAAAATGGAATAACGTTTTTGGAGGAGATTTATCCGGAAATTATATCAATATTTTGATTAAACAGCCTAAAATAGAGGAAGAAAGCCTGGGAAATGAACTCCAGGCTTTTCCCAACCCCTTTAACAATAGTATTGCCCTTAAATATCAATTAGAAGAAGCGGCACAGGTCAGTATTGAAATTTACAATATAAATGGTCAGATGGTTAGGGTTTTGAAGGATGATTTCCAGGATTCCGGGAATTATGAAGTGAATTGGGATGGGACAAATGGAAATAATCAGGTGGCACCACCTGGTGTATATGTATGCAGAATGATGATCAAGCCAAAAAACGGGCAAGGGGTTGAAGTTAAGGAAATTAAAATTATGAGAACGAATTAAGAATTATCAAGGGGTGTCACCCTAGGGTGACACCCCGATACTAGAAAAAAGATTCACTTATAAACAAATATGAAGAAAGCTTTACTATTCATTATTTTTCTCATTTTATGTTCAGGCTTGATTTATAGCCAGAATCAGCTATTGATTGGTGACCAGTCGGTAACGCCAGCACAAATTTTTTATGTGCCAATAGAAGTCAATAATTCTGATTCGATCGTGGCTTTACAATTGGATATAAACATTCCTGATGCATTTAGTTTTATCGAAGAATCGCTTGAGTTGAATCCGGACCGTAAAAACGATCATGAGCTTCAATATTCAGTTCTGGATGGTGGAAAAATAAGGATCCTTTGCTATTCATCCAACAACTTAGCTTTTAAGTCTAATTCAGGTTGGTTGGTACGATTCCAGTTGCAAGCGGGATCTGTTCCAGGCAATTATTCATTCAGTCCTGAAAATGTTTTTTTGGGCAACAGTGAAAGCACCAATGTTCATTCAGGTACAAGTCCAGGAAGTATTCAAATTATGGCCCCGGAAATTAATATTGCAACCTCTGAATTAAATTTTGGAGAAACGGCAGTAAGTCAGCAAACATCCCGAAGTTTCACCATTCAAAACAACGGAACACAATTACTGTCAATTTCTGATATTGAGTTGTCCGATAATCAGTTTATTTCAAATCAACAACTTCCTTTCAATATTGCAGTCGGTCAATCTTCTTCTGTTAATATCGCATTCACCCCTACCTGGAAAGGGTCTTTTGAGTTCCCGATTTTGATTAAATCCAATGATCCGGATGAGCCTGAATTGGAATTGGATATTTTGGCTCAGTCATATACGATCAATGAAATTCATATTGGTTCAATGTTTTCCTTTTCGGGCGATGAAGCCGAATTGATTGTCTCCATCAATAATATGGAAGCATTTACAGGTATTCAGTTTGATTTGACCTTGCCTGATCCTTTAAAATATATTGAGGGTTCAATTGCGTTTGTTGGACGAAATACCAATCATGAAGTATCTGCAGAACAAATCGGTAGTAATCAAATAAGGGTGTTGGCTTATTCGGATGAAAATTCAAATTTTACTGGGAATGACGGAGACCTGATTAAACTCAACTTTGAAGTTTGTGGAACTGGTGGAAATTATTCCATTCCGATATTTAACGGAATGATTGGTCATTCAGATGGGACCAATATATTATCTGCAGAATTTGGTGGCTCATTACAAGTAGCAGCTGCGGATATTTCATGTCCGAATAGTATGAATTTTGGTGAAGTTTCAAGCCTGGAAGAGAAAAGATTGAATGTTCAGTTGAATAACTTTGGATCTGATGAACTTTTAATTGAAAATGTACAATGTTCGGATACATCATTTAGGAATGAAACAAGCATCCCTTTTACCATTCCCGTCAATCAAAACAGTAATATTTCTGTAAAGTATCAGAATATAATCGAGGGAGTCCATGAAGCTTCCTTAAGCATTTATTCAAATGACCCGGATGAGAACCCCATACGTATTCAGCTTAGCGGAGAAACTTTTACTCCCAACTATTTAATCATTCCAAATCAAGTATTCAAGAGGAATCAGGATATTTGGGTTGAGGTATGGGCAGAGAATCAGGAACCATTTATCGCCTTGCAGTTTGACCTTCATTATCCATCAGAATTATTCACTTGCCTGCTTGATGATGCTGAATTGACGAATCGTTTAAGCAATCATGAATTACAAATAACAGAAACTGAAGCAGGAACTATAAAAGTATTGGCTTATTCGATGAATCAAACTGCTGTTACTGGCGATAATGGTTGTTTGGTGCGCTTAAAATTTATGATGGAGAGTTTAACCTTTGGAACCTATAATTTTACATTATTAAATGCCATTTTAGGTAATGCAAGTTCTGAAAATATTCTCCATGATGTTCGAAATGGTCAGATCACTATATCCCCAAATTCGGATGCTTCATTAAGTGATTTGAAAGTTGATGGAACAACTATCATAGGATTTGATTCAACGACATTAAACTATACCCTAGAACTTGCATACGGAACTACAACTATCCCAACGGTTACAGCTACAGCAACAGATTCCAATGCAGAAGTTGTAATAACTGAGGCCACCGAATTACCAGGAACGACAACAGTTTTGGTAACCGCAGAGGATGGCACAACACAGACTACTTATGGGGTCAGCTTTACCATTGCCCCAAATTCGGATGCCACCTTAAGTGATTTGAAGGTAGACGGAACCACAGTTTCAAGTTTTGATCCAAGCACATTAAATTATACCCAAGAACTTCCATTCGGAACCACAAGTATACCAGCGGTTACATCAACAGCAACAGATTCCAATGCAGAAGTTGTAATAACTGAGGCCACTGAATTGCCAGGAACAACAACAGTTTTGGTAACCGCAGAGGATGGCAGTACACAGAAAACTTATAGAATCAATTTTACCATAGCTCTAAATACAGATGCCACCTTAAGTGATTTAAAGGTAGACGGAACCACAGTTTCAAGTTTTGATCCAAGCACATTAAATTATACCCAAGAACTTCCATCAGGAACTACAACTATACCAACGGTTACAGCAACAGCAACAGATTCCAATGCAGAATTTGTAATAACTGAGGCCATTGAATTGCCAGGAACGACCACAGTTGAGGTAACCGCAGAGGATGGCACAACACAAAAGACCTACAGCATCAATTTTACATTGACGAATGTATTGACGTATGAAAAAAGCATGGTGGAAGGATGGAATTGGTTTTCGGTTTATTTGGTTAATGATAGCATGGATTTGAACCAGATACTTACTTCATTAAACCTGCAGGATGGTGATTATATTAAGGATAGAAAAGGTGCTGGAAACTCATCTACTTACTACGATCAGGCAGGATTTAAAGGTTGGTTCCCATTGCTTGAGATAGATCCCAAAGAAACCTATAAAATGAGGCTTACTAATGCAGGTGATCTCGTTTATCAGGGAAGTCCATTTGATTTTGAAAATGAGATTATTGGTGTAAATGCTGGGTGGAACTGGATTGGTTATCCTCTGTGTGATCCAATGTCAGTTGAAGATTATCTGGCTTCATTGAATAATGTTGAGAATGATTATCTCAAAAATCAATGGGTTTCCACAACATATTATAGTGGTTATGGCTGGTATGGTCAACTGGAAATAATGCAAGCAGGTGATGGTTACGTCATGAAGGTTGCCAATGATGGTTCAATTCAGGGTTCAGAATTTAATCAATTAAAGTCAATTTTAATAAATAAGGAGTATATAAATAATGTAGAAAACTCTCCCTATCATCTTAATGTTAACGACTTCCAATATACTGGAAGTGCGATGATTGAAATATTAGATGAAGGAGTTGAAAAATGCGTTAAGGATCATGTATTGCATGCTTTTAATCCAAAAGGAAAATGTGTGGGTATGGTCAATGCATTATACTACCCAATGGTAGATAAATACCTCTTCAACTTGATGATTTATAGTAATGAGGAAGAAGGTGAAGAAATTTGTTTTAAAATGTATTCGTCAAGAGAAGAGAAATGGTATGAGTTTGAAGAGACTCTTTTGTTTTCGTCCGATATGATTGTAGCAACCGCTTATCATCCATATATATTAAAAACAGTCAATAAGGAAAAGGAATCGGTGATGGATGATCTGGAGATGAGAGTCTATCCAAACCCATTTACAGATCATTTTTATTGTGAGTTCAATAATGATAAAAACCAGCAGCTTAAAATATCAATAGTTAGTTCTGCTGGAAAAGTTATTAAAGTTATTGAGTGCCGAGATTACCCAGCTGGTAAGCATTCAATAAGCATCGATGGATATGAATTAGTGCCGGCTGTTTACTATTTGAAATTTGAAATAAAAAATGAAATAAAAACAATACCACTAATTAAAAGAGAATAGATGCCTTAAAAAAATCCCAAAACCAAACCAATCATGAAAAAGCTCGTAAGCCTATTTCTCCTCCTAACACTTCCAATCTTACTGTTCGCAGAAAAAGTAGAAGTTGATCAAGCAAGTCTTATTGCAAAAATTTTTATTGCTGAACAATCATCATTAAAATCAACGGACATTGATAAAGATGTTGTTCTCTCCGATTATCTTTCATATGGTGATCAGCACAATCCAGAACTATTTATTTTTAAACTCAATCTGGACAATAAGAAAAGTTATGTGGTTATGCCAACGGACGATCGTGTTCAACCCATACTGGCATACTCATTGGATGGTTGGGTAGGGGATAGTCCCGAAGACTTTCCTCCTGCCATGAAGGAGTATCTTGATTCATATTCAGCTCAAATAAAATATATAATAGATAATGATCTTAGTGGAAGTCAACTGGCTGTGGATCAGTGGGAGAATTATGACCCCAATGGATCGATGGATATGGGAACAGATAACAGTTCTGTTCCACCTCTTTTAAGCACAACTTGGAATCAAGGTTGTTATTATAATGAGCAGTGTCCTGCTGATGCCAGTGGCCCATGCGGCCATGTTTATGCTGGTTGTGTTGCTACGGCAATGGGACAAGTTATGAAATATCACAGTTATCCATCAACAGGTGTTGGATCGCATGGTTACAATTCCAGCTATGGATATTTAGAAGCTGATTTTGGTAATACAAACTATAATTGGGCGGCAATGCCCAATTCAATTTCAGCTTCAAATACTGAAATTGCCCAATTATTAAGTCATTTAGGTATTAGCATTGATATGCAGTATAGTCCCAGTGGTTCCGGTGCATATAGTACGGATGCCAGAAATGCTTTGGTTAATTATTTCCAATATGACCCTAGTGCTGTTTATCTTCAACGATCAAATTATTCAGAGACTGATTGGGAAGCCATGCTAAAAGTAGAATTGGCACTTTCTCAACCACTGATGTACCGTGGTAGTGGTTCAGGGGGGCACTCCTTTGTTTGCGATGGCTATGATGAAAATAATATGTTTCATTTTAATTGGGGATGGAGTGGAAGTTATAATGGCTATTTTTCATTATCTGATCTTACACCTGGAAGTGGGGATTTTACCAACTATCAGGCTGCTATCTTTCATATAAAACCCTTAAATACCTTATCTGTACCACAAAACTTAGTGGCTCAATTAAATGGTGATGGAATTGATTTAAGTTGGGAGGCACCTAATTTTACCAATGAGGATGGAACATTTTTAGGTTATAACATTTATAGAAACGGATTATTCTTAATCGGAAGTAATAATTTGAATTTTACGGATCATGCTATTCAAACGGGCAATCAATACAATTATACAGTTCGTGCACGATATGATAACGGAGAATCCAGACCTTCAAATACAGCAACGGTTACTTTGGAAAGTGCGGTTAATATCCCAGATCAGAATTTTAAAACGGTTTTAAATGAACATCTTGGATATACTGCTCCGGAATCGGAGACCCATAATCCAACCGATTATGAATTATCAACCATTACAGATTTAAACGCCTATAATCGAGGTATAACAGATATTACCGGTGCTGAATATTTGGTGAATTGTTTGGCGATGGATTTTGGCAGTAATAGCATTTTGGCGGAAAGTGGAAGTCAAAATGGTGATCCGTATAATGGAATGGATGAGGTTGAAATGATTGATAGCGATCCACGACTTAGCTATGAATTTACGATACCTACTCCTGAAAATTATGAAGGTGAGAAAAATGACTTAAGTAATTTTTCAGTTCTTGCCGGTTTAACGCAATTAACGCACCTATATATCAATAATACAGGTTGTAGCGATATTGGTTTTCTATCCGGTTTAATAAATTTAACAGACTTATATATTGGATATAATAGTATCACAAACATCAGTGTATTAGCAAATCTTTCTGGGCTAAGGAATTTAAGTCTAAATTCAAATCCTATATCAGATATAAGTCCCATATCAGGTCTTGCAAATTTATATTATCTAAGTAATTCCTATAATAATATTTCAGATTTAAGCTATGTTTCCACGCTTACAAACTTGCAATATTTATATGTATATGGAAATGGAATAAACAATTTAGCTCCCATTCAGAATTTAAATAATTTATCTAGGTTGGGGATATCGTCAAACAATATAACTGATGCCAGTTTATTGGTTAATAAAACTAGTCTGGTGCGTCTTTATATGGGAAATAACCCAATTGGTGATTTGTCATTTCTAAACAATCTGACTCAGCTCACCGGTCTAGATATTTATGGTTATAACTTAAGCAACTTTAGCTATTTAAGTAATCTTATAAATCTAACTTATTTGAGAATAAGTAATAATAATTTTAAAACATTGGAAGGTGTTGAAATCTTTACTCATGTTTATCAATTGAATGTCGATGGAAACCCACTCTGTGATATTAGAGGAGTTGAGAATCTTCCTTTAGTTTATGCTTTCTTTCACAACAATCAAATTACTGATTTCACACCATTGCTTAACAACCCTCATATAATGGATGGGATCAATCGGTTGTATCTTGAAAATAATCCAGCCTCAAAAGAAGCGATGGAAAATCAAATCCCTGCATTACAGGCAGTGACAACATCATATGGGAATTGGCCTACACAAGATGATCGGGCAGCTTGTTATCCTACTCCTGAAAATAATGCAGATACAATTTCGGATGCTTCTTTATTAGAATGGCAAGCCAATTTTAGTCAGACCAGTGGGTTAACTTATAATGTGTATCTGGGAACAGATGCATACGAACAAACATTAGTGGCTTATGGTTTAAGCAGTTTAAACTTTGATCCTGAGCTATTAGCGGAAGAATCGTATTGGTGGAGAGTTGAAACCATTGATGGCCAGGATACTTTACGATCGGGTGTTTGGAATTTTAATACGAATTCTGAAGCAAGTGTAAATATACCCGATCTCAATTTCAAAATTGTATTGAATGAACATTTGGGATATGTAGCCCCTGAAACTTCAACCCATAATCCAACAGCTGAAGAGTTAGCAACTATTGTTGATTTGAATGCAGCTAATAGAGGAATTACAGATATTACCGGAGCAGAGTATTTGGTGAATTGTTTGGCCATTAGTTTTGATAATAATGCCATATTTACAGATGGTGAAACCCTTGATAATAGTCTGCAGAATGATGAAGGAATTGAAAGATTAGAAGATCAAAAAATATCCTATAATTTTACAATGCCAACCATTGAAAGTGAAGGTATTGACAATTATGAACTCAGCAGTTTAACAGCACTTGAAGGACTTACCCAATTACAGCACTTATCCTTATATAATACAGGATGCAGTGACATCAACTTTTTATCTGGTCTGGTGAACTTAACTGAACTCACACTGTGGAGGAATAATATTTCTGATATCAGTGTATTGGAAAACTTAACAAATCTAACATATCTGGATTTAGACGAAAATAACATTTCAGATATCACTGCCTTATCAAGCTTAACAAATATTACAATAATTTATTTATCCTTTAATAGTATCATAAATATCGTTCCATTGTCATCCTTGATTAATTTGGTTGGTTTGCCTATAAACTCTAATAACGTAACAGATATTACTGCGATATCAACCTTAACCAACTTAACTTATTTGAATATAGGAGATAATAATATTACTGATATGAGCATATGTGCAAGCCTATCAAATCTCATAAGACTCTATATTGGTGATAATCCAAGTAATGACCTGTCATTTTTGAACACCATGACCCAACTTACAAGTTTAGGTCTCGATAACTTGGGACTTAATGATTTTGGGCAGATACAAAACTTAACAAATCTGACCTATTTAAATATTTCCGACAATAATTTTTATACCCTCGAAGGAATTGAAAATTATACCTCATTATCTCAATTGAATGCTTATAGAAACCCTGCCTTATATGATATACGAGGAATGGAGACTTTGCCTCTCAATTATGTTTATTTATATGAAAATAGTATAAGTGATTTCTCTCCTTTATTGGATAATCCAAATATAATGGATGGAATTTATCGATTGTATCTTGAAAATAACCTGGCCTCCAAAGAAGCCATAGAAGATCAAATTCCGGCATTACAAGCTGTAACTACCTACGGAAATTGGCCTACTCAAGATGACCGCGTAGCTTGTTTCCCTATTCCCGAAAACGAAGCAGATACTGTTTCTGTTGATGCTTTATTGGAATGGCAAGCCAATTTTGGACAGACTGCAGGCATAACCTATGATGTGTATCTAGGCACAGAAGCTTTCAATCAAACCATTGTTGCTCAAGGTTTAACAAATATGAGCTTTGACCCCGATCTTATAGCCAATGAGAAATATTGGTGGCGTGTTGAAAGTATTATAAATGGAGATTCCATTCGTTCGGGCGTATGGAGCTTTAATACCTTATCCAATACAGGAGTAAATATTCCGGATTTAAATTTTAAAAGAGTATTGAATGAACATTTGGGTTATGAAGGATCAGAAGCTGAAACTCATACTCCAACAACTTATGAACTTTCAACCATTGAAGGTTTAAATGCAGGCCGCGAAGGCATTACAGATATTGCCGGTGCTGAATATTTGGTGAACTGTAAGTTTATAAACATGGCAAATAATGACTTATTCCTGGATGGAGGTTTTATGGGTCAAGACAGTTTGATTGATGTAGAGAAATATGTGAATTGGAAGATGGAAAATCCAACCACAGATCAGGCAACAGGAGAAGAAGGAATTGATATTGCAAATATCTCAGCCCTATCAGGTTTAACACAGCTGGAAATGATAAACTTATGTGGCACAGGTTGTGATGATTTAAGTTTTTTATCCGAACTTACAAATTTGACAGATCTTTTACTTGGTAGTAATAATATTTCAGATGTAAGCCCCATTGCTAATCTTAGCAAACTTCGACTTCTTACTCTGGATCAAAACAATATTTCTGATATCTCTGCTTTCTCAAGCTTAACAAAATTGCAAGCATTGTTAATGGACTTTAACCAAGTTTCGGATGCAACTGCTTTATCAAATTTGTCATATTTAGATATTGTAATACTTGAAAACAATTTGTTGACCAACTTAAATGCATTTTCATCTTTAGTTGGTTTGGAGGTTTTATCAGTTTTTAATAATCCAATAAACGATCTAGATCCAATTCAAAATCTTACCAACCTTCACTTTCTAAATGTTGGTTTAACTAACATTACAGATTTCAGTAGCCTGCCGGGGATGACATCTATTACAGGTCTTCATATTGGACACAACTCTATTACTGATTTGTCTTTTCTAAATTCAATGACTCAGTTGACTAATCTTTTTGTAGATGGAATAGGATTAAATAACCTTGATGCCTTACAAAATTTGTCAAATCTTACCTATGTAAATTTATCAGGTAATGATCTTCTTAGCACGGAAGGAATTGAAAGTTTGCCATTACTCACTAGTTTGGATGTGACTTGGAATTCCTTATACGATATAAGGGGCTTAGAAAACCTTCCTTTAAATGAGCTAAGATTGCACAATAACCAAATTACAGATTTCTCTCCATTGTTAAATAACTCAGATATCATGGATGGAATCGGTTGGTTATATATTGAAAATAATCCGGCCTCCAAAGAAGCCGTGGAAGATCAAATTTCTGCATTGCAGGCAGTTACTGCCCAAGGGAATTGGCCTACACAAAATGATTTGGCTGCTTGTTTTCCTGTTCCTGGAAATGTAGCGGATACGGTATCTGTTGATGCTTTATTGGAATGGGAAGCCAATTTTGGGCAAACTGCAGGTTTAACTTATGATGTGTATTTGGGTACCAATGCGTATGATCAGCCATTAGTGGGCCAAGGATTATCAAGCCTGAACTTTGATCCGGAGCTTGGTATCAATGAAGACTATTGGTGGCGTGTTGAAAGTGTTTTAAATGGAGATACCGTTAGATCAGCTGTTTGGAACTTTAATACAAGCACCTCAGCAAGTGTTAATATCCCCGATTTAAATTTTAAGATTGTATTAAACGAACATCTGGGCTATGTAGCTCCTGAAACGGAAACTCATAATCCAACAGCTGAAGAGTTAGCAACCATTGTTGATTTGAATGCCTATAACAGGGGTATTACGGATATTACGGGTGCTGAGTATTTGGTAAACTGTTTGGCCATTAATCTGGCAAATAACTCCATTTTTTCTGATAACCAAACGGATGGAAGTGAGTTGAGTATTCCTGAAGGGCTGAATGGCGAGGATGAAATTCAAAGAATAAAGGATCAAAAACAATCTTATGATTATACAATAGCTGTTGCAGAAAATGAAAGTGGTGAAAGCAATGAACTAAATGATTTTTCTGCACTGGAAGGACTTACCCAGTTGGAACACTTAGAAATATATAATACTGGATGTAATGATCTTGGATTCCTAGCGAATCTTTCAAATTTGATTTATCTCGATTTGGATCAGAATAACCTTTCAGATATCAGTATCCTTTCAAATTTAACAAAGCTGGAAATATTATTCTTAAATCATAATAATATATCTGATATTAATGCACTATCCAATTTAACAGATCTTACCTATTTGTATTTGAGATCTAATAATGTATCGGATATCAGTCCTTTATCTAACCTAATTAATATAGACTATTTGCATTTAGGTTATAATAGTATTACTGATATCAGTGCACTATCTAATTTGACCAAGCTGGAAATCTTGTATTTATACCATAATAATATCATCGATATCGGTGCATTATCAAGTTTGGCAAAGATTGAGGTTCTATACTTATACAATAATAATATTTTAGAGATTAGTTCTTTGTCAAATCTGGTAAGTCTTAAAAGCTTGAGCTTGCATGACAATGTTATTTCAGATGTTAGTTCCTTATCAAATTTATTAAATCTTACATACCTGGGTATCAGTTATAATGATATTACAAATATGGGAATGCTTTCAAGCATGACTAATCTTGGTAGGCTTTCTATTGGCTTTAATCCAATTTCGGATTTATCATTTTTGAACAACTTGGTTCAGTTGAACAATCTTGCAATACATGGTCTTGATCTAAAAGATCTAAGCCAAATTGAAAACTTGATAAATTTGAATTACCTATATATCTATGATAATAATTTTATTACGCTAGAAGGGATAGAAAACTTTCCTAATTTAATTCAATTATCTGCCCATAGAAATCCTGCTTTATATGATATAAGAGGAATAGAGAATCTGCCACTCAATTATGTTTATTTATATGAAAGTGGCATAACCGATTTTACCCCATTATTGAATAACCCCAATGTAATGGATGGGATTTATCGTTTGAGTCTTGAAAATAATCCAGCATCTAAAGAAGCCGTGGAAGATCAGATTCCGGCACTACAAGCAGTAACTACTTACGGAAATTGGCCCACACAAAATGATTCGGCAGCCTGTTATCCCGTTCCGATAAATGATGCAGATACTGTTTCTGCAGATGTAATTTTAGAATGGCAAGCCAATTTTGGTCAAACCAGTGGATTAACCTATGATGTATATCTTGGTACTGAAGCTTATAATCAGCCACTGGTGGCTCAGGGCTTATCGGCTTTGAGTTTTGATCCTGATTTGGTTGCAAATGAAAAATATTGGTGGAGGGTTGAAAGTATCGTAAATGGAGATACCATCCGTTCGGGGGTATGGAAGTTTAATACTTATTCAAATGCAGCTGTTAACATTCCTGATCAGAATTTTAAAATTGTATTAAATGAGCATTTGGGCTTTACAGCACCCGAATCTGAAACTCATAATCCGACTGTTGCTGAATTAGCAACCATTGCTGATTTAAATGCCAATAATAGAGGTATTACTGATATAAAAGGTGCTGAATATTTGGTCAATTGTTTGGCAATAGACCTAGGTAATAACAGTATATATTCAGATAATGAAGTTGGAGAGAATATTTCTGTAGTAAATAATGGTTTAGAATTAAATGATAGTATTGGTAAACGATGGATGTATCAATTTTCATACCCGTCTATTGAGTTAAATGAGGTAGATCAAAATGAACTTAGTAATTTGTCTGCTCTCGAAGGACTTACCCAACTAGAATATCTATATCTAAACAATACTGGTATTACTGACTTAGAATTTGTGTCTGGATTATCAAACCTTGTTTTTCTTAATCTAGGTTATAATGGCATTACTGAATTAAGTCCACTCTCATCCTTAATAAATTTGGAAGGCCTTAGATTGTATCGCAATTATGTACTGAACTCATTAAGCGGAATAGAGGGTTTAACAAACTTAGATTTTTTGGATGTATCAAATAATGATATCAGCGATCTAAGTGCCTTATCAGGATTAGTGAATTTGGAGATTCTATATGCATATGGAAATGATATTTCAGATATTGGTTCTTTATCAAGTCTAATTAAGTTAGAAATTTTAAGTTTTGCTGGGAATACCATAACAGATTTAAATCCAATTTCAAATTTAACAACACTTCAGAGGATTTATGCAACTGATAATGGAATAAGTAATCTTTCGCCAATATTGGGTCTCAATAATCTGTGGCTTTTAGATATTGGCTTGAACAACGTATCCGATTTTGGATTGCTTGCAAGCATGAGCAATCTTGAATATTTATATTTAGGCAGCAACCCAATCAACGATTTGTCATTCTTAAATAATATGACGCAATTGCGCGGGATTGGTGTCGACAATCTTAATCTGAGCAATCTGGATTATATTAAAAATCTAATCAATTTAAGAAACCTAGGTATCCCCAATAATAACTTCACAAACCTACAGGGAATTGAAAATTTACAGTTTTTGGTGGAGATTCAGGCTCAGGGAAATCACTTATATGATATAAGAGGTATTGAAAATCTGCCTTTAGAATCTGTTTTCTTATTTGATAATCAGGTCACAGATTTCACTCCTTTATTGGATAACCCATCTGTGATGGATGGAATTTCGGAACTATTTGTTGAAGATAATCCAGCTTCAAAAGAAGCCATAGAAGATCAAATTCCTGCACTACAAGCAGTAACAACTTATGGTAATTGGCCGATTCAGGAAGATATGGCTCCATGCTATCCCATTCCCCAGAATGGCCCTTCACCAGTTTCGAATGCAATCCAACTCCAATGGCAAGCCAATTTTGGCCAAACAGCTGGGCTTACTTATGATGTGTATTTAGGTTCAGAGGCTTATGGTCAGCCAATGGTGGCACAAGGTTTAAGCAATCTCAATTTTGATCCTGAAATTATCGAAGATGAAAACTATTGGTGGAGAATTGAAAGTATTGTCCCCGGAGATACTATTCGTTCTGGAGTATGGTCATTTAATACATCTACTCATTCTCTTGAAACAGACTCATTGGCATTGGTGGCATTATATAATGCGACTGATGGCCCCAATTGGACAGATAATACAAATTGGTTAACAGGGTCGGTAAGTACATGGTATGGTGTAACGGTTGAGAATAACAGGGTTACGCAACTGCGTTTAACTTATAATAATTTGAATGGGATAATTCCTGCCAACTTTTTTGAACTTACCAGTCTCGAAGAGCTTGTAATTAGATATGAAAGTAATCTTACTGGAAACATTCCATCGGAAATATCTAATCTGAAAAACCTTATTGAACTGGATTTATCAGGTAATAATTTCAGTGGATCAATTCCTCAGGGGATTAAGAATCTTAACAATATAACTTACCTAAATTTGAGATACAATTATTTTGATGGAGCATCATTCCCTGAGTGGGTAACAGAGATGGTTGGTTTACAAAGTCTTTATTTGTGTGGAAATAACATAAATGGAAGCCTGCCACAATCATTATTGAATTTAACCCAGCTCAAAGATTTGTGGATTGAAAATAATGGGATTTCAGGTGAATTTCCTATATGGCTGAGTCAAATGACGGACTTAGAAACTCTAATTATTGGAGGAAATTCATTCTCAGGTGAAATTCCAGTTGAATGGGGAAGCCTTATAAATCTTAGATCAATATCATTCCATAGATCAGATTTGACTCAATTTCCATTATGGGTATTAAGTTTGACAAACATTGGTTATTTAAGTTTAGGAGATAATCTATTTTCTGGCGGTATACCATCTGAAATAGGTGATCTTATAAATCTCTATGGATTGAATTTATATTCAAACAATTTTACGGGTGAAATCCCATCAGGCATTTCTAATTTAAGCAATTTAAGTCAATTGGATCTATCAAATAATTCATTAGAAGGCTTCATTCCTAGCGAATTTACTGATTTAGCCAGATTGCGGAAATTGGGCTTAAGCGGAAATAATTTTTGTGGCAATCTCCCTGAATTAAAACTAGTAGATAATTTATTGATGAATAGTGATGCTCTTATTTATCGCGATGATGAAAATGATAAGACACTGTTTTATGAATCGTATGTAGGATCGGAAGAAGAGATTGATTCTGCACCGGATAATATTCGAGATGTTTATGTCCATGATAATAATTTTAACTTCACAAACATTGCTGCAAGCGGAATCTTGCCCGGTGATATTGACAGATTCTATTATGCTCCTCAAAACCGTTTGCCTGCACCTATAGTTACTGATGCTACAGGAGGTAAAGATTTATTCGTCTTTAAAGGACATGATAATAATGTTTATACCTGGTATCAAAATGATACGGAATTAATATCTGGCAGTGATTCCATATTATTTGTGCCTGATGGGAATTATGGATTGTATTATTGCGCAATTAGTAATTCTTTATATCCCGATTTAATATTGGAAACGGATACGGTTAGAATTTCTGCCATTGATGATGAATTATCTGCCTTATTTGGAGCAGATGTTTTATCTGGAACTTTCCCTCTAACCGTCCAATTCACTGATTCATCCTCCGGGAATCCCACTGAATGGGCATGGGATTTTGACAATGATGGGCATATAGATTGCTATAATCAGAATCCCGAATGGGCGTATGCGGATACAGGAATTTATACGGTGTCATTGTATGTCAGGAATGAAAGTTTGATTGATAGTTTGCTTAAAACAAATTATATATCTGTAAGTAAGGGAGAAATGAAAAATGTGGCTCTAGCTGCAAATGGAGCTAAGGCAACAGCCAGTAGTTATGGGTCATATATGGGGTATAATGCAACCGCAGATAAAGCAATCGATGGATTGAATTATACACCCTGGTATGGTACAAGCGTCCCGGATTGGTTAATGATAGAATTTGATCAAATTTATTTGATTGATGAGATTGGATTATATAGCAGTTACAATACTCAAACAATTAATGTAGAAATTTCTACAGATGGCCAGAGTTGGATAACTGTCATTTCATCCTTTACAACTTCAAATAATATCCCGAGTGGACAAGATGAATCTGAATACAGAGGATTTGAGATATCTCCGCAAAATGCAAAGTTTTTAAGAGCCAATTTTACTTATTCAGATGCATATCCATCTCATATCTATAAATGTGGATTGAATGAAATAACAGCTTATTGTATCGATGTCTCAGGTGAAGAATTAGATGCCAATTTTATCTCAGATATCACTGAAGGCATATCTCCACTAACCGTTCAGTTTGCGGATTCCTCATCAGGCAATCCAACCACCTGGGCATGGGATTTTGATAATGATGGCAATATTGATAGTTATGATCAAAATCCTGATTGGACTTATGCAGATACTGGAACCTATTCAGTCTCCTTAACCATAGGTGATGGCACAAATACAGATACCGAAACAAAAGTTGATTATATCCGTGTTAATCCATTTGGGATTCCATCAGGATGGACCGTAAATCCATCTGATTATGCTTTTGAAGGTGAGGTTATAGCAGAAGTTTTTATTGACGATGATACAACCGGAGCTGGTATTTTGGCTGCATTTGTGGATGGAGTTTGTAGAGGAGTGATGAGTGAGCCTCAATGGGGCCCGACTTATAAATTGATATACATTATGCGTGTATACAGCAATCAGGCCAGTGGTGAAAATATCGAATTTAAGTTTTTAGAGAATTCGGAAAATGGCATCATGGATATTCAGGAAACAATTCCATTTACTTCGGATATGACCATTGGATCAGCCATAGCCCCATTTGAAATGAATGCCTATAGCTTTTTGGAGTTTAGTAAATCGATGACTGCAGGTTGGAATTGGTTCTCTATCTACTTAGAAAGTGATAGTATGGCGCTTGATCAAATTTTGTCAACGCTTAATCCGCAGGCAGGTGACTATATCAAAGATAGAAAAGGTACAGGAAATTCTTCAACCTTCTATGATCAATCAGGCTTTAGAGGATGGTTTGGAACACTATCAAGTCTGGATCCAAAAGAAACCTATAAAATTAAATTAAACAATGCGGGTGAAATGACCTATCAAGGTTTGGAATTTGATTTCGAGAATGAGCAGATTCCAGTCAATGCCGGCTGGAACTGGATTGGTTATCCGTTGTCCGGTGAAATGTCAGTGTCGGATTACCTGGGTAGTCTTACCAAAGTAGCAAATGACTACATCAAAGACCAGCTTGTGTCTTCAACCTTTTATGATGGTTATGGTTGGTACGGTCAACTTAGTATGATGCAACCAGGAAATGGTTACGTCCTTAAAGTTGGAAATTCAGGTTTCATTAATAGTGCTGGATTTTCCGCTTTGAAATCTACTCAAACTACAATTCCGCGATGGTCTAAAATAGAAAATCCTGCCTATGTTTTGAATGTTCGAGATTTTGAATTCAGCGGAAGTGCCCTGATCGAAGTATTTGTTGAGTCAATTAGTTCCGGCTCCGAAACCAATATTTTGTATGCTTTTAATCAGGATGAAATATGTATAGGTATTGCCAATGCCATGTATTATCCTATGACAGATAAGTATTTATATAATTTGATGATGTATAGTAATGCAGAATCAGGGGATGAGATTCATTTTAAATACTACGAAAGCAAATTGGATAAATGGTATGTGTTTGAAGAGCGATTGAGTTTTGAATCAGATATGGTTATTTCTAATGCATATCAGCCCTTTGAATTAAAAAGCGTTATTGAGGTCGTTCATAACCAACTCGAAAATATTCCTTTAAAGGTTTATCCGAATCCATTTAATGACGATTTGAACTGTCATTTCTGGATGAATGAAAACGGCTGGGTTCGTATTTCAATCATCAACTCAATTGGTGAGCCTGTATCTATCCTTGCTGATCGAAACTTCTCATATGGTATGCACCGTCTTAACTGGAATGAATCCGGCTTAAAACCAGGTGTTTATTATTTGAGGTTTTTGAAGAAAAACTTCGAGAAAACGATACCGCTTGTAAAAATGCATTAAAGTCGATGTACTGATTTTTAGATAAATAAATATTGAAAATAGCTTTTAACCCAATTAATAAAATGATTATGAAAAAGTTTTTAAGTTCAGAAGTATCAGCTGGCTATAATTATTTAAAAAGGATAATTATCGTATTAGCATTAATAATGATTAGTCTTAGTGGATTTGCCCAGTTACCAGAGGGTTGGAGTGTTAATCCAGCATCCTATTCGTTTGATGGCGAAGTTAGTGCCAAAGTAGTCATTGATGGAGTTGAGGTTGAAGGAAATGGAGTCTTAGCTGCTTTTGTGGATGGAGAATGTAGAGGATTGACCGAAGGGCAGGATAACCCGGTGGGGGTCTATGTTTTTACTTTTAGAGTTTATAGTAATTCAGCAACAGGAGAAAATATTAGTTTTAAATTTTTAGACTTGGGAACTACTGAAGTTTTTGATTTAAATGAAACGGTAGCCTTTGAGTCCGATATGGTAGAGGGGACTGCTTTTGACCCATTGGTATTTACCGGGATTTCATTACCTGGTAATGATGCTACTTTAAGTGATTTAAAAGTTGATGGAACTACTGTAACAGGTTTTGATGCAGCTACATTGATATATAATGTAGAGTTGGCCTATGGAACTACATCGGTACCAACGGTTACTGTTACAACTGCAGATGCAGATGCGAGTGCAGTTATTACAGCAGCTACCAGCCTCCCTGGTTCTACTACTGTGTTAGTATCAGCTGAAGATGGAACAACACAGCAAACCTATACGGTGAACTTTACGATAGCTGCTCCGGCAACGGATGCTACCTTAAGTGATTTAAAAATTGATGGTACGACCGTTTCAGGTTTTGATGCAGCCACAATGACATATAATGTAGAGTTAGCTTATGGAACTACAACGGTTCCAACAGTTACAGTTACAACCACGGATTCAGATGCGAGTGCAGTGATTACAGCAGCTTCCAGCTTACCTGGTTCTACAACAGTGGTTGTTACAGCTGAAGATGGCACAACACAGCAAACCTATACAGTTAATTTTACAATAGCTCCAAATTCGGATGCTACTTTAAGTGATTTAAAAGTAGATGGAACTACCATCGCAAGTTTTGATCCGGCTACTTTAACATATGCTGTTGAGCTACCCTTTGGTACAACAGTAGTCCCAACGGTTACAGCCACAACCAATGATTCAAATGCAAATGCTGTGATAACTCCTGCAACTGAGTTGCCAGGAGCTACAACAGTGGTTGTTACAGCTGAAGATGGAACTTCGGTTAAAACCTATACCATTAACTTCAGCGTTAACTCAAATAATGACGCAACTTTAAGAGATTTAAAAGTTGATGGTTCTACCATTGCAGGTTTTGATGCTGCAACTTTGATTTATAATATTGAGTTACCTTATGGAACCACAACGGTGCCAACGGTTACAGCTACTACTAATGATGCAAGTGCAAGTTTAGTGATTACTGCAGCTTCCAGCTTACCAGGTTCTACTACGGTGGTTGTAACAGCTGAAGATGGAACAACACAACAAACTTATACAGTTAATTTTACAATAGCTACTCCGGCAACGGATGCAACATTAAGTGATTTAAAGATTGATGGTACGACCGTTTCAGGTTTTGATGCAGCCACATTGACATATAATGTAGAGTTATCTTATGGAACCACAGTTGTTCCAACGGTTACAGCAACAGCAAATGATTCAAATGCAGATGCAGTGATAACAGCAGCCACTCAATTACCTGGTTCAACACTTATTGTTGTAACAGCTGAAGATGGAACAACACTGCAAGCCTATACAGTTAATTTTACAATTGCTGAACCTGGAACAGATGCTACTTTAAGTGATTTAAAAGTTGATGGAACTACTATAGATAATTTTGATGCAACTACATTGAATTATTCTGTAGAATTGCCTTATGGAACTACAACGGTGCCCACGGTAATAGCTACAGCAGCTGACTCAAATGCAGAAGCTGTGATTACTGATGCGTCTCAATTACCAGGAGCTACAATTGTAGTTGTTACGGCTGAAGATGGTACAACACAATTAACTTATACGGTTAATTTTACCATTGCTGATCCAAGTACAGATGCAAATCTAAGTGATTTACAAGTTGATGGGACTACTGTGACTTATTTTGATAAAGGGACTCTAATTTATGCCGTAGAATTGCCTTATGGAACAACAGTTGTGCCAACAACTACTGCGACAGCACATGATTCCAATGCAGAATTAGTAATAACAAATGCTACTCAACTACCCGGAACAACGACCATTCTAGTTACGGCTGAAGATGGTATCACTCAACTAACCTATACGATTAATTTTACAATTGCTCTTAATGATGATGCAAGTTTAAGTGATTTAAAATTAGACGGTAAAACCATTGATAACTTCAATTCAGATTTACTGTCTTATATTGTTACACTACCGTTTGGTACAACTGCAATTCCATCAGTTTCTGCCATTGCAACTGATCAAAATGCAACTGTAATCATTACCCAGGCTTCTCAATTACCAGGAGTGGCAAATGTTGAAGTTACAGCAGCAGACGGAATTACCAAGGTTTTCTATGAGATTAGATTTTATGTATTACCAGAACATTGGGTTGTAGATCCATCAGATTATGCTTTCGATGGTGAAATTAATGCCAAAGTCATTATTAATGAAATAGAAATAAGAGAACGTGGATTATTAGCAGCTTTAGTTGATGGAGAATTTCGAGGACTGACTACAGGGCTAATGAACCCAGCAGATGTCTATGTGTTTACGATGCGTGTATACAGTAATCAGGCTTCAGGTGAAACCATCCAATTTAAATATTTGGACTTGGAAAGCTTGGAGGTCTTTAATATTAATGAAACAGTTGAGTTTAGTTCAGATATGAAATTAGCTGATGCTTTCTCTCCTTTAACTTTTACTGGTGAAACTTCCAGTGATAATGCAGATTTAAGTGATTTAAAGCTTGATGGAACAACGATAACAGGTTTCAGCCCATCTACTTTAAATTATGAAATAGAACTTCCGTATGGAACAACAGCTGTTCCTGCTGTTACTGCAACTTTAGCAGATTTAAAAGCAACAATGGTTATTACAAATGCAAGCGAACTTCCTGGTGCATCTACTGTGGTTGTAACAGCAGAAGATGAGACTACCATAAAAACCTATACCGTCACTTTTACCATATTAGCACCGGGTGCCGATGCTACTTTAAGTGATTTAAAAATTGACGGAACTTCGGTTTCTCAATTTACACCCACCACATTAACCTATGAAGTAGAACTTGCGTATGGAACAACAGATATTCCTGAGGTAACAGCTATAACTAATGATCCGAATGCGGTTGCTGTTATTACTGCAGCAACTCAATTACCAGGATCAACTACAGTTTTGGTAACAGCAGAGGATGGAACAACTGTTAAAACTTATACAGTTAACTTTACGATAGCACCTAACAATGATGCAACTTTAAGTGATTTGAAGGTTGATGGTACTACCGTGACTAATTTTGATGCAGCTAATTTAACCTATGTTGTAGAATTGCCTTATGGCACAACTACAATACCAACAGTAACTGCCGTTTCAACAGATTCCAATGCAGAAGTTGAAATTACAGATGCTACCGAATTACCTGGATCTACGACTGTTGTTGTTACAGCGGAGGATGATGTAAGTACACAAACTTATACGATAAACTTTACTCTCGAACCAAATGATGATGCAAGTTTAAGTGATTTGAAGGTAGATGGTACAAGTGTTTCAAATTTTGATGCAGCCACTTTAAATTATACTGTAGAACTGGCTTATGGAACTATTATTGTTCCAATGGTAACAGCAATCCCTACAGATTCTAATGCAGAGGTTGTTATAACAGATGCAACAGAATTACCTGGGTCAACGACTGTTGTTGTTACTGCGGAGGATGATGTAAGTACACAAACCTATACGATAAACTTTACTCTCGGACCAAATGATGATGCAACCTTGATTGATTTACAGATAGATGGTACAACATTGTCAGATTTTGATGCGGCAATATTTACTTATGTGGTTGAGCTACCCTATGGCACAACTGTGATACCAACAGTAACTGCCTCAGCAACTGATTCAAATGCAAGTATCGAAATTACGGATGCAACAGAGCTTCCAGGTTCTACAATTGTGGTTGTAACAGCTGAGAATGGTACAACACAACAAACTTATACAGTTAATTTTACAATCGCAGCTCCGGGAACAGATGCTAGCTTAAGTGATTTAAAGCTTGATGGAACAACGATATCAGGTTTCAGTCCATCCACTTTAAACTATGATATAGAATTGCCTTATGGGACAACAACAGTTCCAACAGTATCAGCTTCACCAAATGATTCAAATGCAAGTAAGGTAATTACTCCAGCAGTGCAATTACCTGGATCATCCACAGTCTTAGTAACAGCAGAAGATGGTATTACCCAAAAGACTTATTCCATTAATTTTACGGTTGCTCTAAATAATGATGAAACATTGATTGATTTAAAGGTTGATGGTGTAACAATAGATGGTTTCAATTCAACGACTTATTTCTATACGGTCACATTACCTTATGGGACAACTGTTGCCCCAACTGTTACAGCAACTGCAAATGATCCCAATGCTTCTGTCCAGGTTAATTCTGCTACGGAGTTACCTGGTTATACTTTTATTCGTGTAACAGCTGAAGATGGAACTAGTATACGCACATATAGGGTCACTTTTAATATAGAAACCCCTGATGCCACATTAAGTGGTATAAAGATTGAAGGAACTGCAATTGCAAACTTTAATCCAGATTCATTAAATTATGTTATAGAATTAGCATCAGGTACAACTATAGTACCTGTAGTTACAGCTATAGCAAGTGATCAGCAAGCTGATGTGATTATAGTTCAGGCA
Organism: Bacteroidales bacterium; assembly: GCA_963678785.1. Classification (GTDB taxonomy): domain Bacteria; phylum Bacteroidota; class Bacteroidia; order Bacteroidales. The sequence goes on along the minus strand of OY787449.1, from coordinate 170,907 downwards.
AATCAATTACCAGGTTCGGCTTCTATTACAGTTACGGCAGTTGATGGTGTTACAATCAGGATTTATACAGTCACTTTTACAACTTCTTCTAATACGGATGCAGCTTTAAGTGAATTGCAAATTAATGGTAATCCCATTGTAAATTTTGATGCTGCCCTTTTAAATTATGATGTAGAATTGCCTTATGGAACAATATCAATCCCTATTGTTACTGCTGTGGCATCTGATTCAAATGCAAACATAGAAATTAATGATGCAACAGAGCTTCCAGGCATCACAACAATTACTGTAACAGCCGAAGATGGAATAACAGTTTTGTCTTATAGCATTAGTTTTACCCTTGCATTACCTGGAAATAACGCCAGTTTAAGTAATTTGCTAATTGATGGAACACCAATCCAAAACTTTGATCCTGCTGTTTTTGATTATTTTGTAGACTTGGAATATGGAACAGAGTTGGTTCCAACTACCACCGTTGTAACTTCAGATACAAATGCAACTGCCATAATTACACCAGCTGTTGAGATCCCAGGTACTACTCAAATTTCGGTGACTGCAGCAGATGGAGTTACCACACATATTTATTCGGTGGAATTCAGGATAGCAGCTAATGAGAATCCGGTTATAACATCCATTGAAGATCAGATGACTCCGGAAGATACCCCTTTGCAAATTGATGTCGAATTTACTGACAATCCAGATGAAACACATGAAATTACAATAGAATCGGATAATGAAAGTGTGAGTTTTGAAAGTTTGGATCAAAAAACGACCACTCATTCTTATATGATAAATCTTGAACAAGACTTTTTCGGTGAAGCCAATGTTACCGTAACTGTAGAAGATAATAGGGGTGGTGTCGCTACCGAAACATTTTTACTTACAGTTACAGCGGTTAACGATGCTCCAATTATTAGCAATCCAATGGGCATAGCCAATAAAGCAGTAAATTTTGAAGATTTTATTATTGATTTAACACTTGTGTTTAATGATGTAGATAATGAAGAATTGGTCTATGAATTAGTAAGTCTCGATCCTGCTGGAGTTGTAAATGCTGAGATTATTAATAATAGTAATTTGAAAGTAAGTAGTATTGAAAATATTTCTGGACAGGTTGCAATTGCTGTAAGAGCTATAGATGGTGACTCAGAAATGATTGAGGATGTATTAACATTAAATGTTACTTCACAAAATACGCCACCAATCGTATCTAGTCCGATGGGTGTATTGAATAAAGATGAAGACTTTGAAACATTTAATATTGATTTAACAACAGTGTTTACAGATAACGATGGTGAAGATCTGGATTTCGGTATTGAAAATTCTGACGGAACTTCAATAAGTGCAATCATTGAAAATGGTCAATTAATCGTTTCATCTATTGCCAATGAGTTTTCAGATGGAAATTCGGTTGCAATTAGTGCTACCGATGGATTCAATGAGATAGCCATGGATACCTTAACTGTTAATGTGGCAGCAGTTAATGATGCGCCCATCATATCAACACAGATTGAAGTATCAACACTTGAAGACAACCCATTTACTGTGCTATTGGAACATTTAACAGTGGATGACCCTGATAATGATTACCCTTCTGATTTTAATATAATTCTACTAGAAGGTGAACATTATTCCATCGATGGAAATATTATTACACCTGAAACAAATTATCATGGACTTCTATCAGTCGGTATAATGGTAAATGATGGTGAGCTTAATAGTATTCCATTCAATTTTGAATTAGAAGTAGAGTCTGTAAATGACCAACCAATTATTAGCAATATTGGAGATCAAATGATGGATGAAAATGATCATCTAACGCTTAATCTAGAATTTACAGATGCCGATATTGATGATTCACATACACTACAAATTTCATCTGATGTGCCAGATTTTATTTCAATATCATTTAATGAGATTGCTGATCAACAAACTGAATCTCATTTTGAGATTATTCCAGACTCTGGTTGGTCGGGTACTGCAAATATTAGTGTTATTATAACTGATAATAGTGGTGCTGAAAACAATGCGGGAAATGATGAATTTATGCTAACAGTGCAGGATGTAAATGATGCTCCGGTAATAATAACTCAAACAGTCGAAACTGCAACACAGGGAGAAGCGTATTCATCAATACTTGAGTTTAGTGATCCCGATTCTGACGAGTTAATATTCTCATTTGTTAGTGCACCAGCATGGTTAAGCTCGATGGGGACTCAACATATTTTGACAGTTGTTGATCACTATGTAAGTCTTACGTTAGAAGGAACACCTGATCCAAATGCATCAGATTTCTTGTTGGTTGTTCAAGTGTCTGATGGGGAGATAAGTACTTCGTATAGTTACGATTTAGAAGTAATTTCTGTAAACTATCCACCTGAAGCCAAGGATTCAACTTATCAGGTTCGTGAAGATCAATCCAAGACAATTGTTCTTGAAGGATGTGATAATGAAACACCTGATTCAGATTTGATTTATGCAATTCTGGAACAACCACAAAATGGAATTTTAGCATTAAATCCTGGCTCATCAAATATCTATACTTATACACCTACGGCGAATTATTTTGGTGACGATTTCTTTACCTATTCTGTAACTGATGGCGATGCTAATTCAACCAATGCTAGAATTGACTTCAATGTTTTGTCAGCGAATGATAAGCCATCGATTGAAGCAGATCAGGAAGCTTATGCTACGATTCAGGATTCGACCATCACTTTAATATTTATTGCAAATGATGACATTGATGGAGCGAATGCAGCAACACTCGAATATGAAATCGTATCTGATGTTATCAATGGTACTTTAGTTTCAACAGGCACTTCTGGTAGCTATTTCTATACTCCTGCTACTGGTTTTTATGGAAATGATATTGTCATTCTAAAGGCGACTGAAACAGATCTGGATCCTAATCTTTCTTCTGACCAAATTTCAAGAACCATAAGTGTTGAACGCAAAAATGTGGCACCTGTTGCTTATGACCGATCAATTTCGGTTAATGAAGATGAGTCGATTACATTTAACTTATTGGCTTCTGATGATAAAACCGATATTTTAAATCTTGTTTATGAAGTTTCAACGCCTCCTTCTCATGCATTAAACTATACCATTGTAGGCAATGAAATTACTTATCAGGCTACTGAAAATTATGATGAAAGTGATCAAATTAAATATAGGGTAAAAGATGAAGATGGTGCGTGGTCTGAAGTAGCAACTGTTGATATTGGTATTCAACCTGTTAATGATGCTCCTACAGGGAGAAATGAAGTTTTTGCTGCAGGAGGAGCAACATCAGTTTTAATTGATTTTGCTAATTTGGTGACAGATGTAGATTCTGAATTTGATCAACTGGATTTGGAATTTACCTTAGAAGGTGATGCTGAACCTTATAATCATGCAGGTGCCTTAGGTGGCACCATGACACATGTTGAAGGTTCTGTCTATAGATTTGATCAAGGGGGTTCAGGTTTGACTTATGATGTTGTTTTATGGCGAATAAAAGAAGGCTCAGCAGAATCAGCATTTTATACTGCAGAAATAAACGGTTTAGCAGGAACTGAAAGTTCAACCTTTAAAGAAGGCTCAAGCCGTGTCCTTCCGGTAACTGCAAGTTATAGTGTAATTTATGGAAAAACTATTCAACTTGAATTTATAGGATTAGATATTGCCGCACCAGCTCAGTTGCTGACGCTTAGTATCAGTGCTGATCCTGCATTGGGTACATTGTCTAATTTACAGTCGCAAGGTTTATCTGGCATTATGACCCGTTATACGGCTACTTATACGCCTGCTGCTAATGAAACAGCTCAGGACGTCATTACATTTAGTTATACAGATGGAACTGATACAGAGAGTGCAGATATAAAAGTAAATATTGGAGCTGCGGATATAGCTCCGGTATTAACTCAAATTTCTGCTGTTCAAGCGACTGAAGATGCCATTTTAAGCATTAATATTCCTTATACTGATTTGGATACTGACTTCTCTGATTTGAGTTGGAGTTTTTCTTCAATTCCGGCAGTAAGTGGACTTGAGTTTAATGTTTCTGAAGAAAGTTCTAATCCCGCATCAATAAGCGTTAGTTTACCTCAAGATTATGTTGGTAGTTCTACCATTGAAGTGAAATTGGAAGACAATACCAATTTATCAGATGCCATTGATTTTACATTAACCGTAAATTCGGAAAATGATGCCCCTGTTATCGCAAGCATTAATGATCAAACTTCTATTGAAGACGAAACATTCAACTATGTTTTCTCTGCAAGTGATGTGGATACAGATCTTGGAAACTTGTCATATTCTGCGACTTGTATGCCGGAAGAAGCAGCTGCTTCTATAACTTTTGTTGGAAGTCAGATGACCTTCATTCCAGCATCAAATTATAATGGTGAAGTAGAGGTAACGGTTAAAGTTGAAGACAATGAAACAATATCACTCTCTGATGATTTGATCTTCAAACTTAATATAGAAAATCAAAATGATGCACCTCAACTAGCGGCGATTAGTAATCCGGATGCAATTGATGAAGATGCTGGCGTGATAGCTGTTCAGGTAATGCCAATAGATATTGATGCAATGGATGAATTGCTGCTAACGGTTAGCAGTTCAAATAGTCTATTATTCCCTGAAGGGTCGATAGTCGTAGATCAGCTTAGTGCGTTAACCGGTATTGAAAGATCCATCAATCTAACACCTGCATTAAACTTATTTGGAAACTCAGTAATTTCAGTAAATGTTTCAGATGGAGAGATGCAGGCCATCCAACAATTTGAAGTGCAGGTAAATGAACTGAATGACAATCCGGTAATTGAAGCAATTGGTCTAATCTCACTCGAAGCAAATTCAAGCAAAGAGGTTTCCATCGTTGCATGCGATGTCGATTCACCTGATTTGACTTATAGCATTGAATCAAATAAAGAAGACGTTTCAGTTGAATTGATAACCGAAGGTTGCACCCATCAAATGCTTATTCATTCACTGAATGATTATTTAGGAACTGCTCAGATTACCATTGAGGTAAATGATAATGAAGGTGGAACAGCCCAACAATCGGTAACCGTTGAGGTAACCGGTGAAGATCAGCTTCCATACTTGCTTAACCCGATTGCTGATATTGAAGCATTAGAAGATGCCGACAATATCACCATTTCATTGGCCGACGTATTTGATGATCCTGATAATGACAATGCACTCATGAACTTATCAATTGCAGAAATGAGTGATGCTAACATTCTTGAAGCTACAATTTCAGGAACAGATTTAACCATCGTTTTAACCGAAAATGCTTTTGGAACTGTTGATATAAGCTTAAAAGCAACTTCAAATGGTAAAGCAGTTTATGATGTATTTACGGTAAACGTAGCATCCGTTGATGATGCTCCTGAATTGCTCAATGCCATTCCCGATATCAATGTGGATATGAATGAGCCAGATCATTTCATTGATTTAAGCAATGTATTTACCGATGTGGATAATGAAGATTCACTCATCACAAAAGCTGTTATAAATAATACTAATCCTGACCTGATTTCAGCTAATATCGAAGGTGATACCCTTCAATTGACCTTTACTGCAAATCTTTATGGAGAGGCCGAGATTACCATCGAAGCTACTTCAAATGGTCAAACAGTAGAATATGTGCTTAGAGCTGAAGTGAATAACAATACAGCCATTGGTGATTTAGATGAGCTTGAAGATCAATTGATTGTTTATCCGAACCCCAATAATGGGCAGTTTTATGTGAAATATACTTCTACCGTACCTGAATATTTTACAATTCGAATTTTTGATTTAACGGGTAAATTGATTTATGCCGAAGAATTTGATCATAGAAATGAAGAATTTATCAAATACTTTGATATTGGTCAGTATGGAAATAATATTTATTTATTCCAATTACGAACTAAATCTGCAAAATCATATTCACGTAAAATTATTGTGAAATAAAAAGTCGGATGCACTTTAATATACATATTTAATTAGATGGAGCCAGCCTGCCTGCTTGTCAGGCAGACTGTGCAAAATCTATTTGTTTTTTATTAAAGAACATCTCGATAAGTTCAATTTGACCATTCCAATAAATTTGCTTTTCAGATAGCATATTAAAATATTTTGTTTAAAAATAATTTACTAAGAATGAAAAAGTTAGTTCTTTTCTTTGCAATTATATTTGGTTTAATTCAAATTATCGATGCTCAAACACTTAGACCACCAACAAATGTAAATGCGGGAGTTAGTGGAACGTCCTCTCTATCAATAGGAATCAACTGGAGTTATGTAACTGGATTTTCAACGTATAAAATATTAAGATCCAAAGGTATTACAGGAACTTATGTACTAGTTCATACAATGACAAATGCAACAAATTCCAGTCAAACCAAATGGACTGATTATAATGTTGAGCATGGGAAGGAATATTGTTACAAAATAAAAACATGTAATGATTCTCAAACTTGTTGTTCAGCTGAATCTACAAATGCGTGTGCAAATACACCAAATTTGCCACCTCCTACTACTTATAGTATTTCTGGTAGAGTTGTTAGTAACAGTGATGGAGTTGGAGTTTCAAGTGTAACGATTAATTATGATGGAAATGGAGCTCAGGTGCAAACAGATGGTGGTGGATATTATACTATTCCTACAGTAAATTCTGGAACAACGGGTTATATTCGTGCTACTAAATCTGGTTATACCATAACACCAGCTAGTTTATATGTTTCAAATATTAGTTCAAATGTAACAGGAAAAGATTTTTCAGCACAAGCTGATGCTCCAACACCTTTTATAACTGTTACTGTTCCAACGTCTTCGACTAATTGGATAAAGGGACAAGCCTATGCTATCATGTGGGAAGATAATATTACTGAAAATGTAAAATTAGAATTATTTAAAGGAAGCGTATTTGTTAAGGAATTGCAACCTTCAACTATTAGTGATGGAAATTGGGCGTGGACGCAAATACCTACCAATCTAGAAAATGGAACTAATTATCGAATAAAAATTAGTAGTATTACTAGCAATGACATCTATGATTATAGTAGTTATTTTTCAATCTCAGCGAATATACAACAAGCTAAAATCAGTGTATCACCTTCCTCATTATCATTTGGAAACATAAATATTGGGCAATCAAGTTCAATGAAAAATTTTACGATAACAAATACAGGATCAGATCCTTTAATTATTTCTTCGATTCGTTATCCAAACACTTTTGCTGGTAACGGCTTTTCAGTAGGTACGATTAATCCCGGAATATCTGAAACGAGTAGTGTAGTCTTTTCCCCTGTAAGCCCAGTAATTTATGAAGGAAATATAATAGTAAATTCTAATGCAGTTGATGGAATAAATCGATTATCTGTAAGTGGTACAGGCATATCAGATGGCAATTGTATTTATAATGATGTTGAATTCGATCATTATGCATACGACGCAGTTTCTTTTCTTTGTGAAGAGGGAATGTTAAAAGAAGATGGACAGTGTGAGCCTGAAGATCCAATAACAAGAGCAGCATTAGCTAAACTTGCCTATTTAAGCATTAGTTTACAACAAAATTCATTTGCTGATGACTTCCCTTCACCATTCCAGGATTTGCAAGATCATTCAACATGGTTTTATAGTTTTGCCAAAAACCTATCTTATCTCGAGTATCAGGATGGGATAGCTCCTTTTGATAAATCTTTTTTTAATTTCTATGCCTCAAATTTTATAAGTAGAGCACATGCATTAAAAGTATTAATCGAAACCTGGAATATTGAATTACAAGCTGGAACTGATCTACCTTTTACGGATGTTGATATCAATCATGATGCATACAAATATATTTACACGGCTTATAAAGAAGGAATCATTTCTGATAACTCAGAGCATATATTTGGGCCAAATGTAAATGTATACAGAGGTGAAGTTTTTGTGATGCTTTATAAAATGATGAGCACCCTTGCATTTAATACCCCTGTACCAACTGAAGAAGACTTTTTTATTCCAGGAAATTACACCCCAGATAATTTTGCGTCTTTTAAAGCATTACATAGTGGGAATTTTAATTTCTATACAAAAACAAGCTTTGCCATTTCCAGTATTGGCATTCCTTTGAGCTTTGAACATACATATAATTCATATTTAACTGAAATGCCTGAAGGATTAACGCCTTTAAGACCTTTAGGAAAGGCTTGGAGTCATCCTTACAATAGTTATGTTATGGAAATTCCTGGAGATAAAGAGAACTTAGATGACTTTAGAGTAATAATTGCATTACCAAATAGTGGGTTTCATGTTTATAAATCGATAAATGGATCTTATGAATGTGAAACTAAAGGTGTTTATAATAAACTTCAAAAACCAACATCTGATAAGTTTATCATTACTACCAAAAATCAAATAATATACACCTATCAAAAATTAGCAAATTCTGCTGATGATTTCCCTTATGTATTGAAGACTGTGAGTGACAGAAATGGTAATACAATTACGCTCAATTATGAGAAATCATCATATAAATCAAAATATTTTAGAATTAGTCAGATTATAGGAACAGCTGGAAGAACCCTAAAATTCAATTATCATAATGCTACCGACCTATTAAGTTATATTGTTGATCCCATTGGACGAACGGTGTTTTTTAACTATGACACTTATGATGTGAAAAATGGAGAACCCAAACTAATTTCATTTAAAGATGCAAAAGGACAGATCTCTCATTATAATTATGGTAGTAGAGAGGAAGAGAAATTTTTATTGTTATCCATCCAACTTCCAAAGGGGAATGTCATTACTAATACCTATGAACAAAAAAAGTTGATGAGCACGCAAACAAACGGTAATGAACCAACATCTTTCAATTATCAAAGGAATTACGGACAAAGTAGTGAAAATTATATTCAAACTGAGAAAACAGACCCCTTTGGGAAAGTAACAACTATTAATTATAATAAAAACGGAGACCCTTTTCATCTTGAAACTGAGGCAGCAATTGTTGATGTAAATTATAATTCAAGCCAAACTAAGAAACCGGATAATATGAATGTTAATGGGAAAACGGTTTCCTATACCTATGATGATATGGGTAATGTGCTTACAATGAATTTGCCCTTAGGGGTATCGCATCAATTTAATTATAACGACAGAAATGACATCACACAATATACCGATCCAAGAGGTAAAAGCTATACATATAATTACAATGCTAATGGCAATTTAAAGCAAGCAATAACCCCAAGGGGGACCATAACATTTGAAAGCAATAGTAAGGGTTTAGTATACTCTACTACTAGTCCCACAGGAATTAATGTAATTTATTCATATGACAGTTATGGAAATCTGGAATCAAGCAAGGCTCCGGAAGGAATTGAAACAAGTTCGTCATATGATAATGCGAGTAGATTACGTTCTTTCACCAATCCTAATGGAAAAATCATTACTTATCAATACGATCCCAATGATAATTTGCAATTTGAAACTTTTGATGGGAATACAACGCAGTATAACTATGATTTAAATGATAATTTGACAAAAATTACCAATGCTCAGAATGGAGTTACAACAATGGGCTACGATTTTCAGAACGACTTTCTAACATCAGTTTCCTTTGGAGATTATATGGATCGATATACATATGAAGATGATGGGAGATTGGAAACTCATACCGATCCTAATAATCAAACTTTTATCAATGATTATGACACTAAAGGGCGATTAGAATCTGTGAACTCTGGTGGAGAGAACATAAATTATACATATGATGCTAATAATAACATTGCTTCAATTACAAATATCAATGGAACGATCCGTTTTTATTACGATTTACTCAATCGAGTCACAAAAACAATTGATTTCTGGGGAAATGAAGTTCAATATACATACGATCTGGCAAGCAATTTAAAAACCATTACATACCCCGGAAGTAAATTGGTAACATATACCTATGATGATGATAATTTAATGGAAAGTGTTACAGACTGGAACGATAACACAACAACATATACATATAGAGATGATGGTCTATTATCAGAGATAAACTATGCTAATGAAACACATTGTTTATATAGTTATGATAATGCAGGACGAATGACAGGTCTGAATTGGAAGAAAGCTGATGCTAGCCTTATTAATGAATATACATTTTCACTTGATCCAATTGGGAACCACGTATCTGAGCAAAAAACAGAGCCATATACTACAGCTATCATAGAAGCTCAAGATCAAACATATACTTATAATAGTATAAATCGAATATCAAATAAAGGAAGTACAAACTTTACTTTTGATGCCAATGGTAATACGAAATCGAAGGGAAACCGCGTCTATCAATACGATAAATTTGATCGACTGACATCTGTAAGTGGTGATTTTGAAGCACAATATTTATATGATGGTAGCGGAAACCGATGTGCAAGCACAACAAATGGTATCGTAAAAAGATATGTACTTGATTTATTGGGAATGACTAATGTTCTAGTAGAAACAGATGCCTCAAATAATCCACTCAATTACTACATCTATGGACTGGGCTTAATTTCACGAATTGATGCCAATAACCATACTCATTATTACCACTATGACTATAGAGGTAGCACCATTGCTATGACTGATGCTAATGCCAATATAAGCCATAAATATCAATATGGCAATTATGGCGAAGTATTGCAAAATGAGGAAGCTGATTATAACCCTTTCCGTTATGTGGGTAAATATGGAGTAATGTATGAAGACAGTACCCTCTATTTTATGCGTGCCAGATATTATGATGCAGAGATAGGTAGATTTATCACCGAAGACCCTATTTGGAGTGCTAATCTATATCCTTACGCAGATTGTAATCCTATAGTTAGTATTGACCCTAATGGAGAAAACCCTTTGGGTTTAACAAAAGATGCTATTGGATTAACTAAAGGGCTATATGATTTGTATAAATCAGGTGAAGATATTTCTAGTTCAAGCTCATTAGGACAGACTGCCGGAAATACACTGGGTTTTGTTAACGAGTTAGTTTCAAATGGTTCAAAAGCTACAGTATGGATGATAAACAAAGTAGATAAAAATTCTAAAATGACTACTGGTAAATTTGGGAAAGCTCTTGGTTTTGCAGGAGTTGCAATTGGATTAGGGACGAATGTATATACAAATTATCAAGAGGGCTTAGGAGCTCAAAGTATTTCAAAAGCACTAATCCAAACTGGAATATCAGGTCTAACTTTTGGGCTAGATGACATAGTAGAAGAGGCAACAGGTGTAAATATAAGTGATGTAGTATTTGAATATTATGATAATGTTGGAACTCAGTTAGGAGGTCAATTACAATCCATATTTGGGAAAAAACATCATCAAATGACGATTGAGGAAATTAGGAAAAATATTAATAAATAGTTAATTAAAAAACTAAATTTTATGACTGCAAGAAATATTATTATAGTCCTCTTTGGTTTATTTTTTGTTACGAATGCAACACAAGCCCAAAATATAACAACTTACTATTTTGATAATCAAAATCGATTGGTTAAATCTACCAATGAGGCTACAAGCTTCAAATATTCTTTTGATAAGTTGGGAAATAGATTAAGTTATATCATTACTTCTTCTTTAGCTCAACAAGCAGATTTAATCGTTGAAAATGTAAGTATTCTAGAAAATACAATAGCCCAAGGTACCGAACTTATGCTTACATGTGATCTTAGTAATAATGGGTTGTCAGATGCAGTAGGGAGTCATTTAAAAGTGTTTTTGTCCAATACAACTACCGGGACAGAAACAGAACTTTTAAGTAAGTATGTTTCAGGAATTAAAGCCGGTGAGTCAATTTCTTTAAACTTAAAGATAACTATTCCAACAGATGCTGAAATTGGCAATAAATATTTAGTGCTATTTGCCGATGCAAATGCTTTAATTACAGAATTAAATGATAATAATAATAAAGCGAATATACCGGTAACTATACAAGCTCAAATATCCTCTGATTTAACAATACAGGAACAGCAGATAAATCCTGCAAGTTTGTATGCAGGAGAAAGTACATATGTTACAGCCAATTTGATGAATATAGGAACTGAAAATGCAGCTGGTTTTGATTTTAGGTGTTATTTATCAAGCAATCCAACATTTGAAACCTATAATGATCTAGAGTTAAATAATGCAGCTTATAGTATTTCTTCATTAGATGCTGGAGCAACAATTCCTTATGCTAGAAATATCAATCTACCTTCAAATACGGTTCCGGGTATATATTACTTACTCTTTGTTATTGATCCTGAAAATACGATCAGTGAACAAAACAAAGACAATAATATTTTATCTAGTGTAATAATCATATTAAGTCAAAGTGGAGGTAGTGTTCCAATGACTGATTTTTTAGCAGATGATCAATCAATTGGGATTGGGACTAAAATACAATTTACCGATAATTCGACTAATAATCCTTTAAGTTGGCAATGGTTATTTCCTGGAGGAACTCCAAGTTTCTCAACAGTGCAAAACCCTAGTATAACGTATTACACGACTGGAAAATACGATGTATCATTAACAACTTCTAATTCTGCTGGATCCAATACAAAGTCTCAAAGCGAGTATGTTTCTGTTGGTCAGGAGCCTGAATATGATTGGTTATGGAGCAAATTTGGAATTACTGATATTGAAGATTTGACACTTGATTTGGATGGGAATATTGTTGTAGGTGGCGGAAGTCAGTATGCCAAATTTGATCCCGATGGAACCGAGATATGGTCTAACTTCATCAATTGTAATGTTAGAGCCTTGGATGTGAATCTAGAAGGGGATATTATCATTGTTGGAGAGTTTTCAGGTACGGTTGATTTTGGCAATAATGTAACCATAAGCAATACCTACAATGATGGAACAGACGGATTTATAGCCAAATTTGATAAAAATGGGCTATGCATTTGGGCTAACAAGATATATAATTCAGATGTTTGGAATGCCCCGAACTCTCAGGTAGTTAGAATTATGGATGTTTGTTTTGATAATTCAGGTAATTCCTATATTGTCGGACACTTTGAAGGATTATATGGTGGAACTGAGCATAATTTTCTCCGTTTTCCAAATGGAATTTCATTACAAAACTTTGATCAAGGATATAATTTAGTAGTTGCAAAGTTTTCTTCAAGTGGCTCAACTGTTTGGGCAAAACAAGGAGAGGAATATAATAATTCCACATGCTATTTTCAGGGTGTCTCAATAGATACAGATGGTACTCATGTTGGAGTTGTTGGGAGCTTTTCGGGTAGTGCTGTTTTTAACAATCAAAGTGGGTCTGTTAGAACTGCAAGTGGCATACATGACATTTTTTTTATTGAATGTTCCACCTCTGATGGATATATGAATGCTTTCAATAAATATGGAAGTAGTAGTACCAATACAAGTAGTTGGGATCAAGAAAGAGCTAATGATATAAAATATTTAGAAAATGGCAGTAAGTATATTTGTGGTCAATTTACTGGTAATTCACAATTTGAAGTATTCCAACGAACAAGTGTTGGTCACGCTGATATGTTTTTAATGAAACTCTATTCTTCATGCTCCATAGAATGGATTGCTACTGGTGGAAGTACTAATTTTGATTGTGGAAATGATATTTCAATAGCTCCAGGCGGTAATGTATACATAGTTGGTCAACATGATGTTGGACTAGATATGGCAGGTGTTTCGGTTGATGGATATGGTACGTTTTTAGGCAAATTTACATCTGGTGGTAGTTTAATAAATGCTAATAATATATTGAGTAGTTTTTATAATGATAATCATGGAGGAGGGATAGAAGCTGATTTGGAGTCTAGTTTATATTTTGGTTCAGGGAATGTACTTGCAAAATATGGCAAAGAAAAAAATACTTTGCATCCTGTTTTACAATGTACCAATGAAAATTTATGCCAAAATGATAGTTCTTTAATAACGGCTCCAGATGGTTTTGCGGATTATAATTGGTCAAATGGGGATACTACTTCTGCTATTTTTGTTCATGCCTCTGGAGATTATTATGTGTTTGTAACAGATGCAAATGGTGATACTGGATATTCTGATACATTATCCATTAAAGTATATGATGCTCCAACTGCTAATATTGTTGCTAATGGTGCTACAAGATTTTGTGAAGGTAGTTATGTCGAACTAAATGCAAATATTGATTCTGAACTAACCTATAAATGGATAAAAAATGAAGAATATATTGATGGGGCAATTGATGATAATTTCTTTGCAAATATCAAGGGTAATTATCAGGTTGAAGTGAATAATAAAGGTAACTGTCCTGTCAAATCAAACACTATTCAAATTACAGTTAATCAGCCTCCAACAGCTAATGCTGGAATGGATGCAATCATTTCTGGCATTTACTCTTATCAATTGTCGGGAACAGCAACGAATGAGGAAGCTGTTTTATGGTCGACTTCAGGAGATGGTGTCTTTAGCAATGCATCAGAATTATTAACTCAATATACAATAGGAACTGAAGACTTCAATACTGGTTATGTAATTTTGACACTTACAGCTTATGCCATATTACCATGTGAGAATGATTTTGTTGATGAGATGGTTTTAACTATTGAGCAAGAACTTCCAGAAGGATGGACAATAAATCCATCTGAATATACTTATGATGGTGAGGTTACGGCAGAAGTATTTATTGATGATGATACTACTGAAGCAGGCATTCTGGCTGCATTTGTAGATGGAATTTGTAGAGGAGTGATGAGTGAACCTCAAAGGGGGCCAACTAATAAACTGATCTACATTATGCGTGTATACAGTGATCAGGCCAGTGGTGAGAATATTGAATTTAAGTTTTTAGAGAATTCGGAAGATGGCATTATGGATATCCAAGAAGAAATTCCATTTAATTCTGATATGACCATTGGAACTGCCATAGCTCCATTTGAGATGAATGCCTATACTTATTTGGACTTTAGTAAGTCAATGACATCGGGTTGGAATTGGTTCTCTGTCTATTTAGAAAATGATAGTATGGCTCTTGATCAGATTTTGTCAACGCTTAATCCACAAGCGGGTGATTATATTAAGGATCGAAAAGGCACAGGTAACTCATCCACCTTCTATGATCAGTCAGGCTTTAAAGGTTGGTATGGTACTCTTTCAGAACTCGATCCCAAGGAAACATATAAAATTAAACTAAACAATGCCGGTGAAATGGCTTATCAAGGATCTCCCTTCGATTTCGCCAATGAGGTTATTCCTGTTAATGCAGGTTGGAATTGGATTGGATATCCGCTCTCCACTGAAATGTCGGTCTCGGATTATCTAAACAGTTTAACTAAAGTTGAGAATGACTACATCAAGGATCAATTGGTGTCGTCCACCTATTATAGTGGCTATGGTTGGTACGGGCAACTAGAAAATATGCAACCGGGCAATGGTTATGTGCTTAAAGTTGCAAATTCAGGGTCTATAAGTGGGGCCGATTTTTCAAATCTAAAATCAATAGATCCAATGGTCTCTAAATCTTTAACCTTTCCGAAATCTGAATATTTTTTGAATGCACGAGATTTTGAGTTTAGCGGTAGTGCAAGCATCGAAGTATTTATTGATGGCAAGAATGCCGGAGCCGATGGCAACATATTGTATGCCTTTAACCAGAATGGTATTTGTGTCGGGATTATCAATGGATTATATTATCCGATGACTGATAAGTACTTGTACAATCTGATGATGTACAGCAATGCAAAACAGGGAGATGAAATTCATTTTAAATTCTTTAATAGTGAAGAAAACAACTGGTATTCATTTACAGAGCAAATGATTTTTGAATATGATATGGTGGTGGCAGATGCCTATCATCCATTTGAGCTAAAGAGTTCAATAAAAGAAGAAAACCAGCTTCCTGACGAATTGGATATCAAGGTTTACCCTAATCCATTTAAGCAAAGTTTGACCTATAGCTTTATACTTAATGAGGACACATGGGTTCGTATATCTGTACTAAATACTTCTGGACAAACCTTAGAATTATTGAAAGACCAAATGTTTTCAAAAGGGCATCATCAAAATGAATGGAGTACATCAAACTTAAAGGAAGGTCTTTACTTAATTCGTTTTGAAATGGAAGCTTATAATAAAATAGTTCCGATTATCAAAACAAATTAATGTCAGAATAGTGCCGGAACTTGTTGGTTTTTAACTATATGAAAATTGTTAATGTTGCAAAAAATAAAAGATTATGAGTAAGAATGGAATATTGTTAATAATTGTGATGCAATTTATTCTTTTTAATATTGCTGCACAGGAGTCAGTCAAATGTGATGAAAAATTCACAAATGAGATTATTTCTAAAAGTTCACATTTAAAAGCAGGACCAGGCGATTATTTGGTTTATCATCCCACGGATATCTATCATTCAAATCCATGGCCTAATGAACAAAAGAATTTTATCATTGATCGTTATGATGATGCAGGTGATATTAACGGTGATGGTATTATTGATATGTATTATACGCAGTTGTGTGCAGATGAAAGAACCGGTGAAGTTTATGACAAAATTCATAAAACAATAATAATTTTTGGTGGAGCAGACTTAAGTGTTTTGTCAGAACAAATATTATATGTTGAGATTATTCCTTTGGGAGATCTCAATGGTGATGGGTATGCCGATGCCATTGGTATTAACGAAAATCAATCCTGGCAGTATTACTTTGGATCGGGAGCAGGTTTAGTACCAAATGCAATACGGTATACGACAAATCTACCAACTATTGTTTGTACATCATTTGATATTGATGATGATGGCTATGGTGATTATCTGACTTCTTCGGCAACAGGTAAATTCGATATTATTTTTGGTAATGATTTACCTGAAAATTTTGTTAAAATTTCATACAGTCCTGATTTTTGTGATGTAGCATATACTGAAAAATATTTCAGAGTTGAGGATTTAGACGGAACGGGATATAAACTCATTAATTTTTATTTTGAAGATAATTATGAGCGTTCGCTTCGTATTATTGAAATGGATCCGGCAGATAGAACACTAAGTCTTTCTCAAACAGAAAGAGCAACAACAAGACCGGAAAGTATTGATATTGTAGATGTTAATGGTGATAGAATTAAAGAGATAATATATACAACGGCTGCTAATTCTTTTAGTACCCTCATGAATCACACTTACGTCTTTACCAAAAATAGTGTAAATGAAGAGTATGCCGATTCTGTTAAAATGCACGAAACACCCATTCGTTACATTGGAGATATTAATAATGATCAAAAGGCTGATTTCTATTTTTATGATCATACAAATGCTGCTGCGAGAATAGCTCTGGGAAAGACAAGTTTTATAGGGAATTTAAACTATGATATGTATTTGAATTTTAACGATTCAGAGGATGGAGATTATACTTATGTACATTCTGCAAATCCTTTAGGAGATATTTCAGGAGATGGTATGGATGATTTTTGTTTTTCTGTTGATATCCCTGAATATTTTGGGCATCGATTTTTCTTAGGGAACTCATCCTCTCATACAATATCTGACGATCTCTTATATGATAAAGCAACCTATGAGGAAGACAAATTGTTTCAAACAAAGAATATCGGAGATATTAACGGTGATGGAAATGAGGATGTTGCATATATAGGTCGTTCTTTTGACTTTGTTAAAATATATACAAATGGTACATTTAATACTCCTGATTTTGAGATTAGACCAGGTGGCTCAGAAAAAACTCAATTGGTTGAATGTGGGGATTTTAATGGGGATAATTATACTGATTTGGCTATTTTAATGAAAGATGCTGAAACTTATTCAAATACCCGAATTGATTTTTATTATGGAAGCCCGTCTTTTGATCTAACCGTAGATCATACAATTTATTTCACCTTTGATTTATCGATTGATATTATAAGTAATGATGGCTTTGGAGTAAAGTACATTGGAGATATTAATAATGACAATATTGATGATTTTTTATTGTATGGAGATTCTAAAGCATTCATTTTTTATGGAAAAGCAATATTAACCACAGTACCTGAACATACTATTATCGGAACGAACCATTTTGGTGCCAGAACTACTGCTCCCGGTGATATGAATGGTGATGGAATCGATGATTTTGCAATGAGCGGATGCAGAAATGAAGGAGTTAATGTTTATTTTGGTAAAGGGAGTTCAGCGAGTACTGATGCATATTCAACCCCTGATTTATTTTTATCTTCAGATCAGGTCTCTCAATATTATGGTTTAGGAATGTCTTTAACAGGAGGTGACTTTAATGGAGATGGATATGCAGATATCGCAACGATGCCATACCAATTTAGAGAAACTAGAGGTAGTGGAGATGGCGTAGAAGGTCTTTATATATATTATGGGGGAGAAAACATGGATACTATTCCGGATAAATTGTTAAAAATTCAGGCAGAAGCTTTTGAAGTTGATGTGGTAAATTATATAAATCAGTTTGTCGGAGAGTTAACATGTTTGCCAGATATGAATGGAGATGATTGCAATGAATTATTCTTAGCTGGATGGTATGTGAAGAGTCCTGATAATAGTACTTCTCAAAGTTTATTGAACGGAATAGCATTGTTTGGCGGAGCGTATTTAAATACAGATTCAATCCCTTATATTCAATTTTATTCGCATCTACCTAATTTTGGTGCTTACAATGCATATTTTTTTACAGATGCTCATTCAGCCATTGGTGATTTTGATCGAGATGGTAAAAGAGAAATGTTAATAACAGTGGACAATTCAAATTTCCTAGGAGGATCGGTTTATAAATATTCTGTTGATCCATTAAATCACACACCAAATCACACACCAACAAATATAACTTTAACCAATTTATCTATAGATGAAGATTTAAGTGTGGGAGCAGTTGTTGGAACTCTGTCTTCAACTGATAGTGATATTAGCGATACTCATACTTATTCTTTAGTCGTAGGGGATGGTGACACTGATAACAGTAGTTTTACAATTTCTAGTGACACCTTGAAATCTGCCGTTGTATTTGATTATGAGACTAAGTCTTCTTATTCTATAAGGATTCAAACAGATGATGGAAATGGTGGAACTTTTAGTAAATCATTCGTAATTACAGTTAATGAATTCAGTCTCCCTGAAGGATGGACGGTAAATCCATCTGAATATGCTTATGATGGGGAGGTTACTGCAGAAATATTTATTGATGATGATACAACCGGAGCAGGGATTTTGGCTGCTTTTGTTGATGGAGTATGCAGGGGAGTAATGAGTGAACCTCAACGTGGACCAACCAATAAACTGATCTACATCATGAGGGTTTATAGCAATCAGGCCAGTGGTGAGAATATCGAATTTAAGTTTTTAGCAAACTCAGAAGATGGTATTATGGATATCAATGAAAAAATCCCATTTAATTCTGATATGACCATTGGATCTGCCATAGCTCCATTTGAAATGAATGCCTATACTTATTTGGATTATAGTAAGTCAATGACATCGGGCTGGAACTGGTTCTCCGTCTATTTAGAAAATGACAGCATGGCACTTGATCAGATTTTGACAACACTTAATCCACAAGCGGGTGATTATATCAAAGATAGAAAAGGCACAGGTAATTCTGCAACTTTCTATGATCAGTCGGGCTTTAAAGGATGGTTCGGCACACTCTCAGAACTTGATCCCAAGGAAACATATAAAATCAAATTGAATAATTCAGGGGAGATGACTTATCAAGGATCTCCATTCGATTTCGCAAATGAAGTAATTCCTGTTAATGCAGGTTGGAACTGGATCGGATATCCATTGTCTACTGGAATGTTGGTATCTGATTATCTAAATAGTTTAATTAAAGTTGAGAATGATTACATCAAAGACCAATTAGTGTCGTCCACCTATTATAGTGGCTATGGTTGGTACGGGCAACTAGAAAATATGCAACCGGGCAATGGTTATGTGCTTAAGGTGACTAATTCAGGTTCGATTAGTGGCGCTGATTTTACAAATCTAAAATCAATAAATCCAATGGTCTCTAAATACTTGATCCTTCCAAAATCTGAATATTTTTTGAAAGTACAAGACTTTGAATTTAGTGGCAGCTCCATGATAAAAGTTATGGTTGATTCTCAAAATATTGGAAGCGAAGAGAATGTGCTCTATGCCTTTAATCAGGATGATGTTTGTGTAGGAATTATCAATGGATTATACTACCCTATGACAGATGAATATTTATATAATCTAATGATGTACAGCAATGCGGAGAAAGGAGATGAAATTCATTTTAAATTCTTTGAGAATCAAGAAAACAAATGGTATACATTCGAAGAAAAGATTCAGTTTGAGGAGGATATGATTGTTGCTGATGCCTATCACCCTTTTGTTTTAGATCATGCAATAGATAAGGAAAGTGATAAAATGGAGAACTTAAATCTTAAAGTTTACCCTAATCCTTTTACTAATAGTTTTAGGTATAGTTTCTCATTGACTGAAAACTCAGAGGTTAGGATTTCGCTTGTAAATGCATTGGGAGGTTTTGTAGATGTTTTGAAAGACGATTCATTCAATGAAGGTAAATACAACTTTAATTATATCAATACCAGTTTATTTCCTGGTGTGTATTATTTGAGAATTGAGCTGGATGGTAAAATAAGTGTAATTCCAATTGTTAAGCAATAATTAGGGGTAATCTGTATGAAACGTTAATAGTAAGTTATGGACAAAAATGTGTAAATATTTTATAAATTAGGGAGGTAAAATAGTTGGCTTTACAATATTTTGTATATTTGTATTGAATGTCTTATTCAATTTTAATCAATTGGTTAGGTCTCCCCCCAAAAAGAATAATGCATCAAGATAGATTTGAACTCAGCTTAGAATTTTGATCAAGCATTTTAATTCAAATTTAGGAAGATATTAATTGAATTGAGATCAGTTTCATAAGTTAGGATGATGTTTACTTAGAATAATAACTTATGTATATCATGGAGTTTTAAATAATAAACGACCATTAAATGAGAACTGTTAAGTGTATTGTTGTCGATGATGATATAGATGCAACAGAGAGATTGGTGGAATTGTTGAATAAAATTGAAAATGTTGAAGTATTATCAAAGATAGAGGATCCAAAGAATGCAAGTAAAATAATACTTGATAACCGCCCGGAAATGGTATTTATTGCGGTAGAGATGAATTTTAAATCAGGTTTTGAGATTATTAATGAAATATTGGTCTCTCACTATTTTCCAACTTTTATCTTTGTGACCAAAAATGATCATTATGCCATTGAAGCTATTCGGAATTCAGCTTTTGATTATTTACTCAAACCTATTAGTATTGGAGATTTAAAATCAGCCATTAATAGATATAGAGCGGAGGCGGTTAATCATAAAACAATAAATATAAATGAATGTAAATTGTGTAATCGATTAACAGAGCGGGAAAAGGATGTTCTGTTATTGTATCTTAATGGAGCTAAGAATTCGGAAATAGCTAAAATACTATTTATTACTCAAGCAACGGTTGATTTTCATCGGAGGAATATCATTTCCAAAACAGAAGCCAAAGATATTATGGATTTAATTTTGAAGTTAAGCAATGTAAAATATGTTAACTATAAGAGTAATTAACATAATGGTAGTTAACCCTGCTACGATTAAGAATGTTAAATGCTACTCATCTTTTTTAATAAATAGTTATAATTTAATCTTCGATAAAAAATGAAGCCATATCCTGGTTGGAGAATAAAAAAAAGTAATGGTCTGTTTAACTTTATTGCTTTTATTATTTTAGTTGTTGTCATTTTACTCTTCATCTAGACCGATCGTATTTGATGAATTCAGTAGGGTAGAATGTGCATGGCTTTGAACTATGCTAAAAATGATAAAAGCAAAATACACATCATAAGTATGATATTTGTTGATTTTTGGGGCCAATATGGGGTCAGATTATTAAAGGCATTTATAACTTATCCAATCAGCTAATCATAAAATGAATTCTACTTATCGAAATTTTTAGGGCGAATACTACTTCCAAATTTGGGTTTATTTGTTTTTTTGTGTTCATTATTAAACTTTTATAATCTCTGAAGTTTTTTTTCTGACAATTAAAAATATTTATAACCGCCGTATTACCAATCAAGATAATAGAATGAAATGATTTAATATGTAATAATTTATTCTAAATTTGCATTTTTGCCCAGATGGCGAAATTGTGCCGAACAAACAACAAATCTTCGATTTGTAATGTTTTTCGAGCATCCTCGAAAATTAAAATGAAGCGAGCTTCATAATTTTCGGGAGTAGGCACTTGGAATGGAATAATGATTAATAGTTTTAATTATACTTAATCATTAATAAAAAGTTATTTAAATGCCCAGATGGCGAAATTGGTAGACGCGCTGGTTTCAGGGACCAGTGGATGCAAATCCGTGCAGGTTCGAGTCCTGTTCTGGGCACTTCCAGGTAAATATAAAAAGCTGTAAATCAAAGCCATGAAAATCTCAAGGCTTTTTTACATACATATTTACATGCAATTTATAGTAATAGTCATCATAGTTTCTTGTTCTACAAAGGATGATTTAAATTCATGTCTTTATATTTCATCATTATTTTTAAACATGTTATAAATATTATTGAAGATCAACTTGAGTTGTGATAAAAATTATTTGCAATTTGGTTGATTTTAGGAATATATGATACACTAATCTCCTTTAATGCTATTTTGCTGTCTACCTCCCCAAAACTCAGTGTTCTTATAGTAGTGTTAGATTATTAGATTAAGAATTGTATTGTAAAGTATTACATCAAATTACGGTAAATCTTAGAGAAAATCTTATGAACAAAAATTAACAACTTAAGTTAGATATAGGTAATTTACCTAATAAAAAACTATTTAATTTTTTTTAAATTTATAAAGTGTGAATAATTTCTCCATTTTAAGAGCAAATACTATCTAAAAAAAAGAGAGTTGTATAGCTTTCCAACTTTGTTTGACTTTATTTTTTAGAGCAAAATAAATGTTTTAAATAATGAAAAAACAAATATTTCTCCTTAATAATTAATTCAAAACCAAGATCACTATGAACTTAAATATTTTTAAAAGTAAGTGTTTCAATTCATTGGGCAAAAAATGGAAAAGAAGCAATTGAACATTTTGAACAACACAAAAACACTATAGATCTTATTTTAATGGATATACAAATGCCGATCATGAATGGAGTTGATGCACTCCACCAAATAATAAAAATAGATAAGGAGAAAAAAATACCTGTTATCGCAATAACGGCCTTTGCCTTTGAGCATGAAAAAAAGAAATTGATGGATGAAGGATTTGATAATCTTATAATTAAACCAATAAATCAACAATTATTATTATCGCTTATTGGTAAATATTTGAGATGAAAAATAGATACTTGTTAAAAATTAGCTAGAAAATCAATTCTAGCCATAGACGATATAAAAAGTAATCTGAATGTCTGAAACGATTATATTACGAAACCTATTAAATTATTAATGGGGGAAATAATAAAATTTATAAATGATAACTAAGCAATGCACGAATAGTGTTAATAGAAAAATAGCTAGAAAAAGTGTTATGTTTAAATGAAAGAAAATATAAATGTATCAACAGGGGAAGTGAAAACCGGGAAAGCCAACAATATTCTGATTTCAAATGGCATTGGATCTTGCATCGTAGTGGCTGCCGTTGATGTCAAAAAAAGTATCGGTGCGATGGCTCATATTATGTTGCCAGGAAAATCACCCTCTAAAGAAAAGCTACATAAAACAAAATATGCTGTTGATGCCATCGATAAAATGCTGCAAATTCTGGAACAACAAGGGGTTGCTTCTTCTGATTTAAACCTTTGTCTTGTGGGAGCAGGTAATGTATTGAAAATAGAAAATGATACGATCTGTAAGAATAATATTCGATCGGTATTAAACATTTTAAACGAAAAACATTTAAACATAGCAGCCAAAGCATTGGGCGGAACACTGCGCAGAACCATACGACTTGATATTGAAAATACCTGTGTGTACTATACCGAAGGTGAATCAAAAGAAATGCTATTACGGAACTGGAGTAAATTACAATAATTATGAAAAACAAAAAAAGAGTTATTGTTGAGGATGCAGCAAGAATCTTGAATTTTATGGAAGATGGGTTTTTGCGAGCAAATATTGAAGGAAAAATAATCATGGCAAATAGAGCAATAGCTCAGATATGTGGCTATGCTTCATCCGAAGAAATGATCGGACTGCCTATGAAAACACTCTATGCCAATCCGACTGAAAGAAACGAAATGATTAAAGAGATAAAAGTGAAGGGTAAATTGGTCAATTGTGAGTTAGAATTGAAATGCAAGAACGGAAATACTTTTTGGTCTTTAAATAATATTAAGAATTTTTATGACGAAAAAGGCAATCTGTTAGGAACGGAAGGTTTAATTCGTGATATTACTGAAATAAGGCATACGAAAAAAAAATTGGAGCATACAAATAAAGTGTTAGCAGGCATTCGCAATGTAAATAAATTGATCATAACAGAAAAAAAAGTGCCTGAATTACTCCAAAACATCTGTGAGATTCTTACCTCAGAAAAGGGTTATCATAATGCCTGGCTGCTATTATTGAACGAGACCGGTAAATTTGAAGCTGTTTATCAAAGCGGCTTGGGTAAGGAATTTCAGGGCATAGCCAATCGTTTGAAAAAAAATAAATTTACTAAATGCGCATTAAAAGCATTGGAGCTTAAAGAGTTTGTTAGCATTTCAAATCCAATAGAAGATTGTTTGGATTGTCCGTTGGCAAAATATTACGAAGATAGAGGAGCAATAACAGCTCCTATTATTCATAATAATAAGCTTTATGGATTGATCACGGTTTCAATTCCACGAAAATATTTGATTAAGGAAGATGTTGAGTTGTTGAAAGAGCTTGCTGATGATATAGGACTGGCTCTGAATAGTATTATATTAGAGACGAAACGTGTTGAGGCTGAAGAAAATTTAAAATTAATGAACTCAAAACTGGAAACAGCCAACCAAAAACTAAAAGCTGAAGAACAACAACTGCAATCAAGCGAACAACAACTGAAAGCTACTAACCAACAATTACAAGCTGGCGAACAGCAATTGCAAGCAAGCAATCAGCAGTTAAGAGCCACAAATCAACAACTACAATCAAGCGAACAGCAATTAAGAGCTACAAATCAACAACTGGTAGCTAACGAACAGGAACTGTTAAAAAGCAAAGAAACGGCAGAAAATTATTTAAATGTGGCTGCTGAAATCATTCTCTCGCTCGATAAAAATGGAAATATTACCTTGCTGAATAAAAGTGGACATCAACTACTGGGATATAAAAACGGTGAATTAATTGGCAAAAACTGGTTTGAAAATTGCTTGCCAAACACAAACATAAAAGAAATTAAAAACGTTTTCAAACAAACCATATGCGGAAAACTTGAAAATGTAGCAAATTACGAATCGGACATCCAAACTAAATCAGGTGATATCAGAACCATATTATGGCACAATACTGTTTTACAGGATGATAATGGAAAAATAATATCTGTTTTAAGTTCTGGCGAAGATATTACCGAACGTAAAAAAGCAGAAGAAAACCTACAGGCAGCTAATCAGCAGTTAAGAGCCACAAATCAACAACTGCAATCTAGCGAGCAACAATTAAGGTTAAATAAAGAAGAATTAGTTTCGGCTAATCACAATTTAAAAGAAAGAATAAAAGAAATCACCTGCATATTCAATATTACATCAACTATTATTGAGCAGGATACCATTGAAGGGATATTGGCTAATTTAGTACAATTTATAATCCCTGCCTGGAAATATCCGGAAATTACGATAGCCCGAATACGATTTCAAAATAGTATAGTTCAATCAGATAATTTCAAAGAAACCCCATGGATGCAGTCAGCAGCAATAACTGTGGATGGTAAATCCCAAGGTTCTATAGATGTTTTCTATCTTACAGAAAAACCCATCTTGGATGAAGGTCCTTTTTTAAAAGAAGAAAGAGCACTTATTGATACTTTATCAAATATAATTGGCAAGTCCTTTGAAACTATACTAAAGAAAGAGCATATCCAAACAATAAATCAACAACTGCAAGCTGGGGAACAGCAATTACAAGCAAGTAATCAGCAGTTGAGAGCCGCAAATCAACAACTGAAAGCTATTAACCAACAACTGCAAGCCAGCGAACAGCAATTAAAAAAATCATTAGCCGATACAAAATTTTGGGCCGATCTTGTTTTAGACTCTAATATAGGTGTTGCTGTGGGCTATCCCGATGGGAAATTGGGGGTTAGCAATAAGATGTATCAGAAAATTACCGGTTATAGCGAAAAAGAATTAAAAGCAATTGATTGGAATACTGTACTCACACCCCCTGAATGGCTGGAAAATGAAAGTAAAAAATTAAATGAATTACACGAAACCAAAAAAGCGGTTGTTTACGAAAAAGAATACATTCGAAAAGACGGCATAAGAGTACCGGTGGAACTTACTGTGCATGCAAGATTGGATGAGAAAGGAGAAATCGCTTATTACTATGCTTTTGTAAAGGATATTACAGAAAGAAAAAAAGCAGAAAATAAACTGCAGGAGACCTATAAAATGCATGCTGCAATGATAGAAAATATTGGAGATGTTATTGGCATTGTGGGGGTTGATGGTATGACAAAATATCAAAGCCCAAATATAGAGAAATGGTTCGGATGGAAGCCGGAAGATATTATCGGCACAAACGGCTGGGACAAAATGCATCCGGAAGACATTGAAAGAATACAGAAAGAATTCAATAATATACTCCAAAAAGACACATCCTCGACAGTTGAATACAGATTCAAATGTAAGAATGGGTTTTATAAATGGATTGAACTTACAGCCACCAACAGTATCAAAGATCCCTTGATTAATGGTGTGTTAGTCAATTACCATGATATTACCGAGCGCAAACGAGTCGAAAATGAATTAATAGAAAGTAATAAAAAATTCTATGCGCTATTCTCAGAAATGACAGAAGGTGTTTATCTCCATGAAATGATTTATGATCGGAAAGGTAAAGCAATTGATTATCGGATAGTAGAAACGAATCATGCTTCTGAAAAACATCTGAATATGAATAGTGAAGATGCCATTGGAAAATGTGCAACTGAACTTTATGGAACAAAAGAGGCTCCATATCTTGACATTTATGAAAAAGTAACAAGAACAAAGCTTCCTTTTAGTTTTGAAGAATATTTTTCACCTCTGAAAAAACATTTTCATATTTCTGTTTATTCTCCGGAGGAAGGAAAATTTGCAACCGTTTTCTCTGATATCACCGAACGAAAGATAGCTGAAGAAGCTTTAAAACAAAGTGAAGAAAAATATCGTTTATACTTTGAACACGCTCCCATCGGTTATCAGTCCCTGAATGTAAATGGCTGTTTTTTGGATGTTAATAATGCATGGTTGCGTATTTTGGGTTATAACAGAAATGAAATTATTGGAAAATGGTTTGGTGATTTTTTACATCCTGAACAAAAAGAAATATTTCGACAATTGTTTCCGGAAAATATTAAAAGGAAGGACATTATTCGAGGGGTTGAATTTATAATTCAACATAAAAATGGAAGCTATATACAAACCGAATTTACAGCTAGCATTCAGTTTGATCGTGAGGGCAATTTCGTCCGTACCCATTGTGCCTTTGAAGATGTAACTGAGAAGAGAAAAGCAGAACAAGAAGTTAAAGAAAGCGAAGAAAAATTCAGGATATTGGCCTCAATATCTCCAATGGCAATTATGTTATATCAGGATTTGAAATGGACTTATGCAAATAAAGCCGCTGAAATGATGTGTGGTTATACCATGAAAGATTTGGGTGAAATGCATATTTGGGATTTTGTAGCCCCCGAATACCAAGAATTAATCAAAGAAAATGCAAAGAAAAGACTGATCGGTAAAAATGTAGATAGACCATATGAGTTTAAGATTATTTCCAAGGATGGTCAGGAAAAATGGGTGTTACTACATGGAAACAATATTAAACTAAATAATACCTTAACCGGTTTGATTACGGTTTATGATATTACGGATCGGAAACAGGCAGAGGAAAAATTATCGGAAAGTCAACAACGTTTTAAGCAATTTTCCGATCTCACCCTTGAGGGGATTATCATTCATAAAAAGGGAGTTTCAATTGACGTCAATAATGCTGTTATCCAAATGACAGGCTATTCCAGGGAAGAAATTATAGGTGAAAATATTGTTAAACAAATAGTGGTTGAAGAGCATCTGGAGCGAGTTTGGCAAAATATGCATAAAAATATTACTGAAGCTTATGAAGTAACGATAAAAAGAAAAGATGGTTTGTTGTTTCCGATAGAGATACAATCCAGAAATATTGAATTCATGGGTGAGGATGCAAGGGTAACGGTAATTCGGGATATTACACAGCAAAAAATAGCGGATAAGAAATTGTGTCAAAGTGAACAATTTAACCGATCGATCATTGAAAATAGTTTAGATTGTATTAAAACCCTAGATCTTGATGGACATTTAAAATTTATGAGTAAAGGTGGACAAACGCTATTGGAAATTGATGATATAGATTCCGTTTTAAATAAATCATGGATAGATTTCTGGAAGGGTGAAGATCATAAAAATGCCCGCAAAGCCATCGAAAAAGCAAAATCAGAAGAAGTTGGCTATTTTGAAGGATTCTGTTCGACTAACAAAGGAACTCCTAAATGGTGGGGAGTTCAGATTTCCCCGATTTATAATACTGAAGGAAAGATTAATGAAGTATTAGCTGTTTCGAGGGATATTACCAATCAAAAAAAAGCAGAAAACATTAAAGACCTGATCTTAAATATTTCGGATGCAACCTACCATACTCTTAATCTGGAAGATCTTGTTATTAGAATAGAACAGGAAATCAGTACCGTTGTTAATACAAATAATATTTATTTTGTAATGTACGATGAGGAAAAAAACAAACTAGACTTACTTTTATATAAGGATGAGGTGGATGTTTTTGAAGAATTTCCTGAAACCGGAACCATAACCCATTACATGCTAAAGATAGCTAAACCTCTTTTGGCCACAAAAGATACCTTTAAAGAACTTGAAGAAGCCGGTGAAATAGTGCAATATGGAACGGATTGTAAAATATGGCTTGGTGTCCCCTTTAACATCAAGGGAAGAGTTATGGGAGCCATCGTGGTTCAAAGCTATGACGATGAAGATGCTTTTGATATGGATGATTTAATGCTACTTAAAGTGGTTTCAGATCAAATAGGCATTTCTATTGAACGGAAAATGTTTGAAGAAAAAATGGTCATTGCAAAACACAAGGCCGAAGAAAGTGATAGACTGAAATCGGCTTTTCTGGCTAATATGAGTCATGAAATCCGTACACCGATGAATGGGATTCTTGGGTTTACAGATTTATTAAAAGAACCTAATCTCACTGGAGAGGAACAACATAAATATATTGAAATAATTAAGAAAAGTGGCGATCGTATGCTGAATACGGTGAACGACATTATTGATATTTCGAAAATTGATGCCGGACAGATAAACATAGCCCAAAATGTAGTGAATATTACCGAAGAAATAGAAATTCAATATGAGTTCTTCAATGAGGAAGCAAGTGCTAAGGGAATAGAATTGAAGCTTATAAATGACTTGCCTAATCAAGATGTCTTTATCCTAACAGATAAAGTAAAGCTAAATTCCATCTTTTCCAACCTGATAAAAAATGCCATTAAATACACTGATAAAGGAAGTATAGAGATTTACTGCCAAAAAAAGAATTCAATGTTTGAATTTAAGATTAAGGATACCGGGATTGGGATACCTGAAGATCGCATTGAATCTATTTTCAATAGGTTTGAACAGGCAGATATATCTAACCAGCATGCAAGACAGGGTTCTGGCTTAGGACTTTCCATTATAGAAGCCTATGTTGAGATGTTGGGTGGAAATATTAGCGTTGAATCAGAATTTGAAAAAGGATCTACATTCTGTTTCAACTTACCCTGGATTGAAAATCATAAAAAAGCTGATCCTGAAAAAGATAATAAGAACTTAAGTAAAGTATTTGATAAGCAAATTAACCTTTTAATAGCAGAAGATGATGATTCCAGTTTTGAATTTTTAAGTATCATCTTAAAGAGAGTTGTTAATAAAATTGTAAGGACTACCAATGGAGAAGAAACTGTTAATTATCTGAAGAATAATAAAGATATTAATTTGGTTTTAATGGATATCAATATGCCAATATTAAATGGCTTTGAAGCAACAATTCAGATCAAAAAATTCAGGCCTGGATTATGCATTATTGCCCAAACCGCTTATGCCCTTACAGGTGATCGAGAAAAATCACGGGAAGCAGGCTGTGATGATTATATTGCAAAGCCCATAAAAAAGGAAGAGCTGCTTGAAAAGATGGAGAAGTTTATGAGATAGTCCTAGCTGGCGCAGACATTTGGCCCGTGCCATCAATTAATTTACGTCAGGTAAGCATGCTGCCTGTGTCATTCACCAAAAATTTAGAGATACTAAGCCAGGACTATTAATGAGTGCTAACCAAAGATTCTGTTTGCTTCTATCTTTAATCATTCTTAAATGAAAAACTAAATTTCTTTCACGACATACTCATTATTTATTGTCAGCAGCATAAACTCTCAAATGATTTTATGTTGATGTATTATCCTACATTTAAAAAAGTCTAATCTGATAAAAAATAATATATTTAATATATGTATATTTGTTTGGTGTAAATATGCGGTACATTAGTACTATCGTTTCTTTTTTCTTATCGCTCGTTCTTACTTCTTACCAACAGAGTGTTATCGCATCAATGTCCTGAATATTAGCTAATTGCTAAAATTATATATTGGCCTGTGTTTTTTAATAAAATAACACCCTTATTCAAAGGATAGGTTTGTATTATTCTGTAGAGTACGGGAATTTAGCATCGTGAAGATGAAATACATATAAAGGGCTGGGTGAGAAATTTGACTTATTGTATCACTTACTGATTTAATGCTTTCTGTTTTTTTTAAGAGTCATGGGGATTATTTATAATCAATCAAACCACAAATGTCATGACGCGATTTATCCAAAAATCCATTCCGGGTGATTCATTCCTGAAAAATTTACTAAAGTTTAAATGTTTAAAAGATTGTAAGCGAAGGGTTTTAAAGCCGGTGCTTATGGTGGCGCTCATATTCTTAATGATCTTAAATTCAAAGGCACTTTTTGCCAACGATTGGGATAATACCAAGTGGTATGCAGCATTCGATGAAGTAAAAGGTTGTATAACTTTTAACTTCATGTATTATGATGATTATTTCGCCGCAGCTGGTGAAGATGGTGGATTCATTGATGAAGGAGTTACCATTTGGGCAGGAGGGCAGGAGATCTATAAACTCATCGCAAGTAAAAAAAAGGATGATAAATATTTTCAAAGTGGGGAAGTTAAAAATGGAATGTCCATTAGTGGATATGAGTTCTATACGGAGGATGGCGGTGAATATTGGTTAAGATTTAACTGGTATTTTCCTAAACAAAATTTAAACCTGGCTGACTTAAATATAAAAATTAAGGGTATTTTCTGGAATTATGGTGTCGGGTATCCAGATGATGATGTGGATGATACCAAAACGGTATCCACAACTTATGATGCACTTTCAAAACCTGTAATTACTGGTAGTACTTACATCGCGGATAAGTCGATGAGTATTAGCTGGACCAAAGCTTTAACAAGTACCCTGGACTCTTATGGAAAAATAGAATTTTGTAAAAAGGATGGTACTGTAATACAAACCGTAAATACAAAAGCATCCGGAAGCGTAACAGTGACGGATATGGATTTAAACAACGGGAGTATCTATTATGTGCGTCATTATTATACTCCTACCAATGCATTATATACATACGAAATTTCATCGGACGATTATACTTCCAAGGCTTATCCTCAGGTATCAGGATTTTCGAGCACTTTTAATGCTGATGATAAAAAGGTAGAATTAGAATGGGACATCCCCAGTGGTGGTAATAATTGTATCGATGACGATAACTTTAAAATTGTCAGAAAAAACCTATCGAATAATGTTATAAACACCCTGCCTTTGGTTGCTTACGTTGGTGGACAAACCTCCTACAGTTGTGATGATAATTTCAATGAAAATATTGAAAACAACTATGCCTACACCATTTACCGAACACATACCGAAGGTATGAGTGGCTGGCCGGATTTTGACAAAAGAGATACGGTAGAGGTTTCAACCTCTCACCGATATGTTGAAAATATTAATGCAGTCATTTCTGCCGATCAAAAAACAATTACGATTAGCTGGGATAATCAGGGGAAGCTATGGTTAAATACGGCTCAGCTTGTATTAACAAAGCAAAATATTTCAACCGGATCCTATCAGGAGATTATTCTGGATAAGAGTTATACCGACTCCATTACCGGTACTTATGTCGATTCTTATGTTGGGATTTGTCAGGAATATGTGTACAGTTTGCAGGTTAAACCCAATAATACAGCCTATACAACCCGGGCTAAAATTACTTCTGAATCCGTTGTGCCTGTTAAAATCGGTAATATTCTTTCGGCAAATGCATCTAAGGGTTATTTTTCTGATCGTACAGAAATTTCGTGGGAAACAGATGGAGTTGTAGTTGATCTATTCTCCATAAAAAGCAGAATTTATGGATCCAATGCGGCTTTTGAACAAATTGATCAGGTATTTGGATCCAATGCATCAAAATATTATCAATATAATGATGTAAAATGTAATCCCGGAGAAATCTATGAATATCAGATAATTGGTCTGGTGCAATGTGCGGGTGAAACCAAATCAACGGATACCCTTTATACTTACGGTTTTAGAACCCCTACCGGGAATATTTATGGCCGTGTTACTTTCGAAAATGGTCAAGCGGTTGAAAATGTAGAGGTCAGGCTGGAAAGTGAAGATGGAGTAATGGGAAAGAGTATGGAATTGACTATGCCTCAGTTTGCAACCATCGATAGCAACTCATTTCTGGAGTCTCAAACTGATTCGATAACAATGCAAGCCTGGATTGCACCGAATGCGGTTGCAGCCATTCAAAAAATATACAGCAAGTCAGATATGTACGAGCTTGGTATCAATAATGATCATTTTTACTTTAAGGTAGGTACACAAACTTTAAGCTCTTCCACCACCGTATCATCCTATCTGCAAACTTCAGATTTTGTGCATCTCTCGGCGGTTAGTTCTGCGAATAATATTTTATTATATATCAATGGAGTACTGAAAGGTCAGGCTGAAAAATCAGGTAGTATTTTGGGAAATACAAATCAATTTCGGGTGGGAGAAGACTATGCAGGTATCATTGATGAAGTCCGTATTTGGAATAGGCCCCTTAAAACAACTGAAATATTAAGAGACTATAATCGCTATTTAACAGGCGGAGAAGAAGGACTCATTGCATACTGGAGTTTTAATTTTGCAACGGATACTGAATTTTATGATCGTTCATATGAAGGCAGCACTTATCATGAAAACCATGGGAAATTTAATGGTGCAGTGCTCAACAGTACCAAAATTCCAACCAACGAACAACTGGGTTATAAAGGGGTAACCGGTGCAGATGGTTCCTATGAGATTTGTGCGATCCCATATATAGGGAATGGAACCGTTTATACCGTGATTCCGAGAATGGGTATTCATACCTTCGAATCGCAAGAAGAAGTAAGGTTTATTGGTGAAGGTTCTCAAAGCCATACGGTAAACTTTATAGATAAATCTTCATTTAAAGTGACAGGCACCATTACATATGAGGGAGGAACCATACCTGTGGAAGGGGTTTCATTTACCATAGATGGGGTTGTTTCAGTAAGAGATAATGGTACAGTGATCATGACAGATGCTACTGGTGAATTCGAAATTCAGGTTCCGGTGGGTTCTCATGAAGTGATCGCAAAAAAGATGAATCATGTTTTTGAAAATGAAGGGAGAATCACAGATAGCAGGGGGGTAAATTTAAATTATCAGGATGAAGTCCTGGGTCTGATATTGAAAGATATCACTACGGTTAAATATATAGGGCGTGTTGCCGGAGGTGCCATACAAGATGCTTATCCGCTGGGATTCTCTCTTTCTGAAAACAATCTGGCAGATGGCATCAGTATCAGCCTGACCTATAAAAATCCGGCTTATGAAATTTCAAGTATTGAACGATCTGAAAGCTTTGAACATCTGACTCCTTCAAGCAAGCATGGAAGTGGTTGGCCAAAAACCAATACGGTTGATTATGGGGCTAAAACCATTACCATATATCCCAATGCCGAAACCGGAGAATTTATTGCTGAAGTCATTCCGGAGTCTTATACCTTAAATATTAAGGTTCCGGGTCATGATGAGGTGCCCGGTTCAGGTGAAGACCTGAATTTGAGCCAAAGGCTTGTGTTAAATTCAACTGTTTACGAATATCTTGATTCAATACAAAATGGGAACGATTGGGAAATCAGCCATTATTCAGATACCGTATATTTTCATGCTGCACAAAAGTTTATTAAACGATATACCCCAACGGTTCGGATTTCTCAGGTCGATGGAAACGGCAATGCTTTGCCGTACTTTGGAGAAACAGAATATACAATGCATACACTGGGTAATGCTGATGTAGTGATCAGTCTTTACTCAAACAGTACTTATTTGCTCGGAAAGCCTGTGTTTTTTCAAAATGATTATTATGATTTTAAGGCAGAAGTGTTTGAAAAATATGTTTATTGCACAGATATCGGACAACCGAAAGCCGGAATTGAAGTGGATGAGGTTGCTACTCAGGATGCCAGTATTCAGTTTACTAATAATTTGTCCAATTCAGTAATGTCGGAAGTGGAAGCAGATAGCTTAGGAACTGCTTCTTATTGCTTCCAGGTTACTCATCCCGAACTCACCTCCGGCATTAGGGCTGTTTCAGCAAAAATTTATTATGGAAGTGATGATAACAGAACTTCTATAAATTGGGATGGTGCCTTTACAGGGATTATCGTAGGAGCCGTTCAAACCGGCTTTGACTTTGTGACTGGTGGTCCCAATAATGTTTTAATGGTACTTCGCGATCCGCCAGGCTCGAATAGTTACTCTTATCTGGAGAAGGGAATTTCAGTTCGCGAATCACATAAATATAGTGGAAACCTGAAGAATACGGGTTCTGAATCATGGACGCAGGATTTGGGATTTGTATTGACAACTTTTACGGGAGTTGGAGCTGGAACCATTCAAACCATTGAATCAGAATCAGGCTATACATTGGGAATTGAGCATCAGGAAACTTTAGGAGGTAGCTATACTAAGGAATCATCCAATACCTTCACAACCCGTTTTCAAACCAGT
The DNA here is from genome assembly GCA_963678785.1 of Bacteroidales bacterium. Lineage (GTDB taxonomy): Bacteria > Bacteroidota > Bacteroidia > Bacteroidales. Next base: position 135,569 of record OY787449.1, on the reverse strand, counting down.
GCTGATCCGTTATATGTCGGGGCCGATGCCGATGTATTTATCGGATATTCAACCAATATTGCTTATGGCTCAACAGAAAATGTTAACATCATTTCACGAACTAAGTATTATGAAAATACGGCTAAGTATCAAGTCTATAAAGCGATTACACCACTGACTAGCAACTATTTGCTTGTAAGGCAGACAGGCTTAGGAGTGGCTCAAACTTTCGGAACTTTGTTTGCATTTCCACAATCGCATATTGAGAATAAACTATTACCGGAAATGATCGCTCTGAGGAATAATTTCCTGATGCAGGAGGAAGAGGTTGATGTTTCAACTTTACAATCACTTGCAAATAACCTGGATACCACATTTTATGTATCTCACCTGGCCCCGGATGAAGAAAATTTTGGAATGAGTAATTCAGATACCAATGCTTTTACAACTGCCATGGATCCGGATCCGGATGATGTTTTTAATGGGGCAAGTTATCAGGTAATTTATCCTCAAAGAGCAGATTTTGTTCCGAATGATACCATTTTGTTCCTGAATCAATCTATGGAAAACTGGCATACGCAATTGTCTGCAAATGAAGAAGCTAAGTTAAATGCCAGCTTATTGCAAAATTATTCATTTCAGGGTGGATCTCCAATAAGCTATTCGGAAAGTTATTCGACGGTTTCTACTGATGTTCAAACTTTTGATGTGATGATTGGAGGTAGCATTCAAAATAAATGGGGAGTAAAAATAAAGGGTAATGGGTTTACTTTTTCTTTTAAAGAAGAAGTAACCACAACACATGGAGTTGAACATGTGGCAGCTGAAACACAGCAACATGCCAAAGGTTTTGTGCTTTCCGATAATTATAAAGATTATATTAGTGTTGATGTAATGAATGAAAATGCCGATCAGATTTTAGATACTTTAGATGCGCAGGAGGATTTTTACCCAACCTTTATTTTTAGAACAAAAGCCGGAGCTACTTCATGTCCTTATGAGGGCGAATATGTAACAAAATATTACCAAAAAGGCCAGCATGTTATTGATCAGGCTACCAAAAAAATTGAAGTCCCTGAGATTGCGGTTGAAAATGATTTTGTTGAAAATGTTCCTTCCGGCGGAGTTGCTTATTTTACCCTTTATTTGCGTAACAATTCTGAAATTAAACAGGATAATTGGTTTACTTTAAAAATTGTGGAGGATTCCAATCCCAATGGAGCTAAATTATCCATTGATGGAGCATCCATTGGTAATGGAAAAGATTTTCTGGTACCCGCAGATGGTACCCTGACGAAGACTTTAGAAGTTGGAAAAGGATCTGTGTTGAATTATGACAATTTACGACTCGTATTGGAATCACAGTGTCAACGAACCATTTCAGATACCGTTAATTTTACAGTTCATTTTACACCTTCATGCAGTGCGGTGGAAATCGATAATCCAAGTGATCAATGGACTTATAATACAAAATTGCCAACGGTAACCATTGAAGGGGTTGATAAACATTATATGGATGTGAGTATCAGCGGATTTGATGTGAATTATGATAGTTTTAACCGAATTAAATTTCAGTATAAATCAGCGGCTGAATCAGACGATGCCTGGAAAACCTTTATGAATTATTATGCGGATTCGACGCTTTATCAAAAAGCTCTGGATGATGGATGGAATGCCGAATTTATAAATCCCAATGATGGCGGAGTGATAAAATATTTGTTAAAGATGGATGATTTGCCCGATCAGCGTTACGACTTAAGAGCTGTTTCAGTGTGTTTGATCAATAATGAAGAAATTGAAAATGTATCAGAAACAGTGAGTGGAATTAAAGACATGTTATGCCCCCGCTTATTTGGCAGCCCGCAACCGGCAAATGGAATCTTAACCATCGTGGATGAGATCCGGCTTAATTTTAATGAGCAAATTGCCGAAGGCCTGTTAACCAAAAATAATTTTCAGGTTCAGGGAATAAGAAATGGGGCACAGAGCGATCATTCAGTTTCTGTAGATTTTGATGGCCTTAATGATTTTATGGAAACCGAATTTGATAAAAATATGGCTGGAAAAGATATTACAGTCGAATTGTGGATTAAATCAGATCAGCCCCAGAAGGCCACCTTATTCAGTCATGGCAATATTAATGAATCACTGGAATTATCACTTACCGAAGATAATCACCTGAAATTAAAAGTTGGAAGCAATATCGTGACCAGTCAAAATGCGATTCCCTTTGAGGCCGGATCATGGGCTCATATTGCCCTGGTTTATTCCAAAGAAGGAAGCATCTCTGCTTATTACAATTTTTCTGAAGTCATCAGCAATGCTTCGATTGGATATTATGAAGGAATTGGAAATTTTGTATTGGGGAAAAATATAAGTGAGAATGCTGATTACTTTAATGGATTTATGCACAATGTGAGGGTCTGGAATAAAATTCTAAGCTCTGGAGAGATTCAAGTTAACAGCCTGTCTGTGTTGTCAGGCAACGAACCAGGCTTATTGGCTTACTATCCAATGACAGCAGCCAAGGGCTCTCTTGCTTTGGATAAGGCAAGAGGTGCAAATATGATCATGAATGGTTGTAAGTGGTCTATCCCTCCCGGAAGATCAATGCTGTTTAATGGCTTGGATAGTTATGTTAAAATGAATACCGGAAGTTCTGCAGTCATAAAGAAATCTATGGATTTCACCATCGAATTCTGGTTTAAAGGTGATCCGTCCCAAGCCAATGTAAGTTTGTTGAGTAACGGCAGGGGAGATGGACAGGATATGGGTGGCTCGGCCAATTTGTTTTCCATTGAGTTTAATGCCAATGGGAAATTGCGTTTTGTAAATAATGGCTTTGTTTCATCCCTTGATGCTGATTATCTGGATAATAACTGGCATCATTTTGCCTTGAATGTGAATCGAACTTTTGGGCGCGGTCAAATATATATGGATGGGAATATGATCAATTATTTCGATGCCGCTGAAATTGGAGGAATTGCTTCAGCACATATGTATCTGGGAGCCCGTGCCTGGTATTCGGAAGGCAATAACAGCGATTTAAAAATGGATCAATTTTTCAAAGGAGAAATAGATGAGCTCAGGATTTGGAATCTTTATAAAGATGAACAACTGATTCAACAAAATAACAATGTAAAGCTGGAGGGCACTGAAATGGGTTTACTGGCTTATTATCCTTTTGAGTGTTATAAGGAATATCAAGGGATTAATGAATTGGATTCAAGTTTGGCAGACATGAAAATTCAAAGGGATATTGCCAATGTAGTTCCTGATGCCGAAGCTTTTAATATTGTTCAAACAGCCGATATCCCACCGGTAAAAGACAGAGGCCCAGTCTCGGATCTGGAATTTGATTTTGTGGTGAATGATGATGCCTTGATTATCTATTTGGAAGAGACCTGGGAAAAAGTGGAAAAAACCATTGTGACTTTTACTGTTGATGGTGTTCAGGATGTGAATGGCAATGAGAATATTTCCCCCATTACATGGAGTGCTTACATCGACCGCAATCAATTGAAATGGAGTGAAACGGAGTTGAATCTTGCTAAAGGGATGAACGAACCACTCGAGTTTTCAGTAAAAGCAATCAATAATGGTGGCTCCATCCAGCATTATACCATCGAAAATATGCCTTCCTGGATGGAAATTTATCCTACAAGTGGTACCATCAATCCCAGTTCTTCAACCGACATTGAATTTATCATCGACGATGGACTCAATATTGGTTCATATAATGAAGTCATTTATATGCGTAATGACAATAATGTTTCAGAAGCATTGGAAATCAATATTGTGGTCAGGGGCGAAAAACCCGATTGGGTTGTAAACCCGGCTGATTTTGATCAAAATATGGCCGTTTTTGGGAAAATGCGTTTCAATAATATCTTCTCTGCTGATCAGGATGATATGTTGGCGGCTTTTAATGAAGGAAAATGTATCGGAGTAACTACAAGTACATACATTCGTGATATGGATATGTGGTATGCCCTGTTGACCATATACGGAAATAAAGAACAAAGTGATCAAATTGAATTCCGCATGTGGGATGCAAGTACAGGCATTACTTATTCTGCCTATCCGGAAGTGTCGATTAGTTTTGAAATTGATGCTGTGGTTGGCACACCGGATAAGTTGGTCATTTTTGATGCAAAAGATATGGTTTATCAAAAGATTGATCTGGTTGAAGGTTGGAATTGGATTTCGTTTAATGTACATACAGAAGCATTAGATGATTTGAATGTCCTTTTGGCCAATATGAATTGGAAATCGTCTGATTATTTTAAAAGTGAATTTGATTCAAAAAGTGCCAATTATTCTGAAAATGAATCACAATGGATTTACGAAGGATCAACATTTTCACTCAATAATGTGCTGATGTATAAATTATTATCTTCAGTGAGTCAGTCAATTAACTTGTCTGGTGAAGTAATCAAACCCTCAATTCAACCTTTGTCTGTGAAAGGGAATCTTTGGAATTATATCGGCTATCTCCCCAATGTTAGATTGACGCTTAAAGAAGCCCTGGCCGGTTATGATGCAAAAACAGAAGATGTCATTAAATCTCAGAATGCTTTTGCAATGTATTCTGAAACAGTAGGATGGCTGGGTAGTCTTGGTTTTATGGAGCCGGGTAAAGGATATATGCTTTATCGTAACGATGCCTCTGGAGCAAATTTGGTCTATCCGGATCATGTTGGCTCGATGATAACTAAAAGCAAAGAAGTCGATAATCAGAATTTTGGGTATGTGAATGTAAATCATTCTGCCAATATGAATCTGGTAGCTGTTTGTGATGTTAGTATCAAAGATGATGATCGTATTTTGGCCTATGTTGGAAGTGAGTTGAGTTCGGAAAGCCTCGCTAGATATGTGAATAAGGAACACATGTTTTTTATCACGGTGACTGGTGAAAATGATTTACCACTAAGCTTTGAATTAGAGCGTGATGGGGAAATTATTGGGGTTGCTGAACAGTTTTTTCAATTTAAGAATAATGAAGTCCTTGGAACTCTTTCAAATCCAATGGTCTTAGCATTTAAAGAAACAGAAGCTAAAATCCGTGTTTTTCCAAATCCAACAAATAATTACATTAGGGTCGCCGTGAGCTATGATAATCCCGCGAAAATTGAGATAAGTATTGTTGATGTTGTAGGTAAAGAATTGATTAAGAAACGAGCTAACCTGACATTTGGTGATCTGTCCGAAACATTGATGGATTGCAGTTGTTTAAAACCCGGGATTTATTTTGTGAATGTCTTGGTTGATGGAAACAGATATGTTTATAAAATTAGTAAGCAATAATAATATATAATCATGAAATATTTAAAATTAATTTTTGCCATAAGCTTTGTCTTATTAATGAATGGATGTGTTGATAAGGATACTTATGAGATGTTTGCAAAGCCCGATTGGATCGTTCAGCATCCTGAGATTTACCCCAACAGTTTTACCGCTATTTTATGCTTGCCTGAAGTTATGAATGCTCACTCAAATGACGACGATCTCATGTCTGCATTTATGAACGATGAATGCAGAGGTGTAGGTACCCTGGTTAAATCTTCTGATGGTTTGAAAAGATGTTACTTCGTGACTGTTCGGTCTTCGGGTAGTGAAAATGGAGATATCTTTTTTAAGTACTACAATACACGATTATCCCTGCTTTATCAATCAAAGAAAGCCGTCGCATTTGAGACAGATGGTACTTATGGGAATTATGACAATCCCATAGAATTGGACTTGGAATTGGTTGAACCCATAAATGAATGCTTATGAAAAAGTTAAAGCATGTTAAAGTTCAGGTTTATTTGATGATTTTATTCATTGCTTTACCTGTTTGTGCTATTTCTCAGGATAGCATATGTAAATTTTCACCTCACTGGTTTATAAAAACAAATTTAGGAGTAAGTTATGGAAATTCTGATCTTGCTGAAAATACAAATGTTTTGCATTGTCCTGATATTGAGAATATAAAGCCAGGAATTGATTTAGGGCTTGGCAGGCAATTGTCTCCATGTATTGGACTCTCTGCAGATTTTTATTTAGGAACTGTAGAAGATCAGAATGAGGGAAGTGATCACTTCAAATCTGCTTTGTTTGATTATAGCCTCAGTGCTATAATAAATTGTAATAAACTAATTAGTCCCCTTGCTGATCATCGGTTGAATTTTTGGGCGAGTGCCGGAATTGGTCAGCTTCAGTTTAAAACCAAAGTTGATGATGTAAGAGGCAGAACCTTATATGGTTATGAAGAAAGTATGGGCGCATTGAGAGGAAGTGGATACAATGGGAGAAGAATTGTAATGGTCTTTCCCATTTCCTTGGGCCTTGATTTTAAACTTTCAGACCGATATTTTTTGAATTTGAAATATAAACTGAAAATTACCGGTACGGATTTAATTGATGGTAAACTTGAAGATGGAAACAACGACAGCTACAATTTTATATCATTCGGGATTAGGTATAATTTTCTAAAAAGTAAAAAAATTGAATCAAAGGAAGTTTTAGATTGAAAACCTTGATTATGCTCTGATAACAGGGTGGCGCGGACTTTTAGTCAGTGCCCTTGAAACGTACTAAGAATAAAGCCCGGACTACAAGTCCGCGTCAGCACTGTTTGACCAGATTGTTATGGTAAATTCCATCCTTTTGTGTGAACAATTTGTACATATTCTTTTGTTTTATAACTTTGTGAATTACAGAAATATTAAAATATTCTTTTAAACCAAAATATCAATGAAAAAACGATTGTTACTAATCAGTAATTCAACCAATTATGGCGAAGCTTATCTTGGCTGGCCTCAAAATCATATTAGTAATTTCTTAAAAGATACCGATGTAAAGCGAATATTATTTATTCCATATGCAGGTGTTGGTTTATCTGAAGAAAGCCTGGAGAAATCTTTTGACGCTTATGAAGAAAAAGTAAATGCAGTTTATCAAAAGCTGGGTTACGAAATTTATTCAATTCATAAAGAAGCGGATCCTGTAAAAGCAGTAAATGATGCAGAAGCAATTGCAGTGGGAGGCGGTAATACTTTCCATCTGTTTTACATGATGTATAAAAATAAAATTATGGATTTGGTGAGTGAACGTGTTGAGAATGGTGTCCCATTTATGGGTTGGAGTGCGGGTTCAAATATTTGTTGTCCAACCTTAAAAACCACCAATGATATGCCCATCATCGAACCTGAAAGTTTTAAGGGTTTAAACCTGATTCCTTTCCAAATTAACCCACATTATTTGGATGCCAATCCTGAGGGTCATGGAGGTGAAACCAGAGAGCAAAGGATAGAAGAATTTATGGTTGTGAACAGAGATATTTATGTTGCCGGTTTACGAGAGGCATGTTTACTTTTGGTAGAAGGTGAGGAGATGAAGTTGGTTGGTGATCGCAATTTAAGATTGTTTAAATTTGGAGAAGAGCCAAAAGAATTAGATTCAAAAGCTGATTTGAATTTTCTATTAAAGTAATAAGTTAGATAATCATATAAAAAATCTGGCTTTAAGATAATTATGAAACACGATTGACAGTTTGTCAGTCGTGTTTTTTTATGCTTTATTTGGGTGCTTTTAAATAGAATTCTTGATTTTATGCTAATTCTCAATTCAATTTAATTCCTATCTTTGAATGCACTTAATTAAAAAACTGATGAAAAAAATTTACATTTCCACCTTATTTATTTTACTATTTTCAACTTATTGTCTTTCGCAAACTTCTAATTCTTCTGAAAAAAATTGGCCTTCATTCAGGGGGCAATCTGCAAGTGGAGTTTTCGATCATTCCAACATTCCTCAAGAATGGAATCTAAAAGAAAATTTAAACATAAAATGGAAAACTCACATACCCGGATTGGCACATTCAAGTTTGGTGATTTGGGACGATAAAATTTATGCCACGACAGCCATCAGCAGCAAAGAAAAAGAAATACTGAAAGTGGGTTTGTATGGCGATGGTGATTCTGCTCAGGATACAACCGTTCATCAATTTAAAGTTTATTGTCTGGATAAAAATTCAGGTAAAATTATTTGGGAGCGTTTGGCACATGAAGGGGTGCCAAAAACAAAAAGACACACCAAAGCTACCCAGGCAAATTGTACACCTGCGACTGATGGAAAACATGTGATTGCATTTTTTGCTTCCGAAGGTTTGTTTTGTTACGATGATGAAGGAGAATTATTATGGTCGAAGGATTTAGGAAGAATGCAAACCGGCCCCATTCGGGATATCAGTTTAGATTGGGGATTTTCTAGCTCACCGGTTATTTATAAAGATAGAGTGGTGCTTCAATGTGATCATTCCGGAGATTCATTCCTGGCAATTTTTGATATTGAAACAGGTGAAGAAATCTGGAAAATGCCGCGTGAAGAATTCTCCACATGGGGTTCTCCAACGATGATAGAAGTAAACGGTAAGCCTCAAATTATTGTGAATGGTTATAATCATATTGGATCTTATGATTTTGAAACGGGTAAGGAAATATGGAGAATGCATGGAGGCGGTGACAATCCAATTCCAACCCCTGTATATGCAAACGGATTGATTTATATCAATAGTGCTCATGGAAAGATGTCGCCCATTTATGCTGTTAAGCCTGAAGCAAAAGGAAACATCACATTAAAGGATGGTGAAACCAGCAATGAACATATTGTTTGGAGTATCAAAAGAGGTGGAGCTTATATGACCACTAATTTGGTTTACGGTGATTATATTTACAATCTTAAAGGCAATGGTTTACTAAGTTGTTTTAACGCTCTTAACGGGGAATTAATCTATAAAATTCCGTTGAAACCTGGTGGAGGTATGTCGGCTTCTGCGGTTGCATCAGATGGCAAACTCTATTTTACTTCAGAATTGGGTGATGTGTTTGTAATCAAAGCCGGCCCAGAATTTGAAATATTGGCTAAAAACCCATTGGGCGAAATTACGATGGCTACTCCTGCCATTGTCTCTGATGGGATTTATTTCAGAACTCAAAATCATATTGTAAAAATTGCTAACCCGTAGTTTGATGTTAAAATCTCCTTCCTTTTTATGTATTCTGATTTTGCTTTTTTTATCTCAAAATATTTATAGTCAGGAAGCTGTAAGAGGTCAATGGCCATCCTTTAGAGGAACTCAAGCAACTGGTATTCTTGATGATGCTCAAATTCCTCTACATTGGAATGTTGAAAAAAATGAAAATGTTAAATGGAAAACTTCTATTCCCGGATTAGGGCATTCTTGCCCAATAGTTTGGGATGATTATTTATTTGTGACTACTGCCATCAGTGGGAATGAGTCAGAATACTTAAAAGTTGGTTTATATGGCAATATCGACCCTGTTGAAGATAGTACCATTCATCAGTTTAAAGTTTATTGCTTGAATAAAAAAACAGGTGAGATTATATGGGAAAGATTGGCTCACGAAGGAATACCAAGAACCAAGAGACACACCAAAGCTTCACAGGCCAATCCAACTCCAGCAACAGATGGAAAGCACTTAATTGCATTTTTTGGATCTGAAGGATTGTATTGCTTTAATTTTAAAGGTGATTTACTTTGGAAAAAAGATTTGGGAAAACTGAATGCCGGTCCATATACCGACCCTGATGTTGAATGGGGTTTTGCAAGTTCTCCTTCCATCTTTAAAAATCGGGTGATTGTTCAATGTGATTTCTTAGGAGATTCATTTTTAGCATCTTTTAACATAGAAACAGGAGAAGAAATCTGGAGGTCGCCTCGGGATGAAATCTCTACCTGGTGCACTCCTACTGTTATTAAAGTGGATAATAAGCCGCAAATAGTGGTTAATGGATACAAACACATCGGTGCTTATGATTTTGAAACAGGAGAAAAAATTTGGTGGATGAAAGGTGGGGGCGATGCACCAGTGCCCACGCCTATTTTTGCTCATAATCTTATTTTTATCAATAGCGCTCATGGACGAATGTCTCCGATTTATGCCATTAAACCCAATGCTAAAGGTGATATTACTTTAGGTGCAAATGAAAACTCAAACGAGTTTATAGAGTGGAGCATAAAGAGAGGTGGAGCTTATATGACCAGTTCGTTGGTTTATGGCGACTATCTTTATAATTTAAAGAATAACGGTCTTTTAAGCTGTTTTAACGCAAAAACAGGCGAATTGATATATAAACAGGCATTGAAGCCTGGTGGAGGCATTTCAGCCTCCGGAGTGGCTTCGGATGGCAAATTATATTTTACTTTGGAGCTGGGCGATGTATTTGTGCTTAAAGCCGGACCTGCGTATGAGTTGTTATCAAAAAATTCCTTAAACGATTTATGCATGGCGACCCCTGCAATCACTAAAGGTTCGATGTTTTTCAGAACCCAGCATTATGTCATTGCCGTTGCGTCTGAATAATTCTTCTTCTAAAAACTTTATGATGAATAACTTTAATAAATTTCTGATTTTAACTTTTATAATTTTTATGTCCTGTAATAATCTTCAAAAAACTGATCATAAAGTTTCAGCCCCTAAATTTAAATATCTGGCTTTGGGCGATAGTTACACCATTGGTGAAAGTGTTGTTGTTACTGATCGTTGGCCGAATCAACTTTCAGATTCAATGCTAAAGAATGATGTTGATTTGGGAGACCCAAGAATCATTGCTAAAACAGGATGGACAACGGATGAATTGCTTACTGCTTTAAAGGATTCTGTTGTGGATAAAGATTACGACTTGGTAAGTTTGCTCATTGGGGTTAACAATCAATACCGGGGGCAGCCTGTTGAGAAATTTAGATTGGAGTTTAATCAATTGCTGGATTTGGCGATTGATTATGCCGCAGGGAATTCACAAAAAGTATTTGTTTTGTCTATCCCTGATTGGGGTGTTACTCCTTTTGCCAAAGAGCGAAATAGAACCGGGGTTGGTGCCGAAATTGATCTTTATAATCAGGTTAAAGAAGAAGAATGTAATAAACGAAATATCCTTTTTGTAAATATCACAGATCTATCAAGGGAGGCAAAAGCAGAACTTGATTTATTGGCTGAAGATGGTTTGCATCCTTCCGGGAAAATGTACGCTCGGTGGGTTAATCGCTCGGTGTCCTTCATTCAGAAAGTGTTAAACAATTAATTATTGTTTTTAAATTCTAATCTTCTTTCTTCACAAATTAACATTCATTAAGTTTTGTTAACATAATTAAGGTTTTTAGATGTGACGAATTAAATACATTCGCTCCTTCTAAACCAAAGCTCTTATATGTTATTTTTTCATCAACTCAAGTATGTTTACCGAAGTTTATTAAATCAAAAAAGTTATTCTTTAATCAATATATTGGGGTTGGCGGTGGCTATGACTTCTATTGTGGTCATCACACTCTGGGTTAAATATGAGCTTTCTTACGACCAATTTTTTCCAAATGCCGATCGAATTTATCGTTTTACGGAGGAACGAAATACTCCGGATGGTTATCAGTCTCATTTTGCCAGAGTTGCATCTAATTACAGAATTGAAGATCAGTTTCCTGAGATCGAAGCAAAACTTAGATTAGCACCCCTGCGTTACGCTACTATGGCAGTGGGTGATCAAAAGTTTAAATCTGATAAAGTATATTTTACAGATTCTGAAGTATTTAAGGTTTTTAGCTTGAAAATGTTAGAAGGGGATGCAGCCACTGCGCTTAAACATTCGAAAAGCATTATTATTTCTGAAAAAATAGCCCTGGCTTATTTTAGCAATAAGAGTTGTTTGGGTTCCACAATGAAAATTTTTGCCAATCATTCTTCGAAGCCCGAAACTTATACTGTTACCGGGGTTTTTGAAGATCTACCCGCAAATTCTCATATTCATTTTGAACTTTTGGTTTCCGATGGTGGTTTTGATAAGTATAACGGATGGGCTTATAATTATGTCTTACTAGCTAAAAATACAGACATTGAGCAGCTTAGGGGAAAACTGTCGCAAAGTGTAGAAAGTTTTAAGGGAGAGCAATATGCGAAGTATTTTAAATTTCATCTGCAGTCGATTAAAGATATTCATCTGCATTCAAAAAAAGAACGAGAGCTAGAGCAAAACGGGAGCTATCAGTCGGTTGTTTTGTTGGGTGCTTCAGCCCTATTTATATTTTTAATTGCACTGATTAATGCGGTAAATTTAAATATTGCACTGCTTTTTAAAGAACTAAAGTATTTGAAAATCAGTAAAATTTCCGGAGCTAAATCCAGAGATGTTTTAAATCTTCAAATTGTTAAGTCGGTACTTACTTGTATGGGGGCTGCAATGGTTTCATTGATTCTGATCCTCTTAATCAGAGACTTTTTGGACACCGTTTTCTGGATGAATTCTTCATTTTTAAAAAATCAAGAAAATGAGATTTTCTCCATCTTATTTATCCTCTTGGTCATGATCGTGATGCTCATTAGTTTCCCGGTGTTTTTTATAATTAATGGCCGAATTCGTGGAAATAGAGTATTGTTTAAAAACTCAGGATTAAAAGGCTTGTTTAATCCAAGTGCCAGATTGATATTTCGTAAATTATTGCTCATCATTCAATTCACTGTTTCTTTTGTTCTGATTGTTTGCTCTATCATCATCTACTTGCAAATGAATTTGATAAGTTCAAATAAATTGCAACCCGAAAAAGGAGAAGTTGTCGTGTTTAACAAGGTTTCCACTCCGGTCAGAAACAAATATGAAGCCTTTAAACAGGAGTTGCTACAGAATCCTTCCATTAAAGGAGTTACTGCCTCAATGGAAACTCCTCCCAGTCAAATCATGGATGGCTCGGGTTTTGAAATTAGTGGACAGACCGAAGATCAGAAAGATAAAACAATTTATATCAATCCGGTTGACGATAATTATTTTGATTTTTACGATCAGAAAATACTGTTTGGGCAAGATTTCCCACCTTTTGTTGAAGGACAAGGATTTGATAATTATATCATTAATGAAACAGCCATGAGATATCTTGGATATAACAATCCGGAAGATGTTGTTGGTAAGCGATTTAAGCTGGTTCATTCCATGCTTGATTTTAAGGAAGGAACGATTTTAGGGCTTGTTCAGGATTTTCATTATGCTTCATTGCACCATGAGATTGAACCGATGGTTTATTTTCAACGCCCAATGTTTTATTTTTCATTTTATGTAAAAGTTGATTCGATGAATTTGACCCAAAGTTTAGCTGAAATCCAGGAAGTATGGGAGGAGGTTTACCCCAATTACCCTTTCGATTATGTTATTTCTGATCAGATGTACCAACAATCATACATCAACGAATATACGCAATCAAAACTTTCGACCGGGTTTTCATTGGTTGCCATCTTAATTTCTTTTACCGGTTTAATCGGATTGTCTTCGATCATTGCAAATCGACGGAAAAAGGAGATTGGAATCAGGAAAGTTTTAGGCGCTTCAACCTATAAAATTGTGAGTAAGCTGTCATCAGAATTTTTCTCTTTGCTTTTTATTGCCTCATTGCTGGCCATGTTAGCATCCTATTTTTTGATGGAAAAATGGCTCCGGAATTTTGTATATCGGATTGATTTGGTTCAAAATTGGTGGGTTTTCCTCATCATTTTTCTATCAATCTCATGCTTCGTGATGTTTGTGGTAACACTTAAAGCCTTTATGTCGTCGAGAATTAATCCTGTAGATTGCATAAGAGATGAATAAAATAATTATTGTTTAATTTCATTTAAACCTATTAGCTTTGTTATTTTAAATAGATATTGATCAAACCAAACGAAATGCCTGATACTAAAGATTTTTATAAAAAAGCCATTGAATTAGATAAAAAAGATGACTTAAGTAAATTTAGGAATGCGTTTTTTATCGATGATGAACGTCTTATTTATCTGGATGGAAACTCATTGGGCCGATTACCAAAAAAGAGTCGCGAATTAATCCATGAAGTTGTTGACAAACAGTGGGGTAGTAGCTTAATAAATAGTTGGAATGAAAACTGGATGGGATTGTCCGGTAGATTATCAGCAAAAATTGCCAAAATCATTGGTGCTCACGAAGATGAAGTTTTTGTAGGCGATAGCACTTCGTTGAACCTTTATAAACTGGTTTATTCAGCACTTTCGATTAATAAAGATAGAAATCAAATTATTTCTGATTCGTTCAATTTCCCTACGGATTTATATGTCATTCAAGGACTGATTGATCAGCAGTTTAAAAATCATGATCTTGAATTACTGAAGTCAGATGATGGCATTACAATGGATGAAAGCAAACTGAAAAAGATGGTGAGTGACCAAACAGCATTGATTACATTGAGTCATGTTGCCTTCAAGAGTTCATTCAAGTATGATATGAAGCAGGTGAATAAAATTGCCTATGATCAGGGAGCTTTAATAATCTGGGATTTAAGTCATTCAGCGGGTGCGGTTCCGGTAAAACTGAATGAAACAAATGCAGATATGGCCGTTGGTTGTACCTATAAGTTTTTGAATGGAGGTCCGGGTGCCCCTGCTTATCTTTATGTTAAAAAAGAGCTCCAGCAAAAAATGATGAATCCGATTTGGGCCTGGTTTAGTCATCAGAAAGCCTTCAGTTTTAGCCCTGATTATAATCCCAGCACCGATATTAATCGATTTGCCACTGCCACACCTTCCATTTTATCTTTGGCTGCCATCGAACCGGGCTTAGATCTTACCATTGATGCAGGATTAAATGAGATAAGAGAAAAGAGTTTGGCCCAAAGTGAATTTATGATTAAGATGATTAAAGAATTATTATTACCCTTGGGGTTTTCAATTGCATCTCCTTTAAAATCAGATCAAAGAGGTTCGCATGTTTCATTGCAACATCCTGAATCTTACCGGATCAGTCAGGCAATGATCAGCCCCAAAGACGATTTAAAATCAATCATTCCCGATTTTCGTCCACCCAATAATATTCGTTTGGGAATTGCTCCGCTCTATAATTCATATCTGGACGTTTATGAAACCATCCAAAGAATTAAAAATATTGTGCTCGAAGAGCAATACCTGAAATATGATTTGACCAGAAAACTGGTAACCTAAATATTAAATTCTCTTCTTTTTATTCAGTCTAATTTAAATTTAATCAGGCACTTAAATCTGTTTTGAGTCTGTTAAATTAATGTTAAAAAGGGTATTCTGCATTTTAATAGTCTTATTTTTGATTTTCTATAAACTTATATAATCAATATCAAACTTTATGAAAATTAGACTAACAGCAACAATTGTTTTGCTTACTATCAGCCAACTATTTGCGCAGGATTTTGTGCAATGGCGTGGACTTGACCGTGATGGGAAATATCAAGATAAAAATTTATTAAAATCCTGGCCTGATGAGGGACCTCAACTGTTATGGCATTTTGATGAATTGGGCGAAGGACATGGATCTGCCGCTGTTACCAAAGATGTGGTTTATACCACCGGAACTTTGGATGAAATCACCTATGTATTTGCTTTTGATCATGAAGGTAGTTTAAAATGGAAGTCTGAAGTTGGCAAAGAGTGGGTTGAAAGCTGGCCGGGTGTTCGAACCACACCCCTGATCAAGGATGATAAACTGTATTTGATGACTGGCTATGGCCTAATTGTTTGCATGAACGCTTCCAATGGTGATTTACTCTGGAAGGTTGATATTATGAATGATTATGATGGAAGAAACATCGTTTGGGGAATGTGTGAGAATTTATTGATTGAGGATGAAAAACTATTCTGCACCGTTGGCGGAGAGGATGCAAATGTGATTGCCTTAGATAAGGACTCTGGTGATTTAATCTGGAAATCAGGAGGTATGGGTGAAAAAAGCGCTTATAATACACCAGGTATTATTGAACATGCTGGCTTGAAGATTTTAGTAACAATGACAGAGTTTAACATTTTAGGACTCGACGCCAAAACTGGAGAACTTTTATGGTCTCATCCGCAAACCAATCAATATGCTGTACATGCAAATTCTCCTTTGTTTAAAGATGGAAAGCTTTATTGTGTAAGTGGATACGGTAGAGGAGGAGTCATGCTGCAACTCTCAGATGATGGTCGGTCGATCAAAGAATTATGGCGAAATGCAAGCCTGGATAGTCGGATGGGCGGAGTCATACTAGACAATGGAAGAATTTATGGTGGTGGAGATAAAAGTCGTAAGTGGGTTTGTTTGGATTGGAGTACTGGAAAAGAACTCTACTCCTCTAAGGAAGTTTCATCAGGTAATTTAATCATGGCCGATGGTTTGCTTTATTGGTACGGAACCAGAGGTGAAGTAGCACTGGTAGAGCCAACTGCAAATTCATTTAAAGTGATAAGTAAGTTTAAAGTACCCTTTGGTTCAGCTCAGCATTGGGCTCATCTGGTTATTGCCAATAAACGATTATTTTTACGACATGGGAATTCATTAATGGTTTACGCCATCGGTAAATAATTTTTATGTCCGCTAAATTTCATAGTTACACGATGTTTCTATCTACTTTATCCAAAACTTATTAATAGCCTTGGATTTATGGGTAAAAACATCGTTTTTTGTATTAACTAGTTATAAACCTCTTAAAAAATCTTATTGTGAAAAAACTAATCCTAACTGTTTTTAGCATTTTCTTTTTAATCTCAAGTTATAGTCAGGTAATTGATGAGTTCCGTGGTGTGGGACGAACTGGAGTTTATACCAATGAAACAGGCTTGCTTAAAGAATGGCCTGCCGAAGGGCCTGAAATGATTTGGTCTATCGAAGATATTCCAATTGGACATTCGTCAGTATCCATTGCCTATGATATGATCTACTTTACAGGTAAAAGAGATTCGCTTGCTGTTTTAACTGCCTTGGATTTAAAAGGAAATATTATGTGGCAAACCGATTTTGGACGTGCATGGAATGCAGCATTTCCAAACAGCAGATCAACTCCAACCATTGAAAATGAGCGACTCTATGTTTCTAGCGGTTACGGAGATTTGGCCTGTTTGAATGCCATTTCTGGTGAAATCATCTGGAAAGTTCCTGCTATGGATAAATTCGAAGGTTCCTATGGAAGATGGGGAATTGCAGAATCATTGCTTCTTTCTGATAATAAAATATTTTTTACAACAGGTGGTAAGAAAACCACTATGGTTGCGCTTGATAAGATGACAGGAG
Organism: Bacteroidales bacterium; assembly: GCA_963678785.1. Lineage (GTDB taxonomy): Bacteria > Bacteroidota > Bacteroidia > Bacteroidales. The sequence goes on along the minus strand of OY787449.1, from coordinate 118,529 downwards.
AAACCCTCTGGATGACAAAAGCATTAAATGATAAAAATTCATATGCCTCTCCCATACTTATTCAGGAGGAAGATAAAAAACTCATTGTCAATGTTACCGAAAACTATGTAATTGGAGTTAATCCTGAGAATGGCGAAATGTTTTGGCATTTTAGTTTTGGTTCATTTGCTGGAAAAAGAGGAACAAATATTAATTGTAACAGTCCTGTTTATGCGGATGGAGAGTTATTTATAACAGGTGGTTATGATCATCGAAATGTAAAACTTTCTTTATCTAAAAATTGGAAAAAAGTGCTTTTCGAATGGACTGATGATGTACTGGACGTTCATCATGGTGGGACGGTAAAAGTTGGAGAATATCTTTATGGAACCAATTGGGAAAATAACGCAATGGGACGCTGGGTTTGCATGGATTGGAAAACCGGAGAAACCATGTATGAAACAAAATGGTTCAATAAAGGATCGATCATTTCTGCTGAAGGAATGTTGTATTGCTATGATGAAAAATTTGGGAATTTAGGGCTTGTAAAAGCCACTCCTGAAGAGTTTAAAGTTATCAGCTCTTTTAAAATCCCATTAGGGAGTAAAGGTCCATTTTGGACTCATCCGGTAATTAAAGACGGAATTTTGTACATCAGGCATGGGGATGCTTTAATGGCTTACAATATCAAAGAGTAATTCCAGATCTTAAAATAGCTCTGTATGACGAAGAAACTAATACTGACTTTAATACTAGGTTTTGCAAGCGTTTATTTGAGTGCGCAAGTTTATGAATGGAGGGGAGAGGGACGTCAAGGAATTTATGATGGAACAGGCTTAATGACTGAATGGCCTGAAGAAGGACCTGAAATGCTCTGGTCTATTGAAAACTTACCATCAGGATATTCATCACCGATTATTGTCAATAATACTATTTATCTAACAGGTGTAATTGATTCAGCAGATTTTATCATTTCTCTCGATATGAATGGAAAAATTAAATGGAAGAAGCCATTTGGTAAAGCATGGTTAAATAATTATGTGGGAAGTCGCTGTACGCCAACATTTCAGAATGATAAATTGTATGTGACAAGTGGAATGGGAGAGATCGCCTGCTTAAGTGCCATTGATGGATCGGAAATATGGAAATTGGATGCTCATGGGAAATATAAAGGAAAATATACTCGTTTTGGGCTTTCTGAATCAGTATTGATTGTAGACAATAAAGTATTTTACATGCCAGGTGGTGACATTGCTACAATGATTGCATTAGATAAAGAAACAGGTCAGGAAATCTGGAAGTCAGAAAGTTTAGGTAATTCTCCCGCATTTGTATCTCCTTTATTAATCGAGCAAAATGGATATCGAATTATCGTCACGCTGGATAAAAAGTTTATAATCGGAATTGATCCTGATGACGGAGAAATTAAATGGAAATTCGATTATAATCAATATGCAGGAAAGAGAGCTTATAATAACCATTCGAATACGCCTTATTATAGCGATGGAAGTATTTATATCACAACCGGGTATGATCATAAAAGTTTAAAACTGAAATTGTCTGAAGACTTGAGTTCTGTTTCGATTGAATGGATAAATGCAGATTTGGATAATCACCATGGGGGAGTAGTAAAAATTGGAAATTACATTTACGGCTCAACCTGGGATAATAATGCAAATGGGAAATGGGCATGTGTAGATTGGAATACAGGAGAAACTAAATATCAAACTGAGTGGTTTAATAAAGGACAAATAATAGCTGCGGGTGATTTTCTTTATGTATATGATGAAAAATATGGCAATGTTGGTTTGCTTAAAGCGAATCCTGAAAAATTTGAAGTGATCAGCTCATTTAAAGTAACTTTAGGAAAACGAGGGCCATTTTGGCCACATCCTGTGATTGATAAAGGAATTTTATATATAAGGCACGAAGATGCATTTATGGCTTATTCTATTGCCAAAAGGTAATTTATGAAGAGATAAAATTGATATGGCACCAACATATCAATCTAATGTGTGAATTGCTAATAAATGGTTTTAAAGATTATAGCATAAAATTTATCAACCTAATTATTAAATATGAAAAACCAAAGATTAGTATTCATTTTGTTTTTACTTTCCTTATTTGTAGTAAGTTGTACAATTTCAACACCAAAAATTAGTCAGTGGAGAGGACCTCAGGGTGATGGAATATATCCTGACAAAGGCCTCTTGAAAGAATGGCCTGAAAATGGCCCTGAAGTTGCCTGGAAATTTGATCAGTTGGGAAAAGGTTATTCATCACCTGCTTTTGCAAATAATGGATTTTATATCACCGGAACCACTGATAGCATAGGTTCTGTATTCTTTTTCGATTTGGAAGGAAATCTGAAATGGCAAAAAGAATATGGAAAAGAATGGCTTCGAAGCTTTGCAGGTTCCAGAACTTCACCTACAATTTATGAAGATAAAGGCTATTTAATGAGCAGTGTAGGTGTGGTTTACTGTATTGATAGCCAGAACGGAAACGCAATTTGGTCAGTAGATTTGTTCGAAAAATACGGAGCTAGGCAAATTAATTTTGGGATGACTGAAATTTTAAGGGTGGATGGAGATAAAATCTATTGTACTCCCGGTGGTATTGAAACAAATGTGATTGCATTAAATCGTTTTACCGGAGAACTCATTTGGTCGAGCAAAGGTGCCGGTACCCGCAGTGCATACTGCCCCATAACTTTCTTCGAAAGGGGAGGCGTAAAATATATTGGCATGGTAGCTGAACTAAATGTGATGGCTCTAAATGCTGAAAACGGAGAAGTTGCCTGGACTTTTCCTACAGAAAATAAAGATGCAATTCATGGCAATACTCCCATCTATCGAGATGGAAAACTGTTCATTATGAATGGATGGGAGAATGGAAGTTTTATGCTCGAAATTGCTGAAGATGGCAAAAGTGTAAAACAATTATGGAAAAACGATTTGATGGATTTAGAAAACGGTGGAGCCATTTTAATGGGCGATAATCTTTATGGATCAAACTGGGAACACAAAGGATTTAGCTGTGTTGACTGGAATACAGGAGAAGAGAAATTTACCACCAAAGAATTTACTTCCGGAACCATTAGTTATGCTGATGGATTATTTTATTGGTATGGAATCAATGGTAAGGTAGGATTGATAAAAGCAAATGAAAATGCTTTTGAGGTGATTAGTTCATTCCAATTGGAAGGCAAGAAAAGCCGCGATCATTCTGCTCATACCGTTATTCACGATAAAAAACTTTATATCAGATATGATTCCACTTTGTGGGCCTATGATATTTCATTATAAACTTTTTGAATACAATAATTATGAAATTAAAATCACAAATTTGGATGGCATCTTTGATGCTAATCTGGCTTTGCAGCTGCTCAGTTGCAGACACCAATAAATCCCTTGAAAACTCTGATTGGAGAGGGCCAAATCGGGATGGCATTTATGATGAAACAGAATTGTTAACCGAATGGTCGGAAAATGGTCCCGAGCTGCTCTGGAAATTCTCAGACTTGGGTTTGGGATTTTCATCACCTGCCATAGTTGGAGATGAAATGTTTATCAACGGAACCCATGACAGCATCAGTTATCTTTTTAATCTTGATCTTCAAGGAAATCTTAAGTGGAAAAAAGCTTATGGAAGAGAATGGATGAGCACTTATCCTGGTGTTCGATCATCTCCTGTTGTAAATGGTGAATATGTTTATATCTTAAGCGGAATAGGCGGCTTGTATTGCCTTAATAGAGAAGATGGAGGTCTGGTGTGGAAAGTTGATTTAAAAGAAAAGTATGATGCTCAAAAAACGCAATATGGACTCTCTGAAAGCTTGATCATCGATGGAGATGTTATTTACTGCACCCCTGGAGGCCCAATACATAACGTTATTGCATTGAATAAGCTAACAGGCAAACTTATTTGGAGTTGTGAAGGAATGGGTGAAAAAAGTGCTTACTGTAACCCATTGCTTGTAACGATAAATGAAGAAAAATACTTCATTACGATGACCGACAAATCAGTACTTTCTATCAAAGCTAAAACGGGTGAACTGATCTGGACTCATCCTTTGGAAGGAATTAGAAACGGAGCCCACGTAGCAACGCCCTATTATCGCGATGGCCATTTATTTTTAATGGATGGATTTAGAATTGGGGTGGTTATGCTTAAAATCGCCGAAGATGGGAAAAGTGCCAAACAGCTGTGGAAGAATGCATTAATGGACGAAACCAATGGTCATAGTGTAGTAATTGGGAATAATATTTATGGTTCGGCCGAATCAAAAAAGAAACTAATCTGCATTGACTGGTTTACCGGTGAAGTGAAGTTTGAAATAAGAAAATTCGCACCAAGTACAGTTATTTATGCCGATGGCCATATATATGCCTACACTTATACCGGGCAAGTTGGATTGGTTCAACCCACTGAAAATGAATTTATAGACAAAGGCTCCTTTAAGTTAGAAAAACGCAGTGAGCTTCATATTATGCATCCTGTCATCCATGATGGGGTATTATACATCCGGTATGTAAATGATCTGATGGCTTTTAATATCAAAAAATCTAGTTAAACTTTTATAAAGAATATCGAATGAAACGAATACACTTACTACTTTTCGGCCTTTTAGCTTTGCTTATATCAAGTTGTGATTTCCAACAGGAATCCGCTGATTTACAATGGAGAGGCCCAAATCGGGATGGGATCTTTAATGAAGATAACCTTTTAAACAGTTGGCCTGAAGGTGGGCCTGAATTATTATGGAAATATGAAGAACTCGGACGAGGGCATTCATCGGCAGCCTTTGGAGATGATAAAGTATTTACCCTTGGAACCAATCTGAAAGACAGCATCACTTCCTTATTTGCTTTTTCAATGGAGGGTGAACTTTTGTGGAAAAAAGAAATGGGTAAAGATTGGATGAAAACCTGGCCTGCTGAACGTGGAACACCCTTAATCTTAGATGGTAAAGGTTATGTTTTTGATGGGTTGGGTGTGATGCATTGTTTTAGTGTTGTGGATGGAAGCAGCATATGGAAAAGAGTCTTAATTGGTGAATTAACCGATCGTAACAGCATGCATGGAGTTCATGAAAATTTAGTGATTGATGGAGATAAGCTATTCTGCACTCTTGGTGGTGAAGAGCATAACATTCTTGCCCTCAACAAAAATACAGGTGAAACCATTTGGTCCAGTCCAGGAACCGGAAGAGATAATGCCTATTGTTCTCCAAAAGTCATTGAACATGGAGGTAAAAAATATTACATTACCATGACCTATAATGAGTTGGTTTCGATTGATGTAGAAAATGGAAATGTGGCCTGGACTCAAAAGCTTTCGGACGAAAAGCACGGCATACATGCCAGTGTCCCTCTTTATAGAGACGGAATGTTATTCATTATCGAAGGGTATAGATTTGGATCAAAAATGTATAAAATTGCCGATGATGGGCAAAGTTCTGAATTGTTGTGGATGCATGATACCATAGGACCACAAATGGGAGATGCTGTGCGTATAGGCGAAGAAATATTTGTTTCGAGCAGTCCAAATAAAAATTGGTACAGCATCGATTGGAAATCGGGAAAAATTAATTTTAGTTCAGAGAAACTTGGAACAGGCACAGTGGTTGCTGCTGATAATAAATTGTTTATTCAAACTTACAGAGGTAAAGTAGCCATGGTTAAGGTTGAAAACAATGACTTTACGATTCTTGGTGAGCTTCAGGCACCTACAAGGAAAGGTGATCATTATGCTCAACCGGTTATCAGAGACGGTAAATTATACATCAGATATATGGATACCATCTGTGTCTATGATATTCGAAACAAATCATAAACCATGTTCTTTAGAAATAGTTCAAATTATGCTAATGGTCTTATTTATAAAGTTTAAAGATAGGCTATTTTGTATCTTTGCTTAGATGCAAATTCCCCGGTTCTTATAGAAGCCGAGACAAGAATTGAACTATTTCTTTTGACTCAATGACGAATACAATAATATGCTTAAAAGCAGACTTGAAATTAGTGTTATTTTTATTACCATACTGACAGCTTTAACTGTTTTTGTTTATTGGTTTCTTTATAATCCTACTCAGGATTTATCGATCAGTCTTCCCGGATTGGATAACCGTCCGGCCCTGGCTGATGGTGCAACGGAAAATGTGAAAATCGGAGCGAGTTTTATGAACTATACTTCTCATAATTCAGAGCTTACTGGCAAATGGACCCGCTTTAGGGGGGCTGATTTTGATAACATTAACAAGGAAGAAATTCCATTGATTGATAGTTGGGGTGATGGTCCAAGTATTTTATGGGAGGTTGAAATGGGCGAAGGTCATGCAGCTCCGGTTATTTATAACGGAAAGGCTTATGTGCTGGATTATGTTGAGGATCGACACACAGATGCCTTACGTTGTTTTTCGCTAGAGACCGGTGAAGAATTGTGGAGCAGATGGTATATGGTAAAAATTAAAAGAAACCATGGAATGTCGCGAACTGTACCGGCCATAACAGATAAGTATTTGATAACCATGGGACCTCGTTGTCATGTGATGTGTGTTGATCCGAATACGGGAGATATGCTGTGGGGCAAGGATCTGGTAAAAGAATATGGAACAGAAATCCCATTTTGGTATACAGGACAATGTCCGATTATTGTTGATGATGTTGCGATTTTAGCACCAGGAGGTTCTGCTTTAATGATTGGTGTAGATTGTGCCACTGGTGAGGTGCTATGGGAAAGTCCTAATCCGGATAATTGGCAAATGTCACATTCATCCATCATGCCCATGACCTTTAAAGGCAAGAAAATGTATGTTTATTTTGCCGTTGGAGGTGTTTGTGGGATTTCTGCCGAAGGAGATGATGTAGGTCAAATTCTTTGGAAAACGAATAAGTTTGCTCCCAATGTAATCGCCCCTTCTCCTGTGATTCTTGAAAATGGTAGAATTTATGTAACTGCCGGTTATGGGGCGGGTGCAGCGATTTTTCAATTATCAGAAAATGCAGGTAATTATTCGGTAAGTCTTGAGCAAACCTATAAACCCAAAGATGGTATCGCATCAGAACAACAAACGCCCATCTATTATCAGAATCGTATGTTTTCGGTATTACCGAAAGATGCAGCAGGTATGCGAAATCAATTTGTTTGCGTAGATCCGCGAGAACCTCAGAATATTTTATGGACCAGTGGGAAGTCAAATCGCTTTGGATTAGGTCCTTATATGATTGCCGATGATAAATTTTTTATTTTAAATGATGACGGAACACTTACCATCGCAAGGCTTAACTTAAACACCTTCGAATTTTTGGATAAAACACGAATTATTGAAGGACATGATGCCTGGGGACCTTTTGCCCTGGCAGACGGTTATTTGTTGATGAGGGATTCGAAGAAAATGCTTTGCATTGATATTAGAGCTAATAATCAATAAATAGATGATGAAACCAAAACATATACTCATACTATCTGTGCTGCTTTTATTGGCTGTTGTAATTTTTATGGTCAATGATTTTTTCTTTGGGGACGGACCCAATCCGGAAAACCCCTATGAATACGATCTTACAGAAATGAAGAAAACGGATGCTTCAAAAGTTTGCTATGAAGAGATCAGGCAAATTAAAGCAGAAACAGATTATTTATACGGAATTTCCACGGATGCTAACAATAATTTGTATATATCTGGTACAAATAAAATATTTATTTACGATGAGTCAGGCAATTTAAAGAAGACCTTTGCCCTAGAAGGTAATGCTTATTGTTTGGCGGTTTCAGATCTCGGACACATCTATCTTGGAATGGCGGATCATGTTGAGGTTTACGATCTTGGAGGAACAAGACTTCAGTCATGGGAAAGCCTTGGTGAAACGGCCATCATTACTTCCATTGCTGTAAATGAAAGTTCGGTTTATGTGGCAGATGCGGGTAATAAAGTGGTCGATCATTTCAACCTGGATGGGGTTCTTCAGAATAAAATAGGTGAAAGAGATCTCAAAAATGATAAGTTAGGTTTTATATTACCCAGTGCTTACTTTGATTTGCTCATTGGCAGAAATGATGAGCTTTGGGTTGTAAATCCTGGAAGACATCAGCTTGAATCCTATCGCTCTGATGGCCAAATGATTTCATCTTGGGAACGAACTTCAATGCAATTGGATGGATTTAGCGGATGTTGCAATCCTTCTCACATTGCCATGTTGTCTGATGGTTCGTTTGTCACCAGTGAAAAAGGCATTGAAAGGGTTAAGATCCACCAACAAACAGGCGATTTTAAGTGCCTGGTTGCCAGTCCTGATCAATTTATTCCGGGTACAACTGATTTAGATTTGGCTGTGGATTCGAAGGATCGTATTTATGTTTCTGATCCTAAAAAAAATATTGTAAGGATTTTTGAAAAGATTGATACAAATGATGAATAGGCGAGAATTTATAAGAAAAACTGCTAGAGGTCTGGCTTTGAGTGGTATAATTGCAGGTGGGGGATATTTGTTGCTTAAACCCCAAACTGGCGAAGAATGTACACTGGATTTTGTATGTAAAAACTGTAAGCATCTGCAAGCATGTTCTTTACCAGAGGCAGATGCTTATAAAAAAGAGAAAGAATCAACAATTCAATAATTATGGCTCAAGATAAGTCAAATAAAAAAATAGATCGAAAAGAATTCATCAATAATGGAATCCGCTTTTCACTTGTTTTAGGATTAGGTGGATTGGGTGGAGTACTGGCCAAAAATACCCTTGGAACCGAAATGGTCTGGCAGCTGGATGCTGCCAAATGTGTACAATGTGGTCGTTGTGCAACTGATTGTGTGCTCAGCCCTTCAGCTGTTAAATGCATACATGTTTATGAGATGTGCGGGTATTGTGATTTGTGTGGTGGATATTTCAGGCCAGAAGCTAAAGACCGTTCTACTGCAGCCGAAAACCAATTATGCCCTACAGCAGCTATCGAAAGAAAGTTCATTGAAGAGCCCTTCTTCGAATATCACATAAACGAAGATTTATGTATTGGTTGTGGTAAATGTGTGAAAGGATGCAGTGCATTTGGCAATGGTTCAATGCAGTTGCAGGTCAACCATAGTATTTGTGTTAACTGCAATGAATGTTCTATTGCAAGAGTTTGCCCTGCTGACGCATTTACAAGGGTTCCTGCGAATGATCCCTATTTATTCAAGGGTGTGAGTGGTGAAAGTAAAAAATCTTAATACAGGCTGTTTAAATGAGAAAAAAGATTGTAATTATATTGCTTTTTGTTTTGGTAGGACTTCAGTTTGCTGAAGCCTTTGGCCAGCAGCGTTTTCCAAAACCTGAATTTGAATCCGGACATACCCAGCCTCCAACCATTTCTCCGGAACCCCGTGCACCATTCCTTGAATACCTGGATATAGCCGTACTATTGGCCAGCTTGTCATTGGTCACATGGTTGGTTTTAAAGAAGCGTTCCCGACTGGGAGTTTTCTGGATGTCGGTATTTTCCATTGCATATTTTGGCTTTTTCAGAGAAGGTTGTGTTTGCTCCGTCGGATCGATACAAAATATGGTCTTGGCCATTTTTAACCCGGATTATAATATCCCGGTCTCAGTGGTTGTATTTTTTACTGCGCCATTGATTTTTACCCTATTTTATGGAAGAACCTTTTGTGCAGCAGTTTGTCCATTGGGAGCCATCCAGGATTTCTTTTTGCTTCGACCCGTAAACATGAAATCGTGGTTACAATCCCTACTGGGAATGATTCCATATTTTTATTTGGGTTTATCCATCTTATATGCAGCAACCTCAACTGATTTTGTGATCTGCCGCTATGACCCCTTTATAGGAATTTTTAGATTGAATGCAACTTTTATGATGTTTGCTCTGGGTGGTGCATTTTTATTGATCAGCATGTTTGTTGGAAGACCTTATTGTAGATTTGTATGCCCGTATGGAGTTTTACTCAACCTAACAAGTCGTTTATCCAAGAAACATTTAAGTATAACACCTGCTGCTTGTATTCAATGTAGGTTATGCGAAGATTCATGTCCTTTTGATGCCATAGATAAACCTGTTCCTCAAAAAGCCATCGAAGACCGGGCCACAACCATCAAAAGATATTCGTGGTTAATCATCATCATTCCTTTGGTGATGTTTATAGGAGGTTGGTCGGTGGCAAGTTTTCACGAGACACTTGCTAAGGTAAATCCGAAAGTACGTCTGGCATCCATCATACATGAAACACCTTCAGTTCTGGATGAAGATACGACCATTGATATAGATGCTTTTAAAGATTCGGGTAAATCAAAAGAGGAATTGTTTACCGAAGCTGCTGATATCGTTGGTGACTTTTATTGGGGAGGTTGGATATTAGGTGCTTTCTTAGGACTGGTATTTAGTTTGACCTTAACCCGATTAACCATCATTAGGTACCGGGTTGACTATAAGCCAAATAAAGGAAATTGTTTTAGCTGTGCCCGTTGTGTGGACTATTGTCCGGTTGAAAAGGAAAAATAGATTTTAAAAAATAGATTATGAGTTTGATTGAGAAGACAAAATCAGGAATAAATGCAAGATTGTGGAATAAAATAGCCATTATCTCCGGCATCTTTGCATTTCTAATTTGCTTCCTGCTAATTGCCAATTATGTGCAAATAAACCGTCTTGACCCTGTGAATACGGAGGCTGTTAATACCCTCGTTAAACGCTTAAGTGAAAATCCAAATGATGAAGCCTTAAGGAATGAAATCAGGGCACTTGATTTGCTAGTTCGCAAAGCGTATTTTACCGATCAATGGCAAATTCGAACCGGTGGTTATATTCTTTTGATTAGCATTGCCATCATGATTATTTCCATCCAATTATCAAGAGCAACACAGCCAATTAATCCAACAGTAAAAGAAGATCCTTCTGAAATTGATCAAATCTTAAAGAAAATTTCCAAAAAATGGATATCCATTGGAGGGACTGCCATAGTAGTGATTGCGTTGGTTTTGGCTTTTTTAACCCATGATAAACTCCAAAATACTTTTACAGAAGCGGCCATTGCTGCAAGCAATGAAGAAACGGAGCAAGTACAGGATGTTCCTAACCGAAAAGTGAGCATTGCCGCTGAAACCAAAGAGGAAACGGAAAAGCCTGAAGAAGTTAAAGAAGAAGTAAAAATTGAACCGAAAGAGGTAGTTAAAGAGGTCGAAAAAGATGAAACCCCTGCAGAGCAGAACAAAATTGTAAAAACAGAAACAATTGCAAAAACAGCTGAATTGCCAGCTTTTGTATTAGAGGCTCGGAAAAATTTCCCATCCTTCAGGGGGGCCAATGGTTTGGGAGTCGCTTATCAAAACAACGTTCCTACAAACTGGGATGGGCCTGCCAATGAAAATATTGCCTGGAAAGTAAAACTGAATTTGCCGGGTTATAACTCTCCAATTATTTGGGGTGATAAACTTTTTGTTACCGGTGCCAATAAGATTACCCGAGAAGTGTATTGCTTTGATAAAAACTCCGGAAAATTGTTGTGGACAAAAACTGTTGATAAAATCCCTGGTTCTCCAGCAAGTGGCCCTGATGTTACTGAAGATACTGGTCAGGCAGCTCCAACAGCAGCCACCGATGGTAAAAATGTTTATGCCATTTTTGCGAACGGAGATATTGTGGCCATCGATATGAGTGGTAATCAAGTGTGGGCGAAAAATTTGGGTGTACCTCAAAATCATTACGGTCATTCTTCTTCCTTATTGGTCTATGAAGATAAAGTCATAGTGGAGTATGATCAGGGAAAAGGAGCCAAAGTGATGGCTTTGTCTACCAGCGATGGGAATGAAATTTGGAGTACCGTCAGAAAGGTAAAGATCTCATGGGCTTCGCCTGTAATTATTCACAGAAATAATAAAGCTGAGATCGTTTTAATTGCAGACCCTATTGTGGCGGGTTATGATGTACAAACTGGTGAAGAGCTTTGGCAAATTGCTTGTACTTACGGTGAGGTTGGACCTTCAGTTGCTTATGCTGATGGAATCGTCTTTGCATTGAACGAATATGCCAGCTTGGTTGCAATTAGTGGTGGAAATGATCCCAAGATTTTGTGGGAAGACTTTGATTATTTATCAGATGTACCCAGTCCGGTAGCGACCAAAGATTTACTGTTTGTGGTAACCAGTTATGGGGTTATTGTTTGTCATAATGCCAAAACCGGGGAAAAATATTGGGAGCATGAGTTTGACAATGGATTTTATGCATCCCCAATCTTGGTGGGTGATCTTATATACCTGATTGATAGAGAGGGAATCACACATATTTATAAGGCAAGTAAAGAATTTGAATTGATATCAGAACCGAATTTAGGTGAAGGAGTTGTAAGCTCTCCGGCATTTGCAGATGGACAAATTTTTGTTCGCACGGAGGAACATTTATACTGCATCGGAACGGGAAATTAATTTGCAAAGGCTGGATTAAAATGAATAAAGAAATTATTGATATAGTAGACCAGATCATTCTGGAGCAAGGGAAAACAGTTGACAAAGCCATTCCAATTCTACAAGCTATACAAGGCAAATTCAATTATTTGCCTGAAGAAGCCATGGATTACCTTTGTAAGAATACAGATATCAGTGCTTCCCGAATCTATGGTATTTCCACTTTTTATACCCAGTTCAGACACCGACCTGTTGGTAAACATATTGTAAAGGTTTGTGTTGGAACAGCATGCCACGTAAAAGGTGCCATGCAGGTTTACGATGCATATCGTCGTGCCTTAAACATTACCGATGAAAATGAAGATACCGATCCGGATGGATTATTTACCATTGAAAAAGTAGCATGTTTGGGCTGTTGTACCATTGCTCCTGTGGTTCAAATCGATGATATTACTTACGGACATCTGACAACAGAAAAAGTAGCTGAGACCCTAACAGATTTCTTAGCTGCCAAAGATAATCCCAAAGAAGTTTATGAGGGTTCAGGGGTTAAAACTGAAGATATTCAGGGTGAAATCCGGTTGGGATTGGGTTCATGCTGTGTTGCCAGTGGAAGCAAGGATGTTAAAGAAGAACTTGAAAACGTACTTCAGAAAAATCACATCAGTGTTGATGTAAAGCAGGTTGGATGTGTTGGAATCTGTAATCAGGTTCCCATGCTTGAAATTCATAAGCCCGGAGAATCACCAACTTATTATACCAAAATAAATGCTGATGAAGTGAATGCTGTGGTGCGTAAACACTTCAAGCCCACAAATCTAATCGATCGTTTAAGAAGTAATTTTTATAATTATTTTGAAGGAATTGTATTTCATGAACTTCCAAAATCAACGGTTCGTTACGAAAGCGATAAAAGAGACACCCCGGTTGCTGAATTTTTAAATCGACAAATTAATATTGCCACCGAGTATCGGGGTGCCATAAAACCAACAGATTTAGAAGAATACAAAAATTTGGGCGGATTTACGGCATTTAAAAAATGTGTGAACGAATTACAGCCCGGAGAAATTATTAAATTAATTAAGGATAGCGGACTTAAAGGTAGAGGTGGAGCTGGTTTCTTAACGGGCAAGAAGTGGGAATTTGTAGCTCAGGAAAAATCTGAAAAGAAATATATTATTTGCAACGGTGACGAAGGAGACCCGGGTGCTTTTATGGATCGAATGTTGCTTGAATCGTACCCATTCAGGGTGATTGAAGGCATGCTCATTGCTGCATATGCTGTAGGCGCATCCGAAGGGATGTTTTACATCCGGGCCGAATATCCACTCGCAGTTAAACGCGTAAGAGAGGCTCTTCAAAAGTGTAAAGAGGAAGGCTTGGTTGGTAAGAATATTTTAGGAAGTGATTTTTCAATTGATTTGAGCGTTTTTGAAGGTGCCGGAGCTTTTGTTTGTGGTGAAGAAACAGCCCTTATTGCTTCGATTGAAGGAAAAAGAGGGATGCCGGAAATGCGTCCTCCTTTCCCTGCTCAATCAGGCATTAAAGGCCTTCCAACCCTCATAAATAATACTGAAACTTTTGCAATGGTTTCATGGATTATTAGAAGTGGATCAGAAGCTTTTAATAAAATCGGTTCTGAGCATAGCAAGGGTACAAAGGTATTTGCATTGGCCGGAAAAATCAATCGGGGCGGATTGATTGAGGTTCCGATGGGAATTAGCATAAGAGATGTTGTAGAACAGATTGGCGGTGGAATTCCAAATGGTAAAAAGTTTAAAGCTGTTCAGATTGGTGGACCATCTGGTGGTTGTATTCCGGAGTCCATGGCTGATATTTCGATTGATTATGATTCATTGAATGATGCCGGAGCCATGATGGGTTCGGGAGGGTTAATCGTTTTAGATGAAGATGATTGCATGGTTGATATTGCCAGGTATTTCCTATCCTTTACTCAAGATCAAAGTTGCGGAAAATGTACTTTTTGTAGGGTTGGAACAACAAGAATGCTCGAGATTCTGAATAAAATATGCAGAGGAGATGGTGTTCCCAAGGATTTGGATTTGCTTGAAGAATTGGCTCATACAACCCAAAAAGGAAGCCTTTGCGGTTTGGGTAAAACAGCTCCAAATCCGGTTCTATCTACTCTGAAACATTTTAGAGATGAATATGAAGCACATATAAATGGAAAATGCCCAACCGGAAAATGCACGGAAATGATAACCTATTCCATCACAGAGGACTGTAATGGTTGCACAAAATGTGCACAAAGATGTCCAACCGATGCCATCATTGCAAAACCTTATCAGCTTCATGAAATTGATACTGAAAAGTGCATCAAATGTGATATTTGTAAGCAAATTTGTCCGGTAAATGCTGTTATAACTATTTGAAATGATAAAATTAAAAATAGACGGGAAAGAGATTGAAGTTGCTGAAGGAACCACGGTTCTTCAGGCAGCCAAGAAAATGGGAATTGAAATTCCGACCATGTGTTATCTGGAAGGTGCAGGTTTTCATAACCATCCTTCTTGTATGGTTTGTTTAGTTAAGGATGCCAACAATGGAAAATTATTGCCAAGCTGTGCATTACCGGCTGCAGAAAATATGAACATCATTACCTCTGATGAGGAAGTTCGAAATGCCCGGAAAGATGCACTGGAACTATTGATGAGCGATCATGTGGGCGATTGCGAAGCACCATGTACTTTAGGATGCCCGGCGGGTATGAATATACCTTTAATGAATCGCTTGATTGAAAAAGGTGATTTTGCCGAAGCCAACAGGGTGGTTCTAGAAGATATTGCGTTACCTCATATTCTGGGATACATTTGTCCCGCTCCTTGTGAGAAAGTTTGCAGAAGAGCTACGATTGACAAGCCTGTTCAGATCTGTCAGTTAAAGAAATTTGTTGCAGCAGAAGATTTAAATTCTGGTCATGCTTTTTGTCCTCCCGATCAAAAGAAAACTAATAAGAAAGTTGCCATTATTGGCAGTGGACCTGCTGGTTTAGCTAGCGCCTTTTATACAGTTAAATCGGGGCACTCATGTACTGTTTTTGATAAGAATGAAAGAATTGGAGGATCTTTGCGGTATGAAAAAATGCATAAGGAATTGCCTTTACCGGTATTGAATTCAGAAATAGAGTTTCTTCAGAAATATGGAGTCAAGTTTAAATTAAATGTGGAAGTTAATGAAGACTTCTTTAACAAAACTTTGAAACCCGATTTTGATGCGATTATCATTGCTACGGGTGCGGTAAAAGAAGGGGATTTTAAAATTAATGGTTTGGAGTTTAATGAGAAAGGAATTAAAATTAATCCGAATACATTTGAAACTTCCATTCCCGGATTATTCGCTTGTGGTAGTGCTGTAAAAACATTAAAGATGGCCGTGAGATCAGTAGCTCAGGGTAAAGAAACAGCTTGCTCGGTTAATCGTTTTTTAAGAGGTGAAGAATTAGCCAAGAAGCCAAAAATGTTTAATTCAAAATTTGGAAAGCTTGCTAATGAGGAGTTTGATGCATATTTAAAAGAGTCAAATCATAAAGAAATGAAAACCCAGTCTTATGAGGGGCTTAATCCTTATAAAGCTGAGGAAGCTCAAAATGAAGCTGGCAGATGTTTGCATTGCGATTGTCGTAAAATTGATGACTGTGCACTCAGGATACATTCACATGAGTACAATGTTGATCGGAGAAAGTATTTGTCAACTGAACGAAATAAGATCACAAAACACTTCAAACAGAATATAATTGTTTATGAACCAGAAAAATGCATCAAATGCGGATTATGTGTTGAGATTACAGCTGCAAAAAAGGAAGCGTTTGGTTTGACCTTTATTGGAAGAGGTTTTGATGTTAAAATTAAAGTTCCATTTGGTAAATCCATAGACGAAGCATTAACTTTAACGGCCGTTGAATGTGCCAAAGCTTGTCCGACGGGTGCCATTTCACTCATTGATTAAGTTGTTTATGAAAAAAAATCTAAAGCTATTTCTATTCGTTTTATTCATTTTTAACTCATATTACTTGGCTGCTCAATCTGCGGATTGTTGGACTTCTTTCCGTGCAAATCAGGAATTGGTGGGTTATACTCCTGTCTCAATCGGAAATTCAATAAAACTGGATTGGACTTTTAAAACTGAAGATGCCATCAAATCTTCAGCGGTGATCTGTGATGATAAAATCTACATTGGCTCAGATGATGGGTTTCTTTATTCGCTGTCAATGGATGGAAAACTTTTGTGGAAATTTGACGCCAAGACTTCCATCGAGGCCGCTCCTCTCATTCTGGATAAAACCATTTATTTTGGATCTTTAGAAGGAGAGTTCTATGCCTTGGATGCAGAATCCGGAGCTTTGAAATGGCAGTATTCAACTGATGGTCAAATCTCAGGAGCCTCCGGTTGGATCTATTCTCCTGATAAAAAGGAAAAATGGATTATTACCGGAAGTTATGATTTTTTTCTGCATTGCGTAAAAGCTGAAACAGGTGAATTGGTTTGGAAGTTTGAAGCCGATAATTACATCAATGGTGCTCCGGCCACCAATGGCAAAATTGCGATTTTTGGAGGTTGTGACGGATTCTTGCACATGATTGATGTGAGTAATGGTTTAGAAAAAGATAAGATTGAAGTAGGCACTTACATCGCTTCTTCGGCTGCCATGAAAGATGATTTTGCATATTACGGTAATTATGATGGCGGCTTTTATGCCACCAATTTGCGAACAAAAGAAACTTTATGGGAATTTGAGGCTGGTCCGTTTTTAGGCTCGCCAGCCGTAGCCGAAGGAAAAGTGGTGATTGGATCTCAAGACAAACAAGTTTATTGTTTTGATAAACAAAGCGGTGAAGTGTTATGGAAATTTAAAACCTTACGTAAAATTGATGGCTCGGCAGTTATTGCCAATGATAAAGTGGTGATTGGCTCGGGAGATGGGCGGATTTATGTTTTAAGCCTTGAAACCGGTGAGAAAATTTGGTCGTACGAAATCGGTCGACCCATTAGCGGAACTCCGGCTGTTATAAAAAATAAAATTCTTATTGGCGCCGAAGATGGCACTGTTTACTGTTTCAGTAACAAATAAAAACACTTGATTTTTTTATAGATGAAGATTATAAATATTGTACCCGGTTTTGGTGGATCATTTTATTGTGGAAATTGCTTGAGAGATAGTTCTTATGTTAAATCATTAAATGAAGCCGGCCACGATGCGGTTACTTTACCCATTTATTTGCCATTAACCATTAACGGTGAGCAAAATCAGGATACTCCGGTCTTTTATGGAGCCATCAATATTTATTTAAAACAGCAGTTCCCGTTCCTACGCAAGATGCCAAAATGGATGGAAGGCTTTTTTAATTCATCCTTTTTTTTGAAATATGCCGCAAAAAAAGCTGGATCAACCAGGGCAGAGGGACTTGAAGAAATGACCATTTCCATGCTTCAAGGTCATGAAGGTTATCAAAAGGATGAGCTCGAACAACTGATCGACTTTTTGAAACACCATGAAAAACCTGATGTGGTGCATCTCTCAAATGCATTATTGATGGGTCTTGCAAGAAAAATTAAGGATGAATTGGGAATTCCAGTTGTCTGTTCCTTACAGGATGAAGATGTATGGATAGATGCCATGGCGGGTTCATACCAGGAAAAACTCTGGAACCTGTTTAGTGAGAAAGCAAAAGACATAGATGCGTTTATTGCGGTAAGTGAATTCTATGGCAGTGTCATGAAAAAACGCATGAATATTCCAGATGAGAAGTTAAATGTAATTCATGTTGGTGTTGATCCTGAAACATTTAAAATGTCTGCTCCGGCTTTTAATCCTCCGGTGATCGGATATATGTCCCGAATGAATGAAGAGAATGGCTTTGAAATATTGATCGATGCCTTTATCCAATTGAAATCAAAAGATGAATTTAAAGAAGTGAAATTGAGATGTTCAGGTGGTCAGACGGGAGATGATAAGAAATTTATTCAGCAACAGATTAATAAGCTAAAGAAAGCAGGTTTTATTGATGATGTCGAATTTGTTGAAGAATACCGAGAAAAATATTTGAATGATTTTTTCCAGCCATTAACTTTGTTATCTGTTCCGGTTTTAAACGGAGAAGCTTTTGGCTTATACCAAATTGAGTCATTGGCTTGTGGAGTACCGCTCGTCCAGCCTGCTTTGGGAGCCTTTCCTGAAATTGTTGAGGCTACCAAAGGTGGAGTAACCTACAGCCCGAATACTTCAACTAAGCTGGCTGATAAATTTGCTGAAGTTCTCAATAATCCCGATGAATTAAATAAAATGAGTAAGTTGGGCCGAGAAAATGTTGAAAAACATTTTAATAGTAGCTTGTTGATTCATAATATGATGGAAGTTTATGATAAAGTAGTTAAGAGTGATGAGTGATGAGTTATGAGTTATGTGTGTGAACTACTAACTCCTGTATTCTGACTACTGAATTCTGTTTTCTAAAACTAGCATTTAGTGTCTAAAGTCTTATATCTAACATCTAATATCTAAAAAAATGATCAAGCTTGAAAAAATTTGCAAGCAATACCAAAATAAAAGCAGTGAACTAATTCATAAGGTGCTTCAAGATGTAAACTTAACCATCAAAAAAGGAGATGCTGTTGCTATTGTTGGCCCTTCTGGTTGTGGCAAAAGCACCTTGCTTAATTTGATTGGAACATTGGATAAGCCAAGTTCAGGAAATATCATCTTTGATGGACTGGAACTTTCTTCTCTGGATGATAAAAAAATGTCATCTCTGCGAAATCAAAATATTGGATTTGTTTTTCAGATGCATCATTTATTGCCCCAATTAAATGTGTTAGAGAATGTTGTTCTGCCAAGCCTTCCCAATTCAAATAAAAAAGATTTAAAAGAATTCAGAAACAAAGCCTCAGAACTTTTAAAAGAGGTGGGCTTGAGTGATCATATTTATAAATTCCCGGGTCAATTATCAGGGGGTGAATGTCAACGAGTGGCGGTTGTAAGAGCGCTCATCAATGATCCCGAAATTATTTTGGCAGACGAGCCTACCGGTTCACTAGATCAGGAATCTGCCGAGCAAATTGGCAATTTATTGGTCGATTTGCAAAAGAAGAGGGATCTAGCCTTGATAGTCGTAACCCACTCTAATGAGTTGGCTAACAAAATGAAAACAAGGTATTCTTTAGTAAATGGTCAACTTGTTCAACTCAAATAATTCGGATGTTAATTTCAAAATTCATATTCAGAAGCCTTTGGTATTTTAAGAAACAACATTTGGCCATATTACTCGGAACCATCCTGAGTACGGCCATTTTAACGGGTGCCTTAATCATTGGCGATTCTGTTAATTATAGCCTGAATCAGATTGTTGACAAAAGATTGGGCAAGATTGAATTTGCCTTAATGACTGGTGATCGATATGTAGGTCATGAATTAGCCAACTCATTTACTGAAGAATTAGGGCTGAAATCTGCAGCTGTTTTAAGTGTGGAGGGCATCTCAATTAAACCAGAAACAGGGCAGAGAATAAATAAGAGTTTTGTATACGGAGTGGATGAGGGTTTTTGGAAATTGTCAAATATTGAACCTCTCCCTTTGTCTAAAGATGAGGCCATTATCAGCGTAAATCTGGCACAAAGATTAGATTTAAAGATTGGAGATCAGTTTTTATTAAGGGTTGAAAATGTAGATTTTATACCCGTTAATGCTCCATTTATTGAAGAAGAGCAACCATCCATTGCGCTCAGACTTACTGTTAAAGAAATTGTGGGTGCAGAGAAATTAGGACGCTTTAGTCTGAAAAACAATCAGGTAGCACCAAATAATATTTTTATTGCCAGAGATTTTCTGTGTGAGGAATTAGATTTAGTCGGTTATTCAAATACCATTTTAATTGAAGGTTCAGAAAATGAGTTGATTACTTCTGAAATATTAGATCAGAAATTAAATGAACGCTGGAATTTTGCCGATGCTGGATTGATTATCAAAGAAATTGCGGAAACGAATCAATTTGAGATTCTTTCAAAACGCATTTTTATGGATGAATCTACAGTTGAATCTTTATCAGAATTACAAATAGAGGATGATAAAATACTGACTTATCTTGTTAACTCATTGAGAAATAATCATAATACAACCCCTTATTCATTTGTAAGTGCCACTTCTTATTTATTTAATGACAAAGAATTACAAGGTGACGATATTGCGATTAATAGCTGGTTGGCTAATGATTTAAAGGTTAAAGTTTCTGATACCATCACACTCGATTATTTTACCATTGGTCCCTTACGAACCCTGGTGGAAAAATCGAGTTCATTTATAGTTAATCAAATTGTTGAAACAGGAGAAAATGGCTTAGATAATTCTTTAATGCCTGATTTTCCGGGTTTGGCTGATGCAAACAGTTGTAGTGAATGGGAAACCAGCATGCCCATCGACTTGAGCTTAATTCAAGATGAGGATGAAGCCTACTGGAATGAATATAAAGGTACACCCAAGGCTTATGTTTCTTTGGAAACAGGCGCAGAATTATGGAAAAGTAGCTTCGGGACTTATACGGCCATGCGTTTTGATAAGCAAGGTCTTACTGCTCAAGAATTTGAAATTAAAGCATTATCAAAATTAAATCCCCTTGATATTGGCTTACAATTTCTTCCGGTAAGAGATGAGGGAACATTGGCTGCAAATAGTGGAGTTGGTTTTGGTGAATTATTTTTGAGCTTAAGCTTTTTCGTGATTGTAGCCGGAATATTACTCACCGCCTTGTTGTATTCATTAAATGCTGAATCACGAAAGTCGGAAACAGGCTTATTGTCTGCACTTGGCTTCACTAAGAAACAAATTGTTAAAATTCATTTTTTCGAATCATTTTTTGTTGCTTTACTCGGTGGAATAATTGGTGCTTTAGTGGGTATCATTTATAACCAAGTGATGATGGACTTCATCCAATCTATTTGGTCAGATATTGTTAGGACCAATGATTTACAAGTTTACATCAAAGCAGAAACGCTTTTCGCAGGCGCTTTGAGTGGAATGTTCATTGCACTCATTGTTGTTTATTTTGTGACTTTCAAAAAACTAAAAACACCCATCGTAAATCTGTTAAAGAATGTTGTAGGTAGGGATACTCAACTTAAAGAATCCAAACGTTGGATTAGAATTTCTGCTTACCTCGGGATTATTATTAGCATGGGTCTCGTCATTTATTCAATGAATGGATCTTTGGAGAAGAATGCCGGGATGTTAATGATGGCAGGTGGTTTGTTTATTTTTGGAAGCATTGCATTTATAAAACTATTTTTAAATGCATCTTTACTTAAATCATCGCAAAAAACCTTGAGTTTGCCATTGTTGGCCATTAAGAATGCAGGCCTCAATCAGGGCAGGAGCATCGCTGTAATTGCCTTACTTGCGCTGGGTTCGTTTACGATTTTAATAACCGGATCTAATCGTAAAACCTTTTATGGTTTAGATGATACAAATGCTTCAGGTACCGGTGGATATTTAATTTGGGCAGAATCAACCATGCCCATTTTACATGATTTAAATGAGGAAGAAAATATTGATCTGGATTCAGGTTATCATTTTGTTCAATTTTATAATTTGGAAGGTGATGATGCCAGTTGCTTAAATTTGAACTTGGTGAGCCAACCTCAAATATTGGGTGTTAACAGTCAGGCATTTGATGAAAAGCAATCGTTTTCGTTTGCTCAATTATCAGATGAAATTGATGAAGGCCATCCCTGGTTAGCTTTACAGAATTTTGATGAAGATGGTGTTGTTCCTGCCTATCTTGATTTAACTGTTTTAACCTGGGGACTTAAAAAGAAAGTAGGGGACACCCTGATTTATTTAAGTGAGAGTGGACAAGAGCTTTCATTGGTGATAAAAGGAGCGTTGAATACCTCAATTTTTCAAGGGAATGTGTTAATTGACAATTCACAATTTGCCAAATATTTCCCTTCGGTAGGAGGTTCAAAAATTAT
The DNA here is from genome assembly GCA_963678785.1 of Bacteroidales bacterium. Taxonomy (GTDB): domain Bacteria; phylum Bacteroidota; class Bacteroidia; order Bacteroidales. The sequence continues at coordinate 96,185 of OY787449.1, read as the reverse complement.
GTTGGTTGAGTCGGATACCAAAAATCAGCAAGAAATTGAAGCTTATCTTCAGGATAATTATACAGATTTTGGAATTGAACTCACTTCAACCTCTGAACGATTGGCTGAATTTAATTCAGTAACCAATACCTATCTCACCGTATTTATGATTTTAGGAGGTCTGGGTGTGTTGATTGGTACCATTGGTTTGGGTATTGTTTTATTAAGAAATATGTTGGAACGACGCCATGAAATTGCCCTTTTACAATCTTTGGGTTTTAATAAAAATAGTATTCTTAAACTCATCTTCCTTGAGAATTTTGTATTGCTTGTATTGGGTATTTTTATTGGCGTATTCGGAGCTTTAATAGGAATGTTACCTTCATTATTGTCATCCGCATTTGACCTGCCCGGTTTGTTTGTGTTTGCTATTTTAGCTGTCGTTTTTCTCAGTGGCGTTTTATGGATTTATCTTCCTGCCCGATTGAGCTTAAAAAAGTATTTAATTCAATCTCTTTCTGGAGAATAATTCAACCTTTAAATTGATTTTGCAAACCCTACGATTTCTATGGTTTAAGCAAATTTATTTTGATAATTCTTTTCATAAAGTTTGTCTTCCTTAATACAAGCAAAAGCCCTGAGAACTATTTTGTTCCTCAGGGCATTCAGTACACTCATTTTGTTTTTTCCTTCAGCTACTTTTCTTCTGTAGTAAACTCCCAATTCCCCCTTGCTATTACAAAGTGTCAATGCGCATAAGTGCAAGACGGTTTTCATGTCTTTGTTCGCAAAATGGGACAATTTGGTTTTCCCACGTATGCTTTTTCCTGATGAATGCTCAAAAGGGACTACACCTGCGTAACAAGCATACTTTTTAGCTTCCTTGAATGAGGTAAAGGCATTAGTGGTTGTCAAAAACATAATAGCAGTGATTTTACCTATGCCATCAATTGAAACCAAAATGTCAAACATTCTCCCTAGATTATTATCAGAACGGACTATCCCTAGTATCCTTTCCTCTATCGCCATAATGTCCCGCTCAAGCGCACGAATTGACCTACAGCAGCTTTTTTCCAATTCCTTTGCCATATACCTATCAATGAACTTCCCTGTTTCTTTAATTGGTACAAGTAATTTTTTTTTAGCATTGACAAGCCCTTTGCGCATGGTCATTAATTGCTTTAACCTTTTAATATTGCTTTTAGGGGCTTTCCATTCTTGCAAAAAGTCTTTGTTCCTCCAGGCATATAAAGCAATCCTCTCCGCATCCACACGATCATTTTTGCCCCTTTGCAAACCATTGGAGTGTTTGATGCGATAAGCATTTTCAAGGCACACTTTACACGGCGTTTGTTGCAAAAAAACGAGCAAAGGCCAACAATAAATTCCCGTATGTTCCATACATACCAAGGTTTGTCCCAGATCGAGACCAAACTCCTTTTCCCAGTCTGAAAAGATTTTTTTAATCTCTTTTGTGTTATTCCCAATAGATACCCCAGACACAAATTGCCCTTCTTCAGTTAATGCAATGTCCAATGTTTCTTTTGAAACATCTATCCCAATGTAATACTTTTGTAATTGCATGTTCTATAATTTTAGTGAATATAACAGGTTGACATATTGAACAATTTCAAAACCTTGCTAATAAGCCTTAAGCTTAAATTTCTATTTGAAGCTTGTTCAAAAACTGACAGGGGATTAAATCGCAGGATAGGTCTAAAACCTTGAGGGTTGCTAATGTGTCCCTGTCAGTGTCAACTTTATCGCCCTACAAATCTAATTTTAAATATCACTTTTGTGGGCTCTTAAAAACAATGGTGTAAATCTAAAGGAGGGTTTTAAACCCTCGTAGGGTTGACTATATTAGTAATTAAAAAGAAAAGACACTTTTTCAAAGGTATTTTGTGGCTTTGCCCCAAAACCAGATTTATTTTTCTGAATTTTGTTTCACAAAATATCGAAACAAAAAATAAATCTTATACTTCTGAAAAAGAATTGCTAACTAGATATTAAATGAGGTGGCCTAAACATCCGTGATGCCAGGGAGTGGTTTGTGTGAAGGTTTGAATCGGATGTTTTTGATTTTTTGATTCTTTTGTATCAAGAAAAAAGAATATAAATACTTTATTCCTTATTATGTAATAAAGAAAAGGGACGACATCCTCAAGGATGTCGTCCCTTTTTGTATAAATTAATGGTGTTATTTTACCAACTCATAACCCATCTTAAATCCTTTATCAATAGCAGGAACACCTTCTTTCATCCAAACTGGCATTGGTTTTCCTTTTAGGTAATGATCGAAAAATTGAGCCATTCTGATTTGGAAATCATATTTATCTCTAACTTTCAATGGCCAGTGGTCAGCTTGGTTATAGTTTAGGAGCCAAGCTGGTTTTTGTAACCTTCTTAAGGCGATAAAATATTCAATTCCTTGATACCATGGCACGGCTCCATCATTATCATTATGCATGATCAAGATCGGAGTTTGAACTTTATCCATGGTAAACAAGGGAGAGTTTTCAATGTAACGAAGTGGAGATTCCCAAATGGATTTTCCAATTCTACTTTGGGTATGCTCATACTGGAAAGATCGGTTCATCCCTGATCCCCAACGAATTCCACCATAAGCACTAAACATATTTACTACGGGTGCACCAGATTCGATGGCTGCAAACATATTGGTTCGGGTTGCCAAATAAGCCACCTGATAACCACCCCAACTATGTCCTTGAGCAGCAATGTGATCTTCTTCCACAAATCCACGGGCAATTAAAGCAGTAACTCCGGGCATCACACAATTAAAGGCATCTTCACCAGGGTAACCTGTTTTGTAATAAATATCTGGATTAAAAATAATGTAACCATTGCTGGTGTAGTAATGATAGTCAATGGTTGAACGATGAGCTTCAGGCATGCGGTATCCATAAAGCCCCTGAGAGTATTTTTCATAGAAATTCACAATCATGGGATATTTTTTATTGGGATCGAAATTTTCAGGCATGTGAAGTGTGCCCTGAAGTTTACGACCATCTAAAGAAGTCCAGTTAACCAATTCAACATCTCCCCAATAAAAATCCTTTTGTTGTGGAGCAGCATCGCTAATTTGTGTCGACTTCTTGAATTTTAATGTTGTTGCCAATAAATTGGGATAGGTTTTAAAATCCTCTTTTGTATATACAATCAAATCGGCATCTTTTGCTTTTATGGGTCTAGCTAAACGATATTTCCCACCAATGATCATCTTTGGCTTGGCAGCTTTCTTTAATGAAGTGGAGAGATAAGAATCTTCTCTGGTAATTTCATTATGCCCGGTTAGGAAGGCAGTTTTTTTGATGTCAATTCCTTCACCGGGAGCACCGCCAAATCGGCCTCTTGGAGTTTTATCGAGTTCGACCAGTCTATAAGAAGTACTTAATTCTCTACCATTTATGGTCAGGTTTAAAGGTTTTTCTTTATTATTAGGATCGAGGGCCCAGATGTCAAATCGATCATAAACCAAAAATGCTTCGTCATCTTTCAACCATCCAGGACTTCCATAAGCTCTTGGAGGATTTGGAATGTCATTAAGTTCATTGGCACATTGAACTGAGTTTGGACTGGTCAGTTTGTATTCTTTTCCAGAGGCTAGAGTATAAGTATTCCAGCTGGTATCCATGGCATTATACCAATAAAGATATTTTCCAGTGGGAGAAACTGATGGAGTTGCTCTAACATCCTTCTTGATCATTTTTGCATTTCCAGTTAAAACATCAACCAAATAAAAATCAGCATGAGCTGGACTGCCTTCCCACATGGTTTGCACGGCATAAGGTACATTAGAATAAGCCAGCACTACATCAGCATCACCTTTGGCAATGAGTCCCATTCGGCTATAATCTTTATTCTCAAGCTGTACCATTTTATCCTGATCAGCATGGTAAACAGCCATATAGGTTTTTCTTAATAATCTTGATTTTTGATTAAGCTGCTGAGTGTGAAGCATGGGTTCATCCCACAACCAAATATCCAGTACAGGAATTTCTTCTTCCAGTACTGTTGTGTCTTTTACAGGACGAATAGGAGCTGTACCAAAAAATACCCGGTCTGTTTTGTCAGCAAAACTGAGTCGGCCATTTGCACTGATTTCCCAATCTTCGGGGATGGCTGTATTAGAATTGTCAACTACCAATTTTGCCATTCCTTCGCCATTCCAAAGGTGTAGACTGTATTTTTTAGGTGCTTTTTTATCTTTTACAAAATTTGCTAAAAATGCAATCGAGCCCGCGTCCTTTTTGATGCTTAATTGTTTGTATTCAGCTTTGCCGGTAAATATGGCTTTATTAGAGTTCTCGTCGGCATTGAATACATACACTCCTGCTTCAAAATCTTTATCATCACCGGTTGAAATGAAAGTAAGGGCATGACCTTCTTCAGCAAAAACATAGGAGGTAACAAATGGAAAACTTATGATTTCACCATTATTTAAGTTTTTAATATTTAATGCATAACCATTTTTTTTGCTCTCTGCCTTTTCTTTCTTCTTAGTCTTGTCAGCTTTTTCTCCCTTTGGAGCAGGTTTGGTTTTGGGTTTTTCAAATTGATAGGCAAGCCATCCTCCCCATTTGGTAGGAGCTTTATGAGAGATTAGTTTTTCAACCTTTACCAATTCATTGGTGTTTAAATTATAGATTCCCAATGAGTTTTTCGGTAACTTATCTTTCTTTGTTTTTAAAAGCTTAAGATCTCGTACAAGCTCTAATTCAGGTTTGATGGTAAAAATTGCAAATTTTGATCCTTTGGTAATTACTGCATTTGTTCCACCGATAATTGAAGCTTGCTCAGCTCCGGTCGGTGTAGTAATTTTTAAAATGGGATCTCCTTTCCAGGGTTCGTTTTTATAAACAACAAATTTGCCGTCATTTGAAATCATTTTTTCAGTAATTCGATTCCATTTCAGAATGTCATCAAATTGAAGATTCTTCTTTTGCTGCGCAAAAATGCTTGTTGATAAAACTAAAAACAGCGTAAAAATGGTTAATTTCTTCATTTTTCTATGTTTGGTTATTCAATATTTTTATACAATAATAACGAAATCCGACTAGATTTAAAAGGCATTTGATGGCTTATCGATCGGTAGGCAAGTATTTTATATGAAACGAGCTTTTGGATTGATAAAGCAAATTTGAAAAGTGATCATTTTAAGTTTTTTTGATCAGCCAGCTTTTACAATTTGTTGAAAATGTTTCGGGTCTGTATCACCTTCAGTATTGAAAAATAAGATTTTAGAATGCTGATTAATGCCTAAATGATTAATCAAGTCTTGTATCTGATTATTCTGAATTGCCAGAAAACCTGCCAGACCAGCGGCTCCCGATTCTCCAGAAATTATGGTAGGGTCGTTCTGTCCACTATGAAATAATAAATTCATTGCTTCTTTAGCCCACTTATCTTTTATGCGAATCACTGCATCAGCTCCTGCTTTTAAGATAGGAAAGGCAATTGAAGAGGGTAGCCCGCAATTCAATCCGGCCATAATGGTTTCTTGTTTTCCCTCGGAAGTTATTAGCCGGTCTTGTTTAAAAGATTCAAGGACTCCGTCTGCTTCATAAGGTTCAACAATCACAATTTTAGGTTTCTTAATTCCGTAGCGATTGAGGTAATACCAGACTGCTGATGAAGCAAAACTTCCAACGCCTGCTTGAAGAAATACAAGGTCAATTTGGGGCTCATCCAGTAGATGCAGTTTATCTTCCATTTCCTTAAACATGCTCAGATATCCTGCCATGATTTGGGCTGGTACATTTTCATATCCATCCCAGGCTACATCCTGAATCAATTTCCAGCCATCTTGCTTACTCAATTCTTCAGCATAAATACAGGCTTCATCATAATTGCCATCAAATCGTATAACTCTTGCTTTTTCTGCCTCAATGGCTTTTATTCTGGATTCGGTTGTATGTTTTGGAACAATAATAACAGCCTCTTTTCTAGCAAGGCGTGCCGACCAGGCCAAAGCTTTTCCATGATTGCCATCAGTGGCTGTGCAAAAAGTATTAATTCTTTGATCATTTTTTAGTGATTGATTTACAGCAAAAGAAGTTCCTAAACCCTTAAAAGCTTTTAATCCAAAACGCGTCGATTCATCCTTTATGTAAATTTTTTGCACTCCAAGTTTTTTTGCCAAACCATTTAATTCGTAGAGTTTACTTGGTTTATAAGACGAGAGTTTTGTGTGAAACTCCAGTGATTTAGAATCAGAAAGCAAGTTTGTTATCGCTGATTCTTCTAATTGGTTAATTGGTTTTTGAATGATGTAATCCTGTGAATTCATTTGGTTAATGTTCTTAATCAATAGGATGATTTAAATGATTTGAATAAAGGTAAAACAATAAATGAGGATTAAAAAATTTAATGGTTTTCGAAATTTAGATTAGTAACATTTCAACCTTTTGGACGTCTAAATATCAGTTTAGCAATTTAAAAGAGTTTGATCATGGTTAGAAATTTCATAAAGATTGCCATCAGAAGTATGGGGAAGCATAAGTTACATTCATTTGTAAATATCTTCGGATTAGCCATTGGCTTGGCGGCTACCATCCTGATTTTTTCATATGTTCATTTTGAATCCAGTTTCGATAAACACAATACCAATTATGATCATATTTATCGGCTGTTTAGCGATATTTCTTTACCGAATGGATCAAAAGTTGAAGGTCCTATAACCTTGGGTACTGTTGCCCCGAAGATTCATGATCGGGTTCCTGAAGTTGAAAAGGTTTGCAGGTTTTATGGATACAGAGATCATGAAATAGAACTCAATGATCAGATTTACCAACGCAATAAAATCCTGTGGGTGGATTCAACATTTCTCTCCATTTTTAGTTTTAAATTCATATCCGGAAATCCGGAAACTGCACTTGTAGAAAGAAATACCATCGTGATAACGGAAAGTTATGCGAGGAGATTGTTTGGAGAAGAGAATGCTTTTGAGAAAGTATTGAGATTAAGAAATTCAAATTATAAGATAACCGGAGTCATTAAAGATCTTCCGGTGAGTTCACATTTTCAGTTTGATATCATCGGATCTTTTACAAGTATTAGTAATGAGACATTTGATGTAACCCAAAGAACCGGTTTCTCTTTCTATACTTATTTGCTGTGTTCAGAAAATGCAGATATGTCGCAATTGGAACGTAAGCTGGATGAAATTGCAATGGAAGCATCCGATGAAAGGTTTAAATCGCTGGGATTGTCGGTAAAAACCTATTTACAGCCCCTCAGTGATATCCATTTAAAATCGGGGACAAGCATGGAGTTGGAAACCAGTGGAGACATTAATAATGTATATATATTCTCAGCACTGGCGATTTTTATCATTTTAATTGCGGTTGTAAACTTTGTGAATTTGATTACGGCCAATTCCGAAAGCCGTGCCAAAGAAATCGGACTTAGAAAAGTGATGGGAGCTGTTAAGGCACAGCTTTTACGTCAATTCATTGGTGAATCTGTATTGATTTCTTTTATATCATTCATCCTTGCACTTGGCCTTGCTGAACTATTTATTGATCCTTTCAGGCATTTGATGGACAGCCCAATTGTTATTCCTTATTGGAATGATTTGTCTTTGCTTTCCATAATGATCTTTGCTGTGTTTGTGCAAGGTATTTTATCCGGAGCCTACCCGGCTTTTTACCTCACCCGTTTTCTGCCGGTTCAGGCATTGAAAGGCAGTAAAGGTTCCAGCTCCAAAAACAGTAGCATGCGTAAGGCATTGGTTGTTTTTCAATTTACTATTGCCATTTTTTTACTCATTAATTTGGCTTTATTATATACGCAGGTTAATTTTTTGAAAAATAAAAGTTTAGGTTTTGATAAAGAACAGGTATTGGTTTTGGATAAAATCAGTAATACCATGTCTAGTTCTTATGCGTCTTTAAAAGCTGATTTATTGATGAATCCCAATGTTGTTTCTGTTTCTGCATCGATGAATGTACCGGGCGAACAAAGAAATGTTGAAGCCTTGTATAAATTGGGAGATGATGCCAGTTCAGCCATTGTTTTTAATGAAAACAGAATACATAACGATTTTTTGAAAACTTTTGGAATTGAGATTCTTGAGGGAAGAGGTTTTTCAGAGGAATTGCAAACAGACCGTAATAATGTATTGGTGAATGAAGCAACGGTTAAAGCTTTGGGACTTGAAAATCCCATCAACCAAAAAGTGGTAATGACTTTTGATACCTTGATGATAATAGGTGTTTTTAAGGATTATAATTACCTTTCGCTACATAATGCGATTGAACCTTTAGGTTTTACGAGGAGGTATGATAATTTTTCACGCATATCCATTAAGTTGAATACCAAAGATATTCAAACTACCTTGAATCGAATTGAGGAAACCATTAAAAATTTGGATCCAAACTACGTTGCAAGTTATAAGTTTATTGACCAAAGTTTTAATGAAATGTATCAGAGAGAAGAACGGGTTAATAAGCTGATTAGTTACGCTGCGATCCTTTCAATACTGATATCGATGCTTGGTTTGTTTGCTTTAACTTCATTTACAACCCAGCAACGAATTCGCGAAATCGGGGTGAGAAAAGTAATGGGTGCCAGTGAAAATCGTATTGTAAAAATGTTTGTGTATGATTTGATCAAATGGGTTTTAATAGGAGCTATCATTGCATCTCCTTTAGCTTATTATGCCATGAATAAGTGGTTGGAAAATTTTGTTTACCACACAGATATCTCATTCTGGATGTTTGGAGCAGGAGTTTTTATTTCACTCTTTTTTGCCGTTTTAATTGTAAGCTTAATTTCATATAAAGCTGCGCGATCAAATCCGGCAGAGTCTTTAAAATACGAATAAGCTCTTTATTATAGAATTAAATAACCACCTTCATCTCCTCCTCCAGGTCCGAGTTCTATTTTATTTGTGGCCTGCTTGATGATTTCCGGATGGTGTTCAACCACCACCAGGGTATGGCCTTGTTTGAGCATTTTATCAAAGAGGCGCAATAAATTCTCAACATCAGCAAAATGGAGACCGGTGGTAGGTTCGTCTAAAAGGAATAGATCTTTTTGTTTCTCACTTTTGTTGAGTAAGGATTTTGCCAGCTTGAGTCGTTGACTTTCACCACCTGAAAGGGTGTTGGCTGCCTGTCCCAGCTTTAAATAGCCCAGGCTTGAATCCTGCAAGGTTTTGAGAATGTTAAAGATTTTTGCTTCTTTTTTAAATATTGGGGCTACCTGATCAACAGAACTATTTAAAATATCGGAAATTGAGTAATCCTTATATTTTATTTTAAGGATGAAATCCTGATATCGTTTTCCGTGACATGCTTCGCATTCAAGCCAGATATCAGCCATAAAATCCATATGGATTATTATCTGCCCCATTCCTTTACAGTTCTCACATCGTCCACCTTTGGTATTAAATGAATAATATGATTTCTTAATTTTTTGTTGTTTGGCCTCTGGCAGATTTGCATAAAAATCTCGGATTAAATCAAATAAGCCGGTATAAGTTGCTGGATTGCTTAAGGGTGAATTTCCAATGGCTTGTTGATTCATGATGATCACATTCCCAAAATTTTCAAGTCCGGAAATACTTTTGCAACCGACGGCTTTGTTTTTTAAAAAGGATGGATATAAGACTTTGTTTAATAAAGTTGATTTTCCGCTTCCCGAAACTCCATGAATAACAGTAAAACTGCCGAGAGGAATTTCGATATTAATGTTTTTTAAATTGTTGTCGGAGGCTTGATGAATCTCTATTTTTTCATTTCTGCTTTGAGTTTTTCCTATTTTAAACTGAAATCCATTCTTTAGATATTTCCCGGTAGGTGATTTGTCGGAAGCTATAATTTTAGATAACAATCCTTCTTCAATAATCTGCCCCCCATGTTCTCCGGCACCAGGACCCATTTCGATGAGGTGATCTGCTGAACGAATGACCTCTTCATCATGTTCCACAATTACAATGGTGTTTCCTAAATCGCGAAGCTTGTAAAGATATTTTATCAGATTCTGCGTATCCTTTGAATGCAAGGCTTTTGTGGGCTCATCCAGAATATAGGTGATTCCGGTAAGCCCGGAACCCAGCTGACCGGCCAGCCGAACTCTTTGAGCCTCACCGCCCGAAAGGGTAGAGGAGATGCGGTTGATTTGCAAATGACCCAATCCCAGTCCTTGAAGGTAGGTGAGTCGAAGTATTATTTCTTTTCGGAGATCCTGACTAAATGATTTTATCGAATCGCTGGTTGCTGTATCACCGTTAAATTCATGAAACCATTTTAAACTTTTATCTACACTCAATTGTGTAAGTTGGCTAATGTTTAAATTTCTCAGCTTTATTTTTAATGACTGTTTCTTGATGCGATCTCCATCACATTTCGGACATACCAAATCCTGCATGATTCCCAACATGCTCTCTCCTCTTTTATCGGCATGTTTGCGCTGATATTCCTCATTGATTATTGAAATTAAACCAACCCACTTTCCGCTAAAATGATGAGAGCCTTCTCTTTCGTTGCGTTTGAAATTCCAATTAACCTGATATTCAATTTCATCTGTTCCATTAAAAATCATAGATTTTGCCGACTCACTTAAATCTTTATAAGCTACACTGAAATCCAATCCATGATGCTTGGCAACCGCTCTTAAGGTGGCTACATATTGCCCGAATGGATCTCCATAAAACTTTCCAGTTTTACTACCTTTAATGGCTCCGTTAAGGATTGAAAACTCAGGGTGGCTGACCAGTTTTTCCGGATCCGCAGACTTGATGATCCCCAATCCTTTGCAATGTTCACAAGCTCCGGATTCATGATTGAAACTAAAATGAGATGATAAAATGTTTGAATCAGGAACTTCAATGGAAGCTACCCTTGCATACAATAATCGATAGTAATCGTAAATTTCAGTCATGGTTCCTACCGTAGAACGTGGGTTATGAGCTGAACTTTGCTGACTGATGGCGATGGCCGGAGTAAGACCGGTGGCTTCTTCAAATTGAGCTTTTTTTTGTTGCTCTAATCTGGCTTTAATATAATTGGGAAAACTTTCAAGATATTGCCTTTGAGATTCAGCGTAAAGTGAATGAAAGGCCAAAGAGGATTTTCCACTTCCACTTAAGCCCGTAATGACGGTAATTTTATTTACAGGAAAGTTTACATCCTGTTTCTGAATGTTATGAATGGATAATTTCTTAAACGAAATTTGCGTGTTATCTCTAATATTTTTAGTAGGTTCAGGATTTTGATTTTTGGATTTAATGAAATTAGAAATTGATTTTGCTGTAAGCCCATTAGAGTCTTTAATGAGTTGAGAAGGTTCTCCCATGGCTATAATTTCTGAATGCTGATTTGATTTTACAATGTCTAGCATCCAATCAGATTCTAAAATGAAATCGGGCTGATTTTCTATGCATAAAATCGTATGCCCTTTATCCCTTAATTGTTTTAAGGCCAATTGCAATTTTTCGATGTCAGAAAAATGAAGTCCGGTTGTTGGTTCATCTAAGATATAAAGACATTCTCCATTTACTTTTTTTGATAATTCCAGAGCCAGTTTAATGCGTTGGGCTTCACCCCCAGAGATGGTGGTTGAACATTGTCCCAATCGAATGTAGCCCAGACCAAGCGTATTTAGCGTTGTCAAAATGCGAGATAGTTTTTTATCATCAGCGAAAAAAGTACAGGCTTCAGAAACTTCCATCTCCAAAACATCTCCTATGGATTTTCCCCGATATTTAACTTCCAGGCTTTCTTTCGAAAATCTTTTTCCTCCGCAATCAGGGCAAACAATGTCAACATTTCCCATAAAATGCATACCGATTTGAATTTTGCCGGCTCCCTGACATTTTTCGCATCTCCCACCAACCGTATTAAAGGAAAAGTAACTCTTGTTCCATTTCCGTTTTATGGCCATCTCTGTACTTGCAAAAAGCACCCTCACCTGATCAAACAGTTTGGTATAAGTGGCAGGATTGCTCTTGGGAGTTCTTCCTATGGGCGATTGATCAATTTCTATGATGTTTTTAATAGATTCGATGCCTAGGACATTCTGAACCAGTTTAGGTTCATATTCATTTTTGAGAATGGGTGAAATGACATTTCTTACCAAACTTAATTTTCCTGACCCTGAAGTTCCACAAACAACATTTATGGCTTTTTTCTTTAAGATGGCGGTTTGATCATGGAAGTTTTCATAATTTATACCATCAAATTCTATGAATTCCTGCTTTTGATCATAAGTTTCTCGCAGAGCTTTCGATTTGCTGAGATGCTTTAGTGTTTTGCTTTTATCAACTGCCGATAAATTATGAAGGAGTTCATGAACCTTTCCTTCTGCAATAATTTTTCCACCCAAATATCCGGCACCAGGCCCCAGGTCAATCAGATGATCAGCCATTCTTATAATTCCTTCATCATGTTCAACAATAATGACTGTATTTCCATTGGATTGAAGTTTTCTTAAAACTTCCATCAACAAATTGTTCTCATTTAGGTGTAAACCAATGGATGGTTCATCCAGAATGTATATCAGGCCGCGTAATTTACTTTTTGCTTGTTTGGCCAGCCTGATTCTTTGAACTTCACTTCCTGATAATTTTTCAGAACTTTGATTTAGTTTTAAATACCCCAGACCAAGCTTTTTTAAATAATTGCAGGAATACTGAATGCTTTTTGAAATTTGCTTGAAAACTTCAGAATCATTTTTACTGTTTTTTAGATAATCATCAATTTCATCAATACTAAAATCTAAAAAATCAGCGATGGTTTTTTGATCTACTTTAAATGATAAGGCTTGTGGATTTAACCTCTTTCCTCGACATGCTGAACAGGTTTTGACGGAAGCAAACCTAAGAATACTGGGATTTCTATCTCGTCTTAGGATATCCTTCATGATTGGAAGAATTCCTTTGTAGTATCCTTCAACCCTGGGTTTGGCAGTTATTCCCGAGAATCTCATTCTGCTTTCTAAGGTATGTTTGCCGAATGGAATTTTTATTCGATCAGAACCATTAAGGATGATGTCTTTTTGTTCTTCTGTTAAATCTTTCCAGGGGATATCGACATTAAAACCGTGGGCGTTACACACCTGATTTAAAACATCTATGGTAACCTGCGAATACATGGAGTAGCCATTTGGCTGGGTAATTTTTAGTGCACAATTACGAAGACTTTTATCGGCATCTTTGATGATCTTATCAGTGTCGATTTGATCTTCGATTCCCAGGCCTTTACAATTTGGGCAAGCACCTTGCTCGGTATTGAATGAAAAGAGTGACCGGCTGGCTTTAAGCTCTAAATCAGATGATCCAGCTCGGGCAAAAAGCAATCTTAAGTAATCAACTATTTCGGTTAATGTTCCAACTGTAGATCGGCTGCTCTTAACTGTGGATCTCTGATTTACAGTAATAACAGGTGATAGACCATTGAACTCATCAGCTTCGGGTCGATACATTTTTCCTATCTGTTGACGGGCATTTGCCGAGAAGGTTGAAAAAAATCGGCGTTGACTTTCGCGGGAAATTACATCATGAGCTAAGGAAGATTTACCCGAGCCAGAAACTCCGCTAATTACAACGATTTTGTTTTTGGGTATTTTGATCTCCGGGATTTGAAGATTGTTTTCCCGGATGTTTTTGATGATGATGTAGTCCTGATAATCCATTGAATGAAAATATGAGCAAAGCTAATGAATTCAGATAAATCAATGGTTGATTTCTGGATGTTATCTGTTAGAATTATCTTGATCTTTCTAAGGTGTTAGCTGCCAATAAAAAACCCTGAAAAGCTTTTTAATCAAGTTTTTTCAGGGCTTATATTTGATTTTTGTAAGTGATCGCAGAAGGATTCGAACCTTCGACCCACAGCTTAGAAGGCTGTTGCTCTATCCAGCTGAGCTATGCGACCATTTTTTCGAGCTGCAAAGATATAAAAATATCCAATAATTAATAAAAAAAAGAGCTGCAAAATTTACAGCTCTTTTTTATGGATTAGATTGTAGTAAATCTATTTTATACTTTTTATAGTGGCTTCAGGGACTCCTTCTATTTTTTTTATGATTTCAAGAAGAGATCTATACAATTTATCTCGTCGGTCTCTATATAATTCCAACCGCATTGAATCTTCTTCGGCCAAGAAATTTTTCCGATCTAGCTCACTTGCTACCCTGGCTAAGATGAAGAAATTCAGCACGTCATATTGTTCTGCTGTAAAATCACTATATTCTTTTTTAATGGCATCAAGTCCCATTTTTTCATAATAAACCCCACTTGCTGTTCTAACAATATCGGTGATAAGTTCTTCTGCGGCACCAAATAATTTACGTTGAACTTTTTTGCCAATCAGCTTTCGAAGTTTGCTGTTTTTTGATTTAATTTCTTTGCTTGCTTTATCAATATTGAATTCCTGAGGATAAGAATTTTTCAGGTTGAAGCTTGATTCTGGGATTGATGCAAAAAGACTGCCGCTAATAAATAGGATGGTCAAAATAATGGCTTTTTTCATAAGTCGTTTTTTTGATTAGCTGGTAAAAATAATTTTTAAAATGAAAAAATCAAAAAAAAATGAAAAAATATTGAAAACTTATTTGAATTCATACATTATTCCGAAATGTACGTAGAAAAATAGTTTCGTTATATCTATAAAAATAAGAAGTCTCAAAACTGGAATTGTTAATTGATTAGATTTGGACACATTCAAAAATACTTAAATATGAAAACCAAAAGCTTGCTTATTTCAATACTTCTGTTTTTGTTCATTCCTTTGTTTTTAAATGCACAAAGTGAATTTGTAGATCTGGAGATGGTTTATAAGATAAAACAAGAAGGAAAATCAAATTCAAAAATAGAAGACTTATCCTTTTGGATGACAGACTTTGTTGGGCCTCGTCTTACGGCATCAAAAGGAAAACTGGAAGCCAATAAATGGGTTAAAGAAAGAATGGAATCTATGGGACTTCAAAATGTAAAAATTGATGAAGTAAGAGATTTTGATAGGGGAGGTTGGGATAATAAGCGGACTTACATTGCCATGACAAAACCGTATTATGTGAATTTTACGGCTAGTCCGAAAGCATGGACTGGGAGTACTCATGGAGAAATTAATGGAAATGCTGTTTTGATTGATATTACCTCTGAAAAGGATTTTGAAAAATATAAAGGAAAGATTCGGGATCAGATTGTGGTTATGCCTTCATCTCAAACATATGAAGTAGATTTTGAACCACTCGCTTCGAGATATACAGAAGATGAGTTGACCGAAATTGAAAACGAAAGCCTTAGTAGAAGGAGTAGGGGTAATTTTAATTATGCCGATTATTTAAAGCGGCGACAGTTTCGAAATAAAATTTCTGAGTTTTTAAAAACTGAAGGAGCCGCAGTTATCTTAAACAGATCGGGAGAGTTTAATGTTCCCAGATCTAATGGTGTAAGATATAAAAGTGGGGATGAAGAACCCATTGCTGAATTAAATCTGCCAATAGAAGCCCACGCCAGGATTGTGAGGTTATTAAAACATAAAATCGAGGTGAGCTTAGAAGTTGATATTCAGAATGAGTTTAGTAAAAACCCAAAGGTCACAAATGTGATGGGTGAAATAGTCGGAGTAGATCAGGACTTAAAAGATGAAGTTGTTCTTATTGGAGCACATTGGGATTCGTGGCATGGAGGAACTGGTGCTGCTGACAATGCTTCGGGTTGTATTGTAATGATGGAAGCCATGCGTATTTTAAAAGCTCTGGATGTAAAACCTCGTCGTACCATAAGAATTGCATTATGGGGAGGAGAGGAACAAGGATTGCATGGCTCAAGAGGTTATGTTGAAAAGTATTTACGTAACCCTAAAAATTATAAGCTAAAACCAGGATTTGAAAATTTCGATGTTTATTTTAATATGGATAATGGAACAGGAAAATTCAGAGGTATTTATTTACAACAGAACGAAATGGTTCGTCCCATCTTTGAAGCATGGATGAAACCCTTCAATTCCATGGGAATGAAGACCATCGCCATTAGGAATACAGGTGGAACAGACCATCAATCTTTTGATCCACTGGGATTGCCTGCTTTTCAGTTTATTCAGGATGAAATTGAATACGGACGCGGTTATCATACCAATATGGATACCTACGAAAGATTAATTATGGATGACTTAAAGCACAATGCCATTGTTATTGCATCCTATGTTTATAATGCTTCAATGCGAGATGAGAAGTTGCCAAGAAAGCCATACAGCTGGAAGGGAAAGAAAAAATAGATTGAATATTCTACCAAAAAAGTATGGTGTTTTTAATCCTTTATGCATCTTAATGGTAAGCCACTTTTGATTGGATTACTCAGTATGGTCGCTGCTGTATCATTATTTAGTAATAAAACACTCCATGAGAAATCTGTATTACCAGTTGAAGTCCAAAAATAAGTAGCATTATTTAGGTTTTGGAAGGCCTGGATTCTGTTGGGAATGTATACACCACTTGGTAAAGCAAAGAAATCTGTAATACCTTCTAATGTGTGATTTGGTGTGCTCCAATGTTCAGTTCCGGGTTCTTTTAGTTTACCTCCTGCACTTAAGTTCCCTCCCAAGTGTTGAAGTAATATTTGCCAATCAGTTAAGCTTGGTATGTGCCATCCATCCGGACAAATTCCTTGACTTCCTTCCTGAATTTGATATTTCATTATTTCACTCCATGAGTAAAGTCCTCCATATATCCTACATAAGGCAGAATCATTATTATAACAATGTTTTTCGATGACATTATTATTTGCGGAGGTCTGGTTTTCATTAAGCATGATGCCAATGTTCAAATTTTCTGACATCCAGGTTTGATTCCCAATTACAATGGAATTGATTTCAGTTATTGTACTATCAGAAGCAGGTGTCTCTTCATCAGGTTTTACATCTTTTTCAATGTTCAATACATCCAAGTCACAACCTGAAATCAGGATGATTGTAAACATGAATAGGTATACCAAATTTTTGTTCAACGTGTTATGTTTAAAAACCTTGATTTTCAATACAATATATTGGCGGTTATTTGGTGTTTTTTTGCTTTCTACGAAAAAAATTGCATTAAGTTGTCAAAAGCCCAGCAATAATATACAAAATGCTTGATATTGCTGCACCCAATAATGCATATGGCATTTGTGTTCTTACATGATCAATATGGTCTGATGCTGAAGCCATTGAAGCTAAAATTGTGGTGTCGGAAATAGGTGAGCAATGATCACCCATTATGGCTCCTGATACCACTGCGCCAACAATGAGAGGAATGTTTGAATCCATAGCAACTCCCATTTGAATAGCTATTGGAATAATGATGGCAAAGGTTCCCCAGCTGGTGCCAGTAGAAAAGGAAACGAGACTTGCTAAAATAAAGATAATGGCGGCTCCAAATGCGCCGTGAATATTGCCTTCAACTAAACTAGCCAGATATTGACCAGTTCCTAAATCGGATATTGATCCTCCGATTGCAAAAGCAAAAATCAATATGGATGCTACCGGAACCATTCCTCCAATTCCTTTATATGAAATATTCATAAACTCACTCAAAGTGAATATTTTTTGCCCTAAATAAAGTATGGCTGAAACAGTCATTGAAGCTAAAACAGCCCACAAGACAGAAGTTGCTCCATCTCCTGCTATTAAATCTCCATTGCCTGTAATGAGAAGGTTGATGGGCATCATAATGATGAGAGTTAAAATGGGAATCAACATATTGTGCGTGCGAGCCTTGATTCCTTTTTTCATCTCAACATCTGTTGTGTCTTTAGAGATAAGAGGTACAGCTCCCTCTGGTAAAAGTAGACCAGTTTCTATAGCTCTATCTTCAGCTTTTTTCATTGGCCCCCAATCTTTTCCTGTTTTAATGTAATATAGAACAAAAAGAATGGCAATCATTGAGTAAAATTGATAAGGGATGCTTTTGATGAGTATATCAACCGGATTACCTGTAATGATTCCGGCTCCAATTTGTACACCAATAATTCCAATTAGGGTGGCACCCCAGCCATTCAATGGAATAAGTCCACATACAGAAGCAGAAGTTGAATCACAAATGTATGCCAGCTTCTCTCTCGAAACCTGATACTTATCTGTTAGCGGCCTGGCGATAATTCCTGAAATTAAAATGGTGATTGAAGATTCGATAAAAATGAGTAAACCAACAATATAAGCCAGCATCATGGCCGATTTTCTGTTTTTTACGGTTTTGGTTTTAACGGTGAGGTAATTGATGAGTCCCTGCACACCTCCTGAGGCCTGAACCAGACTTATGACTGCTCCTATCAAAAAGGCAAAAAAAATGGTTTTTGTTACCCAGGTTTGAGAGAAGACTTCTATAATTCTGTTAACAGTTGCCGTAATGGCAGTTAATGGATGGTAGGATGAAATAATGAGTTCAGCGGTGTAAATGCCAGCTAATAAAGAGATTAACACTTGTTTGCTTTTGATTGCAAAGAGGATTGCAATCAGAGGGGGTAAAATCGAAATAAGTCCAAACTCCATAGTTTAAAAGTATGAAAATTAATCCAACCGACCTCACTTAATTTTATGAAAGAGTAGCTAATTTTAGAATACCATCCAAAGTAATTTTTATTCCAATATGAAAAAAGTTTTGAATAGTTATAAGCTTCAAATTAATCTAAATGATGTGCGAATTTTTAAAATTTGAAATTTTTAAAGCTTCATAACTTACACTTTTTTTAAAGATTGTGTTTTTACTAAACTTGGGTAAATAAATTGTTATTTTTGCTGTAATGCAAACACAAAAAAATACCTATCAATTAAATTCCATCCTTTCCAAAAAGGGCGAATTGGTATGTGTTATTGCAACATCAAACCTGGTTAATACAACCACTATTACCACAACAACCACAACCACCCCTTAGGGGGTATTCATTGTGCATATTAGCACCTTTGGTGCATTTCGTCTTATAATCAATTTCTGATTATATCATCAACATTTATACATCTAAAAATATTAAAATGGAAAGAATAGTGCGTGCCTTTGCACCTGCAAGTATAGCTAACTTAAGTTGTGGTTTCGATGTATTGGGATTGGCCATACATTCGATGGGAGATATCGTTGAAATTTCATCCACTTATAAAAATACCATTCAGATTACTGAAATAGTTAATGGTAAGGAGCTTTCATATGATGCTACTAAAAACAGTTGTGGGGTTGTTGCGAGTAAAATGCTTGAAGTGCTTAAGCATAAAAGAGGAGTAAATATCCGCATCATTAAAGGATATGAAAGTGGAAGTGGTTTGGGATCGAGTGCGGCAAGTTCTGTAGCTACTGCCGTTGCCATGAATAAATTTTTAAATACACATTTAAGTCCGATTGAGTTGATCAAGTTTGCAATGGAGGGTGAATTTGCTGCAAGTGGAACCAGGCATGCCGATAATGTGGCAGCTTCAATGCTGGGAGGAATTTGCCTTGTTAAAGAGTTGGATCCCTTGGAAATTGTCCAACTTCCTGTCCCTAAGAATTTGTATGTGAGTGTATTGTTCCCTCAGATACAACTTAAAACTTCAGATTCACGCAACCTTATTCAGGATAAAATCAAATTAAAATTAGCTTCTCAACAATGGGGAAATTTGGCTTCATTCGTATCGGGCTTGCATAATGAGGATTATGAGTTGATGGGCAGATCAATGAAGGATGTGGTGGCTGAAGCATCCAGATCAACCATGATTCCTGCATATGAAAAAATGAAAGCAGGTGCTATGGAAAGTGGTGCATTGGGTTTTGGAATTGCAGGATCAGGGCCAGCCGTTTTTGCTTTAGCAAAAGGAAAGAAGAAGGCAGAGAAAGTAAGTTTTGCTATGGAAATGGCTTTTCAGAATGAAGGCATTGCATATCGAAGTTTTATCAGTGAAATAAGGCTTAGACAAGCTGAAATTATTAAATCAAACAGTAAATATTATCATGAATTATATCAATATCAACAACAAATTCAATGTCATTAGTTTCCAGGATGCAGTCTATAGCCGAAATTATGAAAATGGACTTATTATGCCTCAATACATTCCGGAGTTTGGTCAATCTTTTATCAGAAAACTAAACAGAAAAACCAATAAGGAAATTGCAACAGAATTATTATATCCTTATTTAAATCAAGTTGTTAATAAATTGACTCTTGAGAGAATATTTGAACAATCGTTGAATTTTAAGATCCCTTTGGTAGAGGTTGAAGATGGGATTTTCGCCTTGGAATTATTTCATGGCCCAACCATGGCTTTTAAGGATATTGGAGCTTCTTTTTTGTCGGCCATTATGCAGCATATGAATCGATCAAGTGAGGTGACTCGAATTTTGGTAGCTACTTCTGGTGATACCGGAAGTGCTGTTGCAAGTGCTTTTGCAAATGTTGATGGCTTTGAGGTAAATATTTTATTTCCTAAGGGAGGTGTCAGTTATTACCAGGAAAAACAGTTGACCAATACAGCCTCAAATGTGAAAGCAATTGAGGTAGATGGAAGTTTTGATGATTGTCAGAGGATGTTAAAAACAGTTTTAAAGAACCCTGTTTTGTGTAAAGAATTAAATATTACAACTGCAAATTCGATTAATGTCGGGCGATTGTTGCCTCAAATAGTATATTATTTTTTAGCTTATAAACAATTGGCAAACAAAAAGAAAGATGTGGTTTTTTCTGTCCCTTGCGGGAATTTGGGAAATCTGACTGCCGGTTTAATGGCCATGCAAATGGGATTGCCGGTTAACAGTTTTATGGCTGCAGTAAATGAAAATCAGACTTTTTATAAATTACTTAAATACGGTAGTTATCATCCGGCAAAAACAATAAAAACTTATTCAAATGCGATGGATGTTGGAAATCCAAGCAATTTAGATCGTATACATCATTTGTATCATAATGATGTGTTGAAAATGACTGAGGATATTCAATGCGAAAAACTTAGTGATTTACAAACCATTAAAACAATAAAAGAAGTTTATAAAAGAAATAAATACATTTTGGATCCTCATTCTGCGGTGGCTTACCAGGCACTAAAAAATGGAATAAAGCCTCATCAAAACGGAATTTTTCTATCAACGGCCAGTCCTCAAAAATTTGAGAATATCGTAAGAAAGGCCATTCCTGGAATGAAACTGCATGAATCGGATTTTGGTGAGGGTTATAAGTTTAAATCTGATAATAATCCGGAAACATTAAAATCAATTTTATATGAGACTGCCTTCGCATAGAGGTGTTTGTAAGAATTTATAGCTTTATTTCAACACCTCTCCAAAAGGCTACGTAATTTTTAATGTTATCAGCTTGAGATGAAGGTTTAGGATAGTACCAGGCCGCATCAGAATTTGTTTGACCCTCAACCACGATATCGTAATATGAGGCCTTACCTTTCCAATGGCAAAAGGTTTGGGTCGAACTTTTTCTAAAAAATTCTTTATTGATGGAAGTTGCTGGGAAATATTGATTTCCTTCGATATTGATTGTTTCATTGCTTTCTGCAATTGTTTGATGATTCCATATTGCTTTCATACAATTAAAATTTCCATAAGGAGTTAGTGAAAAAGTGTTTTTTGTCGTAAAAGTTAGTAAGGATGCTAAAACCAGCTTCAGCAGCTAGCTGATTGATCATATTCGTGTCATATTTTTGTGAAATCTCTGTCGAAATGGTTTCATCTTTTTCAAATGAAATTTTGAGATCCAAGGCAGAGATTTTTATCTGTTGTTTTTTTAAACTCACCAGATAGCTTTTGGCGGTTCCACTTTGTGGATCGTAGGTTTCGAGATGTTTGAAATTATTGATTACGAAATTGGCACCTAATTCTTTATTCATTCGATGGAGCAAATTTAAATTGAATTCAGATGTATGTCCGTGTGGATCGCTATAAGCTTTTAAAATTAATTCAGGATCTTTTTTTAAGTCGAAACCAATGAAGAGCAAATCCGAAGGATTCATAAAATGTCTTAGCTTTTTCAGGAAACTTATAGTAAGGTTTTTATTCATGTTTCCAATATTAGATCCTAAAAACAGAATTATTTTCTTTTTGCTCCCTTTCAGTTGGATTTGATCCAGACATTTAAAATAATCTCCAATTTCGCTTTTAACTTTAATTTCAGGGAAATCTAACTTAATACTTTGAGTTAAGTCGTATACTGTTTTGGCCGAAATATCTACAGGGATATAAGTGAATTGAACTTTACAATCCTTAAAATGTGACAATAATACCTTCGTTTTCATGCCATCCCCAGCCCCCAATTCAATTAATTCAAAAGGATCATTTTTTGATTTGAAGGCTAATAAAATATCTTCTTTTTGTTCTTCAAAAATTTCGAGTTCGCAATTGGTTAAATAATATTCAGGCATCTTCATAATTTGCTGAAATATCCGACTTCCTCTATCATCGTAAAAGTATTTTGAGCTCAAAAATTTAGGATTAGAGTTCAATCCAATTTTACAATCGATTGCAAATTCCGTATGGACTATGGTAGTTTGTTTCATCAGGTTTCTTTAGGTAAATTAGCTTGGTTGCCCTGTTTCAAATTGATTATTTGGGTCCTTGCTCCATTCAAACCAACCTCCATCGAAAACCGAAACCTTAGGCCATCCCAACAACCAGGCATTGAAAAAAGCTTCACTTCCTCTCCAGCCAGTTCCACAATAAAAAGCCAAATGTTTGTCAGGAGTGATATTTACTTGTCGCCATATTTCAACGATTTCATTAAAATCTCTGGTTGTATGATCAGGGTTTCGATAATTCTCCATGTGATAAGCATCTGATCCACAATTGCCAAAAACTGCTCCTGGTATCCGGCCCGTTTTCTCAATGTAATTATAGCCGCTTACCTCACCCAAATACTCTGGCCAGCTTCTTACACAAACCAAATCTGCTTTCGAAGATTTTAACATTTTCTTTGCTCCTTCAAGATCAACTGCAAGTTTCTCTTGTTGTGGTATGGATGATCCAAATTTTGTAACGGGCCTTTTGGGATTATCTGCAGTGCTTATTGGAAGTCCTGCGTCTTTCCACGATTGAAATCCACCATTTAAAACCCTGACATCTTTAACACCTGCCCAAAGCATAATAAAAGCACAGCGAATGGCTCCAATATGACCGGCAGCACTTCCCGGAAAGTCATCTGCATTGTTGGGCGACAAAAACTTACCATAAAGAATGACGGTGGTATCGGAAGTTATTCCATGTGCCAATAATGCCTTCTCCACTTCTTCTGGTGATCGCATATTCCATGTCTCGGGAGATTCCAAAGCAAGGGTGTCGATATCAATGGCCGATGGAATGTGCCCACTTAAGTAGGCTTCTCTGTTGCGATAGTGTGCATGACAAATTACCACATCTTTACCTTTAAATTCAGGTGGATTTTCATTATTTAAAATGGCATTAATCCATTCAGGATAAATCAGGTGTTTATGTCTTTTAAGTAGATTCATTGGATGTTTTACATTTGTTACCCATTCGTCCATAAAATCTCTATAGATTCTGATTTTTTGAAAACCTGCCTGATTAAATAATTTTAAAGTTTTTTCAGACTCGTCTAAAATGTCTGAATAAAGAATAATTTCATTTTCGGGAACAATGCCTTTTGATTCAACAATCTCGATCCAGTCCATGTATTTCGTCCATTTAAAGGGCAAACTTTTAGCTGAAAGGATGTGACCCCCACGTAATTCGTCCTTCAGCTTCCAGCCGTTAAAGGCTTCTGTAGAACGAAGATCAATAATGATGGTGTTTTTTTGATGAAGGATATTGGAAAGTTCAAGGGTCGAAATTTGAGTTTTGTTTTGAGTCATAAATGTTGCGAGCTGGTTGAGATTACAAATCGTATGATTTAAAGATATTCATTATTTATAAAGAATCAAAATAAAGATGACTGATATTCAGTCAAATCAATTCAATAGATAGAATGGTCTCTTATCAGTGTTTATGTATGCTTATAAAGAATGTATCCAATTTTTATAAAATTTATTCAAAATTGAAAATATTTGAAATTTTATTTTGAATTTTAAAAAAAGTCGTACCTTTGTACCGAAACGGTCGAAAAGTACGATGAAAGAAAATATAAAGGAACAATTGGTAAAAGTAGCTCAGGAGGTTTTTAAACAATACGGATTTAAAAAATCTACCATGGATGAAATTGCTCATGCTGCTTATAAAGGAAAGAGCTCCTTATATTATTATTTCAAAAGTAAGGAAGAAATATTTCGGGCAGTTGTCGAACTTGAAGCTTCAGATCTTAGATCACAGATACTGCAAGCGGTTGAAGGAGTAGATGATCCAAAGGAAAAATTGAGACAATACATTATCGCCAGAATGCGTGGCTTTAGAAATATGAGTAATTTTTATGTGGCTATTAAGGATGATTTTTTATCAAATTTGGATTTTATTGAAATCATTCGCGAAAAATATGATGATGAAGAATTACAGATTGTTTCAAATATTATTGAAGAAGGAATCGAAAAAAGGATTTTTAAAGAATTAGATGTGGAACTTACATCAAGAGCATTAACTGTAATTATGAAAGGACTTGAAATTCCTTTGTTTATTACAAAAGAACTAAAAGATATTGAGACAAATGTGAATAATGTTCTAGATATTTTATTTACCGGAATTAACCGTTAAATTTTTTTACCTAAAAAACGACTATTGGACTAAAATAGTCGAAAAATATAATAAATGAATATAAATCAGCTTGTGTGATTTAACAACAGATAATAAACAACTAAATACTAAAATCATGAATAATTTGAAGAAAAGAGAGAATGGAGTAGCTCCTTTTGCAGTTGAAACTTCAGTGCAGGGAGTGGGACATATTAAAAGAGCAAAAAGAAGTCAGATAATGAGAAAACTAACAATGATTGGATTAATACTTATGTTTAGTTCAACACTAAGTTTTGGACAGTTTAAGATGGGTGCAATTGCAGGTTTCAATGTGTCTACACAATCAGGTATTGGAAATATTTGGGATAATGACGGTATCAGGTCAAACTTCAATGTAGGTATATTACCTCAGTATAAAGTGAATGATTGGTTTGCCCTTAAAACCGGTATGATCTATAGTCGAAAAGGCAGAACAATTGATGTTGAAAGAAGCGGCAGAGAAATGGAACAAAGTGAGAAATTTAATTATCTTGAAGTTCCATTGAAAGCTGAATTTTCTGCACTTTCAGGTAAAAAGGACCACAGATTGTTTGCAAGTGTGGGTCCGTATGCGGGATTACTCCTTAGCTCCAAACGTACGGTAGATAACCGTACTTATGATATCGAAGGTGAAACCTATGATACCGATTTTGGATTATCCATTGGTTTCGGAGTTGAGATCCCTTACGGGGAGAATAGTTTACAGTTTTTGTTAAACTATGATATGGGACTTTCAGAAGTGGCAAAATACGATACTGATCTTAGGAACAAAAGTTTGTCCTTAAGTGTTGGATGGTATTTTTAAACTGATTTAAGCATAATTAGGGAAAAAGCCAGGCTATTAAGTCTGGCTTTTTAATTTGATGTACTTCCTAAGATTTGAACTCAAAATCTGATTTAATTCTTCTTCATTTCTCTCGGTTGTTTCCGTAAATAGAAATCCAAAGACCGGATATTCTTTCATTTCTATTTTTCTTAAATCCAATGGTTTTTCAAAATCATTTAATAAAAGATCATAATCAAAACTTTCGATTTCTTCGTGTTGGTAACCAGAGTTGTTATCGAGTACAATAATGCTAAATTTTTTGTTGGCTCTTGATTTTAAGATCTCAGGCCAATCAGGTTTTTTATTATTTAAAAAACATTCGTGTGAGTTAAAACCATAGGCAAAATAAGATTGATCGCCCGTTGTACACCAACCTCCAAACCTCAGAGGATTAACTTCAATTGGAATAATCTTTCCCAAATCATTAATTCTGATTTCCAAATGAAGCGGAAAATTTTTCAATTTTGCTTTGGTCCCTAGCATCTCAAGAAATTTTGTGAAAGGAACCAGATTCTTTTCCATAATTTTTTTTGAGGTGGTATAAATTCGATCGCTAACATCATCACTGGAAGAGAAAAGATGATGGAGGATGTTTAAAATTACGGGTTCACCTGTTTCGTTAAAATAGCAATCAACAGCAAATTCATCACCTTCAATTAGTTCCTCAATGATGAAATCATCCACATTAACAACTTGTTTTGGGTAAAATTTCTGTATAGAATCAATCTCCTTTTCAATTTTGTTGATGGTAGGAACCCATTCTTCAGCTGTTTCAACTTTATATACCCCCAAGCTAAAAAAACCAACCGCAGGTTTTATGATGAATGGGAATTTTAAGTCGTTTATTTTGGGTTTTCTGAGGTGTTTATTTTTTATTCCCAAGAAAAAATAGTCAGGATATTCATCTTTCAATAATTCGCGAAATCGTATCTTATTTTTAAAGAGTTGAATTTGCTTCAACAGCTTTGAGTTTCCTAAATTTTCTTCGATCCAGGCAATGGCATTTTCTGAATTTGAATGCAATCGGCAGTTTGGTTCATTTTCATAAATCTTTTTAGCAGCTTCTTCTGATATCCAATTAATGGAGGAATCATTTATTAGTGTTCTGGCAGCTTTGGTAGATATTACCGGGTAATTGTTTTTTTTTGCTGTTTCAAGCATAAAACCTGAAACATAAGGTTGATCGAAGAGAATCATTATAATTTAGGCGTTAAAAGAGTATTTAGGGTTAAAAATTGCGTGTCAAAAGTAATCAATTTCTGATTGATTTAATTTTAAATATTAAAGCAATTTTTATAAAATATAAGGCTGTCTAAAAAGTTTAAACTTTTCTAAGTCCCGTCATTCCGGACTTGTTCCGGAATCTCAAAATCAACTATTTATAGATTCTGAAATAAATTCAGAATGACGATTTAGTTACTTTTTAGGCAGCCTTACTTAATTTCTCAAATCAATTCCTTATTTCTTCTTTGCAGGAGTAGGATATGGAGGAGGCGTTATTTTAATTTTGTCATGTTTCTCAACCAATTTAAGTGCTTCTTTTATTGCGCGTTCAAGTTGAGGATCAATTCCTTTTTCCAATGATTTTGCATCCTGACGAACGGCAATATCCGGAGCAACACCTTCATTTTCCGCAACCCATTTATTGTTGATGGGATCAAATACAGCATTGTCGGGAGCAGTAAGTGCACCACCATCAACCAACGAATAATGGACCGATGATTTTACCAAACCACCCCAGGTTCTGCTACCAATTAAAGGACCAACTTTTTGCTGACGGAAAGCCCAAGGGAAATAATCCCCGCCTGATCCGGCCAATTCATTAATGAGTAAAACTTTAGGACCTATTATACCTGCAGGTAATTGTAAAGGTTTACCATTAGGAACTTCATTTGTTAAAGCGGCTCGTACATTACGGGTCATCAAGTCGACCATATAATCATCAAGGCTTCCACCTCCATTAAATCGTTCGTCAATCACGGCACCTTCTTTATCTTGTTGAGCGAAGAAATAACGGTTAAATGAAATCATACCAGCTCCACCTGTATTCGGAACCCAAACATAACCTAATTTCCCGTTTGAGAGTTTATTAACCAAGCGGCGGTTATCTTCAACCCATGCTCTTTGACGAAGGGCATTCTCACTTCTGATAGGTTTCACAATAATTTTCCATGAATCTTTAAATTCGGATTTGCTGTTGATATGAAGAATGGTTTGTTTACCCAGTGTTCCATCTAAAAATTGATAAGGATTGTCGCTGGCTTTTAATTCTTTACCATTAACACCAACAATAAAATATCCTTCCTGAACTTTTAAGCCCGGCTGATCCAGCGGACTTGTTAATCTTGGATTCCAGCTTTCAGTGGTATAAATTCTTTGAATCTTCCATCGGTTATTTTCGGCGACCAAATCTGCTCCCAATAATCCAACAACAGACCTTTCAACTTTTGGAAAATCTCCACCAAAAACGAAACTGTGACCTACTGAAAGTTCACCATTAACCTGATCCAAAACATAGGTTAAATCGGTTCGGTGTTTGATGTAAGGAATAAGCGGCTCATATCGTTTGTAAACATCAGTCCAATCTCTGCCGTGCATGTCCGGATCATAAAAATAGTCGCGTTCGTATCTCCAGGCTTCGTTAAACATTTGTGTCCATTCAACAGAGCGATCTAATTTCATTTGCAAGTTTACCTTTAAAGGCTTGGCACCTTTGGCGTTTGGTTTTGCTGTTTCGGTAATTTTCCAGCTCCCCATGGCGCTTACCAAGATCTTTTTGCCATCTGCTGAAATTGAAACAGCTCCCGCTCCACTCATAAACTCCTTGGCTTTTTTATCTTTCAAAACAAATTTTTGAAGGGTGTATCCTCGGCTGTTTGGAACGCGCTCAGCAATAAAAACTGTTCCACTTGGTCCGGCCAAAATGTATCTGTAATTTCTAGAAGGCATGGGTAAAGCCATTGTTCTGCGCTCAATTCCATCAAAATCAATTTTCATCGAATCATCTTTCTTCTCAGCTTTATCATCGGTTTTTTTGTCTGACTTCTTTGCCTTTTTCTTATCATCTTTAGGTTTGTCAGCTTCTTTCTTCTTTTCTTTTTTCAGAGGTTCTTCATCACTAAGTGCTTTAAACGGAGATGCTTCATCTTTTTGTAAATTGATTACATAAGCGGCGTAAACGGGATTTGCAGTCATTGAACTGGTATTTGCCCAACCACTTCCTAAAGCAACGTCCGTGCTGGCTAAAAAGTAAAGATGTTTTTTATCCCGATCCCATGCCGGAGAAAATGAATCAGCAAATAAATTGGTGATGATGGAACTGCTTTTGTCTTTTAATGACCATAATTTAATTTGTCGGAAATTATTGGCAGCTGATTTTGAATAAGCCAACCATTGTGAGTCGGGCGACCAAACAATCCCATTATTACCGCGTTCAAGGTTTGTTCCACCTACATCTGCGGTAACTACTGTTTTGGCTTCAAGGTCAATAACCCTGATTCTAACATCATCATCAACAAAGGCGATGTATTTTCCATCAGGTGACCAGGTGGGCTCCCAGGCCATTTTTGATTCTCCAATCGAGATGGTTTCTACTTTGGATAGACCATCCTGTTTGGTGATTTTTAATGCGTAACCTTTTCCATCGGCATCCGAAAACCAAGCCAGTTTATCACCTTTGGGCGACCAGATTGGGGCACGATCGGCAGCACCTGAACTTTGGGTAATGTTTCGGGCATCTCCATCTTTCACGGGAACAGTAAAAATTTCACCTCTGGCTTCCATGATGGCTCTTTTTCCGGTAGGAGAGAGGGATACAGATCGGGCTCTTCGGCTTACATCTTCCCATTTGGTTTCTGCCCAAGGAAAATCTCCATTTACTTTGATGTTTAACTGACTGATCTTTTTTGAACCCAAGTCAAGTAGTTGTATAAATCCGTCTCGTTCAAACGCCAGCGTATTTCCATTTCCTGATAAGGATTTTATGTCTTTTTCTTTATAATTTGTAATCTGATTTAATGCTCCTGATTTGGGTGAATATGACCAAATGTTTGTGGTCCAGTCCCGATCTGACAAAAAGTAAATCATATCGTTTAACCATAAAGGTTGAATGTCTGTAGTACGTTCATTGGGTAGAAGTACTTCCGATTGATCTTCAAGGTTTAGAATAATGAGCGGGGTGTTTTGTCCACCTCGGTAAGCGCGCCATTCAGAATCCCATCTACGCATTCTGTCGATGATGATCTTTTTTCCGTTAGGAGCAAATGACCCGTTTGTGGCCCATTGAGACGCCAACATTGTTGCAGGGCCACCTTCAATTGAAATGGTCCATAAGCGATCAAAGCTTGAAGGAGCGGTTTCTCTGGTTGAAGCGTAGAGTACTTTTTTTCCATCAGTAGTCCAACCACGAGCAGTTGAAGGGCTGGGTTGCCAGGTAAGTCTTTTTGCATCTCCTCCATCAACTGAAACAATGTAGATGGCGTTAGAACCTGAACGGTTGGAGGTAAAGGCAATGAGTCTGCCATCAGGAGAAAAATGTGGATCCTTTTCTACAGCGGCAGTACTTGTTAATCGAACTGCATTTTGTTGGCCAATTTCTGATACCCATATATCACCACCATAGGTGAATGCAATCTGATTGCTATGAATGCTTGGTTGCCGAAGCAATCGTGTACCTTGAGCAAAAGTTGTGCTAGTAATGGTTAGAAGAAACAATGACACAAATATCATTTTGCGACAATTCTTGAAGCTGACTAAAATTGAATTAGATTGAATCATAATAATTGGATTTTTTTTAAAAAAAATTACGAATCGAGTATTGGTGCACTACTCTTTAAAAGAAGACATAAATTTATTGTAAAAATTTGAATTCTTGCTTAATAATTTATAATCCTTAATGTGGGGATATTTTAAAGTAGATAGTTATCATTAGCTAGATAAGCAAATGTATGGTGGTTAAATATAGCTATTCATCGTAAAATTATAACTGTTCACAGATGATAATTAATCGTTTGTAAAAAGGGGGTGACACCCTCAGGGTGTCACCCCTTAATTCTCCTAAAATTCAATCATGATACCAATGGATGGTAAAATGGTTCCATTTGTATTTTCGATCTCATAAATTGCATACCTCATTGAGTTCATTGGATCCTCCAATGGATTTCCCAAAGCATCTCTTCTCACATCAATATCAGCGAGTCCCGTCGATTGAAAATTATAAATGTTTTGGACATCAATATAGGCATCCAATGCCCATTTCCTGAAATACCAACGTTTATCAATCCTAAGGTCGAGTCCATGCGAAACTGAGTTACGTTCTGAGTTTAAACGGTTCCAGTCCTGAATTCCACGACCTGTAACATCCCAAACCGCTTTAAGAGATGAAAGTTCGATATCGTAAGGGGTGTATGGTGCACCACCTAAGAGCCTGAATTTCATTCCAACTTCCCAATTGTTTTTGAGTTTCTTTCCGGCAGCAATGTTTAAGATGTGTTGATTGTCCCAGGCGGAGGGAAGATAATTACCATTCTTATCAGTAAATTCACTTCTAACCCAGGTATAAGAAATTAATCCATAAACTTTTGAGCTTAGCTTCTGTTGGATTAAAACTTCAAGACCGTAACTTTTTCCTTTTGAAGTTGAAGTGGCAGGTTCGTTTCCAATGATCCCAAAATCTCCACCTAAATTAGCCAGTGAAAGGCTATCGTTGGTGAGGAAGGGGTAATTGTTGTATTTTTTATAGAAGCCTTCTATGCTGATTTTTGAGTATTGTGTTGGATCATACTCAAAGCCTCCAACAATGTGATCGGCTTTAATAAAAGTCACCTTATTTTCTTTATTGACAAGTATGTTTGAATTGTCACGATATCCGAGTACGGTGTAGGCAGGTAATTGATAGTAGCATCCGATATTGAAATTTGCACTCAATTTTTCAGTTAAGGAATAGGATGCTGAAAATCGTGGGGAGAATTGATCTAAGGGATTACTCATTTGTTTTGAATAATCATTAAAATCAGTTCTGATTCCTAAAGAGAGCGTAAGTCTATCGGCCCAAAAAGTTCTACTTAATTGAGAAAAAGCAGAAAACTTATTCATGTTCAACTTAGAGTCAAAATCAATCAGTTTAACCAATCCGTTCAATTCTATTTTATTGTAGGTTGAATTGGTGTATTTTGCGTACTCATAACCCGCTCCAATATTCCATTTCCAGCCGTTGATACGTTTGGTGCTTTCATACCTGAATTTATTTTCAATTTCCTGTGAACTATAATCTAATAAAAGGTTTTCGGGTTTTTCAATATTGTCAGCGTATTTGTTTGATTTATTGTTCAGATGGTTTCTGCTGATTACCATTGTTTGGTAACTATTGTCGGAGAAATGCACCCATTTTGCACCAACGGCATAGTTCCATTGCGTACTCACCGGCAACGCTCCTAAAATGTAATTGTTTCTATCAATCACATCCTGGTCGGTAAGCCCGTCATTGGCATCTTTGTTCAACTCGAAATCATCGATGGCAGCTAGACCAATGATGGTAATTTGATTTTTATCATCAATTTTGTAAGTCTGTTTGTATTGAAAATCGTTGTAAGTTGGCAAAAATGGAAGGTTTAGAGCCTTAAACAAAAGTTGAAGATAAGATCGTCGCGCCGAAAAAATGAAAGTTGATTTTTTACTAAGCGGTCCGTCGAGGGTAAGGCCAATATCGCTCGAACCCAAAATGAATGAGCCTGTAAGTTTCTCATCATTTCCATCAATTTGTTTAAATTCCATCACCGAGCTCAATGAATTTCCACGGTTGGCCGGGAAGGCACCGGAATAAAAATCTACTTCACGAATAAAGTTAACATTGATCATTCCTACCGGCCCACCCGACGAACCCTGTGTGGCGAAGTGATTAATGTTGGGAACTTCAATTCCGTCTAAATAAAAGCGATTCTCGTTCGGCGCTCCACCTCTGATGATAATATCATTTCGGAATGATGCTGTTGAAGCAACGCCTGGGAGAATTTGAATCACCTTTGAAATGTCTCGGTTACCACCGGGGTTTCGATAAATTTCTGTTGCATTGATGGTTCTCAGACTTACCGGGCTTTCCTCTGTTTTGCTAAAAGGTGAAGCTTTAATCACTGTTTCTCCCAATAAAGTTGAGACTTCATCCAAAGGGATTTCAAGTATCGTTGGCTTGGTAGAATTTACAATCACTTCGTATAAAACCGTAGATCTGAAACCAACAAAACTGGCTTTTATGTTATAAGATCCTGGTTTAATATTTTCAATACGGAAATTTCCATCAATGTCTGAAGTGGTTCCTCTTAATAAACTGTCTATTAAAATGTTTGCAAAAGGCACGGCTTCATTATTAATGCTGTTGAATACACGCCCTTTGATTACACCTGTTTGCGCTGTTATCGACTCAAATGAGATCAGTAATAACATTGCTATAATTAGATTCCTTAATTTCATTCGGTATTTATTTTTAATTACTCAAACTTTAAAAACTATGTTCCGTTTTATGGTTGAGTGCTTTGTTGTTCATTAATTGTATTTATAAATATAGTTTTTTTTGGTTTCCGATAGCAAGTCGTTGATATAAAGCTGGGTTGCGATCGTATTTTTTATGATCATCTTGTTTGAGATGGTTTAATGAAGGAGGATTCAAGATTTCAAACATCCGATTAATAAATCATTTGCTTATATGTTTAATTGCCATATTGTAAAGTTTAGAACACTTGCAAAACCAACCCAAAGTATGTAAGGAATCATTAAGATTGCTGCTGATCTATTTATTTTCCAGAACAAGTAGGTTGTATAAACTATGGCGATAAACAAAACCATAATTTCGGCAAAGGCAATTCCCGGATTTTGAGCTCCAAAAAATAGAATTGACCACAAAGTATTCAGCAAGAGTTGAGCAAAATAAAACCTTAAAGCTTTTCTAGCTCCTATTAACTCTCGCTTTTTCCAAATGATAAAGGCCGCAATACCCATCAGAATGTAGAGGGTGGTCCAAACCGGCCCAAAAACCCATGAGGGTGGATTCCATTCTGGTTTTATTAAGGTTGAATACCACGATCCTATGCTGGAGACTGTAAATATGGCTCCGATGCTTCCGGCTGCTTGAGCAATGATTACAGAAGCTAATAAGGCAAAAGAATTTTTGGGGAGTAATTTCCCCGTTCTTCTTTTATAAAAAGCATACTCATTATTGGCTCCCCATTTTTTCTCTGCCGATTTATCCAGGAGTGGAATTCCACTTACAAATAAAAGCATAACTGTTATGAACAAAGGACTTATCGATCCAATGAGCGCTTGCTCAGTATTTAAGGCAGGAAACATAAATAAATAAACTCCAAGCCAAACCATAATTTCTCCTAAGTAATTTGGGTGTTGAGAGTATTTCCATAAACCGGTGTTTACCCATTTGCCTTTGTTTGTTTGGATGCTGAGAAACGTTGTTTTTTGATAATCACTTATCGATTCAATAATTAAACCAGCAAGCCATATAAAAATCCCCAAATAGGAGAGAAGAGAAAGTTGATCCGTGTTTGAATTGAAAAAATACGAACTTGGAATAAGTACTACAAAAACAGTAAATCCTTGTAAAACCCAGAAGCTTCCGAATTTGATAATACTGGATCGCATACTGTCGAAACGATCATCTTTTCCCATTTTGTGGATTCTGTTTAAAAGGTATGCCCCCAATCGGAATGCCCAAATAAATATCATTATTAACAAGATTATTTTGGGAATACTGATGTGGTTGGTTAGCAGACCAAAAGTTGCAACAACCACAAAAGTGACTGAATAAGAAATGTCTGTGAGTTTGTCTGTTTTAAATAAATATGCAGGAATAAACATGAACAGATTAATTCCCATGGCAATAATAAATGTTATCATTAAGTGATTCATGTTATTTAGGTCTTTTTAGTGTTTACTTAAATTCAATATAATCTATTTCTATTTCGAAGGGGCCTTGCTGCTTGTCGTATAAAATAATTCCCATTCTGAAGTCATCCTTCATGTCTTGTTTAGTGAGCTTTTTTCCTGTTTTACCATTCAGGTTATGTTGTTCAAAGCTTAGGAGAGGTAGGTTTACAATTTCCCATTTACCTGAGCTTGCTCCAAAATGATGTTTGAAAAATGGTCGATAGAATCGATCTGATGCAGACAGTCTGAAAGAAAACTTCCGATCGGTATTGGTTTTAAACCTGATTTTAACTGTTTTAAATTCAGAAAGATCTATTTTACTTCCACGATTTCTTAATGAAGCAAAACCACCATTATTCCGAAGCGATATTTCTCCCTTAAAGAGTATGCTTTTATCAAGTATTTGAGCATTTGATTCTGATCTTCCGCCCATCACTCCATCATTTACAATAACCCATTCCTGTCCATTCATATTTTTTCCAAAGTCGATTTTATGGATAGATGAAGTCATATTTGTCATCATTAAGATAAGAAAAAAAGTTTTCATTTATAAAGTTTTTAGAATTTTCAATGCTTCATCTACATGCTTTGTAGCCTGAATTTGAGAGTCAAAGAGATAAACGACTTTTCCTGTTTTATCAATAATGTAGATGACCCGGCCCGGGATGAGACCTAGAAAATTTGTAGGCACTCCAAATTGTTTTCTCACTTTATTTCCTTGGTCACTTAAAAGGGTGAAGGTTAAGTTATACTTCTCTGCAAAATCTTTGTGACTTTTAACAGATTGACCGCTGATTCCAATTACTTCGGCATCTTCTTGCTTGAACACTTCAAATTGGTCCTGGAAATAACAGGCTTCTTTTGTGCAACCGGGGCTGTCGTCTTTTGGGTAGAAATAAATAACCAAATTTTTATTCCCGATTAATTTCTCAATATCAATGATTTCTCCCTCCTGGTTAGGTAAACTAAAAAGTGGGAGCTGACTTCCTATTTCAATTTTCATTTTTTGTTTTTTTAATTGGTTGTTATTGCTAAATGCAAGGCTTGTACTAAATAATATGATGTAAATGATTAGATAGAATCTGTAAAAATTTCGAAACTTGATAAATGTCAGATCCTCAGAGTAGTTGTTTTTAAATAGGGCCTTAATTTCTTTACCAAATTTAGGTTTAATATTGATTACCCAACTTTCCGTTTGATAAACCGATTTCCTAAACCTGCTTCGATAAACTACCAACGGGAGTCCCCAAAGAATAAATAAGATGAGCCATATGTTATCTAGTAAGAACATCTATCCTAGAACTAATTATTGTTAAAAATTTGATTTAACGCTTTTTCTCTGTAATCGAATATTTCGTTAATTTTTTTTCTGATAAAAAATTTATTGGCTATCCTTCCAATCCATCCGTAGGGTGGGAGGTAGGTTAATAAATCTGTCATCAACACCCCTGTATTTGTGGGTGTAATTCTATGTTCATGATGCCAAATCTTATAGGGACCTATTCTTTGTTCATCAATAAAAAATGACTTTTCCTGAACTTGTGTGATCTCTGTTAGCCAGTTCATTTCAATATTTAAAATGGGCTTTACAATGTATTGAATCATCATCCCCTCATACATTTTCTGAGGCAAATAATTTGATTTAATATCAAATCCCATATAATCAGGGGTAATGCGTTTTAAATTTACAGGTGATGATATAAAATCCCATACTTCATCAATGGATGCGGATATTTGTTGTTCTTTATAGAATTGATAAATAGCCATAATAAATTATTTAGCGATTTGTTTGATCATCCCTCTGAAAATAATGTTGTGAACAGGGTAAAGAAAATACCAATAAATTCTTCCGGCAATTCCTTTGGGACGAAATGTGGCCGTTTGTCGTAACATATGGTCGTTGATTTTAAATTCAAGCCAGGCTTCTCCGGGCAATTTCATTTCAGCAAAAAGTAGTAGTCTGCCTTCCTTTTTATTTGCATATAAAACCCTCCAGAAATCAACCGCTTCACCTACAAATAAGTCATCGTCATGGGTTCTGCCTCGTCTTAATCCTACTCCGCCAAATATTTTATCAATGAATCCTCTGAGTTTCCACAATGAATTGGCATAATACCAACCTTCGTTTCCTCCTATTCTCATCACTTTTTCAATGGTTTGATCTTCATTCGACACTTTTTCATTTCTCTCATCAATTAAGCAACCATGAGTTGGTACTTTTAAGAATTCGGAAATGTTTATATCAAACCTTCCACTGATCATCGAATCTTTCCAACTCGAAACAATTTGATGACCTTCAATGGTTGATAAGGTTTTTTGCAAAGCCTCCGTGTAGGAAATTGGTTGAATTTCTAATAATGAATTCAGCTTATTATCCTGACAAATAACTTCAACTTTCATGCTATTCACAAGGGCCACTGCTAATTTATAAGTAGTGGACGTTACAAAGTATAGCCAATATGAAGAAAGTTTTGGGGTCATAATAGGTAATGTGAAAATCCTTCTTTTCAGGCCTCTTATTTTTGCATAACCGAGTAACATTTCTTTGTAAGAAATGACATCTGGACCTCCGATGTCGAAATTTTGATCATAAGTCAGGGGTGTAAAAAGAGATTTTGATAAAAAACTAATTACGTCCTGAACACCAATGGGCTGGCATTTCGTATTCAGCCATTTTGGGGTAATCATAACTGGAAGCTTTTCAATCAAATCGCGAATGATTTCAAAAGATGCACTTCCTGAACCTATGATGATGCCAGCACGAAGGCTGGTAAAATGATAACTCCCTTTTGATAATTCTTCTTCTACTGCTTTTCTGGAAGAAAGATGTTTTGAAAGAGATTTTTCATTAACAATTCCACTCAGGTAAACCACATGTTTTACAAAGGTTTTACTTAAAGTTTCTTTAAAGTTTAAAGCCGATAGTAATTCCAGCTCATCGTAATTTTTTGAATTTGACATGGAGTGCATTAAATAGTATGCACCTTCAATGTCGCTAGGAATATTTTTAAGTGTGCTTTTATCCAGAAAATCAACTTCAATAACCTGAATATTTTTGGCAATTGATTGGGGAGGATTAAAGCGGTTTTTGTCTCGCACACAGCACACTACTTCATGGCCATTGCTAATAAGCTCCGGAAGAAGTCTTTTTCCGATATAACCTGTAGCTCCTGTGAGTAATATTTTCATTGAGACAATTTTTTAAGTTTATTTATAAATCGGTGGCCAGCAGCGGCCACCGATTATAACCAAATCAACTAAAACAATTATTAACCATCGTTTATTTAGGAAGCAGTACCTGGTTAATAACATGAACTACTCCGCTTCCTGATTCAATATCAACTGCTACGATCTTTGTTTTGTCATTAATGAAGCTACCTGAAGATTTTGATGAGAAATATAATTTCTGCCCATTTACAGTTGCAGCTTCACTTGGAATTCCGCTACTCAATACTTTTGCACCAACCACGTGATAGGTTAATACTGAAGCAAGTGTTTTACTGTCAATTTCCATAGGGTCAATTCCTGAAGCCTTAAATGCATTATTATCAGGGGCAAATATTGTTAAATCAGGAGTATTTAATAATACTGAGACCACATCTGCTTTAACAGCAGCTGAAATTAACTTTGAAAAGTTTTTGTTAAAATAAGCAGGTTCTAAAACTGAATTCACAAATTGAGCAACTGATGCCGGTACCAATACCTGATCAACTGTATGGATCACTCCATTGGATGCCATAACATCGTAAGGGTTTACTACACTCACACCATTTACTTTAATTCCGCCTTTTGTTGTCAGAGCTAAGGCTGTGCCTTCTAAAGTTGTGGCATTTCCATCTTTAACTTGTGAAGAGGCTACCTGTCCTTTTACAACGTGATAGAGTAATACTTGTTTTAGAACTGAAACCGGAATGTCATCCAGACTTTTTTGACCCACGGCTTTTAATAAGTTTGCAAAAGCCTCATCCGTTGGGGCAAAAACGGTAAATGAACCTTCTGAATTAAAAGGAGTAATTAAATCGGCTTTTGTTAAGGCAGCAGCCAATGAGTTAAATCCGTTTTCTACCGCTAATTCAACGATGGTTTTTGATGCCATGGAACTTTTTTCAGCCTCGGTATTCGGATTTGCTATTAAAGAAGTTGGTAAGCTAAGTAAT
This sequence comes from Bacteroidales bacterium, assembly GCA_963678785.1. Classification (GTDB taxonomy): domain Bacteria; phylum Bacteroidota; class Bacteroidia; order Bacteroidales. The sequence goes on along the minus strand of OY787449.1, from coordinate 57,674 downwards.
AATAAATATACAAATAAATTTTTCATGTCTAATAGATTTAAGTTTAAAGTTCGACAAATATACAGATAAATATTTATAATGTCCAAGAAAAAAGTAATAAAAGTTGAACAAAAATTTTAAAATGTCTGTATTTATTGCGTTGCAAGCGTTTGTTTTTAAAATAAATGTTTATATTTGTGGGCGTAAAACATGAACATTATGACTTATTCAATGGCGCAAATTGAAACTTTTACAGGAATCAAGGCGCATACCTTAAGGATTTGGGAACGCAGATATGGTTTTTTAAATCCCATGCGTACAGAAACTAATATTCGATTTTATTCAGAAGAGGAGCTTAGGAAACTTATCAGTGTTGGGGTATTAGTAAACAATGGATATCGGGTATCGGTCATCGATAAGATGCTTTCAGAGGAGATTCATCAATTGGCATTTGAACTGTTATCAAAATCATCTAAAGATGATGATAACATTAAATCATTAACGCTTAGCATGCTTGAAATGAATGAATCGGCATTTCATGAGATTTATCAAAGACAAATTTTAAGAGATGGTGTATTAAGCACGGTTACCAATTTGATCTATCCGTTTTTGAGGCAGATAGGAATTTTATGGAATACGAATAAAGCCATTCCTGCACAAGAGCATTTTATTACAAACCTTATCCGTCAAAAGATTGTTACTGCCATTGATACCATACCAATTGCAGACAAAAGCAAAGCCCGTATTGTGTTTTTTTTACCGGAATATGAAACCCATGAAATAGGATTGTTATTGTCCTCTTTTATTGCCAAGGATTTGGGTTGGCAGGTTTATTACTTAGGTCAGGATGTTCCAACTGAGGATGTAATTACCATTAGCGATGATTTGAATCCGGATTTACTGATGACAATGTCAGTTACGCCACAACTTCATTCTTTTACCTCCAATATGAAATTGATAGCCGATGAAACGAGGATTCCTCTTTTAATATCCGGTGATATCCAGAAATTAAAAAATATAGAAACCATAAAAGGGCTTAAGCTCATACAAAACCCTGAGCATTTTATTGAAACACTCAATCAGACTGTCGATCAATAATCATCCATATTAAAAGTTTAGCCTGTACTTTTACCTCATAATTGTTGAAACCTAAGTGTAGCTCTTTTGTATATTATTGAGGTAAAACATAGTGAATCCCAGCATCTGGGCCTAGCGGTAATCCTAACAACAACCATCCCACCAATAAAATGATCCAGGCAATTAAAAATATAAATGAGTAAGGAATCATGGTTGCTATAATGGTACCAATTCCTGCCTTAGAATCATATTTTTGAACAAAGGCAATGATGAGGGCAAAAAAGCTCATCATTGGGGAAATAACATTTGTTACACTATCCCCAATTCTGTAAACAACCTGCGAAAGTTCGGGTGAGTATCCCATGATCATGAACATAGGTATAAAAATAGGTGCTAAGATGGCCCATTTAGCGCTGGCACTTCCCATTAACATATTTATGGCCGCAGCCAATAAGATGAAGAGAATCATGAGTGGTATTAAACCTATATCTGCCGACATCAATAAACCAGCTCCTTTTACGGCCAATATAATTCCTAAATTACTCCACTTAAAATAAGCCACAAATTGAGCTGCAAAAAATACCAATACCAAATATGAAGAAAGGGTTTTCATAGAACTGGCCATACCCTTCATTACATCAGAGTCGTTTTTAAACGCACCAGTGACATAACCATAAACCAAACCGGCAAAACCTGCAGAAAGAAATAACATGGCTACTACACCCTTAATTAGTGGAGAACTCAGAATCCCTCCGTCTTTACCTCTGAAATAACCATCTTCTGGTATGATTCCGATCAAAGTAACTCCAATGAACAAAACCATAGCGATTGTTGTATAGAGCAATCCTTTTTTTTCGATGGGGCTTAGTTTTTCCAATGAATTTGAATCTACAAGCACGTCACCTTTATATTTACCCAGCCTTGGTTCTACAATTTTACTTGTTACATAGGTTCCAGCAATGGCAATAATGAATGTTGAAACAAACATGAAATAATAGTTGGCCGTAGGATTTACCATATACTTAGGATCGAGTATTTTAGCAGCTTCCTGCGATAAGCCAGCCAGAAGGGGATCTGCTGTTCCTAAAACCAGATTTGCACTAAAACCACCGGAAACTCCTGCGAATGCTGCAGCCATACCTGCAATCGGATTTCTGCCAACTGCATGAAAGATTACACCGGCTAATGGAATGAGTAGAACATATCCTACATCTGAGGCAACATTGGATAAAATTCCTGTAAAAACAATCACAAAGGTTAATAAATTTTTGGGTGAATTTAACACCATGATGCGGATAAACACATTAATCAGACCACTTTGTTCAGCAATCCCGATTCCGAGCATGGCTACCAGCACGATACCCAGCGGTGCAAAACCAGTGAAATTATCGACCATTTCAACCAAAATTCGATGAATCCCATCATGACTCAGCAGATTAACTGGTCTGATTAATTCTTTTGTTCCCGGATGAATAACTTCCCAACCCAGGGCGTAACCAATGGCTGAAAATATTAAGGCTGTTATGGCAAATATGGCGAAAAGGGTGGCAGGATGAGGTAAGGCATTCCCGATTCTTTCAGTCCTGTTTAAAGCTCGTTGTAGAAATCCGTCTTTGGTTTTTAGTTTGTTCATATTCAGTTGTTAAAATGCTTGATTGGTTTCATTTATTCTAAAACCTGAAATTGTTTAATTCATGATTGATAAAAATGGATACTCAAAAAAATGAGTATTAAACTAATTGAAATAGATTGATAAAGTCTCTTAGATTATTTGGTGTCAGTAGAGTGTTGCTCAAAGAGAAAGCGTATTTTATTCCCATCTGCAGAAATCTCGGCAGTTAATATGTTGTTTTCAAGGCTGTATTTAATCAGTTTTGGAAATGGGTTATTTTCATTCTTACTCACAAAACTGTTGTTTAACTTTTTTGTAACTCTAAAAGAAGTTGGTCTTCGATTTACTCCGTGAACCACATATTGCCATTGATTTCCCAAATTCAATAAATGAATCTCTTCTTTAAATACAGTGTCCTGATCTTTTAAGGTATAACCTAAACCCAAGTACAAGCTATCCGATTGTTTGGACCAGTTTTCAAAAGTGACTCGGTCTTCTTTTTCGTTTGTTCTGATCCACTCGCCTAATAACCAATCATAATTATCCGACATGGGGATTTCGGATTGATCACCAGAATAACAGGATGAACAAAAAAGAAGGATAAGTAGAAATTGAAAATATTTAAGCATCTATTATAAAATCAGTGTATTCTGTTACTTGTGAACATTTTTTTTACGCAAGTCACTGTTTTTGCCCTAGTATTTTAATAGTATTAAATCAAGGCACGAAGATATTAATTATTTTATAAACTTCAGAATTTCAATTTCAGGATTCTGATGTAGATATTTATTGATGAATGATTTATGGGGAGTTCGATGATAAAAATGATTTTAGAATTTAGTACTTGACGAACTATGATGAGAGTAAACCCAAGCAAAACCCGTTCAAAGTAAAATTACGGACATTCAAAAATTAAGCCTATCTTTAATTAAAGATGAAATACCCATGGGATCATATATTGTAAAAAATGAGATTGATTGTATTTGAGGTATTTCAATTAATCGATATAAGCAAATTATAAATTAATGAAACGAATCACATATATAAGCAGTTTAAAGGAGAAATTGAGCCTAAATGAAATAGAATCTATTGGTAAAAAGGCAAGGTTGAAAAATCAAACCATCGGAGTTACTGGAATTTTAATCTATTTTAATGATTTGTTTTTTCAGATTATTGAAGGGGGTGACCAAGAGATTGATGGTTTGTATGCAGAAATTAAATCAGATCCACGTCATCGAGATTTATTGTGCCTGAAGGCAGAGTCGGATCTTACGATGCGATATTTCCCTGAGTGGTCGATGAAAGTGGTGAATTTGAATGAAAGGACAGATGAGCTTTCACTTCCTATTAAATTACTACTTCAAGCTTTAATTGATTCTCATCAGGTTATTGAAAAGTACACACAATCAAGCGTTTTAAAGGTTATTAGTGAAGGAATTAATCCTTTAAAGCTTCAACCCAAACAGGTTGAACGGATCATTATTTTTGGTGATATTATTTCCTATTCAACCTTATCCGAGCAATTAAGTATTGAAGATGTATTTCTCGTTTTGAATAGTTATTTTGAAGTCTGCACAAGAATTATAACCCAAAAAGGGGGAGAGGTAAATAAATTTATTGGTGATGGTTTGATGGCATATTTTAATGGAGATGATGCTGATAAGGCCATCGAAGCAAGTCTTGAAATTTTAAAGGAACTAGAGCAAGTACGTAAAAATTCATCAGCTAAATCTCCGCTTTCTTTACTTTATTCAGGTTATGGAATAGCCAAAGGGAATGTAATTGAAGGGAATATGGGGTCAGACATCAAAATGGATTATACTATTATTGGTGATGCGGTTAATACTTCCTCACGCTTAGAATCGCATACACGATTTGTTGAGAAATCAATTGTTATTTCAGAATTGGTTAAAGATGGCTGTAAAGTGGATTGGGACTTTATACGAATGGGACAATTTTATTTGAAAGGAAAACTAGAGCATACAGCTGTTTATACCCTCAAAAATGATTTGGTAGACAATTTTAAGGATGCAGAAGATCTAGAAGTTAGGATCGGTGAATATGTAAAAAGAAATTATTAGGGTGGAACGATCCAGATGGGATTTATCAGGCTCGTTCACAAAAACCCTATGGGTTTTCTAAGACTTCTCCAAAATATAGAATGTTTACGGCACCGGAACGGGCTGCAGCAATGTCTATGAGACCGTCTTTATCAAAATCACCAATGTCAAATCCATAAACTGTTCCCTGATCGTTGCCTCCAAATTCTACAGAAGTATAATTATTTCCAGTCCCGTCATTATAAAGAACCACAGACTTAAAATTGATGTATCCCACAATTATATCTGTATGCCCATCCAAATTCAAATCACCCACAGCCAGGGCATATGGATTTTGGGTTTGACTCCCGATAGATGTTCCTGAAGAGAATGAACCATCTGTTTGTTGGAAATAAACAACCGCACCTTTTTTTGTGTCGATGGCAATAATATCCAATTTTCCATTCTGATTTAAATCTGCAACTTTTGACATTCGAATGGAAGCATCTGCTGGGCCAAACGGAAGCAGTTTGAAATTGATGCTATCCGATGAGGTTTGCATATGCACGTAGCTTTGACCACCATCGCGATGAGGTACTGCAAGATCAATCAGTCCATCATTGTTAAAGTCTCCAGGTGTTATTGTTGTTGCTGAATAATTGGCAAAAGCGAATGAATTGTTTTCAAAATTTCCTTCTCCATTATTGATGCAATAATAATTGGTAGTAGCACTTCTGCTGTTTCGGTTCGCAACCACGATATCAGGATAACCATCATTATTTAAATCGGCTATGCTTGCATTTCTGGTTGACCAGTTGGAACTTCCAAATTCAGAATTAAGTTCGAAATTTCCAGATCCATCGTTGAGGTAGATGAGCTTTGAATCCGGATCATCGTTACTGACGACAATATCCAGATCACCATCCTGATCCAGATCGCTGAGCAATGAAGTATATGAGCGGTTTTCAATGGTTCCAAGGTCTTTTGATTCGATTATATTACCTTTTCCATCACCAAAAATTATTCGATTGATTACTGGCCAATGTCGCCCTTTTGCTAAAACAATGTCAAGATTTCCATCTCCATTCAGATCTCCAAATGTTACATTTGCTGAGGTTGTAGCATAAGGTTCAAGTGCCAGACTGCGATTAAAGCTTGGAAATATTTCTGGTTCTGGGACTTGATTAATTGGGTCTTTCTTTTCACACTGAACAAGAAATATTGAAATTAAAATGATTAAGCCTATTTCAAAGACTCTGTTCATCTGCCTCCTAAAATCTAATAACATTTTAAATTAGTTGAAATGATGATTTCTGAATTCTATTTAATCATTTTATGAGCCAAATACTTCCCGATAATATTTAAGCCAATTTAAACCTAGAATTTTCTCAATTTCTCCAGTGGAATATCCTCGTTTATCTAATATTTGTGTTACATTTTTAAAACGGTCGGGTGTATCTAATTTGGGGATCCATGCAGGCCAACGTACCTGGTAGGAGGGTTTGAAGCTAATGAGTCGTGGTTCGTACCAGTCTTTTTTAGTAGCCCAAGGTTGCATTCCTTCAATCGTATTATCGGTTGCAAGTCCAACATGATCAATTCCGCCAACTTTCACAGCATGATCAATATGATCAACATAAGTTTCAATGGTGGTTTCTCCGCCAGGATCGGGTCCAATCATATAGCCCAAAGCATTGATGCCAAGAACACCTCCTTTGTTGGCCATGGCTTTAATTTGTTCATCGGTTTTTGCCCGTGGATGATTTGGGTAAAGTGTTTCGCACATGCTGTGATTAAAGCAGGGGCCAGTTTTACTGAATTTAATACCATCCATAGTAGTTTGTTTCCCACAATGAGATAAGTCGATGATTATTTTAAGTTCGTTCATCCGTTCGACTGCTTCAATTCCAAAATCAGATAATCCGGCATTTGTGCGCTCAGTGCAGCCATCACCTAATAAGTTACGGGCATTGTAGGTCAATTGAATCCAGCGAGTACCTGCATCATAAAGTGTTTTTATTCCATCAAGTGAGTTTCCAAACATGGTGGCATTTTGGAATCCTAGGAAAACAGCCAGTTTTCCTTTTCTTTTAGCTTCCCGAAAGTCAGCAGCAGATTCTGCTCTAATGTATTTATCAGGGTTTTGTTTAATCCTTTGATTCCATTCATCCAAATCAGTTAAAGCTGCTTTCATACTTCCTGAAGATAAAGAAGTGCCAAGACCTGTATAGCCTGCTATACCAGCAATTTTATATGATTCTTCATCCCAGTCGCGGGTTGTAACCAAAGCATCAATGACAATGGCTTGATTGTATAAATGATCAAGTTCCTCTTTTGTAAGTCTGTTTTGGGATTTAGTTCGGGCTACCTCCATAAAAGGGAGGTTTGTTGTTGAAGAATTTAGAGAAAAAAGCTGTTTGGGTAACAACAAACCTAGTGGAACGACTTTTATAAAATCTCTTCTTTTTAAACTCATAATTTTTTATTATTTGAATTAAATTCAATGTAATCAAAAAAGCTCCACTTAAATTAGCGGAGCTTTTTTATTTTTATCAACTAAACTATATGTTTGTTAAATAATTAATAGCCTGGGTTTTGAACCATGTTTTCATTAACGTCAATTTCAAATTGTCCAATGGCGATTACAAAACGGTCATCTGGATAAGGAATAGAACAAGTAGAGGCAGTACAATCATTTCTGAAAACGCCTCTTTTGTTTCGTGTTAGATCCCAAAAACGGTGACCTTCGAAGCAAAGTTCAATTCTTCTTTCTTTTAAGATTTCATCAAGTAAAGCAGTACCAGTTGCAGTTACATCAGCAGCGGTAGCCAAACCTCTTTTACGAATGATATCCACATCTGCTTGTGCAGCACTCGCATTGCCTAAATGATAGTTGGCTTCGGCACGGGTTAAATAAATTTCTGATAAACGAATCACAGGAATATTACCATAGCCCAATGGATCAGGATATTTATTTGCTCTGATGGTTCCAAAATCTCCACCACCAATACTTGCATCTTCAATGATTAGTGATTTACGAACATCACCATCAGGCATTAAATCATAAAGATCGTAAGTTGGTAAATATTCATTTTGACCGGAAGCTTGATAAACACCAGCTAGATGAGTAGCTGCTCCTGGATTATCCAAAGAGGTGTAGTTAATTTCAAAAATCATTTCTGAATTATGTTCTCCAGCAAAGATATCGGCGTAATTATCAGCAGAAGCTAAAGAATAATCTCCACTATTGATAACATCGCTTGCCATTGAAGCTGCATTAGCCCAATCTTCTTTATAAAGATATACTCTGGATAATAATGCTTTTACCACATTTTTTGAAAAATAGTAAGAATTTGCATCATCATTAATCAATTCAAGTGCTGAATTAAAATCAGCAATTATTTGTGTATATACCTCTGCAACTGTATTACGTGCAGGTTTTCTTAAAGGATCAACAGTTGTAACAATAGGTACTCCTAAATGAGATGCATCTGCAGTATAAGTATAATGTTGTCCGTATGTACGAACCAAATCAAAATGTGCAAGAGCTCTGAAAGCATAAGCCTGACCTTTAATATCATCAACATCGAAACTAGGTTCTGTTTCAAGAATACGATTGGCTTGATCTATTGTTCTATAACAAACCTGAAAAGTGTTTTCTGAAACATTGCTACGATCCGTTGATGATCCCATATATGAATGATAGTCAGAAAGACGATTAACCGTTGCATTTCCTTTTAAATCATCACTTAATGCATCGGGTGTAAGTATGATGTATCGACCATAATAAGTGGCGTTTTGTATTCTGTCATAACAACCCATAATTGCAGCATCAAAATCAGTTGTTGTAAGTAAAGCTTGACTCATTGAAACCGACTGTTGAGGTTGTTCTTCCAGGAAATCCTTTGAACATGATACCGTAAAAAGTACAACAAGCAAAATGATCAGTGGAGTTTTTCCTGATATTTTATTTATAATTTTTTTCATAATTGTATATTTAAATTTTTTCACAAACCTTTAATTAAAATCCCACGTTTACACCAAATGTAATGGATTTGGTTTTTGGAACAAGACCATTCACATAACCATTTGCTGGTGATTCTGGATCATATTGATAAGGGTTCATTCCATCATCTCTGGTCCATGTAAGGAAATTGTTGGCTTTTGCAAATACTTTCAAATTAGTGATATTCAATTTATCAGTAACTGACTTTTCGAAGGTATATGCTAAGGTAAGATCTCTTACCCGAATATAAGTAGCGTCATATAAGAAACGGGTAGAGTAGTTTGTATTACTTTTACTGCTATTTCCCCAAATGAAAATTGGAACAGTAGTTATATCGCCAGGATTTCTCCACATGTTTTCATAGGTATACAAGTTTGTACTTCTTGGAGAACGGGTACCATCACTTTCGATTCCTTTAGCCTGATTGTTGAAAACCCATTTGTCCCATACAAAAACAATTTGTGCACTTAAACTAAATCCTTTATAACTGATGTTGGTGTTTAATCCACCAAATGAACCAGGAGTACCTGATTTTCCAGTAAACATTCTGTCAGCTTCTTTGATGTTTTCAGTGGTAGTAGTCAATGTTTCATCTTCGTACCATAAAGCGGCTCCTGTTTCAGAATTTACACCAGCATAATGCCACATATAAAATTCGTTGTAATCATGACCCTCAGAATGTTTATAAGGTCTCCAGATGATGTCCTCATCTAGTCGGGTTACTTCATTTTTCAAGAAAGTAACATTAAATCCTAAGTCCCATTTAAAGTCTTCTTTATTTATAATCTGAGCGCTCATTTCTATTTCAACACCGGTATTTAACATATCACCTACATTCTGTAAGTTTCCATCAAATCCAGTTGTTAATGACAATGGACGATCTAATAATAAGTCACTATTTTTTCTATTAAAGTAACTAACGGTTGCACTAATTTTGTCAAATACAAAGATATCCATTCCAATGTCTAAAGTACTTTGACTTTCCCAGGTTAGAAATGGGTTACCAATGCTAGATGGGGAAGAACCAGGATTTGAGTCATAGTCGTTTCCGAATCCGTATGTTGCCATTGCTGCAAAATTGCCAATACTGGCATTACCAGTGATACCATAAGAAACCCTAAGTTTCAGATCGTTAATCCAGTTAATGTCACTCATAAAATCTTCTTGAGTAACACGCCATGATCCACCTAAAGACCAGAAGTTACCCCAGCGAGAATCTTCACCAAAACGAGAAGAACCATCACGTCGGAAACTAGCTGTTGCATAATATTTACCATCATAATTATAAGTAAACCTTGAAAACATAGAAGCAAAGGAATAAGATGTTCCTGAACTGTTTGCTGTCATTGGATTTGCAGCGTTTGATAATGTTCTTAGTGTTGGATTTGGAAAACCTTCAGCTGAAGCACTTATTTCTCTACTGTCAAAATGTTGAGCTTCATAACCTAAAAGGGCATCAAAGCTATGTTTGTCGCCAAAAAGTTTGTTGTAGTTTAAGGTTTGAGTACCAATCCAGTTTACAGTGTTTTGGCTACCTTCAGATGCGCTACCTCCAACAAGTCTGGAACCACCATATCTGGCATTTTTGTATGCAAATTCATGAACACCAATCAGGTCAAAACTCCAGGCAGATTTAAATGTCAAATCTGGACGGAGTTTATAACTTGCCGTAAGGTTGTCCATGATCCGTGTTTGTTTCTGCCATCTATCATCTTCCAACTGACCACCCACAGGGTTTGAACCATCCATTATTATGTCAGCATGACCAGCATAGAACAATCCATTTTCATCATAAACAGGAACTACTGCAGGTATCATATAACCATTGTGCATTGGGTTTGCCCATGAGGTAGCATCGATAGATCCATTGGCTGTTGTTCTACCTAAGGTAATATTATTTGTAATACTTAATTTGTCAGTTAAGTCAGCTTTAATATTTAAACGAGAAGTAAAACGTTCAAAATCGGTTCCGATCACAACACCTTCCTGGTCAAAATAACCAATGGAAGCAAAATAGGAAATGCCTTTGGCTCCACCACTTACGTCAACATTGTATTGCTGAGTCATTCCGGTATTGTAAATCTCGTCAATCCAGTCTGTATCAACACCTTTTGCAGCTTCAGGAAACCAAGCGTTAAAACGTGATTCTGCGGTTGCATAATCTTCACCTCTGTTTGTATAACCTGTAATGAATAAATCTTTGTATTGAGCGGCATTCAAAGGTTCCTGCAAATTGTTATAAGCATTGTTTGAGAAACCGGTTTGTGCACTAAAATTAACTTTAGCTTTACCTGCTTTTCCACCTTTGGTTGTAATGATGATGACACCATTGGCACCACGTGAACCATAAATGGCGGTTGCAGAAGCATCTTTTAATACTGAAAGACTTGCAATGTCGTTAGGGTTGATGGTTGACATCACTGTAGAGCTTTGTCCGTCATTACCAAAGTTGGTTGGTGAAACTGATCCTGATTGTACAGGAATACCATCAATTACAAAAAGTGGCTGACTTGATGCATTAATGGAACCCATACCTCGTATTTGGATTTCAGCATTGGCACCTGGTTGACCATCACCATTTGCCATCATTAATCCGGATACACCACCCTGTAATGCATTTTCTAGGGTAGCAACAGGCATCATTTCCATTTTGTCGGCTTCAACAACTTCAACAGCACCAGTCAAAGCTTCTTTGGTAGAAGTACCATAACCAATAACTACAACTTCTTCAAGTCCAACGAGGTCTAGTTCTAATGCGACATTTAAACTTGAAGATTGTCCTACTGTAAATTGTTGACTCTTAAATCCAATAAATGAAAATTTAAGAATTGCATCGGTACCTGGTACGGTGAGTTGATAATGACCATCAATATCGGTTGTTACACCTGTGCTTGTGCCCATAACCATCACAGTTACACCAGGCAGGGTTGTACCATCCTCGCTACTGGTAACTGTACCAGTAATAATTCTTCCCTGTGCGAATGAAATATTCATTCCGAGGAAGAACAATAAAAAAATTGTTAATATTCGTTTCATAGAAATAAAATTTGATTAGATAATTTTTTGGTTAAGTCGATCTTTTTTATTTATGCCTTGGTTACAGATACATAAATAATTTGTTGAGTTTTCCATAGGCATTTCGTTTAAGTATGTTATTTTTGGTTTAAAATGATGTTTATACTACTTAAGGCATTAAAATACAGTTGTTTATATTTTTACTTCTTTGATATATTCCTCTCTCATACCTGCTTCTGGAGTTTTACCTTTACCACCTTTTGATTCATGTTAGATCAAATTGGTGGTAAAGGCGATCTCCTTTTTCAAGGATTTAAATTTTAATAAATTGAGTTTAACAGTATGCTTTGACCAAATTAAATTCCAGGAAGCCAAAAAGATACAGTTTCTTAATAATTAGTTATTTATTGTTTATCGCATGAATTGTTTCAGAGTATAGTAAATCTCCGGTAAGACCATTGAAATACTGGAAAATTACTTGTGCTCTTGGAAATTCAACCCATCGATCTTTACCTTCTTCAATTGGATTGTTGAATACATTATTCACTTGTACGACACAATAACTAGGGGTATATCTTAATCCGCCAGGTACATCGTCTAAAATTGCTGTAGACCAACGGATATCAACATTTCGACCTCTTGAATTATAGATTCCATTTACAGGGCGATGGCCTTCTGCACCAATGGCATGATTCCGTGAATTGTGAGGTCCGGAAGCAAATTCCCAAACTTTGTCGGTCACTTTCACAGCAAAACTGTTGTGTAAATCACCAGTAAGTACAAATACGGGCTTATTCAATGATTCCCAAAATTCGATCATTTCTTTACGCTCTTCAACATAACTTGTCCATGCATCATCTCTCCCTGTTTGTCCTGTTGCTGCTTGAGTTGCTGCACTACCACCTGTACCACCTTCGTGAGGTACTGAAAAGTTTACGGATGAAACCAAGAAAAAGAATTCGGCATCACTTTTCTTCATTTCTGCTTTTAACCATGCTTTTTGTTCAGCACCTAGGATAGAAAGTCCTTTTTTATAAGGATCTCTGGTATCATGCATGTCCTGATGTGAACGCATGTCCAAGATAAAAATGTCAGAATTACTTACGGTCATTTTACCATAAGAACGACGACCGATAGAATATACAGGGTTACCATTTTTCTTTGCTGCAGGGAAAATACGTACTGTGTGTGCATCTATTACCTCTACAATTTTATATACTCCTGAATTTGGATTTCCTGGTTTGGTTCCTCTGGGTATATTTCGCATACCATCATAAGGACCTCCCCAAAATACCTGAAGGGTAGCAGCCTGATCTAAATCAAGTTTAGTGAAATCTGCATTTTTATCTGTTAAAATATCACTTTTAGCTTTTAATTTTGCTTTTCCAAAAACAATTTTTTGAGTAAATTCAGTTGGATTACTCCATGCTAAATAGTCATGCCATGCTTGTACTGCAACATCACGATATGCTACTTTATGATTAACTCGACCAACATCTCCTGATCCATAGGTATTGTCATAAATTTCGTGATCATCAATGGTGTAAAATGAAGGAACAACCCGATGCCAGGCCATTAAGTTATGCCCCCTGTCCATGTATGATTTGTAGTTTTCCCAAACGCCTACAATTTTAGGCGCAAGTTTTACAACATCAGGTGCATCTTCTTTATTGATGTTAACTTGTTTATACCAACTCTCAGGAGAATAGTCTCTTTGTGTTTCGTATAACCAATCGCCATTTAGGATGGCAAAATTGATTTTATTACTGATTTTATCAAGCATGGTACGGAAAGTAGGTAGTTGAGGACCAAATCCATTGCTACTTTGACTATTTCCACAAGCATACTCAAAACTAAAGTTGAACTTACCTTCCGGATTTACTTTAGAATCTTTCATTTCTTCCGTATCAGGAAGGGTTCGGAAAGAACCAGAATAAGGCTTCATAGAAGCAGTACCACCTTTTACAGTTAGTGAATAATAATATTTGGTGTTGGCTTTCAATCCTTCAATCAAAACCCATCCAGTATTGTCATGTTCTATGGTCGTTGTGCAAGGATCTGAAAATTGTTGCATGTCGCTGGGATCAGTACCGTAACGCACCCAGAAAGTACCTGGTGTCATGGTTCTGGCCCATACCCCAATTTGATGTGCCCCAAGGCGTCCTAATGTTGGGCCGTGAGAAATTCTTGTAGCTGTCGCCTGTGCTTTTGCATCAGTTAACGACATGCTTCCTATAAAGAATATAGCCAGAAATATGCCCAGCCATCTGGAATGCATTAGTTGAGCATTCATTGATTTTGGTGATTTTAAAAATTTAAACATCTTTTTTTGTCTTTATGTTATTTTTATTGCAATTTATATCAGTTTAAGAGCTTTTATATCGGTATTATATTATCTTTGATCTTTATTCCTGACATTATTCCCAACTATATTTGGTAAAAGTAGAATAAATTATATAAAAAGTCAATATAAGTATAAAAAATTATATAATTAGTTTTCCTGTTCCCGTTTTTTTTTGTCAATACTGATTTTGTAAAAAGCTTATATCGATTGAGAAACAGAAGTTTTTCGGTCAGCCTGATCAAAAGATTAATTATTAATTTTTTTAATTAATAATTAATAATCATTGATAAAAATGAATGATAAATTCAAGAAATTTTTATTTATTCTGATTGGATTGTGGTGTTTTTCTATTCCTTTGATAGAAATTTTAAAGCATCAGGGAAGGTTTTTCGGGAGTTTAAGCAATCACGCCATTCGTTAAATTCCAGATATTTGAAGTTGCATTTTTTTCTTTACTTATAATTTGTATAAATTTTAAAAGGGTATCCAGAACTATATTTTCCTAAATCCCCAATCTAAAATCATCATGATGCTAAGAGGAATTGAAAGTTGATGTTGAAACATTTTTTCAATATATTTTTTATTAGCCAGGGTAGAATTGTTATTTTAAAGATTTTCTTATGACTCATATAAATAAGGAAAATGCTTTTACTACCATTTTCTTTTGGAAAGAGTAGTAAAAGCATTTATCCGTATTAAAAATTCAAATTTTAAAAGTATGAATTACGATTGCCTACCACCACCTTAATAGCGGCAATAGGTCAAGTTATTTACCTGTAGCTATAATAGATTCAGCATACCATAAATCACCTGTTAAACCGTCGTAATACTGAAAAATAACTTGAGGTTTTGGATAAGCAACCCATCGTTCTTTGCCTGCTTCAATGGGATTATTGAAAACATTATTGACTCTTACTACGCAATATACTGGATGATCTCTCAGTCCGTTTGGTACATCGTTAAGATTAAATGTAGACCAATGAATGTCGACTTCTCGACCTGAGGAGATATACTTTCCGTTGATAGGTCTGTTGCCCTCTGCTCCCAATGTGTGATTTCTTGAATTATGTGGTCCGGAAGCGAATTCCCAAACATTTTCGCTTACTTTAACGGCAAAACTGTCATGTAAATCACCCGCAAGAACAAATACAGGTTTTCCTAAAGATTCCCAAAATTCGATCATTTCTTTTCTTTCTTGAACAAATATTGTCCATGCATCATCTCTCCCAGTTCGAATAGGGTTACCAACGATTACATCGGCTTTATTTCCTCCGGTACCGCCTACGTGAGGAATTGTGAAATTAACTGAAGAAACTACAAAGAAGAAATCTGCATCACTGTTCTTCATTTCTTCTTTTAACCATGCTTTTTGTTCATTTCCCAAAATAGATATGCCTTTTTTGTAGGGATCGTTCATGTCGTACATGTCCTGATGAGATCGCATGTCAAGTAAAAAGATATCTGAATTACTAACAGTCATCTTACCATAGGATCGTCTGCCGATTGAATATAAAGAATTACCGCTTTTTTTTGCAGATGGATAAATACGTAAATGATGTGCATCTATTACATCAACAATTTTATATACTCCAGCATTGGGTTCTCCGGGTTTAATTCCAGCAGGAGCATGACGGATACCATCGTATGGACCACCCCATTTTATGTCAAGTGTGGTTGACTGACTGAGATCAATTTTTGTAAAGTCTGTATCTTTATCAGTTAGTATGTCACTGCCAGCTTTAAGTTTAGCATTTCCAAAAGTGGCGGCCTGAGTAAAATTGCTATGATTGCTCCACGCCAAATAATCGTGCCATGCCTGTACTGCAGGGTCACGATAAAGTGCTCTAATATCAACTCTTCCTACTTGTCCTGCACCATAAATACCATCATAAATTTCATGATCATCAATTGTATAGAAAGATGGAACATAGCGATGCCATTCGGTCATAGCTTGCCCCCTATTAAGATAAGCTTTGTAGTTTTCCCAAATTCCAACTATTTTAGGGTTTTTATTTACAAATTCAGGAACTTGGTCTTCTGTAATTCTAACTTGCTTCATCCAATCTTCTTTTGGGTAATCTCTTTTATATTCGTATATCCAATCGCCATTGAGTATCGCAAAATCAACTTTACCCTTAATTTTATCCAACATCGTTTTGTAAGTTGGAAGTGAGGTGCCTAGTCCGTTGGTGCCTTGACTGTTGCCGCAAGCATACTCAAAGCTAAAGTTAAAAAGACCTTCTGGATTTACATCTGCTTCACGCATTTCTTCAGGATCAGCTAGTGTAGTGAAAGATCCGCTCTTAGCATACATATTCTGACTACCACCCCCTACACTTAGTTCATAATAATATTTAGTATTTGCTTTTAGGCCTTTAATAAGAACCCAACCTGTGTTGTCGTGTTCGATGGTTGTTGTGCATCGATCTGATAATTGATCCATGTTTTTAGGGTCAGTTCCGTAACGTACCCAGAAAGTACCAGATTGTGTTGTTCGAGCCCAAATACCTATTTGATGAGCGCCAAGACGACCAAGCATAGGTCCATTTGAAATTTGCGCTCTTTTTTGAGCCTTTGCGTCATTTAATGACATTGTTCCTATCAAGAAAATAGCCAGAAATATGCCCAGCCACCTTGAATACCCAAGATGAGCAAACCTTGATTTTAGTAATTTTGAATTGTTAAACATTCTTTTACGTTTTATGATGTTAGTTATTGTGAATAGCTTTTGATTTTGAGAATCAGAATTAATTTTAAATTGCAATTCCCATGCTATGTCTTATTTTATTTTGTAAAAGTAGAATAAGTTCTATGAAAAATCAATTAAAGTAGAAATAATTATATATTGGGCTTTCTTGTTTATAATAAGCCGGATTGGTAATCTAAGCAAGACACATTAATAAATGCAAGATTGAATTAATCAAGTTGTTAAGGTGAGCAGGTGTGATTGTGAATTTTTACAATGATTCAAAAATTACGATTAAAAACCATCACCTATAATCTATTTCTCCTCAATAAATGTAAATGAGGAAGGATTTTCTCTAGTGTTTCGTTAAAAATTTTAACGCATTTGGGAAGGTTTTACGAGAGTTTGACCAGTCGTGCCATCCGTTAAACTCATGGAACTTGAAACGATATCCTTTTTTACTGAGGATGTGTGCAAATTTTCTATTGGTTCCCAGTACCATATTTTCTTGCAAACCCCAATCTATATAAAAATCAATTTCACGTTTATTCTCGTGATTAATTTTATCAATCAACCAATCTGATCGTACTTCATTGTCGAATTGATCAGTTAGTTCAAGCCCTCTCCAATAAGAAGCCGATTGAGAAATTACATTCCCAAATACATCAGGATGGTAGTAAGCAATGAAGGTTGAAGCCAGACCGCCATAACTGATTCCTCCAATATAATTTTCCTGGGGAAGGGTAGAAGAGGCATAATTTTGACGAATGTGTGGTACCAATTCATCGATCATAAATGCTTTGAATTCGAAATTTAATGGTAACTCTCTATACCTGGAGTTGCTGGTAGGATTTGCGATCATGACTGCCATCATAGGTTCTATGAGTCCTTCGTTTATCATATTATCAAGTATGTTCGGAACCTCAACCCTGTGCAGATAAACATGGGCATCGAATAAATAAATGCAAGGATACTTTTTTTCAGGCTTATAATTGGGAGGAAGATAAACATGGATTTTCCTTTCATTGTTCATGATTTTACTTTCAAATAAAAAGGTATCAACAGAACTGCTCAGATGGTCATATTTTGCCAAATTCCAATTATTCTCG
This sequence comes from Bacteroidales bacterium, assembly GCA_963678785.1. Classification (GTDB taxonomy): domain Bacteria; phylum Bacteroidota; class Bacteroidia; order Bacteroidales. The sequence goes on along the minus strand of OY787449.1, from coordinate 39,807 downwards.
GGGGGATCTAAATCCAGAACAGAATAACTGATGTTCTTGACTTCTTTTTTAGGAATTCTATTTGGATTATACGGGTCTATATAATAGGTGTAGTTTCCGCTAATGGTATCCAAAACTTTAAATCGGTATGAAAAGCAAAGATCATTGGGTATGATATAACTTCGATAATACAAATCTGTTTTGGCGAGGCGGTGCATTTTCATATCACCAAACCGATATTCGTCATAAATTCCGAACATTTTAAAACTGATGTCCTTGTTCTCAGTTGAATCCCGGTAAAGTAGTGTTAAATAAACATAGTCATCATATGATTCATCTTTTTCTATAATAGGAAATCCTTCATTCTTTCCCAATTCCCATATTTTTTTGATTTCATTGTTGAGATTACTACTGTCTGTTTCGAGTAAATTTGCAACAAATGGACTGATTGATTTATACGGAGATCTGGTGATTTTTAAATCAAGTTGGTTTTTCTTACTAATACATCCTGAGAATAAAATGATGAGAATTATAAAGAACAATTTATTTTTCATAAATCATTGAAATTTTTGGTTGATATTAAGGAGTATTATTTAAGATAGATTCCATCGGATTCGATGGTAATTTTTCTTTCTTTATAAAGAAAACCCACCGATTTTTTAAAGGCTTTTTTACTGATTCCCAATTGAATATTAATTTCTTCAGGAGAGCTTTTGTCGGTAATTCCCAAAAAACCATCATTTTCTTTTAAGGTATCGATAATTAATTGGGTATTTAAATCGTTGGATTTTTCGTAGCCGATGGGTTGAAGACTGATATCGATTTTTTGATCCTCACGGATTTGTTTTACATAACCTTTTAATCTTTCTCCGATTTTTAGTTTTCTGAAAATTTCATTTTCATAAATTAATCCACGGTGTTTATGATTGACAATGACATTATAACCCAGATCGGATTGTTTTAATATGACCAGATCTACTTCATCGCCATTCGATAATTCAATTTGATCATTTTGTAAAATTTTAGCGATCTGATTACTAGCATAAAGTCGATCGGTATTTTTATCAACATCTAAATATACGATATAACTTCTGCCTTCCTCCATTCGCTGGCGCTGCTCACGGAAGGGAACAAATAAATCTTTTTCCAGCCCCCAATCCATAAAAGCACCAACATCTGAAACATCTTTTACCTTTAGAATTGCAAACTCATGTAAAACAATTTTAGGTTTGATACTGGTCGCAATTTTCATTTCATTGTGATCGAGATAAACAAATACCTCTAGCGTCTCACCCATTTTAAATTTTTCGGGACAATATTTGAAAGGGAGTAACACATCCTCTCCCGAGTCATCACCTAAATAAATTCCAAATGGTGTTCGCCTTAATATCTTTAACTTATTATATTTCCCAATTTCTATCATTTTTTCTTTTTTAGATCATTCCTCTTCATCAAGCAAAGCCTTAATTTCTATTCCATAATCAAATTGTAAATCTTCGTGCAGGGAAGATACAGTTTTTTTAATGGTGGAAATTTGTCGGTTAAAAATATTTGTGAGGCTTACGTTATCATAAATCGAGGGACTCATGTTTTTTAGTTCTGTGCAAAAATAAATAAGTAATTCAACCTCGGTTTCTTTTTTCTTAGAATAGCGAATATATTTTTTGACATTACGCAGAATTTTACGAACACTCTTTTTGATGTAATAATAGGTTTTTGTATTGATCAGGTTAAAATCCTGATCGATTTCTATTTTTATGTTTTTAATGAATGCTGCTTCGTCAGAAGCTTCATATAAAAGGTAAGTGAGTAATTCCTTGTTTTCTTTTTTGAATTTAGATAATCGCATGCATAGTTCCAATAATTCGCTTTTTGAACGAAAATTGAGTTCTGCTTTTATTTCCTTAACAGTCGCTGCCTTCATAATTTAAGGGTAAAGATAAGCAATGATTTAAAGCTAAATAAGCTTTGATTAAATATCCTTTTGTGTACTTAATCTTTATTTGAATAGCAGATGTAAAAGGTGGTATTGGAGTGATTAATTATACCTCAATAAAAGGTAAAAGTTGCCTTCTGAATTAGAAATTCAAAAGACAACTTATTGCAGTACGAACCAAACAATCATATTACCGAAACATTTTCTTGTTTCATTTTCAACTACGGAACAGTTAACTAAACTAATCACAATTTCCTCACAAAATCCACAAACATTAGTTTGTTAAATGCACAGCAAAGATATAAAAAATTCTATAATTAGCTTACACAAATATAATAAATTATATAAAAAATGTTAAAATTTATGTAATTGTACCAAATTGATTTAATTGTAGTTAAATGTCAAACCGTTCCTTTAGTGCTTGCTTGATTCGTTCTAAACCATTAATAATGTAATCTTTTCGCTCACCGATGCCAATTCTAAAATGCTTATCCATACCGTAAACATCACCTGCCAAAATAAACACACTTTTTTCATTTCTTAACCACTCTGCTAAATCCGATGAATTAATGTCGATATTATATTTGATGAATAACATTCCTCCACCTTTAGGTTTCTGATATTCAAAAATGTCGCCATATTGATCCAACCATTCAGTAACAGCTTTTAAGTTATCGTTTAGCATTGTTCTGTTACGAGTTAAGATTTCAAGTCTCTTTTTAGGCTCAAGTGCAATCTCTGCAATAAAATTGCTTAGAATTCCGGCAGTAATTGAGGTGTAATCATGATAAGCCCAATTATCTGCAATTAATTCTTGCGGACCAACTAACCAACCCAAACGGATGCCGGGTAGGGCATAGGCTTTTGACAAACCTCCATTTACCATCACCTTGTCGTACATCCCGATAAAGCTTTCAAGGGTTTGGCCGTCTAACTCGGCACCACGGTAAACTTCATCGCAATACACCCAAGAATCAACACTTTTAGCTATCTCAACAATCTCGAGCATTTCTTCTTTGCTTAGCGTATAGCCTGTTGGATTATTAGGATTACATATAGCAATCATTTTTGTTTTGGGAGTCACCAAAGATTTTAGTTCTGCTAAATCTGGTTTCCAGGCGTTTCCTTCTTTTAAATGAAATGATTTCAATGAACAACCCATTTCTTCTGCAATTCCCCATATCTGCATATAATTAGGAACCATCATCACGACTTCATCCCCTTTCTTTAAAAGGGTATGGCAAACAATGAAATTTGCCTCTGAAGAGCCATTGGTAACCAATACATTTTCTTCATTAACTCCATGATATAAGGCACTGATTTTTTTTCTTAGGGGGATTGAACCATTGGTTTGCCCGTAACCAAGAACCGTGTTTTTCATGTCCTCGATTTGTTCTTTATTTAAAAGTTCATTCAAGGTATAAGGATGAAATCCACTTTCTGTCAGGTTAAAATCTACCGTATTTTCAAATAGAGATTGAACCCTTTCTAATTCAAATATTGGAATATTCATTTTGTCGTTTTTAATTATTTACAAATCTTTGATAGACTGCCTGAGCAATCATGATATCCTGAACAGCAACTCCAGTGAGGTCAACAATTGAAATCTGATCTTCGGAAGCTCGCTGTTTAGACTCATCCTGAATGGCGATTCCCAATTCTACAACATTCTTTCGTGAAATTTCACCATCATTCACCGCTCGAAAAATTTCGCCACGACTCTCACTTTGTGAAATGCTGTCAGAGATTACAATATCTGCTTTTGCTAAAAGTGAGCTTTCAAGTTCTTGCTTTTCTGGGGTGTCAGAACCAACTGCAGTTATGTGCGTTCCGGCTTGTATATCTAGTGCTTTTAATAAGGCTTTTTGAGCTGGGGTTGTGGTTACAATTAAATTGCAGTTTTTGGCAATTTCAGATGCTTCTTTAACAATGTTAATGTGGTATTGATCCCTCAATTCTTGTTTGTATTTCTTTGCTGCTTCTGCATCAATGTCCCAAATGTAAACTTGTTCACAAGGATTGTTTTTTTGAAGAAATTCGAGTTGTAATCTGCCTTGGATCCCAGTTCCTAAAATTCCGATGGCCTTGATTTCTTTGGGTGCAAAATATTTTGCTGCCAGGGCACCTGCAGCTGCAGTTCTGATGTTTGTGAGGTGTCCTTCGTCAAGCAGAACAGAAACCGTTTGACCAGTCTTTTGACTAAACAAAAGCATTAATCCCTGGCTGGATGATAATCCAATTTTAGGATTTTCATAAAAACCAGAGGCTACTTTAATCACAAAGTATTCGGTTTCTTTGATGTACCCGTATTTAATATGTGCATCCCCTTGAGGTTTTTCGAACAATAATTCTCCAACAGGCGGAACGACTACATTTCCATTACTGTAAGCTTTAAACCCATATTCCATTGCAGAAATAACATCAATATCTTTTACAATGGATAGAATTTCTTCAAGTTTAATAATTGTTGCCATATTCTGTTAAAATTTTTGCTAATAAACGTCGATCAATTTTTTTTCCTGTTAACACCAATGCAACATTTTTTCCTTTATAATTTCTGCTTTTTAATAATGCAGCAACAGAAAGCGCAGCTCCCGGTTCTATCAAAGAGTGATGATAGTTTGCAACAAATGCAACGGCTTCTTTAATGCTCTCTTCCGAAACAATTTCGAAACTTTTCACATATTTTTTGCAAATATGATAAGTTAATGAATCGTCCTCAATTCCTCCAGCAGTGGCATCAGATATGGTATCGAATTCGCTGGGTGGTACAATCTCTCCTTTCTCAACGGATTGATACATCTCAGAAGCATTTTCTGGTTGGCATCCAATCACTTCAACCTCTGTATCAGAAAAATATGAGGCAATGCCCGATATAATTCCGCCACCACCAACGGGTGCCATAACTGTATCAACTTCTGGTAAATCATCTTGGATTTCAATGGCAATAGTACCCTGCCCTCTAATGATTTCCGGATCGTTATAAGGGTGGATTAATGTTCCCCCAATTTCCTTCGCATATTCAGTGGCTCTGGCTTCGGTTTCCATATTATTTTTTCCAAAGAAACTTTTTCTTACCTCATATCTGTTTAAGGCAGCTATTTTTGCTTCACTTGCCTTTTCGGGTAAAAATATCATTCCTTCAAAACCATATATTTTCGATGCATAGGCAAATGCCGCAGCATGGTTGCCAGATGAGGCAGCCACAAATGTTTTTTGAAAATCTTCTTTATTCAGACTTTTAATTTTCGTCATGACTCCCCTGATTTTGAAGGAGCCGGTATGCTGCAAATGTTCCATCTTTAAATAAACATTAGCACCAGAAATCTCACTTAATTTTGCTGAATACTCAAGTGGGGTTTTTAAAATGTCACCTTTGATCTTTTCGTAGGAAGCTCTAATCTCCGAAGGTGTAACCAATTTTTTCATAAAGTTTGTAAGCTTTAGGATTGGTGCAAAAAAAAATCTCCATACACCAAATCAATTCATAACGATTAAGGTATAAGGAGTTTTTCCATAAGAAGTCCTTCTATTTTCCCAATGTCTTCCTTAAGGTGAAAAATAAAAAGGCAGCCTTTACGACCACTTCACTTCATCAATACAAATATACAATAAACTTTTTATTTAAATATTGGATATGTTAAAACCGTTTTTTTATTTACGAATGAATTTCTTTAAATCCTAATTAGCACTTTGTCATTTGTCGTGTTTTGGTTGTTTAATTAATCTTAAAACCGTAACTTGCATAAATCCGATATTTAATTAATTTTACACTTGTATCTATTTGGTTTAGAGTAGGTTTATTGTTTGTGGGTTTGCCAAAGCTCCGATTATGAATTTACCTATTTGATTGGGATATTACTTCTAGAAAAAGGTGTTTAAATAAATAGCAAATTATGAAAGGTAGAAAATTACTTATGATTCCTGGCCCTATTGAATTTGAACCTGATGTGCTAAGTGCTCTTGGTGCACCAACTAACAGTCATGTGGCACCAGATTTTATTGAAATATTTGGACATGCAATTGAACAAATGCGTGAAGTTTGGCAAAGTCCAACCGGGCAGCCATTTATTATTGCAGGAACCGGGACTCTTGCCATGGATATGCCAGCAGCAAATTTGGTAGAATCTGGGGACAAGGTTTTGGTAATTTCAACAGGTTATTTTGGGGATCGATACGCTGATATACTTAGTCGTTATGGGGCTGAAGTTACTGTGTTGACAGCTGAACTTGGAGATGTAGTTTCAATTGATAAGATTGAAGCTGAACTTAAAAAAGATGATTATAAATTGATGACATTTACTCATGTAGATACTTCGACAGCTGTCCTTGTTGATCCGAAACCCATAGGAATACTTGGAAAAAAATATGATGTAATTACCATACTTGATGGAGTTTGCTCGGTTGCTGGTGAAGAAATTAGACAAGATGATTGGGGAATTGATGTAGTACTCACAGCGTCTCAAAAAGCCGTTGGAGTTCCTCCTGGCCTTGCTTTGATGGTTGTAAGCCAAAAAGCTTTAAGTGTTTGGAAAGAACGCAAATCTCCCGTTTTGAATTATTATGGTGATTGGGCGAAATGGTTGCCAATAATGGAAGCTTATGAAAGCAGGAAACCAAGTTATTTTGGTACTCCGGCTGTTAATTTGGTTTGTGCTTTGGAGGTAAGTTTAAGCCAGATTCTGGCAGAAGGAATGGATGTTAGATTTGCTCGACATAGGAAATTTGCAAATGCTTGTCAAAATGCAGTTAAAGCTTTAGGAATGAAACAAATACCAACAAGTAATAAACATGCAGCTTCTACCTTATCTGCACCTTGTTACCCTGATGGAGTAAATGGTGCAGATTTATTGCAAAAAATTGCTGCTGCTGGTGTTATTCTCGCAGGGGGATTACATCCCCAAAATAAAGGAGAGTATTTCCGTATTGGACATATGGGGGCTTCAAAAGCTGGTGATATTCTTGCTGTAATTGGAGCTATAGAGACTGGTTTGACTCAATGTGGCCATAAATTTCAAACAGGAATTGGTTTAGCTGCTGCACAAGAAATATTTGGAAGTTAAGATATTAATCTTTCTTTAACCGTTTTTAGTAATGTCAACAATTTAATCAATTTCAATATCATATTTGCCCAATAGGCCGATGATACCGGTTGAGGAAAATTTAGCTTTTTTTATTCTATTTCTTTCAGGATCAAAAGAGTAATTGAAAGATGTTCGGAGATCAGCTTTTTCGAGTATGGTATTTTCGAAGGTTGCTCTTGAAAAATCACAATTTTCAAAAAGAGATCCACTCAGATCGCATTTAGAAAACTCACATTCAAGAAGCTGGGAATTTATGAAGCTGGTTTTTTTAATTTTTACTTCATAAAAAGAGCAATTATTAAGCTGACAATTCATAAAACTCAAGCTTAAGCCAAATTTATTGCACTCTTCAAAAAAGAGTCCCAGCATTTTGCAGTTTTCAAATTCTACGTTACGCAGGGCAGTTCCTGTAAGTTTAGCTAAGCTCAAATTACAATCCTTAAACAAACAATCAACAAAAATAAATTTGGAAAGGTTGAAGCCAGAAAAGTCGCAACATATAAAACTGCAGTTTTCATATTCACCAGGCTTCATAGGCTTGGAATTAAAATCTTTGCTTTTAAATGTTTTATCATCAATATAAAAGTATTCCATATCTGAAATTTAAGAATAATATGCGAGCCTTTAAATCCAATTTCTCAATATTTTATGGTGTAAATAGTTTTTTGATTTGTAAACTATAAATAGAGGTTTACAAACGATTCTATTTTAAAATAAAACGGGCCGAACTAAAAGTCCAGCCCGTTTAGAAAACTTATACAGTACTATGGAGATTAATCTGTGTTTCGTTTTCTTTTTCTTTTGTTGGAGTTTTTGGCTTCTGCTTCTTCAACATTTACAGAGCGCCCTTTGAATTGGCTGCCTTTAAATGACTTTAAAATTTTTGTTTTTGATTTTTCGTCTGCTTCGAAAAATGAAAAACTGTCTTTTATATCGATGTCTCCAACTTTAATATCTCGATCATTTGTATTATCGTTTATTAATCCGATGATGTTTCGTGGATCTACCCCATCTTTTCTTCCAATATTGATAAAAAAGCGAGAATAATTTCCTTTTGAGCGGTTTCTTAACCGATCTCTATTCTCTCCTTTTCTTCTGTCTCTGCGATCGCTGTCACGTCCTTCTCTTCTGCCTCTTCGGTCATTTCTCGAATCGTTTCGTCCTGCTTTCCGGGCATCAGTCGTATCGTTTAAATCGGGGGCATTTTTATAATACTCCAAATATCGGTTAAATTCCAGAGAAATAAAATGTTTTATGATTTGTTCTTTGCTGAGCCACTCAAGTTTACTGTTTACTGTTTGCATGAATGGAGCAATTTGATCTTCATCTACTTCAACATTTTCCATTTTATCAATCAGCTTAAACAGTTGTTTTTTGCAGATTTCTTCTCCGCTTGGAACAGGTAACTTCTCAAATTTCTTTTGAATAATTTTCTCAATTTGAGGAATTCTGCTCACTTCTCGGTAATTTACAATGGCGATGGAAACTCCTGATTTACCCGCTCTGCCTGTTCTTCCACTTCTGTGGGTGTAAATTTCATTGTCTTCAGGAAGATTGTAATTAATGACGTGGGTAATGTCATTTACATCAATTCCACGTGCAGCAACATCTGTAGCCACCAACATTTGCAAGGTTCGCTCACGAAATCGTTTCATCACATGGTCGCGTTGTGCCTGTGATAAATCTCCATGAAGTGCATCAGCATTGTAACCGTCTCTGATTAGCTTTTCAGCTACTTCTTTGGTCTCCATTCTCGTACGACAGAAAACCAAACCATAAATATCAGGGTTAATATCGGCAATACGTTTAAGTGCTTTATAGCGGTTGCGTGCATGAACTTGATAAAATACGTGACGTACGTTATCAGCACCTGCATTTTGTTTTCCTACGGTAATTTGTGTAGGGTTATCCATATAATTTTTTGCAATTCGAGCTACCTCTTTGGGCATGGTAGCCGAAAACAATAAAGTTCTTTTTGAATTCGCAGTTGTTTCAAGGATTCCGTCAAGTTCATCTCGAAATCCCATGTTTAACATTTCGTCGGCTTCGTCTAAAACTACGGTTGTTATATTTCCAAGCTTGGCCGCTTTTCTATTAATTAAATCGAGCATACGACCAGGTGTTGCCACCACAATCTGAGCCCCTCTTTTTAAGGCTCTTACCTGAGTGTCGATACTTGCGCCACCATAAACGGGTACTACTTCTATTTCAGGAATAAATTTAGAAAAGGCTTGTAGGTCTTTTGCAATTTGTATGCAAAGTTCACGGGTAGGTGAGAGAATTAAGGCTTGAACAGCCTTTTTATTTAAGTCAATTTGTTCGATAATGGGTAGGCCGAAAGCAGCAGTTTTCCCTGTGCCGGTTTGAGCCAAACCAACCACATCATTCTCAGTTTCGAAAACAATGGGTATGATTTTTTCTTGAATTGGAGTTGGATTTACGAATCCGAGTTTGTCAATCCCTTTGAGTAAATTGGGCGACAATCCCAATTCATTAAATGTCAGCATATTATTATTTTAAAATTTGTGCGGCAAAAGTACATATAATTAATGACTTAGCATAATGTTTCTGTCGATAATAAGATGATGAATTTTGCAAGCAATTAATTGCCTTTGCAGGTTTGTGTTTAATTATTCCCCAATCTTTAAATTTTGCAATGTTTTAAGGTTTTTTTCCAAATCTTTCAGAATACTTGACTTGGTTTCACCAAATTTCTCTTTCAATCCGCTAAACAGGCCTTGGTAATAATTAATGCCTTCTTGCAGGTTTTTATCAAATGATTGGAAATGTTTTTCCTGCTTTTTGGTCATATTGGTTTTGGTTTCTTCCAGCTTGTTTTTCAGATAATCGACATAGATACCCAATTCTTTTACAAACATATTTGGGCGATCGGGCCGAAGCATCTTATTGGTTCTTCCATAAATATGATCAACAATTTCTTTTAAACTCATTTGCTCTGAAAAATAAGCCATATTCGGTCCAGGACATACGGAAACGCCAGCTCCTTCAACTTTAGTGTCCAGATTATGTGCCAATAGGGCAGAAGTTCCCAAACCTACACAGGTGCATGATTTTTCAACGATTTGTTTATATCTTAAATTAAATTCTTCCAATGAAATATTTTGCTTTTTAAGCTCTTCAATTTTTAATTTTTGATAGCGACGTGAAGCCACACATAAGCCTTTATCCGTATATTCATTATTCATGGCTACGTATCTTTTGGGACAATTACTTCCGGGCTTCCCTTTTTTGATAAGGCTTAATTTTTCGAGGTCTTTGGTGTTGGCTCTTAAACTGTTAAATGGAATCCCGAGAGGGGAGATGTTGCTCAGATACAAATCTTTTTCCTTAGCATCCATGAGCTTATGAAGTGTACGATCATCAATGGTTGTAGCCTCAGGTACCAATAAAAATGGGGTGCCCCAACCCACAGAATCAACTTTGTAATGATCAATTAAAAATTGATGTTCTTCGGCTGTTCCTACTCCTCCCTGTGCCGTTATTTTTACGGCCAATTTGTTTGCAGGAACTGTTTTGTTTTTTTGAATTAAGGCCGGAATCAGTAATTCATGAATTTCCTGAATGAGTTGCTGGCGGTTATCTCTGAATTCGGCCAATATGGGACCCAGTAAATGACCTTCGGTGGCAAAGGCATGGCCACCACAATTAAGTCCGGATTCTATCCGGTATTCGGAAATCCAAAGCCCTTTTTTGGCCATAAATTTTCCTTGAATAAGTGCAGATTTAAAATCGCTAACTTTAAGTACAATCTTCTTTTTAATCTCTCCTTTTTCATTGGGAAAAAAATCATCAAACTGCTCCATATAACCGTAAAGTCTTGGATTCATTCCTGCCGAGAGCACCACTGATGATCTTAAATTGCTATTGGCATAACCTCTGAGGGCTGCATGTGCATCGTTAAATTCAGTAGGAAGTTTTACGCCTTTACGATAGTTATTTTTGTCAACTTTGGTCATGATATTGACATCGATATTTCCAATTCTAAAACCATCGTTTATTTTTTTCTTCAGATCATTTAAATTGATAAACTTGGAAGTTAGATTATTTAAATCCTGTTTAATTCCTGAGGTGTCAGGCAATAAGTTCAGCAATTCTTTAAATTCGTTTCTTTTCGATTCAGCAGCACTTTTGAGTTCCTCAAGTTTGATATTGGCAGTTTTTTTAAGATCCTGCTTTAAAACTGTTGTATCGGGGAGCTTAGCCAGAAATTCAATATGCTTTTGTTCTGCTAAATTTTTAAGTTCTTCGAATTTTTCAATGGCGGTTTTTTTAAATTCTTCAAATTTGTTTTCGGCCAATCCATTGATCAGGTTTAAATAGGAGGTTATTCGCTTGGCTCGAAAATCTTCAATCTTTTCAGAAATCTCCTGATAAGGCATTTCAAATTTCTCACAATACATTTTACGAATCTTTTCGAGCAATTTGTCATCTACCAATGAAATTACAGAGTCAATGCCGTATTGAGCCACTTTAATGGGGGTGTCGATGGTATATCCGATGCCCATTACCGGGATATGAAAAGAGTGTGATTTTGCCATAAGAAAGATTAAATGATGTGATTTGAAATCGAGGGTAAAGATATAATCATTCTTTGATAAATCTTGTTTTCGATGAAGTTTAGAACCCTTTTAAAATAAAAAAAGCCTTCCGAAAATTTTCGGAAGGCTTCTGTAATCAAAAAAGTTTTGAGCAAATACTAAATCACTTTAACATTTATCGCGTTTAATCCTTTTTTTCCTTCTGTTAATTCAAATTCAACCTGGTCACCCTCATCAATTTTATCAATTAATCCTGAGATGTGTACAAAATAGTCTTCATTTGATGTTTCTTCGGTAATAAATCCGAAACCTTTGGTTTCGTTGAAGAATTTTACTGTTCCTTTTTTCATATTAAAATTATAATTGTTTTGTGGCACAAAGGTACGTTATTTTAAGTTATACGGGAGGTTTTAGAGAATTTATTTTATGAAATTATTGTATTTCACACTTTTAAAATGCATAATAGTCAATTACATTAAGGGATAAAAATGTGTGATAGAATGTAGGTGCTTTTTTAGAAACTTAATTGTTTTTCATAATTCGCCAGCTTAACCCAAAAGATAAATAGCTCATTTTGTGATTGATCCCATTTCCTAATGAAAAGTCAAGTTGAAAATTGTCGGAAATGAGGTAGGTCATTCCTGTGTCAAAATATGCCTGAAAATCTTTAAATTCAATGATCTCACCATAGGGCTCAAAAAAGATTCCGATTTTATCAGTAACACTAATTCCCAAGGCTAAAGAGTAGGTAAAATCTCCATTTCCTTCTCCCCAATAATTATAACCGACATTATACCCAATACCCATTTTATCATTAATTGCATGAGAAATGGCCAGTTTATTAACCGAGCCGTATTTGTCGTTAGTTAATGTTTTCGATCCAATGGGAATTGTGAGGTGTGTAAGAAAGGCAATTTCAGTATTTTTATTTTGATCTTTGAGTACTTGAATTTTTGCGCCCAATTCAAAGTCATTCATTCCATAATGTGTCATGCCATTATTTTTAATTCTCTCGAATTGATTTACAAATCTGAGTTCAACACCTTTTGTAATTCCATATCTAAATAAGGTGGTAGGAATAAGTATGCTATTTGTTTTAGACATAGATTTACCAAATGAACCAAACAGCATTCCTGTTTCAATTTGTAAACTTCCAAATGGAACCGTTACAGAGCTTTCGGTTTGATCTGGGCGGTCGGTAACCAAATCCTGGCTCACACTGTGAATTGAAATGAGTAAAAAGATGAATGAGAGTGTTATGGATAGTTTGATGTTTTGCATATTATTTGTTTTAAGTTTGTACTAGCTATTGGAGAAATTGATTGGTATTTGATCAAAGATATTCTAAAATGATCATTCAATCAATAAAATAAAAAAGCAATAATAATGGGTTTGGATTTTAGAATGGCTAAATTCGAGTGAAATCTTTTATGATTTTTTGATGATTCGGAAATTGTTTTATCAATTCAGCGGCTTTTGGAAGTTCGAAATCTGCAAAATCAAAGCCAGGTGCAACCGTGCATCCAACCAATGAATATGTATTTTGTTGAGGAACTGATGCAGCAAACCAATAACCTCCTTTTACTAAATATTGGGGTGTTTCTCCAGCCGAAAAATTTCGTCCAAGCATTGTTTTTTTATAAATACCCTCAGGGTTTATGGAATGAATGCATAGTGGAGAACCATCATAAAAGTGCCACATTTCATCTTGCTTGATTTTGTGAAAAGCAGAAAAATTTTCAGAAGTCAATAAGAAATAAATACCCGTAGAATAATTGCGATCTCCCTGATATTGCTTTTCCAAAACATCCTGACCAATAATTCCTTCACTTCTATAGGTTTCCTTAAAGAATCCACCTTCGGGATGTGGTTCTAAGTTTAGTTCTTTTACAATTTGTTCAATTTTTGTCATAATTAATATTCAATTTTATTTCCTTTCAATCTCATCGATGATTAAACCATAAATAATTTCGTCGAAATATTTTCCTCTGGCATAAGAATGATCTTTTAAATGACCTTCTTTTTTAAAACCGTTTTTTTCAAGAAGCTTTATTGATGGAATATTTCCGTCGAGTATTACCGCAGCTATTTTGTGAAGTTTTGCGGTATGAATTCCGAAATGAATGATTTCATGTAAGGCTTCAGACATATATCCTTTATTCCAATACTTTTTGATGATACCATAACCCACTTCAGCCTTATTCGTTGAAGTACAAAAGTTAAATAAGCCTCCATATCCTATGTCTTTACCCGTTTCTTTCAAAGTAAAAACCCACCAAAAAGAAGATTTATTCTTAGTGGTTTTAAGGAAAAAAGATAGTTTATCCTGAGCTGTTTTTTTATTTGTGAAGGGTTCTCTGGCAACGTACTTTAGGGATTCAGCACATGAATTAAAATCATAGATCACATCCAGGTCGTTGTTGGTCATTTCGCGTATGAGCAATCTTTTGCTTTCGAGTTTGGGAAAGTGATTAAAAACCAGGGTGTTCATAATTTAATAATAATGAAGTCAGATCTAAATAAAGATAAAAATGATTTTATTTTTCTTCGGACAAGTATTTTAAAAGAATTTCATTGGATTTGTGGGCATTGAAACGATCAAATTCCATAAAATAACCACCGGGGTCGAAACCAACAAATGCTTTATATTTATTTTCAGGCCCCAACTCCATTTGATCGGATCGTAGTGGGAAGAGTTTGTTTTGACTTACAAAATCAAACCATTGGTCGATGTCGCGAATCAAAAAGGAAACATTGACCGCCTTTTCTTCGGTAAATTTATGCATGCCTTTCTTTTCATCAACCAGGCCGATAAAACCAGAATTAGATACCTTGTAAATTTTTGTCCAACCCTGGTCTACAATAAATTCAAGTCCCAATACTTTTTCATAAAACTTTTGCATCAATTCCAGATCTTTATAATAAAGCCAGGTTACCGAAGCTTTAAAACCTAAGTTCTCGGGGAAATTATTGCTTGTGGTTGAGGAGCTTATCAAGGTTTTACATTGGTCAAGTATTGGAATGAACTTAATGTTTTCATCATGCGTTTTAAAACGCTCAAATTCGAGTAAATATCCCTCCGGATCATAAATCACAAAACCATCATGAGGGCCTCCCTCTTTAGGTTTGTAATCGTATTTGATTTCGATGTCAGTGGATTTTATATAGTTGTACCATTCATCTAGTTGATCGGTAATTAGCGCAAGTGCTACTGTTTTGGGTTCATCGGCAGTATGCATTCCTCTTTCTGCATCTACCAAAACCAGATAAGATTCGCTTGCAATTCTGAAGATTTTTGCCATTTCGTAATCAGCAATTTCTTCCAAACCCAAAATGTTTGAGTAAAATGCTGATGCCTTTTCCAAATCTTTATAATAAAGAAATAAATTACTGGCGTCGATGCCAAAATCAGACATGGTTTTAGTAGGTGAGAAATTAAATTGATCTTTCATGGACTTCTGATTGCTAAGTTCTTGCGTCTTCAGATTGCATCCTGAAATGAGTACTATTCCGAGGAGAATAATTGAATTGATTTTCATATTGAAGGTTCTATTTTTAGACTCGGTTAAAATTTTCAGAACTAAAATTAGTATTATTTCTTAGATTTTCTAGTTCTAAATCAATTCAAAAAAGCAATCTATTTATGCAGTTGCTTTTGATCTAGATAGTTCTTCAAGCGATCATTTATAAAATATATCCATCCATTGGTGCAGCTTTCTCGTCTAAATTCAGAAATGTGTTGAGGAAAGCTTTCAATACCTTCAGCACTTAGCTTGAGGAGGGTTTGATCGGCTTTTTCAAAAAGCTCAAAAGTGACGGTAGATTTACCGGAATATCCCTGATATTGCCAATCATAAACAATTTTACGCCCTGGAATTACATCTGTGATTTTCCAAAGATGCATAAAATCCCGTGTATCTGATTTAATGTTGAATGAGGTTGAAAATCCAACTTTTGGCTCAAAAGCAGGAATCTCTTCAAAAAACCATTGATTCATCTGATCGAGTTGTGTGATGGTTTTCCAAACTTCTTTTTTGGGGTTTGCAAAATTCTGTATGACTATAATGGGTTCGTTTCTATTCATCATTAAAGTTAGTGTTGATATAGTTTAATGCTAGATGAAAATTTCAATTCAAGATACATATAATTTTAATTATTGAATATTCATTTTAAGAAACCTTTCCACCGCATCAATAACGAGTTTTATGTTTCCTTTTGAGATTTTCCGATCGCGCTTTGAATGAATGTTTTTAATATAAAAACCGCCCGGAATAAGTGATTTATTCATCAAGTTGATGTTGATTGCACCAAGTTTTCGAAAATTGTAAGCATCCGAAAACGGAACAAATCCCATATTCACCAGGTGAGCCTGAATTCCATTCTTTGAAAATGCAGTTCCCAAATCAACGGCCAGGGATTTATGGATATTGTAAGATAGAACCACTTCATTCCCTCTTCCAACACTATCAATACTTATGATTTTGCAATGAGAATAATTGAAAGATTGCTTGTCCCATATTTTCCTTAATTGGTAAGTTCCAATCAGGCTTCTTTCTTCGTTGTCGGTAAATACAAATTTTACTTTATCTTTTAATTCCGGAAGTTTAGAAATTTTTTTTGCCAGTAATAACAAGCTTAAAACACCGCTGGTATTGTCGTTCATGGTATGCTTATTTGAAATAAATAATACAGGAATCAATACACTGGCTGCGATGCTTAATCTCAGTAGGTTAGAAATCAGGTCATTGTTGATAAGGGTCATGAACTGAAAGAGCCCCAAAACAATGATTATGGTTAATAAGGTTCGGGTATGTCCCGAAATTCGCATTAAGTATTCAATCCATATAGGGAGGGTCGTGGAAGTATCATAATGGGCCATTAAAATGGTCTCACAGCTACCATTTGTTTTCGTTTCAAGGTGTTTGCTGGTCGGAAATCCGGCCTTTGAAATTTCGTTTTCATAGCCCAAGGTTTCCAATTCTGATTTCAGAAATTTCAGAAAGCGATCTTTCTCTTCCCGACTGTGGCGTTTTTGCCGCAATTTCAATTTGTTGATCAAATGGTCAATGTCGGATTTATGGATAGAAGGATTCATTTCAGGTTCATGCAATTAAGGCTTTATAATTTCTTTTCGGTAGACAATGTGATGATTTGGGGCGTCGTAGATTTCGATCATATAACCATTTTCATTAAAACCATGGGTTTTAAGATATTTTGTTAAAGCAGGATAGACTCTGAGTATTCCGATGAGGACTGAAAATTTGCCTTTGTATGGAAATCTAGTAGTGAGGTATTTGGCTTTCGGTATCGATTTGGTTTTATAGTTTGCTTTTAAAGAGTCAAACATCTTGGAGTCTTTGGTCTCTAAAATGCATCCGATTTCAGAACGCAGTTTATCTTTCTCAACATAACGCGGATTATCGTAATAGATTCCGCAGCCTTTATAGGTTTCTATCTGTTCATTTTCCAATAAAGAAGCGTAAATTTTGTCCATGACAGTGGCGCTGTTTTTATAATCTCCTGTCATGTTTTCGTATATCAGCAATTCGCCGCCTTGTTCAACAATTTGAAACCTGATTTTTTTAAAACCGCCATAAAAGGCGTATAAACCTATAATGATGAGGATCATGAATAGGATGAAGATTAATGCTGTTTTCATTGCTATTATTTTGAGGTAATTGATTTTCTTGTTTCTACAAAAGCTGCCACCGAACGGCTGATATCAGCTTTTGTTGTAGCCCAAGAGCAAACACTGATTCGAATAACCGGATGGCCATTCCAATTGGCACCTCCACACCAGCATTCTCCTGAAGCTTGAATACGAGCTAAAGTTTTTTCAGTGATTTCATCATTTTCACAGGCTACCAAAACCTGATTGAAAACCACTTCGTTTAAAATCTTAAATCCTTCGGCTTTTAGTTCTTTTGCAAACTGAAGCGATTGCTCATACAATCCATAAACCAATTCGTCAATCCCTTCTTTGCCTAAATATTTAAGGGTAGCCCACAATTCAAGGGCACGTGCCCGTCTCGACATTTCCGGGGTATATAACATTCCGTCTCTTTTATCGCCATAAATTAGATAGGAGCCGCTAGCTTGCAAGGCAGATACCAATGCTTCTCTGTCTTTGCATAAAAGAATGCCACTATCGTAGGGGGTGTTTAAGGTTTTATGAGCATCCACCGACCAGGAATCTGCTTTTTCTATGCCCCTGGTTAAGTGTTTGAGGCCTTTGGCTGCAGCTGCCCACAATCCGAAAGCACCGTCGATATGAACCCATGCATTGGCCTTTTTCGCCATATCACAAATCTCATCAAAATCATCAAAGGACCCTGTACAAACATTACCAGCCTGCAATATCAAAATGGTGGTTTCATCCAAGGCAGGAATTTGATCAGGAAGCATTCTTCCTTGATCATCAACTTCAACCATTTCAATGTTGTCAATTCCGAATCCAAGTATGGCAAGTGCTCTTAAAACCGAACCATGAGCCTGTTTCCCGACAACAACCCTGATTTTAGGGGCATTGAACAGTCCTTTTATATTTACATTCCAGTTTAAACGATTGAGTATTTTAAACCGGGCTGCTGTTAAGCCGCTTAAAATTGCCATTGAAGTTCCACTAACAAAAGCTGCTACCGTTTTCTCCGGAAGCTTAAAGATTTGCCGGAGCCAGTTTTCAACGACCGTTTCGAGTTTAGAAACGATGGGTGACATGGCATAAAGACCGGAGTTTTGATCCCAGAAATCTGCCATCATTTTTACCGCCATTGCTGCCGGAACAGTACCTCCTGTTACAAATCCGAAGTATCGACCACCAACCTGGGTAGTCGTAGCTGGAGCACCATATTGATGAAGCATTTCTAAGATATCGGATGGATTATTGCTTTTCTCCGGTAAGTTTTCATTAAAGAATTTTAGATTTTCAATGGCTTTTTCAGATGGAAAAACATTTCGATCCAATGCTTTATCGGCATAATCAAAACCATATTCTTTGGCTTGATCAAAGATTTTCTTTTCAATCATTTCCTGATGCATTCGATCTCTTAAATTCATTTCTTTCATTTTAAAATATTTGCTAACATTAGAAATGTTTAAGCATAAAACTATTTAGATTCTTCCATGAGTTCAACAAAAGCCTTTGCTGCAATTTTAGCAGTAGCTATGGCTTTATTATAATCAACATCATGGGTTGTTTCGTGGGTAAGAACCGGAATACCACGTTTTGTAAACCAAGTGCTGGAATAATCCCGATTATTCCCTACCACAAAATTATTATACTTTGTTACAATTTTATAAGTTTCTGGTGGATTCTGTTTGTTTATTAAAGCATTCCATTTTTTTACGGTAGGAATAAGGTCATCATTTCTTACAATGTAAATGTTTTCACCATCTCTACTGTGAAAATCAATTGCAAATTTCATCTTATTATTGATGGGTTCCTGAGATAGAAAGTCAATAATATGTCTGATCTCTTGCTGTGTAGTGGTATCATTCCAATGACGATTTAAATCAACACCGTTCATATTGTGTCTCCAACGTCCATGATCAACGGCATCTAAATTTACCAATGGAAAAGCAATGATTCTATTGCTTTTAAAAAATGAGCTTTCATCTTTAAAATTTTCTAAAATGGTTTCGATATAAGTATTGAATACAAATTGACCAGGAACTTCAGTTGGATGCTGTCGTGCTAAAAATACAATAATGTTTTTATCTTCAGCCTTTCCGGAATAAATGTCCAGAACCTTCAGATCTTTGTTCTCGACCGTTTTTCCGCAAGTTTCAACATGAACGCGTTTATCAATAGAAATCTCATTCACCCAATTATTCAGGTGTTTTGAAGTATACAATGGATGACGAGCCACCCATATTGTATCATTGGCTTTGAGGTGGATGTTCATGAGAAGATCGCTTTGGAAAATATCACAAGCAATGGTTTCCCAGTGAATTCCATCTGAACTAATTTTTGGCGTTGCAGGAGCTTTTGAGCCCTTAAAATGAATGTTCAGGATGATTTTTTGATCATTTTTACTGAGTATTTTAAATGCATAAGTCGGACTTTTATCTATTGGGTAATCCTCGCCAATCGAGATGATTTCAAAGGTGTTTTCTTCAACTTGAGTGATATGACTTAAATAAGCTCCTTCGAAGCCGGCATTAAAAATAATTTCACCATTATTAAAGCTAAAAACTTTATTTGAGAAGTTGTTGCGAACGTTTTCTGGATTGGATGAGCAGGATAAGCACGCAAAAATAATCAGGCTTAAAAATATTTTTATGCTCTTTTTTATGAAGGTTATTGTTGTTTTTGGTGTCATTTTGCAATCTCTAAGTAGGTTTAATTTTATGGGTAAAATTGCTAATTTTTTATTTTATGAAGCTCAATATATGTTTTGATTTTGTAAGCTGTTTTTAATGATAATTACATCTAAATATTAGTCATTATAAAAGACAAGTGGCCAGATGATGTGCCAGACCGAATAATCGGTCAGCCTAAAGAATATCATGGACAGAAATCCATATTTCCTGAACAAGATGAGTGGAATAAAGTTGGCCAAAAAAATTAAAAGGGTAAATGAAATGATGACCCAGAATCCATTGATAAATTCCATGGCGATTAATCCCCTTATTTGCGTATAGGGTTCAAACAAACTCAATAATACAGCTGCCAGTAAAAAAATCAGTTGACTGTATTTTTCCTTAAGGATGATGGTTGATATTAGCCAGGTAATCAGAACTATTGGAATTAAATGAAAGCTGATTTCATAGAGGGTTCCAAAGGCCAAATATGCTGGAATGGAGTGGGGGAAGGGTGCATTAAAATTTGGGAATTTCAAAAAAATGGCAAAGATAATTTGAATGGCAGCACAGGCCAGCCCGAGTGATAGGGGAATGAGAAAGCGTTTTTTGTTGGGGATGCTTTTATCCCAAAGCTGCGGGAAGCCGGCATCGGTTGCTAAATGCAAGGCAACAAAGCCAGCTAAAAGTATAGCAATCATCCAACCCCAGTTAAAAAGCTGCATTTGTAAAATGGGGTGATCGATTGGGAACAGGGTGAGTATGGTTTTTCCAAGAATTACAAAAAAGGCAATAAAGAGATAGATTGATTTGGATTGATTTAGTTTAATCATATGGTATTTATTACAATAGAAATTTCATGAAAACTTAATCGAAATCCAGGGTTAGAACAAGGTTTTAACCGGAAAGAATTTCATGCAAATATACAGAAAATCAAAATGTGTTTTGCAGCCGTTTATAATTTGTTTAAAACCAGAAGTAAACTGTGTCGTAAAATGTGTTTAGGGTTTAATAAGTGATTATCTTCCACTCAAGATCATTATATTCCTTAAGATAAATTTTATTGTTTTTAACGTCCTTCAGGATTTGTAATTGGGTATAAATGGGATCGGAAATTTCTGAGATTCCCAAATCAATGCCTTTAATAAGACTGACAGAGTTAATGATTTTTGAGGCCAGACCTAGGGCTTCCTGGGTGTTTGTAATAAATTTTTCACCTTCTTTAATCATAAAGTAGCCACGGATAAACCTGTTGGGCGACATCCAATCGCCGGGTAAACCGTACATGCCCGCACCATGAAACTGATTTCCGCTGGTGGCAACAATAGATTCAAAATTATAGGTTTTTAAATTTGAGAAGTTGTTTAAATTACTCAGATGAAAATCAAGGCCGGGATTGTTGGTCAGGATTCGGGTTTTGTTTTCAAAAAAACGAACTTTTTCATTAACAAATTCAACAACCAGGCTGTTACCATCAGCATCAAAAACGATGTAGTGGTACTGCCAGTGACTGTCGATATTTACCGAAGTAAAGAGTTTCCTGGCTTCATCAAGGCTGGAGGCCTGCGCCAGAATGTAATTGACGATGTCATCGGAGGTGATGGTCGGCTTGTCCAGATCGTCGTATGGGTATTCAGCATTGGCTAAATTTCCACTGATTGAAATTCCTGCCTTATTCATGCCTTCAAAAGCTACCAGATGTTCGTTACCCTGGGCATTTACTTTATCAGTATCGGGCTGACTAAGTACATTCACAATGGTAATAAATTCATGTTTTACTTTCCATGAAATGGGTTTGTCGCCCAGGGGAGACTTATATAAAGAATGGATGTTTTCACCAATTTGATAGGTGCGGGTTTCATAAACTGAGGGCTGACTGTAATCCAAGGATCTTCCGGTTACAACCCCCTGAGTAGTTTTTAACAGAAATGCGGTACAGGCTTGTGAAGAATTTGTGTGTAAGATAATCAGGCTGAGGATAAAAAAGTGCGCAAATATTCGGCTTGCATTTTTCATGGTATTAAATTTTTAACAGATTAATATGGACTAAAATAGTTCGTGCAATTTACTTGATTTAATCCTGTCTTAAAGGTACAAGAAACTAACAAATATATTGAAATTTTAAACGTCTTTTAAGCTGGTTAATAAGTTGTTAGTAAGAGTGTAATTGAGCTGTAACAGCACAGATAAAAATGGAAATTGGGCTGTTTTTTGTATTCATAAAGCAGCCTGAATTGGGTCAAAAATTTCTCTGAAATTTTTTTCAGAATAAGATTTAATGGTTGTATTTAAATCTTAAGGTTGGTGATTAAGTCAATCAGTTCGTTGGGTTTAAATGGCTTGGCCAGGTATTCGCTCATGCCGGCTCCCAAACACATCGAGCGATCGCGCTCCATTACATAGGCTGTGATAGCTATAATTTTAATGGGATCTTTTACTTTGCGATTCATTTCAATTTTTCGAATTTCCTTTGTTGCTTCCAGTCCGTCCATTACGGGCATTTGGATGTCCATCAGAATCATATCATATTTATAATTCTTAAACATATCTACCGCTATTTTTCCGTTTTCAGCAATCTCAACTTTATGCCCTTCTTTTTTAAGGGTGGCAATGGCAAACTTTTGATTTAATAAGTTATCCTCTACTAAAAGAATGCTTAAGGGTTTTATATTCTTAGCAATCTTGGATTTAGGTTTTTGAACAAATTCGCTTATTTCTGCATTTCGTTTAATCTTGGCCGTAAACCAAAAAGTACTTCCTTTCCCCTCTTCGCTATCAACCCCAATTTCACCGCTCATTAAGGTGCTTAGATTTTTAGCAATGGCAAGTCCCAAACCGGTACCACCATATTTTCGGGTGGTAGTGGAATCAATTTGAGAAAAGGCTTTAAAGAGTTTTTCCTGGCCCTGTTTCGAAATTCCGATGCCAGTATCGATCACATTAAATTTTAAGATGTATTCTTCCTTTGAAATTTCCTCGCTGTCAATTTTAATGGTTACGCTTCCTTCTTTGGTATATTTGATGGCATTGTTAGTTAGGTTGATCAAAATTTGTTTAAGTCTGGTTTGATCACCAATGTAAGCGTTAGGAATGTGACTTTCGAAACTGGTGTATAGTTTAATTCCTTTTCCTTTTGCTTTAATTTCAAGTAAATCGATAACCTCATTAATGATGTCACTCAAATTAAAATCATTGTTTTCGAGTTTGAGTTGACCTGCTTCAATTCTGGACAGATCGAGGATGTCGTCGATAATGGTCAGCAAATTTGTACCTGAAAGATTAATGATGTCCAGAAATTCTCTTTGTTCGTCAGAAAGATCTGTTTGTTTCAGCACATTATACATTCCAATAATTCCATTCATCGGAGTGCGAATTTCATGGCTAATATTGGCCAGGAACATCGACTTAAGTTGATTTGAGGTATCTACTTTTTCTTGGAAATCTTTAATTTGAGATTGAAGGACAGCCAGCTGCATTTTCAATTCTTCATTTTCCTTTTTTAAATCTTCCTCTTTTTTATTGATGGTCATGGTACTGATTAGTTTAATTTTTATTCGTTATTCCAATGTGTTTAAAAATGATGCTTATGAGTTCATTTTTATTGACCGGTTTCGCTATATAGTTATCGAAGCCCGAATCCAATAATCGCTCTCGGTCACCTGCCATGGCATAGGCAGTTTGGGCGATAAAAGGAATGAATTTATATTCTTTCCATCTACTCTTTATTTCTTGCATTAATTTGATTCCATCCCATGGGGCCGGTAGATTTATGTCAAATAACATCACATCAAATATGACTCCATTTTCGTAGGCTCGTTCAATAATGCTAAGGGTTTCATCACCGTCAACTGCCAAAGAATTATTACCAACTTTATCAAGCATTTTACTCAAAACAAGCCGATTCATGCGGTCATCTTCAACTATGAAGATATTAATTTTTTCTTCATCTTCTCGATCATTAACACTAACAATTCTCTGTTCAGGTTCTTTGCTCTTAATAATTTTAGCCGGTGAATCACTGGTTTTCAAAAATATTTTTACCGTTGTACCTACACCTTTGGTCGACTCAACTTTAATATCGCCATTCATGAGGGTGATCATCCGTTTGGCTAAAGGTAATCCCAAACCAGCTCCCTGATAATTTCTGGAATAACCTAAACTTTCCTGACGGAAGGCTTCAAAAACGTGTTTCAGATAAGATTCGTCAATTCCAATTCCGGTGTCCTTAACTGAGATAACAATTTGGCCGTCTTCAGCTACATAATCTGTTATGACGTTTATAAATCCTTTCTCGGTATATTTTACCGCATTATCAATGATGTCGCTGATGATTTTTGTGAGATTTTGCTCATCAACAAGGACATCAGGAATCTCATTGTATTTGGTGTTAAATTTTAATTTCTTTTCATTTGCTTTAAACTTATACAGATCGGCAACACGCTCAATAACTTCATTTGTTTTACATGGAGCGAGTTTAACTTCCATATCATTGGCTTCAATGCGGCTAATATCGATGATATTATTCAAAAGGTGTAATAATCGGTCGCCACTTTGTTGAATTCCATTGGCAAATTCAAACAGTTCCTGATTTTCCATAATGGATAATTCAGTAACCAATAAGTTAGAGAATCCGATAATACCATTCAGTGGAGTTCGAATTTCATGACTCATGTTTGATAAGAATGCATTCTTTAAATAATTGGCATCTTCGGCATTCTTTAATGCCTTTTTAAGCTGGAGGTCCATCTCCATTCTCTTGTTCAACTCCTCCTGAAGTTCTTTTGTTCTCACCGTAATTTCCGATTCTAATTTATTGTTAAAATCATTAAGAGAAGTTTCGAGTTCATTTATTTCTAAATTCTTATCCGTGATTTGTTTGGAGGTGTTTTTGATCGTTTTTTTAAATTTTAACCAAAATGTGATTATTAAGGCAAGGATAATAATACTAAGTCCAACAAGAAGTATAGACTGGCTTTTATTGTTTTTTTTACTATTCTTTAATTGTCCTGAGATTTGGTCATTGAGGTTTTTGTCTTTAAATTCAATGAGAGAAGATCTAAGCTTAAGCTGATTCAGTTTTATTTGATTGGCATAACTTTCAGATTTTATTGTAAAGATTCTGGCTTGTTTTGAATACTTTAAAGCTTGGGTTATGTTTCCTTTTTCTTCCTGAATTTGAGCAATTTTCTGGTAGCTCAAACTTTTGGATTTTAATATGCCCTCTTCATCTTTTAAATTAATTACTTTTTGATAAAGATTTAATGCTTGATTTACATTCTTCTTCTCTAAATAAATATTAGCCAAAGCATAAGCGCTTTTAGCCTGATATTCAACAAAGTTTGATGTTTCTGCTTCGTTGAAGGAATTCATAAAAGTATTTAAAGCCGTTTCAGTTTTCTTTTGTTTTAAAAGATTTTCTCCAATTTTATAATGATTGATTGCCAGCTTTCTATGTTGATTTCCAGCTTGTAAAATGAGATTGGCAGATTGAAAATACATGGCTGCCTTTGCATATTCTAAATTCATGGATTGAAGTTCTGCCAAGTGCGTAAAAACAATCGCAGCTTCATCGCTGAATCCGTTATTTTGAGCTAAAGTTAAGGCTGATTTCAAATTCATTTCTGAAGAATCCCATTTTTTAAGTTCGGAATAATTAGAAGCCATTAGTATATGAACCCTGATTTCATTCGGGACTTCATTCAAGGCCTTATAGTTATTTAAGGCATCCATTCCATGGTTTAATGAAATCTCAAATAATGTTGCCTGATGATAAAGCCTGGCAAGTTGAAATTGTATTTCAGATAGATATTCTGGTTGTTTTATTTTGTTAAGGTTTTGTTCTGTTTTTAAAAGGATTTCTGAGGCCAAAGGGTATTCCTGTTCATTAAAGAGTTTATTTACACTCTGAATATCCTGAACAATCAATTCTTCAGTTAGATTATTCTCATTGGTTTTCACCAAAGGAATATCCTTTGTCTGAGAAAATAAATAATGTGGACTAAAGATAAGTCCGACAATGAAAACTAAATAAGCTAAACGTTTCATTTTATCTATTTTTTATGAGCGATATAAAGAACTTCATCTTTATTAATTGCAAATCTTTCGGTTCCTTCTAATTTCCAATCTTTTGTTGGATTAATGATTTCAACAGTAAAACCGGCGCTCTCAAGTCGTTTCGGATAGTCGGCACCATAAATTCGTACGTGATCAAATTGACCAAAATGTTCTTCTCTTTCTTTTTCACTTTTGATTGAAAAATCTTCATAAGTTTCTTCAAGTATCGCTGATACCGGAACTTGCAAAATAGCCCACCCACCTGGTTTTAAAACGCGATAAAGTTCCTTCATTGCTTGAATATCTTCAGGTATATGTTCGAGTACATGATTACAGAAAATCACATCATAGGTATTGTCTTCAAAATCAAGCTTACGGATATCGATGAGAGAAATGTCTTTAGAATAATAAAATCCTTCGTGATATTTACTCCCTTCCTGATAAATGACATTTGGTGTTCGCTTCATTAAAGCCTTGATGCTGCCGGATGGTGCAATATGTAAAAGATTGGTTTTGTCGGTGAATATGTTCGTAAAATTTTTAAGATAGACATAAATTAAACGATCTCTATCAGTCGAATAGCATCTTGGACAGATGCAATTGGGCCTTCTTCCTGCTCCAATTATTTTCTTTTCAGTAATAACCGGTAAATCAACTCCTCCGGGTAATAATTTCCTTAAATTGGTTTTGCATAAGGGGCAATGATATCTTTTGCCATAATAGAAATAAGACTGAAGAATTTGCCACATTCCTCTGAGTTTACGACCCAATGCAAAAGGTATATATTTTTTAATAACTGATTTCATCTAGTTTTATTTTTTAAGTACTTTTTGAGTAATTTAACCCGTCTTTCATAACGGGTAATCATTGAGTTCATATATTTGCTTTAATGATATAATTTTTATTGATCATACAAAAAATTGTTTAGATGATAACCATTTTCTCACTGAATCTTCCAAAGTCAGTTTCAAGAATTAAATAGTAGAATCCGGTGCCAAACATTTCTCTGTCAATATTTAATTGATAATTGTTTTTTTGTTGATATTCATTTACAAGAGTTCGAAGCACTCTTCCTAACTCATCCATTATATAGAGTTTTACCTGAGTGGCTTTGGGTAATTCGTAATTAATTTTTGCATTTAATTTGATCGGATTAGGCATTATTTTTTTTAGAATGGGCTCATCATCCTGATCAGTTATTAATTCCGTAATGGAATTTACGAGCGATTGACTTTCATAGGCTCCAATGTCAAAGCCACTTCCATAAGGCCTCTGGCGGTTGTCAATGTCAAATGTTAATCCCAGATAGGCCAGGTTTAAACCGGCATCTATGGCAGGTGAACCAGCTTTTAAATCAAAGTCATCATTTACACTGTTTTCAAATAAAATTTCTGAAATTTCTTGCTTATATAAATTATTGGATGATTGAAAACTAATTCCACTGCTAATATTTTGATAGGAATTTTCACCAATAATATCATATGCACCCGGATTCACAATAAGATTATTATAAATTTTAAAAGAACTGATTACATCATCGTGAAGTCGAATGCCAAAAGTTCGTGGGCTGATGATGGTGTTATTGAAAATATAAAATTCGCTATTTGTCAGAGTTGATACATCACCAACCCAAATACCATGTTTTTGATAATTGGTTGGAGATTCGTTTTCGTAATAAGTTTTGCCTGGTCGAACAATTAAGTTGTTATATATTTTATGATTTCCCAGTCCCAAAATGTCAATGCCATCGCCTTTACCATCAAAAATCTTGTTATTGTAACAATCACAATTGCTTCCGCCTCCAATTAAAATTCCACTCATCTGATAATCTGTTTCTCTGTATGAATCGTAGCGAATGGTATTGTTGTATATTTTACAACCACTAACGGCAGAGCTTACCTGTATGCCATCCCAGCCTGTATTTTCAACAATATTGTTGTAAATTTCGACCCCTTCAATGACATGGGGTAAAACGATGTTTCCGCTACAAGGATAGGTAGTTGCGTCTGCAATTATTTCTTGACCAGTAGTATATTTAGAACTTCCAATATAAAAACCTTCATCGGCAATATCATGTAAATAGCAATCGTGAATTTTAATGTTATACATGGTAAAATTATCACGGGTTATCAAATTGTCGCAATCTCCCTGAAAAGGTTCTGTTTTTGCATAAATGCCTGCAATCGGGATGTTTGAAATTTCCACATTTTCGATTTCGATGTCTGTACTTAAGTTATCGATAGAAATTCCGGCACCTTCTTTTACATAAGAAATATATAATCCATAAGTAATGGTAGGGTCACCTTTTCCACTTAATTTCACGTGTTTACAGTTGTCGAATTTTATTCCGTAAAAGTGGGGTGTAATAATTTCCATCTGACCGCTCAGGTTTTTTATGACAATGGGATTTTCTGCCGTTCCCTGAATATTTTTAAAAAGCAGGTAATCTCTTTGACCTGTTTGCAAACAAAGTGTATCTCCCGGATTATATATTCCGCTACCATCGATGTAAGTTGTACTTTGTTCGATGTAATGACAATTGGATTGCCCATAGGTGATGCTGTTTAACCCCAGGAGCAAACCAAAAAATAATAAAAAAGATAAGCCCATAAATTTTAAGGGCTGAAAATTTACCATAATTAGCGATTCGATGATACCTTCTAAACTCATTTTGAGTATAAAAAGTTTCAATAAACTTCTACTTTTTAGTAAAAATACACATATATAAAATGCAGTTAGATAGGTAAAATACCTAAGGTATTCATCAATTCCTTACCGCATAGATCAAAGAAGTTTGATGGAAAATTAAGTAAGGTGAAAATTACCCATTAATTTCCTCGCTTGGCTCTTTCCCAATTTACAGATTGTTGTCCTTTTAGAAACCTTCGGAAACCCAGAAATACAGAGAGGTTCATAATGAAGAAGTAATAAGGAATAAACAATACCTTAATTTTAATTTTTTTGTTTTCGAGATACCAACCTGAGAGGGCAGTAAAATAAAAAACCATTTGTGCCCAAAATAACCAGGTAAAAAGATCACTAAAGTTGAAAAAACCAGTTTGAGCAGTAATAATGGTATTAAAAACCAATAATAAGGGGAGAGAAAGGGGCGCTAAAGTCCAACGCAATACCCGATGCGAAATAAATTGAAATGAAAGCATGCCATGTTTGAAGACGTTTAACAAACTTTTTAATCGGAAAATAGATTGCAGGCCTCCGGCTGATATTCTTATTTTTCGTTTCAATTCTTCCTTCACATTGGCTGAAGCTGTTTCAATGGCGTAAGCTTCAGGATCGTACTGAATGGTATAGCCTTGCATGGCTACGCGCAAAGAAATGATCATGTCGTCCAATAAGGTGTCTCCTTCAACATGTTGGAATAATTCGGTTCTGATGGCAAATAATTCACCGGCAGCTCCTACAACAGAATACAATTCTGCATCCCATTTTTTTAATAAAGATTCGTATTTCCAATAAATTCCCTCTGTTCCTGCAGCACTGTCTTTGTCTTTTTGGAAGATTCTTTTTTCTCCCGAAACACAGCCTACTTTTGGATCGCTGAACATATTTACAATTCGACGAATGGATTCTTTACCCAACATGGTATTCCCATCCGAAAAAATAACGATGGGTGATTTTACAAACTGTACTCCACGATTCATGGCACCAATTTTCCCACCACGCGCATCTTCATGATAAACTTCTACACCCCGATCAGCGTATTTTTTTAAGATGTCAGGCGTTCCATCATCAGAACCATCTGTGACCCAGACTTGCCTTACTTTATTGGCGGGATATTCAAGTTCGAATGAATTTTGAACTTTTGCATCTACATAATCTTTTTCATTATAGGCCGCTACAAAAAGGGTTACATCGGGCTCATAATCATGATCTATAACTTTCTTCCTGCCCAGTTTGAACAAGCGCTTCATCTTAATCATGAAAAACAATAAAATTCCATAACCCAAATAGGCGTAAAACACAATAAACAAGAAGATCCAAAAAAGTATTTTTAACGTCATCATAGCTTTTAATTTAGATTAGGCAATTTTATTGCTAACATATTAAATTCATCAATTTGTTCAAACTTAAATTTATTAAACTTATTCAATAAAGTTGTTAAGTTGTTAATTCCCGAATGTTTAGATTCAATTATTATGCAAATGTTTTTATCTGATTGTAAAAGTTTCTCCATCCCTTTCACTACTTCCATTTCCATTCCTTCAACATCAATTTTGATGATGATGCTTTTTGATTTTTTAATTTCTTCAATGTTCAACTCGTCAAATTTCTGGATTTGCACCTCAATTTTCTCAGATTTCTTTTTGAGAGGGTGTATGCTCGAAGCACCCGGCTTTAGAGGATAATAATTAAACATAACTTTTTCGTTGCTGCTACCCAGACCATAAGCGATGGGTTTGATCAAGTCTTCTGCCTGATTTAGTTTGATGTTTTTTAAAAGGGATTTAAAATTGTTTTCGATGGGCTCAAAAGCCAAGCTTTTAATTCCGGCTTTGGCCGCAATGATACTGTAGGTCCCTATGTTTGCACCAACGTCAATGAAAAGTTGGTAGGATGGAAGGAGTTCTTTTAGTTTACGGATCACCAAAAATTCGTAGGCACTATTAGCCAATTTAAAATCAATGGTATTTTTACGGATAAAAAATGTCCCATTTCTTGTTTTAATGATTTGATCTTTTCGGTTAGGTTTATGTATAAGAAGATATTTCAAACCCACACCAATCATTTTAAATTCAGCATTTGAAAGATTATCAATGAGATACTTTAGGAAAATAAAAAATTTTCGAAAAATATTTAAATAAGATAATCTGGCAAATGATTCCATTGTTTTATTTGACCCTTTCCCACTTTTTGGTTTCCGGATTGTATTGTTTTAGTAATCTGGCCGGATTACCTGCGACTATAGAGTAGGGGGGAACATCTTTAGTTACAACACTCCCGGCAGCAATAATGGCATGTTTACCAACAGTGGTGCCGGCTACAATCACTGAATTTGCACCAATCCAGGCTTCATCTTCGATGGTAATTTGAGCAGTGGTAACTGGTTGATCGTGAATCGACATGCTGATGTCTTCATAACCATGATTTAAGCCTGACATCACAATGTTTTGAGCAAACATGATGTCGTTACCTACTTTAATAGGACCGATGAAAGTATTGCCCAAACCAATTCTGGTACGATCGCCAATAATTACATCACCAACCCCATTGTTGATGGTTGTAAAATCTTCGATCGTGGAGAATTCTCCCAATTGAAAATTATTCCATGGAAGTACATCCATTCTGGTTTTTCTTCTGATGCGTGCTCCTTTTCCTTTTTTATGCTTTAAGGGATTTACAAACAGTTTTACCCACAATCTGGGTCTGGGTTGGTTTTTAGGCGTTAAGGCCCAAATGGTAAAACGTTTGAGTTTTGGATTTGCATTAATTCTTTCTTTCAATCCCATCTTTATTAAATGTTTGGTGAAACTTTTAATATCGCTTTATAAATTTCTTTCACATTATTTTCCCAAGTATGAGCACTTGCAAACTGAATGCGTTCAAGCTTTTTTTCTTCATTATTTTCGTTCAATGCCCTCTCGATCAATTGAACATATTCTTCTTTACCTGAGGCCAAATAAGTATGATCTTTAAATACTTTCATGGTTTCGGTTTTGGTCGCTACAACTGCTTTACCCATGGCTAAATACTCATCAATTTTTCGAGGATAATTACCGATGGTTAAAGGATTTAATGCCTGAGGGTTGAGGGCAACATCAAAAGGGAATAAATAATTTGGCAATTCTTCCATGGGTTTTGTCCCCAAAAAATGAATGTTTTCTCTTGGGTGTAAGTTGCTGTTTTTGAATTGCTCATCTTCTGGGCCAACCAATACAACACTCCAGTCAGGTCTTGTTTTTGCAATGTAATCAATAATTTGAATGTCAAGCCTAGAGCTTTTTAAGGCACCGATGTATCCGATGATGGGGCGTTTAATTTTTTTAAATTCTGCCGGAATTTGTTTAACCAGATTCGAATCAAAAAGTGACAAATCGCAGCCCTGTCCTACATAAAATGAATTTGGATTTTGTTCTTTGGCAATTTGCTGCAGGTAAACCGAATTGGCAACCACCAGGTCTGATTTTTGCATCACCTGATTTTCAAAATTAGTTCCATGCTTTCTAAAGTAATGTGTTTCGCGCATATTATCGCGGGTGTAATAAACGCTAACTTTCGGCTTTAGATGTTCTTTAAAATCAAGGGCTCTTGTAAAGTCGCTGTCATTAAAAATAATGAAATCTTTAAAGTTGAGTTGATTGATTGCATTTTTTAAAGCTGCAGCGTATTTTTTGCTGTTTCTTTTATTTAAGCATGAGAAAAGGGGTCTGAAACCAATTTGATTCACAGATTCAAGCACAACAGATGGATATAAATTCCACATGTTCTCATTAATTTTTATCAATCCTTCTTCTTTGCCCTTGATGATGTTCAACCGACGTTTAACCAGTGGATTTGATTTGTGTCGAATACTGGTGAGTCGATCCAGGGGATAATTAACATAGAGTACACGGTTTTGTTTAGAAAATTCATAAGCAAGATTTACACAATTGCTGCCAATGGGCGAATCTAAACTTTGTAAACCATGAACGATGATGTTTTTCCCTTTGAGCATAGTTATGAGTTTTGCTTCCTTTTCTTTTGTAAATCTTTAATATGGCCATAAATTTTTGAAACGAAATTTTCCCACGAATGGCTACTTGCAACGGCAATTCTTTCCTTGGCCAAGGCCGGAGAATCTTCTTTCAGGGCCCTTTCAATTTCAACTACATATTCTTCTTTTGTAGAAGGCAGATAAGTATGATCCTTGAAATATTCCATGAAAGTGGTTTTTGTAGCGACCGTTGGTTTTCCCATGGCTAAATATTCATCAATTTTCAGGGGATAATTGATATCAGTTATCGGATTAACAATCTGAGGATTTAAGGCTACGTCGAAACCTTTGATATAGGCAGCCAATTCATCAGGTTTTTTCCTACCAAGGAATATAACATTCGGAAGTTCATGCAATTTACTGTTCTTAAAGGCTTCATCTTCGGGGCCAACCAATACCAGACTCCATTCGGGTTTTTGCTCGGCTATGTGCACCAAAACTTCAATATCAAGTCTGATTTCTGTCAGGAATCCTACATAGCCAATGACCGGTTTTTTAATGTCTTTTAAATCATCTGGAATTTGGAGCTTTCCATCAGTGTCATTGTATCTGCTTAAATCGCAACCCTGACCAATCATGTGTGAGTTAGGGTTTGTATTACGGGCGTAATCTGCAAAGAAATCAGAATTGGTAACTGTAATATCCGATTTTGCAATAATTTGAGGCTGAAGCCGACTGCCATGCAATTTATGATAGGGCACTAAAATTACGGCATCACGTAATAAATAAATAAAGATATCCGGTTTTAAATATTCTTTTAAATAAAAACCATTGATCATCGAATTGTCGTTGAACAGAATATAATTGCTAAAACCGAGTTTGTCGGCCGTTTTTTGAATCTGTTTGGCAAATCTTTTATCGTTTATTTTATTGAAGAAATTAAAAGCCGCTGCCGATTTAATCCAATTGATGGACTCAACGATGGTGTTTGGGAATAAGGTCCACATGTTTTCATTGACCTGTTCTAAATCAGGTTCTTCGCCTTTGATGATCCGAATTCGTTTCTGAACTTCGGGTAATTCTTTGTGAAACATGGCAAATTTCCGCTGCAATGGAGGGCTTACATATAAAACCCTGTTGTGTTTCGACATCTCTATGGCCGTATATTTACAGGTGCTTGCTATTCCTAAATCCCAGGGTTGCAGTCCGTAAACAATAATATCTCGATTTTTTATCATGTGGTGCAAATTAAAGTGAAATCCGAATTAATGAGTTTGTTTATAAATCTCCTTATATAGTTCAAGCACTTCTTCTGCCATGGTTCTCCATGAGAATTTCTCAGCTTGTTTTAATCCTTTGGCAATGATATCTTCTCTGTATTTTTTATCCGAGAGAATTTGATGAATCCCTTGGGTAATTTCTTCAGGTTTTGTTGGATCAACGATGTAGGCATTTCCTCCTGAAATTTCAGGCATAGATGAAGTATTTGAAGTAATTACCGGAGCCCCGCTTTGCATGGCTTCAAGTATCGGTATTCCAAAACTTTCTCTCATTGATGGATATAAAAAGAGATTACAGAGATTATAAATAGCGGGTAAGTCAGTATTTTTAATGTAACCGGTAAGCATGATGTGTTTCATCAATTCTTTATCTCCAATATCATTAAGAATCTTTTCCAAATATCCTTCGCCATAATCCAGCATCACCAAAGGAATTTTCTTATCCGTAGTCTTGATGAAATCAGAATAAGCTTTTAAGGCATTGGGCGTGTTTTTCTTTGGGTCGGTATTGCCGAGGAAAAAGATAAATTCATCGGGTAAGTTGTATAAGGCTTTTACGCGCTCAAGTTCTTTTTTATCATCAATGGGTTTAAAGTGTTCACTCACGCCATTATAAACGGCAACCAATCTGTTGTCATCTTTTGAATGACCGAAAAAGTTTTTGATTCGATCGCGTTCAAATTTAGAAACGGTGATGATCTTTTTACTTTTTTTGATGTTTTTAGGTACCACGAACCGGCGGTACATATTTCCAATTTTTTGATACCAGGTTCCGCCTTTTTTAAAGATGCTGATGCTCTCCATATAAATGATGTCGTGCAAGGTAATGATGAGCGGAATTTTGGTATTTATTGGTGCTGTATTGCTTGTACAATGCAGAATGTCACATCCTTCTTCACGGGCTGCTTTTGGTAAAGCAAATTGTTCCCACATTGGATAAGAGCCCCCTTCAAGTTCAATAATTTTAAAATTTTTGGTTTTTTTTAAACAAGTTTTGTCTTCATCAGGTTTTACAAATACCACATACTCGTTTTCATGATCGATCTCTTGCAAATAATTGATGAGCTCGAGGGCGACCATATCCATTCCGTGTTTTTTTTCACGAAAGAGTCTTTGACCTTCAATTCCTATTTTCATAATTGGTGCAATTTAGTTGGTTAGTTACTGGTATGTTCAGTATGAATAAATTTTTTGTTGGCTCCTCTTACCTTAATTAACGATAAAAACATCAGTACGAAAGCTTTGGGTAATGTTATTACGGCAACCAAGGTTTTAAAGTTGTAAAATTTACGAGGGATTGAGAATATAAAAGTGAGGACACTGGCAGCTAAAACGTATAACCATGCCGCGATCCATTCTGGTGTATTAAAGAGTAGTGATAAAACATTTATGATGAATAATAAACCCAGCAGCATAATTCTTGGAGGCTGGATAAATTGAATGGCTTTATCGAAATAATCAATGTTTCGATATTTAATGAGGTGTTTAACCGAATTTAAGAAATCTTTACTGAAATAATGAATTTGAGCTGATAACCACCTTCTTCTTTGATTTGAAAAAACTTCAGCTTTTTGAACTTTTTCATCCAATACATAAGCATCTTCGATATAGCCAATAATTCTGGTTTCTTTAAGTATTTGAAGTTCTAATTCTTTATCAAAACCTCCGATGGCTTTGATGGATTTCATCATGTTTTTGAAGTATTTATAATCGATGGCCATACCTGAACCAATTAAGGCTGCCGATAAACCCAAAACACGATGACCTTTTCTGAAAATCCGGTTGTTGACTTCTTCACTGATGGCATCGAGTATGGCAAAATTGGTATTGGTGTTTTTTGCAATCCGGTGTCCCTGGATGGCCGTATAACCCATATTAAAGGCCTGGTTCACCTTAGAGATGAAATCAACCTGCATTAAGTTGTCTGCATCCAAAACCAGGGCTACATCATAATCATCGCCCAATTGATCCATGGCTACATTCAATGCTTTTGATTTGGTGCTGAGTTCAAAACTAACTTCGATGACTTTAACATCAATTTTTGCCAATGCATCTAAAGTTTCTTTTTTAAATGAGTCGGCAATGATTACAACATCATATAAATCTTTAAGATAATTCTGATTTAAGGCATCTTTTGCCACTTCAACGATTACCTGATCTTCTTTATAACCCGGAATAAGAACCGCATACTTTCGCATGGCATCAAAAGAAGGCATTTTAGGTCTGATTTTGAAAAGGCCGGCAAAAGCAAAAATAAAAATATAAAAGCTTGAGAAGCCTAGATAAATGATGAAAATATATTGTATGATATCTGTATAAATCATTAGGTTATTTTTTTTGTTTTAACCGATGTTTTTCCTCTTTTAATTGATGTGTGAACATGTGGAGTTGGTTCAAAACTCTTTTTTGCATCCTCGTAGCGAAACAAAGATTTAAGCATGAGGATGAAACCGTAGGGTAAACTAATCAAAGCTTTAAAAGTATGTTTGTTGAAAAACTGCTTGGGAATGGCCAATAGAATGCCTGTAAAGCAAACCATGGCTTGAATCATCCAGGCGTAATAGAAAAAGCCTTTATTAAAGATGGCCGAAAGTACTGCAATGATAAAAGTAACACCCAAAAGTATAATTCTGGGAGGCAATAATTGCTGAAGCACTTTATCAAAGAAATCGAAATTTTTTCTAACAAACAATTCAACAAAGGCATCAAAAATAAAGCGCTTGGCATAAATCAGCTGAAAAGCGAGCCATCTTGATCTTTGATTTACAAAGACTTCAGCCTTACTCACCTTTTCGTCATAAATATGAACATCTTCTAAATATTCGATGGGATGCTTGTCCAGAATTAATTTGAATTCAAGTTCTTTATCTTCGGCAAAAGTATCGGCCTGTGCCATAATTTTTCGATAAAGTTCATATTCTAAAGCCATACCCGAACCAATTAAAGCAGAAGATAAACCTAGGGCAACATGACCTTTACGGAAAATGCTGTTATTAATTTCCTCACTAATGGCATCTAAAGTTGAAAAACGTGCGTCGATATTTTTCGCAATGCGATGGCCTTGAATGGCATAGGCTCCGTCATTCATTAAGTCGTTTGATCGACTTAAAAAGTTGGTATCCATTAAATTATCTGCATCTAAAACCACAACAGCTTCGTAACCCATACCGGCCGCTTCAATACCTTTATTGATTGATTTTGCTTTGGTACTCACTTTAAAGGAAACTTCCAGTACATTAACAGAAAAACTTCTGATTTTTTCAATGGTGGAATTTTTAAGCTGATCTGCAATCACATAAACATCGTATAACTCCTTTGGGTAATCTTGATTTAGAGCATCTTTGGCAACATCAACAATCACTACATCTTCTTTATAAGCGGGAATGAGCACAAGGAATTTTCTTTGTTTACCTCCAGCTTTTGCTTTCTTTTCTTTATAGAAAAATGATGCAATTGCAAATACGAGTACGTAAAGCGAAGCCAATCCAAGATAAAGTAATACTAAGATTTGGAATATGTTGGTTATAATCATCAAAGTCGTTTCAAGTTATATTGAAATAAAAATACGAAATAAAACAGCTTAAAGGCTTGGATTTTCGTGAATTTCTTTATTAAATAAATTTTTTAAATGCCAGCCTATTGCTCTGTAATAAGCATGAAACAATTGAAATTTACCTTTTATTAAAAATTTGAAGGCATTTTTTGGAATGGCCATTAAAAGTTGATATAAAATTCCGATGTAAAAGTCTTTGCCACTGATGTTTCGCCTCATAAAAACCAGTCGGTTTCTATTTTGGTAATAAATTTTCATGGCACTCAATTTTCCGGTTGAGATCGATTCTTTATGGTAAATTAATGAATTATGAACATAGTACATTTTGTATCCTGCCTTTTTGATTCGTGCACACCAATCGGCTTCTTCATAATATAAAAAGAAGATATAGGACATCATTCCAATTTCTTTAACGACTTCCATCGGCACCATCATGGCAGCTCCATGGGCATAAGCTGTTTCCCGATCCTGATCATGTTGTCCTTTATCAACCTCATTAAAACCGATCGAGAAATTTCTCATGGTTCGGGGATCGATGGGAGTATAGCCTGCATATTGAATGGTGTCGGGGGTGTGAAAGTATCTGATTTTTGGACTGATAGCACCAATTTGTGGGTCAGATTCAAATTTGTCGAGCAAGGGTTCAATAAAATTTTCGGTCACCACAGTATCATTATTAAGCAACATGATGTATTTGCCCCTGGCCCGCATTAAGCCATAATTATTTCCGGCAGCAAAGCCATAATTTATGGGATTTTCAACCAAAACAATGTTTGGATATTTTCGCTTAATAATGGTTGGGTCATCATCGGGTGAGCAATTATCGATGACGATTATTTCAATATTTGGATAGCTAATTTTATTTAAAGATTCTATTAAATCACAGGTAACATCAGAATGATTATAGTTGACGGTAATGATAGAAATGAGTGGATAACTTTTTCTCTTTGTTTTCTGTAACATAAAGGCTTCTGTAAATTATTAGCAAGATACTATAAAGTATTTTCCCGATCAAATTTAAGGTCAACCTCTTCGGATATTTTTATTAAAAAAATTCCATAAAAACCAGGCATAAGCTTCTCGATAGGCTTTGGCTTGTGGCCTTTTTTTAGCTAAAAGAAAAGCCAGGTAATTTTTGGGGAAGGCAAAAATGAGTTGGTATAAAGTGCTTATTAACAGAAGTGGGAGTTCAACATTTCTAATCATGTATATGAGTCGACCCCGGGTTAAATAAAATGTTTTTAAAGGGCTGTCAGAGCCGGTTGTGACAGAATCTTTATGATAAACCACTGATTGCGGGATGTAAAAAATTTTATAATCATGATTTCTAACTTGCTTACACCAATCCATTTCTTCATAATACAAAAAGAATTTCTCACTTAAATATCCAACTTCATTTATTAAACTTTTTCGAAATAAGAATGCAGCTCCATGAGCATAGAAGGTCTCTTTTTCTTTATCATATTGACCATGATCAGCTTCATCGAAACCAATTCCTTGATTTCTGATGCTAATGGGATGGATGTCAGTAAAGCCGGCATATTGCAGCCTATTTGGCTCTGAATGGTAATAAATCTTCGGGCTTACAATTCCGACAGTTCTATCATTTTCCAACTTATCAATTAAAGGTTGAAGAAAGCTTGGGGTCACAATCACATCATTGTTAACCAGGAAAATGTATTCACCTTTAGCATTCTTTATACCCAAATTATTTGCCGCAGCAAAACCTAGGTTTTGTTTGTTTAGGTATATTTTTAAATGAGGGAATTTTGACTGAAGTACCGATGGATCTTCCTTCGAACCATTATCAACCAATATTATTTCAGTATTTGAATATTTAATTTTTTTTAGGGAAAATAAAAGCTCAGAAGTATCCTCTATTCGATTGTAATTAACCGTAATAATGGATACCAGGGGCTGCTTTTTTGAATGAGTTTTCATTTTTTAAAATTCATATGACAAATCTAACCATTTAGAGTTAGAAAATGAAAAGCTTAGAAATGCCTAAAAATTTAAACTTTTGTATAAAAGTGATAGATTTCAAGTCTTAAAATTGTACTATATTTAAACTTTCTAAATAAATTTACAGAATGGAATGGATACAACAGCATAAGCATAAGATTATTCCTTTTTTAAAGCTCATTGGCTATGATTATAAACAGTGGGTGAGAACTGTAATGTATGAAAAGTGTTATAAATTGGTAAATGATTTGAATCCGCAAGAATTGAATGTTTTGGAAATTTCGGGAGCAGAAAATTGGCAGCATTTGGGTTTTAAATCTTATAAAGCAACGGATTATCCAGAATTTGATATTTGCAAGGATACTTTGGATGAGAAGTTTGATTTAATCATTGCAGATCAAATATTTGAACATTTATTGTATCCATATCGGGCGGCCAAAAATGTTT